>CANNFR010000001.1 GCA_947503935.1 uncultured Paracoccaceae bacterium
CGCTGAGAACCAATCCAGAACGCCAGAAGTGGAAAATCCCGCCGGTGCCCCGAAGATCCGCTAAACAGCCTTAGACCTTCACGCGGGCTGTAGTTTCCACACAGCCTCGGCCCATAGCAGACGCTCGGTGCGGCATCGTGATGCTGCAATAGCAGCCCACAAAGCTGCCATTTGAAGAGTTGTGAGCTCGTTTAAACCAATCAGCCCGTCGACGAAGTCGACGGGCCCTCACCTCGAGCACTCCACAGTATACTTTGGAGGGCGGAGTAGAGTTACGAGTTTAGTTGGATCACGAGTACACAACCTTTAATTAGGGCGATAACAATTCCTTGAGAACATGGCAATGACCACAATTGCAGCCGGACTATCCATTGACTCAAGAGGTCCTTGCGCACTGTACATCGCTTCCGACAGCCGCATCACATGGAATAGTCCGGTCAAACGGTGGGATGGGGTACAGAAATCCTTTGCATCCAATACAAGCCCAAACATTGCCTATTGTTACCGGTGCCTGCGCAGCTTCAAGAACAAGTTCGAACACAGCCACCTCGACAGACACGTGGGAGCGGAACTAATCAGCTACCTCCTCACCGGAGCGCAACCTCAGTTCCACCCTGCAAGGATCAAGTCGTCGACAGAGTTGCTCGCCAACGACCTGCAACGTCAAAACGACGGGAGTTTGAATCTTCAAACATTTGTTGAAGTCCCGACGAATAGCGGTGGTTCAATTGTCGCACCAATCCTGGTGGAAGACAACAATGGCGCAAAGCACGTAGTCGCCTTGTCCGGACCTCTTACGACGGACAATCCGGCAGACAAGGGCGTTGCCGAATATCGTTTGCAGGGTGGAGCGATCAAGGTGCTTGTTGAAAATGAACTATTGGTCAGAGCTCACCTTCCGGAGGCCACACGCCGGACGCAGCAAAAGCTGCGAGGAGAGAAATTGTAGGAGCACCAATCTGGTCGTCATAGAAGTCAGAAGCTCCGCATTGGCCAAATTAGTGTTTTTTCAACAATTGGGACGTCAAGAGAGCGTTTTTTGGGCTTGTCAGCGGAGGTGGATAGCCGCTCACGCCGTGACAAGCTGCCCAGTATTGTTTGTGTCGCTGCCTCTGAGTTCGGCAGGAAAGGAAAAGTTATGTCGTAAAGGAAAGACTAGCTGTCATTTGTCAACAGTTGAAAAATGTTGGTGAGCCCGTCGGGGTTCGAATCCGAGACCTACTGATTAAAAGTCAAGCGAAACCCTAATAAAATCAATGCTGTTTGGAAACCTAACTGTCGGCAAAAGCGGTCCGGAACCGCTGCCCACCCATCAAGCTCAACTGGCGCATCGATCCGATTGTGGGCGAGTATATGAGCAGATGACTGGAGAAAAGTTATGGAAGAGACGCGGGCGTTCCGCTACTTTCTGACCCATAAGCTGTTTTGCTGCCCTTTGCCTCATCGGAGCCATAGCCGTCGATGGCTATACTTTCGAACATCGAGGAGTACGCTGTCGCCTATGGGGCATCTCTGGCCAGCAAGATGCCAAGACGCCGATACCCGAACCGGCGACGCTCATTTGCCAGTTCACGCAGCCGCTTGCGCAGGGCATCATCGCCCTGATCCTGCTTTTGGTATTGGAAGACGGACCTATGAAGGTCAGCCAACTCGCACGCCCGACGCTCAGACAGGCCGTGCCGATCCATGACGTCCGATACAGCCCGCCTCTTGACGTCAGGCGTTAGTAATTTCTCGTCGCATGATCCTTCAATGCCGAATTGTCGAGCATCGCATCTGCCAACATCCGCTTCAGCCGGTTGTTCTCATCCTCAAGCGCCCGCAGCTTCTTTGCGTCTGACACATTCATGCCGCCGAACTTGGCCTTATATTTATAAAAAGTGGCATCGCTGATCCCTTTGTTCGCTACAATCGATCCACTGGATCGATTGCCATACGCTCCAACTCCGGCACAGCTCCTGCGCTTTCACGCCAGCCTCGTATTCCTTGATCATCCCAATGATCTGTTCGTCACTAAATCTGCGTTTCATAGTCCATCCTTTGATTGGACGGATTACTAACACCTCAGTGGCCTGATTTTAGGGGGCTGGGTCAGAGCAATACAACCACCGGCGCTACCACGAGAGCTTACAGAACCTTACTCCAGCCGATGTCTACTTCGGACGCGGCCAGCTGTCGTGTTACGAACGGAAGCGCTTCAGCCATCGGAAGACCTCTTCCGTGGCACCTCTTGGTTTGTATTCGGCGCCGATGTAGCCTTTGTAGCCGAGCTCTTCGATGTGATCGATCAGCCAGCGATAATCGATCTCGCCTGCATCGGGCTCGCCGCGGTCGGGAACGGCGGCGATTTGGATGTGGCCGATTTGGGGCAGCAGCCGCTTCAGTGAGGTCGCCAGGTCACCTTGCATGATCTGCATGTGGTAGCAATCAAACATGATCTTCAGCTCGGGCCGGCCCAAGGCGTCGATGATGCGTTCGGCATGGTCGGTGCCCGAGAGGTGATAGCCGGGGACATCGCGAGTATTGATCGGTTCGATCAGGATGGTCAGACCATGCGGTGCGGCCAGGTCGCAGGCATGGTTCAGATTGTCGCGAAACTGGTCCTCAGCGGCACGATCGCCATCGGTGCGACCGGCCATCACATGAACGGCGCGGGTCTTGGTGGCGATGGCATAGTCGATGGCGCGCGCGATCTCGCTGCGGGCTTCAGCGGCGCGGTCAGGCAAAGCGGCCAGACCGAAATCGCCCGCTTCCCGGTCACCTGGCCAGGTATTCAGGCCCAGCATCGGCAGGCCGGTCTCATCAAGAGCCGCACGCAGGTCTGCAACCGGCGTATCATAGGGAAAGTGGCATTCGACCGCGTCAAAGCCGCCAGCCCTTGCCGCGCGCACGGCATCGGGCAAAGACAGATCGGTGTAGAGAAACCCCAGATTGGCAGAAAATCGCATCAATCCCAGTCCAGCTTGAATTTACGAACGACCGCATCGATCTGACCCGCCGCAAGGGGCTTTGCGCCTGTACCCTGCAGAAGCAGGGTGAGTTTCGCGGTTTCCTCCAGTTCCTCCATGGCAAAGACCGCCGCTTCGAGGTCTTTTGAGGCCACGACCGGCCCGTGATTGGCCAAAAGCACCGCCGACCGGCGGCCCCCGAGGCCGCGCACCGCGTCGGCCATTGCCGGATCGCCGGGCACGAAGAACGGCAAAAGCGACACCTTGCCGACCCGCATCACGGCATAGGCCGTCAACTGCGGGATCGCGTTATCCGCATCGGTCTCGGGCAACATCGACAAGGCGACGGAATGGGTGGAATGCAGGTGCACGACCGCCCCTGCGCCGCTGCGCGTCTCGTAGAAGGCCGAATGCAGCGGCATCTCCTTGGTCGGTGGATCGCCATCGACATGCCGACCGTCCGCGTCGAACCGCGACAATCGGCCAGGGTCGAGGCGGCCGAGGCTGACCCCGGTGGGTGTCACCAAAAGGCCGCCATCCCCGGTCCGGACCGACACATTGCCCGAGGCGCCGCCGGTCAGCCCCCGATCAAAAAGCGAGGCCGCCCAATAGCAGACATCCTCGCGCAGCTTGGTCTCGCTCATACGCCCTCCAATCTGGCCGCGGCTTTGGCGAAGAAGTCCGGCGCACCGAAATTGCCCGATTTCAGGGCCAGAACCAGGTCGGGCCCGGCGCGCATCGCCGGCACGCCCGGGTCAATCTCGGGGCCGATCTCAAGCCGGTCAAGGGACAGGCCCTCGACCACCGCGCCCGACGTCTCGCCGCCCGCCGTAATCAGCCGGGTGGCCCCGCCGGCAACCAGAAGGCGGGCCGTCTCGGCAAAAAGGCCCTCGATCGCGGTGGCGCTGGCCGCGAGTCCGTGGCGCGATTGAGCGGCGCGCACCACCGCGGGGTCGGCTGAGGTGTAGATCAGGGGCAGACCGTCCTGCGACAAGGCCCATTCCGCCAGATCACCCGCGGTTATCGCGCCCGACATCACGTCATCCGTAGCCAATTCGCGCGCGGGGTGCGTCTTGGCGTGCAGGGCCACCTGCGCCCGCGTCGCCTTTGAGCATGAGCCTGACAGGATCGCGGCCTTTCCGCTGTTGCCCGCCCAGGTACCGGCCGTGCCTGAAAGCAGACCGGCGCTGCGAAAGACACCCGGCAGGCCAAGCGCGATGCCCGAACCGCCGGTCAAAAGCGGCAATCCCTCGGCGGCACGGCCCAGCGTGACAAGGTCGGCATCGTGGATCGCATCGGCGACGATCAGGCGGTGCCCGGCGGCGTCGGCGGCCTGCATCGCCTGGCGCACGGCCTCGGGCCCCGCGGCGACGATGCCGCAAGGCACATGCCCGACACTTCCGCTGATCTGATGGCCAAGCCAGCGCCGGATATCGGGGTCGGTCATCGGGGTCAGAGGATGGTTCTCCATCCCGCTTTCGCTGAGCAGCCGGTCGCCCACGAAAAGATGCCCCTGATAGACCGACCGCCCGGTTGCGGGGAATGCGGGGCAGACCAGAACCTGGCGCGCCTCCAGCGCGTCGATCAGCGCCTCAGCCACGGTCCCGATATTGCCCTTTTCGGTCGAATCGAAGGTTGAGCAGTATTTGAACAGAAACTGCCGACAGCCCTGCGCTTTCAGCCACTCCAACGCCTCAAGCGACAGGCGAACGGCCTCATCAGCGGGGATCGAGCGGGATTTGAGCGCGACGATCCCCGCCTCCACCCCCGATGCAGCCGGGCCGTCCGGCACACCGACATATTGCACACAAGCCATGCCGCCCTTCGTCAGGGTGTTGCCCAGGTCCGACGAGCCCGTGAAATCATCGCCAATGCAACCGAGCAGCATCTATGATCCCTCCGGCACGTCTATGCCGCCCTGACGTGCGACGTATTTGGTGATGGCCGCGTCGTCCTCATCGCCAAGGCCGGCGGCCGAGGCGGCCCGAAACTGCTCCAGCGCCGTGGCGACGACCGGAAGAGGCAGACCGGCGGCGGCGGCGATATCGGTGACGATGCCCAGATCCTTGCGCCAGATATCAACTTTCGAGCGTGGAATGTAATCGCCGTCAACCACATGCGGCGCCCGGTTCTCAAAAGCCCATGAGGTGCCCGCCGAGACCGAGATGACATCGACCACGCGGCGCAGATCAAGCCCTTGCGCCGCGGCAAAGGCCAGCGCTTCGCCCATCGCCGCGATGTGGGTGCCGGCCAGAAGCTGGTTCACCGCCTTCATGGCCGATCCGGCGCCGGCCGTGTCGCCCAGGCGGTGCACGATTTCAGCCATCGCCTTTAGAAGCGGGTCCGCGGCGTCAAACGCCTCGGGCGCGCCGGACGCCATGATCGACAGCCGCCCTTCGGCCGCCTTGAGGGCCCCGCCCGAGATTGGCGCATCGATGTAAAGAAGCCCCCGCGCCTGCGCCTCGGCGGCCATCTCGGCCGCAAAGGGCGGCGCAACTGTCGCGCAGGACAAGATCACGGCCCCCGAACGCGCCCGCCCGGCCAGCCCCTCTGGGCCAAACAGAACCGCGCGGGTCTGATCGGCATTCAGCACCACGCTGATAACCGCCTCCGCCGGCGGCGCATCGCCCTGCAAGCCATGGCCCCCCGCCTCTTGCAGCAGCGCGACCCGCGCGGCGTCGGGATCAGACCCATGCACCTCATGGCCCGCCCGCAGCAGCGACACGGCCATGCCCAGCCCCATCGAGCCAAGGCCCGCAAAGTAAACGATCATGGCGCTATCCTCCGAAGATGAAATTGACCGGGGCCAGGGTAATCGCCGGGACATAGGTGATGACCATCAGAGCCGCGAAAACCGTCAGCACGAACCAGACCAGCTGCGGGATGATCTTCTCGACCGGCAGGTTGGCCACCGCGCAGGCGGCGAAGAGGTTCACACCCAGGGGCGGCGTGATCATCCCCAGGGCCAGGTTGACCACGATGATCAGCCCGAAATGGACCGGATCAACGCCATAGGTGATGGCGATCGGGGTCAGGATCGGCGCAAGCACCAAGATGGCGGCCGATGTTTCGATGAACATGCCCACGATCAGCAGAAGGAAATTCACCGCCAGAAGGAACGCCACCCGGCTTTCGAAAATCTCGCGGAACCAGGCGGCGATTTCATTGGGCAAACCAGACCGCGCGATGAGAAACGAGAAGAGCGCGGCGGCCGAGATGATGATCATGATGGCCGAGGTTGCGATGACGGTCTTCCTCAGGATCTCGGGCAGGTCGCGCAACTTCAACTCGCCGTAAAGGCCCATGCCGACAATCAGCGCGGCGGCCACGGCGGCGGCGCTGGCCTCGGTCGGAGTGAAGACGCCGGAATAGATGCCCCCAAGAATAACCACCGGCACCAGCAGCGCCGGAAGTGCGGCCAGAAACGCGGCACCCGGGCTGGCCCGATCGCGCCCGTCTTCCTTGCCGATGCCGCGCGTGCGGCAGATCGCCAGAACAAGCACCATCAGCGACCCCGCAACCACAAGGCCCGGGCCCAGCCCCGCGACGAAAAGCTGACCGACGGAGGTATCGGTGGCCACGCCATAGAGGATCAGCGGGATCGAGGGCGGGATCAGAACGCCCAACTCGGCCGACGACGCCTGGATCGAGGCGGCCAGCGGCTTGGGGTAATTGTGCCGCACCATCGCAGGGATCAAGATCGCCCCGATAGCGAACGTGGTCGCCACGGATGAGCCTGAGACGGACGCAAACAGCATGCAGGTCAGCACGCAGGTACAGGCCAACCCGCCCTGCACGCCGCCGACCAGCGACTTGGCCAACTCGACCAGCCTGTGCGAGATGCCGCCTGCCGACATCAGGTTACCCGCCAGGATAAAAAGCGGGATCGCCATCAGCGGAAAGCTGTCGATTCCGGTGAACATGCGTTGCGCGACCAGAAGCAGCGGCAGACGGCCATGCGCCTCGATCCCGATGACCGAGGCCAAACCGATCGCCACTGCGATCGGCACCCCCATCAGAAACAAAATGGCAAGCGACAGGCCAAGCGTGGCGTTCATAGGGCATCCCCTTCCCTGTCGCGGGCGGCCTGCCAGTCGCCGCTTGCACCCCGCACCATCGCGGCCAGAATTGCGATCAGGATGAAGACCGAGCCCACAGGAAGCGCCGCATAGACCCAGGCAATCGACATCTCCAGCGCGGCCAGCCGCTGAGGAACGACCCGGAGTGTCATCAGCCAACCCTGCCAGAGCAGGATTGCAAAGAAGATGAGAGAGGCCGCATTTGCTGCCAGGAACAGCGTCAGACCTGCGCGCCTGGGCAGGGCGTTCTGGATCACGTCGACTGAAATCATCGCACCATGGCGGAACGCGACGGCCACCCCCAGAAACACCGACCAGATCATCGCCGACCGTGTGATGACCTCGGACCAGGTCGATGGCGCGCCAAAGACAAAGCGGGTCACCACCTGATAAAGGGCCAAGCCCGCCGCGATCAGCAAGAACAGGATCGACAGACGCAGCGCCAGCCCGGTCGTCATATCCTCAAAGCGCAGAAAGTACCGCATGGCGCGTTCCTCTGGTGATCGGGATGACCGGCGCGGGAGGGTTCCCGCGCCGACCCGTGGCTACTTATTCAACCGCCTGAATCCGCTCGACCAATTCGGGGCCGTACTGATCCGTGTAGACGGCATAGGCGGGTTGGGCGAGTTCGGCAAACGGCGCCTTGTCGATCTCGGTGATCACCTCCATCCCGTTTTCGCGCATAACGGCGACGCCTGCATCCTCAAGCCGGTTGACCTCGGCGCGGGTTGCCTCTGCCGATGCGACCGCCGCTTCGTAGAACCAGCCGCGTTGCTCGTCCGTCAACCCGTCGATCAGAACCGGCGAGGCCAGGATGACCGCCGGAGAATAGACATGACCGGTCAGCGACACATGGCCCTGCACCTCCCAGAACTTCGACGCGGTGATGACGGTGACCGGGTTTTCCTGCCCGTCGACCACGCCCTGCTGCAAGGCGGTGAACAATTCAGGAAAGGCCATCGGCGTGGGGGCCGCCCCCATTTGGGAGAACGCTTCCATATGGACGCGGTTTTCCATCGTCCTCAGCTTGAGCCCATCCAGATCCGCCGGCGTGCGCACAGGCCGCTGCGAGTTCGTCACATGGCGAAAGCCGTTCTCGGACCAGGCCAGGCCAACCAGCTGATTTTCGTCGATCTTCGCCAAGAGCTCCTGCCCGATCTCGCCATCCAGAACGGTGCGGGCATGGTCGTAATCACGGAACAAAAACGGCAGGTCCAGCGCATAGACCTCGGGCACGAAATTGCCCAAGGGGCCGGTTGAGGTGATCACCACGTCGAGAGAGCCGATCTGCAGCCCCTCGATCATGTCCCGCTCGCCGCCCAACTGGCCCGCGGCGGCCTGATCGCCTGTAAACGTGCCGCCCGACAGCTCTTCCACCTTGGCGATGAAGGCCTCGGCGCCGATACCGTAATGCGATTCCGGCGACAGCGTATGGCCGACGACGATCGATTGCTGCGCCTGTGCAAGGCCGGCGGCCAGGATCAGCGCGCCAGAAAGTGCAGTGATGGTATGTTTCATGTCTTTCCTCCCAAGGATTATATGTCTGTGATGGTGTCCCCCGTGCGTTCGCCCGGGGGTTTCTGGCGCCCCTTTACGGTCCGCCATCTGGGCGCGTTTTGCCCATTTCATCCTCCAGGTAGACCTCGATGATCTCCCGAAAGGACGTCTCGGCGCGAAAGCCCATTTCATGGGCGCGCGCCGTGTCGAAATCGCGGGGCCAGCCGGCCACGATCCCGGCGATGGCCGGATCGGGCACGCGGCGGATCAGGGCGACGGCGCTGTCGCCCGCGACGTCCCGCAGCGCCGCGATCTGGTCGGCTACGGTGGCCGAGACGCCCGGCATGGTCATGTTCCGCCTGGTGCCGAGTGGCGCGGTCTCCATCGTTGCGGCATGTTCGATAAAGCCCACCGCCGTGCGCGCACTGGCAAACCAGTGGCGCACATCGTCCGCCACCGGCAGGATCGCCTCCTGCCCGTTCAACGGCTCGCGCAGGATGCCCGAGAAAAAGCTGGACGCCGCCTTGTTCGGCTTGCCGGGCCGGATGCAGATGGTGGGAAAGCGGATGCCGACACCATCGAAAAAGCCGCGCCGGGTATAGTCATCCAGCAGCAACTCCCCCATCGCTTTCTGTGCGCCGTAGCTGGTCAGCGGGGTCAGGTGAAAGTCATCGCCGATGCGGGGCGGAAACGGGGCGCCGAACACCGCAAGCGATGAGGCATAGATCACCCTTGGGGCATAGTTTTCGGCCATTCGGATCGCTTCGAAAAGCGCGCGCGTGCCGTCCAGGTTGACGCGGTAGCCCTTGTCGAAATCGGCCTCAGCCTCGCCAGACACCACGGCGGCCAGATGCACGATGACGTCGGGCCGCTCGGCCAGGATGCGGTCGGCCGTGCCTGGGTCCGACAGATCAGCGGCAAAGGCCGTTCGGGGCCCATCGAAATCCGCGGCCACCTCTGGGGCGATGACATCGACCAGCGTCAGCGCATCGACAGCCTGCCCTGCAATCGCGCCTGTCCGGGCGATGCGTTCGGCCAGCTTGCGGCCAATCATCCCCGCCGCACCTATGATCGCGATATGCATGGAGCTAGCCTTTCATAAAGATGCGTGTGACGGCAAAGCCGTCGAGTTTCAGCCGGCCGTCATAGGCCGAGAGATCATCGAAGTAATCAGGCATATGGGCGGCGTCCGCAAAGCGTGCGGCATCCAGCGTCGCAACCTCTGCTGCGCCTGGCAATGTAATCTCCACCGGGTTTGGACCGGTATTCGCGGCCCAGATTTCCACGCCCCTACCGGTTTGTGCGGCCAGGGCCGCAACGGGTGCAGAGGCAGGCAAACCGGTGTCCAACATCTCCGCTCCGCGCAGCCGCGCGATGCCGCGCAGCACATGGAAAATCGGGTACAATCCGCCATTACCCTGATACCACGGGTCCGGATCATCCCCCGGGGCGGACAGCACGCCGAATGCGCCGGTCGCGCCGCCAATCGCAATGGCCGTCGCGCCGCCAGCCGCAAAATCCGCGACGTAGCCCAACGCCCAGGCTGCACCCAGAAGGCCCCTCTGGCGCGGGTCGTTTCGGTTCATCGCCTGGCGGATGTTGCCCGGGTTGTTCTTGGCCGATGCACCGTAGGGATTGTCACGGATGCCGATGGCCGATGGCCCGACCGCCCAGGGCGTGCCTTTCGCGATCTTCGTGGCGGATGCGGCGATGGCTGCATGTGCCTCGCGCGTTTCCATGACCGAACGGTCATCACCGGCATGGACCATGGGCGAGGTTGTGAAACTGACCAGATCAAGCGTGCCGGATGGCGGACGCTTTCGGTTCAACTCGGTGAAATAGCTGAACATGCCACCGCCGATCCGGGCTTTTGGGAAGGCGCCCCGAGTCGCGGCATAGAGGGACGCGGCATCCGGCGTCTCGGGCCAGTCCGATCCGGGCAGGGTGCATTTCAGGTCGGGTGCGGGTGAGACCAGCACCGTAGCGAAAGGATCGCCAAGGTCCGCCGCGATACGCCCCAGATCCGCAACCTCGGCTTGAGCGGCGGCATCGTCGGTGCTTTCGATAACGGCCTCAAACCAGGGCTCGGTACCAATAGCGCGGGCCACGTCCAGCATCGCGCTGAGAGAGGCCTGGTCATGCCCGGCGCGTGGATCATGGTGCAGAACCATGTAGGCCGGCCCAAGCCTTTTCAGCGTGTCGGAGAATGTTGCGGCCGTCGCTCTATCCTCGGGCCGCAGACCAAGCCCAAGCGGCGGAACGCTGCCCCCCGCCGCGCCGGGTGACAGGTGCACAGGCCCGGCCTTATGGGGCTCCGCACCCTGCCCGGCGATGGTAACAGTAATGGTCTGATCGACCACCTCGCGGGGTTGAATGCGATAGGGCCACGGCAAGGCCAGTGGCCGCACATAGGTTTTGTACGACGCATCGGTCCAATTGCGCTGGTCCTCCATCTCGTAGGTGTCGCCCTCCATCAACACCCTCACGGCCAGCCCTCCGGGCGTTCGGTGGGACAGTGCGCGCAGATCCATCATCGGCTGGACGGGGTCGATGATGCTTGGAAAGCGGCTCTGCACCTCGCGGCCATCGGTATGCTCAATCGTCACCGGTTCGCCTGCGATGCCATCGATGGGGTGCAGAACAACAAAGCCCGTGCGGTTCGTCTCAAACCCGGTCGCAGTGGTGCCACGTCCGCGGAAGATCAGCGTTCCATCCTCGCGCCCTTCGATCTGAACATCATAGGCAAAGCTATCAGAGCCTTCGCCGGCCAAGCCGTGCAGGCTTACCGTGAACACGCCGCCCTCTTCGGCAATCGACAGATCCGAGATTTCCGGCGCGTAGGTTCCCCAATCGCGATCGCGGACGATGAACGACACGGCGCGCAGAACCTCTTCACCGTTCCAGCGGATGTAGCGCAGGTTCCCCGCCTCCAACTGGGCACTCAGCTTTCCGGCTCGCAAGATGCGCGGCGCGGGGACCTCTTCTTCGGTGCCATAAAGCGCGATCGCGCGAGAGGGGTTTGACATGGGTTGCTCCTTCAATTGCGGGCCGAGCGCCAGTTGATCAGGCGTTCCGCCAACAGGGCGAGGATGATGATCGATCCGATCGCCGTGCCCTGCCAGAACGGCGAGACACCCATCAGGTTCAGGCCATTGCGGATCATCACCATGATCAGCACCCCCAGAAGCGTGCCGATGATTGATCCGCGCCCGCCGTAAAGACTGGCCCCACCGATGACGACGGCGGCGATCGCATCAAGCTCAAGCTGATTTCCAGCCAGCGGATCTGCCGACATGATCTGGGCTAGCGAAAACGTCACGGCAACGGCGGCGAGCGCCCCCGACACCACATAGGGCATGATCGAATAGAACAGCGTCGAAAGACCTGCGGCGCGCGCGGCCTCCATGTTCGATCCAATGGCATAGATGGTGCGGCCGCCCTTGGTGTAGGTCAGATACCCCCAGGCCAGAAGGTAAAGGCCGATCAGGAACAGAACGTTCGCGGGGATGCCCAGAAACGTCGAATACACGATGCTGTCCAATTCTGGCGGCAGGCCCGAAATGCTGCGCTGACCCGAAAAGATGAACGACAGGCTGCGCCCGATCGCCATGACACCCAGCGTGACCACAAAAGGCGCCAGACCGAAGACCGCGATCAGCACACCCGAGAACAGCCCGATCCCCGCCCCGGCAAGCACGGCAAGCGGGATCGCCAGAGGGATCGGCATCACCTGCAAAGCCTGCGCCAGGATGATCCCGGTCAGGCCGAAGACGGCGCCGACCGACAAATCAATTCCGCCCGTCAGGATGACGAAGGTCATGCCGACCGCGACAATGCCGATGACAACCGATTGGTCGAGGATGTTGAAGATATTGCGCTCGGTCAGGAAGAACGGCGATGAGAGGGACAAGATCACCGCCAAAAGCAGGGCCAGCCCCAACATTCTGACTTCAAGGCTGCGCAGGGCCCTCATCAAGATGGTCTGGATCGGAGTGCTGGCGGCAGGCTTGGCCATATCAATTCTCCATCCGGGTCAAATTCTGGACCCTAGTGCGAATGTCCGCCGCCTCGGGGAGGTTTGCGTTCGCCACAAGGGTCAGGCCGATCCAGCCCAGGTCATGCCCGCGCCGGTCGGTCATCTGTGTCAGCAGGGTGCGGCGCCCGTCCGCCTCGGCGACAAAGCGGTCGGCACGGGCGCGGATGGCCTGCGGGATACGGGTCTCGCCCGCTATCGCGACCTGCCCAGGCGTCAGGCCCGAAAGGCCTCCTCCCGTCTGGGCCAGGCAGATCGTTTCGTCCCCATCCAGCAGCGTCCAGAACGCATCGCCGCCATGGGCCTTTACCAGATCGGTCAGAAGGGCCTGATTGCGCCGGGTCGAACTGCGTGGCGCGGCCAGCAATGTCAGCTTTTCCTCGGTCAGCCGCGCGGCAGGCAGATCGGCGATGCTGACCCCATCCGAGATCACGACAATCCGCTCTGCCAGGCCCAAAAGCTCTTCGAAATCCGAAGAGATGACGATGACCGCCAGCCCAGCATCGGCCGCGTCTTGCAATATCCGGTAGATCGACGACCTGGTGCCGATATCGACGCCCTTGGTCGGTTCGTCCAGGATCAGAATATCGGGCTCTGTCAGCAGCCAGCGCGCGATGATGATCTTTTGCTGCATTCCGCCGGAGTAACTCAGCAGGCTGGCATCAAGGCGATCGGCCGGCAGGCCAAGATCGGCTATCAGATTGGCGACCTTTTCAGCCCGGCGGCCATAGCCCCGCAGAAACCCGCGATGCTGACCCATCTGGGCAAGGAGCAGATTTTCGCGAACCGACAGGTCTGGTACGATGTTCTGCGCACGGCGATCTTCGGCTACAAATCCGATCCCGGCGCGTACCGCATCTGCCGGCTTGCGAATGCGTATGGGCGCTCCGCGAACAAGAATTTCGCCTGCTTGCCGGGGGCGTAATGACCAGATCGCCTCCATCGCTTCGGACCGGCCCGCGCCCACAAGACCGCCGAGACCCAGTATCTCGCCCGCGCGGACTGAAAAGCTGATGTCGCGCACCCAGGGCGCTGCTTGCAGGTTGCGCACCTCGAAGACAGGCGCCCCGAAGTTTTCAGGCGCCCCTTTGCGCTTTGAGTAGATCGCGCCGATATCGCGGCCCACCATGTGCTGAATGATGTCATTCTGGGTCAGGCCAGAGGTCGCTACATCCTCGGCCACGACCCGTCCCTCGCGCAGGATCGTGACACGGTCGGTTATCGAAAAAACCTCCTCAAGGCGGTGCGACACGAAGGCAAGCGCGTGGTCACCGACCCGCAACCGATCCATGATATCGAACAGACGATCGACCTCGGTCGCCGAAAGCGATGCCGTCGGCTCGTCGAAGATCATCAGCCGCGCATCAAGGGCCAACGCCTTGGCGATTTCCACCAATTGGCGTTGCGCGGCCGACAATGTGCGCACCTCGGCCTCAAGTGGCAGGACATGTTCGTGCCCCAGTCCCGACAGCAGATCGTTGGCCCGCGCCCGCATGGCGCGGAAAGACAGACGCCCAGGTGTGGCCAGATCCGGCAAAAAGATATTTTCAAGGACAGTCAGATCGGGCGCCAGGGATGTTTCTTGCGCAACAAGGGCGATCCCCTGTCGCAAGGCATCGCGCACCGATGACAGGACCAACGGCGCACCATCAAAGCTGAGCTTACCTTCGGTCGGCTGGATATGCCCCGAGATGATGCGCGACAGCGTTGACTTGCCCGCACCATTGGCCCCCAAAAGGCCCACGACCTCGCCCGGTCGCAGGGTCAGCGCGGCATCGACCAGCGCGCGTGTCTTGCCGAAATGCTTCGACACGCCACGGGCCGTCAGCAGCTGATCGGCGCGCACCGGCATGCGGGATGATGGGGATTGTGTCTGGATCATCTGTCTATTCAGCGGATCGCCGGGGCGCATGTGTCGCCCCGGGGTAGATCGCGGCCGCTCTATTCGATCTCGTTGGCAAAGACCGTTTCGGTGATCGTGGGCAGCATCTCGTCGATGTTGTCCGAGGTGACGATCAGGATGGGAACGGTGATTTCCTTGTCCGGTCTGCCGCCGCCCAGATGTTCCAGCATCGCCTCGGCCGAGCGGACGCCCATCAGATAGGGTTGCTGCATGCCCGAGACCACTAGGTCGCCCGATTGCAGAAGCGGCACGAATTCGGGAATGCCATCGAAGGCGGCGACCAGGACATCACCTTCCATCCGCGCCGCCCGAATGGCCCGCAAAGCACCCAAGGTCGGCCCATCCGTCTGGACGAACATCCCCCCCATACCGGGATTCGCGGTGATCATGTCTTGCGTGAACTTGAACGTCTCATCCGCGGTATAGGCCTGCATCTGCTGCAATCCCGCATCGCCGGTGATGCCGCCTTCGGTCAGCGCGTCCTTAAAGCCCTGGGTCCGTGCCTGACCGTTCAGCCGCGCCTGACTGATCCCGATGATCCCCACCGTGGCCTCGGCCTTGCCCGCGTCCTGCATTGCCGCGGCGAGGGCCTGACCGACGCCATTGGCACCTTCGTAATTGTTTGAGCCGATGACAGAGACGAATTCGCCAGAATCCGTCCCGATATCGGCGATGACAACCGGGATACCGGCGTCCTGGGCCAGTTGCAGAACCGCAGGCGCGGTGGAGCTGTCGGTCGGTGACAAGATGATGCCCGAGACGCCGCGGGCAATCGCATCCTGCGCGTTTTGAAGCTGCGTCTGCGGATCATTCGTCGAATCCAGTGCGGAAAAGCCGTAACCGTTCTCTTCGGCAACCGACTTCACGCCTTCCGAGACGTAGCGCCAAAAGGCAAGATCAAGACCCGGGGTCATATAGACAAGTTCGCCATTCTCCTGCGCCTGTGCGGCGGGGGCAAAGGCAAGGGTCGCTGCCGTCAACACAGCGGTCAGCGCCCCTCCAAGGGTTCTGCGGTTCATCATTTTGGTATCCTCCCATTCAAAAGCCGTTTTCGGCCGTTGGAGACGCCCCGGCGACCAGCTGCCGGGTTGTCTCGTAAATTCGGCGCTCGTGAACGCCGAAAGCTGTCGCCAACGCGGCCCCGTCGCGCGCTTTTAGAGCGGCGAGGATGGCGCAGTGGTCATCAATGCTTCGCCTGATCGCGCCCGGCTGGGCGATAACCTTGCGTCGGTGGCTCAGCAGATAGGAATAAAGCGTCGTCGCTATATCCGAGAGAACGGCATTGCCGCTGGCGCGGTAGATCACCGTATGAAACTCGCGATCCGCGATGAGATAGCGCACCGGGTCTTCGGAGGCCGCGTCCTGCACATCGATCAGGTCCGACAGGCGGGCGATCGCGGCGGCGTCGATGCGCCGGGCGGCAAGCGCCGATACGCGGGCCTCGATGGTCAACCGCGCATCGTGAACATCATCGAGACCATAATCGACGACACGCGTCTGCGACAAAGCCGACAGGCCCAATGCACCTACATCGACCGACGCAACCGTTGTGCGGGCGCCCTGTATCACCGAAAGAATGCCCTTTGTCGACAAGATCAGAAGCGCGCCACGGATCGTCTCGCGGCTCACCCCCATCGCCGAGGCCAAATCGCGTTCTCCGGGAAGCGGATCACCGACAGACAGAACGCCCGAGGCGATCAAAGTGGCAAACCGTTCGGCAATGATCGCTTTCATGGATTGGCGAGACACGTGCTGAAACTGGGCGTGGTCGTTCTCCAGAAGCGCGCTCACCCCCATCTTGTCTTCCCCCAGCCTCAGATATCTCGCACGGCAACAATCACATTGGTTTACTGGTATGGACAGTGTACCAATAATGATTGTCTGTCAACGGCGGTTTGGGTTGCGCGGTGATCGTGCGCGTTGTTACATCTGCCCGGGCGACCTGTCGGAGAGGCCGTTCAACAGAAATTGCGATGCGGCAGGGGGACGACAAAGCCATGATTCGGACCAAGCGGCTTCAGCTGGAAGACACAAAAGCCCTCATGGGGGACGTCTCGCGCAGATCGGTGCGCGACGTCATCGCCGAGAAGCTGGCAGCGCTGGTGTCTTCAGGTGTTTTGGCGGTTGGCGACGAACTGCCCAGCGAACGGGAATTGGCGACGTCGCTTTCGGTAAGCCGGGAAACCGTGCGCGGGGCCATTGCTATACTTGCATCCCACGGCGTTCTGCGCGTGGCCCATGGCGCGCGCACCACCGTTGCTGCGGCGGATATCCGGTCTCTGACGCTCGGTCCTCAAGGCGTGGGCTTTGACGGCCCATACGATCTTGAAGATGTCCATGAAGCACGCATTCTGGTCGAGCGGCGTATCGCAGTGAACGCGGCCGAACGGATCGACAAAGACGGTTTGGCGACACTTGGCGCCTCGATCGCCGCGCAAGAGGATTGCGGCAGCGATCCTGTCCGCTTTTTGCTCTGCGACCGTGAATTTCACGCAGCCCTCTACCAGGCCGCCGGAAACGATGTGCTGTTCGATGTGGCGATGTCGCTTTACAATCACCTGCTGGACCACCGGCGACGCATCATCGCCCAGCCCGGCTCGATCGCCGAAAGTCTGTCCGATCACCGCGCCATCCTCGCCGCGCTAACGGCACGCGATACTGCGGCAGCCGAGCGGGCCGTCGTCGATCATGCGACCCGTATCTACACGACCACGCGCGCTTTCCTGAAAAACCGGGCATAAGCCAGGCTTGACCCGGAAAGGGGTGCCCGAAAGCACCCCCCATACGTTTCAAAGTAGTGTCAAAACGCCTTGTTCATGTGCGTATTTTGAGATCGGTGGTTATTCCGGCGCGTTGGGCAGTTGAGCCATGAACGCGCCAAGAACGTCGGCGTAGTAGGACGCATCGAAGGTGGTGCCGTGGCCGCGCGTTTCGTTGTCCTCGGGAACGATGTAAAGCTCGGCATTCGGAATCTTCGCCATGTTCTCGGCCAGCATGGGCAGTTCCACCGGATTGCGTTCGTCGTCCTGGCTGAGGATCACCAGAACATCCGCCTGAATATCGCCCAGCTTCGGTGTCGGATCAAAGTTCCGTGAAGCATTCCACATATACATGACGTCGTTCGCATCGCCGACCGTCTGCTGTTCCTTCCGCTCATCCACGAAGGCATCCGCCATCTCGCGCGTCGCGCCGATCTCTTGCAGGCGCAGGTTGCCGTTCGATGTCGCGATGCCGAACCAGGCTGACATGTAGCGCAGCATCGGCGGCTGTTCTTCGTAGTTGCCATTGTTCCAGGCCGGATCGTCACGCACCGCATCAATGACCATGCGCCGCATCATCCAGTTGCGCCCCGCCATGGGGCCCGGAAGTGACGCGATGGGGACACCGCCATCCATGAAATCGGGATACTCCGTCAGCCAGGTCCAAGTCAGCATGCCGCCCATCGAGAAGCCGATCTTGAGGTGCAGACGCTCGATACCGAGACCGTCTTCCAGCAGCATTTTCTGCGCATTGACCATGTCCATAAGCGTCTGTTCCGGAAAGTCAGCGCGCAGCTCGTCAGAGGGTTTCGAGCTTCCGCCCGAACCGATGGCATCGACCAGGATCAGAAAATACTTTTCCGCATCAAGCGGTTGACCAGGGCCATAGAGATTGCCTGCAAAAGCCTCCCCCAGCATACCTTTTGCCTGACCCGTTGTACCATGCGTGATCAGTACCGCCGGGTTCGCCGGATCGCCGATCGTGAGATAGCTCACATTCATCTCCGGCAGAACCTCACCTGTTTCGAAGGTGAAATTCTCGATCATGTGATTGCCGCGTTGCGGCTCGGGGTAGTCCTGAGCATGCGCCCCAAGCGCTACCATCACGAAGGGCAAAGCGAGTGCCGTTTTGAAGTGAATAGTCATGATCTCCTCCCCTAGCCGACCTATGTTTCCAACTGTTCTGCTGGTCCGGCCTTCGTACCAGACAGCGTGCAGATTTTTTCTGGCCTGTCAACATTTCCGAGAAGATATGATGGGGTCGCGGAAATAGTTTGGGGACCCAGATCGTTGTGAACACAACCCAAAGCGCTTAAGCAATCTGACTGCGTAGATCACTAGATGACCACTCGAAATGTCTGATCGCGATGAAGAAGAATTGTCAAAGAATGTTGCACCAGAGCATAATCTCAAAAATGTCAAAAGCGACACTGATGCACCAAAGGGTATATCCGGTACAGCAATTCCCTCTCCAAGCCCCGGCCTGGGCACGTCGAAGAGAACCGTCAGGTTTTTTGTTGACGTTGAAGTGGAAGCCGATGACCTTCCGATAGAGCAACAAGAAGACACCCGGCCCATTGCGTTAAAGATTGGTGATGCGGAGGTGGATGCCCAGTCTGAAAGTGATGGCCAGCAACTGAAGACTTTGGAGGAAATCAGATCAATTTCTGAACCCAAACAGGAATTGGAAGGGCCGAAGATTTCCCGAAGCGATTATGCCGAGGCTTTTCAGCGCGCCACGGAGCAATCATTGGCCCGCCAGCAAAGCCGTGATCAGGACATCGACTGACGCGCTACCCGCCCGGCGTCAGAGCAGTTCGACCTTTCGACCGGCAGCCGGGTCAAAGCGTTTTCGAGGGGCTCCGCCGACGCTGTCGATGATCTCATTCATCCAGACAACGATGTTGCTCGCTTGATACGTATCAATGAGATAGCGCAGGTCGGCAAAGGCGAAACTGCGCATCAATCGCGCATTCTCATGCGCGAGGATCAGGCCGATGCCTGCACCCCAGTCGTGGCCGACAACCGTGAGATCTTTCAGGTCGAGAGCGGCGACGAACCTGTCGAGATGAGCCACTTGCTCAGCCACACCGAAGCCAGTGCCTGTGCTGTTGCCGAAGCCGACCAGATCGACCGCGACGAGCCGCCGGCTTCCGTCGTCGAGCGCCGAGATCACGTCTCGCCAGATATGGGATGAGAATGGCAGACCATTGACGAACAGAACGGAGGGCCCATCCTCTGGACCGACCGCATAATAGGCGATCCGGGCGGCCTCCGTCTGGGCATACTGGATCGACGCGGGGCACGGAGGAAGACCTTGCGCAATCGCCAGAACAGTGATCATCGCGACAGCGAAGTTGAGGAGAATTGGGGTTCTGGGCATCTACGCCTCATTTAGAGATTGCTTGGTCTCTAAATGCGCACAGAATATACGAACCGTCCAGTCTCTTATTCGTGAAGAGGTGTCAGGCCAGCGGATATCCCCGTCGCGCCGTCTCGACGAGGGACAAGAGAACCTGGCGAGAGGAACCGCCCCTCGCCATGACCACCATTCCGTCGACCATGGCAGTGAGGAAGCTGGCCGCCTCGGCGATGCGCGCCTTCGGCAACACGCCTTCGGTCGCCGCTGCAGACGTGATCCGTGCCATCGCGCGCTCGAACCGATCGTTGATGTCCTTCAGCAGTGCGTCGAGTTCCGCATCCCGCCCGGCAAGTTCCAGCGTCGAGTTGCACCGCAGACAGCCCGGCGGCGCCTCCCCACCGGCCAGACGCTCAGCGGATGCGGTCAGGACGGACTGGACGACCGCATCTGCATCCGGCCCTGTCTCGAGCGCTTCTGAAACCCGGCGATCGAACCTGCTCGCGTAGAGGTCGAGCGCCGCGGCGAAAATCGCCTTCTTGTCGCCGAAGGTGCGGTAAAGGGATGCCCGCGAGGCTCCGGTGGCGGCCACGAGGTCGTCCATCGTCGTGCCGACATAGCCTTGCCGCCAAAAGGTCAGCATGGCGGCTTCCAGCGCTTCGTCCTCGTCGTAACTCCGAGGGCGACCACGCGGTCGGGAGGCTTCTTCCAATCGATCCCACCAAGGCAATGATTAGAGACTGCCTGGTCTTTATAGCTCATGCTTGTCATGCTGCCAACGAGAACATGCCCGCAAAACCGCGACGCCGATCGAGCGGCCCAATCGGTGTGTACAAAGAAAATGCCCGTGATTTCTGAAAACGTATCTTCCATGGGACAAACGGACCTTCGTGTACCTGTCGCGAACGACAGCAAAGTCCCGCAGACTGTGAGTTCGGCCGTCTCTGGACTTTGCACACGCAGCGAATGGCGGCTTTGCGGACTGCGACCGCAGCATCTCGACCTATTGGCTAACGGCAGGAAAGGGCCGGGTTGACCGAATCGGGCTGACGCAATGCTCAGATACAGCGCCGCACTTGAGGACCGCAGAGAGCGCAGACCTACAAATACTGCGGTGCGCGTGACGGTTCGCTTTCGGCAGTAGACTAAGTAGGCGCCTCATTTTGTGGTGAGCTGCGGACACACAAGATCGAAGGTTCGTTCGCTCCACTCATTTCAAGAGCATGGGTGGCGTTGGAAACAAGATCAGGTCGGCTTACATTGTAATTCAGTCGCAAAGTGACTACCTACAGCATACAAGGTCGTGGTCTTCTGCGGCAGGAGCGCATCGCCTGCCATAGCGGACTGCGGCTATCTATCATGAAAATTCAGCTGTCACGTCCCGTAGCAAGGATCTGATGTTTGGGAAGGTTGCCGATGTTATCGCGCACGACCACATCGCACATGCGGTAGTTTTATACGTTTTGGCGGCCGGATACGCCCATGAATTATGATCGGATATGAACAGCGCCCTGTCGATCAATACGACTTGGAAACGGCCCTGACATAAAATCTTGTCAGCGCAAAAAACAGTGAGGCGGCACTTTCTCCGTCAAAGGATCAAAAAATGACTTTTCCAGAATGGACGAAACCCGGCATCTACGGTGCATTGGGTGGCGCGATTGCGGTTTCTATCCTCGGCTTTACTTGGGGTGGCTGGATGACGAGCGGCAACGCCCGAACCATGGCACAGGACTTGGCAGCTGACGAAGTGACTTTGGCGATGGTGCCGGTATGCCTGAACATGTCCGCGGCCGACCCAGAACGCGCAGAGAAACTTGCGATCCTTCAGGATGCTTCAGGATTTGGCCGCCGCAACGCAATGATGAAAACAGGGTGGGCGACCCACCCGGGTTCGAACGAGCCAGATCGCGACCTTGCAGATGCCTGCCTAGCGGGGCTTGAGTTAGATGAATCATAATTCGAAGCCAGCGCTGCAATTGTCCCAAACAGCTTGCGTGACACATATGTTGGCGGACACCCGACTGATTTCGGTCTTTTTTTTCGGACCTATCTTCGCTCTGCTTGTGTTTGCAATGCCTGCGCTTGCCCAAAACATGCCGGAAAACGCCGGCGCAAAGAGCTATGGTGACGGTTGGGAATGCAACGTCGGGTATCGGCTTATTGGCGATACTTGTGCAGCCGTTGTGGCACCGGAAAATGCATATGCGACGAACCGCACGTATGGTCCCGGATGGGAATGCCTTCATGGCTTCCGCAAGGTCGATGAAACGGCGTGTGTTGCAGTGGTTGTGCCCGATGGCGGGTTCCTGGACCCTTCTGGCGAACGCTGGCACTGCCTGCGCGGATTCCTCAAAGTCGACGATACCTGCCAAGAGGTCGTCGTGCCCGAAAACGCTTATCTGGTGGATGTGTCCTATGGGTCCGCGTGGGAATGTGAACGTGGGTTTGAGCAGGTGGATGACCTTTGCAAAGCCATTGCGGTTCCCATCAACGGATTTTTGAACGGATCTCGCTATGGTCAACCCTGGACATGCGAACGTGGCTTTTTTGAACAGGACGGTCGCTGCGAAGCCGTCGTTATCCCAGATCACGCATTCTTTGATGATTCAACCTACGGCGAGGGATGGAAATGCCAGAGGGGATATGAGACCTCTGGCGTCGGCTGCAAAGCGATAAACATCCCCGCGAACGCACACCTTGACAGATCTGGAAACCGTTGGGAATGCAACAGGAACTTCCGAAAATCCAAAGGTATCTGCGTTCTCAACAACTAAGCGCATGCCGCTAACGCTTTAGTCTCAACATACGGTTGCGACGACAGTGTTGCCATCAAAAGGAAAGTACTATGAAAACCGAACTGCAAACGGCAGATGCCATCCGTCGTCCCGTCAGGGGTGCACAAGCGCCTCCTTCGACCACGGACACCGCTATACAATCTACGTCCATCACCCAGATGAGTGTGCAGCCAACAGCGATTGTCTATTGCGAAAGTAACTTCGCAAAAATTGACGGCAAGACTGCGAACGGCCTTGTGCGTCATTCAGAAGCCTACCGGATACTCTCTGTCATCGATAGCGACCATGCTGGGCACAATAGCGGGCTGGTTCTTGATGCCGCAATGAACCACATACCGATCTTCGAAGACCTCGACACTGCTGTGGCGCATGAAACCGTCACCCCAGATACCTTCATCTATGGGATGGCCCCCTCAACCGGGCGGCTTTCGCCAGCTGATCGTGGCGTCGTGCTGGATGCGATCGCGCGCGGTATGAACATCGTCAGTGGCCTGCATGAATATCTGAGCGACGACACCGAAATTGCGCAAGCCGCATCGGAACGACGCGTCACCATCCGCGACATCCGCAAACCCAAACCCAGCAAAGGCATGCGCTTGTTCGACGGCCGTGTCGCAAATGTTGATGCGCTGCGCATCGCCGTTCTTGGAACCGATTGCGCCATCGGAAAACGGACGACTGCGACGGTTCTGGCGCGGGCCTTGAACGCACAGGGCATCAAGACTGTGCTTGTAGGCACTGGCCAAACGGGTTTGATGCAGGGCGCAAAATATGGTGTGGCCATGGACGCCGTACCGCCCCAGTTTTGCTGTGGCGAACTTGAGGGCGCGATTGTCGCGGCCTCACAGGCAGAGCAACCCGATGTCATCCTGATCGAAGGCCAAGGTGCGCTGAGCCATCCGGCGTTCTGCACATCCGCCTTTATCCTGCGCGGCAGCCAACCGGACGCCGTCATCCTTCAGCATGCACCAAAACGAGCCCATCGCTGCGATTTTCCCAACATGCTAATGCCCACTCCGGCAAGTGAGATTGCGTTGATCGAGGCGTTTTCGGATACCAAGGTCATCGGCGTCACGCTCAATCATGAGGGTATGTCCGAAGCCGAGATCACAAACACGATTGCAGGACTAAGCGAAAGACTTGGATTGCCCGTCACCGACGCACTCAGCCGACCGGCAGCACACCTGCTGGCCATGGTTGTTGCGGCCTATCCCGGCCTGCAGCAAGGGGTACCCGTGGCTGCAATATGAGCAACCCACGCATAGAAGTAGACTTAAGCAAGATACGCCACAACACAGAGATTGTTGTTGGGCTGCTGAAGGCGCGCGGCATCCGTGTGACCGGGGTGACCAAAGCCGTTTGTGGGCATCCGGCAATCGCCCGGGCCATGCTCGACGGTGGCGCTGCAGGCCTTGCTGAGGCGCGTTTGAGCAATGTGAAGCGGCTACGCCAGTCTGGAATTACATGTCCGGTCACGTTGATCCGAACACCAATGCTGAGCCAGGTCGACGACGTCGTGCAAGTCTGTGAGGCGAGCTACAACACAGAGATAGTGGTGATCGCAGCCCTGGCCGCCGCTGCAATCCGGCAAAACACGGTTCATGGCGTTATCCTGATGGTCGAAATGGGTGATCTGCGCGAAGGGATCATGCCACAAGATCTCGGCGAAATAGCACAGCAAGTGGTAGACATGCCCGGTGTGGCGCTGAAAGGCATCGGGGCAAACTTTGCCTGTCTGAGCGGCACTGCACCGACGGCTCCAAAGATGCAGGCCCTGTCTATTCTTGCCAATGATGTTGAGGGGCAGTTTGGCCCATTTCTTCAGACAATATCTGGAGGCAACTCTGCAAGTCTGCCTTGGGCGTTCGGTGCGCGCGCTACTGGCCGGATCAACGATCTGCGCATTGGGGAAGCAATACTGCTTGGCGTCGATCCGATCACAGGGGATGACATTGGTGGCCTGTATCGGGACGCCTTCACGCTTGTCGCCGAAGTGATCGAAACGGACGCCAAGTCTGTGCGCCCACTTGTGAGCTGCGCTGATCACACCTTGGCAAGAATTCAGCTTGTCCCTGACACCTCAGAAACCACGCGGATAATTCTTGCCATTGGGCACCAAGACACGGATGCGGCGGGGCTTTCGATGCCGCCGGGAAGTACTCTTATCGGCGCAACAAGCGATCATCTTGTCATTGGCACGAAAGATGCGACGCTCTGCGTTGGATCGGAAATGCGGTTTCAGCTGAATTATGGCGCCTTGATGCGTGTCATGGCCGCCCCGGATATTCAGATAAATCTACGCAATGACCGACCCCTGCCAATCGCACACGATGCCTATGGCTTAAGCAAACATCTGGCACTGGTTTGAAAGACCTTGTTCCGACATGGCCCGACAAAACTGACAAGGAGAACGCCAATTGGCAAAGCTGACAAAAACAAGCGTCTTCAAAGCGCAAACTCCCAAAGCGGAACCGCAGATGGACAAGACAAACCGCGTCGTTCGGAAGATGGTCGACGACGAAGCTGAACAGCGAAAAGTCAAGAACGACCGTCTTCGCAACGCACGCCTCGAACGAGAAGCGAACACGCCGAAGAAGCCCTCGCAGTAGTGCATAAGACAGGTTCACACATGGCCGCCACATAGCGACAAAGCACTTTTCGCCCGCGCCTTTCAATCTCCAGGGGCGACTAGACACACCTGAAGGAATTGCCCATGACGCCCGCAGACGAGAGCACAACAAAAGTTCATTATATCTGCCAGACATATGTGGAACAGAAGCCCGGGCATGACGGGCAAGCAAGCCTCAAGATTGGCAAGCAATTTCAATATTCAACGGCAGCAGAAGCCCAAAATAGAGCCGAACGGGAAGCCCAGTCCGAGGATTGCGCCGGTGCTGATGCCTATATGATTAGTGAAGACCCAAACAGTGGCGAAGTCGGATCGCCCAGCTTCCTTGTCAGGCTCGGTAATGTCCCTGAATTTGATGATTTATAAAACTTCGTGATTGAGCATGGATCCGCCCAGCAATGCATTCCGACCGCAAAACAAGACAGACTTTTTTTGGTGCCTTTAGAGCAGCATGCTCCATTACTAAGGGCCGAGTTCACAGTTGAGCGGCCACTAGCGCGGCCCCATCAATAACACGATCCCTCCGCACGGTGTGAGTTCGCATCCCCGGAGGTTTTGCGCGTGCAGCAAACGGCAGGTTCGCCTGGCCGCGCTGCGGCATCTTGCCTGATCGGTGGACGGCAGCATTAGGCCGTCCTCGCCGAAGCAACGTGACCTACCGAGTGGACATGCTGCGTCCGATCTAACTTTGGCTTGGAGCCCACCTTGACCGATGCTGCGCAGCGAACCAAGGTCCGCAAAGTGGTTTCACTCAAGGTTGCGGATGAGGTCAAAATGAGCGTTCTGGAATTGTATCGCGACTTTCGAAAGCGCTTCCCTGAAGTGACCCAAGCTGCGGACGCCAGACACATCAAAGTCTGGGGCAGCGTCGATGATGAAACTGCGTTTAGCTGGTTTGAGAGCCTTGCTGATGCAGTCAATGATCAAATGGGTACTCCGGAGCAAGGTACTTATGTGTCTTCGGTTTTCTCCTATTTTGAAGGACGGCTTCAAGGCTCGGACGATGGGGTCAAGAACTGCATCGACGTTAGCTTTGTCGAGAACCTTTTTTGGGAAGTGCGACCGAATTCAGCTGCTAGTGCTTGGGATGCAATGCCAAAATCTATGCAACAACTGTACCTGAACTTTCATGGCCGACCCCCGACAATAGACTAATTCTACTTGATCCCTTACGCCGAAAAAGCGGGCCTTGGCGCAGCCGCAGCGAAAGCTAATTTTGTCCCGCAGACTGTCGGTTTGAGGGTACTTGGATCATTCAGCCGTAACGAAAGTCCGGTCTGGTGAAGCTGCATCGCAGCGCTTGACGACATCGGCAACGGCAGGTTTGGGCCGTCCACGGTAGGCGGCCTTACCGTCAAAGCGTAGATGCTGCGCCGCATCCGAGGTCGGGAATGAGCCCAGACTGACCGATGCTGCGGCAGTCATGAAAGTCTGCTTTGAGCCCAAATTCCTGGATTCTGCGTAAACAACGAATGAGCACGTCAAGCCTATTGCTGACTGTCGGTTGCAGCACCAAGCCGCGGCCGCCTAAACTCAAACAGAAAACGAACCAGAGCCTCCGTTACGATACGGCTTCTACTCTCCGAAAAACTCTGACGACAGACAGCGACGCGACCGTTTTCAACGGTCACCACATGGTGCGCGATCATGGCTGTCAAATTTAGATCATGCATGATCGCGATTACACCGCCGCCTCTCGCAGATTAGTCGCGTTGGCACCGGAACACTACCAATTGATGTCCTATATGTCGGCGCTGCAACGCTTGAAGCGATGCCGCACGATGCAAAGAGAGATGCCTTTCTCGAGATCACGTAGGAGGAGGATCGCCAATAGATTAACGCGCAAGAAAGAATTAGCTTGCATTGGCCGATCCATCCAGACACCGGCCAACCGCCCCGTCAATGCGTCGACAAATTCGCGGAACTGCCTTCCTTGGCCGGTACGGTTCAAACTGCATCGCCGGGGAAAACTCCATGGTCAAACCGCCGCGCGAAGAGATCATGATGCGGCGCAGGCTAACAGAGACAGAAGCCTAAATCCCAGGCTACTGGAAAGTTGGTCTGATTGAGCCAGAACACCTAACATAAGAAAAGCCAGGCAGCCGCCTAAAGAGGAAATATGTTCATTGCCATGAACCGCTTTAAGGGCACCCAGGCCAATGAGGCCGCATTCCACGAGTTCTTGAAATCTCTACTTGTGCCGAATCTGAGATCGCTCTATCATTGGATGTACCCGCAAGGGTAAATTCAATCTAAATTTATATTTAATGGAGATAGTTATGAAAGACATTGAAAAGCGCCTTGCGGCGTTGGAGGAGCGTATGAAGGTAGTGCCGATCGAAAGCTCCGACCGTCGCATTTTGGAGGGAACCAAAGTCTTCTTAGAAGATCCAAGCGCTGACACAGCGGCACGGTTCTTGAAGGAAATCGACCTCGCGGTCGCTCCAAACGATCCGGGCCAAGTGGCTGCAACTGTGACCACGGTGACCGTCACTGTCACCATTACGGTGAAGGCTGACTAAGGTGTAAACCTTTTGCGTGGATAACCCATGCTGAGTCTCAGCAGCAACATCTATTCCGATTTGCAAGGCCTTGCGCGCCTTGGAACTCAGCATGATGGCAGCGCCGAGTGTGTCATTTGGCAACGCACGGGCCGTCACTGTGTTGCGTTGTTGAGCAGCTACCCCTTTGAGCCATTCAGAGGGGTAGGATCCCTCTTCTTAAAAGCGAAGGGCAACGCACAGATTGCCGAAGACATTTCATTGAAACGCGAAAAGCAATTCTATGAGCTTCGCGATGTGCCGCCGCCCGTGCGGAGTGCCGTGCCCCCGCTTCACTTCGTAGATGCGCCAGCTGAACTTATGGTGTACCGAGGATTCGCCGACGCGTCTTCCCTTTTTGATATCTGGGGCAAAGGCGATGCGATGTCCCTTTCGTCGGCCGAGGATTTAGGCCAAGTGAGCGCGGCGCTGCACAATTGGACGCCAAATGCCTCGGATACTTTGCCGATCGTGAAGGATCCGACTATGACCTATGGCCACATCACGCCAGAGCAGTTTCAAAACGGGCGCGGCCGCTTCGATCTGTTGCTAAAGTTTGTTCATATTTCACCGACCTTGAACACGTGTTTTCGGGAACTCTCTTGGCGCGCCAATGCTGTAACGCATGGGGACTTCAAAATCGACAATGTTCTGATCGATCGGTCTTCGGTCAGCACTTACGTGATTGATTGGGAGCTTTTCGGCGTCGGCGATCCTGGCTGGGACTGTGGTTCCCTGATTGGAAGCGCCTGCCACGCAGTGTTGCATCACGCAGCCTATAGCGAAGACCGCGAATTGAGCGAAACGTTTCTGTGGGAGTGGATCAAGACCTATCTGAACGCCTACCAATCCTATCGGTCCGAGTGTGATCTTGATCGCATCATGGGGTACGCCGCCTACTGGTTGGTCAACCGCGCCCAGATCGAACTGGCCCAACGCACCTTCCCGACAGAAACGGATGTAAAGCTCATTAGGTTTGCGCATAACATAGTTGGGGTTTAGGTTATGCTTGTAGTTCCAAACACGTCAAATTCATTTGTAAACACGAGCATCCGGTCTTGGCTTTTGGTGCACGCAGAAACCAAAGAAGGCGGAGTGCGTCTTCCCTATGTGCCAGACGATCCCTCTCAGACGGAGCTAACCTACAGCGCTTGGTTTAAACGCGACGCCGCGGAGCCGCTCTTCACCTTCATATATCGTTGCGTGCATTTGCGGCTGCGCGAAGCAGATCAAAGGCAGGCGGAAGCCGCGCAAGCGGCAAGTGCATTCATTCGGGCGAGGCCGGAATGTATTGTTGCCTTGAACAACGCCTTTGACCGCGCAACTTTTTTGGAGCCGGGGTGGGTCGTTACGGGAAAACGCGCGAAGCCGGTGGGATTCTACATCGTACGCGACAGTATCCCTTTGTTTTTAAAAGAAATTAATGCCCCTGAAGGCACTGAAATTGGCGATACGATCAAAGTGCCTTTCTCTTGCGCGACCCCCTACAAGCAACCGGGCTTTTACCTTGCCTTCAGCAAACATGGCCCCCATCGGGACAAAGACGTTGCCCGCATCTACGTGAACCTTGCACGAGAGGCGGATTGTGTTGCCTTGCACAGCATTTGGGCCGCGTGCAACGCACTAGACATCCCATTTTCGCTGAAATCCATAGTCGATGGAACCTTTGAGGCCCGCAGCGATGGGATCGTAATTTATGTCCCTCTGGCGCACCGCATGGCTTTTGCAGAATTGGTCGATCAAACCCTATCCAAAGCTGGCTTCGCAAGAAAATCAGAGATTTCAGAATTCATAGAACCCTTTGCGGATGGGATTGGCCTGGCGTGTGAAAGGCCGTCGCGAGACACAACAGGCGACCGCAAACCGCCAAAAAGCTTTGGGCAGATGGCTAGTGAAGAATTTGCAGAAGACCTTTTTCAAACATTGAACATTTCAGGAGGATAGTTGACTTCCATGTCCGATAGATCATTGAACATCGCCCTTGTGAGTATGCCCTGGATGTCGACGAGATTTCCGTCGATCCAGCTGGCCACACTTGCTTCTGTTTTTGAGGAGCGAGGACACAAGACAGAAACTATTGAGCTTAGCCTCGACTATGCAGCGATGATTGGGCCCAGCATTTACGACCGCTTGTGTAACGGTGGTGGGTTCATAGAAGAGCTGATCTTCGCAGAACAATACTACGGCAAAGAACATCGCCCCTTTTTCGAAGAGTCCCGTAACAAGGTATTGCCCATCGGGCTGTTTGAGCCCGAGGTTGAACAGAGCCTGATCGCAGCCCTCAACCCATTGACAGAGCGCTACCTGGATCTTTGCGCGGATGCAGCTGACTGGTCCAAGTATGATGCGATTGGCTTCTCGCTCACCATCAGCCAGACGACCGCATCTGCAGCGATGGCAAAACGTATTCGTCAAAAGGTCGGCAAGGATGTCCGTATCATCATCGGAGGAAGCTCCTGTGCCGGCGAAATGGGTATCGCAAACCTTCATGCCTTCCCAGAGTTTGACGCCGCCGTCCATTGCGAGGTTGAGATGGTGGCAGACGCGATGCTGGCTGCGATTCCATCAGGCGACTTTTCGGAAATTGATGGCATCTCTTTCCGAAATCAGGATGGCAGGGTTATCGAAGGGAAGTGGGAGCTAGAAGGCATCGCGCGCCCACCTGCTGAAAACTTGAATTTCGACAGCTATTTCTCTCGGCTTGATGTTTTGGGACTTCGCGATCAGATCGACCCTTGGCTTCCATTCGAAAGCAGTCGCGGCTGCTGGTACGGTGAAAAACAACAATGCACCTTCTGCGGGCTTCATGAGATCATGAAGTATCGGCATTCCCCAGGGGAAGAGACACTTGCTCGCCTTGACTCACTGGAAAAACGCTACAACGTCAGTAGCTTTTTCTCTGTCGATCTCATCATGCCGCAGAAATACTACAAGGAATTCCTGCCCGAACTCGCCGAGAGTTCACGAGACTGGAACCTCTTCTATGAAATCAAAGCCAATGTCCGACGGTATCAGGTGGAACTTCTCGCGGCAGCAGGCGTGAACTGGGTACAGCCCGGCATCGAAAGCCTTAGCACCTCACATCTAAAGCTGATGAAGAAGGGGGTGAGAGCCATCCAAAATATCCAGTTGCTGAAATGGTGCAGCGAAATGGGGATTCACGTGACTTGGAATATCATCATCGGCATGCCCAATGAGACAAACCAAATGTTTCAGGACATGCTCTCGATCATTCCAAACCTTTTTCATCTTCAGCCGCCTTCTGGTGCTGCCAACTTCTCGCTTCATCGCTTTAGTCCATTCTTTGAGGATGCAGACACGTTTGGCATCGTAAAGGAAGGCGCGGACCCCAGATACAATGCCATTCACCCCCTTGACGCATCCTTGGTTGACCGTCTGGCCTATCGTTACGAATTCACCGATCAAAGCGCGAAAAACGTCGATCCGACATTGCCAGAGCAGTTGTCCGCACTGATCGCGCAATGGCAGGCGGCCCATCGCCGCGGCGCTGAATTAGCCGTTTCAATGGACAAGGGCGAAGTGATCGTGAAAGATACCCGACATTCTGAACAAGCGATATATTACCGACTCCGCCCAGAAGAGTGGTCCATATTGACTGAACTGCAAGAGGCACGGTTCACAAAGGACGTCCTGTCTGATCTGGAGGACTTGCTTCAATCCCGTTCAGACGCGGAAGCGAAGCTAAAGCTTTGGGCAGAGATCGGACTGATCTGCGACCTCGATGAACGCACTTTGTCGCTCGTTCGGCACGACAACGCGACTCAGATGCCAAGCGAAACAACAAATGCCCAGGCGCCCCATCCTTATCTGGTTGAGGTTTCATAGACCCTTGCGTGCACGTCGCTGTCGCCTTGGACCAGCGAGGTGTTTCACTAGGTACACACTTGAAAAACAACGATCACGCGATAACCCGTTCGCATATCTTTAAAATTGGTATTAGGCTGCGGTACGATTCAGGTGAAATCGGTTTGCAAAGCAGTCACTCGACCAATCGCACCGCATGCCCGGTTTGTCCCACAGACTGTCGGTTTGAGGGTACTTGGATCATGCAGCCGCAATGAAAGTCCGGTCTGGTGAAGCTGCATCGCAGCGCTTGACGACATCGGCAACGGCAGGTCTGGGCCGTCAACGAGCAGTTTTCTGGCGTCGTCGTTGCATAACAGCTGAGCATGACTTCGCTGGGCGCGGTTAATGGCGGCAAAATCCGAAGTGATCCACTCATGATACACTAGTCTACCAAAAGGACTCAGAAATGAAGTTGGATATCAGACCATTCGAAGAGCGCAATACTGAAGAATTGCTTGATCTCAGTCTCCGTGCTTGGGCACCCGTTTTCGGAACAATGGCAAAGACAGCCGACCAATTTGTTCTGAGTTCATTCTATCCCGATGGATGGGAAGTGCGCCAAATCGCGGACATAAAGGCGCTCCTTGGGGATTCGGCCTGCGACGTCTGGACCGCGCATGCGAATGACAGCTTTGTAGGCTTCATCGGTCTGCGGACTCATTCTGAGGACATGATGGGAGAGATCCACATTGTGGCCGTTGACCCCGACCATCAGCGGCGTGGGGTAGCGACGGCGCTAATGTCTTTCGCCAGCGACGAGTTCAGACGCGCAGGATTGAAGATGGTGATGGTCGAGACCGGCGGCGATCCCGGACATGCAAAGTCGCGTGCTGCCTACGAGAGTTTCGGGTTCCGCCCATGGCCCGTCGCCCGATATTTCAAGGAGTTGTAGTGTTTGCACTCCGTCTCTGGTGGTGGTTGCCTTGAGCAAAACCTATGATCCAGACCTTTCACTTGCTTCAAATGGCGTATCGTGTCTTCATCTTGATAGACGACAAATTCTTCACCCACACACCCTCATGAACGCGAAACGCGCATTCCTGCCCCTCCTTGTTATGTCTCGCGTGTGCACAACGGCCGTGTTCATGACATACGCCGCGTGCCTCGCATCGCTGATCGAGGTCTGGAATATGACCGCCGCCCAGGCCGGTGTCATTCAGGCCGGGTTTACGGCGGCCTTTGCACTGTCGCTTCTGATTGCCTCGCTCGTCTGTGACCGGCTGGGGGCGAAGTTCGTTTACCGAAGCTCGATCATACTTGTTGCACTCACCGCTCTCGCCTTTGCCGCGTATGCACGGTCCCAACCATCTGCATTGCTTCTCGTCTCTTTGATCGGCCTAGCTCAGGGCGGAACCTACACCCCCGCACTGATGTTCGCTTCTGCCAATGCAGAACCAAACCGAAAAGCGTCGGCGATGGGCTGGGTCTTGTCCGGTATGTCGGCCGGCTACGTCATCTCCATCGTGGTGGCAAGCACCATGCTGGAGTGGTTCGACTACAAAGCCGCGTTCCTTCTAACGGCCCTCATTTCCGTCTTGGGCGTACCGTTCGGATTTCTCGCAACCGCCCGCATCGAAAACCCGGCCAAAACGGTTGTCCCGATCTCTGCGGAGTTTACAGGCCAATCAAGACGCCAGACGGCTCTTCTTACCATCGGCTACGTCGGCCATTGCTGGGAATTGTTTGGTGCCTGGGCCTGGGTACCGGCCTTCGTGGCATCGTCGTTGCTCCTTGCGGGAGAAACCTCATTCACCGCGATTGGCATCTGGACCGCGTGCGCGCTGCATCTTACCGGTTTCTTCTCTTCCGTTCTTTCTGGCTATGCGTCGGATCGTTTTGGTGCGCGAAACGTGCTGATCAGTTTTGCACTTCTGGGAATGCTCTGTTCCTTCCTTGTTGGTTGGCTGCCTTCTGTCAGCCCGTTTGCTCTGATGATAGTCGTCGCAATCTATGGCTTTGTCATAATCGGCGACTCTGCGGTTCTGTCGTCAGCGATGACAGACGCGGTGCCGGCTCACAGATTGGGTGTTGCATTGGGCATCCGGTCCGTGTTGGGAATCGGCAGCGGAGCATTGGCACCGATCGGCTTCGGAATTGCTCTCGATACCCTGCCGGACACATTGCAATGGTCCGGTGCATTCTCGCTGCTCGGTCTTGGGGCTTTCGTCGCTTTGGTCTGTGCGTTGCGGTTGAGGAGATTTGGATGAAATTTCTCGGTTATCTTTACTCTAGCCGACGTGGCTGTTTGAGGGGCTGGGCGGTAATGATAGTGGGTCACCTTTCACTACCAGATGAAACGCAGTGCTTTGGATGCCAATGTCGGCTTTGCAGAAGCTGCACCGCAGCGTCGGGGATGCTGATAAATGGCAGGTCCGGGCCGGAAAATCGAAGAAACTAAAGCTCTTTGAAGTATCGAGCGACTGGCCAAGGACGGAAACCGAAGCTCTGGTACGAGGCGCGCGACGGCTCATGGCCAGGATCTCCGCCGGTTTCAACCATGACCATCTTCAACCCTCCGCGCCTGAATTCGTCGCTGGCGAAAGACATGAGCGCCGTCGCGACCCCATTTCTCTGTTGGTCAGGATCTACGGCAATTATGTGTATCTCTCCCATTGCGTCCTCCGGATGGCTCTTCAGACCGATGAAGCCAACCAGGTTGTCATCTGTCTGCGCGGTCCAGACCGTGCAGCTTTCACCTTCTAGAAGCGCCTTGATATCCGCCACTTGGCGAGCCTTCCATCCGCTGGGATATACCCGCTAGCAAATGCGCCCTTTTCCCTGTGAAACTTTTTGGACGTGCTCATGACGCTACCGACTTCGCCGAACAACCCGAGTCAGATTGGCGTCACATCGCTATCAAGGAAGCGATCCGTCGGGGCCACGGCTTTTTCGTACTCGGACAGCAACATGTGGGGATTCTTACCTGCATAGGTCATTTTCGTTTTCGAGCCTCTACAACCATGTCGAATGGCCGACCCTGGTATCCGCTCACGCCAAGTTCTTTCAGCCACGTTTTAAAGGCGGCGATCTTGGTTGCATCCGTGATCTTTAGTCGGCCCCTACCACCGCCATAGCGGTGTCTTGAAGACATGGCACGCTTTCTGGTCGGAATCGTCTTCGCGGGCCTCGGTCAGCAATCCTGCCCACATGAGCGGCCGCAGGCGCAGGGAAACCAGCAGGAAGTGCAGAAGCTCAAGCGGCGGAAACTCAAATTCGTTGATCACCTTGTTGTAGCGGAACATCTCCTCCGCGCTTTTGCCCGGCCAATCGAAATTCTCGACGGCCCAATGGACGAAGGTGCGCTTAAACGCCTTGGTCTGAGTCAGCCCGATTGATCCGTGCTCCTGCGCATAATGCAGGGTCAGGAGAGCGCCCCGAAGCAGCGGAGAATGCGCGAGATCGGGATTGTCATCGGCAAGCATGCGGAATTCGATCATGTCGGCATGGTGCCAGGTTCCGTGATTCAGTTCCACGATGTGCGCACCGCTCACGGATGGTCGCTGAACGATTGGGCACTGGCTCTGGGAGCTATTCGACCGTTGCGGCGCGAACCAACCCCACACGGGTCGCCGACCCGATAACCATGTGAAACCACGCTCGACCTGGCGACTGACCAAATTTAGTGACCAGAATGACCAAAAACATGACCAGAATGGTCAAACATCACGAGTCGTCACATTGAAATTAATGGTGAGCCCGTCGGGGTTCGAACCCGAGACCTACTGATTAAAAGTCAGTTGCTCTACCAGCTGAGCTACAGGCCCCACGAGCGGTTCGTCTAAGTAATGCCTTTGCAGAGGTCAAGGGCTATTTGGGCCGTTTCCGCGTGAGAGAAGGGCCTTGGCATCAGACAGCAGGCGTTCGGGTGTCAGATGCCCGGCCAGGGTGGCGGCCGCCAGTGTTCGCCAGAGGCCGAGTGTCAGCGTCAGGCTGATGAGGATGGCGAAGATCACGTCTGACAGGAAATGCCCGCCGGCGGCCAATCTGAGGACGGATTGCAATGCAACCAGCGCGATGAGGGTGCTCGCCACGATCTGCCGTGCCGGGGTGGTCAGGCGGCTGAAGGCGATCAGCCAAAGGATCAGAAGCAATGTTGCGAGGCCCGCCACCTCTCCGGCCACGAAGGAGCAGTTGCTGGCGCATTGATCGGTGATCTGCAAAGCAGGCGTGAACTCGGCCACACCGCCGAATTCGCTGACATTTCGCGGGCGGGCACGGCCCCAATAGGCCTTGAGCAACCCGTTGACCACAAGGCCCGGGCCCAGCGCCATGGCGGTGACAGCAAAGACCCAAAGCCGCGCCGGAACCCGGGCGTTTTTCCCGAGGATCAGCGCCAGGGCAAGACATGCCAGCATAGCGAGGCTGACAATCTCGATCAGCGACCAGAGCGTGGACCGCAGAAACTCCGGCACCCCTTGGCTGCCGACCCAGCGGCCGGTTGCGGTGTCATGGAACATCGAGGAGGCGGCAAGGTCGATGCCCGGCCAGATAGTAAATACCGCGGCGGCGACGAGAAGGGCCGCTACCAGCAGCTTCATGATCTGGCCCAGCAATCGGCAGGGACCAGCCAGAGGCGGAAGGTTCGGCCCTCATAGGCTCCTGGCCCCGGCGTCAGAATGCCATCGGGTTGGGCGGATCGGCAGGGCGGCGTGCGGTCACTTCGGGTCGCGGCCAGAACGGGTCCCTCGGCCTGACCGCCGAACATATGGCGCTGCTCATAATGGTCGCGGGGGGCGCCGGGATGGGGCCAGGCGAAGACGGGCATATCTGACGTGCGGCCGGTATAGAGCAGATCGGCCAGCACCGCCCGCTCGGTCGCGACGATGGCTGTTGCGCCGCGCGCCTCGGCCTCGGCCAGAAGGCTGCGGCTGAGTTCATCGAGGCCTAGATAGCGTTCCAACACAAGGCGCCCGCCGATGCGCAGATCGGGCGCCGCCAGCGTGGCCAGAGGCAGGGCCAGGCAGAGCGCGCCGTTCAGCGCGAAGGACAGCGCCAGCCAGCCGCGCCACCGATCCATCAGCCACGCCACGGCCAAAAGCACGCCCGGCAGATAGGCCGCAGCAGCCCAGTTGGCATTAGCGCCCGAGATCAGCGCCTGGACTGAGATGATAAGGACGATCGGCAATGCCAGAACCGCCAGCACGATTTCGGTTCGGTCATCTGCCCGGCGGATGATGGCCCAGGTAGCGAAGACTAGCGCGATCAGCAGGATCGGCCCGAAGACGGCGAACTGGCTGCCCAGAAACTCGGCCAGGCTTGCGGGGTCAAGTGAAACGCCTCCGCGCCAGCCGGTATTGTCGACGGTGTGCGAAAGGGTGCTGAACCCATTGATCATATTCCAGATGATATTGGGCGCTGCGACAATCGCGAAGGCGGCAAGGATCAGCGCGGCGTCACGGGTGTCGGGGCGCGTTCGGGGCCAAAGTGCTGCGATGGCCGCGAGGGCCAGATAGTAAACCGCCGCATACTTTGCCAGAAAGGCCAAGCCAAGCGCCGCACCGACGCCAATGGCGAGCGCAGGATGCCCGCCGCCGCCCGGCTGGATCAGGCGGAGGTACCCCGCCAAGGCCAAAGCAAGGAACGGAAACATGATCGTGTCGGTCGAGATCAGAAGGCTGCCCACCGCCACCATCGGCAAGGTCACGAACGCCGCCGCCACCAGAACGCCAGCCCGCGCCGAGATATGCCGCGCGGCAATGCTGCCGAGGATCAGAGCCGTCGCGCCGTGGAACAGTGGCGCGGGCAGGCGGACCCAGAAGGGCGCGTCGCTGCCGGCAAGCTCGGTCACCGCGCGGATCACCCAGGCAATCAGCGGCGGCTTGGAGTAATATCCGAAGGCCAGGTCCTGGCCCCAGAGCCAGTATTGCGCCTCGTCCACGAAAAGATCGGTGCGGTTGAACGCCAAAAGCGCGACGCGCAGCGCGGTGATGGCCAGAACCAGCACCAGCACCGGTCTGAACCACCCGGACGCGTCAGGCCGCTCGGCGTTCGGCATGGATCAGCCAGAGATTGCGGGCATAGATAAGGAGGCCCATGGATTGCCCAAGAATGAAGACCGGATCGTGACGGTGGATCGCATAGGCCAAAAGCACCACCCCACCCAGGATCGAGAGGTACCAGAAAGCCACCGGCACCACCGATCTGCCGGCCCGTTCGGACGCGATCCATTGCACGATGAAGCGGGAGGAAAAGGCCAATTGCGCGCCAAGCCCGATCACCACCCACCAGAACTCATACCAGCCCCCGACGTTCAACCAGGCAAACAGGGTTTCAGCCATCCCGGCCTCCTTTCGTAATCTCGTGGGCGGCCGCCTTCTTGCGGCGGCGGAGCAGCCAGGCCACTCCGATCAGATCGACCAGGCCCACCAAAGCGCGCCCGACATTGGTGTAGTTCGATCGCCCGGCCAGTCGCGGCCGGTGGCCGACATCGACCAGGGCCACCTGCCAGCCATCGCGTTTGAAGAGCGCGGGCAGAAAACGGTGCATGTGATTGAAATAGGGCAGCGCCAGAAAAGCGTCACGTCGGAACGCCTTTATGCCGCAGCTGCTATCGCGGGTGCCGTCGCGCAACAAGGCCGCGCGAAGCGCGTTGGCGATGCGTGAGGCGATGCGCTTTGACCAGCCGTCTTCCCGGCGCTGACGTTGCCCTGCCACCAGGCCCAATCGGCCGGTCTCGTCGCCAATCAGCAGCGCTAGAAGGTCTGGCAGATCGCCCGGCGGGTTCTGCCCGTCGCCATCCAGCGTTGCGATCAGACCGGCGCGCGCAGCCTGCACGCCGGAATGGATTGCGGCACTTTGCCCCGCCGGGCTGGGGTGCCGCAAAAGCCTCATCCGTGCGTCGTCTGCCGCGACTTGCGCCACCATATCTGCGGTTTCATCGTCCGACCCATCATCGACCGCGATCACCTCATAAGGCGGCAACAGGCTGGACAACGCGTCGATCTCGGCCAGCAGAGCCTGCGCGTTTCCTGCTTCGTTGCGCATCGGAATGACGATGGAGAGGTCTGGGGCGGTCATCTCCACCTGTCGGCCCTGTCTTGCAAATCGGTTGAGCCTAACATGGGCAAGCGTCATCTGGGTGACAAGCGGCATCGGCGGCCTGTCGCCCATGCTGGATTTAGGCCGCCGGGCGCTGTATAGGGCGCCCCATGCGCAAGCAAGACGATACCGGCGGCCTGCCGTTCATGAAGATGCACGGGCTGGGCAACGACTTCGTGGTCATCGACCGTCGGGGGCAGCACGCGCATGTCACGCCTGAACTGGCCCGCGCCTTGGGTGATCGGCATCGCGGGGTGGGGTTTGATCAGCTTGCGGTGATCGATACCGATGACGGCGCTGACCTTCGGCTGACCTTCTGGAACGCCGATGGCTCGCCCTCGGCAGCCTGCGGCAACGCCACCCGCTGCATTGCAAGGCGCGAGATGGACCTGACCGGCAAGACTGATCTGACACTACGGACCGAGCGTGGCGTTCTGGCCGCCCGCGATGCCAGCGACGGGTTGACCAGCGTCAATATGGGCGCCCCGATCCTCGATTGGGCTGGTATCCCGCTGGCCGAGGAGATGGATACGCTGGAGCTGCCGATCGAAGGCTTTCCCGTCGGCACCGGCATGGGCAACCCGCATTGCACGTTCTTTGTGGACGATGCCGAGGCCGTGCCCTTGGCCGAATTCGGCGCGCGCTACGAACACAACCCGCTTTTCCCCGAACGCACGAATGTCGAGATCGTGCAGGTGCTCTCGCCCACCGAAATTCGCCTGCGCATCTGGGAGCGGGGGACAGGCATCACGCTGGCCTCAGGCTCATGCTCATGCGCGGCCGTGGTGGCCGCGGCGCGGCGGGGCCTGACCGAACGTGCGGTGACGGTGCGTGTCGATGGCGGCACGTTGATGATCGATTGGCGCGAGGATGGGGTCTGGATGACGGGGCCGACCGCGCATGTGTTCGACGGCTGGCTGACGCCGGCGTTTCTGGCGGCCGTGTCATGAACGCGCCCGTCTTCTCAACCCTCGGCTGCCGCCTGAACGCCTACGAGACCGAGGCCATGCGCGAGTTGTCCGAGGCCGCGGGCGTGCAGAATGCCGTGGTGGTCAACACCTGCGCCGTTACCGCCGAGGCGGTCCGGAAGGCCAAGCAGGAAATTCGCAAATTGCGCCGCGCGCATCCCGATGCCACGCTGATCGTCACCGGCTGCGCCGCCCAGACCGAGCCTGAGACCTTCGCCGCCATGCCCGAGGTGACCCGTGTGGTCGGCAATACCGAGAAGATGCAAGCCAGCACCTGGGCCGCTATGGTGCCCGACCTTATTGGTCAGACCGAGCGGGTGCAGGTCGACGACATCATGTCGGTCACGGAAACTGCTGGTCACCTGATTGATGGGTTCGGGCGCCACCGGGCCTATGTGCAGGTGCAAAACGGCTGCGATCACCGCTGTACGTTCTGCATCATTCCCTATGGGCGCGGCAATTCCCGGTCGGTCCCGGCGGGTGTGGTGGTGGAACAGATCAACCGGCTGGTGGAGCGCGGATTTAATGAGGTCGTTTTGACCGGGGTCGATCTGACCTCGTGGGGTGCCGATCTGCCGGCGGAACCGCGCCTGGGCGATCTGGTCCGGCGCATCCTGCGGCTGACCGATGTGCCGCGGCTGCGCATCTCGTCGATCGACTCGATCGAGGTCGATGACGCACTGATGGAGGCGATTGCCACCCAGCCGCGCCTGATGCCGCATCTGCACCTCAGCCTGCAAGCGGGCGACGACATGGTGCTCAAGCGCATGAAGCGCCGCCATTTGCGCGACGACGCGATCCGCTTTTGTGAGGACGCGCGGCGGCTGCGCCCCGATATGGTCTTCGGCGCCGATATCATCGCAGGGTTCCCGACCGAGACCGAGGCGATGTTCGACAACTCGCTGAAGCTGGTCGCGGAATGCGGCCTGACCTGGCTGCACGTCTTTCCTTACAGCCCGCGCAAGGGCACGCCCGCCGCGCGGATGCCGCAAGTGGCTGGCCCCGTGATCCGCGACCGGGCCGCCCGGCTGCGCGCGGCAGGCGAGGCGGCCGTGGCCCGACACCTGGAAACTCAATTAGGCCAGGAGCACCGCATCCTGACCGAACGGCCTGATATGGGCCGGACCGAGCAGTTCACGGAAGTGGCTTTCGCCACCCCGCAACCCGAAGGCCAGATCGTGACCGCCCGCATCACCGGCCATGACGGCAGGCGACTTCTGGCCTGATCCCAAGCGGATGCCTTGTCTTTTGCCCGATGCTGGCACATCTCAGGGCGCATGAAACCGATCCTGTCACGCCTCGTCGATCCCGACCTCAGAGTTCAGCCGGTCTACGATCCGCCGCAGCCCGCCAGCCATGTCTATGCGGTGGGCGACATCCACGGCTGCGCCGATTTGGTTGAGCCGATGCTTGAGGCTCTGGATGCCGACATCGACGCCCGCGACGCGGATGACGCGCATCTGGTTTTTCTGGGCGACTACATCGATCGCGGCCCCGACAGTGCTCGCGTTTTGAAGATATTGCGCAAGCTCGAGGCCCTTTATCCTGGTCGCGTGATCTGCCTGATGGGCAATCATGAGCGGATGATGCTGGACTTTCTGGACACGCCCAAGAAGGGGTTGCGCTGGCTGCGGAATGGCGGCCACACGACGATGGGCAGCTTTGGCCTGGACGTGGCCCCGGTCACGCCCGAGACGCCCGAAGGGGCATTGGCCGAATTGCGCGACGGCTTGCGGGCCGCCCTGCCTGCGGGGCTTGAACACTGGCTGCGCGATCTGCCGATGTCATGGCAAAGCGGAAATGTCTGGGCCACGCATGCCGGGGCTGATCCCGATACGGCGATGCCGGACCAATCGGAAGGGACGCTGCTCTGGGGTCATCCGCGGTTCGAAGCCTATGCGCGCAACGACGGGCAATGGGTTTTGCATGGGCATAGCATTGTCGAACAGGCCAGCGCCGAGGCGGGCCGCATCGCGGTCGATACCGGCGCGGTCACCGGCGGGCCCTTGACGGCCGCTGTGGTCATGCCCGGCGGTGACGTGACTTTTCTGTCCGTCAGCCCGCCCGCCTGACCATCTCTCCGCCAGAAGACGTCAGATCAGCTAAGGCGCGTCGGATCAGGTCTAGGCCTCAAGCCGCGTGCAAGTGGATACATCTTGAAAAAACCGGCGCGGTCATCGCCTGCCATGGCACGACACTTCGAGCGCATAGAAATCGCGCAATGTCTTGCCGCGTTCGGGCCGAAACCCTCCCTCGGATGCGATGTCTTGCACCCGGTCTACGCGGAACATGCGGAAATCCTCGCGCAATTCGCACCAGGCGACCAATGTCCAGACCTTGCCCCAAAACCACAGGCCCAACGGCCGCACCACCCGCTTTGTCACATTGCCGTCCTCATCGGCGTAGCGCAGTGCCTGGCGCATCGAGCCATCGACGGCGGCTTGCAATAGATCCAGGCGCGCGCGGGTCTCATCGCTCATCTCAGGCATCTCGAAGGCGTGGATCTGAACCGAGTTCGCGCGGGCACGCTCGTCCTCGGGCAGGACCGCGCCGATCTTGACCAAGGCCTCTTCGGCGGCCTGCGCCATCGCGGCCCCGCCCCAGGCGCGGATGAGGCGCGCACCGGCGACCAGCGCCACGATCTCATCCCGGGTGAACATCAGGGGCGGCAGGTCATAGCCCATGCGCATGACATAACCCACACCCGCCTCGCCCTCGATCGGCACGCCCGAGCCGATCAGATCGGCCACATCGCGATAGATCGTGCGTTCCGAAACCTCCAGACGCTCGGAAAGCTGCCGCGCCGTGACCAGACGCCCGCCCCGAAGGTACTGGACGATCTGGAACAGACGGTCGGCGCGGCGCACGGGCGTCAGGCCGCGCTGGGCTGGAACAGCCCGATCGAGTTGCCGTCGGGGTCCTTGGCATAGGCGAACCGGCCCACCGGCAGCGGGATGATCCCGGGCATCACTTCGCCGCCGGACGCCTCGACGCGGGCCAGGGCGTCTTCAAGCTTGTCGGGCACGATCATGTGAACGGTCGGGCCGGACCCGTCCTTGGCAGGCGTACCGGGATAAAGATGGCCCGAGACGCCGCCGCCATCCATGCCGCCCTTGACCATAAAGTTGGCCATTGGGTTGGGGCCCGACGTATCCAGCGTCAGGCCGGAATCGAAGACGGTATTGTAGAACTCGATGGCTTTCGACATGTCGCGCACGGGCAGTTCGAACCAGACGGCGACGTTTTGGGGTTCATGTGGCATTGGGTTTTTCTCCTTCACTCTATCGGAGGCCTCTTGTCGCATACCCCTCCTGACAGCATTCTGTCAGGAGCCTTGCCCGACCATCCAATTCAACCCATCGAACGTGTTCCCAAGCGGCTGGTACTCCGCGCTGACCCAGCCCTTGTATCCGCCCTTGTCGAGCCTCTCGAAGAAGGCGGGATAGTCGATCTCGCCCGCAATCGGCTCATTCCGATCAGGCACGCCGGCGACCTGTATATGGCTGGTATGGGGCGCGCACATCTCCCACATTTCTGCCACGTCGCCATGAATCTGCTGCGCGTGATAGGCATCGAATTGCAGGCTTAGGTTCGGGGCATCGACCTCGTGCAAAATGTCCAAGGCCGTGGGGAAGTCGGCCAGGAAATAGCCTGACATGTCATCGGGGTTGATCGGCTCGATCGTCAGGCTTTGTTTCGGCGCGCGTTCCGCCGCCCAGCGCAGGTTGCGCACATAGGTCGCGCGTGCCTCGGGGCCATGCGCGCGGCCGGCCATGATGTGAATGTGTGTTGGCCCCAGGACCTTGGCAAAGCGCAGCACACGCTCAAAGTCCTTGCGGAACCGCTCCTCCCCGCCCGGAACGGCTGCAAAGCCGCGGTCGCCGCCGGTCCAGTTCGGGGGCGGCGTGTTGATCAGCGCAATCGGCATGCCTGCCAGCCGCGCCTCTTCGGCGATGGCAGCGGCGGGCTCGTCATAGGGAAAGAGGATCTCAACCGCCTCGAACCCGGCCGCCCGCGCGGCGGCGATGCGCCTCAGCAAAGGCAGCTCGGTGAAAAGGAACGTCAGATTGGCGCAGAAGCGTGGCATCAGGGAAGCTCGGCTGACGGGATGACCGGAAAGAAATGACCGGCCGACCAGAGGCCAAACCAGCTTGTCCCCTGATGGTCGGCATGCACCCCAAGCTCAACCAGCCGGTAAAAGCTTTTGCGATCGATCAGCGCCTCAAGATTGGCCCGCACCAGCACGTAAGGCGACGGCTCGCCCGTCTCAGGGTCGCGCACCACGCGAATCGGGTGATCGGGGCCGGCCGCTGCGATATCGCCGACATGGGTGACGAAGGTCAAAACCTGATCCTGACCATCCCCGTCAACCTCAAAATCAACTGCGACAAATGGCGCATCCTCGACGCGGATGCCCACCTTCTCAACCGGGGTCACCAGGAAATAGCTGTCGCCTTGGCGCTTGAGGATCGACGAGAACAGCTTGACCAGCCCGGGCCGCCCGATCGGTGTGCCCTCATAGAACCAGGTGCCGTCGCGCCGGATCTCCATATCCAGGTTGCCGCAAAACGGCGGGTCCCACAGATGCACCGGCGGCAACCCCTTGCCAGAGGCCGCTTTCGCCGCCTGGGCGAGGCTTTCCGCCGACGGTTTCACGATGTTTTGTCCATTCTTGGGTTTTGCCAATTGCGACTTCCGCCATATCTCCGTCTAATAGCCTCATATAAGTCTATGGGAGAGATGTCATGGCCGAAGCCGAAAACCTTGTGGCCGAGATTGAGGCACTGGGCGCGAAACTTGCCGACGCGAAGGCCAGTATCACCCGGCGTTTCATCGGGCAGGAGAAGGTGGTCGACCTGACCTTGGCTGCGCTTTTGTGTGGCGGGCACGGGCTTCTGATCGGCCTGCCTGGCCTTGGCAAAACGCGTCTGGTCGACACGCTGTCGACGGTGATGGGCCTGAATGGCAGCCGTATCCAGTTCACGCCCGACCTGATGCCCGCAGATATCCTGGGTTCCGAAGTGCTGGAAACAGCCGAAGACGGCAGCCGCAATTTCCGCTTCATCGAAGGGCCGATCTTCAGTCAGCTTCTGATGGCCGATGAGATCAACCGCGCCAGCCCGCGGACGCAATCGGCCCTGCTGCAGGCCATGCAGGAGCGTGAGGTGACCATTGCCGGCATCCACCGCCCGCTGCCCGCGCCCTTCCACGTGCTGGCCACCCAGAACCCGATTGAGCAGGAGGGGACCTATCCGCTGCCCGAAGCGCAGCTAGACCGCTTCCTGGTGCAGATCGACGTTGAGTATCCGGATCGTGAGACCGAGCGGGACATCCTCATGGCAACGACCGGCATCGCAGAGGATGCCGCCCATGCGGTGTTCACGGCCGATGAGTTGATCGCGGCGCAAAATACCGTGCGGCGCATGCCCGTGGGCGACGCGGTGGTCGAGCTGATCCTCGATCTGGTCCGTGCCTGCCGCCCGGGCGAGCCTGGTGCTTCGCAAGAGGTGACCGATACCGTCTCATGGGGCCCCGGCCCCCGTGCGGCGCAGGCGCTGATGCTGACGGTCCGGGCGCGTGCATTGCTCGATGGCCGCCTGGCGCCTTCGGCGGATGACGTGATGGCCCTGGCGCGCCCGGTTCTGACCCACCGGATGGCGTTGTCCTTCTCGGCCCGCGCGCGTGGCATCATGCTGGGCGAGGTGATCGACCGCGTTGCAGAAAATGCGACCCGGGTCGAGGCCGCCGCCTGATGCGTAACGGCTTCCATCCAATTGAAAATGCGCTCGCCGGAGGCTTCCGCCTCGCAGCCGGACCAACGGCATGACCGAAGCCGCCGATCTTCGCCACGGCGCCGAAACGCTGGCAGGGCCGCTGCCGCCGCTTCTGGCCGAGGCCGAGCATTTGGCCGCCACCGTCTTGCTGGGCGATCACGGCCGCCGCCGCGCCGGGCTGGGCGACGAGTTCTGGCAATACCGCCCTGCCACATCGACGGATGAGGCGCGCACGATCGATTGGCGCCGGTCGGCCCGGTCGGACGCGCATTTTGTGCGCGAGAAGGAATGGCAGGCCGCGCAATCGGTGCAGATCTGGGTGGATGACAGCGCCTCGCTGCGCTTTACCGGCGACAAAAACCGTCCCACCAAGGGCGAACGTGCCCGCCTTCTGGCGCTGGCGGCTGCGGTCCTCCTGATCCGCGGGGGCGAGCGTGTGGGGCTTTATGACGAAGCCTTGCGCCCGGCCCGTGGCGAGCTGCAATTGCTGCGCTTGGCCGAGGTGCTCTCGCGTCCCGATGGCTCTGCCGATTACGGCGCGCCCGAGGCACGTGGCATGCTGCCCCATTCGCGGGCGCTGTTCGTCTCGGATTTCCTGGGCGATATCGCGGCGGTGGAAACGCAGCTGACAAAGGCGGCCGATCGCGGCGTGCGCGGGGCGCTTTTGATGGTGCTCGACCCGCAGGAAGAGGATTTCCCCTTCGACGGCCGCACGATTTTTGAATCGATGTCCGGCACCCTCCGCCACGAAACGCTGAAGGCCGGCGAATTGCGCGCGCGCTATCTGGACCGGCTGGCCGAGCGCAAGGACAGGCTTGAGCGGTTGTCACGCGTCACCGGCTGGCAGCTGAGCACGCATCACACCGATGCCGCACCCCTGCCGGCGCTTCTCTGGCTCTATAGCGCGCTGGAGCGGCGGCGCTGATGTGGATGGCGGGCTCCATAGGGTTTGCGGCACCGGGCCTTCTTTTGGGCTTGATCGCACTGCCGATCCTCTGGCTGATCCTGCGCGCCGTGCCGCCCGCGCCGATCCGGCGCCGGTTTCCCGGCGTTGCGCTTCTACTGGGCCTCAGCGACGATGAACAACAGGCCGACAAGACGCCGTGGTGGCTGCTCTTGTTGCGGATGCTGGCCGTGGCGGCCGCGATTGTGGGGTTCGCGGGCCCGGTCCTGAACCCGGATGCCGAGCGGTCGGGCGACGGCCCGCTTCTGGTGCTGGTCGATGGCACTTGGGCCGACGCGCGCGACTGGCCCCGGCGGGTCGACCGCCTGGAAGGCCTGCTGGCCGAGGCCAGCCGCGCCGGGCGCCCCGTGGCGATGGTCAGCCTGACCGACCTGCCTGGCGGCGATCTGCCGTTTCAGGCCGCCGACACATGGCTCCGCAGCCTGCCCAGCCTTGAGCCCCAGGCGTGGGAGCCTGATCCCGACCGCCTGACCGCCTGGGCAGATAGCCTGACCGGTGATTTCGAGACGTTCTGGATGTCCGACGGATTGGCACGCGACAGCCGGTCTGATCTGCTTGAGGTCCTGGCCGCGCGCGGGCCGGTCACCGCCTTCGAAAGCCCGCGACCCGTTTTGGCGCTGCGTCCCGCGCAGTTCGAAGATGGCGAGGTGCGGCTGACCGCGTTACGCGCCGCGCCTGGCGAGGCCTTGGACGTGCCCGTTCTGGCCTGGGGCCTCGATCCGCTGGGGATCGAGCGGCAATTGGCCACCGCGACGATCAGTTTCGACAGCGGCGCAACCGAGGCCGAGGTCGCTTTGTCGCTGCCGCCCGAATTGCGCAACCGTGTGACGCGGTTTGAGTTGGAGGGGCAACGCTCGGCCGGGGCGGTCACGCTGACCGATGACAGCCTGAAACGCCGCGAAGTCGCGCTGATCTCGGGCCGTGACGATCGCGAGGGCCTGCGCCTTCTGTCGCCGGTGCATTACCTGGAGCAAGCGCTGGAACCCACGGCCGACCTGATCGATGGCACGCTGGAGGATGTTCTTCTGGCCAATCCGGATGTCATCATTCTGGCCGATATCGCCCGTCTGACAGCGCTGGAAGCCGAGGGCGTGCAGGACTGGGCCGAGGCGGGCGGGCTTCTGGTGCGCTTTGCGGGCCCGCGTCTGGCCGCCTCCGATGTCAGCCGCGATGTCGAGGATCCGCTGATGCCGGTGCGTCTGCGCGCCGGGGGCCGGTCTGTCGGCGGCGCGATGAGCTGGGGCGAGCCGAAGGCGCTGAGGCCCTTTGCCGACACCTCTCCCTTCTTTGGCCTCAGTATCCCCGAGGATGTGACGGTGACCGCACAGGTCATGGCCCAGCCCGACCCGGCCCTTGCCGAACGGTCCATCGCGACCCTGGCCGACGGCACGCCCCTGGTCACCCGCAAGCCGCTTGGCGACGGGCAGGTGGTGTTGTTCCACGTGACGGCGAATGCCGAATGGTCCTCGCTGCCGCTCTCGGGGCTTTTCGTGCAGATGCTTGAGCGTCTGGCAATCAGCACACGCCCCGCCATTGCCGAGGCGGCTGAACTTGAAGGCACCGTGTGGCAGCCCGAAGACGTGCTCGACGGGTTCGGCCGCGTTCGCGAGGCCGGACAATTGGGCGGCGTTCCGGGCGAGCGGCTGGCCGAAGGCCTGCCCGGCGCCGACATGCCGCCCGGGCTCTATGCCGGCGAAGACCGGCGGATTGCGGTGAACGTGATCGGGGCCGAGACCGCGCTGGCGCCGGTTTCCTGGCCCGCCTCTGTCACTGTCGAGGGAATTGCCGTAATCAATGAGACGGATCTGAAACCGATATTGCTGGCCGCCGCTTTGATGATGCTGTTCCTTGATGCCCTTCTGTCCCTTGCCCTGGCGGGTCGCCTGCGGGGTCCGCGGCAGGGGATCGCCGCGATCCTGGCCCTGGCTCTCTTGATCCCGCAGGGGGCCGAGGCGCAGACGGAGGACGATTTTGCCATCACCGCCACGTCGGATGTGGTGCTGGCCCACGTCGTCACCGGCGATCCGACAATCGATCAGCTGGCCGCCGATGGGCTTTTCGGCCTCTCGGCCCGCCTTTACCAGCGCACCGCGATCGAGCCATCTGACCCTATGGCCGTGGATCTGGAAACCGATGAGCTGTCGTTCTTCCCGTTCCTCTACTGGCCGGTGACCGCCGATCAGCCCACACCGTCGGCCGAGGCCTATGCCAAGCTGAACCGCTATCTGCGCACCGGCGGCATGATTTTGTTCGATACGCGCGACGCCGATCTGGGCGGCTTCGGGGCCGCCACGCCGAACGGGCGCAAGCTGCAAAGCCTGGCCGCCGCGCTGGACGTACCGCCGCTGGAACCCATCCCCGCCGACCACGTGCTGACGCGCACGTTCTATCTTTTGCAGGACTTCCCGGGCCGCCACGCCAGCCGCGACATCTGGGTTGAGGCCGCGCCACCCGATGCCGAGCAAGTGGAAGGCATGCCGTTCCGCAACCTAAACGACAACGTGACGCCCGTGGTGATCGGCGGCAATGACTGGGCCGCCGCCTGGGCGATGGATCAGCGCGGTGGCGCGATGTTCCCCGTGGGCCGAGGTTTTGCGGGCGAGCGTCAGCGCGAGCTGGCCTACCGTTTTGGCATCAATCTGATCATGCATGTGCTGACCGGGAATTATAAATCCGACCAGGTCCACGTGCCCGCCCTTCTCGACAGGCTTGGCCAATGACGGGCGAGGTGATCTTTGACCCGCTCTTGCCGTGGCTGCTGATCTACGCCGTCGCGGCCCTCGGCGCCGTTGTGGTGGGCTTTGCGCTTTGGCGCGGGCTGGCAGGCTGGTGGCTGCGCGCGCTATCGGTTCTGGCTCTTCTGGCGGCCCTGGCCAACCCCGCCTTTCAGCAGGAAGACCGGGCAGGCCTCAGCGACATCGTTTTGCTGGTCGTCGATGAAAGCGCCAGCCAGGATATCGCCGACAGGCCTGATCAAACCGCGCGCGCCGCCGCTGCGATTGAGGCGGACCTTGCTGCCCAGCCCAATACCGAAGTGCGGCGCATCACCGTGCGCGATGCCGATGACGATGGTGGTACCCTTCTGGCAACGGCCTTGGCCGAGGCCTTGGCCGAGGAACCCGTCGCCCGCATTGCCGGCGCCATCCTGGTGACCGACGGGCAGGTGCACGATATCGAACGCCTGCCGAACATGCCCGCGCCCCTCCACACCCTGCTGACCGGCCGTGAAAGTGATTGGGACCGGCGCTTGATTATCAAAAACGCCCCCGCTTTCGCGATCCTCGGGGAAGAGGTGTTGCTGACCCTCAGGGTCGAGGATCAGGGCGAGGTGCCTTCCGCGGCCGGCAATCTGGTCGAACTCTCGATCGCCATCGATGGTGACGAGCCCCTCACCTTCAACGTGCCTGTCGGCGAAGATCTGGAATTGCCCGTCAGGCTGCCCCATGGCGGCATCAACGTGCTGCAATTCAGCGTGCCCGAGGCCGAGGGCGAGTTGACCAACCGCAACAACGAGGCTGTCGTGCAGATCAATGGCGTGCGCGACCGTCTGCGCGTTCTGCTGGTCTCGGGCGAACCCCATGCGGGCGAGCGGACCTGGCGCAACCTTTTGAAATCTGACAGCTCGGTCGATCTGGTGCATTTCACCATTCTGCGCCCGCCGGAAAAACAGGACGGCGTGCCGGTCAATGAGCTTTCGCTGATCGCCTTTCCGACGCGCGAATTGTTCGTCGAGAAGATCGAGGAATTCGACCTGATCATCTTCGACCGGTATCGCCGCCGCGGCATTCTGCCGAACATCTATATCGACAATATCCGCGACTATATTGCAGGCGGCGGGGCTGTGGTGATTTCGGCGGGCCCGGCCTATGCCTCGGCCGATAGCCTCTATCGCTCGCCCCTGGGGGATATCCTGCCCGCCGCCCCCACTGGCCGTGTGATTGAGACACCCTTCTTGCCGCGTATCTCGGAATTGGGTGAGCGTCACCCGGTGACGGAAGGGCTGGAGAATGCCGCAAATGGCGAGGATGGCGCGCCGACCTGGGGCCGCTGGTTCCGTCTGGTCGATGTGCTGCCGTCACCCGATGCCCAGGTGGTGATGGAAGGCCCCGAGGGCCGGCCGCTTCTGGTGCTGGATCGCGCGGGCGAGGGGCGGATGGCCTTTATGGCGTCCGACCATGCCTGGCTTTGGTCGCGTGGCTATGAGGGCGGCGGGCCGCAACTGGAATTGCTGCGGCGTCTGGCCCATTGGATGATGAAAGAGCCCGATCTTGAGGAAGAGGCGCTGACGGCAATGGCCACGGGCCAGAGCGTAACGATCACGCGCCGCACCTTGGGCGAGGGCCCGCGCGAGGTCGAGATCACGGCGCCGGACGGCACGGTGACGACGCTGCCTTTGGAAGAAACCTCGCCCGGTCGCTTCACGGCAACCTATGACGGCGCCGAGATGGGCCTCTACCGCCTGTCCGAGGGCGAGATGAGCGCGGTTGTGGCCCTTGGGCCGGCAGCCCCGCGCGAATTTGAGGAAACCATCGCAAGCGGCGCGTTGCTGCAATCGGCCGTCGATGCCACGCGGGGCGGCGTGGTGCGGCTTGAAGACGGTCTGCCCGATATCCGGCGTGTGGGCGAAGGCCGCAACGCGGCAGGGCGCGGCTGGATCGGCATCACCCCGCGCGAGGCCTATCTGACCGCGGATGTGCGGGTGAGCCCCCTATTGCCGGCCTGGCTGTTTCTGCTGATCGCCGCCACGCTGACCGTCGGCGCCTGGCTGCGCGAGGGGCGCCGCTAGAGCGCACTGGGTCGCGCAGAAATAACGAACGCGCTCTACCTCTCCAGAGTGACGGTGACGCCCTCATCCGACCAGCCATCGACCGAACAGCGCGCACGCACGATGACCTCGGTCAGATCCGGGGGAATCTGCACGCCCGAGAGAGACCGGGTAAAGGGCTGTTCGTTCTCATGGGGGTGGAGAAGCTCGCGATAGCCAAGTTCGGTTCCGTCAGGCGCAAAGACCGACCAGCCGTCGGCATAGTGATCCCAGCCGGTATCGGGGTGCAGCACCGAGACGTCGAACCTCCAGGTATCGCCGGTTTGCTGTGCCCTGACATCCACGACCATCGCCGGGTCGGCCTGTGCCGGCAACGAGATCGCCGATGCAACCAACGCCGCGCAAATCGCAGCCACCGTTTTTCCGTATCGCATTACTCGCCCCCTGCTTTGGTGATCAGGATATTGTGCAATCGTAGACGTGTTTCCGCAGACAACGCCATCTCGACCACGTATCGGCCCGGCTCAAGACGTGCTTGCATGCCGGTCGGAAGCAAACCGCCACGGCCATCAGCCTCGGCCAGCACGGCCCCGTCTTCGGCGAAAAGAGCCAGGGCAAACCCGCTGTCCAGGCTGATCGCGTCAATGCGCACCTCAGCCGCCTCGGACAGGCTGAAGGCCACCCATTTCAACGGACCGGAGGATTGTGCGTTGATCTGCAATTGCCCCTCAAGCGCGCCGAGGTCTTCAACAGGGTCGCCTGCTTGCGGCGGTTCCAGGCGTGCGGCCGAGGCCGTCTGGTCACGCGGTTCAGGCATCGTGTGGGTTTCGGCGATGCCTATGGTCGCCCGACCGCCCGTGCCATTGAAGCTGCGCAAGCGTAGGCAATAGGTTCCCGCCGCCAATGTGCGGACGATCTGGCTATCGGAGCCACCACTTGGCCCGTCATCATTTTCGGCCAAGATGCCAGCAATGGGGCTGGCCAATTCCAGGATCGTGTCGAAATCATCGCTTTCGGCATCGATGCGAAGCGGCGTCTCTCTCCGCAGATCGAAAGACCAGTCACTGATCGAATTGTCGGCCAGGGTCACGTTGGTCTCAAACCCGGCCGAGGCGGAGGCAGTGATCTGGCCGAGCGCTGTGGTTGTGGCGGGGTTGGCACAGAAACCGGCAACCCCTTGCAAATCCTCAGGCGCCTGGAGCGGTGCGTCCGTGACGTCCAGTTCCACACGTCCCCCGCCTCCGGCAAAGCCTTCGACCGACAGGCAATAATTTCCCGGCGCGAGGGTCCGGGTGATTTGCGCATCGGTTCCGGTGTTCGGACCGTCATCGTTTTGTTCGAGAAGGGCGCCGCCGGTATCCAGAAGGCTGAGGACCGTATCAAAATCGCCACGGGCGGTGAATTGCAGCTGCATTTCGTCACCGACTTCCACAGTCCAATCGAGCCTGCCTTGTGATGGAACCTCGCCTGATACCGTGTTCATGCCTGATCCCGGCAAAAGGGCTTGTCCGAAAGACCGGGTTGTTGACGGATCAGAACAGGCAGGGCCCGGCTCCGCCGGTGGCGGTTCGGGCGTATCGGTCAGAACCAACTCGGCCTGTCCCGGCCCCTCGCCAAAATCAGACAGGCTGAGGCAATACATGTCCGGCACCAACGTTCTGGTAATGCGGCTGTCGGTTCCCCGGTTCGGCGCGTCGTCGTTTTCGGCGATGATGTTGGCGGTGCCATCGGCCAGTCTCAGCACCGTGTCGAAGGTGGAGTCTTGGGTGCTGATCTGCACCTCGACCGTTTCGGTGACAACCAGGGTCCAATCTTGCCGTCCGCCATCGCCAATCTCGGCGTCAAGCACAAACGTTCCGAACCCTGGGGCCAGAGCCGCGCCAATCTCGGACAGAAGCGTGGGGTCATTGCAGAGCGCTGTATTGACCGCGCCAGTGTTATCCGTGCGGCGGTTTGCAAGCGCATCCGCCACCTCGCCGGTGCCGATCGACAGGGTCAGCGCATCCGCCTCGCTGATGCGGTTTGAATAAGGGCTGACCCGGATGCAGTAGGATCCGGCCTGTAACTCGCGATCAATCATCGCATTGTAATCGCCACCACTATCGTCGTCCTGTTCGATGAGCTGCCCGTCCGCATTGAAGAGCGCCAGATAGCCGTCAGTATCGCTGTCAGCCGTATCGGCGCGGATGACGACACGGGTGTCCGATGACAGAGACATCTCAACATAGACGGGCTCGGCCCGGGTGATCGCGATGTCCAAAGGCTGAACCCTGACTTGGTCCGCGGCTTGCGACAGAGTGTAGCTTAACGCGCGCGGTTGCCCGCAGGACCCCGTGGCGCCTTCGATCCGTTCGGCCACCTGCATGTCTTGGGCCGATCCCGCAGAGCTGAAGAGGGCAGTGATTACGATGGTCAGGGCAAATAGTCTCATCCAAACGGCTTTCTCTTAACACCTCGACTTCTGGCGGAACCGTGGAGGATCGGTGCCCAAGGGGCAAGGCAGAAATCTGGGAAATGCGACGGCAGTTTCCCTTGCGATTTTCCTGAAATTGGTTATATTTTTTTACCAATGTGAGGAGCTTCCCATGGAAATGCCCATCCCGGACCCTGATATTCTGTCGCGCAAGGCGCGCATTGTTGCCCGATTGCAGGCTGTTCTGCCTGCAAATGCGGTCATCCACGACGAAGCGCAGACGCGCGCCTATGAATGCGATGCGCTGACCGCTTATCGTTGTCCGCCTCTGGCGGCGGTCCTGCCCACCTCTACCGAGGAGGTCTCGGCTGTCTTGCGGGTGTGCCATGAGGAGGGGGTGCCTGTGGTCCCGCGCGGGTCGGGCACGTCGCTTGCCGGGGGCGCATTGCCCACGGCGGACAGCGTGATCCTGGGTGTGGCGCGCCTGAATGACGTGTTGGAAACCGATTACGACAACCGCTTTATCCGCGTGCAATCGGGGCGGACCAACCTGTCGGTGACAGGTGCGGTGGAAAGCGACGGGTTCTTCTACGCGCCCGATCCGTCCAGCCAGTTGGCCTGTGCGATCGCGGGCAATATCGCGATGAATTCCGGTGGCGCGCATTGCCTGAAATACGGGGTCACGACGAACAACCTTCTGGGTGTGACCATGGTTCTGATGGATGGCACTGTCACCCAGATCGGCGGCGCGCATATGGATGCGGGCGGGCTTGATCTGCTGGGGCTGATCTGCGGGTCCGAGGGGCAGTTGGGTGTGGTGACCGAGGCGTGGCTGCGCATCCTGCCCAAGCCCGAGGGCGCGCGGCCCGTGCTGATCGCGTTCAATTCCAATGAGGTCGCCGGCGCCTGTGTGGCCGACATTATCAAGGCGGGCGTGCTGCCGGTGGCCATCGAGTTCATGGACAAGATGTTGATCCGCGTCTGCGAGGATTTCGCCCAAGCCGGCTATCCCGATTGCGAGGCCCTGCTGATCGTTGAGGTTGAAGGCAGCACGGCCGAGATTGATGAGCAGCTGGGCCTGATCAAGCAGATCGCCCGGCGCCATGACCCGATCGAGCTGCGCGAAAGTCAGTCCGAGGAGGAATCCAAGAAGATCTGGATGGGCCGCAAAGCCGCATTCAGCGCGATCGGCAAGATCTCGGATTACATGTGCCTGGATGGCACGATCCCGGTCTCTTCCCTGCCGCACGTTCTGCGGCGGATTGGCGAGTTGTCGCAGGATTATGGCCTGGCCGTCGGCAATGTGTTTCACGCGGGCGATGGCAATATGCATCCGCTGATCCTCTATGATGCCAACAAGCCCGGCGATCTGGAGAAATGCGAGGCGATGGGGGCCGATGTGCTGAAGCTGTGTGTCGAGGTCGGCGGTTGCCTGACCGGCGAACACGGTGTGGGCATCGAAAAGCGCGATCTGATGACGGCGCAATTCAGCCCGGAAGATCTTGAGGCGCAGCTGGGCGTGAAGGACGTGTTCGATCCGGCCTGGTTGTTGAACCCTGCAAAAGTGTTTCCTCTGGCCGTCACCGAAACACGCCGCGTGGCGTAAGGCATGCGTGATGCGTCCGGCGGGAGTGTTTTTGACAGAATGACGCCGCAGAGACAGGAAAGCGCGGGATGGGGGAGCGCGGGATGATCGAGCCGCAAAGCGAAGCCGATCTGGCCGATGCGATCCGCGCGGCACAGGGCCCGCTGCGCATTCGGGGCGGGGGAACGCGCGCCATCGGCCGGCCGGTGGCGGGCGAGGTGCTGTCGACCGCCGGCCTCATCGGCATCACGCTTTATGAACCCGGCGCGCTGACCATTGTCGCGCGGGCGGGCACCCCCTTGGCCGAGGTTGAGGCCGCGCTGGCCGCAGAGGGCCAGCGCCTGCCGTTCGAGCCGATGGATCATCGCGGCCTTCTGGGCACCTCGGGCACGCCCACGATCGGGGGTGTTGTGGCGGCCAATGCCTCGGGCCCGCGCCGGGTGCAGGCGGGCGCGGTGCGCGACAGCCTGATCGGGGTGCGGTTCGTCGACGGGGCGGGCACGATCATCAAGAACGGCGGCCGGGTAATGAAGAACGTGACTGGTTACGACCTGGTCAAGCTGATGGCGGGCAGCTGGGGCACTCTGGGTGTGTTGACCGAAGTGTCGTTCAAGGTGCTCCCTGCAACCTCGGCCAGGGCGGTTCTGCTGATCAATGGGCTCAGCGATGCGGACGGCATCCGCGCCCTGTCGATGGCGCTGTCTTCGCCATTCGAGGTGTCGGGCGCCGCGCATACGCCGTCTGGTGTGGATGGCCATCCGGTCACGATGATCCGGCTTGAGGGGTTTGAAAGCTCGGTCAGCTACCGCGCGGACGAGCTGAAAAAGCGCCTGTCAGGTTTCGGGGATGTCGCGGTCGAAACCGATGCCGACCGGACCCGTGCCGGGTGGGACTGGGTGCGCGATGTCCAGCCATTCCACAATCGCGCGGGCGATGTCTGGCGGTTTTCCGTGAAACCGACCGATGGGTCGCTCTTGGGTGCGCGGCTGGGGGCCGATGCGCTGCTCTATGATTGGGGCGGCGGGCTTGTCTGGGCTTTGGCCCCCGAAGGGACGGATTTGCGGGCCCGGATGGGCGACGTAGCAGGCCACGCGACATTGGTGCGAGCCAGCGAGGAAACGCGCGCAAGAATGCCTGTGTTTCACCCTGAACCTCCAGCCTTGGCGGCGCTCAGCGACGGATTGCGGGCCAAGTTCGACCCACGCGGAATTCTGAACCCGGGCCTCATGGGCGTAGCACGGCAGGCGGAGGCGGCGCATGGATCCCTATGATTTTGCCGCCGCAAAGTTGCCGTCGGACACCCGCGCGGCGATCGCTGGCCTTTGGGAGCATTTCGCAGCCCATGCCGACGGGGTCGACCGGTGCTTTTCCTCAGGCATGAAGGACATGACCACCGATCCGACTGAAGTCATGGCCGCACTGGGGGCGGTCTCGCCCGACCTGATGTGGGAGTTCGGGCCGTCGGACAGGGGGCACGCGCTTTTCATCACGCCGGAATGGCGCGACGAGCTGCGCCCGCTGGCCCGCGCGGTCCTCAATGCTGCGCCCGACCTGCCGCGCTGGCGGTTTCATGAGGTCCGCCCGCCGACCGAGCCTGACCTTATCGCCGACCATTTCGCAGCGCGCTACCAGGCGCCGCTATCGCTCTCCAAGGCTAAGGCGCGGATGGCAGAGGAGGGGCGGATCGACCTTGCGGTCACGGGCGCGGGGACGCGGGAAGAAATCGTCGATCGTGCCAGCGTCATGACCTCGATGCTGCTTGGCGAGGAGATTGAGCGCGACTGGCTGGGCTTCATCGATGCCGAGACGGCCGAGAGGCCCGGCCTTCTGGGGCGGCTTCGCGGCGCCGTGCCGGCGGAACTCGACATGGCGGGGTTTCTCGCCAACCTCCGCGCCGAGATCGCGCGGGCCACCGACAGGATGCCCGAACGCCCCTATGCCGCCCGCCCGCTCGATACCCGTGAGATCACGCTCTTCTCCGCAAAGGAACCGAACCCGGATCATTCGCGCCCCGACCTCATCTCGCTGGCTGCGCCGAACCCGACCTACGGCAATGCGGTGTTTTCGCGCGCTCGCTTTTCCTCGCGCTGCCACAGCCGGCATGGCGAGTGGTTCCTCTACCTTCGGATCGCCCGCAGCCCCGCCGCGCCCTTCGATGATGTGGAGGACCGTTACGCGCTTGAGGAAGAGCTGCACGATATCCTGTCGCAAGGCGGCCTCGGCGGTTCCGTGGCCGGGTCGCACGGCACCGGCAACGTCTATCTCGACATCGCCACGACCGATGTGGGCGAAGCGGTGGCGCGGCTGGAACGTTGGCTAACCGGCAAGCCCTTCGCGGCCGACACGACACTCCACTTCCTCGATACCGGCCTGACCGGCAGCGCGGTGCCGCTGGCGGCGGGCACCTCCAAACCCAATTGAAGCAGGGCAGATGCAAACCACCTTCACGCCTGAACAGCTCAAAGAGCCCGCAATCCAGCGGTCGAATGAGATTTTACGGACCTGCGTCCATTGCGGGTTCTGCACGGCGACCTGCCCGACCTATCAGGTGCTGGGCGACGAGCTGGACAGCCCGCGGGGCCGCATCTACCTGATCAAGGACATGCTGGAAAACGGCCGGCCGGCCGACGAGAAGACCGTCAAGCATATCGACCGGTGCCTCTCGTGCCTCGCCTGCATGACGACCTGCCCGTCCGGCGTGCACTACATGCACCTGGTCGATCACGCGCGCGAGTACATCGAGCAGACCTACAAACGCCCCTTCACCGACCGTGCGCTGCGCTGGGTGCTGGCGCGGATTCTGCCCTATCCGATGCGGTTTCGCCTGGCGCTCTTCGGCGCCAAGATCGGGCGGCCCTTCGCGGGGCTGATGCCCGATGCGCGGCTCCGCGCGATGCTGGAAATGGCGCCGAAGACCATCCCGCCGGTCAGCCGCAACGACGACCCGCAGGTATTTCCGGCCCAAGGCGAACGCCGGATGCGCGTCGCGCTGATGACCGGCTGCGCGCAGCGGGCGCTGAACACTGACATCAACGATGCCACGATCCGTCTGCTGACCCGGCTTGGCTGCGATGTGGTGATCGCCGAAGGGCAGGGCTGCTGCGGCGCGCTGACCCATCACATGGGCAAGACCACGGAAAGCCACGCGACGGCGGCCAAGAACATCCGCGCCTGGCACCGCGAGATGGAAGGCGAGGGGCTGGATGCGGTTGTCATCAACACCTCGGGCTGCGGCACGACGGTGAAGGATTACGGCCACATGTTCCGCAATGAGGCTTTGGCCGACGAGGCGCTGGCCGTCAGTGCCATCGCGAAGGACGTCTCGGAGGTACTGATCCAGCTTCTGCCCGATGCTGAGGCGTTCAGCGCGACGAACCCCGCCCGCGACGGCATCGCGGGCACCGATGCGCCCCGCACGCCGGGCAGCGCGCCGCCGCCCGTCGGCACGGGCCCCATTCGCGTGGCCTATCACGCCGCCTGCTCGCTCCAGCACGGCCAGCAGATCAAGACCTACCCGAAGGACCTCCTGAAACGCGCTGGGTTTGAGGTGGTGGAGCCTGTCGACAGCCACCTTTGCTGCGGCTCGGCCGGCACCTACAACCTGATGCAGCCCGAGATCTCGAAGCAACTGAAGGACCGCAAGGTCCAGACGCTTGAAGCCCGGTCGCCGGATGTCATCGCGGCGGGCAATATCGGCTGCATGATGCAGATCGGGTCGGGCACGACTGTGCCAATTGTGCATACGGTCGAGCTGCTAGATTGGGCGACCGGGGGCCCAAAGCCTTCCGCACTGAGCGACGATCAGTCATAATCCTGCCGCATCGGCTGCCTAGGCTTCCGATGTAGGCTGGAGAATCAATGATCCTCAGGAAGATATTTGCATTTGCCGCATTGATATGCGCGATTGTTGGCTTTTCGTCGGCCCGGGCCGAGGGGCCTTTGCGCGAACTTGCGACCAGCAATGACGGCAAGGGCTGGGAAGCTGTCGGACGGATCAATATCGGCCATACGGGCTATTGCACGGGCGCGCTGATCGCGCCTGATCTGGTCCTGACCGCGGCGCATTGCCTTTACAATCCGCATAACGGGGTCCGCATCCCCATCTCCGAGCTTGAGTTTCTGGCCGGTTGGCGAAATGGCCGGGCCGAAGCCTATCGCCGGGTGCGGCGCGTGGCCTCGCACCCCGATTACACCTTCGAAGGGCCCGATCTGATCAAGCGCGTGGCGGTCGATGTCGCCATTCTCGAGCTGGACCAACCCATCCGCAATTCCAACATCAAGCCCTTCACAACCGCTCAGCATCCTGAACGCGGCGACGAGGTTCATATCGTCTCCTACGCGACGGGCCGCGATAACGCGCCGTCCCTTGAAGAGGTCTGCGAGGTGCTTGAGCGTCAGCGCGGCGTTTTAGTTCTGACTTGCGACGTCGATTTCGGGGCTTCCGGCTCGCCTATTTTCATGGTGTCCGACGGCGAAGTGCGGATCGTTTCGGTCGTGGCCGCCAAGGCCGAGATCGCGGCGCGACAAGTTGCTCTCGCGGCCGAGCTGGGGGAAACGCTTGCGCTTGTTCAGGGCCTTTTGGAAGGGTCCGACGGCGTGTTCCGCCGGTCCTCGCCCGTTATCCGGGCCGTGCCCATCGATACTGAAAGCGATGATGATGGTGCGAAATTCCTCCGGCCCTAGGGCTATGCTGCGCTTTGCGGCCGTGCTGCTTTTGGCATGTGCGCCGATGGCCGAAGCGCAGAACACCGATCTGCGGCGCCTGACTTTGCGCCAAGACAGCCTCGGTTGGGAGGGGGTTGGGCGGCTTGATCTGGGCGGATCAAGTTTCTGCACCGGCACGCTGATCGCGACGGATTTGGTTTTGACGGCGGCCCATTGCGTGTTCGATCCGCGCCGGGGAGAGCTGCGCGCAGCCGAAAGCGTGACCTTTCGCGCCGGCTACGTCGACGGACGATCAATTGCCGAGGTTCAGGCCCAGCAACTGGTGGCGCATCCCTCCTACGAACCCCGTGGCGGAACATCCGCCATCAACATTCGCCATGATGTGGCGTTGGTGAAACTGGCTCAGTCAATCCCCGCGGCAACGGCGGCGCCGTTTGTGGTCAACACGCCCGGGCGAGGCGCCCGCGAGGTCAGCGTCGTCTCCTATGCGAGGGGCCGGGAAGAGGCGCTGTCATGGCAATTGCGCTGTGCCGTCTTGGGGCAGTTTCAGGGCCTTCTTGCCTTCGATTGCGACGTTGATTTCGGCTCATCCGGCGCGCCTGTTTTTGACCGCTCGGGCCAGCGGGCACAGATCGTCTCGATCATTTCGGCCGGAAACCGCACGGCCGAAGGCACCATTTCGCTCGGCATGCAGTTGCCGCGCCTTATTGCCGATCTGAAGACGGCAATGCGGAACGCGCCGCCACCGGCAAGTGGCCCCGCGCGGCGGGTGCAACCTGGCAGTGGCGAACGAAGCGGTGGGGCTCGTTTCGTGCGGCCCTGAGGGTCTTGAAACGGTAAATTCCAATTCCTACTTTTGCGATATTCGGGTGCCCATCAGGGGCCCGATAGACCGCCCGTCCGGTTTTCGGAGGGCATAACCAGTATCGCTCAACGGAGGATGCTTTGATGCGTACATACGACCTTTCGCCGCTTTATCGTGCAACCGTCGGTTTTGACCGCATGGCCGATCTGATGGATCGCCTGCTGACCACAGAAGTCACCGATAACGGCTACCCCCCTTACAACATTGAAAAAACCGACGAAGAGGCTTACCGGATTTCCATCGCGGTGGCGGGCTTCGCCGACGACGATCTGAATGTCGAGGTCAAGGAAAACGCGCTTGTCGTCTCGGCCCGCAAGGCCAAGGACGAGACGCCGCGCACCTATCTGCACCGCGGCATCGCCACCCGCGCTTTTGAGCGTCGGTTCCATCTGGCCGAGCATATCCGCGTGGCGGGTGCGGCCCATGAAAACGGCATGCTGCACATCGATCTGGTGCGCGAAGTGCCCGAGGCGCTGAAGCCCCGCCGGATCGAGATCGCCAAGGGCGACACGCTTGAGGCGAAGGCTGTCGAAGCCTAAATTCCGGCTTCACGAATGAATGACGCGCGGGGGATCGTCCCCCGCGCGTTTTGCATTTTGGATCTAACCTACCTGAACGGGCTGGGTTCGATGGCCTTGGCCAGCCGCATTAGTTGGATCGCCTCGGCCCGGTATCCGAACTCATCCGTGCCCTTTGAGGCATTGGCCAGCGCGATCGCCTCGTCCCAGCCCCACTCGTTCAGATAAGTGGTGCCGGTCAGAAGCTGGCCGAAGCCTGCAATCGCGGCGGCAAAGCGCGCTTCCGATCCGCCATCGGCCATATCCCCGGTGATCGGTGTCTCGATCAGCCGTGATGTCTCCTCGCCCGGCTCTTTATAGCGCAGCCGTAGAAAGCCCAGCTCATCGGGGCTGTCGGCCACGTTCACCGGCGCATAGCGCAGCGGGTCGGTGCGGCGGGCGGGGGATCCGACAGGCGTGACCTCGTAGATCGCGGTGACGGAATGGCCCGCGCCGATCTCGCCCGCATCGACTTTGTCGTTGTTGAAATCCTCACGCGCCAGCGCCCGGGTTTCATACCCGATCAGCCGGTATTCGGCGATAGCGGCGGGGTTCCATTCGACCTGTATCTTCACGTCATCTGCGATGGGGAAGAGGGCGCCCGACAGCTGATCGACCAGCACCTTGCGGGCCTCGTTCAGCGTGTCGATATAGGCCGCCGTGCCGTTGCCGTTCTGTGCCAGCGCCTGCATCGTGGCATCGTCCAGATTGCCGCGGCCAAAGCCCAGCACCGACAGATACGTCCCGCTTTCGCGCTGTTCGGCGATGTAGTCCTTCAGGGCATCGGGGTCGCTGATCCCGACGTTGAAATCGCCATCGGTGGCCAGGATCACGCGGGTCACCTCGCCCTCGGCAGACATGTTGCCCGCCACGGCATAGGCCTGCGCCAGGCCAGCCTGTCCGGCGGTCGACCCGCCCGCGCCCAACTGGGCCAGCGCCGCCTCGATCGTCTGGCGGTCAGAGGCGGGGGTGGGTTCTAGCACCAGCCCGGCCGAGCCCGCATAGGTGACGATCGCCACCTCATCCTCGGGGCGCAGTTCTGACAGCATCAATCGAAACGATTGCTTGAGAAGCGGCAGCTTGTTTGCCGCACTCATCGAGCCCGACGTATCGATCAGGAACACCAAGTTCAGCGGTGGACGGTCGCCAAGGGCCGGCATCTCGCCCTGGAGCGCGATGGTCACCAATTGCGTGCCCTCGTTCCAAGGCGTCTGCATCACCGAAACGGAGGGGCGGAACGGCGCCTCGCCAGCCTCGGGCGCGGGCCAGGCATAGGGGAAGTAGTTCACCATCTCCTCAATCCGCACAGCGCCCGCAGGGGGCATTTGCCCGACATTCAGAGACGAGCGGACAACCGAATAGCTGGCCGTATCGACATCAATCGAGAAGGTCGAGACCGGAGTTTCGGCGGTGACCTTCAGGGCGTTGCGGTCGGCTTCCGGGAAGGCTTCGGTGTCGGGTTGAGGCGCCGCAATCGATTCCCGAATTTGGGGCGCAGCGTAGGAGTGGCCGCCACTTGCCACAGCTGAAAGATCGATACCTTGAGACTGCGGAGCGAGACTACGTCTCGGTTGAGATTGAGGAACACTAGGAACGGCTTCGGCCTCTGGGGCCGATCTGAGTCGGTCCATTCGAGCCTCTGCAGATGGCGCTATTTCTTCTACAAGCTGAGATTCGATATTGAGGCTTTGCTGAAGCTGCGTTTGGCCGTTCAGGCTCTGGTCCGGGGCTTCTAGTTCAGCCTCACCTGTTATCTGGATCTCACCGCCGCGCTGGGTCTGTGCGGCTGGCGCTTCAGCGGATGCGGGCTGGTTGGCTTGCGGCATGAGGGCTTGATCGGACGACCCGACGTGGGGCGTTATTGTCGGCGGCAGAGGCTCTGCTGCCGATATATCGGATGTGTGGGCCTCATCCTCCCCGAGCGGGGCGGTCGTGGTGGCTTCCGGGCTGGCCTCGTCAGCGAGGATCGCGAATTCCGACCCAGTTACACTGGGCTCGGCAATGCGGGTTTCTGCGTTCCGCTCGATCAGGTCGGGGTTGATGACGACGAGGCCGACCCCGATCACGGCGATGCTGGCAGTGCCGGCCAAGGCGGCGCGGGTGGTGAGGCGGTTAAACATGGTACGTGCTCCTGTCCAAAAGCCCGCCCCGTTATCAGAGCGGTCGGACATCTGACGCACTGCATCCGCCGATCCTTGGACACGATCGAATTCGGCCATGGCGCGCGCCATGGCATCGGCCTTGGCCGCCGGATCGGGCTGAGGCGTGGCGCCGTGCAGCGCGGCCTTCAGTTTGTCGAGGTCACCCTTGTCGCTCATACCATATCCTCCGCCGCGGCCAGCGCCTTAAGGTGTTTCTTCACCTCGGACATCCGCCACGACACCGTGCCTTCCGACACGCCTAAAACGTCCCCCGCCTCGCGATGCGTCATCTCTTCGCCCAGAACCAGCGTCAGGGTATCGCGCAGATCATCAGATAGCCCTTGCATCGCGCGCGTCAGCCAATCGGCGGCCTCTGCCGCCTGATCGGCGGTCGCGCGCCGTGCAACCTCCCAATCGCCCCAGCCGTCGGCGGCCTTGGCATGGGTTGCGGCCCGGCGGCGGCGGTCATGGGCGGCATTCACCACCACCCGGTGCAGCCATGTGGTGAACCGCGCATCGCCGCGATAGCCCCCCAGCTTGGTCGGCAGGGCCAGGCAGATATCCTGCGTCAGATCCTCGGCCTCGGCGGCACTGCCGGTCAGCCGCCAGCCCAGCCGATAGACCCGGTCGTAATGCCGCGACAGGAGGGCCGCGAACGCCTCGCGATCCCCCTTGCCGGCGGCCTGCGCCAAAGCCTCATCGGGTGTTTCCATCCGCATCTTACCTGGTTTGACGCATGGCGTTGTCCGATCCTTGGCGGCTTGCGGAAAATTATCCGGCCGGTTGCAGCATACGGCCCAAGGGGCGCCCGCCAAGGATGTGCAGATGGTAATGCGGCACCTCCTGCACGCCGTCCTCACCGGCGTTCGAGATGGTGCGATAGCCCACACCACCCTCGCCCGGCTGCATCCCAAGCGCGCGGCAGATCTGGCCCACGACGCGGGTGAAATCGACGATCTCGGCATCCGAGGCCTCAAGCGCGAAGTGATCGGCGGTCACATAAGCGCCTTTGGGGATCACCAGCACATGGTGCGGCGCCTGCGGCTGGATATCCTCGAAGGCCAGGGTGTGGTCGGTTTCCATCACGGTCTTGTTCGGGATCTCGCCGCGCAGGATCTTGGCAAAGATGTTTTGGTCGTCATAGGCGTAGGGCATGGGGCTGTTCCTCAGTCGACGAAGAGATAATCGGTGGCGGCAATCTCGCGCGCCTTGGCCTCGGACACATCCAAGAAACCGGCAAGGGGATAGGTGTTTTCCTCAACCGAGGCGGTCTCGCGGATGCGGTAGGTGCCGGGGAAGTTGGCGTCGCGAATGCGATCGGCCTCAAACACGATGTCATAGCGGATGGTGGGCAAAAGGCGCTGCACCACGTCGGGCGGCGTCTGGTCGCCGGCGAGGCCCACGCGCTTGGCGTGGCCCGTCAGATAGTCGTCGGTAAAGGCGCATTCGACCTCAAGCAGCCGCGTGACGCAGCGGTCGGCGTAGAAATCCTCCAGCGTCTCGATATCGGCGGGGTCGAGGCAAAAAACCAGACGGTCGGTCCCGTAATAGTCGAACAGCATCCTGACCAGAGCGCGGCGATGCCGGTTGCGCTTGGCCAGCGTCGACTGGATACCGCCCAGATCGGGCAGGGCCGTGTCTTCCTCGTTGAAAAGGTAGTCGATCGTGGGTGTGTTGGTGACCTGGCGCACACGATCCAGAAGGCGCTTGCCGACATGCCATTTCTTGCATGCCACGATCAGCAACTCACGCTCGCGCCCCAGCGTGCTTTCCCGCTCCCAAAAGCGGGGGGCAAAGCGGCGCCCTACACGGCCACGGCCGGTGAGAAACGTGAAGAGGCGCGGGCCCTCGTTCGACAGCGCGAAATCCGTGCGGCCGCTGGCGTAGAGGTCGCCCAGACGTTCCTTCAGTTCAGTCGCCTCGGGCGAGATCTTGCGGGCGAACAGATAATCCTGTGCCAGCAGCAGATCGTAATGGTCATTGTAGAAGGTCAGCGGCATGCCGTAATCGGTGAACATCAGAAAGGTCAGCGTGCGCGCCTCAATCTCGCGCCCTGGCACCAGGTGGCGCACCAGCGTCTGAAAGAACGTCTCATCCGGAATCCAGGTGGTGCGGAAAAAGCGCATGACATCGGGGCGCTTGTCGCAGAAATCCAGTATCGCTTCGACCGTGCGGCGGCGCAGGCACCACCATTGGCTGCCGATCATGATCTGCAGGTCATCGGGGATCTTGCGGGCCAGCCCGAGGCGTTCCTGCAGCGCCAGCGAGGCATAGAACAGCCGTTTCTGGTTCCGTTCGTTGAAATAGTGACGATAGATCAGACGCTCGGCCTTGATGCCGGTCTTGATCCATTCGCTGTCGAAGAAATCAAAGCTTTCGATGTAGTCCTTGTCGGCCCCATCGAGGAAATCATGGGCATAATCGGCCGACTTGATCGACATGCAATCGCCTGACAGCATGTAGAAATGAGTGGCCGCCGGAAACGCGCTGACGGCCGCTTTGACAGCCTCCAGAGTACCTTCGATCAGCGACCATTCTCCCCAACCGCATTTGACCCGCCGGGCGGCAAATGTCACATTCGGGTTCGGATCCAGCGCCTCACGCAGCCTGCGGAAATGCGCCTCGGAAGCGCGCGCGTCGAAGTGAATGGCCACGCAATCGCCGGCGGCCGTCAACCGCTCGGCCTGTGCAATGATCCCCTCTGGGTCCTTGTGGCACAGCAAAATGAAGGCGATCTTTGCCATATGCGGGGTATTGCACGCTCTCGTTAAGGTGGTCTTTACGCTAAATAGCGTGAAGATGCGTTGAAAAGACAGAGCTTCTTTGATCTTTTACGCGGCGTTCGCTGGTTGAAGGTAGGATAGGTACAAAATGGGGTTTCCCGGCACTTGGATGACGGAAAGCGAAAGCATGGTCTATCGCGTGGTGCCGAAATGCGCCTGTTCGACCATTGGTCAGGTCATGTTCTATTCCGACCATGGCACGTTCTTCGACGGCGATATCCATGATGCGACAGGCGGCCTGCACAAATGGGCGATCGAGGACAGTCAGCCGCTGATCGAGGCGAATGTGAAATCGCATGCCTCCTACGCCTTCACCTGCGTGCGCAACCCCTATACCCGCATCCTGTCGTCGTTTTTCGACAAGATCTGCGGCATCCAGCGCAATGGCAAACGCTATCGCGGCAATCTGGTGCCTCTGTTGATGCAGAAATACGGGATCGAGGTGGGCAGCCCCGAGGACGGGTTCGAGTTCGACCAGATCCGCAGTTTCCGCCGGTTCCTGCTGTTTGCGCGCGACACCATCCGCTGGCGCAAACCGATGGACCCCGACATTCACTGGTCGGCCATGTCGGGCCATATCTCGACCTTCATCGTCAATGGCGGCCGCTACAACCACATCTTCTTCACCGAGAAGTTCAATCAGGGCCTGCAAGTGGCTCTGGATGCGGTCGAGACCAAGGTGCCCGTCGATCTGGCGCAGATCCCTCGCTTCAACGAAAGCGAAGGGCACGGGCCGAAGCGGGCGCATCCGGTCGAGGATTATTTCGACGATCTTTCGATGCACCTGATGTGGGAGATCTACAAGAAGGACTTCCAGCTTTTCCGCTATGATTTCGACACCCCCGCCAACAAGATGCCCAAAGGCGAGGTCGATCTGGATGAGGTGCACGCCAAACTCGGCCGGTAGCGGGTTGGCATCAGATCATATCATCAACAGACCGAGAGTTCTGATTTGTGTGTGCGGGAAAATGGATGCATCGAGGTGGCGCTGAGAAAATCTGCAACCTAGATTTTCTCGGCCTCAAGAACGGCACAGAGGTTGCATCTGTGGTCTGTTCTATGCGCAGGATCGCTTCTGCGGAAGTCCACCCGGGTCAAAAAGCTCTGCGCCGAGCACCGGCATTTTCAGCGCTCTCTGTCCTACTGAGAAGCGTCATCCTGCGCTGTAACCTGTGCTTGATGCGCGCGTTCTCGTTCGGGCCATTGCGTTTTGATCCATTCGAGGATGTCGCGCAATTCCGCCTCGGAATAGCTGTCTGCGAAGCCCGGCATATTGCTCTCATAGCCACGGCCAACCACGGCCGCCGTCCCTCGCATGGTGATGTTGATGAGAACGCGGTCGGAATGGTGCCAGGTGTGCCCCGAGGCGTCGTGGGGCGGCGCGGGTAGGCGGCCGTCGGGCCCGGGGGATCGCCAATTCGGCTGGCCCTCAAGATTAGCCCCGTGGCAGGAGGCGCAGGCCTCTGCATAAAGCGCCTCTCCGCGGGCAAGATCGGGCTGATAGCCGGGGGTATTCGAAGATATGGCTGGGCTCTCGGACAAGAATATCGCGGCCCCGCCAACGGCTATAACCGCAACCACGCCGACGGTGAAGAAAGCTGCGTTTTTCATTCGGCTGGTGCCGCCTGAAAAGGCGCGGCGGCGGCTTTGACGGCGGAGTCCTCGCCGCTAGGGGGCGTCCACCGGCGCAGACGCAAGGCATTGCCCAACACGAAGACCGAGCTGAGCGCCATGGCCCCCGCCGCGAACATCGGCGAAAGCAGCAACCCAAACGCAGGGTATAGGGCCCCTGCGGTGACGGGGATCAGAGCGGTATTGTATGCAAATGCCCAGAAAAGGTTCTGCTGGATATTGCGAATCGTCGCCTTGGACAACGCGATGGCGTTTGGCACGCCGGTCAAAGCGCCCGACATCAGCACCACGTCGGCCGCTTCGATGGCCACATCCGTGCCCGTGCCGATCGCCAGACCCACATCGGCTTCGGCCAGTGCGGGGGCGTCATTGATACCGTCGCCCACAAAGGCGAGACGCCCGTGCTCGTCCTTGAGGCGCTTCACTGCGGCGACCTTGCCATCGGGCAAAACTTCGGCCACGACCTCATCGATGCCAAGGCGCGCTGCGATTGCATCCGCGGTCCGCCGGTTATCGCCGGTGATCATTGCCACTTTCAGACCCAGATCGTGCAAGGCCGCGATGGCCGCTGGCGTCGTGGCCTTGATCGGGTCCGCGACCGCGATGATGGCGGCGAGCTGTCCGTCGATGGCGGCATAGAGGGGCGATTTGCCTTCTGCGCCCAGTTGCACAGCGGTCTCGGCGAAAGGGGTCAGGTCATGACCCGACTGTTTCATAAACCGATCTGCGCCGATCTGAACCCTCTTTGCACCCGCCATCGCGGCGACACCCATGCCCGTCACGTTCTCAAAACCCGTGACTGCGGGAAGGTCCAGCCCTTCGGCCCCGGCCGCCTCCCCGATCGCCCGCGCGATGGGGTGTTCCGATTTCGCCTCCACCGCGGCGATCGCGGCCAGCACATCCCTCCGATCAAAACCATTGGCGACGATAAGGTCGGTCAGGCGCGGAGCGCCTTCGGTCAGCGTGCCGGTTTTGTCGAGGGCGACAACACGCGCCTCCTTCAAAAGCTGCAAAGCCTCGCCCTTGCGAAACAGCACACCCATCTCGGCCCCCCGCCCGGTGCCCACCATGATCGATGTCGGTGTGGCAAGGCCCATGGCGCAGGGGCAGGCGATGATCAGAACGGCAACGGCATTGACCAATGCAAAACTCAAAGCCGGGTCGGGGCCGAAGATCAGCCAGACCGCAAAGGTCATGAGCGCCAGCACGATGACGGCGGGCACGAAATACATCGTGACCTTGTCCACCAGAGCCTGGATCGGCAGCTTGCCGCCCTGGGCCTCTTCGACCATGCGAATGATCTGGGACAGCATCGTATCGCCGCCCACGGCTGTGGCGCGGAACGTGAGGTGGCCGGTCTGGTTCACCGTTCCGCCGACAACCTGCGCATCGGCCTTTTTGGCGACGGGCACAGGCTCGCCGGTGACCATGCTCTCATCGACATAGCTGGTGCCCTCGGTGACGATGCCATCCACGGGCAGGCGCTCTCCCGGGCGGACCTCGATGATGTCGCCAAGGGTCACATCGGCCGCCTCGATCTCAATTATCGCGTCGCCACGGCGCACCCGCGCGGTTTTCGGTGCGAGGCTGACAAGCCGCTGGATCGCTTGCGAGGTCCGGCCCTTGGCGCGCGCCTCCATCCAGCGACCCACAAGGATCAACGTCACGATAACGGCCGCCGCCTCGTAATAGACATGTGCTGTGCCGTCCGGCAGCAGGCCCGGCGCGAAGGTCGCCACGACCGAGAAGAGATACGCCGCCGCAGTTCCAACCGCGACAAGGCTGTTCATGTCTGGCGCGCCTTTCACAAACGCAGGCACTCCGTATCGGTAGAAGGTGCGACCGGGCCCGACAAGGACGGCGGTGGTCAGCACGAACTGGATCAGCCAATTGGCCTGCATCCCGATCGTCGTCATGATCAGATGGTGCATGCCCGGTATCAGATGGCTGCCCATCTCAAGCACAAAGACAGGAAGGGTCAGCAAAGCGGCAAGCACGACGCGGTGCTTAAGCTGGCGCGTCTCTTCGTCACGCCGGGCTGAGACCTGCGCCTGTGACCTGTCGCCTTGCGGGCGGAGATGGGCCGTTTTTCCCGTCTCGGCAACCGCGTCGATCAAAGCTGAGATATCGGCGGCGCCCTTCACGACAGCCAGTTCGGCCGCGAGGTTTACGTTGGCGTCCGTGACACCGGGCACGGTCAGAAGCGCGCGCTCAACCCGCCCCACGCAGCCCGCGCATTTCATTCCTTCGACGGCAAGGGTGATCGTTTCCGCCGGCACATCGTAGCCCTGTCCTTCTATGGCTGCGACAAGCGTGGCGGCATCCGCGGGCGCCTCGAACCGGATGTCTGCGCGTTCGGTCGCAAGGTTTACATGGGCTTGCAACACCCCGGGCACATCCTTCAACGCCCGTTCCACCCGACCCACGCAGGAGGCACAACTCATGCCCGCAATGGGCAATATCAGCGATTTCGGAGGGTTCGGGGCGGCGGCCATCGCGCGGCATCCTTGCTTTTTCTCGATCTAAGGAGAATAGATAGGGCTTCCAGCCACTGGAAGGTCAAGGGCGTAGTCTTATACTGACCTTCCGATGGTTGTAAGCGCCATGTTATCGGTCGGGAGATCTCAAGTCATGAATATCGGTGATGTGTCACGGGCAAGCGGGCTGCCGGCGAAGACGATCAGATACTACGAGGATATCGACCTGGTACGCCCGGCGCGCGGAGCCAACGGATACCGCGATTTCAGCGATCAGGATGCGCACAAACTGGCCTTCCTGAGACGCGCGCGGTCGCTGGGATTCTCGATTGAGGAGTGCCGGGTGCTGCTGTCGTTATACGAAGACCGGGGTCGCGCCAGCGCGGATGTGAAAGCTTTGGCGACCGAGCATCTGGATCGCATCGCGGAAAAGATCGCCGAGCTTCAGGCGCTTCAGGCAACGCTTGAGACCTTGGTCACGCGCTGCCATGGCGATGACCGCCCCGATTGTCCGATCCTCGATGATCTTGCAGGGCAAATGAGGTGACGTCAGACAGTTGAATTCGCGTTGATCCAGGCGTCAAATCTGGTTTGAACAAGCATAAACAGCCAATGGCATTTTGTGAGACCAGAATAGCGACCCCTAGGGCCAGAGTGGCGAAACCATGGGTGTATCCACAATCAAGCTTTCAAATGATCAACCACACTTCGAATAGCCGCACGATGCACACGTGAGGCATCCCTCGACCATGCGCACCTCGTAGCTGCCGCAGGAGGCGCAGGCCTTGCCGCGGCCCAGGTTGACGACTTCGGCTTGCGGGTCGGATTTGAGGCCCATGCCCTCGCCCTGGATGAATCCGATCGAGATCAGGTGGCGCTCGATCACACCACCGATGGCCGCGAGGATTGAGGGCACGTATTTGCCCTGCATCCAGGCGCCGCCGCGCGGGTCGAAGACGGCTTTTAGCTCTTCGACCACGAAGGACACATCTCCTCCGCGCCGGAACACGGCCGAGATCATGCGGGTCAGTGCGACGGTCCAGGCGAAATGCTCCATGTTCTTGGAGTTGATGAACACCTCGAACGGGCGGCGATGGCCGCCGATCACCACGTCGTTGACGGTGATATAAAGCGCGTGTTCGCTATCGGGCCATTTCAGCTTGTAGGTATTGCCCTCCAACGCGGCGGGCCGGTCAAGCGGCTCTGACAGGTAGACAACCTCAGCCCCTTGTTCGGCCTCGGGGCGCGCCTCGGTGGTCTCGGATACCGTCAGGACCGAGCCTGTCACGGCGTTGGGCCGATAAGTCGTACAGCCTTTGCAGCCCGTGTCCCAGGCTTCCATATAGACGTCCTTGAAGTCCTCAAAGCTGATATCTTCGGGGCAGTTGATCGTCTTCGAGATCGACGAATCCACCCATTTCTGCGCTGCCGCCTGCATGCGCACATGGTCCATCGGCGCCAGGGTCTGGGCGTTCGCGAAGTGATCCGGCAAAGGCGTATCACCGAACTTTTCGCGCCAGAGGGCGACGGCGTAATCGACCACCTCCTCTTCGGTCCGGCTGCCGTCTTTCTGCAAAACCTTGCGGGTATAGGCATAGGCAAAGACCGGCTCGATCCCTGAGCTGACATTGCCGGCATAAAGGCTGATCGTGCCGGTGGGGGCAACCGACGTCAGCAAGGCGTTGCGGATGCCGTGCCTCGCGATTGCATCGCGCACGTCCTGATCCATTTGCTGCATGTTGCCGGAGGCCAGGTACTTGTCGGCCTCAAACAGGGGAAACGCGCCCTTCTCGGCGGCCAGATCAGCCGAGGCCAGATAGGCCGACCGCGCGATCTGCTTCATCCAGGCCTCGGTCTGCGCTGCCGCCTCGTCCGAGCCATAGCGCAGGCCCAGCATCAACAGCGCATCGGCTAGGCCCGTCACGCCCAGCCCGATCCGCCGCTTGCTCTGCGCCTCTTCCGCTTGCTGGGGCAGGGGAAAGCGCGAGGCGTCGACCACGTTGTCCATCATGCGGATGGCGACGCGGACCAGGTCGTCGAGAGCGGCCTCGTCCAGCACCGCGCCCTCTTCGAACGGATTGCCGACCAGCCGCGCCAGATTGACCGAGCCCAGAAGGCACGCCCCATAAGGTGGCAGAGGCTGCTCACCGCAGGGATTCGTCGCCGCGATCGTCTCGCAATAATTCAGGTTGTTCATCGCGTTGATGCGGTCGATGAAGATCACGCCGGGTTCGGCATAATCGTAGGTCGACCGCATGATGGCGTTCCACAGATCGCGGGCCTGAACGGTTTTGTAGATCTTGCCGCCGAAGGTCAGCTCCCACGGGCCATCGGCCTTGACCGCCTCCATGAACGGATCGGTCACCAGGACCGAGACGTTGAAATTCCGCAGGCGGGCGGGGTCGGATTTCGCGGTGATGAAATCCTCGATATCGGGGTGGTCGCAGCGCATCGTGGCCATCATGGCCCCCCGGCGCGAGCCTGCCGACATGATCGTGCGGCACATCGCATCCCACACATCCATGAAGCTGAGCGGGCCTGACGCATCGGCCGCCACGCCGCGCACCTCGGCCCCCTTGGGCCGAATGGTTGAGAAATCGTAGCCGATGCCGCCGCCCTGCTGCATGGTCAGCGCGGCCTCTTTCAGCATGTCGAAGATGCCGCCCATATCGTCGGGAATCGTGCCCATGACAAAGCAGTTGAACAGCGTCACCGACCGGTCGGTGCCCGCGCCTGCAGTGATCCGCCCGGCGGGGAGGTATTTGAAATCCTCCAGCGCGGCATAGAACTTGTCTTCCCAAAGCGTCGGGTCGGCCTCAACCGCCGCCAGGGCGCGTGCGATTCGGCGCCATGTATCCTCGACAGACCCGTCCAGCGATGTGCCGTCCGCCTCTTTCAGGCGGTATTTCATGTCCCAGATGGCTTCGGCAATGGGGGCGGCAAAGCGGGTCATGTCCGGGCAATCCTTGCATCACGGGGGAACGTAGGAAGATATTCCTCGCATGGCCCCCGGTCAACTTGTGTTCTGCGGCCTGTGGCCTATTTTGACATCTATCACTTGGGGGAGCGTCATGGCCGACACCGTAAATCTGGTGAAAATCTGCGTCGGGGCCGAGCGGGTGGAAGACCTGATCGCCTGGCAGACATCGCCACGCTGCCGCAAGTCGGGTGGCCGGCCGGTGCATGTCACCCGGATGTTCCCCAAACGGGCGGAAGAGGTGCTGAACGGCGGATCGCTCTACTGGGTGTTCAAGGGCATGATCCTGGCGCGCCAGAGCATCGTTGCGCTGGACGAAGTACAGGGCCATGACGGCATCTTGCGCTGCGGCATCGTGATGGACCCGAACGTCGTCCGCACCGAAGCAGTCCCCCGCCGCCCATTCCAGGGCTGGCGCTATCTGCCGGTTGACGAGGCGCCGCGCGACCTTAGGAAACCGCGCGCCTCCGAGGCTAATCTGCCGCCCGAGCTAATGACGGCCCTGGCCGAGATCGGCGTGCGCTGACGCACTTGCTTCGTATTGCCCCAAATGGTCCCGCGGCAGTCAAATCCAATCAGAAATGATCTGGCAGGCCAATGCCAAGGCGGCCGGCCATCCCCACCAGCGCGGCTTTCTCGGCATCGCCCCATCGGGCGCCGCGCGATCTGAAGAGCGTCGCCTGGCTGCGGTGGATCAGTCCGTCGGACAACAGTTTCAGGTGGTTCGCGCGCAGCGTCTCACCGGTTGAGGTGATGTCGGCCACAGCCTCGGCTGTCTCGTTCTTGACCGTTCCCTCGGTCGCCCCCTGGCTGTCGACCAGCTGATAATCGGCCACGCCAGCCTCGCGCAGGAACTCGCGCACCAGGCGGTGGTACTTGGTGGCGATCCGCAGGCGAAAGCCATGGGCCGCGCGGAAGGCGGCGGCGGCGGCGTCCAGATCATCCAGCGTTTCGACATCGACCCAGCCTTTCGGCACCGCGATCACCAGATCGGCAAAGCCAAAGCCCAGGCCCGCCAGGTCGTCGGCCTGTGTCGTCCAGTCGGCCAGCCCCTCGCGCACCAGATCGGACCCGGTCACGCCCAGATGGATACGTCCCGCCGCCAGCTCTCGCGGCACTTCCGAGGCCGAAAGCAGCACCACCTGAACCCCGTCCGCGTCGGCGGCAGCGGCATATTCCCGGTCGGACCCAGTGCGCGACAGGGCCAGGCCCCGATCGCCGAACCAGTCGAACGTCTTCTCCATCAAGCGGCCCTTCGAGGGCAGACCAAGGCGCAGGGTCATCGTGCGCCCTCCGCCAGGGCGGCCACCAGGCCGGGCCGGATCACGCCGCCCACCGCGGGGATCGACCGGCCCTGTCCCAGCACCGAGGTCAGCGCGTCATAGCGCCCGCCGGTTGCGACCGGCGGCAGGTCAGGCCGCGCTTCGGCGTAGAAGCCAAAGACGAAGCCGTCGTAATACTCCAGCGTGGTGCGGCCATAGCTCGCCTCGAAATCAAGCGTCTCAACGTCGATGCCACGCGCGGCCAAGGCGTCGAGCCGGGCCTCGATCCGGTCGACCGAGGGGGCGATGGCGGGCAGGTCGACAGCCGTATCGCGCAACCGCTCCAGCGCGGCGGGCGAGGTGTCGCGGAGTGTCAGGATATCCTCCAGCGCGGCCACTTCTGCCTCTGGGATCGGTGGGGTGGCGGCGTCTTCTTGCAGCGCGGTCAGGCGGGCGGCGATGTCAGTGCGGCTGCGCAGGCCGATGGCCGGGCCCGCGGCATCGATCACCGCGTCGGCGCCATCGCGCGTCACGGCGGCCAGAAGGCCCGCGTGCCGGGCAGGCGCCCCCCCGCCGAACCGGTCGAGCAGGGCGCGGAACCGCCGGGGGCGCCAGACGTGGCGCAGCAAGGCGGCCTTGCGCCTTTCGGTCGTCGACAAGGCCCGCACGGCCGCCAGGATCACGCCCAGATCCCCGGTTGCGGCGCGCAGGCCAAGGGGCGCCAGCACATCAGCAAACAGCGCAAAGACCTCGGCATCGGCGGCCACGGGATTGGCGCGGTCGAACACCTCATAGCCCACTTGCAGATATTCAGAGGCGCGTTCGCTGACCTCCTCCTGCTTGCGGAAGACCTCACCCATATAGGTGTAGCGCGCGGGCTCGGCGCCGCTGTCCATATGCATCTGCACCACCGGTACGGTGAAATCGGGCCTGAGCATCCGTTCGCCGCGCAACGGATCGCGGGTGACGTAGGCGCGGGCGCGAATATCCTCGCCATAGAGGTCGAGCAGCGTGTCGGCCGGTTGCAGGATATCGGCCTCAACCGGTACGGCACCTTCGGCCTGAAAGCGGGCAAAGAGGCGCGCGGCCTCGGTGCGGATGTCAGCTTTGGTGGTCATGATGACGGACCGGAGCGCGGAACGCGCGACACGCGCCCGACCCGCCCCTCCGGGGTGGGCGCGTTCCTGAACGCCCCCATCCCGCGGGCCGGGCGCATATCGCGCTGACCCCGCCGCGCGAGCATCATTTCCCCAACATCCGCCGCACGGTCGCTACCATGTCCGCGCGCGGGACCTCGACCTGCGCGGGCTGGTCCTTCCATTCCTCGTGCGTCGCGGTCTCGGCGATCTTGGCGCCGAGGATCAGGTCCTTGATTTGCACAACCTCCCGCGCCGCCTCGTCCGAGCCCTGGATAATGGCGACCGGCGATTGCCGCTTGTCGGCGTATTTGAGCTGGTTGCCGAAGTTCTTGGGGTTGCCCAGATAGACCTCGGCCCGGATGCCCTCGGCCCGCAACTCGGCGGCCAGCGCCTGGTAATCTGCCATCCGATCACGGTCCATCACCGTCACCACGACGGGGCCGTGAGCGTCAGCCGCACCACGCCCCTTTGCCTCCAGCGCCGCCAGCAGCCGGTCAACCCCGATGGAGATTCCCGTGGCGGGCACAGCCTGCCCGGTGAAGCGTTTGACGAGGTCATCATAGCGCCCACCGCCGGCGACAGAACCAAACTGACGCGGGCGGCCCTTTTCGTCGGTGATCTCGAAGGTGAGTTCCGCCTCGTAGACCGGTCCGGTGTAGTAGCCGAGGCCGCGGACGACGGAGGGGTCGATGACGATTCGGTCGGGGCCATAGCCTTGCGACTCCAGCTGCTCGGCAATCTCCTCAAGTTCGGCGACGCCCTGACGCCCTATCTGGCTGAGCCCGACAATCTCACGAAGGAATATGCACGTAGCGCCGTTTTGGACGCCCTCGGAGATCGACCCGTTACGAGCCAAGTGATCTGAGGTCGCGGTCCCAATCAGGGCTCTTGCACGAATGTAGCCCATGACGGCGTCGGATTGCAGCCTTGTCAGACCAGCGCCTTTCGTGAAATCCCCGCTCTCGTCCATTCGGCCTTCACCGAGCAGCGCCCTAACGCCGTCCTCGCCCAGCCGATCGAGCTTGTCGATAGCACGCAGCACGATTCCACGCTCGACAGAGAACCGTTCCGGGTCGGCGGGATCGAGGAGACCTGCAACCTCGAGAACGCCGTTCAGCACCTTCCGGTTATTCACCCGGATTACGTAGTCCCCACGCTCGATCCCCACGGCCTCCAACGCATCCGCCAGCATCATGCAGATCTCGGCATCCGCCGCGACGGAGGCCGAGCCGACTGTATCCGCATCGCACTGATAAAACTGCCGAAACCGTCCCGGGCCCGGCTTTTCGTTCCGCCAGACAGGCCCCATCGCGTAGCGGCGATAGGGCGAGGGCAGGTCGCCCCGGTATTGCGCGGCGACGCGGGCCAGGGGGGCGGTCAGGTCATAGCGCAGGGCCAGCCAGTCGGCGTCATCCTCCTGCCAGGCAAACACCCCCTCATTCGGGCGGTCGACATCGGGCAGGAACTTGCCCAGCGCCTCAACCATCTCAACGGCCGAGGTTTCCAGAGGGTCGAAGCCATAGCGATGATAAACCTCGGCGATCTTGGCCAGCATCGTGTTGCGGGCCACCACATCGGCCCCGAAATAGTCGCGAAACCCCTTTGGTGTCGCGGCGCGGGGGCGTCGTTGCTTTTGATCTTTTGCCATGGCTCTGGCCTTTCACGCTGTCGCCGGGGGCATAGCGGACAGGCGCCACAGGGGCAAGTCAGAGCGGCAGGGCCGTGGTGTGCTTGAGCTGCCTGAGCGAGAAGGACGAGACGACGCCGCGCACATGGGGGTTGCGCAGAAGATGCGCGGTCATGAAGGCCTCATAGGCCTCAACATCCGCCACACGGATTTTCACGATGTAATCGGCGCTGCCCGAGACGGCGTGGCATTCCATGATCTCGGGGTGGCTGGCGACCATGCGGGCGAAGCCTGCAACGGCCTCTTCGGCGTGGCTATCCAGCGTGACTTGTGCGAACACGCAAAGCTTGGCGCCCGCTTTGGCCGGATCAAGCAGCGCGACGCGCGCGCGGATCAGGCCTGCCTTCTCAAACTCCTGCAACTTGCGCCAGACGGTCGACTGCGCCATCCCCACACGCGAAGCAATATCAGCCAGCGATGCGGCACTGTCGCGCTGGATTTCACGCAGAAGGGCGATCTCGGGATCAGAAAATTTCATGAAACGTAGATTATAGAAAAAATCTGGTATGCAAAGGTCGCTTGAACCGATCTGAGGGAAATTTATCGCGCCCCGCCCGGGATAATCTCACCGCAAAAGGGGAGACGACCCATGGCCTATGCATCGAAATTGCCCGATCGAAACGGTTTTTACCACTACACCGAGGATGAGAATGCCGTCTGGGCCGAGCTGTTCCGCCGCCAGATGGCCTTTTTGCCCGGCAAGGTCTCGCCAGACTATCTGGAAGGGGTCAAACGGCTGGGCCTGTCCGACCAAGCCGTGCCGCAAATCGCCGAGATCGACGCGCGGTTGGCCGCGCTGACCGGCGCGGGGGTGGAGGGCGTGCCCGCGATCATACCGCCCTCGCAATTCTTCGCGCTTCTGGCGCAGCGGAAATTCCCCGTGGCCACCTTTCTGCGGCGGCGCGAGGATATGGATTACATCGAAGAGCCCGACCTCTTTCACGAGGTCTTCGGCCATTGCCCGCTGCTGACCAACCCCGATTACTGCGATTTCATCGAGCGCTTCGGCAAGATGGCGGTAAAGCTGGGCAAGCCTTATTCTTGGCGGTTGTTCCGCCTGTTCTGGTTCACGGTCGAGTTCGGGATGATCCGCACCGATGACGGCCTGCGCGCCTATGGGGCCGGCATCGTTTCGTCCCCGTCCGAGGCCGCCCATGCCACCGGCGGCGCGGCAGAGATGCTGCCGTTCGACCTGATGACGGTCTTCCGCACGCCCTATCGCATCGACATCGTGCAGCCCGTCTACTTCGTCATCGACAGTTTTGAGGCGCTGGCAGCCTCGCTTGAGGCCGACATTGCCGGGCTGATCGACGAGGCCAAGCAGATGGGCGACCTGCCGCCCAGGTTCGACATGGCCGCCTGAGGCAGGTCGTGCTATGCGGCCTCATGGCCGACCGAACCGACCTTGAAGAAAAGATCGCGCACCTCACCCGCATGGTTGAGGACCTGTCCGATGTCGTCGCAGACCAGGAGCGCGAGATCGCCCGCCTCAAAGCACGCGTCGGCCTGCTGCTTGAGCGCGAGGCAGAGCGTGAGGCAGATAGCGGCAGCGTTACCCTGGCCGACCAGCGCCCGCCACATTGGTAGCCCTCAATCCAGTCCCGTCTCATAGGCCGCGACGAACGCATCTAGCTTAGGCATCGGCAGGCGCTCCTTGATCACCAGATCCGCCAAGGGGAGGGCCGCCACCTCGGGACAGATCTGAGCCTCTTCCATTTCGGCCAGAAGCTCTCCCCTCAGATCATAGGATGGATGCTTTGAGCTGCAGATCTGCGCATCGTTCGGCTGCGTCATGCAAAGGGCATCGTAGAGCCGCGCCAGGCGCACCATCGGACATTTCAGGGCGGCCGCCATCGCGTCGCGCGCATCCTCGGGCGCCCGCGAGATCTGGCTGTCAAAAAGCGCCAGAGACTGCATCACGGAGTAGATATCGCTGGTGGCGCTATGGACCGCGTTGAAGAGGATGCGGTGCAGTTCGTCAGGCGTGTCTGCCAATGCCGCGCCAACGAACCAGAGCCCGAAAGACCCCTCGCCATAAACCATGGCCTGCTGCCAGAGGCGCCGCAGATGTGCGATTTCGGCCGGGGTTTTCGGCGTGCCAAATCGGAAAAGGCCATTCTGCAAATGCTGCTCGATCATCCGGCTGTCATAGGGGTCGTGGATCAGCCATTCCTCGCGGGCGGGAACGGCGCGTGCATGGGCTTCTTCGACATAGCCCTCAACGCCGATGAAGCCACCGATATATTGCGCATCATGGAACCAATCGGCAGGGTTTTTGTAGCGGTCCAGCTGCCGGCGGTGATAATTCGCGCCCCACTCCCGCTCGGCATCGGAATGGCCTCCCGCGCGCCATTGCAGAAATTCGTGGAAACGCCATTCAGTGAACGCCTCTTCATCGGCGCGTTTCGTGACAGTCGCGCGGGCGGCCTCGCGCAGTGGCTCGGGTGCATCCGAACTGTAGATCGCGTCGGTCAGACATATCTCGGTATCGTAGGTGGGCACGCGGGGTGCGTAGGTTTCACAAATGGCGAACAGCTTCTCAATCCGGCGATCGGTCCATGTGTTGTAGGCGGTCATTGCCGCCCGGACATGCACACGCGCCGGTTCGATTTCGAGAAGCGCGTCAAGGAAGGGTTCGGGCTTACTAGGCGCCGCATCGTGGGACTGCGCCCCGAAAATCACATGATATGCGGAGATCATCCGGCGGTCTGCCTCGATCGCCTGTGACGCCAGAAAGCCCGCTTTGTGGATATGGAAGGCCTCCGCAATACTCGGCCGCACGGCCCAGATGTTAACGTCCGGATTGCCAAGCGCAAGCGTGCCCAGATGCAGGCGGGCGATCGCCTCGGCCGTCAGTGCGAGAGGCGCCTCCGGGTCGGCCCTCCGCCAGGCGGCGAGCGTTGCCAGACGGTCGGGATGGCTTGTCTCAAATGCGTGCCGAAAGGCCCGCCAGAACACGGTGGTGTCAACGGAACCTTCCGCCTCGGCATATGCTGCTGAGACAACCTGATCCAGGGTCGCAGGATCGCCTGATGACAGGGCCGTCCGAATATCGTCAAGCGGATCGGCCCAGGATGGGGTCGACGAAAGCATGGCAATAATTGCGATGCTGATGGTCCTGGCGATGCACGCCGTGCTAAATATGCGACTCATTCCAACCCCTCCCCGATTGTCGCTAAAAAGGCCTCGACCCTCGGCACGGGGACCATCTTGTCGAAGGCCAGGCTGTGGGTTGGGGCGTTGGCGATCTCAGGGCACATTTCACCGGTATCCAAGGCCTGCAGGATCTGAGGCATTGTCGCGTAATTACGGTTGTCCAAGCTGCAATAGCGGCTGCGGTTGAAGAAGCCAAAACCGCACTCGGCCTGCAACATCCGGGCCGTGCGCGCGCGTTGGCATTGGACTTGCTCATGACGCGCCCGAAGGGCTACGGCATCGGGGCTCTGCGGGGTTTCGACCTTTGACAGATCCTCTCGCGTGGTTTGTTCAATCCAGTTCAGGCGCCCCAGAGTGTAGGCCAGCGCATAATCCTTGCTGGTGTGCCGATAAACGAAGTTTTCGAGATATGGGAAAGGCGGATCGGACCGGCTTGGCAGAATTTCCGAGGCCCGCCGCCAGATCTCCCCATCGTGTCGGCCATAGACCAGGGTGTTCAGCGCCCAGGCCTGCAAATCCTCCTCGAACACACCGTCGTAACGGCGCTTGCTGAGCATGGCGGCCTCGATCTGCCGCCGGATACGGTAGTAATCGTAAGGATCGCGCTGATCCATGGCGCGCAGGAACGGCATGACCCTCTGCTCAGCCTCAAGATCGTAAAGCGGCATCTGATAGCGAAAGGCCAATTGCGTGGCCTGGTGCCACCACTTGGCCGGATCGGTGAGCGCATCAAGACTGGCCCGGTGGTACTCGATGGCCCAGTCGATCGTCTGGGGGTTGCCGGGGTCCAGACCGCCATGTTCGTAGAAATCGTGGAACTTCAAATCGTCCAGCCAAGGTTCGTCCCGCGCCCAGAGCGCTTCGCGCGCCGCATGTGTGCGCCGATCGTTCGGGGCGTTGCGGATCATGGCGTAGGCCCCGCACGCCTCGGCATCGTAACCGGGAATGCTGGGCGCATGGGCTGCGCAAACCTCAAGCATCTGTTCGACCGAACCGCCCCACGCGGGATGGAACATGCTGGTGGCCGCATTCACGGCACGGGGGTGGGGAAAGACGCGGACCAGATCAGAGATCAGCTTATCAATGTCGGCCTGTTGCGCGCTTGTCTGGACCACGACGAACAGCGTGAAATAGGCCCAGACCATTCGGTCGTCCGCCTGAATGGCTTGCAGCGCCAGCGTGGCCGCCCGCTCGCGATCGGCAAGATAGGCTTCCAGAAACGCCCCTTTCACAGTGTGGCCATACCCCGCTCCACGATGCAGGAAAGCGCGTTTGCTGAGCGCCGTGGCCATCGCTGTCATCGCGAAGGCCGAGTCAGGGTGCGCCTCGTGCCATTCGGATATCAGCCTTTGCGTGCTGGGATTTGTGGCGTCGAACGCAAGGTCGAATGCCAGCCAGAAATCTTCCAGCTCCTCCGGCGTTACCGCCGTCGCGTGTGTCGCCGTGACTTCGGCCTCAAGCGTCTCGGTGCTGCCGGTCGCGATGGCCGCGTCGATCCGCTCAAGATAGGTGTTGGCCACGGCGGGTAATCCAAAGAGGATCGCAAAGATCAAAACGGCAAGGCGCATGGCATGTCTTCCCAAATGAACAGCGGATAACGCTTTGCGACAGACGCTATCAAAGTGTTCGAAGGCAGACCAGACGCCCCCGCGACTAGCGGGCAAGCTTTGCCTGCACCTCGTCCAGATCGAACTCGCCCTTTGGCAATTTGTCGGCGTGATAGTCTGGATGTCTGCTGAACGTTGCGTTGCGGCTGCCAATGGCGCCAGCTTCTTTTTCGGTCCGATCTAGACCTGCTTCTGGTCTTCCTCACCAGCATTCTGTGCGAACCCTTCAAGCAAAAATACTTTATACTTGAAATGTCTTGGGACTCCCCATAGCCTTTCCGTGGCAAAGGTCCCGTCACGGGCCATATCAAAATCGGTAACATACATGCGTATTGCTTGTCTCGGTGGGGGCCCGGCCGGTCTTTATTTTGCGATCTCGATGAAGTTGCGCCAGCCCGATGCCGAAATCACCGTGTTCGAACGGAACAGGCTCGACGACACCTTCGGCTGGGGCGTGGTTTTGTCGGATGAGACCCTTGAGAACCTCGAGAAAAACGACCCCGTCAGCGCGGCAGTGATCCGCGGTCATTTCGCCTATTGGGATGACATTGCGGTGCATCACCAAGGTCGCAAGATGCTGTCGACAGGCCATGGGTTCTGCGGCATCGGGCGTAAGCGGCTGTTGTTGATCCTGCAGGACCGCGCCCGCGAGTTGGGCGTCGATCTGAGGTTTCAGACCGAGGTGGCCGCCGCTTCGGACTATGCGCGCGACTACGATGTGGTGGTGGCCAGCGACGGGCTGAACTCGAAAACGCGGATGGAGTTCGCGGACACGTTCAAGCCCGATATCGACCAGCGGCTCTGCCAGTTCGTCTGGCTCGGCACGCATCAGAAATTCGACGATGCTTTCACCTTCATCTTCGAGGAGACCGACAAGGGCTGGGTCTGGGCGCATGCCTACCAGTTCGACGACGACACCGCGACCTTCATCGTGGAATGCAGCCAGGCGACGTATGAAGCCTACGGTTTCGGCGAGATGAGCCAGGAGGAGAGCATCGCCGTCTGCGAGGAGATCTTCCGCGATCACCTGGGCGGCCATGCCTTGATGACCAATGCGGGCCACATTCGCGGGTCGGCCTGGATCAGGTTTCCGCGCGTTCTGTGCGAGAAGTGGAGCCATCAGAACATCGTGCTTCTGGGCGATGCCTCGGCCACCGCGCATTTCTCGATCGGGTCGGGCACCAAGCTGGCCTTGGAAAGCGCCATCGCGCTGGCCGAGTTGATCACGACCGAGCCGACGCTGGAGGCCGCTTTCGCGCGCTATGAGGATGAGCGGCGGCTGGAGGTTTTGCGCCTGCAATCGGCGGCGCGCAATTCGGTCGAGTGGTTCGAAGATGTGGAACGCTACCTGCATCTGGACCCTGTCCAGCTGAACTATTCGCTTCTGACCCGGTCGCAGCGGATCAGCCACGAGAACCTGCGCGCGCGGGATGCCGACTGGCTGGGCTCGGCCGAGAAGTGGTTTCAGGAACAGGCCGGCGCCGATGGCAACGGCCCGGTGCGCGCGCCGATGTTCGCGCCGTTCCGGCTGCGCGATATGCATCTGAAGAACCGCATCGTCGTCTCGCCGATGGCGCAGTACAAGGCGGTCGAGGGGTGCCCGACCGACTGGCACCTGATCCACTACGGCGAGCGGGCGAAGGGCGGGGCGGGGCTGGTCTATACCGAGATGACCTGCGTGTCGGCCGAGGGCCGCATCACGCCGGGCTGCCCAGGGCTTTACGCGCCCGAGCATGAGGCCGCCTGGGCGCGGCTGAACGATTTCATCCATGCCGAGACCGAGGCGATGACCTGCTGCCAGATCGGGCATTCGGGCCGCAAGGGCTCAACCCGGATCGGGTGGGAGGGGATGGACCGGCCGCTGCCGGAGGGCAATTGGGAGCTGATCTCGGCCTCGGCCATCCCGTGGTCGGACGAGAACGCGGTGCCGCGCGAAATGACGCGGGAGGATATGGATGCGGTGCGGGATCAGTTCGTGTCGGCCGCCCGGATGGCGGATCGCGCTGGTTTCGACATGATCGAATTGCACGCGGCGCACGGCTACCTGATCTCGTCCTTCATTTCGCCCTTGTCGAACATCCGCGAGGATGCCTATGGCGGCAGCTTGGAGAACCGGATGCGCTATCCGCTGGAGGTGTTCGCGGCGATGCGGGCGGTATGGCCCGAGGGCAAGCCGATGTCGGTGCGCATCTCGGCGACGGATTGGGCGGGGAACGATGGGGTGACGCCGGAAGACGCCGTGCAAATCGCGGCGATGTTTGCCGGGGCTGGCGCCGATATCATCGACGTCTCGGCGGGGCAGACCTCGACCGAGGCGCAGCCGGTCTATGGCCGGATGTTCCAAACGCCGTTTTCCGATCGCATCCGCAACGAGGCGGGCATCGCCACCATGGCGGTGGGCAATATCTATGAGGCAGACCACGTGAACTCGATCCTGATGGCCGGGCGGGCCGATCTGGTCTGCCTGGCGCGTCCGCATTTGGCCGACCCCTACTGGACGCTGCATGCGGCGACCGCGATTGGCGACCGGCATGAGACCTGGCCAAAGCCCTACGAGGCGGGGCGCGATCAGGCCTGGCGGCTGGCCGACCGCGAGGCGGAAATGGTGGGCAAGGTATGAGGCGGGTTCTGGTCACCGGCGGCGGGTCGGGCATCGGGCGCGGCATCGCGCGGGCCTTCGCCGAGGCGGGCGATGCGGTGACGATCGTCGGGCGGCGGGAGGATGCGCTCAGCGAAACGAATGAGGGCCGCGGCATGGTGTGTCGCGTGGCCGACATCACCGATGAGGCGGCGGTCGACGCGCTCTTTGCCGAGCCGTTCGAGGTGGTCGTGGCCAATGCCGGGATGGGGCGGGCCGCACCCTTGGCCGAGGTGACGTTGGAGGAGTGGAACAACACCCTCGCCGTCAACCTGACCGGCACGTTCCTGACCTTCCGCGCGGCTTTGCGTGGCATGCAACAGGGCGGACGGCTGATCGCTATCGCCTCGACCCAGGCGCTGAAGGGCGGCGGGCGGATCGCGGCCTATTCGGCTTCGAAGCACGGGGTTCTGGGGCTGGTGCGGTCGGTGGCCCATGAGGTCGCTCGCAAGGGCATCACCTGCAACGCCATCTGCCCCGGCTTCGTCGACACGCCCATGGCCGAGGCCGCGGTGAAAAGTGTGATGGAGGGCCGGGGTCTGGACAGGGAGGCCGCGTTGAAGATGGTCGTCTCGAACAACCCGGTCGGGCGAATGATCGCCTTGGATGAGGTGGCCTCGGCCGCGCTCTATCTCGCCTCGGCCGGCGCGGCGATGGTGAACGGCCATGCGCTGAGCGTCTCAGGAGGTGAGATATGACCCCGAACCACGGTTTTGATCCCGATCACGCGACCTCAAAGGAACGGCTACGCCTTTGGCTGAGGTTCCTCAAGGCCAGCCGCATGATCGAGAGCCAGCTGCGCGAGAACCTGCGTTCCGAATTCGCCTCGACCCTGCCGCGCTTCGATGTGATGGCTGCGCTGTCGCGGTCGGAGAACGGCCTGAAGATGAGCCAGATCTCCGGCATGCTGCGCGTGTCGAACGGCAACATCACCGGCATCGTCGACAGGCTGGCCGAAGACGGCGCGGTGGTGCGCGTGCCGGTGCCGGGCGACAGGCGCGCCTCGCTGGTGCGGCTGACGAAACGCGGGCGGGAAGAGTTCGAGACGCAGGCCGCCGCGCATGAGGCCTGGATCGATCAGATGCTGGCGGATTTCTCGGCGCGCGAATGCGTGGATATCGCGGCGCGGTTCGACACGTTGGTGGCCAGCCTGGGCGAGGCGGACGAATGACCATGCGCACGGATGTCAGCCATTTCCTGTGTTCCATCGAAGACGGCATCGCGACGGTCGCCCTGGACCGGCCCGATCGGAAGAATCCGCTGACCTTTGAGAGCTATGCCGAGCTGCGCGACTGGTTCCGTGACCTGGCCTATGCCGACGATGTGAAGGCGGTGGTCTTCGCCTCGAACGGCGGGAATTTCAGCTCGGGCGGGGATGTGCACGACATCATCGGGCCGCTGACCCGCATGAGCATGAAGGAGCTTTTGGCCTTCACCCGGATGACCGGCGATCTGGTCAAAGCCATCGTGAACTGCGGCAAGCCGGTGATCGCTGCCATTGACGGGGTCTGCGTGGGCGCGGGCGCGATCATCGCCATGGCCTCGGACCTGCGGATCGCGACGCCCGAGGCGAAGACTGCGTTTCTCTTCACGCGCGTGGGGCTGGCGGGCTGCGACATGGGCGCCTGCGCGATCCTGCCGCGGATCATTGGGCAGGGCCGCGCGGCAGAGCTGCTCTATACCGGGCGGTCGATGTCGGCCGAGGAGGGGTTGGCCTGGGGGTTCTATAACAAGGTGGTGCCAGCCGAGGCGCTGGCGGGCGAGGCGCAAGCACTGGCCGCGCGCCTCGCGGCGGGCCCCAATTTCGGGCATATGATGACCAAGACGATGCTGGCGCAGGAATGGTCGATGTCGATCGAGCAAGCCATTGAGGCCGAGGCGCAGGCGCAGGCGATCTGCATGCAGACCGGCGATTTCAAGCGCGCCTATGAGGCCTTCGTCGCCAAGGAAAAACCGGTGTTCGAGGGGGATTGATGGCCGATCGCAGCTTCCTCGACTGGCCGTTCTTCGAGGCCCGGCACCGCGATCTGGCGGCGGCGTTGGACGAGTGGGCGACAGCCAATCTGGAGAAAGTCGACCACGCCGATACCGACCAGGCCTGCCGCGATCTGGTCGCGGCGTTGGGCCGTGACGGGTGGCTGACCCATTCCGGCGCGCCGGACGGCAAGCTGGACGTCCGCACGCTCTGCCTGATCCGCGAGACGCTGGCGCGGCATGACGGTCTCGCGGATTTCGCCTTCGCGATGCAGGGGCTGGGGACCGGGGCGATCTCGCTTTTCGGGACCGAGGCGCAGAAGGCCGAGTGGCTCCCGAAGACCCGCGCGGGCGAGGCGATCTCGGCCTTCGCGCTGACCGAGCCGCAATCGGGGTCGGACGTGGCCAACAGCACGATGACGGCCACGCGAGACGGCAACGGCTTCGTACTGGACGGCGAGAAGACGTGGATCTCAAACGGCGGGATCGCCGACCTCTATACCGTCTTCGCCCGTACGGGCGAGGCGCCGGGCGCGCGGGGGTTGTCGGCCTTCGTGGTGCCAGCCGACACGGCCGGGCTGCACGTCGCCGAGCGGCTGGACACCATCGCGCCGCACCCGCTGGCCACCTTGCGCTTTGACGGCTGCCGCGTGGCGGGCGACGCGCTGATCGGCGCGCCGGGGGCCGGGTTCAAGATCGCCATGTCGGTGCTGGATGTCTTCCGCCCGACCGTGGCCGCCGCCGCGCTGGGCTTTGCCCGCCGTGCGCTGGACGAGGCGGTGGCGCGGGTGACGAGCCGCCATGTGCAGGGCGCGCCCTTGGCCGATTTGCAGATGGTGCAGGGCCATATCGCCGACATGGCCGTCGATATCGATGCCGCCGCACTGCTGGTCTACCGCGCCGCCTGGGCGAAGGACATGGGCGCCCCGCGCATCACCCGCGAAGCCGCGATGGCCAAGCTTTTCGCCACCGACCGGGCGCAGAGCGTCATCGACAAGGCGGTGCAGCTGCATGGCGGCGATGGCGTGCGGTCGGGCGAAACGGTCGAGCGGCTTTATCGCGAGATCCGCGCCTTGCGCATCTACGAGGGCGCCTCGGACGTCCAGCGCGTGATCATCGCGCGCCAGACGCTGGACGGGCAAAAGGGGTAGCCGCATGCTGGGACCATCCGCACATATCGACACATTCACGCGCGACAACCTGCCGCCCGCGGATCAATGGCCCGACTTCCTGCTGGACGGGTTCGCCTACCCTGAGCGGCTGAACGCCGCCGTTGAGTTGACCGATGCGATGGTGGCCAAGGGCTTTGGCGATCATACCGCGCTGATCGGCAATGGCCGCCGGCGCACATATAAAGAGCTGGCCGACTGGACCAACCGGCTCGCCCATGTGTTGGTCGAGGATCTGGGGATCGTGCCGGGCAACCGCGTGCTGATCCGGTCGGCCAACAACCCCGCCATGGTGGCCTGTTGGCTGGCCGCGACCAAGGCGGGCGCGGTGGTGGTGAACACGATGCCCATGCTCAGGGCAGGCGAGTTGACCAAGATCGTCGACAAGGCCGAGGTCACTCATGCCCTTTGCGATACGCGCCTGATGGACGAGATGGCGCTTTGCGCCAAGGACAGCGCGTTCCTGAAATCGGTGGTGGGCTTCGATGGCACCTCGAACCACGATGCCGAGCTGGACCGGCTGGCGCTTGAGAAACCGGTGCAGTTCGACGCGGTACAAACAGGGCGCGACGATGTGGCTTTGTTGGGGTTCACCTCGGGCACTACGGGCGCGCCCAAGGCCACGATGCATTTCCACCGCGACCTTCTGATCATCGCCGATGGCTATGCCAAGGAGGTGCTGGGCGTCACGCCAGACGACATCTTCGTGGGCTCGCCGCCCTTGGCCTTCACCTTCGGGCTGGGCGGTCTCGCGATCTTTCCCCTGCGCTTCGGCGCGACGGCGACCCTGCTTGAGGCGGCCTCACCCCCGAACATGATCGAGATCATCCAGAAGTACAGAGCCACCGTCTGCTTCACCGCCCCCACCGCCTATCGCGCCATGCTGGCGGCGATGGAAGATGGCGCTGACCTGTCTTCGCTTAGGGCGGCGGTCTCGGCCGGAGAGACCTTGCCCGCGCCGGTCTACGAGGACTGGATCGCCAAAACCGGCAAGCCGATGCTGGACGGGATCGGCGCGACCGAGATGCTGCATATCTTCATCTCGAACCGGTTCGACGATCACAAACCGGCCTGCACCGGGAAACCGGTCACGGGATACGAGGCCAAGATCATCGGCCCCGACGGTGCCGAGCTTCTACCGGGCGAGGTGGGCCGCCTGGCCGTGCGCGGCCCCACTGGCTGCCGCTATCTGAACGACGACCGGCAGGTGGGCTATGTGCTGGACGGCTGGAACATCACTGGCGATGCCTTTTGGGCCGACGAAGACGGCTATCTGCACTTTGCCGCGCGCAACGACGATATGATCATCAGTTCGGGTTACAACATCGCCGGCCCCGAGGTTGAGGCGGCGTTGCTGGCCCATTCCCATGTCGCCGAATGCGCGGTGATCGGCGTGCCCGATGACGAGCGTGGCATGATCGTCGAGGCGCATGTCGTCGCCACCGGCGCGGCCGCGGACGATGCTCTGGCCGAGGCCTTGCAGAACCATGTGAAAGCGACGATCGCCCCTTACAAATATCCGCGCCGCATCGTCTTCTGCGATGCTCTGCCAAAAACGCAGACCGGAAAGATTCAGAGGTTTCTGCTGAAAGACAGACCCGCAAAGAACGTGGCGTCACAACAACAAAAGGGAGAAGGACATGGACCTGACACAAGGCATCACCCCCGCATCGGACGGGATTGAGGGCAAGGCGTGGAACGTGGTCGGCCACACCTACACGCCCAAACTCTTGAGCGACAACGCCTTCATCTGGCATGCCGTCGTGCCGGCCGACACGTTCGTGCCGCCGCATATCCACCCCATGCAGGATGAGTGGATCATCATGCTGGACGGTCATCTGGAGGTCGAGTTCGGGGACGAGGTCCATAAAGCCGGGCCGGGCGATACGATCCGCATGCCGCGCGGCGTGCCCCATGGCATTTTCAACCGCTCGGGCGCCACGGCGACCTGCGTCTTCGGCGTCGCGCCCTCGCGCAAGCTCTTCGATCTGTTCATCGCGCTCGACGGGGTCACCGACCCGGCCGAGCTGGTGCGCCTGTCGGCGCTGCACGAGGTCGATTTCCTGCCGCCGCCGGACGCAGGCTGAGAGGCGCGCGCCATGGTAGAGCGCAAGACGGTCGCAGTGATCGGCGGCGGGGTCAGCGGGCTGGCCGCCGCCAAGGCGTTCGACGAGAAGGGGCACCGGGTCACGGGGTTCGAACGCAGCCACGATTTCGGGGGGGTATGGGAGCTGTCACGCTCGTACCCCGACGTGCAGACGCAATCGCCGAAGGATCTGTACTGCTACACCGATCACCCGATGCCCGAGAGCTATCCTGAATGGCCCAAAGGCCCGCAGGTGCATGCCTATCTGCATTCCTATGCCGAGAAGCATAAGTTGGGCCGGCTGTTTCGTCTGAACACCCAGGTCAAGGCGATGGAACGACGGGCCGATGGCAAGCCGGGCTGGACGCTGGTGCTGGAAAGTGCCGGGCGCGAGCGCCGGGAGGATTTCGACTTCGTCGCCGTCTGCACGGGGCAGTTTTCCGAGAAGAATGTGATCTCGCATCCCGGGCAGGAGGCGTTCGTCGCGGGGGGCGGGCAGGTGATGCACTCGTCGGACTATACCGACCCGGAGCTCGTGCGCGGCAAGCGGGTGGTGGTGCTGGGCGGGTCGAAATCGGCCACCGATATCGCGGTGAATGCCGCGAACAACGGCGCCGCCCAAGTGACGATGGTCTACCGCGAGAACGTCTGGCGCATCCCCTATTTTGTGGGCGGCATCAACTTCAAGCGACTGCTTTACATGCGCGCGCAGGAGCAGCAGTTCAACCAGTGGGGCAAGTCGGGCTTGCAGCGCGTGATTGCCGCGATTTTCAAGCCGCTTGTCTGGGCGAATTTCCGGGGGCTGGAGACACTTCTGAAACTCCAGCTCGGGCTGAGGAAGTGGGATATGGTGCCGGATCAACCGATCGAAAAGACGGTGTCCTGCTCGGTGCCCATCGTAACGCCGGGGCTGTTCGAGGGGTTCAAGTCGGGCGCGATCCGGCCGGTGCGGGGCACGTTCGAGCGCTACGAGCGCGACAGCGTGGTTCTGTCGACGGGCGAGGCGGTGGGATGTGATCTGGCCGTGCTGGCCGTGGGCTGGATATTGGGCGTGCCGTTCCTGCCCGAGGAGTACCGCGCAAAGCTGATCGACCCGGACGGGCAGTACCGCGTCTACCGGCTGGCGGTGAACCCGGACCTGCCGGATATCGGGTTCGTCGGCTTCAATTCGAGCTTTTGCACGGTGCTGTCGGCCGAGATGATCGCCAACTGGTTGGTGCGTTATGCCGACGGGCAACTGGCGCATCAGCCTTCCGACACCGAGATGCGCGAGAATATCGAGATGATGCTGGCCTGGCGCCGGGATGAACGCCCCGCCGCGCAAGTCTATGGCGGCCTCTGTTCGGCGCCCTTCCATTTTAAACACTTCGATGAGCTCTTGGCCGATATGGGCGCGCGGAAGAGGCGGCGGTCGAATCCGCTGGCAGAGCAGTTCTCGTACCCCAATGCGGCGGCCTACGGGGGCTTTCTGAAATCGACGCCAGAGTATCGGGCGACGTGACAAGGATGGGCGGGTATATTGCGATGAAGAATTGTCGGGCAAAGTTGACGACATCGTGTGGATGGCGGGGATGAAGAGCTTCAGCTTCCCCCAGAAGATCATGTTCAAGCATTGCGACCCGGCCGGGATCGTCTTCTATCCGCGCTATTTTGAGATCATCAACGACGTGGTCGAGACATTCTTTGCCGATGGTCTGGGCATCCCGTTCGACAAGCTTCTCGCCGAAGCGGGTGTGCCCACAGCCACCACCAGCGCGACCTTTCACGCCCCGAGCTATCACGGCGATCACTTGGTGATCACGTTGAAGGTTACCCGGCTGGGCCAGACCAGTGTTTCGCTCGACTTTCAGGCGGCTTGCGGTGACCAAGCCCGGTTCAGCGCCACCTCGACCCTTGTCTATGTGAATTCCGAAGGACGCCCACAGAGTTGGAGCCCGGCATTCCGCACGGCGTTTCTTCCGTATCTTGAAGAGGACCCAACATGAGCCACCAGGTCATTCAACCAGAGGGGTGGGCGCCTGCGAAAGGCTATGCCAACGGCATGCTGACCGCCGAGGGCACGCTCTATATCGGTGGACAGATCGGCTGGACGGCGGAGCAGCGGTTCGAGACGCATGATTTCATCGGGCAGATGGAGCAGGCTTTGCGCAACATCCTGGCCATCGTCGAGGCCGCCGGGGGCCGGGCGGAAGATATCACGCGGCTGACCTGGTTCGTGATCGACAAAGCCGAATACCTGGCGCGACAGCGCGAGGTGGGCGAAGTCTATCGTCGCGTCTTGGGGCGGCATTTCCCCGCGATGTCGATGCTGGTCGTCGCCGGGTTGATCGAGGACGAGGCGCTCTTGGAGATCGAGGCGACGGCGGTTCTTACCCCGCGCTGAGCGATCAGTTTTTGGCGCGGGTTACCTTGCCGAAGCCCGCCATCTTGGCGTAGCCGCCGACGATGGCCTCACGGTCCTCGTAGCTCAGCACCTCGTCGATGTTATCGAAGCCCGCCGGGGCCAGCCGCTCGACCACGTCGATCACGCCTTCGGGACCGCCCTTGCGGTTGTTGCGGACGATCTCGGCAGTCTTGGGCAGCCGGTCCTTCTCATAGGCCCAGAGCGCGGCGCGGGGATGTTCGGCGCGGGCCAGCGCATCGGCCAGCGACCGCGCATCCAGAATGGCCTGGCTCGCCCCGTTCGAGCCCACGGGATACATCGGATGCGCCGCATCGCCGAGGAGCGTGATGCGCCCGAAGGTCCAGCGCGGCAGGGGGTCACGGTCGGCCATGGGGTATTCGAAGATCGTGGGCGTGGCGCGCACCAGCCCCTCGATATCGAAGCCCGGCACTGTGAAGCGTTTCGCATGCGGCAGGACCAGCGAAAGCGGCACCTGGCGCGACCAGTTGTTGGCGGGCGGCGGCGAGATGGCGGGGTCCTTCACGCGGATGTTCACCACCCAGTTGGTCAGCTGTCGGCCCTCCTTCGCGGGCGCGATCGGGTAGAGCACGAACTTGCCGCCGAGGCCGCCGCCGATCGCCATGCTCTCGCCGTCTTCCCATTGCGGCCACTCGGCCGCGCCGCGCCACATCATCACGCCGTTCCAACTAGGCGCGCCCTCGTCGGGGTAGAAGACGCGGCGCCCGGCGGAATGGATGCCGTCGGCGCAGATCAGAACATCGCCGCGTGCGGTCATGCCCGCCGAGCCGTCTATGCTATTGGCGAAATGCGCGGTCACGCCGCCTTCGTCCTGCACCATGCCGGCGAGGCGGGCGCCGGTGCGGATCGCGTCCGCTCCCAGACGCTCGACCACCGCATCATGGATCAGCTTTTGCAGGCGCCCCCGGTGGACCGAGAATTGCGGCACATCGTGGCCGGCATGCAGGCCACGGAGCTCCGACCAGACCTCGGCGCCGCTGCGCGTCAGATACGAGAGTTTGCGCGTGCGGATGCCCACCGCGTCAAGCGCAGGCAAAAGCCCCAGCGCGTCAAGCTCGGCAATGGCGTGGGGCAGGACGTTGATGCCAACGCCCACCTCGCGCAGCTCGGCCGCGACCTCGAAGATCTGCGCCTGGATGCCGCGTGCATGCAGCATCAGCGCCGTCGTCAGCCCGCCGATCCCGGCGCCTGCGATCAGAACCCGCATCGCTCACGCATCCTCAGGCGGCAGGAAATCGACCTCGTGCTGGGCCGAGATCGCCACCACCTCTGCCGGGTTGGCGCTGGGGCCAAGGTTGTGCAGCGCCCAGAAAAGGTCGAAGAGCCGCCGGGTCGGCGCGACCCAGAACAGGCATTTGATCGTTGTGTCAGACTTGTTGAAGATCCCGTGCGGGATGCCCATCGGCAGGCGGATCAGGTCGCCGGGTTCGGCGTATTGCTCCTGACCGTCAAGCAACAGATCAAAGCGCCCGTCCAGGACATAGATGAACTCGTCCTGGGTAGGGTGGATATGGGGCGGCACGAAGGTGCCCTTGGGCAGCGTTGCGTGCCAGGCCATTGAGGCCTCGGAATGCTGCTTGGGCACATAGGTCTGGCCGAGGATGTTCCAGGCGATGTTGTCGATGCCCTCATTGGTGCGGGTGACCCCGGCATTCATCTTCATCTGCAACCTCCCCTATTGCTGACCTTTTACACGTGCAGGAACCGCTCCTTGATATCGGGTGTGGCCAAAAACTCACCCGTCGTTCCCTGCCAGACGACCTTACCACGTTCCAACACCACGTGCCGATCGGCGAAACGGGTCAGCGCGTCGACATTCTTGTCGATCACCAAGATCGCCTCGCCTTCATCCTTCAGGCGCCGCAGACAGGCCCAGATATCCTGCCGGATCAGAGGGGCCAGCCCCTCGGTCGCCTCATCCAGCACGACCAGCTTGGGGTTGGTCATCAAGGCGCGGCCGATGGCCAGCATCTGCTGTTCGCCCCCCGACAGCTGGTTGCCCATGTTGCGGCGACGGTCCTTCAGTTTCGGGAACAGCCCGAACACCGTCTCCAATGTCCATTTCGACCCGCCCTTGCCGGGGCGCCGCGCGGTGGCCAGCAGGTTCTCGGTCACGCTGAGGGTTGGGAAAATCTGCCGGCCCTCGGGCACCAGGCCCAAACCCGCCTCGGCTACCTTGTGAGGCGCGGCCCCGGTCAGATCGACATCGTCGATCACAACCCGGCCCCCGCGCTGCTTCACCAGCCCGAAGATGCTGCTGATCGTGGTGGTCTTGCCCATGCCGTTACGGCCCAGAAGGGTCACCACCTCACCGGCGGCGACATGCAAATCCACGCCGAACAGGACGTGGCTTTCGCCGTAGGCTGCGTGCAGATCCTCAACCCTCAGCATCAGGCGGTGGCCTCCTCGCCCAGATAGGCGGTGCGCACCGCGGGGTTGGCGCGGATCTCGGCCGGGGTGCCGGTGGCGATAATCTCGCCGTAGACCAGAACCGAGATACGGTCGGCCAGCGAGAAGACGGCGTCCATGTCATGCTCGATCAAAACGGTGGTGATCTTGCCCTTCAGGTCCAGTAAAAGCGCAACCAGGGCCTCGGCGTCCTGGCCGCCGGTTCCGGCCAGAGGCTCATCCAAGAGCAACAGCTTGGGTTCGGTTGCCATCGCGATGGCCAGTTCCAGCCGACGATGGTCGCCATGCGACAGCGCGCTGGCCTTCAGATGCGCCCGGTCGGCCAGGCCGACATCCCGCAGCTTGTGCATCGCCGCCTTGTTCAACACCTCTTCCCGCGCCACGGGGGCGAAGAAGCGAAAGCTTGAGCCGTCCTTGGCCTGCACGGCCAGCGCCACATTCTCAAGCACCGTGAAGCCCGGCAGGATCGAGGTAATCTGAAACGACCGGGCGAGACCCAGATGCACCCGTTCAGCCATGCCAAGGCGGGTGATATCGCGCCCCTCGAACAGGATCTGCCCCGAATCCGGGCGGGACTGACCGGACAATTGCGTGATCAACGTCGTCTTGCCCGCGCCGTTCGGGCCGATGATGGCGTGCAATTCGCCAGGCTCCACATCCAACGACAGGTCGTCGGTCACCTTCAGCGCGCCATAGGCCTTCTTCAAATTCCGCACCGACAGCATACTCATTTGCGCGGGCCCCGGATGCGTTCGACCAGACCGGACACACCCCCCGGTGAATAGAGCACGACCAGGATCAGGATGATCCCGAAATAGAGCTTCCAGTGATGGGTGAAGATCCCGATGATCTCCTCCAGAAGCAGCGCGATGACCGCGCCGCCGATGGCGCCTGTCAGGTTGCCGATGCCGCCCAAAACGACCATCACGATCAGCTCGCCCGAGATATGCCACGACATGAAGGCGGGCGAGATGAACTCGGCCTGGTTGGCCAGGATCACGCCCGCGATCGAGGTCATGCAGCCCGAGATGACGAAGGCCGTCAGTTGATAGCGGAAGGGCCGAAAGCCCACCGCCTCCATCCGGGTCATGTTTTCACGCGTGCCGGTCAGAACCCGGCCAAAGCGCGACATAACAAGGCGGCTGGCCAGCAGGAAGAGGCCGATCAGAATGGCCAGCGTGACGTAGTAAAGGCTGAGATCGCTTTCCAGAAAACGCGTGCCGAAGAAGGTCGACCGATCGGCCAGCGTCGTGCCGTCATCCCCGCCGAAAGCCGACAGCGAGACGAAGAAGAAATAGGCCATCTGCCCGAAGGCCAGCGTGATCATGATGAAATAGATGCCGCGCGTTCTGATTGAAATCGCGCCGGTGATTGTCGCGAAGACCGCCGACACCGCCATGGCCGCCAGGATATGCAGCGAGATATCAGTGATCCCGTATCGCGAGAGGATGGCCACCGAATAGGCGCCGAACCCGATATAGGCCGCATGCCCGAACGAGACCATCGCGCCGTAGCCCAGGATCAGATCCAGTGCCATCGCGGCGATGGCAAAGGCCAGAATGCGCGTGCCGATCACCGTCAGGAATGGATCATTGGTCAGCGCCGCGAAAGCGGGCAGAAGGGCCGCCAGCGCGAAGATCACCCAAGCGGCCTTGGTACGGCCCAGCATGCGCGCGCGTGGCATCGGCTGTTCGGCAACGCTCATGTCGTTTTGCGCCCGAACAGCCCATCGGGTTTCGCGAAGAGGATCGCGGCCATCAGGATATAGACCAGCATCGGCGCCAATGTACGGCCAACCTGCGAGGCATCTGAGGAATCCATCACCATCCTGAGGAGGATAGGCCCAAAGGTGCGCCCCAGCGTATCGACCATCGCCACCAGCAACGCGCCCAGAAACGCCCCTCGGATCGACCCGATGCCACCGATGACGATCACCACGAAAGTCAGGATCAGAACGCTCTCACCCATGCCAGTATCCACCGACAGGATCGGCGCGACCATGGCGCCCGCAAAGCAGGCCAGCATCACACCGAAGGCGAAGATCATGGTGAAGAGCCGGGTGATATTCACGCCCAGGGCCGCGACCATCCGCTGATTGGTGGCCCCGGCCCTCAGCAGCATCCCGATACGGGTGTGGTTGACCAGAAGATAAAGCATCAGCGCCGCCAGCAGCCCCGTCGCGATGATCGCCAGCCGGTAGACGGGGTATTGCAGCGGCCCGACCAGCGCGATTGAGCCTGACAGCAATTCTGGCACCGGCACGGACAAGGGCGCGCTGCCCCAGATGATCTTGACCCCCTCGCTGACGATCATGACCAGCCCGAAAGTGGCCAGCACCTGATCGAGATGCGATCGGTGATAGAGTTTTCGGATCACCAGATATTCAACCAGCAATCCGAAGACCAAGGCCGCCGGGATGGCCAGCAGCATGCCCAGGGTGAAGCTGCCTGTCATCGCGACGAACGTCGCCATCAGATAGGCGCCTACCATGTAGAGAACCCCGTGGGCGAGGTTCACGAAATCCATGATCCCGAAGACCAGCGTCAGCCCGGCCGCGATCAGAAACAGCAACACACCGAACTGAAGCCCGTTCAGCAGCTGCAAAATGAACAGATTGGTCATTGCGTCCCCGCGCCTCGGATCCGGGCCAATCGCCTCAGGTCACTCCATCGAACACAGGGCTGCGTAGTTGTCCTGATAATCCTCGAAGATCTTCTCGACGATCGAGGTCTGGAATTTGCCGTCCTCACGTTTGACCGCCTGCACCAGATAGAAATCCTGGATCGGGTACTGGTTGTTCCCGAAAGAGAAATCGCCCCGCGGGCTTTCAAAATCAGCAGCGCGCAAGGCCGCGCGGAGGGCATCCTTATCCCCGAGGTTTCCGTTCACCGCGCGCACGGCCGAATCGATCAGTTGCGCGGCGTCATAGGCCTGCATGGCATAGGTACCTGGAACGTGGTCGTATTTGGCCTCGTAGGCCGACACGAAGGCGCGGTTGGCATCATTGTCCATATCCGGCGCCCAGGTCGCGCCGCCGAGGAAGCCGACGGCGGCATCCTGCGTGGCCGGCAGGGTGGTCTCATCAACCGTGAAGGCCGACAGGAACGGGATCTCGGTCAGGCCGGCTTGCGTGTATTGCTTGACCAGGTTCACGCCCATGCCACCCGGCATGAAGGTGAAAACCGCATCAGGTTGAAACGCGGCGATCTGCCCCAGCTCGGACGAGAAATCCAGCTGCCCAAGCTCGGTGAAAATCTCGCTGGCGACACCGCCGGTATAGGACCGTTTGAAACCATTCAGACTGTCGATGCCCGCCTGATAATTCGGCGCCATGAGGAAGACGTTGTCAAAGCCCTGGCTCTGCGCGTAGGCCCCCATAACTTCGTGGTTCTGATCATTCTGATACGAGGTCACGAAGAAGTTCGGATGACATTCCTCACCGGCAAAGTTCGAGGTTCCGGCATTCGAGCTGATTAGGATCGCGCCACTTTCGGTAACGGGCTTGTGGATGGCGATCAGGACGTTTGAGAAAATTGGGCCGACCACAAAATCAACCTCATCCCGCTCAACCAGTTCGCGCGCCCGGCTGGCGGCCAGATCGGGCTTGCGTTCATCATCAACCACGATGATCTCGGTTTCCATGCCGCCCATGTCGCCAATTTGTTCGGCGGCCAGCAGAAATCCGTTTCGGGCCTGATCGCCCAGGGCCGCCGCAGGCCCGGAAAGCGAATAGATCAAGCCGATCTTCAACTTGCCATCGTCGGCCATAGCAGCCCCCGACAGGCAAGTTGCGCCCAGCATCGCAAGCAAAAATGTCCGTCTCATTGTCATCTCCCCAGCTGTCGATAGCGATTCACAGCCAGAGGCCCCCCGCCATCAGATATTATATACTTAAAAAGTGTGTGCCTGAAACTTATCAACTTCAAGCTTTTTCTACGGTCCAAAGACTGGCAAGGCCCACGAAAAAAGCTTGTGACTGAAAAACTGGCAACGGCACCAGGTGCACAATGCACCATCCAACGGCGATTTCCAGAGGGCCAGAGATATTTTCGCGGCCAACGCCCTGCAACGCAGCCTGACCGGCCGCCAAAAAGCCGCGGAAGCACCGGTCAGAACCCGTCTGGAATCTCGTGGCGTTCGCTGGCAATCTGCGGTGCGAAAACCTGTTGAGAGGATGCGCCGATGACCTCAATTCTGACCATCACACTCAACCCCGCCCTTGATCTGGCGACCGATACGCCTGAGGTCAGCGCCGGTGAAAAGCTGCGCTGCACCCCCCCGCGCACCGACCCTGGCGGAGGTGGCATCAATGTCGCCCGCGCTGTTAAGCGGCTGGGGGGCGAGGCCTTCGCCCTGGTCGCCGCCGGAGGCGCGACAGGGGCGCAATTGTTGGCTCTGCTGGCCGAAGAGGGCGTTCTGACCGGATTGCTGGCCGCGCCGGGCGACACGCGGATCAGTCTTTCCGTGGCCGATACGACGAACGGCGCGCAATATCGCTTTATGCTGCCCGGCCCCTCGTGGACCGAGGCCGATATCATCACGTCGCTGAAGATGCTGGGCGGCGCGCTGTCGACCGGGGCCTATTGCGTGCTCAGCGGTAGCCAGCCCCCGGGTCTGACCAATGACGTCCCCGCCCGGTTTGCCCAGCTTTGCGCCGACCGCGGCGCGCATCTGGTCGTCGATACCGGAGGCGCGCCCCTTGAGGGGTTCATGGCCGAGCCGGGGCCGGGCGCCCATGTTTTGCGCATGAACCAGGACGAGGCGCAAACCCTGGCAGGCCACCCGCTGCCCGATGCCACCGATAGCGCGGCCTTTGCCGCCGGGCTGGTCGAACGCGGCGTGGCGCGGATGGTGATCCTGGCACGTGGCGGTGAAGGCTCGATCCTAGTGGGGGAAGGCCTGCGGCTGGCCTGCGCGGCGCCCAAGGTCAAGATGGTCAGCCGGGTCGGCGCGGGCGACAGCTTTGTCGCGGGCTTCACCCTGGCACTTGCCAGCGGCCTGTCGCCCGATCAGGCGCTGCGCCGGGGCGTCGCGGCCTCAAGTGCTGCCGTAATGACCGCAGGCACCGAGCTCTGCTCGGCCGAAGATGCCGAGCGCTTGTTACCCGATTGCGTCCTGACGCCTATTCCGGTGTGACCGGCCACATGGTGCGCAAGCGCTCCAGCCCAGCCTCGATCAGCTGGCGCAGCACCGCCTGATCGATATCAGCCAGCTTGCGGACCTCAAGACAGGACTTGCCCATCTTGTGTTTTCCGATCTTCGCCAAGAGATCACCGAAATCCGCGTAGCCGGGCATTATGTAGATCGAAAACCCATGCGCCCGCGGCGCAAAGCCCGTGGCCAGAAAATCACCCTCGCGCCCGCTGGCATAGCGGTAATGATAGCGCCCATAGCCGATCATCGACGGCCCCCACAGGCGCGGCTGCCAACCGGTCACATCCCGAAACAACGCGTCCAAGGCCGCGGCATCGGCCCGCTTCGCGTCGGGCGTGACGTTTGCAAGAAACCCGGCCGGATCGGCCTTGGTCGCAGTGGTTTTGTTCGTGCTCATACGGTCCCTCCCTCTCCGTGCTGGACGACACCAACTTTAGAGCGTCGAGATAAGCATAGCATTCGTGCCCGCGACCAGGCCACCGCCGTCAGAACGCCGACGGGGGGTCAGTGAGGGTAACAGTCGATCATATTCAGTATCCCCGCCTGACTTGGCTGCTATCGGGCTTTCAGCTCTTCCGACAACCTGATCGGCGCTGTCTGGCCTCTAAGGCGGGCGCGGTAGATGGGGATGCTTTCGGTGACGCGCATCACGTAATTGCGGGTTTCGTTGAAGGGGATCATCTCGATCCAGTCGATCACGTCGACATCTTCGGCGGCCGGGTGACCGCGTTCGCTTGCCCAGCGGCGGGGGCGCGAGGGGCCCGCATTATAGCCTGCCGCGACCATGACCATGTTGGGCCCGAACTGGTCGATCAGGTTGGCCAGGTAGCCCGCGCCCAGTTGCACGTTATAGGCAGGATCGGTGGTCAGGCGGGCGCGGGAATACTCAAGGCCAAGTTCCCGGGCCATGTCCTGGGCCGTGGCGGGCATCACCTGCATCAGGCCGCGCGCACCGGCGCTGCTGATCACGGACGGGTTGAACTCGCTCTCGCGCCGCGCGATCGAGAGGGCCAACTCGGTCGGCACCCCCAGCTCAACCCCTTCAAGATCGGTGATCGGAAAGTAGGCGCGCGGCAGGATGACGTTCTGGCCGGCGGCCTGTTTGGCGATCTTGACCGCGGCGTAGGGTTCGTCGAGCGCCAGGGCAATTTCGGACAATTGCCCCAGTTCCGTGGGGGTCAGCGCCTCGGCCAGATGCAGCATGAAGCGCGTGAAGAGCAGCCGGTCCTCGGCCTTTTGCAGCAAAAGAGCCGCCTCAAGCACGGATGAGCCCGCGAAGCCCGCCGTCGCCGGATCGGGGAAAGCCGGGCCGCCCGTGGCCAAGACGCCATCCATCGGCAGGCCCGCCTTTTCGGCGGCCAGAAGGCCATAGAACGAGGTCTGGTATTCGGCACCGAATTCATAGGCCGCCTTGGCCCCCTCGGCATTGCCCATCGCCTCAAGCGCGCGGCCCTCCCAATATCCGGCGCGGCCCAGGCTGATCGGTGTGGCCACAGCGATGCGAAAGACCCGGAAATGGCCCAGCGCGCGGGCGGGATCATCCAAAAGCCGCAGCGCGATGAAGCCCGAGAGCCATTCCAGATCGGCGTAGCTGGAGCCTTCGATCAGGAAATGCTGCGAGGCAAGCTGATAGGCCTCTTCGGCCTCGCCCTGGCGCATCAGCCAGCGCGCCAGGATCGCCCGCCAAGACGCCCAACGGTCGGGCTGGCCCAGCGCTTCGGCCGATGTGCTGCGCTCGAGCGCCAGTTCGATGGCGGTCTCGTTCAAGCCGCGCCGGGCGCGCCAGTTGAAACGCTCGAAGGCCAGACCGGGGTCATCGGCCAGCGCCTCGGGCACGGCCTCGATCAGCGCATCGACGCCGTTCACCCGCTCCCGCAGGCCGATACGGGCCTCGGCCAGTTTGGTGTAATCCTCGGACAAAAGCGGCAACATGGCGCGCGCATTGATCGAGGCACCGCGCCACAGCAGTATGTCGAGCCGCGCTTCGTGATGCGGTTTCAGCAGCTCGCCATATTTGCTGAGCAAGGCTTCCTGATCGGCGCGGCGCAACAGCAGCGTCCGCCAGCCGGCGACCACCATCGCCTCTGCGTCGCCATTCTGGCCCTTCGCTTCATAGGCCTCGGCCAGGCGCAACAGGCCCCGGCCGGTTTCAGGTTGGCGGGTCTGGAAATAGGCCAGGACCGCGTCCGGCGACGCACCGTCGGGGATATTCGCCTCACCCCGCTCGGCCAGCAGAGCAAGCCCCGGCCAATCGGGGCGGCGCTGTAGAAACGCCTGATAATCGGCCCAATCGCCAACCCCGTCGCGCAGGCGGTGCCATTCCACCAGATCGACGGCGACCTGCCCCGCCGGCTCGGCCGCGGCCTTGGCGTCGTCCCATTGGCCAGCCCCCGCGGCCGCCAGCGCCGCCTTCACGGCCACACCGTCAGAGGCAGCATGGCCCGGCGCGAAGGCAAGCATCGCGGCAACAAGGGCAGACAGAAAGGTAGCGCGGGGCATGGCGGCTCCAGCAGGATCGTGGCAAAGGGTCATGGTAGCGCAGGCAGCCCGGGCCGCAACACACAAACTTGGCAATGGCCCGTGTGGCGGCTAGGGTCCGCGCGCAATCACCGGGGCCGATTCACAGGGCCCTCGCAAGAGAAGGAGGCCGTGTCATGTTCAAAGGGTCGATCCCTGCCCTGGTCACGCCGTTGAAGAACGGCCAGGTGGACTTTGACACGCTGAAAAAGCTGGTTGAGTGGCATATCGCCGAAGGCAGCCACGGTCTGGCACCGGTGGGAACCACGGGCGAAAGCCCGACGCTGAGCCATGAGGAACACGAGGCCGTGGTCGAGGCCGTGGTGGCAACCGTTGCGGGCCGGATACCGGTGATCGCGGGTGCGGGCTCGAACAACACGATCGAGGCGGTGCGCTTTGCCCAACACGCGGAAAAGGTGGGCGCCGACGGCATTCTGGTCGTCACGCCCTATTACAACAAGCCTACCCAGCGCGGCCTGATCGCCCATTACAAGGCGATCCACGAGGCCTGCGCGCTGCCGATCATCATCTACAACATTCCGCCCCGGTCGGTCATCGACATGAGTCCTGAAACGATGGGCGAGTTGGCCAAGCTGCCCCGCGTGGTGGGGGTGAAGGACGCGACCGGCGACCTCAGCCGCGTGCCCAAGCAGCGCATTACCTGCGGTGAGGATTTCATCCAGCTCTCGGGCGAGGATGCAACCGCGCTGGGGTTCAACGCCCATGGCGGGCGGGGGTGCATCTCGGTCACCGGCAATGTGGCGCCCCGGCTTTGCGCCGAGTTTCAGGAGGCGACGCTAGCGGGCGATTACGGCAAGGCGCTGGCCCATCTCGACCGGCTGATGCCGCTGCACATGTCGATCTTCGTTGAGCCTGGCCTAGCCGGCGCAAAATACGCGATGTCGCGGCTGGGGCTGTGCTCTGACGAGGTCCGCCTGCCCCTGACCGGCCTGATGGACGAGACCAAGGCCCAGATCGATGCGGGCCTGCGCCATGCGGGGCTGCTGAACTGAGGGAAAGCCGACCGGGTACCGACTGAAACCCAGGTCGGTGGTGTCAGGCTGAACCAAGGCGGGCGGCGTTTTCCGAGGGGCAGCGCCGCGCCGCCTGAGTTCAATGCGTTGCACCTGTCTTGAAATCAAAAACCTGAGGCAGATTTTTGGGATTTCGCGTCAGGTGACTTTCAGAACGATCTTGCCGATATGGTCCGAGCTTTCCATTCTGGTATGGGCCCCGGCGGCGTCATCCAGTGGAAATTCGCTGTCCATCACAGGCGATACACTGCCAGACGCAAGCAAGGGCCAGACCTGCGCCTCCAATGCCTCGGCGATCCGCGCTTTGGCCAGGTCCGATTGAGGGCGCAGGGTTGAGCCTGTGATCGTCAGGCGCCGCATCATCACCTCGGCGAAGTTCAGTTCGACCTTCGGCCCGGTCAGAAACGCGATCTGCACCAGGCGGCCGTCATCGGCCAGCGCCTTGACGTTGCGCGGCAGGTACGATCCGCCGACCATGTCGAGGATCAGGTTGGCCCCCCCTTCGCCGCGCAGCACCTCAACAAAATCCTCCTCGCGATAGTTCATCGCCCGCTCGGCACCCAGTGCCATGCAGGCCCCGCATTTCGCCGAAGACCCCGCCGTGGTGAAAACCCGCGCGCCAAAGGCCCGCGCCAGTTGGATTGCGGTGGTCCCGATCCCGGAAGACCCGCCATGGACCAAAAACCGCTCTCCCGCTTGCAGCGCGCCGCGCATGAACACATTGGTCCAGACGGTGAAGAATGTCTCGGGCAGACAGGCCGCTTCACGCAGCTCCATGCCGTTGGGCACCGGCAGAGCATGCGCCGCAGGTGTCACCACGTAGTCCGCATATCCGCCACCGGGTAGAAGCGCGCAGACCTGATCTCCTACCGCCCAGCGGCTGACGCCTTCGCCTAAGGCAACAACCTTGCCCGAGGCCTCAAGCCCCGGTAAGGGCGAGGCGGTCGGCGGCGGTGCATAGAGCCCGGCGCGTTGCAAGGCGTCCGGGCGGTTCACGCCGGCATAGGCCACGCGGATCAGGATCTGCCCCGGGCCGGGGCGCGGCACGGGCAGTGTTGCTGGCACCAGAACTTCGGGCCCGCCCGGGGCCGAGATCTGAACCGCGCGCATCGTTTCAGGCAGGCTCACCGGCGAGCGGTCCAGTTGCCCGGCATGCGGATGTCAGGCATGCGCGCCGGTGCCCGCACCTTCGACAAGGCCCAGTTCGGGCCCGCAAGAAGCTGCTTCAATACCGGGTTGTCGTTCACCTGCGCCTTTACCTTCTCGAACTGCATCACATTGTCGATCCGCCGGTCGAGGAAGTCCCATGTCGCTAGGTGGCCAAGGCTGTCATCGCCCAGCCAAAACAGCACGGTTGAGCCATAGACCGCCGATAGGGTCGCCCGCTTGGTGTACCAGTTGATATCGTCGGAGGTGTCACCAAGCGTGGTCCAGATCAGATCGGCCGTTCCCCAGATCAGCTTGGCGCCGTCCGCCGCATAAGGCGGCAGAGCAAAAAGCGCGGTACCGCGCCGCACGGCCTCGCGATCTTCCACCGCTTCCAGGCGGAACCGCACGCCGGCTGCGATCCGGTCGCGAAAGCGCATATCTTGCAGGGGCTCGCTGCGCAGCCGCTGGACCATTGCGGCATCGCCGCGCTTGTGAAACGCAATCGCCAGATCGACCGCGCCACGGGGGCACACGGCCTGCGCCAAGGCCGGGTCGGCGCCGGTATCCTCGATAGCCGCGCGGAAGGTTGCCGGACTCCAGCCATCGAACGGCACATGGGTCAGCGCGGCGTCCAGCAATTGGTCTTTCAGGTCGTCAACGGGCTGATCGGTCATCAAACTCTCCTTGGCATGTCCTTGCTAGACAAGGTAGGTGCGCTTTGCTATACGGCCACTTCCTGCAATCTCTTGCAACTCTAACTTAGGAAGGTGGTGACAACCACATGCAGGTAAGTGTTCGCGATAACAACGTCGATCAGGCGCTCCGGGCTCTGAAGAAGAAACTTCAGCGCGAAGGTGTTTTCCGTGAGATGAAGCTTAAGCAGCATTTCGAGAAGCCCTCGGAAAAGCGTGCCCGCGAAAAGGCCGAGGCCATTCGCCGTGCCCGCAAGCTGGCCCGCAAAAAGGCCCAGCGCGAAGGCGCGCTTTAAGCGCTCTGTAGATGTGCGAACGGGTCGGATCGAGAATTCGACTCAACGTGAACCCCCGTGGCGAATGCCCGGGGGTTTGTCGTTTGAGGGCAGTCTTTCGCCGATACCTTTGTGCCCGACTGGCCCGGCAGGTATCGCAATGCTAATCAGCGGCACATTAGAGGAGGCCCGAAATGATCCCCTTGCATCGCCGCACCCTGCTGGCAGGCGCGCTTTTGACTCTTGCAGCCTGCGGGCGACGGGATGAGCCTTCGCGGGCAAGAAATGCAGACGGTCCGCCGGAAATCAACCACCTCATTGCCCAATATGCCGACCTCTACGATGTGCCCGAAGACCTCGTGCACCGTGTGGTTCAGCGCGAAAGCACCTACAACCCTGCCGCCCGCAATGGACCCTATTGGGGTCTGATGCAGATCCACCCGCAAACCGCCCGTACCATGGGCCATCGCGGCCCACCCGAGGAATTGCTCGATGCCGAGACCAACCTGCGCTACGCGGTCAAGTACCTGCGCGGTGCCTGGCTCGTCTCCGGCGGCGACCGCGACGACGCCGTGATGTGGTACGCGCGCGGCTATTACTATGAGGCTAAACGCCTTGGGTTGTTGGAAGAAACTGGTCTGCGGGGCTGAGCAGCAGCGGCTCGCCAACTGCTTCGGGCCGCTACCTTACCCGCCCAGTCTTTTCCACTACGCGAGAGGCTAAACGGAGGGTTTGCACATGAGGATGGATGGCAAGGTCGTTGTTTGTATCGGTGGCGCTGGCGGCATGGGGCGCGGGGTCGCTCAAGCGGCTTTGGAACTTGGGGCCGATGTCATTGTGACGTCACGGTCTCAGGCGAAGGCAAATCAGGCGGCCGACCAGCTTGGATGCCGGGGAGAGGCCATCGACATCTACGACGGCCAGAGCGGTAGGGCGCTCCAGCTTCAGCGAGACCCCACCCGACGAGGCAGACCGATTCATGCAGGGCAAGGTCTGGGGCACGCACCGCTGTATCTGGCACGCTAGGGATCGCATCGATCAGGACGGTTCGATCACTTTGATCACTGGCGGATACTCCCAGGTAATCGACGACAAGGCGGGGCATGTTCATACGGCCTTCAGGGCGATGGAAGCGATGGCCCAGGTTGCCGCCGTCTCGCTCGCGCCGATCAGATGCAACGTCATCCGCCCCGGCTTCATAGATTCCGACCTCTGGGCCGACATGACGGATGAAGAGCGTGATGAGCTTCGGCGCTCCGAGAGTAAGAGAACCGTGATCGGCCGGATCGTCGAGCCGATTGAATTGGGCCGTTTTGCGGTCGCGCTTATGCTGACACCTGTTGTCACGGGGGCGATCATTCCAGTCGACGGAGGGCGCCACCTGTCGGTTGCCAAGTGAGACCGCGCAAGAGCGATCAGGACCATAGGCCGGTCCCGGCACGGTGTAGAAAAAGTACCACTCAGCCGACCGACGGCTTGCGCCGCCGCGTAGCAGCCACCCCGCCCTACACCGGCAGTGCGGTCGTTTTGAACACTGTCCTCAGCGCGAAGCTGGAATGCATTTGGGCCACACCCGGCAGGCGCGCCAGGTATTGCCGGTGGATGCGGGCGAAGTCGTCGGTGTCTTCGGCCACGACCTTCAGGAGGTAATCGGCCGTGCCCGCCATCAGGTGGCATTCCAGCACATCGGGCACGCGGCGCACCTCACGCTCGAACGCCTCCAGCACCTCGTCGGCCTGGCCCGAGAGCGTGATCTCGACAAAGACCGTCGTGGGCCGGCCCAACTTGCGGGCATTCAACAGGGCCACGTAATCGGCGATGTAACCCTCGGCCTCAAGCCGCTGCACCCGGCGGTGACAGGCCGAGGGCGACAGGTTCACCCCTTCGGCCAGTTCGGCATTGGTCATCCGCCCGCGCTTTTGCAACGCCATCAGAAGCCGGCGATCCGTCGCGTCTATATCCATATTGACGCAATATCCTTCGATGAGATCGACACTATGCCGCAGATTCTATCAAAATATCCGCGCCAGACCACCTGTCTTTTCAATCCTTTCCTCCGCTCCTTGCGCAATACTGGGCGAACAGCAGGAGGACCCCCAAGATGAAGATCGGTTGCCCGAAAGAGATCAAGCCACAGGAATTTCGCGTCGGCATCACGCCCAGCGCGGCGGCCGAGGCGGTGGCCCATGGCCATGAAGTCCTCATTGAGACCAAGGCAGGCCTTGGCGCCGGTTTCCCCGATGCCGATTACACCGCTGTCGGCGCCAAGATCATCGGCACGGCGAAAGAGGTGTTCGACGCTGCCGATATGATCGTCAAGGTGAAGGAGCCTCAGGCGCCAGAGCGCCAGATGCTGCGCGAGGGGCAGATCCTGTTCACCTACCTCCACCTCGCCCCGGACCCCGAGCAGACGAAAGACCTGATCGCCTCGGGCGCCACCTGCATCGCGTATGAGACGGTGACCGATCGCAGCGGTGGCCTGCCATTGCTGGCGCCGATGTCCGAGGTTGCGGGGCGACTGGCCCCGCAGGTCGGCGCCTGGACATTGCAGAAGGCCAATGGCGGACGTGGCGTGCTGATGGGCGGCGTGCCCGGTGTCGGCCCGGCCCGTGTTTTGGTCATCGGCGGCGGCGTGGTGGGCACCCATGCGGCGCGCATTGCTGCGGGCATGGGGGCGGATGTCACTGTGATCGACCGGTCGATCCCCCGCTTGCGCTATCTCGATGATGTCTTCGGCGGCACCTTCAAGAATACCTTCGCCTCGGCCGCCAACACCATCGAACTGGCCCGCCAGTCCGACATGATCATCGGCGCTGTCCTGATCCCCGGTGCGGCGGCCCCCAAGCTGCTCTCAAAGGCGCAGCTGAGCGAACTGAAACCCGGCGCGGCGCTTGTGGATGTGGCGATCGACCAGGGCGGTTGCTTTGAAACCTCAAAGGCGACAACCCATCAGGACCCGATTTATGAGGTCGATGGCATCATGCATTACTGCGTCGCCAACATGCCCGGTGCCGTCGCGCGAACCTCGACCCTGGCACTCGGCAATGCCACGATGCCCTTCATGCTGGCCATTGCCGACAAGGGGTGGAAACAGGCCTGCGCCGACGATCCGCACCTGCTGGCCGGGCTGAACGTGCATGCGGGCCACCTGACCTATGATGCCGTGGGAACGGCCCTCGGTCTTGATGTGCTGGCGCCTGCGGAGGCTCTGAAAATCTGAGGCCCGCTTGCAACAGCACAGCCTCCGGCCAAGTCATTTATAACCATGACTTGGCCTTTTTCCTGTGACAGGCTGCGGTGCGGCGGACGGAATGTCGCACCAATAACTGAGGGACAATGAGATGAAATTCGCTATTGGGGCCGCCTGTGCGGCGCTGGCGCTGACCGCTGGCGCGGTGGCGGCAAAACCATTTTCCGAGATGTTTCCAAGGGCGCAGAAGGGCATGCATCCCGAAGCTGTGGAAGCGCTTGAATCTCTGGATTATCAGCAAGGTATGATCACGATCGGCCGCGGGATGGCGCAGCTTGATGTGGGTGAGAACTTCTATTTCCTGAACGCAAAAGACGCCAATTACGTGCTGTCGACGCTTTGGGGCAACCCGCCCTCGCCCGATACGCTGGGCATGCTCTTTCCGGCCGAATACACCCCGCTTGATTCGGACAATTGGGGCATTGAGATCTATTTCGAGGACATCGGCTATGTCGCCGATGATGATGCGGCGGGCTACGATTATGCCGCCTTGCTGCGCGAAATGCAGTCGGACACGCGGGCCGAGAACGGCTGGCGCCGCGACAACGGCTATCCCACGATCGAACTTGTCGGTTGGGCGGCCGAGCCGCGTTACGACCAGGTCGGACGCCAGCTTTATTGGGCCAAGGAGCTGGCCTTTCAGGGCGATGAGACCAATACGCTGAACTACAATATCCGCGCCCTGGGCCGCAAAGGCGTGCTGAACCTGAACTTCATCGCCGATATCGGCGCCTTGGACGAGGTTGAGGCCGCCCTGCCGTCGGTCCTGAACATGGTCACGTTCACCGAAGGCAACCGCTACGCCGATTTCAACCCGTCCATGGACAAGGTTGCCGCCGTCGGCATTGGCGGTCTGATCGCCGGCAAGGTTCTGACAAAGACTGGATTTTTGGCAGTTGCGCTGCTTTTTCTGAAAAAATTCTGGTTTGTGGCCCTTATTCCGCTGATTGCGCTGAAGAACCTCTTCACAGGACGTCGCGCTTAGTGGCACATGCCGGACGATGAGTGCATCGTCCGGATCAAACGCGAAAGGCGCCCTATTGGCGCTGTTGGCCTTCGGGATCTTCGCCACCCATGATGTGGTGGTGAAGTTTCTCGGCGGTCAGTATTCACCCTTTCAGATCGTTTTCTTCTCGGTGCTGATGGGCTTTCCGCTGGTCACGCTGATGCTGATCGGCGATCAGACCGACGGAAACTTGCGCCCCAAACATCCCTGGTGGACGGCACTGCGCACTGGCGCGGCGGTGATCACCGGCGTTTGTGCCTTCTACGCGTTTTCAACACTGCCGCTGGCGCAGACCTACGCGATTCTCTTCGCCTCGCCACTTCTGATCACAATCCTAGCCATCCCGATCCTGGGGGAAACGGTGCGCCTTCGGCGTTGGGCGGCGGTGATCGTAGGGCTGATCGGGGTGATTGTCGTGCTCCGCCCGGGCCAGGTTGAGCTTGGGCTGGGCCATCTAGCCGCGATGACGGCAGCCGTTTCCGGCGCATTTGCCTCAATCATCGTGCGCAAGATCGGCCATGACGAACGCAGCGCCGTCCTTCTGCTCTATCCGATGCTGGCCAACTTCGTCTGCATGGGCGCCGCGCTGCCGTTCGTCTACAAGCCCATGCCGCTTCTGCACTTCGCGGGCCTCGCCTTGATTTCGGCCATGGCGCTGGTCGCGACGCTTTGCGTGATCTCGGCCTATCGCCGGGCCGAAGCCGTGATCGTCGCCCCGATGCAGTATTCCCAGATCCTCTGGGCGACCGCCTATGGCTATTTCCTGTTCGGAGAACGCCCCGATCTGCCCACCGCAATCGGCGCTGGCATCATCATCGCCAGCGGCGTCTACATCGTCCTGCGCGAAAGCAGCACCGGCACCTCCAGCACGACCCCCGTCCTGCGCACCCGGTCACGGCCCGAGACAGGCACTTCGCTGCGCGTCGGTCCGATGATCTGGCGCCGCGGCAAACACCGCGATTGACCCTTGCAAAACGGCCCCCAAGGCAGTAATCCGCCCGTCACGGTCGGAGTGTAGCGCAGCCTGGTAGCGCACCTGCTTCGGGAGCAGGGGGTCGGAGGTTCGAATCCTCTCACTCCGACCAATTCTGGATCTTCGGTGCAGCTTCAAAGCGGCCTTGCCCGTCGGACCCGGCATTTGGCGCAGATCTGCTGTTGTTGCCTGACGTCAATCCAGACAGGCTTTCAGAAACGCCTTCGAAGCAATACGCCTCCGATGCTCTTCGAAGCGAATTCTGCGGATGGAGCGCGTTGCCTCAACGATGGGGCCAGTAAAGCCGCCAGAGCCAGATCAGCAGCATGGCGCCCAGGACGGCGCCGACGAAGCCGGCCATCCAGCTACCGACGGTCAGGATGGTTCTCAGGATCAGTCCGCCGATCAGGGCGCCGAAGATGCCGATGGCGATCGTGACCACCACATTGGTGTCGAGGCGCATCAGCCGGGTGGCGATGAAGCCGGCGGCGGCACCGATGATGATGAGGGCGATGACGGGCATGGGCGGATTTCCTAACGCTTGCGGTAATGGGTCGGCACGATGATCAGCGCGCCGATCGATGAAACGATCGCATTCATCCCGTGGGTGCCGAAACTGACGCCGAACATCACGCGCACGAAGAAGAACAGGATCGCCCCGCCGATGCAGATGATCATCGAGGGGATGATGCCGTTATGGGTGAAGGCCATCCTCTCGGATGCGTAGCCGATGATCCCGGCAAGGACGATCGTTCCGAACAGCGCGAAATACATGGCCTAGTCTCCCAGAATGTCGCCGGGCGTAATGGGATGCCCACGCAGAAACGCGTCGGTCTCCTGCGCCTCTCGCCCCGCGCGCTGGGCCCGCGTCAATTGCAATGCCCCTTGCCCGCAGGCAATCGTCAGCTGGTTGTCCAGCACCTCTCCGGGCCGACCTTGCCCCTCAGCCACCCGCGAGGCAAGGGCTTTCAGGCGTTCGCCACGATGGGTCGTCCATGCGCCGGGGAAGGGCGACAGGCCACGGATCTGACGGTCAACCTCAATTGCCGGGCGCGACCAGTCGATCGCGGCCTCGGCTTTGTCGATCTTGTCGGCATAGGTGACGCCGGTTTCGGGCTGCTTTTGCGGAACCAGCATGTCGAGCGTCTCGAGGGCCCGCACGATCAGCCGCGCGCCCATCTGGGACAGGCGATCATGCAGCGCGCCGGTCGTCTCCTCCGCTCCGATGGGGGTGCTTTCGCACAACAGCACCGGGCCGGTATCCAGCCCCGCCTCCATCTGCATGATGCAGATGCCGGTCTCTGTGTCGCCCGCCATGATCGCGCGGTGGATCGGGGCCGCCCCGCGCCAGCGCGGCAAAAGGGACGCATGGATGTTCAGGCACCCAAGCCGTGGGGCATCGAGGATCGGCTGCGGCAGGATCAGGCCATAGGCGACCACAACGGCAAGATCGGCATTCAGCGCGGCGAAATCGGCCTGCGCCTGAGGGTCGCGCAGGGATTTGGGGGTGCGCACGGTCAGCCCCATCGCCTCGGCGCGCACATGAACTGGTGTGGGCCGGTCTTTCTTGCCGCGACCCGCGCGTCTGGGCGGCTGGGCGTAAACGGCGGCGATCTCGTGGCCGGCTTCTGCCAAGGCCTCCAACGCGGGGACCGAGAAGTCGGGCGTGCCCATGAAAACCAGGCGCATGGCGGGCCTCCTCTTGATACTGGCGGTGATCTATCGGGAAGTGCCGGGGATGGCCAGCACCGCCGCCTCTTGCGTTTCAGCCAAAAGTCGGAACGCTATAGCCGAACTGCCACCCCTGACCCGCGCAAAGGACAGCCCCATGCTCAAGCTTCACCAATCCCCCACCTCGCCTTATGTGCGCAAGGTTCTGGTCCTCCTGCATGAGACCGGGCAATTGGACGATGTCGATCTGGCCGTGGCGGCCGGTACGCCGGTGGATAGCGGCACCATGCCGCTGGCGCAGAACCCTCTGGGCAAGATCCCCGCGCTGGAACGGCCCGACGGCCCCGCACTTTATGACAGCCGGGTCATCTGCCGTTATCTTGACGATCGCGCGGGCGGTCAGCTTTACCCGGAGGCGCCCCGGCTTTGGGACACGTTGACGCTTGAGGCGACTGCGGATGGCATTCTGGATGCCGCGATCCTGATGGTCTATGAGGCGCGCGTGCGGCCCGAGGGCAAGCAGCACAAACCCTGGGCAGAGGGACAATGGGCCAAGATTTCACGTGCCCTTGACGCCATCGAGGCGCGATGGATGAGCCACCTTCACGCCAAGCTGGATATGGGCCAGATCGCCGTGGCCTGCGCGCTGGGCTATATCGATTTCCGCCATGGCGACCGGGACTGGCGCGCCAATTGCCCCGCCCTTGCGGCCTGGTATAGCGATTTCGCGGCCCGCCCCAGTATGGAAGCGACCGTTCCGCCTGCCTGAAATGGGCCACATGCGACCTTTAGCGCGCATGTTTTGCCGCATTGTGCGCTGGACGGGGCCCATCGACCCCGCTACATAGCCCCTCGGAAAGGCTGCGCCCGGCGCGGCCAGTATTTCGCATGGCCAGCGTGACTAGGCCGCAGAACGGAGTAACTCTTGTGTCCCACGCAGACGACAACGAAGGCACTCGGAGGGATTTCCTCTATTACGCAACGGCAGGCGCAGGCGCGGTGACAGTCGGCGCGGCGACCTGGCCCCTGATCAACCAGATGAACCCCTCGGCCGATGTTCAGGCGCTGGCCTCGATCCAGGTCGATATCTCGGCGGTTGAGCCCGGCACGCAGATCACGGTGAAATGGCTGGGCAAACCGGTCTTCATCCGGCGGCGCACCGAAGAAGAGATCGAGGCCGCCCGCTCGGTCGAGCTGAGCGATCTGATGGACGGTCTGGCGCGCAACGACAATATCGACGGCGAGGCTGATGCCGCCGACGAGAATCGGTCCTTCGGCGAAGACGGCGAATGGCTGGTCATGATGGGTGTCTGCACGCATTTCGGATGTGTGCCAATCGGCGATGGCGCCGGTGACTTCGGCGGCTGGTTCTGCCCCTGCCACGGGTCGCATTACGATACGTCAGGCCGCATCCGCCGTGGCCCCGCGCCGGAAAACCTGCCTGTGCCCACGACAGAGTTTCTGGACGAGACAACGATCAAGCTCGGATAAGGGAGAACGATATGGCTGGAATACCCCACGACCATTACGAGCCCAAGTCGGGCGGTGAAAAGTGGCTGCATCGGCGGTTGCCGATCGTCGGCCTGATGTACGACACCTTGATGATCCCCACGCCCAAGAACCTCAACTGGATGTGGATCTGGGGCATCGTGCTGACCTTCTGTCTGGCGCTGCAGATCATCACCGGCGTCGTTCTGGTGATGCATTACACCCCGCATGTGGATCACGCCTTTGCCAGCGTCGAACACATCATGCGCAACGTGAATGGCGGTTACATGCTGCGCTACCTGCACCAGAACGGCGCCTCGCTGTTCTTTGTGGCGGTCTACGCGCATATCTTCCGCGGCCTCTATTACGGGTCTTACAAGGCCCCGCGTGAGGTGACGTGGATCATCGGCATGCTGATCTATCTTCTAATGATGGGTACGGCCTTCATGGGCTACGTTCTGCCCTGGGGCCAGATGTCGTTCTGGGGGGCCACCGTGATCACCGGCCTCTTCGGCGCGATCCCGTTTGTCGGCGAAGGCATTCAGACCTGGCTTCTGGGTGGCCCGGCGGTGGACAACGCCACGCTGAACCGCTTCCTCTCGCTGCACTACCTGCTGCCTTTCGTGATCGCCGGTCTGGTGATCGTGCATATCTGGGCCTTCCACACGACCGGCAACAACAACCCCACCGGGGTTGAGGTGCGCCGCACGTCGAAGGAAGAGGCCGAGCGCGATACGCTGCCCTTCTGGCCCTACTTCGTGATGAAGGACCTGTTCGCGCTGGGCGTCATTCTGGTGGTGTTCTTTGCCATCGTCGGCTTCATGCCGAATTATCTGGGCCACCCGGACAATTACATCGAGGCAAACGCCCTGGCGACGCCGGCCCATATCGTGCCCGAATGGTACTTTTTGCCATTCTACGCGATCCTGCGGGCCTTTGACGGTGAGGTTTGGATCGTGCAACTGGCCAGCCTGCTGACCGGTGGCATCATCGATGCGAAGTTCTTCGGTGTGTTGGCGATGTTCGGGTCTATCGCCGTTATGGCCCTGGCGCCATGGCTGGATACCTCATCGGTCCGCTCGGGCCGCTATCGCCCGATGTTCAAGTGGTGGTTCTGGCTACTGGTGGTGGATTTCTTCATCTTGATGTGGGCAGGCGCCATGCCAGCAGAGAAGCCGTACTCCACGATCGCGCTTTACGCATCTTACTACTGGTTCGCTTACTTCCTGATAATCCTGCCGCTGCTTGGCGTGATTGAGAAACCGTTGCCGCAACCGGCCACGATCGAGGAAGACTTCAAGGCGCATTACGCGGAAAAGACCGGTGGGACCAAGACATTGGTCAATCCGGCGGAATGAGAGAGAGAAGGAACCAATGATGATGCTGAGGAAACTCACTCTCGCCGCCGCAGCGGTTATGACAATGGCATCCGGTGGCGCCTTTGCCGCCGGAGGTGCCGGGTATGTCGAGAATTATGACTTCTCGTTTGAAGGCCCGTTCGGCTCGTACGACCCGATGCAACTTCAGCGCGGCCTGCAGGTCTACACCGAGGTTTGCGCCGCATGTCACGGCCTGAAATTCGTGCCGCTCCGCACACTTTCTGACGAATCCGGCCCGGCGATCCCCGAGGATCAGGTGAGGGCCTATTCTGAGCAGTTCGAAATCTTCGATCCCGAGATCGATGATTTCAGGCCCCGTGTTCCCACCGACCATTTCCCGGAAAGCGGGTTGGAGAACGCCCCCGACCTCAGCCTGATGGCCAAGGCGCGGGCCGGGTTCCACGGGCCCTATGGCCTTGGGCTGAACCAGCTTTTCAAGGGGATGGGCGGGCCGGAATACATCGCCTCGCTTCTCACCGGATATACCGGCGAAGAGCGGGAAGAGGCCGGCGTCATCCTCTATGAGAACACGGCCTTTTCCAGCGGCTGGATCGCAATGGCCCCGCCGCTTGACGATGGCTGGGTTGAGTATGCAGACGGCTCACCGAATGACCTTGAGGCGATGTCAAAAGATGTGGCCGCCTTCCTGATGTGGACAGCAGAGCCCAAGCTGAATGCGCGCAAGGAAGTGGGCTTCACGGCGGTTCTGTTCCTGACGGTGCTGTCCGTGCTTCTCTATCTGACGAACAAGCGCCTCTGGGCCCCGATCAAACGCCAGGCGAAAGACACGCCGGCCGAGTGATACGGCCCGAACTAACTCACAAAAATGGCGCGCTTCCCACCGGAGGCGCGCCATTTTCCGTTTCAGACGAGTGTTCGCCAAAGCAGAAATCGCCTTACGGATAATGGGCGCGTGTCCGTCCATGACGGGCTGACGCGTCACATACCCGGTATGGATTGCAGAGTGGTGCCGGCCGCGTACCGGGCGGCAGATGAATGAGCAAGGCCTCAGGCTTGCCCGGCCATACGCCCCAAAGCCACGGCCGCAAGCAGCCCGTTGCCCGATAGATAGCCGCTACCGCCCGAGCCAGATACTCCGCAAGCTGCTCCACCACAGGCGAAAAGGTTGGGAAAGAGACGGCCATCTGCGTGGACGACCTGAGCTTTCTCAGTGGTTTGCAGACCGCCTTGCGTGTGAAACAGAGCGCCCGTGACGCGCACGCCGCAATAGGGCGGGGCAAGGGGCGGTTTATCGAAGTGACGGCCGAATTGGTCTGTCCCGGCGTGAGGCAGGCTCTCGACCGTGTCTTGCAGCGCATCGGCAGGCAGGCCCAGCTTAGCGGCCAATTCGGGCAGGGTGTCGGCTGTACGAATGGCGCCTTGTTCTTCGGCATGCTTGAAATCATCGAATTGGCGGGCAACCGATGCGATGCGGTCGTCGAAAATAGCAAAAGCCTTGCCGTCGGGCTGCGATAGAACGGCCTGAGCCGCTTCAGAATAACCCTGGCTTTCATCCCAGAACCGCTCGCCCGCATTGTTCACCTGGATACCGCCTTCGGTAATGACCGCCCAGGTGATCAGGATGCCATGGGGATGCGCCACGTTTCCGTGCCCCTGATAGGCGCCGAGATGCCGGGTGGCCGCGCCCAGTGCCTGACCCCATTGAACGGCCTCGCCTTGATTGCTGTCATGGCCGAACCAGAGTGCTTGATCGATCTCTGGCATATTGGCTGTCACCATCTGGCGGTTTCCGCCAAAGCCGTTGCAGGCCAGGATCAGTTTGGCGCAGCCGATGGTCTCGGTGTCGCCATCGGGCCGGGTGGCGGCGATGCCAAGGATACGGATATCATCGTGAAAAAGGGTCGTTGCACGCCGCTCGCAGATGATATCGATACCCGATTTCTCGCAGGCAGTGCGCAAGGCGTCCATCAGCTCGGCGCCCGAGCGCGAGGGCAGCCCGTGCATCCGTCGCCGAGAGTGGCCTGGATAGTCGAAATCGGACAAAAGCGAGAATTGCAGGCCATGTTTTGTGTGCAGCCAGTCGACCGTCGGGGCGATCGTCTCGGTCATCGCCTGCACCAGGGCGGGGTCGTTCTCGTCCTGGGCTTTGCGTTGAATATCGGCGGCAAAGGTTGCGGCGTCGTCCTCAATCCCCGCAGCTTTCTGGATTTCGGTTCCGGCCGCAGGGATCAGGCCGGCCGACAGCGCGGTTGAGCCTGTGGCCAAGGCATCAGCCTCGATCACCAGAACCTCCTGCCCGGCCTCTTTGGCAGACAGGGCTGCGACCATACCGGCGGCGCCGCCACCGATGATCAGGGTCTCGACCTCAAGATCAAACCCCTCTGAGGGGCGGGGTTGAATATCACTCATCCGGTACCTCATAGCGTTGTCCAAGCGTCAGCATCTGGGCCGTGCCGATCTGGGCGTTCAACCCGTCGAAATCGAACATCCTGTCGGCGAAGGGGCGGTTCGACCCGTTCGTTTTCAGGCTGGTGTAATAATCCCGGGCCGTGCGCGCCTGCGCGCGGACGATCCCGCCGGGAAAGATGACGATCGAGAATCCCAGACGTTCAAGATCGCTGGCGCTGCTCATCGGTGTGGCGCCGCCTTCGACCATGTTGGCCAGAAGCGGCACACGGGTTTTGAACCTGTCGGTGATTGCGGCCAACTCTGCCTGTGACCGCGGCGCTTCGATGAACAACACATCCGCGCCCGCCTCGATGTATCGCTCGGCCCGGTCCATCGCGGCCTCAAGGCCCTCGACTGCGATGGCGTCCGTGCGCGCAATGATCAGTGTCTCGTCTGATCGCCGCGCATCAGCCATGGCCGCGATCTTGCCCGCCATCTCGGCGGCCGGGATCAGCGACTTGTCCGCCAGGTGGCCGCAGCGTTTGGGATAGGTCTGATCCTCGATCTGCAAGGCGGCGGCACCCGCGCGCTCGTATTGCCGCATGGTGCGTTGGGCGTTCAGCGCGTTGCCGAAGCCGGTATCGGCGTCGATGATCACCGGTAAATCGATCCGGTCGGCGATCAGGGCCATCGTGTCGGCCATCTCCGTCACCGACGTCAGCCCGATATCGGGTCGGCCAAGCCGGGTGTAAGCCACGGCCGCGCCGCTGAGATAGACGGCCTCGAACCCAGCCGCCGCGGCCAAGGTTGCCGTCAGCCCGTCATAAACGCCGGGAGCGACAAGAATTTCGGGTGCGCCAAGGCGGTCCTTCAGGCTCATGCGCTGGCCTCCAGCATTGCGAGGACCTCGGCGCAGGTCATCTGGTGGGTTACCGTGGCCAGCGAGAGGATCGTCGCCTCGTGCACATCCTGCCGAAACGCGGCACAGCCATCGGTCAGCATCGTGGTCTCGATATTGCGCAGATGCGCGTCGCGCAGTGTCGAGGCGACACCGCCATTCGTCACGATCCCGCCGACGATCAGATGGTCGATGTCCAACGCCCGCAGGAGGTATTCCAGCCGGGTCTGGTAGAGCGCGGAATAGGCGACCTTCTCGATGGTGTAATCCGCAGGCTTCAGCGTATCGACCAGATCATGGCCGAAACTGCCCGGCGCGAAATCGCCCTTGCCCAGAAACGGACGCAGGGCCTTCAGATGCGGCGCGATCAACGGCTCGCCCTCGGCATTGGGCACAAGGGTAAACTGCGCCGAGATATAGGCGCCGCCCTTTTTCTTCAGCGCATCGCGCAAGGGCTTGATCCGGGCGGGCAGGGCGGCGATGGCCTCGGCCGATTGCCCGGCCCGCCCATAGGCGCCCTCGGGATGCAGAAAATCGTTTTGCAGATCGATGGTCAGCAGGGCCGTGCGCTTTGGATCAAAATGTGTGGGTTTGCCCATGGTCAGGCCTCCGCCGGTTCGATGATGGTGTTGCCGAAGCTGTCGACGCGGCCGATAAGCCCAGGCTCGATCAGCACGGTCGTGTCCGATTGCTCAAGGATTGCGGGCCCTGAGATGCGGGTGCCGACGGGCAGAGCTAGACGGTCATAGATCGCCGTCTCGTACCAGCAATCGGCGAAATGCACCTTTCGCGTGGCCTTGGGTGTGGCCGCGCCCGTCGCCTTCGGTGCCAAAGTCGCCAGATCGAATTTCGGGCGCTTGCCGATCACGGCACTGCGCAGGTTCATCACCCGGCGCACACCGTCTTTCAGAAGCCGACCGTAGATCTGGCGGTACGTGGTGTCGAAGGCCTCGGCAATCTCTGCCCGTGTCGGTGCCCCGACCCGCCCGTTCGAGACCTCGACGGCAAGCGGCACTGAAACAGTATGGGTCTGCCCGACATAGGCCATGTCCAGCTCAAAAACCGTCTCGCGCGCCTCGAACCGGGTCTGGGCCGCATCGAGCATGCGCATCCCCTGATCGACATGCGATTGCATGAATCCCCCAAGCGCGGCTTCGTCCAGCGTGTCGGCGAGGGTGTTGAGGGTTTGCACGAAATCCTGACGCATATCGGCGATCACGCATCCCATGGCCGAGGTTACGCCCGGATAGCGCGGCACGATGGCGCGGCTGAGGCCGACATCGGCCAGCATGGCGCCCGCATGCAGCGCGCCGCCGCCGCCGAACGGCATGAAGGCAAAGCGCTTGGGGTCGAACCCGCGTTCGATGCTGACCAGACGGATCGCCCCGGCCATGCGCGAATTGGCCACGCGCAGGATCGCCTCGGCCGCCTGCATCGTGTCCAGACCTAAGGGCGCGCCCACATGGGTGTCGATCGCGCGGGCGGCGGCCTGGGTGTCCAGCCGATCCAGCTTGCCGCCGATGGGATTGTCGGGGTCGATGCGCCCAAGGACGACATTGGCGTCGGTCACCGTGGGCCGGTCATTGCCCAGACCATAGGCCACCGGCCCGGGGTCTGACCCTGCGCTTTCCGGGCCGATATTCAGCAGGCCGCCTTTATCGACCCAGGCGATTGACCCGCCTCCGGCGCCGATCGTGGTGATCTCGATCATCGGGCTGCGAACGACCATGCCGAAGTCGATCGCGGTCTGCGGGCTGAGGCGGCTCTGGCCGTTATCGATCAGCGAGACATCGAAGCTGGTGCCGCCCATATCGCCGGTGATCACATCCGGGAAACCGGCCTTCTCGGCGATGTAGCCCGCCGCGATCACACCCGCCGCCGGGCCAGACAGGGCCGTGCGGATCGGAAACCGGCACGCGGTGTCGGCCGCCATCACGCCGCCATTCGACTGCACAATCAGAAACTCGCCGCCGAAGCCCCCCGAGCGCAGCGCAGTTTCCAGCCGGTCCAGATAGCCCGAGACCTCCGGCTGCAGATAGGCGTTGAGCGCGGCGGTGGAAAACCGTTCGAACTCCCGGATTTCCGGCAGGATCTCGGACGAGGCCGAAACGTGTGGGTTGTGCCAGATATCGCGCACGGCGGCGACCGCGGCGGCCTCGTTCGCCGGATTGGCATAGGCATTGGCGAAAAGGATCGCGACCGCCTCACAGCCATTGTCGCGCAGGGTTCGGGCGGCTTTGCGAACGGCCTCAAGATCAACCTCCGCGCGGATGGTGCCGTCGGACAGGGTGCGCTCTGGCACCTCCAGCCGCATCTCGCGCGCGGCGACCGGGTCGAAATCGCCGCGCAGGCCCCAGGTTCGCGGCCGGTCGCGGCGGCGCATCTCAAGCACGTCACGCAGGCCTTGGGTCGTGATGACACCGATGCGCGCGCCCTTGCGCTCAAGCAGCGCGTTGGTGCCGGCGGTCGTGCCATGCACAACGACGGCGATCTGCGATAGGTCCGACACCTGCTCTGCGATGCCGTCCAGAAACCCGCCCGATTGATCGGGCCGGGTGGTGGGAACCTTGGCGACCTCGGCAGTGCCGTCGGCTTCGTTCAACACGAAGACATCCGTGAACGTGCCGCCGACATCGACACCGATCATGCGCGCGCCGCTCATCCGTCGGCCTCCTGCCAGGCCGTGCCATAAAGCCGGTCTGCCTCGGCGGCGCTGACCAGCCCTTGCCTGACGTCGCGCGCCACCAGAGCGGGGTCGCGATCTGCGGGCCGGCCGTAGCCACCGCCACCGGGGGTTTCCAGGCGCACCGCTTGCCCGCGCTTCAATTGGATTCCGCGCATCTTTGACGCCAAGGGCGGCTGGTGCCAGCCATCCTCCTGCTCATACGAAAAGACGTTCAGGCTGGCATCCGCGCCGCCCGCCACGCCTTTTGGCTGAAAGCGCCCGCGTTCGCCGAACAGGAACGCCTCGGCGCTTTCTTCCAGCACCTCGATTTCATAGATCGCGCCCATACCGCCGCGATGGGCCCCCGCGCCGCCGCTATCGGGGCGCAGCGCCCATTGCCGGAACATGACCGGATAGGCAGCCTCAAGGATCTCCATCGGTGGGATCGTCGCGGTCGAGATCGGCGCATTGCCGTGGTTCAGACCGTCGCTTTCCGCCGACCCGCCATGGCCGCCGCCATAGAAGCTGAACATGACCCAGGGCTGGCCATTGGCGCGCTTGCCCGCAATCGACAGGGCGTTGATCGTGCCATAGGCATTGGCCACCACACGGTCCGGCGCGGCCTGTGATGCCGCCGAGAAGATTACGTCGATCATCCGCAGGATGGTTTCGGTATAACCACCCACCGGCGCGGGAAACTCCGCCGCCAGAAGCGAGCCCTCGGGTACCTTCACCTCAATCGGGCGCATCACGCCGGCATTGGCGGGCAAGGCCGGGAAGATGTGCTTGATCGCGACGTAGGCCGTGGCCACTGCCGTCGGCAGGGCGATATTCACAGGCCCTGCGCAACGCGGGGCGGTGCCGTCGAAATCCAGCACCATCCGGTCGCCCGAGATTTCCAGCGCCATGCGGATCGGCAAGGCCTCGTCGGTGATGCCATCATTGTCGAGGTAATCGACAGCCTCCCACCGACCATCTGGCAGCGCCTCCAACTCAGACCGCATCAGCGTTTCGGCCCGGTCGCCCAGCGCTGTCAACGCGGCCTGAACCGTCTCGGGCCCGTATTCGCCCAAGAGCTCATCCATGCGTTTCACACCCAGATCCAGGGCGCCGAGCTGGCCGTTCAGGTCGCCCATGGCCGATTGCGGCAGCCGGGTGTTGCGCAGAAGGATGTCGATGATGTCCTGATTGATCTGGCCCGCGCGCGCCAGCTTGACGGGCGGCAGAACGAAGGCCTCCTGGAAGGCATCCGTCGCGGCGGGGTTGTAATTGCCGGGCACAGCACCGCCCACATCATGCCAATGCCCGACCGAGGCGAGGTAGCAAAAGAGCTGCCCGTCGTAATAATATGGCCGGACCAGCCGCATGTCGGACAGGTGCGTGCCGCCGATATGGGCGTCGTTGAAGATATAGATATCGCCGTCGCTGAGGTCGCCATCCGCTGCGGCCTTGTCGATCACCGCCTTCACCGCAAACGACATCACGCCCACGAAAATCGGCAGCCCGCTTTTGCCCTGCACCAGCGTGTCGCCAGTTGCGGCATGGTAGAGCCCGTGGCTGGCATCATGGGCCTCGGCGATAATCGGGTTGAACGCCGCGCGGAAAAGGGTCGCGTCCATTTCATCGGCGATCTGTTCCATCCGCCCGGCCAGAACCGCCAGAGTGACCGGGTCGATCTCATGCGTCATGGGGCGGCCCTCGTCTCGGCGATATCGTTCCAGACATCCTGCCGTGTGATCTTGCCAGCCACCAGTTCGAACCGGTCGATAAAGCGGATGCCGGCAAAGGCCCGGCCATCGGGCCATTCGCCCGACAAGGTGCCGCGGCAATAGACGATCGCCTCGTCACCGGGGCTTTGCATCGCCTCGACGCCCTCATAGCTTTTGGTAACAAAGCGGTAGCGGGGCTTGGACCAGGCGATCAGCTGGTCCAAGCTTGTCATCGGGCCGGTGCCGGGGAAGGTCATGGTGAAACCTTCGGCCAGAAAGCCGCGGGCTGCCGTCAGATCGCGCGCCTCCATCGCCGTCAGATAGGCGCGCACCGTTTGTGTGGGATCTGGCAGCGCGGCGGCTGGGGTGCGGTGCTGGCGCCCGCGCATATACTCGGCTTGCTTGCGTTCGTGGATCATAACCGTCACGGCCTCGGGCGGCGCCGGGACCACAAGGCGGATCGCATCACTCAGCGCCTCGGCCATGCGCGTCTTGTCGGCGTCGTCGTAGCCTTCCAGCACATGCAGCTCAATAACGGGAATCGTGCTTATCCTCCGCTAATCTGTATTTTTTGTAATACAGTTATTAGCATTTGAACATACCAAATAAACTGTCTCTGGATAAACCGGGCGATTGCTTTTCTGATCGCCGACGCTAAGCTCGAATGTCAGAGGGTCACCCGCATGACGCAGACCGCAGACAGAGCAACACTTCCCGAAGGCGGCAAGGCGCGCCGCGTCTACCTGTTGCTGCGCGACGAGATCGCCAATGGCCTGCATGCCGAAAACGCCACGCTGCCGGGCGAGCAGCGGATGGCCGAAACCTTCGGCGTCTCACGCGTCACCGTGCGTCGCGCGCTGGATGCGCTGTCGCAGGATGGGCTGATTGAGCGGCGGGCCGGCAGCGGCACGACGGTGCGGTTGCCCCCAGCGCAGGCCCAGCCCATCGCGGCGGATTTCACGACGCTGATGCCGCAGCTGGTTGAGATGGGCCAGAGTACCACGGCGCGGCTCTTGTCCTTTTCCTATGGTGCCGCGCCCGATCATGTCAGGCGGGCCATGGGCCTGGGGCAAAGCGCGCGTGTGCAGATCGCCACACGGGTACGGTCGGCCGAAGACAGGCCGTTTTCGCACCTGACCACCTATGTACCGGCCGATATCGCCAGCAATTACAGCGAGGGTGACCTGGCCACCACGCCGCTTTACCACTTACTGGAGAGGAGCGGTGTGACGATCGACGAGGCCGAGCAATCGGTGTCTGCAACGCTTGCCTCGCCGGACGTGGCCGAGGCGCTGGGCGTCTCGGTCGGGTCGGCGTTGATGTCGCTCCGCCGCGTGGTGCGCGATGTGAACGGGCGGGGGGTTGAATACCTTGCCGCGCTTTACCGGCCCGACATGTTTCGGCTGGACATGACGCTCAGCCGAGTGGGCGAAGGCAGTGCCCGCCATTGGCGCCCGCGCATCGGTGCGGACGTGCCGGAGGACGGTGGATGAGTGCACCCCGCACGATGCTGGACAAGCTTTGGGGCGCGCATGAGGTGCTCAGGCGGGACGATGGCGTCTCGCTTCTCTGGGTCGATCGGCACCTGGTGCATGAAGGTTCGCACCATGCTTTCGCCAAGCTGGCCGATCGGGGCTTGGCCGTGGCCGAGCCCGATCTGACCTTTGGTGTGGTCGATCACTACGCGCCGACGCGCAACCGCGATGCCATCGCCGACCCGCAGATCGCCCGGATGGTCGGCACATTGCAGGAGAACGCCGCCAGGCACGGCATTCGCCTGTTCGGATTGCGCGACCCCGGGCAAGGCATTGTCCATGTCGTTGGGCCAGAACAGGGGCTGACCCTGCCGGGTCTTTTGATCAATTGCGGTGATAGCCACACCTCGACCCATGGCGCTTTCGGGGCGCTGGCCTTCGGGATCGGCGCGACCGAAGTGGCCCATGTTCTGGCGACCCAGACGATCTGGCAGGCGCGGCCCAAATCGATGCGGATCACGGTTGACGGGGCGCTTGGCCCCGGCGTCTCGGCCAAGGACGTCGCCCTGCATTGGATCGCGAAACTCGGCACGGATGGCGCGCGCGGCCATGCGATTGAATATGCGGGCTCGACCATTCGCGGCCTGTCGATGGAAGGGCGCATGACGCTGTGCAATCTGTCGATCGAAGGCGGTGCGCGGTTTGGGATGGTGGCCCCCGATCAGACCACGCTGGATTACGTGCGGGGCCGGCCGGGCGCGCCCAAGGGCGAGGCTTGGGAGAGTGCGGCCGAATACTGGCTGAAGCTGCCCAGCGATCCCGGCGCGACGTTCGACCGCGAAGTTGCAGTAAATGCCGCCGAGATCGCGCCGACACTCACCTGGGGCACCACGCCCGAGCAGGCCTTGCCAATCGATGCCACCGTGCCCGACCCGGCCCGGCTTGAGCCCGGCAAGGCCGATCAGGCCCGTGACGCGCTGGATTACATGGGCCTGTCGCCGGGCCGTCCGATTGCCGGCACGCCGATTGACCAGGTGTTCATCGGGTCATGCACCAATGCGCGGGTCGAGGATCTGCGTCTTGCGGCGATGGTTTTGCGCGGGCGTCAGGCGAAGGTGCCGGGCATGGTCTCGCCCGGATCGACGCCGGTGCGCTTGCAGGCCGAGCGTGAGGGGCTGGATCTGGTCTTCATCAAAGCGGGGCTCGACTGGGTCGGGTCAGGCTGTTCGATGTGCGTGGGCATGAATGGCGATATCGTGGCGCCCGGAAAGCGCTGCGCGTCCTCGACCAACCGCAATTTCAAGGGCCGCCAGGGGCGTGGCGCGCGCACCCATATCATGTCGCCCGCCATGGTGGCCGCCGCCGCTGTTACCGGCGAGCTGACCGATGTGCGGCCGTTTTTGACCAAGCGGGCGGCGTGATGGCCGGGTGGCGCGAACATGAGGGGGTAATGGTCGCGCTGCCGATCGAGAATGTGGATACCGATCAGCTGATCCCCGCGCGCTTCATGTCGGCGCCGCGGTCCAAAGGATATGGCGGCTTTCTTCTGCACGACCTGCGCCGCGATGCGGACGGCGCGCTTCGCGGTGACATGCCCCTCAACCGCCATGCCGATGCCAGCCTGATTGTCACGCGGCGCAATTTCGGTTGCGGGTCTTCGCGTGAGGCGGCCGTCTACGCGCTGGTCGATGCCGGCATCCGCGCCGTGATCGCGCCGAGCTTCGGTGACATTTTCGCGGGCAATGCCGTGAATAACGGCCTTCTGCCCGCCCGCGTGACCGAGGCCGATGCTGAAGACCTGATCGCACGTATCGGGGCCGAGGTCCCCGCCGCGCGGATCGATCTTGAGACCTGCACGATCACGCTGGGCGACAGAGATGTGCCGTTTGAGCTTGATCCTGTGCAGCGCACCAAGCTGATGAACGGCTGGGACGATATCGATCTGACGCGCGCCGAACTGGACAAGATCGCGCGCTATCGCGCTGAGCGCCGCAAGACCGCGCCCTGGGCCTGGCCCGTGGCAGAGTAGAAAGGGTCGCTCGAGCGATCAGAAAGGTGCCGCCAAAGGCATCCGGCAAAAGGGGCGATTGCCGCCCGGAACAGAGGAGAGAGAGATGACGAAACTGACAATCCTGGGCGGCGCGATTGCGGGCTCTGCGATGATGGCAAGCCTGGCGACCGCGCAAGAGACGATCACGGCGGTCCACGCCTTTCCCGAAACGCTGATCTATACCCAAAGCTTCCTGTCCTTCGTCGACAAGGTGAACGAGGCCGGCGAAGGCATCGTGCAGATCGAGGTGCGCGGCGGGCCCGAGGCCATCGGCATGTTCCAGCAGCCCGACGCCGTGCGCGACGGTATCGTCGACATGGTCTACACGCCAGGCAGCTTCTACGGCGGCACCGTGCCCGAAAAGGACGCGATGGTTGCCAGCAACCTGACCGCGGTCGAAACCCGCGAGAATGGCGGCACCGCGCTGATGGACGAGATCCATCAGGCCAAGATGGGCGTGAAGTATCTGGGCTGGTTCGATTCAGGTGTCTGCTACAACCTCTGGACCCGGAACGAGCCGCAGTTTGATGACGATGGCAACCTTGAGGTCGACGGCCTGAAGCTGCGCGGCAACGCCGTATATAACGCTTTCTTCTCGAACTACCTGAATGCGCAGGTGATCGATCTGCCCACGGGCGAGGTCTACTCGGCCCTGCAGAACGGCGTGGTCGATGCGACGGGCTGGACCCAGATCGGCCTGATCGATCTGAAATGGAACGAGTTTCTGAACTACCGGATCGAGCCCTGCTTTTTCTCGACCGACCTTGGTGTGATCGTGAACCTCGACCGCTGGAACAGCCTGAGTGCTGAGGCGCAACAAGTCTTGCAGGATGTCGCCATCCAGCATGAGATCGACAGCGTGGCGGCGCTTCGCATCAAGCGTGACGAGGATTTTGCGGCGCTGGATGCCGCCGGCATGACGGTCGTCGATCTGGAGGGCGAGGCGCGCGCCAATTACCTGGCCGCCGCGCGCGAGACCACGTGGGAGCGGATGCGGGGCCTGATGGCCGAGCATCCCTCGGGCGACGGCAATTACGACAGGCTGATCGAGCTTTACTACGATCCGGCAGCCGATCAGTAACACTTGTCCCGGCCCGCATCAGGGCCGGGATCACCTTTTGGGGCAGGGACGGGATGAGCGCAGTCAACAGGGCCTACACGGCGTTGCTTTACGCCATGGCTGCCGTGTCCGGCGCGATGCTGGTCTGGCTGATGGTGTCGGTGATCGTCTCGGTCCTGATGCGCAATATCGGCGTGCAGCCTTTCGCGTGGCTCTTCACCTCGGCCGAATACGGGCTGCTCTACATGACGATGCTGGGCGCGCCGTGGTTGGTGCGCGAAAAGGGCCATGTGCATATTGAGCTGGTCACGGCAGTCCTGCCCGCGCCCGCGCGCCGCGTCGTCAGCCGTATGGTGGCGCTGATGTGCGTGGCCGTCTGCGTCATGCTGGCCTGGAAGGGGGCAGACCTGTTCCTGACCAACATTGAGCGCAATGATTACGACGTGCGCGCCTACTACTTCCCGCGCTGGATCCTGACCATATCCTTCCCACTCAGCTTCGGCATGATGGCAATCGAATTCGCGCGTTTCGTCTTTGGGTCCGAGTTGATGCATTCGGGCGAAGCGGGGATCCACGACTGATGGAATGGTATCTGGCGCTTGCCCTGCTGCTTGGCACGATCATGTTCCTCATGGCCATCGGCATGCCGGTGGCGCTGGCATTTCTGGCGGCCAATATCGCCGGCGCATGGATCTTCATGGGCGGCGAACGGGGGGTCGTGCAGCTGCTCAACAACGGCATGGGATCGCTAACCTCGTACGCGCTGGTGCCGATACCGCTGTTCCTGCTGATGGGCGAGATCTTCTTTCATACCGGCCTCGGCGGGCGGATGTTCAACGCAATCGACCGGCTTCTGGGGCGGCTGCCCGGACGGCTGAGCTATGTCACCGTCATGGGTGGCACGGCGTTTTCCACCCTGTCGGGATCGTCGATGGGCTCCACCGCCTTGCTGGGCTCGCTCATGGTGCCCGAGATGAGCCAGCGGGGCTACAAGAAGTACATGAGCATCGGCCCGATCCTGGGCACTGGGGGCCTGGCGATCATCATCCCGCCCTCGGCTTTGGCGGTGCTTCTGGCCACCCTGGCGCAGGTCGATGTGGCGGGTCTGCTGCTGGCGGGCGTGATCCCCGGCCTGATCCTGGCGGGGTTCTACATCGCCACGATCTGGCTGCAGACCAAGCTCGACCCCGGCGCCGCGCCGGCCTATGACGTCGCGCCGCTGTCGGGCGGCGAAAAGCTGGTGCTGCTGCTGCGCGAGGTCGTGCCGATGGTCGGCGTGATGGTCGTGATCATCGTCCTGATGATCAACGGCTTCGTCACCCCGTCCGAGGCGGCCGCCTTCGGCGCGTTGGGCGTGCTGATCCTGGCCGCGATCTTCCGCTGCCTGACGTGGGAGGCGATGCGCAAATCCATCGTCGGCGCGCTGAAGGTCACGCTGATGGCCTATCTGATCGTCTTCGGCTCGGCCACGTTCAGCCAGCTTCTGGCCTTCTCGGGCGCGTCGCGCGGGTTGATCGACTGGGCGACCGCATTTGATCTGGCACCGCTTGTCATGCTGCTTGTGATGTTCGGCGTCTTGCTGCTGCTGGGCATGTTCATGGAGCAGATCTCGATCATGCTTCTGACCGTGCCGATCTTCTTTCCGCTGGCCGAGACGCTTGGGTTTGACCTGATCTGGTTCGCCCTCATCATGCTGCTGGCCTTGGAGATCAGCTTCACGACCCCACCCTTTGGGCTGCTCTTGTTCGTCATGAAGGGGGTCGCGCCGCCGGACACGACGATGCGCGAGATTTATCTTTCGGCGATTCCCTTCATCGCCTGCTCTTTGCTGCTGGTGGGTCTTCTGGTCCTGTTCCCGCAGATCGCGTTGTGGCTGCCCGGTGTGAAGTAGCCCCGCGTCACTGCGCCGTTCCCTTTAGATAAAAGCATCGAAAGCGCCGGCTGTCGTGCCGCGCGCCAAAACGCGCCGAGCAATTCCCGACTAAAAAACTCGGATTGACATGGCTGATAAAATCACTCAGGCTTTGCCTCATCATCCAGCCACCCCGGTTCGCACCGTGGAAGCCCGAGTTTCCCTCATGGAAAGGACTTCGCCGATGCAACACGTGATTGAGACCGCGAAAGACACCGATCATGACCTTTCACGATCGATCCCTGATCGTTCAGAGCTTGCCGATATGCTCTGGCAGGCCGGCACGCCCGAGGGGTTCAGCCTGGAATGGATCGTGGACCGTTTCGATCAGACCAGGGGGCGTGCCTGATGTCTTTCCATACCGTTCCCGAAATCAGCAAACCTGGCGAGCACAGCCTGCCGACTTACGATGCCAACGATCTGACGAAGGGCGGCATACAGGCCCAGATCGTGTTGCAGGACAAGGTCTATACGCTGCGGATCACCCGCGCCGGAAAGCTGATTTTGACGAAATGACCGAAACGCAGGCAAAGCGCGGCGGCGCGCCGGTTGGGTACATAACCGAGCTTCCGGCGGTGGAAGCCGCGTCGGTCATCTACCTGCGTTTGTGGTGCAGCGGGCCGGATAGCCAGGCCCATGTCTGGCAGGATTTCCGACAGGCTCTGGGGGCGCAGACCGGACGCAAGGCTCTGCAATCGCTTAAGGAACTCTGTGGTCTATGCGCGTCTCATGGCAGGCGGCCATTGATGCGCCACGCGGTCAACTGCAAGTGCCTGGGCGCGGATGAAGCCTGCTTTGCCAATTTCATTGCAACGGCCGCGGAAGGCGCGCGCGAGGACGCGATGATGATCGCCACCTTGCTGGTGCGCCCTGACATGGCGGGGATGATCACCGCGCTGGCCACCGATGTGGGGCTTGCGCTAAAACGCATGGGCCTTCGCGCCGCGACGCCGCCAAGGGCCTGCACTGCAAGTCAGCCGGATGGAAGGACACTTCATTGAGGGACAGAAACCATGAAACGACGATGGACCGTATCGACGTCACCGCACATGGCGCAGCCGCTAAGGCATAGCACGCGTCGTGCCGAAAGCCTCCATACGGGCTTTCACTGATCTGCTGCCATGGCGGGCGACCAAACCCGCCGCAGTAATGCTGAAGAACAAGATCTTGCATCCATGATCATCTGCCATTGTCAGAACATCACCGACCGCGACATCGATGCGGCCATCGACTGGATGCGCGCAGCGGACGACAAGACCCTCATCACCCCAGGCAAGATCTACCGTGCCCTTGGAAAGGCGGCGGATTGCGGCGGTTGCATGCCGCTGTTTCTGTCGACCATGCGTGCGAATGACAATCTGGAAGTCCCGATGCAACTCTGTAATCTGAGAGACAGAGCAACACAGGAAACCCACAATGAACGGCGACAAGAAAGTTATTGAATATCTGAATGCGGCTTTGCGGAGTGAGTTGACGGCGGTTAGTCAGTACTGGTTGCACTATAGGATGCAGGAAGATTGGGGGCTGGGCCACATGGCCAAGAAGTCCCGCGAGGAAAGCATTGAAGAGATGAATCACGCCGACAAGCTGATCGCGCGTATTCTGTTTCTGGGCGGACATCCGAACCTGCAAAAGCTGGATCCGCTGCGGATCGGGCAGACACCGAAGGAGACGCTGGAATGCGATCTGGCGGCGGAACATGACGCCCGCACGCTTTATACCGAAGCCCGTAAGTACTGTGAATCCGTTGGAGATTTTGTCAGCAAGAACGTTTTCGAGGAACTGCTGACAGATGAAGAAGGGCATATCGATTTCCTGGAAACCCAGCTCGACCTGATGGCCAAGATCGGCGAGGAAAAATACGCCCAACTCAACGCCTCAAAGATGGACGAGGCCGAGTAAACCGCGGCGGCGCGGAACGGCCCGAGGGTTGGCGGACCCCGGGGATTAGACCCGGGAACGGGCCAACCCGATATCGTGGTTAATCAAGGGATTGGAGCAAAAACCGGTGTGCACAGAGTGTGCACCGGACGTGCACAGAGCGTACACCGGAGGGTGCACCGCCCGCCCTGGCCAGCCCGCGTTAACCTTTTCGCGCCATCCTGCCCCGCGACGCAATGCGAGGCAGGACGATGAACCCCAACACCCTCACCCCGGCGCAGAAGATGGAGTACCGCTTTTTCTACGACGCCGTCCGCAAGCTGGACTACGACCTCAGGCACGAGGCCTGGCTGTCGGGCAGCATACCGATGGACTGGAAGGCGCTGCTGCAGGAAGACGGCCGGCCGGACAAGGAGCGGGTGACGATCCGGCTTGATGCGGACATGGTGAAGTTCTTCCGCCGCCGCTGGGGCCGGGGCTATCAGGCGGAGGTCAACCGGGTGCTCCGGGCGTTCTTCAAGTTCCACCTGTCGCGGATCGTGAAGGGCGACGACGGGTTCGAGCGGCTGCTGGCCGAGGCCCAGACCGAACGCCGCCCCGAGAGCGGCGACGCCGAGCGGGACCTTCAGGGGAAGCTGTTGTTCGGCGGGCTGGGTACGTTTGCGGAGAAGGAGTGAGGGGGGGTGGCGGATGGTGCGCTGAAGCGCACCCTACGGCTGGCTCTAGCCGACGCTCAAATCGTGTACTTAAGAACCAAGTTTTCAACGAGATCTTCGACGAAGTCGATGACTTTCGTTCGCTTGATTTTTACACCAGACGGATGCGCGCAAGAGTTTCTGGTATCAAGCTTTTGAACCAAAATTTTGCGCACATCGTTTGAGATGATGTTAGCGCTTCGACAGAACTCAATGAACTTACCTTCCGGGATATCGCTGAAATCATCGCGCTGCATGATGACGGTGACCTTCACGCGCTTATCCGTATTCTTAGCGAGAGCGGCGTTGAATTCCGTCAGCTTGTGTTTGAGGATGTAGTCGAAGAGATGGTTTACGGCCAATATCCAGGCCATGACAATCGTCGCCCGATTTGCACCAACCTCAAAACAATCAAGCGTCTCCGCCAAGAATTCCTTTGCGCTCCCTACAGGCATCTTGTGCTCTAGCGAGCGTAGCGTAGCGCTGGTCTGCGAAGTCGTCGTTTCTGCACCAAGCTTCTTGGATAACGCTTCGCGCATATGGCGCTGCAATTTGTAGCCGCTACCCGCCTTCACAAACTTCTGTGGCTTGGCCTTAAGGCCTTCCGAAAGTCGAGAAGCCGTCGCTTTGGGCGGCGTCAAATCGCAGTCCGCGAAGCATTGATCGACCTCCTTTGAGGTCGCTACATCCTGACCTAATTCGACGGTCAGGAAATAGACGAACAATTCAATCAAGGATGCCTGCGACTGCGAACTCGCACTCTCAATCGAGTTGTAGAAGCGGTTGACCGCGTCCGTCATTCAGCATCTTTCTTTTTCAGATCATGATTGAAGTGGTTTTCACCCATGATTGTGATCTGAATGTCTGCGGCTGAGTTGAACTCGATAAAGCCCCGTTTGTTTGCAGTGTCGCGAAAGGCCTGTGCATAGGCACTGGGCGTCTTCTCTTTCAGGGCGTGAAAGCATGTGTAGACCTGATCCGTGTTCGGCTTGTCGATGCTGGCCTTCTCTACCAGGTACTTAAGGAAGATAAGGATTTTCTCCGGCGCATTGCCCGGCTCAAACTGATCATAGAATACTCTGAGCTGCGATGTATCTACGTTCTTATCTAGCTTGGGCGAGTCAGGGTTCACGCCAGAGTCGCCACCTTCTGCAGCATTCGTCCTTTTGCGCGATGATGCGCGGCGTTTCGGTTTTGCAGGGGCGCTGTCAGCAGCGTTCGCCGCAGGCGTAGCTGGTTGCTCTGCAGGCGGTGGCGATGGCACGGTATGCCCAGTAATCCGGTCCTTGAAATCCTCGTAGATAGCTTTGACAAGTTCGACATCGCCTTCGACGTCAATGATCCCTTGGGTCAAATTGATATGCAGTTTGGTCTGCAAGGCGGTAACTCCAAATAGTTGTCAGGAAACGGACAAACTCAATATATAGTAGTGGGAACTTGCTTGCAAGCTGCTCCGCAAGACAACTCGCAAGCAAGCTTAAGCGCCATCGTATCTGATGCGGTGATTTGTAGGATTACTTAGCAGCGCGGCTGCCTTCATGTGAAATCCAACACCAAGCGGTATTGGCATACAATACAAAACCCGCTCCGCTCCCTCATCACCAATGGACTTCACATGAAGAAGTGAAGCACATGACTTGTGGCCTGAGAAGGAGCATGAAGAATGGCAGCTTTATCCCGTGATGCAGTGCTCACAAGAAGCCACTGTACTGCGCGTTCGGCGAAGGTCTCCTTTGGCGGGCCGCGCCATAGCGTTTCAGTTGAATGGCATCAAAGGGCCGCTAGTGCCCCCCACCCCCCGCAACATCTCCACGCACCGGGCCACCTGCCACTCTGCCGTGGCCCTCCCCTTCTCGGCCGTGGCGAGGTGGGCCTCGCCGACGACGCCGGCCTCATTGAGGTCGGTGGAAATCCAGCCGTAACCGACCGGGCCGATGGGGGAGAGGGGGGTTGTTTCGGCGGTGCTGATGAAATCGCGGGCCTGGGACATGTCGACGGTCTGAGGCGCGAAGTGGAGCATGAGGGAGGTCTCCATGTCGCCGCCGTGGATGCCGAAGCGGCGCTCACGCTCGGAGAAAAGGCCCTCGGGCGTGCCGAAGGCGCTCCAGGCGGCGCGGATGCAGGTGAGGCCGGGGTCGATGCGAAGCTCGCGCGAGAGGATCTCATTCAAAGCCGCGTTGCCGCCGTGGGAGTTCATCAGGACCAGCGTGCGGATGCCGGCGCGGGCGACCGAGCGGCCGATCTGGGCCCAGGCCTGGAGCGCGGTTTCGGCGGTGAGGGTGAGGGTGCCGGGGGACCAGAGGTGCTCGTTCGATTTGCCGACGGCCTGGGTGGGCAGGATCAGGAGGTTGAGGTCACCCGGGCATTGGTGGCGAAGCTCGGCCAGCATGCCCTCGGCGATGAGGGTGTCGGTGCCGGTGGGCAGGTGCGGCCCGTGCTGTTCGACGGCCGCCGTGGGGAGGAGGGCGATGGTGCCCTCAGGCAGGGTGGCGAAGTCGGGGGCGCGGAGGTGGGTCCAGTCGCGGGCGGTCATGGGGTGCTTCCATAGGTGGCGTCGAGGCGGGCGCGGAGGTAGGCGGCGCCGGTTGTGGGCGGGTATTTGGCGGGGCCGGTGCCGGGCAGCGCGGCGATGGTGGCGTCGGGGTTGGGGTCGAGGAAGAAGGCGATGGAGCGGCGCTGGCGTTTGGGCGGCAGGACCCGGTGCGGGGTGGAGATCAGCGTGTCGTTGGTCCAGCGCATGAGGCAGTCGCCGATGTTGACGGTGAGGGTGCCGGGGATGCGGGGGACGTCGGTCCAGTCGCCGCCGCGGGGGCGGACTTGGAGGCCGGGTTCGCCGTCGGTGAGAAGGAGCGTGAGCGAGCCGTAATCGGTATGGGCGCCGGCGCCGATTTCGCCGTGCGTGCCGGTGGCGGGCGGGTAGTGGAGGAGGCGGAGCGTGGCGAGCGGCGCGGTGAAGGCGGGGGCGAAGTGGTGTTCGGGCAGGCCAAGCGTGAGGGCGAGGGGGCGGTGGAGGTCGACGCCTTGCGCGTGGGCGGCGTCGTAATAGGCGAGGCAGGTGGCGCGGAAGCCCGGCAGGTCGGGCCAGCGGTTCGGGGCGCGGAAGGGCTCGCCCAGGCGGGGGTCGTTCTCGGGCAGGTCGAGGCCGATGTTGAAGGCTTCCTTGCGGTCGGGGCGGCCGGTGGTGTCGTCGAGCGCCTCGGTGCCAAGCGCCGCCCAGCCGCGGTTGGTGGCGTCGATGGCGATCTGGTGTTTGGCGTCTGGCGGGAGGGCGAAGAGGGCGTCGGCGGCGGCGAAGGTGTCGGCGATGAGGGGGGCGGGGATGGTGTGGTTTTTGAGGAGGAAGAACCCGGTCTCGCGGCAGGCGGCGCCGAGGTCTTGCGCGAAGCCCTGGGGGTCGATCGCGAAGCGGGACCAGTCGAGGACGGGGATCATGCGGGCGCCTCCTTGCGGGCAGGGGCGGGGCCGATGAGGCGGTCCATCTGGCGGGCGACCTTTGCCAGGTGGGCGGCGCGGCTTTCCGGCGTTGACGAGTCCATCAGGTAATGCGCGGCGAAGGCTTTGCGCTTGCGGGGCGCGCAGAGAAGGCCCACGCCGCGCATCAGGGTGCGCTTGCCCGGGGCGCCGACGAAGAAGGTGAGCCAGCGGGACGCGCCGCAGGTGGTGAAGACGCCAAGCCGGGTGATGTGCTGCAAACCTGGCCGGATCGTCTCGCCCTCGGCCTTCGGCATCAGGAAGGCGACGTCCGGCAAAAGCACCCGGTCGAGCCAGCCCTTCAGCATGGCGGGCAGGCCGTACCACCAGGTCGGGTAGACGAAGATCAGCGTGTCGGCCCATTCCAGATCGGCGCAGTCCTGGTCGACGGGGGTGCGGTTGGCGGGGCAGTCGAGATAACCCGCATGCTCGCTATCCGTCAGCAAGGGTTGGAATCCGCGCGCATAGAGGTCGGTCAACCGCACCTCGGCGCCCGTCTCATCCAGCTTTGACAGAACGACGTCACGAATTGCCGCGGTGAAGCTCTCGGGCCTGGGGTGACAATAGATGACGAGCGCGCGCATTCAGAGGGTCCTCATTTCTTCCATCACCCGCTTGTGAAAGCCCCGGCGGGCATCCTGGCTGGCGCGGTTCATGTCGTAAAGCGCCAGATAGCGCATCTTTTCGGGCCGGCAGACATGCCAGACCGCGCGGGTCACGCATTTGCGCGGCGGATCGCCCGCCAGCATCGCGCGAAGCCGCGTGCCGCCATAGGTGGTGACAGCGGCGAGCTTGCGGATATGGGTGAGGTTGGGCTTCACCGCGCCGTCTTCCAGACGGAAAGACACGCCGGGCAGGAAGACGCGGTCGAAAAAACCCTTGAGGATCGCGGGATAACCGAAGTTCCAGACTGGGAAGACGAGGACCAGAGCCTCGGCCTGGCGCAGCCGCTCGACATAATCCGCCACGGGGCCCGTGTTGGTGTCGAGGTCGTGATAGCCGCGCCGTTCAGCCTCGGTCAGGACGGGCGAGAAGCCTTCGGCGTAGAGGTCACAATCGTCGACGTCCCAGCCGCGATCCCGCAAGGTGCGGACGACCCGCTTGTGCAGGACCGATGAGAAGCTGTCGTCGCAGGGATGGGCGAAGAGGACGAGCGCGCGGGTCATAGTTGCGCCCTGCGAGGGCGGCGCCCCCCTCCCCACGAGGGGGAGGGGAGGCGCTTCGGCACCGGGCCGCGCCACCCCCAGGTCACGCAGGCGGCGGGTTTGGGGGCCTCCGGCGACAGGTTTTGGAATGGGCTAAAGCCTGCTCCTTCATTCTGTCTCAAATACCTTCGGGGGGGCGCCGTCAGGCGCGGGGGGCAGACAGCCCCCCTCTGCAGCTTGCCGCCCCGCGCGGTCATTCGGCCGCCTGGATCTTGGGATAGGAATACATCCGCTCGTAGCGCCAGTCGGGATCGTCCCAGGCGATCATCTTGCCGGGGTTGAGGAGGCCTTTTGGGTCGGCCTCCTGCTTGAATTTCAGCTGCCGGTCGTCGACCGTCTGGCGGCCGCCTTCCTCGAGCGTGTAGCGGTGCGGGTTGAAGACCATGCAGCCGGCCTCCTCATGCAGGCGTATGATCTCGTCAAGGCGCTCTTCGGTGGTGAACTTGACAAGGGAAAGTCCTGCGAACATCACCTTGCCGCCTTCCTTCAGCACTTCGAGGTGTTGCAGCACTTCGGGCGAGAACTTCTCTCGCATTGCGAGCACCTTGTCCATGTGGTCGGGATAGCCGTAGCGGACCTGGAGATAGGTGATCGAGGGGTCGACCTTCAGCGCGCGCAGTGTCGTGTGGTTCCAGCCGTATTCGAAGACCGGGCCGGGGTGACGCTCCCACTCGGTCTCGTCCGAGCGGTAGATAAGCCGCGCCTCGGGGCGGCGGCCGAGGAAGGTCAGGAAGCCGTCCATCGAGTGGGGGGCGACCATGAGGGCGACGAGGTTAGTGCCGGGCTCGACATGGGGTTTCACGCGCTGGAAGTAGTCATGCGCGATGGGCGCCTCGAACACGGTGGCAAGCTTGATCAGGATGCCGTCCTCATTGGCCAGGTCTTGGGCGAAGCCGGCGGCGGGTTCGAAGGCGTCGAAGCTCACGAACATCTCGACCCAATCGTAGGCCGGGGCGAGCGGCATCTCAATTTCGGTGATGATGCCGTTGGTGCCGTAGGCATGGCTGACGCGGGCCAGTTCCTCGCCGCGGAATTCCAGCACGCGGGGGTCTTCCTCCATCGTGACCACGCGCAGGCGAATGATGTTGCCGAGGTCACGCAAGGACCCCCAGGTGCAGGACCCGACGCCGCCCGAGCCGCCGGCGATGAAGCCGCCGATGGTGGCGGTGGCCCAGGTGCTGCTGAACATGCGGATCTCTTGCCCAGACTGCTCGCGGCATGCGGCGTCAAGGTCTTTCAGGAGGCAGCCGGGTTCGACCACAACGCGGCCGGGGTGGATTTCCTTCACGGAGCCCATGTGCCGCATGTGCAGGATGCAGCCGCCCGCCAGCGGCATGGCCTGGCCGTAATTGCCGGTGCCCGCGCCGCGGGTGGTGACGGGGACGTCGTGTTCGTAGCAGGTGCGCAGAACCTCGATGACTTCGGCCTCATTCCTGGGGGCCACGACGAAATCGCCGGTGATGTGGTCGAGGCGGTCCTTCAGGACGGGGGAGTACCAGAAGAAATCCCGGCTTTTGGCTTTCAGCGAGTTCGGGTTCTCGTCGAGGTCGAGATGGGAAAGGGCGGCCTTTGCGGCGGCGATGTTCGCTTTCATTGGGGCCTCATCAGATGGTCGAGTTCAGCATAATCGGGCAGCGTGCGGTCGATCTGAACGCCGCTGCGCAGGACGATCCGGTCGGATTGCGGGCGGGCAAAGAGCTCGGTCCAGCTGCGCGCCTTGCAGATCACCAGATCGGCGGGGGCGCCCGGCGTCAGCGAGGGCGCGGCGAAGCCGCAGGCGCGGGCGGGGTTGGTCAGGATTGTGTGCACCCAGTCGTCATCGGAATGGTCCAAGTGGCCGATGCGCGTGGCCTGGCGCAGGACCTCGATCATGTCGAGATCGCCATAGGCGTAGAACGGATCGCGGGTGTTGTCGGAGGCGAAGCTGACGGGGATGCCGCGGGCCTTCATCTCATGCACCAGCGTGATGCCGCGGTAGCGGGGGGTGCGGTTTGGGTGGCGGTCTTGCAGGTAGAGGTTGCACATCGGCAGGCTGACGACGTGGAGGCCGGCTTTCGCCACAAGGTCGAGCGTGTCCATCGCGCGGGCCTCGTCTTGGGCCGAGAGCGAGCAGCAATGGCCGACGACGACGGGGGCGTCGAAGCCGGTGTCGATCACCGTCTCAGCGATGAGGCGGAGGGTTTCGGCCGCGGGGTCGAGCGTTTCGTCGACATGGAAATCGGCCGACAGGCCACGCTCGGCCGCCATGCGGAAGAAGGCGGTCAGACGCTCGCGAAGGTTAGGCAGTGGGTAGGTGACCATGCCGAGGACGCCGCCCGAGGCCGCGACGAGGTCGGCGGTGTGGACGAAGGGGCCTTCCGCATCGAACCGGTCGCAGCCGATGAGGCAGGCGGCCTGGAGGTCAATCCGGCCGGCCCAGTCGGCGCGGAGGTCGGTGAAGACGGGCCAGGAGATATCGTCCTGCGGCGGGACGGAATCGAGATGGGTGCGGATCGCGCTTGTGCCATGGGCATAGGCCGAGCGGAGGCCGAAGGACATGCGCGCGCGGACGTCATCGGCGCTCCAATGCGCTTCGCGGTCGGCGCTGACGGTCTCCAACGCGCCCTGGAAAGTGCCATCGGGGTTGGGGGCGCGGCCCCAGATATGGCCCTTGTCGAGATGGGTGTGCATGTCGGTGAAGGTGGGAAAGACCATCGCGCCGTCCATGTCGATGGCGATGGGCTGCGGGTCGGCGATGCGGCCACCCGCGATGGAAATCTCCGTGCGGATCAGATCGCCTTTCTGGCCCAGAAGGCAGGCGGGGATTGTGACATTGGTCAGGGTGACCGCCTCGTGCGGGATCTGGCGAAAATCCATCAACTCTCCCTCTTCAGCGCGCTTTCGTGCCACTTGTGCAGCGCGAGGTGGCTGATGATGCTCATCACCGCGAAGATGACGACGCCCATGAGCGAGATCAGGATCAGCGCGGCGTAAAGGCGGCCGAAATTGAAGCGGTAGCTGGCCTCCAACAGTGTCGAGGCCAGGCCGAGGCCGGTGCCCGCGCGGCCGATGACGAATTCGGCGACCACGGCGCCGATAAGGGCGAGGCCGCCCGCGATCTTCAGGCCGCCCAGGAAGAACGGCAGGGCCGATGGGGCGGCGAGGTGGCGCAGGCGCTGCCAGCGGGTGGCGCCGTAGATGGTGAAGAGGTCCTCGAGGTTCCGGTCGGCGGATTTGAGGCCGATGGTGGTGTTGGACAGGATCGGGAAGAACGCCACGATCCAGGCGCAGAGGAGCGCGGCCAGAAAGGCGCTGTCGACATAGATCTGAAGGAGTGGTGCGATGGCGATGACGGGCGTGACCTGCAGGATCACTGCGTAGGGAAAGAACGACATCTCGGCCCATTTCGACTGGGTGAAGGCCACGGCCAGCGCCACGCCGCCAAGGACAGCCATGATGAGGGCAAGCAGCGTCAGGCGGCCGGTGATCAAGAGGGCGGGCCAGAGGACCGACCAGTCTTCGGCCAGGCTTTGCGCCACATGCACCGGCCCGGGCAGGACGTAATGCGGGACCTCGGCGATGGTCACGTAGAGGTGCCAGGAGAGCACCGACAGCACCAGCACCAGCGACGGCAGCGTCCATTTGGCGATGCGATTGATGCGCGCGCGGCGGGCGCGGGCGGCCTCCTCGGCGTCGATCATCGGTGGCGCGGGGTCGGCGATACTCATGCGGCCTCTCCCATCGCGTCGTGCAGCGCCTCGGAGGCCTGACGGGTGTAGCCCGCATATTCCGCCGAGGTGCGGAAATCTTCGTGGCGGGGATAGGGGGTGGCGACCTCAAGCTCGTGGATCACCCGGCCGGGGCGGGCGGCCATGACGATGATGCGATCGGACAGGAACACGCTCTCGAACACCGAATGGGTGACGAAGATCACTGTACAGCCGATCTTTTCCTTCAGCTCCAGAAGGTCGTTGTTCAGCTTGAAGCGGGTGATCTCGTCGAGCGCCGCGAAGGGCTCGTCCATCAGGATCAGGCGCGGTTTGGTCACCATGGCGCGCGCGATCGAGACGCGCATTTTCATGCCGCCGGACAATTCGCGCGGATAGGCGGTGAGGAATTTTTCCAGGCCGACAAGGCGCAGTGCCTCAAGGATATCATCCTTGACGTCATTGTAGCTTTTGCCGCGCAGGCGGAACGGCAGCCAGACGTTCTGGGCAACCGTCGCCCAGGGCATCAGGGTGGGTTCCTGAAAGACGATGCCCAGATCGTCGGCGCCCTGGCCGCCGGCCCAGCGGATATTGCCCGAGGTCGGGTGCGCGAGGTTCGAGATCAGGCGAAGTGCCGTGGATTTCCCACAGCCCGACGGCCCGAGGAGCGAGACGAAATCGCCCTCATTCACGGTCAGGTTCATGTTCCTCAGCGCGACGACATTGCCGTTGAACGTCTTTTCGACGTGACTCATCGTCAAAAGCGCGGGGCGCTGGCCGAGCGGCTGGCGGGCCTTGGTCATTCGGGGGGTCTCCGGGGGTCGGGGCCGGGCTGATGCCCGACCCATCCATACCTCAGTTGGTCTTGAGGTCCATCCCGACGCCGTTCCCGACGAATTGGGTGGTGTAGGAGGCCTGCCAATCGATATCGGCCTCAACGACGCCGGCCTCGACCATCTTGTTGTAAAAGTCCTCGACCTTATCGTCGGTGATGACGCCGATTCCCATTGTCTCGGCATCGCCGGAATCCACGATGCCCCATTCCTTCATCTTCTCGATGGCAAAGGCGATCTTGTCATCGGTGATCTCGGGGTTGGCCGTCTTGATCAGCTCATTCGCGGCGGCATTGTCGCCGTAGAGGTAATTGTACCAGCCCTTTAGCGAGACATCGACGAAGCACTGCACCTTTTCGGGGCTCTCGGCGATCGTGTCGGCCATCGTCTCGATCGTCGTGGCATAGGACGAATAGCCATTGTCGGCGATCAGGAAGACGTTGGGGGTAAAGCCGCCCTCTTTCTCGATCAGGTAGGGCTCGGACGAGAGGTAGCCCTGCATGCCCATCCGCGTGTCGGCGAGGAACGGCGCGGGGTTGAACGTGTAGGGCTGGCGCTGCTCGGCGGTGAAGCCATGGGCCGCGATCATCCACTGATAGTAGGATTGAAAGCCATTATCGCCGATCAGAAGCGTGAGGTCCTTGAGGTCTTCCCAGCTGTCGGCCTCGCCCGGGTGGGCGACGATGACCTGGGGGTGTTTCTGGAAGATGGCTGCGATGTTGACGACCGGCACGCCTTCCTGCACGGCCGAAAAGCCTTGCAGCAGGTCGCCGCCCATATGGAAGTCCATGCGGCCTGCCAGCATCAATGCGCGGTTGTTCACCTGCGGGCCGCCCTGCAGGATTTCGACGTTGAAGCCGCATTCGTTCAGATAGGTGCCGTCGGCGACCGATTGGTAAAAGCCGCCATGTTCGGCTTGTGCCAGCCAGTTGGTGCCGAAGACGACCGTGTCCTGGGCCGATGCGGCGGTTGCGGCGACGGTCAGACCGGCGGCCAGCAGAATGCGTTCTGCGAACATGTGATACCCCCTTGTTGATTCCCTTGCCCTAAGGGTAGGGCGGTAGAGCGGCCGAACACAGGGCCTCTGGCCCCGATTTTGGGGTGTCGGGCCAAGTTTCGACCTGTTCGGGGCGGATTTTGCGGGCTTTTGCCTGTTTTTTTGGCAGTGTCGGCGGGGCGGCGCTGTTTTAAAAGGGGGAGTTGATGTGAGAGAGCTCAATCCAAAGGCGATCCGTGCCCCTTTTGCGCGCTATGCGCACGGGGTCGAGGTGCCGGCCGGCGCCCGGCTGGTGCTGACCTCGGGGCAATTGGGGATCGGGCTAGACGATGCTGTGCCAGACGGTGCCGAGGCGCAGGCGGCGCTCTGCTTTGCCAATTGCGCGGCGATTTTGGCCGAGGCCGGGATGGGCGCCGGTGATGTGGTGCGGATCAATGCCTTCGTGACGGACCGGGCGCATATGGCGGCCTATATGGCGGCGCGCGACCGTTGGCTGGCCGATGTCGCAAGTCTGCCCGCCTCGACGCTGGTGATCGTTGCGGGGTTCACACGGCCGGAATTTCTGGTCGAGGTCGAGGTGACGGCGGCGAAGGTTTAGAGCGCGCATCGAATTTTCTGCGAAAATTCTGGAGGGTTCGATTTTTCATGCGAAAAATCAGATCCTTCGCAGAAGGATCGTTCGCCTAATCCTTCGCAGAAGGATTGCCTTCGTACGTCCAGCGATAGGCGGGTGGGGTCGGGCCCTTGTTGCGGCCGCCCTGTTCCATCTGCTCCCAGGCATGGGCCAGGATGCCGACCGAGCGCGACAGGCAGAAGAGCCCGCGGGCCAGCGGCGCCGGAAAGCCCAGTTCGGCATAGATCACGGCGGTGGCGCCGTCGATGTTCATCGGGATCGATTTGTTACGGTCCGCTGCCAGATACGCCTCGATCGCGCGGGCGATTTCGGCGTAGCGGCCATTGATGATTCCTGCCGCGGCAGCCTCATCGACTAGGGCCAGAAGGCGCGGGGCGCGCGGGTCGGTCGGTTTGTGGAACCGGTGGCCGAAGCCTGGCAGGTAGGGGCCGTGCGCCTCTTGCCAGAGCGAGATCGCCTCGGCCGTGGCATCCGGGCCGCCGAGCCCGTCGATCAGGTTGAAGAGATCCACCGCCTGCTCGCCTGCGCCGCCATGCACGTCGCCCAGCATGTTCACGCCCGTGGCCATGGCGTTGTTGAGCGGCAGGCCGCAGGTGACCGCCATGCGGGCGGCGGCGACCGAGGGCGCTTGCGGCCCGTGATCGACAGCGGCGACAAGGGCCGCCTCCAGCAGCGCGACTTGGTCGCTGGTGGGCCGCGTGCCGCGCAGCATCAGCCAGATCGTCTCGGCAAACGAGGTGTTGCCGATCAAATCCTGAATGGGTTTTCCGCGCAGCGCAATGCGGCCGGGTTCCATGTCGATGATACTTGTCCGCCACCAATCAGCGACATCTGTCATATCGTGCCCTCTTCTCTGAGTTGGTCGATCTCGGACGTGCTGAGGCCGAGGTCGGTGAGGATGTCGGTCGTATCGGCGCCCAGTTCCGGTGGCGGTGCGGTGACCCGGGGCGCCGCCCCGTCGATCTTGAGGCCGGTGCGGGCCACGGTGATGTCGCGCTCCACCCCCGGGACATCGGCGAAGGTGGCCAGGAACTCCCGCTGGGCGATCTGGGGATGGGCGAGGATCTGCGGCACGGTGAGGACGGCGCCGGCGGGCACGCCCGCGGCATTCAGGGCCTCTTCCCACTCCGCCGCATTGCGGCTGGCCAGCGCGGCGTTGATTTCGGACGTCAGGCCGGCGCGGTTCGCCTTGCGCAGCTCGCGGGTGGCAAAACGCGGATCGTCGGGCATTTTGGGCCTGGCGATCAACTGGCAAAGCATCCGCCATTGCTCATCCTTGTTGGCGGCGATGTTGATCGGGCCGTCCTTGGCCTGAAAGGTGCCCGAGGGGGCGGAGGTGGAGTTGTCATTGCCGAAAGGCGTGGGCGCGATGCCGCCCACAAGGTAGTTCGACACCACCCAGCCCATGGCGGCGATGGTGCTTTCCAGCATCGAGACATCGATGAAACAGCCCCGCTCCGGCGCGTTCAGGGCGGCGGTGATAGCGAAGGCGGCGGTCATGCCGCCCAGCGTGTCAGAGACCGGATAGCCCACCCGCAAAGGCGCGGTGTCGGGGCCGCCGGTCACCGACATGACGCCCGAGAGGCCCTGGACGATCTGATCATAGGCCGGGCGGTTCGCCATCGGGCCGTCCTGCCCGAAACCCGAAATCGCGCAGTAGATCAGGCGCGGGTTTTCGGCCTTCAGAACCTCGTAACCCACGCCCAGACGATCCATCACGCCGGGGCGAAAGTTCTCGACCAGCACATCGGCTGTGGCCACCAGGCGCCGCAGAATCTCGCGACCCTTTTCGGCTTTTAGGTTGAGCGTCAGAGACTTCTTGCCGGGGTTCTGGGCGAGAAAGCTGATCCCCATCAGACGGTCGTTCAACCCAGGCTCATTGCCCAGCTGGCGCGCCAGATCACCGGTGCCCGGAACCTCGACCTTGATGATCTCGGCCCCCAAATGCGCCAGCTGGTGGCAGCAGAACGGGCCCGCCAGCACATTGGTCAGGTCGAGCACACGGAGCCCGGCAAGCGGCGCAATTGTCATAAGTCACAGTCCCCCGCGCGCAGAACAGCGCATGGCCGCGCCCACTGCAAGAGAATTTCGCGGGCCATTCAGTAAGAAATTGACAAGCCGCGCCGTTTTGTCGGTTACTGGCCGCTGGATGGGGGGATGGAAGCGGCGCCAAGCCGATACCCCCTCACGCAACGACAAAACCGTCTGGGAGGACAACAAGACATGACATTTTTCTTCAAGCGCATGGCGGCTGGCGCCGTTCTGAGCGTGGGGCTGGCCCTGCCTGTGGCGGCCGCGGAATGCATCGCGCCTGCGAACCCCGGCGGCGGCTGGGATTTCACCTGCCGTCAGATCGGCAAGATCCTTTACGATATCGGCCAGGTCGACCAGCCGGTGCAGGTGACGAACATGGCCGGTGGCGGCGGCGGTCTGGCCTATAGCCATATCGTGAATGAACGCACCGACGATGCCGATGTGATCGTGGCGGCCTCATCCGCCACGACCACGCGTCTGGCACAGAACGCCTTTGGCGGGATGACTGCCGATCAGGTGCGCTTTGTCGGCGCCATCGGGGCCGACCCGGGCGTGATCGTGGTGTCGGCCGACAGCCCGTTCCAGAGCCTGACCGACATGATGGAGGCGATGGCCGCCGATCCCGGGTCGGTGGCCTTTGCAGGCGGTTCGGCCGCTGGCGGGTTCGATCACCTCAAGGTGCTGCAACTGGCTAAGCGGGCGGGCATCGAGGATATTCGCACCATCCGCTATATCGGCGTTGACGGCGGCGCGGATGCGATCACCCAGACGATCGGTGGGTTCACCCAAGGGATGACCGGCGATATGTCCGAGGTCGTGGGGTTCATCAATGCAGGCGAAGTGCGTGTGCTGGCCGTTCTGACGGATGAGCGTGTGCCGGGCTTCGACGATATCCCCACCGCCAAGGAACAGGGCTATGACGTGGTCGCGGTGAACTGGCGTGGGCTTTATGTGCCCAAGGACATCAGCGATGATGAGTTCCAGGCCTGGGCCGACAAGTTGCAGGCCGTGGCCGACAGCGACGATTGGAAAGCCGCGATGGAGGCCAACGGTCTGGCCCCCTTCACCAAGGTGGGTGGCGATTTCCAGAGCTGGGTCGACGGCGTGATTGCCGAAACCGTTGAGCTTTCGAGGGAAATCGGGGTCATCCAGTAATGGCCTCTGACCGGATCTTTGGTCTGGTCATGATCCTGATGGCGCTGGCGTATATCGCCAGCGCGTTCCAGATTCAGACCAGCTTTCTGGCGGACCCGGTGGGGTCGAAAACTTTTCCTGTCGCGGTTGGGATCGTGGTGATCCTCTGCGGGCTGGTTTTTATGGTGAAGCCAGATGGTGAGCCTGAATGGCCCGACCTGCGCACCTGGGGCCGGCTGGCCTTCGCGGTGGCGGTGCTGGTGGCGTATTCCTATGCCCTCAAGCCGATGGGCTTCTTGGTGCCGACCGTTTTCACCGCAGGCCTTCTGGCCTATCAGATCACACCCAAACCCGCCGCTGCCGTGATGGCGGGGTTCGGGTTGTCGGTGGGTCTGTTCATCGTCTTCAGATATGGTTTGGGACTGGGGCTGCAGCCCTTCCCCAAAGGCCTTTTAGGCTAGGGGGCACGGGGCTATGGATCTATTTTCGAATCTTGCGCTGGGCTTTTCGGTGGCCCTGTCGCCGTTTACCCTGATGCTGGCCATCGTCGGCTGCTTTCTGGGCACGATCATCGGCGCGCTTCCGGGGCTTGGCCCGTCGAATGGCGTGGCCATCCTGATCCCGCTGGCCTTCACCATGGGGCTGGACGCGACCTCGGCGCTGGTGCTGCTGACCTCGGTTTACTATGGCGCGATGTATGGCGGGCGGATCTCGTCGATCCTGTTGAACATCCCCGGCGATGAGCCTGCGATGATGACCTGCCTCGATGGCTATCCGATGGCCCAGCAAGGCAAGGCAGGCGAGGCGTTGGTGTTGTCGGGCGTGGCGTCGTTCGTGGGGGCGATGTTTGCGACGATCGGACTGATGCTGTTGGCGCCGCTTTTGGCGCGGGTGGCGTACCTGTTCGGCCCAGCCGAGTACTTCGCGCTCTACCTGCTGGCGTTTTGTACGCTGGGGGGGATCGCTTCGAAAAACCAGGCCAAGGCGGCGCTGGCCGCCTGCATCGGCCTGGCGATCGCGATGATTGGCCTCGACAATACCAGCGGCATGCCGCGGTTCACATATGGTAATCTGCACCTGATGGACGGGATCGATTTTCTGGTCGCCATTGTCGGGCTTTTCGCGATTGCCGAGGTGTTCGTCTTCATCGAGAGCCATGGTCGCGATTCTGCTGTCGGCGTGAAGCTTGAGAAGGTCATCATCCCCTGGAAGACGATTGCCGGCAGCACCTGGACGATGCTGCGATCCTCGGTGATCGGGTTCATTGCGGGTATCCTGCCGGGGGCGGGTGCCTCGCTGGGGTCGTTTTTGGCCTATATGGGCGAACGCGCCGTCAGCAAGGACAAGGAGACGTTCGGCACAGGTAACCCCCGTGCAGTGGCCGCGCCCGAGGCGGGCAACAACTCGGCCGCTGGTGGCGCGCTGATCCCGATGCTGACGCTGGGGGTGCCGGGGTCTGGCACCACGGCGGTTCTGCTGGCGCTGCTTCTGACGCTGAACATCACGCCGGGGCCGACATTGTTCACCGATAGGCCAGAGGTGGTCTGGGGCCTGATCGCCTCGCTGATCATCGCGAATTTCGTGTTGCTGATCATGAATGTGCCGATGGTGAAGATCTTCGTGAAAATCCTCTCGGTGCCGCCGATGCTGCTGCTGCCGGGTGTGACGATGGTGTCGTTCGTGGGGATCTATTCGCTGACCGGTAGCTATTTCGACCTGCTTTTGATGGTGGCCTTCGGTGTAGGCGGATACCTCTTGCGCAAACTGGGCGTGCCGCTGGTCCCGATCATCCTTGGCATCTTGCTGGGCAATTACATGGAAGACGCCCTGCGCCGCGCGATGGTGCTGTCGAACGGCGATTGGAGCTTCCTCTTCTCGTCCTACATCGCCATTGGTCTCTGGATTGCGGCCATCGGCGGATTTGTGGCGCCGATCTTCTTGCGTGGGCTCTTCGCGCGCCCGAAAGCCGGGCTCACCGATTGACGCGGGTGCTGATCCCCACCGGCGCGCTGGGTCTGGGCTTTGATGCGGATGCCCTGGCCCGCGCCGTGGGGATGGCGCCCGATATCATCGCGGTCGATGGCGGCAGCACCGATAGCGGGCCGGCTTATCTGGGGACCGGTACGTCGAAATATTCCCGCGCGGCCACCAAGGCCGAATGGCGCGCCCTGATGCTGGCACGCGCCGAGGCGGGGGTGCCCTTGGTGGTGGGCACGGCGGGCACCTGCGGCACCGACAGCACTGTCGACTGGATGCACGAGATCACGGCCGAACTGGCCGAAGAGCTGGGCCAGAAGGTGAAGGTCGCCCGCCTTTATTCCAGCCAGCCGGTGGTCGAGGTGGCCGCGGCTTTTGCCGGCGGTCGGGTCAGGCCGCTGGACCCCGCGCCCGAGGTGGGCGCCGAGACGTTGGGCCAGATGACCAATATCGTGGCGCTGGCCGGGGCCGAGCAGATGGGCGCCGCGCTGGAGAGCGGCGCCGACATCATCATCGCTGGCCGGACGACCGACACCGCCACCATCGCCGCGCTGCCCCTGATGCGGGGCGATCATGCGGGCGGGGCCTGGCATGGCGCGAAGATCGGCGAATGCGGGTCGCTTTGTACGTCAAACCCGACCTCGGGGCCGATCCTGATCGACTTCGATGCCGAGGGGTTCACGGTTGAGCCGGGCCTGGCCTCGGCCCGTTGCACGCCCGCCTCGGTCGCGGCGCATATGCTCTATGAGAATGCCGATCCCTTCGTGCTGTATGAGCCGGGCGGGCATCTGGATGTCACCGGGGCCGCCTATACCCAGCTTGATGAGCGTCGCGTGCGGGTGACAGGGTCGAAATGGGTGCCGGGAGAATATGGCGTGAAACTGGAAGGGGCGCGGCTGGTGGGCTATCAGTCGACCATCCTGGTGCTGCTGCGCGAGCCGCGCTACGTGCGGGAAGCCGAGGCCTGGGTGGCGCGTCTTGCCGCATTTCTGGCGGGCGAGATCAAGGCGCGGATGGGCCTTGGGCCTGAGGATTATGCCCTGGATTTTCGGCTGATCGGCAAGAACGCGACGCTGGGCGCGTTGGAGACGTCGCGCGCTGCGCCGCCCGAAGTGGGCGTCATGTGCATCGTCACCGCACCCACGCAAGCCCGCGCGACCGAGATCGCCAAGCTCGCCAATCCGTTCCTTTTGCATTACCCACTGACTGATGATGAGCCGCAGGCGACGTTCGCCTTCCCGTTCTCGCCCGCCGATTGGGCGCGCGGGGCGCTGCACGAATTCACGCTGAACCATGTGATGATGCTGGACGATCCGATGGCGGCGTTCCGGCTGGAGGTGGATGAGGTTGGATAGGGCGCGGGGACGCTCATCGTGCGCTTCGCTTCTCTTCGCGAGGGTAAGCGAAGAGGGCCCGACGGGCCACGATGAGCGGGTGCATCATGGCTAGACTGGGCGATCTGGCTGACAAGCTGCGGGCCAAGAATGCCGGCCCCTTCTGGCTGACCATTGATGTCTTCTGCCCGGATGCCGAGATCTATCAGCGCGTCAGCCGCAGCCTTGATACGGCTGCGGTTGCCGCGCTCTACGGTGTTCCGACACAGGTGCTCAAGCGCTTCGACATCGCCGCGCTGAATGTCGTGAAAATCTCCATGCCTCGGCCGAATGTGCAAGGCAGCCGCGAGGATCGTGATATGCATGCCTCGCAATGGGCCTGGCTTTTGGCCGATCTGGAGATCGATTGAGCCTATGGACGAGTATGAAAGCCATGACGCCACAGCGCTTTCCGCGCTGGTGGACAAGGGCGACGTGACCCCGGACGAGCTACTGGATGAGGCGTTGCGGCGGGTCGCGGCGCTGAACCCCAAGCTGAATGCCGTCGTCCTGATGCAGGAGGCCAAGGCGCGCGCGGCGATCAAGGCGGGTCTGCCCGACGGGCCGTTGCGGGGCGTGCCGTTCTTGCTGAAGGATCTTGGCGCCGAGGCGCGGGCGTTTCCGTCGCATAACGGCTCACGCCTGTTGATGAACACCCGTTATGGCCGCGATTCCGCGCTGTTCGATCGCATCCAGAATGCCGGTGTGGTGACGTTCGGGCGCACGACCTCGCCCGAAGGGGGCATCGGCCCCGCCACCGAAGCGGCCGTTTACGGTGGCCCTACCCGCAACCCTTGGGATCTGTCGCGCACCTCGGGCGGGTCGTCGGGCGGGGCGGGCGCTGCGGTGGCCGCAGGCATCGTGCCGGCGGCCCATGGCTCGGATGGGGGCGGGTCGGTGCGGATCCCGGCGTCTTCTTGCGGTCTGTTCGGCTTCAAGGCGACGCGCGCGCGGTTTCCCGACGGGCCTTATGTGGGCGAGGGCTGGGCGGGCATGGCGATTGACGGGTTTCTGACCCGATCTGTGCGCGATGCGGCTGTGCTGATGGATGCCTGCGAGGGGGCCGATCTGGGCGCGCCCTATTGGGCGCCGCCCTTGGGCAAAGGCTATTTGGCGGCAATCGCGCGGCCTCCGGCACGGCTGAAAGTGGCGCTTTGTGCCACGACCTTCGGCGGCGCCGAGGTGCATCCCGAATGCCGCCGCGCGGCCGAGGCGGCGGGCGCGCTGCTGGAAAGCCTTGGCCATGATGTGGGCGAGGCGCGCCCCCGGGCCGACCATGAGGGGATGATCCGGGCTTGGACCAAGATCGTGGCCTGCGGCACCGCTTTGGGCGTTCGCAGTGCCTTGGCCGCCAAGGACCGCAAGCTGCGCCAGGGCGATGTCGAGGATGTAACCCGCGGCGCCATCGCCTATGCGCGCGGGGTCAGCGGCGCCGATTATGTCGAGGCGGTGGGCAAGGTGCATGCCTATGGTCGGGAAATGGCATCGTTCTTAGAAGAATATGACATCTTGCTGTCGCCGACCCTGGCCGAACCACCCGCCCAGATCGGCCGCTTTGCCCATACCACCGAAGATTACGAGGCGTTCCGCATCGGCCCCGAGGGCGTTTTTGCCTATTCGCCGTTTTGTGCCGCCTTCAATGCCAGTGGCCAGCCTGCGGTGTCGGTTCCGCTGCACTGGACGCCCGAGGGGCTTCCCGTGGGCGTGCATCTGGCCGCGCGGTTCGGCGCTGATGAGATGTTGATCGCGCTCTGCCGCCAGATTGAGCAGGCGCAGCCTTGGTTTGACCGGCGCCCGCCTCTGACCCTTTAGAGGCCTTGCCAAGCCCGCCGCAGCGGCGCAGCATCCCTTTGAGGGACAGGGGAGTGATGGGTGTGAGCGAAGCACCGGCCGTCGAGGCGCGACATGCGGTCAGGATATACGGCGCCGGCGAGACTGCGGTGTGCGCCTTGGACGACGTCTCGGTCGCCGTGCGCCGGGGGGAGTTCTTCACCCTGCTCGGGCCCTCGGGCTGCGGCAAGACCACGCTTTTGAGGTGCATCGCGGGGTTCGAGGCGCCAAGCGCCGGGGCGATCTTGCTGTCGGGGCGCGACATCACTGCCGACCCGCCGAACAAGCGGCCGGTCAACACGGTGTTTCAGAGCTATGCCCTTTTTCCCCATCTGAGCGTGGCGGAAAATATCGGATTTGGGCTGGAAATGCAGGGCAAATCGCGGCGCGAGACCTCTGGAAAGGTCGAAGAAATGCTGGCGCTGGTGCAGCTGGCGGCGTTTGCCGACCGCAAGCCGCAGCAGCTGTCGGGTGGCCAGCAGCAGCGTGTGGCGTTGGCCCGTGCCTTGGCGCCTGAACCGGAGGTTCTGCTGCTGGACGAGCCCCTGTCGGCGCTGGATCTGAAGCTGCGCAAGGAGATGCAGAGCGAGTTGAAGCGCCTGCAGACCGAGACGGGCATCACGTTCGTGTTCGTCACCCATGACCAGGAAGAGGCGCTGACGATGTCGGACCGGGTGGGGGTGATGAGTGCGGGGCGATTGCTGCAGGTCGGTGCTCCGCGCGAGATCTACAATCATCCGGTGAACCGCTTCGTGGCCGATTTTATCGGTGAGACGAATTTCCTGACTGCGCGGGCCGAAGCAGGGGGCTTCGTTCTGGCCTCGGGCGAGCGGGTCGAGGCCCCGGATCAGGTCCGGGGCGGCGAGGTGACCCTGGCCGTTCGGCCCGAGCAGGTACGGGTCGGCGCGGCCGGTGCGGGGGGATTGCAGGCCGTGGTGACCGAGACGGTCTATTTCGGCACCGACACGCATTGCCATCTGCGGCTGGCCGACGGCACCGCGCTGGTCGCGCGGTTGCAATCGCCGCCGTCGGGCGATGTGGGGCTGACGCCGGGCGCCGAGGTGGGTGTGCAGTTCGCCCCCGGTGCGGTGCAGGTGCTGGAGGCGTGAGATGAGCGGCGTGGAGGCAAGCAGAGCGAGGGAGCGGGCGCGCAACGGCTGGCTTCTATCGGCGCCGGCGCTGATCCTGCTTTCGTTCGCGGCTTCGGGGCCCTTGCTGATCGTGGCGGTCTATTCATTCCTGACACCCGGCGATTACGGCAATGTGGTCTGGGACTTCTCGCTGGACGGCTGGTTCCGGGTGTTCCTCGAGCGTGACATCTTCGACGGCACAATCAGCGCGGCCGATGCGCATCTGACGATCTTCTGGCGATCGCTGAAACTGTCGCTGATGACCACCGCGATCACCTTCGCGCTGGGCCTGCCGACAGCCTGGTTCATCGCGACGCGGCCGCCGTCGCAGCGGGCGCTGTGGCTGTTTTTGATCACCATTCCGTTCTGGACGAACCTCCTGATCCGCACCTTCGCGATCATGGAGGTGATCCGCAACGAAGGGATACTGAACAATCTTCTGATCTGGATGGGCGTGATCGAGCAGCCGATCCAGATCGTTTTCACCGAGACGGCGGTGCTGACCGGCATGGCCTATGTCTACCTTCCCCTGATGGTGCTGCCTTTGTTCGCAGCCATCGACCGCTTCGATTTCAAACTGATCGAGGCGGGGTATGACCTCTATGCCAGCCGTCTGGCCGTGTTGCGGCGCGTGATCCTGCCGATCATCCGGCCCGGCATCGTGGCCGGATCGATCCTGGTTTTCGTGCCATCACTGGGCGCCTATGTGACGCCGCGCGTCCTGGGCGGCGGCAAGAACATGATGATCGGCAATTTCATCGAGTTGCAATTCGGGCAGGGGCGCAACTGGCCCTTGGGCTCGGCCTTGTCAATGTTGCTCTTGCTGATCGTGATGGTGGCGCTTCTGGTCTATGTGCGGGCAACGACGCGGGAGGGGCAGAATGGATGATCGACAGGCGCTCGTCGTGCGCTTCGCTTCTCCTCGCTGGGCATGCCGGCAAAGCGAAGAGCGCATGAAATGCGACGATGAGCGGGTGTCATGAGCATGCGGCCGAAAACCTTCTCGGTCACCGCTCTGCCCGGGTTCACAGGCATAGCCATCGCGGTTTTCGTGATGCTGTATCTGCCGATCGTGACGCTGGTTTTCTATTCCTTCAACGGAGGGTCGTCGATCGCGGTCTGGGGTGGGTTCTCACTGCGTTGGTACGAGGTGGCCTGGAACAATGATGAGGTGCAGGCCGCCGCGTTCCGCTCAGTCGTGATCGCGGCCTCGGCGGCGTTCATCGCCACGACGGTCGCGACCATGGCCGCTTTGGGCACCACGCGACGGGGGCGTTTCCGGGGGCAGACCTTCATCTACGTAATGATCAACCAGCCGCTGATGGTGCCCGAGATCGTGACGGCGGTGGCTTTGCTGATCTTCTTTGCCGCGATCAAGGTGGCCACCGGCATTCAGGGGCTGGGCTATCTGATCCTGGCCCATGCGGCCTTCTGCGTGCCCTTCGCCTATCTGCCGATCCGCGCACGGCTTGAGGGGATGGACCTGAGCCTGGAGATTGCGGCGGCCGACCTCTATGCCTCGCCCTGGGCCACGTTCCGGCGCGTGACGCTGCCCTTGATGGCGCCTGGTATCGTTGCGGGCGCGATGCTGGCTTTCGTGATTTCACTGGATGATGTGATCATCACCGAGTTTGTGAAATCGGCCGGGCAGGATACGCTGCCCACCTATATGCTCGGCCAATTGCGCCGCGCCGTCACGCCCGAGGTCAACGCGATCTCGACCATGCTGCTGGCGGTGACGGTGCTGCTGCTGACGGCGTTTTTTCTGCTGACAAAAAAGCGGGGCTGAACCCTGCCCGGACGAAGACCAACAAGGAGAGGAAGATGAGAAAGACACTGCTTGCAACCGTGGCGCTTGTCGGATTGGCCGGGATGGCCAGTGCCGAGGGGGTGCTGAACCTCTATAACTGGGGCAATTACACCAGCCCCGAGATGATCGAGAAGTTCGAGACCGAGACCGGCATCGATGTGACGATCACCGATTATGATTCCAACGACACCGCGCTGGCCAAGATCGAGGCGGGCGGGCATGGCTTCGACCTGGTGGTGCCGTCAGCCAATTACGTGCCGATCTACGTTGACAAGAGCCTTCTGACCCCGCTTGACCCGTCGCGGCTGGCCAATTTCGGCAATATCGCCCCGGAATGGTCGGATGTGCCCTGGGACCCGGGCCGCACGCATACGGTGCCGTGGCAATGGGGTACGACCGGCGTGGCGGTGAATACGTCGGTCTATTCCGGCGACATCAACACGTCCGACATCTTCCTGAACCCGCCAGCCGAACTGGTCGGCAAGGTGAACGTCGTGCCCGAGATGAACGACGTGATGGCGCTGGCGATCTTCAACGCGGGCGGTGAGGCCTGCACCGAGGATCTGGACGTCCTGCGCCAGGTGCGTGACACGCTGATGGCGGCCAAGCCGAGCTGGATTTCGATGGATTACGGCGCGACCGAGAAGCTGTCGAACAACGATTGGGCGGCGAGCGTGAACTGGAACGGGTCGACCATGCGGGCGCGGCTGGCCAACCCGGATGTGGCCTATGGCTATCCGGCCGAGGGGTATCCGCTCTGGATGGATTCGGTGGGTCTGCTGGCGGACGCGCAGAATGTCGACAATGCCTACGCGTTTCTCGATTTCATTCTGGAACCTGAGAATGCGGCCATGATCTCGGCCTTTGCGCGCTATGCTAATGGGGTTGCGGGGGCGGAGGCGTTCATGCCGGAGGATATGAAGACCGCGCCCGAGATCGTGATCCCGGCGGAATATGCCGAAGCCGGAACGTTCCTGCCGACCTGCCCGGCCTCCGCCACGCAGCTTTATACGGCGATCTGGACTGAATTGCAGAAATAGCCCTGGCTCGCGATTGACAGGGTGAGCGGTGCGGAGGGGGCGCCTTCTCCGCGCCTCTTCATACATTTCGTGGTCCGTACAGTTCAGCGCAGACCAAGTCTGCCCCCATTTGCGTCACATCCGCCTTCTGCATGACCCTGCGGGTTGCGTTTCAGCCGCATGAGACGGACGCAGGCTGCAAACCCTTTTTCTGCCGTTGCGATTTCGCCACCGCTATGGAACCTTCGGGGCATGGACCATGCCGGAGAGTGTGGACGCGAGGCGCTTTCTGCTTCGGCTATGCGTGACTTCGCGAAAGACGACCTAGTTGTATAAATCACTGCGCCCGGAGACGCTTCCCATGTTCCGATCCGTCAGCAAAGCCGCGATCCTTGCTCTTGTCATTGCTCTGCCAGCGGCGGGGCAGCAGGGCCCGTCTGCGGTGGGCGTCGAGACCGTGGACATACGCCGCTTCGCCGAGACGGTGCCGATTTTTGCCGAGGTCGTAACAGCGCGCGACGGGCAGGTGGCCACGCGTGTGGCCGGTAGCGTCAGTTCGGTCGATGTGGTGGAAGGCGCCCTGGTCTCGGCGGGTGAGCCGATGGTCAGGCTGGACACCGAGCTGCTCGATATCCTGCTGCGGCGTGCCGAGGCCGAAGTGGCGGTTGCCGAGGCCGGCCTGGCTGTTGCCCAGACGCGGGTGAACACGTCGCGGACGGCGTTCGAGCGGGTTGCAGGGCTGCAGGGCACCAGTGCCTTTTCGAGCGGTCGCTTTGATGATGCCGAGGGAGAGCTTTTGGCGGCCGAGGGTCAGATCGCCGAGGCCGACGCCCGCCTGGCCGTCGCCGAAGCCGCAAGGGCCGAGGCGGCCTATAACCTTGAGCGGGCAACCGTGCTGGCCCCGTTCGATGGCGCGGTTCTGGACGTTTTGGTCAACCCCGGCGAGTTCATCCAGATCGGCGCGCCGGTGGTGCGCCTGCTGGACACCGCCACCCTTGAGGTCGAGGCCAGCGTGCCCGCGCAGTATATCGACCTGATGACACCCGGCCTGCGTGTCGCCGCCCGGACCGATACCGGCGCCGAGTTCGAATTTGCGCTCCGCGCCCTGCTTCCGATTGAGACGGCCGCGACCCGGACCCGGCCTGTGCGCTTCGCGGCGCCCGACCTTGCCGCATCGCGCACCACGGCCGTTGGCCAATCGGTGACGGTGATGATCCCGATCGGCGAGGCGCGCGACCTTCTGACCGTACCCAAGGACGCCCTGGTGCAGGCGCGGGGCGGCTGGATGGTCTTTGTGGTAGAAGATGGGACGGCCCAGCCGAGAACCGTGGAGGTCGGCATGGCCGTGGGAGACCGCTTTGAGGTCGTCTCGGGGTTGTCGGAGGGCGACGTCGTGGTCACCCGTGGCAATGAACGGCTGCGCCCGGGCCAGGAGGTTGCGCCGATGGTGTCCGACACCGCGTCGCAAGGTGCGGCCTCAGCGACAGATGAGGCAAACTGATGGATCCGATCCGCCTTGCCATCGACCGGCCCGTCGCGGTGATTGCGGTGGTCATCATGGCCGTTTTGTTCGGCCTGATCGCCGTCTCGCGCATCCCGATCCAGCTGGCCCCCGACGTGCGCAAGCCCATTGTCGTCGTCTCGACCAACTGGCCCGGCGCCGCCCCCGCCGAGGTTGAGCGTGAAATCGTCAACCCGCAGGAAGAGGCGCTGAGGGGCCTTGATGGGCTGGAACTGATGACCTCGCGCTCGCAGACGGGCGAGGCCGAGGTCACGCTGGAATTCGCCATCGGGACGGATATGTCCCAGACGCTGCTTTTGGTCTCGAACAGGCTCGACCGGGTGTCGGGCTACCCTGAAGAGGCCAATGAGCCCTCGCTCGACACGTCCGGTGCCGATGACAGCGCCATCGCCTGGGTGATCCTGCGCGCGGGCGAAGGCAACACGCGCCCGATGCCCACCTATGGCGACTTTTTGGAAGACGTCGTGCAGGACCGGCTGGAGCGGATCGAGGGGGTGTCGGCCGTCAACGTGTTCGGCGGCGTCTCGCGCGAATTGCAGATCGTAATCGACCCGCGCCGCATGGCCAATTTCGGCCTGACGGTGCCTGAGATCGTCGCCACCCTCAGGCGCGAGAATATCTCACTCTCGGCCGGCGATGTGGAGGAGGGCAAGCGCCGCTATGTGGTGCGCGCCGAGGGCAATCTGGACACCGTGGAAGCCATCGGGTCGGTCGTGCTGCGGTCGGATATCGCGAACGGGTCGGCGGGGCGCCTGAGGGTTTCCGATATCGCCGATGTCGCCTTCGCCTATCAGGAACCGACCGCCCGCCTGCGCTTTCGCGGTGAGTCCGGGCTTGCCTTCAACATCGTGCGCGAGCCCGGCGCGAACGTGATCGAGACGATGGAGGAAGTGCGCGCCACCCTGGCCGAGCTTGAGGCCGGGCCGGTTGCCGAACAGAACCTCATCATGCGCCAGGTCTATGACGAGACGATCTATATTCAGGGCGCGATCGACCTGGTCGTTCAGAATATCTGGATCGGGGGCATTCTGGCCGCCACGATCCTGATGCTGTTCCTGCGCTCGCCCCGCGCCACGCTGGTCGTGTCTTTGGCCATCCCGGTTTCGATTGTCGCCACCTTCGTTGCCATGGCGGTGACGGGCCGGACGCTGAACGTCATCTCGCTGGCCGGTATCGCCTTTGCCGTCGGTATGATCGTCGATGCCGCCATCGTGGTGTTGGAGAATATCTACCGCCTGCGCGAGAAAGGTCTCAGTCGGCGCGAGGCGGCTTATGAGGGCGCGAAGCAGGTCTGGGGCGCGATCCTCGTCTCGGCGCTGACGACGGTGCTTGTCTTCGTGCCGGTCCTCATCATGCAGCTGGAGGCGGGGCAATTGTTCCGCGACATTGCCGTCGCGATTTCGGTGTCGGTGCTCTTGTCTCTGCTGGTCGCCGTGACGGTGATCCCGGCGCTGGCCTCGCGGCTGCTGAAGAGCGGGACGCAGACCACGATGCGGATCTGGGGCCTTGATCATGCGGCGCGTGCCTTCAAGGCCGCCGTCATGGCCTATGTGCGCCTGACCGTGCGGATGCGCGCGGTCGGGATCGCCATGGTCATGATCATTGCGGGCGGCGCGGCGTTTGCGACATGGGCCTTCCTGCCCAGGCTGGAATATCTGCCCGAAGGCAACCGGAACCTCGTCTTTGGCCTGATCATCCCGCCGCCCGGCTACAACCTCGACACGACCGAGACCATAGCCCAGCGGATCGAGGATGTGGCCGAACCGCTCTGGAATGCCGCGCCCGCGCTGGAAACCGAAGACGGCACGCCCGCGATCGATACCTTCTTCTTCGTCGCCACGCCGGGCAACTCCTTCGTCGGCGCGGCCGCTGTCGATGGTGAGCGCGCGGGTGAGTTGATCCCCGTTCTGTCCCGCCCGATTTTCGCCGAACCCGGCACCTTCGGGTTCATGACCCAGCCCTCTCTCTTCGGGCGCGGCGTCGGCGGTGGGCGCACGATTGAGCTGAATATCTCTGGCCAGGATCTGAACGAGATCCTCGCCGTCGCGGGGCAGGCGGCGGGCATGGTCGCGGGCCTTCTGCCACGCTCGGAAGGGCATCAGTTCCGCCCCATTCCGGGCCTTGAGCTTGGCGCGCCCGAGGTCCGCCTCATCCCCGACCGGCTGCGGCTGACCGATGCGGGCCTCGACAGCTCCGCCCTCGCCGCTACGGTCGATGCGTTCAATGACGGGTTGCGCGTGGCCGAAATCACGGTGGGTGCCGAACGGCTTGACCTTGTGCTCAAGGGCGATCCCGATTTGCAGACGGGCCAGCGCACGCAGGATGTCGGCCGCTTCCCCGTCGTGACGCCATCGGGCGAGATCGTGCCCGTCTCGGCCCTGTCGGATGTGATCGTGACCGCCGGCCCGACCGAGATCCGCCACCGCGACCGCCTGCGCACCGTCACGCTGGAGGTGCGCCCGTCCGACGCGTTGGCGCTGGAGGCGGCCGTTGAGTTGCTGGAGACCGAAATCGTCGCGCCGCTGACCGAGGCCGGCTTGCCAGATGGCGTGCGCCTGACCGTGTCAGGCACGGCTGACCAGCTGAGCCAGACCTGGGGCGCCATTCAGATCAATCTGCTTGTGGCGCTGGTCATCGTCTTCCTGGTGATGGCCGTTCTCTTCGAATCCTTCGTGCTGCCCCTTGTGATCCTTGTATCCGTCCCCGTCGCTGCGGCGGGTGGTGTGGGCGGTTTGGCGCTTTTGAACATGTTCCAGGTGCAGCCGCTCGACATGCTGACGCTTTTGGGCTTCGTCATTCTGGTGGGCATCGTGGTGAACAACGCGATCCTGATCGTGCACCAATCGCTCCATCACCTGCGGTTTGACGGGATGCAGCCGGTCGAGGCGGTGGAGGAGGCGACAGAGAACCGCATCCGGCCGATCTTCATGTCGACCCTGACGTCGATCTGCGGGATGCTGCCCCTTGTCATCTTCCCCGGCGAGGGGTCCGAGCTTTATCGCGGCCTCGGCGCGGTTGTGGTGGGCGGGCTGTCGATGTCGGCCTTCCTGACGCTTCTGACCGTACCGCCCCTTTTGCGCTTGTGCCTCAGAGCGCCCGAGCCCGATGCAGAGCCCGACACGGCGGTTCCAGCGGAATAAGCCCTGGGCCTTCGGTATCGCTTGGGCGTCGCGGGCCCCTTTCGCTGGCCAGTTCGCGGAGGTATGAGGGCGCCATGCCCGTCACCCTGACCTCGCTGGCCGATCTGGATGCCCTTGAATTCGACGAGGTGATCGATGTCCGATCCCCGTCGGAATTCGCGGAAGATCATGTGCCGGGGGCGATGAACCTGCCGGTGCTGGACGACGCCGAACGCGCCCGTGTGGGCACGATCTATGTGCAGGAGAGCCGGTTTCTGGCGCGACGGGTGGGTGCGGCTTTGGTGGCGCGCAATGCGGCGCGGCATCTTGAGGGCTATCTGGCCGACAAGGGTGCACAGTACCGCCCGCTGGTCTATTGCTGGCGGGGTGGGCAGCGCTCGGGGTCGTTCGCGACGATCCTGGGGCAGATCGGCTGGCAGGTCGAAACCCTGGCGAGTGGCTATCGCAGCTATCGGCATTTGGTTCAGAAGGCGTTGTATCAGGCGCCCTGGCCAATGCCGCTCTTGGTGCTGGATGGCAATACGGGCACCGCAAAGACGGCGCTTTTGGGCCATCTGGCGGTGCTTGGGGTGCAGGTGATTGACCTTGAAGGCCTGGCCAATCACCGCGGGTCCCTCTTCGGCGCGCGGCCCGGCGGGCAGCCGTCGCAAAAAGCTTTTGAAAGCGCGCTTGCCGGGGTGATGGGGCGTCTTGATGCCGGGCGTGTCGCGGTGGTTGAGGCGGAAAGCTCGAAGGTGGGCGACCGAGTGATCCCGCCGGGGCTTTGGGCTGCGATGGGAGCGGCGCCGCGCATCGAGATCGTGGCGCCCTTGGCGGTGCGGGCCGCCTATCTGGCGCGGGCCTATGCTGACATGATTGCCGATGAGGCAGGCTTTTCGGCAGGCCTTCAGGCACTTGGCCCGTACCATTCCAGAGAGGTCATTTCGGATTGGCAGACATTGCGGCGGGACGGCGCGTATGAGGCTCTCGCGGCTGATCTGATGGCGCGGCATTACGATGCGCGTTACGCCAAAAGCCGGGCGCGTCACACGGGGGCGGTGGCCGCGCGGGTCCAGGCCGGGGACTTGTCCGAGGCCGCGCTGCCTGCCCTGGCCCGCCGTCTTGCCGACGAGATCGGCCGGGTGGAGAGGGCGAGGGGGCTGTCTGCCCCCGCTTGCGGTGCCCGCAAGCCCCCCGAGGATATTTAAGAACAAGAAAGGCGCAAGGTTTATTGCGCGCTGATCTTCGGCGTTCCAGCGACGATTTCGCCGATAATCGCGGCGTCGAACCCCTGATCGGTTAGCGCCCCGACGAGCGCCGCCGCGCCGCTTTGCGGCAAGGCAGCGAGGAGGCCGCCTGCCGTTTGTGGATCGAAGAGCAAGGCAGCGCACGGCGTGTCGGGCAGGGTGCAGCGGGCGCTGAGGCCGGCATTGGCCGCGTGCAGGGTTGAGCGGATGCCCTTCGCCATCAGCGCCTCGGCGCCGTCCAGTACGGGCAGGGCGGCAAGGTCGATCCGTGCAGCGACGCCAGAGGCCTGGAGCATTCCCATCAGATGGCCCGCCAGGCCGAAGCCCGTGACATCGGTCATCGCGTGGGCTTTGGGCGCCAGCAGGGCGGCCGCATCGCCTTGCGGGCGGGCCATGCTGGCAAGTGCCTGGGCGACCCACGGCCCCTTGGCCTGCATCTGCATCTCGGCGGCCAGAATGACACCGGTGCCGAGCGGTTTGGTCAGGATCAGCGCATCGCCCGGCTTGGCTCCGGCCTGCCCGATCACCGCCGTCTTGGCGAGGCCCGTCACGGTGAAGCCGATCGACAGCTCGGCGCCTGTCGCGGTATGGCCGCCGACGATATCGGCGCCGGCGCCGGTGAAAACCTCGCGCGCGGCGGCCATGATCTCGGCCAGTGTCGCGGTTTGCAGGTCCGGGCTGAGGCGCGGCAGCACGATCTGCGCCAGCGCGGCCTGGGGCGCGGCGCCCATTGCCCAGACATCGCCCAAGGCGTGGACGGCCGCGATGCGGGCCAGCATCCATGGGTCTTCGGTAAAGGCGCGCAGCGTATCGGTGCTGAGAACCTGACGCGCGCGCCCCATCTTGAGCACTGCCGCATCGTCGCCAGGGCCCGCGATCACGTCCTCGCGGGTCGGGCCGCCCAAGCCCGCCAGCGCGGCGGCCAGTGCGTCTTGCCCGACCTTGGCCGCGCATCCGCCGCACGGGGGTTGCTGGCCTGCCGCCTCGATTGCGCCCAGAGCCGCGCGTTCTGGCAAGGGGGGCGGCGCCATCGGCTTCAGCCGGGCGAACTGATCCATGAAGCGCCGGTCGATCCAATCCTTCCACCGCCAGAGCCAGGGGCCCGCAACGCGCAGCCCCGAGCGGTCAGCGACCGCGCGTTTGGAGCCGGTTGAAATCAGCTTCAGATAATCCTTCTGCGGGTGGTAGGGGCGGGGTTTTCCACCGGTCAGGGCCGCCTGCAGGTTATCGAACAGAACCGGTGCCTGGCGCACGGCATAGACGCCCGCCTTGGGGCGCGGGTCGTGCGACAGGTGGGCGCAATCGCCGACCGCGAAGATTGCAGGATCGGTGGTAGAGGCCAGCGTCGGACCAACGGCGACGAAGCCATCGGTCAACTCGAGCTCAGTGCTGGCCAGCCAACCTTGCGCCTTTGCTCCGGCGGCGCCGACCGTGAAGGCCGAGGGCAAGGTTTCGCCGGTTTCCAGCGTGACCGCGCTGTCGCTGACCTCTGCGACCGGCGCGCCGGTGCGCAGCGTTATGCCCAGCCGTGTCGCTTCGGCCAGAAGGGTCTCTCGCGTGCCGTCTGCCAGATCGGGCAGCGCGGCTCCGGCCGCCTCGACCACGGTCACCCTGCCGGGGCCCAGTCTGTGCGCCATGGCCATGGCCAGCTCAACCCCCGCCACGCCGCCGCCGATGACAACGGCCTCCCGAGGGTCCGCGCTGTCGAGATGCTTCTGCCAGGCTTCGGCAAAGGGGGCGAGGGGTTTGGCGGGGTGGGCGTGACCTGCAAAGCCCGGTAGTGCAGGCATGTCAGAGGTGATCCCGATATCGAGGGACGCGATATCGTAGCGGATGGGCGCGCGTCCGGGCACGGTGATCAGCTGCGCGTCACGGTCGATCGCCTCAGCCCGGCCCAGGATCAGCCGCGCGCCTGCGAAACGTGCCAGCCGCACCAGGTCGATCATCAGATCGTCGCGCGTGTAATGACCTGCCACATGGCCGGGCAGCATGCCGGAATAGGCGGCCTCGGCCTCGGGGTTGATGAGCGTCAGCCGCGCCCCCGGCAGAGGGCTCATGCCCCACATCCGCAGCACCAGCGCATGCGTGTGCCCGCCGCCGATCAGCACCACATCCCGGGTTTTGGGAAGGTCCCACTGCATGACACGCCCTTTCCTCGCAACCATACCGGCTTAGCGCGCCTGGAGGCGCGCCGCCAGATGCGCGGACTACACGATCCTGACAGGGCGGGTGTTGCGCCAGACCCAGATGCCAACCGCGATCAGAAAAAGCAGGCCAGCGCCGATCCAGGGGGTCCAGCAGCGCTGGTGCCATTCGCGGATCATGTTCGTGCCGCCGCCGCCATCGCGAAGGGCGGCCAGCGCCGCCTTGTAGCTGGCGTTATCTTGCTGCCGCATCCGGGTATTGGCCTTCAAAAGCGTTATCGGCAACGCGCCGTCGGGTGATCTGATCTGCGGGTCGGCGCCATGGTCTAGCAGGGCCTGGAAGACGTCTGCGCCATGCCCGACCATCGCGGCGAGGTGAAGCGGTGTCAGCCCGTCGGAATCCGGGGCGTTGGGATCGGCCCCGGCGGTCAGCAGGGCTGCGAATGTCGCGCCAGTTTGCCTATGCTTGGCTGCCAGATGCAGGGGGGCGTTGCCCTGGCGGTCGGACCGGTTCACGTCGTAGCCCGCATTTATGAAGGCCGTCAGGATATCCGGTTCAAACGCGGGGCCGGGGATGCGCCGAAGGGCGATGTGCAGGGCGTTATTGCCTGCGGCATCGGTCATATCCGCGGTTTGGGTAGAGGCGATGAGCCGGCCCAGATAATCGGGTATCCTGTCGATCTCGGGCTTGTCGAGCAGCGCGAACAGGGGTGTTTGGCCTGCGTCATCCCTGACCTGCATATTCACCCTAGCCCGGCCGAACGCGCCTATCAGTTCAGGGTGATCCTGCGTCGCGATCGCGGTAAAGATCGGCGCGATGCCCGAGTCGCCGGGCAAGTCGGGGTCGGCGCCGGTGTTCAGAAGTGCGATGATGGGGGTGGCGGTCGCTTCATCCTCGGTCAGCAGGCGCCCAAGCGCGAGGGTGAGAGGCGTCTCGCCGGCCGTGCTTTTCAGGTTCGGATCGGCGCCGGCCGAGATCAGAAACGGGATCACGGTTCCGGGGTCGGCACTCAGCGCGACCGCCGCGTGCAAAACCCCTTCACCGTCGCGGTCAAGCATGTGAATATCGCCACCAGCATCCAGAATTTTCCGAATGTCTGCGACGGGGCGATCCCAGACGACGGCCTGGCGCACGCTGGGGCATTGAAAGTCGCAGATGAACTCCTCAACAAAGCCGAGCTCAAGCAAGACATCCAGTTTTTCCTGAGCGTTCTCGCTGGACGACCGGCGCGCGTAATAGACAGCCGTCTTGAAATTCTGATGCATGGTGGGGTTCAGGCCAATCGTGCCGAGGTAGCGAATGACCTCGGGGTCGGGATGCTTCGAGACCGCCAGCATCATCGCGAATTCCATTGGAACGTCGTCACCCATCGTGGCGCCGTTTTCAACCAGGGCGCGGATGGTCTCCAGCTTGTGTTCCCGCAAGATGGCCTGATGCAGCATTGAGCGGGTGTTCGAATAATGACTGCCGGACGAGCGATCCGCGCCCAGCTGGAAAAGCCTGTAAATGATCTGCGGGTCGGCATCTTCCTCGACGGCCCAGTAGAGAAGTTCCGTCGCTTCGTACGGTGTCTTGGGCAGATCGGCAATTTCGGTGATGAAATCGAACACCAGCGGGTCGTCATGCCCAATGGCATTCATATAGAGCAATCGGTGATAGGACAGGCCGGGTCTATCGATCATATCGAAGAGCACGCGCAGGGTTGGCAGGTCATAACCCGCGTAGACCGCGTCATGAAAAATCGTGAGCTCGACGTCTTCGCTAATATCTTCGAGGATGAAGATTTCAGTCGGGTCGGCACCGGCATCCATCATCAGAGTCAGGACCTCGAAGGGGGCTTTGGCGCGCACTGCATGCCGAAAGGCCGAACCCGTATCGCCCGTCCGTGCCGTCGGGTCAGCGCCCGCGTCAAGCAAGAGGCGGACGATCTGCGGGTCGGCGCCGTTCTCAATGGCGACGTGCAGCGGCGTCAGGCCCTTGCTGTCGAAGACATTGACGAATTCCTGCTGGGTTTCCTCAAGGATGGCGGCAAGCCTCTCGGCGCCTTGCCCGCTATTGATCGCGTCATGAAGGGGTGTCGCCCGCTGGCGCCGGGCCTCAAGAACAGCTTTCACGCTGTCGATGCACAGCCGCATCCTGTTTTGCGAGCCCTGTAGACCGCCCGACAACGCGTCCAGCCCGAAATGCAGACGCACATCGCAGGGGTCGGTGGGCTTTGGCGCGTTCGGCGACGCGGCGGCGCTGCATTCGTTGAATAGCGCAATCGCCTCGGGCGGGTCCAGCATGACGATCTGGCCGGTATCGTCGATCGTGACGAGAGAGCATGGGTTTGCCGCGGCGCTGGTTGCCAGACAGATCAATACCCCTGCGAACCGAAGCTGCCTGAGGATTTGCTTTTGGGTGAGCCATGGCATGGGCTGGTTTTCCGATTGCGAAAGACTGTTTGTTGAACGTGAGACCTGATCGAAAAATACCTGGGGGACTATCCCCAGCCTGGGGTTGGGACGCAAGTACATGGTCGGCGGCTCTGCCGGAAGCCACAGCATGCCATGTTGATTAGGGCTTGACGGGTCTGCGGCCCTGTCATACCTACCGCAGCGCTTCGGCGGAGTAGCTCAGCTGGTTAGAGCAGCGGAATCATAATCCGCGTGTCGGGGGTTCAAGTCCCTCCTCCGCTACCAATCTCATCCGGTTTACTGCGAACTCTGTGGGAGTGGCCATCATCATTGATGACCTGTTCCACCTGTCCAGTGCATTTTGTGTCTGGCGGCGTTGGCATGTCCCTCAAAATCGTCAAGCCGCGCGCGCGAAAAGATCGCTGGGGATTGCCGGGAGTTGAAAGCATGTCTCAAGCCGGTCTGAATACGGCAATATGGGGGTGAAACAGCCTGACGCAGGGTCAATTCTCGTGAAAGTTTTATCTGTAACGCCGTCTTAAATTTCTGGCTCCAATAGTCCTCCACCGAACCAATTCAACGAGGACAGGATGAAGTTTAAAGCCGTTATTGCACTGTTCGCTTTCGTGACCGCGCCCGCTTGGGCGAACGAAGGCGTTACCGATTCGACCATCAGCTTCGCGCAAGTGGCCGCACTTGAGGGGCCGGCCTCGGCTCTTGGGACGGGGATGCAACTGGGGATCCGCGCCGCGTTTGAGGAGGCTAATCGTGCCGGCGGCGTTGCAGGCCGGACATTGGTGCTCGAGACATTCGATGATGGTTACGAACCCGAGAAATCTGTCGAGCAGGTGCGTTCTGTCCTGAACGCGAACGCCCATATCGGCCTGATCGGTCCTGTCGGAACGCCGACCACCCTGGCCACGCAGCCATTGGCGACAAGCGCAAACATGCCCTTCATCGGGCCGTTCACCGGTGCTGGCTTTCTGCGCGCGCCCGAGCTTGAGAATGTGGTGAACATCCGCGCGTCCTATGAGGCCGAAACCGAACGTTGGATCAAGTATCTGGCGGATGAACGTGGCCTGACCAAGATCGCCATTCTTTATCAGGATGACGGGTTTGGCCGTGCGGGTCTGGCTGGCGTGAACAAGGCCCTTGAAAGCCGCGGCATGGAGTTGGTGGCGGAGGGCTTCTATGCCCGCAACACCACAGCCGTGAAATCGGCCCTCCTGGACATCCGCCGTTCTGAGGCCGATGCGGTGGTCATGGTCGGCGCTTACAAGCCCGTCGCCGAGTTTATCCGCCTGTCCCGGCAGCTGAGCTTCAATCCGGTGTTCATGAACATCTCGTTCGTGGGCACAGATGCGCTGAAGGCCGAGCTTGGGGCCGATGGCGAGGGCGTCATCATTTCGCAAGTCGTGCCATATCCCATGGACACCTCGATCCCGCTTGTGGCGGCCTATCATGAGGCCCTGGCGGCGGTCGATGCCGAGGCCACGCCCGGCTTTGTATCGCTGGAGGGTTACATCACCGGCAGGCTGGCTATCGAGGCGCTGAACAAAACAGGCGACGCCCTGACGCGTGACAGCTTCCTGACCGCTTTGAAATCACTGAGCGACGTGGACATGGACGGCATCAAGCTGACGTTTGGCGCTGGTGACAATCAGGGTATGGATGACGTGTTCATGACCGTGATTTCGGCCGACGGAAATGTCGTGCCGCTCGAAGGCTGACGGCAATCGGGCCCGGAACACTCCGGGCCCTACCACTCAAATCACGCGCTCAGGAAAACGACAGATGAAAGCTTTCACCGCGAAGATTCTTGGCAGTCTGGCCTTCAAGATCATATGCCTTGTGACCGTTATCGGCCTGACCACCGCCGTGACCGTGTATCTCGGTCTGAAGGCCTTTGTCCGCACGTCTCAGAGTGTCGCGGAACTGGTCGAAAGACAGGTGCCGGTTCTGAAGGAAAGCAATTCTCTCCTGTCCGGCCTGAGCGAGGTGAATAAAGGCTTTTCCGAGGTCTTGGCCGCGAATGATGAAGCTTCTCTGACCGCGATAGAGGCGGCTTTGACGGCAACTCTCTCGGCCCTGCGTGCAGGCATTGACGGCACTGATGTGCCCGATCTGTCGCTCATGGTCAGCGGTATCGAGACGCAGTTGGCCGAAGTGATCGCGGCACGGGCCGACGAATTCGCCCGGCAGAATTCAATCGATGAGACGCTGATCGAAATGCAGCAAAGGGCGATTGTTATCGCGGAAGTCGTCGCTGCAGAAAGTGACAGCGCCTACTTCGATTTGGTCCTTGGCGGCGAACAAACGGTTTCCGCAGTCTCCAGAACGCTTGATAAGCTGATTTCCCAGGATGTTGGCGATTTGCAATCGGCGATGGCGGCCCGTGTGGAAGTCAACGTCCTCATCGGTGTCACTTTGGGTCTGATTGCCCGTCCGGGTGAGGCGCGCACCGCGATTTTGGTCGATCTGGCGCGTGGATCGCTGAACAGGCTTGGATCTGTCGCTGAAGACCTGAGCGTGCGGGAAGATACGGCAGAGAAAGCACGGGGCCTTCTGGCGCTACAGACACGAGGTGCGGCGATTGTCGACAGGCCTCAAAGTGCGATCATATCCGGTCAGGAACTGGTCACATCACTGAAAGAAGTCGATGCAGCGCTGGCCATTTGGCAGGACAATCTCGGCTTTGAACTTGAGCTTGCCGCCATTGAAGCCGGTGAAACCAACAAGGCTGATATTGAACGCATGATCGAGACCCATGTCGAGCCTCTCAGACAATTCGCCAGTCTTGATTCCGCGGCGCGATCTGTTTTTGCAGGCGCCATTGCCGTGGCCCTTGCGACAAGTCCGTCAGATGCGGATACGGCGCAGCAGGCGTTGGTCGGTCAGGCAAATGGTCTTGCGCGCGCATTGTCTGGTATTGACGACAGCCTGAGGCCCGATATCGAGAGACTGATCTCGATTGCAGACCCGGCAACAGGGATCCATGCCGAGCAGATCGCACTTTTGGAGGCCCGTGCCAACGCAGCAGAGGCCTCACGCGAGGCGGCCGTGGCCGTTGGACGTCTGTCGGACAGCCTCCGCGCCTCTGCCGCAGAAACACTGGGCTCGGTTGCGGTGGCCGGCAATGAGATATTGGCGCTGACGAAAGAATCGACCCAGCAGATGTGGGTTCTCACGGCGCTCACAGGGGGTCTGATCGCAGTTTCGCCCTTCGTGGCTTGGCTGCTGATCATCCGCCCAATCCGCCGGGCGACAAATGCGACAGTACGCCTGTCGCAAGGCGATCTTGAGGCCGTCGACCGACTGCGCGCGGGTGAGGGAGAGGTCGGTCAATTGTCGGGTGCCTTGCTTGTCTTCCGGGATAACCTGCGAGAGAAGATCGCGCTGGAAGAGGAAGAACGGCAAAACGCAGAGGAACGCGCGGCGCAGGCCTTGGCCGCAGAACGTACGGCACGAGAGCGTGACATGCGCGAAGCGGAAGAGCGCGCCGACCGCGAACGTCGGGAGCGCGAGCGACACGATGCCGAGGAAGCTGAACGCAACCGGCTTCGCGAGGTTGCCGATCTGGAGCGCCAGGAGATGCTCGAAGGGCAAAACCGCATCGTGACCGCATTGGCGAAAGCGCTGAGCGACGTGTCGGAAGGCGATCTTTCGGTACAGATCACTGAACCGTTCCCGGGCGATAGCGACAGCCTGCGTCAGGATTTCAACGAGGCAATGGCAAAGCTGTGCAGCTTGTTGACGGATGTGCAGGAAACCGCGCAAACAATCGAGGCTGAAACCTCAAGTGTCGCAAATGCGTCAACTGAATTGGCGCGGCGTACGGAAAGTACGGCGGCTACGCTTGAACAATCCTCTGCGGCATTGACGGAATTGACAAAACTTGTGCAATCGACAGCCGGACAATCGGGGCAGGCCCGCGAAGTCGCGGATGATGCGCAACACAAGTCATCGGAAGGTCGGGACGCGGTGCGAGAGGCGAAAACGGCCATGGATGCCATTGCGCAATCGTCAGAGGAAATCTCAAAAATCGTCGAGCTGATCAGCGGGATCGCATTTCAGACAAACCTTCTGGCCCTGAATGCTGGCGTTGAAGCCGCCCGTGCCGGGGAATCGGGACGTGGTTTTGCAGTGGTTGCGTCTGAAGTCAGGGCTTTGTCTTTACGGACGACCGATGCAGCGCAGGAGATCTCGCAGCTTATCTCCCAAAGTGCCGAAGAGGTCCAGCGCGGTGTGACGACAGTTGCTGAGGCGGATACGTCGCTTGAGAAGATCAGTGTCTCCATCGTTCAGCTTAACAAGGCTATCGCGGAAATCTCAGCGGCAACTGGTGAGCAATCGTCTGGCCTTGCAGAGATTGACAGCGCGGTGAGCCAGTTGGATCACAACACGCAGAGTAACGCCGCAATCGCTGAGGAGGTGACGGCAAGTGGTCATTCGCTGGTGACCCAAGTCGGACAGCTCAGAGGCAAGCTGAAACAGTTCAGGATGGAGGCGAATGCCATCTCGATCGACGTGGATCAGAACACTGAGCTTGCTCTGGCGCGGTCGGCTTAGGATTGATACTTGGCAGCGATAGGGGTGGTCGTAGAGGAGACCACCCTTATCGTCGGTCCGGGCATCGGTGCATCCGGCGCATTCGAGAAACCATTGAAGGATCATCTGGCCGCTGTTGGCAATAACTAGCCCGGCTCCTTCAGGCGAAGAACTGACCGACCGCATATGGGGAGCACTTGATGCCAAGTCGGAAGCATCCTAAAGACGGGCACTCTTCCAAGACAAGCTCGAAGTTTTCTAGGCTCAAGCGTTTCGCGAAACACCTGAGGCATCGCTGATAACATAACGCGTTGAGGCCTTCGATTTCAGGCAGTATCGGGTGCTTCGAGCTTTTCGGATGATGCCGTAGCGGATTGCGTATCTACTTTTGCAGGCGTTAGCGACACCACTTTCCGTGGCAGATCGGAGAAATGCTTGGGCGATCATGGCGGCGAGATGGGCGGAAGTGGCAACCGACGGCTACGGCTGTTTGGCGCAGAGGCCGTGACGCATGAGATCGGCATGACACCAAACCACAGCCTTTCATCTAACCTTGGAAGAGTGGCTATCTGACAAATCCCTGTGGCTTGTTGCGCCACTGAAGCCGGGGTAAACCAACGCCATGGTCATCTACGGTCTCAAGAATTGCGATACGTGCCGTAAGGCCCGGAAAGCCCTTCAGGCGGCTGGACATAGTGCTGAGCTGCATGATGTTCGCGAGACACCTTTGACTGAGGCGCAGATCGCCCGCTTCCATCAGGCTTTCGAAACCCGTCTGGTCAACAAATCGTCCGCCACTTGGCGTGGCCTGGACGAGGATCAAAGAGTGGCTGCGCCCCAGGCGCTTCTGAAGGCCCACCCGACCCTGATGAAGCGCCCCGTGATTGATGCGGGCGGGACCCTCTATCTTGGCTGGACCAAAGATGTGCAGGCCGCGCTTTTGAAATAGCAAACGGCCCGCGAAACTGCGGGCCGCTGGAAACTCCCCCGATGCGGGAGCGATTACAAAAGCTTCAGATCGCCCGCCGAAGACCGGCCATCGCGGCCCGCCTGCAATTCATAGCTGATCTTCTGGTTGTCGTTCAGGCCCGTCAGCCCGGCCCGCTCAACCGCCGAGATATGCACGAACACATCCTGCCCGCCATCATCCGGCGCGATGAACCCAAAACCCTTGGTGCTGTTGAACCACTTTACGGTGCCAGTCGGCATCTCCGCATCTCCTTCGTCATTGACCCCGGGGCGACATGCCGGCGGGGGGAGCGGCCAGGTCTTCCAGTAAATCCGGCTGCCTTGAAGAAGGAGGCGGTCTTGAAAGTCTGATATCGCCCGCCAAAAATGGCTCAACGACAGAAAATTTCAAGAGGAATGCGCGGGCTCAGCGAAATCGTGCAAGAACCCGGTCGACCGAGATTGGCCCGGCCCCACGCACAACCAGCACGAGCAGAGCGAAAATCCAGAAGGCCCGTTGGTCGAGGATGAGGGCCGAGGCATTGCCATCGAACCAGGCGCCGATGTCCTGCGCGGCGGCGTTGTGGCCGGTGATGTCGACCAGGCTTTGAACCGCGACGAAACCGATCATGCCGACGGCTGCGAGGCGGGTGAAAAGGCCGATCACGATCAGCACGGGCAGGATGTATTCGGCCCAGGTGCCCGCAAGCACGACCAGCGTGTGAAAGGCCGAAAGCTGAGAGACGTCGTAGCCGACCGCCTCCATAGCCTTGGGAAAGATCTGCGCATAGGCGCCGACCGAAGGTGAGAAAAGTGAAGACCCTACCTTGGTTCCCGCTGAGTTCAGGTAATAGACCAGAAGGACGCCCGCGAAGACCAGCCGCGCCAGCGTGGGGATCAGCCAGGGCGCCATCGCCTCGATCCGGTTGAAAACAGCGTCGTGCAGGCGGGTGAGGGCGGTCATGTCGAAGCTCCGAATTGAATGTCAGTGATGGCGCCGCCCGCGAGGAGGAGGCCGAGAACCGGGCCGGGGTCGAACCCATCGCCCCCTGAGACGACGGCGGCACCCAGGGCGTTTCCCTTGGCCAATGCGGCGATGAAGTCGGCGCCGCCCGGGGGCAGGGCCTGCGCGACGGGGTCGTAGCCCGGGCGGGTCACCAGCACATCTTGCGCAACCTTCCGGGGCTGCGGCGCGCCCTCTTCGGTGTTCACGCGCCAGATATCGTGCAGCGGCCAATATGAGCGGACCACCTGCATCGCTGGCGCTAACGTCAGGCGGCCTGCCATCAGGTCAACGCCGCCGGTCTGCAACGCCTCGGGGCCTATGGGTGTGGCGTCGGCGGCGTGGTACGCGCGGCGGATCGCCAGTTCAAGCCGGGCCACATCGCGCAGATAGCGTAGATGGTCCACCGGTTTGAAGGCGGCCAGAAAATTGGGAAGCTCGGCGCCGTAATGCATCATCAACGGCGATTTCGGCGGGTGGTTGCGGACGTAAACACCTGCCATCGCGCGGAAGAAGTCATCCCCCACGATTTTGCGGACGACCGGAAAGGCGACTTCGAGCGCGTCGATCAGGCTGACGGTGACGTTGTTGCGATAGACCGAAAACCGCCGCCCGGCCGGACCGTCGGCGGGGTCGGTCAGGCCGGTTGGCACAGGCTGCTCGGGGTCAAGAACAGCGGCGCGAAACTGGGTCTGGCTGACGGTCACGCGGGCACCTTGTCCAGCACGTCTGCGGCGCGCTGGGCCTCGGCGGCCAGGACGGGCCAGTCGGGCACGTCATTGTCCCATTCGATCAGGGTCGGCTTCGGGCCGCCTGCGGCGATGACCTCGGCATAAAGCGCCCAGACCGGATCGACGACCTCGCTACCGTGGCTGTCGATCAGAAGGGGCGCGCCGTGATCGTCGTGATCCTCGTCATGCCCGCCGAGATGGATCTCGCCGACCTGATCCAGCGGGAAGGCGGCCAGATAGGCGCGCGGATTGGTCTGTTGATTGGTGGCCGAGACGAAGACGTTGTTGACGTCAAGGAGCAGACCGCATCCGGTGCGGCGGGTCAGCTCGGCCAGGAAATCGGTCTCGGCCATCGTGGTTTCGGCGAAGGCGAGGTAGGTCGAGGGGTTTTCCAGCAGCATGCGGCGGCCGAGGGCCTCTTGCACCTCGTCGATATGATCGGCGACGCGGGCCAGAGTGGCTTCGGTGTAGGGCAGGGGCAAGAGGTCGTTCAGGTAAGCGCCGTCATGGGTCGACCAGGCCAAGTGCTCGGAAAAACTGGCAGGGTTCAGCCAGCCGACAAGATGCTTCAGCCGGGCCAGATGATCGGCATCAAGGCGCCCTTCACCACCGATGGAGAGGCCCACGCCGTGAACCGAGATTGGAAACCGCTCGGCCAGAGCGCGGAGCTGCGCCAGGGGGCGGCCACCCTCGCCCATGTAGTTTTCTGCATGGATTTCCAGCCATTCGACCGGCTGAGGGGCCTCAAGAATGTTCGAAAAATGCTGGGGCTTGTAGCCGACACCCGGACGGGCCGGCAGAGTCTGGTGCCGAAAATCAAGCATTTCAGCCTCCCCCATATCGAAGATAAGCCCCCGGCACTTCTGCCGGAGGCCTGAAAATTATGCAGGCAGATCGCGATCGAGCTCTTCCAGCGAGCCCATGCGGTCACCCGGAACTTCCATCGTCGTGCAGGTGCCGGCGGGGACCAGTGTCCAGGCATTGCCCTGATAATCGACGGTCGAGGTGCCGGCGCAGGTGGTGCCGGGCCCGGCGGCGCAGTCATTCTCGCCTGCCAGCGACACGCCGAAGCACTTTTCCATGGCTTGCGCATGGGCGGGGGCCGCGAAGTGCGAGGTAAAGGCAGCGGCAACGGCACCGATGACGGCGATGCTCTTCATTTGATGGGACATTTGGTCTCTCCCTAGGTGTTAACATGTAATCGCGGTGGGCGACGAAATCAGTGGTACCTGGCCTTTGTGTCACTCACCACTCACAGAACCGTGCGGCACACCCCTGTGACCTTCTGTAACATTTAGTCGCAGGGGCGTTGACCGCGGAAATGGCAGTGTATCACGCCGGATTCCGGCGGTCTAACCCGCCTCGGCGCTTTCCCGCAGATCGGGGGGAATTGCTTCCTTTTCAAGGGCTTGAACGAGGTCGGCCAGAGGCATTGTCTGGGTCTTGTTCTCGCCCAGACGCCGGACCGACACGGTTTTATCCTCAACCTCGCGCTGGCCGATGGCCAGGATCACAGGGACTTTTCCAACGGAATGTTCGCGCACTTTGTAATTAATCTTCTCGTTACGCACATCCGCCTCGGCCCGGATGCCCCGCGATTTCAGCGTTTCGACCACTTCTGAAACATAAGCGTCGGCATCCGACACGATGGAGGCCACGACAACCTGCCGCGGCGCCAGCCAGAGCGGCAGTTTGCCAGCGTAGTTTTCAATGAGGATACCGATGAAGCGCTCGAAACTGCCCAAGGTGGCGCGGTGCAGCATGAACGGGCGATGCTTGGCGCCGTCTTCGCCGATATAGGTCGCGCCCAGCCGCTCGGGCAGGTTCGGGTCGACCTGGAAAGTGCCGCATTGCCAAACCCGGCCGATGGCATCGGTCAGCTTGAAGTCGAGCTTCGGGGCGTAGAAAGCGCCCTCGCCGGGGTCGAGCGTGTAGGACTGGCCGGTCTTCTTGATCGCGTTTTCAAGCGCGGCCTCCATCTTGTCCCAGCTTTCTTCGGTGCCGACGCGCTTTTCAGGGCGGGTTGCGAACATGATCTCGAACTTTTCAAAGCCGAGGTCGCGGTAGACCGACGAGAGAAACTCGATGAAGCGCGCGCATTCACCCTCAATCTGGTCTTCGCGGCAAAAGATATGGGCGTCATCCTGAGTGAAACCGCGCACCCGCATGATGCCGTGTAGCGCGCCCGAGGGCTCGTACCGGCTGCATGATCCGAACTCGGCCATGCGCAGCGGCAGGTCGCGATAGCTTTTCAGCCCGACATTGTAGATCTGCACATGGCAGGGGCAGTTCATCGGTTTCAGCGCGTTGACCGTCTTTTCGCGGGCGTGATCCTCATCGACCTCGACGATGAACATGTGCTCCTGATAATTCGCCCAATGCCCGCTTTCCTCCCAGAGTTTGCGGTTCACGACCTGGGGTGTGTTCACCTCGACATAGCCGCCCGCACGCTGGCGGCGGCGCATGTAGTCCTGCAGCGTGGTGTAGATGGTCCAGCCGTCCGGGTGCCAGAAGATCTGGCCCGGCGCCTCTTCCTGCATATGAAAGAGGTCCATCTCGCGGCCCAGCTTGCGGTGGTCGCGCTTGGCGGCTTCCTCAAGCATATGCAGATGCGCCTTCAGGTCATCGCGGTTCTTGAAGGCGACGCCGTAGATGCGCTGAAGCTGCTTGTTGTTGCTGTCGCCCCGCCAATAGGCGCCGGCCACGTTCATCAGTTTGAACGCATCCGCCGGCAGTTGCCCGGTATGCTGCAGATGCGGGCCACGGCAGAGGTCCTGCCAATGCCCATGCCAGTACATGCGGATCGGCTCATCGCCCGGGATCGCCTCGATCAACTCGACTTTGAAGGGCTCATTTTGGTCCTTGTAGTGCTGGATGGCGCGGGGCCGCTCCCAAACCTCGGTGCGCACGGGGTCGCGCGTGTTGATGATCTCGCGCATCTTCTTTTCGATGGCGCCGAGGTCTTCGGGCGTAAAGGGCTCTTCGCGGTCGAAATCATAATACCAGCCGTGTTCGATGACCGGGCCGATGGTGACCTTGACGTCGGGCCAGATCTCCTGCACCGCGCGGGCCATCACATGGGCCATATCGTGACGGATCAGTTCCAACGCCGCGGCATCGTCGGCCATGGTGTTGATGGCGATGCTGGCATCGGCCTCGATCGGCCATTGCAGGTCGTGATGGGTGCCGTTCAACTGGGCCGAGATCGCCTTTTTCGCCAGCGACGGCGCGATTGCGGCGGCAACCTCGGCAGGGGTGATGCCCGCGGGATAATCGCGTGCGTTGCCATCGGGAAATGTCAGAGAGATTTGGGCCATCTTGGCTGTCCTCGTCGGTTTGGCGGCTACAAAGCGCCCGGTTGCGGGTATGTGCCGCGTCACATGCGCTGCTTGTGCCATCTTGTCAACAGGCTGGCCGAACGGCGCGGGCGGGCTAGATCGGCCCGGATGACCCAGAACGCGACCCTTTCCGACCGGCTTTTCGAGGCGCTGACCGATGACGACACCGACGCGCCGCGCGACATCCCGCAGGCGGCGGCCGAGGCTGAACCGCAGAGCTTCCTGCGCCATGTGACGGCCCTGTCGCTGACCAAGACGGCCGACGGGCTGATCAACCCCAAACTGGTGCTGAGCTGGCTTTTGGCCCAGGGCGGGGCGCCGGCCTGGGCGGTGGGTCTGCTGGTGCCGGTGCGCGAGGCCGGGGCCCTTTTGCCGCAGCTTTTCATCGCCGCGCGCATCCGCCGTTTGGCGCGGCGCAAATGGGCCTGGGCGGCGGGCAGCCTTGGGCAGGGCGCCATGGCCATCCTCATCATGTTGGCCGCGCTGACGCTTGAGGGCGCGGCGTTGGGCCTGGCGGTTGTGGGCGCGCTGGCGGTTTTGGCGGTGGCGCGCAGTGTCTGTTCGACCTCCTACAAGGACGTTTTGGGCCGCACGGTCGATCAGGGGCGGCGCGGCACCGCGACCGGCCTTGCGGGGTCGGTTTCCGCCGCCGCCGTGGTGGCCTTCGCGCTGATCTTGATGACGGGTGTGACCGACCGGTTCGTCACCGTGGCGATGGCGCTGGGCCTGGCGGGTTCATTCTGGTGTCTGGCCGCCTTCGTCTTTGCGCGCCTCGATGAACAACCCGACCCCGGCGAAGCCGAGGATGAGGGCATCGCCGCCGCGCTGGGCCAGCTGCGCTATCTGCGCGAGGATAGGGCATTGGTCCGCTTCGTTCTGGTGCGCGGGCTGCTGACGGCCACGGCATTGGCCCCGCCCTATATGGTGCTTTTGGGCGGCGAGGGGGCGTTTGGCGCTTTGGGGGCGCTGCTCTTGGCGTCCGCCCTCGCCGCATTGGTCAGCGCCTATGTCTGGGGCCGTCTGGCCGACCGGTCCAGCCGCACCGTTCTGGCTTTGGCAGGCCTGTTGGGGGCCGTGGCGATGCTGGCGGCTTTGGGCTTGGCCGTCCTGGGGCTGATCGGGGCGTTCTGGGCCCTCCCCGCAGCGCTTTTCGTGCTGATGCTGGCACATCAGGGGGTGCGGTTGGGGCGGTCAACTTATCTGGTCGATATGGCGCCTGCGGATCTGCGCGCGGCCTATACATCGGTCGCCAATACGGTGATCGGAGTGATCCTGATCGCGGCAGGGGCGCTGGGCGCGCTGGCATCGGTCGCGGGCCCCGGCGCGGTTCTGGCGGTTTTCGCGGCGATGTCGGGCGCCGCTGCAGCACTGGCGCGCGGTCTGCCGCCGCCCAAGCCGGACGAGGCATAAAGCGGCGTTCACACTGTCGGCCTGCCGCGCTATAGCTTTCGAAAAGCGGGGATTTCATGGCTGACCCACATTTTCTTGTCACTGGCGAGGGCAGGCGCCTGGCCTATCACCGCTCGGACGGTGCGGGCCCCGGTGTGGTCTTCTTGGGTGGCTTCCGCTCGGACATGGACGGCACCAAGGCGCTGCACCTGGAGGCCTGGGCGCAAGCGCAGGGGCGCGCTTTCCTGCGGTTCGATTACTCCGGCCACGGCCGATCCGACGGCGCCTTTCTGGAGGGCGCCATCGGCGACTGGTTTGAGGATGCTTGCGCGGCTTTGCAGATGACAGAGGGGCCGCAGGTATTGGTCGGGTCCTCGATGGGCGGGTGGATTTCGCTGCTGGTCGCGCGCGCGATGCCTGAGAAGGTGGCGGGCCTCGTCACCATCGCCGCCGCGCCCGATTTCACCGAAGACAGCATGTGGGCGGGCTTTGATGCCGATCAACGCCGGGCGCTGGAGGCCGAGGGGCAGGTGGCGCTGCCGTCGGATTATTCCGACGATCCCTACATCATCACCCGCCGCCTGATCGAAGAGGGGCGCGATCGGCTGGTCTTGCGCGCGCCCTTGCCGCTGGCCTTTCCGACGCGATTTCTGCAAGGAACGGCGGATGCGGATGTCGACATGTCGGTCGCCTTGCGTCTGCTCGACCATGCCGAGGGCAAGGATATGCGGCTGACCTTGGTCAAGGGCGCGGATCACCGCTTTTCAACGCCGGAATGCCTTGCGCTTATCCAGCAATCGGTCGAAGAGGTCATTGAGGCAGTAGAGGCGCGTGTATGAGGACCTTTGGTAAGTGGTTGGGGCGTATTCTCCTTTTTGTCGGAGGGTTGTACTTATTGGCTTGGATTGTTGCCCCGCGTGAGCCGGTGGATACCGAGATCAGCTTTGATGAAAGCGATCTGCCTGGCGACCTGGATGGCTATCTGCGCGAGGCGGAAGAGCAGTTTTCCGACATCACCCCCGGCGTCGAAAAACGCATCATCTGGGCAGGGGAGCCCGGGCAAAAGACGCCGCTTTCGATCATCTATCTGCACGGGTTTTCCGGCACCTCCGAGGAAATTCGGCCGGTACCCGACAATCTGGCCCGGACGCTGGGCGCGAACCTCTATTTCACGCGTCTGGCGGGCCATGGCCGTGGCAGTGCCGCGATGGCCGAGCCTGCGGCCGGCGATTGGTTGGAGGATCTGGCCGAGGCTTTGGCCATCGGGCGGGCCATCGGCGATGAGGTGCTGGTGATCGGCACCTCGACTGGGGGCACGCTGGCCGCGATTGCGGCAACCGATGCCGGGCTTATTCATGCGGTGAAGGGTATCGTTTTCGTCTCGCCCAATTTCCGCCTGCGTAACCCGGCTGCGCCGATCCTGACGATGCCGTTCGGGCGCTATTGGGGCCCTCTCCTGGCCGGCAGGGAGATCGGGTTTGACCCCGTCAACGAAGATCACGCGCGATATTGGACCTATCGTTACCCGTCCCTCGCCGCCTTTCCGATGGGAGCTTTGGTGAAATACGCGCGCGGCCTTGATTATTCCGGCGTCACGACGCCCGCGATCTTCATCTATTCCGAGGACGATCAGGTGATTTCGCCTCGTGCAGTGCGCAATGTCGCCGCGCAATGGGGCGCGGTGGTGGAGGTGATGCCGGTGGTGCTGGGGCCCGGGGACGATCCTTATGCGCATGTGCTGGCGGGGGATGTCCTGTCGCCCAGCCAGACTGAACCGATGGTGCAAACAGTCTTGGAGTGGATGGGCCGCCTGTGACCGAACCGCTTGTCCTTTTGCCGGCCATGATGTGCGATGCGCGGATGTGGATCACGCAGGTCGCGGCGCTCAGCCGGGACCGGGCCGTGATTGTCGCGCCGACCCATCTGGGCGCTTCGGTGGGCGAGGTGGCCGCGCAGGTGTTGGAGGCCAGCCCGCGCCGGTTCGCGCTGGCGGGGCTGGGGCTGGGCGGGGTTGTGGCAATGGAGGTGCTGCGCCGCGCGCCCGAACGGGTGACGCGGATCGCCCTGATGGCGACGGAAGCCTTGGCCGAGACGCCGCAATCGGCGGCGATGCGCGAAGAGGGCATCGTGGCGGTCAAGGGCGGGCGGCTGGCCGATGTCGTGCGCACCATGCCCGCCACGGCGGCTTTGGCGCCGGGGCCATACCGGCCGGACGTGCAGGCCTTGGTGCAGCAGATGGCGGCAGATCTGGGCCCGGATGTCTATGTGCGGCAATCGCGGCTGATGCAGCGGCGGCCAGACCAGCAGCGCGCCTTGCGGCAATTGCGGGCACCTGCATTGATTTTGGCCGGGGCACATGACACGGCCTTTCCGGTGCGCCGACACGAGGTCATTGCCGAGCTGATTGTGTCTGCTGATCTGGAAGTCATTGAAAATGCGGGCCACCTGGCCCCTCTGGAGGCGCCGGAGGCCGTGACCAGAGCGCTGGGCCGGTGGTTGAACGCGCCGTTTCGCCTGACGTGAACTGAATGCTCCTCGTGCGCTGTCGCTTCTCGTCGCGATGAGAAGCCTTTGGCGCACGAAGAGCGATTATGGTTCAGGCGCTGCGCAATTTGGGCCTGCGTCCGCGCGGGCCTGAATGCGTGTCGATGAAATCGAGCACCAAAGGCCGGATGTTGTTGCGCCAGCTCTTGCCGGCAAAGATGCCATAATGGCCTGCGCCGGGCTCGACATGGCGCGCTTTCTTTTCCTCCGGCAGGCCGGTCAGCAGATCGAGCGCGGCGAGACACTGCCCTGGGGCCGAGATATCGTCCTTCTCGCCCTCAACGATCTTTACCGCCACCTTGGTGATCTTGCCGATATCCACATCGTGACCGGCCACGGTAAAGGCATTCCGCGCGATCACCCGCTTTTTAAAGATACGCTCAACCGTCGACATGTAAAATTCGGCCGTCATGTCCATGACGGCAAGGTATTCATCGTAGAACCGGTTGTGCTTGTCGTGATCGCCGTCCTCGCCCTTGGCGACATGCAGGATCTGATCGAAGAAGGCCTGGCCGTGGCGTTCGGCGTTCATTGAGATGAAGGACGAAAGCTGCGCGAGGCCAGGATAGACCATGCGCCCCACGCCGGGATATTTGAACCCGACGCGCTGCAGGGCCAGATGCTCAAGCTGGCCCATCGTCACCCGGCGGCCGAAATCGGTGACCTCGGTGGGGGCGGCGTCGGGGTCAACCGGGCCGCCGATCAGGGTGAGCGTGCGTGGCTGCGCCTCGGGCTCAAGCTCGGCCAGGTAGGCCGTTGCGGCCAATGCCAGGGGGACGGGCTGGCAGACTGCGATCACATGGGTGTCGGGGCCCAGGAACCGCATAAATTCCATAAGGTAGAGGGTATAATCCTCAATATCGAACTTGCCGACGGAAACCGGGATATCACGGGCATTGTGCCAGTCGGTGATATAGACCTCGGCATCCGGCAAAAGGCTGGACACGGTCGATCGCAAAAGCGTGGCATAATGCCCCGACATTGGGGCGACCAGCAGAACCCGCCGCTTCTTGGGTGCGCGTTTGGCCACATTGAAATGGATCAGATCGCCAAACGGCTTTTCGATCAGCTTCTCGATCTCGACCACATGGTCGCGGCCATCTTCCGCCACCACCGTGTGAATGCCCCAATCGGGCTTGGCCACCATGCGGCTGAACGTCCGCTCGGTCACCTCGCCCCAGGCGGCGATCATCTGAAACATTGGATGGGGGATCAGCCCCGTCTGAGGATATGACCCGATGGCCTGCGCCGTCGCGCCCAACCATTGGTTGGTGTTGCGGAGGGTTTCCATCCAATCATAGGCAGCCATGTAACGCATAGCCCTGCTCCTTCTCCGGTTTGTACCCGGTTCAAAATCGCCGCTTTGCCCCCCAGCCCCACGGCGCTATGCTGCACGTGCGCAATGTAGGGGGGAAAAAACAATATGACAACTGACGAACCCGATGCCGCCGCCAATCTGGAGCGTCTGAATGAAAATCTGGCCAAGGTTGAGGAATTAAGCCAAAGGCTTGTTGCAGCGATGTCGCACAAGCGCCAGATCGATCCATCTCTGCAGGGCCCAAGTCAGGATATGTTCATGAAGGCGGCTGCCGCCTACATGGCCGAAATGATGGCGAACCCCTCAAAAATGCTGGAGAATCAGATCAGCTATTGGGGCAAATCACTGAAACACTACGTTGAAGCGCAGGAGCAATTGGCCAAGGGCAAATTGCAAGCGCCCCCAGACAATACCCCGAAGGACCGTCGTTTCGCGAACCCGTTATGGGAGACGCACCCCTACTTCAATTACATCAAACAGCAGTATCTGATGTCGGCAGAGGCGATCCAGCATGCGGTCGACGACCTTGATCACCTCGACGCCAAGGACAAGAAGCGGGTCGAGTATTTCTCGCGTCAGATCATGGATATGTTCTCACCAACCAATTTTCTGGGTACCAATCCTGAGGCTCTGGCCAAGGCCGTTGAAACGGATGGGCAAAGCCTTGTGGACGGTCTGCAAAATCTTGTGCGCGACCTTGAGGCCAATGACGGCGACCTTCTGGTGACATTGGCTGATCGGGATGCCTTCAAGGTCGGCAAGAATATCGCCACAACCGAAGGATCGGTCGTCTACCGCAACCGCATGTTCGAACTGATCCAGTACGCACCGACGACCGACAAGGTGCACAAGACGCCTTTGGTGATCTTTCCGCCCTGGATCAACAAGTTCTACATTCTCGACCTCAAGCCGCAGAACAGCCTGATCAAATGGATCGTTGATCAGGGTTTCACGCTCTTCGTTGTGTCCTGGGTCAACCCCGATGCAAGCTACGCCGATGTCGGTCTGGATACCTATGTCGAGGAGGGGTATCTTGAGGCGATCGCCCAGGCCAAGGCGATCACGGGCGAGGATAAGGTGAACGTCGTCGGCTATTGCATCGGCGGCACGACGCTGTCGCTGACCCTGTCGCTGATGCACAAGCGCAAGGACAAATCGATCAAATCGGCCACCTTCTTCACCACGCTTACCGATTTCTCGGACCAGGGCGAGATGACGGTGTTCCTGAACGACGATTTCGTCGACGGGATTGAGCGTGAGGTGGCCGAGAAGGGGATGCTGGAGAGCTTCTTCATGTCGCGGACCTTCTCGTATCTGCGCTCAAACGATCTGATCTATGGCCCGGCGATCCGCAGCTACATGATGGGCGAGGCGCCGCCGGCTTTTGACCTGCTCTATTGGAACGGCGACGGGACGAACCTGCCCGCGCGGATGTCGGTCGAGTATCTGCGGGGTCTGTGCCAGGACGATCTTTTTGCCCAGGGCGGCTTTGATCTTCTGGGTGAGACACTGTCGATCAAGGACGTGCGGGTACCGCTTTGCGCCATTGCGTGTGAGACCGATCATATCGCGGCGTGGAAATCGTCGTATGAGGGGATCCGGGCGATGGGAGCCAAGGACAAGACATTCATCCTGTCGGAATCCGGGCATATCGCCGGCATCGTGAACCCGCCGTCGAAGAAGAAATATGGCCACTACACAAATGACGATTGGCCCGAGGCGCCGGACGACTGGCTGAAGGGTGCAGACTATACGGAAGGGTCATGGTGGCCACGCTGGGGCGGGTGGCTTGCCAAGAAGTCAGGCGCCAAGGTTGCGGCCCGCAAACCCGGTGATTCCAAGCATCCGGTGTTGGCCGAAGCACCTGGAACCTATGTGGTGGCCACGCCAAAGGCTTGATTTTTCTGCATTTGAAAAATTTTCTTGCCGCAGTGCAGCATTTTCCCTTGAAATGCTGCACTGCGGCATGTATCTATGCTCCAGACGAACAACGGGGGTGGCCCCCAAGACACGAACAGGAGCAAGACAATGGCTAAGACCCAAGATTTCTCGAAAATGATGCAAGACATGATGGCTTCGTTCCCGGTTGACGCAGGCGCCATGCAGGACGCGTTCAAGACCTCGGCCGCTCTGGGCGAGAAGATGTCGAAAGTGGCTCTGGAAGCCGCTGAGAAGTCGACCGAAATCTCGAACGCGTGGACCAAATCGACCATCGCCAAAATGGGCGACATCTCGAAGGTCAAGTCCGAGCCGGCCGATTACACCAAAGCAATGACCGATTTCGCGTCCGCCCAGGGTGAAGCAATGGCCGAAACCATGGCCGCTTTCGCCGAAGTTGCGAAAAAAGTGCAGATGGAAACGGTTGAGCTGATGATGGCTGCTGGCAAGGACTTCTCGGAAGACGCCTCGGCCGCCGTCAAGAAAGCCACGAACGAAGCGACCAGCGCCGCCAAGAAAATGGCCGCTGCCGCGAAGTAAGAGATAGGTCAGCGGGCCGGGGCCCTCCCCCTCGGACCCAACGCCTTCAAGGGCGGGCTGTGAAAAGCCCGCTCTTTCCTTTTCTGCAGTGCCGTCTTAAGCTTTCTGCGCTGCAACATGACCGGGAGGCGCCGCAACGTGGCCGACAAGACAGAAAAGCTGCTGATCAAGCGCTATGCCAGCCGCCGCCTCTACAACACCGAAACCAGCGACTACGTGACCCTGGACGACATCGCCGCGTTCATCCGGGCAGGCCGCGAGGTGCAGATTGTCGATCTGAAATCGGGCGACGACCTGACGCGGCAATACCTTCTGCAGATCATTGCCGAGCATGAAAGCCGGGGCGAGAACGTCCTGCCGCTGAACGTGCTGACCGATCTGGTGCGCAGCTACACCAACCAGGCGCAATCGATCGTGCCGCAATTCCTGGCCGCCTCGTTCGAGATGCTGCGCGATGGGCAGTCGAAAGTGCTGGAGAACCTGGGTACCATGAACCCGATGGCCAGTATGCCGGGTTTCGACGCGATGAAGGCCCAGCAGGAAGCGTTCATGAAGGCGATGACAGGTGGGATAGCCGGCGGCTGGTCGGCGCCTGCGAAAGAGGACGACGAGGAAAGCTCGGCCTCGGAAGATCTGTCGGACATCAAAAAGCAGCTGGCCGAATTGCAGGCCAAGCTGTCGAAGATGGACAAGTAGCGCATTAGATAGCCCTGACGCCCAGGGCTCTTGCCTAGAGGGTGGTCCAGACTTGAAACAGCACTCCCGCTGCAAAAGCGCCTGACAGCGACAGCGTTATATAAAGCCCGAAAACCCGCGGCTTGACCAGCGCCCAGACCGCAATTGCTGCGGGCAGCGACGTCACCCCACCGGCCACCAGAAATGCCAGACCAGCCCCTGGCGCCATGCCCTGTTCGATCAGGCCACCCACCAGGGGCAGCGCCGCATAGCCGTTGAGATAAGCCGGAACGCCGACCAGGGTCGCCAGGGCAATCGGCCCGATCCCGGTGCCGCCCAAGAGGGCTGTGATGGTTTCGGCCGGAACGAAGGCCAGCATCAGGCTTTCCAGCAAGAACGCCAGGACCAGCCATTGCGCCAGGAAAAGCGTTGTCTTGCGGGCTTCAGTCGTGAATTTCGCCCGGCGTTCAGCGGCCGCCCAGAACCGCCAGACCACGGGCTTGGGCGCGCGCACCTTGGCGCCGCCGCACCCGCCATCGCCGAGGCCCTCGCGCAGCGGATCGGCCAGAGCCCGGCTCTGTGACAGGGCCAACACCGCAAGACCGCCCACGATGCCGAGGCTGATCGCGGCCAGGGTCTTGGCCAACGCGAATTCAAGGCCGAGCAAGCCCGAGGTCAGGACGAACATGGACGGGTCCATGACAGGCGAGGCGAGCCAGAACGCCATCACCGCCGAGAGCGGCACACCCATCACCAACAGCGCTGCGATCAGCGGGATCACCCCGCACGAGCAGAACGGCGACAGGCCACCTGCCAGCGCCGCAAGGACGATCATCAGGACCGGCGTGCCGGTAAATGCACGCGCAATCAGGTTGTCAGCCCCCGTCGCCCCCGCCCAGGCCGCGATCGCGATCGACAAAAGCAAGAAGGGCGCCGTGTGCCAAAGGGCGGCACCGGTAAAAGCGGCACTTGCCACGGCCTGCGCGGGCGACCAGAGCGCCACCCCAGCCAGGATGAGGGCGGATGCAAGCCAGACCCGGTGATGCTTCCACACCTCGTGCAAGAGGCCGGGTGTCGGACGGAGGGGGAGGTCTGTCATGCTAAATCACCGGTTATGTAGTTTCTTTGATCCAAAAAAACACCACCCCATCAGGCGGCGCTGTCGCTCCGCTCAAGGCTCACGCCGGTACAGCACTCGGAGGTGAGGAATTCTATGGTGCGCTGCATCTTATCGTAATCGACGCGGTTCAGAACCTCGCGCCCGCGCTTGTCCTGAATCACCAGGCCTGCGTCGACCAGCGCCCGCAGATGGTGCGCCAGCGTTGATGCGGCAAGGCCCATATGCTGGCCAATCTCGCCCACACTCATCCCGTCATCCCCGGCCCTCACCAGCAAGCGGAAGACGCCCAAACGGGCATCATGACCGAGGGCGGCGAGGGATCGGGCTGTGTCGGTGTTGCTGCTCATCATTTCTATATAACCGGTTTATTGGTTGCGTCAACCGAAACCTGCCTCTCTGGCAGCGGCGCGTTTATCAGCAAAGGCTCTTCGCCGCTCTCAGGCGACCTCGGCGAAGACCTTGTCCAACGCGGTTCCTAGCTTGTCGAACATCTCGTCCAGATGCGCTTCGGTGGTGATGAAGGGCGGGCAGAGCACGATGGCCTGGCCCAGCGGGCGGCAGATCAACCCGTGATCGGTGCAGGTGTTGGCGATCCGCTCACTGACCGACAGTGACCCGTCAAAGGGTGTCTTGGTGGCCTTGTCCTTCACCGCCTCCAGTGCACCCATCAGCCCGATGCCGCGCCATTCGCCGATATTGGGGTGCTCGGCCAGCCGTTTCATGCCGTCGATGAACTTGGGCGCGATGGCTTTGACATTGTCGGCCAGCCCCTCGTTCATCACCACGTCGATGGCTTTCAGCGCAACCGCGCAGCCCACAGGGTGGCCCGAGGCGGTGAAGCCATGCGGGAACTCCTCAACCGCTTCCACCGCCGCCTGCATCCGATCCGACAGCGCGGGGCCCAGGATCACCGCGCCCATGGGGAAGTAGCCGGCCGTCAGGTTCTTCGACGAGATGATGGCATCCGGCATGAAGTCATACGTCTGGCAGCCCCAAGTGTTGCCGGTGCGCCCGAAGCCGCAGATCACCTCGTCAGAGATCACCGGGATGTTGTATTTGCGCAAGATCGGCACGACCGCCTGGAAATAGCCGTCAGACGGCACGATCACGCCACCGGCGCCCATCACCGGTTCAGCGAAGAACCCCGCAATGGTGTCGGCGCCTTCCTTGATAATCGTCGCCTCCAACTCGGCCGCCATGCGGGCGGTGAACTGGGCCTCGGTCTCGCCATCATGACCGTTGCGCCAGTAATGCGGGCAGCTCAGATGGTGAAAGCCGGGCAGGGGCAGGCCGAAAAGCGCATTGTAAGGCTTGCCGGTCATCGAGGCCGAGACGGCCGTGACGCCGTGATACGCATTGACGCGGGTCAGGATCTTGCGCTTTTGCGGCTTGCCTTCGGCGGCATGCAGGAACCACAGCATCTTGACCATGGTGTCGTTCGCCTCAGACCCTGAGTTGGTGTAGAACACTTTGCCCGTGTCGAACGGCGAGACCTCGACCAGCTTTTCCGACAGCATCACGGTCTGGTCCGACATCCGCCCGAAGAAGGCGTGATAGCCGGGGAATTTATCGTATTGCGCCTTGGCCGCCTCGGCGAGGCCCGGGTGATCGAACCCGGCAACCATGTTCCAAAGCCCGGAATTGGCGTCGAAATACCGCTTGCCATGCACGTCGACGACGTAAGGTCCCTCGCCGTGGGTCAGAACGACGGTGCCGCGTTCATGGACTGACGGAAGATCAGTGAACCCGTACATCGAGAACCGGTCGGCCCGGGATTCCCATGAATTCGGCGCGTCGTCACGCATGGTGTGTGTCCTTTCAGACAAGGGGTTTGGCCGCACGCTATAGCGCGCTGCGTAGCGGTTCAATCGCTGTGTGTGGTGCTTTCGGCGAATTGCCGATCAGCTCGTCATTCGGATGGGTTATCGGCGGATGGGTCGCCAAATTGCGCGGATCGGGGAAACGCGTCAGATCCCCAGACGGTCGCGCATCGCGTACCACGTCATCGCGGCCACCAGCAGAGGGGTCCGCAAGGCGGGGCCGCCGGGAAAGGCGGGCGAGGGGATCTCGGCCATCACGTCGAAGCGTTCGGCCTGACCGGCCACGGCTTCGGCCATCATCTGGCCCGCCAGTGTGGCCAAAGCGACGCCATGGCCGGAATAGCCCGAGGCCGACAGGATGTTCGGCGCGGGGCGCGTGAAACAGGGCATCCGATTCATGGTGATGGCCAGCGTGCCGCCCCAGGCGTAGTCGATTTTTACGTCCGCCAGGTCGGGAAAGACCTGGGCCATGGGTTTCCGGACGGTCTCGGCGATATCGGGAAAGCGGTAGCCATAGCTTTCGCCGCCGCCGAAGAGCAGCCTGCCATCGGGTGACAGGCGAAAGTAATTCACCACGAACTTGCTGTCGGCCACGGCCACGCCTTTGGTGATCAGCGTCTGGGCGCGGTCGCCCAGGGGCTCAGTCGCGACAATGAAGTTGTTGATCGGCATCACGCGGGCCGCAACCTTGCGGTTCAGCCCGCCCAGATAGCCGTTGGCCGCCAGGATCACATGAGGTGCGTGCACCGCGCCATGGCCGGTGCGCACGATGCAGGTCTCGCCTTCGGTGATATGATGCACCTCAGACCGCTCATGGATACGCGCACCGGCCGCATCGGCGGCCTTGGCCAGCCCTAGAGCAAAGGCCAGCGGATGGATATGCCCGGCCCTCCAATCGACGACGCCGCCCTGATAGGCAGGGCTGTCGACGAGGGCGCGCATGGCATCGCGGTCCAGAATCTCCAGCTGGTCATAGCCATATTCGCCCGCCAGCTTGTCGGTCAGCTTTTGCGCATGGGGCATCTCGCTTGCCTGCCAAAACGCATGGGCGACGCCGGGGGTCCAGTTCGCGGTGATGGAATGCAGGTCGATCAGATCGCGCACCAGCGCCTTCGCCTCTTCACCGAAGCGCCAGAGGGTGCGGGTGGTGTCGCGGCCGAAGCGGCGCTCGAGCTCATCCACCTCAAGCCTTTGGCCCGATCCGACCTGCCCGCCATTGCGGCCCGAGGCGCCGAACCCCACGCGCTGGGCGTCGAGCAGGACCACATCGTAACCGCGCCCCGCCAGATGCAACGCTGCCGACAGACCAGTATAGCCCGCCCCGACGATGCAGACATCCGCCCGCGTCTCGCCCCTGAGTTCCGCGAAAGGCGGCAGAGGGTCGGTCGTCGCGGCATACCACGAGGGCGGATAGGCGCCGGGCCGGTCGTTGGCGTGCAGAAGGTTCATGTTATGCGCTTTCCGCCACACGAAAGTGAGGAACGAGGACCCTGTTCGGACCATTTTCGAAAGCTGTCGTCGCGATCAAAAAATCCGCGTCCAAGCAACAGTCTTCGATGGCGGCTTCAAACTTGCTCTGAGCTATCGAGGCGAGGGTATGGGCGAAGTTAGAGCTCCAGAATATGTCCTGCGGAAGAAGCGCTTCGGCTTCGCGGCAGGCGTGATCGACAAAAGCGCTTTCGGCCGAGAGGTGTGCAACGGGGATCAAGATCGGCATGTGGGGAAGCTTGGCGATGGGCCCTTTCGGCAGACCTCTTGTTCCGGGCGCCGCGCGGCGCAGGCGGACGCGGCTTGTCGGGATATCAAACGAGATCTGGTCTATCGCGAAGAGGTCATCCTCGCGAAAGGCGAGGCGCAGCGCAGCTTCAACCCGCCGGGTCGCCCTGATGCGAATATCGGGCGTATCTGCGGGCACGTCCATGGCGGGCAGGCTTATGATCAGACGCTTGGAGAACACGGACGGAACCCGTGGTGGCGGCTCGAGCGCGAAGACGTCGGGGTCAGTCTCGATTTCATGCTGCAAGGCATCGAACGCATGTCGCCCGATAACCTCCCATTCAGTGAAGTTCTCGACCGCGTGAGCCGCCTCGCCGATGCTGTCGAGGAGTGGAGAAAGCCTATGATCGAAGTTGAAGCCTGGCGGTGCGTCAAGGTCGAAGCGCGCCACGGCGGTGCGATCACGAAGAAGCGTTGCGGTATACGACGGCAACCTCGGGATTTCGGGCTGTTCAACGAGGAGGTCGAGCAGAGGCTCATCCGCGAGTGCTTTCAACGCGTCCCCGGCCTCGATCAGAACGAAATTGTCGCCGTCTTCGTTGGCCAGCCGGATAAGAAGCCCCCACCCGTCCCCCTCGATCCCGGCAAGCGCCTGGGGGAGCGTACGTGGCGCTGAGGCCTTCGTCTTGCTGAGCAAGCGTGTCAGGAAGGCCGGTATCATCTTATACGTTCATCAAAAGATGCTCGCGCTCCCACGGGCTGATGACCTGCAGGAAGGCCTTGTTCTCAAGCGCCTTGACCGCGATGTAGACGCGGCAGAAGTCGCGTCCGAGGATGTCCTGCATGGCGTCGGCCTGTTCGAGGTTCCACAGCGCGTCGGCCAGATTGTTGGGAATGTCCTCGGCGCTAGCATAGGCGTCGCCCTTGAATTCGGCGCGCGGGTTTTTCTGTTGCTTCAGGCCAAGATAGCCGCAGGCAAGTGAGGCCGCGATCGCCAGATAGGGGTTCACATCCATGCCCGCCAGGCGGTTTTCCAGCCGCCGCGCCTCGGGGCCCGACACGGGCACGCGCAGGCCTGTCGTGCGGTTGTCACGGCCCCATTCCAGATTGATGGGGGCGGCGAAGTCGCGCACGTAGCGGCGGTAGCTGTTCACATAAGGCGCGAGAATGGCGATGACATCGGCCAGATGGTTTTGCATGCCGGCGATGAAGTGCTGGAAGGCCTCGGTCTCGGTGCCGTCTTCGTTCGAGAAGATGTTGCGCCCGGTTTTCTGATCCATCACTGAATGATGGATATGCATGGCCGAGCCCGGTTCATCTTGGATCGGCTTGGCCATGAAGGTGGCAAAGCAATCATGGCGCAGCGCCGCTTCGCGGATCATCCGCTTGAAATAGAAGATCTCGTCGGCCAGGCGTACCGGGTCGCCGTGATTGAGGTTCAGCTCAATCTGGCCCGCGCCGCCTTCCTGCAGGATGCCGTCGATCTCAAACCCCATGGCTTCGGCGAAATCATAGATGTCGTCGATGACGGGCCCGTATTCGTCGACCGCACTCATCGAATAGGCCTGGCGCGCGGCGGCACGCCGGCCCGAGCGGCCCATGGGGGGTTCGACCGGCTGGTTGGGGTCGATGTTGCGGGCGACCAGGAAGAACTCCATCTCGGGCGCGACGACCGGCTCCCACCCTTCGGCATTGTAGAGGCTGACGACGCGTTTGAGGACGTTGCGAGGGGAGACGGCGACAGGCTCGCCCTTCTGGTCGACGATGTCGTGGATCACCTGCAGCGTGAAATCGGCCGTCCAGGGGGCGGCGGTGGCGGTGGACCAATCGGGCACGCAGACCATGTCGGGCTCGGTAAACTCGGCATCAGCTGCCTCGGCCCAATCGCCGGTGATGGTTTGCATGAAGATCGAATTCGGGAGGTAGAAATGGGTCTGCCGCGCGAATTTCGAGGCGGGCATGGCCTTGCCGCGGGCGATCCCTGAGAGGTCGGCCACGATGCATTCCACCTCGTCCAGGCGGCGGCCATCCAGCCAATCGCGCGCGGCATCGGGAAGCTTGTCGGTCCAGTCGGACATGTATCACCCACGGGGTTTTTTGAAGAAATCGGCGATCTGGCGGGCCAGGGCCGGTTGATCGATCTGTTGGGCCAGCTTGCCTTTCGCCTCGTCCAGAAGGGCGTCAGGCACCACGCCGCGTCCACGTGTCTCGATCAGGTCGGCCACAAAGCTGCTGTCGAATTCTGGATGCGCCTGGACCGAGAAGGCACGGTCGCCATAGACCAGCGCGGCATTTTCGCAAAACGTGGACCCGGCGATGACCTCGGCGTCGGCCGGGCGGATGGTTACCTGATCTTGGTGCCAGGCGTTCAGCGTCAACTGGTCGTCGCCAAAGCGGTAGACCTGCGGGCCGACCGACCAGCCGTTGGCGAATTTCTCGACCTTGCCGCCCAAGGCCTGCGCCAGCATCTGGTGACCGAAACAAATGCCAACGATGGGAATGGCCTTGGCATAGGCCTCGCGGATGAAATCTTCGAGCGGGGGGATGAAGGGGTGGTCTTCATAGGCGCCGTGGCGCGAGCCGGTCATCAGCCAGCCTTCGCAGTCTTCAACGCTTTCGGGAAACTCCATGTCGACGACGCTATATGTGCGAAAGGTCAGGCCCTGATCTGCCAGCAAGCGCTGGAACATATCCGCATAATCGCCAGACCGCCCGATGAGCGCATCGGGCGCATGGCCGGTTTGCAGGATGCCAATCAGCATGGTTTGCCTATTTGTATTTTGCGCGAAGGTAGACGGGCCGGAGGCGGCCCACAAGAGGCTTTGGCGGGTCCGATTTTTCGGCGAAAAATCGAAGGGACCGATTCTTCTGCGAAGAATCTGGCGGTTATTTGAGGCGATTTCCAGCTTTCGAATTCAAGGTCGATACCTGCGGGAATTTTCGCAGAAAATTCGGAGCTGCCGCTATTGCGCTGCTTTTAGGCTGGCCAGCAGGTGATGGAATTTCTCACCCTGTACCGCAACATGGCTGCGCAGCGCGCTGGCCGCCTTTCCGGGATTACCTTCATTGAGTGCTGCGACGATCGCTTCGTGCTCAGCCATTGATTGGGGCATGCGGCCGCGCAGATGCAGCTGCATGCGCCGAAACGGACGCAGGCGCTTGTGCAGCGTGCTGGCCGTTCGCTCCAGATATGAGTTTCCGCTGGCTTTGTAGATAAGGTGGTGGAACTGCTCGTTCTCGCGATAATACGCGTCGGCATCTTCGGTTTTCAAAGCGGCGGCACATCGATTGTTGGCCGCGGCCAGCTCTTTCAAGGCGTCAGCGCTGATCCGCTTTGCGGCGAAGTAACCACAGGTGGCCTCGTATTCTGCCATCGCTTCGAACGCTTCGATCAGCTCTACCGGACCCATCTGGCGTACGAAAACGCCGCGCCTTGGCAGGGCTTCGACCAGTCCCGAGGCCGCCAGGCGTTGCAGAGCCTCGCGAATAGGTGTGCGGGAGACGCCAAAGCGGTCGGCCAGGCGCACCTCATCTAGGCGCTCTCCTTCGGGAAACTCACCTGTCACGATGGCCTGTTCTATGGCCTCGGCAATGCTGTTGGCGTGTCGCGAAGTCATGTTGCAAGGGTAGAGTGCGCCCTGCCGAAAATGCAAGAAGAAATGGATTGTATACAATTTTCTTGACTCTGAATGCGACACGGGCCGATGGTAGGCCAATAGCCCATCAGAGACTGGGCCCATCCTGGGGAGGAGAGAATGAAGAATTCCGTTTTTGGCGCGCTCGGCGCCCTGTTGTTGTCGGCCGCGTCCGCGCAGGCGGCCGAGTTGAGGTTGTCGCATCAATGGTCGACCAGCGACATCCGGCACAAGGTGGCCGAGATCGTGGCCAACGAGGTGGCCGCCGCTGACGTCGATCTGGAGGTACAGATTTTCCCCTCGCAATCGTTGTTCAAGGCGCGCGAGCAATATACGCCCCTGTCGCGTGGCCAGCTGGACATGACCGTTCTGCCGCTCAGCTATGCCGGTGGCCAGCAGCCGGCCTATAACCTGACCCTTATGCCGGGGCTGGTGAAAAACCATGACCATGCGGCGCGGTTGAATACGTCACCTTTCATGGCGTCTTTGGAAGAGAAGATGGCCGACGATGATGTGATGGTTCTGGTGCATGGCTATCTTGCGGGCGGTTTCGCCGGGGCCGATGGCTGTATCACCAAGCCCGAAGATGTGGCGGGTCTGCAGACCCGTGCGGCGGGAAAGGCATTCGAGCAGATGCTGGCGGCGGCCGGCGCCTCGATCGCGTCGATGGCGTCGTCCGAGATTTATAACGCGATGCAGACCGGTGTTCTGGATGCCGCGAACACGTCCTCATCGTCGTTCGTCAGCTACCGGCTTTACGAGCAGGTCAAATGCTATACGCCCGCGGGCGATGTGGCGCTTTGGTTCATGTATCAGCCGCTTCTGATGAACAAATCGACCTTTGATGGCCTCAGTGCCGAACAGCAGGCGGCCCTTATGGCGGCGGCCGAGAAGGCCGAGGCCTATTATCTGGAAGAGGCGAAGAAAGAGGATGCCGCCTCCGTTGAGGTGTTCCGGGAAAATGGTGTCGAGATTGCCGAGATGAGCCAGGCCGATTTCGACGCCTGGCGCGCCTTGGCGCAGGGCAGCTCGTACAAGGCTTTCTTGGAAGGCGTGCCGGACGGGCAGGCGCTTTTGGACATGGCCCTGGCGGTCGAGTGATCTGATTGGCCGGGGTTCCTGAGCCCCGGCTTTCCGTTTTTGAGGGATATCCAATGGCCACCCATTCCAGCGCCTCGGTCGCCCGGACCGGCGGCAACCCCGTCCTGCGCGCTGTCGCGGCCCTCTCAACCGTCGCGGGTTGGGTATCGGCTGCAATGATCGTGGCGGCGGTGCTGATCACCTGTCAGATGATCTTTGTGCGGTTCGTGCTGAATGGCTCGACCATCTGGCAGACCGAGGCGGTGGTCTACCTGATGATTGCCGCCACGCTGATCGGATTGCCATATGTGCAGCGGCTGCGCGGGCATGTGAATGTCGACCTCTTGCCCATGGTCTTCAAGGGTCGCGCGCGCTGGGTATTGGCGCTGGTCGTGCAGGCGGCCTCGATCGCGATCATCGCGGTGATGACGTGGTACGCCTATGATTACTGGCATTTCGCGTTTTCGCGCGGCTGGACATCGGACACGGTCTGGGCGGTGCGCCTTTGGATTCCCTATCTTGCACTTCCGGTTGGGCTTGCCCTGTTTTTGCTGCAACTCATCGCAGATTTCGTCGCGGTCCTTCTGAAAATCGATACGCCCTTTGGGTTGGAGGAGCGGTAGATGGATCCTCTTGTCCTTGGGCTTCTGGTGGCCTTCGTCACCATCGCGGTTCTCTTCTCGGGTATGTCAGTGGCGGTGGGCCTGCTGGTTGTCTCGGCGGGGTTTCTGATCATCTTCGATGGCTTGCGCTCGCTTGAGCTATTGCCGGAAATCATGTTCGGCAAACTGAACAACTTCGCGCTGCTCTCGATCCCGATGTTCATCATCATGGGGGCGTCGATTGCCTCGACCCGGGCGGGCGCCGACCTCTACGAGGCGCTTGAGCGATGGCTGACGCGTGTGCCCGGCGGTTTGGTGATCTCGAACCTGGGCGCCTGTGCGCTGTTTTCGGCCATGTCGGGCTCTAGCCCCGCGACCTGCGCGGCCATCGGCAAGATGGGCATCCCCGAGATGCGCAAGCGCGGCTATCCCGACGCGGTGGCGGCGGGGTCAATCGCGGCGGGCGGCACGCTTGGCATTCTGATCCCGCCCTCGGTCACCATGATCGTCTACGGCATCGCCACGGAAACCTCGATCGGGCGTCTGTTTCTGGCGGGCGTTTTCCCAGGCCTTCTGCTGGTTGGCCTCTTCATGGCCTGGTCGCTTTATTCGACCTGGAAGCAGGGCGGGCATCAGGCGCTGAGTGCCACGACCTACACCTGGGCCCAGAAGTTTGAGATCTTGCCGAAGGTTGTGCCGTTTCTGGTCATCATCCTTGGTGTGCTTTACGCGATGTATGGCGGCATCGCGACGCCGTCCGAGACAGCGGCGGTTGGGGCGATCCTCTGCCTGCTGATCGCGATGATCATCTACAGGCTTTGGAATCCCGCCGATCTTTGGGTCGTGCTGCGCGACAGCACCAAGGAATCTGTGATGATCCTCTTCATCATCGCAGCGGCCGGCGTGTTCAGCTACATGCTGTCATCGCTTTTCATCACCCAATCCATCGCCGCCTGGATCGGCACGCTTGAGGTGAACCGCTGGGTCCTGATGGGCGCGGTCAACCTCTTCTTGCTGGTCGCGGGGTTCTTCCTGCCGCCCGTCGCCGTCATCCTGATGGCCGCGCCGATCCTGTTGCCGATCATCCTGACCGCCGGGTTCGACCCGATCTGGTTCGCGGTGATCCTGACGATCAACATGGAGATCGGGTTGATCAGCCCGCCTGTGGGCCTGAACCTCTATGTGATCAACGCCATCGCGCCTGACATCAAGCTGAAGACGATCCTTCTAGGGTCGCTGCCCTACGTGGCTTGCATGGTGCTGGCGATCCTAATTCTGTGCGTCTTTCCAGGCATTGCCACCTGGCTGCCCGATGCGGTGATGGGACCGACCCGGTGAGCCTTCTGGCCGACATGTTAGGCACTTTGTTCGAGCGGCGCTATGCGTCTGCCGATAAAGCCTCGGGCCGCTCGATGGCCGAGCTTTGTCATGCGCTTTTATCCAGCCATGGCGAGGTGTCCGGGGCGACCCTGGCGCGGCAGGTGCTGGACCGGTACGCCGCCCTGGATGATAGCGGCCGGCATGGGTTCTTCCGCTTTCTGGCCGATGAAATGGATATCGCGCCCGATGCCATCGTCGCGGCGGCCGAGGCGGTGCGGCGCGACAAGAGCCCCCAGGCCTATGCGCATCTCATGCACGTCAGCGAGCCCGCCCGACAGGAGCTGGCCCGCAGGTTGAACCAGGTGCCGGGCGCCACGGCCCGGCTGGTTGCGATCCGCACCGATCTTCTGCGGTTTTCCAAGGATGATCCCGATCTGGCGCGGATCGATCTGGATTTCCGCCATCTCTTTTCAAGCTGGTTCAATCGCGGGTTTCTGGTGCTGCGCCCCGTCAATTGGCAAAGCCCTGCCAACATCCTGGAAAAGATCATCGCCTACGAGGCCGTGCATGCGATCCAAAGCTGGGAGGATCTGCGCCGCCGTCTGGAACCCGAAGACCGGCGCTGTTTCGCGTTCTTTCACCCTACCATGCCCGATGAACCGCTGATCTTCGTCGAGGTGGCCTTGACCAAGGGCATCCCGTCGTCGATCCAGAGCGTTCTGGCCGAAGCGCGCGATGTCATGCCGGGGGCCGAGGCGGATACGGCCGTCTTCTACTCGATCTCGAACTGCCAGAAAGGCCTTGCTGGGATTTCCTTCGGAAACTCGCTGATCAAGCAGGTGGTCGCGGATCTCAGCCGGGAATTGCCGCATCTGAAGACCTTCGTCACGCTGTCGCCCCTTCCGCGCTTTGCCCGCTGGCTGCGGGACGAGGGGTTGGGCGCCGATCTGCTGGCCGCGGCGGAGGCGGATGATCGCGCGCGTCTGGCCGGTCAGGTTGAGGCCGCCCGGACACTGGCTGCGCACTATCTGACTGCCGCCAAGCGACACGGAACGCTGCCCTATGACCCCGTCGCCCGCTTTCATCTGAACAACGGGGCGATGGTCCACGACGTGCACGCATTGGCCGATCTGTCGCCAAATGGTTTGGCGCAAAGCTGCGGCGTGATGGTGAACTACCTCTACGACCAGACCCGGATTGAGGCCAATCACGAGGCGTTCGCCGATCGCGGTGTAATCGCCACGTCCCGCAATGTCGCGGCCCTTGCGCGCGCGGGCGGCGCGCGCCAGAAGGAAAGCATTTCAAGGATCGAGGATCATGGCCAACCCTCTCTTTGACGCGCTATTCGGTCGCCATTTGGGGCGTGAGACGCCGTTCCTGCGGCTGCCCGACGGGCAAACGATCACCCATGCGGCGTTTCTTGAGCGCGCCGCCCGCTTTGCAGGCGAGATAACAGCACTTGGCCTTCAGCCCGGCGACCGTCTGGCCGTGCAGATCGGAAAGTCGCCCGATGCGCTTGCGGTTTACGCGGCCTGCGTTCAGGCAGGCGTGATCTTCCTGCCGCTGAACACCGGCTATACCGCGTCCGAGGTCAGCTATTTCGTTGAGAACAGCGGCGCGAGGCTGTTCCTGTGCGATCCGGCAAGTGAGGCCGAGATGACGCCGGTCGCCGAGGCTGCGGGCGCAGAATTGCGGAGCCTCGGCGTGGCAGGAGACGGCACATTCGTCGCCGCGGCGGCGCATCACGACGCGACCTTTCCAACGGTGCCGCGCAGCGGCGATGATCTGGCCGCTTTCCTTTACACATCCGGCACCACGGGCCGATCGAAAGGGGCCATGCTGACCCAGGAGAACCTTCTGTCGAATGCCCAGACGCTGACCGATTATTGGCGTTTCACCGATACAGACTTGTTGCTGCACGCACTGCCGATCTTCCACACCCATGGGCTGTTCGTGGCCACCAATGTGATGCTTCTGGCCGGCGGCGCGATGATCTTCCTGCCGAAATTCGACATCGACGCGATGATTGCGCGCATGCCTGAAGCGACGGCCATGATGGGCGTCCCGACCTTCTACACAAGGCTTCTGGACGATCCGCGCTTTGACCGCGCCTTGACCCACCATATCCGCCTTTTCGTCTCGGGGTCCGCGCCTCTCCTGGCCGAAACCCATCGCCAGTTCGAGGCCCGCACCGGCCACCGCATCCTCGAACGCTACGGCATGACCGAAACCAACATGAATACCTCAAACCCCTATGATGGCGAGCGTCGGGCCGGAACAGTCGGCTTTCCGCTGCCCGGTGTGGAGCTGAAGGTGACCGATCCGAAAACCGGCGCTGAAAAACCCAAGGGCGAGATCGGCCAGATAGAGGTGCGGGGCCCGAACGTTTTCAAGGGCTATTGGCAGATGCCCGAGAAGACCGCCGAGGAGCTTCGCGAAGACGGCTTTTTCATCACCGGCGATCTGGGTCTGATCGACGCCGATGGCTACGTGCAGATTGTCGGTCGCAACAAAGACCTGATCATCTCGGGCGGCTACAACATCTATCCCAAGGAGGTGGAATTGCTGTTGGACGACCAGCCCGGCGTGCTGGAAAGCGCTGTCATCGGCGTGCCGCACCCAGATTTCGGCGAAGGCGTGGTCGGTGTGATTGTCGCGGAGCCGAAGGGGGATGTCGCACTTGGCGATCTGCGCATCGCGCTTGATCAGGGTCTTGCCAAGTTCAAGCAACCGAAGGAGCTGATCGTCATCGATGCCCTTCCCCGCAATACGATGGGCAAAGTTCAAAAGAACGTCTTGCGAGAGCGCTTCGCGAGTCTTTTCGACAAAAACGCCTAGCCTTTCCGGCGGGCGCGATCTGGCCGCCAACTCGAAATCAACCACGAAAATTGGTCGAATTTTCACCTTCTTCTTGCGTGATTTTGGCAAGTGTTTGAAAAATATGCAAATAATTTAGCGCGGTGAGGGGCCTCGTATTTAGGGAAACTTTACCGCCACTGGCCATTGTCGCTTGGCGATAAACCGGGTGCTGGGCAGCTTGATGTCTGCTGCAGCACCATCCCATGAGCGATGAGTACCAGGATGATCCGTTCAGATCACATCACGGCCGCACGATCCGCCTTGCGCGGGTGCCGGACCTTGTGCCGCGCCTCCCGAACCTTGCTGGAGTTGTCATGAAACGCCTTAGCCTATCCTTTTTGCTGCCTGCGGCAATCGTCTCGCTGTGTCTGACGGTTGCGGCCGTCATGGCCACATTCAGCCTGATCGGCCTACGCGCCACGCTGCTTGATGAAGCGCAGCAAAAATTGAACGTTGTTCTTGAGCAGCGCCTGGAAGATCTTCAGCGGTACTTTGACCATGCCGAGACCGCTTTGCTTGAAGAGGCGTCCTCGCCCCAAACACTGCATGCGCTTGAGGAGTTCGCGAACGGCTGGCGTCAACTTGGCCTCTCGGCCGCGGATCGACTTCGGAGTGAGTATATCGATGGCGGCAACGGTCAGCGCTCCACCGAAGGTGTCACGAGCGGGATCAATACCTACCGCGCGACCCACGAAGAATATCATATCCACTTCAACTCTATCCGCGGCCAGTTGGATTACTACGATGTCTTCCTCATCGATACCCAGGGGGACATCGTCTATTCTGTCGATAAAGAGGCGGATTTCGCAACCAACCTCATGTCCGGTCCCTATGCTGAAAGTGGCCTCGGGATTGCCTTCCGCAAGGCGCTGGATGCGCCGAACGGCACGATGATCTTTGAGGAATTTGACCCCTATGCCCCCAGCAACAACGAACCTTCGGCATTTTTCGCGACACCTGTAAAAGGTGCCGATGGGCAAACTGCCGGGGTTTATGCCGTGCAGGTGACATCCGAACACATCACGCGGTTGATGAGCAATCCGTCAGGCCTGGAAGAAACAGGTCGTGTGGTGCTGCTTGCGGCGGATGGGACGCGGCGGAATGCACCGCGGTTTGAAGGTGACGTGCCGGTAGACGGATTGTTCCCGAAGGCCCCACATGTCGAAGCGGCGCTCCGTGGGGAAGACGGCACCATGCCCAATGTCACAAGCGATAAAGGCGTCGCCGTGGTCGCGGCTTACGATTCGGTCGAGCTTGCGGACACGCGATGGAGCGCCATCGCCGAGCAGCATCGCTCGGAGGTGATGGATGCCACAGGCTCGTTCATACGAACCCTCGCCATCGAGATCGTAGTTCTGACGGTGATCACCATCGGTTTGGGTATGTTGCTGGGCCGCTGGGTCTCCGCGCCGCTGAAGCGACTTACCGATGCCATGACCGGCGTTGCCGATCGCACGTTCACCGATAAAATCCCGGCCTTGGGCCGAAAGGACGAAATCGGAGATGTTGCTCGATCACTGGATGATTTCCGCGACAAGTTGAATGAGGCCGACAAAACAGCCGTTGAAGTGATGTTTAAAAGCTCAGCTTTCACCGGCTCGTCCGTTGCGATGATGATTGCCGATACCGACGGCAGGATCATTTATCACAACTCGGCGGCACATAAGCTCTTCGATGAGAAAAAAGCGGATATGCTCAAGTTCTGGCCGGATTTCGACGCCAATAATCTGGTGGGCGCAGATGTCTCGAAATTCCACCAGAACCACGGCCGGATTGCGAAGATTCTGTCTGATCCGTCGCAGCTGCCGTTCCGCAGCGACGTGACGATCGGCGAGGCGCGGTTTTCCATCAACGCAACCGCCGTCTACGACGACAAAGGCAGCTATGTCGGCAATGTCATTGAGTGGGCCGATGTTGCCGAGGCGCGTTTGAACTCTGGGATCCTCGGTGCGATCAGACGCAACCAAACCGTTGTGGAGATTGATCTTGAAGGAACGATCCTCGACGTGAATGACGTCTTCGCCAAGACCTACGGCTACGATCAAAAAGAGGTGGTGGGTAGGCCCTTCGGCATGCTCATGGCGACTGACGAGAAGGGTTTTGCTCAGACGCTCGACACGCTACGTGGCGGTGGGCACGTGAACGAGAAGGCGCGCCGCATCGGCAAGAACGGCCGTGAAATCTGGGTTGAGTCCTCGATCAACGGGATTGCGGACCAATCTGGCAAGGTCTTCAAGCTGATCGAGATTGCAGCCGATATAACGGATGCGGAGCAACAGGTGCGGTCCGCCGACGCAAGACGCGAGGAAATGGAAGCCCAGCAGCAACTGGTCGTCAATGCGCTTCGCGACGGTCTGAGCAATCTTGCAGATGGCAATCTTGCGTTGTCAATGAACGATCCGTTCCCTGAAAACTACGAGGGTCTGCGCAGTGACTTCAACTCGGCCGTCGGCCAGTTGCGGGAAGTGCTGGGACTGGTCGTAGAAACCTCCGCCAACATTCGCAACGGCGCCTCCGAGATCAGTCAGGCTTCTGACGATCTTTCGCGCCGCACCGAGAGCCAGGCAGCCACGCTGGAACAAACCGCCGCGGCGATGGATGAACTGACCGAAAGCGTCAAATCCGCCTCCGACGGCGCGGGTGAGGCGGACCGGGTGGTGCGCGACGCACGCGAGAAGGCTGAGGCCAGCGGTCTTGTCGTCGTGGATGCGGTCAATGCGATGAGTGAGATTGAAAAGTCATCGCTACAGATCTCGCAGATCATCGGTGTCATCGACGACATCGCTTTCCAGACCAATCTTCTGGCTTTGAATGCGGGCGTCGAAGCTGCCCGCGCGGGAGAGGCCGGCCGGGGCTTTGCGGTCGTTGCATCAGAAGTGCGTGCTCTGGCACAGCGGTCGTCTGAAGCTGCCAAAGAAATCAAGCAGCTGATCTCAACCAGTTCGCGATTTGTAGAGAATGGTGTGGATCTGGTCGGCCAAGCCGGAGAAGCATTGAAGACGATTGTCACCAGTGTGACCGAAATCTCCTCTCTTGTATCCGAGATCGCCTCGTCTTCCAAAGAGCAGGCAACCGGACTGACCGAGATCAATTCGGGCGTGACAATGCTGGACCAGGTCACGCAACAGAACGCGGCTATGGTCGAAGAGTCGACCGCGGCAAGTCACTCTCTGCGGCAAGAAGCCGAGGGATTGACGGAGTTGGTCGGGCGGTTCCGTATATCCTCGGATGAGGCCAAGCCTACCAAGCGATCTAAGCCTACCGCCGTGCCGACTGCCAATGTAAAGACAGCGCCTGTAAAACGCGCCGTAGGTGCGGACTGGTCTTCGGACAGCAGCGCAGACCAGGCAGATGGTTGGGAAAGTTTCTGAGCAAACGACGTTGCCTGGCCGATGCCAATATCGGTGTCGGCCGGGAAAAATCCAATCTGAGGTAGGCCATGTCAATCAGTGTATTTGCGGTAGATGGGCGGCCGGTGCGTCTTTCAAGGCTGAAAGCCTGCCTTGGTAACCATCCGAAGATGAGCCTCATGGGAGCGGCCTCCAGTTTTCGGGACGCGCTACAGCAAATTGGGCGACGTATTCCGGATGCTGTTGTCGTAGGCGGCGAGTTAATTGAACTGTCCACATTTGCGGAATTTGCCGAGACCATGAAAAGGCTCGGGGTCGTGATGATCCCGGTATGGGTCTTCCCCTTTTCTCAGGTTGAGGTCGATGCATTGTTCGGACCCGAAAGCGGCGCGATGGCAGACGAGCACGTTCGCGAGGGCGATACGGCATTCTTGACTGAGACAATTCTGAGCGCCGTCACCCGCGCGAGGTTGGAAAACGGCCGTGCAGGCGCACGCAGTATAGCTCGGAAGGATCCGGTTATTCGCCCGATCGTGATCGGTGCATCGACCGGAGGGGTTGAGGCATTGCACGAAGTGCTCGCAGATTTCCCAGCCGACTGCCCGCCGGTTCTGGTCGTCCAGCACATGCGGCCGCACTTTGTGACAAGCTTTGTCGAGGGGTTGGATCGCGCCTGCAGGGCAACGGTGATACTTGCTTGGGATGGCGCACCTTTGCAGCGCGGTCGGATCTATGTGGCGCCTGGAGATGAGACGCATTTGATTATGACAAAGGGTGCGGCGCCCTGTTGCAAGCTCGTACATGGACAGGCCAGATCTGGCCATCGCCCGTCTGTGGACATGCTCTTTGTTTCGGCGGCCGCTGGCCACGTTCCGCCTGCGGCGGCCCTCTTGACCGGCATGGGCCGTGATGGTGCGGATGGCCTCTTGGCTATCCGGCGGTCGGGCGGGTACACCGTCGCGCAATCTGCTGAAACATGCACTGTCTACGGAATGCCGCGCGCGGCGGTAGAATGTGGTGCTGCCACCGAGATCGTTCATCTCCCCGGTATAGGACAGGCCTTGTTACGAGCAGCATCAAGAACACAAACAAATAAAACAAACCTGGTCGCCCAATGACATCTCAAAAGGCCAGGGTGCTGGTGGTCCTGCAGGGCGAACATCGCATTTCAAGCGATCCGGACGATGTTATCGCGACAGTTCTTGGATCTTGCGTCGCAGCTTGCATGCGAGATCCGGTCGCCGGGATCGGGGGATTGAACCATTTTCTCCTGCCTGGGACGGGCCGGTCAGATAGTGACGCAAAGAAGTACGGCCTTCACTCTATGGAGCTGTTGATCAACGCACTCATTCGGGGGGGCGCACGTCGCGATCGGCTGGAGGTCAAGCTTTTCGGTGGCGCCCAGATGCAGGTTGGCTTGCCCGACATCGGTGCGTCAAACGCAGCTTTTGCGGAAGAGTTTCTTCGCTCGGAAGGGCTTAGATATGTGGGCGGCAGTCTCGGTGGGAAAGCTGGCCGTAAGATCCGCTACTCGCCCGTTTCAGGACTGGCCCGGCAGTTTCTGTTGGCACCGTCGGAAGTGCCGGCTGAGCGTCCGGTGAAGGCGCCTGCACCGGCCGACGACATAACGCTATTTTAGAAGAATACTGAACGGTTGTTAATGGTTTCATCGATGGTGTGATATTGGGTTTAGCACTCCGCAATTATGGTTCATTGGGTATGCTGACCTCATGATTTTCAATCGGAAGCAATTTTCGCCAACAGGCGCTAAATGAGTGCACCATCCGCGAACGGGCTCGGAATACTTGCCATCATCGGATTGGAGACGTTGGTCTAAAGCGAAATCCCAAAAATCCGGTTCAGATTTTGATTTCAAGACAGGTGCATCCTTTGTGCCTGTTCTGACACCGCGAAAATCTGCGTTGCAGATCTTTCGGGCGCCGCTCTAAATAACAAAACAGTCTAGATTGTAAGCTTGTCGCAGCCGGACATCGTGCCTTCCTCAAACTGGATGCCGATCGATGGAGGACAGCACGAAAACCAACGGTGTTTAGAGTTCAGGACGTGCTCGCCGTGCGATGCTCCGGTAGATCAGACTGCACCTTCCTGTTTTTTAAGGAAAACGTACGCAAAATCACACCCAGGGAATCGTGTCCGAGAATTGCCCGAGGTCCGAAACCCTCTGGATCACTCTTTCGGTGATGGCAGCATGGCGTTTCCGACAAGCAGCATCAGCATACCTTCATCGATTTTGGACATCTCGCGCGGGAGTTTTGAGTCGAGGCAAAGGAAGCTATGGCCGTGAACGAAGCACCATAAGGCATATGCCCTGAGTTTGGCCTCGGGATTGTCCGGCGCGACGCCCAGATGTTCGGCTGTAACGCGTTCGACGATCGAGCAATTCTCATCTCCCGCGCGTGTCAATTCCGGATCATCATCATGGCCCTCGGTAAGTCCGAACATCGTTCGGAAGATACCGGGTTCCGCCCGGGCAAAATCCACATAAGCCTGTCCAAGCGCGGCAATCCTTTTCGGATCACGCGGCGGATAAGCATCGGCCGCTGTTTGCATCGCTGCCCGCATTCTTTCCATCGCAAGAAGAACGACGCCGCGCAAGATATCGTGGCGATCGCGGAAATGCTTGTAAGGGGCCGCGGTACTCACCCCCGCCAGACGACATGCCTCGGCGACAGAGAAATCATCAGGCCCATGCTGTTCCACAAGCTCGCGCACCGCTTCCAGAAGTTGCTCGCGAAGATCGCCGTGGTGATATTTTTTTTTGACTTCCACCAATGACTTAGATGTCATTTCCCGAACCGCTCCGTATTTTTTTCTTGCCTAAGTTAGCAATACTTACATATGTAAGCAACGCTAACTTTCAAGAAGGATGTCGGCCATGACCTCTGCGAAAACACAAGCCCACCCGTTATGGCGCCGGAGCCTTGCAAGGACCGGGCGCATAGCGGTGACGGCAATTGTCGTAGGCGTTGCCGTCGTCGCAATCGTCGGTGGTAGAAGCGTTCTGGCCGAACGGGCTGATGCCCAGACGGCCCCCGATGCCGCGCCGCCCATGACGGTCGCGGTGAGCCGAATTGAAATGCAGGACCACTACAGCGTCAGCCGTAGATTCTCGGGTCAGTTCGAGGCGCGTCAGGAAACGGCACTCGCGTTCGAGTTGCCGGGTACGATCGCGTCAGTACTTGTCGAAGAAGGCGATAGGGTCGCGGAAGGCGATGTCATAGCCCGGCTCGATACCCGTCTTCTCTTGGCCGAGAAGGCGCAGCTTGAGGCGTCACGCGGCAGTATTCAGGCGCAGACAGAGTTGGCGCGTCGGACAAACGACCGGCAGGCAGAGTTGCAGGCCAGGGGGTTCGCAACCGAGCAGACCGTGGATGACACCTCCCTCAATCTTGCGCGATTGGAAGCGGGCATTGCCGAAATCGATGCGGCCCTTTCGGCGGTATCGATCAACCTATCGAAAGCGGAACTCACCGCGCCATACGATGGCATCATCGCCGGTCGCATGTTGGACAATGGGGCTGTCGCGAATGCCGGCGCCCCGGTGGTGACCCTTGTCGAAACCGGGGCGCCGCGATTTCAGGTCGGCCTTGACCCGGTGATGGCCTCGTCTTTGTCGATTGGCGATGCGGCGATGATCGTGGCGAACGGATCAGACCTGTCGGCCAGGCTTGCAGGCCTGTCTCCGTCCCTTGATCCAGCGACCCGCAGCAGGATGGCCTGGTTCGATGTTGTCGACGGCGCGATGCCCCCCGACCGGACGACAGGTGAGATACTTCTGACGCATCGCATCGAAAAGCAGGGCGCGTGGGTTCCGTTATCGGCCTTGCGCCAGGGGCCTCGTGCGACGTGGACACTTCTGGTTGTGCGGGACGGCGTCATCGGCTTGGAAACCGCCGAGATTCTGCATCTTGAAACAGATCGGGCCTTTGTGCGCGGCACCTTCCAGAATGAGACGGCTTATCTGCCAGGCGGTACCCACCGGGTCGTGCCCGGCCAGCGCGTCGCGATTTCCGAGGATCTGGCATGGGCACGCTGACATTCCGCCAGCCCCGTCTGGTCGCCCTTTTTCTGTTGGTCATCATCGCGGCGGGCGCGTCAGCATTGTTGGCGATTGGTCGTCAGGAAGACCCGACAATCACCAATACCTTCGCCACCGTCACGACAATCTATCCCGGAGCAGAACCCGCGCGGGTCGAAAGCCTTGTGACGGCCGAGATCGAGGAGGTGTTGCGAGAGATTTCCGAAGTCGACGTGTTGTCGTCGGTCAGCGCGACCGGAACGTCGATCATACAGGTCGAACTGGATGAGACGATCAATCCGGCACGGATCGAAGGCATTTGGTCTGAGTTGCGTGACAAGCTTTCCGATGCCGAAGCCACCTTCCCGCCGGGCGTTTTGCCGCCGGAATTGGATGCGGACGGCGTGAATGCCTATGGTGCGATTGTCGCGCTTACCGCGGCCCATGAAGGGGTTCCGATGACCCTGGCCGCACGGTATGGCGAGGCGCTTGCCGACCGTATCAGAGGCGTTCCCGGCACAAAGAAAGTTGAGATCTTCGGTCAACCGGACGAGGAAATCACCGTTATTCTTGACGCGGCTCGCGTGGCTGGCCTGGGCCTGACGGCCCAGAATGTCGCGGCAACCATCGCCCAGGCGGACGCCAAGGTTCAGGCCGGCCGCGTTACCGGCGCCGGTGACAATCTGGTTCTCGAGGTCTCGGGCGAAATCGGCACGCTCGACAGATTGCGTGATATCGTCTTGCGCGAGGGGCCCGGGGGAACAACGCTGCGTCTGGGCGATATCGCCTCGGTCGATCGCGGCCCGAGGCTGCCTCTGGGTGAGGCGGCGCTGCATAACGGGCGGCCTGCGATTCTTGTCGCCGCAGCGCTTGAAGAAGGGCTTCAGGTGGATGTCTGGGCGGGCTTCGTGCGCGACGAGGTGACAGCATTCGAGGCTGTGATGCCGGGCGGCCTGGGCATGAAACTGATCTTCGATCAATCGACCTACACGGCCGATCGCTTGGCCGAGGTCGGCACGAATATGGCGATTGGCATCGGCTTGGTGCTTTCGGTTTTGCTGATCACACTTGGCCTGCGTGCGGCGCTGATCGTCGCGGTGATCCTGCCACTTGTGTCGCTTGCCACGCTTTTCACGATGAACCTCATTGATTTGCCGATCCATCAGATGTCGGTGACGGGTTTGATCGTGGCCCTCGGCTTGCTTGTTGACGCAGGCATCGTCATGACCGACGAGGTCGGGCGACGTCTGCGCGCCGGGGCCAGTCGGCTTGATGCGGTGGGCGCGTCGGTCTCTCGCCTGGCGATGCCCCTTTTTGCGTCGACCGCGACGACCGCCCTGAGTTTCACGCCGATGATCCTGCTGCCGGGCGCCGCGGGTGATTTTGTCGGATCCATCGCGCTGGCGGTGGTCATCATGCTGCTTTGGTCCTTTGTCGTCGCAGTCACCATAACCCCGGCCATCGCCGGTTGGGTCATGCCGTCAGATGCGCGCGCGGGCTGGCTTGCCAACGGCATCCCGGCCGGGGTGTTGGGGCGCGTCTTTGCGGCCAGCCTGCGGATGTCGGTCCGCAATCCGCTCCGGTCCATCGCGCTGGCGCTGGTGCTTCCCATCATGGGGTTTTTGTCATTGCCCCTGCTGACCGCACAATTCTTCCCCGGTGTGGATCGCGATCAGTTTCATATCGAGGTTGATCTGCCCACGGGTTCGGGAATTGAGCGCACGCAGGCGACCGTCGCGACGCTTGACCGCGCGTTGCGCGCCGAGCCCGGGATCGAGGCGGTGACGTGGACCATCGGACGCTCGGCGCCCGCATTCTACTACAACATAACCGGCGGGCGGGATGCCGCCCCTCGTTATGCGCAGGCGCTGATCAGAACGGCCTCACCCGAGGCCACCGCGGATATCGTGCCGAAATTGCAGCGCGACTTGCCACCCCTTGCACCCGAAGCGCAGGTACTGGTTCGGGGGTTGGTTCAAGGGCCACCCGTCGGGGCGCCGGTCGAACTGCGTCTGGTGGGCGACGATCTTGAGACGTTGCGCGCAGCGGGGGAAGAGTTGCGTCGCATCGCCGACGGCGCCCCGATGGTCACACTTGCGCGTGCGTCTATCTCGCAAGGCGCGCCCAAGCTTGGCATCGAGGTTGACGAGGCACGCGCGCAGCTTGTGGGGCTGACCCCCGGTGACGTTGCGGCGCAGCTTGAGGCGGCTCTGGTCGGCGTGACCGGCGGCAGCCTGATCGAAGGATCAGAGGAGCTGCCGGTCCGCGTCCGGTTTGGAGATGACCTGCGCGCTGATCCCGGCGCGATCCGGGACATGCCCCTGATCGTGCCGGGAGGTGCTGCGCTGAAGTTTCCCGCGACACCCTTGTCGGCGATCGCAACCGTTGCCCTGACCCCGGGCGAGGGGCAGATCACCCGGCGAAACGGGGAACGCGCGAATACGGTGCAGGCCTTCATACAGCGCGGCGTCCTGCCTGAGGAAGCACTTACCGACATTCTGGACCGTATCGATGCTGCCGGGTTCGTCTTGCCACGGGGCGTGCGTCTGGAGCTTGGCGGCGATGCCGATGCGCGCGCGTCGACCCTGAACAACCTCATCGCGTCCCTCGGGCTGATCGTGACGCTTTCAATCGCGGTGATCGTTCTGACCTTCCTCAGCTTCCGCCTTGCCAGCATCGCGCTTGTCGTCTCGGGCCTTTCTGCGGGGTTGTCGATGTTGGCGCTGGCGGTGTTCAATTACCCGTTCGGGATCAATGCGATCATCGGCCTGATCGGTTCGATCGGTGTGTCGATCAACGCAGCCCTTATCATCCTGACCGCGTTGCAGGAGGACGAGGACGCCATGACGGGAGATGCCGAGGCAATGACCGATGTGGTCATGGCATCCTCGCGCCACATCGTTTCAACGACGATTACCACGGTTGGGGGGTTTCTGCCCCTCATCCTGGCCGGCGGTGGCTTTTGGCCACCCTTCGCCATGGCCGTCGCAGGCGGGGTGGCGCTGTCGACAGTGGTCAGCTTTTACTTCACGCCGCCAGCCTTCCGTTTGATCTATGTTGGCAGAGCAAAGCCAAGGCAGGCCTCCGGCAGCTTTGAGCCGGGCAGGCCTGCGCTACGCGCGGTGGCTGCGGAGTAAGGGGACCTTCGTTCGGAGCGGCATGGTCTGCGTCCAGTCGGCCCGAAACGGACAAGTGGCGTCGAAGGAGGAGGGCCATAGCCGTCCAGATCACTCTCAGCTGCTCCCCTCGCCCTGCTTTGCCCACCCTCCCGCCAAGCAAGCCTTGACCGCACGGCCAACACCGGAAAGAAACGGGAACGGGCTTTACATCTGAACGGCGCGGATCAGGGCATATTGCTATCGGATCAAGCTGCGGGAGAGTTGGATATGACATTCGGCAAGGGCTGCCATCTGCATCTGATCGACGGATCAGCCTTTATTTTCCGGGCATATCATGCGCTGCCGCCCTTGACGCGCAAGTCCGACGGGTTGCCCATCGGGGCGGTTTCGGGGTTCTGCAACATGCTGCAGCGCTATGTCGATGGCGCCTCCGGCCCTGACACAGCGACCCATGTGGCGGTGGTGTTCGACAAGGGCTCGCATACCTTCCGCAACGACATGTACGACCAGTACAAGGCCAACCGCGAGGAGATGCCCGAGGACCTGCGCCCGCAGATCCCACTGACCCGCGACGCCACCCGCGCCTTCAACATCGCCTGTCTGGAGCAGGAGGGGTATGAGGCCGACGACATCATCGCCACGCTGTCGTGTCAGGCGCGCGATGCTGGCGGGCGGGTGACGATCATCTCGTCCGACAAGGACATGATGCAGCTCGTCGGTGGCGGGATCGAGATGTACGACGCGATGAAGAACAAGCGCATCGGCGTCGAGGAGGTTGAAGAGAAGTTCGGCGTCGGGCCTGGCCGTGTTGTCGACGTGCAGGCCCTGGCGGGCGACAGCGTCGACAACGTGCCGGGCGCGCCCGGGATCGGTGTGAAGACCGCGGCCCTTCTGATCAACGAATTCGGCGATCTGGAAACGCTGCTCGCGCGGGCCGAAGAGATCACGCAACCCAAGCGCCGCCAGACGCTGATCGACCATGCCGACCAGATCCGCCTCTCAAAACGGCTGGTGACGTTGGATTGCGACATGCCGGTTGACGGTGCTCTCGATGACCTTGAGGTGAAGGAGCCTGACCCCGAAGCGCTGATGGCCTTCCTGACCGAGATGGAGTTCCGCACCCTGACCAAGCGGATCGCCGACAAGCTTGAGATCGAGCCACCCGCCATCCCGGACACCACGCCAGAGGGTGCGGCGCCTGAGGCCCCGGAAACCCAAGCGCCGTTCGACCATGGCGCCTATGAAAACGTCGGCGATGCCACCACCCTGCAGACCTGGATCGACCAGATCCATGAGCGCGGCTGGGTCGCGGTCGATACCGAGACCACCAGCCTCGATGAAATGCGCGCCGATCTGGTGGGTATCTCGCTCTGCGTTGAGGCGGGCAAGGCCTGCTACATCCCGCTGGCCCACACCACCGGCGATGGCGACCTTTTCGGTGCCTCAGCCCGCGCGGAGGGGCAGATGGATTTCGACGAGGCGCTGGCCCTGCTGAAGCCGGTGCTTGAGGATGAGGCGATCCTCAAAATCGGGCAGAACATGAAATATGACGCCAAGATCTTTGCCCGCTACGGCATCGACGTGGCACCGATCGACGACACGATGCTGATGTCCTATGCGATGAATGCCGGCATCCACAATCACGGCATGGACACCCTGTCCGAGCGGTATCTCAGCCACAATCCGATCCCGATCAAAGAGCTTCTGGGCACCGGCAAATCGGCCAAGACGTTTGACAAGGTGCCGGTGGAAGAGGCCGTGAAATACGCGGCCGAGGACGCCGACATCACCCTGCGCCTCTGGAAATCATTCAAGCCCCAGCTGCACCAGGCGCAGGTCACGACCGTTTACGAGACGCTGGAACGCCCCCTGGTGCCGGTTCTGGCGCAGATGGAAATGCACGGCATCAAGGTTGACCGCGACACGCTCAGCCGTATGTCGAACGCGTTTTCGCAGAAGATGGCGGGGCTTGAGGCCGAGATACATGAGCTTGCGGGCGAGACGTTCAATGTGGGCTCACCCAAACAATTGGGCGAGATCCTGTTCGACAAGATGTCGCTTGAGGGCGGCAAGAAGGGCAAGACCGGCGCTTATGCGACCGGCGCCGACGTACTGGAAGACCTCGCCGCCGAGGGGCATGACCTGCCCGCGCGCGTGCTGGACTGGCGCCAGCTCTCCAAGCTGAAATCGACCTATACCGATGCGTTGCAGGAGCATATTCATCCCGAAACGGGCCGCGTGCATACCTCGTACTCCATCGCGGGCGCCAATACCGGGCGGCTGGCCTCGACCGATCCGAACCTGCAGAACATCCCTGTGCGCACCGAGGAGGGTCGCCGCATCCGCGAGGCGTTCATCGCCGAGGAGGGCAAGGTGCTGCTCAGCCTCGATTACAGCCAGATCGAGCTGCGCATCCTGGCCCATATCGCCGAGATCGATCAGCTGAAACAGGCCTTTAAGGAAGGCGTCGACATCCACGCGCTGACCGCCAGCCAGATGTTTGACGTGCCTTTGGACCAGATGACACCCGAAGTGCGCCGCCGCGCTAAGGCGATCAATTTCGGGGTGATCTACGGCATCTCGGGCTTTGGCCTGGCCCGCAATCTGCGCATCCCGCGGGCTGAGGCGCAGGCCTTTATCGACACGTATTTCGAGCGCTTTCCCGGCATCAAGGACTACATGGACGCCACAATCGCTTCGGCGAAAAAGCAGGGCTACGTCCAGACCCTGTTCGGCCGTAAGATCCACACGCCTGACATAAATGCCAAGGGTCCGACCGCTGGCTTTGCCAAGCGCGCGGCAATCAACGCGCCGATCCAGGGCACGGCCGCTGATGTGATCCGCCGCGCGATGATCCGCATGCCGGCGGCCATTGAAAAGCTGCCCGCCAAGATGCTACTCCAGGTCCATGACGAGCTTTTGTTCGAGGTCGAGAAAGGCGCCGAGGCGGAGGTGATCGAGGCCGTTCGCGCGGTCATGGAGGGCGCCTCGGACCCGGCGGTAAAGCTATCGGTGCCGCTGACCGTCGATGCGGGGCAAGGTGCGAATTGGGCGGAGGCGCATTGATGGACGACCCGAAGATAGCTTTGCCGATCTTCGGCGGTATCGAGGTTATCCATTTTCAGCCCGATGGCCTCGCGCCTGAGGGGCAGGCGCTCCTCGATCGCTTCCTCGCGCTCGCGCCGGATGCCCTGGCGTCGGTGGAGCGGCATGTCTATGCCTACTATCGCGACTTTCACCAGGCCGTCGGCGGTGAAGATTGGCTGGATGAGAAGATGGGCGTTCCCGCCGGGGCGGGTGAGATATGGGCCCATGTCCATCCGATCCTGATTTCCGTCGGCCGCGAGCCCAAGGATGGCCCCTGGTTCGTCAGCATCGAGGCGCGTTGCGACTGGGAGGAAGAGCACGGGCTTCAGCTTGTGTGGGACGAGGCGCTCGCCCTGGTGAAAGCTGGACCCTTCGATGGCCACATGACGAACGCCTATGCCTATGATGACGATTCCCTGCGCGATGTCGTCTACTCTGCGAGCCACGAGAAGTGGACGACGCGGCGGCAGGATTAGGCGCCCGATCCGGCGCCATGACGGTATCGGCCACACATGTCGCAGCAGCTGCGACGCTGGCTGAAAGGGCGGGATGGAAGTGGTCTGATGCCATTGCGGGTTGAGGATTTCGAGCAGGTCGAGGTGCGCTCGCGCGCCGCGTTGAGAGACTGGCTGGAGGCGAACCACAGTCAGACGGCCTCAGTCTGGCTTGTGACCTGCAAAAAGCACACTGGCCACTACGTTCCCTTCGGCGATCTGGTTGAGGAGCTGCTCTGCTGGGGTTGGGTCGACAGCCGGACGCTGGGCATCGATACCGACCGCTCGGCGGTGCTGATCGCCCCGCGGAACCCGAAATCAGCCTGGTCGGCGGTTAACAAAGTCCATGTTGACCGGGCGCGAGCCAGCGGGGCGATGACGCCTGCGGGCGAGGCGTTGATCGAGGCGGCAAAAGCGACCGGGATGTGGGCGTTCCTCGATGATGTCGAGCGGCTGGACGTGCCGTCGGACCTGGGGGAGGCCTTGAAGGCGGGCGCGCTCACGCCCGTTTGGGAAGGCTGGCCGCGCAGTGTGAAGCGCGGCACGCTGGAATGGATCAAGACCGCAAAGGCGGCGCCCACCCGCGCGGCGCGCATCGCAGAGGTCGCCGACAGTGCCGCGAAGGGGCTGAGGCCAAAGCCCTTTCGGCGATAAGGCCGGGGCAGGCCCGGTGCGGTGTCATGGAATGCGCCCGGGGGATTATCCCCCCGGGCGTTTCACTTAGACCAGAAGGTCGAACCTGTCGGCATTCATGACCTTCGTCCACGCCGCCACGAAATCGCGCACGAATTTCTCGGCGTTGTCGTCCTGGGCGTAGACTTCCGCATAGGCGCGCAGGATGGAATTCGACCCGAATACAAGATCCGCGCTGGTCGCCGTCCATTTGACATCGCCTGACTTGCGCTCGCGGATCTCATATGTGCCGGTGTCCTCAACCGGGTGCCAGCTATAGCTCATGTCGGTCAGGTTGACGAAGAAGTCCGTGGTCAGCTGACCCTCGCGGTTGGTGAACATGCCATGCTTCGTGCCGCCGTGGTTCACCCCCAAAACCCGCATGCCACCGACCAGAACGGTCATCTCGCCCGCCGTCAGGCCCAGAAGCTGCGCCCGGTCAAGCATCATCGCTTCGGGGCTGACCGAATATTTGGCCTTCTGCCAGTTGCGGAACCCGTCGGCCAACGGCTCAAGCACGTCGAATGAGGCCGCATCGGTCTGGTCGTCGGTCGCATCGCCACGCCCTGGCGTGAACGGCACCTCGACGGCGTGACCAGCGGCTTTGATCGCCTGTTCCAAGCCGACATTGCCCGCCAGAACGATCACGTCTGCGACGGATGCGCCCGCCTCGGCGGCGATTGGCTCAAGGATGCCCAGCACTTTGGCCAGACGCTCGGGCTCATTGCCGTCCCAGTCTTTCTGCGGGGCCAGCCGGATCCGCGCGCCATTGGCACCGCCGCGCTTGTCCGACCCGCGGAAGGTGCGCGCGCTGTCCCAGGCGGTCGCGATCATGTCGACAGCCGACAGGCCGCTTTCGGCGATCTTGGCCTTCACCGCTGCAACATCGTAAGCGGTGTTGCCCGCAGGGATCGGATCTTGCCAGATCAGGTCTTCGGCCGGAACATCGGGGCCGAGGTAGTTCACTTTCGGCCCCATGTCGCGATGGGTCAGCTTGAACCAGGCGCGGGCGAAGGTATCGGCGAAATACGCGGGGTCTGCGCGGAATTTCTGGCAGATCTCGTTGTAGATCGGGTCAACCTTCATCGCCATGTCGGCATCGGTCATCATCGGCATCTTGTGGACCGCCGGATCGCTTGCATCGACGGGCTTTTGATCATCAGGCATGTCGATTGGTGCATATTGCCACGCACCCGCCGGCGATTTCGTCAGCTCCCACTCATAGCCGAAGAGGTAGTCGAAATAGCCCATGTCCCATTTCGTGGGTTCCTTGGTCCAGGCCCCTTCAATGCCCGAGGTGAACGCATTGGCGGCCAGACCGCCATGGTCCGGATTGGCCCACCCAAAACCCTGCGCCTCAACGCCGCCGCTTTCCGGCTCGCCGCCAATCCGCTCGGCCACGCCCACGCCATGGGCCTTGCCGACAGTATGGCCACCGCAGGTGAGGGCTGCGGTTTCTTCGTCATCCATCGCCATGCGGGCAAACGTCTCGCGTATATGGAGCGCGGTGCGCGCCGGGTCGGGCTGGCCGTTCACGCCTTCGGGGTTCACGTAGATCAGGCCCATATGCACCGCGGCCAGCGGGTTATACATCGTGCCCGGATCGTCCAGATCGCCGTAGCGGTTTTCGCTGGGGGCCAGCCATTCGTCTTCTTCGCCCCAGAAGACATCCGTCTCGGGCGCCCAGATGTCTTCGCGGCCAAAGCCGAAACCGAAGGTTTTCAGGCCCATCGATTCGTAGGCCATATTGCCCGCCAGGATGATCAGATCGGCCCAGCTCAGCGCGTTGCCGTACTTCTTCTTCACGGGCCACAGCAGACGGCGCGCCTTGTCGAGGCTGGCATTGTCCGGCCAGGAATTCAGCGGTGCAAACCGGATGTTGCCCGATCCTGCCCCGCCGCGGCCGTCCCCCATCCGGTAGGAGCCGGCCGAATGCCAGGCAAGCCGGATCATCAGACCGCCGTAATGGCCCCAATCGGCTGGCCACCACTCCTGACTTTCGGTCATCAGCGCCTTGACGTCAGCCTTCACCGCCCCGAAATCCAGCGCCTTCACCGCCTCGCGATGGTTGTAATCGGGGTCCATCGGGTTCGTGCGGGCGCCGCGCTGATGCAGGATGTCGAGGTTAAGCGCATTGGGCCACCATTTGGTCACCGGTTTGTTTGTCGCGGTATTGCCGCCGTGCATGACAGGGCAACCGCCGATCCGGCCAACGTCGTTTCCGTCCATGGGAGTCTCCATTTGCTGAGTTAACGACCGTGGGAGTCAGTCTAGAACCTTTCTAACAAATGGGATGCATTTACTCTAATTGAATGTTCTTAAGTCTGCGATAAGTTATGCTAATGATTGGCCTGACCCTGAAACAACTTCGCTATTTCGACGCGCTGGCACGGCATCGCCATTTTGGCCACGCCGCCGAGACCTGTTCCATCTCACAGCCTGCCTTGTCGCTTCAAATCAAGGAGTTGGAGGCTACGATCGGCGCGCCTTTGGTGGAACGCAGCGCGCGGCGGGTGCGCCTGACCGCGCTTGGCGAAGACTTCCTGGAGCGCGCGCGCAAGATCCTGCTTGGCGTTGATGAGTTGGAAGAACTTGTGCGCGCCAAGCAAGGGCCTCTCGCCGGGCGGCTGAGGTTGGGCATTATCCCGACAGTCGCGCCCTATCTCTTGCCCGAAATCATGAAAGCCCTGTCTGTGCGGTTTGACGGTTTGGATTTGGAACTGCGCGAATCTGTGACCAAGTCGCTCATCCGCGACCTATTGGAGGCGCGGCTTGACGTGGCCATCGTCGCCTTGCCGATCTCGGAACCCGCGCTTCGTGAATTCGCCTTGTTTGAAGAAAGCTTCGTCTTTGTGCGGCCCGCAAAGGACGCAAATCTACCTGTGCCCAGCCCCGAAAAGCTGGGGGCCATGCGCCTGCTCTTGTTGGAGGAAGGTCATTGCTTTCGCGACCAGGCCTTGTCGTTCTGCACGCTGGCCCAAACCCAGCCGCGCCAGATGATGGAGGGAAGCTCGCTTTCCACGCTGGTCCAGATGGTCGCGGCCGGGATGGGCGTGACCCTCATCCCCGAGATGGCCCTGTCGCTTGAGACCCGTTCGGCTGACGTCTCAATCGCACGCTTCCCAAGGCCAAGGCCGTCACGCACAATCGGAATGGTCTGGCGCAAAACTAACCCGCTTTCAGATCAGCTTACTCAGATCGGCGCGGTTGTTCGTCAGGCAGGGCAGCGGAAGCGCAACTGACCTGCGCTTCGGCGAGAAAGCGTTGTGCTGTTGCAGGCAGAGGATCGTCGCTCGAATGCGAGCTATATGTTCAGATTTGCCCAGCAAATCCCGGAGCAGGATGCTTTGGGTTTCGGAATCCACCCATGACAGAAGTTTTGGAGCGGGCGGCGGGAATCGAACCCGCGTCATTAGCTTGGAAGGCTAAGGTCTTACCACTACACAACGCCCGCGTGCTGAACTGTACGTAAGGGACCGGGCAAGGCCGGTCAAGCCATCTCAGGTGGCGAGCACATTGCGGAATGACCAGGGCTCATCCCCGTCGATATCCTCCTCGAACTGGCTCCAGCGGTTGGTCAGCGGCGTCCAGTCGGTGTAATGCGCCTCGACCGGGCCCAGATAAGGGCGCTGGACTTCCAGGCAGCGCGCATGGTCCATCTCATCGGTCTCAACGATCCCGGCTTGCGGGTTCTCCAGCGCCCAGACCATCCCCGCCAGCACGGCCGACGACACCTGCAGCCCGGTCGCATTCTGGAACGGCGCCAGATCGCGGGTCTCTTCGATGCTCAGCCGTGAGCCGTACCAGAGCGCGTTCTTCTCGTGCCCGTAAAGCAGGACGCCCAGCTCATCGATGCCCTCGGTGATCTCGTTCTCGTCCAGAATGTGATGCTTCTCTTGAATGATCCCCGATCCGAATGTCTCGTGAAGGGACAGGACCGCATCATCGCACGGGTGATACGCGTAGTGGCACGTGGGGCGGTATTCGGGCATGTCGCCTTCGCCCACGGTGTAATAATCGGCGATCGAGATGGCCTCGTTGTGCGTCACCAGAAACCCGTATTGAGGGCCCGGCGTCGGGCACCAGCTATGCACCCGCGTGATCGCGCCGGGCCGCCCGATCCAGATCGCAGCCTGGCAGCCCTGGTCGAACCCATGCGCGTCCTCAGGCCTCCAGGTCTCATGCGTGCCCCAACCCAGTTCGGCGGGTTGAAACCCCTCGGCGATGAACCCTTCGACCGACCAGGTGTTCACGAAGGTCCCGATCTGCTTCGGGCGCGTCGATTTCTGCGTGTCGCGCTCGGCAATATGCACGCCCTTCACGCCAAGCGATTGCATCAGCCGCGCCCAGCCCTCGCGCCCCTTTGGCATCTCGGCTGTCTGGCCGGTATCGCGCGCCAGCGTCAGCAGCGCCTCTTTCACGAACCAGCTGACCATGCCTGGGTTCGCCCCACAGCACGAGACCGCCGTCGTCCCGCCCGGATTGCGCGCCTTCTCATCACGCACCTTCTGGCGCAAAGCGTAATTCGTGCGCTCGGCATTGCTTTCGGTTTCGAAGTAGAACCCCTCCCACGGCTCGACCACCGTGTCGATGTAAAGAACGCCCATCTCGCGGCAGAATTTCATCAGATCCAGCGATGATGTATCGACCGACAGGTTCACGCAGAACCCTTTGCCCTGCTCGAAGATGCCGCCCAGCACCTCGCGATAATTCTCGCGCGTGATGGCCGTCTCGATATGGCGAATGCCGCGCTGCGACAGAAACGTATGTGCGCCATGATCCGGCTCGATCACCACCATCTTCTTGGCATCGTAGTCAAAATGCCGTTCGATCAAAGGCAGCGTGCCCCGTCCGATCGACCCGAAGCCGATCATGACGATGGGGCCATCAATCCGACCGTAATTGGGGTGAGTGATCATGCGCGCCCTCCTAGCCTGTGTCGCGACGACCTAGCGCAAAGCGCCACCGGATTCCAGCCGGAGCGCGAGGGGCGCAAGCACGTGGGTACGGGCGGCCCGAACGGCATTATCCGATCTGCAAGGCCGGATCACGGGCGCGCCAGCAATGCATCTGTGACCAATCGCACATGCGAGGCCTTGAAAGCGTCGATATCCAGCGGATCGATCCGGTTGAAAAGACGGACCCAAAGCGCGGCAAATATCGCGGGCGAGACGAAGAGGTGCATATCATCCGACCGGCAGTCTTCCGACAACTCGCCGGTTGCGATGCCGCGCTCGATCAACGCTCGGATCGCCATCTCGCCTTTTGAGAGGATTTCCCGGTGATAGAACCCGACAAGGTCCGGCATGAGATGGCCTTCGGCGACGAGTATCCTGAAGAAGATCGCAGCATTTCCTTTAACCAGGCGATCATAGATGACATCGATGGCGTTCGAAAAAAGCGTGCGGAAGTCGCCCTTCGCGGCGTTGGCAATGCCTGCGACGTCATCAATCGCGCGTTCCACAGAATTGCGGATCGCCGCTTCGAAGATGGCCTCTTTGGTGTCGTAGTAGAGGTATATCGTCGTTCTCGATATCCCGGCCCGTGTCGCAATACCTGCCAGCGTGCTGTGTGCGAACCCCTTGTCATCGAATTCCTCAAGCGCTGCCCGGAGGATCTCGTCGGGCCGGGCCTCTTTGCGGCGCCTGCGGGTCTTGCCGGTTTTTGTCATCAGTCCTCTTGTAGCCTGCATATTAATGACGTACGTGTCATTAATTGATGGATCAAGTCAAGGAACTGCCGTGACAGAGTCGCAAGAGAAGTCGGTCGACCTGCCCTTGGCGGATCCCGGGATATCAAAAGGCGGAACGCCGGGTGATGCAACGCGCAAACGGCGCCCCAGGTTTTGGCTTGTGCCATTGGTCTGGCTGATATTGGTCGCAGGTGGGGTCATCGGTCTCTATTTCCAGCCGCCAGGCCTCCAGGCGTTTTTCCGTGCCACGGGGCTGCAACCCGGTGCGGGCACGGAGACGCCAATCGCCGTCGCGATCCAGCAGGTGACCGAAGGGGAAGAGATCGCAGTGGTCAGCGAAGGCGATGTCGTGGCGCTGGGCCGGATCACGCCAAACGGTGATGTCTCGACAGTCGCGCCCCCTTTCGGTGCGGGCGATGCCCGGGTCAGTGAGGTGCGGGTGCGGGTTGGCGACCGGGTCGAAACCGGTGATATCCTGGCCGTCCTCGACAGCCTTCCTCAGCTTGAAGGTCAGCTCGAAACGGCGCGGGCGAATGTCGCGGTGGCCGAGGCAACCGTCGCGCAGACAGAGGCGTCAATTCGCGCGGGCCGCGAGGAAGCCCAGGCCGCATTGGAGCGTGCCATCGCGACCGAGCGGGCCGCCGCGGATGAGCTGGAGCGCACGACATCGTTGATGGAGCGTGGCGTCGCGACGAAAGCGGTTTTCGATGCGGCCATCGCGCGGGCCACCGAAGCCGCCCGTGACGTCGAGCGTCAGCGCGCGACCTTGTCCCGCTATGAGGCGAACGGGGCTGGAGTGCAGGCCGATATCGCCGTGGCCCTGGCCAATCTGGATGCTGCGCGCGCGCAACTGACCCAGGCCGAGATTGATGTCGAAAAGGCATATGTGCGCGCGCCGATCCAGGGCACCGTTCTGGAAATCCACGTGCAACTGGGCGAACGTCCGGGCAATGACGGGGTTCTGGATCTGGGCGACACCACGCGGATGACCGTCGAGGCAGAGGTTTATCAAACCCTGATCGGGCGCGTCGCCGTTGGCGACCCGGTGACGATGACGGCCCCTGCCATCGACGGCATCTTGAGCGGGCAGGTCAGCGCGATCGGTCTAGAGATCGGGCGGCAATCGATCACCTCGGATGACCCCGCCGCAAACACGGATGCGCGCGTCGTTGACGTTATCGTTGCCCTTGATGCGGTGTCGAGCAGCCGGGCCGAACGGCTGACCAACCTTCAGGTCCTGGCGCGTATCGATGCCGGTCGCGAAGAGTGATGACCCGGCTTCTGACCTTTGTCTTCGGACGGCTGCCCATTGGGTGGCTGCAGCTTTCGCATAACCGCACGCGTCTTCTGGCCGCGATTGCCGGGGTCGCCTTCGCCAACCTTCTGGTTTTTGTCCAAATGGGCATTCTTGGTGCATTGAACAGCACGACGACGGCCCCTTATGCGTTGTTCGATGCCGATATCATGGTGTCATCGGCCGATGCCAATACGCTGACCGATGGCAGTAACGTTGCCCGCCAGTGGTTGTTTCAGGCCCTTGGCGTGCCCGGGGTGGCGGACGGCGCGCCGCTGTTTATCGCCAATCTGGAATGGCAGCGCACCGATGGCACATTTTCGACCTTGCAAACCTTCGGGCTTGGCACGGATTCAGCGCACTTCCTGAGCGGCGAGATTGCCGACGGTTTCCATGCGTTGATCCTTGAAGATACCGTATTGATTGACCGCAGCACCCGAGGTTTGCCTGCGGGGTCACTTGATGGGGTATCCTCGGCCGAGCCTTTTCTGTTCGAGGCCAACGATCGGACTCTCTCCGCCGTGGGCACGCTGGATGTGGGCGGTGGCTTTTCGGCGGATGGGACGCTTTTTGCCTCGGACCAGACGTTTCTGCGGCTGTTCAACGCCCGCAGTTCCAGCGCCCCGAACCATATTCTGCTGAAGGTTGACGAGGGGATCGACCCAGGCGTCATCGTCGAACGCCTGCGCGATGTGTTGCCCGCCGACAGCGTCAAGGTCGAAACGCTTGCCGGCGCGGCCGCCGCCGATCTCAGCTATCAGACAACCGAGCGGCCGACGGGCATCATCTTTGGCTTCGGCGTTCTGATCGGTGTGCTGGTGGGGATCGTCATCGTCTACCAGATTCTGTCGACCGATGTGGCGGACCATCTCAGGGAATACGCGACCTTCAAGGCGATGGGATACGATCAAAAATTCTTCCTGGGGATCGTGTTCGAAGAGGCGGTCATCCTGGCGCTGTTCGGCTTTGTGCCGGGTTTGCTGGCCTCGATCGGGCTCTACGCCGGAATGTCGGCGGCGACTGGATTGCCGATGGTAATGGAGTTTGATCTTGCCATCGCCGTGCTTTCCGGAACGGTGCTGGCTTGCTCCATTTCAGGCGCAATCGCGACGCGGCGTCTGGCCGGCGCCGACCCGGCGGATCTTTTCTGATGTCCCGCACCACCGGGGATACGGCCATCGACGTGCGCGGCCTGAACCATTGGTTCGGCAACGGCGACGCGCGCAAGCAGGCGATATGGGATGTGAGCCTGTCGGTCCGCAAGGGCAGTCTGACGATCCTGATGGGCCCGTCGGGGTCTGGCAAGACAACCGTACTGACCCTGATGGGGTGCCTGCGAGAGGTGCAGGACGGCAGCGTCCAGCTGCTGGGCAACGAACTGAAAGGCGCCACCGAGGCGCAATCGGTGGCATTGCGCCGGAGGCTCGGCTTTATCTTTCAGGCCCACAACCTGCATGAAAGCCTGACGGCGGCCCAGAATGTCCTGATGGGTCTGGAGGTGCATGGGCATGGCGACCTCGCGCGGCAAAGGGCAGCTGCACACCACACGCTTGGGTTGGTCGGGCTGGACGACCGCCTTGACTATCTACCCGCAAATCTCTCCGGCGGGCAGAAGCAGCGCGTCGCGGTCGCCCGCGCGCTGGTGTCGAACCCCGAGATCGTCTTCGCCGATGAACCCACCGCGGCGCTGGACAAAGACTCCGGCCGAACTGTGGTCGAGATGCTCAGGGCGCTTGGCCGAGAGCGTGGCACGACGACGGTCATGGTGACCCATGACAACAGAATTCTCGAATTGGCGGACCGCATCGTGACCCTGGAAGACGGCCGCATCGTGAAGGATGAGGACCGCTAAACGTGGTGTCGACAACGGGGCGGGAACAGCCGCGCGCCAGTCCCCCGGCGAGCAAAAGTGGACCGGCTTTTCCTCAGTCTGGCGAGCCTCAGAGCGCCAGATCAGCCATCAGGTCTTCTTTTGGATAGGCCGATTTGATGGCGTTCCGTTTGACGCGCCCCTGCTCGATGACCGTGAAGGTATCGGCGATCCGATAGGCGAAGTCGGCATTCTGCTCAACCAGCACAATCGCCATGTGGCCTTCATCCCTCAGAAACTCAAGCGCGTCGCCGATTTGATGAATCACATTGGGCTGGATACCCTCAGTCGGTTCGTCCAGCAGCAAAACCTTGGGTTTCGTGACAAGGGCGCGGGCGATGGCAAGCTGCTGTTGCTGCCCGCCTGACAGATCGCCACCGCGCCTCGACTGCATTTCCTTCAGGACCGGAAACAAGGTGAAGACAAAGTCCGGGATATTGCGATCGCCTCTCGGCAAGCAGGCAAACCCCGTTTCGAGGTTCTCCTGCACCGACATCATCGGAAAGACCTCACGCCCTTGCGGGACGTAAGCGATGCCCGCGCGGGCCGCGTGATAGGCCGACATCAGCTGCACCTTCTGGCCGTTGATCGATACCGCGCCGCCCACAATCGGATGCCGCCCGGAGATCGCTTTCAGCAGGCTTGTCTTGCCAACCCCGTTATTTCCCATGACGGCGGTGATCTGGCCCGTCTCTGCCCGCAATGAGATATCGAACAGGATCTGGCTTTGCCCATATCTGAGGTCGATATTGCGGACGTCAAGCATGGCTGCGCCCCAGATAGACATCGATAACGGTCTGGTTCGAGGTGACGTGGTCAAGGCTGCCCTCGGCCAGTACCGAACCCTCGTGCAGAACAGTCACCTTGCAGTTAAGACGGCGCACGAATTCCATGTCGTGTTCAACCACCACAACCGCGCGGGTCTTTGCCGCCTCCCGCAAGATTTCGGTGGTCTTTTCGCGTTCTTCCGGGGTCATGCCGGCGGCCGGTTCATCGACCAGCATCAGGCGAGGTTCCTGCGCCAGAAGCATGCCGATCTCAAGCCATTGCTTCTGGCCATGGCTCAGTTCGCCGGCGATCCGCGTCAGATCATCCGACAGGCCGATCTGTTTCGCCACGGCTTCGATCCGAGTGGCGTTGGTCTTTGTCTTTTTGTGCCTCAGCACCGCGAAGGGGCCGCGCGGTGTCTTCAGGGCCATGGCAAGGTTCTGCCGCACGGTCTGTGCCTCGAACACGGTGGGTTTTTGGAATTTGCGCCCGATCCCCTCCCTGGCGATCTGACTTTCCGACATGCCCAGAAGCGAGATGTTCCTGTCGCCCCAGATGACGTGACCCTCGTCCGGCTTCGTCTTGCCCGTCACGATATCCATGAAGGTCGTCTTGCCCGCGCCGTTCGGCCCGATAATGGCCCGCAACTCAGTCTTCGCGAAGTTGATCGACAGGTTGTTGATCGCCCGAAACCCGTCGAACGTGACCGAGACGCCGGAGACTTCCAAAAGCATACTCATGATTGCTTCCTGACCAGAAGGTCGAAGAGCCCACCAATTCCCTTGGGGAAGAAAAGTGTGACCGCGACGAAGGACAGGCCAAGAAGGACAAGCCACCAATCGGTCCACTGAATGACGTAGAAGCCAAGGTTAATGTTGGGCGCCCCGCCGCCGGTGAACCAGCTTGACAAGAGCGAAACGAAGGCCGCGCCGATGACGGCGCCATAAAGCCTGCCACGTCCGCCAATCGCCACCCAGACGGCCAGATAGATTGAGGCGATGGGAGCGATTTCGCCGGGATTGATGATGCCGGCCTGGGGGTAATAGAGCGCGCCCGCGATACCGGCGACAATTGCCGTGATCGTGAAGATGAACAGCTTGTAGCTTTCAACGTGGTAGCCCAGAAAGCGCACCCGCGCCTCGTTCTCGCGGATGCCTTTGATCACACTGCCCATCTTGCCCGACACGATCCAGGCAAAGAAGGCATAGCCCGCGCCAAGTGCGATGGCCGAAGCGATGAAGAAAACGATCGAGATCGTGGCTTGCGGGACATCCTCGTAGCCGGGGATGTTCTGCAGACCCGACAGCCCGTTATTGCCACGCAGGCCACTGTCGTTCTGAAAGAGGTAAAGCGCCAGGGCGAGGGTCATCGCCTGGGTCAGGATCGACAGGTAGACCCCCGTCACCCGCGACCGGAACGCGAGCCATCCGAAGATCAAGGCCAGAAGGCCGGGTACCGTGACGACCATTAGAAGCTGAAGCGCCAGATTGTCGGCAAAAGCCCAGATCCAGGGAAATTCCGAGCTGCCAACGACCCCGAAGATCTGGTTGCCAATGGCATCTGCTATTTCTGCCGGCGTGGGGGGAAGCGGTTGGGTCGCCAGGCTTTCGATAACGATACGCTCGGTCCGCGCATACATCAGCCACATGCCGATGGCGTAGCCGCCGATCCCGAAAAAGGCGAAATGCCCCAGCGAGAGGATGCCGCAATAGCCCCAGACCACATCCATCGCGATGGCGACAAGACACAGACAAAGCGTCTTGCCCAATGTCTTGACGAACGAGGTCGAGACCAAGCCAATCCCTGTGGCCTCTGACAGCACGGTCACCCCCACGGTGAACAGCGCGAGTATGGATATGAACCAAAGGACCGAAGGGTTCTGAGCGAGGAAAGATCGTTGCATGGGCATTCAATCCGCCGCCGCCCGGCCTTTGAGAGCGATAATGCCCTTGGGCCGGAATTGGATGAAGAGGATGATGAAGAGGATCATGTATGTCTGCGCGGCCAGCGTATTGGACGGGTTCAACCATTCGATCCCCTTTTGCAGGAAGCCGATCAGCGACGCGCCTGCCAGCGTGCCCCAGACATTGCCGACACCGCCCACGACGACAGTCATGAAGCTTTGTACGATGTAATCGGCACCCATTTCAGATGTGACCTTGGCGTAGAGACCGATCGCCACACCGGTGATCCCCGCGATGCCTGACCCCAGACCGAAGGTCAGCATGTTGATCCGGTCGGGATTGATCCCCATCGACGCCGCCATACCCGGGTTTTGCGTGACAGCGCGCACCTCAAGCCCCAGCCGCGTACGTTTCAGGACGAAAAGGATGAGGCCCAGGAATAGCAGCGCCAGCACGAAGATGGCGATGCGGATGTAGCTGATCGCGATCACGTCGTTGAAAACCAGCGCGCCGTCCAGCCATTCGGGCGACGTCAGCGGGCGCGCCTGCGTGCCGAAGATGTTCTTGGCAAGCTGCTGGAGGGCGATCGAAATCCCGAATGTGGCCAGTAGGGTTTCAAGGGGGCGGTGATAGAGATGGCGGATAACAAGCCTCTCCATCGTGACGCCCGCGCCGAATGTGATCGCAAAGGCCAGGGGAAGGGCGATGATAATCGAGATCGTGTAATCAGGCACGAATTGCTGGACGACGAAGCCGGTATAGGCGCCCATCATGATGAACTCACCATGGGCCATGTTGATCACGCCCATGACGCCGAAGGTGATGGCCAGACCGATCGCCGCCAAAAAGTAAATCGAGGCGAGCGAAAGCGCGTCAAGCCCAAGATCGATCCCTTGGCTGATCGCGAGATTGGTCTCAATGGCCCGTAAGGCATTCCGGGCGGCGTCTGTGACCGCAGCGTCCGGCTCATCATACGCCAGGTAGAAGACATGAGAGGCCACCGCATCGATTTGTTGCTGCGACTTTACGCGCGGGGCGACCAGACCGTCGGCCGCAAGCGTGTCGTAGGCCAGGAGGCGCGCGGCGTCGGTTCCAAGGGCATGCACCGGGATGCCGGCAATCATGCCATTTGTGATGTTGGCCACCAGGGCGGTGCGGATGTCATCGTCAGAGACCAAGGGCGGCGCGCGTCCATCTGCGACAAGGCGGGCATAGGCCTCCGCCAAGGTTATGTCCGTGCCCACATCCAGAATCTGGGCGACGTTAACGCCCTCTGGCACCGTTTCGGCAATCTGGGCGGTTGTGGCCAGTAGCCGGTTCAGAACGGCACGCACATCAACGGACAGATCGCCGGCCAGGGCCTCAATCGCTGTAACGCGCGTGCCTTGACCCTCAGCGAACAGCGCGCCCAACATATCCGCCAGGCGGATTTTGGTTTCCTTCAACGCGACATCGGGCTCGTCCTCAATCGAGGCTTGGAGGGGGGCAAGCTGGCTTGCATCCATGCTGCGGGCGATGGCCTCGACCGCGGCCCGGCGCTTGGCGATATCGGGGTCGGACAACTGAAACTGGACCAGGGCGTCGCCAATGGCCCGACGCACACCGCCATTAGGGCGGGATTCGGTTAGATCGGCTGTGGACGCCGTGATCTCTGCCCCGGTATCAAGATCAGCCAATGTCACCGTGTCGCCGTCTTCGATGACACGGAAGAACAGGCCGTCGCTGTCGCGCTGCACGATATCCCGGTCTCGCCATGCCTCAAGAAAGGGAACGGCCTGCGGCAGACCGCTGGCCACAAGGTCATCCAGCACCACACCCACCGACTGACGGCCGGGCTTGAGCACCTCGTCGCGATGGGTCTGCAGAATGTCCTGTAATGTTTGAGAGAGCCCCGCACCGGATATGGCAAGCCAAACGGCCAGGGCCAGAGAGAGCAATCGCAGCATGGGGTCTGTGCCGATCTGTCAGACGGGTTGTGGCACGCGGTGCGACCACCGCGTGCCGGTGTGCTTTAGTAGTTTGACGTCATCTGAACGCAGGTCTCGGTTTCGGTGTTGTACATCCCGCAATTGAGCGTTTGCCAATCGGATTTCAGCACGGCGGAGTCAGGCAGATAATCTGTCCAGGCGTCCCCTGGCACCTCAGAGGTCTGGCTGACGATGTCGAACTGGCCATCTGCGGTGATCTCGCCAATCAGGACCGGTTTCGCGAGGTGGTGGTTTGGCAGCATAACCGCCGTGCCACCCGTCAGATTGGGAAATTCCTGACCATACATCGCCTCGCGCACCGCATCGACATCCGTCGTGCCGGCTTCGGTGACGGCATTCACCCACATGTTGAAGCCGATATAATGGGCCTCCATCGGGTCATTGGTGACCCGCTCATCGCCCATCTTGGCTTTCCAGGCGGCGATCCATTCCTCGTTCGCCCCGGAATCCGCGGATTGGAAATAGTTCCAGGCTGCCAGATGGCCGACGAGGTCAGATGTATCGAGGCCCGACAGCTCTTCCTCGCCGACAGAGAAGGCGACGACGGGAATGTCATCGGCAGACACACCGGCTGCCGCCAGTTCCTTATAGAACCCGATATTCGCATCCCCATTGATGGTTGAGATCACGCCGACCTGCTTGCCATCAGCCCCCAGCGCGACGACGTCGGCGACGATCGTGGCCCAGTCCGAATGACCGAAGGGGGTATAGTTGATGAAGATATCCTCTTCCGGAATGCCTTTGGATTGTAGGTAGCTTTGCAGAATATTGTTGGTCGTGCGCGGATAGACATAATCCGTCCCAAGCAAAGCGAATTTTTCGACGCCTAATTCCTCAAGGAAGTAATCGGTTGCCGGGATCGCCTGCTGATTTGGGGCGGCGCCGGTGTAGAACACGTTTCTTGAGCTTTCCTCACCCTCGTACTGCACCGGGTAGAACATCAGGCCGTTGAGTTCCTCCAGAACCGGCAAGACCGACTTGCGGCTGACGGACGTCCAGGCGCCGAAGATGACGTCCACTTCGCTGACGGTCAGCAATTCTCGCGCCTTCTCGGCGAAGAGCGGCCAGTCCGAGGCAGGGTCGACAACCACCGCCTCGATCTCACAACCCAGAAGTCCGCCTGCGGCATTCTGGTTCTCGATAAGCAGTTCCATCGTGTCTTTCAGCGTGGTTTCCGAAATGGCCATGGTTCCGGATAGCGAGTGCAGCACGCCCACTTTGATCGGCTCGGCGCATTCGGCGGCGGCCATGGCGGTGGTTCCCAGAAGGGCTGCGATTGCAAGAGCAGAGGTTTTGAATGTCATAAGTCGTCGTCCCCGTTGTTGCTGCGGGTCGTTGACGAGGCACTCGAGCACTTTTCAACGGCAAGCCAACCAAATAGGAAGAACCCGCAACAGTGATGTTGTAGTCGCGCGAAGAGATAAATCTGCCAGGATGACTCTTCGCGTGACGCCCAATCCCTTGGGCCCTTTTTACTTGATGTACGGGCTGCAGATTTGGCCAGAGAATTCCTGTTGGCCCAAAGCCGCCAGGAGTGTGCGCCCATTTAAGTGCCCGTTTTGGGCGACCCGCATAAATTTTGGTCAGAGTGCGAACGGCTGGCGCGCGATCTTCCTGTTCTTTGAAGGAATTGTGGCGTGTTGGCACGCAGAATGCTGATCTGAGTGGCATTCGACTGCCGTTTATCTGATGCGCTGCGGATCTTTCGCCCAGTAGCGAAGCTCTTGCACAGGCGGACCTTCAGGATCATAGGACATGTCGTTGCTCCACCAATTGAAGCGTCCACATGCATCCGAACCCCGCCTTTCGAAAATCCTCTGCCGCACGCGATCTTGAGTTTGCGCGGGCACGTGGTTTTGGGGTTTTGAGCGTGAACGGCCCCGACGGGCCTTTGGCCGCGCATGTCCCGTTTTTGCTGGCCGAGGATGGGCAATGGGCCGAGTTCCACCTCGTGCGCTCAAACCCCGTTTTGCGCGCGCTTCCCGCGAAAGCGCTGTTGGCAGTCAGCGGGGCTGACGGGTACGTCTCGCCCGATTGGTATGAGGCGGGACACGAGCAGGTGCCGACGTGGAATTATGTGGCGGTCCATCTGCGCGGCCCGGTTGAGGCTTTGGCGGCCGACACCTTGCGCAGCCATCTCGACCGTGTTTCGGCGCATTTCGAAGCGATGTTGCCTAAGGCACCCTGGCGGGTCGAGAAGATGCCTGATGAGGTCTTGCAGCGGATGATGCGCCAGATCGTGCCCTGCCGGATGAAGGTGGCCGATGTGCAGGGCACCTGGAAGCTGAACCAGAACAAGCCTGATGAGGCGCGCCTTCGGGCTGCCGAGGCCATCCAGACCTCGCCCATCGGGACCGAATTGCAGGCCCTAGCCGGCCTGATGCGCGACGCCCCGTGACGGCCGCCGACAATCTGCGCGGCAGCCTTTTCATGGTGGCGGCCATGGCGGGGTTCGCGGTGGAGGACATGTTCCTGAAATCCGCCGCACGGACCGTGCCGGTGGGCCAGATCCTGATGATCTTCGGGGCAGGGGGCATGCTGGCCTTCGCAATACTCTCGAAACGCCGAGGCGAGCGCATACTGCACCCCGCCATCCTGTCGCGCGCCATTCTGATCCGCGCCGGGTTCGAGGCGGGCGGGCGGTTGTTCTACACGCTAGCCATCGCGCTGACGCCGCTGTCGAGTGCCTCGGCCATCTTGCAGGCCACACCGCTGGTGGTGGTCGCGGGCGCCGCGCTGATCTTTGGCGAGCAGGTTGGGTGGCGGCGGTGGCTGGCCATTCTGGTGGGGTTCGCGGGCGTGCTGATCATCCTGCGTCCGGGGTTGGAGGGGTTCACGCCCGCCTCACTCCTCGCGGTGGCCGGCATGCTGGGCTTTGCGGGCCGTGACCTGGCCACGCGGGCCGCACCTCCAGCGCTGTCGAACCTGCAATTGGGCGTTTACGGCTTTGCGATGATGATCCCCGCAGGCGCAGGCTTGCTGGCGTTTTCGGGCCGGGCGGTCTGGCCCGACATATGGGCCAGCGCCAACCTGATCGCGGCAATCGCCATCGGTGTCGGCGCGTATTATGCCCTGACGGTGGCGATGCGCACGGGCGAGGTCAGCACGGTCACGCCGTTCCGCTACACGCGGCTGGTCTTCGGCGTGGCCCTGGGCGTTTTGGTCTTTGCCGAGCGTCCGGATGCGGCAACGTTCATCGGCAGTGCGGTTGTGGTGGCCACGGGGCTCTATACGCTTTGGCGCGCGCGTCGGGCTTAGCGCCTGCCGGACTGGCCCAATCGCACCTGGCGCATCACCTCAACCAGAATGGCGGTGAACAGCCCGATGTTCAAAAGCCCGTTGGCCGCGATCATACCGGCCAGAAGTCGCCATTCCTGCGGCAGCAGGACGTCGCCGAACCCCAGCGTGGTGAACGAGACCAGCGAAAAGTAGGTCGAGGCCTCAAGCGTGATGAAAACGCCCAGGCCCCAGAACGCCAGCGCCCAGATCCAAACGCTGAGTGTAATCAGGACCAGGATGAAAAGCGACGTGGCGATCAGCACCAGCATCTGCTTCGGCCGGTGTGGCGGGCGCGAAAGCCAGGCGGCGAAGCGGGCGAAGAGGATCTCCATCAGCCAAAAGCCGAGGCCCGAGATCAGGATCGACAGCACCATCAGCGCCGATCCGATGAGGATTTGAACAAGCATCTTCAGCCTCCTGCCCGCGGCGATCATATCGCAGCCTGCGGCAGGGCCAAGGGCGCGTTTCGGCTTTCTTATGGCGGCCGCTTACGCTCTAATCCCGGGAAAGCGGAGGCCTTCGATGACGCCCGATATTATCCTGACCAATGCGCGCATTCTGACGATGGACCCAAAGCGACCGAGGGCCGAGGCGATCGCATTGGCGGGCGACCGGATCGCTGCCCTGGGCGCGCGGGCCGAGGTTGAGGCGCTGGCCGGGGCGGCGACCGAGGTGATCGATTGCAACGGCGCGACGCTGTTGCCCGGCTTTGTCGAAAGCCATCTGCATCTGGTGCTGGGCGGCGCGGAGCTATCGCATCTACAGATCGGCGGTTTGCATGGGGAAGAGGCGCTGACAGCGGCGTTCCGCGATTTTGCCGCGCGGCATCCCGAGCGGCCTTTGCTGATGGCGCAAGGGGGTGACTATACGTTGCTCGATCATCCGCTGACCCGCGCTGACCTAGACCGTATGCTGCCCGACCGGCCCATCGCCATCACCGCGCATGATCATCACACTGTCTGGGCCAACACGGCAGCTCTGGCGCATGCGGGCATTCTGCACGGGCTGGCGACGCCCCACGGGCACGAGGTGGTGATGGGCTCCGACGGGATGGCCACCGGCGAACTGCGCGAGTTCGAGGCCTTTGCGCCGGTCATCGCGCTGGGCGGCGAGGCGCGGCTGAACCTGGGCATCGCGACGGGAGAGGAACCACCCTCCTGGCCCGATGCCGCTGCGCGTGCCATTGACCGCGCCAAGGTGGCCGCAGGCCTCGCCCATGCGGCGCGCCACGGCGTGACCTCGATGGTGAACATGGATGGCAACCGCTACACGCTGGACTTGCTGCATGACTTGCGGGCCGAAGGCGGGCTGACCGCACGGGTCAAGGTGCCGTTCCATTTCAAGCCGCATATGGAGCTTTCGGCACTAGACCGGGCCGAAGCGATGACGCGCAACTTCGATGATGAGTGGCTAAGCTCGGGCTTCGTGAAGCTTTTCATGGACGGGGTAATTGATAGCGGGACGGCCTATATGCTGAACGATTATCCTGGCCGGCCAGGGCATCGCTCGGAGCCGCTTTTTCCGAATTTCAACCAGATCGCGACCGAGATCGACAGGCGGGGCCTGCAGATCGCTGTGCATGCGATTGGTGACGGGGCGGTACGGCAGACGATTGATGGCTACGAGGCCGCCCGGGCCGCCAATGGCAAGCGCGACAGCCGTCACCGCATCGAACATATCGAGCTGATCGACCGCGCCGACATCCCGCGCCTCGGCGCGCTGGGCATCACCGCCTCTCTGCAGCCGCCACATGCGCCGGGCGCGATGGAATTTGCGTTGCAGCCGACCCTGGACATCATCGGCAAGGACCGATGGGCCGATGCCTATCTTTGCCGGACGCTTGCTGAGGCAGGCGCGCATTTGGCCTTTGCGTCGGACTGGCCGGTGACTGACATCTCGGTTCTGCGCGGCATCGGCGCGGCGTTGACGCGACCGACCTATGAAGGCGCCGAAGACCAGCGCATCGGGCTGATGCCGACGCTGCACGCCTACACCGCGGGCGGCGCCTGGGCCGCCCATCGCGAGCACCTGACCGGCACGCTGCGCCCGGGCCTGGCCGCCGATCTGGTGGTGCTGTCGGGCGATATCGAGGCCACGCCGCCGGACCGGATCGCGGACATGCATGTCGCGCGCACAATCTGTGGCGGGCGGACTACTTTCGCGCTGTGAAGAAAGGCCGGCTTCATCCCCGAAACGATCAGTGGTAAGACCTGTTCGGACATCAGGGAGGGGCATGATGCAGATAGTGAAAGCCATGGTCGTGGCACTCGCCATCCTGGGCGCGGGACATGGCGCAAAGGCGCAAGATACCCTGACAGAAATCGAGATCGAAGATATCGTCCGCGGCCTGGCCGAAGAGGCTCAGTTTGAACGGATCGCCGAGGCATTGGGCCTGACCGAGCCGCTCAAACCCATTTTCGCCGAGCATTTTCGCCTGGTCTTCAGTTCGGATGAGGTGGTCACGACCTTCTCGCAGTATTTTGTTACCGAACAATCGGTCTTCGATGTGGAAACCCGCGAGGAGTTGACCGAGATCGCGCTGCTTCTGGGCGCAGGCTGGGCGCAGGAGACGGCGACCCTGGGCGCGGCCCGCCTGGCCCCCTCGCAACAACGCCGGACGCTGGAATTCGGCCTGGCCACGGTTGAGGCGATGTCGACGGAGGTTTGCGCGGCCAACACACGGGGTGCGCTGGACCCGCTGGAAATCGCGCAGGTCGAAGCGCAGGTGATGGCCACGCAGGACCCCGCTGAGGTGATGGGCTACCTGGCCATGCTGCGCGCCGCGCTGACAGCCGAGGTCACCGACAACCCAGCCTTCGAGCCGATGAGCGAGCGCCAAAAATCCCGCGCCGGGCAGGCCTATCAGGACGCCTTCGTGGCGGGCATCGAGGCGCATCCGAACAGACAAGCGGTGCTGCAAGCGGTCGAAAATTTCGACCGCGCCCCGGATCAGGCAATCTGCGATCTGACCAAGATATCCCTGCAATCGGCCCTGTCGATCGAAGGAGAAACTGGCGAATTGGTGGTGCGGCTGCTGACGTCGGGCTGACCATTCGGTTTATTTCGCATTTGGGCGCGGCCTTCAAAATCTCGTCCCAATCACGCGCTATAAGGCGACGCAAACGACCAAGGTGTTTTGATGCGACCCATCATTCTTCCCGCTATCTCGACGACATTGCTTTGCTTATGGGCCAGCCTCGCTGGCGCTGAGGAGAGGTTTTCAGCAGCTGAGTTTGAGGCCGCCCTCGTTCAACAGTTAAATGACGAATGGGTGGCCGTACATATTGAGGCCTACGAGTATCCCGAGGCATTTCATCCAATCTTGAAGCAACACTTCGCGGAGTTGACGGAATCAGCAGTATTCCTCTCTGCCTGGGGGGAATATGCGTCATCCCATCCAGAGATTTCAACGCTTGAGCCAATCTCTCAAGAAGTTGGGAAAGAGTTTTCTGATTGGTATGATGGCCTTATCATTAGCGGTAGCGCCAGAGTTGGTCTGGAAGACCAGCGCATCGCATTTACGACAATGAAGCAAATGTTGGAACGTTTGTCACCTGAGCAATGCGGCACGTTCCTGCGCGGTAAAGACAATGAAGACGCAAGGCGAGTCTGGGCAGAAGTAACATCCGAAATGTCTGCAGAGTGGTTTGAGGCGACGATGCGAGTGGTAGGCAATTCTGTTCTTGCGGAGATCAAAGGAACGAGTGAGTTGGAACCCCTTACAGAAGCCGAGCTTGCCGAGGTCCATAAAATCCTGGACAGAGAGCTGCTGACGCCTATTAGAGCACGGCCGGATGCAGCTGTTCTTTTAGATGCAATCGAGCATTCTCATGACGCGGTGCCGTCGGACCTTTGCATTGTTGGGATAATGCTCTTATCCGTCACGTTGCGGCTTGAAGGGGCTGACGGTGATTTACTGGTTCGCAACATGGGTCAAAATAGAAACTAACTTCTGCCAAAAATCTGGTGTTCGCCAAACCGACCGCGATCGGATGACTTATTTTTTGTGCAGCCAACTTGTGAGGGATGGTTCCCCTAGGCCGAATTGCTAAGTCTCATCCTCCATCAGGATCTTCAGCCGCGCGGCATGGGCTGATCTGATGTGCCCGCGCGCCGCGCTTTCGGCGGCTGTTGCATCGCCTTGCGACATGGCATCCAGAATGGTGCGATGTTCGGCGATTGCCTCGGACTTGCGCGCCTCCAGCCCGAGGGTTGAGCGGCCCAAGAGCGCCATCGACAGATCGAGGCTGTCGATCATCTCGATCAGGTAGCGGTTATGCGCGCTGTGCCACAGGGTGCGGTGGAAGATCTTGTTGAGGCGGGAGGCCTCGGCCACATCGTCTTTCGCGGCCTCTTGCAGGTCGAGCAGCTCGTAAAGCGCGCGCAACTCAACCTCGGACATGAGGCGCGTGGCCATCGCGGCGGCGGTGCCTTCCAGCACTTCCCGGATCTTGTAGAGTTCCGATATCGACTGATAGTCTAGCTGCCGCACCATCGCCCCCTTGTTGGGTTCCTGCGTCAGTAAGCCGTCGCTTTTCAGCCGGTGGAACGCCTCGCGCACAGGGGTGCGCGACAGGCCGAGACTTTCCGCAATCTCAACCTCGCGCATCTTCTGGCCGGGCTTCAGATCACCGCTGATGATCCGATCATGGAGGATCTTGTAGGCATCGTCAGCGGTCATGCGGGGTTTGCTCATCAGGTGCGGCGCCTTTCATTTGTCGGCTTCTTAGCGCGTTTCCGGGGCGATTGGGATTGCTTGATGAAAATGTATTGCATTGTATACAATATAATACAATAACAGTATTGGATGACCGATGGGGAGAGCGCAGATGAACGTGTCGGAAGTGATGGCCGAGATGCTGAAGGCTGCGGGGACCGGCCCGGTTTTCGGCTATCCCGGCGACCCCTCGGTCGAGTTTCTGGAGGGCTGCCGCAAGGTGGGCGTTGATTTCGTTCTGGCGCGTCGCGAGGGCACGGCGGGCTTGATGGCCGAAGCCTGGGGGATGCTGTCGGGCAAGCCCGGCGTGGCGCTGTCGACGCTGGGGCCGGGGTCAACCAACCTGGTCAACGCGGTCGCCAATGCCTATCTGGACCGAACGCCGATGATCGCCATTTCCGGGCAGATCGATACCAAACGCGCGCCGACATTCACCCATCAGGTGGTCGATCAGCATGCGATCTTCTCGCCTGTTGCCAAATACGTCGCGGATGTCGCACCGAACAATGTGGGCCACGTCATGCGCAAGGCGCTGCGGGTGGCCGCGGCTCCGCGCCCTGGCCCTGTGCATCTGTCCACCCCTGCTGATTATGTCGGTGCGAAGGCTGGCGATGGTGATTGGGTGCTGCCACCCACGGATATCATCGAGACCGGGTTTACCGTTCTGGGCGACGCCCGCCCGCAGCAGAAGATAGATGAGGCCAAGCAACCGCTTATCCTGTTTGGCATCTCCGCGATGCAGGGTAATGCTGGCGCCGAGATCATCGCGTTGGCCGAAAAGATCGGTGCAGCCCTGGTCGCCTCACCCATGGCAAAAGGCACCGTGCCAGAGGACCATCCGCTCTTTGCCGGCACGCTGGATATGGCGTGCAGCGACCTGATGTGGGAGTTTGTCAACCGCGCCGATCTGGTGCTGAACATAGGCTTTGACGCCGTCGAATTGATCAAGCCTTGGTCCGTCACGGCGCCAGTCATTCACATTGATGTCGTGCCCAATACCGATCAGATCTATGCCGCCGAGATTGAGGTTATCGGGCCTTTGAAAGGCGTCTTGAGCGCCCTGACGGACACACTCTCCGCACAGCCTGGATTTGACGAACGCACCCTGCAATCGCACCGGGAAAACCTGCAATCCGCCTTCGACGCGGGCCGTGTGACGGGCGTCATGAACCCCTCTGACGTGATCCGGGTGGCCAGCGGTGTCGTTGACAAGGGCGCCATCGTGACCACCGATGTCGGCAGCCACAAGCTGCTGGTCGGGCAAGGTTGGCATCCGATCGCACCTCGCAAGTTGCTGATGACGAACGGCCTGTCGTCGATGGGGTTTTCCTTGCCCGCAGCGATTGCCGCGAAACTCTATGCCCGTGACACGGAGGTGATCTGCTTTACTGGCGATGGCGGGTTGGCGATGGTTCAATCCGAGCTGCGGTTGGCCGCCTCGATGGGTCTTGGCATCAAGGTTGTCGTTTTCCTGGACCAGTCGCTCAACCGGATTGAGCTGAAACAGATGGCCCGGCAATATGCCTCAACCGGGACAATCATCGAAGAGACGGATATCGTCAAAATGGCCGAGTCCATGTCATGTGAAGGGGTCGTCGTCGAAACGGAAACGGCGCTGGCCGACGCGCTGGCCCACGACACGGGAACTGTGCCGCTGGTCATCGGCGCGCGGATCAGCCCCTCGCAATATCAGGCGCAATTCTGATGCTATCCTCATCCGATATTCCGACCGGGCTTTTCGTGGCGAACACCTTTCGCACGGGGAAAAACAGCTTTGCGGTCCGGGACAAGTTTCACCAGACCGATATCGCGCAAGTGAGCCTCGCCGCGCCGGACGATATAGAGAGCGCTCTGTCCCTCGCGCAAGCCTACGCAAAATCCGTGCCGCAGCCCTATGCACGCTCAGAGATCCTGCTGAAAGTCCGCGATCTGGTGGCAGCACGGCGCGACCGGTTCCAAGCCGCGATGACTGCCGAGGCCGGCTTCCCGGTCAAAGATGCCAACGGTGAGATCGACCGCGCCTTGCAAACGCTGGCCCTCTCGGCCGAGGAGGCCAAGCGGTTATCAGGCGAGCTTTTGCCCTTCGGCGGCGCCCCGACAGGCGCGGGCCGGCTGGGGTTTACCGTGCCGAAACCCTTGGGCATCGTCGTGGCCATCACGCCCTTCAACGCCCCCCTCAACACGGTCTGCCACAAGGTCGGTCCGGCGTTTGCAGCGGGCAATGCCGTGGTGCTGAAGCCATCGGACAAGACGCCGCTGACGGCCAATCTGCTGGCCGAATGTTTTGCGGAGGCGGGCGCGCCGGATGGTGCGCTTGGCGTTCTGCATGGCGGCGTGTCGGTCGCGCAGGCTTTGCTGGCGGATGCGCGTCCGCATTTCTACGCGTTCACCGGGTCCACCGCTGCGGGCCGCGCAATTCAGGCGGCCGCCGGCCTGCGGCGCACGCAGATGGAGCTGGGCTCAATCGCCGCGACGATCATCCTGAAAGATGCCGATATCGCGCAGGCCGCCGCGAAATGTGCGGGGGCATCCTTTCGCAAAGCCGGTCAGGTCTGCACGTCGATCCAGCATCTTCTGGTCGAAGCGGAGGCCATGTCCGGCTTCACTGAGGCCTATCTGGCGGCGGTCGACAGGCTGGTCGTCGGCGACCCGTCCGACCCTTTGACTGATGTCGGCCCGATGATCTCGATCGAGGCGGCGATGCGGGTGGAAAAGATGGTAGCTGGCCAGACGATGCTGCGGGGCGGGGCGCGTGCAGACGCCCTTTTCCCGCCCACGGTCATAGACGCCCCCGCGGAAGGGTCCACCGTCTTGACGGACGAGATTTTTGGCCCCGTCACCTGCCTGATCCCTGTGCGTGACCTCGATGCGGCGATCGCCCATGTGAACGCAACGCCCTACGGCCTTGCGACAGGGCTTTTCACCAATGATCTGCAACGCGCGATGGTGGCCGCAATGCGCCTTGATGTCGGCGGGGTGCATATCAACGAGACAAGCTCATCCCGGGTCGACCTCATGCCCTATGGTGGCACCAAGGAGAGCGGGTTCGGCCATGAGGGACCGAAATACGCCGTGCAGGAAATGATGGAGCGGAAGCTGATCACGATCTCCGGCTTGCCACTATGACCTACGATGTTCTCATCGCAGGCGGCGGAAATGCGGCGCTTTGTGCCGCGATATCGGCGGCGAAGGGCGGGGCGTCCGTCTGCATTGTCGAGGCGGCCCCGAAGGCCTGGCGCGGCGGCAACACGCGCCACACCCGCAACTGCCGTCTGGCCCATGACGAGGGCAATGGCATCCTGACCGGGCCCTATCCGGTCGACGAATACATGGAAGACCTGATGCGCGTGACCAAGGGCGTCACCGATGAGGAATTGGCCGCCCTGACCCTGGAACGCTCGAAGGAGATCTGGGATTTCCTGGCCGAGAATGGCGTGTATTTTCAGCCCTCGCTGGGTGGCACCCTGTCGCTGGGGCGCACCAATGCGTTCTTCATGGGGGGCGGGCGGTCGATGCTGAACGCGCTCTACCGCACGGCCGAGGATATGGGCGTGGTCGTACATTATGACGCAGCGGTCACGGCGTTGGAGATCGAAGAGGGGTTCTTTCTGGCCGCCGAGGTCACCCATGGGTGGGACGGCCCAGCGCCACGAACCTCGCGGATCGAGGCGCGATCCTTTGTGGCGGCCTCAGGCGGGTTTGAGGCCAATATCGAATGGCTAACCGAAGCCTGGGGGCCGCCCGCGCAAAACTTCCTGATCCGGGGCACGCCCTATAATACTGGCGGTGTGCTGCGGCTTTTGATGGATGCAGGCGTGCAGACCACAGGCGCGCCGGACCAATGCCATGCCGTGGCGGTGGATGGGCGGGCGCCCAAATTCGACGGCGGGATCGTGACGCGGCTCGATTGCGTGCCCTTCGGTGTGGTGCTGAACGCCAAGGCCCGGCGGTTCTATGACGAGGGCGAAGATTTCTGGCCCAAGCGCTATGCCATCTGGGGCCGTCTGGTCGCAGCAGAGCCCGATCAGATCGGCCATGTGATCATCGATGCCAAGTCGTTCGATCTGTTCATGCCGTCGGTCTTTCCGCCCGAGAAGGCCGATACGCTGGAGGCGCTGGCAGAGAAGGTCGGCCTTGATCCAACCGAGATGCGCAAGACCATCGATGCCTTCAACGCCGCCTGCATACCGGGCGATTTTGACCATACGGTTCATGACGATTGCCGGACCGAGGGGCTTGAGCCGCCGAAATCGCATTGGGCGCGCCCGATAGACCAGGCGCCGTTCTACGCCTACACCCTGCGCCCCGGCATCACGTTCACCTATATGGGCGTCAAGGTGAACCGCGACGCGCGCATGGTGATGCAGGGCGGCGCGGTCAGCCCGAATCTGTTCGCCGCGGGCGAGATCATGGCAGGCAATATCCTTGGCCAAGGCTATCTGGCGGGCATCGGCATGACCATCGGCAGTGTGTTTGGCCGCATCGCAGGCACGGAGGCTGCACACTATGTCAGAAATTAATCTGGCCCAATTGACCCAGATGAACCGTGACGAGGTCGCGCGGCAGATGTCGGTCTGCAATGCCTGCCGGTATTGCGAGGGCCTCTGCGCCGTTTTCCCGGCGATGGAGCTGCGCCGCACCTTCGCCGCGGGCGACGTCGATTACCTTTCAAACCTCTGTCACAATTGCGGGGCGTGCTATTACGATTGCCAATACGCCCCGCCCCACGACTTCGCCATCAACGTGCCGGTGGCCATGGCCAATCTGCGCGAGGATACCTACGCCACCTACGCCTGGCCCGCGCCCGCCAGACACCTGTTTCACCGCAATGGCCTGGTCATCGCCCTGGCGCTGATCCTGGCGGTGGCGGTCTTTATCGGCGGCTTCGTCGCGATGTCCGATCGTGAGGCGCTTTTTGCCAGCGGCACCGAGGCCGGGGCCTTCTACCGGATCATGCCGCACAACACGATGGTCGTGATCTTTGGCGCGGCGTTCCTTTTTGCGATCGCCTCAATCTCGATCAGCGTCCGGCGGTTCTGGCGCGCAGCGGGCCCGTTGCCTGTCACCGCGCGCTCGCTCTGGCGGGCGGCGCGGGATGCCGCCAAACTGCGGTATCTCGATGGCGGCGGTATGGGCTGCATGAATGAGGGCGAGCGGCCCGACGACAGGCGCAGGCTGTACCACCATCTGACGTTTTACGGCTTCATGCTGTGCTTTGCGTCGACCAGCACGGGCACGCTGTTTCACTATGGTCTGGACTGGCAGGCCCCTTATCCCTGGTGGACGCCGGTGAAGATTTTCGGCGTTCTGGGCGGGATCGGCTTGGTCGCCGGGCCGATCGGCCTGATGATCGAGAAGCGAAAGCGCGCCACCGTGATCCGGGCGGAAAAGAACGGGCTTGGCGAGGCGTTCCTTTGGGTGTTGCTTTGGCTCGGCGCCACGGGCCTTGTGCTGACGGTCTTGCGATCGACACCAGCCATGGGGTTGCTTCTGGCCCTGCACCTGGGTGTGGTCTTCGCGTTTTTCGTGACGATGCCCTACGGCAAGTTCGTGCACGGCCTTTACAGGTTCGCGGCGTTGATGCGCCATGCCCATGAACAATTCACGGCACATGGTGCGCAGCCGGACCCGCCCCGGCAACCCCTGCCACGTCAGCCCGCCGAATGAGGGTTGGCATCCTTGGATATGGCGAAGCCGGGCCGGTCTTCGCGCGGCAGGCACTGGCTTCTGGCGCCGAGGTTTGGGCATTTGATATCCTGCTGAACGATCCGGCTTTGGCCACTGCATGCCGCGCCAGGATGGCGGAGGACGGCATCGGCTGTGCCGCTTCCGCGACGGACCTGGCGGCGCGGTCTGACCTGATCCTCTCAACGGTGACGGCCGCAAATGCCCTGGCGGCGGCGGAGAGCCTTGGCGCATTGACGGGTAAATCCCTGATTGATTTGAACTCGGTCGGCCCGGCCACGAAGATGCAGATCGCCGACAGGACAGATCAGCGCGGCGGTACCTTCACCGCAGGGGTGGCGATGGACACGGTGCCGCAAAAAGGTGCGCGGGTGCCCCTGCTGCTATCGGGCCCGAAGGCCGAGGCTGCGACGAAGCAGTTGAACGCCTTGGGGCTCTGCGCCCGGAATGTGGGCCGCGATTATGGGGCTTCTGCGCAGATCAAGCTGGTCCGTTCAATCTTCATCAAAGGGTTCGAGGCCGTCTTTGCCGAAGCCATGGATATCGCGACCCCGCTGGGTGTCTGGGAGGAGGTTTGCGCATCTCTGGAACAGACCTTTCCCGGAATGGATTGGGCAAGATTGGTGCCGTACCACATCGGTCGGGTCGAACAGCACGGGCGCCGCCGGGCGCAGGAGATGCTGGAATGTGCCGACATGATCGAGGCGGCGGGTTTGGATCCTGATCTGACCCAGGCGATTGCACGCAAGCATGCGAAGGTGGCGGCGCGCTAAGACCAGACGTGCCGCGGGACGAAAACGTGGCCTTGTGCCAATTTGCGGCATGTCCGGATCAGCCCTGCTGATCGTAGATCGAGGCCTTCGGGGCCGCGTGTATAGTCCAGAACCACATCCAGTTTTCCGGAAGGATGCTCCAAAGCGACCTGCGTTGGGCCGTGGTCGGGCAGGTCGGCAAAGCCTGCGCCAACGGAGTCTGGCACCAGCAGGCAGGCCGCAAGGCACTGCCCGCCGGTGACCGCCATGGTCGGGTGGGCATGGTGGGGTACGAAATAGCGCGCGGCGACGCTGCCCTCGTCTCTAGCCGCCGCCAGAAGCCCGAATTTGGGCGTAACCCGACCCGTGGCATCTCCGAGGCCCATGAGCTGTGACGCTTCCTGCCGCACGGCCTCCATCCGCATCATGAAGGCGCGGTTCTCATCCAGCTCAAGGGGCGTCTCATAGCCGGTCAGCCCAAAGCTGTCGGCCCGCGCGATGACCATCGGAACCGCCACGTCAAGACAGGTGACCGGGATCGACGCGATGACATCCGTGGCATTGCCTGTTGGAAGGAGGGCGCCGGTCAGGCTGCCGACAACATCATTGAATTGCAGCTCAACCGGGGCGCTGGTGCCAGGGACACCATCGATGACCGTCTCACCGTCATAGCTTACCGCGCCGTCGGGCGTGGCGATCGTGGTCGTGATCCTGGCCCCGGTATTGGTGGCGCGGATGGTCAGGGTCGTCGTGGGCCCGGTGACTTCGGCCAGCCCAAGCTCAACCGCCGCCGCACCCACGCCGCACAGGATATTGCCGCAGGTCGGGGCGTAATCGACGGTGCGGTCCATGACGTTCACCTGGGCAAAGAAATAATCGATATCGACCCCCGGCACGTCCGAGCGTGACAACATGGCGACCTTGGTGGTCACCGAATTCCCGCCCCCGATACCATCGATGTTCAGGGCGTTGCCCGACCCGATCACCGACACCAGAACCGCGCTCAGCGTCTCACGGTCCGCGGGTAGATCCACGCGGTTGAAATAGGGGCCGCGGGACGTTCCGCCCCGCATCAGGACATAGGGGATTGCTGTTTGCGTCATCTGAGTGGCCATGGCAGATCAACATATTCCTGAAGAAGACCTGGCGGGAAATCGCGGTTCAGCGAACCGGCCAGGAAGCAGATAAAGGCGATGCCCGCCGCGGTCATCAGCAAGGACATGATCCAAGACATTTGTGCCCGACGCCGCAGGAATGCCAGGGCGAATACAGTCGCGGCGATGATAAAACCCGTCAGCGCCGACAGGCCCAACAGCAATGCAAGCCACGAAAGGGTGGGCCACAATTTGTGCGGGGCGGTTGCGTCTTCGCCGACGGCTTCGCGGTCGGCAAAAATCGCATGTGTTTCGGGCAAGCGGATCATCTGGATCAGCAAAAGGGCGGTGGAGACAAGACCGAACGTGCCCACCGTCAGCGGGAATATCTTGTCGCTGAGCAGCGAGATGCCCGACGCGTTCCATACGGCGACGGCAAGATACCCGAAGATGCAAAGCGCAAAGATCAAGGGCGCGCGTTTCGACCCCGAGGCGACCTCGCCCTCGGGCAGGATTTGTTTCGACTGCCGGACGCCGATCACGATCGACAGCACGATTACCACCAGCAGCACGATCACGATGGGCGAGAAGATGTATTCGATCCCGGCCTCAAACTCGCGACGGAACTTCGAGCGCGCGATCTGGTTGGCCATGTTGGTAAAGTTCTCGGCCTGAGACGACAGCACGAACCCGATCAGGAAGGCCGGGCGGGACCAGTCGAAGCGGCGCATCAAGATCCCCAGCAGGCCGATCGCGAACAGCGCCACCAGATCGCCCAGTGATTGCCGCGACTGAAATGCCGCAAAGGCGATCATCATGAAGAGGAACGGCGCCAGCAGGGTAAAGCGGATGGTCGTCAGCTTTGCGATCTGGCCTGAAAGCAGAATGCACAGGCCCGCTCCGAACACATTGGCCAAAGCCAGCGACCAGACGATCGTATAGGTTATATCGAGGTTGTTGTTGATCAACTGCGGGCCTGCATCATACCCCAAAAGACCCATCCCGCCGATGAACACCGCCATTGAGCCCGAGCCGGGAATGCCGAAGATCAGGGTCGGCACGAGGCCGCCCCCCTCCTTGGCGTTGTTCGAGCTTTCCGGACCGATCACGCCCCGGATATCGCCCGTGCCGAAGTTTTCGCGGTTCTTGCTGCTTTGCACGGTGTGACCATAGGCGATCCAGTCGACGACCGACCCGCCAAGCCCCGGTATCACACCAACGATGACCCCGATGACCGAACAGCGCACCGACAGCCAGATATTGGCCCACCAGTCCCGCATGCCATCAAGCCAGCCCGCCCCCAGAGTGGAATCCTTCGAGATCGCGCGGTCCTGCCGCAGAAGCGCGATGATCTCGGGGATGGCGAATATGCCAAGGCCGACGATCACGATGGTGAACCCGTCAGTCAGATAAGGAATGTCGTAAGTTGCCATGCGCAGGCTGCCGCCAGCGCCAGCCTCGCCAATGGTGCCGACCATGAGGCCCAGACAGGCCGCCACGACGCCCTTCACGACGATACGGCCCGCCAGAATAGCCACCATGGACAGGCCCAGAATGGTGATCATCAGCATTTCGGGCAGGCCGAAAGCCAAGACCAGCGGGCGGGCGATCAGGATGAAGAAGGTCAGCACGAATGCACCGAGCAGCCCGCCGAAGAGCGATGATGTGAAAGCGGCCGACAGGGCGCGGGCCGCATGGCCCTTCTTGGCGAGCGGGAACCCGTCCAGAACCGTCGCCTGACTGGCCGATGATCCGGGGATGCCCATCAACACGCTGGCGAAGGTGTCCGATGTCGGGATCACGGCGATAAGCCCGACCATCAGGGCCAGGCCAGAGACGGGCTCCATCCCGTACATGAACGGCAGGACCAGAGACAAACCAGCAATGCCGCCCAAACCCGGGAAAACGCCAACGGACAGCCCCAGCAGAACACCGATCATCAAGAACATGATCTGGTTGGGCTGCAAAATCAGTGAGAACGCATCCGCAAGCGCTGGAAGGGCCGTGGCCAGAACGTCCATGGATCTACTTTCGAAAGGGGAAAAGCCCCGCCCCGATGGGGGCAGGGCGGAGTGGTGATGCCTAGTTCAGTGTCACGCCGTAGCGTTCGCTCAACCAGTTCACGACAAAGGCTTTGGCCTCGTCAGGCACATTCGTGCCCTGCTCCAACGTGGCCTGCGCTGCCTGGCCCGTCATCTGCGGGTAAAGACCGAGTTGGCTTGCCGAAATCTCGGCGAAATCTTCCCGCGCGAGGATGTCGTTGAACGCCTTGGTGTAGGTTGCAATCGCGTCGTTCGAAGCGCCTTGCGGCAAGAACACCATTTTCTGCGCCGGGAAGCCCGCGATGAAGAACGCTTTCCACGCATCCCACTGCTCGCCCGATGTCTCGCATGCCGGTGTCGCCTCGCACACTTCTTTGAAAGTGGGAATGTCCGGGAAGGTCGGGTCACGGACGATGTTGCCGCTTTCGTCCAGTGCGCCCCAGGTCATCATGGGAACGGCTGTGCCAGCCTCAACCAACGGGGTCACCCCGGTGAGATAGGAAGACGAGGTCTGATAATCGATATTGGCCTCGCCGCGCTCAAACATCAGACGGCCATCGCCACGGCCCTTGATGCCGAAGACCGGCTCAACGCTGAGGCCAAGCATCTCCCATGCCAGAAGCGGGACCAGATCAAGGCGGGTCGCGCCCTGGCTGCCGTAGATGAAGTTCTCGCCCTGCAGCGGTGTGGCGTCGAGCCCGTCCATCTGGCCGGCAAGGTCGGGTGGAAGATAGGCCACGCCACCGGTGCCTGAGGCCAGGACGACGTTCCAATCGCCATACTCATAGCGCACGCGCGGATCGCCAAGCAGATAGGGAAACTGCGTCGATCCGGACGTGCCGAAGATGACAGTGCCGTTTTCGTATTCCTGCTCCTGAAACCAATTGGCCCCTTTGGTCGAGCCCGCGCCAGGCATGAACCGGACCACGACGGTCGGGTTGCCGGGCAGGGCTTCTGACAGAAGCGGCGCATAGAAGTTGGCCCATTTGGCCGAGCCGCCCGATTCCGAGAACGGGATGACAAATTCGACGGTTTCGCCGGCTAAGTCGATGCCATGGCCCGCGGCACTGCCTTGCGTGGCAAAGCCGGCAACAGCGGCCGCAATAGCGCCCAAGGCCACACGGCGTGTGGTTTTAGTCGGATTCATAGGGTTCTCCCAGTGGTGTGGACATCTTGACCGATGTCCTGTTCTTTGTTTTAGCGAGGCGCCTCCCCCGCTGCGCTTAACCGGTTTAGACCACCAACCTTGCGGAAACCTAACGTGGGAGACAGAAATGCGGATCGCGATTGTCGAAGACAACGTGGCTGTCGCACAAGGGATTTCCTTTCTCCTGACCGATGAGGGCCATTCGGTCGATCTCTATCACGACGGCACCTCCGCGTTTGGCCCGCTTTTGGCCGAGCCGCCGGATCTGATCGTGCTCGACATCAACCTGCCGGGCATGAGCGGGCTGGATCTGCTGGGTCATCTGCGCCGGGCCAAGCATGATTGCCCGGTCTTGCTGCTGACCGCGCGCACCGACACCAATGACAGGGTGGTGGGTCTGGATGCGGGGGCGGATGACTACCTGACCAAACCGTTCGAGATGCCCGAGCTGGCCGCGCGGATCCGCGCGCTTTTGCGACGACGGCATGCAAACCTCACCGCAAAGGTTGAGATCGGGCCTCTTTCCTTCGACGTTACATCGCGCGAAGTTCTGTCCGGCGACAAGAGGGTCGACATGCCGCGCCGCGAAGTCGCATTGTTCGAGGCACTGGCCCTGGCGCAGGGCAGGCTGGTATCGAAGGAAAGGTTGATTGACCATTTATACGGAACGGGCGCCGATGTTGAGCCAAGCGCTGTTGAGGTGCATGTCTCGCGATTGCGCAAACGGCTTGAAGGCCACTCGATCTCAATCCGGACCGTGCGCGGATTTGGCTACCTGATGGAGCCCGAGACCTGATGCGCCCCGCCGTTTCCCTGCGATCGAGATTGCTCTTGGTGATGCTTGCGCCATTGCTCTGCATTTCGCTGGCCTTGGGAACGTGGCGCGTCATCGAAACGAACCGGATCACCGCCGATCTGTTTGACCGAACGCTTTTGTCCGCCGGCCTCTCCATCGCGCGGGACTTTGGCGTCAGAGAGGGCGAGGCCCTTTCGACCGATACCTTGCAATTGCTGAGGGAAACATCCGGCGGACGGATTTTCTATCACGTCAAAGGCCCCGATGGTTCGTTCGTGACCGGATACGCGACCCCGCCGGTCAACCCGACCCGCGCAGGGGCCCAACCCCAGCCAATCTTGTCGGAGACGGCGAACATCTATTCGGGCATCTATCGCGGGGCGCCCGTCCGTGTTGTCAGACTGACCGAGACCGTTGATATGGGCTGGGTGCAGGGGGATCTGGTGATTTCGGTCTGGCAGGATCTGAGCGCGCGCAACAGCTTTGCCTGGCAAATTGTCAGACAGACCATCATCATCCTGGCCTTGCTGCTTCTGACGGTTCTTGGCCTGACCTGGTTCGGATTGCGCCTGGCGCTGCGCCCGCTTACCGATCTGGAGGCGGCGATTGCCCAGCGTGGGGCGAAAGACTTAAGCCCGATCAAGCGCAGCGTCCCGGTCGAGGTGACGGGAATTGTCGCGACCTTCAATCAATTGCTCGATCGCATCTCGCGCCGGATCAGTTCAAAGGATGAGTTCATTTCCAACGCCGCACATCAGCTCCGCAATCCAATCGCGGGTGTCTTGTCTCTGACCCAATCTCTTGAACGCCAGGTGCACACAGATCAGCAGCGCGAGCGCGTCGCGGCCCTCATGGCCGCATCGCAGCATCTGAGCCGATTGTCGAACCAGCTGCTCTCATTTGAACGCAATCGCGAGTTGGGCCAGCTGTCAGACACCGCAGAGGTGCAAGATCTGAACGTCCTGGCTCTGGAGGTCATTGAGCGGGCCGCACCCGACCTTCTGCGCAAGGGGTTTGAGGTCAGTTTCGAGAAAGGCCCGGAAGCGCTGATCAAATGCCAGCCGATCCTGGTGCAAGAGATATTGCAAAATCTTATCGACAATGCCGTGCAACATGGCGGCAAACCCGATCTCAACATCATCATTTCGGTGGAATGCACGGCGACCGAGGCGATCTTGAGGGTGCGTGACGACGGTGTCGGAATGCGCCCGAAAGACAGATTGCAGGCCTTTGCGCGTTTCTCGCAAGTGCGCCCTGGTGCTGGTAGCGGCCTTGGCCTGGCCATTGCAGACAAGATCTGCACAAACCACCGGGGCGCTTTGCAAATTGATGACGTGCCCGCCGGAACATCGATTGCCGCCCATTTTCCCAGGGTTCATGCCCAGCCTGCCGACAGCAAGACGGGTGCGTCAGACCGTGAATGCGCTTTGCCGGCCGAATAGCGTCAGTCTTGACGGTTCGATTGGGCAGCGGGCCAATATCCTCCGCACAGGTCTTTGTGCGTATCGGAAGGCTTCACCCCCGTCGCGCGGGCCTATATGGTACCCAGAAACCTGCGGAGCAGATCATGGCGCGGCCAATCGTTGGCATCATTGGAAACCACCACTTGATCAATGATCAGTATCCGGCCCATGCGGTCGGGGCGATCAATTCGCAAGCCGTGGCCGAGGTTTCCAAAGCCTTTCCGATGATGATCCCTGCCGATCCTCGCCTCGTCAGCGTGGATGAATTGCGCGAGATCTGTGACGGGTTTCTCTTCACGGGCGGGCGGCCCAATGTGCATCCCGAGGAATATGGCGAGGCCGAGACCGAGGCCCATGGCGCCTTTGACCGGGCACGCGATTCGATTACGCTACCGCTGATCCGCGCCTGCGTAGACAGCGGCCAACCGTTCTTCGGCATCTGCCGCGGATTTCAGGAGGTGAACGTGGCGATGGGCGGCACGCTTCACCCCGAGATTCGCGATTTGCCGGGCCGGATGAACCACCGAATGCCCCCCGATGGCACGCTGGAAGAAAAATTCGCGATCCGCCATGCTGTGCGGTTCACCGAAGGCGGTGTGTTTCATCGCCTGATGGGGGCGGATTGCGTAATGACGAACACGCTTCATGGGCAGGGGATCAAAACGCCTGGCGCGCGTGTCGTGATTGAGGGGTTTGCCGATGACGGCACGCCCGAGGCGATCTATATCGACGGCGCGCCAGGCTTTACCCTGTCGGTACAATGGCACCCTGAATGGAACGCGGCCAATGATCCGGTCTCACGTCCTCTGTTTCAAGCCTTCGGCGCCGCCGTTGCCGACTGGGCCGAGGGCAAGCGGCCGCAACTTCGCAGCGCTTGATGGCTGGCCAGAGCTGAACTTGGGCAACTGCAGGCTTGAACGGTCAAGGATTTTTCGTGGTGCTGCCGGAGAGGATTGAACTCTCGGCCTCTCCCTTACCAAGGGAGTGCTCTACCACTGAGCTACGGCAGCCAACGGGCGGCTGATTAGACGCAATCTTGTCATGACGCAAGCGCTATCTGGGGCCGATATTGGTCGTGATGGTGGGCTTTTCGCGTGACGTTGGGGCCAGTGGTAAAGGGCCCCAGTGGGTCTGCTTGCGGTCAGGTCTTCGGCCGCAACTCTGCCAGCAACGCGGATCGGAGGGTCTGATACTCGCGCTTCGGGATGCCGTGTAGCGCCGCGTCACGCGTTGTGGCGTGGTCTTCGTAAGCCTTGGGCGCCTCAAAGCGGGCGCCGGGCGCGGTGAACTGGCTGTCGGTGAAGTCCACCCGCTGCCCATTGATGCGATTGTAGTAGTGCCAGACCTCTGGCAGGCGGGTTCGAAGGATCTCGCCGCCGAAAAGGTCGGCAATGACCGCGGCCGTTACGTTGCACTGACCGGAGGCGGGGTTTTCCGGCGTCCACTGCACGGCGGTCTCGTCCGACCAAGCCCGTGTCAGGGCCGCGCGAATCCTGGCTTCATCGTAGGTGGGTTGCATCGGCATTGGGTCCCGCTTGTGTCCTGCATTGGGCTGCGCAAGGATAGCCCCTTTGGCGCACGATGATCCAGCGCGCAAACGGCAGGAACGGCCATCCGCTGTCTGGACCCCTCCGCAGCCCTGCGCTAGAGAGAGCGGATGGAGCAGAAACCCCCGAAACCAAAGGTCACCAAGGCACCCGACAGCCGTGAAGCCCGGCTGAAAGAGGCGCTGAAGGCCAATCTTGCGCGGCGCAAGGCCCAGGCGCGGGCGCGCAAGGCGGATGGGGAAAACAAGGGCTGAGAGGCGGCAGGTATGGATTCGATAGCAGTCACGGGCGGGGCCGAGCTTCGCGGAGAGATACCCATTGCAGGGGCCAAGAATGCCTGCCTGACGCTGATGCCGGCCACGCTGCTCAGCGATCAGCCGCTGACGCTGACCAACGCGCCGCGCCTGTCGGATATCCGCACGATGACCACGCTGCTGCAATCGCTGGGCGCCGAAGTGCAGGGGTTGCAGGGCGGCCAGGTCTTGGCGCTGTCCTCGCATGATCTGACCAGCCAGCACGCGGATTACGAGATCGTGCGCAAGATGCGGGCCTCGATTCTGGTGCTGGGGCCGCTTTTGGCGCGCTATGGGCAAGCCGAGGTCTCGCTGCCAGGCGGCTGCGCCATCGGCGCGCGACCGGTCGATCTGCATCTGAACGCGCTTGAGGCGATGGGCGCCGAGCTGGATCTGCGCGACGGCTATGTCCACGCCAAAGCGCCGGGCGGGCTGAAAGGGGCGGTGGTCGAGTTTCCGTTCGTCTCGGTCGGTGCCACGGAAAACGCCCTGATGGCCGCCACCCTGGCCAAGGGCACGACCGTTCTGAAAAACGCCGCGCGTGAGCCTGAGATCGTCGATCTGGCCCAGTGCCTGCGCGCGATGGGCGCGCAGATCGAGGGCGAGGGGACCGAGACGATCACCGTTCAGGGTGTGACGCAATTGCACGGGGCTACCCATGCGGTCGTCACCGACCGGATCGAGCTTGGCACCTACATGCTGGCCCCGGCCATCACCGGTGGCGAGGTCGAATTGCTGGGCGGTCGCATCGCTCTGGTTCAGGCGTTTTGCGAAAAGCTCGATGCCGCCGGGATTGCGGTTGAGGAAACCGCGCGCGGCCTGAAGGTGGCGCGCAAGAATGGCCGCATCCGTGCCGTCGATGTTGTGACCGAGCCGTTCCCGGGCTTTCCGACCGATCTTCAGGCGCAGATGATGGCGCTGCTTTGTACGGCCGAGGGCACCAGTGTGCTGGAGGAAAAGATCTTTGAGAACCGCTTTATGCATGCGCCCGAACTGATGCGTATGGGCGCCCAGATCGAGGTGCATGGCGGCACCGCCACCGTCACCGGGGTTGAGCGCCTGAAAGGCGCCCCGGTTATGGCCACCGATCTGCGCGCTAGTGTCTCGCTGATCCTGGCGGGCCTGGCGGCCGAGGGCGAAACGCTGGTCAGCCGCGTCTATCACCTGGATCGCGGCTATGAGCGGGTTGAGGAAAAGCTGCGCGCCTGTGGGGCAAAGATCGAACGGGTGGCAGGCGAATGAGTGATGCCAAGTTTGAGGATGGGGGCGAGGCGCCGATCCAGCTGGTCGCGGTGGATGCCGAGGATCTGGCCGTCATCTCGACCCTCACGCAAGATGCCGTCTTCCCGATCACCGAGATGCGCTATGACCGCGCCCACCGCCGCTTCGCCCTTCTGATCAACCGCTTCCGGTGGGAGGATCGCGCCCAGGCCGAACGCCGGAACCGCCCGGTTGAGCGGGTGCAGGCGATGCTGGTCGTGGGCGACGTGACACATGTGGCCAGCCAGGGCATCGACCGGTCGCAAAAGGACATGGTGCTGTCGCTCCTTTCGCTGTCGTGGGAGCCGGGCGAGGATGGCACCGGCCGCCTGATCCTGACGCTGGCAGGCGATGGGACGATCGCGCTTGAGACCGAATGCCTCGATGTCAGCCTGACGGACGTGACCCGCCCCTATATCGCGCCCTCGCGCCACGTGCCGGACCACCCGGAGTGACCGGCATCCGCATCCGTCCCGCGACAGCGGCGGATGCGCCCGGGGCCGCGGCCCTTCTGCGCGCCTCGATCACCGACCTCTGCAGCGCCGACCATGGTGGCGACCCGGCAAAGATTGCCGCCTGGACCGCCAACAAGACCCCCGAGAATGTCGAAAGCTGGATCACGACCAGCTTGTGCTTTGTCGCCGAGGGGCAGGGCGCTCTGGCAGGCTTCGGTGCGGCTTCGCCCGAGGGTGTGGTTCTTCTGAACTACGTGGCGCCCGCCTGTCGCCATCAGGGGGTCAGCCGCGCCCTGCTGCGCCGGCTTGAGGCCGAACTGGCTGCGCGGGGCCTGACACCTGCCAAACTGATCTCCACCGAAACGGCGCTGGCATTCTACCTTGCGGAAGGCTGGCAGGCCGATGGCCCGGCCCAGATGGGCCGCGCGGTTCAGGGGTATCCGATGGCCAAGACGCTCCCCACGATCCGACGATTGTCGCCCGAAGATGTCGGGATCTGGCGCGCGATCAGGTTGGAAGCGCTGGCCACGGCCCCCCAGGCCTTCTCGTCCCGCCACGCCGATTGGGTGGATCGCCCCCTGGCCGATTTCGCGGCCCGTCTGGACACCGCCGCGATCTTCGCCGCCTGGGCCGGCGGCACACTGGCCGGCTGCGCCGCCCTGACCCCTGACACCGAAGACCGCCATAGGGCTTGGGTCGAATCCGTCTTCGTCCGGCCCGCCAGCCGTGGCAAGGGGGTCGCCGACTCTCTGATGGCTGCCATTGTGAACGAGGCGCGCGATCAGGGCCTCACCGACCTCCTCCTCGATGTCGGTGCGGCCAATGGACCGGCCCGCAAAACCTACCAGCGCGCGGGTTTTGACCGGCTTGGAGACCGCCCACCAGGATCAAACGACGCCTGCGAAATCACCATGCGCCTGAAAATCGGGCAACCTTCCTTCTGACAAAAATATCCCCGCCGGAGGCAAGGATCTCAATAGCGCCTCGGGCCGCCGTACTTGAGCCTTCCCGCAACTCTGTTATTGAGACGGGAAATCCCGAGAGGCACCCATGCCGGTCTTCCTGAACACCACCGATCCCGATTTCGAAGCCGCTTTCACCACGTTGCTTGGCCTCAAGCGCGAAGAGGCCGCCGATGTCGACGACAGTGTCGCCGCGATCATCGCCGATATCCGGGCGCGCGGTGACGCGGCCCTGATCGAACTGACCCAGCGGTTCGACAGGCTCACCCTCACATCAGAAACCCTGGCCTTCACGCCTGATCAGATCGACGCCGAATGCGCCAAGGTCTCGGCCGAGGATCGCGCAGCGCTTGAGCTCGCCGCCGAGCGCATCCGCGCCTATCACGTCCGCCAGATGCCCGAGGATCAAAGCTGGGCCGACCCCGAAGGCGCGACACTCGGCTGGCGTTGGACGCCCGTCTCGGCGGCGGGCCTCTATGTGCCGGGGGGGCTTGCCTCGTATCCCTCATCGGTCTTGATGAACGCGATCCCGGCGCAGGTCGCGGGGGTCGAACGACTGGTCATCGCGGCGCCGACACCGGGCGGTGTCTCCAACCCGCTGGTCCTTCTGGCTGCCCGCATCGCAGGCGTCGAGACGATCTACCGGATCGGCGGCGCGCAGGCCATCGCGGCTCTGGCCTACGGCACCGAGACGATCCGCCCCGTCGACAAAATCACCGGCCCCGGCAATGCCTATGTAGCGGCCGCCAAGCGCCGCGTCTTCGGCCGTGTGGGCATCGACATGATCGCGGGCCCCTCCGAAATTCTGGTCATCGCCGACCGTCACAACGACCCCGACTGGATCGCCCTCGACCTCCTCTCCCAGGCCGAACATGACGAAAGCGCACAATCGATCCTGATCACCGATGATGCCGCCTTCGGCCAGGCCGTGGCCAGGGCGGTGGAAAAACGCCTCGAGACGCTCCAACGGCGCCACATCGCCGCGGCAAGCTGGGCGGCCAGCGGAGCGGTCATTCAGGTGCGTGACCTGACCGAGGCCGCGCACCTCTCGAACCGCGTGGCGCCTGAACATCTTGAGCTTTGCGTCGAAGACCCCGATGCGCTGGCCGCCAAGATCACCCATGCCGGGGCGATCTTCCTCGGCCAGTGGACGCCCGAGGCGATCGGCGATTATATCGGTGGCCCCAATCACGTGCTGCCCACCGCCCGCTCGGCGCGGTTCTCGTCCGGCCTCTCGGTGATGGATTTCCTCAAGCGCACGACGCTGGCCAAGATGACGCCTGCAAGCCTGCGCGCCATCGGCCCCGCCGCCGAACGCCTGGCCATCTCGGAGAGCCTAGAGGCTCACGGTTTGTCCGTCCGCGCCCGCCTCGACCGATTGAATGAACAATGACGCCGTCTTCAGCTATCCGCCTAACGTTCCTTGCCATCCGTAATCATTTTGTCGATGTCTTCTCTGGAAAGCCCGCCATTGCGATCAAATGTAAATTGCCAACCGCGATAAGTAACTGGCATGCTACTTGAATATCTGCCCCGCCTGTTTGCGAAACCTAGAATATGCGCCCTATCTGCAGATACATGCAGGCTTTTCAGTCGCTCTTCATACGCGTGCTGTCCGTAGATCTGGAAGCTCTCTAGCTCACCATTTGTCGATAGCCTCCCAACCCACAAGTTAATCTTTCCCTTGCTGCGCTGGAACCCCCCGACAAATAGGCCGGTTTCGGTCGATCCAGCTATGCTTGTTGGGCTTAATTGATATGTGAGATCATCGTTAATGGCGCGGCTAAGATATCTAGACCACCGAAGAGTGCCGTCGTAGCCGTAGTGATGTATCCATCCGCTCTCTGCTATTCTCCGGCTATAGGTTGCGAGATAGATGCCCTCAGGCGCTGTATGCAATGCAACATTTGTCACCGAGTTGGACCGACGGGACGTTCCGTAAGTATGAGGGATAGTCTCGTTCGGCCAGTGAGCTTCCATCACCTTGCCGTCCTTGTCGAGGATCGCAAAAAAGGGTCTGACCGGGCGGCGGCCAACCGAAGCAGTCTGGGCAAGAACCGCGCGCCCTGCCAAGATAATCTGGCCATGTGACCCGGATGCAACGGCTGTAGCCCAGTGACTTGTGAATGGCTGTGGCGCAGGTATCTGTAGACGTCGTGTTGAAATATGCGCTCCGTCTGGGCCAAGTTCTACCAATGAAGCGATTGATGTCGTCTCGTTTGCGTCAACCTGGTACCCAACGGCGACGAACCGGTCGCTCAAGGTTGTAATGTCCAACAATCTGCTTTCGCGCATGTCGAAGGGGGCATACTCCCAAAGAAACTGGCCTGTCATGTCATAGGCCCTGATATGCGCCACAGCCTGAGGCGTGTCAGGATATCTGTAAAATGCGCGGCTACGAGCCCATTCGCCCGAGTATCTGTCAAGCTCGGGGCGCGAGGGGGACCCCTCTGTCCATCTGCCAATAGGCGTGTTGACAGCAACTGCGACCACATTTTCACCAAAAGCGGCGATCGCGTCAGCTCGTGCAGCCTTTTCGTCCAGCACAAGTGGCCTCGTTGTTTCGGTGTCTGCGGTGGTGATCCAAGCCGACATAGAAGAGCCCAGTTTGTCAAATCGGCCAAGTACGAACACCGTATCGTTTACCGCGTCTTCGAACGTATCCACTATTTCGGAGGAGGGGCCGAGAGATGCAAACGCGGTTTCTACCAGCACGGATTGTGATCTGTCATTTAAATGTGGGGGTGTCGGCTGAAACGCGATGCTCGCCCAGATTATCAGCAAAAGCAGACCTATAAGAGAAGCGGGTATAGCGATAACATAGATGATAGTCATGCCGATGACGGCGATACCCGAAACGACAAAGACGGCTAACATCAAGAGAAATCCGCGCATTCTAGCCATTCTTTGTTCCTAAACTGCATTCGAAATGGCTCTATGACCTTAACAATCAGTTTCCACGCCTTGAAGAAAAGTTGCCTTGCAACTTGTCAGCGATATCGTTCTCGCACCAGTCTTGCCAGATGAACCTGAGCCAGCGCCTTTCATGAGATTGTGCCACTAGCCATCACGCGTTACCACTCCGCCGAGGTGAAACAAAGGTTCTACATGACCCGCATCTGCCATATCGAGATCGACGATACCGGTCTGCCGACCCCGACCCCTGAGATCGAGCAGGAGCGGCGGGTGGCGATTTTTGACCTGCTCGAGGATAACTCCTTCGTGCTGCCCGACCGCGATGGCCGCGCGGTGCCCTCCGGCCCCTACCGCCTGGCTTTGGCCATTCGCGAGGGGCGGCTGGTCTTCGACATCGCCGATGAAGGCGAAGAGAAGGTGGGCGAGTTTCATCTGTCGCTGGGGCCGTTCAAGCAGGTCGTGAAGGACTATTTCCAGATCTGCGAAAGCTATTTCGATGCGGTCAAGAAACTGCCCCCCAGTCAGATCGAGGCGATCGACATGGCCCGCCGCGGCATCCACAATGAAGGCGCACGGGTGCTGCAAGAACGGCTCGACGGCAAGGCCGAGGTCGATATCGACACGGCCCGCCGCCTCTTCACCCTTATCTGCGTCTTACATTTCGGAGGGTAGGGCTTGGGCAAGCTTCCCTCCTCGGTGCTGTTTTGTTGCGATCACAACGCTGTCCGCTCGCCCATGGCTGAAGGCTTGATGAAAAAGTACTATGGCCAGAGGGCTTATGTGCAATCAGCCGGCGTTCGGAATGATATGGAGATCGATGGCTTCTCCATCGCCGTTTGCAAGGAAATGGGCATCGAGTTGTCGCGCCACCGGTCGCGCAGCTTTGAAGAGATGCAGGAATGGGGCGACGACCTCAGCCAGTTCGACCTGATCGTGGCCCTCTCCCCGGCCAGCCAGCGCCAGGCGCTGGAATTTACCCGCTACAATCATATCGATGTCGAATACTGGCCCATTCTCGACCCGACAGGCCTTGGCGAAACGCGCGAGGCGAAGCTTGCCGCCTATCGCCAGGCCCGCGATCAGATCAGCGCACGGATGATCGAAAGGTTCGGTACGCCTGTTTGATGCGTATGCCCTGACGGACATTTGAGGCATTGAGTGCATCATCTTGCCGGCACACCCACTGATCGAAATCTAATCGGTCAGGCATTACTGATGATGAACCGAAGTGAAGCCCACCGATTGCGGCGTGCGGTTGGGATCATGTGCGCGGAAACAAATCGCACTTATGCAAAAGACAAAGGCGCGGATTGATCAATCCGCGCCTTTGTCTGCATTTTCACAGGGATCAGCGCCGGAACATACCCGACTTGCGGCCCCGCGTCGTATGGTCATTCGACTTGGTCCAGTCGAGCGTTGCGGCCAGTTGTTTGCGTTCACGTTCTTCGATTTGTTCGCGAAACATACCGATCCACCGGCGGGAGTAGCGCAGAACAAGGAAAAGGACCGCCAGAAAGAGCGTCAGTTCAAGCAGCATGGTTGTAAAACCCTCTATCCACGATATCTGGGGTGACGAAGAATCGGCGATACTTTGTCACGATTGTGGCAGCGTAGCTGGTCGCTGGGCATTAACCAAATATTAACTTACGGAACCCTGCGTCAACTGGTGAACCGGCCGAATCTCGCCGAGAAATGCGGCAATTCGGTCACGCAATGTGGTGAAAAAGGCGCTGAGGCGCTGTCGAGGCGGACGGAATTGATTGCCAGAGCCAGTGGGGCTTAGTCATTGTTTCCCAATCTCTTAGGGCGAAGGTGCCTTGAAGATTCGGCATCGGGATGGATAGGGTTAAGTCATGAGCCAGATCGTTCGGAGGTACTTCCAGGCCTTTGGCGACGGTGATGCCGAGGCGATGCTCGCCACCCTCTCTGAAAACGTCGAACACCACGTGAATCAGGGCGAAACGCGCCATGGCAAGGCCGCTTTCGCCACATTTTTGGCGCATATGAACCGCTGCTATCGTGAGGATCTGACCGACCTCGTGATCTTCACGAATGAGGATGGCACCCGCATCGCGGCCGAGTTCGTGGTGAGCGGCAACTATCTGGCCACCGATGCAGGTCTGCCCGAGGCCCGGGGCCAAACCTACCGTCTACCTGCGGGATCGTTCTTTGCCCTCGAAGACGGGCTCATCACGCGTGTCACGACATATTACAATCTGCAAGACTGGCTCACGCAGGTTCGCCGATGACGCTTGAGGTGCGCTCACTGACTGGCGCGGCGCTTGATGCGGCGTTGGACGATGTGGCCGCCCTGCGCATCGCTGTTTTCCGCGACTGGCCCTACCTTTATGACGGTGATCCTGACTATGAGCGCCGGTATCTCGCCACCTACCGCGACAGCCCGGGCGCCATTCTGGTGGGGGCCTTCGATGGCACCCAGCTGGTCGGCGCTGCCACCGGCACCCCGATGGAGGATCACGCCGACGATTTCGCGGCGCCGTTCGCGCAGACGGAACTTGCCCTGACAGACATCTTTTACTGCGCCGAATCCGTCTTGCTGCCAGCCTATCGCGGTAAGGGAGTGGGCCATGCCTTTTTCGATCAGAGAGAGGCGCATGCAGGCAAGATGGGGCGCCGCTATGCCGCCTTCTGTGCCGTTATCCGGCCCGAAACCCACTCTGCCAGGCCTTCTGACTATGCGCCGCTTGATCCGTTCTGGAGAAAGCGCGGATATGCGCCACTGCCGGGCGTGGCCGCCACCTTTTCCTGGAAAGACATGGGCGAGACTGATGCAACGCCGAAGAGGTTGCAATTTTGGATACGTGCGCTGAAGGCATAGCGCAGGGCCTCAGATGGGTTGGCGTCAGCCCGGCGCGTCGACATGCTGATCGACCAGGATCGGGTTGCCGTCGGGGTCGCTCACCATGAAACTCGCCGGGCCTCTGCCACCCGGTTCGGCCTCGCGCGTGATGGCGATACCCGCCGCCTTCAGCCGCGCCTGAATGTCGCGAATATCTTCGAAGGCCTCCAGCGTGTCGCCCGATTGGGTCCATCCGGGGTTGAAGGTGAGCGTTGTGCGGTCGATCATTCCCTTGAAGAGGCCGATTGTGCAGCCGCCGTTTCGCAAGATCGCCCAACCCTCCGCCGGGTCGCCTCCGATCATCTCGAAGCCAAGCTTGGCGTAGAAATCCTTTGAGGCCGCAATGTCGGCGACATTCAGACTGACAGAAAACGCTCCCAACTCCATTTCGTCTCTCCTCCGATAGGCTGGTGTGGTCCATAGGATACCGGATTGCCGGTCCTGTCACGACGTCGCGTATGCGCGACATTTCCCTTGAAATACGTCCCACCAAGGCGCATTTAGGGCTCGGTCCGCAATCTGAGGCGGATCGTTTATGTTGGAGTGACCATGGCCAAGGAAGAATTGCTCGAATTCCCCGGTGTCGTAAAGGAACTCCTGCCAAATGCGACGTTTCGGGTCGAGCTGGAAAACGGCCATGAGATCATCGCACATACGGCAGGAAAAATGCGCAAGAACCGGATCCGCGTTCTGGCGGGTGACAAGGTGCAGGTTGAGATGACGCCTTATGACCTGACCAAGGGGCGGATCAATTACCGCTTCAAGTAAGGCGCGGCTGATCCTGGGCTCGGCCAGCCCCCGGAGGCTTGAGCTTCTGGGTGTTCTGGGCGTGCGGCCTGATGCCATCCGCCCGGCCGATATCGACGAGACACCGCATAAGGGCGAAGAGCCCCGTCCTTACGTCCGCCGAATGGCGCGCGAAAAGGTGCTGGCCGTGCAAGCCGAGGCGGATGAGGTTGTGCTGGCCGCCGATACCACTGTCTGCGTGGGGCGCCGCATTCTGGCCAAACCCGAGGATGTGGCCGAGGCCGAAGCGTTCTTGCGTCTGATGTCCGGCCGCCGTCACCGGGTGATCACGGCCTTGGCCGTGCGGCGGGGCGACCGCCTTTGGGAGCGTGACGTGGAAACCGTGCTCAAGATGAAGCGTCTTTCCGACGCCGAGATCACGACCTATCTCGCCTCGGAAGAATGGCAGGGCAAAGCGGGCGGCTATGGCATCCAGGGCCGGGCGGCGGCTTTCATCCCGTGGCTGCAAGGCTCGCATTCCGCCGTGGTCGGCCTGCCTCTGGCCGAAACCGCGCGCTTGCTTGAAACCGCCGGAGTGATGCCATGAAGGGCCGCGTGGTCGTCCTGGGTGAGTTGAATGGCCATGAGGCCGCGGCCCTGATGGTCGATGGCCTTTTGCAAGATCTGCTGGTCGATGGTGGCGGTGACGCGCCGCCTGCGCCCGGTGCGATCTTCCGCGCCACGGTCGACCGCCAGGTCAAGGGCCAAGGCGGCGTCTTCCTCCGCCTGCCGGACGGGCGCGCCTTTTTGCGTGAGGCGAAGGGCCTGCGCCCGGGCCAGACGCTTTTGGTGCAGGTCACGGGCTATGCCGAGCCGGGCAAGGCCGTGCCCGTCACCACCCGCGTCCTTTTCAAAAGCCGCCACGCCATCGTCACGCCGGGCGCCCCCGGCCTGAACATCTCGCGCCAAATCCGTGACGATGACGCGCGGGCCCGATTGCATGACATAGCGGGCGAGGCGATGGCGGGGGCCGAGTCGGGCCTTATCCTGCGCTCTGCCGCCCAGCACGCCGATGAGGACGAGGTCGCCCAGGATATCGCCCTCATGCGCGATCTTGCCGCCCGCATTCTGGCCGAGGACGGCGCCCAGCCCGAACACCTGCTCGACGGTCCCGGCCCCCACGATCTGGCGTGGCGCGACTGGGCCGAGCCGGCGCCGGATGAGGTCGCAAGCGGCAAAACCGCCTTTGCCGACCATGGCGTGCTCGACGCCGTGGAGGGCTTGCGCCAGGCCCATGTGCCGCTGGGGCAGGGCGCCTCAATCTGGGTCGAACCGACCCGCGCCCTTGTCGCGGTTGACGTCAATACCGGGGCCGACACCTCGCCTGCCGCTGCGCTCAAGGCCAATCTGGCTGCGGCCAAGGAGCTGCCCCGTCAACTGCGCCTGCGCGGTCTCGGTGGGCAGATCACGCTCGACCTCGCGCCCTTGCCCAAGAACGATCGCCGTGCGGTCGAGGGCGCGCTGCGGGCGGCGTTCAAGTCCGATCCCATCGACACCGCCCTTGTCGGCTGGACGCCTCTGGGCCATTTTGAACTGCAACGCAAACGCGAACGCCTGCCACTGACCGAGGCCCTGAAATGACCTGCCCGATCTGCCAAAAGGAAACGGATGCGAAATACCGCCCCTTCTGCTCGCGCCGCTGTGCCGATGTCGATCTGGGCCGCTGGCTGACCGGCTCCTATGCAATCCCTACTGACGAGACCGACGAGGATGAGGGCCCAGAAGCCGAAGGCAGGCCATTGCACTGACCTGGCGCCAGTCAGACGGCCCGCAGGAAAAGCTGCAATGCCACGAGTGTGACGACAAGACCGGCCAGCACTTCGACAATCGGGATGGCCCGACGGGTCAGCGTGCTGTCGGCAAGCGATCCGATCAGGCCCGAGCGGAACCAGACCGCCCCCATGGCGACCGCGATGGTGATCGTGGCGGTGCCGAGGCCCATCGCATAGGCCCCCAGAATACCCGCCAGCGGGATCGACATCGACCATGTCAGGATCAGAAGAAACAGCGCGCCCGTGCAGGGGCGGATTGCGATCCCCCCGATCAGCAGGGCCGCATCACGCCAGCCATGCACCGCCGCCACATCCTCGGCCGACGGGCCATGGGCATGGTTGCAGGTCGGCCCATGGGTGTGCCCGCCATGGGTCTTCCTGAAAGCGCGCCGGGCACCGCGCCAGACCAGCCAAAGGCCGATCGTCCCGATCGCGGCGTATGAGATCGGCGCCAGCCAGGCCTCGGTCACGCCGGTGATATTCTCGCGGCTCCAGTCGAAGGCGAGGACCCCTGCATAGACCAGCGCCACCGCCGTTGTCGCCTGCGCCAGGGATGAGGCCAGCGCGATGAGTACCAGGGGCCAGAGCCGCACTTGGCTGGCCACGCCGTAACCGCCGATCAGCACCTTGCCATGGCCCGGGCCCGCGGCGTGGAAAAAGCCATAGGCGAAAGCCAGGCCCAGAAGGGCGGCCAAGGCCCCCGGCTGTCCGCCGCGCAAGGCCCGCAACCCCCGCGCCATCTGGTTTTGCGTCTCGCGCTGACGCTCAATTGCCCAAGCAGCCAGCTGGTCAAACCCGCCAACGGCCCAGAGCAGCGCCACGCCGCCGACAACAACCAGCAGAACTATTGCGAGAGCGGTGCGCATGTCAGCCTGATCTCTTCGGCAAAATCGGCGCCGACAGCGGGAAAGTCATAGTCTTCGATATTCTCATCCGCCCCAACCTCGGAAATGGCATCCAGCAAAATCTGGTTGGCCTCGTCGAGATTGGGCAAAAACACCTTGGCGCTGCACCCATCGCGGCCCTCGATGCGGGTCGGCAGGGTGATGTGGTAGGCGGTGTAGAATGTCGGGTCGTAGGCCTGAAAGATCACCGGCTGGCCGCCCACATCGATCCGCTTGTCCAGCGCCCGCAGATGGGTGCTGACGATGCGTCCGTCGACCATGTCGGCGGTGTGTTCCAGCGGGCCCGACAGGCCAAGGACCACGCCGCCCAAAAGCCCGTAGACATCGCCCTCATAGCCGTCGATCCATTGCATATCGAAGCCGTTCAGGGCCTGGGTTTCGGCCTCGGTCAGGACGCCGTCGTAATCGGGGTCGAGGCCCTTGTCCTCAAGGATGAGGAGCGAGAACATCTCATCATAACTCCAGACCACGCGGATCGCAGCCAGCAAGCCCTGATCGTCAAAGACCGGATGCAGGCCGGTATCGACGAAGATATGCGGATGCGCATGGGCCGCGCCCGCCAACATCCAGATACCCGCTGTTCCGCCCAAGATCCGCCGCATGTCCGCCCTTGCCGTGTGTTCGCGCAACATAAGGCGCGCGACGCCCGAGGACCAGACCGATCCTGTTCGCTCGGCGGTCGATTGCAAAGGCCGGATGGACATTGCGGGGATTTGGCCATTTGATCGCAGATGTTCGAGGAAAGGATATCGTCATGCTGACCATCTACGGCGTTCTGCGCAGCCGTGCCGCGCGCAATATCTGGCTCTGTCATGAGCTGGGCTTGGAGGTGGCGCAGGTGCCCGTGATCCAAGGGTATCGGCTGGACGATCCTGCCGCGCCGGAGGCGCCTTTGAACACGACCTCGCCCGAGTATCTGGCGGTGACGTCAACGGGCGCGATCCCTGCGATGGATGATGACGGGTTCGTTCTGACCGAGTCGCTGGCGATCAACCTCTATCTTGCGAAGAAGCAGGGCGGATCACTGGCGCCCGCCGATGCGCGCGAAGAGGCGCAGATGATGCAATGGGCGCTCTATGGCGCGACGGCCATTGAGGGCACGGCGCTGGTCATCCTCTATGCGCAAGCCGAGGGCCGTGGCGACGCGCCCGAAGTGACCGCAGCCGCCGAGGCGCTACGCCGCCCCTTGCGGGTGCTCGAAGGGCATCTGGCAGACGCCGGGCATCTGGTGGGCGGGCGCTTTACGGTGGCCGATATCAACATGGCCGAAATCATCCGCTACGCCCAAGCGCACCCCACATTGGTCGGAGAGTTCCCGGCAGTCGAGGCATGGCTGAAGGCCTGCCAGGCCCGGCCGGCCTTCCAGCAGATGATGGCCGCGCGGAATGCGGAACCGCTCTGACGGTACTGTCCGGCCTGCTGTCCCTCAACAAACCGCTGCCAACAGCTCTATAGCCGGGTTCCGCAATAGGATTGATATTAAGCTTTCAAATGTATATTGTAATGCACACTACAACGGAGATCGCCCCATGACCCGCCTGCTGACAAACCACATCGCCACGATGACCGAAATGCGCGAGCCGCATAAGGTGCTGGAACGCTCGGGCGGTAAGCCGGTGGCGATCCTGAAGAATTCCGCGTTGGTCGGCTACTTCGTACCCGCCGAGGCAGCGCCGGGGTTGGATGGGCATCGCTATGCGACGCGCGAAGAGCTGATGGAAAGCCTGGCCCGCACGAAAGAGCGGGCGCAGCCTGTTTTGGATTACCTGCGCGACAAATAAGACCGGCCGATGCCTTATATCCTTCTGCCGACCGATCTGGTCGAGGCGATCCATGACGCCATTCTCAATCCGGGCGAGTTGGAGGGCCGCGCGCGCGACAAATCCCTTGAAGGTGCGTTGGCGCGGGTTGAAAATCGGGTGTCTTACGGCCTCGTCACTGATATCTACGATCTGGCCGCAGCGTATTGCGTTGCCGTGGCGCAAGGTCATTGCTTTAACGACGGCAACAAGCGTACAGCCTTTCGCGTTATGCAAACCTGCCTGGATCTGCATGGCTTGGCAGAGCCGACCTTGTCACAAGACGAAATCGGCCAGATCATCATCCGTGCCGCGCAAGGGCTGCTCGACGAAGTCGCACTGGCCGAGTGGCTGCGCGACCAAGGGTAGCTTACGCTAAATCTTGCCCCTGCAGGACCACCATGCTCTAATGCTGGGGTTCAAATCACATGAGTAGCCCCCCGATGCCGAATGACATCTTTTCCAACCAGCCGGACGATTACAATGCCTCCTCGATCCAGGTTCTGGAGGATATGGAGCATGTCCGCCTGCGGCCTGGCATGTATATCGGCGGCAAGGATGATCGCGCGCTGCATCACATGGTGGCCGAGATCATCGATAACTCGATGGATGAGGCGGTCGCCGGCCACGCCACCTGGATCGAGGTCGAGCTGCATGAAAACGGTCATGTGTCGGTGCGCGACAATGGCCGCGGCATCCCCACCGGGCCGCACCCGAAAGATCCGTCAAAATCGGCGCTGGAGATCATCTTCTGCACCCTGAATGCGGGCGGCAAATTCTCGGGCGACAGCTATCAGACCTCCGGCGGCCTGCATGGCGTCGGCTCGTCGGTGGTCAATGCGCTGTCCGATCACCTGCGGGTTGAGGTCGCGCGTAACAAGGAACTCTTCGCGATGGAGTTCTCGCGCGGCATCCCGCAAGGCCCTCTGGAAAAGATCGGCGCGGCCCCCAATCGGCGCGGCACGGCGGTGACGTTCCACCCCGACCCCGACATCTTCGGATCGCTGAAATTGAAGCCCGCGCGCCTGTTCAAGATGGCGCGATCGAAGGCCTATCTGTTCTCTGGCGTCGAAATCCGCTGGAAGACCGCGATCGATGATGGCGAAACGCCGGCCGAGGCGAAATTCCACTTTCCCGGCGGCCTGGCTGATTACTTGCGCGAGGTCTTGGACGGCGCCACCACCTATGCCGACGCGCCCTTCACCGGCAGCGTCTCGTTCGAGAAGTTCGGCGTGCCCGGCAAGGTCGACTGGGCGATCAACTGGACGCCGTCGCGCGACGGGTTCATCCAGTCATACTGCAACACTGTGCCCACGCCCGAGGGCGGCACCCATGAGGCGGGCTTTTGGGCCGCGATCCTGAAAGGCATCAAGACCTACGGCGAACGGGTGAACAACAAGAAGGCCGGCACGATCACGCGCGAAGACCTGACCACTGGCGCTGGTGCCCTGGTCTCGTGCTTTATCCGCGACCCGGAATTCGTGGGCCAGACCAAGGACCGACTGGCCACGGTTGAGGCGCAGCGGATGGTCGAAAACTCGGTCCGCGATCATTTCGATACCTGGCTGGCGGGTGACACCAAATCCGCGGGGGCAATCCTCGATTTCCTGGTGTTGCGCGCCGAGGAACGCCTGCGCCGCCGGGCCGAGAAGGAAACCGCGCGCAAATCGGCCACCAAGAAGCTGCGGCTGCCGGGCAAGCTGACCGACTGCACCTCGAAAACCCGCGAGGGGACCGAGCTGTTCATTGTTGAGGGTGACTCGGCCGGCGGGTCGGCCAAAGGCGCGCGCAGCCGCGAGACCCAGGCGCTGTTGCCGCTGAAGGGCAAGATCCTGAACGTGCTGGGCGCGGCCTCGAACAAGCTGAACTCAAACGACGAAATCAGCGCGATCTGCGAATCTCTGGGCGTCGGCATGGGCACGCGCTTTAACATCGACGATCTGCGCTATGACAAGGTCATCATCATGACCGACGCCGATGTCGACGGCGCGCATATCGCCTCGCTTCTGATGACTTTCTTCTTCACCCAGATGCGCCCGCTGATCGACAAAGGCCACCTCTACCTGGCCTGCCCGCCGCTTTACCGGCTGACGCAAGGCGCGCGCCGCGTCTATGTGGCCGACGATGCCGAGAAGGAGCGCGTGCTGGCCGAAGGGCTGGGTGGCAAGGGCAAGATCGATGTGCAACGCTTCAAGGGCCTGGGCGAGATGGATGCCAAGGACCTGAAAGAAACCACCATGAACCCCGCCACCCGCAAGCTGATCCGGGTGAGCATCGTGGATGATGAGCCCGGAGAGACCGGCGACCTTGTCGAGCGCCTAATGGGCAAAAAGCCCGAGCTGCGGTTCCAGTACATCCAAGAAAACGCGCGGTTCGTGGAGGAGTTGGATGTTTAGGGTCAGGACCCTAAACGTTATTCACGACGACATTGCGAATAAGGTCGGTATGTCTGCGATGGCGGATACGCTTGGGCGGTCTTTAGATTAACCCAGACAAGCTTGGATCTGACAACCTGTCCACGACTTTTCCAAAAACTAAATGGCATTCAAGTCTATGTTCCGCCCGGTGGCACCGCCGGGCAGCCCCCGACCGCCCCCACGGGCGGGGGCTTCTCCCCCGCCCTCGGTCGGGAGCCGCCCTTACTGCAAAGCAATACGGGTTTTCTTCGGTCGACATGCGTAGGCGCCGTGCTGTTGAGCGGAGCCTTTCGCCCTCATAGCAAACCGAAATCGCCCACCGTCCTCTTCAAATCTCGAATGTTAATCCTATATACATAGTAGATTTATGCGAAGGAGGTTTGATGATCAGGGCGTATTTGGAAGGTGTCGATGTCTTCAAAGTATTTGGGTTTCTACGCTGGCTGATGGGCAGTCTGATCGGCTTTCTGGTGGCGCTTCCGGCCATTTATTATTCGGAGCCTGCCGATGCCGAGGTATTGGAACGGGTGGAGATCGTGCAGGGCGTCGATACCACCGAGCTTAATGGCAGCTATGCAACGCCGAAATACTATATCGAAATCGTCCGCGACAACGGCGACGTGCATCGCTGGGATGTTGGCGTGTTCTCACCTTACAGGCGCGTCAGTGAGGCCTGCCTGTCGACCTATACAGGTCGCATTACTGGCCTGCCGCATATGGACCTCTACGAGGTTGCGCATTGCGATACGCATCTCTGAGGCGCGTCACTCCTGTATCTCTTGCAAAAAGGCCACGACATCGGCGATCTGACGGCTGGTTATGATGGGCTGGCCGCTCTCGGATTTGATGGCGGCGTCCATGCCTTGGAAGAACATGCCAAAAATCGGCATCTCGGCGCCATGGGCCAAAAGCGGGTCGCGACCATCGATCTGAAAGACAGTCGTTTCAACCGGAAACACGCCATCATTACTGGCTGCAAGCGCCGTCAAGTCGGGTGGTTGGATCGACAGAACCGGCCCCATCCGGCCATCACCACGCCCCTCGTCGCCGTGGCAGGCGGCGCAGTAGGTGGCAAAGATCTCGGCCCCCTCCATGGCATCGCCGGTGATAATATCCTGCCCAAAGCTGGGCGAGGCGAGAAGAAGGGGAATGAGGGCAAGAGGCAGCTTCATGGAAATCTCCCGTGGCGATTGATAGCCTTATTATAGCCGCATTGGGCGACGCATCGCCTTGATGCGTATCAAACCTGTTCAGGCGGCGCGTTCCCGCCTAATCTTGGTCGGCAAAGGGGGGATGTCATGCTGCCAGATACGTTTCGCTACGCCGCCATCATGCTGGCTGCGGGAATTGGGATCCCGCTTCTGGCGGCTTTGAACGCGCAACTGGGCGGCCGGATCGGGTCGCCCGTGGCGGCGGCGGTGATCTTGTTCGTGGTGGCGTTTCTGGGGGCGGTGGCGATGCTGGTCCTGACAGGCGGGGCTGAGGCCTTGGCCAAAGCGCCCGCACAACCGAAACACCTGTTTCTGGCGGGGCTTCTGGTGGCGTTCTACGTGATCTCAATCACCTGGGTCGCGCCGCATTTCGGTGTGGGGAACGCGGTGTTCTTCGTGCTGCTGGGGCAGTTGATCTCGGCCGCCGTGATCGACCATTTCGGCTTGATGGGCGCGCGGCCCGACCCGATCAGCCTGACGCGGGCGGGCGGGATCGCTTTGATGGCCGCCGGCGTGCTTTTGACGCAAATGGCCTGAGCACGGATTTGCCTTTCGGATGGGCAAACCGAGCACCTCCCATTTTTTGACACCGATCAAAGCGCAAGATGTCCTGCGCATGTTAGACTCATTTGAAGTTTGGAGAGATCAGCATGCCAGTACAAACCCCTGCAACACCCAACGGCCTTGACAAGACACCGGCACCGAAGGCGCGTAAACCAAGATCGGGCAAAGTGACCCGGGACCAAATTGTCCAGGCGTTTGAATCTGGCAAGTACCCTTATGATGATAAACTGCATCGCCGGTCTTACGAGGCGCAGAAGGCCAAACTGCAGGCGGAATTGCTGAAGGTGCAGCTTTGGGCGCAGGAGACGGGCCAGCGGTTCGTGATGCTGTTCGAAGGCCGCGACGCGGCCGGGAAGGGCGGCACGATCAAGCGCTTTACCGAGCATCTGAACCCGCGGACGGCCCGTGTGGTGGCGCTGAACAAACCTACCGACGAAGAGCGGGGGCAGTGGTTTTTCCAACGCTATGTCCAGCATTTGCCGACCTCGGGCGAGATCGTCTTCTACGACCGCTCGTGGTACAACCGCGCGGGGGTCGAGCGTGTGATGAACTTCTGCGCGCCGACGGAGTATCTTGAATTCATGCGCCAGGCGCCTGCGTTCGAGCGGATGCTGGTCCGCTCGGGCATTCGGCTTTACAAATACTGGTTCTCAGTCACGCAGGACGAACAGCACCGCCGGTTTGAGAGCCGCGAGACCGACCCGCTCAAGCGTTGGAAGCTGTCGCCCATCGACCGCGCCAGCCTTGAGAAATGGGAGGATTACACCCAAGCCAAGGAGGCGATGTTCTTTTACACCGACACCGCCGATGCGCCTTGGACGATCGTCAAGTCGAACGACAAGAAACGCGCACGCCTCAACTGCATGCGCCATTTCCTGGCGTCGCTCGATTATCCGGGCAAGGACCCCAAGATCGTACAGGCCCCCGACCCCTTGATCGTGGGTCAGGCGAGCCACGTGATCCATAAGTCCGAACACATCCTCTGACCAGGCGACCCGTTCAGCTGCGACCGGCCCCTTGAGCACATTCGTGCCTATGGGCCAACGAACCCGCTCCAGACTTCGCTGAGCGCTGTGGTGGCATACCAAAGTGGGCGTCGAATCCGCATTCATCTGGCCCCCGCGAAGGGGCTGGGCGGTGCTTCGGTTTCCATTTCTTCAGCGATGCATAAGGCTTTTCGAGGGGGCGCAGGGCTGAGCGTTGACAACCCCGCTTTGTAGAGCAATCTTCGACAAAACTTTGAATCGGAGCGTATTATGGGGCTTATTATCAACGATCCACGAATGGTTGTGCGGACAGGCGACACGTTGATCGCCGATGAGACGTATAAAAGTTATCCGGGCAAGTTCGATGCCAGGCTTATCAGGCGATACTCCGGCCAATGGGATCTGGAAGCCTACATGAAGATCCAGTTCTTCTTCGAAGACGGATCCAAGGCGCATTTCGAACGCATGGGGTCAAAAGACAGCCCTGATTGGGCGGACGCTGAAAAGCAGAAATACATGCGCGCGTGGCATAGGCAGGTGCGCCAGGCTTGGAACCGCCATAACATAGGGACCCTCAATGATGGTTGCCCGATGAGCGTGACCTTCAACTTTTATATCCAGGAAGGCGGCTGGCTCTGGGATCATTTTGAGATCGACGTCAAGAAAACCGCTTTCAGCTTGCCGGGTGGAGCTCAGGTTTTCCCAAGTGCTTTCGACGGCGACGTTCAACTCGACAACACCTCGATCGAGCCCGTCTCACACGATACCGCTTGGAACGTGGGAGAGCCCTCGATGGAGGGCTATCTGAGTTCAGTTCACGAATTTGGCCACATGATCGGGCTTTCCTATGACGAATATCACGAGGATAATCCGCACAAAGCCGATAAGAAGTCGGCGATGCATTCAGGGCCTGAAGTACGGGCGCGGCATTATTACCACCTGTTGAGTTGGGCGAACGGCAAAGTTCCAGCCGAGGGCTGAGAACAGGGAATATCGATTGGTGTTTTCGTGATTTCCATTGCTCTTTAACTGATTTCAAACTTCAGTTTCGAGCCAGCTGGTCAGATACCAAACCGACCCAACCGCTCTGCTTTAGGGGCGAAATTGTGCTATCAGACCGCTGCATAGGGCTCACCTGATCCTGAACGTGCCCTGGTTGCCCGAAAGCAACCCGGGGCGCCCAAATCATGCCGCCGATTGCCCCACGCATCGGCAAGGCGTAGAGGCTGAACGCATGCGCAACATTGCCGCCATTACCCGCGAAGCGCGGGCCCTTTTGGTGCTGGGGGTGCCGATCATCGGCAGCCACCTGTCGCAGATTGCGATGCATATGACCGACACGATCATGCTGGGTTGGTACTCGGTCGAGGCGCTGGCCGCCGTGGTTCTGGGGGCGACCACCTTCTTCATTCTTTTCATCGTGGGTTCGGGGTTCGGTTGGGCCGTCATGCCGATGGTTGCCGCGGCCAACGCCAACAGTGACGAAACCGAGGTGCGCCGGGTTACCCGTATGGGGCTTTGGCTGTCGCTGATCTTCGGCGCGGTGGTGATGCCGGCCCTCTGGTTCTCGGGGCCGCTTTTGATCGGTATGGGCCAGGACCCGGACCTGACCGTGATGACCCAGGACTACCTGCGCATCGCGGGCTGGGGCGTCTTTCCGGCCCTGATCGTGATGGTTCTGAAAAGCTACCTCGCGGCGTTGGAGCGGACGCAATTCGTGCTTTGGGCCACGGTCGCGGGGGCGGTGCTGAACGGGCTTTTCAACTGGGCCTTCATCTTCGGCAATTGGGGCGCGCCGGAACTTGGGGTGCAAGGCGCAGCCATTGCAACGCTTGCGACGCAGGTCTTCACGCTGATCGTGATTATGGGCTATGCCGCCTGGCTGCCTGCCCTGCGGTGCTACACGCTTTTCACCCGGTTCTGGAAACCCGATTGGGGGGCTTTTGCAGCGGTTTTCCGGCTGGGCTGGCCGATTGGTCTGACCAGCCTTGCCGAAGGCGGCCTCTTCGCGGCCTCCGCGCTGATGATGGGCTGGGTCGGCACGCTTGAACTGGCCGCCCACGGCATCGCGCTTGAGATCGTGTCGGCCTTCTTCATGATCCATCTGGGCCTGTCGAACGCGGCCACCGTGCGGGCGGGCCAGGCCCATGGCCGGCGCGATCTGGCGGGCCTGAGGCGTGTGGCGGGCACCGTGATGGGCCTGTCGCTGATCGTCGCGCTTTTGACGATGGCGGCCTTCCTGACGTTGGGCGAGCCGATGGTGTGGCTGTTCCTCGATGCCGATGACCCCAAGGCGCCTTCTATCGTTGCCATCGGCGTGACCCTTCTGGCGGTCGCCTCGCTGTTCCAGTTGGCCGATGCCGGTCAGGTCATGACCCTTGGCCTGCTTCGCGGCGTGCAGGACACGCGGCGCCCGATGATCTACGCCGCGCTCAGCTATTGGGGTATCGGCATCCCGACCAGCTATTTTCTCGGCTTCAGCTTAGGTCTGGATGGTGTCGGTATCTGGATGGGGCTTGTCGTCGGTCTCGCGCTGGCTTTTGTGCTGCTTTCACTCAGGTTCTGGCGCGGCCCTGCACGGCAGGGTGGCCCTGCGGTACGTGCAGGGGCCGTGACGTAAAGCGAAATCGCCAAAACCTGTGATGCGGATTTTTCGGGCGCCGCTCTAATCGTCGGACGATCCCGGTTTCTGAGCTTTCATCAGCCGATCGGCTTTCTTGCGCACCAGAACCGACCGCAGGTCGTGCATCGCCAGGAGGAGTGCGTCGGTCACCTCCTCGAGTTGCGCATCGCTTGCCCTGGCCTGCGCCCAATGCGCCGTCAGGTTCAGGTGGTCGACGGCGCGGTGGATGTCATCGACATCGCGGGCGGCCAGGTTGGCGACACGGGTCTGCATCCATGCTGCAATGGCCGCCTCATCCTCGGGCGTCAGCTTGGTATCGCCCTGCGCTTTGACTTGACCGTTATTGATGTTGATCGTCGCGATCTGGTCCAGTTCCAGCCGCCGCTGCCGGTTCTCGGTATCGACCCGGAACACCAGTGCACCGTTCTCCTTGACGCGGAAGTAGTAGGGGGGCAGGTCGGCGGTCATCTGCGGTCACATCCTACTATGATGCGCGGCGCTGACGCCGCTTTTGCCATCGCACGGCCTGTCGCAAACCCCGTCATGACAGCCCCTCGCAGAACCGTTTGATCCGGGTGCAGGCCTCGGTCAACGCGTCGTCCGAGGTGGCGTAGCTGACCCGGAAGTTGGGCGACAACCCGAACGCCGCGCCATGGACCACGGCCACGCCGGTTTCCTCCAGAAGGGCCGTCGCGAAGGCTTCGTCATCGGTGATCTTCACGCCGCCGGCCGAGGTTTTGCCGATGCACCCGGCGACCGAAGGATAGACATAGAACGCCCCTTCGGGTTTGGGGCAGGTGATCCCCGGCGCGTCGTTCAGCATCCCCACGACCAGATCGCGCCGCCGTTGGAAGAGCGCCTTGTTCGGCCCGAGAAAATCTTGGCTCCCGGTCAGCGCCTCGACCGCTGCCCATTGGCTGACCGAACAGGGGTTCGAGGTGCTTTGCGACTGCACCTTGCCCATCGCCCTGATCAGCGCCTCGGGCCCGGCCGCATAGCCGATCCGCCAGCCGGTCATCGCATAGGCCTTCGACACTCCGTTCACCGTCAGCGTCCGGTCATACAAATCCGGCTCCACCTCGGCCGGCGTCGCGAAGACGAAATCGCCGAACACCAGATGCTCATACATATCGTCCGTCATCACCCAGACATGGGGATGCCGCAACAGCCCATCGGTCAGCGCCTTCAACTCATCGCGCGAATACCCCGCCCCGGTCGGGTTCGAGGGCGAGTTGAAGAGGAACCACTTGGTCTTCGGTGTAATCGCCGCCTCCAGCTGGTCGGGCGTGATCTTGTAGCCGGTCTGCGTCGGCGCCTGGACCACCACGGGCGTTCCGCCCGCCAGAAGCACCATGTCGGGATAGCTGACCCAATAGGGCGCGGGGATGATCACCTCGTCGCCAGGGTTCAGCGTCGCCATGAAGGCATTGTAAAGCACCTGCTTGCCGCCGGTCCCCACGGTCACCTGTGACGGCGCATAGTCCAGCCCGTTCTCGCGCTTGAATTTCGCCACGATGGCGCGCTTCAATTCGGGGATGCCGTCGACGGCGGTGTACTTCGTGCGCCCCTCGTCGATGGCCCGCTTGGCGGCCGCCTTGATGTTCTCCGGCGTGTCGAAATCCGGCTCGCCCGCGCCGAGGCCGATGATATCGCGGCCCTCTGCCTTCAATTCCGCCGCGCGCGTGGTCACCGCGATGGTGGGCGAGGGCTTTACCCGCGCCAGAGTGTCGGAAAGAAACGCCATGGGTCGCACCTGTCGTTTGATGTTGCGGGCGGTTCCTCATAGGGTGCCGCCTGAAACCAATCAAGTCGGGAGAGTATCGTGAGCGACTGGTTCAGCGACGAACGGGCGACATTCGGCGACAGGCTGGCAGGCGCGCGAGACGCGGCGGGCCTGTCCCAGGCTGACCTGGCCCGCAAGATCGGTGTGAAGGAAAAGACGATCCATGCCTGGGAGGATGATGTCTCCGAACCCCGCGCCAACCGGCTGCAGATGCTGGCGGGGCTTTTGAACGTCTCGCTCATGTGGCTTCTGACGGGCGAGGGCGAGGGGGTGGCCGACCCTGAGTCTGATATCGAACCCGTGCCCGAAGATGTCGAGACCGTGCTGACCGATCTGCGCCTCATGCGGGCCGAGATGGGCCGCATGGCTGACCGTATCGCCTTGATGGAAAAGCGTCTGCGCAGCGTTATCCGGGGGTCAGACGCGTGAGCGAGGCGCCGGAAAACAGGTTGAAACGGCTGCGCATGCGATCCTGGCGGCGCGGCACGAAAGAGATGGACCTGATCCTGGGCAATTGGGCGGATGCCCATCTGACCGATCTGTCGCCGGACGACCTTGCGCTCTACGACGATCTATTGGCTGAAAACGATCACGACCTCTACCAGTGGGTCACGGGCACGGCTCCCGCGCCTCGGCCTTTCGCCGCCTTGATTGCGCGCATTGCGGCCGATACCGAGCCGACCCACTCCAATTCGAGGCGTCTTTAACGGAATATTGGGGGTTTGCCCTTTACTTCGCTTCCAACGAACCATTCGATGGAGAGCGGTATGAGCATGAATACCCCCGTCCTGTCGGCAGAGCGGCAGGGTTACCTCACGGGCTATCTTGAGGCGCTTGCGCTGGTTGAGCGGTTGCACCGTCTGCTGCTCGACGTCATCAAGGATGAGTTTGAACGCGTCGGCATTCTCGAGATCAACTCGGTCCAGGCATTGCTGCTGTTCAACATCGGCGAGCAGGAAGTGACGGCGGGTGAGCTGAAGACACGCGGCTATTATCAAGGCTCGAATGTCAGCTACAACCTGAAGAAGCTGGTCGATCTGGGCTATATGCACCATCAGAGGTGCGAGGTCGACCGCCGCTCGGTCCGCGTCAAGCTGACCGAAAAGGGCCGCAATGTCCGCGATCTGGTGTCCGACCTCTTCGCCCGCCACGCTGAAGGGCTTGAAGCCCGGGGTGTGATCGACCTCAGCCGTCTTGACGATACGACAGCCGCCTTGCGACTGGTCGAACGCTATTGGGCTGACCAGATCCGTTACATTTACTGAAGCGTTTCGACGTTATGGTGGGGCATAAAGCGTTGCCTTGTACCAAGGCCCGCAAGCGTTTTGGGTTTTTGATGATCGAGACAGAAGTCGACAAGCGATGGCAGGACATCTCTCGAGCGTTTCCGGGACAGTCGGAAATAGCTTATCGCCAAAAGCCCGAGAGCGCGCAGCGCGGCAGGGTTTTGGCGATCCCACTAAATCCGGAAACGATTTAGACTGCCCAGTTTTCCGACGCCCGAAGAATTCTTCGCAGAAGAATTGCCGCATGCAACTCCGGCCGTCCCGCGCGGATCGAAATCTTCGCAGAAGATTTGCCTATCCCGCCCCAACCTCAGCGAAACGAGGGGGCGTCTTCGTCCAGCGCCCCCAGCATCATCGTTGACAATTCGCGGATCAGCTTGCGGCGCATCGCGTTGCCGAAATCCTCGAAATCATCGGCCGTCTCGACAAAGGCCGCTTGGCCCTTGATCACGCGGTTGGCGTAATAATTGGTTAATGCGCCCATCCTGTTGGGGTTCAACTCATGATCCACCGGGAAATCCGCGCCAATCACCAGCCCGTTGATCGTCACGCCGTTCAGCCTTGGGTCCAATCGGGCATCTTCAGGGCGCGGCCAGTCATTGTTTTGTCCGTCCCCTGAGATATCCAGCGTCCGCTCGGTGCAGACAGGGCCGCGCTCGGTCAATTCGGCGGCGTAGAGCATTGCGGCCCCGATCGCTGTTGTCGACTGATCTCCCGGAACGGGGTTGTGTTCGATGGCAAAGGCGATCCGGTCCAATGTCTCGGGGCTGTCAACCATCGTCCAGTCCACGACCAGCCGCTGATAATTTGCCCCCGACCATTCGAACACGGCCAAAGCAACCGGCGGGCCGGACCGGTCCAGGAACGCACCGCGCACCACCGGGTCGCGCAATGCCCAGGCCAGACCACCCGATTGCAGGCGATACTCCTGCGCATCCACCGAGGCCGAGATATCGATCGCCAGGATCAACGATTGGCGGCACGATGTCTGCGCCTGTGCGGTCGCGGCACCCATCGCCAGAAGGCCTGCAATCCCTACCGCCCTCATCCGCGGTCCTCCATTGCCCGGATTTGGCCAAAGACCGGGCTGGCCAACTCCCGCTCCAGCTTGCGGCGGATCGCGCGGGGGAAATCTTCATGGCTTTCGGCCACCTCGACAAACGCCCCAGGCCCGCGGATCACATTCGCCGCATAATAAGCCGCGATATCGCTCTCATGCCCACCGATCGCCAATCCGTTGACCAGGATTGAGCCAAAATCCTCACGCTCATACACTCGCCGTGGCTCAAGCCAGTCGTTGTTTCGCCCGTCACCTGACATGTCGAGGGTCTGCATCGCGCAATCGGGAGCACGGTCGAACAGGTCACGCGCGTAGATCAATGCCGCCCCAATCGCCGTGGGCTCCCATTGCTGCAGGCCGTGCTGCCGGGCGACGGCCGCGATGATACCGTCCAGGTCGCTCTCCGTCTCGATGAGGGTCCAATCGGCAACCATGATCTGACGCCTCCGCCCGCCCCATTCAAACACGGCCAGCGCCACTGGCGCTTCTGGCTCAAGAAACGCCGCGCGGATCTCGGGCTGCCGCAGCGCCGCGATCAAGCCGTCTCGCTGCAGCGCATAATCCGCCGCATCGACCGAGCTCGACACGTCAAACCCCAAGGCCAATGCCAAGCGGCATGCCTCGGCAGGGGCCGCCGCCAGCCAGAACCAGAGGCAGAAGGCCCTCACCAATGCCCGGTCGACTCCATCGATGCCCACGGTTCGGCCGGCTCCAGCGCATCACCCATCTGCAAAAGCTCGACCGAGATGTTGTCGGGCGACCGCACGAAGGCCATCCGACCGTCGCGGGGCGGACGATTGATCGTCACGCCATTGGCCTGCAAATGGGCGCAGATTTCGTAGATATTCTCGACCGAATAGGCCAGATGCCCGAAATGCCGGCTGTCCGACGGCAGCCCCTCATCCCCATCCCAATTATACGTCAGCTCGACCGGGCATTCCTCCTGCCCCGGCGGCGCCATGAAAACCAGCGTGAAGCGCCCGCCCTCATTGTCATACCGCCGCGTCTCCTCAAGCCCCAAAAGCTTGTAGAACGCAATTGACGCATCGAGGTCCTTCACCCGCACCATCGTGTGCAAATACTTGATCTTCATCGGTCGCTCCCTGTTCGTTTGCAAAAGCCTAGCACGCCCGCCATATTCCGCCAGCCCTGGCGTATCTTGTGGTTCCCCACACGCCCACCGCCATCTATAGTATGCCTCCGACTCAAGCCGCCGGAGAGACCGCCCCATGCCCCTGACCGATGATCAACGCGCCGAAATCGAAGCCCAACGCGCCACCCCGCGCCAGACCCTCCGCGCCGTCTCGGAAGGGGCCGAGGCGCACCTTTACCGCGCGCATGAGGTGCTCGACCATGGCTTCATCCGACTGGTTGATTACATGGGCGACGACAGCGCCATCGTCCAGGCCGCCCGGGTCAGCTACGGCGCCGGCACCAAGCACGTCCAGAACGACGAGGGGCTGATCCGCTACCTCATGCGCCACTGGCACTCGACCCCGTTCGAGATGTGCGAGGTCAAGCTTCACGTCAAGCTGCCGGTCTTCGTCGCCCGCCAGTGGATCCGCCACCGCACTGCCAACGTCAACGAATACTCCGCCCGCTACTCGATCCTCGACCGTGAGTTCTACATCCCCGCGCCCGAACACCTCGCCGCCCAGTCGACCGTCAACAACCAGGGCCGGGGCGAGACGCTTTCGGGCGACGAGGCTGCCCGCGTCCTTGACATGCTGAAGGATGACGCCACCCGCGCCTACGACCATTACGAGGCGATGCTGTCTCAGGAAGGTCAGCAGGGCCTCGCCCGCGAACTCGCCCGGATGAACCTGCCCGCCAACATCTACACCCAATGGTACTGGAAAACCGACCTCCACAACCTCTTCCACTTCCTGCGACTGCGCGCCGACGCCCACGCGCAATACGAGATCCGCGTCTATGCCGAGGCGATCTGCGAGATGGTCCGCGACTGGGTCCCCCTCGCCTACCGCGCGTTCGAGGATTACCGTCTGGGCGGCGTGACGCTGTCGGCGAAGGCGGTGGAGTGCGTTAAGAGAATGTTAACGGGTGAGCGCGTGACTCAGGAGAACTCCGGCATGTCCAAGGGGGAATGGCGGGAATTTGAGAGGGTATTTGATGAGTAGTACGAAACACCGGACATCGGATGTCTTTGGAGTTAGTCGAGACGTACCTTTAAACTACGTCGAAAGAAAAACGGTAGATGACAGGTTCATTGCAAATCTTGCAGTCGATAAGCATGTAATTGTCTATGGAAGTTCTAAGCAGGGAAAGACGTGCCTAAGAAAGCACTGCCTTTCTGAACATGACTTCATCCTGGTCCAATGCCAGAATGGTTGGGGGCTTGAAAAACTAGCAGAGGCTATTCTAAAGGAAGCTGGATATAAGGTCGAGGTTACAACCGAGAAAACGGTTGAGCAACGATTCAAGCTTCGGGCCGTTGTATCTGCGAAATTGAGAGCACTCGGCTTTGGTGAGGCAGGTTCAGAAGTTCAGAGCAGCTCGGAGAGCGCACAAGAAGTCAGGAAGACACTCCGCCCGATTGAAGTCGATCCAGAAGATCCAAACGATCTTGTTTCCGCTCTCTCGCAGATTGAGTTTTCAAAATTTATTGTTCTAGAAGACTTTCATTATCTTCCACAGGAAACCCAGGAGAAGTATGCTTTTTTCTTAAAAACTATTCATGAGAGATCGCGAATTTGCTTCGTAATTGTGGCGGTTTGGCGGGAAGAGAATCGATTGATACTCTTCAATGGCGATCTTTCTGGTAGAGTAATCTCAGTAGACGCAGATGCTTGGAAATCTCATGAGTTATATGAGGTGATATCTAAGGGTGAGCAACTTCTAAACGTATCCTTTCCCATTGATTTTAAATCAAAAGTTGCAGATGTAAGCTTGGGTAGTGTGTATATTGTGCAAGAGGCATGTAGGCGCGTTTGTGAGGATAATCAGATAATCAATAGCCAAGATCAGAATTATCAACTCATATTGAAAAAGCCGATTGAGGAGTACATTGCTGATGTAGTTCGCGAGTCTGGCCCGCGTTATTTAGCATTCTTGAATAACTTTTCTGGTGGCTTTCAGGATACTGCTCTTGAGATGTATAAATGGATACTCTATCCGATTCTCAAAAGCTCTATAGTAGATCTAGAGGCAGGAATAAAATATAGATATATAAGGGAAACGCTTGAGAGCGTTCATCCTAAAGGGCATGAACTGAATCCAGGGAATGTTACCCAGGCACTACAGTCAATACCTGCCCTTCAGGCGAAAAAGAATGTGAAGCCGTTTGTGCTTGATTATGATCAGTCGAATCTTCGGCTTTCGGTAGTAGATAAGGGATTTTTAATCTGGCTTTCTACGCAAGATATTGACGAACTGCTAGAACGACATGGGATTAATGTGTCAGCAAATTTAGTTCGAAGCTTGCCCTGACTCTTGTGTGCCGACACGTACCGCTATGCCGGGATGGAGCAAGCGTAGGGTGCGCTTCAGCGCACCATGACCATCGCATCATCCCAACGCCCATCCCGATACCATAAACCCCACCCGCAAATGGTGCGCTGAAGCGCACCCTACGTCGGATCGCCGCCGTCCCGGTGCCATGACGAATATGGCCAATCGTCGGGATGCTCCGCCAACCCATGCTTGACGGGGTTCAGCAAGCGTAGGGTGCGCTTCAGCGAGCAATCGTAGGGTGGGGTTCTACCCCACCACTGCCAACGCCATCACATCCCCAAACCACGGTGGGGTAAAACCCCACCCTACGCCACGCCCGGCCGCCCGTCCCGGTGCCACGACGAATACGGCCAATCGGCGATATCCTCGACCAACCCGTGCTTCACCGGGTTCACCCAACAATACCGCACATGCGCCTCGTAATCGGCGGCGTCGCGGATATGGTGCTCCCAGAACCGGCGCTGCCACACCCGGCCGTCACCCTTCATCACCTTCGATCTCGTCCGCGGCCTCCCCGCCAACGTAGGGTGGGGTTTCACCCCACCGTCCACATCACCGACCCGCGCGCGCATATCGGGGCTTTGCGCCATGGTGGGGTGGAACCCCACCCTACGGTGTGGCGCCTTGTCGTCCGCTCCGGTCAACGCCCGCGTGAACCGCGCCTTGATCGCCGCCATCCGCCCCGAAAAATCCGCATCCCCCTCCGGCAATGTCCACACCGCATGGAAATGGTCCGGCAACACCACCCACGCATCAATCCCGAACGGCCGCTCGGCCTTCGTCGCGCGAACCGCCTCGCGCAACACCTCCACCTCGCGCACCAGAAGGTCTGACCCCCGGTCGGCCAGAGCCACCGTGAAGAAGATCGTTGCACCGGGGATGCGGGGGCGGAGGTAACGCGACATCTGCAGACCCTGCCGCGGGTAAGGTTAACGGCGCGTGAAGGCGCCGGAGGTCGCAATCGTTAACGCAGCCGCCCGCCTCGGGGCCGACGCCGCCGGTGCACGTCCGGTGCACATTCGGTGCACACTTTGTGACATCCGGAAACGGGTGTTACGGGCCCCGGTTGACGGGGCGGACGGTCGAAAAGGGGTCCGTTTACCCTCGGGCCGTTCCGCGCCCAGGCGACAGCCAAACGCCACCCCACCGAAGATCATCCCACCTCGGCATTGACCCGGGCCCCGTGATCCCGGAACATGGCTGCATTGACCGATTTTCCAAGAGGCCTTTTATCCGTGAAGCTCATATTCCAATCGATCCCACTCTCCTTCGCCGTGCTCTGGCGCCTGATGATCCTGCTGCCCTTCCTCGGCGCTTTCGCGTTTTTCATGATCACCGGGTTTGGCTTCATCGGGTCGATCTGGGCCTTGATCTCGGCCATCATGGCAACCACCATCGCCAGCATCACAGCGATCCGGGCGGGGCTGGCCGCGCGCGATGTCTGGACGCCGCCGGTCTTCAACCGCCTCATCGTGGCCAGCTTCAAATACGGCATCTTCTTTCAGATCGTCTACATCTTGTTCAGCGTGCTGGCCGGCCTGCTGATCGTAACGCTCAGCATCTACGGGTTCAGCGATCTCAACTCACTTTTGATCGGCAAGAAATACGTCTCCGACCTTGATGTTTTGTCCGGCGCCTCGACGTTGCTCTACACCCTCGCGGTCCTTGGGCTGGTCTTCATGGTCTTCCACACCGGCATGCTGGTACCGTTGGCGGCCGCTTCGTATGGCGTGGGCGAGAAGGTGGAAGATTTCGATTTCTTCTGGGGCTTCGGCGCGGGATTTTTCGGGCTTTTCGTGATCTCGATGTTCACCACCATCGCCACTTTCGCGATCGGAGTGCCCTTCGCCTTCGGTCAGCTCTATGCCCTGGCGCTCTCGTGGTTTCTCAGCACGTTCATGGATGTCCGACCGTTGGAGCTTTCCAGCGCCGAGCTGATCGAAAGTGGCCTCCTCGTCCTGGCGGGCCTCTGGCTTTTCAGCCTGCAATATGCCGCGGCCGCGCAGGCTTTCCTCAACCGGCGTGAGTCCATGGTCGCCGAAAAAGTCCAGCAAAACACCTTCCCCGCCGCCGACCCGACCGAGCTGCGCGCGCTGCGCAACAGCCGGGAAGTGTGAGGCGCATACAGAGGGCGCAAAGCCAGCAAAACGCTGAGATTCCGGGGGTTTGGTTGCGGGGGTAGGATTTGAACCTACGACCTTCAGGTTATGAGCCTGACGAGCTACCGGGCTGCTCCACCCCGCGACACTGGGTGCTGTATAGGAGCGCTGAAATCTGACTGCAAGGCGAAAATGCCCGCGAAACGGGCAAGGCGGGGCATCCGTGGCGCCAGGGGGCGGCGTCGGAATTCGTGCTGCTGAGATTACCGCTTGGGCGCTACCGGAATGTGACAGAGCCCGCCGCTTTTCGTCTGTATCGCCTCGCCACCTTGACACCCATGCCGCGATGGTTCGTGCTGGGCCGGATGCATAGGAGGGATGGTATGCGAACGAAAATTTGGGTGGCTCTGGCGATGCTGATGGCGGTCACGGGGCTGTCGGGCTGCGCGGCGGCGCTGGTGGGCGCGGGCGTGGTTGTGGCCGATGAGATCGTGGAAGACCGGCAGGGCGGCGACGGGCTGTTCTGACCTTCGGCCCGAGGGTTAACCGACCCCTTTAGACCCCGGCACAACCTGTGCACCGGATGTGCACCAAGTGTGCACCGCCGGTGCACTCTGGCGATGTTAACCCTTTCTGGGGCAAGCTGGCCCTTGGGTGTGACGGGAGACGCCATGCTGGCCGCCAGCCTGACCGAAATGACCCCGGCCCGGGTGCCCGATCTGCAAGGATCGGACCGGGGGGCGGGAAGCGGGTTTCTTGTGGTTGATCGGCAGAGTTGAGGGTGGCGCCCGGACTGAGGGGGTGAGGAGTGGTCCGGCGCTTGCGCCGGATCGGACCGTCCTGTGGACGGTTCGAAACTCCGAACGGTGAGCGGGCTTCCCGGAAATCGTCCTGTGGACGATTTCGCCCGTGAACGGGCGGAGCCCATCCGCAAGGATCGGGCCGGGGAGCGGGAAGCGGGTTTCTTATGGTTGGTCAACAGAGCTAAGGGCGGCGCCCGGACCGAGGGGTGGGCGAGAGGCGCCCGCCCCGTGGGGGCGGTTCGGGCGCTGCCCGGCGTGCCGCCGGGCGGGACATTGGGGACGGTATGGGCAGCTATACTATGCTTGCTCAATGAAAGTCGCGTTTTCAGCAACGTAGCTCGCGCCTATTTTCGATATCAGAATTTCAATTAACTCAGAGTGCCAAACCATGCCGAGCTGGACTCCGAGCTCATCGGTGCCTTCCCTCCCCGAGTAGACACCGATTAGATGCTCGTCAAAGAGATCTCTCAGGTCGGATAGGTGATGAGGAGACATTTGGCGTATGTCTCGCGGTTTCCTTGCAATGACGGGAGAGCCAGACATTCCCTCCCGTGTTGCCGTGTCCACCAGGAACGCAAGCTTCCCTTGGTATGTATTGACCGGCTCCGAGGCAATTGACGCGCGCTTCCATATTGGGTATCTGCTATCTCCTCGCAAACCGCGAGGATAGCCAATTACAAAACAGTCTTCGCCTACAAAGGTATCTGCTCCTCTAGTAAACTCCCAAAACGCTTGGTGCTCTACGCAGATTTCTGATCCGGGCTCATCGAGAAGGGATTCCGGAATAGAAACAGGTAGGATCGCAATATCTGCCCTGAATGCTTCCTCATCGTCGTCGACAAGATCGAAGTAAAGGGGCCGCTCATCCTCATCCAACAACCTATACCTCAGAGTGCACTGTCCGCGAGTTCGGAAGCCTCCTTCGTCAGTGGATCGAAGAGTTCGAAACACAACGTCGACATGATTGGGTATGAACTTTCCGTGTTCCTTTCCGCTTAAATCAAGACCTGAAAGGTTGTGGTAATTTGAAACGAAAAACCATCCGCTGCCGCTGTATGATTTCAGTAGAAATCCAGTTCCGATTGCTGATGTCTTGCATTCGCTTCCGTCTGCATAAAGTCGCCGAAGTGTTATGGGAACGACGGCATCCGCAGTTTTGTCGCGCTGCGCCTAACGGAACTTCCGCTTGAGTTGCTCTACGATAGAATCGCGATCCTGCATCTGGACTTCTGACCATCTAATAATACTGCTTAATACAATCAACTCCAGAGAAACTATCTCATTCTATTTACTCCAATCCTCTCGCATATGGAATAGGCGCGCCACCATCACGGCTTGCCCGCGCATCTCATAAAGGCAAACGTATCCTCCCTTGCCAAACCGCACAATCCTTGCGCGCAACTCGGTGGTGGGGATCGCGGGGCTATCGAAGGGGTTCTCGGCAAGCCGCGTGAAGGCGGTGTCGAACGCCGCCAGCATTCGGTTGGCGGCGGCGGGGTTCTTTTCGCGGAGGAACTGGTCGAGGCGGTCGAGGTCCGAGAGCGCCCCGGGCGTCAGCGTGACCGTGTAGGTGGCGGGCATGGCGCGTCCGGGTCCTCGGCACGCGCGGCGGCCCAGGCGCGAACGGCGTCGAGTGTATGGCCCAGACCGTCGCGGTCGAACGCGGCGAGGCGGGCCTCGGCAATGCGAAGCTCGTCTTCCGGGATCAGGGGCTTTTGCGGGACGCTGTTCATTGAACCAAAATAACCCGATGCGCGTCAGGAGTCCATCTTCAACGCGTTAATAAACGCCTGCTGCGGAATCTCCACCTTCCCGAACTGGCGCATCTTCTTCTTACCAGCTTTCTGCTTCTCAAGCAGCTTCTTCTTGCGGGTGACGTCTCCGCCATAGCATTTCGCGGTCACGTCCTTGCGCATGGCCGAGATCGTCTCGCGCGCGATGATGCGGCCTCCGATGGCGGCCTGGATGGGGATTTTGAACATGTGGCGGGGGATCAGCTCTTTCAGCTTTTCCACCATGGCGCGGCCGCGCATCTCGGCCCGGTCGCGGTGGACCATCATGCTGAGCGCGTCGACGGGTTCGTCATTGACCAGGATCGACATCTTGACCAGCGCATCTTCACGATAGCCGATCATCTGGTAGTCGAAGCTGGCATAGCCCTTGGTGACCGATTTCAGCCGGTCGTAGAAGTCGAACACGACCTCGTTCAGCGGCAGGTCGTAGACGACCAGCGCGCGGGTGCCTGCATAGGTCAGCTCCTGCTGGATGCCGCGGCGGTCCTGGCAGAGTTTCAGGACGTCGCCCAGGTAATCGTCGGGGACCAGGATGGTCGCCTTGATGCGCGGTTCCTCGATATGGTCGACATGGGTGAGGTCGGGCATGTCGGCGGGGTTGTGAAGCTCGGTCATCGTGCCGTCGCGCATGTGGATGTGGTAGACGACCGAGGGCGCGGTGGTGATCAGGTCGATATCATATTCGCGTTCCAGGCGGTCGCGGATGACCTCAAGGTGGAGGAGCCCGAGGAAGCCGCAGCGGAAGCCGAAGCCGAGGGCGGCCGATGTCTCCATCTCGGACGTGAAGGAGGCATCGTTGAGGGCGAGTTTCTCGATCGCGTCGCGCAGGTCTTCGAAGTCGTTCGCATCGACCGGGAAGAGGCCGCAGAAGACGACGGGGACCGAGGGTTTGAACCCCGGCAGGGGCGTGTCAGTGCCCTTTTTCTCATGCGTGATAGTGTCGCCGACGCGGGTGTCGCGGACTTGTTTGATGCTGCCGGTGAAGATGCCGATCTCGCCTGGGCCAAGCTCGGCAATATCGACCATCTGGGGTTTGAGGACGGCCAGCTTGTCGACGCCGTAGACAGCACCTGTCTGCATCATCTTGATGCGGTCGTTCTTCTTGATGACGCCGTCGATGACGCGGATCATGACGACGACGCCCAGATAGGGGTCATACCAGCTGTCGACCAGCATGGCTTTGAGCGGTGCGTCACGCTGGCCCTTGGGGGGCGGCAGGCGGGTGACGATGGCCTCCAGCACGTCGGGGATGCCGAGGCCCGTCTTGGCGCTGATCTCAATCGCGTCATGGGCGTCGAGGCCGATGACATCCTCGATCTGCTCCTTCACGCGGTCGGGTTCCGAGGCGGGCAGGTCGATCTTGTTGAGGACCGGGACGATTTCGTGATCGGCGTCGATGGCCTGGTAGACATTGGCCAGGGTCTGCGCCTCGACCCCTTGGGTGGCGTCGACGACCAGAAGCGAGCCTTCGACGGCGCGCATGGAGCGCGAGACCTCATAGGCGAAGTCGACATGGCCGGGGGTGTCGATGAGGTTCAGGATATAGGTCTGGCCGTCCTGGGCGGGGTATTCGATGCGGACCGTGTTGGCCTTGATGGTGATGCCGCGCTCGCGCTCGATATCCATGCTGTCGAGCATCTGGGCCTTCATATCGCGTTCGGCCACGGTGCCGGTCAGCTGGATCAGCCGGTCGGCCAGCGTGGATTTGCCGTGGTCGATATGGGCCACGATCGAGAAATTGCGGATGCGCGAAAGGTCTGTCATGGGGAAGGGATATGAGGCGGAAGTGCGCTACGGTCAATGGCCAGAATGCGGGCGGCCCCGCTTGATCTGTTGGAGCGCGAGGGTTTCTGCGAGACTGGCGTAGAGCGCAGAAACGGAGGCTTTCATGACAATGGTCACAAAGCAGGTGCGGATTAGGGGGCGGGTGCAAGGCGTGGGGTTTCGGGCCTGGGCGAAGGGGCGGGCCGTGGGGTTGGGTCTTGAGGGGTGGGTCAGGAATGAGGCGGACGGGTCGGTCGCGGCGCTGATCTCAGGGGATGAGGCGGATGTGGCCGAGATGCTGTCGGCGCTGGGCCGGGGGCCACGCTTTGCCGCGGTCGATGAGGTGACCGCTGAGCCCGCCAGCGCGCCGGACATGCCGGGGTTTCATGTTCTTGCTTAGATCGGTGTCGTCTGCCCGAGCGGCGGGATCAAGGGCAGAGATTGTGTGTCACGACGGTACAGACCCATCTGCTTGTGACAACCGGCTGCGGCGGTCTGGCAATTGAAATGCCCCCGGAAAACAGGCATAATCCCGCCGATAAGGCGATGGCCGAGATGCGGAAGAACCGCTGGGGCTTTGGGACACGAGGCAGTGAATGAGACATCTGATTTTGGCGGCACTTCTGGTGCTCACCGCGGCACCGGCCTTTGCGGGGCCGATTGAGCGGGCCTGTGTGCGGTCTGACCGTGCGGCCGGCAATCGCGCGCTTTGCGGCTGCATTCAGCAGGCCGCCGACATGACGCTGTCGCGGCGTGAGCAAAGCCGGGCCGCGAAGTTCTTTCGCGACCCCCACATGGCGCAGGAAGTGCGCCAGTCGGACCGCCGCAATGATGAGGAATTCTGGCAGCGCTACCGATCCTTTGGTGAGACCGCCGAGGCGTTTTGCTCGTAAGGCCTAAGTCGGGCATCGGACCCACCCATGGCTGACATCGTCATCCTGACCGGAGCGGGCATCTCTGCGGAAAGCGGGCTGGGGACGTTTCGCGACAAGGACGGGCTTTGGACGAGGTTCGATCTGAGCAAGGTTGCCACGCCCGAGGGATTCATTGAAAACCCCGCGCTTGTGCATGAATTCTACAATGCCAGGCGGGCGAATGCGCAAGAATCTAGCCCAAATGCGGCGCATTTTGCCTTGGCAGAGTTCGAAAAACGCAAATCCGGCGACGTCCTCATCGTGACGCAGAATGTTGATGATCTGCATGAAAGGGCAGGCAGCCGGAATGTGCTGCATATGCACGGGCAATTGTCGCAAGCCCTCTGCGCGGCCTGTCGGGCAACCTGGACCGCGCCGCTGGTCATGACGCCGGAAGATCGCTGTCCGGACTGCGACGCGCCGTCGACACGGCCCGATATCGTGTGGTTCGGCGAGATCCCCTATCATATGGAGAAGATCGAGGACGCGCTTTCAGACTGCCGCCTCTTCGCGGCGATTGGCACGTCGGGGCAAGTCTGGCCCGCTGCCGGATTTGTCGAGGCGGCGCGCATGGTCGGGGCGCATTGCGTCGAGCTGAATCTTGAGCGGTCGGACGTGTCAGACCGGTTTGATGAGGTTCGCCTGGGGCGGGCCACCGACATCGTGCCGAGCTGGATCAGCGGGCTTGTCTGAGATCTTCTTTCGGCAAGCAGAACCTACCTGGCCTTTGCGTATCCCAGAGACATCAGCGCGCCCCTGATCTCCTCCAAGATCGCGGGGTCGTCGATGGTGGCCGGCATCTTGAACGCCTCGCCATCGGCGATCTTGGCCATCGTTGCCCGAAGGATCTTGCCTGAGCGTGTCTTAGGCAATCTGTCGACCACCACTGCCAGTTTGAAGGCTGCCACAGGCCCAATCTGATCTCGGACCAATGCCACGCATTCTTGCGTGATCTCGGCATGCGGGCGGTTCACGCCTTTGGTCAGGCAGACGAACCCCATGGGCAGTTGCCCTTTGAGGGGATCGGCCACACCGATCACGGCGCATTCTGCAATGTCGGGGTGATTGGCCAAAACCTCCTCCATCGCGCCGGTGGATAGACGGTGGCCCGCCACGTTGATCACGTCGTCGGTGCGGGCCATGATATAGAGGTAGCCGTCTTCGTCCTTCATCCCGGCATCACCCGTCTCGTAATAGCCCGGATACTGGGTCAGATAGCTTTTCTCGAACCGCGCCTCGGCATTCCAGAGGGTGGGCAGCGTGCCGGGCGGCAAGGGCAGCTTTATGGCGATGGCGCCAAGCGTGCCGGGGGGCACCTCATAGCCCGCCTCGTCCAGAATGCGCACATCATAGCCGGGCATGGCGACCGACGGGCTGCCGATCTTGACCGGCATCGCCTCAAGCCCCATCGGGTTCGCCGCAATGGCCCAGCCGGTTTCCGTCTGCCACCAATGGTCGATGACGGGCACGTTCAGCTGCGCCTCGGCCCAGCGGATCGTATCGGGGTCGGCGCGTTCACCGGCCAGGTAGAGGGCGCGCAGGCACGACAGGTCGTACTTTTGCACGAATTCGCCTTTGGGGTCTTCGCGTTTGATGGCGCGGAAGGCGGTGGGGGCGGTGAAAAAGCTGCGGACATTGTGTTCCGAAATCACGCGCCAGAAGGTGCCCGCATCGGGCGTACCGATGGGCTTGCCTTCGAACACGACGGTCGTGTTGCCATGCACCAGCGGCCCATAGCAGATATAGCTGTGGCCGACGACCCAGCCGACATCGGACGCGGCCCAGAACACCTCGCCAGGGCTCACGCCGTAGATGTTCTTCATCGTCCAGTTCAGCGCCACTAGGTGCCCGGCCGTGGGGCGGACCACGCCCTTCGGCTGGCCGGTCGTGCCCGAGGTGTAGAGGATATAGGCCGGGTGGTTGCCCTTGACCGGTACGCAATCGGCGGGCTGGGTGCCGGCCTGAAAGGCGTACCAGTCGACATCGCGGCCCTCGATCAGTTTGGCCGGCTCCTGTTCACGTTGCAGCATGACGACCAGGTCGGGTTTGTGGCTGGCCTGATCGATGGCGGCGTCGAGCAAGGGCTTGTAGTGCACCACGCGCCCGGGCTCGACCCCGCAGGAGGCGGCCAGGATCGCCTTTGGCGTCGCATCATCGATCCGCACGGCCAGCTCGTGCGCCGCGAAGCCGCCGAAGACGACCGAATGGATCGCCCCAAGCCGCGCGCAGGCCAGCATGGCTTCCAGCGCTTCGGGCACCATCGGCATGTAGATGATGACGCGGTCGCCCTTGCCGATCCCACGGGCGGCGAGGGCGCCCGCGAGGGCGGCGACGCGTGTCTGCAGCTCAGAATAGGTGATTTCGCGCTTGGTATGGGTGACCGGGCTGTCATAGATGATCGCCAGACGGTCGCCGTGGCCGGCCTCGATATGGCGGTCAACCGCGTTCCAGCAACCGTTTAGCTCGCCATCGGCAAACCATTCATAGAAAGGGGCCTTGTCGTCAAAAAGCGCCTTCGAAGGTTTCTTGACCCAATCGATGGCCTCGGCCGTCTCTATCCAGAAACCATTCGGATCGGCGATCGAGCGCGCGTGGATATCGGCGTAAGCCATCTTGGTCCCTCCCTCGTTTTCTCAGGTGTTACGCCCGGCGTGGCTTTCGGGCAAGCGTGGGGAGGGTTGTTTGCGCTAAAGCTGAATGTGGATGTGATCGTCATGCCGGGCCGCGCGGCAGCCCTGGAAGCGGATCTTCGGGTCGGCCACGGCCAGGCGGCGGGCCAGGTGCGGTTCGACGAAGATGCGCCCGATCCGGGGGTCCTCGGCCAGAAGGACAAGGACCGCGCGGGTGCGGTCAGGGTCAAGAGGGCGGTCGCGGAAAAGCGGTTGCAGCCAGTCGAGGTTCCAGCGAAGCGTTGGGAAGGCTGGCGGGCAATCGGTTGGCCCCTGTTCGAACGCAAAGTACCCGATGGGGGACCGGGCGCGCCCGGGCAGATAGGCACCCGATGCGTCGGTATAATAGAACGCCAGATCCAGCTTTTGGCCATCGTCATGCGACAGATGCGGCAGCAGTGGAAAGCCGTCGCCAAAGGGGAAGTTACCGTCCAGCGCAAGGGTGACTGTGCCGGGAAACCGGGTGTCCATCTGGCGCGCCAGATCCTGAGCTGCATCGCGCAGCTCGGGCGTGACGTAATGGCGGTTGAGCGCGCAATAGAGGATCGATTGCATGACAAGCGGGCCGCCAGAGCAGGGCAGAGGCACGCGACCAGATAGCGGCGCGGTGGCCATCGCCAGGCCCCAAAGCGTGCCGTAGGCCAGAGCGAAAGCAAGGAAGCGCCGGCGGAAGGTTAGCGCAAAAAGCCAGGCCAAACCGCCCAACTGCGTCAGCACCGTCAGCAGCGCGATAACCAGGATATGGCCGGCCCAGCGGATCACCCGTAATGCGCCACCGGCGTGCCGGCGACGGCCGACATGTTCAGCAATCCGCGCGCGGTGATCGAGGGCGTTACGATATGGGCTTTGTTGCCCATGCCCATCAAAATGGGGCCGACCTCCAGGCCGCTGGCCTTCATCTTGAGGATGTTGCGCACCCCCGAGGCGGCATCGGTATTGGCGAAGATCAGCACATTCGCCACCCCCTCAAACCGGCTGTCGGGAAAGATGCGCGCGCGCAGTTCGGGGTCGAGCGCGGCATCGATATGCATCTCGCCCTCATAGGCGAAATCGGGTTCACGCTGATCCAAAAGCGCCATCGCCGCACGCATCCGCTGGCCGGTGTCGCAGTCCAGATTGCCGAACTGGCTGTGTGAACAAAGCGCTACCTGCGGTGTGATGCCAAAGCGCCGGGCATGCCGCGCTGCCCCCATGGCCACATCGGCGATCTCTTCGGGCGTCGGTTCGGGGTGGACCTGGGTGTCGGCCACGAAAAGTGGCCCGTCCTCAAGGATCATGAGGCTGAGCGCGCCGGTGGGGCGCAACCCGTCGCGGGCCAGGATCTGGCGCACATAATTGAGGTGCCATAAGTATTGGCCGAAGGTTCCGCAGATCATGCTGTCAGCCTCGCCGCGATGCACCATGATCGCGCCGATGGCGGTTGTGTTGGTGCGCATCACCGCGCGGGCGATGTCGGGCGTGACCCCGCGCCGGGCCATCAGGCTGTGATAATCGCCCCAATATTCGCGGTAGCGCGGATCGTTCTCGGGGTTCACCAGATCGAAATCGTGGCCCGGGCGGATCGGCAGACCGGCCCTCTCACAGCGCATCTCGACGACCTCGGGGCGGCCGATCAGGATGGGCTTGTCGGTGGTCTCTTCGATCATCGCGTTGGCGGCGCGCAGCACGCGCTCATCCTCGCCCTCGGTAAAGACGATCCGGCGTTCCGCCGTGGCTGCGGCCTGAAAGACCGGGCGCATCAGCAGGGCGGATTTGAACACCGAGCCGTCCAGCATCTGCTTGTAGCCTGTCAGGTTTTCGATGGGCCGCGTGGCGACGCCTGTGTCCATCGCCGCGCGGGCCACGGCCGAGGCGACGACGCCCATCAGGCGCGGGTCGAAGGGTTTGGGGATCAGGTAATCGGTGCCGAAGGTCAGGCTTTCGCCCTGATAGGCGGCGGCGGCCTCGGCCGAGGTCGTCGCGCGGGCCAGGGCCGCGATGCCCTCGATGCAGGCCAGCTCCATCTCATCGTTGATACTGGTCGCACCGGCATCCAGCGCACCCCGGAAGATGAACGGAAAGCAGAGCACGTTGTTGACCTGATTGGGATAATCGCTGCGGCCCGTGGCGATGATGGCATCAGGCGCCACGGCGCGGGCCTCATCCGGCATAATCTCGGGTGTGGGGTTGGCCAGCGCAAAGATGATGGGCTGCTTGGCCATGCGGGCGACCATGTCGGGTGTCAGTACGCCGGGGCCGGAGAGGCCCAGGAAAAGGTCGGCGCCCTCAATCACGTCAGCCAGGCCCCGCGGGCCGCCGGGTTGCGCATATTCGGCCTTTTGCGGGGTCATCTCTTCTGCGCGGCCCTCATGCACAAGCCCCGCCAGATCGCAGAGAAAGACGTTCTCGCGCCGCACGCCCAGCTTCAGCAGCATGTTGAGGCAGGCGATGCCCGCCGCGCCGCCGCCAGTGCTGACGACCTTGATCTGCTCGAACGCCTTGCCCGTCACCTTCAGCGCGTTGGTGGCCGCGGCGCCCACGACGATGGCGGTGCCATGCTGATCGTCGTGGAAAACGGGGATATTCATGCGCTCGCGGCACAGCTTTTCGACGATGAAACAATCGGGTGCCTTGATGTCCTCCAGGTTGATCGCCCCGAACGAGGGTTCCAGCGCGCAGACGATCTCGGCGAGTTTTTCGGGGTCGGACTCGTTCACCTCGATATCGAAGCAGTCGATATTGGCGAATTTCTTGAAGAGGACGGCCTTGCCCTCCATCACCGGTTTTGACGCCAGCGCCCCGATATTGCCAAGCCCCAAGACGGCCGAGCCGTTGGACACGACGGCCACCAGATTGCCGCGCGCGGTATAGCGGGCTGCCGTGGCGGGGTCGGCCTTGATCTCAAGGCAGGCCTCGGCCACGCCGGGGGAATAGGCGCGGGCCAGATCGCGGCCGTTGGCCAGTGGCTTGGTGGCCTGGATCGCCAGCTTTCCGGGGCGCGGAAACTCATGATAATCCAGCGCCGCCTGACGGGTGCTGTCCTGCCGTGTTTCGTCCATGTCGCTCTCCTCCCCCAGAGATTGTTTAGTATTAAACTATCTTGGCGCGGCACCTTTCAACCATTTAACCCGGCAATGGACAAGGGCGCTCTGCGCCTGGCCACTCTGCCCCCGAAACGATCCCTGTGGCAATTGCTCTTTCGCGGGCTGAGGGGCTGAGTGAAGCCCGGCATGTGCCGCCGCCCCTTGCAACGCATCGTCCATCGCGCGACAGTCTGGCAGATATCTTGGGGAGACCGGAAATGACCCTCGTCGACGAAGCCCGCGCCATTCGCGAGCGCGCTTATGCGCCTTATTCGAACTTCAAGGTGGGGGCGGCGATCCGCGCCGCGTCCGGCCGGGTCTATCTGGGCGTGAATGTCGAGAATGTGGCCTACCCTGAGGGCACCTGCGCCGAAGCCGGCGCCATCGCAGCGATGGTGGCCGGTGGTGACACGGAGATCGCCGAGGTGGCGATCATCGCGGATGCGCCGGTGCCCCTGACGCCTTGCGGGGGCTGCCGCCAGAAACTGGCGGAATTTGCCGCCGCCGACGTGCCGGTGACGATGGCGACTGTCGGGGGAGAGGCGGAGGTCATGCAGGTGGCGGACCTGCTGCCGGGCGCTTTCGGCCGCGCCCATATGGAGGCTTGAGATGGACGCGCGCAGCATCATCGCCAAGCTTCGCGATGGCGGGAGGCCCAACGCGGACGAGCTGAAATGGTTCGCCCGCGGGCTGGCCTCGGACGAGGTTACCGATGCGCAGGCCGGCGCATTTGCCATGGCGGTGCTGCTGAAGGGCTTGGGCGATGAGGGCCGCGTGGCGCTGACCCGGGCAATGCGTGACAGCGGCATGACGCTGAGCTGGGATTTGCCAGGGCCGGTGCTCGACAAACATTCGACCGGCGGCGTGGGCGATTGCGTCTCGCTTTTGCTGGCGCCCGCGTTGGCGGCTTGTGGGGCCTTCGTGCCGATGATCTCAGGCAGGGGGCTGGGCCATACCGGCGGCACGCTGGACAAGCTTGAGGCGATCCCGGGCTACACCACGCAGATCCCGGTAGACCGGCTGCAGCGCCTGACCGAAGAGATCGGCTGCGTCATCGTCGGCGCCTCGGGCGAGATCGCGCCCGCCGACAAGCGGCTTTATGCCGTGCGCGACGTCACCGGCACGGTGGAAAGCATCGACCTGATCACCGCCTCGATCCTGTCGAAGAAACTGGCGGCGGGGTTGGAAGCATTGGTGCTGGACGTCAAGGTCGGCTCGGGCGCGTTTCTGGCCGAGATGGATCAGGCCGTGGCCCTGGCCGAGGCCTTGGTCAGCACCGCGCAGGGGGCGGGCTGCATGACCCGCGCGCTGATCACCGATATGGACGAGCCGCTGATCGCCGCCGCCGGCAACGCGCTGGAAGTCATCGAGGTGATGGAGACGCTGACCGGCACGGCGGTGACCACGCGGTTGTGGGACCTGACCGTGGCCTTGGGTGGCGAGGCCCTGGCGCTGGGCGGGATCGCGGCCGATGCCGAGGATGGCGCGGGCCGCATCGCGCAGGCGCTGGAAGGCGGGCAGGCGGCCGAGATCTTTGGTGAGATGGTCGCCTCGCTCGGCGGGCCGATCGATTTCGTTGAACGCTGGCCCGACCGCCTGCCATCGGCGCCGGTGGTGATGGAGGTGCCCGCGCCGCTGGAAGGCGTGGTCACCGGCATCGATACCCGCGCGGTGGGCGAGATCGTGGTGGCGCTGGGCGGCGGCAGGCGGCGCGAGGGCGACCGGGTGAACCCCTCGGTCGGCCTGTCCGAGATCGCCGCTTTGGGCGAGGAGGTCTCGCCCGATTTGCCCCTGGCCCGGATCCACGCGGCAAACGATGCCGAGGCCGAGGCGGCGGCGCGCGCCATGTTGGCGGCCGTCACCATCGGTGACACGGCGCCCGAACGCCCGCTGATCCACCGGAGGATCGGCTGATGCCCCGCGCCTTCCTGGTGGTGATGGACAGTGTCGGCGCGGGCGGTGCACCCGATGCGGACCGGTTTTTCAACGGCGACGTGCCCGATACCGGCGCCGATACGCTGGGCCACATTGCCGAGGTCTGCGCGCTCCGCGGTGCCGAGGACGGGCGGAGCGGCCCTTTGCATATGCCCCATCTCGACCGGTTGGGGTTGGGCGCGGCCGTGAGGTTGGCCTCGGGCGCCGAGATGCCGGGGTTCGAGGCTGAACCGCAGGGCCTTTGGGGCGCGGCGACCGAAGTGTCAAACGGCAAGGACACGCCCTCGGGCCATTGGGAACTGGCGGGCGTGCCTGTGCCCTGGGACTGGACCTATTTCCCCGATACCGATCCCGCCTTTCCCGACGATCTGGTGGCGGATGTCTGCCGGGCGGCCGGCACCGACGGCATCCTTGGAAACGAACACGCCTCGGGCACCGAGATCATCGCGCGGTTGGGGCCTGAACACCTCCGCACCGGCTGGCCGATCTGCTATACCTCGGCCGACAGTGTCTTTCAGATCGCAGCCCATGAGGAGAGGTTCGGCCTCGACCGTTTGTTGGCGCTTTGCGAGGCACTGGCGCCCCGGTTGCACCAGATGAAAGTGGGCCGAGTAATCGCCCGCCCCTTCGTCGGAACCGAGGCCGAGGGCTTCACCCGCACGACCAACCGCCATGACTATGCCATCGCGCCCCCGTCGCCTACCTTGTGCGACTGGGTCTTTGACGCAGGTCGCCATGTCTATGCCGTCGGGAAGATCGGCGACATCTTCTCGCACAGGGGAATCCACGAGGTACGGAAGGGTGCTGATCTTGATCTTTTCGAACATCTGGTCGATCTGGCGGGCGAGGCCCAGGACGGATCGTTGACCTTTGCCAACTTCGTGGAGTTCGACAGCCTCTACGGCCATCGCCGCGATATCGCGGGCTATGCCAGCGCCTTGGAGTGGTTCGATGCCGGCCTGCCCCGCGTTTTCAAGCGTCTGCGCGAGGGCGATCTGATGATCTTCACCGCCGATCACGGCAACGACCCCAGCTGGGTCGGCACCGACCACACGCGTGAGCGCGTGCCGGTGGTCGGCTGGGGCGCCCAGGCGCGCATCGGTCATGTGGGGTTCGTGGACGTCGCCGCCAGCATCGCGGCGCATCTGGGCGTGCCCGCGCAAGGACCGGGGAGGAGCTTTCTGTGACCCCGAAGGTTGAACTGCACCTGCATCTGGAAGGCGCGGCACCACCGGCCTTCATCCGGGGGTTGGCGCGTGAAAAGAGTATCGATATCGCGGGTATTTTTGATGAGGCGGGAAATTACTCCTACAGGGATTTCTGGCATTTCATCGAGGTCTACGCCGCCGTCTCGTCAACTCTGAAATCGCCCGAAGATTACCGCCGCCTGACGACCGCCGTTCTTGAGGAAAGCGCGGCCTCCGGCGTGGTTTACACCGAGATGTTCCTGTCGCCCGAATTCTGTGGCGAAAACGATGTCGGGGCCTGGGCGGAATATCTGCATGCCATGCGCGAGGCGGCAGATCAGGCGGAACGCGACATGGGGGTTGTGACGCGCGGCATCGTGACCTGCATCCGCCATCTTGGGCCGGATCGCGCCAAGGGCGCGGTGCGATGTGCCGCGGAAACGGCCGGAAAGTTCATCACGGGCTTCGGCATTGCGGGGGACGAGCGGGCAGGCAAGCTGGCCGATTTCGTCTGGTCTTTCGATTGCGCGCGCGAGGCGGGCCTGGGGCTGACGGCGCATGCGGGCGAATGGAATGGCCCGCAGGAGGTGCGCGACGCGCTGGCCTTGGGCGTCAGCCGCGTGGGGCACGGGGTGCGTGCCATTGAGGACCCGGGATTGGTCGATGAATTGGCCGAACGCGGCACGGTGTTGGAGGTTTGCCCGGGCTCGAACGTCGCTTTGGGGGTTTATCCAAGCTGGCAGGCCCATCCGATTGCAAAGCTCCATGACCGCGGTGTGAAGGTGACCGTCTCAACCGATGACCCGCCGTTTTTCCACACCACGATGGCGCATGAGTTCGACCGCCTGGCCGAGACTTTCGATTGGGACGAGGGCGTCTTCGCCACGTTGAACCAGACTGCCATCGAGGCGGCATTCTGCGATGCGGCGACCCGCGATACGATTTTGAAGAAACTGGAGGCCCCGGCATGACCGAGCACCTGACAATTGTCGATCATCCGCTGGTACAGCACAAACTGACATTGATGCGCGAGAAGGATACATCCACCGCATCCTTCCGGCAGCTTCTGCGCGAGATCAGCCTGCTTCTGGCCTATGAAGTGACGCGCGAATTGCCGATGACCACCAAGCGCATCGAGACGCCTCTGCGCGAGATGGACGCGCCCGTGATCGAGGGTAAGAAGCTGGCGCTGGTGTCGATCCTGCGGGCGGGCAATGGGCTGTTGGACGGTATCCTGGAGCTTATCCCGGCCGCGCGTGTGGGCTTTGTCGGCCTTTACCGCGACCACGAGACACTGCAACCGGTGCAGTATTACTTCAAGGTGCCGACCCAGCTGGAAGACCGCGTGGTGATCGTGGTTGACCCGATGCTGGCCACCGGCAACTCCTCGGCCGCGGCGGTGGACCTGCTGAAAGAGGCCGGTGCCACGAACATCCGGTTCCTCTGCCTTTTGGCTGCACCCGAAGGGATCGCCCGGATGAAAGAAGCCCATCCCGACGTGCCCATTGTGACTGCGGCGGTGGACGAAAAGCTGAACGAGCTGGGCTATATCGTGCCGGGATTGGGCGATGCGGGTGATAGAATGTTTGGGACGAAGTAAGCGGATGTCGGCTGCGCGGGACGAAGCTGACGTTCGCGATGCTCCAATGCCTCTAGCTGTAATCGATGCGAAGGACCTTGCCTTCGTGCAGGGCATTCAGCGAGTTCACGAGGATTGCAGTTGCGGACATCCAGTATCGTCTACGCGCGCCCGCAGCATCTTTTGCCTTTTCTGGCAAACAAAGGCTTAGCTCGTTGCATCTATCCATGATCTGCTTGTCGCCCAATGTTACGGTCACATTGTGCGCGAATTTGTTCCTTATGTTGCGAAGTAATTCGAGTTCTCGACGCCATTCCTCCGGGATAACACCGATTGCGTGAGCGGCCGCAATCTTCGCTGAAAAGGTGCCTAAAGGCGCATTGAACCCATCGAGTAGCTTATCCGTCGACTTCCCTTGAACAAGGCGAGCGCGAAGCAACTCGGTCAATGCGTCTTCCAGCATTGAAACTGTCACCAGTACTGCGCCCCTATCACTTTCCTTCGACAAGACTTCCATGTAGCGTAGATGGCCCATCAGGTGTGGAGTCTCCCTATCCATCATCTCTAGGTATTCTTGAGTGTATTCCATTGCTCACCCGCCCTGTTTGTCGACTGATCTGTCATGATTTAGTTTTGGTTTCTAGAAGTCCGGTTTCGACATGATCGCGAAGCTCATCTTTCTCTGGGTAGTTTTGTAGTTCTTCTTTCCAAAACGTCATTCGATGCGCTGTAAGCGATCCCTTTGCACCCGTCCCATGCTATGCTGCATCCGACACTATGGGCTCTGTCCAGACGTTACTCGGGCGGACAAATTTTACTCCCCGCAGATGCCTTGCAAGCTGACCCAATCGGCGTCTGACAGGAGCGGCTGGCGGGTGCCGCGCATGGGGTCGGCTTCGATGAGTGAGAGGGTGCTTTCGCCGGTGATGTCGAGCGCGTAGGCGTAAGGTGTCGTGGGGACTTTGCGGTCTTCAAACTGGGCCAGCAAGGCGTCGGCCGGGACGGGCAGGGGGGGTGCTGTCAGCAGGTGCTCGGCATAATCCGCCAAAGCCTCCGGCGGGACGGACCCGGTGGTCAAGAGCTTGAACGTCGCGCGCAGGCCCGCATGGCGCAGCAGATTGGCCATCGGGTCGCCGGCATCCCGGCGAACGACCTCGGCCAGGACGTAGCCTGCGATCACTTCGGGTGTCTCATAATCCTCGACCAGAGCGCGGTTCGCTAGGATCAGCCCACCCGGCAGATGCTGGGAGGCGCGCACGCCGTCAGGGACGATGAGAACCTCGCCGCCATCTGGCCCCAGCAGACGTGCGGACAGAAGGCTTAGCGCCTCGGCACCCCGTGCCGTGCGGCAGGGTTGGCCCGAGATACGGGTGATCTGCGTCAGCAAGGCCGTTCCGACATCGTCGCGCGTGGCGGACGGTACGATCGAAACGGTATGGCGCAGCAAGGCCTGCGGCATCCAGAAGATCAGCAGGGCCAGGACCGCCGCCAGGCTTGAATAGAGCAACCAGATCCTGAGGCGCCCGGGCTGCGGCCTGCGGCGGGCGATGAGGGTGCGGACCTTTTCGATGGCCGCGACCATCGTCTCATCCTCGATCTCAAGCGTTTCGGTGCCCTGATCGTCGGGCGCGAAGAGGGCGGGCGCCTCGCCCGGGTTCAGGCGTTCGACAGCGGCCAGAGACCAATGCGCCAGCGCGGTGTTGTTCTTGTTCGAGATGACCAGCGAGGCGTCACCGAACGACACGACAACGTCGCGCCGCTGGGCCTTGGCGGCCTCGCGCCAGACACCTCCGCTTTCGAGGCGGGCATATTCATGAAGGGCCGTCATATGGGCCTTGGGCCTGCTCTTGCCTCTGATTTAGGCGATAGGATAGCGGGTTGATGGGCATGCGTCCATCTGTGCGATGCGCCACTCCTCGTGCGCCTTGCGGCTTCTCGTCGTGGGCTGCGCCCGGTGGGTGCGTTTCAGATGCTTTTGGCTTGCTTTCTAAGCTCGAACTTCTGGATCTTGCCGGTGGAGGTTTTGGGCAAATCCTGAAACACGATCTTCTTCGGCGTCTTGAAGCCTGCGAGCCTGGTGCGGGCGAAGGCGATCAGATCGTCCTCGGTCGCGACCGCGCCGTCCTTCAGTTCAACGAAAGCGCAGGGCACCTCGCCCCATTTGTCGTCCGGTTTGGCGACCACCGCGCAGAGCATCACGGCGGGGTGGTGCATCAACGCGCCCTCGACCTCAACCGACGACACGTTTTCGCCACCCGAGATGATGATGTCCTTCGCGCGGTCGGTGATCTTGATGTAGCCGTCAGGGTGCTGGAACGCCACGTCGCCCGAGCGGAACCAGCCGCCATCGAAGGCCTCCTCAGTAGCTTTCGGATTGCGGTAATAGCCTTTCATCACCGCATTGCCGCGGATCATGATCTCGCCCTGGCTTTCGCCATCCCACGGCACAGATGCCAGCGTTTCGGGCGCGCGGACCGAGATATCCTCCATCATCGGCATCAGCACCCCGGTGCGCGCCTTGATCGCGGATTTCTCGTCCTCCGGCAGATCGCCCCAATCGGCCTCGTTCCAGAGGCATTCGGTCACGTGGCCGTATGTTTCGGTCAGGCCATAGACCTGCGTGACGTTGAAGCCCAGCTTTTCGATGGCCTGGAGGGTCGCGGCGGGCGGCGGGGCGCCGGCGGTGAAGACCTGAACGATATGGTCGAAATCGCGGCGTTCCTCCGGCTTGGCATTGATGATGGCGTTCAGAACGATGGGCGCGCCGCCGAAATGGGTGACGCCCTCATCGGCGATGGCGCCGTAGATCACGTCGGCGCGGACATCACGGCAGCAGATCACCGTGCCCCCCAGAAGCGGCATCATCCAGGTGTGGTTCCAGCCGTTGCAATGAAAGAGTGGCACAATGGCCAGGAACCGGGGATAGAGCGTCATCTGCCAGGTGATGACCGTGCCCATCGTCATGAGATAGGCGCCGCGATGGTGGTAGACCACGCCCTTTGGCCGCCCCGTGGTGCCCGAGGTGTAGTTCAGCGCCAGGCTCTCCCATTCATCTTCGGGCATCAGCCAGGCGAAATCGGGGTCGCCGGCGGCCAGCAGGTCTTCGTATTCGGTATAGTCGCTTTCGGCGGGCACGCCAGCGACCGGGTCAGCAACCTCGATGACGATCGGTGGGGCGCCCGTCATCTGCTCGATCGCCTCGGCCACCAGAGGCAGAAATTGCGGGTCGACCAGAACGGCCTTCGCCTGTCCGTGATCGAAGATATAGGCCACCGTATCGACATCAAGGCGCGTGTTGATCGTGTTCAGCACTGCGCCTGAGGCGGGTACACCGAAATGCGCCTCGGCCTGGGCGGGGATGTTGGGCAGAAGGGTTGCCACCACGTCGCCCGGTTTGATGCCGAGGCGGACGAGGCCCGAGGCCAGGCGGCTGACCCGGGCATGGTATTGGGCGTAGGTGTATCGGCGCGGCCCGTAGACCAGCGCCTCGCGGTGCGGGAACACCTGCTTGGCGCGGTTCAGATGCGACAACGGGGTCAGCGGCACGAAATTCGCGCGGGTCTTCTGCAATCCGGTCTCGTCGGCCAACCAGCCCATATCTCATCCTCCCTGCTGCGTTTTCTTTACGCCTTGACCGATACTATGCAGGGAAGCTGCGTATCTCCAAAGGGAAAGGAGTGGACCCGCCGTGATGGCGGGGTAGGGTGGCGCCATGATCATCTCGCGCAAACGGCGGTTCATCTTCGTGCATATCCCGAAGACCGGGGGCACGTCGCTGTCCTTGGCTTATGAGGCGCGGGCGGCGGCGGATGACATTCTGATCGGCGACACGCCGAAGGCGCGGGCGCGGGCACGGCGGCTGAAAGATGCAAAGACAGCTGGCCGGTTGTGGAAGCATTCGACGCTGGCCGACATTCGGGGCCTGGTGACCGATAGCGAGGTGTCGAGCTTCTTCGTGCTGACCCTCGTGCGCAACCCTTGGGAGCGAATGCTGAGCTACTGGGCGTGGCTGCGTCATCAAAGCTTTGCCCACCCGGCCGTTCTCTTGGCGAAGGGACTGCCGTTTGACGCCTTTCTGCGCCATCCCAAAATGCAGGCCAGTCTGCGTGCCAGCCCCTATGGCAGCTATGTCGCCGGTATTGATGGAGCCGAGCGGTGCGATCTTTTCGTTCGGCTTGAGCACCTGGCCGAGGACTTGACGCCGTTTGAAAAATATCTGGGTTTTGCGCTGGGCCCGCTGCCGCATGAGAATGCCTCGGACCGGCCTGCTGATTGGCGTGCGGCCTATGATGACGATCTGGCCGCACTGGTGGCCGACCTTGCAGCGGATGACATTGCAAAGTTCGGCTATCACTTTTGAGTGTTGATTCGCAGAATTTCCGATAAATATCTGTAAAATAATACAAATCTTGATCTTGGTAAGCGTCTGATTAATTCGGGTGCCGGTCCGCGTCCAAACGCGGCGTGCTGGCCGAGATTGATGCCCAAGCGGAAAATCTGCCGCAAATCGGCCCGGTTTCCGGCCAGAAGACCGCCCAGTGATGAACCGATGCTGGATCTTAGTTGATCCAAAGCCAGGAGGCCCAGATGAAAGCCCAGTTCAATCTGTCAGATCGCTATGCTGCCGCGGCCGCATTGCGTGCGTCCATGCCGAACCGCCGCGGGATCGCCGCGGGGACCCGTGTCGAGACCTGGGATGGCTGGAAGCGGGTCGAGACCCTGACAGAAGGCGACATGGTCTATGTGCGCGACGGTGGAATGCGCCCGATTCTGAGCGTCGATCGGGTGTATTTCCGTGGCCGCAAAAGCCTCGATACGCTCAGCGGATCCGTGCTCGTGCCCTGTGGCGCTTTGCAGAATTGCACGCCGATGCTGCTTTTGCCGGACCAGCATGTCCTTTTTGAGACGCCAGAGGCGCAGGCGGTCTTGCGGACGCCGTTCACGTTGCTGCCGGGCCATGCGCTCTGCGGCCATAACGGCATCACTGCGATCCGCCCGCAGGGCCCGTTGGAGGTGGTCACACTGAGGTTCGAGGAAGAGCAGGTGATCTGGGCCAATACCGGGATCATGATACATTGCCCCCATGATCACGAGGCGGTCGGGCCGTTCCAGTCGTCGAAATATCCGGTCTACGACCGGCAGAGTACGAAGGCTCTGCTGGGCTTGGTTGATGAGCAGGATGATATCCGCGACAGCCAGCGCGCTGCCTGAGGTTTTCAGCCCAAAGGGGAGATCATTGCCAGACTATTATGTGCTGGCAATGATCCCTCAATACCGGGCCTAATCCTGTGATCAAAGCTCGACCAGCGCGTGGGCGTTGGCGTGCAGATGTTCAACCAGACCTGGGTCGAGTTGCAGGCGGGCGGCCAGCATGGCCAGGTAGCCGCGCTCGGCCGGTGCCTCGGGGTCGACCACCAGAAGCGAAGCTGCGTAGATTTCGGCGGCTTCTTCGGGGCTTTTGGCCATATCGGCCACGCGGCCCACATCCAGCGGCGCGTCAAGCTCTTCGGCGATCAGGGCTTCCGCCTCAGCGCCCAGACCCAATTCCGGCAGTTGCGACATGATGCGGCGCCGCTCGGCCGTGGTGACGTGACCGTCGGCCTTGGCGGCCGCGACCATCGCGCGCACAAGACGCAGCGACAGATCCTCGGCCTCAGCCGCGTTGCTGGGCATGAACGGCGTGCCCTCGGGCGCGGGCAGGGCGGGCACCTCACCGGGGCCGGCCACGGCTTGCTGCGGATTCTTGCCGGCCTGCCAATCGCTGTAAGCCTTGTACGCCAGACCGCCGACAACCGCGGCGCCACCCATCTTTACGGCGCGCTTGATCATCTTCTTGGGTGACCCCCCGCTCATCAACAGGCCGACCAGACCGCCTGCCAAAGCCCCTTTTGCAAGCGAAGCATGGTTCGACCCGCCGCCTTGCTGGTTTTGCCCGGCATTGCCACCGCCGGCGTTCGGGCCAAGGAACTGGTCAAGAAGGGACTTCATCTGCATGTCTGGCACTCTCCTGTTGGTTTTCACGGGTAGATATGGCGATGTTTTCGCCCGCTTCAAGCAAAGGGTGCGACATTGCGCGCAAGGGGCTATTGAAATGCGTCGCGGCGCCCTACATCCATTTCAGAAATTTCTGAAACTTCAGGATGGGTGAAAATGCACCTTTCACAGCTCAGGCAGGATTTCGTGCTTCATTTCGGGGAAATGGGCTCGCGCTGGGGGATTAACCGGACGGTGGGGCAGATCTATGCGGTTCTGTTTCTGTCTGACGAGCCGCTCTGCGCCGATGAAATCGTGGAGGCGCTGGGCCTGTCGCGGTCGAATATCTCGATGGGGTTGAAAGAGCTGCAATCGTGGAACCTGGTGCGGCTGCGGCACAAGCCGGACGACCGGCGCGACTACTTTACCACGCCCGAAGATATGTGGGAGATCGTGCGCACCCTGATCGCCGAGCGCAAGAAGCGCGAGATCGACCCGACGCTGACCAAACTGCGTGAGTTGGAGATGGCCAAGCCCTCGGCAGATGACGCGCACGCACATGAACGTATCGCCGAGTTGCGCGCCCTGATCGAGGCGATGACCAACTTCTACGATGAGATGAACCAGCTTGAGACCGAACGCCTGCTGGCGCTTTTGAACATGGGCTCCAAGCTTGGAAAATTCGCGCAAGGGGCGGGAAAGATCCTGCCGCTAAGGCGTAAGAAAGGCTGATACAATGGACACGCTGATCCTGTCACGCATCCAGTTTGGGGCGAATATCTCGTTCCACATCCTGTTCCCGACGATCACCATCGCTTTGGGCTGGGTGCTGCTGTTTTTCAAGCTGCGGTTCAACGCCACGGGCGATGAGAAATGGATGCAGGCCTACCGGTTCTGGGTGAAGGTCTTCGCGCTGTCGTTTGCCATGGGCGTGGTCAGCGGCATCACGATGAGCTTTCAGTTCGGTACCAACTGGCCCGGCTTCATGGAGACGGTGGGCAATATCGCGGGGCCGCTTTTGGCTTACGAAGTGCTGACGGCCTTCTTCCTTGAGGCCGCTTTCCTCGGCATCATGCTGTTCGGGTTTTCCCGCGTTCCGGGCTGGCTGCACACCACGGCCACCTTCCTTGTGGCCTTCGGCACGACGCTCAGCGCGTTCTGGATTTTGGTGTTGAACAGCTGGATGCACACCCCCGCGGGCTTTGAGATGCGCGATGGCGTGGCCCATGCGACCGACTGGATGGCGATCATCTTCAACCCCTCGATGCCCTACCGGCTGACCCACATGCTGCTGGCCTCGGGTTTGACCGTGGCGTTCCTGATCGCGGGGTTCTCCGCGTTGCGCTGGCTCATGGGTGACAAGGGGGCTGAGGTGCGCGCGACGCTGCGCTTCGGTGCCTGGATGGGGGCGGCCCTGATCCCGGTGCAGATCTTCATGGGCGATCTGCACGGTCTGAATACGCTTGAGCATCAGCCCGCCAAGGTCGCCGCGATGGAAGGCAATTGGGAGACCCGTTCAAACGTGCCGCTCTTGCTGTTCGCGCTGCCGGATGAGGAAACACGCTCGAATAATTTTGAGGTCGGTATTCCGAACGGGGCCAGCCTGATCCTGAAGCACTCCGCCGATGGCGTCGTGCCGGGGCTGAACGATTTCGTGCTGGAAGACGGCACGGTCAAACACCCGCCAGTGGCTCCGGTTTTCTGGAGCTTCCGGGTGATGGTGGGCACCGGCTTGGCGATGCTGGCCCTGTCATGGTCGGCGGTCTTCCTGATGCGCCGTCAGCGCGGGCCCGAGGGCTTGCCGAAACTCTGGCTCTACGGCTTTGTCGGCATGGCCTTCTCGGGCTGGATCGCCACCCTCGCCGGTTGGTACACGACCGAGATCGGGCGCCAGCCCTGGCTGGTTAATGGTGTGATGACAACCGCGCAGGCTGTGGCCGATGTGCCGGCCGGCATGGTCGCCTCGACCCTCTTCGCCTATCTGGCCGTCTACGCGGCGCTGATTGTGGCCTATATGGGTGTCTTGACCTATCTGGCACGGAAGGCTGCCAGGGGCGAGGGCGTGCCGACACGCGAAGCCCCCTTGGCGCCTGAAGCCACCGTGCGCGCCCTTCAGCCGGGAGAATGATGATGGAGCTTTTTGGTGATCCGGCCGTCTGGCTGCCCTTGGCTTTCGCGGGGCTCATGGGCCTGTCGATCTTGATCTACGTCGTTCTGGACGGGTTCGACTTGGGCGTGGGGCTGCTCTTCCCCTTTGCCGAGGATGCCGAGAAGGACCGTATGGTCGCCTCGATCGGGCCGTTCTGGGACGCGAACGAGACATGGTTGGTCATGGCCATCGGGCTGTTGCTTGTGGCTTTCCCGACCGCGCATGGGGCGATCCTGACCGCGCTTTACCTGCCTGTAGCGGTGATGCTGATCGGCCTGATCCTGCGGGGCGTGGCGTTCGAGTTTCGCGCCAAGGCGCCCTTGCCGCACAAGGGCAAGTGGAACGCGGCGTTTCTGGTGGGGTCGTTGATGACGTCGCTCAGCCAGGGCTTCATGCTGGGGCTTTATATCATGGGGTTGCAATACACGTTGGCCACTGTGATCTTCGGCGCGATCACGGCTTTGGGCCTGACGATTGCGTATAGCTTCATCGGCGCGACCTGGCTGATCCTGAAGACCGACGGTGCCTTGCAGAAAAATGCGGTGGAATGGGCGAAAGGTGGCATCTGGGGGATCGTTCTGGGCCTGGGCGCGGTGTCCGCCGCCTCGCCCCTGGTCAGCCCGCGGATCTGGGACAAATGGTTCTCGGTGCCCGAGATATTCCTGCTGGCGCCTTTGCCGATCATGTCGCTGGCCCTGATCGCGCTTTTGTGGGTGGCGCTGCGGCGCCTGCCGACACGTGATGACAGCTTTGCGTGGTTCCCCTTCGCCTGCGGCACCGCCTTGTTCGTGCTGGCGTTTTTCGGGCTGGCTTATTCGTTCTACCCTTACGTGGTGCCCGAGCAACTGACGCTCTACGAGGCCGCCAGCGCGCCCGAAAGCCTGATGATCATTCTGATCGGCGCGGTCATCGTGATCCCCGTGATCATCGCCTACAGCATTCTGGCCTACACAGTGTTCCGCGGCAAGGCGACCGAGTTGCGGTATGATTGAGGGGCGTTCGTTGTGCTTGGTTGCGACAAGATCGCCTTGCGGCCTGCTGGCGCTGACCAGCTACGAGAGGCGTCTCATATCTGGCATTTGCCGGGCGCTGGTAGAGGTCTGACACTAAGCAAATCACGATAACATGCTGGGTGTGGCTTTGCTGTAAAGACGGTCAAGTCGCAGCTTCTGTACTTTGCCGCGGACAGATTTGACTGCCAGTGGGATCAGCATCAGGCATCCGGCGATGAAGATCAGCTCGCCAGCAGGCACGCCGTTGTCGAGCAGGATCTGCCCTGCCAGGATCGCCAGCAGCCCTGTCAGTGCGGACCCCAGGCAGAGGTCGCGCCACGCGCGGCTGTCAAAGCGGGGGAGGCCCAGCCCGGCCGTTACCTCGCGCTCAATACTATACCGCCCCGCGGAGAGCAGGATCAGCGTGGGGTTTGACAGCGGCGTCTGTGTGACCTGGAAGCTTCTGATGATGCCGCCAGGGCTCATCCCGCCACGGATGATTGAGCCGATGCGAACCTCGTTGTCATCGGCCTCGACCTCAACAATCCGCAGCTGACAATGCTCTCGCGGCAGCCGATCTTTCCAATGCCGGGGGATCTGGATTGACTGGTGATGGTGGAAAGCATCCGCGCCATGGGTTTTGGCATCAAGATTGGCAAAAGCGATCCAGTCATCCTCTTCAACCAAACGGATCTGTCCTAGGGTTGGGATGGGGACTGTGTTTTTGACGTGACTGGCGCGGACCGAGCGCCATATCTGCCGCATCGGTCCGATAAAACGACTGACGCTCTGCCAGATCAAGAAGGTCGAAAGCCCGATGAGCGCCAGCGCCATGCTAAGCCCGAGGGCATGAAACTGATTGAACGAAAGGCCCATATCCAGATCCGCCCAGATGTCCCAGAAGATGGTGCCACTGAAAAATAAAACCGGCAGGATAACGGCGAAGGTATAGATCAGAGCAATTGTCAGAGCCTTGACCCAAACTGTCCGCCTGCGATGGCGCATCGCGAGGGCCACCCATCTGGCCTCGGCTTTGGTCAGAACCCGTGGGTCCAAAGTTGTTGAGGATTTATATCGAACGTTCAAAATTCGCCTTCAGGTTGAAATCTACTTTGCCGTTACGTTAAGGCGTGTTGAACAACGGGTGAAGACGTCGTGGCGATTTTTCTGGCCACAAATGCTCGAAACAGACCCAAAATCTTATGCTTGCCGCAATTCCAGGCGTTTGGGCGCGTTCAAGTGGATCTCGACGAGATGGGCTTTCATCGCTTTTAGGTTGTGACCTCGCCAATCTGGCTGGCGCTTGCGGCCGACCGGGGGCCTTGTTTCTGCGCAAACCGATCGCGTCTTGACAGCCGGCATATGCGTGACCACAACATGTCTCATCTCGGTCCGGCCGGTTCGCATCGTCTGGATAATAGGGAACGACGGTCAGGGCGCTTGCCGCCCAAATCCGTGGCTGCCCCCGCAACTGTAGGCGGTGAGCGGCGTCCGCAAATACCACTGGGCCCCAATGGCCCGGGAAGGTCGGACGACCGCGATGACCCGCAAGCCAGGAGACCTGCCGAGGTGATCACTCTGTCCGGGCGCGGGGCGCGCGTCGGGCTGCGGGCCGACCCCGTAGTGGTGACGAAAGCACCGTCTGCGGCTGGGGCCAACCTCGTCCAATGACATATCGACCAAGGCGGGCCTGAGGGCCTTGCAACCGGACAGGGGACGACAATGAAAAGATTGGTATCCATCACCGCGATTGCCGTGGGGCTGGCAGCGCCGCTGAACGCACAAGACGTGATCGAGTTGGACGAGATCATCGTCTCGGGCGGCTTCACGCCAGTGCCCGCGGCGCGCTATGGCCGGGCGGTCAGCGTGTTGACCGAGGTTGAGATTGAGGAGCGCGGGATCACAACCGTTCAGGACGCCCTGCGCGCCGTGCCGGGCGTTGCGGTTTCCAGCAACGGGTCCAACTTTACCGAGGTGCGCATTCGCGGCGGCGAGGCCAGCCACACGCTGATCCTGATCGACGGCATTCAGGCCGCCGGCGGGTCGGGTGGCTATGTGCTGAGCGGGCTTGAGACCGCAAATATCGAGCGGATCGAGGTGCTGCGCGGGCCGCAATCGGTGTTTTACGGCGCCAGCGCCTCGGCCGGGGTGATCAACATCGTCACGCGGCGTGGCGGGCCGGGCTTGGAATATGGCGGCTCGATCGAAGTGGGGGGCGGCACCAGTGCCACGGGGTTCGTGTCGCAGCGCGGTGAGCGGGGCGGTATCTCGCTCTCGCTGTCTCACAATGATGATGACGGCTATGATTTCTCGGGCGATGGCGGCGAGAAGGACGGCACGCGGCGCAGCACGGCGATCCTTTCGGGCGATATCATGGCCACCGACGCGCTGCGGCTGGGTTTCACATTGCGGCGGTCCGATGAGGAGTATGATTTCGACAGCACTTCATTCGCCGCGACCGATGCTGACAGCTACGTCGTGGATGACCCGAACCAGACCAGCACGCGCGACGAAACCACAGCAGGCATCTTTGCGGAATACGAGATGATGGGCGGGCGGATGACCCATCGGCTGAGCTATGAGCGGACCGATAACGAGCAGACGTTCAACGGCGGCGCGCCGACCGAGACCGAGACGGAAGCGGTGAAATACCGGCTGAGCTATGGCCTGGACGGTCTGGCCGTGGCGGACGCCAATCACCTGATCACGGTCTTTGCCGAACATGAAACGGATGCCAGCAGCACCAACCCGGCCTATCGTCGCGAGGCGAGTTCTGTCGCGCTGGAATATCGTGGCAGTCTGGCAAATGGCCTCGATCTGCAGGCGGGCGTGCGATACGACGACAACACCCAGTTCAAGGATGCGGCGACCTGGAATCTTGGCCTGTCCTACCGCTTCGCCAACCAGATGCGGCTGCATGCCTCGGCGGGTACCGGGATTGTCGATCCGTCTTATTTTGAGCTTTTTGCGAATTCCTTCGGTTACACCGGAAACCCCGATCTGCAGCCCGAGCGGAACCGCAGTTTCGATATCGGTTTGGAGATCCCGGTCTTTGCCGGGCGCGGTGTGGTGGATATCACCTATTTCAACGAAACCCTGACCGACGAGATCACCGATGTCAGCACCGGGCCGGGCACCTTTTCGTTTGAAAATCAGGCTGGCGACAGTGACCGGCAGGGCTTGGAAATCAGCGGCCAGCTTCAGGCGACCGACGATTTGGCCCTGCGCATGGGATACACTTACGTCGACGCGACCAACCCCGACGGGTCAACCGAGGCGCGGCGCCCACAGCATGAGCTGACGTTGGGCGCCACGCTGCAGACCTTCGGCGGGCGCGGATCGGTCTCGGCCGATCTGCGGCATGTTGCGGGCAACTTCGATACGCAGTTCTGGGGGGCGTTCGAACTGGCCGAGTTGCCCGATTACACCACGGTGGATGTGGCGGCGCGCTACGGTCTGACCGACCGGGTGACCCTGACCGGGCGCGTGGTGAACCTGTTTGAAGAGGACGTATCGGACACCTGGGGCTATGCGGGCCGCGACCGCACGCTTTATGTCGGGCTCGATGCGCGGTTTTAAGCGCCTTGCCTTGGGCCTTTGCCTGATCGCGGGCGGGGCCTGGGCCGAGCCCGCGCGGGTGGTCTCGATCAACCTGTGCACCGATCAGCTGGCGATGATGCTGGCTGATCCGGGGCAGTTGGTGGCCGTGTCGCATCTGGCGCGCGATCGGCGATCCTCCACCATGGTGGCGCAGGCAAAGGCCTATTCGATCACCTATGGACGCGCTGAGGAGGTGTTTCTGAAAGCGCCCGATCTGGTGCTGGCGGGCACCTACACGACGCAGGCGACAGTTGATCTGCTGCAAGGGCTGGGGGTTGAGGTTGCGTTGCTGGCGCCGCCGTCATCGCTTGCCGATGTGGGGGACAATCTGCGCGAGGTCGGGCGCCTTCTGGGCCATCCCGCGCGGGGCGAGGCGATGGCGGCAGCGTTCGAGGCCGACCTGGCCGCTTTGCGTGCCGATGTGGTGCGCCGCCCGCGTGCCGCGCTCTATTATGCCAACGGCTATACCGGCGGCGATCGGTCGCTTGCGGGCGAGATATTGGTGGCGGCGGGCTTTGCCAATGTCGCCGCCGAGGTGGACCTGACCGATGCCGGGCGCCTGCCGCTTGAGCAGCTTATTCAGGCGGCACCCGATACAGTGATCACCGGGCGGCCCTATCCCGGAAACTCGCGCGCCGAAGAGATCTTGGCGCATCCCGCTTTGGACGGCTTGCGGCGTGGTGGCGCTGTGACGGACGCCGATTGGGTCTGCGGCACGCCGCATGTGCTGCGCGCGATTGCCGGGCTGGCGGACGAACGGCGCGCGCTGGAGGCGGAATGACCCAGCCGCTGCTTCTTGGCCTTCTGGCGATCTTGGTGGCCGCACTCTTTGCCGCCTCTCTGCTGATCGGCCCCGCGGCCTTGGGGTTGGTCGAAAGTCTGTCGGCACTGGTGGCCGGCGGGCCTGAGGGCGATGCGGTCACGCTGATCATGCGTGAGGTGCGGTTGCCGCGTGCCGTGCTGGGCCTGTTGATCGGAGCGGCGTTGGGATTGGCCGGCGCTGCAATGCAGGGTTTTCTGCGCAACCCGCTGGCCGAACCTGGGCTGATCGGCACCTCGGGCTCAGCGGCCTTGGGTGCGGTGATTGCTTTGCAAACCGGGCTGGCCGGGGCCCATGTGCTGGCGCTGCCGGGGCTGGCGCTGCTGGGCGCGCTGATCTCTGTTGCGCTAATCCTGGCGATTGCCGGGCCGCGCGGCGGGTCGCTGACGCTGATCCTGGCGGGGATCGCGGTATCGGCATTTGCGGGGGCGCTGACCTCGCTGGTCTTGAACTTGTCGCCGAACCCCTTCGCGGCGTCCGAGATCGTCTTCTGGATGCTGGGCTCGCTGACCGACCGGTCGATGGTGCATGTGTGGATTGCGGCGCCGTTCATCCTTTTGGGTGGTTTGGTCCTTTTGGGTCTGGGGCGGGGCTTGGATGCGCTGACTTTGGGGGAGGACGCGGCGGCGGCCCTTGGGGTCGACCTGTCGCGGCTGCGGCTGTGGCTCATCTTCGGGACGGCCGCCATGGTGGGCGGGGCCACGGCGGTGGCCGGCGCCATCGGCTTTGTCGGTCTGGTCGTGCCGCATATCCTGCGGCCCCTCGTCGGCGCGCGGCCTTCGGCCTTGCTGCCTGCCTCGGCGCTGGGCGGCGCGGCGATGATCCTGGCCGCCGATATCGCGGTGCGGATCATCGCGCCGGACCGTGACCTGAAACTGGGGGTGCTGACCGCGTTGATCGGGGCGCCGTTCTTTTTGCATCTGATTTGGCGGATGCGGAGGCAGCTGGCATGAGCCTTTTGTCGGTCCATGGCATGGGCGTGCGGCGGGATGGGCGCGATGTGCTGACCGATGTCAGCTTTGATCTGGCCGCCAGCGAAGTGGTGGGCCTGATCGGGCCGAATGGGGCCGGCAAGACCACCCTTCTGCGCGCGGCCTTGGGCCTGCAGCCGGCCACCGGCGGGTCAAGCCTGCGCGATCTGGCCCCCGCCGCCCGGGCGCGACAGGCGGCGTTTCTGCCGCAATCACGCGAGGTCGCCTGGCCCGTCAGCGTCGAGATGCTGGTCGCCTTGGGCCGAAGCCCGCATCTGGGGCCGGGGGGGATGAACGCGGATGATCGCGCAGCGGTCGACCGGGCGTTGGACCGGATGGAGATCGCCGCCCTCCGCCACCGTCCCGCGACCGAATTGTCGGGCGGTGAACAGGCGCGCGCCCTGATCGCCCGGGTTCTGGCGCAGGAGACGCCGTTGATCCTGGCTGATGAGCCGACAGCGGGCCTCGACCCCGGCGCACAGATCGCCACGATGGAGGTGTTCGCGGGTCTGGCGTCCGAGGGCAGGGGCATATTGGTGTCGATGCACGATTTGGGGTTGGCGGCGCGGCATTGCACGCGGATCCTGGTCGTGGCGGACGGGCGGCTCGTCGCCGATGGGGCGCCTTTGGATGTGCTAACGCCCGGGCTGCTGGCCGGTGTCTTCGGCATTACCGCGCGGTTTGAAGTGACCAATGCCGGCCCGGTCTTCCAAGCGCTGAGCGTTTTGCCGGGATAAGCCTTCGACGCTTGCTCTGCAGGGTCAATCGGATAGAATAGGGCATTGGTTTCACCACTTGCCGAGGCATCGTTTTGAGACAGATCGCATATTCGGGAATTTGCGGCGTATTCGTGCTGGCGGGGCTGGGCGCTGCCGCCCAGGCGCAGACCGGCACGTCTTCTGCTGACGTCCTGAATTTGCCGATCGTTCAGGGCGAGACCGTGGTGATCATGGAACCGCTGCGCCCGCGCCCCATTGCGCCGACGACTGTCGCGGCCGCTGCAACGCAGGTGGGCAGTGTCGTTCAAGGGCAACCTGCGGTTCTGCTGGCCTCAGTTCAGGGCACCAATCGCTTTCGTATTCCGACGCCGTCCGGCTTCCCAGAGCCTTCGATATTGGTCGGGATGCCGGCACCGGCTGATGGCGGTGTGGCCGAGGCGCCTGCGGCGCTGCCTGGTGCCGAGATCGCTTATGACGATGTTGCGGGCCGCAATGCCCTGCGAGACAGCAACCCTGAGCTTTTTGCCTCGCTTGTGTCTTCCGGCGCATTTGACCCGCCCGAGGATCAGCTTGTCCGTGCCTTGCAGACCGAATTGCAGCGGATGGGCTGCTATCGCGGCGGGATCGATGGCGATTGGGGCAGGGGCTCTCGCCGGGCTGTGACACTCTACGTCCAAACGGCGGGGGTAGAGGTGCCCACCCAGGACGCCGTGCCAGACTTGTTTCGCGCGATCGTCTCGCGCCCTGATGTGGCCTGCCCGGCACCGGTGGTTGCGGCCCCGCGGCCTGCCGCGCAGCCAGCGGCCGCGCCCCGTCCCGCTGCGCAGCCTGCACGTCCCCCCGCACCACAGCCCGCGCAACCCGCGTCCCGCCCGCAGATCGACCCCACTGCGTCGGGCATTGGTGTCTTTCGCTAGAGCCCGGTGCAGGTCGACCCCGCCTTTCGCAAAGGTCGTAACCGCGCCCGCAGGCGAGTTTGGCGCCGCCGCCTGACCCGAGGAGGCGCGGCTTTGGGGGCGCTTGTGGTGGTTGGCCTGATCGGGCGCTGGCTGATGACCCCTGGCGCGCCCGATCCGGTTGATATTGCAGCCGGCGACGGCGATGAGATCGTTCAGGTCGAGGCGACCTCGATCCAGGCGATCGTCGCGGCGGCAGCGCCATTCATCGATATTCCAGGCGACCCGATGATCCTGAGGCTTGACCCGTCGGCCAATCGCGCCCGGCAACTGATCGGCCCGCCGACGTTGGATGCCTCGCGCGTCGGCCCGGTACGGGCCGGGCGCCTGACGCTGATCGAGGATGAACTGATCGCGCGGCAGAAAAGGTTGCAGACCGTTTTGCCCTCAACCCGTGAGGATTTCGCATTCTTCCAGGCCCGGCAGGGGCAGTTGCTGGAGGAAAATGCGGCGCAGCCGCAATTGCAGAACGCCGTTGCCGTCGATCTGGATGAAGGAGACGGTGCGTTTGGCGAGCTGTTGCAGACCGACGTCGCCGGCAACCCGGACGATTTCACCCGAACCGAAATACAGAACACGACAAGCGTCGCGATTTTGCGCCCCTCCGATCAGCGGGTGAAGCTCTATGACGATATCGTTGTGGCCCTACCGGTGGGGCGCAGCTTTCGCGACGTACTGACGGATAACGGATTTGACGCGGCCGAGGCCGAGCGGTTTGAGCGTGGCGCAAGCCGCTATCTTCCGCAACTGGGCCAGATCACCGCCGGGTCGATCCTGGCGATCCGCGTGCGGCCCGAAGCGGCGGGCCCTGTGCCTCTGCAGGTCTCGCTCTATGGCTCTGACGGCTACATCGGCAGCGTTGCGCGCATCGGGGCCGGGCGCTATGCGCTGAGTGCCGATCCGTGGATCGATGTTGATCTGGTGGCCCTGGCACGGGGGGCTGACGGGTTGGCGCAACCCGATAGCCGCAATTTCCGCCTGCTGGACGCGCTCTATAGTGCGGCGATCCGTAACGGGGTGCCGACCGCGCTGGTGGGTGAATTGATCGTCATGATGGCGCAGGCCCATGACCTTGAAGGCTTCGCCAGGCCCGATGACAGGCTAAAGCTGCTTTTTGCGCCCTCGACGGGACCCGGTGCGCAGCCGGGCCCTGGCAATATCCTCTTCGCTGCGATCAAGGGGCCATCGGGCAACATGGCTTGCTACGTGGTGCCGGATGAGCAGCCGGGTGCTTTCCGCTGTTTCGATCCGCGGGGTCGTGCCACGGGACAGTTCGCAAAGGGCATGGTTTTGCCGGTGAAGGGCTGGCCCATGTCGTCGCCTTTCGGACCGCGGCGGCACCCGATCCTCAAGACGGTGCGCAACCATTCCGGCGTCGACTGGGCCGCGCCGATCGGAACGCCAGTCTTGGCTGCGGCCGATGGCAAGGTCACCTCGGCCGGCGTGGGCGGCGGGTATGGCAATCTGGTGATCATCGACCACGGTGACGGCGTGCAGACGCGCTATGCCCACCTCAACAGCTTCGCGGTGAAGGCGGGGGCGGTCGTCCGCGCGGGCGATCCGGTGGGCGAGGTAGGCACGACAGGCCTGTCGACCGGGCCGCATCTGCATTTCGAATTGCATGTGAACGGTGCCCCTGTCGATCCGATGGCCTATGGCGGCAGTGCGGGCGCGCGGCTGACAGCCTCGGCCGCCGTTGAGGCATTGACCGATCAGATCATCAAGGTCGAAAGCGCGGGCGTGGCAACCGCGCAAAACCCCCGATCGACTGCGACGGGTCTGGGACAGTTCATCGAAAGCACATGGCTGCGGATGATCCGCACGTATCGGCCCGACCTGATGGCCTCGATGAGCCGTGAGGACATTCTGGCCTTGCGCACGAACCCCAGCCTCTCGCGCGAGATGGTGCAAAACCTCGCGCGCGAGAGCGAGGCTTATCTGCGCGCGCGGGGCCACGCGGTGACGGCCGGGCGGTTATACCTGGCGCATTTCCTGGGCGCCGAAGGGGCGGACGTGGCTTTGAAAGCCGATCCAGCGAAAAGCGTGGCCGAGGTGATGGGCGCCTCGGTCGTGTCGGCCAACCCGTTTTTGAGGAACTTCACGATCGCCGATCTAAGGGCCTGGGCCGATCGCAAAATGGGCAACAATGCCACCCCGACCGCGCCCGTCTATGTGCCACCCGAAGTGCAGGCCTTTCGCGATGTCGTGGATGAGATTCTGGCGGCGCCTGGGTAGCCCGCGCCCTATCCGCCTTCAAGCTTGATTTGGCTGAGGATCAGATCGCGCGCCACCTGTGGAGTAATCGGCGCGTCCTTTACCAGCATTGTGCTGGCCAAGCCATCCATCAAGGCAATGAGGCGCCAGGCTGCAGCGTCAGCATCGGGAATATGGGCTGAGCCTTCCTCACATGCGCGGCGCAGAAGGTTTGCGATCATTCGATGCCAATTGCGCAGGGCAGTGACCATGACTTCGGCCAATAGGGTATCGCGATGGGCCTCGTCTTGCGCGTTCAACCAAAGGCGCCAATGGCGCATGTCATCATCCTCAACCATCCAATCAGCCAAGCATCTGATGGCGGTTGATGCAGGCAGATCGGCGATCATCGTATCAACCTCGGCCATTTCGCTTTGGGCTGCCCGACGGACGGCTTCGGCCCGCAATTCTGCCCAGGACGGGAAGTAATGATGCAAGAGGCCTGATCCTACGCCCAGCGCCTTGGTCACATCGCGCGTTGCAGCCTGTGCGATGCCGCGCCGCAAGATAACCTCGATTGCTGTATCGACGATTTGCTGGCGCCGATCCGCCCCGGACATGCGTACCATTTTTTGGCCCCTTGAAACTTTCCATCAAGTTGAGCATATGCTCAATTGAACAATCGCTCAGCTTTGGGAACCATCATGATACATGCAGGATATGTCAACGTTGTTGTCGTGGGGGGCGGCGCGGCCGGACTTGCCGCCGCCGTGGCTGCGGAAGAGGCCGGTTTGAGTTGTCAGCTGATCGAGGCCCAGGGACGTCTTGGCGGTAGGGTGCAGACAGCTCCTCTGCAAAGCGGTGGAGTGTTTGACGCAGGCGCGCAGATGTTAAACGGCGACATGGCCAATGTGCTGGAATTGGCTGCAGAAGCGGGTGCCCATCTCTCACCGATGCCGCAGACCGGTGCGACCTTGTGCGTTGTGCAAAATGAGGTGCTGAATGCGGAAGATCTGATTTCGGATGAAGAGCTTTTTGAGCTTTTGGAAGATCAGGTGGTGCGCTGGGACAGTATGGGTGAGGCTTTGCGCGCGATACGCCTGAAGCTGAATTGGCTCACGACGCCTTGGGAGAGCGTCGGTGAGGCCAATCGCGGGCTGCGCCTTTTGGTTGAGAACAAACCTGCGCCAAAGGGCAGTCTGGCCGAGGCGATCCGAGCCTTGCTGCTGGCACAAGAGGAAGAGGCACTGGCCATGTCGCTTTTCACCGAACTTCTCGGCGCTGGGCCAGATCACGTTGCCGCTTTGGCTGTCCGCGATGCATTTATGAGTTACCCGTCCGAGCGCAGCGATGCTGAGTTTCAACCTGCAACCGGGCTGATGCCGGTGATCGACCAAATGGCGATGAAGTTGAAACACGCGCCAGAGTTGGACGCGCCGGTTCAGCGTATCACGCAGCGCACTGGTGGGGTTGAAGTGGCGGCGGAAAGGTTTTTCTGGACAGCAGACCATGTGATCGTTGCTGCGCCACCCCCGGTGGCCCGGCGGATTGATTTTGATATCGCCGGTGCAAAGGCATTGTCCGTGCTTTTATCCTCATTCGAGGCTGGGGACATGATCAAGAGTGCCTTGGTTTTCGACGAGCCGTTTTGGCGGATGCGGGGTCTGAACGGGGCGGTTACCTTTGCGGATCCTGCCGGTTTGGCTGTTATGGACGCCGGTTTGGATACGGGTCAGAAGCCGCGTCTGGTCGCTTTTCAGGGTGGGCCTTTGGCACGTGAATGGGCTGCCTTGCCGCAAGCCGAGCGGCAGGCGCATCTGCTTCGCCATCTCAGGCGTGCTTTCGGCGCCAAGATGCCAGATCCGTGCGAAATCGCCGAGGCGATCTGGGTAGACCATCCGTGGTCGGGTGGCGGGTATAATGCCTCGGTCAGAACAGGCGGCGATCCCGATGCGGTTAACCGACTTGCGGCCTGGGCCGGCCCGGTGCGCTTTGCCGGGGCCGAGATCAGTGATCGGTTCTGGGGCTATGTCGAGGGGGCCATCCATAGTGGCCAGACTGCAATTGCCCGGATTATGAGCGAGACTAGTGATGGGAATTGAATAGATACCAACCGTATGGTATGTATCTGTATGCCCAGACCGACCAAGCATGCTCCGGAACGTGGCGATGCCAGGACGCGCCTTCTGGAGGCGGCACGCGATACGATCCGGGCCAAGGGGTTTGCGGCGACCTCGGTTGACGACATCTGTCGTGCGGCCGAGGTGACCAAGGGGTCGTTCTTTCATCATTTCAAAACCAAGGATGCGCTGGGCGTGGCCGTGGCGGAGTACTGGGCCGAGACGACCTCGGCCTTTTTCGCGGCAGCACCCTATAATGCGCCTGACGACCCGCTGGACCGGGTGCTGGCCTATGTGGCGTTTCGCAAGGCCATCCTTGAGGGCGCATTGGCCGAGGTTACCTGCCTGGTGGGCACGATGGTGCAGGAAGTCTACGCGATGTCACCCGCCATCCGTACGGCTTGTGGGGCCAGCATCTTCGGCCATGCCGCAACGCTGGAAGGCGATATCGCGGCCGCGAAGAAGGATCGCGGGATCACGGGCGACTGGAGTGCGGCAAGTCTTGCGCGCCATACCCAGACGGTGATCCAAGGGGCGTTCGTTCTGGCCAAGGCGGGCAATGACATTGGCCTGGCCCGCGAAAGCCTCGACCATCTCGCCCGCTACATCCGGCTGCTTTTCAACATTCCTAAGGATGGTGAGATGTGATGACACAGGTTCAATGTCGCTGTGGAAAGGTCCGGCTCGGGCTGTCGGGGGCGCCGATCAACAGCGCGGAATGCTGTTGCGAAAGTTGCCGTGCGGCGGCGGCCCGGTTGCAGCTTTTGCCCGGTGCACCGGATTATCTGACCAAATACCAAGCCACGGCCTTCGTGCTTTACCGGAAGGACCGCGTGCGGTTCCTGCAAGGCGACGGGCGACTGGCCGAATTCCGGTTGTCCCCCAAGGCTGGCACACGGCGCGTTGTGGCGACCTGCTGCAACACCCCTGTGTTCCTGGAATTCGCGGGCGGCCATTGGCTGAGCCTCTATGGCCATCTCTGGCCCGCAGATGCGCGGCCAAGGCCGGACTTTCGGACCATGGCAAGCGATCTGGCAGACCCATCGGGGCTACCGGATGACGTGCCGAATTATTCCCGTCAGCCGGTGTCGTTCTTCGTGCGGCTTTTCAGCGCCTGGGCCGCGATGGGGTTCCGCAATCCGAAGATCGAGGTGAGGAGGGTTATCGATGCCTGAGACCGGGGAAAAGATCGAGATCGAGAACGTCAATACACCAGGGCGCGTCGAACGCGTGGACCGCGCCAAGTACATGGCGATGCGAGAGGCCTTGCTGAAAGGGCTGACCGCCGAGGCGCCGGGCATGAGCGTGGCCGAGGCCAAGGCCGCCCTCTTGCCGCATTTGTCCGAAGACCTCTTCCCAGGCGGGGCCAAGGCAGGATGGTGGCTGAAGGCCGTTCAGCTTGACCTGGAGGCCAAGGGGGTGATCGTGCGCGGGTCGCCCAAGCCCGTGCGGCTTTATCGCCGGCTGAAAGGGTAGGCCTGCAAAGTCCGCGCAGATCTGTCGCTATCTCAAAAAGGGTTTCCTACCGGTCGGCAGCGGTCATGAAGATCTCTTTCACCGCCGTCTCGAACCCCTTCTTGACCACGAATTCCTTGACCATCCCATCGGTTACCCGCTTGGCGATGCCACCGCCTGTCATCGAGACGCCGCGCTTGAAATAGCTGGCATAGATACCGTCGATGATCATGCCGCGCGCAAAGCTCATGAAGAGGGTATTTGCCATGCTGCGAAAGGTCGGGTCACGCTGGGTCACCAGGGGGTTATGCACGGCTTGCTTGGCCACCTCGACAACGGCCGAGCCTTCGTAGCTGATTGGCGACAGCTTGGCGGCGATCCATTCGCCCGCGCTGACCTCGCCGTCCTTGTTGCCGTCGCGGTCATCGTAGAAGCCGATGACAACGGCGGCATCATTGCCGATAAAGCCGACGGCCCCGATAGGCTCGGGCCCGTATTTCTTGATCAAAATCCAGTCAATCTTTGCGGCTGGCATAGTTTGGTATCCTCCCTTTTGAAATAGATAGATCTATGGTCGCAACTTACCCGAACTCGTAGGCAATCTGTCCATCCTTCATCACCACGTCGACCGTCGTCATCTCGTCGCCCGAGACCATGCGGTTCAGAACCTCGCGCGAAAGGTCGGGCAGGATCGAGTTGGTGATGATGTTGTCGATCATCCGCCCGCCGCTGTCGGGGTCGCGGCATTGGGCGACGATGTGGTCTAGAACGTCAGTGCCATAGCCGAACCGGGCACCGTGCGCCTCGCGCAGGCGCTTGCCGACCTGGTCCAGCTTGAGGCGGGCGATGCCGGCCAGCACTTCGGGGCCAAGCGGCACGTAAGGTATCGTGACGATGCGGCCCAGAAGCGCGGGCGGGAAGACATCGAGGAGGAAGGGTTTCAGTGCGGTGTTGACCTCATCCATGTCAGGTTCGGCGGTGCCGCCGTCGGCCATCTCCATGATCACCTCGGTGCCGACATTCGAGGTCAGCAGGATCAACGTGTTCTTGAAGTCGATCGCGCGGCCATTGCCGTCTTCCATGATGCCTTTGTCGAAGACCTGAAAGAACAGTTCGTGAATGTCGGGGTGGGCCTTTTCGACCTCGTCCAGCAGCACCACCGAATAGGGTTTGCGGCGCACGGCTTCGGTCAGGCGGCCGCCCTCGCCGTAGCCCACATAGCCCGGCGGCGCGCCTTTGAGGAGCGAGACGGAATGCGCCTCTTGGAATTCGGACATGTTGATGGTGATGATGTTTTGTTCGCCGCCATAGAGGCTTTCGGCCAGCGCCAGCGCGGTTTCCGTCTTGCCGACGCCCGAGGGGCCGCAGAGCATGAAGACGCCGATGGGTTTCTTGGGGTTGGCAAGGCCTGCGCGGCTGGTCTCGATCCGCTTGGCGATCATCTTCAGACCGTGGTCCTGGCCGATGACGCGCTCGCGCAGATCGTCTGACAGGCGCAGGACGGCCTGCAATTCGTCGGTGACCATGCGGCCCGCGGGGATACCGGTCCAGTCCGAGATGACCGAGGCGACGGCCTGTTCATCGACATGGGCATAGACCATCCGGTCGTCGGGATTGCCGCTTTCGAGGGCGGCCATCTTCTCCGCCATCTCGGCGCGGGTGGCGTCGGGGTCTGCGGGCGCATCTTCGCCCTCGGGCAACGCGCCCTCGGCGGCGGCGCGGGCTTCGGCCAGGCGAACACGCAGCGCCAGCACCTCTTCGACGACGCGCTTTTCCTCGTCATAGAGCGCCTCGGCGGCGGTGAGGTCTTGGCGGAGGGTGTCGGCCTCTTCGCCCGCCTCTTTCAGGCGGTCTTCGTTGGTTTCGCCCAAGTCACGCTCGGCCGTTTTGCCCGCGATCTCGGTTTCCAGGGCTGCGATGGCCTCGCGTAGATCGGCGATGCGGGCAGGGGTCGAGGATTGGCTGACGGCCACGCGTGCACAGGCGGTGTCGAGCAGGCTGATCGCCTTGTCGGGCAGCTGGCGCGCGGGGATGTAGCGCGCCGAGAGGGCCACGGCCGACACGATGGCTTCATCCGAGATACGGACGTTGTGATGCGCCTCCATCGCAGGCGTGATGCCGCGGATCATGTAGGCGCATTTGTCGAGATCCGGTTCATCGACCTGCACCGGCTGAAAGCGGCGGGTGAGGGCAGGGTCTTTCTCAAAATACTTGCTGTATTCGGCCCAGGTGGTGGCCGCGATGGTGCGCAGCGTGCCGCGCGCCAGGGCGGGTTTCAGCAGGTTCGCGGCGTCGCCCGTGCCCGCCGCCCCGCCTGCGCCCACCAGGGTATGCGCCTCGTCGATGAAGAGGATGATGGGGTTCGGGCTGGCCTGCACCTCGTCGATGACGGATCGCAGGCGCTGTTCGAACTCGCCCTTCATCGAAGCGCCGGCCTGCATCTGGCCGATATCGAGGCGATGCAGACGAAAGCCTTTCAACGCGGGCGGCACGTCGCCTGCGGCCAGACGCTGGGCAAAGCCCTCGGCCACGGCGGTTTTGCCGACGCCGGCCTCACCCGTCAGGATCGGATTGTTCTGGCGCCGGCGCAAAAGCACGTCGATCACCTGGCGGATTTCATCGTCGCGGCCGACCACGCGGTCCATCTTGCCTGCCTCGGCCTCGGCCGTCATGTCGACGGAAAAGCGCCCGAGCGCGGTCTTGGCATCGGCCCCGGGGGCGCCCGCCGCGCTGGGCGCAGACAGGCCCGAGCCATCCATCGGGCGCATCGCCTCTTCTTCGGACTCGGCCCAGAGCTTCGACGCCTCGGCGCCTAGCCTGTCAACCGAGATATCGCCGAAGACGGGCGAATAGCCGATCACTTCGCGTTTGAGATGCGGGTCATTCAGCATCGCCAGAAGGACATGGCCGGTGCGGATCTGAACCTCGCCGAAGAACAGCGTCGCATAGGTCCAGGCGTGGTTCAGCGTGTCCGACAGCGCCTCGGCGATGCCGGGGGTTTCGGTGACGTTCTTTTGCAGCCCCGCCATGGCCTGGTCGAGGTCCTTGAGAACCCGGCCGCGATCGAGATCAAGCTCGCGCAATGTCATCGTGACGTCCGATTGTTGGTTCGAGACGCAGTGGAACAGCCAATGACACAGTTCGACATTGCGGTTCTGTTCGCCGCGTGCATGGCGCATGGCCTGGAGGAAAGCGTCATAGCCCGCGCGGTTCATCTTGCCGGCATATTTCTCAATGGTGATTTCGGTCATTCAGGTCCGTCCAAAAGGGGTTTGTCAGGCGGCTTCGGCCGCAGGTGTATCAAGCGAAAAGCGCGAGACTTCGATGTAATCGCTCGCCGCATCCTTGGGCGGTGCGATGCAGGCCATCCAGCCCAGCTCGGCCGATTTGCCCATCGCGGCCGGGGCGACCTGATCGGCGGGCAGCGACAGGGCGACGTCGACCTCAACCGATTTGCCGACATACCAGAAGACGATGTCTTTCAGGCTGGCATGGTCCGGGCCGCTGGGCAGAAAGCGGCGATAGCGGGTCAGATCGGCCGTGCGGATATGCAGGCAGATCTTTTCATTCACGCTCTGCACGCGGGCGCCAAGGTGCATGTCACGCCCCAGCGTCGCGCCCTGTTGGCCGAGGCGGCTTTGGCTGTTGGCCTCGAACTCCATCCACGAGGGGACGTGTTCCTCAACCCGGATATCGGCGCCGAAATGCACCTCAAGCATCTGGCGCAGGCGCACCGGGCTTTTGACCCGCGCCGCATGCAGGCCCACCATCGGCAGCTTGAGGACGTCTTCCACCCGGTCGCGGCGGCGGTAGGCGGGCGTGCCGATGCCAGAAAGCGCGCCCAGATAGGTCGCGAAACGGTCATCTTCTGGGTGGTCGAACTGGCTGATCGCGCGGGCATCAGACCAGGCCCGAAAGAAGAGCTGCTGAAACCGTGCCGCGAAGATATCGGTGAAGCGCACGAAGGCATCGTCGCCCGCCTCGAACCATTGCAGCACTTCTTCGGTGGTGTTCAGCGGCAGCGCGCCCTGCGGCCCAAAGAAGCCCAGAAACTGGGTGCGGATGCGGGGTGCCTTGCCATCGGTCTGGATGGCCGAGATGTCATTTTCGGGGAAGGCCAGAAAGGGGTCCTGCCCGAGATTGGCAATCTCGTTTTTCAGGGTGCGGTTGCGCCCGATCCGTGGCTTGCCGCCCGCGCCGCGTTCCAGCCGGCGCAACAGCGCCAGAAAGCCGTAGGCGCCAGGATTTGTGACAGGCTCGGTCATATCAGCGGGCCGCTGCCGCTGCGGGCGGGCCAGGTCTTGATATCACCGCGCTGGGTTGAGGCGACGATGCATTGGGTGAAGCTGTTGATCGAGGCGTATTCAGCCAGAAACCGGTCAAGCACCGCGCCCAAGATAATCACGCCGCTGCCCTCGAACGCGACCTCGTCGAAGGTGAGGCGCACCTCGAGGCCCCTTGCCGCATGATAGCCGTTGCCGCGCCGGATCGAACGGACGACGGGGCGCGTTTCGATCTTCTTCAAGCCCTGCAACTGCGCCTCGGTGATCGCGTCGGAGAGGTCCGCGAAAAGAGACAGAAGCTCACGCAAGCCGGCCGCACTCTTTTCGCCGCCGCGGTCGTCCAGCCCGAAATGGCTGAGCGACAGATAGCTGATCAGCCGCCAGTAATTGTCGCCATCGGTGGCGCGGTGGGGCGCGTTGCGTTCAATCTCGGCCATCGATTCACGCGGGCGGGTCGGGCCTGCGACGCAAGACAGGCTGACGGTCACATCATCGCACATGTGAAAATCGCCAGCGGCCTGGCCGATCGGCAGGTATTCGGGCAGGTGACGGTTTGAACAAAGCGTCATGACCTGCAAGCGCTGGGCGGGCGGCCCCGCGCCTTCATCGGGCTCATAGACCGAGATCAGCGTCTCAGTCCCCCGATAGCGGTTGCGCGCGCCGAACCGCGCCTCCTGCTCGGTCAGGCGGCGCTGCCGTTGGCGGGTGGTGTAATAGAGCGCCTGCCGGGGGGTGATATCGTCACCCGGCAGGCCGTAAAGCGGGTGCACTTCAACCTTGCTGCCGACGCGGGCGTAATGGGCGAAAACCTCTTCGATCCGGTAGACCTCGTAATGGGTCACCGGGCTACTATCGGGCGTGACGACGTATTCGTAGCGCTTGGTATCCAGCCGGATCTGATTGGCCGATTCCTGAAACAGATTCACCGCCGGAACCGTATGAATGCGCAAGCTGTCATTTGTGACGCGCGCATCGAGGGTCTTGTTGGCTGAGCCGAACTCAAACACGATCTGAAGCGATTTCGTGCGGTTGTTCGCCAGGGCTTGCCTGAGCCCGGTCAGCTTGAAGCCAAGGAATTTGCGCGGAAACACGAAGGCCTCGCGCAGCATGGCGAACCCTTCGAAAAGGCGGTTGTTGCGGGGGAACAGGGCCTCATCATGGTCAAATCCCACCTGTTGGATCGAGGCGGGGTCGAGATGCACGAAAACAGAGTCACCGCTGGCATCGAGATAGCGCAGCGAAACGCGCTTGAGGTCGCAAAAGATCTGTTCGTAGAGGGCCGCCGCCTCGGACAGAGGCGCGGTCAGGTAGAATGGCAACTCGTCCATTTCAAGCGTGGCGAAGGTTTGATCGGCGCCAAGCCGGCCGAGCGTAACCTCAAGTCCCGCACTTGCGCCCTCCGCCAGATCCTGACCCAAAGCCACAAGCGGCGCGGCTTTCGCATGGTACGTGGTTTCGGTCAATTCGATGGGCCAGAGATGTAGCGGGCTGGTCAGAGCAAAGCGGCAGGTGACCCGCTGCGCGGCATCGACGAACCGCGCGTCGATGTAATTGCCGGGCGCGAATTCGAGGCCCTCGTTGTTCTGGTGCATCTCGACGGGCGGATCGGCCTGCACCAACATGGCACTGGGCGTGGGCCGCAGCGCATCGGGGAAGATCTGTTCCAGAAGTTCGGTGGTGAAGGTCCGAAATTCCTCATCGATCTTCAACTGGACGCGGGCCGCCATGAAGGCCGTCCCTTCCAGCAGACCCGCGACGGCGGGGTCGAGGTTTTCCTTCAGAAGCCCGCCCAGGCGATCGGCAATACCCGGATATTCCGCGGCAAATTCGCTGGACCGCTCGTAAAGCAGCGCCAATTCGCGGTTATAGGCATCGCGGAACGCCTTTTTCATGTGCCGCCCCGCTTGTCGGCCATTTGCACCTTGCCCGCGCCGATATCGACCTCGGCCAGAAAATCCAGCGCGATATCGACGGGGTTGGCGACGATCTCGGCATTGATCGAGAAGGTCAGGCGCTGCTGTTTGTCGCCATACTTGTCGTTCAGCTGGATATCCAGCGTTTCGGGCACCAGGCGTGGTTCATGATCGATCAGCGACTGGCGAATGGAGTCGGCGATGCGTGAAGTGGTCAGATCGGTCATGCTGACGCTCGACAGGTCGCGGAACCCGTAATTGATGATGGATTTTTGTACGTAAGGTGCGTCATCAAGGGGCTGGACGGCCTCAAGCCGGATGGTGCTGAGCAGGCTGGCCAAATCGGCCTTGATCTGAGTTCTGAGCGCGGCCTCACCCGTGCCATGGCGCCGTTCGCGGCTGCGCCGTGTCACGGTGCGGTCGCCGTCCTGATACTCGGCATCGCCCTTGCGGGCATCACCGGCCTCATGTGCGGCACGAAAGAGCTGCATCACCGAAACCTGCCGTGTCTCGGGGTTTCGGGCCGCGTCGGTCGATCGCGCTTTGGCTTTAGGGGAACGCGGTTTCATCGCCTTTTATGCCCGCGGCTTGGCCGATGTGGAAAGAACATCGTGCAATCATCTGGAAAAAAGACAGCCGGCGCAAGGGTTGCGCCGGCCGGATCGTATAAGCGGATAAGGACTGGCTTAAGCCACCCATTCCCGGTTTTCGGCGATTTCCCAACCGGCGATCTGCTCGGCACCCTGGGCACCGCTGTCCTCCTGGGTGCGGGTCGTCAGTTCGAAACGGCGGAAGTTGATCGTGATGGTTTCCTGCACGCGATCCAGGCCATCCTTCGAGCCGCCGGTGCGGTACGAGGTGAACATTGCGATTTCGAACTTGAAGTGGAGATATTCAACCGGACCGCTGCCGCCGGCCTTACGCACGATCAACTCACCATTTTCAAGATGCTCGCCCGAGGCGACGCGCTTGACGATATCGCTGGTCGCACGGTCGACATATTTGGTGATCGTCAGGTCGCCCACGTTCACCTTGCCGCCGCCGCCGCCGGCACCCATGTGGGTCGTCCCGCTCTGCGACATGGACCAATCCCATGCGAGAACATCGACCTTGTCCTTGTGGACGTCGTCTTGTGATTCGCCTTTAATGTTATTGGAAAGACCAAGAAAAATGTCGACTGCCATTGTATGCTCCTCTTAGGCGTCAATACTCAATGTGTGATCCGAACGGGCTGATTACTTGCCGCTCGGCAGTTTAGACACGAGACTCATCCCGATGTCCATTCCCTCCAGCTGGAAGTGCGGCTTGAGGTAGAAACGACCGACATAGTAGCCTGGATTTTCCTCATCCTCGGTCACCTCAACCTTGGCGCCGGCCAAGGGTTTCTTGGCCTTTTCTTTCTCACTCGCGGTCTCGGGGTTGCCCGAGACATACTTGTTAACCCATGTTTGTAACGAATTCTGCAGCTGCAGACGATCAGGGCTCTGACCGATTTTGTCGCGGACCATGCATTTCAGGTAATGGCTGAACCGCGAAACGGCGAAGATATAGGGCAGGCGCGACGACATGTTGTCGGACGCAGTGGCCAGATCATCGACATACTTCTTCGGCCGGTAGAGCGTCTGGGCGCCGATGAACGCGGCCTTGTCGGTGTGCTTGCGATGGATCAGGCCGATCAGGCCCGCCTTCGACAACTCGCCCTCGCGACGATCGGTGATCGAGACTTCGGTGGGGCATTTGAGGTCTTTCGACCCATCGCCGGTATCGAAGGTGTGGGTGGGCAGGTTCATCACCTCACCGCCCGATTGCACACCGCGGATCTGCACCGTCCAGCCGTGTTCCTTGTGGGCACGGTTGATATTGCTGGCCATGGCATGTGCCGCATTCATCCAGGAGTAGTTGCGACCCTCATGGCCGTCGGTCTCTTCCTGAAACTCGAACTCTTCCACGACCGAGTTGGACTCCTGCCCGTAGGGCTCGCGCGCCAGAACGCGGGGCAAGGTCAGAGCGATGTAGCGCGAGTTCTCGGAATCGCGCAGGCCGTTCCAGGCCGCGTAATCGGGCGTATCGAAGATCTCGGACAGGTCCGGCGGCGTGCCAATCTCGTTCCAACTGTCGAGGCCCAGAAGATTGGGGCCGGCAGCCGCGATGAACGGCGCATGTGCTGCCGCCGCGATCTTGCCGAGATCACGCAAAAGCGCGACGTCGCTGGTGGCCTGATCGAAATAGTAATCGCCGATCAGCGCACCGAAAGGCTTGCCGCCCAACGTGCCGAATTCCTGTTCGTAGATCTTCTGGTGCAGTGGGCTTTTGTCCCATTTCGCGCCGGGGAAGCGGCGCATGTCGGCCTGAAGCTCTTTCTTCGAGACGTTCATCACCTTGACGCGCAGCGAGGCGTCCGTCTCGGCATTGTTGACGGTGTAGGCCAGACCACGCCAGCTGCTTTCCAGCGTCTGAAATTCCTCATGGTGAATGATCTCGTTCACCTGATCGCTCAGCTGCTTGTCCAACTTCGCCAGCATGGCGCTGATCGTGTCGATCACATCCTCACCGATCAGCGCCTGATCGTCGAGCGCCTCGCGCACCAGCGCGACCACGGCGTTATCGACCTCTTTGGCGGCGACATCCGTGCGTGGCTTGATCGTCTGCTTCAGGATGTCGGAGAATTCATCCAGATCGCTAAGCGGCTGATCCGCCGCCTGGGTGTTGGTCTTGGCTTGTTCTGCCATCTACGTGTTCCTGAATCCTATTGTCCGCGGCGGTCCATGTGGGTCGGGCCTTTGCGGTTACTCGCTCTCGTCTTTCTCGGTCTTGCTCCGCTCGGCCAGGGCCGCCATCAACTCAGGGTCGGCCAGAAGCTTCTTGATCTGATCCTGGGCCCTGGGCTTGCTGCTCATGTAGCGCTGCAGGTTGGCCAGGTGCTGACGGGCCTCCAGAAGCTTGTTCAGTGCGGGAACCTGGCGGGCCACTTCGGCCGGGTTGAAATCATCCATCGACTTGAAGTGCATCGAGACGCCCAGCCGGTCGGTTGAGTCCGGATCAAGCTTGTTCTCGACGTGGAAGGACACGCCCGGCGCGACGCTTTCCATGTAATCGTCCAGCGAACTGCTTGTCACGTCGACGAAATCGCGTTCGTCCATCGGGGGCTTCTCAACTTCCGAGGCATTGCCCGACAAGTCGGACAGCACGCCCATCACGAAGGGCAGCTCGACCATCTTTTCGCTATCATACGGGTCTTCATAGGAAATCTGCACCCGCGGCGGGCGATTGCGCTTGATAAATTTCGTCGAGGAATCTGACGACATGGGAAACTCCGAACTTATGGGCGCGATGAAAGCGCCAATATATTGGCAAGTCAATCGATTTACTGCAACCCGGACGGTGCCGGAGTGCAGCGCTTTATCAGGTTTTATTCTGCACAGGTATCAGTTCGGCCACAAGGGCGTGGAAATCTTTTTCCAGATAGCTGCGCGCGCGTTGCAAAAGCACCGGGATCGGGCTGGTCGGTTCCTTGCGGCGAAAGAATTCCTCAACCCCCACGACATGGCGCGCGACATCGGCGCGCGAGGTGATGGTGAATTCCGGCACGGGCTGATCGCTGGCCGCGCTGGCGGCCCCGCCCGCACGCTCAGACGAGAGGCTGCGCAGGCGGTCCATCGACAGCGAAAAGCCGGTCTCGGGCCCGAAATCGATGATCGCGCGCTTGGCATCCTCGGGCAGCAGTGTTTCCAACGCCTCCACCAGGGGCCGCCCGATCAGCAGCCGCGACTGGGTCACCAGCAAAAGCGTGGCCGAGGACGGCTCGTGCGCCGCAAAGTAGCGCTCGGCTGCTTCGAGGGCGGCACGGGCCGCGGCGTGATTGTCGATCTGCACGGTGCCGCCCGCAGCCACGGGAGCCTGGGGGACGGCGGTCGGTTGCAAAGGCGCTTCGTCTGAGGTGCTGGCCTCAACCGCGGCAGGCACCTCCTCGGGCGGCGTGGGCTGGCCGGCGGGGGCGTCTTCTGACCAGAGGGTCAGGTCCGAACGGCCCATGCGGATGAAGCCCTGGATATCCGTGATGGTCCGCAAGGTGCGACTGAAATCGACGGTGAAGGGCGTCTCCAGCGCCTTGCAAGAAGCCGCGATCCGCCCCAACGCGGTCGCGATGGTGGTCAGATGCTGATGTGCCGCTGTCACATCGTCCCGAATGCCGGGATGGGCCAGCGCTTTGGTCAGTTCGTTGACATCACCGGCCTGTTCGCCGCTGCGCGGTTCAGATTGACGCGAGGCGACAAGGTAGGCCCGGTAGTTGACCGCGCGATCAGGCGTCAGCGGCATATAGTGCAACGGCGTGCCGAAGGTGACGACATTGTCGAGTTCCTCCAGTGTCGAGCGTCGGTCGACCGCACTTTTGCTGGCGCTGGGATGCACCTCGACAGGAAAGGTTTCCAGCAGATCGGCAATCCCCGCGACCGATGCGGCCGTGTCGGCTAGCCGGCCGGCCAGGCACTGAAACCGCGCGCCCACGCTCAGCAGCCTGACGTCGCGGCTGCGTTTCAGAAGCGCGTCGACCTGCTTTTTCTCGGCTTTGTGATCGACCGATTTGGGATCGAAGACCTTGTCATGTCCATCCTCGCCCGAAAGCGACTTCATGCCGGGTACGAAATATCGCTCGGGCAGGCGCCCCTCGGCGTCGTAATAGTATTCGACGAATGCCTCGTCGTCGGCTTCGGCCAGATCGGGCCCGCAGGGGGCATCGTCCGAGATCGGTTCAAGCAGCCAGTCGTAACTCATCTCAACTCCTCGGCTTGGCGAGCCTTTCTGTCATATCCGCAGGGGCAGGAAAATCTAGCTCTGCTGTTGCGTGACCGCGCGGGCATAGGCTTCGGCGAAATGCTCAAGATAGACGTCCAGCATGCCGTTCTCATGGGCATTGGCCATGCTGTCCCAGCGTTCGACGAAAGCCTCCCAGGCCTTGCCCTTGCGGCCCGCCAGAACACTGCCCGAGACGCCCTCTTCGATCGTTTCCGGGGCAATTTCCGCCAGAAGCTTGGCCAAGGCGGGCTGCATTGCCGCGAAAATGGCGGCCTGATGCAAGCGGATATCCTTCAGCGCCTCCGACAGGCCGTCTGCCCCGGTCAGATAACCCGGACGATGCCGCAGAAACAGCGCCTCAAGCGCCTGTTCGGCATCTGGCAGGAATTTCAGCGGGTTGTTGTCAGAGGCGCTGCGCATGGTCCGGTCGCTGCCTTTGACAAAGCGTTTGGCGGCGGCGCGGTCCTGCAACATGGCCATCGCCTCGGCCACCGCGACACGCAGGCCCTTGCCGATCTCGCGGGCCAACTGGACGGCGTCGGCCTCGGTATAAGCGCCGGGAGGGATGCCCGCACCTTCGCAGAACGCCTGGATGATGGCTGCGGGATCGGGGCCGGTTTGGACAGGCTGGGCGGGCGCCACGATCGGGCGCGTCAATGGCAACGGTGCCTCGGCGGGCGCGGACTGGGGCGGCGCAGGCATCGCCGCGTGGGGCGGCGCGGGCTGCTGCGGCATTGCGGGCGGGGCCGCAGGTGGCTGCGGCGCCACCGGAATGGGGTTTGAGATGAAGTCGTCGCCGAAATCCTCAAACCGGCGATTGTCGGAGACAGGCGAGGGGTCAATCGGGGCGTAGCTTGCCGGGCCGACCGACCAGGGGTCATTGTCAGTATCGAAGGCAGATGCCGGGGGCGGCGCGGCCATCTGTTGGCCCAGATGCGTGACGATGATGTAGTGGCCGACCTGAAACCTGTCGCCTTCGGTCAGCCTGTGGGGCCCTTCCAGGCGATATTGGTGCCCCTGCAGGAAGGTGCCGTTGGTCGAGACATCCGTCAGCCAATAGGCGCCTTGCACGAAAGCCACGTCAAAGTGATGGGTCGAGATATGGCGGGCCGGGTCGGGCAATACCCAATCCATCGCGCTGCCGCGTCCGGCCTGAAAGCCGCGTCCCTCGACGCTGATCTGCGCCGGACCGCCATCCTCCAGGAGATCGTAGTTTTCGATCCGCAGCGTAAGTGTCATGGCCCTGCCATGGCCCTTTGGGGCCGTAAAGTCTAGTGGACGCGGAACAGCGTTTCCGCCATGTCGATGAACCGGGCCAGGTGGATCGAGCGGCGCGACAGATCGGCCCTGGCCAGGCAGGACAGAACGCTGGAATTGATCGCGCGCGGCGCGCGGTAGACGGGCACGGGGGCGGGATCGTTCGGCGCGATCGACCCGCCGGACCAGCCGACGGCCAGCCCCAGGAATGTCGCCGGTGACCGGGTCCGCGCCCAGAGCGCTTCGCGCATGGTGCGATGCCGGTTGTCGGCGGTGGGGTCGGCTGTCCAGGCGGCGACAAGCTCCATCAGGTGTCTGTCATCGGCGCTGAGTGTGTCCGGCATGGTGCGCAGGCATTCGTAACCCCACCAGATCGCCATGCGGGGCAACGCCGCGAAGGCCGTGAAAGTGACCGCCTCTTCCGGCGTCGTGCTGGCGCGCAGGCGGGCCAGAAACGCCAGCGGATTTTCCCCGTCGCGCGGGCGCTGCTGGGTCAGATCGCCGATCTGCGGGATCGTCGCATAAAGGCCAAGCGGTGTGTCATGGCGTAGCGTATCGACAGGCGGCTGTGTCTTTTCGCTGTCGCTGTCGAGAGAATCGATGGGAGACATATCCGCGTTGGAACCTTCGCAAGACTATCGGGAGCCGGGCCCGTTTCAACCGCATTATGCCGGGGAAATGCCCCGGTATCGCGGCACTTTGAGTGCTCTCAGCGGGGGCGTCAAGCCGTCAGCATGCCAAACGGGCCTCGGTTCCATGTAATTTGGCCATAGGGGTAGGGAAATCATGACTTGCGGCACGTTGGCCGCTTGAACGCCGTGCAAGGCTGGGGCAAGTTACCGCCGATTGAATGTGCTGGGGTTAACCAAAATGAATTCTGTCTCGCCCGCCGCGATATTCCGCGCCTTTCTGGCCAAGGGCGCGAAGCGGCAAACCTCAAGGCTGCTGATCTGTTCAACCTCGGCGCTGGCGCTGATGCTTGCCCAGCCGACCGTGGCCATAGCGCAGGACCTGACCTGGGATGGTGGAAGTAGTGGGCAATGGACCGGAGCGGGTAACTGGCGCGATAACGGAACTGGTAACTCAGCTACATTTGCCAACGGCGACACTGTCGAATTGGATCAGAGTGGGGGGGTCGACGTCACAATAACGGGAACAGTGGCGCCCGGTGCCATTTCCTTGAATCAAGATAATCAAAACATTCAAGGTGGTGTCATCAGCAGCGCAAGCGCGGCCGGTGGCGGCCCTCTCATTATCGATTTCACGGGTAGGAATGACGACTCAACGATTAGTTCGGCCTTGTCCGGCGATTTTACTGTGCGTTCATCTGGTTCCACGATCGATCCGGGGCGCCTGACATTTTCGGGCAGGAGCGCGCAGATCACGTCGCTGACCATTGAAAGTGGTGGGAGTCCCGCAGAGTCAGTTAGTGTCACCAACACAGGCATCATGGGAAACTTTACGGTCGACCCATTTGGCGGGGGAGTCATTTTCGGGCCGCCGTCGGTGGCGATCACGAACAATGGAAACTTCACGAATACGAATGACGGCGTCATCAACGGGTCGGTGACGAATACCAGAAGTGCGGATCTGGCCGGCAGGATTCTAGGTGATGTAACCGGCTCTTCAGGGACGATCACGATCACGGGCGGTGATCTTAATGTCGGGGATGGCATCAATAATGGGCCGAATTCCGAGATCAGAGTTTCCGATGGTGATCTGAGTGCAGAGAGCTTGACCAATGAGGGTGTTGTTACCGTTGGCTCCGGCCAGACGCTGACAGTCCGGGTTGCGCCTGAATTGATCAACCGCAACGGTGGTGAGTTAAATGTCCAAGGCGGCGGTGCAGTGGCATCGAGCGTCGTTAATGGTCTTAACAGCACGGTTACCCTCGACGGTACCATTATCGGAAATCTCACCACGGAAGGTACCGTAAACGGTCGCGGGACGGTTCAAGGCAATCTCATTGTGAATAACGGCACAACATCTGCGATAGGAGGTACAGGCGACCCTCTGATCGTGACCGGAACTCTGGACATCAATCGCGGTGCGGGCACTTTTGGTACGGTCGAAGTGATAAGCGGCAATTTGACTGCCGGGAACGTCACCAATGCCGGCGTTCTTACACTGGGCACTAATCGTACGCTGACTATCACGGCTGGTCAGGTGTTGAATGAGAATGGCGGCATCCTGACGGTTGGTGATGGGAGCCGGATCGACGGGGATGTGACGAATGACGCCGGCGGGACCGTTAATCTGAACAACGGCACGATTGACGGGACGTTGACGACCGCCGGCACCGTTGAGGCGGCGGGGCGTGTTACTGGATTGGTCACTGTCAACAATGGCTCGCTGACGACGACTGGCGGTCTGACCCTCGACACTAATCTGGATATCAATGCCGATGCGGTCGCGGGAACACGTGGGTCGGTTATCGTGAGTGGCGGCGATATGGCTGTCGCTGATGTCGACAACGCCGGAAACCTGACAGTCAACAATAACAGCAGGTTGACGATCGGCGCCAATGGTGAGGTGACGAACGAAGCGGGCGGCGTGGTGACCGTTTCAAGCGGGACCATCGCCGGCAATGTGACCAACAATATCGGTGCCACCGTTAACCTTGATGGCACTGTGACCGGTAACCTGGTCAACGATGGCGCGCTCAATGCACAGGGGGCTGTTGACGGCGACCTGACGCTCAATCGTCCCAATGGCGCTACAGGCCCAAGTATGGACCTGACAGGCAATCTGACTGTTGGCGGAACGCTTGATATCAACAACAATGCCCTGACCCCGACAAACCGCGGATCACTTGCAGTCGACGCCGGTGATCTGACCGCGGGCGGCGTTACCAATGCGGGTGATCTCACAATTGCCGCGACCCGCTCACTGACAGTTGGTGGGGACGATCTGGTCAATGAAGCTGGCGGTCGGGTTATTGTGCAAACCGATGGTGTGGTTGTCGGCGATATTCAGAATGCCGTGGGTGCGCAGGTAAATGTACAAGACCGTGCAGAGGTCGATGGCGATATCACCAACCTTGGGATTGTCTCGATGGGTGGCCGCGTCGACGGGACAATCCAGAACGGAGCCGGGGGTGCCGCGCCGAATACCTCGGCCGCGCTCACCACGTTCGGGAACGCGACTATCACGGGCGGTGTGGACAACTTCGCGATCATCAACGCAAACGGCGGGTCTTTTGAGAGTGGCGTGGAGAACACTGCCAGCGGCAGCTTCAACGTGGGTGGCAACGTCTCGGTTACCGGTTCATTCTTGAATGACGGTCGCGTGTCGGTGGTCGGCAGCGACCCCCGAACGCTGACCATTGCCGAGGACTTCGCAGGCAACAGTGTTTTCACAAATAACGGTACGATTGATACGGGCACCGGCACGTTGCTGATCAATGCCAATGAAACCATCCTGAACGCGACGTCGGTCATCACCGGCAATGTGCAGTTCGGCGGGGGCATTACGAATGCCGGCACATTCAGCTTTGACGGCGCATCTGATCTGAATGGAAACTTCTCGAATATCGATCGGGGCGATCCAGTCAACAACCCCGGTCTTACCAATGTGAACGCCGCCGTGACCGCCAATGGCTTTGATGTGACGAATGGCGGTGACTTTAACGTCAATGGCGGCGGTGTGATCCTGGGTGCTGGTACCGTCACCAACAACGATCAGGGAACGTTCGATGTCGCCGGGAACGGGCGGGTCGAGGCCACCAATGTGATAAATGCTGGTGCCGGCGTTTTCACGATCGGGCCGGACGCAAGCGTCAACACGACGGCTGGCTTCGCAAATGGTGGCGGTGGTCGCGTAGAAAACAGCGGCACCATTTCTGGCGGCTTCATAAATAATGACACCGGCACGCTCAACAATGTCGGCACGGTCAACGGAGGGCTGACCAACAATAGGGGCGGCATCGTCACAAATACCGGGCGCATTGTCGGGGACGTCGCCAATAATAATGGCGGCCAGCTAGCGACATCGAACCGTATTGAGGGCAACCTTACAAATGCGGGTACGGCGAATGCATCCGGTGTTGTGACCGGTAATGTTGTTGTCAACGACGGCTCGCTTTCGACAACGGCCGCGGGGCTGCTGAATGTTGGACAGTCGCTGGACATCAACAACGCCGGCAATCAGCGCGGTTCTGTCACGATTGGCCTTGGCAACATGTCAGTTGCCAGTGCGACGAATGCTGGCGATCTGACGATCGGCGGGCAGCGTACGTTGACGATACGCTCGGGGGCTCTGACAACCGAAGCGGCCGGTGTGACAACGGTGGATGGCACCGTTTCTGGGGCAGCGGATGTCGCTGGCAACGGCCAGATGATCGTAAATGGCCAGGTGACGGGCGCGGTTCGCAACGAACAGCTCGGCCTGGTGCAGTTGAACGGCGGTCAGATCGGTGCCCTGACAAATGCAGGTGTGACCCGGGGCGGCGGCACGGTAAATGGTGGCATCACGAACCTCGATACCGGCGAAGTCAGAACGACGGCGGACCTGGTGGTCAACGGTACAATCGCGAATGGTGGACAGGTCAACATTACCGCAGGCACGCTTTCCACCGCAGGGATCGGCAACCTCAACTCGGTTGTTCTGGAGGCAGGTGCGACCTTGCAGCTGACCAATGATGGCGCATTGCAAAACGGCGATGGGGCGACGGCGCAGCTGGACGGCACCGTCAATGGTGATGTGGAGAATTTCGAAGGCGGAACGGTCACCTTCACCGGTACGATGACCGGTGATCTCGTCAATGACGGTGCCGCCAATCTGGAAGGCAATATTACCGGTGACGTGACCCATATGGGGACGTCGTTCAATCTGACCGGCAATCTTGACGTGAACGGTCGGGTCGCAAATCTCGAAACGATTGGCTTTGGCCAGGGCGACACCATGACCGCGACACAGCTGGACAATAGCGGCACGTTGAATTTCACCGGCGGCGCTTACACCGGCGCATTGGCGAGCGACGGCACGATCAACGCCGTCGATGGGACGACGTTTGGCGGTGGCTTGGTCCGGAATGCAGGCGCAATCAATCTGACCGGTTCTGGCGGTGGCCGCACGTTGTCGTTCGGGAGCGGGCTAGACAACACCGGCGGTACCGTCGACATGCGCGACGGCTTCACCGGCGATACGCTCAACGTTCAGGGCGGCCTGACCGGTGGTACGTATCTGATGGACCTCGATTTTCAGACAGACGGCGTGGCCGAAAGCACTTTCGACCAGATCGTGGTTGGCAGTGGTGCCGTGACGGGCCAGATCGTTCTGGATTTCAACGTCATCACGTCGGACGAAACAAATGACCGTCTGCTGGTTCTGGACGTGGTCGATGGGGCGGCGAATGCCTTTGGTGTCACCGCTGTCGGCCTGCCTGCGAATGAGCGGCGGATATTCTCGCTGGATGCCGACAATAACAACGGCGTCGTTACGGGCGACGTGTTCGTCGTGCAGCAGGTGAACCCCGCACTTGGCGGCATTGCGGGCAACGTGGCGTTGACACAGTCCCTGATCGGCTCGGTCATCAACCGGCCGTCCAGCCCGTTCGTAACCGGCCTGGCCTATACCGGCGACGATCCGTGCGGCTATGGCGGCTGGGGCCGGATCATCGGCGGTGAGGCTGAGGCATCTGGCGCGACCTCAAACAATATCGGCGATTTCGCCAGCGAGATTGACGCAAGCTATGCCGGCATGCAGCTGGGCGGTGATTTCGCCTGCTTCAACGGCGTCGCAGGCGGCTGGGATCTGGCCGTCGGTGCTATCGGCGGCATCAATAACGGGTCAACGACGCAGCCGGTCTTTGCCATCGATCCGCTTGATCCAACCCGCCTGTCCGACACGCTTGCCAGTGTGACAACCTCAGATTTCGATCAGTATTATGGGGGCATCTATGCAACGGGCGCGCGCCGCATTGGGGAAGATCAGCAATTCGCCTTTGACCTGCAATATCGGCTTGAGCGCACTGATTTTGCAATCACCAATGAGGGCCGAGGTGGCCGGCCGGGGCTGGGCCTGGACGAGACCGAGTTCTCGAGCACCGCACAGACGCTGTCGGGATCGATCAGCTACGCTGTTCCGATCCGTGACACCAAACTGTCCGTGGTGCCGACGGCCGGTTTCGCCCTCACCAACCTGAAAACCGATGATGTGGTCTTTGATGACGGCAGCCGCCTGATCATCGACGATGGCGAAAGCCGGACGGCATTTGTCGGGGCCACCTTGTCGCGGACTGTTGTGCAGCCCAGCGGAACCTCGGCGCTGAACCAGTTCATCACGGCGACCTACTACAACGATTTCGGCGATGATCTGACATCGACCTTTATCAACGCAGCCGACGGTTCGACCGACCAATTGTCATCCAGTAACCTGGGCAGCTACACCGAAATTAGCGCGGGCCTCAACTATCTCAGGCTGCTTGAGCCCGATCAGTTGGGCAATGCGCGGCAGATGAATGCTAGTATCCGCGGTGACTACCGAACCGGCGGGTCGCTGGACAGCTGGGGCATCACCGCGCAGGTGCGGATACAATTCTAGGGTGCCGCATGTCTTGACCTAGAGGGGGGCAGGTTTAAGACTGCCCCTCGCCCAAAGGGTGTGGAACGCGACGCAACGGCTCTGGCCCAATCGATTGGAAGAAAATGTCCTCGTTCAGCAAGGTTGCCTGGAAAGAAGGGCTGTTCCTACAGCCGCAGCACTTGCAGCAGGCCGACAGGTATGTCGAAAGCCTGATCGAGGCGCGCACCCGGTCGCTGACGCCCTATCCCTGGGGCGTGGTCGAGCTGAAGATTGACCGCGATCTGGCCCAGCAGGGGCGGATCGGCCTGCGGTCGGTCGTGGGGATCATGCCGGACGGCACGCCGTTTGATGCGCCGGGCACGGGCCCCTTGCCCCTGCCGGTGCCCGTACCCGCCGATGCGGCGGATTCGTTCATCTGGCTGACCTTGCCGGACAGCACCCAGAACGGCCGCGATGTGGGGATCGGCGACGATGCCGGTGCGACGCGTTATGTGCTGACGACCGAAACGGTGGCCGACAATGCCTCGGCCATGCGGGTTGAGCAGACTTTGGAGATCGCCGTTCCGCGGCTTGAGCTGGCTGTGCGCAAGACGCCGAAACCCGGCTATCAGTGCATTCGCCTTGGTCGGATCAACGAAGTGCGCGATGGCGTGATCTCATTGGATGACACTTTGCCGCCGCCGGTTCTGGCGATCAGCGCGCATCCGGTTGTCGCGGGATATCTCGACCGGGTGATCGGCTGGGTGGAATCCAAGCTTGAGAACCTCGCGCGCTACGCCGCCGATCCCAGTTCGGGTGGCGGTATGCAGGCGACCGACTATCTGATGCTGATGGTCTTGAACCGGTCCATCGGCGGGTTGCGGCATCTGGCGGCCTCGGGCGTGGTGCATCCTGAGCGGCTCTACGAGACGCTGTTGCAGCTGGCCGGTGAGCTGTCGAGTTTCGACCATGGCAAACGGACGGCCCCCGATTACGCGCCCTATGATCACAGCGATCACAAGGCCTCGTTCACACCGGTTGTGCAGGATATCCAGCGGCTTCTTTCGCGCGATGTGGGCCGGGCGACGCGGCTGGATCTGCAGCAGGTGCGGCAGAACTCGTATCTGGCGCAGGTCAACGATCGTAACCTCTTCCGCCAGGCGACCTTTGTGGTCGAGGTTGAGGCGAACAAGCCGCTGACTTTGGTGCAGCAGCAATTTCCCGAATTGTGCAAAGTGGGCCCCAACACCCGGATGAGCGATATCGTCAAGAACAACCTACCGGGCGTGGGGCTGGTGCATCTGCCCAACCCGCCACGCCAGATCCGGGTCGTCTCGTCGAACGTGTATTTCCTTTTGGACAAACGCTCACCGCTTTGGCAGGAATTCAGCACCGCCCCCGCCATCGGCATGCATTTTGCGGGCGACTGGCCCGAGTTGAAGCTTGAGCTCTGGGCCATTCCGGAGAAGACCGGATGAGCGGAAAGGACGACGATAAAACCGTCTTTGGCGCGCCTTTGCCCAAATCGGCGCCGCAATCGGATTCGCCCTTTTCCAGCCCCTCGCCCGCTCCCCGGCCCGTGCCCCGCCCCGAAGATCGGACGGTCATCGGCGGTGGCGTGCCAAATCCACAGAACCCTCCCGGACGCGTGGCGCCAGCGGGCCAGCCGCAGCCTTTCGGGCAGCCACCGGGCGGCGATACCTGGCTGGGCGGTGCGGTGCCACCGGCCCCACCTGCGGGCCAGCCCCCGGCAGGCTATCCGCCGGCCAGACACAGCCCGCCCGAACACAGCCCGATCGGCCAAAGCCCCATCGGCCAGGCGCCCACGCCGAATGCGGGGTTCTTTCCTGAGATGCCCGGCCAAGGCGCGGGGCAGCCGCAGCAACAGCAGCCCCTGGCAACCCCGCGCATTTCACTCGACCAGGCGCTGCGGGCTACAGGCCTTGGCAAAGGCGCCTCGTCAAATCCGCTGATCGCGGCGGCGGCGAACCTCTTGATCCTCTTTGGCCGGTTGCGCACCGGGTTGGTCGAAATGGATGCCGTGCCGCTGATGGAGCACGTCACCCGCGAGATTGACCTCTTTGAGCGCAATGCCCTTCAGGCGGGCGTCGATCCGCACGAAGCGCAGGTGGCGAAATATGCTCTGTGCGGGACGGCCGACGATATCGTGCAGAACCTGCCCGGTGCCGATCGGGGTGTCTGGATCCAATACTCGATGGTCGCGCGGTTCTTTCACAAACGCGATTCAGGCGTGGGCTTCTTTCAGGAGGCAGAAAAGGCCATGCAGGCGCCCGCTCAGCGCTATCATCTGCTTGAGCTGATGCTGGTCTGCCTGTCGCTGGGGTTTGAGGGGCAGTATCGCACCATGCCCAATGGCGGTGTCGATCTGGGCCGTATCCGGGCCGCGATCTACGAAAGCCTGCGCCGCGTGAAGCCGCGCGCCGATGACGATATCTCGGTCAGGTGGGCGCCGGTGCCGCTTGGCAAGAGGCGGCGGTTCGGCGGGCTGTCGATCTGGGTGCTGGCCGGTGTGGCCGCCGCGCTGGTTGTGGCGTTCTTCGCTACCCTCAGCACGCTGATTGCCCGCGACGGGGCGGTGGTTGAACGTAGTCTTCTGACCCTGCATCCGGGCGACGCGCCGCTGAGCATTGAGCGGTCTGGCCTGCAGGCCCTTTATGAGCCCGAGATCACCCAGCTTGAGCGCATCCGCGAGGCACTGGCGCCCGAGATCGAACAGGGCCTCGTCGATGTCGGCGCCAAGGGCGACTTCATTTTCGTGCGGGTCGGCAACCTTCTGTTGTTCGATTCCGGCAAGGCCGATGTGCGCGAGGATTTTGCGCCGCTCGCCGCGCGTATCGCCGAGACCGTGAATAACGAAGGCGGGCCGGTGCAGGTTGTCGGCTTCACCGACAGCATTCCAATGTCCGGGCGGGGGCGGTTCAAGACGAACCTCGATCTGTCCGTGGCGCGTGCAACATCAGTCAAGGACATGCTGGCCGGGATGGTCGAGGACGCCACGCGGCTGAGCGTTGAGGGCAAGGGCGCGGCCGATCCCATTGGCGATAACGCCACGGCCGAGGGCCGCGCATTGAACCGCCGGGTCGAGATCATGATCGCGCGGGAGGGTACGTTTTGAGGTTCTTCAGTATCTACCGCCTGATGGCCCTTTTCCGAAAACCCTGGATGAAATGGCCGCTGATCATTCTGGCGCTGATCTGCTTTGGCCTGGCCGTCTGGATCGGCGGCCCGATGACGGGCGTGGCCCTATTCGCGACCATCTGGTTCCGCGCCACCGTGATCGGTGTGGTTCTGGGCATCTTCCTGATCATCCAGCTTGTCAAATTGCGCCGCCGCCGTCGGGCCGCACGCGAGTTGGAAGACGCCATCGTACCGGCCCAGCCCGTGGGCGACGGCAAGGTTCTGGCCGAACGCATGGGCGAGGCGCTGAAGACGCTGAAGAAATCGGGCGGGCGCACGTATCTTTACGATCTGCCGTGGTACGTGATCATCGGCCCGCCGGGCGCCGGCAAGACCACCGCCTTGCGCAATTCGGGCATCGAATTTCCACTCGCCGGCCAGGACGGCGGCGTGGTCGAGGGGTTCGGCGGCACGCGGAATTGCGATTGGTGGTTTTCGGAAGAGGCGATCCTAATCGACACAGCGGGCCGTTACACCACGCAGGACAGCGACGCCCAGGCCGATGAGACGAGCTGGAAAGCGTTTCTGAACCTTCTGAAGAAGGGCCGCCCCAAGCAGCCGATCAACGGCGTCATGCTGGCCTTTTCCGTGGACGAGATGATGCGCGCATCGCCCGAGGTGCTGGCCACCCATGCGGCCACGGTACGGGCGCGTCTGGGGGAAATCCACGACACGCTGAAGATCGACTTCCCGGTCTACGTTCTGTTCACCAAGGCCGACCTGATCTCGGGCTTTCGCGAGTATTTCGGCAGTTTCAGCCAGAGCCGCCGCAAGAACGTGTGGGGCGTGACCTTCCCGACGAAAGACCGGACCGAGCAGACCTGGCAATCGGTGCCGGGGGAATTCGATGCGCTGGTCTCGCGCCTGTCTGACGAGGTGACCGACCGGATGAGCGAGGAGCCCGACAGCATCTCGCGCATCGCGATCTTCGGGCTTCCCGGGCAGATGGCGCTGTTGCGCGACAATGTGGGCGAGTTTCTGCGCCGGGTGTTTGAGCCGACACGCTACAAGACCAACGCCATCCTGCGGGGGTTCTATTTCACCTCAGGCACGCAGGAAGGCACGCCGATCGATCAGGTGCTGGGCGAGATGTCGCGGAACCCGGGCGGCGCAGTCGCGGCGTTCCAGCCCAGCTTCATGTCGGGGTCGGGCAAGAGCTATTTCCTGCATGACCTGTTGCGCCGGGTGATCTTTGAGGAGCGTGACTGGGTCTCGCATGACGAACGCGCCGTGCGCCGCTCGATGATCCTGCGCACGGCCGGGATCAGTCTGATCGCCCTCCTGACCGTGGGGCTGCTCAGCGCGTTTGGCTATAGCTATTGGCAGAACGCCTCGCTGGTGCGCACCGCCAATGCCGAGGCCGGGCGCTATGCACGCGAGCATGCGCAGGAGATCGCGCGCGAGGTGATCGACGACCCAAGCCTGCAGCCGGTGCTGAAGCCGTTGCAGGACCTGCGCATCATGTCGGCGGGCTATGGCAGCAGCCAAAAGGCGGACATGTGGGAGAAGTTCGGCCTGGGCCAGCGCAACCGACTGGAAGCAGCCTCGGACGCGGCCTATTCCGACGCGCTGGAGCGCATGCTGCGGCCCCGTCTGATCCTGTTTCTGGAACGCGAATTGCCGCGGCTGCAAAATCAGGGGGCGACCACTGATATCTACCGCGCGCTGAAGGTCTACATGCTGCTAGGCGGCGCTGGCGAACGGTCGGATGACGCAGCAATCAAGAGCTATTTCGCCGAACGCTGGCGCGCTGAATACGACACGTTCGACCTGCTCGATGCGCGCGATCAGCTGAATGACCATCTGGCCGCGATGCTCGAGCTGGACGACACGCGCGACCCCCTGGTGGGTGTGACGGTAGATACCGTCGCGGCGGCGCAGGAGGCCATTGTGCAATTGCCGCTGGCCGAACAGGCCTATTCCACGATCGTCGATAATGTCGGCTCAAGCGGCATCCCCGATTTTCAGTTGCTCGACCGGCTTGGTCCGAATGCCAGCCTGGTGTTCCAGACGACCGATGGGTCGGATCTGGCCGATCTGGGCGTGCCGGCGCTGTTCACCTATGAGGGTTATTGGGGCTTTTTCCTGGGCGAGCTCGACACCGCGCGTGAGCGGCTTGAAGCCGATCAGTGGGTGTTGGGAGAGGCCGCCGAGCGGGTGGATTTCGATCGGCAGATCCAAGGCCTGCGCCGGGCCTTGCATACCACCTATCGGCGTGAGTTCCGCGATGCCTGGGAGGCGATGTTCGACAAGATCGGCCTGGCCTCGATGTCGGCCGACAAGCCCGCCTACAATGCCTTGGCGGCAGCCTCCTCGCCCGTGGCCTCGCCGCTATTGGGGCTGGTGCGCGAGGTGGATCGCGAGACGCGTCTGACGCTGGAATTCGATTACCTCGATGCGATCACGCCCGACATGCTGTCGGGCGGCAGCGTGGGTGATGAGGTTGGCGCCGCGGCGCTGCAACGCGTGCGCAGTCGGGCCGGCGGGGCGCAGCGTATCTTGATGGATGCGGTGATGAACCGCGACAAATCGCAGGAGAGCGTAGGCGGCGGATCAGCCTCGTTACGTACCCCCGTAGAGCAGATTGAGCGGCAATTCGAGGGCTGGCATGTGCTTCTGAAAGGCACCGAGGGGCAGCGGCCCATCGATGTCCTGCTGTCCAATCTGCAAAACATTCGCAGCAACCTGCGGCTGTCGGGAACGGCGCCCGGTCAGGCTGACATGGTGTTGCAGCAATTGCTGAGCGCCCTGACCAACAACAATTCGCAACTTCCCGAAACGATGGCGCGGCTGGTCAACGAGGCCGAGCAGGATTTCCGCAGCGAGGCGCAGGATGCCAATTTGGCCGAGATGAACCGCGCGCTGAACGACGATATCTTCCTGTTCTGCCGCGAAAACATTGCGCCGTTCTATCCGCTGACACAGTCGAACCGGCATATCTCGCCCCGAATATTTGGCGAATTCTTTGGCCCCGGTGGCAAGATGGACACCTATTTCACCACCTATCTCGAACCGCATGTCACGCGCACGGTAGACGGCATCGTGCCGCGCGAAGGAACGGCCATCGCCGCGCGGCTCAGCCCCAATACTCTGCGTCAGTTCGACCGGGCGGAAAAGCTGCGCGCGGCGTTCTTTGCCTCTGGCAGTCTTGAGCCGCAAGTCACGATGTTTGTGAGCCACGTCGATTCCCACAGCTCAATCCGCGAGGCGGTTCTGGCGGTCAACGGGACTGTCGTCACCTCGCGCGCGGGCGACCCGCCGCAGCCGTTGGCCTGGCCGGGCCAAGGCACGGCGGTGACCTTGCAATTCCTGCCGCGCCAGAACCGCGACTCGAACCGCACATTTTCGGACGGGCGCTGGGCGATCGTTGATTTCTTCCGCTCGGCGCAGAGCATTGCGCAAGATCAAAATATCGTGCGGGTGACCCATCAGATCGGCGGACGGACGATCACCTACCGGGTCGAGGCGGAAAGCACGACGATGCCCTTTACGATGCGTGAGCTTGGTGCGTTCGAATGCCCCGCCAGCCTCGATTAAGGGGCGGATAGATGGCAGGGGTCGGTATTTGCGGAAAGCATCCCGGGTTTGGCGATTTTCTGTCGGCGGGCCTGTCCGAGGTCGCGCTGAACGGGCTGACGACCTGGTTGGACCAGGTCTTGCCCGAGATCCGCGACGCCGTGGGCGCCGATTGGGAGGCGGTCTACGATCATGCGCCGCAACTGCGCTTTTGGGTCGGGCCCGAGGTTCTGGGGACACCGCTTTGCGGGGTGATGCAGCCCTCACGCGACAAGGTGGGGCGGCGCTATCCGCTGATCCTGGCCGAGGAGGGCGGCGACGCGCTGCCGCCCGTATTGGACCCGGCGCAGGCGCGCTATACCCGGCTGGCCCAGCATCTGGCCGAGGCCCAGCCTGTCCTGGGCGAGGGTGCGCGCGGCCTTTTGTCCGGTCTGAGCCCGCCCGACGAGGGGGGCGAGATCGAGTCTGCGTTTTGGGCGGCGAACCCAAAGTCGGAGTTGAGCGATCTGTTCGGTGACGTTTCGACCGCCGATCATCTGCGCGCGGCCGGACGGCGCAGCTATTGGTGGACACCGGGTGATGGCCACCGCGCCTCGGCCCTGCATGCGGGCCCGGGCCTGCCCGAGGCGCCGGCGATGTTGTGGTTGATCCGTGGCATGGCGGTACAAAGCGAAACCGAGGGAGCGCCGGAGCATGCCGATGAGCAATGAGGTCTTTCGGTTTGAGACGGGTGCCGGCACCGATACCGGCTGCCTGCGCGACCACAACGAGGACAGCTTTCTCAGCCATCCCGAATGGGGCCTTTGGGTTGTCGCCGATGGCATGGGTGGCCATTCGGCGGGTGATTTCGCCAGCCAGTCCATCACCCATGAGATGCAATCGATCGGCGTGCCTGGCTCGGCAGATGATCTGCAGGCGCGGTTTATCGAACGGTTGACCCGCGCCCATGACCGGATCGCGACCCATGCCGAGGCTCTGGGCGGGCGCACCGTGGGCGCCACGGTGGTGGGGCTTCTGGCGTTTGATGCTCAGTTCTCCTGCGTTTGGTCCGGTGACAGCCGGATCTATCTGTTGCGCGACGGGGTTCTCAGCCAGCAGACCCGCGACCACACCGAAGTGCGCGAATTGCTCGAGGCCGGCACGATCACGCCCGAGCAGGCGCGCGATTGGCCGCGCAAAAACGTCATAACGCGGGCCATCGGCGTGTCCGAAGTGCCCGATTGCGACGTGATGTCGGGCGAGATCCGGTTGGGGGATACCTTTCTTCTGTGCTCGGACGGGCTGACCGAGCATCTGGAGGATGGTGAACTCGCCACCATGCTGGCCGGCCCCGATGCGCAGGCGGTCTGCAACAGCCTCATCACCGAGACATTGGCCCGCGGCGCACGCGACAACGTCACCGCGATCGTCGTGCGCGCCCATGCGGCCGACCCTGTGGACGTACAGGATCACGGGTATTGATCATGGCCGACACGGGCAAACCCGACGACGATGCGGCGCCGGACCCCTCCGCCACGCCAGAGCAGAACCCGGATCAAGATGCCGCGCGGGCGGACGGGCCCGATCCGACGGGTCCGCCCCCCGAAAGCCCCGTTCCCGCACCGCTGCCACTGCCCGAGACGGCGGCCACGGACAAGACAGAGATCGCACCGCGGGGCGGCCCGTCTGCGCCGCCCGCGCCCAAGCGGCAGCCGGTCTCGATCGGGACGCTGATCAACAACAACTACATCATCCGCGAAGAGCTGAAAGCCGGCGGCATGGGCGAGGTCTATCGCGGCGAGAACAAGTTCACCGGCGATCCGGTCGCGATCAAGGTCGTGCTGCACTCCTTCGCCGACGATCCCAATATCGCGGCTTTGTTCAAGCGCGAGGCGCGCATTCTGGGCCAGCTCTCGGACGATACGATCGTGCGCTACCACAACTTCGTGCACGATCCGCTGATTGACCGGTACTGCCTGATCATGGAGTTCGTGTCGGGCGTGACGCTGTCCGATCTGATGGTTGAGAACGGGCCGCTGCCGCTAGGAGACGCCCGAAATCTGATGCGGCGGATCGCATCGGGGCTGGGGCGCGCGCATTCCAGCCAGGTGGTCCACCGTGATCTGTCGCCAGACAACGTGATGCTGCGTGACGGGTCGGTCGACCGGCCAGTTCTGATCGATTTCGGTATCGCCAAGGCGGCCGAGTTGGCGGGCGACGCCTTGGGCGGCCGGTTTGCCGGCAAGTTCAAATATGTCTCGCCTGAACAGCTTGGACATTTTGGCGGCGAGATCGGTCCGCGCAGCGATGTCTACGGCCTGGCGCTGATGATCGCGGCGGCGTTGCGGGGCACCCCGATCGATATGGGTGGATCGATCGAGGAAGCGGTCGCGATGCGTCAGGCGATCCCCGAGCTGGACGGTGTTCCGACCGCGCTGCAACCGCTGCTGTCCCATATGCTGGAACCTGACCCAGCGCATCGGCCTGGCAGCATGGCCGATGTCATCCGCCTTCTGGAGGCGCCGTCGAAAATACCCCCGCGCTACAGTTTCGGCATTGCCAGCGGGCCGGGTGCGGCGGGCATTCTGCAACAGCCCTCGGGCCTCAGGCGGCCCCCGACATCTGCCGAAGCCCTAGCGTCGCCCGCGATGCCCCTAGCGGCGCCGGCCTCTTCGGACGTGCCTGGCACCAAGCCCGCTCGCCGGCCAGGCGGTATGCGGTGGCTGGCCTGGACTGTGCCACCGGTACTGATTTTGGGCGGATTGGCATATGAGGCGCACCGACGCGACCTGTTCGCGCCGGTCGCCCCGGTGACTGCGCTGCCTGATACGGTGCCCGCCGCTCCGGCGCCCGCGGCATCCGGCGTCGCCGGGTTCATAGCCAATTTCGATGCCGGCCCTTGCGCGATGGCCTTTGGCGACGGCCGGGCGGTGGCCGCGCTCAGCGGATCGGGGCAGGCCTTCGCAGGCTTGCCCGCCGCAATCGAGGCGCGTTTTGAGGCGCGGCCGCGTCTGCGTGAGCAACAGGTGACCCAGGCCCAATGCGCGGTTCTGGATTTCGCGAGCGGTTTGCCGGCTGGGGGTACCCCTCACACCCTCGCCCTCGACTCCACGACGCTCCGCAGTGGCGGCACCATATCGGGCCGGATCGAGGGCGCCGGGGGCCGGCAGGTCTGGCTGGCGCTGATCACGGCGGGCGGGGGTGTTTATACTCTGTCGTCACGGTTGGAACCGCAGCCCGATGGCAGCCAGAGCTTCAGCTTCGGGCTCGATCTGAGAGCAGAGCGCCGGCCGGTGCCGCAATTGCTGCTGTCGGTCGTCAGCGATACGGCTCTGGTCAATGCGGCTGCGGCCCCCGACGGGGTTGAGGCCGCGGCCCTCTTGCCCTTGGTGGCTGCCGAAATCAACGACGGCTCGAAACGCGCCTCGGTCGGGATCGGGCATCTTTTGCTGATGCCCGAAGTCCAGCCCTGAGGCGAGGTGGGTAAACCCGATCTGGTCGCATGCAGCGACCATCTTTCGGGCTTTATCCACGGCTGGAGAAGGTCCCGGGGTCAAGCCCGGGACAGCTTGGCGCGAACATTACCGTAGCCGCTAATCGACGCCGATGGCTACAATGCCGATGCGGGCGCCCTGCAACTCGGATTGGAGCGCCGGAAACATGTCGCCCGCCAGCTGTCCGGCCATCTGGTCCAAGGCGGCTGGGCGCCCGGCAGTGGCCAGCGCGATCAGCAATTGTCGCGTGTCGCGCGAGGGGCCGTTGCGGAAGACGGGCACGTCGAACCTTGCATCCGGTCCGGCGATCGTCAGAAACCGGCTGAGATCCTGGACCACGCCATTATCGTCGACCAGCAGCAGCGTCACGTAACGCCCGGCACCGCCACGGATAACGCCGCTGACCAGATCACCGCTGTCGACCTGGTCAAAACTCGGCGTGATGGCCAGCCCCAAGGCGGGATAGCGGGCAACACCGCGGACAAAGCTGAGCGCGGCGCATTGGCGAGGGTCGACCTCGTAGAGTTGCGTGGTGATCGCGGCGGTCAGATCGCGGGTCAGCGCGCTATCCTGGCGGATCATCAGGTCGATGTCGCTGGCGATCAGGGTCAACTGCAGGTCGCCGTCCGCTTGCTGTCGGGGCAGGGCCGCAAGGCACGGAGCCGAGATGTCGGCGCGGATGCGGCGGATCATTTCGGCCAGATCAGGGTCAATCTCAGCCCCGCCGCCCTGTGGCGGCGGTGGCGGGGGTGGCGGCACGGTGGGAAGCGCGCTGAGTGTTTCGCCAGCCCCGATCGAGGGGCCGAGGCCTTCAACCGTTCCGGTACTTTCCGGCACGATGGCGACCAGGGCATCCGGATCGGGCTGGACGGGGCTGAGTGTGTCGACAGGCGGTGCGGCGGGGGCAATGGTCTCGGGCACCAATTCATCCGGGTCGGGGACGGGCTCAACCGTTTCCGGTTGAGGGTCTGCGGGGTCCGAAGGGCTGTCGGGCGGTGTCTCATCGGGCAGAGGCGCCTCACCGGCGGGTTGCGGCGTGTCGTCAGGGATGGGATCGGCGGGCGGGTCTGGCGGCAAGGGCGTGTCGGTGACGATCAGGGTACTGATCGTGACGACGGGCGTGTCGGGTGCATCCGTGCCGCCGCGCGGGCCGCTGACCCAGAGCGCAACGCCAACGATGATCGCGACATGCAGCGCCACGGAGAGGCCGAACGCCTCAAACCAGCGGCCGGGCGTGGCGGTGTCGGTGCGAAAGATCACTCGTCTGTCCGTAGATGCAAAGTGACAAGGCGCACCTCGACCGGGTCAAGCTCGGGCCGGGCCAGCAGCGACAAGAGCGTCGAGGCGGGCTGATCGCGGTCAATCAGAAGGTGCAGGATCGCGGGCTCCGCAAGGCGCGAGACGGCGACGCCCAGAAGATCCGGCGCCAGCGGCTCGCCATCCAGCGACCACTCGCCATCTGCGCCGACGATCAGGATGGGCGTCGGCAACCGGTCAAGCGGCAGGTCTTCGGTTTCGGCTAATTCCATGCCGAAGCTGGGCGCGTTCAGCAATTGCCCTGTCGCCACGAAGAAGAAGACCAGAAGCAAGACGATGTTAACGATGGCTAGCGACACATCCATCTGCATGCGGTCAGCCGGGCGGCGCAGGATCACACTCATGCCGGATCCTCGACGATCTGGATCTGGGCGATGCCCGCGCTGGTCAGGGCGGCCAGAACCGTCGCGATGTCCTGTACCGCCGCGTCCGGGCCTGCCACCAGCACGACCTGCGGTGTCTCGGCCGCTTGCAACGCGGTCGAGAGCGTCGGCAGAGCGGTGTAGTCGAACGATTGACCTCGCACGTTGAGCGTGCCGGCCCCGACCGTCCAGATCGCGGCATCGGGAACAAGGGCCAATTGCTCGCCCTCGGGCTGGCCTGCCCGCGCCTCGGTCGCGGCGCCCGCCCCGCTTTGCACCGTCAGAAGCGAATAGGGTGTCAGGCTGGAGGACAGCATGAAAAACAGCAAAAGCTGGAACATCACATCAGCCAGGGGCGTCAGCGCAAAGCGGAACTTGCGCCGGGGCTGCGGGGGAAGGATGGCAGCTTTGGCCACCGGATTGGCCTTATACGCCCGCGCCGGGATCAACCCGGCCATGGATCGCGGCCGAGATCAGCGTCTCGATCGATTGCCGCTCGCCCTCGATCCGGCCTTCCAGCCAATTGGCCAGGAAGTAGGTGACCAGCGCGATGGCCAACCCCAGGGCCGTGGTGGTCAGCGCGGTAAAGATGCCACCGGCCAGGACCGACGGGTTGACCGCACCTTCGGCGATCGACAGGGCGCCGAACGCATCGATCATGCCGATGACAGTGCCCAGAAGCCCCAGCATCGGCGCCGATTGCACAACCGTTTCAAGCACGCGCATCCGGTGGGTCATCGTCGCCAGCTCAACCAAAGCGGCCTGACGGCCCAATTCCTCGGCATAGCTTGTATCATCGGGGCGGGCCTGCAGCGCGGTAAAGACGGCCTGCAAAATCCGCGCCAGTACGGTGTCGCGTTTGGCGGCCTTGCCAAGCGCCTGGTCTGCCCGTCCGTTCAGCCAATCGCCGACAATGCTTTCGGCCGCCGGACCCCGACCAACGCCCAGGCGTGAAAACTGCCGGATCTTGAAGATCGCGACGGTCAAGGCGACCAGCGACAGAAGGCCGAGGGCCGTGAAGACAATCAGTGTCAGCGCGTCAAAGCGGGCCAAATCGATGAAATTCATGAGGGTAATCCGGTAAGGGGGCGGGTATGGAGAGATCAGAGGCTGAACTGGATCGCAGTGCGGGATGAGGTCGTCAGCGCGTCGATGCAGAACCCCGCGGGACTGGCATCGGTGGCCAGTGTACAGGCTGCGACCTCGTTCACGACGATCCGCGAGATATTGTTGCAGGGTGTGCCGCCCATATCGAACTGGATGATCTTGGTTCGACCTTGCGAGAAAGCGCCGAATTCGAACACGACAAGACGGGTCACGATACCGGAGGCGTCAAAAATACCGACTTGGTAGGATAATTGCGACAATTCCTGATCGGTGCGGTTTGTGGCTACATAGGTCAGGAGGCAGCTGCCATTTGCACCGTCGGTGGCCGTATTCAACTCAAGCAGGATTTCAGGAGCATCGGCTTGGTCTTGCGCAAGCGCGGCGGGCGCGGCCATCAGGGCGGTCACGGCAAAGGCGGCTGAAATTCGGCTGATCATGATGTCCAGAAAACTGTGTTTGGGTTGAAATAGGGGGCAGCGGGGTTAGCGATAAACGCCGACGGACCAAACGGGTTTGATGATGGCCTCAGGGGCGGCCGCAGCAGGGGCCACGCGCCGCGGCGCCGGGGCTTGGACGACAACCTCTTCGACCAGCGCCTCCTCCTCTGCGAGGTCGTCGGCGCTTTGGGTGGAAAGCGTCATCACCGTCCCGGTGACTTCGGGCGCAGTGTCACGTTCTGCGGCCTCGTACTGCGGTGCGTCGTCCTCTACGGGCGTTTGCGTCGCGTTCACAGATGTGGGCGCGATCGGGGCGGGTGGCGCCAATGCCGGTGCGGGAAGCGGGGAAAGCGCAACGCCGGTGTCTGACATGTCATGCAGTTGCCCCAGGCCGATGGCCCCCAATGACGCTACTGCGGCAAGGCCCGCCGTAAGTGTGATTGCATTGATCATGGGCGCATCTCCTGCCTGACGGAATCAGACTACCGGGCCGCGCCCTATTTCACAACCATTGGTGATTGAGCTTTGCCGGGTAGCTCTTGTATCGTCACGTCATGACCACACCCGCCCCACTTTGCCGCTTCTGGCTGTCTTGTATCCTGGCCGTGGCGTTCTGGACCGGCTCAGGCCAAGCGCCTCGGGCCGAATTCGCGGTGTGCAACCAGTCTTTCGATGTGGTGAATGTGGCGGTGGGCCAGTACGAAGCGCCCAGTTTCACGACCGAGGGGTGGTGGACGATCGGGCCGAACCAATGCGCGAATGTCATCGGTGAGGAGCTGCGATCACGCTACATCTACGTGTTCGCGCAGGACGTTTTCGGCAATGCGGTTCTGTCCGGCACCACGCCGATGTGCGTTGGGCCCGAGCGGTTCGCGATCCGGGGTGAGAAGGATTGCCTGCTGCGCGGTCATCTGGAAGCGCGCTTTATCGAGGTTGATACGCAAGATACCGAGCGGTGGACGCTGTTTCTTGGCCAGTGATATGCGGGCTTGGAGTTTGGCCAGGTCGCCTAGCTCTGAAAAATGTGTGATTGGCGCAGAAGTTGCGTGGGTTTGATCTCATGATGCTCAAAACCATCCGGTGGACGGGCGCCGCCCGCTTCAAGGTGGCGCATCATGACCTGGCTGAGCAGTTCGGCGACAGATGCATCCTCGGTCGAGAAGGTCGATAGCGGCGGCGCCGTGTGTTCCGAGCCGGGAAAGTTCTGGCCACCGAAGACCGTCAGGTCGGGCCCGACGCGCAGACCGGCGTCCGCCGCGGCCCGGAAGACGCCAAAGGCAAGGGAGTCCTGCACGCAGGCAAAGGCGGGTTGCCGGGTTGAGGCAAGCACCCCGGAGGCGGCAGATTTTCCGGCGTCTTCGGTCATCTCGATGCGCTGAATATGCGGGTCGGCAAGGCCCAAAACCGCAGCCTCAGCCACCGCGCCACGCACATAATTATCGGCGAAGTTGAGGCCCTCTGGCGCACTCAGAATGTGGATGTTGCGGGACGCGGTTTCGGCCAAAGCGCGGATGGCGAGGCGGCCGGCTTCGGCATAGTCGATCTCAACCGAAGGGTGCAGGTCGGTCCAGTCGGTTGTCCCGAAGGTCACGAAAGGCACCCCCCGATCAAGCAGCAGTTTTACACGGGCGTCATCCTTGCGGGTCCGGCCCAGCACCAGCCCGTCCGCAAGCCCTTCGTCGATGATCTGCCGGACGATCCCGGCCTCTTCGTCGCGGTCGCGGGCGGCGAAGACCGCAAGGTTAAGCCCTATTTCGCGCAGATGCTGATCCAGCGTCGATAGCAGTTCGAGGAATATGGGCGATGCAAACCGCTGCTGCGGTGGCGACAGCAAAACCGCAACACGGCCCGACTTGCCCCCCCTCAGCGCGCGGGCGGCGGCGTTCGGGCGATAATCATAGCGCGTGGCAAGAGTTTGCACCGTCCGGCGGGTTGCGGGTTTGACGCGCGGATCGTCCCTGAGGGCGCGCGAAACGGTCGAGACATCCAGGCCAAGCTCCTCGGCAAGTGTCTTTAGCCCGACCCGTTTTCGCATGCGCGCTTCGCCCTTTATGGAGTGTTCTTCGCGGTGAGGATAACGGGATCGGAGCCTGACGGAAACATAAATCCAAACGTTTGTATTGACTGCGCCCGGGAATCAGCATGTCATGACCAAGGGGAGGGCTTTGGCAAGATGATCAAGCTTGTGGCGCTTGTGAAAAAGAGATCTGATCTGTCAGCGGAGGCCTTTGCGGAATATTGGTTAAAAACGCATGCCCCGCTGGCCGCGGCGATACCCGGGATGCGCGGCTACAGGATCAATATCGCGGGCGACCCGGGCGATATGGCGCCAGCGGGCTTCGACGGCTCTGCCGAGATCTGGTTCGATACCCGCGCGGCCATGGAGGCGGGCCTGGGGTCGCCCGAGGGGCAGATCGCGGGGGACGATACCGCGCATTTCACCTCAGCGATCGAGTTTCTGGTGACGGAAGAACATGTGATCTTGCCGCAAACGGGCATGGCATGACAGCGCGCATGTTCCCGGTGCCTGAACGGCACAAAGGCCGTGTCTACGTCATCACAGGCGGCGCCAAAGGGATCGGGCGGGCCTGTGCGGAACGCTTTGCGGCGGAAGGTGCGCAGGTGATGATCGCCGATATCGATGAGGCCGGCGCCGATGTGGCCGAAGCCGTGGGCGGCGCGTTTCACCGCACCGACATGTCCGACCCGGGTCAGGTGCGCGCTTTGGCGGCGGCGACCGTGGCGCGCTTTGGCCGCATCGATATCTGGCACAACAACGCCTTTACAGCGGTCTTCAAGCCGATCCACGAGCAGAGCCTTGAGGAATTCGACCAGATCACGGGCGTCGGCATTCGTGGCTACTGGATGGGCGCCAAGGTCGCGGTCGAACAGATGCGGGCGCAAGGCGGGAAAGGTGTGATCGTGAATACGGCAAGTGTGCAGAGTTTTGTGGGCGAGAAGGGATTTTCGGCCTATCAGGCAACCAAGGGGGCGGTTCTGGCGATGACGCGGTCGCTGGCACTGGACCATGCGCCCGACATCCGCGCGGTGGCCATCGCCCCGGGCCTGATTGCAACGGACGCGATCAAGGGTATCGCACCGGATGTGATGGACGAGGTCATCGCGGGCATCCCCGCAGGTCGCGCAGCCCAGCCCGAGGAGGTCGCCGCGCTGGCCGCGTTCATCGCATCGGACGAGGCCGATTACATGTCAGGCACCGCTGTCATCCTTGACGGCGCCTATCTGGCGATCGGGTGACGAGCATGGCGGTATTTGCAGAAGTCGACGGCGGGCTGGAATGCCGGTTCATGGGCGAAGTCGTGCACATCGCGCCATGGGGTCCGGACGCGCTACGCGTCCGTGCACGCCCCGGCGCCGTATTGGTTCCCCCGCATGTGGACGCGCTTTTGCCGGTGGACGGGCAGACGGCAACGATCGAGATCGGGCAAAGCCGCGCCACGATCACCCGTGGGCGCCTGATGGCCGAGATCGCGCTGACCGACCGCTATGGCGCGGATATCAAGCGCGAGGCGGTCATCCGGTTTCTGCGCGCCGATACCGGTGAGGAGCTTCTGGCCGAAACACGCAGCCATTTCGCAGGCCCCCGCACACGCAATTTCAAGGCGATCGCCAGCGGGTCCTGGCGGCTGGAGCAGCAATTCAAGGCCTATGAGGGCGAAAGCCTTTGGGGGATGGGCCAACCCCAGCACGGGGCGATGGACCTCAAAGGTGTGTCGACCACGCTTTTGCAGCAAAACGCCCATGCGGTGATCCCTTTTGTCGTTTCCTCACGTGGCTACGGGATGCTTTGGAACAACCCGGCCACGGGCAAAGCGGAATTCGCGCGCAACGTCACGCGTTGGACGGCGGATGCGACCGGCGTCCTGGATTACTGGATCACGGCAGGTGACAGCCCGGCCCAGATCGTGCGCGCCTATGCGGATGCCACAGGCCATTCGCCCGATATCCCGGATTGGGTGACGGGGTTTTGGCAATGCAAGCTGCGCTATCGCACGCAAGATGAGCTGATGGGTGTGGCGCGGGAATACAAGCGGCGTGGGCTGCCGCTGTCCTGCATCGTGATCGACTTCTTTGCCTGGACCCGGCAGGGGGAATGGCAGTTTGATCCCAATGACTGGCCCGACCCCGAAGGCATGGTGGCAGAGCTGGCCGATATGGGCATCGAAGTTGTGGTGTCGATCTGGCCCACAGTCTCGGCGTCCTCCAGATATTACCGCGAGATGACCGAGCGGGGCCTTCTTTTGAGCACCGAGCGGGGCGTGCCTGTCGTCATTCCGTTTCCCGACAAGGATCCCTTCGGACCCGGCTTTTTCACCTATCTCGACACGTTCAACCCCGAGGCGCGGGCATTTCACTGGGACCTGGTCAAGCGCAACTATGTCGACCGCGGCATTAGGCATTTCTGGCTGGATGCCTGCGAGCCCGAGATGCGGCCTGCGCATCCCGAACATGTGCGCACCGTTTTGGGTAACGGGGCCGAGATGCTCTGCGCCTATCCGCTGCTGCATGAGGAGGCTTATCGCAAGGGCCTGACTGAGGCGGGCGTGCCCGACGGCGCGCTTCTCTGCCGGTCGGCCTGGGCGGGGTCGCAGCGCCATGGGGTGATCTTGTGGTCGGGCGATGTGTGGTCGGACTGGAACTGGTTCCGGGCCCAAATCCCCGCCGGACTTCACGCGGGCCTATCAGGGATGGGCTGGTGGACGACCGATATCGGTGGCTTTTATGACGGCCATGGCGGGTCTGAAGCCTTCCGCGAGCTTCTGGTGCGCTGGTTCGAATTCGGGGTCTTTTCACCGATCTGCCGCCTGCACGGGTTCCGCGTGCCCGACGACGTGCCGCCACCCGCACCGGGAGAGCCTGTGACCTACGGGCAGGACACGTTCAACATCTTCACCAATACCGGTGGCTCGAACGAAGTGTGGAGCTTTGGCAAGCGGGTCGAGGATGTTCTGGTCCAGCTTCTGGCCTTGCGCGAACGGCTGCGGCCATACCTGACCGAGGCTTTTGCCCATTACGCGCGCACGGGCGATCCGGTGATGGCGCCGCTCTTCTACCATTTCCCCGATCAACCCGACCTCTACGATCGGGGCGATGCCTACATGCTTGGCCCCGATCTTCTGGTCGCGCCGGTGCTGGAGCCGGGTGCTTTGGCCCGACAGGTGGCGCTGCCCGATAGCGAGGCTTGGGTTCACGCCTGGACCGGTGCTGTCTATCCTGGTGGCAGCATGCCCGAGATCGAGGCAGAATGGGGCAGGCCGCCTGTCTTTATTCGGGAAGGACGGGCCGGGGCGTTGCGCCCCCTTTTTGCAGGTCACACGACTTGATCAACGACAACCCCGGACCGCAAAGACAAGCCGGGGCAAAAACGACCAAAACCAACAAGGAGATGACAGGATGAAACGCATCATCGGACCATCCGTTCTGGCCCTGACCCTCAGCATGTCGGGCGCATGGGCACAAGGTGTAACGCTGACCCTCTGGACGGAAAGCGCAACCGCCCCCGAAGGGGTTTTCGCGCAGGAATTCTCGGAGATGGATAACGGCATCACCATCGACGTGCGCGAAATCCGGTTCGACGATCTGGTGACAGACACATTGCGCGCCGTGGCCACGGGCACGAACCCCGACCTGATCGCCATCGACAACCCCGACCATGCCGCCTTCGCCTCGCGCGGCGCCTTCCTCGACATCACCGATAGGGTGGCCGCGTCGGACGTGATCGAGATTGACCGCGTCTTTCCCGGCCCTCGGTCGTCGCTGACTTGGGAGGACCGTATTTACGGCATTCCGCGTGCGTCCAACACGATCGCGCTTTACTACAACAAGGATCTCTTCCGGGCCGCCGGGTTGGACCCCGATAGCCCGCCGCAGACCTGGGACCAGCTTCTCGAAGCCGCCCGCATGCTGAACGACCCTGCAAACGATGTCTACGGTTTGGCGTTCTCGGCGCGCGCCTCGGAAGAAGGCACGTTCCAGTTCCTGCCCTGGGCGCAGATGGCGGGCGGCAGCTTTGACAGCATTAACGCCGAGGGCGTGGCCGATGCGCTGAGCCTCTGGAAGACCTTCCTTGACGAAGGCCTCGCCTCGCCCGATACGCTGACGCGGGGCCAGTGGGATTCAACCGGCACCTTCAACGGCGGCAACGCGGCCATGGTGATCTCGGGCCCTTGGGAGCTTGGCCGCATGGCCTCGGATGCCCAATTCGACTGGGGCGTGACACTTTTGCCCGTGAAGGAAGAGGGCGGTGAGCGGGCCTCGGCGCTGGGCGATTTCAACCTTGCCGTTTTCGCCAATACCGAAAACCCCGAGGCGGCGTTTGCATTTCTTGAGTACTTCTGGAGCCAGGCCGACCGGATCTGGCCTGAATTCACCCGGATGCCCGCGATCGAAGGTGTCGCGCTTGCGCCCACTGGCGACGCGCGTATCGACGCCGCGGCGGAAGTTTTTGCCGAGCAGCTTGCTTATGCGCGTAACCGTGGCCCGCACCCGGAATGGCCGCGGATCAGCCAGAACATCCAGGACGCGTTTCAGTCGGTTCTGACGGGCCAGGCAGAGCCGCAGGAGGCGCTGGACCGCGCCGCCGAGGAAATCGCCGAGATCGTGAACTGAGTCAGAGACACCCGAAAGGGCGCCCCCCAAACCGCGGGGGCGCCAGCCATTTGACTGCTGGCGAGGCGTGAGGGATGCAAAGAGTATTGCAATCGATGCGGGACGGGGTCGGGTTCGATGCTCTTCTGGTGATCCTGACGCTCAGCTATCTTTTGATCTTCGCGGGTCTGCCGCTGATCTACAACGTCATCATCAGCTTTCAGAATGTCGATGTCTTCAGCCTGGGCACACTTTTGCACCCCTCGGCCGGCATTGAGAATTACGAGGATATTTTCGACGATCGCCAGGCCGGCATGGTGCTGTGGAACACGGTGATCTTCACGCTGGGCTCGGTCGCGCTGCAATTCACGCTGGGCTTCGCGCTGGCGCTTTTCTTTCATCAGAATTTCATGGGGGCGACCTGGATCAGGGGCCTGTTCCTGGCGGCCTGGGTGATGCCCGGTCTGGTCGTCGGTGTGCTTTGGAATTGGTTGCTTTCGGGCGATTTCGGGGTTGTGAATTACGCGCTGGAAAATCTCGGTCTGATTGACGCGCCGATCTTCTGGCGCTCGGACCCGGACACGTCGCTTTACGCCGTGCTGATCGCCAATGTCTGGTACGGCACGCCCTTCAACATGATCCTTCTGGCCGTCGGCCTCAGCCAGATCCCCGAAGACCTCTACGAGGCGGCCGAGCTTGACGGCGCCAACGCGTTCCAGCGGTTCTGGACGATCACCCTGCCGATGATGCGGGCCACGATCGGGGCGGTCATCGCGCTTGGCATCATCTTCACGCTGCAGCAATTCGACCTCTTCGCCGCGATTACCCAAGGCGGCCCGGCCGGGTCATCGACCGTCGCGCAATATTGGTCATGGCAGCTCAGCTTCCGTGAGTTCGATTTCGGGCGCGGCGCGGTGATCTCGGTCCTGATGATCCTCGTCGTTCTGGTCGTGTCGCTGATCTATGTCCGCTCGACCAAGGCGGAGACGCAGCTATGACCAAACGTGCCGAGGTCACTCTGCTGGTCGTCGCGGTGATCCTAGCGGCGATTTATCTTTTCCCGCTTTACTGGATGTATCTGACCAGCCTGAAGACCCAATCCTCGATCTTCGCGGTGCCGCCCGAGTTTCTGCCGGGCACGCCGCAATGGCAGAATTACGCGACCATCTGGGCGCTTGCGGATATCCCGCGGTACCTTTGGAATTCGTTGGTGATCGCTGTGGGGGTGACCCTGATTACGGTGGTTCTGGGGTCGGGCTGTGCCTATGTGCTGGCGCGCTACCGAAATGGGTGGATCGACGCGGCGCTGTTCGCAGTGCTCATGCTTCAGGTGCTGCCGCCGTCGCTGATGGTCACACCGATCTTTGTGGGGTTTTCCTGGGCGGGGCTTCTGGACACTCCGCGCTTCGCCTCGGTCCTGGCGATCTCGGCCAAGACGCTGCCATTCTTCGTGATCCTCAGCCGGGCGGCGTTCCTGACCGTGCCGCGAGAGCTGGAGGAGGCCGCTTTGGTCGACGGTAACTCCCGCGCCGGGGCTTTCGTGATGATCGTGCTGCCGCTGGCGCGCAACGGCATCCTGATCGCGGCCCTGATCGTCTTCATGCAGGGCTTTGGCGAATACGTCTATTCCGCCTCGATCATCGCCGACAACCGCTTGCAGCCGGCCTCGATCGGGATGACGAACTACCTGCAGCCCAATCAGGTGAATTGGAACGCCATCATGGCCTATGCGGCCACCTACGTAACGCCGGTTCTGGCGCTGTTCGTGATCTTGCAACGCCAGATCGTGAACGGCCTGACCGCGGGAGCGCTGAAATGACCCCCCAGATCGAACTTGAGAATGTCGAGAAGCACTACGGCAGTTTTCACGCCTTGAGGGACATCAATCTGACGATCCCCAAAGGACAATTCGTGGCGCTTGTCGGCCCGTCGGGGTGCGGTAAGTCGACGCTCTTGCGCTCAATCGCGGGGCTTGAGCGTATCACGTCCGGTACCCTGACCATCGCGGGCGAAGTTGTGAACACGCTGCCGCCGCGCAAGCGGGATCTGGCGATGGTGTTTCAGTCCTACGCGCTCTACCCGCATATGTCGGTGCGCGACAACCTCACCTATGCGCTGCGCCTCAAGGGCGTCTCAAAGGCCGATCGGGCCAAGGCGGCCCAGACAGTCGCCGCGACGATCGGCCTGGAGGACCTTCTTGATCGCAAGCCGCGCGAATTGTCCGGCGGCCAGCGCCAGCGTGTCGCCATGGGCCGTGCGATCATCCGTGAACCGAAGGCGTTTTTGTTTGATGAACCGCTCTCGAACCTCGATGCCGCCCTCCGCGTGCGGATGCGAAAGGAGGTGCGCGGCCTGCACGACCGGATCGGCGCGACGTCGGTTTACGTGACCCACGATCAGATCGAGGCAATGACCATGGCCGACCATGTCGTTGTCTTGCAGGCGGGCCGGATCGAACAGCAGGGCCCGCCGATGGAGCTCTACAACCGGCCCGCGAACCGGTTTGTGGCGGGCTTCATCGGCAGCCCCGCGATGAATTTCGTCGATGGGGTCTTTGCCGAAGGGGGTGGCGTGCGTCTGACGCTGCCGGGCGATCCGGTGGTTGCGGTGACCGGGACGGGGCAACCCGGACAGCGGGTGATTGTCGGCATGCGCCCCGAGCATCTGACAATCGGGCCGCCGGATGCGCCGGGGGCGATCGCGGTTCGGATCGGTGCCGTGGAACTCACCGGGTCCACCACGTATCTCTTCTCAGAGGGAGAGCCCGAGATGCTGATGACCACAGAAGGCATGACGCAGCATCGTGCAGGAGACGCGGTCGGCCTGGTGATACCGGCTGAGCAGGTGCACCTGTTCGATCCTGAGACGGGCGCTGCGTTACGGGACGGGCGGGGCTGACTTTTGTTATAGCGTTTCGACTTTTGGTGGAGGCAAGTAAGCACTATCCAGACGGCCCATGGATCTCAAAACGGAGCCCTCCCGCCCATCGTCGCGGATCAAAGATCCGCTCCTCACGGTTGGGCCCGGCGCCTCGCCTGCGGCTCGGCGCGGGTCCGCCTGCTTCCTTCTGACAAAAATATCCCCGCCGGAGGCTTCCACAGAACAGGCCGGGCACCTCCGGCCGGAGCATTTGTGCCAGGGCGAAGACACATTTGAAGCCCCATCCAGGGGTCAGAGGGCAATGCGGAACCGGGCAAAGCCGTCTGGCCCCTCTCCGGCAGCCTCGATCGCAAGGCTGTGAAGCTGGTCGACATAGTCGGCGGCCTTGGGGCCGGTATCGAACAAGACGCTGGTTTCGGGCAAGGCTGCGAACGACCAATTGCCGTCGGCCGTCGGGTTGATCACGCCTTGTTCGACGATGTAGCGCACGATGACGTCGCGGTTGGTATCGGGTGCCTCGAAGATGATCGTGCTGCCGTCGGCACCGGGGAAGTCGCCACCGCCGCCTGCGCGATAATTGTTCGTGGCGATGATGAAGTTCTGCGCCGGGTCGATCTCCACCCCGTTGAAGGTCAGGTTCACGATACGGTTGGCGCCTTCGTTGATCAGCACGCCTTTGGGGTCGTATTTCGAGGGTTGCGACAGGTCGATCTCATAACTCACCCCATCGATCACGTCAAAATTGTAGCTGGGGAAATCGGGGTTCAGCAGGACCTGATCGGGCTCGCCCGGTGTGATCTGGTTGAACATGCCCGCGCTGCGTTCCAGCCAGTTTTTCACCTGTGCACCCGTCACTTTCACGGCGCGGACGGTGTTGGGATAAAGGTAGAGGTCGGCCACGTTTTTGATGGCCACGTCGCCTGCGGGCACGTCTGTGTAATATTCCGCCCCACCGCGCCCACCGGCCTTAAAGGGGGCCGCGGCCGAGAGGATCGGCAGATCCTCATACTCGGTGCCCTTCATCATCTCGGTGATGTACCAGCTTTGCGCGATTGAGACGATCTGGACCGAGGGGTCATCGGCGACCAGCGCGAAATAGCTATGCAGCGGTGCGGCCGTCTTGCCTACGGGGCGGCGAATGTAGTCCAGCGTCTCCTGATGGGTCGCGGCGACCGAGGCAATGACCTCGGGGTCGTCCTCGACCAGCGCGGTGACGGATCGATCTTCATTGCGCTGTGAGATGGGCCGCGCCTCGGACGTGTGGCCCATAATCCGCCATTCATTGCCCGAGCGTTCCAGCAGCAGGTCGATCATCGCCAGGTGTGAACCCCAGAAGCCGCCCATGACGGCGGGTTTGCCGTGCAGCGTGCCTGCTTCAGAATCAACGGCGGCGAACCCCTCAAAGGCGGGCCCGGGGAAGACCAGATGCGAGTGTCCTGTCATGATCGCGTCGATCCCGTCGACCAGGGCCAGTGGCACGCTGGCATTCTCCATCCCATCGGTTGCTTCGGCCGCGCCGATGCCGGAATGCGACAGCGCGATGATGATGTCAGCGCCTTCCTCTTTCATCTGCGGCACCCAGGCCTGGGCCGTGGCGACGATGTCGCGCGCTTGCACGTTGCCCTCCAGATGGCGGCGGTCCCAGGTCATGATCTGCGGCGGCACGAAGCCGATCAGGCCGACGCGGATCGGATGCTCTTCGCCCGCGCCATCGGTGACCACGCGGTCGAGGATCACGTAAGGCGGCACCAGGGTCGTGTCTCCGGTCGGCGTGGCGCCAAGCTCCTTCACGACATTGGCCGAGATGATGGGGAAATCTGCGCCCATCACCGATTTCATCAGGAAATCGAGGCCATAGTTGAATTCATGATTGCCCAGCGTCGAGGCATCGAAGCCCATCGTGTTCATCGCCGCTATGATCGGATGCATGTCGCCCTCGGCCATCCCGCGTTCATAGGCGATGTAGTCGCCCATCGGGTTGCCCTGCAGAAAGTCGCCATTGTCGACCAGCATCGCGTTGGTCGCCTCGGCGCGGATCTGATTCACGATTGAGGCGGCCCGTGACAGGCCGACCGTGTTGATCGGTTTGTCGGCGTAATAATCATAGGGATAGACATGCACGTGGAGGTCGGTCGTCTCCATGATGCGCAAATGCGCCTGCCCTGCCTGGGCGCGTGCCGAATAGGTATGGAGTGCGATCAAGGACGCCCCCGCCAAGCCTCCGGCCATGAAACTGCGCCGGCCCAATTGAAATTTCGTGTCGCGTGCCATCTTCGCCTCCACCACTGAGTGCATGATGCAAACCACGATAGCATGACATGCGCGCGACACTAGGGCGGTCGGCGGAGGGGCGCCAGTCGCGCATTGGTTGCGCATGGCTGAGGTTGATCACCTGTCGCGCGCAGGACACGGGTGATATCGGGCGGATTGCGCTGTCATGGGCGCCGTGGCAGGGTCCGCGCGCTGGCGGGAGTAAGATGATGCGCGGTGCGGAAGAGGTGACATTCGGGGGGGCGGGCCTTGACCGGGCCGCGCAATTGCGTGGCAAGCCGGGCGAAATGGCCCGCCTGCTGGTTGACCCCGACGCTCGCATCCTGCCGATCTGGCGCGGAAAGCCGCTGTTTCTGGGCGAGGCCGGGGGCTGGCTGCCTTTGGGCCATGCCGTGCAGGGCGAGGCGCTGGAGCCGCCGATTTTCCTTGGCCTTGACAACGGCGCCCCCCGGTTTGCCTGCGATATCTCACCCTGGGAGCCGGAGGAGGAGCCTGAGACGCTGGGCGCGTTCTTCGACCCCTCGGAACAGCGCCACCCGTCGCTGTCGCCCGACCTCAGATTCGCAGAACTACGCGGACTGATGACGCAGCTTTCCCCGCGCGAGGCCGAACTGATCGCCACCGCCAAGGCGGTGACCGGCTGGCACGCAACCCATGGGTTCTGCGCCCGCTGCGGCGCGAAAAGCGCACCCGCGCAAGCCGGGTGGCAGCGCGATTGCCCGTCTTGCGGCGCGCACCACTTTCCCCGCACCGACCCGGTGGTCATCATGCTGATCACCCATGGCGACGCTATTCTGGTCGGCCGCTCGGCCTTTTGGCCCGAGGGGATGTATTCGCTGCTGGCGGGGTTTGTCGAACCCGGCGAGACGATCGAGGCCGCGGTGCGTCGCGAGGTGTTCGAGGAATCGGGCGTGCGGGTGGGCGCCATCGAATACCTCTCGTCCCAGCCCTGGCCGTTTCCGGCGTCCTTGATGTTCGGCTGCCGGGGCGAAGCGCTGGGCCGTGAAATCACGCTGGATGAGGATGAGCTTGAGGATGCAATGTGGATGACCCGGCAAGAGGTCGTCGATGCATTTGCCGGGCTACATCCCAAGGTAAAACCGGCCCGTAAGGGCGCAATTGCCAGGTTTTTGCTGGAACGCTGGCTTGCGGACCGGCTGGACTGACGGGTAAGGCGTTTCCCCATGCGATTCACCACACGCGAAGATATCGAACTACCCATCGACGACGTCTTTGCGGCGATCAGCGATTTTCAGGGTTTTGAGCGCGCGGCCCTGCGGCGCGGGGCCGAGGTTGCGCGGCTGGAGGATGGGACGCAGGGCTGGACCATCCGCTTTCGCCACCGGGGCCGTCAGCGCGAACTGGTCTCGCGCATCACTCGCCTCGACGCGCCCGAGGGGTTGACGACCGAAGGCCGCGTGGGTGGCCTCGACGGCACGATGGACCTGGAATTGACGGCCCTTGCCCCGTATCGCACCCGTCTGCGCGTCGATCTGAATATCAAGCCGCGCACCCTGACCGCACGGCTCTTGGTGCAATCGCTGCGGCTGGCCAAGACGTCGCTGAACAACCGGTTCAAAAGCCGGGTGCGTGTTTTCGCGCGAAACATCGAAAGCCGGGGGTAGAGCGGCGACCGAAAATCTGCGCTGCAGATTTTCTCGTCGTCATTTGATCGCTGCACGGTGCACCAAAGGCGGCTTACTAGGTGACACTTTATGACGCTTGCGCAAAGCGATAAACAATATGATGAAACAGATGGCGTAGGACTTGGCTAAAACGGTCAAAAAGGGCCCGGCACTCTCTGTCATCAGGACGACGATAGCCGCAATTACGACGGCCGGGAGCGCTGCAAGTGAAGTAGACCTTCGGAGAGATCTCTTCCAATCTGCATAGGGTTTCGGTGTAATGTCAGAGGGCACAAATTGTCGCTTTTTGGCCGGTCTGCAATATGGACAAGGCTCCTTCAGATTGGATATCTGGCAGCCGCAATCATAGCAAAGCATCATCTCCATAACGCAATCCCCCGTTTGCCGCAGAGCAGAAACGTTGGGAGAGGATTTGTACCGCGAGATTGGTATGTTTTCGCAACTCCATTCACGTGAAGCCTCCTCGCAAACCTGCTGCTTCTAGTTGAGCAACGCTGCTTCATATCGACGTAAACTTAGCCTGGCTGCAGGGATCTGTTCGAGCGCATCAAGTTCGCTGAATTCTGGAAAGAGCGCCAAGAGTTCAGCGCGCGCAAACGGGCTCAATGATGAGATCCCAACTTGACCCGGGTGGAAGCTCTCAGTTGCCATATCTTCGGAGAAGAGGATTTCATGCTGTCCGAATAATATATGGAAATACTCAACCTCCCCAACACTCTCATCAACGAAGACCGTGTCAAACATCGTAAGATGCTTCGCCGGGACGAGCACTTCCCGCTCGTTAAAGTAGAACTCTGCCTTCCAACTGGTGATCAGAATTCGGTGCTGTTGCGAAACCAGCAGATCACGAGCGTTATCAAAGGTCCCCGCCTTGATCCTGATGGGAGCAAAAATGCCCTTGGCTGGGACTTTCCGGCTCCCAATCCAGCGAACTGGCTGCGGACCATTGTCAAAGGTTGTAACCAGATCGCCGACCTCAAGGTTTTCGACTGGAATGTCGCCCTCCGGGGTCTGGATCAGAGTCCCGCGCGTGAAGCAGGGCGGCGATAGATCCCCTAAAGTGAGCTGCGTATTGTCCGTAACAAAACCGACATCCGTGACAGTGCCGGGAAGAAGTACCGTTCCGTCAGTCGGCGTGAAGTATCGGCCACCATCTGCGGTGTAGATCGTCGCGCCTACAATTGTGACGCCATCAATTGTAACGGTATCGCCATTAAAGACTGCAATGACGTCACTTCCGTTCACCTGATCCCCGGACCCAGATGTGATCGCACCATCATCATTCTGATCAAGGATTGTGATCGTGATAACCGTCACGTTTGCAGGAAGTGTCGGTGGAGCCCCTGGATCAAAATTACTACCAAAGGCCTGGTCTGTAACGGTGGTCGGCATGCCGGAACTCCCGTTTTACAAGATATCATTGGTGGCGGCTCAACCTTAGGAAATCAAGAAGATAGTTCCTCTGAGAATGGATCTTCTGGAGGTAGACATCCGAGGCGCTCGTGACGGTAGCCTTTGGGTCGTGCGGCGCCAGCCGCAGCTACAGATGGCGTCTGATGCCGCGGTGATTATTGCTGATTGGCTGGCACTAACCTATGCGGGGCTGATTGAATTGCCGAAAGTCATCCAGGCGAAAATGGAGGATGAACCGAACGGCCTGCTCGACCAGGAATTCAGCGACACCATAGGCGCGATCGAGCCCGTCAAGACCGGCGATTTCTCGTCTCCGAGTGGCAGCGCTAGTGCTGACATGGGAGGTCGCATATCCATTCAGACCCCCCTTTTGGGAAGGGTGAAGCAGGACTCAAGCAAAATGGGAGTACTGGATCTCAACAGACCCCTACATACGCGTATCGAAAGATCGGCACAGACCATGGCAGATCTGACATAGCGACGCGGGGCAAGCCGCTGTCCTAGTCCCGCCGATGATCGGCGGGATAGACGCCGAGGATTTTCAGCTCGCTGGTGAAATAGGCAAGCTCCTCCAGCGCCAGTTTGACGTTCAGGTCGTCGGGATGCCCCTCGATATCCGAATAGAACTGCGTGGCGGTGAACGACCCGTCCACCATGTAGCTTTCCAGCTTGGTCATGTTGACGCCATTGGTCGCGAACCCGCCCATCGCTTTGTAGAGCGCGGCGGGGATGTTGCGCACCCGGAAGACGAAGGTCGTCATCATCTTGTCGGCCCGGCGGGTCAGGTCGGGGTGGCGGGACATCACCAGAAAGCGGGTGGTGTTGTGGTCCTCATCCTCGATATGGCGGGCCAGAACGTCGAGGCCATAGACCTGCGCGGCCAATTCCGAAGCCAGCGCGCCGACGCTTGGGTCGCGCATCTCAGACACTTCGCGGGCCGCACGGGCATTGTCAGGGCTGACGACGCCTTCGATCTTGTGCTGGCGCAGAAATGTCGCGCATTGCGGCAGCAGCACCAGATGGCTGTGCGCCTGCCTGACATCGGCCACCTTGGCACCGGGCACGCCCAAAAGGTTGATATGCACCCGCACGAAGGCCTCTTCGACAATGTGCAGGCCGCTTTCCGGCAGCAGCCGGTGAATGTCGGCGACGCGGCCATAGGTGGTGTTCTCGACCGGCAGCATGGCTTGCTCTGCCGCGCCCGTCCGCACCGCGTCGATCACGTCCTCGAACGTGCGACAGGGCAGGGCCTCCATCTCGGGGCGCGTCTCGCGGCAGGCCTGGTGTGAATAGGCGCCGGGCTCTCCCTGAAAGGCGATCCGTGCGGTCATGGGTCACTTTCCTTGCGTCGTGCCGTTTCGTCGCGGCAAGTACACCTTGCGCTTGGCCTTGGGAAGCGGATAGATACCCCGAACTTTCGGGCGATACGGGAACGCGACATGTACGACACGATGACGCTTACCAAGACTGTCGGCGCGCTTTGCGGGTCGCTGCTGGTGTTTTTGCTGTTCGGCTGGGCGGCCGAGAGCATCTACCATTCTCACGGGCACAGCGAAGAACAGGCCTATGTCATCGATACCGGTGAAGAGGAAGCCACCGAAGTGGCCGAGGCCGAAGTGCCGTTCGCCGATCTTTACGCCGCCGCCGATGCCGGCGCGGGTGAGCGTCTTTGGCGCCAATGTTCGGCCTGCCACAAGCTTGACGGCACCGATGGCACCGGCCCGCATCTGAACGGCGTTGTCGGGCGCGAGAAGGCCGTGGTTGCGGGCTACAATTATTCCGAGGGGATGGCAGCGCAGGCGGGTGATGTCTGGTCGCCTGAGAACCTCTCGGCGTTCCTTGAAAACCCGCGCGAATACACCCCCGGCACCAAGATGACCTACAATGGCATGCGCGATGCCGAAGATCGGGCCAATCTGATCGCCTATCTGGCCGCGACCGAAGGCTGAGGGCCACATCACAACCAGTTTAAGCGGGCCGCCTTGCATTGGCGGCCCTTTTTTGTGCCAATAGAACACGTGCCGCTCACGCAATCGCAACTTGAACCATCGACGTTCGGGATTTTAGCTTTAATGTCAGACAGGTCGATGTCGCCAAGGAGGATACCCGATATGCTCGCCAGCCCTGCCCCCCGGTCCGTGGCCTTTGCCCGTGGCGCAATCCGGCACGGCCTGACCGTCATCGCCGCAACGCTGGCAATCGGCGCCGGCCAGGCCAGCGCGCAGGACGTGACAATCGCGCATGGTTATTCGAACTTCGGCGAGCTGAAGTATCCCGCCGACTTCGAGCATCTCGACTACGTCAATCCCGACGCGCCAAAGGGCGGCGAAATCTCGATCTGGTGGCGTGGTAACTTCGACAGCTTTAACTCATATGCACGGGAGGGTGTGGCAGCCTACCTCAACACCATCGGTGGTGAGGGCATGTTGGCCAGTACACTTGATGATCCGTACGGCATGTACTGCTTCATCTGCACCACGATCGAATATCCCGAGGATCTGTCGTTCATCACCTATAATCTTCGCGAGGATGTGACCTTTGCCAATGGCACGCCGATGACGGCCGAGGATGTTGAGTTCACATTCAACCTCTTTCTGGAGCAAGCCCTTCCAGAATACCGTGCAGCGCGTCAGGGTTTTGTTGACCGAGTTGAGGTTGAAAGTCCTTATCGTATCACTTTCTACTTTACTGACAGGGCGCCTAAAAACGAACGGATGAGTTTTTCCGGCGGCTTGCCGATCTTTTCAAAAGCCTGGTTCAAGGAAACCGGCGCGCGGTTGGATGAAAGCACCCAAGAACCGTTCATGGCCACAGGGCCCTATGTGCTGGATAGCTTCGATTTCAACCGCCGCATCGTCTATACCCGCAACCCTGACTATTGGGGCGAAGACATCCCCTTCAATCGAGGCCGCAACAATTTCGACTCTATCCGAGTGGAGTACTTCGCTGATAGCGATGCCGCGTTTGAGGGGTTCAAAGCCGGCAATTACACGTTCCGCACCGAAACCTCTTCGCAGGATTGGGCAACCGGCTATGATTTTCGTGCCGTGGACAATGGTTGGGTTGTGCGTGAGGAAATTCCCGATGGCGCTGTCGGCACGCGCCTAGCCTGGGTGTTCAACCTAGATAAACCGGAATGGCAAGACCAGCGGGTGCGTCAGGCAATCAAGATGATGCTCAATTTCGAATGGTCGAACCAAACATTGTTTTCCGGCCTTTTTAATCGCCCGGTTTCCTTCTGGCCCAACACTGACCTTGCCGCCTCTGGCCCGCCTTCCAATGCTGAGGTTGAGTTGCTTCGCCCCCTTGTGGAAGACGGCTTGCTCGACGCGTCTATTCTGACTGATGACGCGTATGTGCCTGCTGAAAATAGCGCTGCATCAAACATGCCTGCGCGCCGGGTTCTGCGTCAAGCAAGCGCATTGCTTGATGAGGCCGGATGGGAGATTGGCGACGATGGGGTGCGGCGCAACGCCGATGGTCAGGTGCTGGATCTGCTGATCTTGCAGTTCAATCCGCAATTCGACCGGGTGATCAACCCGTATATCGAAAACCTCAAAGTCCTGGGCGTGCGGGCGCGTTTGGAACGGGTCGACACGTCGCAATACGTAGAACGCCGCCGCAAGGGCGATTTCGACATGACGAGCCAAGCCTTCGCCATGAGATTCGAGCCGTCATTGGGGCTTGAGCAATGGTTTGCCTCAAAAACCGCCGATGACAGTTCGCGCAATCTGATGCGGTTGCGCAATCCGGCCGTTGACAGACTGATCCCGTTTGCGGTCCAGGCGGAAACACTTGATGAAGTCACGACATCTATCCATGCCCTCGACCGTGTCTTGCGCAGTATCGAGTTTGATATTCCCCTATGGTACAACCCCAACACTTGGGTTGCCTATTACGACTTCTACCGCCGCCCCGACAACTTGCCACCGCTTCTGTTAACCGGTGAATTGGACTTCTGGTGGTACGACGCCGAGGCCGCCGACGCCTTGCGTGCGGCTGGCGCGTTCTAGGGCTGGGAAGGTACCGCTTTGGGCGCCTATATCCTCCGCAGGTTGTTGCTGATCATTCCGACGCTGATCGGGATCATGGTCATCAATTTCTCGCTGATCCAGTTCGTGCCCGGCGGGCCGATTGAGCAGATCATTGCCCGGATGGAAGGGGCAGGGGACGTCTTTCAGGGCATTGCCGGCGGTGGCGACATCATTGATCAGCAGGGCGGCGGCGGGGATGAACGCTATCTGGGCGCCCGCGGCCTGCCGCAGGACTTCATCGAAGAGCTTGAGCGCGAGTTCGGCTTTGACAAGCCGCCGCTTGAGCGTTTCCTGAATATGATGTGGAACTATGTGCGGTTCGATTTCGGCACCAGCTACTTCCGATCGATCTCGGTCGTTGATCTGGTGATTGAGAAGATGCCGGTCTCGATCAGCCTTGGCCTCTGGTCGACCTTGCTGGCCTACCTCATCTCAATCCCCTTGGGCATTCGCAAGGCCGTGCATGACGGCACCCGGTTCGACAGCTGGACCTCGGCCGTCATCATCGTGGGCTATTCGATCCCGGGCTTCTTGTTCGCCATCATGCTGCTGGTGCTGTTTGCCGGCGGATCATATTGGCAGATATTTCCCCTGCGCGGTCTGACATCCGACAATTTCGACCAGCTTTCGACGCTGGGCAAGATCGGCGACTATATCTGGCACATCACTTTGCCGGTTGTCGCCTCGACCATCGCGTCCTTCGCGACGCTGACACTTCTGACCAAGAACTCGTTTCTTGATGAGATCCGCAAGCAATACGTGATCACCGCAAAGGCCAAGGGCGTCAGCGAGGCCCGCGTGCTTTATGGCCATGTGTTCCGCAATGCGATGCTGATCGTCATCGCAGGCTTTCCGGGGCTCTTTCTGTCGGTCTTCTTCACCGGGTCACTGATTATCGAGACGATCTTTACACTGGACGGCTTGGGCCGGCTGGCGTTCGAGGCGGTCGTGGCGCGCGATTATCCGGTGGTGTTCGGCACGCTTTACTTCTTCGGTCTGGTTGGCCTGATCGTCGGGCTTTTATCCGACCTCATGTATGTCTGGATCGACCCGCGCATCGATTTCGAAAGCCGGGAGACCTGACATGGCCCTCTCCCCGCTCAACCAGCGCCGCTGGCGCAATTTCAGGGCCAATCGTCGTGCTTATTGGTCGCTGATCATCTTCTCAATCCTGTTCATCCTGTCGCTTTTTGCCGAACTTCTGGCCAATGACAAACCCATCATGGTCAGCTACCGGGGCGAGATTTACACACCGATCTGGAATTTCTACCCCGAGACGGCCTTCGGCGGCGATTTCCGGACCGAGGCCGTCTACCGCGATATCGAGGTGCAGTGCCTGATCGTCTCGGGCGGGCGTGAGGAATGCTGGGATGATCCCGAGGGTGTCATCGCCGATGCCGAAGATGGCCAGATCGCCGGTGAGGCGATTGAGACGGGGTGGATCCTCTGGCCGCCGGTCACCTATAGCTACGAGACGGTCAACCAGATCCCCGGCACGGCGCCGTCCCCGCCTGATGCCAACCATTGGCTGGGCACCGACGATACCGCGCGCGATGTGCTGGCGCGGGTGATCTACGGGTTCCAACTGTCGGTGTCTTTCGCGCTGATCGTCACCATCGCTGCCTCGGCAATCGGCATCGTTGCCGGGGCAGTGCAGGGCTTTTTCGGTGGCTGGCTCGACCTCATCTTTCAGCGGATCATCGAGATCTGGTCCGCCACACCGGCGCTTTACATCATCATTATCGTGGGCGCGATCTGGCGGATGAATTTCTGGCTTCTGGCCGGCTTGCTGACGCTGTTCAGCTGGACGGCCCTTGTGGGCGTGGTGCGCGCCGAATTCCTGCGCGCGCGGAATTTCGAATATGTCCGCGCCGCGCGGGCCCTTGGCATTGGCAGCACGGCGATCATGTTCCGCCACCTTCTGCCGAACGCCATGGTCGCCACGCTGACCTTGCTGCCCTTCATCCTGACCGGCGCGGTCGGTGCGCTGGCCGTGCTGGATTTCCTGGGCTTCGGCCTGCCGCCCCCCACGCCCTCGCTGGGTGAGCTGACCTTGCAGGCCAAGCAAAACCTCGATTCACCCTGGCTGGCCTTCACCGCCTTCATCGTCTTCGCGGTCATGCTGTCGCTGATGGTGTTCATTTTTGAGGGTGTCCGAGACGCGTTCGACCCAAGAAAGACCTTTCGATGAGTGCAGTTTTACGGGTCAGAAACCTCAATGTCGGTTTCACGCAGGACGGCAAGACGACATTGGCGGTCAAGGGCGTGTCCTTTGAGGTCGCGCGTGGCGAAACCGTGGCCCTTGTCGGCGAAAGCGGGTCGGGCAAGTCGGTCACGGCGCTGTCCACCGTGTCGCTCCTGCCCGACAGCGCGCAGATCAGCGGGTCGATCACCTATGACGGGGCTGAAATGGTCGGCGCCTCCGAGAAAGAGCTGCGCCGGGTGCGGGGCAACGACATCAGTTTCATCTTTCAGGAGCCGATGACCTCGCTGAACCCGCTGCACGGGATCGAACGCCAGATCTCGGAAAGCCTGATCCAGCACCAAAACTTCAACCGTCTTGGCTGGCGCGCCCGGACCCTGCGTGGCTTTGTCGAGAACAAGCGGCGTCTGGCGCCTGTCTTTCTGGCGATTGCAATGGCGATCTATTCGCTGACGCTGCCTGTGCCTGCTTTCTTGTGGTTGGATATTCCCGCCGCTTTTGAGGGCTCGGACGTGGGTGCGGAAAGCTATCGCTTCCTGCTGCGCCTGGCCTCACTTGGGGCCTTTGCATTGGCCGGATACGTTCTGGGCCTGATCTGGCTTCTGATCCGGGGGGTCTTGCAGCGGGGTCTCTACGGCGCGCTCGGTCAGGTCTATGCCCGTGACCCCTTGCGTGAGCGGGTGCTTGAACTGCTCAGGAAGGTCGGCATTCGCGACCCCGAGACGCGGCTGAACGCCTATCCGCATGAATTGTCGGGCGGGCAGCGCCAGCGTGTGATGATCGCCATGGCACTGGCCAACGGGCCCGATCTGCTGATTGCGGACGAACCGACGACCGCCCTGGACGTGACGATCCAGGCGCAGATCCTTGACCTTCTGGCCGACCTCAAGCGTGATGAGGGGATGAGCCTTTTGTTCATCACCCACGATCTGGGCATCGTGCGCCGCATCGCCGACCGGGTCTGCGTGATGAAGGATGGCGAGATCGTTGAAACCGGCCCGACCGCCAGGATTTTCGATGCGCCGCAGCACCCTTATACGAAAAAGCTGCTGGCCGCCGAATCCACCGGCCGCCCCGATCCCGTGCCCGCCGATGCGGCCGAGATTGCGCGCACCGATGATCTGCGGATCTGGTTTCCGATTAAGCGGGGCTTTCTGCGCAAGGTGGTGGGCCATGTGAAGGCGGTGAACGCGGCCAGCCTGTCGGTGCGCGAGGGCGAGACGATCGGCATCGTCGGTGAAAGCGGGTCGGGCAAGACCACGCTGGCTTTGGCGATCATGCGGCTGATCTCGTCCCAGGGGCCGGTCGTGTTTCTGGGCAAGGATATCCAGGGCTGGAAATCGACCGATCTGCGCCCGCTCAGACGCGACATGCAGATCGTCTTTCAAGACCCCTACGGGTCGCTCTCGCCGCGGATGACCATCGCCGAGATCGTGTCCGAGGGCCTCAAGATCCACAAGCTTGGCGATGGCCGCAACAAGGATGAAATGGTCGCCGAAATCCTGACCGAAGTGGGCCTCGACCCCTCCGCGATGGGCCGCTACCCGCACGAGTTTTCCGGCGGTCAGCGCCAGCGCATCGCCATTGCCCGCGCGATGATCCTGCGCCCGCGTCTGTTAGTGCTGGATGAGCCGACCTCGGCGCTGGACATGACCGTGCAGGTGCAGATCGTCGAATTGCTGCGCAACCTTCAGCGCAAATACAAGCTGGCCTATCTGTTCATCAGCCACGATCTGAAGGTCGTCCGCGCGATGAGCCACCGGGTGATGGTGATGAAAAACGGCGATGTCATTGAACAGGGCACCGCGGACGAGATCTTCGAAGCGCCCAAAACCGAATATACCCGGTCATTGATAGCCGCGGCCCTTGGCCCGAAAGCCCGGGAAACCGCATGAAGGTTCTGCTGGTTCACCAGAATTTTCCCGGCCAGTTTCGCCACGTCGCACCCGGCCTTGTCGCGCGCGGGCATGAGATCGCGGTGATCACCGACAAGCAGAACCAGGTACAATCGCCCTATACCACGGCGCGCTACGCCTATGTGCCGCCCGACCGGTCGAAGATTGCCGAGGCGGGCGCCCCGCTGGCCGCCCATCACGCGCAAATGGTCGGGCGCGGTGCGGCGGCCGCCCGCGTGGCGATCAAGCTGCGGGACGAGCGGAATTTCCACCCCGATGTCATTTTCGCCCATCCCGGCTGGGGCGAGACATTATTCCTGCGCGAGGTCTGGCCCGAGGCGCGCTTTCTGCTCTATGCCGAATTCTACTATGCCGCCCGCGGGCTCGACGCCAATTTCGACCCTGAGTTTCAGGACCCGACATTGTCGCGCGCCCTGCGCACGGTCGCCATGCGCACCCATATCGCCCAGGCGATGACCGAGGCGGATGCCGCCCTCGCACCTACTAACTGGCAGGCCAATACCTTTCCGTCCTGCTTTCGCGATGGCATCGAGGTGATTTTCGACGGGGTCGATACCGCGCAGCTTCGCCCCGATCCCGAAGCCCAGATCACGCTGCCGGGGTCAGGCAAGACGCTTCGCCATGGCGATGAGGTACTGACCTTCGTGGTGCGCAATATCGAACCCTATCGGGGCGCGCATATCTTTCTGCGCGCCTTGCCGGAGGTTTTGAAGAACCGGCCCGAGGCTGAGGTGGTGATCGTCGGCGGCGACGGGGTCAGCTACGGATCAGCGGCGCCCGGTGGGAAAAGTTGGAAAGAGATCCTGCTGGCCGAGGTTGGCGACAAGCTGGATATGTCGCGCGTCCACTTCACCGGCCGTCTAAGCTACCCCGATTTCTGCAAGCTGATGCAGGTGGGGCGGGTGCATGCCTACCTGACCTATCCCTTTGTTCTGTCCTGGTCACTGATGGAATCGATGGCCATGGGCGCGGCCATCGTCGCCTCACGCACCCCACCGGTTGAGGAGGTGATCGAAGACGGTGTGAACGGACGATTGGTCGATTTTTTCGATGTCCCCGCCTGGTCGGCAGCTCTGACTGAGGCGCTCGCCAATCCCGACGATTTGCAGCCACTGCGTCAGGCCGCGCGTGAGACGATCGTGGCGAAGTACGATCTTCAGGATTGCCTGACGCGCATCCTCGATCTGGTTGAGCGGACAGGCCGGCCCTGACCGCGCAGCACGCCGCAGCGCCGGGCCTGCACAAATGTCATATCGCCGAGGAATGCCCGGCCTTCGACAGATCGTAGGCATCGAAAGCGCGCGCGATCAGCCGCGTCAGGGGGCGGCCGATTTCCGGTATGGAGAGCCCCGTTTCGCTTACGGTCACCATGCCTGGAAAGGCGGCGGACACGTCTCGAAAAAGGGCGAATAGATCTTGGGCGTCGACGCCGTATTCCCCGACGATCTCGGCCGTGTCCACGCGGAAATCGCACATCAGCGCTTCGATAATCCGCCCCCGCATCAGGTCGTCGCCGCGGAAAACATGGCTCTTTGCCGTCGCAAAAGATCCTGCCCTGATCTTTCCGGTATAGGCGGATGTCGCGGGCGCGTTTTGCGCAAAGCCCTGCGGCAGACGCGAGATGGCCGACGCGCCGAGCCCGATCAGGGCCGTCGCGGTGTCGTCGGTATAGCCCTGGAAATTCCGGCGCAGCCGTCCGACCTTCTGCGCCACTGCCAAGCCGTCTTCGGGCCGCGCGAAATGGTCGATGCCGATCTCGGCATAACCGTCCCACAAGAACAGCTTGCGCGCGATCTCGAACAGCTCAAGCCGCTCTTCCGGGCGGGGCAGGCTGTCGGAGGGGATCATGCTCTGCCGCCGGGCCATCCAGGGCACATGAGCATAGCCGTAAAGCGCCACGCGATCAGGCGACAGCGACAACAGCTTTTGCACGCTGTCGGCCATCTTCTGCTTCGACTGATGCGGCAGTCCGAACAGGATATCGGCGTTCAAACTGCCGATCCCGCGGGTGCGGATCGCATCGGCCGCCCATCTGGTGATGTCATAGCTCTGGTCGCGGCCGATGACCTTCTGGATTTCGGGGTCGAAATCCTGCACCCCGATCGAGGCGCGGGTCATGCCCATATCGGCCAGAGCATCCAGCCTGGCATCGTCGACCTCATTCGGATCGATCTCAACCGAGAACTCGGCGTTCTCCCCCAATGGCACAGCCGCAAAGACCGCCTGGGCCAAATCCCGAATCTGATCGGCATTCATCATCGTCGGTGTGCCGCCGCCCCAATGCAGCCGCGACAACGTGACACCCTTCGGCAGATGCGCTGCCATAAGGGCGATTTCGGCTTTCAGCGTTTCGACATAGGCCGCCACAGGCTCGCCCGTTGCGGTGCCTTGCGTGCGGCAGGCGCAGAACCAGCAGAGCCGCCGACAAAACGGAACGTGCAGATAAAGCGAGATTTCACTGCCTTCGGGCAAAGCGCCGATCCAGCCGCGCATATCCTCCGCGCCGATACCCGGCCCGAAATGCGGTGCGGTGGGATAGCTTGTGTAGCGCGGCACACGCGCGTCAAACAAACCCAGCCGCGACAGTTGAGTAATCGTGTCCATTCAAATAGCGTAAGTTGGAATGGTCTCAGTCAACCTTGATCGAGATCAAGCGCGAACGAGGTTACAATGTCTGTCCCGGAAATCACCTTTTCGAAGGAGTGCGGAGATTGCCCAATTCGCCACCGGGCCGTCTGTGCCCGGTGCGAGGCCGATGAACTCGAGCAGCTTGAACAGATCAAGTATTATCGGTCGTATGATCCTGGCCAGACGGTTATCTGGCTTGGCGACACGATGGATTTCGTGGCTTCTGTCGTGTCGGGTGTCGCGACGCTCAGCCAGACCATGGAAGACGGGCGCACCCAGATGGTTGGCCTTTTGCTGCCGTCGGATTTCGTGGGCCGCCCCGGCCGCGACCAGGCGGCCTATAATGTCAAGGCGATCACGCCGGTCACCCTGTGCTGCTTCCGCCGCAAACCGTTTGAAGAGATGATGGTCCGCACGCCGCACATCGCCGCGCGTCTGCTTGAGATGACACTGGACGAGCTGGACGCGGCCCGCGAATGGATGCTGCTTCTCGGACGCAAGACAGCGCGTGAGAAGATTGCCAGCCTGCTGACGATCATCGCGCGCCGCGAAACCCAGAGTAAAGCCGACGTTTTGCAGGGCAGTGTTGCCTTCGACCTGCCGCTCACGCGCGAGGCGATGGCCGACTATCTGGGCCTGACCCTGGAAACGGTCAGCCGCCAGATCTCGGCCCTGAAGAACGGCGGTGTGATTGAGTTGCATGGCACGCGCCACATCGTCGTGCCCGACTTCGCGCGTCTGATCGAAGAGACTGGCGATGATAGTGACGGGGGCCTGCTGAGCTGAAGAGTTCACTAGGCAGCCACTGGTGCAAGCTGACATTATCCGACGGGCCAGTCGCGACAGCATTTCCCAGAAGCTGACCTGTCAGTTTCCCCTAAACGCCGTAGCGTATGTGAGGCTTCGAGGGCCAGCCAGAAACCAAGGCGTCCCGGGCTTGACCCTGGACCTCTACGGGGGCGCTATCGGCGTTTCAGTCAGACTTCATCGTCGCTCAATGCGCCAGCAGCACCGGTATCTCACACCCCTCCAGCATGTTGCGCGTGGCGCCGCCGAGGATGGCTTCGCGGAACCGCGAATGGCCGTAGGCGCCCATGACGATCATGTCGGCGCTGCGGTCGCTGGCATGGCGGCGCAGCACGTCCGAGACACGCGGCATCGTTTTCGCCAGAACCGACACCTCCGCCTTGCCGCCGTGACGCGCGATCATCTGTGACAACCGCCCGCCGGGGTCCGACCGGTCGGGGCCGTGCTGAGGCGGATCAATGATCGCGATGTCCACCATTTCGGCATGCGTCAGGATCGGCATGGCCCGGCGGATTGCAGCCAGCGCTTCGGGGCTTTCGTTCCAGGCCACCACCACGCGGTGCCCGATCGCCTCGGTCGAGGTGCCTTCGGGCACCACAAGCACCGGGGCATGCCCCTCAAAGAGGGCCGCTTCGATCACCGCTTCATGCTCCAAACCGCAATCCTCGCCATAGGGCCGCGGCAAGACGACCAGATCGGCAAATCGGGCGCGATCGGCCACCAGCCGCGATAGCCCCGCAATCTGCGCCACCGCGGTTTCCGACCCCCAGGGCACGTCATGGGCTTTCATAAGCTGCGACACGGTGTCACCCAGCGCATCAGCATCGGCCTGCGCCCGGTCCAATGTTTCCTGCAGGATCAGCGCATTCGCACCAGCGTAGTAATAGCCTGTCTGGGTCCGATCGACACCGATGCACAGAATATCGAGATGCCCGCCTTCACGACCCGCGAGTGCGGCACTTGCCGCCAATATGTGCTTGGCGGATTGGGACTCCGTCAGAACGGTCAGAATGCTCTTGTAGGCCATGGATAACCCTCCTCTCGGTTGCGTCCTATCGTAGCGCCTCGGCACCCCGTCCGCTTTGACCTCGCTCAATCCGATGGGGGTTCTCCTTTGACATGGATCAAGGTCGGTTGCGGCGGCTCCCGCCATACGAACAATCAGACGAAAAGGGCCGGTCTGCCTGCGGGCCAGAACCGGATCGATGACGAAGGGACGCAAGGACATGTGGGATTATGTAAAGATGATCGCGCTGGGCCTGATCACGGTGCTGGCCGCGATTGCCGCCAGCTACGCCCGCGATCTGGCCTATCAGGTGCATGCGGTCATCATCATGCTGATCGCGGGGGGCATGTTCCTCTGGACGGTGCGCAACGCGGATGAACCGCGCAGCATGGCGGTTGAGACCGGCTATATGGACGGCGTTATCCGCGCCGGAGTAATCGCCACAGCCTTTTGGGGCGTGGTGGGCTTTCTGGCGGGGACGTTCATCGCGTTTCAGCTGGCCTATCCGGTGCTGAACTTCGAATGGGCGCAAGGCTATGCGAATTTCGGGCGGTTGCGTCCGCTGCATACCTCGGCGGTGATCTTCGCCTTTGGCGGCAATGCGCTCATCATGTCATCTTTCTACATCGTTCAGCGCACTTCGGCCACCAGGCTCTGGGGCGGAAACCTCGCCTGGTTCGTGTTCTGGGGCTACAACCTCTTCATCGTCCTCGCGGCCACCGGATACTTGCTGGGCGGCACGCAATCGAAGGAATATGCCGAGCCCGAGTGGTACGTGGATCTGTGGTTGACCATCGTCTGGGTGGCCTTCCTCGCGGTGTTCCTTGGCACGATCATCAAGCGCCGCGAAAAGCATATCTATGTCGCCAACTGGTTCTTGCTTAGCTTCATCGTGACAGTCGCGATGCTGCATGTGGTCAACAACCTGGCCATCCCGGTCTCGATCTTCGGCTCACGCTCGGTGGGCGTGTTCGCAGGCGTGCAGGACGCGATGGTGCAATGGTGGTATGGCCATAACGCGGTGGGCTTCTTCCTGACGGCAGGGTTCCTGGGCATGATGTACTACTTCGTGCCGAAGCAGGCCGAACGGCCTGTCTTCAGCTACAAGCTGTCGATCATCCACTTCTGGGCGCTGATCTTCCTCTATATCTGGGCGGGGCCGCATCACTTGCATTATACCGCGCTGCCGGACTGGGCCTCGACGCTGGGCATGGTGTTCTCGATCATTCTCTGGATGCCCTCGTGGGGCGGCATGATCAACGGCCTGATGACGCTCTCGGGCGCCTGGGACAAGCTGCGTACCGATCCGATCATCCGGATGATGGTGGTCTCCATCGGCTTTTACGGCATGTCCACCTTCGAAGGCCCGATGATGTCGATCCGCGCGGTCAACTCGCTGTCGCATTACACCGACTGGACCATCGGCCACGTGCATTCCGGCGCGCTCGGTTGGAACGGCATGATCACCTTCGGCGCGCTCTACTTCCTGGTGCCGCGCCTGTGGAATCGCGAGCGGCTCTACAGCCTGGCCATGGTCAGCTGGCACTTCTGGCTCGCCACAATCGGCATCGTGCTCTACGCCTCCGCGATGTGGGTGTCGGGCATCATGGAAGGCCTGATGTGGCGCGAGGTTGATGCCAATGGCTTCTTGGTGAACGCCTTCGCCGACACGGTGGCCGCCAAGTACCCGATGTATGTGGTGCGCGGTCTGGGTGGGGTCCTCTACCTCGCGGGCTCAATCATCATGTGTTACAACCTCTGGATGACCGTGCGCGCGGCCCCGGCGAAAGCCACGGCCCCGCTTGCGGCGCCGGCCGAATAGGAGGGGCCGGAGATGGCTACCAACGAAAAACCGCCAATGCCCGCCTCGACAACCGGGGTGGGGGACCGCCCCAAGCGCAAGAGCATCCTCGACCGGCACAAGATCCTCGAGACGAACGCGACACTGCTTTTGGTGTTCTCATTCCTCGTGGTCACCATCGGCGGCATCGTGCAGATCGCACCGCTCTTCTACCTTGAGAACACCATCGAAGAGGTCGACGGCGTGCGCCCTTACTCCCCGCTTGAGCTGGCCGGGCGCGAGATCTACGTGCGCGAGGGCTGCTATGTCTGCCACAGCCAGATGATCCGCCCGATGCGCGATGAGGTTGAGCGCTACGGCCACTACTCGCTGGCCGCGGAATCGATGTATGACCGGCCGTTCCAATGGGGTTCCAAGCGGACGGGGCCTGACCTCGCCCGCGTCGGCGGCCGCTATTCGGACGATTGGCATGTCGATCACCTGATCGACCCGCAATCGGTGGTGCCCGAAAGCATCATGCCGAAATACGGGTTCCTGCTGAACACGCGGATTGGGCCCGACTATATCGGCGAGCTGATGGCGACCCACCGTATACTCGGCGTGCCCTACACGGACGAGATGATCGAGGCGGCCGAGGAGGATTTCCGCGTTCAGGTCGACCCGTTCGGTGATTTTGATGGTCTGCTTGAGCGGTATCCGAATGCGCAGGTCCGCAACTTCGACGGCCGGGCCGAGATCACCGAGATGGACGCGCTGATCGCCTATCTTCAGATGCTGGGCATCCTGGTGGACTTCTCCACCTTCGAAGCCGTGGCCAACAGGTAGGAGGCGAGCAATGGAACTCTACACGCTACTGCGCGCCTTCGCCGACAGCTGGATGCTGCTCTTTCTGTTCCTGTTCTTCCTCGGCGTAATCGTCTGGGCCTTCCGCCCGGGCAGCCGCCAGGCGCATGCTGAAAGTGCCAACATCCCGTTCAATCATGATGACAAACCCGCCCCGGCCGAGGCCGACCCAAAGGAGGCGCGGAGATGAGCACTGCACCCAACAAGCAACCCGGCGATCCGGAAACGACCGGCCACGAATGGGACGGGATCGAGGAATTCAACAATCCCCTGCCGCGCTGGTGGCTCTGGACCTTTTACCTCACGATCATCTGGGGGATCGGCTATACGATCGCCTATCCCGCCTGGCCGCTTATTCAGGAGGCCACGCCAGGCCTTCTGGGCTATTCGACCCGCGCCGAGGTGGCCGAGGAGATTTCGCGCGTCGAGGCGGCGAATGCGGATATCGAATCGCGTCTGGCCTCGATCGAGCTGACCGAGATTTCAGCCGACCCGGAGCTGCAGCAATATGCCGTCAATGCGGGGGCGGCCGTCTTCCGCAGCTGGTGCTCGCAATGCCATGGCTCGGGCGCGGCAGGTGTGCAGGCTGCCGGCTATCCCAACCTTCTGGACGATGACTGGCTCTGGGGCGGCGATATCGAGGCGATCCATTACACCATCGCCCACGGCATCCGGAATACCGAGGATTTCGACGCGCGCTTCTCCGAAATGCCCGCCTTCGGCGATATCCTGAGCGAGGAAGAAATTGCCCAGGTCGTGGCCTACGTGCAGCAGATCTCGGGTCAGGAAGCGGACGCGACGCTGGTCTCGGCCGGGGCTGAGATTTACCTCGACAATTGCGCCTCGTGCCACGGCGACAATGGCGAAGGCATCCGCGATCTGGGGGCGCCGAACCTGACCGATGCGATCTGGCTTTACGGCGGGGACGCCGAGGCACTGACCTATCAGATCGTCAACGCCCGCAACGGCGTGATGCCGCCTTGGACCAATCGCCTCTCCGAGGCCGAGATCCGCGCGGTGGCCACGTATGTTCATGGCCTGGGTGGCGGCGAGACGTTGGAGGAATAGCAACCTGGAGCTACCGGACGCCCCTTGCGGCGTTCGGCAGACCCGGCCCTGGCCCCCTGATCCTGTTCGCGCGTTTTCAGGGGGGCTGGGGCCGGAGTTGTTATCTGTTGTGCCCTTCCCGATCCAGAAGATAGACAGAAGGTCATAGCGATCCGATTTTGTGCAAAAGACATGAATTGATGTCCCACGAGACGCCTCAGGACACTCACCAAGGCTATACCGCGCTTGACGGAACATATGTGGGCATTCTGGCCGTCCCACAGCAGCCCGACGCTCCGGTCGATCTAAGCCGCTGCCGAGAGCCGGCGCGAAAGGACGCGCTGGCCGCTGCCGAGAGAAGCTTCTCGCGCGAGTTTGCCGCGATCGAACATCGGCTGACACATCTCGACAATCCGTTTGCAGATGAAACCGCGGCCCTTAATCCGGCTCTGGCCTCACTCACCCCGCGTTATCTGATAGATGTCTATCGCACTATCTTCCACGAACCGCTGTTGCGGGAATGGATTGACTGTGCCGATGCCGATTTGCCCCTCCGCTGCTAGATAAGGGCCATGACACTGCAACAAGTCCCCGGCGCGGTTTATCTACGTCGCGAGAAACCCCCGAAATCACGGCCTACCTGACCCGCGTCGCGGCCGAGCAAAGTAGGAAGCCCTACGCAAACATGCGGTGTTTCTGCTGGAAGATCGCGGCTGCAAGCCGCCCCCGCCGCCCGATGACAGCTGACGCACCTTACTCAAACGCCGGCGGCGGCGTGTTGCCCACGTAGCTCATCCAGTGCACCTGGACGCTGACACCGCGGGCTTTCAGGCGTTCCATCAGGGCGCGGGTGGGATGGTCGGGGTCGGACACGTCCTCGTAGATGGCATTATCCATGATTTGAACCGCTTGCAGCGATGGCATGTCATCCAGTGCCTCGATGTTCATCAGGCCGACACTTAGCTCCAACTCTTGCACCGTCTCGTGGGGGAGAAGCGCCAGATCAACCGTTTCGATCATTGAACTGACCAGAAGGCTTCTAAGGTTGCGGCAGGCCTTGATCCCCTCGATCGTCGCGATGTCAAACTCTTCGGTCTCGCCGCCCCAGAAATAGTGGATGTAGGGGTAGATATCGATCCCGCCATCCAGTTCGATCGTCTCGATGCGGTCCAGTTGCGGCTGAAAGATCTGATAGCGCGCCAGATAGTCGCGCACTTCCGCGATGGGGCTCCAGCCCTCGATTTCCAGATCAACCGGCCGTCCCAGCACATGGGCTGCAAGGTCTTCCGGCGTCCCAAGATCGATGATCCCGTCTGCCATCATGGCCGACAGGATCGCCAGTTTGAAATTCGGATCGGTAAAGGGCGTTACCGGTTCATGGAGGGGCCTGCGATAAGTATCAGCGACCGCGCCGGGGGCCGACATCGAAAACGCCGCACAGGCGGCACCCTGGAAGATGGTTTCCCTGCGGGTCAGCATGACTACGCTCCCAAACGGCTGTTCTAGCCAAACCTCTGCGGTCCGCCGGTGGAGGTCAACCACCTAGGCGCGCGGCTGCGACAAATGCGCCCCGGAGGTTCGGTTTGACCCATGTCAAAGCCAATTGACGTGTAAGACACCACAACAAACAGGCGCAACAGGATCAGACGGAGCGACCTTGAGTTCAACCGACACAGAAGACCCCAAGCTTTATGCCGCGCGCGAACCGGTCTTTCCCCGGCGCGTCAGCGGCGCGTTTCGCACGTTCAAGTGGTGGTTCATGGGGCTTGCGCTTGGCATCTACTACATCACGCCGTGGATCCGCTGGGATCGCGGCCCGAACCTGCCCGATCAGGCCGTTCTGGTCGATCTGGCGCATCGGCGTTTCTTCTTCTTCATGGTCGAGATTTGGCCCCACGAATTCTACTTCGTGGCGGGGCTTCTGATCATGGCGGGGCTTGGCTTGTTCCTCTTCACCTCGGCGCTGGGCCGGGTCTGGTGCGGATATGCCTGCCCGCAGACTGTCTGGACCGACCTTTTCATCCTGGTCGAACGCTGGGTTGAGGGCGACCGCAACGCGCGCGTGCGCCTCTGGAAGTCCAAATGGGATTTTCGCAAATGGCGCCTCAGGCTGACGAAATGGGCAATCTGGCTGCTGATCGCGGTCGCCACCGGCGGAGCTTGGGTGTTCTACTTCACCGACGCGCCGACACTGCTGGTCGATCTGTTGACGTTCAGCGCGCATCCGGTGGCCTACACCACGATCGCGATCCTGACGGCCACCACCTTCCTCTTCGGCGGTTTCTTCCGCGAGCAGATCTGCATCTATGCCTGCCCCTGGCCGCGCATCCAGGCCGCGATGATGGACGAAGACACCATCACCGTGGGCTACCGCGACTGGCGCGGCGAGCCGCGCGGCAAGCACCGCAAGGGCGAGGGCGCCGAGGCCTTGGGCGATTGCATCGATTGCATGGCTTGCGTGAATGTCTGCCCCATGGGCATCGACATCCGCGACGGCCAGCAACTGGCCTGCATCACCTGCGCGCTTTGCATTGATGCCTGCGACGATGTGATGGAGAAGATCGGCAAGCCCCGCGGCCTGATCGACTACATGGCGCTGAGTGATGAGGTGCGCGAACGCGGCGGGAAGAAGCCGCTCAGCATCTGGACCCACATTTTGCGGCCCCGCACGATGCTCTACACGTCGCTTTACACCATTGTGGGGATCGGCCTCGTTGTGGCGCTGTTCCTGCGGCAGGAGATCGATGTGACGGTTGAGCCTGTTCGCAACCCCACCTTCGTGACGCTTTCGGACGGGTCGGTGCGCAACACCTACAATCTGCGCCTGCGCAACCTGACGCTTGAGGATCGGCGTTTTCACCTATCGCTGACCTCCGACGCGCTTCTCAGGATCGATCTCGAGGGCACCGACGAACTGGTCGTCGACGTGCCCGCCAACCAGATGGTTCAACAGCGCGTCTATGTCATCGCGCCGCCCCGGTCCGAGGCCGCAACCGCCTCGCTCACCGATCTGCGGCTCTGGGTTGAAGATCTGGAAAGCACCGACCGCGCCTATCGCGATACTGTTTTCAACGGGAGGGACCAATGACCGACCCCGATATCACCGAACGTCAGCTGACCGGGCGCCATGTGCTGGCCATCGTCGTGGGCGCCTTCGCTGTCATCATCGCGGTCAATCTGACCATGGCCTACAAGGCGGTCAGCACCTTTGCAGGGCTTGAGGTGCAGAATAGCTATGTCGCCAGCCAAAGCTTCGATGCCGACCGCGCCGCGCAAGAGGCGCTGGGCTGGACCGTGACCCATAAGGTCTTGAATGGTACGCTGACCGTCGATGTCACAGGCCCCGATGGCCGCCCGGCCGATGTGGCGGGGGTGCAGGCGCTGCTTGGCCGCACCACCAGCCGGGCCGATGACCAGGAGCTGGCCTTCACCCGGACTGATCGCGCGACCTTCCAGGCCCCGGTCGATGTTGCGCGCGGCCAATGGATGATCCGGCTTAGCGCCACCGCAGGCGACGGCACCGCCTTTCGCCAACGCGTCTCGCTGTCGGTGCGCTGATGAGCATGGCGACCGCCTCTGGCTGTCCGGCCTGCGCGGCGGCCCCCGCCGCCCAGGCCGTGGCCGAGGCGGCGCGCCAGGCGGACGACGCCCATATCCTGCTGTCGGTCCCCGCGATCCACTGCGCGATCTGCATCTCGACCCTGGAAAACGGCCTGTCCGCCGCGCCCGACATCCACTCGGCCCGCGTAAACCTGACCCTCAAGCGCGTCAGCGTCGAGGCCGCGCCTGGGGTCACCCCCGCCGACCTGATCGCCCGGGTCAAAAAGCTGGGCTACGAGGCGCATGAGCTTGATGCCGGCATGCTCTCGGCGACCGAGACTGACGCCAAGGGCCGCGACCTTCTGATGCGCCTCGCCGTGGCGGGCTTTGCCATGATGAACGTCATGCTCTTGTCCATCGCCGTCTGGTCGGGGGCCGAGGCTGCCACGCGCGACCTTTTCCACTGGATCTCGGCGGCCATCGCCCTGCCCACCATCGCGTTCTCGGCCCAGCCTTTCTTCCGCTCGGCCCTGTCCGGCTTCCGCGCGGGCCGCTTCAACATGGATGCACCGATCTCTCTGGCGATCCTTCTGGCGGCCGGCACGTCCCTCTACGAGACGATGCAATCGGGCGAGCACGCCTATTTCGACGCCGCCGTCGCGCTGACCTTCTTCCTGCTCATCGGCCGCTATCTCGACCATCGCACCCGCGCCACGGCCCGGTCCGCCGCGCAGGAATTGGCGGCGCTGGAGGTACCCCGCGCCCTGAAAGTCACAGAGGACGGCGATCGCATCGCCCCCATCGCCGAGCTGCGTGAGGGCGATCTGGTGCGCATCCTGCCCGGCACGCGCGTACCTGCCGACGGTGTCATCGAGACAGGGGAAAGCGAGGTCGATCGTTCGCTTCTGACCGGGGAAAGCCTCCCCGCCTTCGCGGGCCCCGGCACTGCGCTGGCCACGGGCGAGGTCAACCTGACGGGCCCGCTGACCTTGCGCATCACGGCGGCCGGGCGCAATTCCTCGCTCCACCGTCTGGCCGATCTGGTCGCTGTGGCCGAGGCGGGCCGCGGCCGCTACACCTCGATCGCCGACCGCGTGGTCAAGTATTATGCGCCGGGTGTGCACATTCTGGCAGCCCTCAGTTGGGCGGGCTGGATGCTTTATGCGGGCGACATGCGTCAGGCCATCGGCATTGCGGTTGCCGTTTTGATCATCACCTGCCCCTGTGCGCTGGGCCTGTCGGTCCCCGCCGTGATGACCGCCGCGTCCGGGCGTCTGTTCAAACAGGGCATGCTGATCAAGAGCGGCACCGCGCTTGAGCGTCTGGCCGAGGTCAATACGGTCGTCTTCGACAAGACCGGCACGCTGACAATAGGCGAGCCGCAGGTGACAAACCTTGCGGGTCACACCCGCCGCGACCTGCAAATCGCCGCCGCTTTGGCCGCCGCATCCTCCCATCCGCTGGCCCGTTCGCTGACCACCGCGCTGGGTGAGGCGGGGATCAAGCCCGCAAATGTGCAGGCCCTGCGCGAAGTGGCGGGCTACGGCGTTGAGGGTCGGCTGGGTGATCAGCCTGTCCGCCTGGGCCGTGCCGCCTGGCTTGGCACGACGCCCGGCCCCGCCAGTGCTGCCTGGCTTGCCATTGGTGACGAGGCTCCCCGCGAATTCACCTTTGCCGATCGTCTGCGCCCCGGCGCCGAAGACTTGATCGCGGCGCTGCGCGACAAGGGCCTGCATCTGATGCTGGTCTCGGGCGATGCGGACGGGCCCGTGGCCGATCTGGCCGAAAGGCTCGGCATTGCCGAATGGCGCGCGGGCGCCCTGCCGCAGGACAAGGCAGCCTTGGTCGCGGGCCTGGCGGGCGAGGGGCGCAAGGTGCTGATGGTGGGCGACGGGCTGAACGATACTGCCGCTCTGGCCGGTGCCCATGTCTCAATCTCGCCCGCCTCGGCGCTGGATGCCGCGCGCACCGCATCCGACATCGTGCTTCTGGGTAACAGCCTGGCGCCAGTGGCCGACGCGCTGGGCGTGGCCGGCCGCGCCATTGCCCGCATCCGCGAGAATATCGGTATCTCGAACCTCTACAATCTTGTCGCTGTGCCGCTGGCCGTCGTGGGGCTTTGTACCCCGCTCATTGCGGCTTTGGCGATGTCGTCGTCATCGGTTACAGTGTCCTTGAACGCACTTCGATTAAGGCGATAGCGCATGGATGTCCTGTCCTACCTGATCCCGGCCTCGCTGTTCCTCGGCGGCATCGGCCTTTTGGCCTTCGTCTGGGCGATGAAGACCCGCCAGTTCGACGACCCCGAGGGCGACAGCCATCGCATCCTGGCCGACGATTGGGACGACAAGCCGAAGCCATGAAGCCGCGCGTTTTTTGCGCGATCATGCTTGCCCGCTTTACCCAATTCTCACTTCAGCCGAGCCAACCCCCTCGATCTCGACCCGGCAGGTTTCGCCCGGCTTGATCGGCCCGACCCCGGCGGGTGTGCCGGTCATGATCAGGTCACCTGGCGCCAGCGTCACCAGCGCTGAAAGATACGAGATCACCTCAGGCACCGACCAGATCATATCGGCGATATCGCCCGCCTGACGGGGGGCGCCATCGATCGTGCAGGTGATGGCCCCGGCGGCGGGATGCCCGATCTGATCGACGGGGCGCAGCGCGCCGATGACAGCCGAGGCATCAAAGCCTTTAGCCATGTCCCAGGGTCTGCGTGCCGCCTTAGCCTCGGCCTGAAGGTCGCGCCGTGTCAGGTCGTTGCCGGCGGCATAGCCCCAGATATGGGCCAGCGCATCCGCCACGGTGATATTGGCGCCGCCGATGCCGATGGCCACGATCAACTCGGCCTCGTGATGCAGATCCGATGTGGCGGGCGGGTAGGGGATGTGGGCGCCGTCATCGACCACCGCATCGGCAGGTTTGGTGAAGAAGAATGGCGGGTCGCGGTCATCATTACCCATCTCGCGCGCATGTTCGGCATAGTTGCGGCCCACGCAGAAGATACGGCGCACCGGAAACCGGGCGGACTGGCCTGCAACGGCGATACTGGGAACGGCGGCGGGCGGGAAAACGAATTCGGTCATCTGGGCGGCTCCGGTCTGGTGCCGCCCGTTTTGACCTGACCGACGCCCGGGTGCAAGCTGCGGTTTATCCGCCGATCGTCGTGCAATCGTGGCCGCGCGCAGCGATCCGGCGGCAGGCGAGGGCAGCCTGCTCTTCGCTCATGCCCATGAAGTTCGCCTCAAACGCGCCGTTCCGCTGGACCACCCGGCGGAGCGATCCGCCAAGGCCTGCCATGTCGGACAACGACATGGTGATCAGCGCCTTCTCCGCCTCATAGCGTGATCCGAACCGGCCGAGTGAGACGCCGGAATGCCGACCACCCGAGGTGGACAGGCGGGTCACGACTTGGCTTGCCTCAGGCTCGGGCCGCAGCACCGGGTCTGGCGTGGCGGGCGGTGTGATGACCGCAGCCGTCAACACCACATTCCGCGGCTCCTCCGCGATCGCCTCAGGCGCGGCCGCCGGGATGGCGGCGGCCGCAGCCGGGCTTGCATCCGGCGCTGCGGCGGCCAGAGCCGTCACAGCCTCCGGGTCTGCCGCCGGGGCAGGCGCAGCATCGGCCGCGAGGGAAACGGCCTCATCTGCGCCCGCCCCGGACGCGGCATCCTCAATGGCGGCGGCCACGAGGGTCTGGTCAGGCGTGGCGGCATCCGCCGCCTGCGCCAATTCGGTCTGCTCTACTGTCGCCGTTTCCACCGCCTCGGGGCGCGGACGTGGCGTGGTCGTTGCCTCCGACGCGTCGGCAACGGCGGAGCCCGCGATGTCGGCAACCGCCTCGGCGGCGTCGATCACGGCTTCGGCCGCAGCCTCGGCGGCGGCATCGGCCATGGCCACCTCGGCCACATCGGTAATCGCCTCTTCCGTGGCCACGCTGGCGATTGCGGCCATGATGTCGGTCTCGATCGCGGCAATCAGCTCGGGCGCGGGCTCTTCCGTCGGGTTGCCGCCCCTTGGCAGCGGCCGAGGTGAGCGTGACACTGCCCCGCTGATGCGAACGATCTTGCCGGCTGCCCGCTGCGTTGGACGTTCGGCGCCTTCGGCCACGACAATCTCGGCCGGGCCATCGTCGGGCAGGTTGTCGTAACGCGGCAAGGAGGGGCGGTTGACGGCCACACGTGTCGGTGCGCGCTCAAACCCCATATCCATCAGCTCGGCCATCCGGGCATTGCGGTTGGCGGTGGAGGTGCCGCCGAAGACGGTTGCAATGATCCGCTCGCTGCCGCGTTCGGCCGAGGCCACCAGGTTGAAGCCCGCCGCCCGGGTATAGCCCGTCTTGATGCCGTCGGCGCCCTTGTAGGCGTTCAGGAACCGGCGATTGGTATTGGCCACTTCCGTGCCGCCCGCATTGGTCGAGCGGCGCGAGAAGATGTTATAATATTGCGGGTAGTCGTAAAAGAGGTGCCGCCCCAGGATCGTCATGTCATTGGCGGTCGACAGGTGCCCGCTTTCTGTCAGACCGTGGGCGTTCTTGAAGGTGGTGCGCGTCATGCCCATCGCGCGGGCCGTGCGCGTCATACGGCGGGCGAAGGCGGCCTCGCTGCCCTCGATCGCCTCGCCGATCGCAGTGGCCGCATCATTGGCCGATTTCACCGCTGCCGCGCGGATCAGATAGCGCAGCTGGATGCGCTGCCCGGCGCGCAGGCCCAGCTTGGAGGGCGGCTCGGCCGCAGCTTTGCGCGAAACGGTGACCATCGTGTCGAGAGAGATCTCGCCCAGGCGCACAGCCTCGAACGCGATGTAAAGCGTCATCATTTTGGTCAGCGAGGCCGGGTGCAGCCGCGAATCCGCGTTGCGCGAATGCAGGATTTCGCCCGATCGGGCATCCATTACCACCGCCGCATAGGGGGCGGCCCGCACGCCCGAAGGCGCCACGCCCAGAGAAAAAACGATACCGATCAAGAAGAGGGTGCGCCACGCGCCCCTGCATAGTCGATGTTTCACGACAACTGCCCTTACACTGCCTCATGCCGCCCGATTTTCCGGTGCAGCTTTATTATTGTGATCAGCCTAGCACAGTCGGACTCGTCAGAAAATACCTTTGTTTCAATTACTTTCAGGGTAAAGCTCAGGCATTTATCAAGATATGGTGGGCGCCTGTGGATAATTCGCTAGATATCCGATTCCTCGATTGCGGCAATCACGGCGCCCAACTTGCCCAGATGCGGCAGCTCGTTGTAACGGGCGTGGGTTTCGGGGGCGTCGGCATGTTCCAACTCCCATGTCAGGTCATGCGGCACGAACGTGCCCCAGCCGCCGGCCTCGATCGCGGGCAGCACATCCGACTTCAGCGAATTGCCGATCATCATGGCGCTGGCCGTACCGTCGCCATGGCGGGCGAAGATCTCGGCATAGATGCCGGGCGTCTTGTCGCTGACGATCTCGACCCCGTCGAAAAGGTCGCCCAGGCCCGACTGCGCCAGCTTGCGTTCCTGGTCCAACAGGTCGCCTTTGGTGATCAGCAAGACCCGGTACCGCCCGGCCAGCGCCTCAATCGCCTCGCGGGCGTGCGGCAAAAGCTCAATCGGATGCGACAGCATCTCGCGGCCCGCATCGACCAGTTCGCGGATGACCGAGGCCGGGACCTTGGCATCGGTCACCTCAATCGCGGTTTCGATCATCGACAGGGTAAAGCCCTTCACGCCGAACCCGTAGGCCCCAAGGTTGCGCTTTTCCGCCGCCAGCAGGCGGTCGGCCAGGTGCGACGGGTCGGTATAATCGGCCAGAAGGGCCGCAAACCGCTCCTGCGTCATGCGAAAGAATTGCTCGTTTTGCCAAAGCGTGTCATCGGCGTCGAAACCGATCGTGGTCAGCTGCCCCATGGATTCAATCCCACTCTCCCCCTTTTCATGAGGGGGCTCGCGCTTATATACTGCCATCTACCGCCCTTTGACATCGATACCTGGAGACGATTCTGGTGACGTTCCACCCTGTTATTCTGTCCGACAAGAAGGACACTCCGGACGATCCGGAGGGGGAAAGCGGTGTTATCACCAAGACCAAACCGAAGACACAGCGTCCGCCGCTGTATAAGGTATTGATCCTGAATGATGATTATACGCCGATGGAATTCGTGGTCCATGTGCTTGAGCGGTTTTTCGGCCTGACCCATGCCCAGGCGTTCGAATTGATGCTGACAGTGCACAAGAAGGGCGTCGCGGTTGTGGGTGTCTTTTCGTTCGAGGTGGCCGAGACAAAGGTGGCCCAGGTGATGGATTTCGCGCGCCGCCACCAGCATCCGCTGCAATGCACGATGGAAAAGGAATAAGCGCCCTTTTGCGCTGCCCATGAAACCCTCCCGCCTGAGTATCGCGCTGGAAAGCGGCGCGCTTGTGTTGCCGCCCGAGGGGCGGATTGCCGTGTTCCGCCCGCGCATGGATGTCGACCTGTCGGCACTGCCCACGGATCGGGTCGAGGTCATCCAGGGCTTTCGGCCCGATCACGATGCCTTTGCCGCGCAAGGCTATGCGACGGCTGTGGCGCCGTCGGGCGGTTATGCCGCCGCGATCGTCGAACTGCCGCGCAGCAAGGCCGAGGCGCGGGCCCTGGTGGCACGGGCGGCCTTGGTCGTAGCCGATGGCGGGCCGATCGTCGTGGACGGGCAGAAGACCGATGGTATCGACAGCCTGATCAAGGAGCTGCGCGCCCGTGTGGATCTTGGTGGCGCGCTGGCCAAGGCCCATGGCAAGCTGGCGGTTTTCGGCAATACCGGCGCGGCGCCCTTTGCCGATTGGGCGGATGCCGCGCCGCGCCGGTTGCCGGAGGGGTTTGTGACCAGCCCAGCCGGGTTTTCGGCCGATGGCATCGATGCGGGCTCTGCCGCCCTGGTGGCTGCTCTGCCGGCAAAACTGCCCGCCCGTGTGGCCGATTTCGGCGCCGGATGGGGCTATCTGGCGTCGGAAGTGCTGAGGCGCGACGGCTTGGACGAGGTGCATCTGGTCGAGGCCGAGCATGACGCGCTGGAAGCCGCGCGTCAGAACATCACCGACCCGCGGGCACAATTCCACTGGGCCGATGTCACGCGGTTCCGCGCGCCAAAGCCTTTCGGCGCGATCGTGATGAACCCGCCCTTTCATACCTCGCGCGCAGCCGATCCGGGCCTTGGCCGGGCGTTCATAGCGGCCGCCGCCCGCGCGCTGACCCGGTCAGGCACGCTCTGGATGGTGGCCAACCGGCATCTGCCCTATGAACGCACGCTGAATGAGCTGTTTCGCAGTGTCGAGGAACTGCCCGGCACCCCCGCTTTCAAGCTTTACCACGCGGCAGCGCCGAAACCCGCACCTCGCGCGCGGCGTTGAAATGGCTTAAACCCTCCAGACGGACTCAGGCACAAAGGTTATCTCCCCATGTCCTTTTCCATCGCCGGTAAGACGGCCATTGTAACGGGGGCTGCCAACGGTATCGGTCTGGCCGTCGCCCGACGCTTCGCTGCCGCAGGGGCCAATGTGATGCTGGCCGATATGGACGAGGCGCGCCTGCAGACCGAGATCGGCGAAGAGGCGGATGCCGAGGGCACGATCCGCTATTTCACCTGCGATCTGCGCGAGCGGTTGAGCCAGGCCAACCTGATCTCGGCCACGATAGATGCGTTCGACCGGGTGGACATTTTGGTGAATGCCGCCCGCTCGGTCGCCGTGTCGGACCCGCTCGATCCCGACGCCGATGGTGTTGAAGAGCTGTTGGAGCAAAACCTGATGTCTGCCCTGCGCCTCAGCCAGGCAGTGGCCAAGCGGATGATCAAGCAATCCAACGGCGGCGAGGAGGAGGGGCCGGTGGGTTCAATCGTGAATATCTCGTCCATCGCCGCGCGCCGCACGCACCCTGAGCTTCTGGGCTACTCCATTGCCACCGCCGCGCTGGATCAGATGACCCGTTCATTGGCTGTTGCATTGGCGCCGCACCGGATTCGCGTGAATGCGGTGGCCTTCGGATCGGTGATGAGCGCCAGTCTGAAGACCGCGTTGAAAGACCATGCTGATTTCCGCGAGGATATCACCGACCACACCCCGATGGCGCGGATTGCGGCACCGGGCGAATTGGCCGATGCGGTGCAATTCCTCGCCTCGGACGGGGCGGGGTTCGTGACCGGCGAGGTGCTGACCGTCGATGGTGGGCGCACGTTGCTGGATACCGTCGCGTCACCCGTGCATTAACCGCGCGCCAGCCCAAATCAATTCAGGCCAACCGGTTGCCTCTACGGCGTAGGACAGCTGAGCGCGGCGCGCTCTGCCGCTTCGGCAACGCTGGCGCGGCGGGCTTCCAGCCTGCGCAGGCGGGCGCGCTCTTCCGTGGGGTTTATGGCCGTGCCGCGCCTCGACAAAGGTCTGTCGCCCGACAAGCAAAGGGTGATCGGACTATCCTCGGCACAGATCGCGGCGCCAACCCTGACCCGAGAGCGATCGTCATCCCGGTAGCCACGGGCGAGTGCCAGTTTGGTATCAGCGATCTCTTTATCAAGGGCGCGTAACTCAGCGCCTGCCCGGTCGACGCAGGCCGCGCGGGGTTCGGCACAGGCAGCTAGGAACAGGATCAGAATGAGGGACTTGCGCATCAGGGGCCTCCAGCATTGGCGGGGCCAGTATAGGCGCTTGCGTCCCCCCTGCCAAACACGCTTAAAAGATGTCGAAGCGAACGAGGGGGATTCACGCCCATGGCCGACGATTTTGACGACCGAAAGACACGCGCCTCGGCCTGGTTTCGTGAGCTGCGGGACAGTATCGTGGCCGATTTCGAACGGCTGGAGGATGAACAGCAGAGCGGCCCCTTTGCGGATAGCGCGCCCGGCCGGTTCGAGGTGAATGAAACGCGGCGTGCGTCTGAGGACGGATCGGATGCCGGCGGCGGGTTGATGAGCGTGATGCGCGGTGGCCGCGTGTTCGAGAAGGTCGGCGTGAACGTCTCAACCGTCTATGGCAAGCTGGGCGAGCGTGCGCAAAAGGCGATGGCCGCGCGCGGTGTGCCGGGCATGGAGGCGGACCCACGGTTCTGGGCCAGTGGCATCAGCCTGGTGGCCCACATGCAAAACCCGCATACACCGGCCGTGCACATGAACACCCGGATGTTCTGGACGCCCGGCGCATGGTGGTTCGGCGGCGGCTCTGATCTGAATCCTTGCATCGAATATACCGAGGATACCGCCGCCTTTCATGCGGTTCTTGAGGCGGCCTGTGCCCGGCATTCGGCGGATTATTATTCCAGGTTCAAGGCGTGGGCGGACGAGTATTTCTTCGTGCCCCATCGCGGCCGGGCCCGGGGGGTCGGCGGCATCTTCTACGATGATCTGAACACCGGCGACTGGGACGCGGATTTCGCCTTCACACAAGACGTCGGCCGCGCGTTTCTGCCGGCTTTCGTGCCGGTTGTAGAAGGGCGGCGCGACACGCCGTGGAGCGAGGCCGACCGCGAGGTGCAATTGGTGCATCGGGGCCTCTACGCCGAATACAACCTGGTCTATGACCGTGGCACCAAGTTTGGGCTGGAGACGGGACATGATGCCAACGCGGTGCTGATGAGCCTGCCGCCGGTTGCGAAATGGACCTGAGCGGGGGCAAATCTTCTGCGAAGATTTAGGCGAATTCTCCGATCTTTCTGCGAAAGATCCTGTTGCGAAAGAGAGCTATGGATATCTCGGATATGACATTTGAGCAGGCCTTGCTCGCCGCGATTGATGGCAAGACCAAGCCTTTGGGCGCGTTGGGCCGGATTGAGGATCTGGCGGCGCAACTGGCGCGGCTACAGCACAGCCTGACGCCGAGGGCCGAGACCTGTCGCCTGATCATTTTCGCCGCCGATCATGGGATTGCCGAGGAAGGTGTTTCCGCTTTTCCGCAGACCGTGACCCGCGAGATGGTGAAGAACTTCCTTGCCGGGGGGGCGGCGGCGAATGTGTTTGCGCGCTCTACCGGGGCCGAGATCGTCGTCGTCGATGCGGGTGTTGCTGGCGAACCGTTTCTGCACTCCGATCTGATCGACGCGCGGATCGGGGCTGGGACGGCGAACTCGGCCACGGGGCCAGCGATGTCGGAGGACCAGCTTGAGACGGCCTTGCAAGCCGGGGCGCGCTTTGGTGCCGAGGGGGCGGCGGACGTGATGGCCTTTGGAGAGATGGGCATCGCGAATACCTCGGCGGCAAGTCTTCTGGCGGCCAAACTGACAGGGCGCGAGGTGGGCGATTTTGTCGGGCGGGGCACGGGCCTTGATGATCCGGGCCTGGCGCATAAAGCCGCCGTTCTGGCGCGCGCTGCGGCGCGGAAAGCTGGACGATTGCCGGGGCGCGAGGCCTTACGCGAATATGGCGGGTTCGAGATTGCGATGATGGCCGGCGCCATGATGGGCGCGGCCGAGGCCCACCGTTTGGTGCTGGTCGATGGGTTCATCGCCAGCGCGGCGGCGGCAGCGGCCCTGGACATCATGCCCGAGGCGCGCGCGGCCATGGTCTTTGCGCATCTGTCCGAGGAGGCCGGGCATCACAGCTTGCTGGAGGCGTTGGACGTGCGGCCGCTGTTGTCGCTGGGGTTGCGTCTGGGCGAGGGGACCGGCGCCCTCCTGGCCTGGCCGCTGGTCAGGGCTTCGGCAGCGATGCTGACCGAAATGGCCAGTTTTGAGAGCGCGGGCGTCAGCCGTCAATGACCTCGCGCTGGGCCGAGGAGTGTGCGGTCTTCCTGCTGGCCTTGCAATTCCTGACGCGGCTGCCCGTGCCCGACCCTGGCTATACGCCCGCGCGAATGGCCGCGACACCGCGCTGGCATCCGGCAGTGGGTGCGCTGATCGGGTTGCTGACAGGGCTGGTCTACTGGCTGGCGGCGCAGGGTGTTCCGCCCGTTCTGGCGGCGATCATGTCGACGGCGTTCGGCCTTTTGCTGACGGGGTGTTTCCACGAAGACGGCTTTGCGGATGCCTGTGACGGGCTGGGCGGCGGCGCCACGCGCGAGCGCGCGTTGGAGATCATGCGCGACAGCCGTCTTGGAACATACGGGGCCGCGGGCTTGGGACTGATGCTGGCGGGTAAGGTTGCGGCGCTGGCGGCGCTCAACCCCGGCGTGGCCCTTGCGGCGTTGATTGCGGCCCATGCAGTCAGTCGCGCGTCATCGGTATTGGTTATCGCGACCTCTGCCTATGTGCGCGATCATGGCACTGGCAAACCTGTGGCCGACGGCATTCCGAGAGCCGATCTGAAGCTGGTCGTGGCAACGGGTCTGGCCGCGCTGCTGCCATTGGCGTTCGTGGTGCCGATTGGGGTGGTTCTTTGCGGCCTTGCAGGTTTGGTGCTGGGCCACTGGCTGATGCGGCGGCGGTTTGAGCGGCGGCTGGGCGGTTATACCGGCGATTGCCTTGGGGCCGTGCAGCAGACCAGCGAGATCGGGTTTTACCTGGGTCTGGTCGTGTGGCTCTGATCTTGTTGCGGCACACGCGCCCGGTGGGGGCTGCTGGGCTTTGCTATGGCCGGACGGATCTGGCCGTTGCGGATGATTTCGATGCCGAAGTCTTGCGTTTGACGGCCGATCTCCCCCGCATCGCGCAGATCGTCACCAGCCCTTTGACGCGCACCGCAAAGCTGGCCCGCGCCATCGGTGCTGCCAGTGATCTGCCCGTTCGTGAAGATGACCGGTTGGTTGAGATGGATTTCGGCGCTTGGGAGGGGCTGGCTTGGGAGGCGATCCCCAGGGCTGAGCTGGATGCCTGGGCCGATGACTTGATGCATGCGCGCCCGCACGGAGGTGAGAGTGTGGCGATGCTGGCCGCCCGTGTGGGTGCGGCTTTGTCCTCGCTGGATGGCGGCGATACGCTGGTTGTGACCCATGCGGGCGTGGTGCGCGCGGCGTTGGCCCGGGCGGGGCGGCCGGACCCCTGGAGCTTCAAGCTGGACTATGGGGCCTGGGTGACGCTGCCCGGATGATCCGCCGGTCAACCCCGGCGTCAGTCCGTCAGAACCAGCGCCCGGCCGGACACGTTGTAGCGCCCTTCTTCGTTGAAAGAATCACTCTGCTCGATGACGATCTGATCAACCAGGCAGGCCGACCCGTTTGCACGCGCGCTGTCGCAGGCTTGGAGGGCGGCGCGGTAGTAATTGGCCCTGAGCGCGCCGAAGTCTTCAGGCGATACGTTCGTGCGGACCTCGTCACTCAACTCCACGATCTGCGTTTCAGCCGAAAGATCGGCGCGGTCGGGCAGGTCGCCCATGTCATCGGCGGGCGCAAAGGCCAGGCGTATGGCGATTTGGAAGTGGTCATCTCTGGCCGGGCTGGCATCGCTTTCGGCGACCACGCAGGACGCGGCAAGAATGTCGAGCAGACGCTGGCATTCCTCTTGTGCATATACGGCCGCGCGCGCCTCGGCATAAACAGGCCAGAGGGTACGCTCGGGCGGTTCTTCGCCGGCGTTTAGAAACGCTTCGAACGGAACGATGTCGGTATACCGGACGCTATGGGTGAGGCCTGCCAGGCGCGGGTCCGAGAGGCCATCTGCGACATCGGTCGTTTCGGAGTTGCGGCTGTTCAACGTGAACGCCGTGACCACCACAGCGATCGCAAGCAGCGCCACAATCGCAAATCCAATGCGGATCAATCCCATGGCCGGTTACTCCGATCTCTGCACAGGTTCAGGGCGCAGCCGGGCCATATCGCCGCCAGTTGCCTGGCGGATCGTCGCCTCCATCAGCTCGGCGATTTCGGTTTGCCGTGCCTCTGCGTCGCCGGTGATCACCTCTCCCTCGGTCGAAATGCGAAGGCTGGACATATCGAATTTCGTGGCCCGCAGCTTGCTGTTTTCGTCCGGCAATGGGCCGATCAGCACGTGCCCCATGCCATCAAACCCGATCAGACCGTCTTCAGGCGATAGCCCGAACTGCGCCTGAAACCATTCGGCATATCTTTCGTAGTCCCGCTCAAAATCAGCGGGGCTTTGGCCGCCATTACTGGCCCTCAATTGATCGAACTGCCAATTGTCGCTGGGTTTTTGGGCTGGCGTAACGGCGCAGCTATCAGGTTGCGAGGCGTCTACAGCAACGGTCGGGATCGGTGTTGTGAATGAATTCACACCGAAATCGCCATTCCCGATCAGCGCGATGTTCGAGATCTTCGCGTCTCGGGCCTTCTGGATGTTCCAGATGATGCCTGGACGTGTGCTCTGAAGGATCAGATAGACCGGTTTCTCGGTCTCTGTGACGATCACATCGATAATCCTTGCCGTGTCGCCAGCTGCGTCCTGGCCCATGGGAACCGGTTCGGTCTGCGCTTTTTGCGCTTCGATCCATTGCTCCGACCACGTCGCGAGCGACCGGGGAGAGACGATTTGTACCCCCAAGGGCGTTCCGCCTTCGCTGACACGGATATTGGCGACCAGATCGCCTGCCTCTGGTCTGGCGAACCTGCAACGGGCGTTCAAGGTTAGCCGAAACGTGCCGGCTGGCGCGCTTTCATCGGTTGTGGGCCGGAAAACCATCAGCGCGTCGGTGACCAAAGCCACCCCACCATCGGCGCGCGCAAGGCCCGGCGGGGCCAGACGTGGGCCCATCGGGCCGGGCTGGATCAGGGTCTCGGGCTGCGAGGGGTCGTAGGTCAACTCCTCCGAGGGCCCCATCAGGCGATTCCAGCTGAGGATCAGGACCAGCCCGCATATCGCAAGAAATCCGCCGATACTCTTCAGAAATGGCATGTTTTCATCTTCTGCATGTTTGCTTCACTTGCATCATACCCGTGATTGTGGGGGCAGTCTGGCTGAATTTGGTAGAAGTTGGGCCTTTTGCGTGGAAACTCGCCTATCCCCGGATCGCCTCAAGCATGACGTGGACGTTTTCGGGGTCGGCATCCGGCGTGATGCCGTGGCCGAGGTTGAAGATGTGCGGTCCTTTCGAGAAGGCGTTCACGATGCGCTTGGTCTCATCGATCAAGTCCTGCCCGCCGGTCACCATGTGCCCCGGGGCGAGGTTGCCTTGTACACAGCCATCCTTCTGCACATGTTCGGCCGCCCATTCGGCCGCGACTGAATTGTCGATGGCGACGCAATCGGCGCCGGTCGCCTTGGCGAAGCCAATGTAATTGTCGCCCGCCTCGCGCGGGAAGGCGATGATGGGCGTTGCCGGATGGCGGGCCTTCAGGGCCGAGATGATCTGGCGCGCGGGGTTCAGCGCGTACTTCTGGAAATCCTCGCCTTTCAGCGATCCGGCCCAGCTGTCGAAGATCTTCACCACCTCGGCCCCCGCCTCGATTTGCGCCGAGAGGTATTCGATCGTGGCCTCAGTCAGCCGCGTCATCAGCGCGTCGAAGAGCGGCCGATTTTCGGCCTTCAATGCATGGGCCGGGCCCTGATCCTTGGTGCCCTTGCCCGCGATCATGTAGGTGGCAACCGTCCAGGGGGCGCCGGCAAAACCGATCAGGGCCACATCATCAGGCAATTCACGCGACAGGATGCGCACCGTCTCGTAGACAGGCGCGAGGTGATCGTGGATGTCGTCCTTGCCCTTGATCGGCGCGAAATCGGCGTCGCTTGTGATGGTCGACAGGCGCGGGCCTTCGCCGGTCACGAACCACAGATCCGCGCCCAGAGCCTGGGGGACCAGCAGAATATCGGCAAAGAGGATCGCCGCATCGAAGCCATAACGCCGCAGAGGCTGCAATGTCACCTCGGCGGCCAGCTCGGGCGTGTAGCAAAGCGACAAAAAATCGCCCGCCTGCGCCCGCGTGGCCTTGTACTCGGGCAGGTACCGGCCCGCCTGGCGCATCATCCAGACCGGAGGCACCGCCTGCACCTCGCCCCGCAGCGACCGTAACAGCTTCTTATCGCCTGACATCCCGCCCCTCCGCCTGATTGCCCTGTTGGTCCCCCGGCAGCGCGCCCTTGTCAATACGATCGCCCATTGTCAGGCCCGATTGTCCCGCGCTATGGCTTGGCGCATGGCATTGGATCTTCCCACCCCCGCGTCACCCTTGCGCATCGGCACCCGTGGCTCGCCCCTGGCGCTGGCCCAGGCCTATGAGACCCGCGCGCGCCTGATGGCCGCTTTCGATCTGCCTGAGGAGGCGTTCGCGATTGTCGTGATCAAGACCACGGGCGACAAGGTGCTGGATAGGCCTTTGAAAGAGATCGGCGGCAAGGGCCTTTTCACGCGCGAGATCGAAGACGACATGCTGGCGGGCCGCATCGACATTGCCGTGCATTCGATGAAGGACATGCCGACATTGCAGCCCGAGGGGCTGCTTCTGGATTGCTATCTCCCGCGCGAGGATGTGCGCGATGCGTTCGTCTCGCCCGGTATCGCTAGCCTGACGGACCTGCCTGATGGGGCTGTCGTCGGCTCCTCCTCGCTCAGGCGGCGGGCGCAACTGGCGCATCGCCGCCCCGATCTGCAATTGGTCGAGTTTCGCGGTAACGTACAGACACGCATGAAGAAATTGGAGGACGGCGTGGCGGTTGCCACATTCCTCGCCATGGCGGGGCTGAACCGTCTGGGGATGGCCGATATCGCTCGCGGGCCCATCGAGACCGACCAGATGCTGCCCGCCGTCGCGCAAGGCGCCATCGGGATTGAGCGGCGTGCCGACGATGCCCGCGCGGCCGAGATGCTGGAGGCGATCCATGATACGCCAACCGGCCAGCGGCTGGCCTGTGAACGCGCGTTTCTGGCGGCCCTCGACGGGTCTTGCCAGACCCCGATCGCCGGGCTGGCCGAGTTGGACGGCGGCACGCTGCGCCTGCGCGGCGAAATCCTGCGGCCGGACGGGTCCGAGGTGCTGGCCGATGTGGAAGAGGCCCCCATTAAGGATGGCGCGAAGATGGGTAGCGAGGTCGCCCACCGCCTGCGCGCCCGCGCGCCCGAGGGCTTTTTCAGCTGGCTGTAGCCGCCTCGGTTGCGGTTTGGGAGATTTTTTCCAGACAGTCCCGCCGTTTGACATATCCGAAAGTCCGTTGCAGCCCGCGCGACGATCCTTAGTGAAACCTCACTATTGTCGGGCGCTTTCCGCATTCCTGCCCGAATTCGCCGCCACGAATAGTCCAATCGCTACCCTTGGGGTATGAAAGAATGGACCGTTTGACGGAAATGGAAGCCTTCGCCACCGTGGTGGATCAAGGGGGTTTCACCGATGCGGCGAAGAAACTGGGGATTTCGAAATCCGCGGTGTCCAAGCACGTGTCCGCCCTGGAAGCCCGCCTTGGTGCGCGGCTTTTGAACCGCACGACCCGTCGTGTCAGCCCGACCGAGATCGGTCTGGCCTATTACGACCGCGCGCGCCGTGTTCTGAACGACGCGGGCGAGGCGGACGCCCTGGTCACCTCGATGCAATCGGCGCCGTCGGGGCTATTGCGGATTTCGGTGGCCACCGATTTCGGGGTCAACCTTCTGTCCCCCATTCTCGGCGATTTCCTCAGTGAATATCCCGAGATCACCGTGAACATGGTGTTGAACAACCGCTATGTTGAGCTGATTTCGGAAGGGTTCGACATGGCGATCCGGCTGGGCGAGCTGGAGGATTCCAGCCTCCGCGCCCGCAAGCTGACCGATACGACCAAGCGCATGGTCGCCTCGCCGTCCTATTTTCAGCGCTATGGCCGCCCGCAGCGGATCGACGATCTGAATGAGCACAAGTTGCTGCATTACGCCAACTCGGCCAGTTCCGCCGTCTGGAAGTTGACCGCGCCGTCGGGCGAAAAGCGTCAGGTCCGCACCGCTGGCTGGCTGACGGTGAATGACGGGCAATCCCTTCTGAATGCGGCAATCTCGGGCCTTGGTATCGCGTACCTGCCCAGCTTTCTCTACGCGGACGCGCTGCGGCAGGGTCTGGTGGAAGAGGCTATGCCGGACCTTCCGGTGGAGGTTTTGGGGATCTACTGCGTCTATCCGCCGGGCCGTTTCACCCAGCCCAAGGTGCGCGCCTTCATCGATTTTCTGGTGAACCGCTTCGCCAGCAAGGGGCCGGACGCCTGGTAGGCGGGTTACTCCGTCGAAATCAGCACGACCTCAACCCGGCGATTCGCCAGGCGGCCATCCTCGGTCAGGTTCGACGAAAGCGGCATCAGATAGCCCACGCCATCGGCCTCAAGCTGCGCGGGCGGAATGCCGTAGGCCTCGGTCAGGCGCTGCCGCACCGACCGTGCCCGTGCCCGCGACAGCACGATATTGGCGTCAAGTCCGCCTTCGGCATCGGTATGACCCACAAGTGTGACCTGCCGATCGGGGTTCGCCAACAGATAATCGGCCAGTGCGCCCAGTGACGGAAAAGGCCCCTCGGATAGCTGTGCCGAGCCTGTGTCAAAGCTGAGGTCCCCCAGCACGGCCCGGCCCTTGGTTTCCAGCTGGTCGGCGAAGGCCAATGGGGCAAGGGGCGTGGTCTCGGGCGTCTTGGTGGCCAGGTTTTCGGTGGTAAGCGGTTCGGCCGAAGCTGGGCCGACGCTGACCACCTGGATGTAGCCGGTATTGCTGGTCCGGCTGATCAGAAGGGTCATGAATTCCGGTGTCTCCTCGCCCGTCCTGCGGAGGGAAAGAAATCGAAAATCGCCCAGATCCACATGCATCTCAGGCTCGGGCAGGACATCGGTTTCGAACCGAAAGTCGAAGCCGCCGCACCCTTCCGTTTCGCATTGCAACAGCACCTCGAACCCCTGTTGCGAAAGCTGCTCACGCAGAGGCGCCAACAATTGCAGCGTGGTGGCCGTACTAGGCACGTGCCAAGCCTGCCGCGTGATCTGCCCCTCGGCCTCCGTCACCGGCAGGGCGCCGTCCGCCCAGGGGTCAACCGGTACGGCATAGCTGCCCAGCGGGTCGATCCGCTCAGTCGCGCGGGTGGCGCCTGCGGGCATATCCAGCGTCGCCGCCATGGTGGGCGCGCCGAAAAGGGCCAGCACAAGCGCCGGGCGGATCACCGGCTCAGCCCGTGATAGTCCGGGTTCGGGCGCATGTCGGTGGCCGAGGCCACGCGGTTGGTCATGTTGAAAAACCCTGCGACCGAGGCGATGTCCCAGATGTCGCGATCGGAGAACCCCGCGTCCCGCAGGGCCTCCCGGTCGGCCTCGGTCACCCGCGATGAGGCTTCGGTCAGCTTTTCGGCAAACGCCAGCATCGCGCGTTGCTGCGGCGTGATATCGGCAACCCGCCAGTTCATCACCAGCGCCTCGCCCAATTCCGGCCTGCCTGACATCGCGCGCACCGCCTGACCATGGGCCACAAGGCAGTAAAAGCACCGGTTCACGGCCGAGACCACGACGGCAATCATCTCACGATCAAGCTTGGGCAGGTTCGACGGCCCCAGCATCAGGTCGTTATACATCGCGGTGAAGGCGTTCAGCTTGTCGATATCGAAGGCGTAGGCGCGCAGCACATTCGGCACCAGGCCCAGCTTTTCGGCGCAGAGGTCGAAATAGGCCTGCGTATCCTCGGGCAGGGGATCGACCATGGGCAGGTCGAGGGCGGTGGGCATATCGGTCATTCTGACCCTTCCGAGGCTGGCTTCATGCGATAGTGATATTGTCCCACAACCGCCATCCCGAGGGAAGCGTAGAGCGCACGGGCGGCGGCGTTTCGCGTGGTGACGGCCAGGGCCAGCGTGGTGGCCCCTTCCGCTTCGGCCCAGCAAGCGGCGGCCTGCATCATGTGGCGCGCGGCCCCCTTGCGGCGGAGCGCCGGCGCCACCTCGACCGCGTGGATCATCGCGGTCTGCCCATGGATCGCCACGAAGGCGGCGCCTGCCGGGGTGTCGTCGGCGCGGGCCAGAATCGCCGTTTTCGGGCCCGCGGCCCTGTCCATCACCGCCAGCCGGGCCGCGCCGATACCGCCCTCAGCCCAGATCTCATCGGCGGCGGCCAGCCGTGGCCAATGCGGGAAAGCGGCAAGATGCGGCGGCGGTTCGGCAAGGCGCGCCACCGGCGCGGCATAGAGGACAACCGGATCGACGATTGCATAGCCCGCCACCTCCAGCATCTGATCCAGGGCCTCTTCGCCCGCACGGATCATCACCAAGGACGGTTGGTCCAAAGCCGCCATTTCGGCCTCAAGCGTTGCGATATCCGCCTCGGTCACAGGGGCCTCTGCCGTCGCGGCCGAGGCGCGCTTGCCGCCACCGGCCCCGTCGCGGATCGTCCAGGGGCCTGCCCGAAAGCACCGCGTAGGCGGCCATGTCGCCTCAACAGCCGGATAAAGCGTGGCCTGGTTCATGCGCTGACGGGAAAAAGCGCGGCCAGCCGTTGCATCGCCGCATCCAGTCGCGCGGCGTCGCTGCCCCGGATCACCAGATTGGCCCCATGAACCCCGTCGCGGAGGAAGGGGTACGAGCCGACCGAAAGGTCTGCGAATTCCTCGGCCAGAGTGGCCAGGGGCCCCGCAATGTCGCCCTCGCCCCGGTTCACCCGCAGCGTCTGCGACAACAGCGGCGCGCCGCCGGTCAGCGTCGGCAGGACCGAGGCCACCATGGCCTGGAACACCGACGGCACGCCAGCCATCACATGGACATTACCCAAGGTGAACCCCGGCGCCGCCGAGATCGGATTGTCGATCAGCGTGGCGCCACTGGGAATGCGCGCCATGCGCTGGCGGGCGTCGTTGAACTCCAACCCCGACCGCTCGTAATGCGCGGCCAGGATCGCGCGCGCATCGTCGCGGATGCCGATCCTGGCGCCAAAGGCTTTCGCGATGGCATCGGCGGTGATGTCGTCATGGGTGGGCCCGATCCCGCCCGAGGTGAAGACGTGGGTATAGGCCGCGCGCAGAGCATCCACCGCCGCCACGATTGCGTCCGCCTCGTCCGAGACCACGCGCGCTTCCTTCAGGTCGATGCCGTGATGCGTCAGCTCGCCCGCCAGAAAATGCGTGTTCGTGTCGCGCGTCCGGCCCGAAAGGATCTCATCACCGATGACCAGCATCGCGGCTGTTGGATTTGGCATCTTTGGGGCCTCCTTGAACACCCCTGCCTTGCGGTATAGGCCGGGCCCCATGCGCTTTCCAACCCCCTTGATCCCCGCCCGCCTGATCCGCCGCTACAAACGCTTTCTGGCCGATGTGGTGCTGGAGGATGGAACCGAGGGCATCGCCCATTGCCCGAACCCCGGCAGCATGATGGGGCTGGCCGAGCCTGGCATGCGCCTCTGGCTTGAGCCGAATGACGACCCCAAGAAAAAGCTGCGCTATTCATGGAAACTGGTCGAACTGCCGGACGACCATCTGGCCGGCATTGACACTGCCGTGCCGAACCGCGTGGTGAAAGAGGCGCTGCTGGCGGGTCGCGCACCAGCCTTGGCCGCCTACAAAACCGTGCGCCCCGAAGTGCCCTATGGCAAGGCCAGCCGCATCGATTTCCTGCTGACCGAACCAGGGCTGCCCGATGCCTATGTCGAGGTGAAGAACGTGCATCTGCGCCGCGATGGCGACTGGGCCGAATTCCCCGATTGCGTCACCACCCGCGGAGCCAAGCATCTGGGCGAGCTGTCGGATATGGTCGCCGCAGGCCACCGCGCGGTGATGCTCTATCTGGTGCAGCGCACCGATTGCGCGCGCTTTCGGCTGGCCGGTGATCTCGACCCCGGCTATGCGCGCGCCTTCGATACGGCCCGCGCCGCGGGGGTTGAGATGCAATGCTTCGGAACCCGCATTGATCGCCAGGGCGTGACGTTTGGCCCGGCCCTGCCGATCGACGCGGCACCTCAGGCCTCTGGCCATTCGGCCTAAGCGCGACTATTTAGGATAGAACCCCATCAGAAACGGAGTGGGCCAGTGGAAGGGCACACGCGCGGCCGGATCACCAAGGACGGCATCAGAATTTATGAAGACGGCGATTTCGCCGGCATGCAGGCGGCGGGCGCGCTGGCGGCCCGCATCCTCGACGATGTGGCGGCCCTTGTCGAGCCCGGCGTGACCACCGCGACTCTCGACGATTTCGTGCGCGATCAGGTCGAGGCGGCAGGCGCCACCTCGGCCACTATCGGCTACAAAGGGTACCAGCACGCCACCTGCATCAGCGTGAACCATGTGGTCTGCCACGGCATTCCCGGCCCGAAGACGCTGAAGGACGGCGATATCCTGAATATCGACGTCACCGTCATCGTTGACGGTTGGTTCGGCGATACCAGCCGAATGTATGTCGCAGGTCAGCTCAGCCGCAAGGCTGAGCGGCTGGTCCAGGTCACCCATGACGCGCTGATGAAGGGGATCGAGGCGGTCAAACCCGGCAACACGTTCGGCGATATCGGCCATGCCATCCAGGCCTATGTTGAGGCCAACCGGATGAGCGTCGTGCGCGATTTCTGCGGCCATGGCCTGGGCCGCGTGTTCCACGCGCCGCCCAATGTGCTGCATTACGGCCGTCCCGGCAGCGGCGCGGTTCTGGAAGAGGGGATGTTCTTCACGATCGAGCCGATGGTGAACCTCGGCCGGCCCGAAACCAAGGTGCTGGCCGATGAATGGACGGCCGTGACCCGCGACAAATCCCTCTCGGCGCAGTTCGAACATTCCATCGGCGTGACCGCCACGGGCGCGGATATCTTCACCCTCTCGCCCGGCGGCAAATTCCACCCGACCTGGGGCTGACCGGATTGGGCCCGGGGCGCTGGCTGGTTCTGGCGCTGGCGCTTGGCCTGTCCGCCCTGGCGATCTGGCAGCTTGAGGCCGATCGCGCAGGGCTTGAGGTGGCGCCTCTTGCGGGCACCGGCACCACGCCCGCAACTGTCTATCGTCAGGCCGGTGCGCCGCCTGCGCCGGTCGTCGTGATCGCCCATGGCTTCGCGGGCTCGCAGCAATTGATGCAGAGCTACGCCCTGACCCTGGCGCAGGCAGGCTATGTCGCGGTGACCTTCGATTTCGAGGGCCATGGCCGCAACCCTCAGCCCATGTCGGGCGATGTCACTTCAATCGGCGGCACCACCCTGCGCCTGATGGATGAGGTCGCGCGTGTCGCCGATGCCGCGCTGGTCCTGCCCGGCGCCGATGGGCGCTTGGCGCTTTTGGGGCATTCGATGGCCTCGGACGTGGTGGTCCGTCAGGCCGTGCGCGACCCTCGGGTCGAGGCGGTCGTTGCGGTGTCGATGTTCTCCGAAGCGGTCACGGCCACCCAGCCCCGCAACCTTCTGGTTATCACCGGCGCGTGGGAGGGGTGGCTGGCCGACGAAGCGCTGAAGGCTTTGCGCCTGGCCGAACCGGGCGCCGAATTGAGCCAGACGATCCGAGACCCTGCGAACGGCTCTGCTCGCCGGGCCGTTCTGGCGCCCAATGTCGAACATGTGGGCGTTCTCTACGCACCGGTCGCGCTGTCTGAGGCCCGCGCCTGGCTCGACGCCACCTTTGCGCGGCAAAGCGAGGGCCCGGTTACGCGGCGCGGCGGGTGGATCGCCCTATTGCTCTTCAGCGTTGTGGCGCTGGGCTGGCCGCTGGCCGGGTTTCTCCGCCGATGGCGGGCCTCGGTGCCACCGGCGGCGATGCCCCGTGGCGCCTTCCTTGCTTCGGCCGCCATAGCGGGGGTGGCGACACCGCTGATCCTCTGGCCGTTCGACACGTCTTTCCTGCCGGTGCTGGTGGCCGATTACTTGGCGCTGCATTTTGCGCTTTACGGCGCGCTTGCGCTGGTCACTCTCTCTGCGCTGGGCGCCATGAAGATCGAGGCGCGGGGCAGGATCTTGCGCGCCGCGCTGCTCTGGCTGCCGGTCGCCGTCTTCGGAATTGCCGTGTTCGGCGGCGTGCTCGACCGCTATGTCGCCTCGTTCTGGCCGACGTCCGAAAGGCTGGCGATCATCGCCGCCATGGCTGCGGGCGCGGTGCCCTTCATGCTGGCCGATGCCGCGCTGACCGAGGGAGGGCGGGCACCACTCTGGCGGTCGCTTCTGGCACGTGGGGCGGCTCTGGCATCCCTCGGGCTGGCCGTGGCACTTGATTTCGAGGGGTTGTTCTTCCTCATGATCATCCTGCCGGTGATCCTGTTGTTCTTCTTGCTTTTCGGAACAATCGGCGGCTGGGTCGGCCGCGCGACCTGGAGGCCGTTCGCCGGCGGCATCGGTCTTGGGCTGTTTCTGGCCTGGGCCCTCGGTGTGACCTTCCCGCTTTTTGCGGCATGATCCTGGCTTTTCGCAGAAAAGCCGTGGCGCGCGCGCCTTGAATCTTCGCAGAAGATTCGCCTAAGCGTCGGTATCGTCATCCCAATGCATGAGGAAAACGGGGCGCCCGCCATAGCTGGCCGACAAATCCCCCATCAGAAGCGGCCCGCGTGGTTTCGGCCTTGGCTTGGCCGTTTTCTCCGGTGCCTTTGCAACCGGGCGGGTCAGCCAGAATGGCGCAAGAGCGTGATCCATGTTTCACCATAGCGCCTTTGATCCAGCCTTGCAAAACCCGAAGGCGCGGCCTGTGGTGTGCTCTCTTCCCAGACCACGGTGGCATCAGGCGCGATCCAGCCATTGGCCTTTGCCGCGGCAATGGCTTTCTCGCCAAGCTCTGCGCCATAAGGCGGATCGAGGAAAATCAGCGTAAAAGGCGCATCCGCATTGGGCCCCAGCCGCGTTGCGTCCCGGCGCAGGTGCCGTGCCGCGCTTTCGGCCTGCATCAGCGCGATGTTCTGGCGGAGCAACGGGCCCGCCACCCTGCCGTCATCGACAAAGGTGACCTCGGCCGCCCCGCGCGACAGCGCCTCAAGCCCCAAGGCGCCCGTGCCCGCGAAAAGGTCCAGAACACGCGCGCCTGGCACCGGATCGGGCCGGGGAGAGTTCTGCAAAAGGTTGAAGATCGCCTCGCGCACCCGGTCCGACGTCGGGCGCAGATGCGCGCCGGTATCGCCCGCGCCCACATCCGCCAGCTTCAGCCCGCGCCGCGCGCCCCCGACGATCCTCATCCGCGCAGCAGCATCTTGAGGTCGGTCGCCGGGTCCGCGATGGCCGCAGGATCGGGCGCCCGCCCGGCCTCGAGCAGCCGCTTGCCCACCATATACGCCCGCGCATCGTTCATCGCATCGACCGCCAGAAACCTCTCGCCCCGGTAATACCAATGCGATTGCGCGGCCCCGTCGCCCGGGCGGGTCACGACGCGGTCATAGCCGGTATTTAGCCCCGCGATCTGCAGCGAGACGTCGTATTGGTCCGACCAGAACCACGGGTAGGGCCGATAAGGCGCCTCAGCGCCCAGCATGTTGGTGGCCACCGCTTCGGCCTGATCGATGGCGTTTTGCACGCTTTCCAGCCGGATCATCGCGCCCCGATAGGGAAAGACCGCGCAATCGCCAGCGGCCCAGATGCCGGGCTTTGACGTTCGGCCATGATCGTCGACCACGATGCCGTTTTCGGTCGCCAGCCCCGCGGCTTCGGCCAGCGCAGTGTTGGGCCGAATGCCGACGCCGACGATCACGAAATCCGCCGAGATTTCCGTGCCATCCGACAATATCGCGCCCGTCACGCGCCCGTCGCCGGTCAGCCTCTCCAGCCCGACTCCTTCGCGGATGGTCACGCCATGGGCCTCGTGCAGCGCCCGAAAGTAGTCCGATGTCTCGGGCGCGGCGACCCTTTGCAGGATGCGCTGCGCCATTTCGACCAGCGTCACCTGCAGGCCCCGGCTGGCGGCGACGGCGGCCGCTTCCAGCCCGATATAGCCGCCGCCCACAATCAGGACCCTTGCGCCACCCGCGAATTCAGGCGCCATCGCATCGACATCGGACAAGGTGCGCACCGTGTAGACGCCGGCCAGATCGCCCCCGATCGAGGGCGGCAGACGCCTTGGCGTCGACCCAGTGGTCAGTGCCAGTTGGGTCCAGTTAAGCGTCTCGCCGTCCAATGTGATGCTTTGGCCTGCCGCATCGAGCGCGCTGACCTGTTGCCCCAGGCGCAGGTCGATCTGATGGTCGGCATAAAAGCTTTCTGGCCGCAGGTAGAGGCGCGCGTGCGCCATCTCTCCGGTCAGGTATTTCTTCGACAGGGGCGGGCGCTGATAGGGCGGGTCGGCCTCCTCGCCGATCAGAGTCAGGCGCCCCTCAAAGCCCAGCGTCCGCAGCTTGGCCACCAGCGATGCCCCGGCCTGACCGGCGCCCACAACAACGATATGCTCCATCCCGCCTCTCGCACTGGTCAGCCCTCGGGGGCGAGGCTATATCGTGTCACGATGGAAACGCAAACCGCCTGTGCGCGGTTTGATCAGCGAGGGACAAGACCCATGACAATTGCCGTAGGTGACACGTTGCCGGGGGCCAAAATGGTCCGTCTGGGCGATAATGGCCCCGAAGAGGTGGCCCTGGCTGACAAGCTGGCCGGCCGCAAGGTGGTGATCTTCGCGGTGCCCGGCGCCTATACGCCGACCTGCCATTCGGCCCATGTGCCAAGTTTCATCCGCACTAAGGATCAGTTCGACGCCAAGGGCGTGGACGAGATCATCTGCATCGCCGTCAACGACCCGTTCGTGCTGAAGGCCTGGGGCGAGGCGACGGGTGCCGGCAAGGCCGGCATCACCATGCTGTCGGATGCCGACGGTTCGTTCACCAAGGAAATTGGCATGGATTTCGATGCGCCGCCCGCAGGCCTGATCGGCCGGTCCAAGCGCTATGCGATGTATGTCGAGGACGGCGTGGTCAAGGTGTTTCAAGCCGAGGACAGCCCCGGCACCTGCGAAGTGTCAGGCGGCGAGGCGATGCTGGACGCGATGTAATTTTTGCAAGCGAACCGGGGGCGTGCGCCGCCCCCGGACCCCCTGCGAGGTATTTGGAACAGAATGAAGGGCCGGTTCAGGCCAGCGCATCCATCTTCGTGGCCAGCTTGATATCGAGGTCCGACAAACCGTCGGCGTCATGGGTGGTCAGCGTGACCTCAACAGTTTTGTAGACGTTCGACCATTCCGGGTGGTGGTTCCATTTCTCGGCCCAGAGCGCCGCCTGGGTCATCCAGCCGAACGCCTCGACGAAGTTCTTGAATGTGAACGTCTTTTGGATCGCGTCGCGGCCTTCGGCGACGCTCCAGCCATTCGCGACCAAGGGGGCGAGGGCCTGATCGCGTGCTGGGCCGGTTAGTTTTTCGGTCATGATGTTGCGTCCTCCGGTGGTGGTATGTCGGCATTATCAAGGTCTGAGGCACGTTTGTGGGCCGCGCGCGCCATCAATCGTGCGGAATAGTCCCTGAAGGAACGCAGATCTGGCATGGTCTTGAATTGCAGTCCAAAATTGATCTGCGCCCCAAGGTAAAGGTCGGCGGCGGTGAACGCCTCTCCGGTCAGATAGGGCGTGGCAGACAGGGCCGCATCAAGCGTCTCGAAGACCTTTTCGTAGCTGCCATATCCTACCATCCCGGAACGTTCTGCTGGTGGATCCAGCTTGAGTGAACGGTTGGTCACCGCATGCTCCATAGGCCCCGCTGCGAAGAAGAGCCAGCGCAGATAGGGTCCGCGTTCCGGTGTGCCGATAGCGGGGGCCAGGCCTGCATCCGGAAAGGTATCCGCCAGATAGGCGCAGATCGCGGCAAGCTCGGTGATAACGGCGCCGTCATGAACCAGGGTTGGCACCTTGGCCATCGGGTTCAGCGCAGTGTAATCGGGGCCGTGCATTTCGGGGCCGAAGGTGACGATCTTGCGCTCATAGGGTTGGCCGATCTCCTCCAGCATCCAGCGGGCGATGCGACCCCGCGATTGCGGATTGGTATAAAGCGTCAAGGTCATGGGCCATCCTCGGTTCCGGTGCGTCTGAAAGGCCCATAAGATGTGAGCACTTCGATCTCTTCGTCAACCGCCGCGCGCTCGGCCTCGAGGTACCGGGCCACGGCATCGCGAAAGCCCTGATCGGCCATCCAATGCAGCGAATGACAGGGCACCGGCAGATAGCCGCGGGCCAGCTTGTGCTCGCCCTGTGCGCCTGCCTCGACCCGCGTCATGCCATGCGCGATGGCGTAGTCGATCGCCTGATAATAGCAGAGTTCGAAATGCAGCGCGGGATGGTCTTCGACACAGCCCCAGTAGCGGCCATAGAGCGTCTCGCGCCCGATGAAATTCAGCGCGCCGGCCACGGGCTGGCCCTCGCGCAGCGCCAGTACCAGCAGCATGTCATCGGCCATGGTGTCATGTGCGATATCGAAGAAGGCGCGTGTCAGATAGGGCTGACCCCATTTGCGCGCGCCTGTGTCCTGATAGAACTGCCAGAACGCATCCCAATGCCGGGGCTGCAGATCGGCGCCGGTCAGTTGCACGATTTCGCCGCCGAAACCCTGTGCGGCCTGGCGCTCTTTCCTGAGGTTCTTGCGCTTGCGCGACGACAGGCTGGTGAGGAAATTGTCGAAGGTGGCATAGCCCGCGTTGGTCCAGTGGAATTGCTGGCTGGTGCGGTGGAGCAGGCCGATCTCGGCCCCGGCCGCAGCTTCCTCCTCGGTGCAGAACGTGATGTGGACCGAGGAGAGCCGGTTCTGCGCCGCGATCTGTAACGCGCCTTGCAAGAGCGCCGCGCGGCCCGTCTCCTCATGCCCTGGACGGGTCAGAAGCCTGCGGCCGGTGGCGGGCGTAAAGGGCACGGCCATCTGCAGTTTCGGGTAATAGCGCCCGCCCGCATTCTCGTAGGCATGGGCCCAGTTGTGATCGAAGATGTATTCGCCCTGGCTATGGCCCTTGGCGTAAAGCGGCGCCACCGCGATGATTTCGCCGGCTTGTCGCGCAACCAGATGATGCGGCTCCCAGCCTGTGCCGGGGCCGACCGCCCCGCTGGCTTCAAGCGCCGAGAGGAAGCGGTGCGTCGTGAACGGGTCATTCGGACGGCCGCCATCGCCCGCTTCAGGGCAGGCGCAGGCATCCCACTCGGCGGGGTCGATCCCGGTAATGGGGCCGAGGCTTTCAATCTCGATCTGCGTCTCTGACATGTATATGCGCCTGATTGCGGTCAGGGGTAAGGTGGCGTGCGGCCCGCGCGGGTCAAGCGGGTGGGGGAACGGGCGTGTAGCCTTCGAACGTGATGTTGTCGGCGATCTTGCGGGCCTCGGCTTCGGCTGCGGGCGAGCGTATCGTCCAGCACAGAACAGCGGCGCCTTCTGCCTTGAGCTCAGCCACCCGGGGGCGGGCCAGATCGCCGGCTTCATGCGAGAGGAAACTGGCGCCCACCCGGTCGTAATCGGGAATGGCGCGCAGCTCGGCCCGGCGTGCTTCGGGCAGTGTTGGCCAGTCGGTGGCGCGATAGGCCGAGGTGGTCAGGCCGCGCGGAATGCCCGGCGCGGCCTTGCCGAAGGCGGCGACCGCATGGGGGTTGAACGACATCACGGCGACAGGGCCGTCATAGTCCTGCAGATCGTCGGCCACGGCCTGTTCAAGAGCGGCGATATTGGGGCCCATGGCGCCGTCCTGATCCTTGATCTCAATCAGCAGGGCCACGCGCCCGGCCACGAGGGCCAGCATGTCGGCCAGCGTCGGGATACCTTCATCACTGTCCTTCAAGGGGATGCGAGACAAGGCGTCGGCACTTCGCCCACGCAACGGGCCCATCTCCGGCGTCAGGCGCCCGAGGTCATAATCGTGAAACACCATCGCGCGGCCATCGGCCGACAGCTGAACATCGCATTCGATGCCATAGCCTGCGGCGATGGCCGCCTGAAACGCCGCGCGTGCGTTTTCGGGCCGGCCCGCCGCCTGATCGTGCAGGGCGCGGTGGGCCAGCGGCGGGCCCAGAAAGGCCGGGGGCAGGGGGGTCATCTGACCTCGAAAATCCCCTCGATCTCAACCGCGACGCCGAAGGGCAGGCTGGCGGCACTGACGGCCGAGCGGGCATGGCGACCGGCATCGCCCAGGATCTCGACCAGAATGTCAGAGGCGCCGTTGATCACCTTGGGCTGATCGGTGAAATCGGCAGTCGAGTTCACGAAACCGGTCAGCTTGATCACCCGCACCAGTCGCGTCAGATCGCCGTCACAGGCCGCGCGCACCTGGGCCAGAAGCGACAATGCGCAGGCCTGCGCGGCGGCGGCGCCGTCCTCAGCGCTCATGTTGTGGCCGAGCTTGCCCTTGATCTGGCCGGCGGGGCCTTGCGAGATCTGGCCCGAGACATGCAGGATGTTGCCACTCTGCACGTAAGGTACGTAATTGGCCGCCGGCGCCGGGGCGTCGGGCAGGGCCAGGCCCAGTTCGGTCAATTTCGCGTCGATCGGGTTCGTCATCGTGCAGCCCTCCTTGCCAGTGTCGCGCGGACGCTAACCGGGAACGAAAGGTTGTAAAACCCGAAAATCAGTCCTCGCGCAGCGCGCGGTTGAAATAGACGGCAAGGGGCCGGATCAGGTATTCCAGCGGGCTGCGATCGCCCGTGCGGATATAGGCCTCAACCGGCATGCCGGGGACCAGGGCCAACCCTTCGAGCTTACCCATCTCGCCATCATCGGGCACGATTTCGGCGCGGTAGAATGTCTGGCCGGTGCGTTCATCGGCGAAGGTATCGGCAGAGACGCGGGTGACCTTGCCGAAAAGCTCGGGCGTGGTGCGCGCGTCGAAGGCCGGAAAGCGCAAGGTTACCGGCTGGCCCAGATAGACCTGATCGACATCGATGGCGGGGATCTGGCTGGTGATGACCAGCGGGCGGTCCTGCGGGATCAGATACATGACCGGATCGGCGGGCCGCACGACCGCGCCGGGGCCGAAGACCTGCAATCCGAAGATCACACCCCCCACCGGCGCGCGGATATCCAGCCGTGACAGCCGCAATCTCAGCGCGCCGCGGCGTTCGGCCAGTTCAAGCTCGCGGAATTGCAGGTCGCGCAATTGGGTGATCGCCTCTTCGCGGATGCGGGTGGCGATGCGCAGGATCTCGATATCGATCTCGGTGACGCGTTCTTGGGCCTGGCCTTCGCTGGCGATCAGTTCGCCAAGTTCGCCGCGCAGCCGGGCTTCTTCGCGTTGCAGGCTGAGAACGCGGCTGGCTTGTGCCAGGCCCCGGTCGAGCAGCGATTGCTGATCGGCCAGTTCCTGCGCGATGAGGGTGATCTGGGTATCGAGCGCGCCCTGTTGCGCGTTGATCCCGTTGATTTGGGTCGCGATCTGGCCGCGTCGCTTTTCCAGCTGCGCCACTTCTTGTTCAACCGAGGCTGCGCGCGCCTCAAGCAGCCGCAACTGACCTTCCATCTGCTCGGCCACATCGCGACTATTCTGGGATACCTCGATCAATTCGTCGTCGAATGTGATGTCGGTGGTCTGGTCACGTTCGGCTTCAAGCCGGGCACTGCGCGCCATCAGTTCGAACAATTGCCCCTCGACGATGGCCAGCTCCGAGGTCAGCACGCGTTCATCGAGACGGACCAGCACGTCCTCGGCGGCGACGGTATCGCCTTCGCGGACCAGAACCTCGGCGACCAATCCGCCATCGGGGTGCTGGACGACCTGGCGATTCTGTTCGACCTCGATCTGGCCCGTGGCCACGACCGCGCCCGAGATTGAGGCGAACGTGGCCCAGGTTCCAAAGCCGCCCAGAAGCAGGGCCAGGGTCAGGAAGCCCACCAGAAGCGGCCCGCGCGCCGAAAGTATACGCCCGCTCACCGCACGCCTCCGGGGACGTTCTGCCGAACCTGATCGTGGTTGGCGACTGTTTCCTTCAGCACCTCATCCCGCGGGCCGAACGCGCGGCGCAAGCCCCCTTCAAGCACCAGTAGCAGATCGCATTCGCGAATCGCGGCGGGGCGGTGGGCCATGATCAGCACCGATTTGCCCTGTTGCTTGAAACTGCGGATCGCCTCGTTCAACGCGATGGACCCGGCATTGTCGATGTTCGAATTCGGCTCATCCAAAACCAGCAGCACCGGATCGCCGAACAGGGCACGCGCAAGGCCGATCCGCTGGATCTGCCCACCCGACAGGCGCCCGCCATTGGCGGTGACACGGGTATCGTAGCCGTCGGGAAATTCGACGATCATATCATGGGCGGCCGCGCGTTTGGCGGCATCGACGATATCGGCGTCCTTGGCATCGGGGTCGAGCCGGGCGATGTTTTCGGCAATGGTGCCGTCAAACAACGTCACCCGCTGCGGCAGATAGCCGATCAGACGGCCCAGAACGTCTGGCGCGTATTGATCGATCGAGATACCGCCCAGCTTCAGCCGCCCCGAGGCCGGTTTCCACACGCCTGTGATGGCCCGCGCGAGCGACGATTTGCCCGCCCCTGACGGACCGATCACACCCAGCGCCTGGCCCGGCGCCACGTTGAATGAGATCATGCGCAGCGTCGCCTGTTTCTCGCCCGGCGGCACCAGAGAGAGGTTCTCGACATCCAGCCGTGCTTCGGGCCGGGGCAGTTCGGTGCGCTGCGGTTCCTCGCCCACCTGGCTGAGCAACCCGGCAAGCGCCCGCCAGCCGTTCAGGCCCTGCTGCACCAATTCCCACTGGCCGATGGCCTGTTCAATCGGCGCCAGCGCCCGGCCGAGCAGGATCGACGCGGCAATCATTGCACCGGCCGAAACCTGGCCTTGCAAGACCAGCCAAGCGCCCAGCGCCAGCATGGCCGATTGCAACAGCAGCCGAAGCGCCTTGGTGGCGGCGGTGAAGCCCCCGGTTCGGTCGCCCGTGCCGGTCGAGGCCTCAAGCGCGCGGGCGCGCAGATGCTCCCACCGGGCGAAAGCGGCGCGTTGCATGCCAAGGCTGCGCACCGTTTCGGCCTCAGTCGCGATCTGGTCGGCCATGCGGTTGGCGGCCTCGGTCACGCCGGCCGCTTCACGCGCCGAGGCGCGCGTTGTCAGCTGATTGGCCAACGCGATGCAGATCAGAACCAGCCCGCCGACCACGGCCAGAGAGCCCAGAAGCGGATGGAAGATGAAGATGCCCAGGAGGAAAATGGGCGTCCAGGGAATGTCGAACGCGGCCATCAGAACGGGCGAGCCTACCAGGCGCTGCACCGCTTCAAGGTCGCGCAAACTGCCGGGGCGGGGGGCGTTGGCGGTATCGGGAATGACGGCCGCGCGCAGCAGCACGGCCGAGAAAACGCGCGAATCGAGCGTGGTGCGCAACCGCGCGGCAACCCTGCCCATGACGCGGCCCCGCGCAAAGTCGAGGATGCCCATCGTGCCGTAGAGAAAGATCACCAGCACCGTCAGCGCCAGAAGCGTTTCTTCCGAGCCGCTGCCCAGCACCCGGTCATAGACCTGCAGCATGAAGATCGGGCCGGTCAGCATCAGCAGATTGACGAACACGCTGAACAGGCCCACCGACCAGATCAGCGATCGACTTTGTTTGCGCACGGCGGCCAGTTCAGCCCGGCCACGATCAGCGCCCGTATGGGGGGGTTGCTTGCTCATATGATCTGTTGGTCGGCCCTTGGTCGGGATGGTTCAAAAACAACTATCGCACTGCGCATATCTTCTCCTAGCGGTGAAGGTACGAAGAAGGCGTTTAGATTTCCATTGTGATATGTTTATGGCGCGAGCCACCTGGCATCGCGGCCTCAGTTTGACCTCAAAAGTTCGTTGACCAGACTGTTTATGAACCCCTCAACCGGATCGCGCCGCGGGCGATATTGCTGCTGCTGTTGCGGCGGCGCCTGCACGACCGCAGGCGGCGGAGGCTCGCGCATCGGCAGCGGGTGGGCCGGGATTTCGGCGTTGATCCGCACCATGACCTCGCGCCAGATATCGGCAGGCAGGCCACCGCCCGTCACTTCGTTCAGGGGCGTGTTGTCATCGTTGCCCATCCACACGCCCACGACATAATCGGCCGTGAAGCCAATGAACCAGGCATCCCGCGCGCTTGAGGTCGTGCCGGTCTTGCCAGCGGCCTGACGGTCTTCCAGACGCGCCCGCGTGCCGGTGCCGGCCTGAATGACCCGGCTCATCATGTAGGTCAGTTGCTGTGCGGCATTCTCGCTGATCACACGTTCGCCCATACCGCCGCCCTGGCCCATCAAAGGCTCACTTTCGCCCTGTAGGCGCAGGTCGATCAGGCCATAGGGCGTCACGCTGCTGCCGCCATTCAGGATGCCGGCATAAGCGCCAGTCATCTCGATCAGGGTCGATTCCGATGACCCCAGCGCAAGGGCCGGACCCACGGCCAATTCGCTGTCGATGCCGAATTGCTCGGCCACCGTCTTGACGATGTCGCGCCCGACATATTCCGAGATCTTGACTGCGGGTATGTTGCGCGATTGTGCCAGCGCGTCGATCAGAGTCATCCGTCCTTTGAACTGCCGGTCGTAGTTGCGCGGGCAGTAATCGCCCGATCCAGGGACATTGATGCACCAGGGCTCATCCACCACCAGATCATTGGCATTGTGCCCCAGATCCAAGGCGGCGGCGTAGATGAAGGGCTTGAAGGATGAGCCGGTCTGGCGCTTTGCATGGGTTGCGCGGTTGAATGCGCCTGAAACCCGCGTCTCGCGCCCGCCCACCATCGCGCGCACAGCGCCATCGGCGGACATGACGACCACGCCCGCCTGCGCCTCGGACCCGTCGCGTACTTTCTCGGCAAAGACGAATTCCACCGCCTCTTCCGCCGCGCGCTGCATCTTTTGATCCAGCGTGGTGCGCAGAATGACATCCTCGGTCGTCTCGCGCGTCAGGAACTCGGGGCCCGATTCCATCACCCAATCGGCGAAATACCCGCCCGCCGCGGCTTGCGCGGCCGAGCTCAGAGTGGCGGGGTTGGCCCGCGCGCGGTCGGCCTGGGACGCGGTCAGATAGCTCTGATCCTCCATCAGGTTCAGCACCATATTCGCCCGCTCTTGCGAGCGTTTGAGGTTGTTGGTCGGCGAAAACCGCGATGGCGCCACCAAAAGGCCCGCCAGCATGGCGCTTTCCTGCGGGGTCAGCTCATTGGCGGATTTGCCGAAATAGCGTTGGGCGGCGGCCTCGAACCCGCGCGATCCGGCGCCCAGATAGGCGCGGTTCAGGTAGATCGTCAGTATCTCATCCTTGGTATAGCGCATCTCCATCCCGATGGCGTAAAGCGCCTCTTTCGCTTTGCGCCACAGCGATCCGCGCCGACAATCGGCTTCATATGCCGCTTCCGTTTCCCAGACGGTCGGGTCGTAAGGCACGCCCAGGCACAAAAGCTTGGCCGTCTGCTGCGTGATGGTCGATCCGCCATGGCCCGACAAAGGCCCGCGGCCTTCGCGCATGTTGATGCGGATCGCGCTGGCGATACCCCGGGGCGAGATGCCGAAATGACGGTAGAACCGCTTGTCCTCGGTCGCCACGACCGCGTTCACCAGATGCGGCGAGGCGGTGTCTGGGGTGATCTTGCCGCCGAATTGTTCGCCGCGCCAGGCGAAGACCTCGCCGTGCCGGTCCAGCATGGTGACCGACCCGCGGCTGCGGGCATCGACCAGTTCGGACACGGGCGGCAATTGCGCGGCGAAATAGGCGGCACCGCCGCCCACGACCAGGGCAACCGCCAGGGCGCCGCGCCAGGCAACCCCCCAGATCAGCCGCGTCAGAAAGCCCAGCGTCCCGGTCATGAACCGCAAGATGGGGTTTGAGGGCCGCGCCCGTACGCGGCGTGTCTTTTTCGCCGCCGGCTTCTTGGCCGCCGCCGGTTTGCGCGCAGGGCCAGCCGCCCGCCGCTTGTCCGCCACCAGGGGTGGCCGTTTATTACCGTTTCCGCTCATGTTCGCCCGGGCTGCTCTGACTGCTTTTTCCCACCATACCGAACCTCACACGGAAAGTGGAGCGGTGAGTGCATATTCTCACGCTGCGCTGCGGAAATTTTATCACGTCTAAAAAATAGGCAAATTGCCTATTTGGTGCAAAAAATGTGCATTTTTGCGATGGCATGCGCAAAAACACGCCTCCGACTCGTTGAGTTGCGCGCCCGTTCCCGCCCTGTTTTGAGCCACACGAAACGCAGGTCTGCTTGCGAAACGACAAGGGGAAGAACGTGAAACTGATCATAGCAGCGATCAAACCGTTCAAGCTGGAGGAGGTGCGCGAAGCGCTCACCGCTATCGGCGTGCGGGGCATGATGGTGACCGAGATCAAGGGCTTCGGCTCACAATCCGGTCACACCGAGATCTACCGTGGTGCTGAATACGCGGTGAATTTCGTCCCGAAGGTCAAGCTTGAAATCGTGGTCTCCGCCGCGATGGCCGACCAGGTGGTCGACACCATCCAGAAAACCGCCCGGACCGAGAAAATCGGCGACGGTAAAATCTTCGTTCTCGACGTTCAGCAGGCCGTGCGCGTGCGGACGGGCGAGATGAACGATGACGCGATCTGACGACGCGACGGCAAAAGGACTGGCAATCATGCAACTGACAAAAACACTGCCGCTTGTGGCAACTCTGATCGCGGTGCCGACGCTTGGCCTCGCGCAGGAGGCCGACACCACCCCGACGATGGAAGATATCGGCTTCATCTTCACCACCTTTATGTTCCTGGTGGCGGGATTCTTGGTCTTCTGGATGGCGGCGGGCTTTACCATGCTCGAAGCCGGCCTCGTGCGCCAGAAGAACACCACGATGCAGCTGATGAAGAACATGGGCCTCTTCAGCTTTGCGGCGCTCATGTACTATCTAATCGGCTATAATCTGATGTATCCCGGCGATGGCTGGTCCATCGACGGCTGGCTCGGTGCCTTCGGCCCCGCCGTTCTTGAGGCTGTCGGGCTGGCCGACACCGAACCGGATCTGACCTATGCGTCCGTCGGCTCTGACTTCTTCTTCCAGCTGATGTTCTGCGCCACGACCGCCTCGATCGTCTCAGGCGCCCTGGCCGAGCGGATCAAGCTCTGGCCGTTCCTGATCTTCGTGATCATCCTGACGGGCTTCATCTATCCGATCCAGGCGTCTTGGAAGTGGGGTGGCGGCTATCTGGACAGCGAGCTTGGCTTCCTCGACTTCGCCGGTTCGACCGTTGTGCACTCGGTCGGCGGCTGGGCAGCCCTTGCAGGCGCCCTGATCCTGGGTCCACGCATCGGCAAGTACAAGGATGGCCGTGTTCATCCGATGCCGGGCGCCAATCTGCCACTGGCCACTCTGGGTACGTTTATCCTGTGGCTCGGTTGGTTTGGCTTCAATGGCGGCTCGCAGCTTTACATGGATACCGCAGGTAACGTGGCCGATATCAGCCGGATCTTTGCCAACACCAATACGGCGGCAGCCGGCGGCGCGATCGCGGCCCTGGTTCTGACGCAGCTCCTCTACAAGAAGGCCGATCTGACCATGGTGCTGAACGGTGCTTTGGCCGGCCTCGTCTCGATCACGGCAGAACCGCTGACCCCTGGCCTGGGCCAAGCGACCCTGATCGGGGCCGTTGGTGGTGTGATCGTGGTCTTCGCGGTGCCGTTCCTCGACAAGATGAAGATCGACGATGTCGTCGGCGCCATCCCGGTGCACCTTTTCGCCGGTATCTGGGGCACGCTGGCGGTGTTGCTGACCAATAGCGACGCGACATTGATGGGTCAGCTTCTGCCGATCATCATCGTTGGTGCCTTCGTCTTCGGCGTCAGCCTTATGGTCTGGATCATCCTGAAAGGCCTGATGGGCATCCGCGTCAGCGAAGAGGCCGAGATCAATGGCCTCGATGTCTCCGAGCTTGGGATGGAAGCCTATCCCGAATTCGCCAAGGGCTAAGGCCAAGGCTTAAAACAAGAAAGGCCCGGGCATGAAGCGCCCGGGCCTTTCCCGTTTTGAAACATATCGCGCCGCTGGCGCTTAGGTTGAACAGAGCGCTTCAGACCCCAACATCGGCAATCGCCTGCGCCAGGATCGGCACTGTCTTTTCGTTCAATCCCGCGATGTTCAGACGGCTGTCGCCCACCATGTAGATGCCATGCTCGGTCCGCAGCCGCTCAACCTGCTCGGGGCTGGCGCCGATGCGGCTGAACATGCCGCGATGCGCGGCGATGAACCCGAACCTGTCTGATCCCGTCGCGCGGCGCAATTCGTCAGCCAGTTGCTCGCGCAGGCGTAGCATGCCCAGGCGGGTCTCCTCCAACTCGGCCTCCCAATCGGCGCGCAAGCCTGGATCGTTCAGGATCATCGTCACCAGCCGCGCGCCGTGATCGGGCGGGAACGAAAAGTTCTGACGGTTCAAAAAGGCCAGATTGGCCTGCGTCAGATCGCGGGTCTTGGCGTCCGGCGCGATGCCGATCAGAAGACCCGTCCGCTCGCGATAGATACCGAAATTCTTCGAACATGACGCCGCGATCAGCATCTCGGACAGGCGTGAGGCCAAAAGGCGCGTCGGCGCCGCATCGGCCTCAAGCCCGTCGCCGAAGCCCTGATAGGCCAGGTCGATCAGTGGGAAGGCCCCGGTCTTCGCCAGCGCGTCCGCCACATCGGCCCATTCGGTCATGTTCAGATTGGCGCCGGTGGGGTTGTGGCAGCAGCCATGCAGCAGCAGCACGTCACCGGGTGCGACCTGGGCCAGGTCCGCCATCATGCCCTCAAAATCAACGCCGCGCGTCGCTTCGTCGAAATAGCGGTAATTGCGGGTCTTCAGGCCCAGATACTTCACGATGGAATTGTGGTTGGGCCAGGTCGGGTCGGACAGCCAGATCGTGGCCTCGGGCGCCGTCATCTTGACCAGCTCCAGCGCCTGACGCACCGCCCCGGTGCCGCCGGGCTCGGCCGCCGAGGCGACGCGGTCGGCGGGCACACTGTCGCCCAGGATCAGCGACGACAAAGCCGCGCCGAAGGCCGGGTCGCCGGTCAGACCGGTATAGGCCTTGGTCGTCTCAGCCTCCCAAAGCTGCTTTTCGGCCGTCTTCACCGTCCGCATGATCGGCGTCACGCCATCGGCGTTGCGGTAAACGCCCACGCCCAGGTCGATCTTCTGATCGCGCGGGTCGTCGCGGTACATCTGCATCAGCATCAGGATCTTGTCCTGCGGCTGCGTTTTTAGATCGTTCAGCATGTCCTCAAGCCTTTCCGGTGGCGATTTTCAGATCGGGGTAGAGGCCCCATTCGCTCCATGAGCCATCGTACAACGCATGACGTCGCCCCATTATTTCAAGGGCCAGCGATAAAATTGCCGCTGTCACGCCCGACCCGCAGGTCGTGATCACCGGTTTCGACGGATCGACGCCCGCCGCCGCAAAGGTTTCGGCCAGATCAGGGGGCGCCTTCATCGTACCATCCGCATTCAGAAGGGTGCTGTAATGCACGTTTTGCGAGCCCGGAATATGGCCTGCGCGCAGGCCCTCGCGCGGCTCGTCCTCCTCGCCCGCGAACCGCCCGGGCGAGCGCGCGTCAACAATCGCCCAATCGCCAAGCTTGGCGGCCGCGGCGACTTGGGTCACGTCTTTCACCAGATCGTTGCGGCGCGTCACGGTCATATGCCGGTCGCGGATCACGGGCGGCATGTCTTCGGTCTCGCGCCCCTCGGCCAGCCATTTCGGCAGACCGCCATCCAGCACGGCCACGTCTTCCTTGCCCATCAGGCGAAACAGCCACCAGACCCGCGCGGCCGAGAACAGGCCCGCCCCATCATAAACGACCACCTGATGCCCGTCGCCCACGCCCATGGCGCGCAGGCGGCTCATGAACTTTTCCGTCGTCGGCGCCATATGCGGCAGGTCCGAGCGCGCATCGCTGACATCGTCGATATCGAAATACCGCGCACCGGGGATATGCGCCTCGGCATACTCGGCCTTCGCATCGCGGCCCATATCGGGCAGGTAATACGACGCATCGAGGATCCGCAGATCGGGGTCTTTCAGATGCGCGGCCAGCCACTGGGTCGAAACAAGCGTTTTGGGGTCGTTATAGGCCATGCCGCCCTCCCTATAGATCGCGGGAGAAGGCATACGCCGCAGGCGGAGGCAGAGCAAGCGTTTGCCGATCAGCCGCCCTGCTTGAGCAACCGCTGCTTCTGGCGGTTCCAGTCCCGCTTGGCGCTGGTGTCGCGCTTGTCGGCCAGTTTCTTGCCCTTGGCGATACCGATCTTCAGCTTGGCGATGCCCCGGTCGTTGAAATAGAGCTTCAGCGGGATCAGCGTCATCCCCTCGCGCTGGGTCGCATTCCAAAGCCGCGACAGCTCTTTGGCCGATACCAGCAGCTTGCGCCGGCGGCGTTCGTCATGGCCCCAGGTCTTGGCCTGCTTGAAGGGCGCCACATAGCTGTTGACCAGCCACAGCTCACCATCCTCGACCGCCGCATAGCTCTCGGCGATATTCGCCCCGCCCTCGCGCAGCGATTTCACTTCCGAGCCCTGCAGGATGATCCCCGCCTCGATGTCGTCCTCAATCGCATAATCAAACCGCGCCCGGCGGTTTTCGGCGATCAGTTTTGAGTTGGGGTCGGATTTCTTCATCATGGGGCCGAAATAGGGGAGAGCCTCGGCAGAGTCTAGGTTGTGTCACCTCCCAACGATGCGCTTACGCAGGAGGGCTAGGACGTTACGAGACCTCTGTTCTTCAATGAAGGTTGAGTGACGGCAACATATTTTGCAGCATGTTGGGTTTGCCTTTGCGGCTTGCCAGAAAAATGCCGGCTTCAGAAAGTTCGCAGGTAAAGCGTACTATGATCTAAAGCGAAATCTCAAAAATCTGAATCAGATTTTTGATTTCAAGACAGGTGCAACTTCTGTGCTTGTCTTGACGCCGAGAAAATCTGCGTTGCAGATTTTTCGGACGCCGCTCTAGAGGCGACGCGGCGGGAATGATGAATGCTCTTGGTCAGCGGCAGGGCGCCGGATAGAATGTTGTGATGTTCGCCCCGTCTGTCTTGTTGCTCCTGTCAGTGATCGCGATCGGTGCAACCATCGCCCTGCCTGGCCTTGAGGATTACAGGTTTCTGGCCGGCGTGACCGCTTTGGCCAGCCTCTTATTGTTGGTCTTTAAGTGGGTCCGTCAATACAGGTCAGCCAAAGATGCCGCGCAAAACTGGATCGTCGTTGACGGCTCGAATGTCATGCATTGGAATGACGGGACGCCGCAGATTGGAACGGTGCGCAAGGCCGTAGACCATGTCAGAAACCTTGGTTACCAGCCTGTCGTTTTCTTCGATGCAAACGCTGGTCACCTCACCACTGGCAAGTATCGGCATCATCAATGGTTCAGCATGGCACTCGGCCTGTCAGAGAACAGAGTGATGGTTGTTGATAAAGGGACACCTGCAGATCCGTATATCTTGATAACAGCCCGCGATCTGGAGGCGCAGATCGTCACCAACGATCGCTTCCGCGACTGGATCGACGCCCATCCCGAAGTGCATGAAAAAGGACGCCTGATCAGGGGCAGCTACAGAGAGGGCAAATTGTGGTTGCACCTTGGGCCAGCCAGGCAGCCCGACGATGACATGCCGGTATCTTAAACGGTATCCAGATACAGCTCGACCTGCTCGTCCGGTGACAATTCGGCCATGTAGTGAATCTCCTGGCGTTTGGTCAGCACGTAGTTGCGGATCAGTTCGGCGCTGAAGATGCGGGGCAGGATCTGGCTTTCCTCGAAGGCCTGCAGGGCGGCCTCCCAGGTTTGTGGTATCTGCTCAAGCTCCAGCGCGTAGGCGTTGCCGGTGATGGGGTCGGGCGCGTCGATCTTATCCTCCAGCCCGACCAACGCGGCCCCGAGGACGGCAGCGATCATCAGGTAGGGGTTCACATCGCCGCCCGAGACGCGATGTTCGATCCGCCGCGCCTTTGGGCTGCCTGAGGGGATGCGGATGGCCGCCGTACGGTTTTCATAGGCCCAGGCGATGCCGGTGGGGGCGTGCGCCTCGGGCACCAGCCGGTCATAGCTGTTGGCGTGGGGCGCAAAGATCAGCGTCTCGTCGGCCAGCGCCGTCAGACAGCCCGCCACGGCATGGCGCAGCCGGTCTGACCCTTCGGCCGTGCCGTCGTCAAAGATATTGCGGCCATCGGCATCCAGCACCGAGAAATGCGTATGCATCCCGTTGCCGGAAAACTGGTCATAGGGTTTGGCCATGAAGCTGGCCGCGACGCCGTGTTTGCGCGCCAGACCCTTGACCAGAAGCTTGAAGAACCACGCATCGTCCGCCGCCTTCATGGCGTCGGGCCCGTGCATCAGGTTGATTTCGAACTGGCCCGGACCGGCCTCGGAAATGGCGGTGTCGGCCGAGATATCCATGGCCTCGCAGGCCTCGTAGAGATCGGTGAAGAAGTTGTCGAAGGCATCGAGCGCACGCAAAGCCAGCGTCTCGGCGCCCGTGCGCCGCTTGCCCGACCGGGGCGAGGGCGGCACGCGGGGCGTGCGGCCGCTATCGTCGATCAGGTAAAACTCCAGCTCGGTCGCCACCACGGGCGTCAGCCCCGCCGCCTTGTAGCGCGCGACAACCGCGGCCAGCGCATGGCGCGGGTCGCCATCGAAGGGGCGGCCGTCTTCGTGGAACATCCAGATCGGCAAAAGCGCCGTCGGCGCGTCGAGCCAGGGCATCGGCATATAGCCCCGCTCGGTCGGCAGCAGCACGCCGTCACGGTCGCCCGCATCGAAGACCAGCGGGCTGTCATCGATATCCTCGCCCCAGATATCGAGGTTCAGGACCGAGAACGGAAAGCGCGTGCCTTCGCTTGCCACCTTGTCGGCGAAGCGCACCGGCACCCGCTTGCCGCGCGCCTGACCGTTCAGGTCAACGGCGGCCACGCGGATCGTGCGCACATCGGGATGGTCGTGCAGCCAGTCTTTCACATGTGTCACCGGATCAGTTGTGGGCGGAGCTTCATCGACTTGCGCCGCTCTGCCGGTAGATGGCGGTTGAGCCGTCTGTTGATCAGGCCAAAGAGGCCGATCAGCAGAAGCGTCAAACAGATGAAGTAGAAGGCCGCGATGGGGTAGGCGACGAAGGGATTGAACGTCTTGTCGGCGAAATAATTGGCATAATAAAGCGCGTCGCCGCGTTGCTGCCAGGCCGGAAAGCCCGAGAAGAAGACCAGCGCCGTGGCGTGGAACAGAAAGATCGCCTCGTTCGTGTAGGCGGGCCAGGCCAGCCGCAGCATCGTGGGGAACGTGATGCGCCGGAACCGTGTCCAGCCGGTCATGCCGTAGGCATCTGCCGCCTCAATATCGCCCTTGGGAACCGAGCGGAGCGCGCCGTAGAAGATCTCGCCCGCATAGGCGGAGGTGTTCAGGAACAAAACGAACAGCGCCCCGGCCCAAGCGCGGGTGGTCCAGGATGTCTCGATCGTGATGCCGAGGATGTCGATGCCCGCGCGGGGCAGCAGCACCAGCGCCTCATAGGCCAGAAAGAACTGGATAAAGAGCGGCGATCCCCGGAAGAGGAAGATGAACCATTCCGCCGGTTTGCGCAGCCAGGGTGACTGAGCGCCTTTGCCCAGCGCCACCGTGACCGACATGAAGAACCCGAAGGCCAGCGCCAGCACCCCGAAATAGATGTTCCAGATCATGCCCGACCCGATCAGCACGAATTGCTGGCAGAGCGTGAAGTCCGACCGCGGCAAAAGCCGCTCGCCGATGCCGATGGAGCGCAGGCCGTAATCGGCTATGGTTTCCCAGCAGCTCATGCCGCCGCCCTCCGCTGGGCTTCGCCGCCTGCGGTGGCCTGCCCGTGGGTCAGGCGCCGGGTCAGATGGCCCAGTACCACTTCCGAGACCTTGGTCAGCATCAGATAGAATACCAAAAGCCCCAGGAAGTAATAAAGACGCCAATCGGGGTGCGGATAGGCATAGGCCGAGGTTTTCGACCCGCCGAGTTCCCGCGCCCAATAGACGATATCTTCGACCCCCAGAAGAAACAGCAGGGGCGTGGCCTTCACCAGGATCATCCAGAGGTTCGACAGGCCGGGCAGGGCGTAGACCCACATTTGCGGCACCAGCACCCGCCAGAAAGATTGGCGGGGCGTCATGCCATAGGCCTCGGCCGTTTCCAGCTGTCCGCGCGGCACGGCGCGCATCACGCCAAACAGCACATTGGCGGCAAAGGCCCCGAACACCACCGAAAAGGCCAGCACCGCCAAGGCGAAGCCATAGCCCTCATGCAGCCATTGCGGCGCCGAGGACAGCGGCAGCTTGGCCGCGTTGCAGACCACGAAATCGCTGCCTTGCCGCACCGGCTGATCCCAATCGGGGCAGAGCACCTGATGGCGCGTCCATTCGAACGCCTGATCCAGTGCGATCGGCACGAAGAGGAAGAAGATGATATCGGGCACGCCGCGGACCATCGCGGTATAGCCCTTGCCCAACCACCGGACCGGCAGAAAGGACGACCGCGCCGCGATCGCGCCCGCAAAGCCGAAGGCCAAGGCCAGGGGCGCAGTGATCAGCAGCAAGATGGCCACCGTCCCGAATGATCCATAGAACGCGAAATGCTTGCCTGTGGTCAGGTAGCACGAGAGCCACGCGATGCCTTCGAGTGAGGCTGGATCGGTACAGTAGGAAAACATGTATGGGGTCGGCGGGGCCCTGCATCAGGCCCCGCCGGTCTCTATCAGAACGTCAGGGCTTCGGGGCCGAACCATTTGGTGATCATGGCGTTCAGCGTACCGTCATCCTTCATCGACTGGATCGCGGCGTTGAACGTCTCGCGCAACTCGCCGTCGCTTTCGCGGATGCCGAGGCCAAGGCCGCCGCCCAGCTGCACATCCTCGCCAGCCCAGACCAGCTCACCGCCGGATTCGTTCACGATCGGCGCCAGAAAGTCCTTGTCGGCGAAAACCGCATCGGCCTCGCCATTGCGGATGGCGGCGATGGTCTCATCCGGGGTGGCGAATTCCACCAGCGTGGCGCCGCTTTCGGCCACGTAACCGGCCTGGATCGTGGCGGTCTGCGCGGCGACGACACCGCCGGTCAGATCGACATCGGCCGACAGCGCCACATAGGCCGAGGCCGCGGGCGGCACGTAGTTCTGGGTGAAGTCGATCACCTCGTCACGCTCGTCTGTGATGCTCATCCCGGCCATGATCGTGTCGTAGTTCCCGGCCGTGAGGTTGGGGATGATCGAGTCCCATTCGTTGGTGACCCATTCGCAGGTCAGCTCGGCCCGCGCGCAGAGCTCATCGCCCAGCTCACGTTCGAAGCCGTCGACCTCACCGGCGTCGTTGATGAAGTTGTACGGGGGGTAGGCGCCCTCGGTGCCCATGCGCACCGTCTCGCCATGGCCCGCGGCAAGGGCAAAGCTGGCGGTCATCGCCAGGGTTGCCGTGCTGAGGATCAGTTTTTTCATGTTTTTAAACTCCCTGTTTTTACTCTTAGCGCATGTTTCAGGCTGTGACGGTCGCGCTGAGAAACTGTCGCAGCCGGTCGGTTTTTGGGTTGCCGAAAAGCTGGTCGGGTGGGCCTTCTTCCTCGATCCGGCCCTGGTGGAGGAAGACGACATGGTCCGACAGATCAGTAGCAAGCCGCATATCGTGGGTGACCAATAGCATCGTGCGCCCCTCATCTGCCAGCGCCTTGATGACCTTGACCACTTCTTGCTCCAACTCGGGGTCCAGCGCGGAGGTGGGCTCATCAAACAAGAGCGCGCGCGGCTCCATGCAGAGCGCCCGGGCAATCGCGGCGCGTTGCTGCTGGCCGCCGGAAAGCTGCGCCGGATAGGCGTCGCATTTGTCGTGGATGCCGACCTTGTCGAGCAGTTTGCGCGCGCGGTCTTCAACCTCGGCACGGTCCTGTTTCAGAACCGTCACCGGCGCTTCCATCACATTCTGAAGGATGGTCAGATGAGCCCAGAGGTTGAATTGCTGAAACACCATGGCCAGGTTCGTGCGGATGCGCAGCACCTGCGCCTTGTCGCCGGGATGGCGCCGGTCGCCCTGGCCCTTCCAGGTTACCGGCTCGCCCTCAAAGAGGATCTCGCCCTGCTGGCTTTCTTCAAGCAGGTTGGCACACCGCAGAAGCGTGGATTTGCCCGACCCAGACGATCCGATCAGCGAGACGACCTGACCGCGCCGCGCCGCGATATCGACGCCTTTGAGAACCTCAAGCGCGCCGAAGCTCTTGTGGAGGTCACGAATTTCGATGATCGGTGCGGCAGCGTCTGTCACGAATGATCTTTTGTCTTTCCCCGATGGCGGAGTAGGGCGGATATTTCGCCCCTTTGCAACGCCCTTTCTGGATTATCGTTGGGGAAACTGCCCGGATCGGTCAGCTTGCGCATACGTTTTGGGCAGGCGGCTTGGGTGTCGGCACGGCCAGATAGGCCTCGGCCGGGATGCGGACCAGGCCTTTCAACCCCAGCGCCTCGCGCGCGCCTGGGTCCAGCGCGTCGATGGCGCTGCTGACGCAATCGAAGACCAGATCGGCATCCACGCCCTTCGCCGCAATCAGCGGCAAGCCGGGGGTGGGAGGGGTGGCATGGATAACCTTCAGGGCCTTGGCCGGGTGATCGCCGCGCATCAACCGCCAGGTCACCGCGTCAAGGGCTGCGAAATCGGCACGCCCGTCGGCGACTGCCAGCGCAGACTTGGCGTGTGAGCCCGTTTGCACCAAGGGGCCGGTCACGATCTGGGGCGCTTCATTGGCCAGCGCCGCCCAGCCTGATTGCGAATCCGACGCGTTATAGGCCAGCCGCGCGCCCTTGAACTGCGCCAGCCCGGTGCGCACATCGCCGCCGCGTGCGACAATGACACTGCGGTAGTGCCCGGGCGGGCATCCCTCCAACCCGTAATCCGGCGTGCCGATCAGGGTGACATGGCCGTGCAATCTTGTCCGGTAGGGAAAGCCGCAGGTCTGCGACAGCACCAGATCGGGCGCCTGCCAATGCTGGAAAAGATCTGCGGGGGCGGGTGTCAGAGCGTCGGGCGCCGCGACCCCCTCGGCCCGCAGGGCATCGCGGATCAGCGCCCAGAGTGTGGCAGTCTGGCGCGCCAGGTCCGGCCTGTCATACATCGGCAGAGACGCGATCACCCGCGCGCTTCCACCCGCTGGCGCGCCAGGTTTGAATCGCGATCGTTCACGCCCAGCAGGTTCGCCAGAAGCCGCAGCATGGCGTCCTCCTCATGGTCGCGCACGCCATCTGCCAGCACCACGGCCCAGAGCGCCTCGATCACGCCCTCACGCTCATCATAGGGCACGCTGTCCTTGATCGCGCGGGTAAAGCGCACGGTATCGGGCGCCTCTGCCTCAAGCGCCTCGGCCTCGCCGCGCAGGTTGACGGCCTCAAATGGCGACAGGCCATAGCGGCTGGCCAAAATCCGGTCGATACGCGTCACCTCTTCAGGGGCGTAATGCCCGTCCGACCGCGCGATGCGCACCAGAAGGGCGGCCAGCGCAAGGCGCTGGTCCAGCTCGGGCAAAGGGTCATCTTGCGGGGTGCCGAGGCGGCGGAGGAGATCTGCAAACATGGCACAGCATATAGGCCCGACCGTCCCGTTGGGAAAGGGCAACACAGATCACGCCCGTTTGATCGCCACTCTCGCAATTATCTTTGCCGTGAGGGGCTTGCGTGCTATTTCCGGTTGAACGGTCGGCCTCACTCCCCGGCTTGGTCACACCTCTCTGACGCCCCTGGGGCCAAGGAAATAACCTATGATGCTATCGCCTCTCACGCGTGCCGTAGCCCTTTCCACCCTGATTCTCTCACTGCCGCAAAGCGCTATCGCCGAAGACCCCGGCGCGATCCTGACCTTTGGTCTGGGCGGGGCGACGCGGCCTGCCTATTTCGGATCTGATGATTACGAAATCGGCCCGGGCTTCGATTTCCAGTTGAACTATTTGCGCCTTGGCGGCCGCAACATCGGCTCGACCGACCCGAATTTCGAACCGTCCGGGTTTGGCCTGCGCGGCGCCTTCGGCTTTGTCTCCGAACGCACGGCAGACGACAACCCAGAGTTGACGGGTCTTGACGATATCGACGCCGCTTTTGAGGTCGGTCTTGGCTTTGGCTATGAGGCCCCCGCCTACCGCGCTTTCGTCGATCTGCGGTACGGGCTGACCGGCCATGAGGCGTTCGTGGGTGAGGTGGGCGCCGACATCAAACTGAACCCGTCCGACCGGATGTCGTTCACGGCAGGCCCCCGGATGACGATCGGGTCCGATGATTACGCCAGCACCTATTTCGGGGTCACGGCGGCGGAATCCGTGGCCAGCGGCTTGCCGGCCTTCGACGCCGATGGCGGGCTGCTCAGCGCCGGGGTCGAGCTGGGAATGACCTATCGCTTCAACGACGATTGGGGCCTGAAGGGCACGATGAGCTATGATCGCCTGTTGAACGATGCAGAAGACAGTCCGATTACAGGCCTCGGCGATCGGGACCAGTTCGGCGCTCAGCTTGTGGTAACCCGCCGGGTGACGTTCAACTTCTGAGGCGGCTCAGCCGTCCCAACCTTCGATGATCACCATGTCACCGTTTGAAACGGGGTCGCGCAGCGCCTTGGCTGCCTGATATTCAGGACTGTCATAGCAGGCCTTTGCCGCGTCATAAGAGGGGAATTCGATGACAACCGTGCGGGCCTTCATCTGCCCCTCGCGAACTTCATGATCGCCACCGCGCACCAGAAACCGCGCGCCGTATTTCGCGAAGGCCACTGCATTGGCCTGGCGATACGCCTCGTAGGCCGTCGCATCCCGCACATCGACATGCGCCACCCAATATCCTTTGGTCATAGTCGCCCCCTTTTGCCGTCCGGGTATAACGCAGGCGGGGGCAGGGGGAAACGCCCTCAGCCCATTTGCAGCCGCTTGGCCAGGCTGACCATGCCCTCATCGGCGGCTTTCGGAACGATCCGGTAGGCTGCGTTGACAAAGCAGAATAGCGAAAATCCCAAAAGTCCAAGGCAGAGCAGTGTCACCAGGACTTTCCCGAAAACCTGCTGCGACAGCCAAGTAAAGGTCTGGCCCAAGCCGCCCGCCTGACCGGGATCGGCGCTGAGCGCAGCAATGAGGATAAAGACACCAATCACAGTCACGACGATGCCCTGCGCCAGCACGCCCGCGCGCAGGGCCGGGTTCCAGTGCAAGGTGAAATGGTTGGCCTGAAGGTCGTCGCGGTAATCCTCGCGCAGGGCCTTCCGGCCATAGTAGAGGCCCGCCCCAAGGGTGATGATGCCGACCACGCCGACGGCCCATATGCCAAACGGCATGGACATCAGCCGCCCGACCGCGGTGCTGATGGCCGACCCCCCGCCACCATCGGCAGAGGTGATCAAGATCGCGGCGGCGGCGATGCCGATGGCCAGATGGATCAACCCTGTCACGATTTGACCGGCGCGGGCCAGCAGGCCTTTTGCGTCGGTGCCGTAATCCTCAAGGTCCCAGATCGCATCGACCACGCGCCAGACCGCGTAGGCCGCCAGTCCCAATGCGATCAAAACCAGCACCGCCGCGCCCCAGGCCGACCCCTCAAGCTGCCCCAGCGCCGAGGATGTGCCTTGCGCCGATCCGCCCTGCCAGATCGCCCAGAGCGAAAAGCCCGCAATGACCAGATAGGTCAGGCCGCGGCCGGCATAGCCTGCGCGCATGATGGGCACCGCCCAGGTGAAATCGGAAGGAGAATGGGACATCGTTCTAAGCCTTTCGGTGCTTGCTTGCTGATTAAATGGCAGAGCCGCCCGATGGGTTCCTGCGAAACGACAGCGTTGCCCGAAAAAATGGATCAAACAGCGCTGCCTGAAATCGAGGATTTCAATGTGGTGTGTGATCAGCGACGTCTCAGATATTTTGCGAAGTGCCGTCGGCGCCTGGCCCATGCATGGTGCGAATAACCTTGTAAAGGTTGTCGATTGTGCGCCGTACTTCGGGCACGAAGCGCTCATCCTGATGGGTCACCAGCCATTGCTCATGCCGCAGATCAGCGATGCGGGGGGTCACGCGGTGCAGCCCGGCCTCGGTATCGCCGATGAAGGTCGGCAGGAGGGCCTGCCCGATACCCGATTTGGCCAGGTCCAGCGCGTTTCGCGGGGCGGCAACCTCAACCGCGACCTCGTCCGGCTCCAACGCGGTCAACCATCGGGCCGAAGGGGTCTTGCCCACCACACGGATCCAGTGCCTTGCGGTTGTGTCGGCGGCATAGCCCGCGAAATCCACATGGCCCAGCCTGCGACAGGCCAGCCCCGCTTGGTCGGGGCGCCGGTTGCGAATGCCGATCACCGCCTCGCGGCGTGCGATGTCCAGCACATGTTCGGCCGAGATGAACCGCAGCCTTGCATTGTCGTTTCCGACCAGAATGCGGGGCACGTTCTTGCACAGGAAATGGGTCATCCAACTGCCCGCCGAAAGCTTGACCAGAACCTTTCCGGTGCCGGTCTGCATCAGCGGCAGAATCTGCGCCTCGATCTCGCCGGCCTTGCGCAGCAGATCTTCCCCTTGCGGGGTTAATGTGTAGCCACGTGGCAGCCGATTGAAGAGCTCAACACCCAGCCGCCCCTCAAGCGTCAGCATCCGCCGCCCGAGGGTCGGTGCGCTGGTTCCGGTCACGCGGGCGGCCGCCGACAAGCCCCCGGCCCGCGCAACTGCAAGAAACAGTTTCAGATCGTCCCAGTTCGTTTCATTCATGAAAAGAACATTACATTTTGTTTCGTAGAAGTCTCGCTGAAATCGGATCAGGGTGGATGCATTCCAATTCAGGAGAGATCTGATGAAGTTTCTGGACCAAGACATCAGCCCCATCGGCATGGGGTGCTGGGCGATCGGTGGGCCGTTCTATCTGGGCGACGAACCGCTCGGGTATGGCGAGGTTGATGACGCGGAGTCGACCCGTGCGATCCATGCGGCGCTTGAGGCGGGCATCCGGCTTTTCGACACGGCGAATGTTTATGGCGCCGGGCATTCCGAACGTGTTCTAGGCGCCGCTCTGACGGGTCACCCAGAGGCGCTGATCGTCAGCAAGTTCGGCATGCGCTTTGACGAAGACACCAAGCAGGTGCTGGATGGCGGGATTACGGCGCAGGATGTCATTCCGGAAATTGACGCGAGCCTGAGGCGGCTTGGGCGCGACCGTATCGATGTTATGCTGCTGCACCTGAATGCCTTGCCGGTGGATCAAGCCAGTCCGCTTTTCGACGCGCTGGAGACCGCGCGCGAGGCGGGCAAGATCCGCGCCTATGGTTGGAGCACCGATTTCCCAGACAGCGCCCGCGCGATGGCGGGACGTCCGGGCTTTGTCGCGGTTCAGCATGCGGTGAATGTCTTTCGTGACGCGCCGACGATGCAGGGCGTTGTCGAGGCGGAAAACCTCACTGCGCTGATCCGGTCGCCTCTGGCCATGGGCATTCTGACCGGCAAGTTCGATGGCACCTCGACCATCCCGCAAAATGATGTGCGCGTGCGAAAAGGCCATTGGCACGACTATTTCAGCGACGGAAAGGTCACGCCGAAATACCTGGACCGGCTCGGCGCGATCCGCGAGCTTTTGCAAACCGGCGGGCGTAGCCCGGCGCAAGGCGCGCTGGGATGGCTTTTGGCCAAATCTCCCCGCAACCTGCCGATCCCCGGGGCGCGTAACGTGGCGCAAGTGCAGGAGAATGCGGGCGCCCTTTCGCACGGGCCTCTGCCCCAGGTGGTGATGGACGAGTTGGAAGTGCTGATCCAGCGCCAGCCCGAGGGCCCACCGCAAGAGCGTTAAGCTATAACAGGCTGTCGGGCATTTTCTGCTCGGCGGCCGTATTGGCGCGCCGGAAATAGAGCGTGACGAGCGTCGAGATGATCACGATGAACAGCGAATAAAGCACCGGCACCGCCATGATGGACTGCGCCTCGGTGCCTGCGAAGGTGAACGCGATGATCGCAATCGCCAGAGGCCCGTTCTGAATGCCCGTCTCAAGCCCGACCGTGCGCGCATTGCGCGGATGCAGCCGCAGGGCCCTGGCGAAGAGGTAACCGATCGTGATGCCGACGATGCCAAGCGCGATCGAGGCGAAATAGGTGCCCCACGTCGTCTCCATCAGAAAACCCCAATTGCGCGGGATCCAGGACACGATCAGGAAGACGATGAAGAACACCGCCAGAAGCGACCCCATGAATTCGGTCACCGCGCCGGTATTGGCGTTCAGCTTGCGCAGCACCATCCCGATCGCGACCGGCAGCAGCAATAGCACCAGCGTCGCGATGATGTTCTCGCGCGGGATATCCAGATCGAGCGCGCCGGCATAGAGCACCAGGACCAAAGGGATCAAAAGCACACCGAAGACCGTCGATGTCACCGTCATCAGCACCGACAAGGCAAGATTTCCCTTCGAGAAATAGGTGAAGATGTTCGATGTCGTGCCGCCCGGCATGCAGGCCATGATCAGGATGCCCACCTTGATCGGCTCGGGCACCGGCAGGCTGACGGCCAGCAGAAAGCCGATCAGCGGCATGAAGCCATATTGTGAGATGACCCCGATCATCAGCCCGTAAGGCCGCTTCAGCGCCAGGACGAAATCGCGCGGCGTCAGCGACGCCCCCATCCCCAGCATGATCACGAAGATCATGAGCGCCAGGATGGCCTGTTCAAGTGGTCCGACCATGGTGAAAAACTACCTGCGATTGGGTGAGGGTCCGGTGCCGCCGCGCATCAGGCGGCATCCCTCTTTGCAATTTCTTCGGCGCGCAGATCCTTGCGGAGGATCTTGCCGACATTCGATTTGGGCAGATCGTCGCGGAATTCGACCGTCTTGGGCACCTTGTAATTCGTCAGATGCTGCTTGCAATAGGCGCGGATATCGGCCTCGGTCAGGGCGGTGTCATGCGGCACGACGAAGGCCTTCACCGCCTCGCCCGAGGCACCATCCGGCACGCCGATCACCGCAGCCTCCATCACGCCGGGATGGCGGGCCAGACAATCCTCGATCTCATTTGGATAGACGTTGAAGCCCGAGACGAGGACCATATCCTTCTTGCGGTCGACGATGCGGAAATATCCGTCCTTGTCCATCGTCGCGATATCGCCGGTCAGAAGCCATCCGTCGCGCAAGGTCTTCGCGGTCTCGTCGGGTTTCTTCCAGTAGCCCCTCATGATCTGGGGGCCCTTGGCGGCCAGTTCGCCCGGTTCGCCCAACCCGACGGGCGTGCCGTCTTCGCCGAGGCACCGCACAAGCGTCGAGGGAACCGGGATGCCGATCGAGTTCGCGCGCGTCTTGCCAAGGGGGTTGAAGGTCAGCACGGGCGAGGATTCGGTCAGGCCGTACCCCTCCAGCACGGGCTTGCCGGTCACCTCTTCCCAACGCTCGGCCACGCTGCTTTGCAGGGCCATGCCGCCGGCCGAGGCGAATTTGAGGTGCTTGGGCGGCGTGTCCTGAAACCAGATCTCGTTCGTCAACCCGTTGAACAGCGTGTTGACCCCACTCATCCACGTGATCTTGTAGTTCTCGAACGCCCGTTTGAGGTTCGACAGGGGTCGCGGATTGGGGATCAGAATGCTGCGCGCGCCCAGCGAATAGAAGCCCAGCAAATTCACGGTGAAGGCAAAGATGTGATACATCGGCAGGGCGGTCAGCGCGACTTCCTTGCCTTTCTCGACGCCGCTGATCATCTCCATGGTTTGTTCCATGTTCATGATCAGGTTTGCATGGCTCAGCATCGCGGCTTTCGAGACACCCGTGGTGCCGCCGGTATATTGCAGGCAGGCAGTGTCATCGGGGGCGATATCGGTGCGATATTCCTCAACCGCGATGCTCTGGGCCGCACGCTTGGCGCGGCCGGCTGCAAGAGCCTCGGGCAGGCGGATATGCGGCAGATCGATCGGGTGCAGGGTCTTGTCCCAATACTTCTGAACCAGCCGCACGATGCCCCGCGGCATCGCGGGCAGGAATTCGGCCACCTGGGTGACGATGATGTTGGGGATAGGATGCCCCTTGATCGCGCCCGGCAGCTTGTCGGCGAACATATCCACGATGATCAGCGCGTTCGGCTCGGCATCCTCGAACTGCTTGGCCATCTCTTCCGAGGTGTAGAGCGGGTTGACGTTGACCAGAATGCACCCGGCCTTGAACACCGCGAAGGCCGCTATGGGAAAAGACAGCCCGTTGGGCATTTGCAGCGCCACGCGGTCGCCCCGTTCCAGCCCCGCAATCTCGCGCAGGTAGACGGCCAGCGCGTCCGACATCTCGTCAACCTGATCGAAGGTCAGCGTTCCGTTCATGCCGTTGGGCAGGCAGGCGGTGAAGGCAGGCTTCCGGCCATAAAGATGGGCTGCGGCGCCGATCAGGTCACCGATCGTCCGGTAATGTGTCGACGTGATTTCCTTGCGGACAGACGGGCCATAAAAGGCCGTCCAAGGACGGTCTTCCAAACTCATGTCTCCTCCCCAGAGTGACCTTGGAGATAGCGTCAATCTTGAGCGATGGAAAGCATAAACGCCGAAACGCGCTGTCATAGAACAGACGTCGAAAGCAAAAGGCCCGCCGATTGGCGGGCCTTTGAGATGACGTGTTTTAAGCCGGTCTATGCGCGCGCCTTTAATGCGTCGCGGATTTCGATCAGGATGTCTTTCTCGGAGGGGCCCGTATCGACCTCGGGCGCCACATCGTCGGGTTTTTCAGCCGCCGATTTGATTCGGTTGACCATCTTGACCAGCATGAACACCACAAACGCGATGATCAGAAAGTTGATCACGGCCATCAGGAAGTTGCCGACCGCGAAGACCGAGATCCCGGCCTCTGTACAAGCCTCAACCGAGGCGCATGCGCCATCGCCCAACACGTAGAACCAGCCCGAGAAATCGATACCGCCGGTGAACAGCGCGATGATCGGGTTGATCAGATCGCCCACAAGGCTGGTCACGATCGCGGTAAAGGCCGCGCCGATGATGATGCCGACGGCCATGTCCATGACATTGCCCTTGGCGATGAAATCCTTGAACTCTTGAATCATACGTTCGTCCCCACAACAGGTTTCCTAGTCCCATGTCCCGCTTCGCGCGGTGACGCACATCGCGTAGCATGAAATCACACACATCCGATGGGTTTTTTCGCGGGCGAAAGGGGTTAGGTGTAATTCCGCACTCTGATTTCAAAGGATCTTCCCATGACCGATCTGTCCGCTTTCCCGATCACCAAACGCTGGCCGCCTAGGAACCCCGAGGCGATCCAGCTTTACTCCTTCCCGACGCCGAACGGGGTGAAGGCGTCGATCGCGCTTGAGGAGATGGGTCTGGACTATGATCCACACACCGTCACGCTGGCCGATGCCGACGTGAAGAGTGCTGAGTTTCTATCGCTGAACCCCAACAACAAGATCCCCGCGATCATCGACCCGAAAGGCCCCGACGGCGCGCCGATCACGCTGTTTGAAAGCGGCGCGATCCTGATCTATCTGGCCGAGAAGACCGGCCAGCTTCTGCCCACCTCCGGCCAGGGCCGCGCCAGCACGCTGCAATGGCTGATGTTCCAGATGGGTGGCGTTGGTCCGATGTTCGGGCAGATGGGGTTCTTCGTGAAATTCAAAGGCGCCGAGGTCGACGACCCGCGCCCCCGCGAACGCTATGTCGACGAAGCCAAGCGCCTTTTGGCCGTGGTCGAGAAGCAGCTTGAGGGCAAGGAATGGCTGACGGGCACGTATTCCATTGCCGATATCGCCGTGGCCCCGTGGCTAAGGGCGCTCGATTTCTACGGCGCGAAGGACATGGTGGGGTGGAGCGATCATACCAACACGGTCGCCTATCTTGACCGGTTCCTGGCCCGCCCGGCTGTCCAGCGCGGCCTGGTGCAGCCGCCCCGCGAATAGGGTGGCGCGGCGTGCGGGTGGGGATGCATTTGACCTTGAATTTTCCCACCCGGCAGCATCGAAGGCCCGCATCTGTACGGCGGGCCGGCACCAAGGAACCGGAGTCACCAAAAAGCGCGACACAGGCCGGGCCGTGTCTGCCCGTGGGATGGCGCAGCACCGCTTGGTGCGACGCGCTTTATGGTGGCCATGTGCATCTCCAATCCGACCGAAGCGCGTCGATGGTCAAAGCGCCAGCCCGCCGGGACGGGCAGGCGCTGCCCGGCGCCTTCAGCTTGATTCCGGGCTGGCTGAGCCGGAATCTCAACCAACGCCACGGATCATGTCCGCCGCCTTCTCGGCGATCATGATCGTCGGTGCGTTGGTGTTGCCGCCGATGAGGCGCGGCATGATTGAGGCATCAACCACCCGCAGGCCCTGCACCCCTCGCACCCGCAATTCGGGGTCGACCACCGCCATGTCGCCCCGGCCTATCGCGCAGGTGCCGACGGGGTGATAGATCGTGTCGGCGCGGGCGCGGATATCGGCTTCAAGCCCGGCATCGCTGCCGTCATGGGGATAGAGGCGCTTGCCCCGCCACGGCGCCAACGCCTCAGCCTCCATGATCGCCTCCAGCCGCCGCACGCCGGCCATCATCGTCGCCAGATCGGCCGGGGCCGACAGATAGCCGGGGTCGATGCGCGGTGGGCTTGCCGGGTCGATGTCCTGCAGCCCGACCGACCCGCGGCTTTCCGGGCGCAGCACGCAGATATGCGCCGAGTAGCCGTTGGCCAGATGCACCTTGCGCATGTGTTGATCGACGATACCGATGACGAAATGCACTTGGAGGTCTGGCCGCGTCACCCCGGGCTGGCTGCGGAAGAACGCCCCCGCCTCGACCATAGGCGAGGCGAAGGCGCCCGACCCGTCGCGCCGCCATTGCCAGGCCGCCCGCGCCAGCCGGGCCAGGCCCGCCGGGTTCAGTCCCACGACATCGGGCCGGCGTGAGTGCCAACTCAGCGTATGGTCCAGATGGTCCTGAAGGTTCGTGCCGACCCCTGGCAAAGCATGGGCAATGGGCAGGCCATGTGCGCGCAATTCATCCTCGGGGCCGATGCCAGACAGAAGCAGCAAGTGCGGTGATCCGAAGGCCCCCGCCGACAGGATCACCTCGCGCCGCGCCCTGATCTGACGGCCTTTCGCCTGCACTCCGACGGCCTGACCGTCCTCCAGCACCACCTTCTCGGTCAGTGTGTTGGTCAGCACGGTCAGGTTTGCCCGGCCCATCACCGGAAACAGGTAGGCCGCCGCCGCCGAGCATCTCTCGCCCGCATGCGGCCCATCTGAGAACTGCGTGACCTGATAGAGGCCGGCGCCCTCTTGGCTGGGTCCGTTGAAATCCTCGGTTGCGGGGATCTGGGCGGTCTCGCAGGCAGCAATGAAGGCCTGGGTGATCTCGCGCGGCGCGCTTTGGTCGCGCACCGCCAGTGGGCCGTCCGCACCATGCAGCGCGTCGGCGCCGCGCGTATTCCCCTCCGCGCGGCGGAAATAGGGCAGCACCTCGTCCCAGCTCCACCCCTCGGCGCCCAGATCGGCCCAATCGTCGTAATCGCTGGGGTGCCCGCGCACATAAAGCATCGCATTGATCGCCGATGACCCGCCCAAGGCGCGACCCCGCGGCTGGAACCCGCGCCGCCCGTTCAGACCCGGCTGCGGTACGGTGCGAAACGCCCAATTGTTCAGCTTGGGCCGGCCCGAGACCATCGCCGCGACCAGAGCGGGGGCCCGCACCAACAGGCTGTCGCCACGCCCGCCCGCCTCGATCAGACAGACGCTGGTGCCAGGGTCTTCGGATAAATGCGCGGCCAGAACGCATCCGGCCGAGCCGCCGCCGACGATGACATAGTCGAACTCCATGGGCGCTCAGTCCGGCAAGGCCCCGGTCAGCACATAGCGTAGAATCTCCACCACCTGAGCGGGTCGTTCGGCCACCGCCAGCGCGGCGGCATCGACCTCTTTCAAGGCATGGGCATGGTCGGGCCCGTGCAGGATGATCAGTGATTTGCCAAGGGCTGCCGCATAGCCCGCGTCGAAGGCCGCGTTCCACTGCTTGTACTGATCGCCAAACCGCACGACCACAACGTCAGCGTCTGCAATGCCCTTGCGGGTGCGGATCGCATTGACCATCGCGCCCTTGTGGTCGTGCCAATACTTGTCGGCCTCAGCCCCCAGAATGGCCACGCCGCAATCATCGCTGGCCGCGTGATCGGTGACCGGGCCGCTGAACGTCACATCGAGGCCCTTGGCGCCGTCCATGATCTCCTCGCGCCAACCGGTATGGATTTCGCCCGAGAGGTAGATGTTCAGTGTCATTGCGTCTTCCATCCTTTGCTCATCCGCACCTTGGGGCCGATCCGTCGCCGTCGGGTCTGGGGCGTAGCTTAACCGCGGGGATGCAATCCGCAAAGGGCGCTCATGGACAGGCCAGGATCAACGCGGCCCCGGCGCTGGACGCGGCCAGCATGGCGGGGCGGTCTGGCAGTTCGGCACCGAAGGCGACCCGCGCGGCGCCTGTGCGGTTCTCCACCCGTTCGAACTGCCGCCCGTTGGTTGTGAACCAGACCTCATCCGTGGCGCGGGCCTTGAAAAGGGCGCCGCCCAGCCCGGGGGCTTCGATCACGTCCCAGGCTTTATGCTGGGGCGCAGGCCATGACAGGGGCGTGGCGTTCATCATGGCATCGAGCTCATAAAAACCTTGCAGAGATGACAGGAACACCCGCCCACCAAATCGATGTACGAAAATCGTCTTACCCACGGCGTCGCGCGACAATTGTGGCAGAATCTCGATCCGGCCCTCGCGATAGATCGACTGACCCGTCTCGTGGGTGATCAGAAACGTATCGAATTCGGGCAAGTTCAAAACGCGATGCCCGGAAACGCCACGACTAGGTGGTCTCGGCGGGGCTCGGAAGGAGGTGGTCAGGTCCGCCTCGGTGACGGCCACCAACCCTTGACGTGTCACCCATCTTGGCCTGGGCGGCTTGGGCACGACACCCAGCCAGCGCGCGATACGGCCCAACCGCTCTGGTGCCTCCCAGATTAGGGCTGCTTGACCTTCCGGAAAGGCGCCCCCACCAATTCTGTCAAAACGGTAGAGCATGTGGGCCTCTCCCATGGCCCGCGCGTCAAAGACAAGCCCCACATCCCCAATCAGAAGCGTCAAGATCCCTTCGACAGGGTCATCATGCCAGCGACCTTTCTGGACCTCGTATGCGTTTTGGATCGGCCCACCATGATCGAGTGGTCGCCAGGTGCCGTCGGGCTCTCGCATCCACAGGACATCTTCCTCTTCGATTGCCGCCAGATGCACCCCAAGTGGAGGTACAAACTGCGGCAACGTAGCCTCTCGGGGATAGAGGGGATCGGGCTGGGTACGGAGGGGATCGTCGGAAAGCGTCCAGCCGCCATGGTCAGAGAGAATGGCCGTTCCCGTCTCGTCGACTTCGAAGAGTTGCTGGCGGAGTAGCATATAGAGCCGACCTTCGGATCGATCATAGGTGAAGCGTCGCCCATTTTCAGTTCCGGGCACCGGCAGGAACACATCAGTGCCGGGTGCCAGACGATAGAGTCCTTCGCTGTGCCAGCCCCAGCCCCAGACACTGCCGTCGGATCGTGGCGGGGTGAAGTCGTCGAAGATCGGGCTGTTCGGAAATGCGGTGCCGAGTGGCTCATAGCTCATTTCGCGCACGGTCATGAGTGGTCCGCCCCGGCGGTTCCAAGGACGCGCGAGGACATATGGAAACCCGGTGATGGCTTTTGAGTTCGAGATGATCCGATGCGGCTGCTCGCGCTCGATCTGTTTCTCGGGCGCGCCGCCCTCCAGCGGTAGGATGCAAAGGTCCGCCATCGCCGCCATGGGATAGAGACCCAGCAAAACGGCGAGGGCGGCGGCCTTCATCCCCTCAGCGTCCCACCGGTGGCTTTCGCCACCTTCTCGACGATCCGGGCCGAGACTGCTTCGATCTCGTCCTCGGTCAGGGTCTTGTCGATGGGCTGCAGCCGCACTGCGATGGCCAGCGACTTGCGACCCTTGCCCAGGGACCCGCCGATGAATTCGTCGAAGACCTGCACGCTTTCGATCAGCGCCTTATCGGCGCCCTGGGCTGCATTGATCAGTGTCAGCGCCTCGACCTCGGCGTCGACTACGAAGGCGAAGTCACGCTCTACCGCCTGCAGATCGCTGATCGTCAGCGCGGCGCGGGTTGTTGCGGCCGAACGCGGCATCGGCACCTCTTCCGGCCAGATGGTGAAGGCCATCGCAGGGCCTTTCAGATCCATCTCGCGCAGAACCTTTGGATGCACCTCGCCGAAGACGCCCAGCACCTTTTTGGGCCCGAGGCAGATCATCCCGTGGCGCCCCGGATGCCACCATTCGCGCGCGCCGCGCAGGATCTGCACCTTCGCCGGCGCGCCGATAGCGGCCAGAACGGCCTCGGCATCGGCCTTGACGTCGTAGACATCGACGGGCCGCTGTTCGCCATGCACGTCCTTCGGGCCCGTCCGCCCGACCAGAAGGCCCGAGACCAACAGATGTTGCTCGCCCGGCTCGCCGCCATGGAAGGCGGGGCCGACTTCGAAGAGCGCCAGGTCCATGAACCCACGGGCCTGATTGCGCGCCGCCGCCTGCATCAGGCCTGGCAGCAGAGCGGGCCGCATATGCGTCATCTCGGACGAGATCGGGTTTTCCAGCCGCGTGGCGTCCTGACCGCCGTCGAACAGGGCCGCCGCAGCGCTGTCGATGAAGCTGTAGGTCACGCATTCGTTGTAGCCCAGCGCCGCGCAGGTGCGCCGCGCCATTGTCTCGCGCCGTTGCATCGGCGTCAGCACGGGCGCGGGCACGCCGGGCCGCGCGCGGGGAAGGGGCTTGCCCTGCAATTGCGTGAGTGAGGCAATGCGCGCGATCTCCTCGACCAGATCGGCCTCGCCCAGCACATCGGGGCGCCAGCTTGGCGGATGCGCCATGTCACCCTTCAGGTGAAAGCCCAACGCCTCCAACGTCCGGCGCTGCTCATCGGCGGGGATGTCCATGCCGACCAGGCTGACCACCCGCTGCGGGTCGAGCTTGTAGGCGCGGTCCGACACCGGCACCGTGCCGTCCGAGACAAGCTCGGACGCCTCGCCACCGCAGAGGTCCAGGATCATCCGCGTCGCCATCTCAAGCCCCGGCAGGGTGAAGGCGGGGTCGACGCCCCGCTCAAACCGATACCGCGCATCGGAGTTGATCTTCAACGCGCGACCCGTCGCGGCCACCACGATGGGCGTCCAATACGCGGACTCAATGAACACGTTCACCGTGTCGTCGGTACAGCCCGTTTCCTCCCCGCCCATGATGCCCGCGATGCTTTCAGGGCCATTATCGTCCGAGATCGCCATCTGGCCCTCGCCGAACCGATATTCCTTACCGTCCAGCGCCAGGATCGTCTCGCCGCCCTTTGCGGGGTGCACGCGCAGATTGCCATTCACCTTGTCGGCATCGAACACGTGCAGGGGCCGGTTCCAACCATAGGTGAAGAAGTTCGTGATATCGACCAGAGCCGAAATGGGCCTCAGGCCAATCGCGCGCAGCCGGGCCTGCAGCCAGTCGGGGCTTGGCCCGTTCTTCACGCCGCGGATCACGCGGCCCGCAAAATACGGGCAACCCTCGGCCTTCAACGCGTCATCGATGGTTACCGCAATCGGGCTGGGGAACGCGCCTTTGACGGGTTCGACGCTCTCGGGTTTCAGCACGCCCAGACCCCGCGCCGCCAGATCGCGCGCCACGCCGCGCACGCCCAACGCATCGGGGCGGTTCGGCGTGATCTTGATGTAGATCATCGGGTCGACCTTGGCGGGATCATTCGCGGCCAGCCAGTCAACGAAGCGCTCGCCCACCTCGCCAGACGGCAGCTCGATGATCCCGTCATGCTCATCCGACAGCTCCATCTCGCGCTCGGACGCCATCATGCCATGGCTCTCGACGCCCCGGATCTTGCCCACCTGGATCGTCGTGTCGATGCCAGGCACATAGGTCCCGGGCTTGGCCACCACCACGCGGATGCCTTCCCGGGCATTGGGCGCACCGCAGATGATCTGCTTGTCGCCCTCATCGGTCTCGACCACGCAGACGCGCAGGCGGTCGGCATCGGGGTGCTTTTCGGCCTTCTTCACGAACCCGATGGTGAAATCGGCCAGACGATCGGCGGGGTTGTGGATCTCCTCCACCTCCAGCCCCAGATCGGTCAGCGCGTAGGCGATCTCGTCCACCGAGGCGGTGGTCTCAAGATGGTCTTTCAGCCAGGAGATCGTGAATTTCATCGCATCTTTTCCTTCTTACCCATGGCCGTCCGGCCCGGGCCTTTTACAGCCGTTCTTGTCACCCGTCATCGGCCATCATCATCGCATCCACGCCCACCAAGAGGGCCATGACGAAAAACAGAACCGAGGTGATCACCGTCAGCACGATCACCCGGTTGAAATAGCGCACCTGCTTGATCGCCTCGATCTGCAGGTGATGGTCGTTCTGCACCGCGCCCATCTCGAACACGTGTCGCAGCCGCGGCGAGGGTTCATAGATCAGGCAGCGCAGAAGGAACAGGATCGAGGCCGAAATCGTGGCCACCTGCGCAAACATCAGCGCCAGCGCCACCCATGTCTGGTCGAGCGAAAAGATGAAAGCCGAGGCCGCCAGGATGATCGCCAGCACCGCCAGCAGCGCCGAGGATTTGGCATCGATTTCAGACATGATTTCGCGCGCCTCCGCGACATCCATATCGTTGACGCCGACATCGGCATCGACATCGACACAGACGGGGCGCAGGCTCAGCTTGTCGGCGCCGGGCATCAGGTAGCGGTCCATCAGCCGGACCATTGTGGAGAGGTCAGTTGTCATGGGCGGGCTGTCCCTTGTGCCGGGGCGGGCAGGGCCGCGGCGATACGCCAGAGTTCGCGGCGCGAACGCAGGTATGACCGTGGCGGTGTCCCGCCTGCGCGCACCTCGATCACCTCGCGCAGAACGGTGGCCAGCACCAGCGCATCCTCGGCAATCCGCTTGGGGATCTGCGGGGCGAACCTGCGCTGGATATAGGCGGCAACGGTGAACATGGCATGGTGGAACTGGGCATAGAGCGCCTCGGTATCGAGAGTTCCGACGCTCCGCGCAAAGGCGCGCCGCTTGCGGTAATCGGACGTGACGATCAAGGCGTAATAGAGCAGCGCCAGAGCGAGCAGGCGCAGAAGCACCCCCTCAAACGATGGCGTAACCACGCCAACCCCACGCCAAAGCGCCTCAAGCTCAACCCACGCGGCCCCCAAGCCCCCTTCAAACCCATAAACCACCCACCACAGAGCAACCGCGGTCAGCGACGCCATGGTGCCGGGATGGTTATAGAGCCAGGAGAGGAGGGGTTTCATGGTTGGCATGCATTCAGTTTCTCAAGACAGGCTTGGTTTCTCGCGCGAGACAACCGATTGGCTTCTTCGCTGTCGACAAGGCTTACGAGCGAGCGGCGGCAAATCTCTGCAATTCTCACAACCTCGTGCCAATTCGGATCGCGCAAAATTGCGGCATCGTCATAGTCGCTTCCTGTCGGTGATTTGTGCGCTTCGATCGCATCGAATAGCGGTGCGAGTACCCTCGCCTCTTCTTCGGTGATCGACCCATATTCGGCCGCCGCCTGAACACCGTTCGGCAGGCAGTCAAAAAAACATTCGCAGAATTCGACATACGCAAAGTGAGGGCTATCGATTTGATCCCAAGCCTTCCGCTGAAAGTCGAGATCCGAGATTTCAGATATGGCGTCCCAAAGGTTCAGGCGAATATTTCTTCTGGTTTCGGGATCGATAACGTTACGCACCTGCTCGCCCCCCGCTCAGCGCCAGCATTTTGAACGTCGCGAACCGGCAGAGCCACAGCCACCGCGAGTTACTTTCAAAGAACGCCCGCAGGTCAGTCGGCGCATAGGCGATCCTGCCCACCGAGGCGGTGGTCTCGAGATGCTCACGGAGCCGGGAGAGGGTGAGTTTCAATTGACTTAGCCTTACAGGATTACATGCACGATAGCCGAAAGCATGAATAAGAAAGTAACGAAGAAGGTCCAACGGAGTGCGAAGTTTAGGATCATTCCTGACCTAATCACATCTTCCCGGATGCCCTTAAGATAGTTCTTGAAGTCAGGGTCTGTTTGTCCGCCATGCGCCCTTAGCAGATCCCGATAGATGATGCACCGGATGCAACAAAGCGCCAGAAAGATATAGACCACTATCTCTCCACCGATAATGACATTCTCAATGGTAGCTGCGGCATCTCCGGATATCATGAATGTGGCAGCAGCGATCATCATTGAAATGTGCGTAAGTAATGCGCCCGCTTTTGTGTCAATTCTTGAAAGCGCGTCCTCGCTAGACTCTATGTATCGCTCGTTCGTCAATCCGGCGCCGATTGGGGCGTCGGGTTCGAAATTATGTCCCAGAATAAGCAAGTCAAAGTCTTTGACTAATTTTCCAGCGTATCTGTTAAGTGCACTTCCCAGACTCACCTACTCAACCCCCCGCTCACCGTCGGCATGTCAAGCGCCGAGAACCCGTAGTGCCTGAGCCACCGCAGGTCGCTCTCGAAGAAGGCGCGGAGGTCGGGGATGCCGTATTTCAGCATGGCGATCCGGTCGATGCCCATGCCGAAGGCAAAGCCCTGCCATTCGGTCGGGTCCACCCCGGCCGAGGACAGCACATGGGGGTGCACCATGCCGCTGCCCAGGATCTCCATCCAGCTGTCGCCCTCGCCCACTTTTAGCTGGCCGCCTTCCCAGGAACAGCGCAGGTCGACCTCGGCCGAGGGTTCGGTGAAGGGGAAGTGCGAGGCGCGGAAGCGCAGTTCGACGTGGTCGACCTCAAAATACGCGCGGCAGAATTCCTCAAGCACCCATTTCAGCTGTGCCATCGAGATGTCGCGGTCGATCGCCAGCCCCTCGATCTGGTGGAACATCGGGGTGTGGGTCTGGTCCATATCCATGCGGTAGACGCGGCCCGGCGCGATCACGCGGGTGGGCGTGCCATGCTCGGCCATGTGGCGGATCTGCACGGGGCTGGTATGGGTGCGCAGCACGTGGGGCGGGCGGTTGTCGCCCTCGGCGCGGGCCATGAAGAACGTGTCATGCTCTTGCCGGGCGGGGTGTTCGGGCGCCATGTTCAGCGCGTCGAAATTATACCAATCGCTCTCGATCTGCGGCCCCTCGGCCACCGCGAAGCCCATATCGGCGAAGATCTGGGTGACCTCTTCGGTGACCTGGCTGACGGGGTGGATTGTGCCCGCCGGGCGGCGGCGGCCGGGCAGCGTCACGTCCAGCCATTCGCCCTTCAGTCGCTCATCCAGCGCGGCATCGGCGAGCGCGGCCTTGCGGGCCTTCAGCGCCGTGTCGATCTCATCGCGCAGGCCGTTCAGCGCGGGGCCGGCCACCTGACGTTCCTCGGGCGACATCTTTCCAAGCTCGCGCATCTTCAGGCTGATCTCGCCCTTCTTGCCAAGGGCCGTCAGCCGCACCTCCTCCAGCCCGGCCTCATCCACAGCGCCTGCGATTGCCGCCAGATACTTGTCCCGAAGATCGTCCATTCTGCGCCTCTGCACTTTGCCTGGAGGCCGGATACCACAGAGGGGCCTGCATGCAACAGGGCCAGAGGTGCCGGGCGCTGCAATGGGATTATGGAGCCGCCCTTGCCGACGCTGGCCTGACCGACAAGCCAGCCGATCCGGAACCACACGGAAATGTCAGAAAAACAATCCACCTCGAGGCGGCGAAATCTGTAAAACGGGTGGGATTGGAATTCATCTCGGGTGAGGCCCCCCAAATGCGCCTGTCGCGCCGTTCCGTTGTTTTGGCCCTCGCCGCCCTTGGTGTGGGCGGTGCCGTGGTCGCCATGCAGCCCAGGTGGCTTTACATCTCGCCCGGTGTTGCGGGGGCCGAGGTGCTGAGCGCGCCCGATGCGTATCGGGCCCTTCAGGAGGGTCGTATCGTGCTGGTGGATATTCGGCGGCCCGACGAATGGGAGGCAAGCGGCAGCGCTCAAGGCGCCCATCGCCTTGACATGCGGAGCGACGACTTCATCGATGCGCTTGGTGCCGTGGCGGCGCAGGACAAGAGCGCGCCGATCGCGCTGATCTGCGCCCGCGGTGTCCGATCGGCCAGATTGGCGCGACGACTGACTGAAGCGGGGTTCACCCGGATCATCGATGTTCCCGAGGGCATGCTGGGTTCATCTGCCGGGCCCGGCTGGATCGCCCGCGGCCTTCCCATTGAAGAGGTTGGCTGACATGCGACATCTGCTGAGTGCTCTGGTTGTCTTGTTGCTGATGCCTGGCACGGCGCGGGCGGGGTGTGGCGACAGCCCCGAGCCCTGCGAGGTGTCGGGCGGTACCTATCACATCGCCTTGCCCGAGGGTGCAGGCGGCAACGCCATGCCGGCCATGATCTGGTTGCACGGCGCGGGCGGATCGGGGCAGGGGGCGATGCGCAATACCGGCATGGTGAACCGCGTTCTGGAGCGGGGCTATGCGTTCATCGCCGTCGATGGGCTGGAGCGCCCGGGCCCCTTCGGCACCGGTTGGTACTTTCATCCCGAGCGGCCGCAAAACCGTGACGAGGTCGCGTTTCTGAATGCCGTGGCCGACGATGCGGCCGCGCGGTTTGGGTTGGATCGCGACCAGATGATCCTTGCCGGCTTTTCCGTGGGTGGATCGATGACCAGCTATTTCGCCTGCGCGGATCCGCAAGGCTTTCGGGCCTATGCGCCTGTCGGCGGCAGCTTTTGGAAGCCTGAGCCCACCGATTGCGCGGGCCCTGTGCGCCTTTTCCATACCCATGGCTGGCGGGATCAGACTGTGCCGCTGGAGGGGCGGCCCTTGGGCGGTGGCGCGATCTATCAGGGCGATGTCTGGCAGGCGATGCAGGTCTGGCGGGCCGAAAATGGCTGCGCCCTGTTGCGCCCTGACAGCTTTGCGATGACCGATGATTTCTGGCGCCGCAAATGGGAAGAGTGCGCCCCCGACACGGCGCTGGAATTCGCCCTGCATCCAGGGGCTCATGGCATTCCGCCCGGTTGGGCTGCCATGGTGCTGGATTGGTACGAGGCGCTGTAAACGTGGTTATTCTGCTGCGATCTGGTTTGCGGCCTCGAGCGCGCGCGCGGCGCGCCGCCGCTCAACCATGGCGCGGCGGATGATCGGCGGGGCATTCATCACCTCGGGCGTCCCCATATGCCGCGCCGACCAGCGCCGCGTGGAAAGATCCGCGCCGCTGAGGGCTGACAGCGCAATCGCCGCCGCAAGGCTGAGCGCGATGGGCAAGAGCCACAATGTCACCAGACCCAGCGACATGCCCAGAAGCAGCCCGCAGCCCAGCACCGTTTCAATAGCGTGGAATTTGGCCATGACCGGCAGCGGATAATGCCCGCCGCGCCTGTTCTGGGGTGTCCATGCTTCGCGCCGGCCGATCAGATAAAGCACAACCGACTTGGTCTGCTGCACCATCAGCACCGGCGCATAGGCGATGGACAAAGCGATTTCCAACGACAGGGAGATCATGAATTGCCAGACACCACCAAGATCGCGCAGCCGAAGGCCGGCTTTGTGGATCATCCCCGCGCCCAATACCTTGGGCGACAGCAGCATCGCATACATGAAAGCCAGGATGACAAGGCTGTTTCCGGTCGACATCGTGGGCCAGTTCACCTGCGGGTCGTAGCCGCTGAAATACTGAACGACATTGCCCTGATCGCCATCGCCGACCAGCGCCCAGATGATCAAAAGCGCAAACCAGGCGGGCGACATCAGATACCCCATGGCGCCGCTCACCATGTGAAACCGCGACATGATGTGAAACCCGCGTGACGACAGCAGGCTGAGATGTTGCAGATTGCCCTGACACCAGCGTCTGTCGCGCAAGATGTAGTCGATCAACGTGGCGGGCACTTCTTCATAGCTGCCTTGCACGCGCGGCAGAAACCGCACAGCCCAGCCCGCGCGCCGCAAAAGACCGGCCTCGACGAAATCATGGCTGAGGATCAGGTCGCCATCGCCACCCCGGCGCGACCGCATGCGCGGCAGACCGGCGCATGACGCGAAGGCCCGCGTTCGGATGATGGCGTTGTGGCCCCAATAATTGCCCTCCTGATCGGTCCAGCGGCTGAGGCCCTCGGCCAGAGGCGCCCCGTAGATACGGTTCGAAAACTGCTGAACGCGGGCAAAGACGGTGCGGGCGCCGAAGATCGTCGGAAATGACTGGACAAGGCCCGCCGCCGGGTCGCCCGCCAAGGCATCGGTCAGCGCCACGATGGCCTCACCGCTCATCAGGCTGTCTGCATCAAGGACCAGCATGGCATCGTAGCCACCGCCCCAATTCTCAACCCAATCGGCCAGATTGCCGACCTTGCGATCGGTGTTGAGCGCGCGGCGACGGTAATAAACCTGGGCGCCTTGCGGCAGCCGGGCTTTGAGGTTGAAGAAGGCGCGCTCTTCCAACGCGGCGGCGGCCTCTCCGCGCGTGTCGGACAGGATGAACAGCGTGAACGCGTGCAGGCTTCGTTCCTTGGCCAGCGCCAGCATCATCGCCGCCGCATTGCCGAACACGTCCGCCGGTGCCTCGTTGTAGACAGGCATCAAGAGGGCCACCTTTTGCGAAGCGGGCGATGTTTGTGCAGGATTGCGCCTTTGTTTCAAAAACAGGCTGCCGACACCGACGGCACTGGTCGACAATGAGAAGGCGATCCAGAAAAACGTCAGCGCGATCAACACGATGATCGCGATTTCCAGGGGGTAGAGCCCGGCCATGGCGAACCAATCGGCGATCATTGCGACGATGCCGGAGGTGATCAGAAGCGCGGGCACGAATGTCAGAATGCGCCACCAGAACGTGGCCGAGCGACCCGCCACACCGGGCGCCGAGCAATCCTGGTGTGGCCGGTCCAAGATCTGGATCGGGCGCGCCAGCGGGGCCTCGGGGGGCATGATGCGCATCACGCGGTCCATCGATACAACCAAACCTCGGTCACCGAGCGGTCCGCACGCAGCAATTGGGCGCGGAACTCGATGATGCGGGCGTCCCCCGGCAGAAAACTGAAGTTTAGACGCACACCGCCGGTGCCGGGGTTGCGCTGCAACACTCCGGCCGAGACCTCGCCCGATGTGCCACGGACCAGCACGTCGAGGCCGTCTAACGGGTCGTCGAAAGCGGCGTGTGGCGCGAAATCGATGGCCACGACTGTTTTGATCTGGTCAAAGCCCTTGCCTATGCGGGTATTGATGACCCGTGCCACATCCGGCAGACCAATCGGATCGTCGCCCCATTCCATCCGATACCCAAAGCTGTATTGCGCGCCGGCAGACATGACCTCAGACGGGCGCCAATAGGCCACGATGTTGTCATAGATCTCACGATCGGCGGGGATCTCGACCAACTCCACCGCGCCGGGCCCCCAATCCCCCTCGGGCGTGATCCAGAGCGAGGGGCGCGCCTCGTAATGCGCTTCGAGGTCGGCAAAGCTTTCCGGGTCGCGGTCGCGCTGCATCAGGCCAAAGCCCTGCGGGCCGTCATCGATAAAGGCGCTGACCTCGAGGTTGGCGTGGTTGGCAAGGGGGCGCCAGAGCCGTTCGCCGTTTCCGTTCACGATCAGCAGGCCCTCGCTGTCATAAACGGCGGGGCGAAAATCGTCGAACCGATGGCGGTTCGTTTCATCGAAGAGGAACATCGAAGTCAGCGCGCCAAGCCCGACATGGGTCAGATCGACCCGCGGGAAAAGCGTGGCCGACACCACGACCCGGCTAGGCAGTCCGGGCGAGATGTCGAACCGGTAAGCACCGGTGACCGAGGGGCCGTCCAAAAGCGCGTGGACGGTGAATTCCGAGGCGTCAGGCTCAGGCGCCTCCACCCAGAAATCCGTGAAATCGGGAAACTCTTCGCCCGCAGGATCGCCGGTGCGCAGCGCCAGGCCACGGGCCGATATCCCATAGGTCTGCCCCTTGCCGATGGCCCGGAAATAGCTGGCGCCCTGAAACACCATGAATTCTTCGAAAATGTCGGGTCTGTTCAAGGCGGCCCGCAAGCGGATGCCGGCATAGCCCATGGTTTCATCGACAGGCAGATCGGGGAACTGGTCGGTTGTGTCGAAAAGAGACAAGTCATAGGGCAATGTCTGGGCTTGTCCGCCCTCGACCAGATGAATGGCCGCAGGCCGCTGGACGAACAATCCGGCTGTGAAAAGATCCAGCCTGAGCGGGCGATTGGTGCCGGTCCAGAACGCCTTTTGGCCATTGAACCAGATGTGCTGGAACTGGTCATAGTCCAGATTGCGCCACCCTTCGGGGATCAGCGGGCGCGGGGCATAATCCTCTTTCGCTTTTGCGCGAGCCAGGTCGACCAGCCAGTCGTGGGAAAACGGCACTGCCGTTTGCGCCCCTGCTGGACGGGACGACGCGGCGGCAGCCAGAAGCGCCAGGAATGTGCGGCGGTCGATCATGCCTTGGCCGCCCCGCGCCACGGTTGGCCTTTGAACCAACCAGCCAGGTAGGCGGTCGCCAGCAGCAGGGCGAAGCCCGCGAAGTTCACCAGCACCACCGGCGCTGCCGCCGTGCCCGTCAGGTCAAGGATGAAGCCCGCGAAACGCGACAGAACGATCGAGACCAGGAAAACGGCCAGGGATTGCTGGCCCACCTTGGTGACCAGCCGCACGAACCCTCGCCAGACCGAGGCGAGGGCCGAGGTGCCGGTTGCGACCAGATATCGGCCCTGCGGCCCGGCCACGACCCAGCCCAGATAGGCCAGCGCCAGAAAATGGATGTAGCGCAGGATGCCGAAATCGGTCTTGCCGATCCAGATCTGGTTGGCGCTGCGCCAGGGGGCGACCCAATCAAGATGCATCAGCCGGATCGCGGCGCTTGAAACGAAAAGCCCGGCGACAAGGATCACGGCGGCCAGCACGATCAGACCCGTATTGACCGGCGGCGCGGGTATCCAACCACGCATCAGCGCGAAGCCCGTGAAGAACACCAATTGCCAGCCGAAGGGGTTGAAGAACCACGGCCTGTCCGACCATGGCTCGGCCGGCAGTTCCAATTGTAGGGCGCCAAGGCCGATCGCCTCAAGGATGCGGCCCTGGGCAAAGAACCACAGCGCCCCCAGCACCGCCGCGACCAACCAGAGGTTGACCCGCGACAGCGCCATGACGAAGGGAACCATCACCAAAATCATCATGTACATCGGCAGGATGTCGAAGAAGTTTGGCACATAGGTCAGTGTGAAAAAGCCGACAAGCTGGGGCTGCGGCTCGGCGAAGAATTTCCACAGGTTCAGCGTGCCGATATATACCTTGTCGAAGCTACCGTATTCATCGATTGCAGCCAGCATCATCGCGGTCAGCATAAAGGTAGCGATATGCGCCCAGTAGATCTGCCAGACACGGAAACTGATCCGCGCCGTGCCGAGGCACCATCCACGGCGGTCATAGGTGCGCCCGAACGCAATGGCCGAGGCCATCCCTGAGCAGAAGACGAAGATCTCGGTCGCATCCGACAGGCCGAAGCGGGCGGGGATCCAGTTGCTGAACCAGTTGCTTGGGGTATGGGCGATGAAGATGATGAACATCGCCAGCCCGCGATAGAAATCCAATCGCGGGTCGCGGATCGTTTGCTGTGGAATCGCGCCGGTGGCGGTCATGGGGGCGGTCTTCTTCAATTACCTGATAGCTCTAGCTTTTTCGGCCACTACGACACTGCGATCCGCGCAGCCCCCCGACCGTTCTGGATCAGCTTTTGTCGGGCGGCCGCATAGCCGTCAATACGTCCGTTGCGCTGGGTCGTTCGCTGGGCCAGCAGGGCCTCGGCATCGTCAAAAAACCCGGCCCGGATACCACTGTCGATCGTCAGCCTCTCGAACACGTCGCGCTGGGCATGGCTGCCGCCTGCGTTCTGCAAGTGGGCCCTGGCCTTGGCCAGGTTCAGAAAGGCCGCCTCATAATTGGCGTCACCAAAGGCCTCCAGCCCAGCGGCCGCGGCCAGGCCCGGGCAGGCCATAGCCTTTTGCGTATCGGTGCGGCGTTCGGCGGCGTCGCGTTGCAGACGGCCCATCAACGCGCCGATGGCGTCATCGCGGTGGTCGCCCACAAGCGCCAGAAGGTAGTGCAGATCGGCGAAGATCAGGCAGCCATCCTCGGTCCGGTTGGCCGACAGATCGGCCAGCTCTTCCCAGCGGTCGCCAACATCGACGCCGTCAAGCTCAAGCCGGCTGAGCAGCGATGTCGCGTTTGAGATATCGCGGTAATCGTCGGTCTTGTCGCTGCGGATCTTCTGATCATAGAGTGACAGCACCGTCTCGTGCTGGTCCAGATCCAGATGCATCAGCGCTTTGTGCCACCAGACGTGATAGCGGAAATTGTTGCAATGCGCCCAGGCCTCTTCGCGGCCGGTCAGCCATTTGATGCCACCTGCGGCATCTGCGGTCATGTCATGCACATGGGCGACGGCGTGCAACCCCCAGGCATCGTCAGGCGCGAGCAGCAGAGCCTCGCGGCCTGCGATCTGGGCGCGATTGTAGTCGCCCGTCTCCTCCAGGGCGAAGGCGTGGCAGCCCAGCAGATAGCCATATCCGGGGTGGTCGTTGGTGTAAGCGGGCATGACGGTTTCGATCATCCGGCGCATGCCGCGATTGTCGCCCAGAACAAACCGGAGGGCGTGATCCAGTTTCATGGCCAGCGTATCCGTGGGGTTCTCGGCCAGGGCTGTTTCAAAATGCGTGAGGGCGCGGCGCGGCTGGCCTTCCATCCAATCCCCAAGGGCTGCGATGAAATGCGCCTCGCGGCGGGTAACGGGTGTCGCGCGCTCAGCGGCTTTTGCGGCGTCAAAGGCGACCTGCGCCGTCGCCAGAACCTCGCGGCGCCCCAGAAGAATACAGAACATCGCTTTGACGGCATGGCCCAGTGCAAAATCGGGGGCGGTTTCAAGCGTTTTGGCAAGATGGGTGGGCGTCGCGGCGCCATGGGCAAGAAACGCAAGCTGGGTCTTGTTCCACTCCGCCAGCGCCTCTGGGCTGGTCAATGTCGTGTCTTGCCCGAAAATATCTTGCATGTTTTGTACCATAACCTTTTGCACCTGCCGGCAGAGGTATCAGCCCCAAGGCGCACACACATCACACAGAGCCGTGAATGACGCAGGCGTCACAAATGTTTCAATGAAAATTCTGTCCTACAATCAGGACTTTATCTTTAGTCTTGCCAAAACCTCGGCGGTATCCTGCCCAAGATGGGGCGGTGCGTGCCTGTAGGTGATCGGCGTTGCCGAGAATTTAAGCGGATTGCCGATCAGTTGCACATTGCCCGTCTCGGCGTCATCACACGGCATCGTCACCGTCATTTTGCGGGCCGCGACCTGATCTGAGGCAAAGACCTGGTCCAAAGTCTGAACCGGCCCCACCGGCACGCCACAGCCCTCAAGCCCCTCGATCACGGCGGCGGTTGAGCGGCTTGCCAGTGCAGGGCTAAGGGCCTCAACCAGCGCCTCGCGGTTGTTCAGCCGGGCGCTGTTGGTGGCAAAGCGATCGTCCTCGGGCAGCGCCTCAAGCGCCAGAAATGCACAGAACCGTTTGAACTGCCCGTCATTGCCAACGGCGACGATCACGTGGCCATCGGCTGTTGCGAAAACCTGATAGGGGGCGATGTTCGGGTGGCCGTTTCCGCGCCGGATCGGGCGCTGTCCCGTGGTCAGGTAGCTGGTGCCTTCGTTGATCAGCCAGGCAACCTGGGCATCGACAAGCGACAGGTCGATATGCTGGCCCTGGCCGGTCTGGTCCCGATGCCGAAGGGCGGCCAGAATGCCAACGGCGGCATACATTCCGCACATCACATCGGCGATGCCCACGCCCACTTTCATAGGCTGGCCGTCCGGTTCGCCGGTCAGCGACATGATGCCGCCAAAGCCCTGTGCCATCAGATCGTATCCCGGTTTATGCGCGTTCGGGCCCGTCTGCCCGTAGCCCGAGATCGAGCAGTAGATCAGCGCCGGATCCGCTGCGCAAAGGGCGGCCGCATCCAGCCCGTATTTGGCCAAGCCACCGGGCTTGAAATTCTCGATCACGATGTCCGATTGACGGGCCAGCGCCCGCACCGTCTCCTGCCCCTCGGCCGTCGAGATATCAACGGCCACCGACAGCTTGTTGCGGTTGGCACAGAGGTAATAGGCCGACAGATCAGTCGGCGCCCCGTCCTTGCCGGGCACGAAGGGCGGGCCCCAGCTACGGGTGTCATCGCCGCCTTTGGGGTTTTCGATCTTGATGATCTCGGCGCCCAGGTCGCCCAGAAGCTGCGTGCAGGTCGGGCCGGCCAGAATACGGCTGAGGTCGAGCACGCGAAGACCGTCAAGAGGCCCCATGTCAGATCCGCCCGTCATAAGATTTCCCCTCAATATCGGCAGCGATCAGGGTAAAGCGATCGGCCGACAATGCTGTTTCCAATGCCGCCTTCAATGCGCCCCGGTCCCGGACCGTCACACCATGCCCGCCGAAGGCCGTTGCCAGTGCGGCGTAATCATGGCGCGCGAAATCGACGCCCCGGTTTGTCATCTGCCGCTGCCTCTGCTTCAGCTCGATCAGCGCCAGGGAGGCGTCCACGAACACCACGAAGATGGTTTGCAGGCCAAGCTCGGCCGCCGTCGCCAACTCGCCCGCCACCATCAACAGCCCTGCGTCGCCGGAAAAGCTGACGACAGGCCGGTTGGGGGCCGCGATCTTAGCGCCCATCGCCAGTGGCACGGCACAGCCCATGGTGCAAAGGCCTGATGATTGCAGCAAGGTGCGCGGCGCAGGGCAGGCCCACATCTGCGACAACAGAATACGATGTGCGCCGCTGTCGACGGTGGCAATCGTCTCGGGCGGCAATGTCGTGCGGCAGGTGTCGATCACCGCACCGGGTCCCCACTCCTCATCCGTCGGAAAGGCCTCTGCCAGCGCCTCTTTCAGCGCGGCGATCTGGCCATTGCCCCATGTCTGCCGGGGCGGCAGATTTGCCGACAAAGCCCTGAGCGTTGCGCCCGTATCGGCGATGAAGCTGAGCGTCGCTTGGTGCATGTAATGATGGTTCGGCGCGGCGTGGATGTCGATCACATGGGTCGTCGACGGGTCCCAGGGGTTTTGCCAGCCGGGGCGCATTTCAATCGGGTCGTAGCCCACCAGAAGAATGAGGTCGGCCTCGGCCAGAAACGGCAAGAGATGCCGGTCAGCCAGGGGCGACAGGCCCGCACCACCCAGCGACAAGGCGTGATCTTCGGGCAGAACACCCTTCGCCTTGTAGGTGGTGATGACAGGGATGCCGAATGTCTCGGCCATCTCGCGCAGCGCGTCCGAGGCGCCGTCTTTCAACACATCCAACCCGGCTAGGATGACCGGCCGTTCGGCCCCAGCCAGCCAAGTGCGGGCGGTATCCAGATCGGCGCCGGTCGGCGCAACGGGGCTGGGCTGAACCCGGCGCATCGCTGCAGGTTTGGCCGGGGCGTCTGCCACGGAGATCGGCACGTCGATATGCACCGGCCCGGCGCGGCCCTCGGTCGCGATGCCCACGGCCTTGTCGGCAATCACGCCCGCGGCGTCCGCCTCAAGCGTGAAGGTGGCTTTGGTGATCGGTTCGAACACCTTGCGGTGGTCCAGCACCTGATGGGTATAGGTCTGCGCCTCAGCCGCATCGACGCATCCGGTCAGCACGATCAGGGGCACCCGGTCCTGATCGGCATTGGCCACCACGTTGACGCCGTTCATCGCGCCCGGGCCCACGGTCGCCACCAGAATGCCCGGGGCGCCATCCACGTGATGAACGCCCTCGGCCATGAAGCCCGCCGCGTTCTCATGCTTGGCCAGCACAAAGCTAATGCCCGCCCGCTCCAAAGCGTCGATCAGGGTCAGAACCTCGCCCCCCGGCATACCGAAGGCAAACCGGCACCCCGCATCGTAAAGGCGTTGGGCCAGCACGTCGGCGGCGCGGAGGGGGGTTTGCATGTCGTGGTCCTTGCTGCGGCAGCCGATGCGATGAATGAAATGCGCGCCAGACGATTGATCTGCCGCCTTGGAAAACGCAAATCACATTGGCTCGAACTTTGCCTTCAATGTCAGATCGTGGCGTCCAGTGCGGCGAGGATCGCATCGCCCATCTGTGTGGTGCTGACGGGTTTGCCGTCGCCCTTCTGCATCAGATCGGCAGTGCGCACGCCATCGGCCAGGACCTGTTCGACCGCTTTTTCCAGCCGCGTCGCCTCATCGCCCTGATCGAAGGAATAGCGCAGCGCCATGGCGAAGCTGAGGATGCAGGCAATCGGGTTGGCCTTGCCCTGGCCGGTGATATCAGGGGCCGAGCCGTGGACCGGTTCATAGAGCGCCTTAGGCCGTCCGCTTTCCATCGGCGCACCCAGGCTGGCCGAGGGCAGCATGCCGAGGGACCCTGTCAGCATCGCGGCGCAATCGGACAGAACGTCGCCAAAAAGGTTGTCCGTCACGATCACATCGAACTGCTTGGGCCAGCGCACCAGCTGCATCGCGCCGTTATCGGCATACATATGGCTCAGCTCGACATCCTGGTATTCGTTTTCATGGACCCAGGTCACCTCTTCCCGCCAGAGAATGCCGCTTTCCATCACATTGGCCTTCTCCATCGAGCAGACCTTGTTGCCGCGCCGACGGGCCAGTTCAAACGCGGCACGCGCCACGCGGCGGATCTCTTCGGTCGTGTAGCGTTGGGTGTTCACGCCGAAACGGCCGCCTTCGTTGTCATCGAAGATGCCGCGGGGCTCACCGAAATAGACACCCGATGTCAGTTCACGCACGATCATGATGTCGAGGCCCGCGACGACATCTTTCTTCAGCGACGAGAAATCGGCCAGAGCATCAAAACACTGCGCGGGGCGGAGGTTGGCGAAAAGGTCCATCTCCTTGCGCAGACGCAAAAGCCCGCGTTCGGGTTTCACGCTGAAATCGAGGTCATCGTATTTCGGCCCGCCCACAGCGCCCAGCAGAACCGCGTCGACGGCCTGCGCCTTGTCCATCGTGGCATCCGCCAGAGGCACGCCATGCGTGTCATAGGCCGCGCCCCCGACAAGATCCTCGCTGACATCGAATTTCAGGCCGCGTTTGGCTCCGAACCAGTCGATCACCCTGGTGACTTCCGACATGACCTCCGGGCCGATCCCGTCACCGGGCAGTATGAGCAGAGTCGGATTGGCCATGGAAACCTCGCTGTTTTTGAGCACGGGTTCGCCTAGCCGAGGGGGTCTTGGCAGTCAAGCAAATGGCGTGTGGCGGGTCGGGTCAGAAATCCTCAACCAGAACCACGCCGCCCAGGCTTTTCAACGCGCTTTTGATCTGCGGTGCGACCGGCAGGTTTTCCCCCAGCACGATATCGGCCTCGGCAATCGGGCCGCCATCCAGCATCGCACACAGCGTCACGCTGCCGCGCGCCCGCACGGCCTTGTCCGAGGCATAGCGCGCTAGGACCGATTGCACATTGCCGATCGCGTTGGGCTGGTTCACGAACACCTTCAGGCCCATCGTGCCGGCTGTCGCCACGATCTCATCGGCCGTTTGCACGCCGCGGGCCAGCATGCGCAATTGCTCGGCCTCCGAGCGCGCCTCGACCGTCACGACAACGTTCTGGCCGGGTTCCAGAAACTGCCGCGTCGCGTCCAGCACATCCGAGAACACCATCACCTCGTAAAGACCCGTCGGATCGGACAGGCCGATGAAGCCATAGCGTGTGCCCTTGGCGTTCTTGCGCTCCTGCCGATAGGCCACGACGCCCGCCAGCTTGGCCACGGCATCGCCCCGCCCAGCCGCCTCCTGCACCTCGGCAAAGGTCTGCACGCCCTTGCGTTTCAGCGCGCCCATGTAATCGTCCAGCGGATGGCCCGACAGGTAGAACCCGACGGCCTTGTGTTCTTCGGCCAGACGCTCGCCCGGTAGCCAATCTTCGACCGGGGTAATGCGCGGCTCGGGCAGATCTTCCCCCGCTTCACCGAACAGCGACACCTGGGAGGAGGCGCGATCCTCATGCACGGCGGCCGAATAGGCGACCAGCGCATCGAGGGCATCGAAGACCCTCCGCCGGTTCGGGTCGAGCTGATCGAAGGCACCGGCGCGGGCCAGCATCTCAAGCGGCCGCTTGCCCACGCGCTTGAGGTCAACCCGCCGCGCCAGATCGAAGAGCGTCGCGAAGGGCTTGTCGCCGCGCCCGTCGGTGATCAGGCGCATCGCCTCGACGCCGACGTTCTTCAGCGCGCCCAGCGCATAGACCACCGCGCCATCCTTCACGCTGAACGTGGGCTCCGAGCGGTTGACGCAGGGCGGTACGATCGGGATCTCCAGCCCCCGGCGCACCTCTTCGGCATAGGTCGCCAGCTTGTCGGTCAGATGGATATCGCAATTCATGACGGCGGCCATGAACTCAACCGGGTGGTTCGCCTTCAACCAGGCCGTCTGATAGCTGACCACCGCGTAGGCTGCGGCGTGGGATTTGTTGAAGCCGTAATTGGCGAATTTCTCGAGAAGATCGAAAACCTCGCCCGCCTTCTCCTTGGTGATGCCGTTGGCGATGGAGCCCTCGATGAATTTCGGGCGCTCCTTGGCCATCTCCTCGGCGATCTTCTTGCCCATGGCGCGCCGCAGAAGGTCGGCGCCGCCCAGCGTGTAGCCCGCCATGACCTGCGCGATCTCCATCACCTGTTCCTGGTAGACGATGATGCCCTGGGTTTCGGCCAGGATGTGGTCGATCGAGGGGTGGATCGAGACCAGATCGCGCAGCCCGTTCTTCACCTCGCAATAGGCGGGAATATTCTCCATCGGGCCGGGGCGGTAGAGCGCCACAAGCGCCACGATATCCTCGATGCAGGTGGGTTTCATGCGCCTCAGCGCATCCATCATGCCCGAGCTTTCCACCTGGAACACGGCAACTGTCTTGGCGCTGGCATAAAGCTCATAGGATTTCGTGTCATCGAGCGGGATCGCCCCGATATCGTCCTCGGCCCCGTCGGGCGGAGTGTAGATCTGGGTGTCGTCAGGCGCGATATGCAGATGCCGCCCGCTGGCGCGGATCAGATCAACGGCATTCTGGATCACTGTCAGGGTCTTCAGGCCCAGAAAGTCGAACTTGACCAGACCGGCCTGCTCGACCCATTTCATGTTGAACTGCGTCGCCGGCATGTCCGAGCGTGGGTCCTGATAAAGCGGCACCAGCTCGTCCAGCGACCTGTCGCCGATCACCACGCCCGCGGCATGGGTCGAGGCGTTCCTGAGCAGCCCCTCAAGTTGCATGCCGTAATCCAGAAGGCGCTTGACCACCTCTTCGGATCGCGCCGCCTCGCGCAGACGATCCTCCTGCGCAAGGGCCTGTTCGATGGAGACGGGCTTCACCCCTTCCACCGGGATCATCTTCGACAGCTTGTCGACCTGCCCATAGGGCATCTGCAGAACGCGGCCCACATCGCGCACGGCCGCCTTCGACAGCAAAGCGCCGAAGGTGATGATCTGGCCCACCCGGTCGCGGCCATATTTCTCCTGCACATAGCGGATCACCTCTTCGCGGCGATCCATGCAGAAATCGATGTCAAAGTCGGGCATGCTGACCCGCTCGGGGTTCAGGAACCGCTCGAACAGAAGCGAATAGCGCAAAGGGTCAAGATCGGTGATGGTCAGCGCATAGGCCACCAGCGACCCCGCGCCCGAGCCGCGGCCAGGACCCACGGGAATATCATGATCCTTGGCCCATTTGATGAAATCGGCCACGATCAGGAAATAGCCGGGAAAGCCCATGCCCTCGATGATGCCCAGCTCGAACTCCAGCCGCGCTTCGTAGTCTGAAACCTCAGCCGCATGGGGGATCACCGCCAGCCGCGCGGCCAAGCCCTCCTTCGCCTGACGGCGCAACTCCTCAATCTCGTCATCGGCGAAACGCGGCAGGATCGGTGCGCGCCTCTCGGCCGCATAGGCGCAGCGGCGCGCGATCTCGACCGTGTTTTCCAGCGCCTCGGGCAGATCGGCAAACAGCGTCGCCATCTCCTCGGGGCTTTTGAAGTAATGCTGCGGCGTCAGGCGGCGCCGGTCGGCCTGCTGGTCGACATAGGCGCCATCGGCGATGCAGATCAGCGCATCATGCGCCTCGTACATATCCGCCTTGGGGAAGTAGACATCATTGGTCGCCACCAGAGGCAGATCCATCGCATAGGCGATCTCGACATGTCCGCGCTCGGTCTCACGCTCGGCCCCTGGCAGGGTGCCGCCATCGCCCGGATGGCGCTGCAATTCGATATAGAGCCGTCCGGCGAAGGCCGCCGCCAGCCGCGTGACCAGCGCCTCGGCCTTGGGCCGCTGGCCCGCGCGCAACAGCCGCCCGACCGGGCCATCGGGGCCGCCTGTCAGACAGATCAAGCCGCCGGCATGGGCCTCAAGTTCGTCCAAGGTGACTTGCGGCAACTGCCCCGCTTTGCCCAGATACAGGCAGGAATTCAGCTTCAGCAGGTTCAGATAGCCCGCTTCGTTTTGCGCCAGCAGCACGATGGGGGCCGGGTCGCGCGGCTTGGCACCGGGCTCGGCCGCCTCGAATGTCAGCGCGACCTGGCAGCCGATGATGGGCTGTACCCCCGCCGCCTGCGCACCGACCGAGAATTCCAGCGCCGCGAACATGTTGTTCGTATCGGTGATCGCCACCGCGGGCATGCCGCCCTTGCGCGCCAATTCGGGCAATTTCTTCACCCGAACCGCGCCCTCCAGAAGGGAATATTCGGTATGAACACGCAGGTGGATGAATCGGGGGGCGTTTTGCATGGCACCAAGGCTACAATCCGCCCGCCCCAAGCGAAAGGCCCGAAACACCCACCTTGCCCCTTGCCAAACGACAAATTCGCCGCTTTCCTGCCAGACGGTCAAAAACGACGCCTGACCGCTTTACGCCGCATCGGGCGGGCAGGCATATCGTCGTGGTCGAAAAGAAGGCGGCGGGTCATCTGAATGGACGAGATCACGTTTCTTCTGAACGGAGAGACAACGCGCGTGGCCGATGAGCCTCCGACGCGCACCTTGCTTGATTGGCTGCGCGAACGGCGCGGCCTGACCGGTACCAAAGAGGGCTGCAATGAGGGCGATTGCGGCGCCTGCACCGTGATGGTGACCGATGAAAACGGCGCGCGCCCGCTGAATGCGTGCATCCTGTTCCTGCCGCAATTGCAGGGCAAGGCCGTGCGCACAGTCGAGGGGTTGAAAGGCCCCAAGGGGCAGCTTCATCCGGTGCAGGAGGCGATGGTCACCCATCACGGGTCGCAATGCGGCTTCTGCACGCCGGGTTTCATCGTCACCATGGCCACCGCGCATCTGAACGGGGCTGCCGATCATGAAGATCAGCTGGCCGGCAATCTCTGCCGCTGTACCGGCTATGCCCCGATCATCCGCGCGGCCGAAGAGGCGGCGACGAAACCTGTCCCCAATTGGATGCAATCCGACGCCGAGGCGCTTGCCGCCGCGCCCTTTCCCGCCTCGAAACCCGCCTTGGGTGCGACGGCGGGCGGAAAATCCCCCGGCGTTTTCCTGCCACGCACGGCCGATGATCTGGCCACCTGGTATGCCAGCCATCCCGACGCCACGCTGATCGCGGGTGCGACCGATGTCGGCCTCTGGGTAACTAAGGATCTACGCGACCTCGCGCCCGTCGCATTCCTTGGCGGGATCGAAGCATTGCAGCGGATCGAGGCCCAGCGTGACCGCCTGCGCATCGGCGCGGGCGTGACGATTGCAAAGCTGCGACGTGCCGTCAGTGACAGCCACCCGGGCTTTGCCGAGCTCTTGCGCCGCTATGGTGCCGAGCAGGTGCGCGCAGCGGCGACCATCGGGGGCAACATCGCCAACGGCTCGCCCATCGGCGACGGCCCGCCCGCCCTGATCGCCATGGGCGCGACGCTGCATTTGCGGCGGGGTCTGGCGCGGCGTGACATGTCGCTGGAAAGCTTCTTTCTGGACTACGGCAAACAGGACCGTCGCCCTGGCGAGTTCGTCGAGGCCGTCTCAATCCCCGCATCGGCCCCCGATCTGCGCTGCTACAAGCTGTCGAAGCGCTTCGATCAGGACATCTCGGCCGTCTGCGGTTGCTTCAATATTGAGGTGAAGGACGGTAAGATCACCACCGCGCGCATCGCCTTCGGTGGCATGGCGGGTATCCCCAAGCCCGCCCATGCGGTGCAGAAGGCCTTGGCCGGACAGCCCTGGACAGAGGCCGCCATCACCGCCGCTTTGCCCGCCTTTGCCGAGGATTTCACGCCCTTGTCGGACATGCGCGCCTCGGCCGAGTACCGCCTTCAGACCGCGCAGAATATGCTGGTGCGCTATTTCCATGATCGTCAGGGCGCCGCCACGAATGTGCTGGAGGTCGCGCCATGAGCGTTGCCAAACCCCTGACGCACGACGCCGCGCGCCTGCATGTGACGGGTGCCGCGCGCTATGTCGATGACATCCCGACCCCGACAGGCACGCTCAATCTGGCGTTCGGCACCTCAAGCGTGGCGCATGGTGAGGTCACGGGCTGCGATCTGGCCGAGGTCAGGGCCGCGCCCGGTGTCGTGGCGGTGCTGACGGCCGATGATCTGCCCTTTGCGAACGATGTCTCGCCCTCCATCCATGATGAGCCGCTGCTGGCCAAAAGCGTGGTACATTACGTCGGGCAACCGATCTTCTGTGTCGTGGCCGACACCCATCTGGCCGCCCGCAAGGCTGCGCGTTTGGCCAAAATTGATTATGCCGAACATCCCGCTTTGCTGACGATTGATGAGGCGCTTGCCGCCGACAGCCGGTTTGAGGACGGCCCGCGCATCTATGAAAAGGGCGATGCCGAAGCGGCCCTGGCGGCGGCGCCACGACTTGTCGAAGGGTCGATCGAGATCGGCGGGCAGGAGCATTTCTACCTGGAAGGCCAGGCCGCGCTTGCGCTGCCGCAGGAAGGCGGCGATATGCTGGTCCATTCCTCGACCCAGCACCCGACCGAGATCCAGCACAAAGTGGCCGAAGCTTTGGGCGTGCCTATGCATGCCGTCCGGGTCGAGACGCGGCGCATGGGTGGCGGTTTCGGCGGCAAGGAAAGCCAGGGCAATGCGTTGGCCGTGGCTTGTGCCGTGGCCGCCCGCGCCACGGGCCGCCCCTGCAAAATGCGCTATGATCGCGATGACGACATGGAGATCACCGGCAAGCGCCACGATTTCCGCATTGCCTATCGCGCGGGTGTGGATGAGGACGGCCGCATCATCGGCATCGTGTTCGAACATTTTTGCCGCTGCGGGTGGAGCCAGGACCTGTCGCTGCCCGTGGCCGACCGCGCGATGCTGCATGCCGACAATGCCTATCATCTGCCCAGCGCCAAGATCATCAGCCACCGGTTGCGGACCAACACGCAATCGGCCACGGCGTTTCGGGGCTTTGGCGGGCCACAGGGCATGCTGGGGATTGAGCGGGTGATGGACCATATCGCCCACGATCTGGGGTGCGACCCCTTGCAGGTGCGGCGCCTGAATTTCTACCGCGCGCCCGAGGAGAGGCCGGGGGGCATCGCGCCCCCCGGACCCCCCGCGGGATATTTGGAAACAGGAAAGATCGAGAAAGGCGCCGACCTCGCCTCGCGCGGTGTGACCGAGGCTGTGGCGCAAACACCCGCGCCGGTGGTTCCGAGCGGCGCGCAGACGACGCCCTACCACATGCCGGTTGAGGATTTCATCCTGCACGACATGGTGGCCACTCTTGAGGAAAGCGCGGATTATGCCGCGCGGCGCGAGCGGGTGCGCGCCTGGAACGCCGAAAATCCGATCCTCAAGAAAGGGATCGCGCTGACGCCTGTGAAGTTCGGGATCAGCTTTACCCTGACCCATTTGAACCAGGCCGGTGCCTTGGTGCATGTCTATCAGGACGGGTCGATCCACATGAACCATGGCGGCACCGAGATGGGGCAGGGGTTGTTCCAGAAGGTGGCCCAAGTGGCGGCGGCGTCCTTCGGGGTGGATCTGGACGCGGTCAAGATCACCGCGACCGATACCGGCAAAGTGCCCAATACCTCGGCCACGGCGGCCTCTTCCGGGTCGGACCTGAACGGTATGGCGGTGAAGGCCGCGTGCGACACGATCCGCAACCGGATGGCCGCGCATCTGGCGGACTTGCATCAGACCGAGCCCCGCAAGGTCCATTTCGAGGGCGGAAAGGTCTTTGTGGGCGACGAGGAGTACACCTTTGCCGAGGCCACCGCGCAAGCCTATGCAGGCCGTGTCAGCCTGTCGGCCACGGGGTTTTACAAAACACCCAAGGTGCAATGGGACCGGATCGCGGGCCGGGGACGGCCGTTTTTCTACTTCGCCTATGGCGCGGCGGTGACCGAGGTGGTGATCGACCGGCTGACCGGCGAGAACCGCATCCTGCGCACTGATATTTTGCATGATTGCGGCGCCTCGCTGAACCCGGCTTTGGACATCGGACAGATCGAGGGCGGATATGTTCAGGGCGCGGGGTGGCTGACCACCGAGGAGCTGGTGTGGAACGCCAAGGGCCGGCTGACCACGCACGCGCCCTCAACCTACAAGATCCCCGCCTGCTCGGACCGGCCGCGCATCTTCAACGTGACGCTGTGGGACGGGGCCAATCGGGAGGAGACGATTTATCGCTCAAAAGCCGTGGGCGAGCCGCCCTTCATGTTGGGCATCTCCGCCTTGATGGCGCTGTCGGATGCCGTGGCGGCCTGCGGCGATGGGTCGGTCTACCCCGCGCTTGATGCGCCGGCGACAGCCGAGCGGGTGCTCTGGGCGGTCAGGCGGCAGGAGGCGGGCGCGTGAGCTTCGATTTTGCCGCTTTGCAAAACGCCGTCGCGCGTCACGCCCGTGTCGCCCGCGTGGTCGTGGCCGAGGCGCGCGGATCGGTGCCGCGCGAGGTGGGCGCGGCGATGCTGGTCTGGCCGGGCGGGCAGGCGGGCACGATCGGCGGCGGGGCGCTGGAATATGAGGCGGCGGCGCGGGCCTTGTCGCAGACGCAGGGTGCGGCATTGAACCGGCTGCCCCTGGGGCCTGCGTTGCAGCAATGCTGCGGCGGGGCGGTGACCTTGCTGACGGAAGTGTTCGATGCCGATCGTTTGGCCGCGCTCAGGCCCGAGGCGGGGCTGATGGCCCGCCCGATTGACCCAGGCGCGGTGATGCCTCTGGCGGTGAAGCGCAAGCTGCAGGCCGCGCGCGGCCAGGGGCGGCTGACTGGCCCCGAGTTGGTCGATGGCTGGATGATCGAGCCTCTGGCGCGACCGACCCGCGCCCTCTGGGTCTGGGGCGCGGGCCATGTGGGCCGGGCCATCGTGTCGGTGCTGGCGCCTCTGCCCGATCTGGCGATCACTTGGGTCGACACTGCGCCCGACCGGTTTCCCACCGCGCTGCCGGACGGTGTCGAGCAGGTGATCGCCGCTGATCCGGCGACCCTGGTGCCCTTCGCCCCGAAAGAGGCCGAGCACCTGATCCTGACCTATTCCCACGCGCTGGACCTCGCGCTTTGCCATGCGCTGCTGACCCATGGTTTCGCAAAAGCGGGGCTGATCGGGTCGGCCACGAAATGGGCGCGGTTCCGCAAGAGGCTGGCCGAGCTGGGCCACAGCCCAGAGCAGATCGCGCGGATCGACTGCCCGATTGGCGACCCCGCCCTGGGCAAGCATCCGCAAGCCATTGCCATCTCGGTCGGCGCCGCCATACTGGCCGGCGCGAGCGCGAAACTATCCGCAAAGGAAAGCGCCGGATGACGGGGACGGACATGTTGCTGGAGATCGACGGCCTGACCAAGGCCTATCCCGGCGTGGTGGCCAATGATGCGGTGTCGTTTCAGGTGCGCCGGGGCGAGGTGCACGCCCTCCTGGGCGAAAACGGCGCGGGCAAGTCGACGCTGGTCAAGATGATCTACGGGCTGGTCCGCCCCGATGCGGGCACGATGCGGCTGGCCGATGCTGCGCATGAACCGTCTGAGCCGCGCGCCGCGCGGGCCGCTGGCGTGGCCATGGTGTTCCAGCATTTCTCGCTGTTCGAAGCGCTGAGCGTGGCCGAGAACGTCGCGCTGGGGATGGAGAGCCCGCCGCCGATGCGCACCCTCTCGGCCCGGATCGCCGAGGTGAGCGAGGCTTACGGTCTGCCGCTTGATCCCGACCGGCTGGTCGGCGACCTCTCGGCCGGTGAGCGTCAGCGGGTTGAGATCGTGCGCTGTCTCTTGCAGGACCCCAAGCTTCTGATCATGGATGAGCCGACAAGCGTGCTGACGCCGCAGGAGGTTGAGATTCTCTTTCATACCCTGCGCAAGCTGGCGGCCGAGGGCACGTCGATCCTCTATATCAGCCACAAGCTGGAAGAGATCCGCGTGCTCTGTGACAAGGCCACGATCCTGCGCCACGGCAAGGTGGTGGCCAGTTGCGACCCGCGCGAGAAATCCGCCCGGCAGATGGCCGAGATGATGGTGGGCGCAAGCTTTCTGGCGCCTGCGCGGGCCAAGGGCGCCAAGGGCGCACCGGTGCTAGAGGTGGCGGGGCTCAGCCTGACATCCGCCAACCCGTTCGGCACATCGCTGAAGGAGGTATCGTTCAGCGTGGCGGCGGGCGAGGTTCTGGGCATCGGTGGCGTGGCCGGCAACGGACAGGACGAATTGCTGGCGGCCTTGTCGGGCGAGGCTTTGGTGCCGGCGGGTCAGGTCAGCCTGAAGGGGCAGGCCATGGGCCGGCTTGGCCCCGTGGCGCGGCGGCGCGCTGGCCTTTGTGCCGCCCCTGAGGAGCGTCTGGGCCACGCAGCCGCCCCGGATATGAGCCTGACCGAGAATGCCGCGCTGACCGGCATTACCAGGCAGCGATTGGCGCGGAACGGCTTCATCGACTGGTCGCGCGCACGCGGCTTTGCCGAGCAGATCATCGCCGGCTTCGATGTGCGCACGCCGGGCCCCGAGAACGCCGCGCGGGCCTTGTCAGGCGGCAATCTGCAGAAATTCGTGATCGGACGCGAGGTGTTGCAAAAGCCCGCTGCGCTGATCGTCAATCAGCCGACCTGGGGGGTGGATGCCGCCGCCGCCGCCGCGATCCGTCAGGCTTTGCTGGATCTCGCCGCCGGGGGCGCTGCGGTTGTGGTGATCAGTCAGGATCTGGATGAGCTTCTGGAAATCTCGGACCGGTTCGCGGTGTTGAATGAGGGGCGGCTGTCGGCGCCGCGGCCCGCGGAGGGCCTGACGATGGAGGAGATCGGCCTGATGATGGGCGGCGCGCACGGAATGCATGAGGCGCATATGCATGCGGTCTGACGGTGTGGGTTCAGATGCCGGAGCCTCCGATGGAGGCATCCGAGACAGGATGACGTCCCTATGATCAGGCTTGAAAAACGCCCCGTCCCGTCGACCCGCTGGATGATCGCCACGCCGTTTCTGGCCGTGGCCCTGACCATGGTGGCGGGCGGGCTGATGTTCGCGGCCCTTGGCAAGGACCCGGTCGAGGCGATCCGCACGATCTTTTGGGACCCGCTGTTCAACCCGCAATTCGCCAGCTATTCGCGGCCGCAATTGCTGGTCAAGGCGGGGCCGCTGATCCTGATCGCGATCGGCCTGTCGCTGGGGTTTCGCGCCGGCATCTGGAATATCGGGGCCGAGGGGCAGTACATCGTGGGCGCGATCTGCGGTGCGGCGGTGGGGCTGGCTTTTTACCCGGCTGAAGTCTGGTACATCTTTCCGCTGATGGTGATCGCGGGGGGCTTGGGCGGCTGGGCCTGGGCAATGATCCCGGCCATCCTGAAGGTGCGGTTTCATACCAACGAAATTCTCGTCTCGCTGCTTTTGGTCTACGTGGCGCAGAACCTTCTGTCGGCGGCAGCACTCGGCTGGCTGCGCAACCCCGAGGGGGGCGGCTTTCCCGGCAGCCGGAACCTCTCGCAATATCCTGCCGCCGCAAACCCCGAGCTGATCGCGGGCACAGGCATGCATTGGGGGGTCGCCGCGGCATTCATCGCGGTGATTGCCGCTTACATCCTGCTGAACCGGCACGTGACGGGGTATCACATCAAGCTGGCCGGACAGGCCCCGCGCGCGGCACGGTTCGCGGGCGTTTCCACCGGGCGCCTGGTGGTGTTCTGTCTTGGTGTCTCTGGTGCATTGGCCGGATTGGCGGGGCTGTTCGAGGTTGCGGGCCCGGCGGGGCAGATTTCAATCGACTTCGCCTCGGGCTACGGGTTCACCGCGATCATCGTGGCGTTTCTGGGCCGGCTGCATCCGGTCGGCATTCTGCTGGCGGGCCTCCTCATGGCGCTGACCTATATCGGCGGCGAGCTGTCGCAATTTATGCTGGGTGTGCCAGCCGCCGCGATCCAGGCGTTCCAGGGCATGCTACTGTTCTTCCTTCTGGGGGTCGACGTGCTGACCAATTACCGCATCCGCTTTGGCAAGAGAGAGGTCGCGTGATGATAGCTCGGCATTCTGGCCGGATGGCCGTTGGAATGGGGTTGATGATAGGTCTCATGCTGCCCTGGATGGTGCATGGTGGCCAAACAGGCGGCTGGGCCGCGCTGGCCTTCGTGCTGGGGCACGTGGCTATTGTCCTGATCGCCCTCGTTGCCGGACTTTTGGTCATGCGCCTCCGGCCTGGGACGTGCTTGCCGTCCATCATCGCCCGCCTCCGGACGCACCGCCCGTCACACGCGCATTTAGTGCCGGGCGGCGCGGGTCTTGCGCTAGGCTGGGCGATGACCTGCGTGATCTGCTTGTCACTTTATGCGGGTGGCCTGGCATGAACCTGGCCGGCATCGATCCGATTCTGCTCTTGGCCTCACTGATGGTGGCCGCGACGCCGATCCTGCTGGCGGCCATCGGAGAGCTGGTGGTCGAGAAAGCGGGCGTGCTGAACCTGGGCGTCGAGGGGATGATGATCTTCGGCGCCATTGCGGGCTTTGTCGTTGGGGTCGAGACCGAAGCCCCTATGCTGGGTTTTGCGGCGGCTGCGCTGGCGGGCGCCGTTCTGTCGATGCTGTTCGGTATCCTAACTCAAGTTCTGCTGTCGAATCAGGTGGCGACGGGGCTGGCCCTGACGCTCTTTGGTCTCGGCCTGTCGGCCCTGCTGGGGCAAGGCTATGTGGGGATCAAGGCGCCTGTTACCGCCGATTTCGATGTGCCGCTGCTGGCCGACATTCCGGTCTTGGGTCCGATCCTCTTTCAGCATGACCCGATCCTCTATCTGTCGATCGGGGTCGTCGTCGCCACCTGGGCGGTTCTGCGCTATTCACGGATCGGCCTGATCCTGCGCGCCGTGGGTGAAAGCCACGATGCGGCCCATGCGCTGGGCTACAAGGTGGTGCGCATCCGGCTGGCGGCGATCGCCTTTGGCGGGGCCTGCGCGGGGCTCGGCGGGGCCTACATCAGCCTGATCCGCGTGCCGCAATGGACCGAGGGCATGACGGCGGGCGCAGGCTGGATCGCGCTGGCCATCGTCGTCTTCGCCTCCTGGAAGCCCTGGCGCGTTTTGCTCGGGGCCTATCTTTTTGGCGGGATCGCTGTTCTTCAACTGAATCTTCAGGCCGCTGGTGTGAAAGTTCCCGTCGAAATCTTGTCGATGAGCCCGTATCTGATAACCATTCTGGTGCTGGTCATCATGTCGTCCGACCGTGCGCGCGCCGCCTTGAACGCGCCTGCCGCGTTGGGACGTGTCTTCCATGCCTCGAATTGAGGCGCTGCCAACCACCGGGGCACACCCCGGACCAACAGGGAGTATGTAACGTGAAAAGAAGAACCCTTCTGGCCTCGGGGGCCGGTGCCGCGCTGGCGGCCTCGCTGGGTCTGCCCGCACGGGCGCAGGACGGCCCGCTGAAAGTGGGCTTCATCTATGTCGGGCCGGTCGGCGACGGCGGCTGGACCTATCAGCACGATCAGGGCCGCCTAGCCGTGGAAGAGCATTTCGGCGACGCGGTTGAGACCGTGTTCCAGGAAAGCGTGCCCGAGGGGGCCGATGCCGAGCGTGTGATGACGCAGATGGCGCTGTCGGGGGCGGGCCTGATCTTTACCACCTCGTTCGGCTACATGGATCAGACGATCAACGTCGCCGCCAAATTCCCAGACGTGAAGTTCGAACACGCCACCGGCTACAAGCGTGCCGACAACGTGGCGACCTACGATGCACGGTTCTACGAAGGCCGCGCCGTGATCGGCCATATCGCGGGCCGGATGACGCAGTCGAACAAGATCGGTTATATCGCCTCGTTCCCGATCCCCGAAGTGATCCAGGGCATCAATTCCGCCTTCCTGCATGCCCGCAAGGTGAACCCCGATGTCGAGATGGTGGTGATCTGGGTCTATACCTGGTTCGATCCCGCGAAAGAGGCGGATGCCGCCAAGGCGATGATCGAACAGGGCGTCGACGTGATCATGCAGCACACCGATTCGACCGCTCCCCTGGCCGAGGCCGCGAAGACCGAGGGCGTGATCGGCTTTGGCCAGGCCTCGGACATGGCCGAATACAAGCCCAGCCCGCGCGTGGCCTCGATCATCGACAACTGGAACCCCTATTACATCAAGCGTGTGCAGGCGGTTCTGGATGGCACCTGGGAGAGCATGCATACCTGGGGCGGCATGGGTGACGGTGAAGTTGTGATCGGCGAGATCACCGAGGTCGTGCCGGACGATGTGAAGGCCGAAGCGCAAGGCATGATCGATGCGATCACGGCGGGCGAATACCACCCCTTCACGGGCCCAATCAACAAGCAGGACGGGTCCGTCTTTCTGGCGGATGGCGAGGTTGCGACCGACGAACAATTGGTCAGCATGAATTTCTATCTGGAAGGCATGTCGGGCGAGGTCCCCAGCTGACCCCGCCCTGACAACCGCATCGAAGAGGCCCGCTTTGGCGGGCCTCCTTCATGTTCTAACAAAATGCCTTCAAATGCCCTTAGAGGGCATCATTCGGGAAACGCGTCAGCGCGCAGGCAAAGCGTATTCCTGCAAAAGCACGCCATCATCATAGAGATGGCTTGAAAGCAACTCGGCGTCGACCGGGTTGGCGTGGTTTCCGAAAAGGCGGATACCGCTGCCGTAAAAGATCGGTGCCCTTTTCAAGCACAACCTATCGATCAGGCCCTGACCCAGCATCCAGCCGGCAAACATGCCACCACCGCAAAGGTAGATCGGGGGACCATCTGCCTCGCGCAGCGCCCGGAGAGCGACGGGCCAATCGTCTCGGACGATTATCACGTCAGCCGGATCCGGCACGTTGAGCGTTGCAGAGAAGACGTAACACGTCATGTGCGGATAGGGACTGGCGCCTGGCGGCAGGCCGAACTGGTAGCCGAACTCGTATGTGGCCCGGCCCATCACGGCGGTCCCGTAGGTGGCCAGACGTGCGCGATAGCTGTCGACCACGGCGCCTGAATGTGGGAAGCGGCTGATATCGGCATTCTCGCCACAGATGAAGCCATCGGCCGAGATGGCCACGTCATAGATAATCTCTCGCATGGGATTTCCTGTCAGAAAAGCAAGCAATGGCCCGTATTGGATACGGGCGGTTTTCGACGATCAGGCTTGCTTGGTCATCGACAGGGTCCTCCTCGCAGGCCCTTGCAAGATTAATGCAAAGTGGCTGCGACTGCCAGTGCCGCAATTCTTCTGCGAAGAATGAGAGAGTCGCGATTTTTCGGCGAAAAATCGGGGGCGGCTGGGCGGCTGATTTTTCGCAGAAAAATCGGAGCTGCGGAAAGCATCAGGCCCGGCGGCTGATGGTGGAGAGCGCGACACCGGCAATGGTCAGCGCCACGGGGATAAGATTGATCCCCAGCGCGTTGTCCCCATAGGTGCCGTCGAGCGCCATGAAGGTCAACCCGGCGCAGGCGCACAGGGCACCGATGACCGACCGCGCCGGTCCCGGCGGCACGGTATGGGATTGGCGCGACCCGTCCTCGAATCGGCCGAAGATCGCCACAAGCGGCAGAAGGACGAGGATCATCGCCACGAACCACAAAGGCCGGGTCAGCCACCAAAGCCCGATGCCGGGCGTCATGCGGATGCCGAAGCCGTCGGCCAGAAGGGCAAGACCCACGATCGCCAGAAGGGCGGTCAGGTGCCAGAGGTAGACGCTCATGATCCGCTGGCTGACCAGGATCACCACGGCCCAAGGCTTGGCGTTCTGCAGCCATCTGGCCACCCGGCCCTCAAGCAACAGGATCGCACCGGCTTGCGTCAGGCCGATGGCCAGCATCGCTACGGTAGGCGGGCGCGAGTTCGAGATCGCCTCACCCGGGACGCTGATCATCGAGACCGGATAGCCGAAGGGCACGATCAGGAGGTAGAGCAGGGCCAGCCCCGCCGCGACCAGCACCATCGGCGCCAGTTTGCTCTTGATGCCCGCAAACCACCAATAGCCCAACTGGTGCATCCCCAGCCAGACGAAGCCGTAATTCACCCAGCGCAGCCAGCCCATGTCCTGGCTGAACGCGATGGCGTCCACAAGGATCGCCCCTGCAATGAGCGCGACGACCGACCAGATGCCGATGCGCTGCCAGGCCCAGTGGCTGACCGGCACCGCGACCGTGACCATGATGTAGACGGCCAGAAACCACACGGGGATCAGCGCGGCACGGGTGGAATTGCGGATCAGATCCTCGTCCAGGCCCGCCCAGCCCATGATGGCGGCGAGAACGGCCCAGAGCAAAACCAAGGGCGCGATCGGCATCAGCAACCGCTTGAGACGGGTGGCCGCCCAAGCCTGCCGCTTTTCGGGGTTGCCCGCCGCCGATGTCCACGAGGCCGCGTTCGAAAACCCGCCCACGAAAAAGAAGATCGGCATCACCTGCACCAGCCAGGTCAGGTATTGGACCCACGGTTGCAGCACCAGAAGCTCGGTAAAGCGCAGGCCCCCATCGGTCAGTTGTGGCACGCTGACGATCCAGTGGCCGGTCACGACGATAGTGATCGCCGCCGCTCGAAAGAAATCGGCGGTGCGGTTGCGATGGGCGGGGGTCTGGGCGGCAGCTTGCTGCGCGCGGGTCCAAAGGGACATAACCAATCTCCAAAACCGAAATGGGCGCGGGCGAACCGGCCTTTGGCGCGATATGAATGCGCGTATCTGTCAGATTTATGGCGAAAAAGTCCAGCCTGACGTTTTACCCCCGGTCGTCCTTGGGCGAGGCCATGACGACGTAAGTGGTGATCTGGCGGACTTGGGGCAGGGCGCCCAGCACCTCGGTATGAAATTCCTTGTAGGACGCCAGGTCAGGCGCCTCGATGCGCAGGATGTATTCGACGACACCGGTGATATTGTGGCATTCGCGCACTTGCCAGGCCCGGGCGACGGCGCGTTCGAAGCCTTCCTGGGCGGCCTTGGTATGCTCGGACAGGCCAACGGCGACCAGGGCGGTGAAACCACCGCCGCGGGCCTCGGGCGCGATGACGGCGCGGTATCCGGTGATGGCTCCCGAACGCTCCAACTCGGCCACGCGGCGCGAACAGGCCGAGGGCGATAGGCCGACCCTCTCGGCCAGATCGACGTTGGAGAGGCGCCCGTCTTGCGCGAGGGCCTGCAGGATTCGTGTATCGATAGGGTCAATATTGCGCATTCCGTGCAGTATTGAGTGTATGTGTGCAACATTTGCAAGCCCTGTGCGCTCATCCCGGGCTAACGTTGCCGGTATGACGCCCGAGCTTCTCTTCGCCCTGATCGCCTTTGCCTTCGTGACCTCGGTAACGCCGGGGCCGAACAACATTATGCTGATGACCTCTGGCGCGAATTTCGGGTTCCGCCGGACCGTGCCGCATATGCTGGGCGTGGCGTTGGGTTTTGTGTTCATGGCCGTGATGGTGGGGCTGGGTCTGGTCGGACTTTTTGATGCCTGGCCGCCCAGCTATACGGTTCTGAAGGTGGTCAGCGTGGTCTACCTGCTGTGGCTGGCCTGGAAGATCGCCAATGCCGCCCCGCCCGAGGGGCGTGAGGCCGCGGGGCGGCCGCTGACATTCCTGCAGGCGGCGGCGTTTCAATGGGTGAACCCAAAGGCCTGGGCGATGGCGCTGACGGCGGTTACCGCCTATGCGCCGGGGCAAACTCTGATGTCGGTGATGATCGTGGCCTGGGTCTTCGGGGCGGTGAACCTGCCCTCGGTCGGCTCGTGGGTGCTGATCGGGCAGGGGATGCGGCGCTGGCTGGGCACGCCGGGGCGGCTGCGCGCGTTCAATTGGACGATGGCCCTGCTGCTTGTCGCGTCGCTCTGGCCGGTCATTGCGTGAAAATTCTATCGGTTCGACCGGTTGACACTGCGCCAGCTTCTCCCTAAATCCGCGGCATTAGCACTCGCATCAGGTGAGTGCTAACATCCATGACACGAGAACCTTAGGGAGTGTTCCAAGATGGCATTCAAACCGCTGCATGACCGCGTGCTGGTCAAGCGTATTGAGGGTGACGAAAAGACCAAGGGCGGTCTGATCATCCCCGATACCGCGAAAGAAAAGCCTGCCGAAGGCGAAATCATCTCGGTCGGCGAAGGCGCCCGTAAGGATTCCGGCGAGCTGATCGCCCCGTCCGTGAAGGCCGGTGACCGGGTTTTGTTCGGCAAGTGGTCGGGCACTGAAGTGACGCTCGACGGCGACGAACTGCTGATCATGAAAGAGAGCGACATCCTCGGCATCATCAGCTGAGCGAAGTCCACCCCTTTTTCGACGAGAAACCAGATAATTAGGAGCAACCAACATGGCTGCTAAGGACGTCAAATTCGAAACCGATGCCCGCAATCGCATGCTGAAGGGCGTCAACACCCTGGCCGATGCGGTCAAGGTGACCCTGGGCCCCAAAGGCCGCAACGTGGTGATCGAGAAATCGTTCGGTGCCCCGCGCATCACCAAGGACGGCGTGACCGTTGCCAAGGAAATCGAGCTTGAGGACAAGTTCGAGAACATGGGCGCGCAGATGGTGAAGGAAGTCGCTTCCCGCACCAATGACGAGGCCGGCGACGGTACCACCACCGCCACTGTTCTGGCCCAGGCGATCATCAAGGAAGGTCTGAAATCGGTTGCCGCCGGCATGAACCCGATGGACCTCAAGCGCGGTATCGACATGGCCGTTGCCAACGTGATCGAAGGCATCAAGGCCGCCGCGCGCCCGGTCAGCGACAGTGCCGAAGTGGCGCAGGTCGGCACGATCTCGGCCAATGGCGAAGCTGAAATCGGCCGCCAGATCGCCGACGCGATGCAGAAGGTCGGCAACGAGGGTGTGATCACCGTCGAAGAGAACAAGGGCCTCGAGACCGAGACCGAAGTCGTCGAAGGCATGCAGTTCGACCGTGGTTACCTGTCGCCCTACTTCGTCACCAACCCCGACAAGATGGTGACCGAGCTGGAAGACGCGATCATCCTGCTGCACGAGAAGAAACTCTCGTCGCTGCAGCCGATGGTCCCGCTGCTCGAGCAGGTGATCCAGAGCCAGAAGCCGCTTCTGATCATCGCCGAGGACGTGGAAGGCGAGGCGCTGGCCACGCTGGTCGTCAACAAGCTGCGCGGTGGTCTGAAAATCGCCGCGGTCAAGGCCCCTGGTTTTGGCGACCGCCGCAAGGCCATGCTGCAGGACATCGCCATTCTGACCGGTGGTCAGGTGATCAGCGAAGACCTGGGCATGAAGCTTGAGAACGTCGGCATGGACATGCTGGGCTCGGCCAAGCGCGTCACGATCACCAAGGACGAGACGACCATCGTCGACGGCCATGGCGAAAAGGCCGAGATCGAAGCCCGCGTGGCCCAGATCCGCACGCAGGTCGAAGAAACGACCAGCGATTACGACCGCGAAAAGCTGCAGGAACGTGTGGCCAAGCTGGCAGGCGGCGTTGCCGTCATCCGGGTCGGCGGCATGACCGAGGTGGAAGTGAAAGAGCGTAAAGACCGTGTCGACGACGCGCTGAACGCCACCCGTGCAGCCGTGCAGGAAGGCATCGTCGTCGGTGGCGGTGTGGCTCTGATCCAGGCGGCCAAGAAACTGACCGGCATGGAAGGCGAGAACTCGGACCAGACCGCTGGTATCGCGATCGTGCGCAAGGCGCTGGAAGCCCCGCTGCGTCAGATCGCCCAGAACGCGGGCGTGGACGGGTCGGTCGTGGCCGGCAAGATCCGAGAATCCGATGACGTCAAGTTCGGCTTCAACGCGCAGACCGAGGAATATGGCGACATGTTCAGCTTCGGCGTGATTGACCCGGCTAAGGTCGTGCGGACCGCTCTGGAAGATGCGGCCTCGGTCGCCTCGCTTCTGATCACCACGGAAGCGATGGTTGCAGACAAGCCCGCCAAGGAAGGTGCCGGTGGCGCCGGTGGCGGCATGCCCGATATGGGCGGCATGGGCGGCATGATGTAAATCGCGTCCCATCGGACGACATTGAAAGGGCGCCTTCGGGCGCCTTTTTTTCTGCGGGAGGCCCTGCGGCGGGTCTGGTCTGTCCAAGGCCAAGCGGGCCTGGTTGGCTGTCATCGCTTGGAGGTATGCCGGCGCTTCTGTCGCATCATTCACCTGAAGATCCGGCCAGCGTCTCGAATGCAATCCTCTGACTGTCCTCTAAAAACCCGGTGACAACGCGATGGCAACGGGCAACGACGCTGCCGGGAAGCAGGTCGATATGGGCCCAAGTACCGGGGCGCAGGGCCAACCGGCGCCAGTGATGCAGGATCAGCAGCCGGAGTGACAAACGATCGAGACCCTGCATCGGCGCGTCCAGAGCTGCTGCCCGCTGCAGAACATCCGCAAGAGTTCCGGCATTTCGAAGCGACTGCTCGGTCACCAAACGCCGCTCAACCCAAAGCGGAAGGCCCTGACTGGCATGTTCCAGCGTCAGCGCTTCTTCATGTTGGTTTCCCAAGTCCCGCGGCACGAGCGCCACATCATATGTCAGGAGGACGGCGCCAGATCCTGCCGGTGTGGCAAGACGCTCGCCATCTGTCAGAAGGAAATGCCAACCGCCAGGGAATTTGGTGTCCCGGCGATAGACATCTGCGGTGGCCTTCGTGGTCTCATCACGGCCGTTGGCCGACAACGCATAGACCGCTTCGCGCCCGTGCCTGGCGGATGTGATCCAATCGTCACTTTTCAGCCGGTGGAGGGCAACGCGGATCGCCTCGGCCTTGACGCCGATATGGCCCAGCAATGTTCTGATCTGCGTTCCGGTCAGTTCATCGCCGACAAGGTCGCCGAAAAGCGTCACGATCAGGGACCAGGTCTTGATGCGCTCGAGCTCGAACAGCTCGGTGATCAGGGGGTGGCGGGTCTGCAATCTTCCAACCGGTGCGTAATGGCATTTCCTGAACCCACTACCACATGCCGTCGGCAACTGCATGTGCCCTTTGAGTGTTCAAGGCACCTGATACGCATTCATCGTGAGCAGTTCGTATTCCGCAACCAGATCATCGTTCTGGTTGGTCAGCGTGACATGCCAGCGCACTTCGCCGTACTCATCATTGCGCGGGGTCTTGTGTTTGACGGTCAACCGCACCTTGATGCTGTCACCGGCCTCTACCGGTTTCATGAAGCGCAGATTGTCCAGCCCGGTATTGGCAAGAACGGGCCCCTCATCGGGCTGGACAAAAAGCCCGGCCGCGAAACTGAGCAGCAGATAGCCGTGCGCCACACGGCCCGGGAAGAACGGATTTCGCCTGGCGGCTGCGTCGTCCATATGGGCGTAGAACGTGTCGCCGGTGAACTCGGCGAAATGCTCAATGTCGTCCAAGGTGATGCCGCGGGGCTTGGTGTGAAGTGTCTCGCCCAGCTGAAGGTCATGGAACTCGCGTGTGAACGGGTGGTCGGCATGGGTGATTTCTTGCGCGCCAGGCACCCATTTGCCCCCGATCGCAGTCAGGATATCGGGGCTGCCCTGAATGGCGGTGCGCTGCATGTAATGCAGGACGCCGCGCACGCCGCCCAACTCCTCACTACCGCCGGCCCGTCCGGGGCCCCCATGCACCATATGCGGCAGGGGTGAGCCGTGACCGGTGCTTTCCCCCATGCTGTCGCGGTTGTTGAAATAGAGCCTGCCGTGATAGGCGCCCGCGCCGAGGGCCACCTGCCGCGCGACATCACCGTCATGGGTGATGATTGAGGCCACAAGGCTGCCCTGCCCCTTGTTGGCCAAGGCAATCGCGTGATCCAGATCGGTATATGGCATGATCGTCGCGACAGGGCCGAAGGCTTCGACCTCATGAACATGCCGCGCGGCGTCGGGGTTGGCGCAGTGAAACAGCATCGGCGGCACGAAGGCGCCCGCCTCGGCGTCAGCACCGTGGACCTCGAAGCGGGCTGGGTCACCAAAGACCCGCTCGGCCTCCTGCCCGATGGTCTGGGCCTTTTGCAGCACATCATCGCGCTGCTCGGTCGAGACGAGCGCGCCCATGCGGGTTGTTTCGGCCTTCGGGTCGCCGATGGTGACCTTGGCCAAGCTGGCGCGCAACGTCTCGATCGCCGCGGTGACGTGCTTTTCCGGCGCGATGATCCGGCGGATCGCCGTGCATTTCTGCCCGGCCTTCGTCGTCATCTCGCGCGTGACCTCCTTGATGAAGAGGTCGAATTCAGGCGTGCCAGGGCCCGCATCGGGGCCCAGGATCGAGGCGTTCAGACTGTCCTGCTCGGCGACGAACCGGATCGAGTTCCGCAGAAGATGCGGGGCCGAGCGCAGTTTCAGCGCCGTCTCGGCCGAGCCGGTGAAACTGACCACATCCTGGTTGGTCAAGCGATCCAGCATGTCGCCCAGCCCGCCAGAGACAAGCTGCAATGCGCCGTCGGGCAAGATGCGGCTTTCCAGCATGATCCGCACGGCAAGCTCGGTCACGTAACAGCTGGCGGTGGCCGGTTTCACGATGGCCGGCATTCCGGCCAGGAGCGTCGGCGCCAGCTTTTCCAGCATGCCCCAAACAGGGAAGTTGAACGCGTTGATATGCACCGCCACGCCTTGCAGCGGAGTGCAGATATGCTGGCCCACGAAGGTGCCATTGCGCGACAGTTGCTCAACCTCGCCATCCAGATAGACCTGCGCATCCGGCATCTCGCGCCGCCCCTTGGAGGCGAAGACGAACATGGTTCCGATGCCGCCATCGATGTCGATCAGGTGGTCCCTCTGGGTCGCGCCGGTCGCAAAGGAAATGTCGTAAAGTCGCTGCTTGTGTTGGCCCAGGTGAAGGGCCAGCGCCTTCAGCATCTTGGCACGCTGGTGAAAGGTCAGTGCGCACAAGGCGGGGCCGCCTGTCTTGTGCGCGTGATCCAACATCGCCTCGACATCGAGGGCCGCGTTCCCGGCCCGTGCAATGACCTCGCCCGTGACCGCTGACCGGATGTCGCGCGCGCCCGCGTCAGAGCCGACCCAGCGCCCGGCGGCAAAACTTTTCACGTCCTGAACTGTCATTGTGTCACCTTTTTCCAAAGATACGCGCCGCAAGCGTTCGGGTGCCGAGGCAATATGGGTCGGCGGATGGCTTTCCATCCATGGCCCGGCGATGTTCTTTTCATCCATCGAAGCATTATTGACCAACCGGTCGGTTTATGAGATATGGCGTATACCGAGGGAGAGATCTTTTCAAGGGAGAGTTCGGTGTCAGACACGATTCTCAGCAAGGATCACGGCCATTGGGCCGAGTTGACGCTGAACAGGCCGGACAAGCTCAATAGCTTCAATGACGAGATGCACATCGCCTTGCGGCAGGCATTCGAGAGCGCAATCGAGGCGGGTAAACGCGCCATCCTGCTGACCGGCGCGGGGCGCGGGTTTTGCGCGGGTCAGGACCTGGGTGATCGCGATCCGGCCAAGATGGACGGCCCTCCCGACCTCAGCCGGACGTTGACGACATTCTACAACCCGCTTGTCCGGATGATCCGCGATGCGGAGATGCCGGTGATCTGTGCGGTCAATGGTGTGGCCGCCGGGGCAGGCGCCAATATTGCGATGGCGTGCGATATCGTGCTGGCCGCTGACACGGCGAAATTCATCCAGTCTTTTGTCAAGGTGGGGTTGGTGCCAGATGCCGGCGGCACCTGGCATCTGACGCGCCTTCTTGGCCCGGCCCGCGCCAAGGCCCTGGCGATGACGGGCGAACCGATCATGGCCGGTCAGGCCGCGGAATGGGGCATGATCTGGAAGGCTCTGCCAGCCGATGCCCTGATGGCGCAAGCCCGCGCGCTGACGGCGAGGCTGGCAGACGGCCCGACATTGGGGCTGGCGCATACCAAGAAAGCGATCCACGCCGCGGAAACCAACACGCTGGAAGATCAGCTGGCCCTGGAGGCTGAATACCAAAAGATCTGCGGAGCCTCTGGCGATTATGCCGAAGGTGTCTCGGCCTTCCTGCAAAAGCGCGCCCCCGTATTCGAAGGCCGATGACGATGACCCCGAAAGACCGCGCCCAAAAAGCGGCCAGCGCCATGTGGGCCGGCGACCGTGCCAGCCCCTGGCTGGGCATGTCGCTTGATCAGGTGGATGAGGGCATGGCGGTGCTGTCGCTGAGGGTCGAGCAGCATCACACCAACGGCCACGGCATGTGCCATGGCGGGATCATCTTCGCGCTGGCCGACAGCGCGTTTGCCTTTGCCTGCAACAGCCGCAATCAATCGACCGTCGCCCAGCACAACACCATTACCTACATCGCTCCGGGCAAACTTGGCGACACGCTGATCGCCACGGCGCGCGAGGTCAGCCTGACCGGACGCAGCGGCATCTACGACGTGCAGGTTGCCACATCCGAAGGGGCGGTGATCGCCGAATTCAGGGGATGTTCGCGCACCGTACGGGGCACGTTGTTCGACGAATGAGATCGGGAGGGGAGGACCGGCATGAAAGACCTGACACCGAAGCGCGACAGCCTTGATCCGATTGAGATCGCGTCGATTGACGAGATCCGCGCGCTGCAACTCGACCGGATGAAATGGTCGCTTCGCCATGCCTATGACAACGTGCCGATGTACCGCGCGCGCTTCGATGAAATGGGTGTGCATCCCGACGATCTGAAATCGCTTGCCGACCTCGGCAAGTTTCCGTTCACCCACAAGACGGACCTGAGGGATAACTACCCTTTCGGGCTTTTCGCCGTCCCGCGTGAGCGGATCGTCCGGCTGCATGCATCATCGGGTACCACCGGCAAGCCGACCGTGGTGGGCTACACCCAGAACGACATCGATATGTGGGCGGATATGGTCGCGCGGTCCATGCGGGCCAGCGGCACGCGGCCCGGCGATATAGCGCATATCGCTTACGGATACGGGCTGTTTACCGGAGGGCTTGGCGCGCATTACGGGGCTGAGCGGCTTGGCTGCACTGTCGTCCCCGTCTCTGGCGGGATGACCGAACGCCAGGTGACACTCATTGAGGATTTCAAGCCGACGACCATCATGGTCACCCCGTCCTACATGCTGAACATCCTTGAGCAATATCGGAACGCAGGCATCGACCCGCGCGACAGCTCGCTTGAGGTCGGCATCTTCGGGGCGGAACCCTGGACCAACGCGATGCGGGCCGAGGTCGAGGCGGCCTTCGATATGCACGCCGTCGATATCTATGGCCTGTCAGAGGTCCTGGGCCCCGGCGTCGCCAATGAATGCGTGGAAACCAAGGACGGGCTGCACATCTGGGAGGATCACTTCTACCCCGAGATCATCAACCCCGAGACGGGCGAGGTGCTGCCCGACGGCGAGATGGGGGAATTGGTCATCACCACGCTGAGCAAGGAAGGCCTGCCGATGATCCGCTACCGCACCCGCGATCTGACGCGGCTTCTGCCCGGAACCGCGCGCTCAATGCGGCGCATGGAAAAGATCACGGGGCGCTCGGACGACATGATCATCTTGCGCGGGGTCAACATCTTTCCGACACAGATCGAGGAACAGGTGCTCTCCATTCCCGAACTTGCACCCCACTTCCAGATTGAGCTGACGCGTGACGGGCGGATGGATGCCATGTCGGTGCGGGTTGAGGCCACTGCGGACGCCGCCGATGACGCGGCGCGCGCCGCCACGGGCAAGATGTTGGCCCGGAAGATCAAGGATGTCTCCGGGGTGACCGCGGCCGTTCTGGTCGGCCCGCCAGGCTCGGTCGAGCGCAGTCAGGGCAAGGCCCGCCGCGTCATCGACAACCGACCGAAGGAGTAGGGGCATTGGTCAGGACCATCGCAAAGGATCACGACGACAAACGCCAGCATATCCTGACGGTCGCGGCCGAGGTCTTCGCCCGTGAGGGGATTGCGCGGGCGTCAATGAACGAAGTCGCCAGGGCCTGCGGGATCTCGAAGGCCAATATCTATCATTATTATGCCAGCAAGGATGACCTGATCTTCGATATTCTGGATACCTATCTGGCTGAACTGCGGGACTGGATTTGCGGCCTTGACCTTGGGGGTCAGACGCCGCCTGAGCAGCTTCACACGATCACCCGGGAATTCCTGCTGGCCTATGAAGGGATGGACCACCAGCACAAAATCCAAAGCGAAGGCCTGCCGCTTTTGTCGCCTGACAAGCAAGATGTGCTGAAGGGATACCAGCGCGAATTGGTTGAGACAGTGTCTAAAACGCTTTGCGGCTGCGCACCCGATACTCTGGGTGCGGACAAATCGAAGTGTCGGGATGTGACGATGTCGGTCTTCGGCATGCTCAACTGGTTTTACATGTGGAACCCCAAGGCGACGAAAGAGGCGCGTATCGGCTACGCCTCGGAGGTTGCGGACCTGACCCTCAACGGTGTTCAGGGGGCCGCGCGGCGTTAAAGAAAAGGGGAAACATGGGCGCCAGATCGTACGATTGAATATTTGACCAACCGGTCGGCTTATGTGAGGCTGACGAAAAATTCGGGGCGACTCGGAAACCAATAAAGGGAGGACGACATGAAAACGAAATCGATGATTTTTGCGGCGGCGTTCGCGACGCTGGCGGGTGTAACCTCGGCGGCGGCAGAGGCGGAGAAGACGATGGTGATCTCGTCCTGGCTGCCCCCCAGCCACATCATGAATGAGATCGTCTGGCCTGAATTCATCAGCCGGATCGAAGAAGCCACCGATGGCCGCGTATCCGGCAAGGTCGAATACCAACTTGCCGCACCGCCTTCGCAGGCCGATCTGGTCGAAGATGGCGGCGCCGATGCGGCCTGGATTTTCCACGGCTACAACCCCGGCCGTTTCGTGACCACCAAGCTGATCGAGATCCCGGGTCTTGAGGGTGATTCCGCTGCGGCCTCGGCCGCCCATTGGCGCGCGCATGAGCAAATTCTGGGCGCCGCAGGCGAGCACGAGGGCGTGGTTCCGGTGGCCATGATGGTGCATGCGCCGGGCATGCTGCACCTGTCACAAGAGGTCGCGTCGCTTGACGAAGTCGCGGGTCTGAAAATCCGCTCGGGCGGCGGCGTGATGGGCGATGTCTTGGCCGGCCTCGAAATGGCGGGCGTACAGGTCGCCGCCCCGAAGGTGTACGAGACAGTGGCCAACGGCGTGGCCGACGGCACGTTCTTTCCCGGCGACACCATCGCCATCCTGCGACTGACCGAAGTGCTGCCTTTCACCTACCGCGTGCCCGGTGGTTTCTATCGCGGGTCATTCTCGATCATCATGAGCGAGGAATTCCTCGATTCGGTCAGTGAAGAGGATGCGGCCGCGATCCGTGCGGCACTTGGCGAAGATTTCTCGGCCTTCGCAGGCGGCGCCTGGGACGAAGGCAATGAACGGGGCATCGCGGCGCAGATGGAAACCGGGCAGGTCATCGACCTTGAGGGTGATGCGGCTGCGAAATTCGAAGCCTTGGTCCCGCAGATCCAGCAATCGGTTCTTGAGGAGGTCTCGGCAAAGAATGTCGATGCCGAAGCGGCGCTGACGGTGATCCGAGAGACGATGGCCGAGTATAGCAGCAACTAGATGAACAGCATTGTTCAACGGGCGGGCAAATGGCTCGCCCGGATTTGCCTGATCCTCAGCGCGGTGTGTCTGATGACACTCATGGGCCTGACGGTGGTCGAGGTCATTGGCCGCTATGTGTTCAACGCCCCCATCACGGGCCGTCAGGACCTTGCGCAGATCCTTCTGGCCTGCTCGATCTTCTTCGCGTTTCCTGTCGTGACCCTCCGCGGTGAGCAGATTGACGTCGATTTGCTGGACGGCTTCTTCTCAAAAGGCGCGGCCTTTTGGCGTGATCGGCTGATCGAAACCCTGACCTCGGGCGTTTTGATCACCATGGGCGTGTGGCTGTTTGAACGCGCCGACAAAGCGCTCAGCCGTGGCACGACAAGCGAATTGCTGTTTCTTCCGAAATATCCACTGATTACCTTCATTGCCGCCATCGTCTTTGCAAGCGGCGTTCTTCTGGCGGTGCACTGCCTCTTGAAGGTGGTCAGAGGGCGGCCCGCATGACCATTTCGCTGATCGCCTTTGCCATCGTGATCGGCCTGGTTCTGCTGCGTGTTCCGATCGGCGTCGCCATGGGCACCGTGGGCGCTGTGGGGTTCGTGGCACTGCGCGATTGGCGCTGGTCCGCGGGGCTGGGGCCTGCGGCGGATTCCATCCTGGATGTCACGCAGAATGATGCGCTGTCGGTCATCCCCTTGTTCATCTTCATGGGCATGCTGATCGCGCAAAGCGGCATGGCGCATGACCTTTACCGCGCGGCCTATGCCATTGTCGGGCGCCTGCCCGGCGGGCTTGCGATGTCGACGATCCTGGCCTGCGGCGGGTTTTCGGCCGTCTCGGGGTCATCCCTGGCAACGGCGGCGACGATGTCGAAAGTGGCGCTGCCGTCCATGCGCAAATTCGGATATCATGACAGCCTGTCAACGGCCTCTGTCGCCGCGGGCGGAACCCTGGGCATCCTGATCCCGCCAAGCATCATCTTGATCATCTACGGATTTCTGACCGGCCAATCCATCGGCAAACTGTTCCTCGCTGGAATTCTGCCGGGCATTCTGGGCGTCCTCCTCTACCTCTGCGCGGTGGCCTTCGTTGTCTGGCGCAAACCCGAGGCCGGACCGGCGGGCACGCCATTGTCCCCAGGCGAAGCGCGCGCAAGCGTCATTCGCGTGATCCCGATCCTGGTTCTCTTCATCATCATCATCGGCGGGATATACGGCCAGGTCTTTACCGCCGATGAAGCCGCCGGCGTGGGCGCGTTCGGCGCGATCGTGATCTCGATCATCATCGGGCGGTTCACATGGCGCGGCCTTGTCGATGCCCTGACCCAAACCGTGAAGACCTCGGTCGGGCTGTTCGTTCTGCTGATCGGCGCCGACATCTTCAACCGGCTGATCACCCGCGCAGGCCTGCCGGACGACCTGCTTGCCCTGGTGCAGGGCGCGGGGGTTGAGCCATTCACGGTGCTGGCCATGATCGTGCTGGTCTACCTGCTGCTTGGTGCCGTGTTCGAAAGTCTGTCAATGATCACCCTGACCGTCCCGGTCTTCGCGCCGCTGATTGCCTCGCTGGGCTTTTTCGAAGGCGATGTAAGCGGCGAGATGGCTCTGATCTGGTTCGGCATCATCGTCGTGGTGGTGACCGAGATTTCATTGATCACACCGCCCATCGGGCTGAACGTCTTCGTGCTGCGGTCGGTGGTCAGCGACGTGTCGACGGGCACCATCTTCCGAGGCGTCACACCCTTCTGGATCGCCGACATCGTGCGGCTGATCTTCCTGATCGCCCTGCCGTTCTTTGCGCTGTTGCTTCCCATGGGCGTAGTCAGCTTCGGTGGCCCTTAGCGCTGCGGCAAAAAAACCTGACCGGCCCCTGTCATTCCGGCGTCTTTTATGTTACATATATTTGACATTTCGCGATTTCGGTAACATATTTCTCTAGCCGGTAGAAGCTGAGAGAGACGGCTGCCCTGTCTTTGGCCTGCTGCCCGGTCCGAGACAGCTTTGAGGGGAGGGGAAGATGTACGCTCAGATGGTCAAATCCACTGGAAAGGGTGTTCTGGCGCGTGAAGACATGTCGCCGGAAGATCGCGCCTTTCAGGACCGGATCGATGCGGGCGAAAAGATTGAGCCGAAGGATCAGATGCCCGAGGGGTATCGCAAGAATCTGATCCGCCAGATCGGTCAGCACGCGCATTCCGAGATCGTGGGCCAACTGCCCGAGGGCAACTGGATCACCCGCGCCCCGACGCTGGAACGCAAAGCCAACCTGTTGGCCAAGGTGCAGGATGAGGCGGGCCATGGCCTCTACCTCTATTGCGCCGCCGAAACCCTTGGCGTGTCCCGTGATGAGCTCTTTGAGATGCTGCATGCGGGCACGATGAAGTATTCGTCGATCTTCAACTATCCGACCCTGACTTGGGCCGATATGGGGGCTGTCGGCTGGCTGGTTGACGGGGCCGCGATCATGAATCAGGTGCCGCTACAGCGCACCTCTTATGGCCCCTATGCCCGCGCGATGGTGCGGATCTGCAAGGAAGAGAGCTTTCACCAGCGGCAGGGTTTCCACATCATGATGGCCATGGTGAACGGTACGCCCGATCAAAAGCGGATGGCGCAGGATGCGCTGAACCGGTTCTGGTATCCGTCGCTGATGATGTTCGGCCCGTCGGACAAGGACAGCGTGCATTCCGCGCAGTCGATGGCGTGGAAGATCAAGATCAACACCAATGACGAGCTGCGGCAAAAATTCGTGGATGAGACTGTGCCGCAGGCCGAGTATCTGGGCCTGACGATCCCCGATGATGATCTGCGCTGGAATGAAAACACCGGGCATTACGAGTTCACCGAACCGGATTGGTCCGAGTTCCACGACGTGCTGGCGGGCAACGGCCCCTGTAACGTCGATCGGCTAAACGCCCGGAAAAAGGCCTGGGCCGACGGCGCCTGGGTGCGCGAGGCGATGGTTGCCCATGCCGAAAAGAAGGCCGCCCGGAAATTGGCGGCGGAGTAGGCGCATGAGCACCTCAAAGGAATGGCCCCTCTGGGAAGTCTTCATCCGCGGGCAGCATGGCATGAGCCACCGCCATGTCGGCTCGCTCCATGCGGCGGATGCGGACCATGCGATCAAGAACGCGCGGGATGTCTACACCAGGCGGAATGAAGGGGTCAGCATCTGGGTGGTCGAGGCCGCGCGGATCACCGCGTCCAGCCCGTCGGACAAGGGCCCGATGTACGATCCGGCCCGCGACAAGGTCTATCGCCATCCGACATTCTACGACATTCCCGACGATGTGGGTAAAATGTGATGGACCCCCTCTTTGCGTTTCTTTTGCGACAGGGCGACAACGCGCTTGTTCTGGGCCACCGAACGTCGGAATGGTGCGGCGCGGCGCCCGCACTTGAGGAAGATATCGCGCTGGCCAATACCGCGCTGGATCTGATCGGGCAGACCCAGCTCTGGCTGGGTTATGCCGCCGAGGTCGAGGGGGCTGGGCGCAGCGCGAATGATCTGGCCTTCCTGCGGGACGTTTATGACTTCCGAAATTTGTTGATGCTGGAAGTGCCGAATCAGGATTTCGGCCGCACCCTGATGCGGCAATTCCTGTTCGATGCCTTTCAGGTGCCCTGGCTGACGGCGCTTTGCGCCTCGTCCGATCAGCGGGTCGCTGAGATCGCCGCGAAATCCTTGAAAGAGGCGACATATCATCTCGACCGCTCCTCAGAGACGGTCATCGCCCTTGGCGACGGCACGGAAGACAGCAACAGGCGCATGCAAGGCGCGCTCGACTATCTCTGGCCCTATACCGGCGAGATGTTTGCCGATGACGAGGTGGACCGCGCCATGCAGGCGGCAGGGGTCGCGCCTTTGCCCTCGGATATGCGCGAGAGATGGGACACCAGCGTCCGGGAAACGATGCAGGCGGCGTGCCTGACGTTGCCCGAGGGTGACTTTGCCCATTCCGGCGGACGCAGCGGCGTGCGCCATACCGAGCATCTGGGCCATATGCTTGCCACGATGCAGGTCCTGCAACGCTCATACCCCGGCGCCAGCTGGTAGGCCGATGACGCAAGCGGCGACCATAACGGAAGCGCAGGTCTGGGCCTGGCTTGAGGATGTGCCGGACCCCGAGATCCCGGTGATCTCCGTCGTGGATCTGGGCGTTGTCCGGGGCGTGTCGGTGTCCGGCGATCAGGTGGCCGTCACGATCACGCCGACCTATTCGGGCTGCCCCGCAATGGCCGTGATCGCTATCGATATCGAAACCGCTCTGGCCCGAAAGGGCATCACCGACCTGACCCTCAAAACCCAGATCGCGCCTGCCTGGACGACGGACTGGCTGTCCGAGAAAGGCCGCGCACGGCTTGAGGAGTATGGCATCGCGCCGCCCCAGGCCGCCGGTGGCCCCGAACGTTGCCCGCATTGCCAGTCGACAGAGGTCGAAAAGGTCAGCCAGTTCGGCTCAACCCCCTGCAAGGCACAATGGCGCTGCACCGACTGCCTTGAGCCTTTCGACTATTTCAAATGCATATGAAAGCTCGCGACATGGCCCAGTTTCACCCCCTGAAAGTGACAGACATTCACAAGACCATCCGCGACGCGGTCGTCGTGACGCTTGAGCCGGAAGACGGCGAGGCCTTTACCTTTACGCAGGGCCAATACCTGACGCTTCGGCACAGGTTTGACGATCAGGAATTGCGCCGATCCTACTCCATCTGCGCGGGCCAAACCGATGGCACCCTGCAGGTTGGGATCAAACGTGTGCCCGGTGGCGCGTTCTCGACCTGGGCCAATACCGATCTGCGCGTCGGTGACGTTGTGGAAGCGATGCCGCCCATGGGCAATTTCTATGCCCAGCCCGACACCGACGCGCCGCATTACCTGGCCTTCGCGGGCGGGTCCGGCATCACCCCGATCCTGTCAATCCTACGGACCGGCCTGCAAGATGAGCCAGAGGCGCGCTTCACGCTGGTCTACGCCAACCGCAACCCCACCACGATCATGTTCCGTGAAGAGCTGGAGGACCTGAAAAACCTGCATCTGGGCCGCCTGAACGTGATCCATATCCTGGAAGATGACAGTCAGGAGATCGACCTGTTCCGCGGCCGCGTCGATCAGGCGAAATGCAAGGCACTGTTCGCCGCCTGGATCGATGTCGCGTCGGTCGATATGGCCTTCATCTGCGGCCCAGAGCCGATGATGCTGGCGATCTCTCAGGCGCTGACCGACCATGGATTGTCGAAGGACCAGATCCGGTTTGAGCTGTTTGCCAGCGGCCAGCCGGGGCGCCTGCCCAAACGGATCGCCGATACGGCCGAGATGGATGCGGGCGTGCCCGGGCGCGTAACCCTGGGGGGAGAAGCGCGGACACTGCTCATCTCGCCCGAAACAAGCCTGTTGGAGGCCGCGCTGGCCAACAATCTCGACGCGCCCTTTGCCTGCAAGGCCGGGGTATGCTCAACCTGCAAGGCCAGGGTGCTGGAAGGCGAGGTCGAAATGGTCGCCAACCACGCGCTGGAAGACTACGAGGTCGAGGCAGGCTTCGTGCTGACATGTCAGTGTTACCCGGTCTCTGCCGAAAAGGTCGTCTGGGATTACGATCAGGCGGGCCACTAACTCGGCTTGGGCCACCTGGTTTCGGGCGCCGAATGCGACGCAGTCGCCATGTCCTCGGGCACCACGGCGCCTGAGAGTGGTGTCGGTGCCTGATTTCAGAACCCTTTTTCATGAGCGTCATTTCACGGACCTTCGACGGCCGCCCCGGTAGGGAGCGGGTGACGCTGCGCCTGGACGCCGACATGGTGCGGTTTTTCCGCCGCCGCTGGGGACGGGGGTATCAGAAAGAGATCAACCTGGTGCTGAGATCGTTCTTCAAGCTGCACATGTCGCGGATGATCAAGGGCGAGACGGGGTTCGAGACGCTTCTGGCCGACACGCGCGGAGAGGAGCGGCCTGCCACCGGAGCCGCCGAACGCGAGCTTGCCGGGCGCGGGTTGCTGGGCGGGTTGGGGGAGATGACGGAGGAGTGAATTTGGGCGTGTGCCCCACCCCATCCCCTCGCGACGAGGGGGAGGGGAGGTGCTTCGGCCCGAGGGTTGGGCGGCGGATGCGGGGAGGGCGTGTGGGGACAGTCGCGAGGTGTTTCGCTTGAGCGGTACCTATCAACCTATCTCCCGGGAGGCTGCGTCACAGATTTCTTGCGTCGGATGGCAAGCGTGAACCCCCTTACGACTGTGAGGTGCTCGCCTCTGGCACACACCTCGCTACAAAGAAACCCAACACCAGTGCTTGAGGCAAGTGATGACGAATAACGCGTTGCATGGCCTTGAAATGGCGGCCTGTCGTCAAGACGTCGTCAAAGATACCAATGATTGGATTGCAAGCGGTAGCCTGCTCAGAGTTAACTTGATAGGCCGCGACAAGCTCTTCTATCGATGCGCGCGCTCTGCCAGATTCCTGAGCGCGATGTGAGGCTTCCATGTCAATCGTTTGATGGATAAGTTCGACGACATTTCCCCGAGTTCCAGCGACCACGCCTTGTGCGATTTGCCCGATCCGGTTGTCATATTCGGAGTGCGACGGTGTCTTCGAAGGCGGAATTGGGACGAGTGTGATTTGGTTAACTCGCTCTCCGAACGCCTCACGAAGTGAACTAATTGCTACATGGATTGATCGATCCTTGTATCGCCAGCGAGGCGTACCTCGGTAGGTCATTGGCATTTTGATGTTGTAGACGTGCTGATTTGTGGGACTATGCCCAAACCCCTTTCTTGCGTTGTATTCACCCAGGAAGTAACAGAGGTCTGTAGTTTCGAGGAACCAATGATCTCCGACGGTTAGCAGATCAATTTTAGTGAAGCGTGTTGGGAGCAAGCGACCTTCTCACGTCTTCGTAGGATTTCACCCTGATCGCGCCCAACTCCTCAAATTTTTTCGGCCAACTGATATTCGAATTCTGAAAACAGCTTTCTAAGATAAAGAGCTTGCGCTTCTGCTTCAAAGCAGCTCGCGCTTGGACTAGCGTTCCGGAGGTCTCTCCCGCTTCGATAATGATAGTAGCTTGGGTGAGCGCAGACATGGTCTTATTGCGCTCTGGAAAGAAGACATTGTTATGCGTAGGGCTTGTTGCGCGTTCGTAGCGTTTCACAGGAACCTGAGAAACGAGCAAGTGTTCCCTAGCTATGTGGCGCTGGAGCTCAGCATTTTCAGAAGGGTACTGGCGCGTGATAGGGGTTCCGATCACAGAGATCGTATTTCCACCTTCTCCTATTGCAGTTTCATGAGCGACCGTGTCAATTCCCTTCGCCAAGCCGGAAACAATTGTAAAGCCGTCTTGTACAAGCATTCGCACTAGTTGCCGTGTTCGCTTAATGCCTTCGCTCGACGGCGACCTCGTCCCGACTACCGCGACAATCTTTGGAGAGAACACAAGATCCCACCACCCTTGGTAGTAGAGCAACTCGACAGGGTACTCTGCATCTCGCAGCTGCTCGGGGTAGTCCCCAGCTCCGAAAACTCGCACCCCATATTTATCGACACCAGATCCGCGGATCATGCTGTCAACTTGTTCGGCATATCTCTCTGCAACGCGCCCGTCGACCATCTGAGACGGAAGCGACGAATTCGCGGTTCTGAACTTCTCCGCCAAACGTTTGAAAGTCACGCTCTTGTCGTCCCAGAGCGCTTCATAAGCTCCGAGCTCCAAGTAAGGCGATACCGGCGCCTTCGAAAGATCACTAAAGTCCAAGCTATATTGCTCCATACATTCCCCCTTTCCATATAGAACAAATGCGGAACATGCGCAACTCATGGTTCATGCTACTTTTGAATAAGGCTATTTCAAGGACACCGCTCACCCTTGCAGCGTCCTCACATCGACTTCGCCCTCGCGGCGTGACTCCATCGCCGCTACGGCGGCGATGCTGGCGTTCGCCGTGGTGAAGTAGGGGATCTTGTCGTAGAGGGCGACGGAGCGGATTTCGCGGGAGTCCTCAACCGCTTGCGCGCCTTCGGTCGTGTTCATGACCAGAACGATCTGGCCGTCTTTCAGGCGGTCGACGATGTTGGGGCGGCCCTCATAGACCTTGTTGACGACCTGGGCGGTCACGCCGTTTTCCTTCAGGAACGCCGCCGTGCCGCGGGTGGCGATGAGGGTGAAGCCCATCTCGGCCAGGGATTTCGCGGCCGCCGCCATCTGGGGCGTCTTGTCCATATCCTTGATCGAGAGGAAGACCTGGCCCGCCTCTGGCCCCTCATGCGGCAGATGCGTGCCCGCGCCCATCTGCGCCTTGAGGAAGGCGCGGGGGAAGGTGCGGTCCCAGCCCATGACCTCACCGGTTGAGCGCATTTCGGGGCCGAGGATGGTGTCGACGCCGGGGAAGCGGGCGAAGGGCATGACGGCCTCTTTCACCGAGAACCAGGGCGTGATGGGGTCGGCGAGCGTGAGCGGGTCCATCAGCGGCAGGGCCGTGTCGGGGCCGACGCCCGCGGGGTAGGCGGGGCGGAGGGGGAAGTTCGACAGAGGCTCCCCCGCCATGAGGCGGGCGGCGATGGAGGCGATGGCGCTGTCGGTGGCCTTGGCGACGAAGGGGACGGTGCGCGAGGCGCGGGGGTTGACCTCAAGCACGTAGATCTGGCCGTCTTTCAGGGCGAACTGGACGTTCATCAAGCCGACGACGCCCAAGGCCTTGGCCATCGCCTCGGTCTGGGTCTTCAGCCGGGCGATGGTGTCCGGAGTGAGGGTGTGGGGCGGAAGCGAGCAGGCGCTGTCGCCGGAATGAACGCCGGCCTCCTCGATATGCTCCATGATGCCGGCGACATGGGTGTTCGTGCCGTCGGAGAGGCAGTCGACATCGACCTCGATCGCGTTCTGGAGGTAGCTGTCGAGGAGGACGGGGGATTTGCCGGAGACATGGACGGCGTCGCGGATGTAGCGCTTGAGGTGGTCTTCGTCGCGCACGATCTCCATCGCGCGGCCGCCGAGGACGTAGGAGGGGCGGATGACGAGGGGGAAGCCGACGTCCTGGGCGATGGTCAGGGCCTCGTCGTCGGAGCGGGCGATGCCGTTTTTCGGCTGCTTGAGGCCGAGGGTGTTGAGGAGCTGCTGGAAGCGCTCGCGGTCCTCGGCGAGGTCGATGGCATCGGGGGAGGTGCCGAGGATGGGGATGCCGGCGTCGTGGAGCGCGTTGGCGAGCTTGAGGGGCGTCTGGCCGCCGAACTGGACGATGACACCGTGGAGCGTGCCGGCCGATTGCTCGACGCGGAGGATTTCGAGCGTGTGTTCGAGGGTGAGCGGTTCGAAATAGAGACGGTCGGAGGTGTCATAGTCGGTACTGACCGTCTCGGGGTTGCAGTTGATCATGATCGTCTCGTAGCCCGCATCGGTCAGCGCGTAGCAGGCGTGGACGCAGCAATAGTCGAACTCGATTCCCTGGCCGATGCGGTTCGGGCCGCCGCCGAGGATGACGACCTTTTTCTTGTCCGAGGGGCGGGCCTCGCATTCGACCTCACCCATCACGGGGTGTTCGTAGGTGGAATACATGTAGGGCGTCTGCGCCTCGAACTCGGCGGCGCAGGTGTCGATGCGCTTGAAGACGGCATGCACGCCGAGGTTGAGGCGGGCGCGTCTGATCTGGTCTTCGTCGCGTCCCGTGAGAGTGGCGAGGCGGGCATCGGTGAAGCCCATCATCTTCAAGGCGCGGAGGCCCTCTTCGGTGACCGGCAGGCCGTCTTTGCGAATCCGGGCCTCTTGTTCGATAAGCTCACGGATACGGGCCAGGAACCAGGGGTCGAAGGCGGTGGCATGTTGGATTTCGTCATCTGAGAGGCCATGGCGCATGGCTTGGGCGATGACGCGGATGCGGTCGGGCGTTTGCTGGGCGAGGGCCTTGGTGATGGCGGCCTTGTCTGGTGCGCCCTCGATGGCGATTTCGTCGAAGCCGGTGAGGCCGGTCTCCATGGAGGCCAGCGCTTTTTGCATCGACTCGTGGAAGGTGCGGCCGATGGCCATGATTTCGCCCACAGATTTCATCGCGGTGGTCAGGTCAGGCTTGGAGCCGGGGAACTTCTCGAAGGCGAAGCGGGGGATTTTGGTGACGACGTAGTCGATTGTGGGCTCGAACGAAGCGGGCGTGACCTTGGTGATGTCGTTGTCGAGATCATCCAGGGTGTAGCCGACCGCCAGTTTCGCGGCGATCTTGGCGATGGGAAAACCGGTGGCCTTGGAGGCCAGCGCGGACGACCGCGACACCCTCGGGTTCATCTCGATCACGACCATGCGGCCGTCTTCGGGGTTGATCGCCCATTGCACGTTCGATCCGCCGGTCTCGACCCCGATCTCGCGCAGGACGGCGATCGAGCCGTTGCGCATGATCTGGTATTCCTTGTCGGTCAGCGTCAGCGCGGGGGCCACGGTGATCGAGTCGCCCGTATGCACGCCCATCGGGTCGACGTTCTCGATCGAGCAGACGATGATGGCGTTGTCCGCCTTGTCGCGGACCACCTCCATCTCGAATTCCTTCCAGCCGAGGAGGGATTCGTCCACGAGGATCTGCGCCATCGGCGAAGCCTCAAGCCCCGACCTGCAGATCGCGGCGTAATCATCGCGGTTATAGGCCACGCCGCCGCCGGTGCCGCCGAGGGTGAAGGCGGGGCGGATGATGGCGGGCAGGCCGATATGTTCCAGCGCCTCCATCGCGGTCGCGACGCCGGCCTTGATGTCGTACTTGCCGTTCGGCAGTTTCGGGGCGGCGACGATGGTGGCCTTGGGGTTTTCCAGCCCGATCCGGTCCATCGCCTCGCGGAAGAGTTTGCGGTCCTCGGCCATCTCGATGGCGGCGCGGTTGGCGCCGATCAGTTCCACGCCGAATTTCTCAAGCACCCCCATATCGGCCAGCGCCAGCGAGGTGTTGAGACCGGTCTGCCCGCCCATTGTCGGCAAAAGCGCGTCGGGGCGTTCCTCTTCGATGATCTTGGCAACGACCTCAGGCGTAATCGGTTCGATATAGGTGGCGTCGGCCAGCCCCGGATCGGTCATGATCGTGGCGGGGTTCGAGTTGACCAAGATGACGCGGTAGCCTTCCTCACGCAGCGCCTTGCAGGCCTGGGCGCCGGAATAGTCGAACTCACACGCCTGGCCGATGACGATGGGCCCGGCCCCGATGATCATGATCGACTTGATATCGGTTCTCTTCGGCATCGACCCATCCCCGCACAAAATTGCACGGGTTATAACTGCGCGCGGCCGAGGTGCAAGGGGCGTGGGGGTATCGATGGCGGCTCTGTCGGCCGTGAGGCGGGTTTTTCGGATGTTCTGGCGGGGAGGCTGGCGTGAGGGGGGCGGTCAGCGGTGCCGCTCAAGCCGGGCGGGGGCCTGCCCGTGGGGTGGCGCAGCTTGGGTGGAACGGCGCGCTTTATGGTGGCCAAGTCCGTCATAACTCCGAACGGGGAGCCAGCGGGTTGCAAAGCGCCAGCCCGTCGGGACGGGCAGCCCTCGCCCGGCGCCTTCGGCTTGAATCCGGGCGGGAGGGGGCGGTGGGTCGAGGTCTGAAGCGCGGACAAAGAACCAGATTTGGCTAATCCCTTCAGAGATGTCATAACAATGCGACCTGCGGAAATCTGGAGAGGCCTCATATGCTCATTGTCGGCTGGCAGGAGCGGGTTGACCTTCCGCTTCTGGGGCTTTCAAACCTGAAGGCGAAGATCGATACAGGGGCGCGAACATCCGCCCTTCATGCCACCGATATCGTCGCGTTCGAGCGTGACGGTGCCCCCTGGGTCAGGTTTCACACACGGTTTGACGATGACGCCCACGATACCGATGTGGAATGTCCGATCCACGATCAGCGCGAAATCAAGAACACAAGCGGCATTCCCGAACGTCGCATCATCATCCGCACCAAGTTCCGCATATCGGACCGCCTTTGGAGTATCGACCTCTCGCTGACAGAGCGCACCGAGATGAAGTTCCGCATGATTGTCGGACGCACGGCTTTGCGCAGGCATTCAATCTTGGTCAATCCGAGAAAGCGCAATTTGACGACCCCGAAATCGACCGCCACAAAAGTTGGCAGAAAGCAGTCCTCATGAAAATCGCGATGCTCGCCAGGAACGCCAATCTTTACTCGCACAAAAGACTGGTGGAGGCCGCCGAAGAACGCGGTCATGAGATCGACATCATCAATACGCTGCGGTGCTACATGAACATCGCGTCCCGGCGGCCGGAAATCTATTACAATGGCGAGAAACTGGAAGGGTACGACGCCGTTATTCCCCGGATCGGCGCGTCGGTCACATTCTACGGCATGGCCGTTCTTCGCCAGTTCGAGATGATGGGCGTCTATCCCCTGAATGAAAGCGTGGCCATCGGACGGTCGCGCGACAAGCTGCGCTCGATGCAGCTTCTGGCGCGCGACGGCGTCGGCCTTCCCGTGACAACCTTCGCGCATGACCCCAAGCAAACTGAAGAGGTGCTGGCGCTGGCCGGCGGCGCACCCTTGGTGATCAAGCTTCTCGAAGGCACCCAAGGGCTGGGCGTTGTCCTGGCCGACACCGATCGCTCGGCAAAATCCGTCATCGAGGCGTTCCGTGCGACCGATACCAACATTCTCATTCAGGAATTCATCAAGGAGGCAGGCGGAACGGACATCCGCGCCATTGTCATCGGAGGCCGCGTCATTGCGGCCATGAAACGTACGGGTGCAGAAGGGGAATTCCGCTCCAACCTCCACCGCGGCGGCTCTGCCCAGCTCATCAAATTATCGCCGGAAGAACGGTCGACCGCTGTCCGCGCAGCAAAGGCCATGGGTCTGAATGCCTGCGGCGTCGACATGCTGCGCGCGAACCATGGGGCCGTGGTGATGGAGGTCAACTCTTCGCCCGGGCTTGAAGGTGTCGAGAAGGCGACGGGCCTTGATGTGGCCGGCAAGATGATCGAATTCCTTGAGAAGAACGCAAAGCTTGGCAAGACCAAGACCAAAGGCAAAGGCTGATGCTCAAACGTCCGGGGTTTGAAATTGGCGGGCAACTGATCTCGCCCGGAACCCGCCGCACGGTGGATCTTCCTGTCAGCGCATTGTCCGACCATACCCCGGTCAACATGTCCGCCCATGTGATCCAGGGGAAAACGGAGGGGCCCGTTTTCTTCGTCAGCGCTGGCGTTCACGGCGATGAGGTGATCGGCATAGAAATCGTGCGCCGCTTGCTGAAATCCCCCGCCCTGCGCGGCTTGCGCGGCACCTTGATCGTGGTTCCGATCGTGAATTCCTTCGGGTTCATCAACAGGTCCAGATATTTGCCGGATCGGCGCGATCTGAACAGGTCGTTTCCCGGAAATGAGGGCGGGTCACTGGCCGCGCGCCTTGCGCATCTGTTTCTGAAGGAAATCGTCTCGCGGTCCGATGTCGGGATCGATCTGCACTCGGCCGCGGTCCACCGTATCAACTATCCCCAGGTGCGCGTTTCGCCTGATGACCCGAAGGCCCGGAGAATGGCGGATGTCTTTGGCGCGCCGATCATCATGGAATCCCCGGTCAGGCAGGGCTCTCTGAGGCATTCGGCCAGAGAATTGGGCAAAACGGTTCTGCTCTACGAGGCTGGGGAAGGTCTGCGGTTTGATGAGGTTTCGGTCCGCGCGGGACAGGCCGGAATTCTCAGGGTGATGAAGTCTTTGGATATGGTCTCCGGGCGCGGCGTGGCGCCGGCCAAGGCGCTGCCGCAATTCTGCCCGTCCAGCAAATGGCTGCGCGCACCGATGGGGGGCCTGTTTCGAAGCCTGAAATCCGATGGCGAGCCAGTGCGCAAGAACGATGTCCTCGGGGTCGTTTCCGATCCGTTTGGCGAGGAAGAGACCGAAGTCGAAGCCCCCTTTGATGGTATCATTGTCGGGCGGGCCGTATTGCCCGTGGTCAATGAGGGGGACGCGATTTTTCATCTGGCGCGTGTCCCGTCCCTTAGAAAAGCCGAGAACGCGATGGACGATCATTCGTCACAATTGGCGGATGATCCGATGTTCGACGAGGATGAAATCATCTGAGCCGGCCTTCGGCAACGGAGCTATTCGGGCCTGCTGACCAGCAGGAAAGCAGCCCTTCGCGCATATGCAGAAATCGACGTTAAGGGCTCAAAGCCGACCTTGCAGATTCACGGACAGCGCGCCGCTGGCGCGCTGCCTTTTGGCTGGGCGAAGGGGTCAGGCGGCTTTTTTGCCCTCGCCGAAGCGGCCGTAGAAGGTTTGATCGCTGGCGGCCATGTCGCGGAGCAGTTTCGGGGCCTCGAAGCGGGGGCCGTGGGCGGCGGTCAGTTGCTCGCAGAGCTCGACCGCGCGGGGCGCGCCGAGGATGTCGAGCCAGCTGAACGGCCCGCCCGACCACGGCGCGAAGCCCCAGCCGAGGATGGCGCCGACATCGCCTTCGCGAATGTCCTCGAGCACGCCTTCCTCAAGCGCGCGGACGGCCTCGAGCACCTGGGCAAACAGAAGGCGGTGCTTGACCTCAGCGAGGTCCGGCTGACCGTCGGCCTCAGGATACTTCGCGGCGATGCCGTCCCAGATGCCCTGCCGTTTGCCCGCGTCGTCATAGGCGTAGAAGCCCGCATTGGCCTTGCGGCCGAGGCGGCCTTCGTCGGCCATCCAGAACAGCACCTCGTCGACCTCGTCATTGGGGTAGTCGGCGCCCATGGCGGCCTTGGTGGCTTTCGCGATCTTGACGCCGAGGTCGATCGAGGTCTCGTCGGTCAGCTGCAAGGGGCCGAGCGGCATGCCGACCAGCTTGGCGGCATTCTCGATGAGGTTCGGGTTCACCCCCTCGCGCACCATGCGCACGCCCTCGTTGATGTAAGGAATGATGCAGCGGTTGGCGTAGAAGAAGCGCGCGTCGTTGACGACGATGGGGGTCTTGCGGATCTGGCGCACGAAGTCGAGCGACTTGGCCACGGCGCGGTCGCCGGTCTGCGCGCCCTTGATGATCTCGACCAGCATCATCTTGTCGACGGGGCTGAAGAAGTGGATGCCGATGAACTGCTCGGGGCGTTTGGAGGCCTTGGCAAGCTCGGTGATCGGCAGGGTCGAGGTGTTGGTTGCGAAGATGCAATCCTCGCCTACGACGGCCTCGACCTTCTCAGTCATCTCGGCCTTGACGCCCACGTCTTCGAAGACGGCCTCGACGATCAGGTCGCAGCCTTTCAGGGCGTCGAGGTCGGTGGTGGCGGTGATCTGGGCCAGCACGTGGTCCTTCTTCTCGGGCGTGACTTTCTTGCGGCTGATGCCTTTGTCGAGCAGGCCTTCGGAATAGGATTTGCCCATGTCGGCGGCGGCTTGTTCGCGGTCGATCAGGACGACCTCGATCCCCGCCAGCGCCGAGACATAGGCGATGCCCGCGCCCATCATGCCGGCGCCGAGGATGCCGACTTTCTTCACCGTCTGATCCGGCGCCTCGGGGCGGTTCGCGCCTTTCTCAAGCGCTTCCTTGTTGATGAAGAGCGAGCGGATCATGGCCCCGGAGGAGGGGTTCATCAGCACGTTGGTGAACCAGCGCGCCTCGATCTTGAGCGCGGTGTCGAAGGGCACCAGCGCGCCTTCGTAGACGGCCGCAAGCAGGGCCTTGGCGGCGGGGTAGACGCCCATCGTCTTGCCGTGGACCATGGCCGAAGCGCCGACGAAGGTCATGAAGCCCGCCGGGTGATAGGGCGCGCCGCCGGGCATCTTGTAGCCCTTGGCGTCCCAAGGTTTGACGATATCGGCATCCTTGGCGTTCAGGACCCATTCCTTGGCTTTGGCCAGAAGGTCTTCGGGGGCCACGACCTCATCAATCACGCCAGCGGCCTTCATTTTGGCGGGTGCTTGCATGCGCCCCTCAAGCAGGAAGGGCGCGGCGGCCATGGCGCCGAGCTTGCGGGCCAGGCGGGTGGTGCCGCCCGCGCCGGGGAAGATGCCGACCATGATCTCGGGCAGGCCGATCTTGGCCTTGGGGTTGTCGGCCGCGAAGATGCGGTGGCAGGCGAGCGGGATCTCAAGCCCGATGCCGGCGGCCGTGCCGGGCAGCGCGGCCGCGATCGGCTTGCCGCCCTTCAGGGTCTTTGGGTCCATGCCTGCGCGTTCGATCTTGCGCAAGATGTGGTGGATGCGCATCGTGCCCTCAAAGAGGCCGCGTGCCGGGTCATCGCCCGCGTCCTCTTTCATCTTGGCGATGACGTTGAGGTCCATCCCGCCTGCAAAATCCTTCTTGCCCGAGGTGATGATCACGCCCTTCACGGCGTCATCGGCCAGCGCCTTGTCGATGGCGGCGTCAAGTTCGGCAAAGCCCTCAATGCTCATCACGTTCATTGACTTGCCGGGCACGTCCCAGGTGATCGTGGCAACACCGTCGGCATCTGTGGCGTAGTGGAGTTCGGGCATGGGTTCAGGTCCTTACTGTTGGAAAGGGGCCGGCGCGATGTCGCTGTGGGCGGCAGGCTCCCACATGCGGATGGGCCAGGTTGTGTTGACGATGGCGTGGTTCATATGGGTGATGCGCCAGATCTCGCCCTGCTGGGCGAGACGGGCACGCGCGGCAAAGGGCGCGATCATGCGCTGGGCGCCGCGAATGGTGTGGGTGACATGCACGCCCTCGATCACGTCGGGCGCCAGATACCGCGCCTCGCGCGCGAGGCGGATGTAATCCGTGGCGCCACGGGCTTTCATCTCTCTGACGAAGGTCAGGAACGCTTGCACCATGTCCTCCTCATTCGTCGCGGTAAACGTACCCATCCGCGTGATCACGGTGAACGGCACCGCGACATGCCTGAGGCAGATATCGGTATCGCCCGTCATCACCGCCGTCGACATTTTATCGATCACGATCTGATAGATGGTGAGCGGGTCAGTCACGAAGGAAGGCCTCTGACATACATCGTGAACAGGTTTGGCGGGGTTGCGCCCCAGCGTCAATCGAGACGCTACGACACGGGGCTTCCGTCGCCGCGCGTATAGCGGCGCTTGGTGCCGGTTTTGTGGGTGACGAGGTCATGATCAGGGTAATGTATCACGTCATCGACATCGCGGGTGCCGATCGTCAGGTAGGTCGCGTCGGTACTTGAGCGATTCTCAAGACAATGGCCGACGGGGTTGCCTGCGGGCCAGGCCGCTGCATCGCCCGCGCGCAGGATCGTTTCGTCATCCTCGATCAGGACGACCTCGCCCGACAGGATATAGACCAGCTCATCCTCGGTCTCGTGCCAGTGCCGAAAGGACGAGCGTGAGCCGGGAGGCAGCACCTCGATATGTACGCCGAACTGGGTCAGGCCCGCGCCATCGCCGAGGATCGCGTGGGAATAGGGCGCGAGTGACGGGCCAAGCATCGGGTGGCTAGGATTGTCCTCGCGGGTGAGGGGAGGGATCTTGACCTTCGGCATCAACCGGCCTTGGCGGCCACCTCGGCGGCGGGTTGCTGGATGAGGGCGCGGCCCCGGTGCCAGGCGGCGGAGCGATCGAAGGCCAGCTTGCGGTATTCGATCATCTCGACCTGGGGCCAATAGGCGCCCTTGACGCAGTAATAGGTGGCCGAGGCGTGCCGGGCGGGTCTGCCGTTTGACATATGATAGGTCCAGTCAACGAACATGCGATGCCTGGGGCCACGGGGCAGGCCGACGGCGGCCACTTCCCCCGTCAGGCCCACGACGCCTTCGCGCAAGGCCCCCTCACGATGTTCGGCCAATGCGGCGCGCAGTTCGTCACGGCCGGACAGGCGGTAGACATTGTGGGGCGTGAAGGCCGCCACCGTATCGGCATAGAAATACAAAAGCCGGTCAAAATCGCCATCCAGAAGGGCTTGGCCGGCCCAGGCAACCACATTCTTTGAAACACAAGGCATAGGAAGAAACCTTTATCAACTCACTCACAAACGGTTGTCCCGTGTTAAGCAACATTACCGGTTAATGTGTCAGAATGTGGCCGCGACGTAGGCATTACACGCGCTCAATTATGGTGGCGGCACCCATGCCCGATGCGATGCAGAGCGTGGCAAGGCCGGTGCCCTTGCCGGTGCGCTCAAGCTCGTCCAAGAGCGTGCCGATGATGATCGCGCCGGTGGCGCCCAAGGGGTGGCCCATGGCGATCGATCCGCCATTGACGTTAACCTTGTCCTGATCGACATCGAAGGCCTGCATGAAGCGCAGAACGACCGATGCGAACGCCTCGTTCACCTCGAAAAGGTCGATATCCGAGATCGACATGCCGCTGTCAGCCAGGATCTTTTCGGTGACCGGCACGGGGCCTGTCAGCATGATTGTGGGATCGGTGCCGATCTTGGCGGTGGCCTTGATGCGGGCGCGGGGCTTCAGCCCATATTTCTCGCCGAATTCCTTGTTGCCGACCAGAACGGCGGCGGCCCCATCGACGATACCGGACGAGTTTCCGGCGTGGTGGATGTGGTTGATCTTGTCCAGATGCGGGTACTTCATCAGGGCGATCTTGTCGAAGCCGGGCATCACTTCGCCCATATCCTTAAAGCTGGCCTTGAGCGCGCCGAGCGACTGCATGTCGGTGCCCGGGCGCATGTATTCGTCGCGGTCCAGGATGGGCAGGCCGTTTTGATCGGTGATGGTGACGACCGATTTGGCAAAGCGGTTATCGTCCCACGCGGCAGCGGCGCGCTTTTGGCTTTCAACCGCCAGCGCGTCGGCGTCGTCGCGGGAAAATCCGTATTCGGTGGCGATGATATCGGCGCTGATGCCCTGCGGCACGAAGTAGCTTTTCATCGCCAGCGTCGGATCGACGGCAATCGCCGCCCCGTCCGAGCCCATGGCGACGCGTCCCATCATCTCGACCCCGCCCGCGATATAGCCCATACCGGCGCCGCCCTTCACCTGGTTGGCAGCCAGGTTCACCGCCTCCATCCCGCTGGCGCAGAAGCGATTGATGGCCAGGCCCGGGATCTTTTCGTCGAGGTCCGAGAGCAAAACGGCGGACCGCGCCAGGCAGCCACCCTGTTCGCCGACTTGCGTGACATTGCCCCAGATCACGTCCTCAACCGCGTGCCCGTCCAGCCCGTTGCGGGTTTTCATCGCGTTCAGCACCTTGGCCGACAGCGCGACCGAGGTGACCTCATGCAAGGAGCCGTCCTTGCGGCCCTTGCCACGGGGGCTGCGCACGGCGTCGTAGATATAGGCTTCGGTCATAATGTCCTCCTCAGGCGCGGTCCGACGGGTTGCCGGGCATCAGGTCATAGGGTGCTTTCCAGCCGGGCTGCGCCGCGATGCGGTCGAGCCAGGCGTCGATATTCGGGTAGGCCTTGCGGTCGAAGCCGAAGGGTTCTTCGTAGAAGAGGTACCCGCAGCAGGCGATGTCGGCGATGGTGATCTGGTCGCCGACCAGCCAATCGCGACCCTCGAGATTTGCGTTGAGTATTTTGAGCGCGGAGTTGAGCCGCGCCGACAAGAATGCGTTGACGTCGGCGTTACGCTTAGCCTCGGAGAGGAAGTTCATGTTGAACCTCAGCGGGCCCGCGATGCCGGATATCTTATGGTTGTCGAAGAACATCCAGCGCAGCACCTCGCGCCGCTCATCGGCGCTGCGGCCGCCAAGCTTGCCGGTTTTGGAGCTGACGTAGTCCTGGATGACGCCCGATTGCGACAGGATCAGATCGCCGTCCTGCATCACGGGCACCTCGCCCATCGGGTTCAGCGCCCGAAATTCGGGTGTGCGGGTCGCGCCGTTGAAGAAGTCGACGAAGACCGGTTCCCATTCAAGGTCCGAGAGTTCCAGCGTGAGCGCCGCCTTGTAGGCATTGCCGGATTCCCCGAAGCAGTGGAGTTTGATGGTCATGACTGGTCCTCGCTTGCCACTGCCGGAGCGGGGGATTTTCCATCCCCCGTACCCCCTGGAAGGTATTTGTAACAGAATGAAGGAGCACGGTAACGGGCCGTTAAGGTTAATGCGCCAGATTGCTGATCGCGGTACAGGCTGAGGAGCCGATGACCGCACAGGGTGAAGCCCCGCTCCGCGTGCCCCGGATAGCCAAGCCGGAAGCCGGAGCGGGGTGGAGCTGCTCCCTCTTCATTCTGTCTCAAATACCTCGCGGGGTGCGCGAGGGGTGCGAAACCCCTCGCTCCTGACCGAAGGTTCCGGGGACAGGCGGTAGAAGGCTTCGCTGATGTTATGCCGGGATGCGTCATGCCTTGCCTTCTTCCAGGACCTGGTGCGAGACGAGCTGCTCACCTTCTGAGAAGAACGTCTCGCGGTCCCTCAGATCCGCCAGACTGGCCAGCCAGCCGACCCGCGACTCGACCCCGTGGTTGGCAATGGGTCGGTAGGCGAAGGCAGGGTCGAGTGTGCCTGCCATGAACTCGGTCGTGTCGCACCCGATGCCCCGGTAGAAGACGGGCGTCCCGCAGGTGGCGGGGAAGCCGCGTTCGGCCAGTGTCGATGACGCCCAGACAGCGGGCACGCCATTCCAGGACACCGCCGAATTCATCACTTCGAGAAGCGGGGCGAAGGCGTTGCCTGTGGCGCGCTGGCACATCCGACAGTGGCAAATGGTGGCCTTGGCGGGGCCGGCGGCAATGGCGAACCGGACGGCGCCGCATTGGCATCCGCCGGTGACCTCCGGTTCCCCTTGCCAACACTCTCGCATTTCGCCCCCCGGTCTGCGGTTCCGCCGCAGCGCTTTGCCTTAGAAGTTCGCCGCTTCCAGTGCCATGACCGTCTCGGCGCCGGTTTCGATGCGGCGCAGATGCATCGAGGTCGCGGGCAGTTGGCGGGCCATGTAGTAGCGGCCCGTGGCGATCTTGGTCTTGTAGAAGTCGGCATCGCCGGCGCCGCCGTCAAGGGCCTCCTGCGCGGCCTTGGCCATGCGCGCCCACATCAGGCCGAGGCAGACATGGCCCATCATGTGCATGAAGTCGTAGCTGCCCGACAGCGCATTGTTGGGGTTTTTCATGCCGTTTTGCATGAAATACATACCCGCTGCCTGCAAGTCTTTCGAGGCGGCCTTCAGGGGCTCGAGGAAGTCGGCCTTCAGGGCCTCATTCCCCTCATTCTCCTTGATGAAGCTTTTCACCATCTCGAAGAAGGCCATGACGTGCTTGCCGCCATCCTGGGCCAGTTTGCGGCCGACGAGATCCAGCGCCTGGATACCGTTGGCGCCTTCGTAGATCATGGCGATCCGGGCGTCGCGGGCGAATTGGCTCATGCCCCATTCCTCGATATAGCCATGCCCGCCATAGACCTGCTGGGCGTTCACCGCCATCTCGAAGCCCTTGTCGGTCAGGAACCCCTTGATGACCGGGGTCAGAAGCGAGATCAGGCCCTCGGCATCGTCGTCACCCGCACGGACCGAGCGATCAATCAGATGCGCCCCCCAGAAGGTGAAGGCGCGGGCGCCTTCGACGAAGCTTTTCTGGTCCATCAGATTGCGGCGCACATCGGGGTGCACGATGATCGGGTCGGCATTGCCTTCTGGGTTCTTCACGCCGGTCACGTCACGGCCCTGCAGGCGGTCCTTGGCATAGGCGACCGCGTTCTGATAGGCGGCCTCGGCCTGGGCATAGCCTTGCAGGCCAACGCCCAGACGCGCCTCGTTCATCATGGTGAACATCGCGCGCATGCCCTTGTGCAGGTCTCCCAACAGATACCCGGTCGCGCCGTCGTAGTTCATCACGCAGGTCGAATTGCCGTGGATGCCCATCTTCTCTTCGATCTTGCCGACCGAGAGGGAATTGCGGGGACCAAGGGAGCCGTCTTCGTTAACAAGGAACTTGGGAACAATGAAAAGGCTGATGCCCTTGGTGCCCTCACCGCCGCCCGGCGCCTTGGCCAGGACGAGGTGAATGACGTTCTCCGCCAGGTCGTGATCGCCCGCGGAGATGAAAATCTTCTGGCCCGTGATCTTGTAGCTGCCGTCATCCTGCGGCTCGGCCTTGGTGCGCATGATGCCGAGGTCCGTGCCGGCATGCGGCTCGGTCAGGTTCATCGTGCCGGTCCAGTCGCAGCTGACCATCTTGGGCAGGTAGGTCTCTTTCTGCGCCTCCGACCCGTGGGCATGGATCGCCGAATAGGCGCCATGGGTCAGGCCCTGATACATGTTGAAGGCCATGTTGGCCGAGACGAACATCTCGCCCACCGCGGTGCCCATCAGATAGGGCAGGCCCTGGCCGCCGTAGTCGGGGTCGCAATCAAGGGCGGTCCAGCCGCCGCCCTTCATCGCCTCGAAAGCCTCCTTGAACCCTGTCGGCGTGTAGACCACGCCGTTTTCCAGGCGGCAGCCTTCGGTATCGCCGACCGTGTTCAGAGGGGCCAGCACCTCGGCCGAGACTTTGCCCGCCTCTTCCAGAACGGCTGAGGTGAAATCGGCCTCAAGCTCGTCATAGCCCGGAATACCCGTCTCGGTGACCTTCAGAACATCGTGCAGGACGAACTGCATGTCTTTCACGGGGGCGGTATAGGTTGGCATAGGTCTCTCCCTTGGTCTTGGTTAGGCGGCGGCGGTTTTCTGATCCATCGAGGCCAGCATCTGCGCGCCCCATTCGATCTGCTCGTTCAGTTCGCCGATAGCTTCGTTCAGTTCATCGCGCTGACGCTCCATCTCGGCCAGGCGCTGCTGGGCCAGCTCATAGGTGCGGCGCAGTTGGGTGGATTGCTGGTCGCCCATGTCATAGAGGTCGAGCAGCTGGCGGATATCCTCAAGGCTGAAGCCAAAGCGCTTGCCGCGCAGGATCAGTTTGAGGCGGGCGCGGTCGCGCTTGGTGAAGAGGCGTTTCTGACCCTGACGGATCGGGAACAGCAGCTCTTTGGCCTCGTAAAAGCGCAAGGTGCGCGGCGTCACCTGATAGGCGTCGCACATCTCGCGGATCGTCAATGTGTCTTCAAGCGTCATGTCAGGGCCCTTTCACGGCGGGTTTCGATGTGCCGTGAGATGCTGAGATCGCCCTCTTATTACAAGCTTGCTTGACGTTAACGTAAGCGGAACGTGGCGTCACTTTGCGGCTGACGAAAGGTCAGCCAACATGACGCGGGGTCACCCGTAATTTTCTTAGCTCCAAAGCGGTTTGGAATCCGGGGCCGGTCGACTCACTTCAGCGTTTTGGCGCTGTCATCGCGCAACTTCTGCAGGTCGGCGATGGTCTCATCCAGCTGGGCGCGCTGTTCGGCCAGAACGCCAAGCTGGCGATCGGCCAGTTCGATCCAGGTCTTCATCTGCGCCTCGGTGCCCTGTTCGTCGTAGATCAGAAGGAATTGCCGGATCTCCTCAAGCGAGAAGCCAAAGCGCCGGCCGCGCATGATCAGTTTCATCCGCCCGATCTCGCGCGGGCCATAATATCGGGCGCGGCCGTCCTTTTCGGGCGAGAGCAGTTCGATGTACTCGTAATAGCGCAACGTCCGCGGCGTGACGTCGAATTCTGCGCACATCTCTTTGAAGTTCAGTCGTTTGCCCGACATCGCAGTCTCCCTTAACGGGTAGCCTAGTCCCTGTTGAGGCATCGTGTAAACCTTTCGCATCGCTCAATTTCATGCTTGCGGTGGGCCCTCGCGCAGAGAATAACCAAAGGGAGGGAGAGGGTCATGACGGCAGACAAGGCGAAAATCGCGCGCCAGTTCATCGAGGCGATCCCCCATGCCAGGGCTTTGTCGATGATGCTGGCGGAAATCGGGGATGGCATGGCCGAGATCTCGATGCCGTGGGACGCGCGCCTGATCGGCGATCCGGCGACCGGCGTGATCGCGGGCGGCGCGGTGTCGGCTTTGATGGATACCTGCGGCGGGGCGGCGGTGATGTGCCATACCGAGGCGCCGGGGGGCACGGCCACGCTGGACCTGCGGATCGATTACATGCGCCCCGCCACGCCGGGCCAGGCGATCGTGGCGCGGGCAGAGGTGTATCACATGACCCGCTCGGTGGCCTTCGTGCGGGCAACAGCGATGGATGACGATCGCGCCCGCCCCGTGGCCACGGCCACCGGCGCCTTCACGGTGGAGCGGCCCCGATGAGGGCCCCACCAGAGCCGGTTCAGGTGGTCAAGCAACGGCGCGATGCGGCGCTGTCGGCGCTGGTCCACGGCGTGCCCTACATCCAGTATCTCGGCATCGTCTTCGACCGGCGCGGGGATGAGCTGACCGCGACCCTGCCATTCGACGAAAAGCTGATCGGCAACCCCATGCTGCCCGCCCTGCACGGGGGGGTGACGGCGGCGTTTCTTGAGGTGACGGCGGTGATCGAGCTCAGCTGGTCGCTGCTTTGGGAGGGGATGGAGGCCGGGCAGATCGACCCCGCCACCCTGACGGCCGAGGCTTTGCCGCGCCTGCCAAAGACGATCGACTTCACGGTCGACTACCTGCGCTCGGGCCTGCCGCGCGACGCCTATGCGCGGGCGCGGGTGAACCGATCGGGCCGGCGCTATGCATCGGTGCATGTAGAGGCCTGGCAGGACAATCGCACCCGCCTTTTCGCGCAGGCCACGGGTCATTTCCTGATGCCCGCCCGAGATGGCTGAAGCCGTCACCCATGCGCGCGTGCTAAAGGTCGCGCTGCCCATCGTGCTGTCGAATGCCACCGTGCCGATCCTGGGCGCGGTCGATACCGGCGTGGTGGGCCAGATGGGCCAGGCGGTGCCGATCGGGGCTGTCGGGATCGGTGCGATCATCCTGTCGGCGATCTACTGGATCTTCGGGTTTCTGCGCATGGGCACGACCGGGCTGACCAGCCAGGCCCATGGCGCGCGCGATCAGGCCGAGGTGGCAGCCCTTCTGACCCGCGTTCTGATGATCGGGGGTGCGGCGGGGGTGGTGATGATCCTGTTCCAGGCCGCGATCTTTGCAGGCGCCTTCCGCGTGTCGCCCGCCTCGGCCGAGGTCGAGGCCCTGGCGCGCGACTATATGCAAATCCGCATCTGGTCGGCGCCGGCTGCCATCGCGATCTACGGGGTGACCGGCTGGCTGATCGCGCTTGAGCGGACGCGCGCGGTGCTGGGCATTCAGCTTTGGATGAACGGGGTGAATATCGGCCTGGATCTGTGGTTCGTTCTGGGCCTTGGCTGGGGCGTGTCAGGCGTGGCCTTCGCGACATTCCTGGCCGAATGGTCGGGGCTGTTTCTGGCGCTCTGGTTCTGCCGCGCGGCCTTCCGGGTGCCCGCCTGGCGCGATTGGGCGCGGGTGTTCGACAAGCTGCGTCTGAAGCGCATGGCGGTGATCAATACCGACATTCTGATCCGGTCGGTCCTTCTGCAGGCGATCTTCGTGTCGTTTCTGTTTCTGGGCGCGGGTCTAGGCGATGTGCAATTGGCCGCAAATCAGGTGTTGATGCAATTCTTAAATATTGCTGCCTATGCGCTGGACGGGTTCGCCTTCGCGGCGGAAGCTCTGGTGGGCCAGGCACTGGGCGCGGCCTCGCGGCCAGCGTTCCGCCGGAGTGCGGTTTTGGCATCGGTCTGGGGCCTGGTGTCGGTTGTCCTTCTGGCGCTGGCCTTTGCGCTTTTCGGCGGTGCGGTCATCGATTTGATGACGACGTCCGAGCCGGTGCGCGAAGCGGCGCGCGTCTACCTGCCCTACATGGTCGCCGCGCCGCTTCTGGGTGTCGCCGCCTGGATGCTGGACGGCATCTTCATCGGCGCCACCCGGACCGCCGACATGCGCAACATGATGGTCATCTCGGCGCTGATCTACGCGGTGGCTGTGATGGCGCTGGTGCCGATCTACGGCAATCACGGGCTTTGGCTGGCGATGCTGATCTCATTCGTCGCGCGCGGCGTGACCCTCGGCGTCCGATATCCTGCCCTGGAAAGATCGATCGGCAGCGCCTGAGTCTCACGTCAGAGCGGGGGTTTCACACCCCCGCACCCCCGTGGGATATTTTTGCCGAAAGGATGAGGCGATTCAGACTTTGTTTACCCATTCCTTGCATTCACGGACCTGCGGTACAGGCTGGGAAGCCGATGGCCGTCCGATGGGAAGGCCCCCTGCTGCAGACTCTGCTAGCAGTGGGGGGCTGAACCCTTCTTGAGAGGGTCTTCCTTTCGGCAAAAGTATCCTCGGGGGGCCCGGAACGGGCGGGGGCAGACAGCCCCCTCGGCGTTTACAGCCAGCGTGCCCGGTCTGATCCGACTGCATCGACAACCGTATCAAACCCGTCCCGGGCCAGGCGCGCGTCCAATGCGCGGGCGATATCGGCGGCGAGCGACAGGCCCTGATAGACCATCGCCGTATAAAGCTGCACCGCCAAGGCGCCGGCGCGGATCTTGGCGTAGGCATCCTCGACCGAGCCAACCCCGCCCACCCCGATCAGAGGCATCCAGCCCTCGGTCAGTTTCGACAGATGGGCCAGCACACGGGTCGAGCGTGCGAAAAGAGGCCGGCCTGACAGCCCGCCCGCCTCGTCGCGGTGGAGACCGGCCAGGCCGTCGCGCGACAGCGTGGTGTTGGTGGCGATGATGGCGTCGATGCCGACATGCATGGCGACCTCGGCCACGTCGGCCAGCTCGGCATCGGTCAGGTCCGGCGCGATCTTGAGGAAGATCGGGATCGGCCGGGGCAAGGATTTGCGCGCCTCGATCACGCCTTGCAACAACGCCGTCAGCGCGGCCCGGCCCTGCAGGTCGCGCAGTTTTTCGGTGTTGGGGGACGAGACGTTGACGGTGGCGAAATCAGCATGGGGCCCGCAGATCTCCAGAACGCGCACGAAATCGCCGGCGCGGTCGGCGCTGTCCTTGTTGGCGCCGAGGTTCAGGCCCACCGGGATACCGCGCGGCCGGGCGGCAAGGCGGGCCCCGATATCGGCGGCGCCATCGTTGTTGAAGCCGAAGCGGTTGATCACCGCCCGATCCTCGGGCAGCCGGAACAGCCTTGGCTTGGGGTTGCCGGGCTGCGCCTTGGGTGTCGCGGCCCCCACCTCAAGAAACCCGAAGCCCGCGCGCATCAGGGGGGCCAGCGCCTCGGCATTCTTGTCGAACCCGGCGGCGAGGCCGATCGGGTTGGGCATGTCGAGGCCCGCCAGATTGATCGTCAGGCGCGGTGAGGTGACGGGGCCGGGCAGGGGCACCAGACCCCTGTTCAGCGCTTTCAGGGCCAACCCATGCGCGGTTTCAGGGTCGATCCGGCGCAAGGCCGCAAGGCCTGCCCGTTCAATCAGTTTCACACCACACCTTCGGGGAAGATATGGCCGCTGGCGCCGAGGGGTAGGGACTTGTCCCAGACCACATCGGCCATCCGGAGGGGCCGGTAAAGGTGCGGGAACAGCGCATTGCCGCGTGAGGCCTCCCATTTGAGCGCGGCCCCCAGCCCGTCAGCCTCAACCGCGACCAGCACCAGATCGCTCTCGGCGCCGAAATGCTTGGCCGCCGTCTCGGCCACCTGCTCGGCGGTCGAGAAATGGATATAGCCATCGGCCAGATCCACGGGCGCGCCGGGCGTCTCGCCCGCCTGGCGGAAGGCGTCCCATTCAGAGCGGCGGAGGATCTTGAAAATCAGCATGCCCGCCGTCATGCAACGCCCCTGCGGATTGGTCAAGCGGTGCGGCGGCAAGTTTGTCCCCCAGCCTGAACTGCCGCTTGACGCCCTTATTGACCGATGTCAGATAGTCGTTACACTTTTCCGCCCGGGGTTGCTTGAACTGCCCGTCCAGCGGCTAGCAGTGTCACCAAGTTAGTAATTGCAAGGACCACGGGATTCGACCAATTCAAGAGCTGACAGGTATTCATGCCCAGAGTGACAGTTGCACAATTGTAATCGTAACCCAGCATTAATGCGAACCCGAAGAGTGGGAGTGCAACGGCTGAGGGAATTGCAATCAAGCAAAGAGCAATGGCGGCATAGGCGGCAATCTTGGCACCCCGACGGACAGCTCCTATTGCTTGGATCAACGCGAAAACATGGACACCTGCGCTGATCAGCCCGGGCCAGATTATTGCAAGTATCAAGTCCATAATGCTTTTCCTAGAATAGCTGCCACGTACCGAGTTGACTGTCACTTCTTCAGCTCACGTGAAACGGACATCGCGCGCGGACAGTCTGACGTAAGGAGTAATGTCAGTCAGTGGCAGGTTGTCTTGAAAGTCTACTTGGCCCTCAAGGCAAAAATCGACATCGAGATATGGCATGCCGCAAAGGAGGCTTTGACTCTCTGCCGTACGGGCGCCAGACTTCGTCCATAGAGCGAAAACCACACCACAGGGGGCCCAAACCATGACTGCTCGCCTACTTACCGGCGCTGCCGCGCTTGCACTGACGGCTGGCGCCGCGCAGGCTGATTACACGCTGCATATCCTTCATATCAACGATCTGCACAGCCGGATAGAATCGATTAACCGGTTCGATTCGACCTGTGATGCCGAAGGGGAGGCCGAGGGTGAATGCTTTGGCGGCGTCGCCCGGGTTTATACCAAGATCAACGAACTGCGCGACGAGCTGACCGCTGCCGGTGAGAACGTCATCGTTCTGGATGCGGGCGACCAGTTCCAGGGCAGCCTGATGTACACCACCTACAAGGGCGCCGTGGAAGCCGAGTTCATGGAGAAGATCGGTTTCGACGTCATGGCCGTTGGCAACCACGAATTCGACGACGGGCCCGAGGGGCTGGCCGAATTCCTGGGCAAGGTCAACTTCCCAGTGATCTCGGGCAATATCGACGTGTCGGCCTCGAATGTGCTGGCCGGCAGGATCGACAACCACGTCGTGCTTGAGGTGGGCGGCGAAAGGATCGGCATCGTCTCGGCGCTGGCCACCGATACGGTCGATACCTCCTCCCCCGGCCCCAATGTGGTCTTTGAGGACGAGATCGCGGCCATGGCGGCCGATGTCGCCGCACTTGAGGCGGACGGCGTGACCAAGATCATCGGGCTGACCCATGTGGGCCTTCCCGCCGATATCCGCATCGCCGAAGCCGTGCCGGGCCTCGATGCCGTCGTGGGCGGGCACAGCCATACCTATCTCTCCGCCTCAGACCCCGACCGACAGGGCGCCTATCCAACCTGGGCCAGCCAGGAGGACGGCACGCTGGTGCCCATCGTCCAGGCCTATGCCTATTCGAAATATGTGGGCCATCTGGAACTGACCTTCGATGATGAGGGCAACCTGACCTATGCCGGCGGCGACACGATCGTGCTGGACAATACGGTCGAGCCCGATGCCGAAATCCTTGCCCGTGTGGCGGAACTTGCCGGCCCCGTGGAAGAGCTGAAGGCGACGCCGGTCAGCGAAGCCGCCGACGCAATCGATGGTGCGCGCGAAAGCTGCCGGGCGGTGGAATGCCCGATGGGCAACCTGGTCTCGGATGCGATGCTGGATCGGGTCAGGGACCAAGGCATCCAGATCGCCATCCAGAACGGCGGGGGCCTGCGCGCGTCGATCGACAGCGGCACGATCACCATGGGCGAGGTTCTGACGGTGCTGCCGTTCCAGAACACGCTGTCGACCTTCCAGGTCTCGGGTCAGACCATCGTCGATGCGCTGGAAAACGGGGTGAGCCAGGTTGAGGACGGCGCCGGCCGCTTCCCGCAGGTCGCTGGGCTGCGCTATACGTGGTCCGCTTCGGGTGAGCCCGGCAACCGCATCCGCACCGTCGAGGTGATGGAGGGCGATCAATGGGTCCAGATCGACCGTGAAAAGATGTACGGAGTTGTGTCGAACAACTACGTCCGCAACGGTGGCGATGGCTATTCGATGTTCGTCGATGCCGAGAATGCCTATGATTTCGGCCCCGATCTGGCGGATGTCACGGCCGAGTTCCTGGCCGAAAACGGTCCCTACCAGCCCTATACCGACGGTCGGATCACCGCCGTCGAATAGAGGTTTCGCAGTGAGACGAAAGGCGCGTCCCTCGCGGGCGCGCCTTTCTTCATTCGGTTGTCTCGCGCCTGAGAAAGGCAATCAGGTCGGCCCGATCCTGGGGTGACGCGATCTGCTGCATCGGCATTTTCGACCCCGGCGTTAGAACATCCGGGCCAACATCGAACAATTGGTCGATGGTCTCATCCGTCCAGACAAGATCGCTGTTTTGCAGGGCGGGGGAGTATCTGTAGCCCGCCAATCCGCCAGCCTCGCGCCCGAAGATATTGTAAAGCGAGGGGCCCGCGCGGCGTTCGCCATCAGGCCCGAGGGTATGGCAGATCGAGCATTTGCGCAGGAACTGACGCTCACCGTTTGAGACCGCGTTGGGGTCGGTGTGAAACTCGCGCTTCAACTCGGCCATACGGGGGGTGTCGGCGGCTGCATCGAGGGGCCAGAGATAGGCCTCATCCGCGATGCCCCCGGCCAGAATGCCCTGCCCGTCGGCAGTGAAATCCAGCGCCCAGATCGGGCCGTTCAAGGCCGCGCGGAAATCGTAGGCGATGGACCAATCGTCGGTGCCGACGACCATGATGTAGCCCTCACCATCGCCCACCGCCAGAAGGCTGCCATCGCGCGAGAGGCTGAGCGCCAGCACCGGCCGCCGGTCAAGCGTGAGGTCGGCCAACTCGTCGCCCGTGGCCATGTCGAGCACGCGCGTCCCGCCATCGACCGCGCCGTAGGCGAGCCAGCCCTCATCATCGGCCAGGGCCAGGCGGTTCACGCCGAACCCATGCTCGGCCAGGATCCGGGTCGGGCTATCGGCGCCGGGGTCCCATTCCAGGATCGTGCCGTCTGTTCCGGCCGAGATCAGGCGGGCCCCGCCCGCTGCCCAGATCACATCGTTCACGCCGCCTTTGTGCCCTTCCAGCGTTGAGATTAGCGCGCCTGTCGCGGCGTCCCAGACCCTGACGGTGCCGTCCCAACTGGCCGAGGCGATGCGCGCCCCGTCCGGCGCCGGGCGGACCGAGGCGATCTTGGCCTTATGGCCGTCCATCTGGTGCAGGGCTGCGCCCGTGCCGAGGTCCCAAAGGATCACGGTGAAGTCGTCCCCGCCCGAAACCGCGCGATCGGCCCCGAGGAAAGCCACGTCGTTGACGGCCGCGCGGTGCCCTTCAAGCCAGCGGGGCGGGCTGGTCGTGGTGCCCCAGACACCGACGGAATAATCGAAACTGCCGGTCAGGACGGTGGCGCCGTCCGGTGAGACGGCCACATCCATCACGGGGCCGCCATGCCCCTCGAACTTGCGGAATTCTTCGGCATGGGGCGGGGTGGCCAAAAGGGCCGCGAAGGTCAGCACTGCCGTTGCAGATCGCAATTTCCGGGGCATGTCGCCCTCCCTCAGGGTCACGCGCATTTCCAGCTAGATAGCACGGGCGGCGGATCAGGCCAGCCGGGACTGTCATCGGCGCGTCAACGCCCGGACCCGGCTTGCGACATGCGAGGCACTGGAAACGCCCAACCCACCCCGCTATGAGGAACGGACGTTGAAAACAGGCAGGCCCATGACCCACGCGATCCGCCCGCAGCCCGGCATCCTCGACATCGCCCTCTATGTGGGCGGTGAAAGCCGTCTGGCGGGCCGCGACGATGTGCTGAAACTATCGTCGAACGAAAACCCGTTCGGGCCGAGCCCTGCGGCGCAACAGGCGCTGGCGGCCAGCGCGGCCGAGTTGCACCGCTATCCCTCGACCGACCACATGGCGCTGCGGCAGGCGATTGCGTCGGTCCATGGGCTGGACGCGGCGCGGATCATCTGCGGTGTCGGCTCGGACGAAATCATCCATTTCCTCTGCCAGGCCTACGCGGGCCCGGGCGATGAGGTGATTTATACCGAGCACGGGTTCGGGATGTACAAGATTTCGGCCCGCGCGGCAGGCGCGACGCCGGTTGAGGTGCCCGAGGCCCGGCGGGTCATCGATATCGACGCGATCCTGGCCGCCTGCACAGCGCGGACGCGGCTGGTCTTCATCGCCAACCCGGCCAACCCGACAGGCACGATGATCGATCTGGGCCAGGTGGCGCGGCTGGCCGATGGTCTGCCGGAGCAGGCCATTTTGGTGCTGGACGGCGCGTATGCTGAGTTCGCGGCAGGCTATGATGGCGGCGCGGCTCTGGTTGAGCGGCGCGCCAATGTGGTGATGACGCGCACATTTTCCAAGCTTTACGGGCTGGGGGGCTTGCGTGTCGGTTGGGGCTATGCGCCGCGCGAGATCATTGATGTGCTGAACCGCATTCGCGGCCCGTTCAACCTGTCGGGGCCTGCCCTGGCGGCGGCGGAAGCGGCGGTGAAGGACACCGATTTCGTTGCGATGTGTCTGGAGCAGAACGCTACATGGCGTGACTGGCTGGCCAAGGTTTTGGCCGATCTGGGGGTGCCGTCGGACGCCAGCCACACAAATTTCATCCTGGCGCGCTTTGCCGATGAGGCCGAGGCGACTGCCTGTGACACGCATCTGCGCGCTGACGGGATCATCGTGCGCCGCGTTGCGGGCTATAAGTTGCCGCATTGCTTGCGCATTACCGTGGGAGATGAGGCGGGCTGCCGCCGGGTGGCCCGTGCAATTGCCGCCTTCAAAGGGGCCGATGGATGACCCAGATTTATGATCGTGTCGCCCTGATCGGGCTGGGCCTGATCGCAGGCTCGATGTCGCTTGCCATGCGGCGGGGCGGTCTAGCGGGCGAGATCGTGGGCACTGCCCGCTCGGTCGAGACGCGCGATGTGGCACGCGAGATCGGTCTGGTTGACCGGGTGGTGGATACAGCCGCCGAGGCCGTCAAGGGCGCCGATCTGGTCGTGCTGGCTGTGCCTGTGGGGGCGATGGCGGACGTGGCGGCCGAGATCGGCCCGCATCTTACGCCGGGGGCGACGGTGACCGATGTCGGGTCGGTCAAGCGCACGGTGATCGATGCGGTCGCGCCGCACATCCCCGACGGCGTGCATTTCGTGCCCGGGCATCCCTTGGCCGGGACCGAGCATTCCGGCCCCCGGTCGGGCTTTGCCGAGCTTTTCGACAAGAAATGGTGCGTGATCGTGCCGACGGACGGCACCCGGCCGGAACCCGTCCGGCGCCTCAAGGCGCTCTGGGAGGGCATGGGCTCGTTCGTCGATGAGATGGACCCCGACCACCATGACCTGGTTGTGGCTGTGGTGAGCCACGCACCGCACCTGATTGCCTACACGATGGTCGGTGTTGCCGACGATTTGCGGCGGGTGACCGATAGCGAAGTCATCAAGTACTCGGCCGGCGGGTTTCGCGATTTCACCCGGATCGCGGCCTCGGACCCGGTGATGTGGCGCGATGTGTTTCTGAACAATCGCGATGCCACGTTGGAGATTCTGGGGCGCTTCACCGAAGAGCTTTTTGCCCTGCAACGCGCGATCCGCACCGGCGATGGCGACCATCTGCATGCGTATTTCACCCGCACCCGCGCCATCCGGCGGGGTATCATCGAAGCGGGCCAGGACACTGATGCACCCGATTTCGGCCGCAGCAAGGTGAAGTCATGAGGTGCCTTGTGCCGATTTGTGTGGCGGCGTTCGGGATGGCCGGTTCCGCGATGGCGAATGCGCCCGAGACGTCCATTCGGCCTGAGCCACGGGCTGTCGCGGAAGAGGTTGTTGCGGACGTGTCCGGGGTGGCCCCATCGGCGCCGAGCGAGGGGGGTGAGACGCCGGCAGACGCGCCGTTGCTGGCTGAACCCGCGCCCGTTTTGCCGCCCTGGGATGCGGCAGACCGGCAGGCGATTGCAGCGCTCGATCGGTTGATCGCGCCGGCGGCAGAGGGTACCGAGCCACCCCAGAGACCACAAGATGCGCCGCTCAGATCCCGCTTGGATATGCCAGCGGCTTCTCCGGCGGCGGCTGTTGCGGGGTTGCCTGATCTGCGACCGCGACCCCGCCCGACTGCGGGGCCAGCCGAGGCGGCGACAGGGGACGAGACAATCATCCGTCCCCGCCCACGGCCCGAGGGGCTTGCGCGCCCCAGTAACCCGGCGCGATCCGTGCCCGTCCGGCAGATTGTCAGTGCGCAGGCCGTTTTGCGCTCACCCCGCCCGCAGCCCCGGCCCGACAACCTGCGCCGGAGGTCGGTCGTGCAGGCCTCGGGGCTGGTGCCGACGCAGCCGTCGCCGAACGCGATCGTGGGGCGCCGGGGGTCGATCTGTGGCGACCGGCGGATCAGGGGCGAGACGATTGCCCCCATCGCGGGACGTATCCGTGGCTGCGGTGTGGATCAGGCCGTGCGCGTGACGCAGGTCGATGGCGTTTTGCTGAGCACGCCAGCCACGATCGATTGCCCGACCGCGCAGGCCTTGCGGCAATGGGTGACGGAAACGGTGAAGCCCACGGTCGGGCGCCTTGGGGGCGGTGTGAAATCGCTGCAGGTCTTCGCGCATTACGCCTGCCGGACCCGCAACAATCAGGCTGGTGCGCGGATTTCCGAACATGGGCGCGGGCGGGCCATCGATATCGGCGCGATCAACCTGAACAACGGCTCCTCCATTACCGTGCTTGAGGGGTGGCGCGACCGCGAATTGGGCCGCTTGCTCAGGGCCATGCACAAGGGCGCCTGCGGCCCGTTCGGCACTGTGCTGGGCCCCGATTCAGACCGGTTTCACCAAAACCACTTCCATTTCGACACGGCCCGCTATCGCCGCGGCCCTTACTGCAGGTAGACCAGCCGGATGATCGGGGCGGGGCCTGCGGGGATCGGCCCGAACAGCATCTGGCCGTCGGCGAAGATCAACGGCACGCTCAGCGTGTCTTCCTCGTCTGAGAGGCGGGCAAGCCCGGCTAGGCTTTGTTCGATCAGCGGCTCATTCTCGCGCGGGATCGCGCCGGCTGACACGGCCAGCGCCAGTATCTCGCGCCAGTTGCGGCCTGTCAGCGCCAGGGTGCCGCTGGGAAAGCCCAGAGAATCAATCTGGATCGTCCCCGAGGCCGCAAAGCCGACCTGACCCCAGGTGATATCCAGATCGCGCAATTCGACCAGGTTTATCTGCGGCTCGCTCATATCCTTGTCGAAGGGCTGGTCAAAGCCGATCGTCGCGTCGATCCGCAAGGCATCGACTTTCTGGGGCAGTCGGCGCGAGCGGTCGATGGCCAGGCGCACCTCGCGGGTAGGCTCCACCCCCGTCGCGTCCACGGTCAGGTCGTACTGCGCCTCGCGCAACCAGATCGGCCAGAATGAGATCTCGGCCGCCTCGGCCCCGGTGCGCAGGCCGCGGTTCGAGGTGAAATTCGCGTTGCGCATCCGCGCCTGAAATCCGCCGAAGGCGAACGAGGTGCCGGGGCGCATGGCGACGGTCGTCTCAAGCATGTCCGAGCGGATACTCACCCGCCCCCCTTGGGTCGCCACGATCTGACTTTGCGGCCAGGTGGCGGTCAGGTGCAGGGGGTTCCAGGCCTTGGCAGACACATCCAGCGTCGCGCCCCGCATCAGAAAGCCGGCGCGCGGATCAGACAGCGTCACGTCCTTCATCGCGATGTCGAAGCGGGTCGGAAAGCCCATCACTTCGATCAGATCGGCCTCGGCCCGCAGGCCCTGTTCGGTCGACAGGCGCAAGAGGTGCGGGAAGGCCACATGGATGCCGACCGCACCCACGACCCACCAGATCGTCCAGAACAGAACGGCCTTCAGACCCCAACCGATCAGCCGCCGTACCATGCCGCCCCTTTCGCCCCACGCGCGAACGTGTTTAGAGGCAGGTCAGGGAAAGGGCCAGTGCAATGACGGATGACAGGCTTTGGGTCTTTGGCTACGCCTCGCTGCTTTGGAACCCCGGGTTTCCGGTGGCCGAGCGGCGTCTGGCGCGGCTGGACGGGTGGCACCGATCCTTTTGCATGTGGTCGATCCATCATCGTGGCACGCCCGAGGCGCCGGGTCTGGTTCTGGCGCTGGACCAGGCCGACGCGGCGGTTTGCCATGGCGCTGCCCTGGCCGTTGAGCCCGGCGCCGAGGAGGCCACAATCGCCTATCTGCGCGAGCGTGAGCTGATCTCGTCGGCCTATCTGGAAAGACGGGTGCCGGTCGCGTTTGAGGATGGCGGGCAAGCCGAGGCGCTTACCTATGTGATCGACCCCGCGCATCAGCAATATTGCGGCGATCTGCCTTTGGAAGAGCAGGCGCAGGTCATCGCCAAGGCCATCGGCGGGCGCGGGCCGAACACCGAATATCTGTGGAATACCGCCGATCATCTGGCCGAAATGGGCATTGCCGACGCCGATCTGGCGTGGCTTTCCCACCGCGTGCGATCGCTGGTGAAATGACCTGATGGCGATAAGCGGTTGGCAGACCCGAATCACACGCCTATTCTGCCGCAATCGAGCACAGTGGCCGGAACGCCCATGACATTAAGTGAAAAAAAGCCCGCACCTTTCTTCTCGCATCCGGTGCGGCAGATATTGTCGATGCTCCTTGTCCTGGGGCTGGTCGGCGCCGGGGCCTGGCTGGCCTATCCCACGGTGGCGCCGGTGGTTTTGGCCAATGTCTGGCTGAACGGGGTGATCTTCGCGGTCTTCGTGGTGGGCGTGCTGGCGTGTTTCGCGCAGGTTTTCGCGCTGAGCAGTTCGGTCGGCTGGATCGAAGGGTTCGCCAGCGGTCGCCCGGGCGCCGATATCGCGCAGCCGCCCCGCCTTCTGGCGCCGCTGGCCAATATGCTGCGGTCACGCGATGCGCGGATGCAGCTGTCGTCATCCTCAAGCCGGTCGATCCTGGAAAGCGTCGCGACCCGGATCGAGGAAGCGCGCGATATCACGCGCTATATCGTTAACCTGCTGATCTTCCTTGGCCTTCTGGGTACGTTCTATGGTCTGGCCACGACCGTGCCAGCGGTGGTTGAGACGATCCGCTCCCTCGCCCCGCAGGAAGGCGAACAGGGCGTGGCCGTGTTCGACCGGCTGATGACCGGCCTCGAGGCGCAGCTGGGCGGCATGGGCACGGCCTTCTCGTCGTCGCTTCTGGGTCTGGCTGGGTCGCTGGTGGTTGGCCTTCTTGAGCTATTTGCCGGCCATGGCCAGAACCGGTTCTACCGCGAGCTTGAGGAATGGCTGTCGTCGATCACGCGCGTCGGCATTGCCGGGGCTGGTGATGGCGAGGGTGCCGATATGGGCGCCATGGCCAGCGTTCTGGATCAGATGTCCGAGCAAATGGAGGTCATGAAATCGATGATCACCCAGGCCGATATGAGCTGGGCGATGGTCGATGAACGGCTGGGCGGGCTGGCCGAAGCGGTTGAGCGATTGTCGTCCAGCCTTGAAAACGACCGAAGCTCGGTCGAGGCGCTGGACCGGATTGCCGATGCCCAGGCCAAGATTGCCGAAGGTCAGGACAAGATCGTTGAACAGCACGGATCATCGACTGAGTGGCAGACCCGCATGGCCGATGGCCAGGACAAGCTGGCCGAGGCTTTGGGCAAGGCATCGGCCTGGCAGGACCGGATGGCCGACGGGCAGGACAAGCTGATCGCGGCCCAGGGTCGGTTGACAGAAGATCGCGAGAAGACCGTTGCCTGGCAGGACAAGATGGTCGAGGGCCACGAGCGGATGGCGGCGGGTCAGGACAAGATTGCTGAGGGTCAGCAGCGGATCGCCGAGGGCCAGGATAAAGTGGTAGAAAGCCAGGACCTTTTAGCCGAGGCGCAGGCCAAGATCGCCGATGGGCAGCAGCGGCTGGCCAACATCCAGGACCGGATCGCCGCCGCTGAAGATCGGGTGGCCGACGGGCAGGACCGTCTGATCACGGCCTTGGAAAGCCGGATTTCGAAAGAGATCTCGGAGGGCGAGGATACCGGCGATGCCGAAAGCCGCATGCGCCTCAGGTCGATCGATACGCAGCTTCTGCGGATCCTCGAGGAGATGTCGGTGGGTCGCCAGGAAAGCCTGATCGATCTGCGGACCGATCTGGCCCATCTGACCCGGGCGGTGCGTGAGCTGAGCGCGGGGGGCGAGCCGGGCCCCGCGCGGGGCGACTGATCAATGGCGCTGACGCGGCGCAGCGGACAGCGGTTTCAAGCCAGCATCTGGCCCGGCTTCGTCGATGCGATGACGGCGCTTTTGCTGGTTCTTATGTTCGTTCTGACGATTTTCATGATCGTGCAATTCATCCTGCGCGAGACGATCACGGGACAAGAGACCGAGTTGGGCGAATTGTCGTCGGAACTGGCGGCCCTGTCCGACGCGCTGGGCGTTGAGCGGGCCCGCGCCGCGGCGTTGGAAACCGATCTGGGCGCGGTCAGAACGTCGCTTGCCGAGGCGCGCGCCGAGGGGGCACGCCAGAGCGCCCTGATCGAACGGCTGACCGCCGATCTGGAGGCGGGGGAGGCGGCGCAAGCCGCGCTCAACGCCCGGATCGAGGATTTCGAGGCGCAGGTTGCAAATCTGCTGAGCCAGCGTGACACCGCACGGGGCGAGGCCGCCACGCTTGAAAACGCGCTGGCCGCCGCGCGCACCGAGATCGATGCACAGATCGAGGCCGCGCGTCTGGCGGCCTCGCGCCGTGAGGCATTGCAGGCGCTGATCGCCGATCTGCGCCGCCGCAACGCCGATGCCGGGGCCGAAGCCGAAGCTCTTTCAGCGGCGCTCAGCGAGGAGGAGGCCGCGCGTCTAGCAGAGGCAGAGGCCGCCCGCCTTTTGCGCGAGCGGCTTGAGCAGTCGCAGGAAGAGCTAACGGTGATGACCATGGCCCTCGATGCCGAACGCGAGATCGCCGAGAACATGCTGACGACGCTTGCCGCCGCCGAGGCCACCCGCGATGAACTGGCGCTGCGGGTTGAGGAACTGACCGAGGCCGAGCGTGAGGCGGCCCTTCTGGCCGTGGCCAATGCGCAATTGGCCGAGGAGGCCGAGGCCGCAGGCGCCGAGGATGCCCGCCGTGTGACGCTGCTCAATCAGCAGATCGCGGCGCTGCGGTCGCAATTGGAAACTCTGCAAGGGGTCTTGGACGCATCATCCGAGCGTGACCGCGAGGCACAGGTGCAGATCGATGCGCTGGGTTCGCAATTGAACGCGGCTTTGGCGCAAGTGGCCGCCGAACAGCGCCGTCGTGCCGCCCTGGAAGAGGCCGAGCGCCGGCGGCTAGAGGCCGAAGCCGAGGAGCTTGAGCGCTATCGGTCGGATTTCTTCGGCAAACTGCGCGAGGTTCTCGCCGATCGGGAAGGGGTGCGGATCGTCGGTGACCGGTTTGTCTTCTCCTCCGAAGTGCTGTTCCAGCCGGGCTCGGCCAGTCTGGCCGCCGAGGGGCGCAGCCAAATCGCCAGCGTCGCGGGCCTTCTGCGGGATGTCGCGGCGGACATCCCCGAAGGGATCGACTGGATCCTGCGGGTCGATGGCCATACCGACGACGTGCCGCTGACGCGGGGCGGCCGGTTTGCCGACAATTGGGAACTGAGCCAGGCGCGTGCCCTGTCGGTCGTGCGCTATATGACCGACGATCTGGACTTTCCGCCCGAGCGCTTGGCCGCCACCGGGTTTGGGGAGTTCCGGCCTGTTGACGAGGGGGACACGCCTGACGCCCGCGCGCAAAACCGCCGGATCGAGCTGAAACTGACCGAACGGTGATCGGGCAGCGTCACCTTTAATACCGAAAGTTCTGGCCCAACTCAGCCCAGGCCGGGGCGTCCCCGTATCAGGCGTTTTGATAAAGGGTGACGGCCGCGTTTGATTCGACCAGCAGCATCTCGCTACGCTCAAGATATTGCTGCATCTGGGTCGCATCCAGCATGCCCCCTGCGACGACCGTTTCGACCAGCGGTTGCTGCTCCTGCCAGATCGCGGCGATCTCGGCCAGTTTGGCGGCGGCTTCTGGTGTGGGCGGCGGTGCGATCCCGAAATTCTCGGCAAAGTCTTTCAGCGTCATCAGCGTGTCGTTGAACAATGTGACCGTCGCAGCCAGCAATTCGCGGTTTTCTTCAGGTTTGTACGCGATCTGGATCAGCGCCAGCTCTTTTGACATCTTCTGCGTCAGCATGCGCTGGCGACCGGTGAAATCGATGGCGGTGGCCATGCTCATCGACATGCTGGTATCGCCGTAGATCTCCTCAAGCATCTTGACGGCCTTGTTCGACAGGCTCAGCAAGGTACCCTCGCGGGCCATGACATTATCAAGCTGGGCGTCGGTGACCGTGCCGGATGCGGCGATTGCATCGACATCGCCCGAGACCAGGGCCCATTCGTCGATCACTTCTTCCAGTGCAAAGCGGACACCGACGGCGCGTTCGCGTTCGATCCCGGTGGAGCCTTCGCCGGTCATGAAGCCGTCAAGCGTCTCGTCAAACAGCTGACGCGCCTTCATGAGCTGCTCGCCCATCTTTTCGGGGAACGTGCCGGCGCGGATGAAGGCGACGGCCTTGGCCATGCGTTGTGTCAGCATGCGCTGCCGCCCGGCGAGGTTCACGCGCAGGCGGCCTTGCTCGGCCGAGATCTTTTGGCTGAGGGCGGGGGTGGCGACGATGGCCAGAGTTGACGCGCTGAGCAGCGCTTTCAGCAACGAACGGCGGTGATGATCAACACTCAAACTCGGTACTCCAGAAACAATGCAACTCAGACGGGTCTTACTGGACAATAAGGAACAAAAAAAGCGTGTCAAAAAAATGACAGGCTTTCTCGGGTCAAGAAAACCCGCTTTGCGGCATGGCCGGAAATGGGGTCGTGAAGGGCTGCGTGAGGTCACATGTCTCACGCAGCCTTTCGGTTCAATCGGCGGTCAGAAGCGGCGGCTTGTTGCCCGTCAGCCGGGGCTTCTCGGGTTCGGCGATTTCCAGTGCAATCTCGCCATCTTTCAGCAAGACCCTGACAAGACCACCTTTCGCCAGCTTCCCGAAGAGCAGTTCCTCGGCCAGCGGTTTCTTTATGTGCTCCTGAATGACACGACCCAAGGGCCGTGCGCCCATCTTGTCATCATAGCCCTTGTCACCCAGCCAGGCGGCGGCCTCGGGCGTCAGTTCGATGGCAACGCCGCGGTCCATCAGCTGCGCCTCAAGCTGCACGACGAACTTCTCGACGACCTGCAGAATCACCTCTTTCGGCAGCGGCGCGAATGAGATCACCGCATCCAGCCGGTTGCGGAATTCCGGTGTGAAGGTGCGCTCGATCGCGGCGGTATCCTCGCCCTCGCGCCGGTCGCGGCCAAAGCCGATGGCGGCCTTGGCCAGCTCGGATGCGCCGGCATTCGAGGTCATGATCAAGATCACATTGCGGAAATCCACCGTCCGGCCGTTATGGTCGGTGAGCTTCCCGTGGTCCATCACCTGCAACAGGATGTTGTAGACATCCGGATGCGCCTTTTCGATCTCGTCAAGCAGCAGCACGCAATGGGGGTGCTGGTCGACGCCATCGGTCAGCATGCCGCCCTGGTCGAAGCCCACATAGCCCGGCGGGGCGCCGATCAGGCGGCTGACCGCATGCTTTTCCATGTATTCCGACATGTCGAAGCGCAGAAGCTCCACGCCCAGCGTGCTGGCCAGCTGCTTGGCGACCTCGGTCTTGCCCACGCCCGTCGGCCCGGCGAACAGGTAGTTGCCGATAGGCTTTTCGGGCTCGCGCAGACCTGCGCGGGACAGTTTGATCGCCGAGGACAGGGCAATGATGGCCTGATCCTGGCCAAAGACGACGCGCTTCAGAGAGGCTTCGAGGTCTTTCAGCACCTCGGCATCGTTTTTCGACACGTTCTTCGGCGGGATCCGCGCGATCTTGGCCACCACGGCTTCGATCTCCTTCGGGCCGATGGTTTTGCGGCGTTTGGATTCAGTGACCAGATGCTGCGCGGCGCCGGCCTCATCGATCACGTCGATGGCCTTGTCGGGCAGTTTCCGGTCGTGAATATACCGCGCCGACAATTCCACCGCCGTCTTGATCGCGTCATGGGTATAGCGGATGTCGTGGTGCTTTTCGAAATAGGGCTTCAGGCCCTGCAGGATCTTGATCGAATCGTCCACGCTGGGTTCGGTCACGTCGATTTTCTGGAACCGGCGCGACAGGGCGCGGTCCTTCTCGAAGTGCTGGCGGAACTCTTTATAGGTGGTCGAGCCCATGCAGCGCAGCTTGCCGCCCTGAAGCGCGGGCTTCAGGAGGTTCGAGGCATCCATGGCCCCACCCGAGGTGGCGCCGGCGCCGATGACCGTGTGAATCTCATCGATGAAGAGAATCGCGTCGGGATGTTCCTCAAGCTCGGTCACCACGGCTTTCAGACGCTCCTCGAAGTCGCCGCGATAGCGGGTACCCGCCAAAAGCGCGCCCATATCAAGCGAGAAGATGGTCGAGTTGGCCAGAACCTCGGGCGTCTCACCCTGCACGATCTTGCGTGCCAGGCCTTCCGCGATGGCGGTCTTGCCCACGCCGGGGTCGCCCACCAGAAGCGGGTTGTTCTTGCGGCGGCGGCAGAGCACCTGGATGCAGCGCTCAACCTCATCCTCGCGGCCGATCAGCGGATCGACATCGCCTTTGCCGGCCTTGACGTTCAGATCGACGCAATACTTGGCCAGCGCACTTTCCTTGCCTTCGGCGGCCGTTTCCGCCTGGCCACCTAGGTTTTCATCCTCGTGTTCGGCGCCCGTGACAGGGCGGCTTTCGCCGTAGCTGGGGTTCTTGGCCACGCCGTGGGCGATGTAGTTCACCGCGTCATAGCGGGTCATTTCCTGCTCTTGCAGGAAGTAGGCGGCGTTCGATTCGCGTTCGGCGAAGATGGCGACCAGCACGTTGGCGCCCGTCACCTCGGTCCGGCCTGAGCTTTGCACATGGATCGCGGCGCGCTGGATCACGCGCTGGAACGCGGCCGTTGGCACGGCTTCCGAGCCGTCGATTTCGGTCACCAGCGTCGAGAGGTCATCATCGATGAACTCCACCAGGGTGCGGCGCAGCTCTTCCAGCTCGACATTGCAGGCCTTCATGACCTTTGCCGCGTCAGGCTCATCAATCAGGGCGAGGAGCAGATGCTCAAGCGTGGCAAGCTCATGGCGGCGCGCATTGGCCAGGGCCAGAGCCGAATGAATGGCATCTTCGAGTGATTTTGAGAATGAAGGCACGTGCAGTGCTCCTTTCCTGTAAGGCCGGAGTGACGGGTGGCCGCTCCAACCGTGGCCTCATGATCTTAAAGTTCGGTGTTCTTCAGCCGTCTTCAAGAAGTTTTTTCTTAAATCGGGTCAGTATTAGGGCAGAGATGCAAAAAGTGATCGAAAGTTGAACAGGGCGCACGCTTTAGAACTGATCCTTGCGCCGGCGGATTTCAGCGAAAGCTTCGGCATCGGTCGCATCGTCGCGGCCGATCAGGTGTTTCACTTCGGGCAAACGCGCCCGCAGAAAGGGGTTTGTGGTGAGTTCCTCGGCCAGGGTGGCCGGAACGGTTGGTTCGTTTTCGGCGCGGGCCTTGGCCACACGCTCAGCCCGAGAGATAAGCTCTCGATTGTCAGGTTCAATACTCAGCGCGAAACGGGCGTTGCTTTCGGTATATTCATGGCCGGAATAGATATTCGTGCCGGACGGCAGATCAGCCAGTTTGCAAAGGCTTTCCCACATCTGGTCGGCAGAACCCTCAAACAGGCGGCCGCAGCCCAGGGCCATCAGGCTGTCGGCGGTGAAAACCGCATTAGCGGCCGGGAAGAAGACCGCGATATGGCCGATCGTGTGGCCAGAGACGTCGATGACCCGACCTTCCAGATTGCCCACCTGGACCACATCGTCCTCGGCCACGGCCTTGTCCAAGGCCGGAAGGCGATGGGCGTCGGCCTTGGCGCCAATCACCTTGGCACCCGTGGCCTGCCGCAGGGCGTCGACGTCGGCAATATGGTCGTCATGGTGATGGGTGATCAGGATCTCCGTCAGGCGCCAGCCGCGGCGTTCTAACTCGGCCTCGATCGGCGCCGCATCAGGCACATCGATGACAGCGGTAGCCCCTGTGGCGCCATCATGCAACAAGTAGGCGTAATTATCGCTGAGGCAGGGGATCGTGACGATTTCCATTTCCATAAGTTGAGGCTAGTCTGGCGCAGGCCCGGTGTCGAGGCCTTGACCGGAGAATGCCCGCGCCATGCACCTCGACGTGCTCGACCTGCGAAATTTCTACTACAGAACCAATCTGGGGCGGGTGGCGCAGCGGGCGATCCGTGATCAGGTGCAGGCGTTCTGGCCCGAAGCAAAGGGGCAGAGTGTGGCGGGGTTCGGTTTTGCGGTGCCGCTTTTGCGGCCCTATCTGGCCGATGCGCGCCGGGTGATCGGGTTGATGCCGGGGCCGCAGGGGGTGATGCCCTGGCCTGCCGGGATGGAAAACGTCTCGGTGCTTTGCCACGAGACGCAGTGGCCGTTGCCGAATGGCTTTGTCGACAAGCTGGTTCTGCTGCACGGGCTTGAGACGTCCGAACAACCCTCGGCCGTTCTGAATGAGGCTTATCGTGTGCTGGGGCCCGGGGGGCGGGCGCTGTTCATCGTGCCCTATCGCGGCGGCATATGGGCGCGGAGCGATCGCACACCGTTCGGGTTCGGGCGCCCCTACAGCCTTGGTCAGCTTGAGGCGCAGCTTCGCCGCCATTCGTTCCAGACGGAAGGGCATCGCGCCGCGCTTTTCGTGCCGCCCTCCGAACGACGCTTTTGGCTGAAAACGGCGCCCTTCTGGGAGGGGTTAGGATCCCGCGTGTCATCGGCCCTGGCGGGGGGCGTCTTGATGGTCGAGGCGACGAAACAGGTCTATTCACCACGCCCCAGCGGATTGCGGCAGGTGGTCAAAAAACCGCTCGAGGTCTTGGACGGATTGCCAAGCCCAGCCCCGAAACCGGCCTGACTCGGGCTTTCGGTGACGGATTCTGGCAAGGTTTTTAGCGATAAATACCCGGTTCAAAGCGCCGCATCTGGCATGTTTTCGGTTAAGCGTCTGATTAAGAAAGATTTTTATAGCAGTCCGACATGGTGCTAGGTGGTTGCGGGGGGCAAATCCCTCTGCTACACCCACGCCGATTTCGGAGGCTTGGCTGCCCCAGCCTCCCAATAGCCTCATGCCGAACGCTCCGGCGAAAAGGGGCGCATTGACAGCGGAAGGGATGACGTGTCCGAGCCAGCTTCGATCTCCTCCGGCATAGCCGCGCGATATGCGGCGGCCCTATTCGACCTCGCGCATGAGGAAAATGCGCTGAAATCGCTTGAATCAGATGTGGACGCGCTGGATGCCGCTTTGGGCGACAGTGCCGAGCTTCGCGACATGATCGCGTCGCCGCTTTATTCGCGTGAGGCGCAGGCCGGGGCGATCGCCGCGGTGGCCAAGAAGATGGGCCTGTCGACGCTGGTGGCGAACACCCTGGCGCTGATGGCCTCGAACCGTCGTCTTTTTGTCTTGCCACAATTCGTCGACGTGCTGCGCGAGCGGATTGCTGACCACAAGGGCGAGGTGACGGCCGAGGTGACATCGGCCAAGAAGCTGACCAAGGCGCAATCGGATGAATTGGCCAAGACGCTGAAGTCGCGCTTTGGCAAGACGATCAAACTGAAATCGTCCGTCGATGAAACGCTCATCGGCGGACTTGTCGTGAAAGTGGGCTCGAAGATGATCGACACCTCGATCCGCTCCAAGCTCGCCTCCCTCCAGAACAGTATGAAAGAGGTCGGATAAATGGGTATCCAAGCAGCTGAGATCTCTGCGATCCTCAAGGACCAGATCAAGAACTTCGGCCAGGAAGCGGAAGTGGCCGAGGTTGGCCGCGTTCTCAGCGTCGGCGACGGGATCGCCCGGGTCTACGGCCTTGATAACGTGCAGGCCGGCGAGATGGTCGAGTTTCCCGGCGGTGTGCGCGGCATGGCCCTGAACCTTGAGGCCGACAATGTCGGTATCGTGATCTTCGGCGATGACCGCGAGATCAAGGAAGGCGATGTCGTCAAGCGCACCAACTCGATCGTGGACGTGCCGGTGGGCGATGCGCTGCTGGGGCGTGTGGTTGACGGCCTTGGCAACCCGATCGACGGCAAGGGCCCGATCAAGACGTCCGAGCGGCGGGTGGCTGACGTGAAGGCGCCCGGCATCATCCCGCGCCGGTCGGTGCACGAGCCGATGGCGACGGGCCTGAAGGCCATCGACGCGATGATCCCGATCGGCCGTGGCCAGCGCGAGCTGATCATCGGCGACCGTCAGACCGGCAAAACCGCTGTGGCTCTGGACGCAATATTGAACCAGAAGGCCTATAACGACGCTGCCGGCGACGATGAGGGCAAGAAGCTTTACTGCGTTTACGTGGCTGTCGGGCAGAAGCGCTCAACCGTGGCGCAGCTGGTGAAGAAGCTGGAAGAAACCGGCGCGATGGATTATTCCATCGTCGTGGCCGCCACCGCGTCCGACCCTGCGCCGATGCAGTTCCTGGCGCCGTACTCGGCGACCGCTATGGGCGAGTTCTTCCGCGACAATGGCCGCCATGCCCTGATCATCTATGATGATTTGTCCAAGCAGGCCGTGGCCTATCGCCAGATGTCGCTGCTGCTGCGCCGTCCGCCCGGCCGCGAAGCCTATCCGGGCGACGTGTTCTACCTGCACTCGCGCCTGTTGGAGCGGTCGGCGAAGTTGAACGAAGACAATGGCTCGGGCTCGCTGACCGCGCTGCCGGTGATCGAAACCCAAGGCGGTGACGTGTCGGCCTTTATTCCGACCAACGTGATCTCGATCACCGATGGTCAGATCTTCCTGGAAACCGAACTGTTCTATCAGGGCGTTCGCCCGGCCGTGAACACGGGTCTGTCGGTGTCGCGCGTGGGTTCGTCGGCGCAAACCGATGCGATGAAGTCGGTCGCCGGCAAGATCAAGCTGGAACTGGCGCAGTACCGCGAAATGGCGGCCTTCGCGCAGTTCGGCTCGGACCTTGACGCCTCGACCCAGCGCCTACTGAACCGTGGCGCGCGCCTGACCGAGTTGATGAAGCAGCCGCAATATTCGCCGCTGACCAATGCCGAGATCGTCTGCGTGATCTGGGCCGGCACCAACGGCTATATCGACAAGATCCCGGTCTCTGATGTGGGCCGGTTCGAGCAGGGGCTTCTGGGCCATCTGCGCAAGAACCACCGCGACCTCTTGGACGATATCACCAACAACGACCGCAAGGTGAAGGGCGAACTGGAAGACAAGATCCGGTCGGCCATCGAGGAATTCGCTTCGGACTTCGCCTGAAACAAGACGCGGGATAGGGACGGATAGATGCCGAGCCTCAAGGACCTGAAAAATAGGATCGAAAGCGTCAAGTCGACGCGGAAGATCACCAAGGCGATGCAGATGGTCGCGGCGGCAAAACTGCGCCGCGCCCAGGATGCCGCCGAGGCCGCGCGGCCCTATGCCGAACGGTTCAACGCGGTGATGGCCGGTCTGGCCGCATCGGTCGGTAGCTCGGACAGTGCGCCCAAGCTTCTGTCGGGCACCGGATCGGACAAAGTGCACCTTCTGATCGTGATGACCGCCGAACGCGGTCTTTGCGGTGGTTTCAACGCATCTATCGCCAAGCTGGCACGGACCCGGGCCCAAGAATTGCTGGCCAACGGCAAAGAGGTGAAGATCCTCACCGTCGGCAAGAAGGGGCGCGAGCAGCTGAAACGCGACCTTGCCGATCACTTTGTGGGCCATGTCGACCTGAGCGAGGTCAAGCGCGTGGGCTATGTCAATGCAAGCGAGATCGCGCGCGATGTGCTGGCGCGGTTCGAAGCTGGCGAATTTGACGTGGCGACGCTGTTTTTCAACGAATTCCAGTCGGTGATCAGCCAGGTACCGACCGCCCAGCAGATCATCCCCGCCTCGTTCGAGACCGAGGAGGACGAGGGCGCATCGACCCTTTATGATTACGAGCCCAACGAAGAAGGCATTCTGGCCGATCTTCTGCCGCGCGGCGTGGCCACCCAGATCTTCACGGCTCTGCTGGAAAACGCAGCCTCGGAACAGGGCGCGCGGATGACGGCGATGGACAACGCCACGCGCAACGCCGGCGACATGATCGACAAGCTGACCACCGTCTACAACCGCTCGCGTCAGGCGGCGATCACCACGGAATTGATTGAAATCATCGCGGGCGCCGAAGCGCTCTGACGGAACCGGAGAAACGAGATGGCAAAAGCTGAAGGCAAAATCACACAGGTGATCGGCGCTGTCGTGGACGTGCAGTTCGAGGGCGAGCTGCCGGCGATTTTGAACGCGCTTGAGACCGACAATAACGGCAAGCGGCTGGTGCTGGAAGTGGCGCAGCATCTGGGCGAGAACACGGTGCGGGCCATCGCCATGGACGCGACCGAGGGGCTGGTGCGCGGCGGTGCTGTGGAAGATATGGGTCAGCCGATTTCGGTGCCCGTGGGCAACGGCACCCTTGGCCGCATCCTGAACGTGGTCGGCGATCCGATCGACGAAGGCGGCCCGGTTGAGCATACCGAGCGTCGCGCAATCCACCAGCAAGCACCTGATTTTGCCGCACAATCCACCAGCTCGGAAATTCTGGTGACGGGCATCAAGGTGATCGACCTTCTCGCGCCTTACTCCAAGGGCGGTAAGATCGGCCTTTTCGGCGGCGCGGGCGTCGGCAAGACGGTTCTCATCCAGGAACTGATCAACAACATCGCCAAGGTGCATTCGGGCTATTCGGTCTTCGCCGGCGTGGGTGAGCGGACGCGTGAGGGTAACGACCTCTACCACGAATTCATCGACTCGGGCGTGATCAACATCGACAACCTCGAAGAGTCCAAAGTGGCGCTGGTCTATGGCCAGATGAACGAGCCGCCGGGCGCGCGTCTGCGTGTGGCGCTGTCGGGTCTGACCCTGGCCGAGCAGTTCCGCGACCAGTCGGGCACCGATGTTTTGTTCTTCGTCGACAACATCTTCCGCTTCACGCAAGCGGGTTCGGAAGTGTCCGCGCTTCTCGGCCGTATCCCCTCGGCGGTGGGCTATCAGCCGACGCTGGCCACCGACATGGGCGCCCTGCAAGAGCGGATCACCTCAACCAAAGCGGGTTCGATCACGTCCGTGCAGGCCATCTATGTGCCGGCCGACGACCTGACCGACCCCGCGCCCGCCACATCGTTCGCGCACCTCGATGCGACGACCGTGTTGAACCGCGCGATTTCGGAACTCGGCATCTATCCTGCCGTTGACCCGCTGGATTCCACCAGCCGGATCCTCGACCCGCAGGTGGTGGGTGAAGAGCATTACCAGGTGGCCCGCGACGTTCAGGGTATCTTGCAGCGCTACAAGAGCTTGCAGGACATCATCGCCATTCTCGGCATGGACGAGTTGAGCGAAGAGGACAAGCTGACCGTGGCCCGGGCCCGGAAGATCCAGCGCTTCCTGTCGCAGCCCTTTGACGTGGCGAAGGTCTTCACCGGGTCGGACGGTGTTCAGGTGCCGCTCGACAAAACCATCGCCTCGTTCAAGGCCGTGGTTGCGGGCGAATACGATCACCTGCCGGAAGCCGCCTTCTACATGGTCGGCGACATCGAAGAGGTGAAGGCCAAGGCGCAGAAACTGGCCGCGGAAGCGGCGTAAGGGGACATCATGGCCGATACGATGCAATTCGATCTGGTCTCGCCCGAGCGGCGCCTGGCGTCGGTTGAGGCACGCGAGGTGCAGATCCCGGGCGCCGAGGGCGACCTGACGGCCATGCCAGACCATGCGCCGACTATTACCACGCTGCGCCCTGGCGTTCTGAAGGTTGTGACGGCCGAGGGCACCGACAGCTACGCCGTCACCGGCGGGTTCGCCGAAATCACCGCCGAGGGCACGTCGGTTCTGGCGGAACGCGCTATGCCCGTGGGTGAGGTCACGCAAGAGATCATTGACGATCTAGTGGCCGAGGCCGACACCGCCCGCCGCGAAGCTGGTGCCGATGCCGTCGATGCGGCGGCCAAGCTCGTTGCCGATATGGTGGCGATGGGCACCGAGATCGGGCTTTCGCCGAAACAGCCCTCCCTCTGACGGCGTTTTTGCTGATCTGATGATGTAAGGCCCTGCTCTTTGCGGGGCCTTATCATTTTGTAAGGTGGTTTCTGTAAAATCTGCGCGTAAAAGGTAATTGTCATGAAGCGTTTCTCAAACAGAACCCTCGGGATCGACCAAGGCAGCGTGATGCTGTTTTCGTCCTTCAAGGATGGCGGCGCGATGTGGACAGGCCATGGCCCGCGTGAGGAGCGTCGACGGGTTGAATTCTCAGAACCGTTTCGGACCCCGCCGATCGTCCAGGTTGCGTTGTCGCTTTGGGATATGGATCAGCAGACCAATCAGCGCGCCGATCTGGCGACCGAGAACATAACCGAAGCGGGGTTCGATATCGTTTTCAGAACCTGGGGCGACACGCGGGTTGCCCGGGTTCGGGTCGATTGGACCGCAATGGGCGAGCTCAGCGATGAAGATGATTGGGAGCTTTATTAGGGTACTATCGGCCTAACATGCGTCTGTCCCGTGCGGAGGCGCCCACGACCTGGCGTTTTGCGCGACGTTCCGAGGAGGTCCCGGGTCAAGCCCGGGACGGCTTTGTTTTCGGTGCTGCCCGAAAAGCTTTGAATTCAACTGCTTGCATACATGCCTTCGTAGATCGGCCCAAGGGTTTCGACCTCAAACAGCGATGAGACGCTGGTGCCGTTCCAGATGTTGATGATCGCTTGTGCGAACATCGGCGCGGTGGGCACGATGCGGATATTGGGCGCGTTCTTCACCGGCTCGGTCGGCGCGATGGAATCGGTGATGACCAGGCTTTTCATCACCGATTTGGTGATCCGCTCAACCGCTGGGCCTGACAGGACTCCGTGGGTGATATAGGAATGCACCTCCTTGGCGCCGGCCTCCATCAACACTTCGGCCGCTTTGCAGAGCGTGCCGGCCGTGTCGCAGATATCGTCGACGATCACGCAGGCCCGGCCCGAGACATCGCCGATCACCGTCATCTCGGCGATTTCCCCCGGCTTCTCGCGGCGTTTGTCGACGATCGCCAGGGGCGCGTTGATCCGCTTGGCCAATTCGCGCGCGCGGGCCACACCGCCGACATCGGGTGAGACTACCGTGACCTCGTTCAGACGCCCGTTGAACGTGTTCTCGATATCCAGCGCGAAGACGGGCGAGGCGTAGAGGTTATCGACCGGCAGATCGAAGAAACCCTGGATCTGGGCCGCATGCAGATCCATCGTCAGCACGCGCTCGATCCCCGCCTCGGCGATCATGTTGGCGACCAGCTTGGCCGTGATGGGCGTGCGGGCCTTCGTGCGCCGATCCTGGCGGGCATAGCCGAAATAGGGGATCACGGCGGTGATGCGCGCGGCCGAAGACCGGCGGAGCGCGTCGGCCATAATCAACAGCTCCATCAGGTTGTCATTGGCCGGGTTCGAGGTGGGTTGGATGATGAACATATCCTCGCCGCGCACATTCTCGAACACCTCGACGAATATCTCCTGATCGTTGAACCGTTCGACCCGCGCATCGACAAGGCCGACGGACATACCTCGATGCATCGACATCCGGCGGGCAATGGCATTGGCAAGTGGGCGATTGGCATTTCCAGAGATGAGCTTCGGCTCGGACATGGCGGGCATTGGCAGCTGTCCCTTGGCAGATCTGGTGTCACGGATTCGTTTCGTTGACACCGCTTACCACCCCTCTAGGGTCGTGCCAAACCCAAGCCGAGCGGAGGGCGAAAAATGCCTCATATCGATTACTTCTTTGCGACAATTTCCCCATATACCTACCTTGCGGGCGAGCGGCTGGAGGAGATTGCAACCAGGCACGGCGCGACCATCACCTACAAGCCGCTCGACGTGATCGGTCTTTTTGCGCGGACCGGGGGCACGCCGCCGAAGGACCGCCACGAAAACCGCAAGGAGTATCGCGTGCAGGAGCTTCGGCGTCAGGCAGCCAAAACCGGCCTGACGCTGAACCTTCAGCCCGCCCATTGGCCCACCAACCCCGCGCCGTCATCCTACGCGATCATCGCAGCACAGGCGGCAGGTGGCGGTGATCTGGGCAAGCTGGTACATTCCTATTGTCGCGCCTGCTGGGCCGAGGAAAAGGACATCGCCCAGGATGACGTGGTGCGCAGCTGTCTTGAGGCGGCGGGCTTCGATCCGGCCTTGGCCGACAAGGGCATGCTGGCCGGGGCCGAGGCCTATGCCGCGAACCTGGAAGAGGCGGTCAGCCGCGGCGCTTTCGGCGCGCCGTTCTACATCACCGATGGGGATGAGCGGTTCTGGGGCCAGGACCGGCTGGACGACCTCGATCTGCATCTGTCCGGCAAGCTCTGATGCCGCACGCCACGTTTGGCGAAACCCTGACCTACTGGCGCGAATGGGGCGGCGGCCCGCGCCGGGCGGTGATGGCGCATTGCTCGCTGGCGCATTCCGGGGCGTGGGCGGGGGTGGCGGAGCGTTTGAAAGACCGGCTCTATCTGCAGGCTTTCGACATGCCCGGCCATGGTCGCAGCGGGCCTTGGGAGCTTAAGCGCGACTACATGGATCAGACATTTGAAATGGCCGAAGGTCTGGTCGGTGGCGAACAAGTTGATCTTATCGGACATTCCTTTGGCGCAGTCGCCTGTTTGCGCTTCGCTGTGGAGCAGCCCGATCTGGTCCGGTCGCTTGTCCTTTTCGAACCTGTTTTCTTTGCAGCCGCAAAGGCGGACGGCGTCGAGACAGAAGCGATGTTTGCACCTTTCGCCAAAGCAATGGACGCGGGCGACAACGAGGCCGCGACGCGGGAGTTTTCGGCCATCTGGGGCGGCGGCGAACCCTGGGAGGCGCTGCCAGATGCGCAGCGCAGCTATATGACCGAGCGCATTCATCTGATCCCCGCCAGCGCGCCCGCGATCCATGAGGATCGCGCCGGGCTTTTGGCCGAGGGCCGGCTGGAGGCTGTCACGGCGCCCGTTCTTTTACTGGCGGGAGAGACCGCGCCACCGGTCATCGATGCGATCAACACGGCCCTTTCCGCCCGTTTACCCAATGCGCAGCGTCAAACGATTGCAGGCGCCGGGCATATGGGGCCATTGTCCCATCCCGCTGCCATCGCCGATGCCATCGCGCGGTTTCTCAGCCTCTGATCAGGTCCAGAAACCGGTCGACGCCCTCATCGGTCGCCGACCAATCGGCCACCAGACGGGCCGTCAGCGCCTCATCATCGGGGCCGTCCAAGCTGCCCGACCAGAGATAATACTGCGCGCCGGCGTCACGCAGGCGTTTGTGGCCCGCGCGCGGCCAATCGGCGAAAATCAGGTTTGCCTCAGGCTCATGATGCAGCCGCACATCCGGGGTCTGTTTCAACCCGCGGGTCAATCGGGCCGAGGCCGCATTGGCCGCCCGCGCCATGTCCAGCCAGAGGTCGTCAGTCAGATAGGCCGCCATCTGCGCGGCCAGATACCGATGTTTCGAGAAGAGGTGCCCGCCGCGCTTGCGCCGGAGCTCAAACTCCCAGGCCTTGGCGGGGTCGAATATGATCGCCGCCTCGACCCCCATCAGGCCATTCTTCGTACCCCCGAAGCTGACGGCATCGATACCAGCCTTCCATGTCATCTCGGCGGCCGAGCATCCCAGCGACACTAGCGCATTGGCAAAACGCGCGCCGTCCATGTGCACCGGCAGACCGAAGTCATGGGCCATTCTGGCCAGCGCCCTGATCTCGTCCAGGCCATAGATCGCGCCTTTTTCGGTGGCCTGGGTCAGAGACACGGGCCCCCGCTGCGGACCATGCACGCCACGTGTCTCTTCGCCCGCGATTGCGGTGCGCAGAGCCTCGGGCGCCATCTTGCCGGCAGGTCCGTCAACCAGTGTCAGCTTGGCGCCGCCGGTGAAGAATTCCGGCGCGCCGCATTCATCCTCATGGATATGCGCAACGCGGTGGCAAAAGATCGTCTGCCAGGGCTGGGTCAGCGTGGCCAGCAGCAGGGAATTGGCCGCCGTGCCTGTCGCCACCAGATAAACCGCTGCCTCGGGCGCCTCGAACACGTCGCGGATACGGGTACGCACGTCGTCCATCAGCGCATCGGCGCCATAGGGCATCGCGTAGCCCTCATTCGCGCAGACCAAAGCGTCGAGCACTTTGGGATGAACCGGGCCGGTATTGTCGGACGCGAAATTCATGCCTCGCCCTCGATGATATAATCTTCCCATTCTTCCTCGGGCACCTCGTATTCGGGCACGGTCATACCGCGCATCGAGGCGCCGGCGCGGTGGACGGTGTCTGGGTCGCCCGAGATCAGGTAGTGCCAATCGTAGAGGGGACGCCCTTCATGCAAGAGGCGATAGGCGCAGGTCCGGGGCATGAAATACGCCACCTCGCCGATGGTTGCAGGCGTCAACACGATGCATTCTGGCACGATTTGCTTGCGAATGGCGTAGTTTCCGCACCGGCAGGTCTCATCATCTAGAAGGCGGCAGGCAACGCGGGTGAAGGCGATCTCGCCGCTATCTTCATCCTCCAGCTTGTTCAGACAGCATTTCCCGCAGCCATCGCAGAGCGCCTCCCACTCCTCGGATGTCATCCGGTTGAGGGGCACGTTCTCCCAAAAGCGATGGCGAAGGGTACGGCTCATGATGCGGACACTGGCCGAGCGGCCCGCGAATGAAAAGGGGGACAATTCTTCTGCGAAGAATTTGGCAGAACGATCCTCCTGCGAAGGATCGGATTTTTCGCATGAAAAATCGTAGCCGGCAAAGTTTCGCAGAAACTTTGTGACCCCTGATGATGCTAGGGCGTGCCCAGAATGCGGCGCGCCTCGGCACAATCGGCCTCCATCTGCGCGATCAACTGATCGATGCTATCGAATTTGGCTTCGGGCCGCAAAAAGGCAACCAGGGCGACCGACAGGTCTGCCCCATAGAGATCACCTGTAAAATCGAACAGAAACGTCTCGAGGTTCGCGACGTTTTCACCGAACATGGGCCGCACACCCAGTGACGCCGCGCCATGATAGCTGCCTTGATGCGCGCCCGTCAGCACGTCGATCTCAACGGCGTAGACCCCGAATTTCGGCGGGTGCAGGCCTGTTATCGCCATATTGGCGGTGGGATAGCCCAGTTCGCGCCCGCGCTTTTCGCCGTGTAGCACCGGCCCTTCGATACGATGCCAATGGCCCAGCATGGCTGCCGCATCGCCGGGCCGTCCCTCGCTGAGAGCCGTGCGAATCGCGGTCGATGATATCTCCGTGCCATCGTCCGAGATCAGGTCGGCCAGCGTCACGCCAAACCCCAGGTCCAGCCCATAGCGCCTGAGGTGATCGGCGGTCCCGGCCCGATCCTTGCCAAAGCGAAAATCGTTACCGACCACCACATGCGCCACGCCCAGGCCGTTAACCAGAACCTCACGCGCGAAGGTCTCAGGCGTCATGGCCGCCAGGGTGCCGTCAAACGGCACCTCATAGAGGTGATCCACGCCCAGCTTCTCCAGGCGGTGCGCGCGGGCCTCGGCATTCATCAACCGAAAGGGGGGGGCGTCGGGGGCGAAATACTCACGCGGATGCGGCTCGAACGTGACGATGCCGAGGGGGCGGCCTTGCTTCCGGGCCAGATCGATCACCGCCTGATGACCCAGATGCACACCGTCGAAATTGCCAAGCGCGACCGAGGCGCCGCGCGCGCCTGCATCCACCCCGCTCCAGTTTCGGTGTATCCGCATCGTCCCCCGGAAGGCGGGGGTGCCCGCCTGGCGATCAGTCGAATTTCCGGCTTGGCGCCAGAACCAGCGCCTCGCCCTTCAGGACGACCGTATCGCCTACGGCGCATCGGGTTTCAAGGGTGACGCGTCGGCGGGCGTGGTCGATCGCGGCCACCGTGACCTCGGCCAACACCACATCGCCCGGCCTGACGGGCGCCATGAATTTCAGCGACTGGCCCAGATATACGGTGCCATGGCCTGGCAATTGCTCGCCGATCACGGCCGAGATCAGACCGGCGGTCAGCATCCCGTGGGCGATCCGACCTTCGAAAATGGTGTCTTGGGCATAGGCTTCGTCCAGATGCACCGGGTTCCGATCGGTCGACACTTCTGCAAACAATTCGATGTCCCGGTCGGTCACCTGCTTGCGCAGATGGCGGGTCATGCCGATCTCGATATCCTCGATACAGATGGTGCCGCGGGGCAGGTTGTCATTCATCACGGGGTCGCTGTCGAACATGGGGCAGGTCTCGCTTTTGCTGCGTTGCAGCGTAACCTGCACCGAATTCAATTGCAAGTCCGGCGCGACAGATAAATTCAGATAAGTGGAATTCCTCGCAACTTTATTGCGAGGTGAAAGCTCTAACGCAGTCGTCCCATCGCAGCCGTTACGGATAACTGCTTCTCGGTCAGGAACGCGTCCAGCAGATCCGCCTCAGGCTGCTCGGGGTCATCGCCAAAGGCGTCCGCCGACAATCCGCCGGTGATGAACAGCGTATCCAGACCCTCGGCCAGCCCGCCCTGAATATCCGTATGAATGCCGTCGCCGATACAGAGGATGCGCGTGTCGTCCACTTGCCGGACTTTCGCCAGCCGCCGCCGCGCCAGATCGTAGATCGGCGGATGGGGCTTACCGAAATAGAGGCTCTCGCCCCCCATCTCGGTGTAAAGCTCGGCCAGGGCGCCGGCGCACCATTCCCGCGTGTCGCCGCGATCAACCACGATGTCGGGATTGGCACAGAGCAGCTTGAGCCCCTTGGTCTTGGCCAGCAGGAAGTCAGAGCGATAGACGGATGGGTCTTCATGCGGATCACGCGGGCCGGTGCAGACGATTCCCTCCGCCTCGCTCAAGGCGACGCGGGTGATTGCCACGGGATCGTCGACAACCGTGATGGGGTCAAAGAACTCCTCATCCCGATCCTGACCGATGAAATAGACTTTTTGGCCCACCACCCCGCGGAACATCGCCGCGCGCGCACTGTCGCCGGAACTGGCGATCGTGTCCCAGCAATCGCGCGGCACGCCCATCTCGGTAACCTGCGCCTCGACCCCGCTACGGGGGCGGGGCGAGTTGGTCAGCAGCACCACCGTTCCACCGCTTTTTCGAAAGGCCTGCAAGGCCGCGACGGCTGCCGGGTAGGGCATCTTGCCGTTATGCAGGCACCCCCAGAGGTCACAGAATACCGCATCATAGCGGTGGGAAATATCGCTCAGCGACTGGATGATCGGGGTCATGGCGGCCTCCGTTGGATAGCGCCTTAACGCGCGATCAGAGCTTGAGGTTCGGGATGATCTGCTTTTTGCGGCTCATGATGCCCGGCAGAACGACCATATCGCCGACGACCTTGGCGTCAAAGCTGCGCTCGGCAATGGTTTTGACCAGGTCGTTGGGGACCAGAAGCGTTGCCTCTTCCTTCAGGATATCGACCACGAAAAGCAACACCTGCTCGGCCCCGCCTTCCTGGGCGACGGCGGGCATGGCGGCGATAAGGGCGTCCTTGCGGGCGAGAACACTGGCAGGGGATGTGGTCTCAAGCACCGAGACGCGCAGAGGGTGGCCCGCGACCTCGTATTCCTTGCTGTCCATCCGCAGAAGTTCAGCCTCGGAGAAGGCCGAGACGTCGGATTTCGCGGCGAACATCTCGGCGGCATAGGTGGGGATGTCGAGGCCAAGATCTGCGGCCAGCTTGACCGCCAGGTCACGGTCGGCGGGGGTGGTGGTGGGCGAGCGGAATTCCAGCGTGTCGGACAGGATGCATGACAGCATCAGACCCTTGATCTGGTCTGGCATCCGGCCCGCATCGCCGCCTATCAGGTCATGCATCACTGTGGCGGTGCAGGCGACGGGACGGATGGTGAAATTGATCGGCGCGTTGGTTTTCAGCCCGCCTTGCAGAAGGTGATGGTCGATCACGGCGGTGATCTTGGCCTCGTTGATCGAGGGCGGCAGCTCGGCCACATTGTTGGTGTCGACGATGACGACCTCATCCTCGGGCGTGACATCCGAGATGATCTGCGGTGTTTCGGCGCCCCATTTTTGCAGCACGAAAGCGGCCTCTGTATTCGGCTCGCCCAGAAGCCGCGCCTCGGCCGGAGTGCCCTTGATATGGGTCAGGTACCAGGCCCAGATCAGAGGCGAGCCGGTGCTGTCGGTATCGGGGGCTTTGTGGCCGAAAACGAGGGTGGTCATGAGGTCAGATCCGGTTCTTTGTCTATAGCGGGATTTCGGGGCCTTGTAGCCGAGGTGTCAGACGATGTCACGTCTTGCTGGCGATGGTCTCTGTGGGCCGGCGGCCCTCCAATAAGGTATTGATTTCAATGCTTCCCCAACCTTCAGGCACGAGATGGGCCGGCAGGCAGAAGGTAGACAGGCACGGCGCGGGTTCAGGCAGATCGCCCACGCATCAGGTTTCGCCGATGGAGCACGAGTGTTCTTGGTGCCGGAAACTAAGGCCGTTTGCCGAAACGGGCCTACCAGCCATCAGGCCATGCCCAAGGCGGCTTTGTACATTTCCAGCACGGCCTCTTCCTCGGCCAGGTCCTGGGCGTCTCGCTTGCGGATCGCGATGACCTTGCGCAGTACCTTGACGTCATAGCCTCGACCCTTGGCCTCGGCCATCACCTCTTTTTGGCCGTCGGCGATGTCTTTCTTTTCGGCCTCGAGCCGTTCGTAGCGTTCAATGAACTGGCGCAGCTCGGACGCGGCGACCCCATAGGTGGCATCGGATGAGGGGTTGGTGGCGGTATCGGACATGGGCGCAAATCTCCGGTTGATCGGGCTGATCCCTAGCCGCCCCGGCGCGACCCTGCAACCCTTGCCTTGGGGTCGTGTGCAGGCTAGGCCGCTTTCGACGGTCCGAGGGGAGGGCAGGGTATGGAATGGCTGGTTTGGGTCGGGGCGGCGGTGTCGCTGGCGGGTCTTCTGGGTCTGGTCTGGTGCATCGTGACGGCGATGCGCGCGCGCCGTGCCGGCCTTGAGGATGCCGAATTGCGCGCGCGGCTGCAGCGCGTGGTGGTGGTGAACATGGGTGCGCTGTTTCTGTCGGTGATCGGGCTGATGGTGGTGGTCATCGGCATCATGCTGGGCTGAGCGATATGGATCACGAAGACCTCCGCCATTGGTCGAAACGCGCTGCCGATTGGGCGGCGGAGTATCACGCGGGGCTGTCCGACAGGCCCGTGCGGGCCCCGGTTCAGCCGGGATCGGTCAAGGCCGCGCTGCCTAAAACGCCGCCTGAGGCCGCCGAGTCGATGGAGGCGATCTGGGCCGATTTCGAGGCGCTGGTGCCAGGCGCCATGACCCACTGGCAGCACCCCGGTTTCATGGCCTATTTCCCGGCCAATGCCGCGCCCGCCTCGATGCTGGCCGAGCAGGTGGCCAATGCGATGGCCGCGCAATGCATGCTGTGGCAGACCTCGCCCGCAGCAACCGAAATGGAAGAGGTGATGGTCGGCTGGCTGCGCGATGCGCTGGGTCTGGCGCCGCATTTCAGCGGAACAATCCATGACAGTGCAACGACCGCGACCTTGTCGGCGATCCTAACGATGCGCGAGAGGACATTGGACTGGGCCGGGAACGAGGACGGCCTGTCGGGGCAACCGCGATTGCGCATCTATGCCTCGGCTGAGACGCATTCCTCGGTCGACAAAGCGGTGCGGATCGCCGGGATCGGGCAGGCCAATCTGGTGAAGGTGCCGACAGGCGCCGATCATGCGATGGAGGTGGAGGCTCTTGATAGCGCAATCAGGGCTGACCTCGCGGTGGGTCACAGGCCTGCCGGCGTGGTGATCTGCGCAGGCGGTACCTCGATCGGGGCGTTCGACCGTGTGGGCGAAAGCTTGACTGTTGCCAAGACCCACAACCTGATGACCCATGTCGATGCGGCCTGGGCCGGGTCGGCGATGATCTGCCCGGAATTTCGCGCGCTTTGGGACGGGGTCGACGGCGCTGACAGCATCGTCTTCAACCCCCATAAGTGGTTGGGCGCACAGTTCGATTGCGCGGTGCAGTTTCTGGCCGATCCGGCCCCGCAAGTGCGGACGCTCGGTCTGAGGCCGGATTACCTGGAAACGCTCGGCCAATCGGAGATCACCAATTTCAACGAATGGACCGTGCCGCTCGGCCGCCGCTTCCGCGCGCTGAAGCTTTGGTTTGTCTTGCGCGCCTACGGGTTGGAGGGGTTGCGTACCCGTGTGCGCAATCACGTGGCCTGGGCCGAGGAGGCCTGCGCAGCGCTGGAGGCCCTGCCGGGCGTCGAGATCACCACGCGCCCCAGTCTGTCACTGTTCAGCTTTGCGCTGCGTAACGGCGATGCCGCGACCGAGGCGCTATTACAGCGGTTGAATGATGACGGACGGGTCTATCTGACCCAGACGCGACATGAGGGGCGGTTCGTAATTCGCGTATCGGTGGGCGGATGGAGCACGACGCGCGATGCGGTGATGCTGTTGCCGAGATTGGTGGAAGACTTCGCATGAAAAACGGCGCAGAGGGGGTCCTCCGCGCCGCTTGCCCTGCCAAACTGAAACAGGGTGATCAGAACTTGAACGACGCCCGCAGGGTTGCTGTCGTCGCATCCACATCAACACCGGAATTGTCGAAATCGTCGAACTGGTGGGTCAGAACCTCACCACCGACAATCCAGTTGTTGTTCAGCTGATAGCCCATACCAACACCGGCGAACCAGCCAGTATCGCTGAGGTCGGCGCCACCAACCTCGGCTTCAGCATGCGCTGCACCCGCGGTCGCGTAGATCAGGCTCCGGCCCAGATCGTAGCCCGCCCGCAGTTTCAGACGCGCGACGGAATCGAGATCTCCGACATCGATTCCGGCACCGTCTTCCAGGTCGATATTGGCGGCGTCGTAGTCAAGCTCGCCACCCAAGACCCACTGGCCGAAATCCCACATGTAACCGGCATGGACACCGCCGATGGCGCCGTCGCCATCAATGCCGCCATCCAGATCAACACTACCATAACCAAGCTGCAAACCGGCATAGCCGCCGGTCCAATCGTAACTCGGGGCCACCACGATAGGGGCGGCGATAACAGGGTCCTGAATAACGGGGCTCGGGCCGCCTGCGAAGGCAGGTGCCGCCAACAAAGCGGTTGTCGCCGCAAGTGCTGCAATCTTTTTCATATCGTCTGTCCTTCTCTTTGCTCGAGGTCTCAAAACATGCCGACAAGGCGCTACAGCCACGCCGACAAGCCCTCAACGTTCATCAAAGAACTTTCCGTCGGAAAACAATGGACCGACGATCTGCTGGCCGGGCGTCGGCTGGAACGTGCTGGAAGGTGGTGCAAATCGGGCCATTTCGCCGGCTGAAAATGGCTTGTTCCACATGGGGCGATCACGTTTCCGTGCGATCAACCTGCGCGGTAGTTCGGGCTTTCCCGTGTGATCTGGACATCGTGCACATGGCTTTCTTTCAAGCCAGCATTCGTGATCTTCACGAAGCGGCAGCCTTTGCGCATCTCCTCGACCGTGGCCGAGCCGGTATAGCCCATCGCGGCGCGCAAGCCCCCCACCAACTGGTGGATCACCGCGCTGGCCGAGCCCTTGTAAGGCACCTGGCCCTCGATCCCTTCCGGCACCAGCTTGTCCGAGGCCGCGTCCTTCTGGAAATAGCGGTCGGCCGACCCGCGCGCCATCGCACCCAGGCTGCCCATCCCGCGGTAGGATTTGAACGATCGTCCCTGGTAGAGGATCACCTCGCCCGGGCTTTCATCGGTGCCCGCGATCATGCTGCCGACCATGGCGCAGGAGGCGCCTGCCGCAATCGCCTTGGCGAAATCGCCCGAGAACTTGATGCCGCCATCGGCGATGACAGGCACGTCGCCCGCGGCCCCCGCGGCATCAATGATGGCCGTCAGCTGCGGCACGCCGACGCCCGCCACGATCCGCGTGGTGCAGATCGACCCCGGCCCGATCCCCACCTTCACGGCATCCGCGCCGGCATCGATCAGGGCGCGCGTCGCCTCGGCCGTGGCGACATTGCCTGCGATCACCTGCACCTCGTTCGAGGCACGCTTGATCCGCTCGACCACCTGGCCCACGCCTTCGGAATGGCCGTGCGCCGTATCGACCACAACGATGTCCACGCCTGCATCGACCAGCGCCTCGGCCCGCTCAAACCCCGCATCGCCGACGGTGGTGGCTGCCGCCACCCGCAGGCGGCCCAACTCGTCCTTGCAGGCAATGGGGTTCAGCACGGCCTGTTCGGTGTCTTTGAGTGTCAAGAGCCCGGTCAGCTTTCCCTTGCCGTCAGTCACCAGCAGTTTCTCGATCCGGCGTGCTTTCATCAGGCTTTTCGCCTCGTCGAGGTCGGCAGGCTCGGTCAGGATGGCCAGATTATCGGCGCTCATCATCACGCTGACGGGTGTGTCGTCTGAGGTGGCAAAGCGCATGTCGCGGTTGGTCACGATCCCCACGACGTGGCCGCGGGCGTCGACCACCGGAAAGCCGGTCACGTTATAGCGCGCCTGCAGGGCCTTGGCATCGGCCAGCGTCTGGCCCGGTGTCAGGGTGATCGGGTTATAGACGATGCCTGAGACAAAGCGCTTTACGCGGCGCACTTCGGCGGCCTGTATGTCGGTGTCGAGGTTGCGGTGGATCACGCCGATGCCGCCAGCCTGCGCCATGGTAATCGCCATGCGCGCCTCGGTCACCGTATCCATGGCCGAGGACAAAAGCGGGATGTTCATGCGGATCGCGCGGGTGGCCCAGGTGGTGGTGTCGGCCGCCGCCGGCAGGACCGAGCTTTGCCCCGGAACCAGAAGAACATCATCGAAGGTGAGCGCCTCGCGAATTTCCATGGGGTCTCTCCAAGGGGTCCGTTTGGCGCTTCCCTGTTTCACGGGGCGCGGGAAAAGGCAAGGGGTCAGACCGAGGCGGCGTTGGTCTTGGCGCCCAGAGTGCCGCCGGCCCAGAGCTTGAAGATGCGGTAGGCGATGGGCGGGATGATCAGCGTGGCGCCGATCAGAAGGCCGCCGCCCAGCATGCGGGTCGGCTCGCCGCTTTGGGCCAGGCAGGCCCCGGCCGCTGCGGCCGCCGGAAAAGTGAAAGCACCCCAAAGCGGCGAGAGGCCCGCCGCCGTCAGCCAGCGTGCCAGACCCAGAAGGAGGACGAGCATCGCCAGCATCACGAGGATGAAGGCCGCGGCAAGCGTGTCGAAGCCAAGCGAGGCTGAGACGGTCGCAAAAAGGGCTGCCGGTGCCAGGTGGATCGCCAAGAGTGGGCGCAACGGTGCGGGCACCGAGGCGCGGCTGAATTGCAGGATCGAGAACGCCCAGATCAGCGTGGCCACGGGCATGGTGGCGTAAAGAAGCGCCGTTGACAGCGCTGTTAGCCCCAGCGGCACGGCCGAAAGCGGCGCCAGGATGAAGCCCACGAAGGCCAGGTGCCAGATCGGCGTGACCTGTCGCTGCTCGGGCGGGGCCCGCAGGAGGGTGATGATGTAAAGGACGGCCAGAGCCCCATGGGTGCCAAGCCCGAGGATCAGCAAGCCGCGCGCCGGGGCGAGGCCATAGGGCAGGGCCACGACCGCGAGCAGAAAGATCGAGAGCGAGGCTGCCGTCAGCCCGCCACGCCCCGGCAGAACGCGCAAGTCTTCTGCCACGACGCCCGGCCTGCGCGCGACCTTCGCCAGATAGGCCACAAGCACGAAAAGGTAGAGCAGCGTTACGGCCCCCAGCAACGCCTCGCCCAGGCCGGGTGGTATCGCGAAAATCTCGGCCGCACGGCGCCACGCCAGGCCCAGCCCCAAAAGCCCGAAGACCGGCGTGAAAAGTGCCGGTGGGGTCTGCCGGAAAAGCCCCGGTCGGGGCGGGATCGGCGTCAGTTTGGGCAGGGGCGGGCGTGTCATCGCTCAGCCCCGCCCGACAGACCGCAAGCGTAACGCCCCGCCATGGTCAGAAGGGGATTTCATCATCCATGTCCGACTGGCTGCCACCGCCACCGCCGCTGCTTGAGCCGCCGCCATAGCCGCCTCCGCCACCATAATCGCCGCCGGAGCGGTCATCGGAATAGCCGCCACCACCGCCGCCGCCTTCACCCCGGCCATCGAGCATGGTCAGTTCGCTGCGATAAGGGCGCAGCACCACCTCGGTCGAGTAGCGGTCGGCGCCCGACTGGTCTTGCCATTTGCGGGTTTCCAACTGACCCTCGATATAAACCTTCGAGCCCTTTTTCAGGTATTGCTCGGCCACTTTCGCCAGCGGTTCGCTGAAGATCGCGACCGAATGCCATTCGGTCCTTTCCTTGCGCTCGCCCGTGGCCTTGTCGCGCCAGGTCTCTGACGTGGCAATGCGCAGGTTGCAGACCTTGCCGCCATTCTGGAACGTCCGCACCTCGGGGTCGCGCCCCAGATTGCCGATCAGGATCACCTTGTTTACCGAGCCTGCCACGTTGATGCCTCCTGCCGTGAATATCTGGTCTCTCTCCCCCGAATCCTGCATCCGGGGCCTACGTCAGGTCAACCGATTAACCTTAACGGCTGATGAATGCGACCCCCTTCAATCTCGTGCGGGTTGCCAGGGCGGACTGCCTCCGGCGGAGGTATTTGGAACAGGCTGAAGCGGCGTGCGGCGCGATGGGTCTGGCGCGGCAGGCGGAAATCAGTATAGTGCGCGCGATTGTCAGGTGGGATTGTCGCGAGGTCTGCCCCTCATGAACTTTGGGTTTTTGCCTATTACGGCGGCCATTTTGGCGCTGGCTTTGCCGTTGGGTGCCATGGCCGAAGAGGTGGCTTCGTCAAAATCGCGGATGTCGCTGTTTCAGTCGCAGACGCGCGTTCTGGATGGCCGCGCGGCGGTGCAATATTCGAACTCCGTCCGGTTGCAGCCGGCGCCGGTGATCGTGCCGGGGCAGGAAGGGTTGCAGGCCTATACCGGCAAATATCAGGGCGAATGGCTGGCCGTGGCGCGGGCGGCGGCGCAAAGACACAACATCCCGCCGGACCTGTTCCTGCGGCTGGTGCAGCAGGAATCGGGCTGGAACCCGCGCGCGGTATCGCACAAAGGGGCCACCGGCCTGGCCCAGCTGATGCCGGCCACAGCGCAGTTTTTGCGGGTGGATATCAACAACCCGCATCAGAACCTCGATGGCGGTGCACGGTACCTGCGGATGATGTACGACAAGTTCGGCAGTTGGCGCCTGGCGCTGGCGGCCTACAATGCCGGCCCGCAGGCTGTTGAGCGCCATAACGGCGTGCCCCCGTTCCGCGAGACGCGCAATTACGTGCGCGTGATCCTGGGCAGCTGACCCACATATGGACTTGCCCCGCAACCGATTGAAAGCCGCGCTCGCCCGCGGCGACGTTCAGATCGGATGCTGGCTGTCGATGGCCCATTCTCCCACGGCCGAGATCGCGGCGGCCGCGGGCTATGACTGGGTTCTGATCGATGCCGAGCATGGCCCGAATGATGTCGGGTCGATCCAGGCGCAGTTGATCGCGGTCGAAGGGCAGGGGGCCGAGGCGGCTGTGCGGGTGCCGTCAAATGACGCGGTCTGGCTGAAACGGGTGCTGGATTTGGGTGCCCGCAGCGTTCTGGTGCCGATGGTCGAAAGCGCGGCCGAGGCAGAGGCGGCCGTGCGCACCTGCCGCTATCCGCCCGACGGCGTCCGGGGTGTCGCGGGCCTGACCCGGGCGGCGGGCTATGGCGCCATTGCGGATTACACGACACGCGCCAATGCTGAAATCTGCGTGATCGTGCAGGCCGAAAGCGCCCGCGCCGTTGAGCAGATCGACGCTATCGCGGCTGTTGACGGCGTGGACGCGGTGTTCATCGGGCCTGCCGATCTGTCGGCCAGCCTGGGCCATCCGGGGCGCCCCGACCACCCCGAGGTTACCGCTGCCATCGCCCATCTTGCCGCGCGCACGCGGGCGGCGGGCAAAGCGGTGGGGATGATCGGGTTCAATCCCGCAGCCATCCCCGCGATGCGCGATGCCGGTGGGACATTGCTGGCAATCGGGTCGGATATCGTTCTTTTGTCCGAGGGGCTGCGCGGGCGGGCGGCGGTGGCGCGCGATCTGCTCAGCTGACCAGCGTCACGCCCGGCAGCCCTGCGGCCTCTGCGATGTCGGCATCATAGGCTTCGGTGAGTTGAGCCACCAGATCGTCGCTCCACCCCGGCAGATCCAGTTCCATCTCGATCTGTTCGGGAATGCCGAATTTCTCAAGGAAGGCCGAGACGGCACGCCGCCTGCGCGCTTCGCTGGCGGGCGGATGGTCGTTGAAATAGGCCTTCATCCGCTCGGCACCCTCGGGTGTCATCAGCGTAGAAAGGAAATCGAACATCGCCACCATCTTGGTCTCGGGGGCGTGGCCTGCGATGGCGCGCAGCAACACGGGCCAGATGACGGGCGTATCCTCGTTGCACCAGATCGTGACCGGACAATCGGGCAAAGCCGCGCGAAGCCGGGCGATCATCTCGGACCAGCGCAGCGCGCGCGGGTCGGTCTGGCCCATGTAGCTGGCGTAATCGCGCGTCTCGGAGGCCTGGATCAGCGCGGGGATCAAGGTCGCCGGGTTCCGCACGCCAAGGCAGAGAGACACCGGGTTGTCGGGAAAGATGTTGCGCAGGGCCATCACGCGCTCAGCGGCAGCGGGATAAAGCTGGTCCTGGCCCAGAACGTCCTCTGGCGTGCCCAGGAACGCATCATGCGAGAACACCACCCGCAGCGGATCGTCCTGCTGCATCACGGCATCCAAGATAAGCCCCTGCATCTCAGGGGTGGCCTTTTCGCCGTTAAGGCGCGTCAGAAGATCACGAAACAGGTAGCGGTAATGCCGTGGCCAGGGAATGATGATGCCTTGGCTCGATAGCTCATGGCGATTTTTCAGAAGGCATTTGGGAAGCCTGTCTTCATCGGTGAAATGCGCACCGAGGTGGTAGACGATCTCCATGGCTTGTCCTCGTAACCTACGGTTGCAAGAGCTACTTGAGTGGCGCTGCGTCGTCAAACTTTCCGCACATCAGACGCTTGCCCGTCGCAAGCGGTGCGTTTAAAGGAAGGTCAGCGCCCCTATAGCTCAGCTGGTAGAGCACCTGATTTGTAATCAGGGGGTCGGGAGTTCGAGTCTCTCTGGGGGCACCATTTCGCATTTTTCTACCAGATTCTCTAAAAACCCAAAAATTACAGAGGTTTGCGGGGTTCGAAATCCACCTTTACGGCTGTACGCCAAAGGTGCCTCGAATGAGGCTCTGAGCAGGGTTTTCTTAAGGGCGAGGCTGCCTTTTTCCCATAGATTCCAGGGGTTTGAGAGAAACGCCATGGTGAGTTCGAAAATCTCTTCAAAGCTGTGCTTTGGTTGCGTATTTTGCGCCAGTTTGTCGGCCAGGATCAGTTTGTCGCTTTCCAATGTGGCGATCTTTTTCTCGTAAGCCGCAATGACGGTCGGATTTTCTGCCTCGACGATCCGGTCCAGCAAGCCGTCCAGTTGTTTGTCGATCTTTGTGATGTCGCGCTGGAAACCATCCTTCTGTGCAGCAGCCTGGGCGCTGCGTTGACCCCAGGCGTTCTTGAGCATCATGCCGACAAGCCCCAGGACCTTGCGTGAGGGTGACATGGTCTTCAGCAAGCCCTCAAAGGCTGCATCAACCTTTTCCGCACGGATATTCTTGCGATACATCACGCAGGTTTTGGTCTGGCACCAGTAGTACGGATAACGCTTCCCGGTCTTGCTCTTCGACCAGCAGGAGGTCATGGGCCTGTCGCAATCAGCACAGGTGACCGCACCCCGCAGTGGGAAATCCTGATTGAGGTCAGGCCGTGCCGGTGACAGCTTCCGGTCCGCTTTGCGCTCTTGAATGCGTTCATAGGTATCGAGCGAGATCAGCGCCTCATGGTGGCCCTTGCGCCGGGTGATGCCCCAAGGTTCATGCTCAATGTACCCGGCATAGAGCACGCGGTTGAACATATCGCTTACGACCTGCTGGCGCACGGTACCGTTGACGTTCGGAAAGTCAGGTTGGTTTTCCAGGAAGCGTTTGACTTCAGCCTGACTTTCAAAACGCCCCGTTGCGTACCCTTCCATGACCTCTTTGATGATGGAAGCCACCGGCTCTTGCCGTACCAGCACCTTGCCCTGGCCACTTTGCTTTTCATAGCGATAGCCAATGGGCGCACAGAAGACCGCATAGCCGTTCATCAGGCGGCCCTTCATACGGTTGCTGGTTTGCTCGCCGTTCTTCTCGCGCTGGTGCTGGGCAACGGAGGCGAGCAGGTTCTCCACCAGGACCGAGTCGCTGTCTTCGCCGAACTCGATGGACGGGCTTTCCAGCTTACCACCCGCCTGCGCCAATAACTGACGCAATTCTAGATGAGCGGTCAGACCACGAGCCAGGCGGCTGATGTCGTCAATGATGACAACAATCTCGCTGGCCTTACCTGCATTCATATGCAGATAACCCAGCATCGATTGCATGCCGGGACGTGCCGTGGCCTTGCCCGTCATATCGTCCGTGAAGACGTCGCGCACGTCATAGCCTTTGTACTTCGCGTATTCCCGGCAGCGGGTCTCCTGCGAAGCCAGTCCATCGCCTTCGCGGACCTGTTTTGCGCCAGACACCCGGCAATAGATGACTGCCTGTTGTGATGAAGTGCTTATCGCCATGCCGGACTCCTTTCCTTTGGGATCTGACCATTATCAGAAACCGCATTGTATGACGTTGAGAGTGATGATCCTGGGTTCAACTGTACCACATCGCCCATGGGCAGTTCAGCCAGAGAGACATCTTGTCCACAAGCTTGTTGCACCGGATGCACGCCGAAGCCGAGATCGACAAAGCTGACGACGATGGACCAGAGCGCTTCGATCAGCTCCCGCTTATCGGCTTCTGAGATATCTTCATCCTCAAAAAACGGCAGATAGGCGTCCCAATCGATCTCCAGACCGGGCGGGGCTGTCTCGGGATTAAATTGCGGGGGTTTGTCGGGCATGTTCATTACTCTCTCCTTCTCGGCCCAGGGGACCGGATTGCTGCAAACACATCTTTCCCGCACACCCAAAGGTGGTATTACGGAAAGAAACATATGGGTCATTTGACCTGATGAGACCGGCACATCTTCACGTTGGCAGGGCCTCTGGAATGCTTTTAGCATTCAACCTCAGGTCGTTCGTCATGCAATATGCCCGTAAAATCAGGTAATTTCTGGGCAAGGTTTTTGGATGCAGGTGGATTGGCTGAATGCAAGCAACGAACAGCGCGCCGCACTTTATCAGGTTTGCAAAGCGATTGTGGCCGCCAACCCGCTCTCATGGGACGATCTCTTCGGCGAAACACTATCCCGCCAGGCGGGCACCAATACACATCTTCGAGACAACTTCCGGCGCGGTACGATCAGTTGCGCGCATAGCGCTGTCATCGCTGCCTGGATCGCCAGAGAGCATTCTGAAACGGCACAGGACATCGCCCCGGACCTGTTTCCAACGAACGCGTCAGATGATTGGGAAACACTGATCACCGACAAGGCCATTTACGGCCAACTCAAGATACGGCTCTTGAAACAGAGCCGTGGCATCGTACAATCCGCAGTTAGCCATCCAGTGGCTTCCAAACCCATCCGATTGGGGCAGCACTTCTGCTTTGACTTGACGACCGGCAGAAGTGGTCATGTCATGGCTCTGCAATGTGTGAAGACGGACTGGTACCCGCTGCCACTTGATATGCAGAGCAACCAACTCACCGTCCGCCGCGATGCGGGACAGCATTTCTTGCCCTGGGACGACGCAAACAACGGCCCGCATCCCATTACGGACTACGTCCATGACGGGCTACACCGCTTTGTGTTCATCATTGGGCCGAAGGACCTGATCGATGCGTTGACGGCGAAGCTTGCACCAGGTGTGGCCATCCCGCCTAAGTCGTTGAATGCTTTGGCAAATGGCATCGCAACAGACAGCTCCAACCTCGCGGAACTGCATAGCATCAATCAAGAGTTCTTAGCATAGGGGGCGGTCAAAGCAGACCTTAGCCGCCGGTGCATAGAGGGTCTGTCATCAGATGCGAAAGCGGACATTTGAGGTCATGGGTTCCGTACAACTCGACTGTATTGCTCCCTTAAGTTGTGCATATCCTGCTTCCCAGCTAATCTTGCTGTACACTCTTATTGGTCAGGTGATTTAGATTGAGCGATTTCAAACGAGGTTCTGAGTGGAGGATTTGGGACCTCCATGTTCATTCTCCTGCTTCCTTTCATTGGGAACAAACCAAGTTTACTGGTGAGGCGTCCGGCGACAACCGAATCTTGGATGATATGATCGCGGCTTTCAATGACGCGCCTCCCAGCGTCTTCGCGCTGATGGACTATTGGACATTCGATGGGTGGTTTAAGTTAAACGAGCGCTTGAAAGAGGCAGGTTCACCCGGTCTTGCGAAGACTGTCTTTCCGGGGATTGAACTCCGTCTTGCTGCCCCGATGAAAGGTAGATTGAATGCCCACGTGGTTTTCTCGGATGCGATAAGCGATCAGAACCTTCGAGATTTCAAGTCCAAACTCAATTTGGAGCTGGTAGACCTGCCTCTGTCCGACGATGCCTTGCGAGCCTATGCCAGGGCAGCGAACGCCGACAAGCTGAAGACGCACGGTTTTGCCAAAGAAGAGATCCTAGCAAACGACGAACTGGCACTGCTTGCGGGGTGCCAAATCGCAGAGTTAAGTGTTCAGTCATACAAGGACGCCATTGCAGCAGTACCTTCAAACCTAGCTGTTGGCTTCATGCCGTTCGACACCAACGATGGCTTGGAGAAAATAAAATGGGCTGAACACTATGCCTTTGCTCTTGGCTTGTTTAAAGCTTCTCCGATCTTTGAAACCCGCAAGCAGGCCAATTGGGCAGCGTTTTCTGGCGTGCAAACCGAAGATAACCAGGAATGGTTTGAAGCCTTTCAAGAAGCTCTGAGCGGAAAGAAACGCCTGGCAGTTTCGGGAAGCGACGCACACCGGTTCAAAGGTGTGCCAGGCGACAACAACCAGCGTGGATACGGCGACTTCCCAAGTGGAAAAGTGACTTGGATAAAAGCCGACCCGACTTGGAACGGCTTGCTGCAAGCAATTCGCGAACCCGATAAGCGATCCTTCCTCGGACAAGTACCAGATAAGAAGAGGAGTATCGAGCAAGCGAAAACCTTTTACATTGATCGAGTGACCGTACAGAAGATAGAGGGTGCTAAAGAAAGCTCCCCCTGGCTATCCGATGTGGATGTTCCACTAAATCCCGATCTGGTTGCTATTATCGGCAACAAGGGCAGTGGGAAGAGCGCGCTAGCGGATATAATTGCTCTGCTCGGAAAGTCCCAGCAACACGAGTATTTCTCCTTTCTTCGCCGTGGCAGGTTCCGAGGCAAATCCGGAGAACCGGCTTCCAGTTTCAAGGGAGAATTGTATTGGCTGGCGGGTGCTCCGGTTTTTTGTATTTTGGGTGACAACCCCGATTCATCTAGCGTCGAGTTGGTGCGATACATCCCGCAGAACAGGTTCGAAAAACTCTGCAACGACCATGTCACGGGCCAGTCAAATGCGTTTGAGAATGAGCTACGCGCTGTAATCTTCTCGCATCTCGACCCTTCGGTGACGTCAGGCCTACATGACTTTGACGAGCTGATAGAGGAACAAGAGCAGGTGTTTCGCCAAAAGCTGGGAGAAAAACGCAAAGCTCTGAGCATCATCAATGCGGACATTCAGAGGTTTGAGCAGCAGCTTGCGCCAGTCGTCATTCGACGGCTCAAAGAACTTACCTCGCTTAAAGAGCGAGAACTTGTGGAGCATGATCGTCAGAAACCCAAATTGCCGCCCGAACCTGGTGAAGCTCTTACTCCCGGGCAAAAAGAGGTTCGGCGCGAACTAGCGGAGTTACAAACCGAAGGCGCCGAGATTGAAGGTGAAAACGAAAAGATATCGGTATTACTTAGTAAGTTAGCTGACAAGCGCGTAGCGCTTTCCAGATTGCGTGAGAGCATTTCCCTACTTGTGTCTCAGTTTGCCGATTTCCAGAATCGTACAACTGAAGATCATAAGACAGTCGCTTTGTTACAGAAAAGCGTCGCGGTTCTAATGGTTGATGAAAGCAAGCTTGACGCGAGAGAAGCTTCAATAGCGAAATGTGAAGAAAAAATCCGGGCGCGCCGAAACGCCATCTTAGACCGCTTCGATGTGATAACTAAGAAGCGGGGCGAATGCAGCGAAAGCCTAAACAAGCCGCAACAGGAGTTTCATGCCGCACAGCGAAGGCTGGAACTGTGGGAGAAAAAGCGCCGGGATATCGTTGGCTCACCCACGGTATCAGATAGCCTCGAAGGCTTAAAAGATAGACAAAGAAACATTGAAAAACTGCCGGAAGACATCGCCGAGCTAGAGCGGTCACGGGTGGATGTTGCAGGTCAAATCTATGAGTTACTGGAACAACAACGAGCTGAAAGAGCTGAATTGTTCCAACCGCTCCAAGCGGCAATTGAATCAAACGACCTAATTCGCGAAGATTACAGGCTCCAGTTTGAAGCAAATCTGGAAGTCTCAGCTCCAAAGTTTGCTTCTCGGTTATTTGAGCTGGTGAAGAAAAGCATTGGTGAGCTTAGAGGAGACGAAGAAGCCCAGGAAGCGATCTTCAAACGTTTTGCCGCGCATGAGTTAGATACCAAAGACGGCTTCGTTTCCTTTTGCTCAAGTGTCGTATCTCTCCTCCGCGAGAGCGCAGAACAATCGAGCAGCGAGACCTCCGGGATAGACTCCATTCTCCGCAAGGATCGGCGCGCCTCAGAGGTTTATGACCTGCTGTTTTCTGCAGCCTGGCTCGAGCCTAAGTACTCAATCCGCTTTCAAGACACGAAAATCGAACAGCTCTCGCCGGGGCAACGTGGGGCACTCCTTCTTATCTTTTACTTGCTAGTCGATACCGGACGAAATCCAATTATCTTAGACCAACCTGAAGAGAATTTGGATAACGAAACTATCGTTAGCCTTCTGGTGCCGGTGCTAAATCTGGCCAAACGTACGCGGCAGATCATTATGGTCACACATAACCCAAACCTTGCCGTAGTCTGCGACGCGGAGCAGATCATACATGCCAAATTTAAGAGAAAACCTGAGCCTGAAATCTGGTATCGATCAGGATCGATCGAGAGCAGAGGCATAAACAAGCTCGTAGTTGATGTGCTCGAAGGAACTAAGCGTGCCTTCGACAACAGGGGCGGAAAGTACCTAGATGAATCCGGTAGCGACGATAGGCCTTAGCGCTTCAATACAATGCTCCGGTTGATGCTGCGGCACTTGGGTGGTCAGCGGCAAGCTTCAGCAGCGGCCCATAAGCTAACCCATTCTTTCGCACCAAGGGTGACCATCGCATCCGTGTTTCCCAACTGCGCATTGGCGATATCCAGGAAGAAGCTGGTCTGATCCTGCAGATCGGCGATGGCCTTTGTCGCGCCAGCGGCTTTGGCCAAGCACAGAGCGTCGGCGAACACCGGAATGATCACCTGACGTTGATAGGTGGCGATTTCTTCATCTGATGGCAGGTCGTTGGGATTGATGGCGTCGCGACCCGCGTGCTGCGATTTGATTTGGGCAGGCACTTGCCAGAGTTGTATCAGATGACCGAGAAGTTGGAACAGGCGTGTGGCGGCTTTGGGGTGAGATTTTCCAGGCTGGGCCGTGTCTTCATCGACCTTTTCGATCAGGATCATGACAGCGGAGATGCAGGTGGCGCGCATGCGCAGTTCCAGCCAATTGTCCGCGCTGTACGCATCGAGAACGAGTTCGATAGCCTCGTGATCGGCTTCCATTTCCTGGCATTTCAGCAAATATGGTGTGGTGTCTTTGGTGACAGTGTTTTCGGGATCGAGTGCCGGGACCGCAATGGTGATCAGGCCCAGGGTTTGTGGCGGTGCTGCTTCGATCAAGGTTTTGCACCTTGCGTCTTCAAAGTGCCCCAGCCCGAAGTGTTTCATCTCGTGGAACAGCAGCCAGATCAGGGAGATCTGGGACAGAGCCTCCGGATCGTCAGCAATGAGTTTGCCACCACGTTGCAGGATGTCTGTCTGGTGGAGCACCTGATCCCAGAACTGATCTAGGGCGTGCACGGTGCCGGTGCTCACATGGAGATGCACCCCGTCGCCTTCAGCATGGGCAAAGGCGCAGAAGTCTGTGTGATCCATGACGGTCAGGGCGACCTCGCCCGGAAACGGCGTGTCCAACACCTCTTTGTGGTGTTGCAACGCTGTCGTAAGCGCGTCGCGCAATCGGGTCTCTTCAGACGTGGCCATGATGTCACGCGATCCTTGGTCACCAGGGACATGCCACCAAGTGTGTTCTACCTCTATCTGTCTTGGCAACAGGGCGTGTCTCACACCCTTTGCGATCATTGAAGGACATTTGGTTCGGAGGGCCAGCCCTCCCCGCGCAACAGCAAACATCGGCGTCCCAGAGGGTCTCCCCAGCCTTCCTTTGCTTGGCAGCGCCGTGTAGGCCGGGCGATCCCCCTCCCTCTGATCCTTGACTTTCCTGTTGCACGGGCCCCCTCCCGCCCTCGGCCGGGAGGCAGGGTTTGAAGGAGAGGCGCAGATGCCTCACCTCCAAAACCCCGCCACCATTTTTGTCTGTGGATGGGGATACGGAGGTCGAACCCAGAAGGCGAAAGGACCCGGCCCATGCCATGCACATTTTTTGCCCAACCCTATGATATCACCGCGACAGGTTTCTATTTCGAGAGCGCAGAGGAGTTTGCGATCAAAGCCGCTGCCTTGCGCAATGAGACCAAGCAACCAGTCGAAGAATTCGAATTGTAGTTCATTGAGGGCGATGCCATCGACGCCTCCTTGGCGGAAGCCCTTGGGCTTTCTCAGACGACCATCGCAAGGGTGCTAGACGCGCTCGAAGACTGGACCGATGATCAGAAGACCCGCGCCATTCTCGCCATCGGAGAATGTGGTTGCGCCTTTGATCTGGGCACAGATTGCCCGGATGATCTGGAGGTGGATGTCTATTATCTGGACAGCCTGCGCGATCTTGCCATTGAGTTTGTCGCTGAGGGGATCATGGGCGAGATACCGGACGCGTTGGAAATCTATTTCGATTATGATGCCTTGGCCCGTGATCTAGGCGTAGACTACACCGAGACCACCGTGGCCGGGCAGCGTTTGATCTATCGCTGTGCGTGAGATGCGTGTCATGGCAATTGCCAAGCCGTTCAGACTGCAGCGCAGACGCTGCGGTCAAACCTTACCCGGCGGCCATTTGCGGGAGGTGTGCAGGATACGCAGCACCACAAGATCGGTGGCGCTGATGATCTCATAGATCGCGCAATAGCTCAGTCCGGGAATGGACAACTCGCGCGTCCCATCAACGCTGCCGTCACGACCCATCAGCGGGAAGGTTTCCAGATGGCGGATGGATTGCAGAATGCGCGCGACGGTCTGATCAGCTGCCGTGCGATTGTCCTGTGCAATATAGTCGAGAATACTGTCCAGATCGGTCAGTGCCTGCGGCAAGAACTCAATGTTCAAGGCCGAATTGCGTCATCACCGTCTTCAGCGGGATCGTCTGGTCGGGGCTCTGTCGGTGGCTCTCTTGTGCCTCACGGATTTGCGCATCGCGCCACGCGATATAGTCGGGCTCAGTGGAGTCCACGTTCGGGGTCACTGTCTCTTCTTTGATTTCTTCATTCTGCTCTGTTTCAGCCATGTCTGCCTCCTAAACCCAGTATATCATAGCTGAAATCGCCCTGTCATCTTTTGCGCGGTGATCATCCACAGGCGTTGGTGACCGGTCATTTGCGGGCATTCTCCAATTGTTCGATCTGCCGCAGGTCACGCCTCCGGCCTCAATTCATGGGTTTCCCCGCCGCATCGGTCCGATCAATGGCCTGCCCGCGCCAGGGTGCTGACGCACCTCCGTGTCGGCCATGATCCGCCCGATCTGAACGGCGGAGGTTTTGAACCCATGAGGCCGGACGCTGGTGTCCTGGCCAGACAAACAAAGGAGTAAGACCATGACAAATGATACAAACACAAACCGCCCAACACATGCCATCTATCAGGTGACAGGCGAAGGCGAGCAATCCTACTGGCACCGGGTCGGAGCCGCCTGGGCCAACAAAGACGGCAAAGGCCTCAGCCTCAGATTCGACGCCATGCCCCTGCACGGGCGCATCATGATCCGCGAAATTGGCGATGAGGCGAAGGAAGCTCCGCAAAGCCCGACGTCAGAACCGGCAGCATAAGATCATACCGAAGCAAAGAGACCGCAAGCGCGGCCTCTTTGCCAATATCTGCGGAGGGTGACGCAGCGGATGACACCAAGGCCCTAAGCAGCCCGAAGCTGCCGTTCGTCTATCTAAAAACCTTGTACTGCGAAGAAGACTTGCAATGGCGCGCCAAATCTTTGAGTCTCAGCCAGAGCGACGACTGGGTTAACTGCTCAAAACACTCAATCAACACTGCCGTGAGGGGACTATGACGAGCAGCTTTTTCTTCCTTCAGGCTGAGAAAGACGAAATAAATCGAACCCTCTACGACGGACTCGAAAAATGGTCCTCAAATGAGAGCACACAGGTTTACGTAGTCAATCAGCCTCTTGGCGATGACCGGTATGACTACGATTACGAGAACTGTGCAGTTGTTCTGTCGCCTGGTCGTAAAATTTGCCTCATTAACTTCTCAGAAGATGAAGACGAATTCGAAGATTTTGTCGAGGACTTCCTGGAAGATGTGGGCTCAATTTCGGACAAGTACGAATACAAGGGGGCGATTGGTCGACCCCGAACTTGGCGCAAAGACCTTGTTTTTAAGGTTTGCACTGGTGCCGAGTATGACATTGATAGTTACATTCAAGAGAGTTGCATTGAAGATCCTGGAAGGCGGAGGCTCTCAGAGCTGGTTATATCTTTGGTAACCGGGAGTATTAACGATATTGAAAGAGCTACGGCTGAAGTGCCGGATAACCTCCTAGATAAGGTCAAGCAGAAAATTCAGCTTTTTGATGCAGACCAAACTCGCTTTATTTATAAAACAGTCAATAAGAAGGCCGTTCATATTCAAGGACTTTCTGGGACTGGAAAAACGGAACTTCTGCTTCACAAACTCAAAGATATATATGTTCGAAATCCAAGCTCCAGGATACTTCTGACATGCCACAATAGAATTCTCGCAGACAATCTACGGAGAAGAATTCCTGAGTTTTTCAACTTCATGAAGGTTGAACAGCAAATTGAGTGGGATAGTAGGCTGTGGTGCATGCATGCTTGGGGATCTCGCAGCGATCTAAACTCCGGCACATACAGATATATTTGCCACTATTTTGACATTCCGTTTTACACCTTTGGGCAGTCTTCGTTTGACGAAGCCTGCAAAAAAGCATTTGAGATGATTAAGGCGAAGCAAGATGGTCTGAAGCATGCATTTGACTATATTCTAATTGATGAAAGCCAGGATTTTCCGCAATCATTTCTCGACCTTTGCGAACTCGTAGCGAAAGAATACGTAATTATTGCGGGAGATATATTTCAAAGTATTTTTGATGCAAAAATTAGGCCCAGTATATCTCCGGATTTCCTACTGAGTAAGTGCTACCGAACCGACCCGAGAGCTCTGATGTTCGCGCACTCTCTTGGAATGGGACTATTTGAAGAAAAAAAGCTCCGATGGCTTGATGACGATGAGTGGCGGACCTGCGGCTATATCGTAGAAACGTCCCCTGACAAGGGCTTCTATCGATTGAAGCGCGAACCCCTTCGTCGCTTTGAGGACATAACAGCCGCGGACGTACCATCGGTTTCAATTGTCGAGGGTGAAACCCTAAATAATGAACAAGTTGCAGGGCTTGTTCTGGAGGCTATTAAGTCCATCTCGGGAGAGAACCCTACAATCACTCCCGATGACATAGGCATCATCTTGGTGGACAGTGGAAATCAGATATTCAACCTTCAAGACACTCTGGCACAGATCGTACCGCGCGAAACAGGCTGGGTTGTGAATAAGGCGGTAGAAAGCAAGAGGAAGATTTCCGGAAGGTTATTTATCAGCAATAGAAATAACGTCAAGGGACTCGAGTTTCCATTTGTCATTTGCGTAACAAGCAATCTATCGAGAGGATTGGCTTACAGGAACTCACTTTACATGACGTTGACGCGTTCTTTCCTTAGGTCATATTTGATTGTTTCCCGAAAACAGGATGATGCGATGATGAGTTTGATAAGGCAGGGCCTAAACACGATCAACGCCTCGGGATGCATCGAGGCACAGGCACCTTCGGAAGAAGAGCGGGCCGAAATTATGACCACTATTACTCAAGACAATGTTCGTACATCCTTTTACGACTTTTGTGAGGATATCTTCAATGAACTTGGTGTTCTACCGATTTTCAGACAAGAGCTTCGCAGGGTGGTTAGAGCCACCGCTGGCGAGGACTTTGACCGTCATGAAATAACGGAAATCGCGGATTTTAATTACAAGAAGATGTTGAAAAAGGAGGGCAGATGAACGTCAAGCCTTTTGATCTGGATCAATATCAGGTAGCAAACCTTGTGTCAGCCTTTCGGGAGAAAACGAATATCATATTGTTCTGGATGCGGGCTGCAAAGACGATCTTGTCCTTCGTTGAGCCAAACCCGGGTCAGGTTCGTGGAAGAATGCTTGTTTGCACGGGCAAAATGCATCGGATCTTCATAGAAAGTGACGGCAAGGTGTTTTCTACGGCCTTACCATTCTCTGTGAAAGAAAATAGCGGCTTCTATTACTGCACACTTCGCTCTGGAATTGAACTTAGCAATAAGCTTAGCTCCGAAATTATCGCCACCCTTTCAACAACTGCTTCCTTTCGAAACAACGAGGTGTTCGGTTTCGCGGATGATATTATGGGAATCTCTGACGATCCGGACACTCTTTGGGCGGCACTTAGCGAACTGGTCAACTCGGACGATGGATATCTCCGTTTTGATCATGATCCAGATCGAGAGGATGGCAGACGGCATCCATTGAACCACATCGACATATTCTTCTCTCAATCAGCTACTTTTAAACTTGGAGTTGCTGAAAGATTGGAAATTGATGCCCTGTCTGACCTGCTCAACATTCAGACGGATTGCCACTATCTCTCCAAAGAGTAGCGTATAACAAGCGAGAGCTCAGTTACTGGAAAAAGTTTTGGTTGCGCGACCATCAATTTTGTGGGCCATACGTTGTTTGGTCTTGATCTTTTTTTCCGGCTACTCGACAAGCACAGTTCGGATGACTGCTATTGTACGTTCGCGAGACTTTGCGAAGTCGGCTTCCTGCGCTTCCCGGCCATTGGTGTGAGGTGCAGCATTTTGCATTTTGGGCTCTCTACAGGCATCCGCTGTGGTGCGCGTTGGCACCTAAGGCCCAAAACACAGCGGCTACAGTAGGCGTGAAGGAAGAATCTTGCGAGAACCTGCCTTGGTGCGATACAATCAGTTGATGGATTCAGATAGTCCTTTTCTCGATCTTCATACTCAGCTCAGTCAGTGCACGACCAACGACGAAGTCTGGCAGCGCATTAAGAAACACGCCACGAAACTGGGCATCGCCGCCATCAACATCGCGGGAGTCGAGGTAGGTACCGGCGCTCCGCTCTGGGCGCTAAGCTCAATGCCTAAAGACTGGTTGGAGCACTATCTTCGTGAAGGCTACATGGACAGCGATCCGTTTCTGGGGTCTTTCACATGCTCGAGAGTCCTTACGCGAGCCGATTGTGGCACCATGACTGGCGCTGATACTGGCGACAAGAAAGCCCTGGGTTTGAACCACGGCTTGAGAGATGCGGGTTATACGGTTCTCAATAGTCTGAAGTTCCAACGACCGGGCGAGTCCACGGGGAAGCTAGTCAGCCTCGGTTTCTGTGAGGATGGGTGTAAACCGGATCTCACGCCGGAGTTGGTCTCGTTCGCGTCACTGGCGGCGGCATCTGTTGTTCGACCTCGAAAAGGTAATGAAGATCTGATCCCCGTCCCCCGTGCTGTTTATCTGAGTCCGCGACAGACTGAGGTCCTGCAGCATCTTGCATCAGGCAAGCAAGTCGCCCAGATTGCCGACGCTATTGGTATCAGCGAGACAATGGTCCACCGGCATATGGCCCATGCAAAAACAAAGTTGGGTGCCGTTTCCCGTGAGGAGGCGTTGGCCCGCGGGATAAGAGCAGGGCTAGTTGCAGTCTGACCCTATCAAGCCAGATCAAGGTTGAGATATCTGAACCTTGGAAGACGGTAGAAATTACCAAATCTTTGAGCCACGCGCCAGAATTGATCTGGCTCATAATCTGGAGCAAGAGCACCAATGAAACACTCTGACGAAGCGACGAATCTTCATTCAAAGACAATGCTTAAGCGATCGGTTAGTGCGACGCGCAGTTGGCAAAGCACCGGCATACGATATGACGTGGGCGAGCAAGTGATTATTGAATGGGATCGTGCCTCAACTTGGAATGGAAACAACGACGTCCCTCATGAAAGCAGACACCACGGCCCGGCCGGACCGTTGGTACATGCGGCGCCAGGTGGTAGGAATTACCCTATGCCGGGCGTCATTGAAGACAGCTTAGTCGGCAGGATTGGCGGCAATGTCTTCTTCATCGGCGAGGGGGTCCGTTTTCCAACTGACAAAGCGGGAGAACTTGAGATGACGATCAACGACGTAGGCTATCACGACAATGAAGGTTCCATTGGGGTCTTCATTACAATTGTCTAAATTTTGAGACAGCAACGCTGCAAGGTGATACTTCGTAGCGTTGTTTTCTTGCCTTTGAAACCCCAGACACGTCCGACTTGAACCCAGTCGCGACCAGTACCGCGTCTCTCCCGGCGCCCCAGGGCCACATCATCCGCATTCTGCGCGTTAGGGACACTGGGGCATCCATGAGGCTTATGAGTAATCGCAAGCTGTGTGTGGTAGTACCACACCGCTTGAGAAGGGGGACGCTGCGCTCCCCCGTTCTATCCCCCAAGCCATAGACGACGCCTAGGCATTTAGCCTGGCCATCGTCATGCAAACAGATCGGTGTTTGATCCCTCACAGGGAGACTTCGCTCTCCCTGCACCCATCGACATAAGGGGCGTTCCTGCCCCCAAGACCCCCGACCATGCCATGGAGGCGATGTCATCGAGACCAAGGATGGGAGCATGTCATAACTGCCCCTCCTTAGAACCACCCCATCGACCAACCGTCCACCGATTGGATGCCGCCAGCGTATCGACGCTGGACCCGATTGTTAGGCCGACGTGCCCCCCCAAAGCTGAACACTGGCGACTCATGACGCAGTGTGGATAAATGCGAGTTCGTCTCATTAGCGGATGCGATAGTTCACCGCTTCTGCTAAGCTACTAAAAACGAATAATGTTTAAACTAGAGGGCGCAGTGTACGAAAACGCATTCAATAAGATTGAGCGAGATCTTCGGGCCGAAGAAGGCATCGCAAACGAACTCGATTACGTTGAACAGACATCTTGGGTCTTGTTCTTAAAATACCTTCACGATCTTGAGGCCGAGCGCATAGACCGTGCCGAACTCAACGGCGAAGACTATACGCCGATGATTGGCGATGAATTCCGTTGGGACAAATGGGCCGCACCGAAAAAAGACGGCGAATTTGACCATAACGCTGGATGCATTGGCGACGACCTAATTAAGTTCGTGGATCAGGAGCTCTTTCCGTACCTCGCATCCTTCCGCCAATCGGCCACTAGCCCTCAGACCATCCAATATAAGATTGGTGAGGTTTTCACCGAGCTTCGCAACAAGTTTCGCTCAGGCTATATCCTGCGCGACGTGCTCGAAGCCGTAGACGGCCTATCATTCAATACCCAAGCCGAACGGCACGAACTCTCGCAACTTTACGAAACCCGCATTAAGCGCATGGGCAATGCGGGCCGCAACGGGGGCGAATACTATACGCCGCGCCCGCTCATTCGCGCTATGATCACGGTGACAGCCCCCAAGATCGGCGAGACGATCTATGACGGCGCGGTCGGCTCTGCGGGCTTCCTCTGTGAAGCCTATGACTACCTGCGCACCGACAAGCTCTCTGCATCCGAATACGAGACCCTGCAAACCAAGACCTTCTACGGGCAGGAGAAGAAAGGTCTCGCCTACATCATCGGGATCATGAACATGGTCCTGCACGGCATCGAAGCCCCGAACCTGATCCACTCCAACACGCTCAATGAGAACGTGATGGATATTCAGGAGAAGGACCGCCACGACATCATCCTCGCCAATCCACCCTTCGGTGGCGGCGAGCGGCGCGAGGTGCAGCAGAACTTCCCGATCCGCACGGGCGAGACGGCCTACCTGTTCCTGCAACACTTCATCCGCAAGCTGAAGGCGGGCGGGCGGGCCGCCGTAGTGATCAAGAACACCTTCCTCAGCAACACCGATAACGCCTCTGTCGCACTGCGCAAGGAATTGCTGGAGGCAGCGGAACTGCACACCATCCTCGATTGCCCGCAAGGCACCTTCCAGGGCGCGGGTGTGAAGACCGTGGTGCTGTTCTTTGAAAAAGGCGCGCCGACGCGGGACATCTGGTATTACCAGCTCGATCCGGGGCGCAGCATGGGCAAAACCAATCCGTTGAATGACGACGATCTGGCGGAGTTTGTCGAGTTGCAGCGCACCCGTCCGAACGGGCCAAAAAGCTGGATCGTGACCCGCGCCGATCTGGACGAGGACACCTACGATCTGTCGGTCAAGAACCCCAACGCACCCGAGGCCGAAGCGCTGCGCAGCCCAGAAGCGATCATCGTCGACATGCTGGCACGGGATGCCGATACAGCGAACATTCTGGAGAATATCCGGGGGATGCTGTGAAGAAGGGTTGGAGAACCGAAAAGCTGATCGACGTTTGCCACAAGATCACGCAGGGGCCGAACCCAAAGTATGACAAAGCTGGAGTGCAAGAGTTTCGCGTACTCAAGACAAAGGACCTTTACGATAACACTATCCACTATGATGCAGCCGATACTGTCAGCGAGGCCGTTTTCTCAAATCATCTGAGAGCTGAGCTGACTTCCGGCGACGTGTTGCTCGCTATCGTCGGTCAAGGATCAATCAACAAGTGTAATGTGTTCGAGGTAAGAGATGGCACTCGCTTCATATTCACGCGAGCTTTGGGACTAATTCGGCCTGAGCCAGAGCGGTTGAACCCATATTTCCTAAAGAACTTTCTTCAGTCGTCTGTTGGAAAGAGTATGATCGACGCGGGAATCGGCGGCACTTCCGGGCAGCAAGTAGTGACCACCACTCACCTGAAGCAACTGAGCATCCCCCTGCCACCGCTCGAAGAACAGCGGCGGATTGTTGCGATTCTGGACGAGGCCTTCGAGGGTCTGGCCTGCGCCCGCGACCACGCCGAAGCCAACCTCCAAAACGCGCGGGAGTTGTTTGAGAATTTCCTCGGCGAGCTCTTCACTCGAAGTGACGCCGACTCGATCAGCGCTCCACTCCAAGAGCTTGTCGAGAGTGATTGCAGCCTTTCATACGGAATAGTTCAACCGGGTGACGATGTCTCAGGAGGGCTACCGATTGTCCGCCCCACCGACCTTGGGCAACGGATCATTACTCTAGACGGCCTGAAGCGTATCGATCCTGCTAAGGCGGATGGTTACGCTCGCACAAAGCTGAAAGGTACGGAAATCTTGCTTTGCGTAAGGGGCAGCACAGGCGTGGTTGCTATGGCTTCCGAGGAACTCGATGGGGCCAACGTGACGAGAGGTATTGTTCCCGTTCGCTTCGATCCTGAAAAAATTGATCAGCGCTTGGGGTACTATCAGTTTCTATCAAAACCCGTACAGGATCAGATCAAGGCGGGAACCTATGGCGCTGCCCTAATGCAGATCAATATACGCGACCTGCGAAAACTTACTTTCTTTGTTCCACCAATTTCTGAACAAGAAGCCCTGTTGGCGCGCCTCGATAGCGTAGCCAATGACTTTGACACGCTGATTGAAGACTATACACGGAAAGTTTCGGATACCGACGACCTCCGACAATCCCTATTGCAGAAAGCCTTCGTGGGCGAATTAACATGATGTAAAGAATAGAGAAGATGAGCATTCACGACGAAACCGAAGCCGATACCCGCGCCGAGCGCATAGACCCCGTCCTTGCGGCGGCGGGCTGGGGAAAGAACGGCTCGAAGGTGCGTCGTGAAGTTATCTGTCCTGGGCGCATCCAATCCGGCGGCACGCGCGGCAAGAGCCTGTCTGCAGATTATGTGCTGATCCACAAGGGCCAGAAGCTCGCGGTCTTGGAAGCCAAGCGCGCAGGCGTCAGCCATCGCAACGGTGTCGGCCAGGCTAAGGACTACGCCACTCGTCTTGGTTCGCGCTATGCATACGCCTCGAATGGTCTGAACTGGTATCAAATCGACATGGCCAATGGGGCCGAGGGTGATATGGATTTGCCCTTTCCAACGCCCGATGAGCTATGGGACAGCACTTTCGCCGATCACAATGACTGGCGCGAACGCTTCGGAGCCGTGGACTTCGAAACCGATGGCGGCAAGTGGGAACTGCGCTACTACCAGCACAAGGCCATTACAGCGGCGCTGGAGGCCGTAGCCAAGGGGGACCGCCGCATCCTCCTCACGCTCGCCACAGGTACAGGTAAGACCTCCATCGCCTTCCAGATCGCTTGGAAGCTGTTCCAAGCGAAGTGGAACCTCTCGGGCGAGCCCGTGCGCCGACCGCGCATCCTGTTCCTCGCCGACCGCAACATCCTCGCGGATCAGGCCTACAACGCCTTTTCGGCTTTCCCGAATGATGCGGTGACGCGGATTGACCCCGACACGATTCGCAAGAACCATGGCAAACCGCCGAAAAACGCGAGCCTGTTTTTTACGATCTTCCAGACCTTCATGACGGGTGAAGGCGAGCCCGTCTACACGCAGTATCCGCCTGACTTCTTCGACTTCGTCGTGATCGATGAGTGCCACCGTGGCGGTGCGAAGGACGAGAGCGAGTGGCGGCGCTTGCTGGAATACTTCGAGCCAGCTGCGCAGCTTGGCCTGACAGCAACACCGAAGCGCAAACACAACGCAGACACCTATGCCTATTTCGGCGAACCTGTTTACACCTACGCGCTGCGCGACGGGATCGAAGACGGTTTCCTAACGCCATTCAAGGTACGCCAGATGGCGAGCACCATCGACGAATACGTCTATGACGGCAGCGACCAATTATTGGCGGGTGACGTTGAAGAAGGCGACACCTTCAGCGAGGGCGATTTCAACACACGCATCATCATCGAAGAGCGCGAGATGAGTCGCGTGAAGGAATTCATGAGCCAGATTGATCAGCGGCAGAAAACCTTGGTTTTCTGTGCGACGCAGGATCACGCGGCGCTTGTGCGTGACCTAATCAATCAGGTGAAGGACAATACCAACCCGAACTACTGCCACCGTGTCACCGCTGAAGATGGCGCAGTCGGTGAACAGCACCTTCGGGACTTTCAGGACAATGACAAGACGATCCCTACGGTCCTGACGACTTCTCAGAAGCTCTCGACAGGCGTGGACGCTCGCAACATTCGGCACATCGTCCTAATGCGCCCGATCCGCTCGATGATCGAATTCAAGCAGATTATCGGGCGCGGCACGCGTACCTATGAAGGCAAGGAGTTCTTCACGATCTGGGATTTCGTGAAGGCGCACGAAAACTTTAACGATCCCGAATGGGACGGCGAACCGCTCGAACCCGAGGAACCCAGAGGGCCGCGCACGCCGCCTTCCGGACCTGAACCGGGCCTGGAAGAACCGCCAGGCGGTGGTGAAGACCCTGAGCCTCCGCAGGAAAAAATCGTTGTGAAGCTTTCAGACGGCAGCGTACGCAGGATCAAGTACATCGCATCCACGACTTACTGGAGCCCCGAGGGAAAACCGATTTCGGCGCAAGAATTTTTGGAGCGATTGTTCGGCGATCTGGCGGGCATCGTGGCAGACGAAGACCAACTCCGCGCAGTCTGGAGCGACCCTGACAACCGCGAGCGCTTCTTGGAGCAGCTTTCTGATCGGGGGTATGATCGTGACCGCCTTGATGACATCCGTAGGCTTGTCGACGCACCTGACAGTGATCTATTCGATGTTCTCAGTTATGTGCTGTACACGAATCCACCGAAAACAAGAAATGAACGCGCTGATCATGTCCGGTCTGTCGGAATGAAGGACGCGGACACCGATATGAAAGACTTACTTCTCGCCATCCTCAGGGCCTATGAGGCGCGCGGCGAGAGTGAACTAGCCACTAAGAAACTCGGGACCTTCCTGACGGCGCGCTATGGCAGCGTAAGCGAGGGCAAGACTAAGCTTGGTGGGCTTACCGCTATCAGCGGTGCGTTCCGAAACATGCAAGCATCGCTCTACTCTGATTGAAGGTTTTCGGATGATTGACTGTATTCAGTTGCTAAGAAATTTTGGTCAGTTCAATAACATGACCTTGCAGTAGGATACGAACTTTACACCATTCACAGTATTCTATGCTGAGAACGGACGCGGTAGAACCACGCTTGCCACCATGTTTCGTTCGCTGGCTATTGGCGCGCCTGAACTTGTGACCGAACGTCATCGTCTCGGGGCGCAGCATCCTCCCCACATTGTGCTGGCACATGGCGGTGCACAGATCGCATTCCAGAGCGGTACTTCGGCACAAACGACGAGATCGTCGTCTAAGGCCTTTCTGAACTGATACGGTTCAGCTTAGGGCTGTCGCCCCCAGCGCAGGCCAAGGGGTGGGTCCTCACCATGCTCGCTTCACATCCGTTGCAGCTGCGCGTGGCTCCGGTCCCGTTGTTCCAACGCCCTTGGCCTTTGCACCCCCACTTCTCGGCGAAGGCCAGACCGGTTGCAGGAGCAACCAGTCAGTTACAAAGGGAAGAAGGGGAAAGGGAACTCTATCGATACCAACGCGCCCCACGAGCAAGCGGAGCCAGACAAAACGGCAGACCGATGCCTCCCAGCACCGCGAAGATATAGCCCATATCGCCGATGAGCATGCCGCCAACGATGAGTGCGAAGCAGATGATAGCCAGCAAAGAGATGCTACCGCCTGTGTGGATGCCGCCGTCATTGTTTGACCCGTACCCTTTGCGGGCATGACACTGCGGGCAGATCGTTGCCTCAGGATGAATATCAGAACGACAGAATGGGCACTGTATCATGGGATGATCCTTTTTGTGTGGATGGGTGACTTGGTGCGATCTGAAATAGAAGAGGGGGTGAGCTATCGCAGGATGGTTCAGGGGCCGCAAATCTCGCCTGACGTCAGCTGGAACAACTCCGACATGCGGCCAGAGACGATGAGGTCCGACAGGGCGTTTTCCGCCGCTTGAGCGTCGTATCGGTTGTTGAGATCGTCGATGAAGTGGGCGAGGTCCAACGGATCATCCGCCAGCCTGCAATCGTTGTTCTCAGCGTAGCGGACCAGATAGTCGATGGGATTACTGCACGTCTCAGAGCCTGCTAGATAAACGCCCTCGCTTTGAAGGGCGATGGTGCCCGCTTCAGCCATGGCTCTGGCCAAGGTCTCCAGCTCGTCCATGCTCATCTCATGGTCTTCGGCGAACGAGATCAGATCCTCCTCGCCCATATAACAATCATTGGCGCTTAGAGCTTTGGTGAGGAGCGCTTCGGGGTCTTTGAAGCCGGATAAGGCGAGAACCCCCACACCGAAAAGACCAGTTACGGCCGCGATCCCGGCGATCACATGTGTTTTTTGGAGCAAGTTCACAGTCCTTCTTCGTGTGAGCGCGACGAAGGCAGGAGCTCAAAAAAGGGATCCCTTTTGGTAGGGGTAGCACATCCATCCCATCAGAGTCCGCCGGGGCTGTTTTTCCACAGCTTTTTGGGCGGAGTCTGACCGACAGAAACACGATGGAGCGCGGCTGCGAAAGGGATCCCTTTTGCAAAGAGGAAAACCGCCTTGATCTGTGATTGTTCGCCATATGAATCCTGCCAGACTCGGAGCATGAGGACAGCCATAAGGAAGGGGCGCAAGATCGGATATGTTCGCGTTTCGGATGCGGATCAGTCGGAAGACTTACAGCGCGACGCGCTGAGGGCTTCGGGATGTGTCAGACTCTATACCGATCATGGATTGTCTGGGGCCAGACAGAATCGCCCAGGATTGCAGGCTATGCTGGATGATCTGAGAGAGCACGATACACTCACCGTGTGGAAGCTCGACCGGCTCGGTCGCTCCACCTTGCACCTGATGACGATCCTCGAAGAGCTGCAACAGCGCGGTATCCACTTTCACGCGATCACGCAGGGCATCGATACATCAACTGCCGTGGGCCGGATGATTTTTGGTCAGCTGGCGGTTTTTGCCGAGTATGAGCGCAGCCTGATCAGCGAGCGCACCAAGGCCGGTATGGCAGCCGCGAAGGCCAGAGGCGTGCATGTGGGACGACCTCAAAAAATAGCATGATAGGATCTGAGGGTGATTGTCCGACAGACGATTTACTACTAGGAGTTGTGAGGGAAGACGGCCTGTCAAGGTAACGAGATAAAGAGTTCACCATTCAGAAAAGCATTCAATCCATTCGCATTATCAAGGACCATCTATGAATTTTGAAGACCTCCCGCGCGGTCTGCCCGGCACATCTGAGACCACTGATCAGGCGCCACGGGCTTTATGGGTGTCGCCTCAAACTCTAAGCTTGGCGCCTAACTGGCGGTACGGCCCGGACAGGGTGTTTCTGGGTCAGAGCGGTAAGAGCTTTATCGGCAGCGGCGACAACCGGCATTTGCTGACCATAGCCGGATCGCGAGCCGGCAAAGGCACATCGGCCATCATTCCCAACTTGCTGCTCTATCAGGGGTCGGTTCTGGTCATTGATCCCAAGGGTGAGAACGCGACCTTGACAGCCGAGCGCCGAGGACAGGGGCGCGGCATCGAGGATGGTGGGTTGGAGCAGGATGTCTTTGTCATCGATCCCTTCGGTGTGGCGGATGTCGATGATGCTTACCGGGCCGGGTTCAACCCGTTGGCAGATCTCAATCCCTATAGCGATGACTTTATCGATGAATGCGATGCCATCGCCGATGCGTTGGTTGTGGAGGAAGCCAAGGGCAACAACAGCTACTTCACGGAGGCCGCAAAACTTGTTCTGCGTGGCTATGTGGCCTGGGTTGTTGCCCATCCGGAGATCACGGACAAATCGCTCAATGAAATCAGACGCTTGCTCTTCCTGCCATCCAGGCCGGAAAAGCAAGCCAAGACACCACCGCCAAAGGAGCTGAAGCCGCCGAAAGCCAACGATCCGAAACTGACCTTTGAAGAGCTGAACGGCATGATGATGGTCGATCAGCGGTTTGCTCACGGCATTCCGTTTGAAGCGGCCTCCACTTTGAGCAGCCTGGGGGATCGTGAGTTTGGCAGTGTGATGTCCACCATCCGCAATCAGATCGGTTTTATCTCATCGCCACCGATGGCGCGCACTCTGGCGGGAACCGATAGAAATCCTGATCTTGCCCAATGGAAGAACGGGCAGCAGTCGGTCTATCTGTGTCTGCCAGCCGCGCGGTTGCACAGGCATTTCCGGTTCTTTCGTCTCTACATCAACCGCCTGATGAATGCGATTGAGGCCGACAAGACGGTCCCGGATGTCCCGGCCTTGATGATCCTCGATGAGATGCATGTGCTGGGGCATATGAAGGCTCTGGAGACAGCGGCAGGTCTTATTGCCGGATTTGGTGTGCGGCTCTGGTCTTTTTTTCAGGATCTTTCACAGTTGCGCCAGATCTACGGCAACCGCTGGGAGACGTTTCTGGGTAATGCCGGGGTGTTTCAGACCTTCGGATTGAATGATCTGGGATCCTTGGACTATGTGTCAAACCGGCTTGGCCAATCGAGCATGCTCAAGGTTTCGCAGGGCGAGCAAGGCATGAAGCAGTTGGCCTCCGGCTTTACAGGGCAGTCCAAGAGCATCGATAAAGCACCGCTTCTCACATCTGATGAGGTCGCCGCGTTTTTCTCGCGCCAGTCCAACAATCAGCTGATCATCTATCCCGGTGTGAGCCCGATCTTTCTCAGGCGTGTCCCCTATATGGATGAGTATTTTGCATCGAAGAGGCCCGCATCATGATTGATGAGTTTGTGGAGACCTACAGGGAGAACTACACCACCCGGCGTGTGGAGACCCTGACCGTGACAGCGGGGCTCGTCGTCGCGTTCGTCGTGCTGTGGATTCTTCTGGATCAGATGCTCGGTATTGGATTCTGGGGCGTTTTTCTGGCGGCTATTGCTGTGGCCTTCGCGGTGTATAAGATTCCGGCCCTGGGTTGGTTTTGGCAACCCAAGGATGGGGAAACAACCCCAGCGGATACCTCGTCAGAAGCCAAAGCCGATCCAACGCAGCAATTAGTCACAGACGAAGCGGACGAAACATCCGTGTCTTCGGTTGCAGAGGAGACTGTAACCTCACCCGCAGCCGAGCCTGCACCGGCACCAGTGGAACATCTTGGGCTTCGGGTGCCACGAGACCGACCGCTTGGAACGCGGGTTATTTCTCACACGTCAGACAAAGCTGTCCTTGAAGTGAAAACGGCGATCCAGTTCTGGAGCTGGGTCTTGCCCAGCCTGCTTTTGGTGCTCACAGTGATCGCTATCCCGGTCGGAGCATCACTCGGAGTGGCTGCTTATGCCACGTCTCCGAACAAATGGCAGTCCAGTGCCACGGCCTATGCCACGCAGAGCGTCGTCATCATCGCGGGTGTGTTTCTGGGGCTGACAGTCTTGAGTTACTTTTTGACCCGTCCAAAGGTTCAAGTCTACATCACCAAAGATGTCGTCTTCTTTGGCGAATACCGCTTTGATCGAGAGCTCTCAGGCGGCTTTCGGATCGGTTACGACGCAAAGAATGTCAATCTCCCGCAATCGTTCCTGCGACCGCGCTTTGGTATGACCGTTCTCCGGTTTGCCTACGGGCGATGGGGTGAAGACATGCGCTATCTCATCGATGCGTATCAGGCCAACAACATCGTTGTGTGGATGAACGAGATCATTGACAGCATTGGCGATCCCCCAACACGACGGTTCGATCCCTCGGCGGGGCGAAAGATCGAATTGCTTTAAGGTCAGAGCTTTAATCCATATCCTGATCACGGCTTTGCTGTCGCTCCAGTGATCGCTCAGTGGCCCGCTGAAACGCTTCCGCATAATCACTTCGGGATATCTGTGGGCCTTCGAGTTTTTGCTCAGACTCAGATTGCGCAGCGCGCAGAGCTTTCAACTCCTCTGGCGTCACAGGTACGGTGCCATCTTCAAAGCTCTTTTGGTCAACCTCTTCATCTCCAGTGAGGTCCGTAAATTCGGTGCCTTCCGGGAGGTTGTTCAGATACTCGGCGCGCTGTTCTTCTTTGGTAGGTTCGAGGTCGGCGTTGTTATCAAGGAATTCATCATCTGGAACGAACACGAGGTTGATCTCTCGGGCTGTTCCAAACCCAGGTGCCTTCAAGGTCAGCCCAACAGAGCCCTTTGGAGCTTTGTCTTTATCTCCCAACCTCCGTGGCTTGTGAGGTCTGCCACCATTGCCTTTTCTGGAACCATCGTCAGAGACATCCGACATTATGAACCTCGCTCGTTTGCTAAGATCTTATGTAAGGCTACCAGTTACGTTTTTCTACACCGTCCAGCTCATCAAAATATATTGGGTCTGCCGGGGGACACCATGGTGGTCGAGGCTTTCCGCTTCTTTCATTATCAAGATAGAGGTATCTCACGGCGCTAAGAAATACGTCATTGCGCGTTCCATCTCTTGGAAGTCGTTTTCTTTCCAAGTTGCGGTAAAGGTTTTTCAGTTTGAAATTCAGGTTTTCGCCGATCCAATCTAAGTATGCCCAGTCAATTCGCCGCATCTCAACCGTAATGTCTTCATCGAATTGACCGTTGACTTGCCGTCCGACTAACTCATCAGGGTCTTCGTCAAAATAGTCCCACCATGTGCCTTGTTTCATGATCTTAGTTTACCTTTTCTCGGTGGCGTGTGTCAAAGGTTATCTATTTTAAACAATCGCTTATGCGTCTATGGTCGCAGCAGTACCTACATCATATCTGGACCCTGATCGCGTGCCCGGCGTTGTTGTTGAAGCGTCGATTGATAGGCTTCCTGGCCCTCAGCTGATTTGGCCCATGCAATGCTGGCGATATCTCTTGCCAGGATCTGTCGCTCTTTGGATTGCTGCTCTTTCAACTCTTTGACCTTCTCTTGCAGCTCCTGGCGTTCTCTCATCTGCGCGACGATCAGAGCATCCCGTTGCTCCTGGTCTCGCTTAGCGCAGCGTAGGGCGTCGGCCTCGTTCTCGGAGCGAATGGTACGGGCCTTGCCCGTCAAGCGATCAAACAGACCGCGAAAGCCTGTGTTGAGACGATCAGATCGCGCCTTGGTCTCTTCTATCCAACGTTTCTCCTGACCGTCTTTGAGGCATTGCCGCTCTAACCTGTGGGCTTTGGTCATGGCGCGGTGTTCATCGCGCAACGGGTCGAATTCACGATCATGACGCTCTTTGATCTCGGCGATATATCCGCGCATCTGATCCGTCACTCTGGAGTGAATGATGGACTTGGTCTCTTCGACAGAGGGCAGTGTCTCGGGTGATCCCAGTTTGTCTCGAACCTCTTTGGCTTTCAGGCTGGCCCATTTGGGAATGGCGTAGATATTGCCATCCACATCCAGAGCCACGAAACCCCGACGGTCCCCTTTGGCCAGGAAGTATCCGCGCTCTTCGAGGGCGTTTTTAAAGCCGATCTGAGAGTCAGAGCGCTCCCAGGCTTGCCGGAAGGTTTGTTTGATCTCTCGGGGATCGATGCCCTGGCGTTTGGCTTGCTGCCACTCTTCCAGTGTGAAGTTGAGCGGTGATTTATTGCCGTAGCTTGCCAGTCCATCGGGTAGCATCCAGCCATGATCGAGAAACAGCTCCCGCGACACATCCCGCAGCTTCATCTTGAAGTGCGGCAGGTTGATCGCCTTCATCGTATCCGCGTCGATACGCGACCACACAGCGTGGGCGTGTCTGCGGCCTTCTTTCTCATGGATGATGATGGCGCGGGGCTGACCGCTTAAGCCCAGCTTGTCTTCGGCGCGGTTGGCAGCGTCCAGCAGCTCGTCTTCGGTGGCGATATGATCCGGGGGTGGATTGAGGCTCAGAGAGAACATGAATTGTTTGCAACAGGTGGCTTTGGAAATGGCATGAGCTTCCGAAAGGCAACCGTGTAAGTCGTTGGAGGAAAATCCTCTCAACTCCAGGATGTCGACGTGATCGTTGTCACGCAGATTCATCAGGTGATCCGCCAGGGCTTTTGCGCCAGCACGCTGCGAGCCTTTGAGGATCATGACTGCACCCCAAGAGCCTTCATCAGGGTGACGCGCATCCAGGCCACTTCGGCAATGGCAGTCTTCAGGTCCGTTTCCAGCTCGTCATCGAGAACCAGTGTGCCCTGGTTCAGGTGCTTGGCGATCTGGTTGAGGTTATTCGCGGTACGGGTCTGTCCCAACCGGGCCAGCACTTCGGCCAAGAGCTGTTGCTCCGCAACAGGTGGTTTTTGCCTCTTCCGGTATGTGGGGGCCTCCGAGGCCAAAACCACGGACTTGATATACGACCCGAGTGGCATCGATCCGGCTTGGGCTTCCAGTTGCTGACGTTCTTCCGTGGTCAGGCGCAGTGAGAAGGGGGCAAGACGGCTCATGGCCGCGGCCCCCGCAACTCATCGGCATGAGGTTTAAGCACGTTGTGCCAGCGTTCCAACTCTTCAAACAGTTCCTCACACTGGTCCGGCGAGAGGAGCGGTTCGGCACTTGCAGAGGTGTGAAAATCGGGTGCAGATGAGTTCGAACATTCTCTGTTCGAGCGCACCATTTAAATCAAAGACTTAGGAATATCCTGACTCCGCACGACCATTTCTGGGTAAGCACAGGGTAAGCTTTGGGTGGATTTTCGTTGCTTTTCCACAAACGGTGTTCCAGCCTGAAATTGAATCCGGGAGAGCGATATGGGCCATATTAGGCTCGGAACCCTACCACAGTCAAAAAAGTGGCGTGACGTTGTCAGGTTGCTGGACTCGTCGGCACTGCTGGAGGAAGTGGCCGAAGCTGCGGCCAATGCGTCCGAGACGGATTTGCGTCGGGCCTCTGAAGATCCCAATTTCCAGTTTGTGACGCAGCTGCTGGTCAAGTTACCGTTGTTGGCAAGGGCGCCAGGATTCGAAGCCGCAATGGCCAATCTTGGGATTGAGGCCAGTGCGCTAGGATCGGTAACCGGGCTGCTGGCCGGTTTGGACGATGCCATCAGCCAGCGAGCGTTTGACCAAGGCAGATCCTCGGATGCCGGAGAAATAGCCAGAGCGGCTTTACTTGAGAGCCTTTCAGTCCAGATGCGGGACCGCCTTCCGACGCTGTTCGACCCGACACCTCAAGAGGTGCGCAAAGCTCTGGCCTCGTTCGCGAGCGGTCAGAATTTTGCGGGTCTGGCCCGGGATTTCTTTGCGCGACTGAGCTACCGGTCGCTCGACTATTACCTGAGCCGGGAATTGGCGAACCATACAGGCACTGGCAAGCGGTTCGTCGATGATGCGGACCGGATGGCCTTCGATCGCGCGCTTTCGCAGCACACTTTCGAGGCTTCGCGGATTGTCGAGGAATTTGCTGGTGGCTGGTACGGCAAGACAGTTTGGAAGGAGCAGACGCTCAGCCAGGAGAAGATCAACGACTTTACGCGATATGCGTTCAAGAAGATGAGGTCGGAACTTGGACGGCGCCGCGTCTCAGCCTGAGTATGCCGTGAGATGCCTGGCGCCACTCGCGGATCGCGAGGGTGATGAACAGCCTAACTTCGAAATCGATGGAAAAGCCAAGGCCGCCTCGCTTCGTATCGGCCAGATGAGCAGACAGCTTGTCGCGAAACTGCCCGACATCGCGATCGACCTGATGGAAATCGCGGCCTTTGTTTACGCCATCGATTCCAGTGTCAGCCGCGGCGGGCTTACCGATCAGAAGATGGGGGCCAAATGGCACCGCAAGTTCACGGTTACGATGCCGGTCAGGATGCTAGCACGGTGGACCGATCCGGACGTGAAACGAGAACTGGAAGAGACACTGATGTTTCTATCCGGCGATCGGTTCGCGTTCAACTTCGTCCAGATGCCTCCTGATCTGTCCGGCCCGTCCGGGTATTTTAACTTCGGCGAAGACTCGTCTTGGATGCCGGACACGCTGCTGATGTTCTCGGGTGGGCTGGATTCGTATGCCGGGGCACTGGAAGAGATCGTCGACCGCAGGCACAGCGTTGCCCTGATCAGCCACTTCTCGTCCACCAAGATTGCACCCATTCAGAGCGCGTTGCAAAAGTGCTTGGCCGAAAAGCTGGGTGCGAAAATGCTGACGCATATTCCGGTGCGCGTTCAGTTGCACGGCGGCACCAACGCGGAAGGAACGCATCGCGCCCGGTCGTTCCTGTTTGCGGCACTTGGCATTGTGACAGCCGTGGCCTTTGGCAGGGACCGGGTGTCTTTCTATGAGAACGGCGTTGTCAGCCTAAACCTGCCGCCGGTTGGCAACGTGCTGGGCACCCGAGCGACTCGGACAACACATCCGCAGACCCTTCAGCGGTTCCAGAGCCTCTTCAGCCGGATCTTCGATACTTCGCTTAGGGTGGACAACCCGTTCTTCTGGCGTACCAAAACTGAAGTGGTCGAGACCATAGCGCGACTTGGAATGGCGGACCAGATTGCCTTCACTCGCAGTTGTGCCGATGTTCACAACCAGACCAGGCAATACCCTCATTGCGGTCGCTGTTCGCAATGCATTGATCGTAGATTTGCGATAATTGCCGCGGGCCTCGAAGCATTTGATCCTTCCGAAGCCTATCGTGTTGACCTGATGACGGGCGGTCGGGAGCGTGTGCAGGACAAGGAAGTGGCGCTGTCCTATGTCCGGAATGCCTTTGGCTATGAGATAATGACGGACGCGGATCTGCTGACACACTACCCGGCGATCCTGAATGCCGTGGACCATCTTGACGAACGTCCAGACACCGCGCTGAAACGGATTGCGGCACTGCTGCAACGGCACGGTGGCTCGGTCACTGCTGTCATGCGCGCGCAACTCGCGACTGGCCGACTGGACCGGTTTCCGGCTGACAGCCTGCCGAACCTTTATGGCAAATTGCATCGGGCGCAAGTGTTGCCTGTGTCGCAAACGACTTCCTTCGGTTCAGAGGCGCGGAAGGGCATCGAGCCTGTCGATCTGACCTTCGATCGCAAGCGCGAGCTCGTCCTGATCAACAACACCATCACGATCAACGGCGCCGCCTACCGTCTGCTGGCGGGTCTCGCAAAAGAACATCTTTCCGGTTCGGGAAGGGGTCTTGATCTGCTCGACTACCCGACGATTGATGCTGGCAAACTGGCGGAAAGACTGGCGCTATCCGATGATGCCGCTCTCCGCCAGTCGGTGCGCCGCACTCGCGGCCAACTTGGAAAAAAGTTCGCCTCTGCGGGATTTGAGGAAGAAGACGTTAAGGCGCTCATTGAGAACATCCCCTGGAGCGGATATCGCTTGAACCCTGAGCGCGTGACAGTGCGGATGTTGTTGCCGGATTAAGTCATTCGAGCACATCGAAATCGTCGTGACCTTCAATCGGCCCCCGCTTGCGGAATCGCGCCATCAGGTCGACCTGACGCCCTGGCGCGACCGACCCGTAAGAGCGGAACGTAGTTAACACATCCTCGTGTCCCATGTTTTGCGACCATGCCTTGTAATCCTCGGGCGTTCGGCAATGATCCTTGGCCAGTTCCGCCAGCGTGTCGCGGACGCGGTGCGGTGAAAATGGCGGCAGTCCGGCATCGATGAAAGCCTGTTTGAAAATCATTGATGCCGAAGACGCGCCTGCCCAGGGCGCTCGATCAATTCCGAGAGCCTCGAATTTCCGCGACGTGCCAACTCCGATCCGGGTCTTCGGAAACAGAGGGTCGCTGTCTGAGAAATAGTGCTGGTTCCTGAGTTCCGAGATCCAGTCGCGGACAATCTGCTCGCAGCTACCACCGATTGGGAAGAACGCCGTCGTGAAGCTCTTCCCGAACTTGGTGTTGACTGAGCGTGCATCGAAATGCACGCAGGAATTGGCCAGATCGACGTGTCCGAGCCGCAGCGTGATAGCCGCTCCTTCGCGCGAGCCGGAGAGGAAAAGAAAGGCGACAAGGACACGGTCCCGTCTCTGGAGCACCGACTCAGTTGGCATCTCGCCAAGAAGCTGAAGCACCTGAGCGGGTGACGGATGCGGCTTCCAGCAAGATGTTCGTCGTGCGGCATCCGACTTGCGGTCCGAACCGAGAAACTCGATATCCGAGCGCGAAATCCTGGACTTGTAGCCCGGCTGATCGGCCAACCAGCAATAGAACGCCTGAACCTCCCGAAGGATTCCATTGATCGACGTCTGGGACAGTTTGCCACCCGTACGCATATTCTGCTGAGAAGAGAGACGGCGCTTGAAACTGCGGGCGCGCTCGGAATGGAAGCTGCGAAAGTCCTTGCCGTCAAGGAAGGCCTCACAAGCGGATATGGCCGCAGCCGACTTGTCGACCGAGGAATCTGCCAACCCCTTCGCCTCCTTGCGCCAGACCAGATATTTGCGCTTGATGCGCAGGTTAGCCGAATTGCGTTTGCCCATGGGTCCGGGCCTCCTTTGCCGAGGTATCATTTGAACAGGGCTGAGGCAGAGACACTAATCTTGGGGTGGCCTGTTGAACTGTGACCTCGATTTTTACTCGTATCTCCTCCAGATCAGCCCTCCTGACCACCTTGTTGAGGATGCACCCGCAGGATGGACAGAGTGCCTTCAGCATGCCGATGGTTGGTGTCTGCTGGATGTACTCGGCGAACTTTCCATCCGGTTCCTGCGGCCCCTTGCAGCCGAGGCAATAGAGATGGTGCAGCGCCAGCCGTGTCCTGACCTTGGCCCGACGATAGCCAAGGAAGTCCTTTAGGTCGCCCCCCTGGATCAGCCAAGGCACCCGGGACCGATCGGCGATCAGGCCCTTGTCCTTGATCCAGCGGATCACCGTCTGGCGATGGCGGCCCAGCGCTTGCGCCGCTTCCCAGACGGTGTAGACTTGGTGCGTCTTGATCCGGGTCGGTGAAGGAACGCCCGCCATCACGTTCCCTCCACCGGCAGCGGGCCGGAGGTGTTCTGGCAGACTTGCGCCGCCTCCCAGGTCTCAACATCCTCTTCGCGGTAAAGAACCCGCGCCCCGATCTTCAGGAACCGCGGCCCTTTTCCTAGCCATCGCCACTGCTCCAGCGTTCGAGGGGATATCTGCCACCGCGCCGCCAATTGCTGTTGTGTCATCTTGCCCATGGGGCCTCACTTTGCTTCACGGAAAGCCGAGGGAATTCGGTCTTCTTCGTCCAGCTAGGATCAGGCTCTGGGGCGCGAAATTCTGTAGTCGCAGGCGAGAAAGGTGTGACGCAGCTACACTGTAAAGCATTGATTATGCGCTGATTAACCGGGGGATTTGTGACGCCAACGAATATATCCGTTCGACCTTTGGGTCTACGCGCCAGCGAGGTCACGCACCTGAAGGTTTGCGATATCGACAACGATCGGATGCTGATCCGGATCAGGCAAGGTGATGGCTGCTTTTGCTCACATCCCGAGAAACCTAGTCTTGGAAATCAACCTGACCTTACCTCTCTCTGTTCACTTTTAACCGCAGCACATCTGGGCGTGAGCATTGACCGGCCTGATCGAGGTTCTCGCGCTCGCCTCTTGGCGGGCAGCTAGGTCGCGCCTATTAAACTGGTATTGTAAAGCCATGCGAATATGGATTCTTCGTTATCGGCCTACGATTTCGATTTTCCACTCCGTCAGCATAGCCTAGGTGAGGGTTATGCAACCTGCCTTCACTGCTCTAATCCCTTCCCTGTTTCGGAAGGCGTGGCCACCTCTGAAGCGGCGCTTTGTGACGTTTGCAACGGCGATTGAGCAGCAAACATTTGTAGAACTTGGAATTTGACGGCGACCGAACCTCTTACTCCGGCCCAAAGCGGACACGATCCTACAGCAGCTTGAGGCCCATGGTTCCCGCTGAGCGCGGGCGGAAAGTGGAAGTTCGCTGCGGAGGCGAGAGGGCCTAAGCTTTGTTAGGGAAAGCAGACGTTCAAATCTGAATCGAAGTATACTGAGATCAGTCCGAAAGCAGATACTAGCGCACTTCATGCTTTCGTCGGCACTTCTCAACGCCGTGACAAGGTTTCCAAGTCGCTCCTACTCAGGCTTGTTTAGTCGATCTCAACACCCACACCCTCTTGTCCCATAGCTTGTTTTTTAGGCTCGACTAGTACTAGACGATTTTTCCCGATCGAAAGGCGTTCTTGAGCCTCGATCACGGGGACGCCCTTATTCGCGCTGTAATTCAAGTACCATTTCTCACCGCGACGCTCGATTAATTGCCACAAACCAGGCACCGGGCGCCCGAGAAGCGCGAGCACCGTGAAGATCACGCCGATTGCAGCCACTAGCTTAGAGCCCCAGTCCACGACAGGTGGCAGGGTTGAGGGATCCCAAAATACTCCAAACGTTGCCAGGATACCTGCGGAAGCCAAAACTGCTGCGCCTAGTAGCTGATACCGGCCCATCCACCTGTTGGCATATTCGATGCTTTCTCGCATGATTGCGTCATGCCGTGAGGAGACAAGCGCAAGACGCTTGGCATCTTCCTCACGCAATCGCTCCAACTCAGCTAGTCGGGCCTCCACTTCTGCGGTCTTTCGGGCTTCTTCATCTAGCTTTGCTTGATATTCAGCTTGAGTCTCCTTCTGAGCCTTCTTGTTCTCAGAACGCAGTTGGCGAATCCTCCGATCCTTTTCGGATAGCTTGGCATCTGTTTCATCACGGACGACCTTAATGGCCGCATCCAGCATACCGTCCAAGAGCTCTTGATCCTGTTCGGGGTCAAAGAGCGCTGATGAACCGCGAGCAGTGTCCATCAGGTAGCTTACTGCACGATTGTCCTGCAAAAGCAGTTCAAACTGCTCCACCTTTTCAGGAGTAAACTTTGCAACCTGTTGTCGGGCATTCTCGATCACGTCTTTGCGGACCCGAAGGACGCGTTCGCATTGTGCCAGCATGTGCGACGTTGGAAGTCTCTCCGAGTTCTCGAAGCCAGTTCGCAGCCATGCGATTGTCGCTAAGTCTCTGGTATCGACGACCGGGCCGCACTGTGTTTCGCGCACCAATTGAGATTGCAGGCAGTAGTCCCGCGCCTTCCTGACCAGCTTCTCATTCGAGGAAATAAAGACGTGGCTGTTTTGCAGAGGGTCGTTTTTGTGCTTGCCATGTCGCATCCGCATAACTGCAGTCACAGCGAACGCGTCATGCTCACGAGCAAGCGGGTTATCCCAAGACAGAAAGGAATACACATCTTTGTTCCTTTCGTCATCGAAGTATTTGTGCTCGCTAGGAAAGGCCTCCAATGAGTAGTCACGCACATTCGCACCAAATTTCTCGGCCGCCGCTTCTATGTCTGATGCAACGGTTTGAACATAGGCTCGGTCAACTTCACCCTTGAGGATGGCTGTATGTGTGCGGCCGTGGCGATCCGATGGTGAGGCTTTCAAGTAAGAAGTGAGCACCCGTTCTGCCTCGCGACAGCTTTCGCTAAAGACCTGAACGCGGCAACCAATCGACTTCAATGCCTCTACAATGGTTTTCGCCTCCTCTTGTAGGGCTTCTCCACTTGTTCCGACAAGGCCGAGGAGCATGGGTCCGTCGAGAAAGAAGGTGGTTTCGCTTTTTGTTTCAAGCGCGGAAGGCTTTCGGAAATCCTCAACTAGTTCAGCCAAGAGACCGGCGGCCACGAACAAGCTCAGTTTCTCCGCTAGTTCCGGCCGTTCCTTTGAAAGCCACTGCACAAATCGTGCGCAGACGTGGGTTTCTGATTGCGAAAGAACCGAGACGTCGTCCTTTAATTCTTGAAGGGCGCTGCGCTCGCCTAGAGCAATTTCTCCATTTTTTAAGGATGCCGAAATCTCATTATTCGAATAGGCGTCTAGCGATACGAGAAAGCGGACCAGGAGATCGCCCAACTGCTCATCGGAAAGCTGCCTGTAGATGAGATCGCCCGAAACCAGTTCAAACTCACGAAATAGTTCGGTCACTTGATCAAACGATTCTTGGATGGACGTTTCGACATTTACGGCCAACTCGGGGCTCGGCTGCGCCACAAAGACCAGCTGACCATTCTTCTGTTCCTCGACTAAATGCCCTTGGACAACCAGTCGTTCCACGAAGACATGCCCTACTGACTCCGTGAGATTCCAGCCGTAGATGAGCTTAGCAGCTTTCGCTAGCAGCGACGCCGTGATCGGCTTGCCGTGGAGCTTATCAAGAATCGGAACATAAAAGTAACAGAGCGCGTCGATGACATCCGAGTTTTCGTCATCACGAAAGGCAGAAAGGACTGCATTCACTCGTACTGCTGTTGGACCGACAGACATGCTATTCCATCGTAGGTAAGTGGTTTGAGAAACAGGGTATCGTCGTTGTGGTTGAGAGTCGAGTTGGCACAGGATATAGACCTCGATCTATCTCTCGTCGACCACGCACACTTGTCAGCCGAACTTCGCTTACCTGCATCCGAAATAAAAAGGACATGTGTGAGGATCCCGTGAGCTGATGGCTTGCTGGGTTTCTACGGTGATGCACTCGTTGCAATTGATTAGCACTAGCGATGTTGCGGCGCAGCCACTGGCAATGTTGGCAAAACCAGCTAGTGGCATCGATTGCGGAGCACGCTGCTGGAGGGGCTGCGCTCCATTCGTGGTCATCTAACAGCCTTTCTAGCAGATAGTGCGATCAGCATGAGTGTCGGCTTTTCTGGTCCCCTCATTCGGCGAATGATCGATGGACAAAAGATCATGGCTTACAAGTCTTTCTAGACTTTGAAACTCGTGTCAAAGACAGCTAACAGAAGCGCATTGCTGACCCCATCAATCAAGTACCGTGACCCTGTCACAGCGTTCTGGATCTTGCTCGGTAGCAAGTAGCTGGTCTTCATTCTCAAACTTGATGTTGAATTCCAACGTCGGTTCTCCGGAAGGCAACGGTGGAACTGCCGCCGAAATAAGAGTCATGATACTTGATTTTGCAAGATCAATTGTATCAGCTCGAAGGATGGCTTGTGCACCCAAGCATTTGGTGAGTTCAGCTCGTTGGCCTTCAAGTCTCGGATATAGTTCGGCTTCCTCATTAAAAGCTAACAGCCTGCTTATTATCCTCTTACTCTCACTTCCGTCTACAGAATAGTTGTGAAGGACTTCGAGAGGTGGGATCGTTCCACTTAATTGAATTGTGCCATTGTCTGGGATTTGCTCTCCAATCCCATCAATAGTTGACCAATCAAAACCCGTAAAGTCCACACCGATCGCCGTTCTAGACGTCCATTGCATCATCGCAGCGGCAGCGACACCTGGTGGCGTAGTTCCATTCCTGATTGCGATGGCCATACCGTCTGCGTCCGAATGGATCACAATGAGCTCGCTTACCATGCGCGGCTCTCTAACGATAAGCTGACTTTGTACCGAACTCCTATTATTCTTTAGTTCTTGGTAGTAGAGTAGACCTAAAACTCCAACACCGAGTGAAAGAAGAATGATTGCAGCTAACCTCAACATTACTGTGTCCTATATGATTTTGTTTTTTCTATTGATTGATCGCAAGATAATCATGCAGGTCAATGTCAAGTCCTTGAATGTGATCTTCAGCAAGGCGAATGCCGACCAGAAATTCTTCAAGGTTTAGATGCGTATCATTAATTGGTTGCGCTGCTTCATGCGAGAACATTGTTCTCGCAATAGCCCACCTCACGTCTAGGTCGCTTAGGTCATGTAGCTCATCAAGAGAAACATCTCGCCCAAAAAAGAGCTTGGCGTATCGCGTGTATCCAGCGAAATAGACGGATAGCTTACTAGGGATTTCCCCATCTTCGCCGATTCTGCAGCCACATATGTCTTGGCCAAGCATTTCAAAACTCACCTGAGCGTCTTGGGCATAACCCTATCGCTCGGAAGTCCTGTCTGTACGTTTGCGTACCCAGTACCACCAAGCCCCCACACCGGCTTCCTTAGATCGAAAAGCGGGAATGACTTTCCCCCGTCCGCACTCATCGCGCAGCCGTTCATCAATCAGCAAACCTGGCAACTCGGAGAAATAGCGAAGCTTCTGCGGGTACTCTTCCGGCTCGGCCTGAGGGGTCACAGCGGTGAAGTTATACGTGCATAGACTTAACCGCGGCGTTTCTGGTCGAAGGGGAGGACAGTCAACCCTATCTTGAGGCACATATTCGGAGATGTGCGGAACACAATAAGTGGGCAGGGTGTCTCGCAGACCCTCCGCCGACATTTGAGATGCGGGAAATAGTAACCCTAGAAACAAGGGCGTAAATAACTTGAGCAAGCCAACCTCCAAACTAGCAAAGGAGACACGCATAAGTGGTATATCATCGCTGCATTGAACGCAACAGCGGCTCACACCCACGTCAAATCATAAGTTGGTTAGCACAGATGCCGACGCAATGAATTCAATCAATTGTACGGCCTACAGTCAAAGACCAAATCATGTTATTTACATGCTAATGTTGGGCCAACGGATGCCTTGCTCCTCAGTGCAGCTATCTGAAACGGCTCACTCCCGCGCCATCGTTCAACGTCCGGTTTGGGGACGCTGGATCGCAGCATCAATGCTCAGGACGAATGACCGGTCTGGGCCGTTCTTGTATGCTGTAGCAGATCGCGAGCTGAGAAATCAGCAGCCTCCGTCATGTGACTGTCGACTGGACTTGGCGGCCAAAGGAAGCGTCAGTCACCGATATGGAGAACGACCTCAAAGACACGGTTCAGCGGCTCTTTGGTGAGGGCACCTGGAGCAGATCGGCCGGAAGCTCGATGCGGCCGAGATGATTGCGGGTCGGTATTTGCGGCGCTGATGGTGCAGAACTGACCCGTCAGATCAGGGCTTTTCAGTCTTCGAGCGGGATGATCTCGGGCGGTACTATTGACATTCGTGTTCTGCGGCGGCGCCGCCACGCGAGGAGTTGGGCCAACGTATCGACCTGATCATCGTGGCGCAGGCTGGGGAAACCGCCAACATAGGTGTATCACCCGTCTGGACATCATGCCGCGCATTCGGGGCGATGTATATCAGATCGCCCGGCTTTGCTGTTCGACGAAGTTGCGGATTGCCGATCCGGCACATCACCGTTCCGCTGAGTATGTAATAGGCCTCACTCGAAGCATGCGCGTGCTCGGTATACGTTGTGTTCGGCCCAAGTAAGATTAGTCCGAGCGACACATCACGGCTTGGAAAGAACCCGTTTGGACCAACCAACTCGCCAGATGCGAACTCGTGTAGAAACGGTTGCGACCACCCGCTGGCTGCGTAGTAGGTTTCCCAAGGTGTAATTCCGATGCAAAGTCGCAAGGCATCGACGATAGGACACGGGCCTTCCGCGTAGGCTGCTGCAAATGCGTTCTGCATATGGCGAAGGCCGGGGATGGTCGCTGGCGATGGGATCGGCCGCCCTTCAGTGGACCAGCCCATGGCATTCAGTAGTTCAATGAATTCGCGAAGCTCAGCCACACACTTCCTGCGAGAGTTGGAACTTGCCCAGTGGCGCTTAACACTTTTATCAGGCAAAGATGGCGTTTGAGGCTGAAGGGAAATCGTTCGACTCACGATCTGAGCACGCAAGCGAGCGAGTTGATCTTAGATTTTTCCGCTACCTGACGACGGGCGGAAATCCTCGATGCTGCAACAGCGCGATTTACCAGATATGGGTTCGGCGCTTTGACCGACAGCGCCTTGATGCGGAAGGCAAGTTGCGACAAGGCTTTGCTCCTAAAGTGGCCGGGACAGCAACAAAACCCTTGATGACGGTGCTGCGGGCCGTGGTCTGGAAGTCGCGGGCGTCGCTCGGAAAGGCATTAACAAACTCAATGAAACAGTAGTTGACAAACGGTTGGCTCGACCGGCGATATGCTAGATCAGTTGAACGGTGAGAAAATGAGTATGAGGGTTCTGAAGAGGATGATGACTTGGCTAAGTAATAAGCCTTTCTCACCAAATAGAGGTGAGCTAATTGTCGTCGGATCCTATTTTATTGACGTATTTTTTTCACCTATTTTCTTGGTGAAAAACCCCAAGTATCAGACTGGGCTCCTCAGGGATCTCTACAAAGTTATGATAGCGCCTATCCCACTAACTCTGATCGTAATGTGTTTGTATGCTATATTTGCGCCTTTTGGCCGATTTTGGATTTTCTTTTTTATAACTATATTTAGTGTAAATTTCGTAATTTTTATATTGGCTGGGCCTCGAGTTGGTTTCAATCACCCTATCGTGTACTATGCTGGCATTCTTGATATGAAACCATATTGCCAAGTAGAACTTCCATTTTGCCTTGTTCCCACGATCTATTAGAGACTTTGGGGGATACACCGCAAGCCGTGAGAAGGCCGCTTGCACCCATCATTTTCCTGATGTCTGTACGTTTGGCTTTTGCCATCCAACCCGCACTGACGGCAGCGCTTGCGAACCGGCGCTCTTTTATCTCTTCGATAGCGGTTCTCGCACTTGAGCAGTTGCTCGATCTTCTCGATTCGGGTGGGATTCCGTATGCAGCCAACGGCATCCAGAATTTGGGGCTTTGGTAAGATTTCCTGACCGCTTTGGTTGCCGCTCGGGCGTTTATCGCCTATCTGCGAGTAGATTAGGGACAGAGGCATGGGCGGCATACCGCGCGGCAGGGACGGGAGCGAAAGAATGGTGGAACGGACTGAGCGGGCCGGGTTGAACGTTGCGGCCGAACTGGCGGCTTTTCTTGAGGAGAAGGCCCTACCCGGCACCGGCATCGAGGCTGGAGTATTTTGGGACGGGTTCGCCAAGCTGGTCGCCGACCTGACGCCGAAAAACCGCGCCCTTCTGGCCGAACGGGACGCCCTGCAGGAAAAGATTGACGCCTGGCATCTTGAGCATGGCGACAACCCCCATGATCATGAGGCTTACAAGGCGTTTCTGGAAGAGATCGGTTATCTGGTGCCAGAGGGCGGCGATTTCACCATCGAGACCGCGAATACCGACCCCGAGATTGCCGCTGTGCCGGGCCCGCAACTGGTGGTGCCGATCACCAATGCCCGCTACGCGCTGAACGCGGCCAATGCCCGCTGGGGCAGCCTCTATGACGGGTTTTACGGCACCGACGCGATGGGCAGCGCGCCGCCTGCCGGTGGCTACGACAAGGGCCGCGGTGCCCGCGTTGTGGCCCGCGCCCGGGTGTTTTTGGACGAGGCCTTCCCGCTGGAGGGCACCAGCCATGCGGACGTCAAACGCTATCACATTCAGGGCGGCAGGCTTTTGGCCGATGACATGCCGCTGGTCGCGCCTGAGAAATTCGTGGGTTACCGCAGCGAGGCCAAATCGCCCGAGGCGGTGGTTCTGCGCAATCACGGCCTGCATGTGGAGCTGGTCTTTGACCGCACGCATCCGATCGGCGCGCGCGATCAGGCGGGGCTGGCCGATGTGCGGCTGGAAAGTGCCGTCTCGGCGATCATGGATTGCGAGGATTCGGTGGCCTGCGTCGATGCCGAGGACAAGGTGGTGGCCTATGCCAACTGGCTGGGCCTGATGAAGGGCGATCTGTCTGACACGTTTGAGAAGGGCGGCAAGCAGGTCACTCGCGCACTCAACCCCGACATGGCCCTAACCGCGCCCGATGGCGGTGCGGTGACGCTGAAAGGTCGCGCGCTGATGCTGGTGCGCAATGTGGGTCACCTGATGACCAACCCGGCGATCCTGGACGCAAACGGCGACGAGGTGTTCGAGGGCCTGATGGACGCGATGGTGACCACGCTGATCGCTGTGCATGACTTGCAGAAATCGGACGGCCCCCGCAACTCGACCCAAGGGTCGGTCTATGTGGTCAAGCCCAAGATGCACGGCCCCGCCGAAGTGACCTTCGCCGATGAGATCTTCACCCGCGTCGAAGAGGTGCTGGGTCTGCCGCGCCATACCGTCAAGCTGGGCATCATGGATGAGGAGCGGCGCACCAGCGTCAACCTCAAGGAATGCATCCGGGCGGCCAGGCAGCGGGTGGCCTTCATCAATACCGGCTTCCTCGACCGGACGGGGGACGAGATCCATACCTCGATGGAGGCTGGCCCCTTCAGCCGTAAGGATTTCATCAAGCGCAAGGCCTGGATCACGGCCTACGAGAACCAGAATGTCGATATCGGTCTGGAATGCGGGTTGTCGGGCAAAGCGCAGATCGGCAAGGGCATGTGGGCCATGCCCGACAAGATGGCCGCGATGCTGGAAGCCAAGATCGAACACCCCAAGGCGGGCGCCAATTGCGCTTGGGTGCCGTCGCCCACCGCCGCGACCCTGCATGCTCTGCATTACCACAAGGTCGACGTTTTCGCCGTGCAGGCGGCGCTCGCCCAAGGCGGACGGCGGGCCTATGTCGATGCGATCCTCGACATTCCGCTGGCCACCTATCGCAAATGGAGCCCCGATCAGGTGCGGCGCGAGGTTGAGAACAACGCGCAAGGCATTCTGGGCTATGTGGTGCGCTGGATCGATCAGGGCGTGGGCTGCTCCAAGGTGCCCGATATCAACGATATCGGCCTGATGGAGGACCGCGCGACCTGCCGTATTTCGGCCCAGCACATCGCCAACTGGCTGCACCACGGTGTGGTCAGCGAGGACGAGGTGATGGAGATCATGCAAAAGATGGCCGCCGTGGTTGACCGCCAGAATGCGGGCGATCCGGCCTATCACCCCATGGCGCCGGGCTTTGATGGCATCGCCTTCAAGGCCGCCTGCGATCTGGTGTTCAAAGGCCGCGAGCAGCCCTCGGGCTATACCGAGCCGGTCCTGCATGCGCGGCGGCTTGAATTGAAAGCCGCATCGCGGGCTTCGGGCTGAGGAGCGAGGGGTTTTCCACCCCTCGCGCTCCCCGGAGGATATTTGGAAACAGGAAAGATGCGAAAAGGCGCCCTGCGAAAGCCGGTTCGGTATAGGGGCGCTCGCGGTGGTTGGCTGCCTTGCGACAGCCAGGCAGGTCTATTCCCGGTATCGTAAACTGCGGTTGCACTGGCCTTCGCCGAAATGTGGAAGGAGCGGCGTGCGGGGGGAGAACAGGCCTGATCAGCAGGGCAGACTTTAAGGCGTTGGCAGGCGCCGCATCGGCCCCGTGTCATGGCCCTGTCGCAGGTCAGATCGCCTTTGCCTCAACTTTCCGCGCGCGTTTTGACGTCGCGCGCCAGAACGTCCATCGCAAGATAGGCCGCGCCCTTCATCATCGGCGTGAAGAACCATGACGGGGACAGGCGGCGATCGTAGCTCAAGGTGACGTCGAGGCGGGTGCCGCTACCCTCGGGCCGCACCTCGTAGGTCAGCCTCTGATAAGCGATCCAGCCGGCATAGGGCGTGGTGTCCGAGACCACGTCGAACACGGCACGCCGGTCGGTCCGCTCAACCACGCGCAGGGTCAGATAACCCGCCCCCTCGCGCCCCTGGAACCGCACCTTGCGGGTCGCGCCGAGCGCCGTTCCTTCGTCGACCGAAACCTCAACGGGTTGTGGGAAGGGCATCAGAACCCCGGGCAGCGGGAAGGCGGGCGAGGTGGCCGTTTCCATCGTCTGCCATGTCTCTGCGATATCTGCGTCGATGCTGTATGAGGCCGTTGCCTGCCCGCCGGTTGCGAACGCGTACGAATTCGGCAGGCCTTCCAGGCTGGCCAACCCCAGAAAAAGGCCGGTCGCGACAAGGCTGCCGACATCAAACAGGCGGCTGTTGTTTCCGGGGCCCTTCCCTCCGCCGAGAGAGGATATGCCCCACTTAAAAAGCCTGACGATGACATAGATGAAAAATCCGACGACACCGACGATGGCCGCGATGATCGCGCCGCAGAAGAGCACCGTCAGCACTTGCCCGATCACGTCATCCATACCGGCCCGCGCGGGCATCGGTGCGGTGATGCTGGCCGTCATGACAACAATTGCCATGATCACTGCCGTCTGCGCGCTGCGCCGGTAGATGATTGAGGCAAACCCCCGGTGCAGCCCCTGCGTCAACGCCAGCCAGCCCAGATGAACGGCCATGATGATCAGAAGCGGCGTGATGAATTGCAGTCCTGTGCGCAGATAGTCCGATTGCGATATCTGCCAAGCATAAGTCAGGGCGAGGCAAGCGGCGGCCGCATGTGCAAAGAGATGTAGCGGAAACGTGCGGCTCATAACCTGCCCCTTCAGTCGTTGAATGACTGAAATCATTAAAGAGTTGGGGTAGAGTGGTGGCATCACGGGAGGTCGTCAAGATACCCTTTGCAGCGGGTCAATGAGGGAAATTGGCTCTACCCCACCGCCCGATCGTGGCATAGGACTGGCTTTCGAAGGGAAGGGGCTGCTGTGGTTGAGCTGAAGACACGTGAGGCACGAACAGCTGAACGCAAAGCCCAAGCAGTTGCCCTTGGCACATGTCTGCAAGGCGCGGCGATTTTGGGCCTGCTGTCGCCAAGCCAGGGTTTGGCGGATCCGTTGCGGGCGTCGCCGGGCGTGGTAGAATTGGCCTACACCGAGGTGCAGAGGGAACGGCGCGATCGCCTGCTGACCAGCCCGATCAGCGTGACGGACTTTTCGGCGCTGCGGGACTATGCCGGTGGCGACATTGCGCCCTATGATCTTGTCATGATGCCGGGTTGGGGGCGTCTTTCCGACTGGTTGCGCATGCCCCACAGGATCGATGCCGTGGTGGCGGGGCCTGAGGCGGCCGATATCTCGACCTTGACGCTTTTTGAAGAGATTGATGTCGAAATCCGCATGTGGACCTTCACGGACGAGGCCGCCGCCGAGGCCGCGATGGCCCGCGTCATGGCGATGTCGCGGGCTGATCCCCCGGTGGGGGGCGTGGTGACCGTCTCGCCTATTGAGTACCGGAGCAAATCGGTTGAGGTCCGCCGAAACGGAGCGTCGATCATTATCAGCCGCCGGGTAGAGGACTTGCCGCTGATGGCGGGCCAGCAGACCGACCCGTCGCGCAGCGAGGCGTTTGTGTTTTTTGAGCGCTCTTACGCGGCGATGCTTCGTGCCGCCGAAGAGGGGTACCGGAGGGTGCGCGGATGATCAAGGTGGCCGTCTTGAACTGGACCAATGCCGGGCCCCAAGCGCTTGCATCCGGTGAGAGACCGTTTCCCTTCAATATCCTCGACGCCGATCCTGGTGGCCCCCCGCCATTCTATGGCATTGGGGTGGTCGATTGGCGGCTAGACGGCCCGCTTGTCGGGGTGACTGTGGCCTTCAATCATCTGAATGATTGCGATCGTGCTGAGGACTTTCCCGAATGGTTGCGCACCCGCTGGGACAGTCTGCCGGTAGATCCGGATGGGCGGACGGTAGCGCGCTATATGGGCCCGACACCTTCGATTGATTTGATTCGCGACGAGACACCGGAAGCGGGCCGATTCTGCACGACCGTTGTGACAACCGAGGGCTTTCAGATCGGAGAACCGGGCCAGCGCGATGTGCGAAACCTGGCGTTCCAAAACGCGTTTCACCTCTTCCAAGGGATCATCCATACGTCGGAGTTTTTCGCTCCGCAGGCAGATTAATCAGAAGGAACCAAGATATGGTGTCATTGAGAAAAGCACAAACAATCCTGCGCAAGACGCTGGAAAAGGGCCGCGAGATGGAGCTGAAGCCTCTGACGGTGGTGGTGCTGGACGCGGGCGGCCACATGATTACGGCGGCGCGCGAGGACGGGGCGAGCCCGGGGCGCGTCAAGCTGGCCGAGGGCAAGGCCTATGGTGCGGTGATGCTAGGCATGGCGGGCACCGCGCAGATGAAGCGGGCCGAGGCGCAGGCCTATTTCATGGCGGCAATGAACGGGCTTTACGATGGCAAGGTCGTTCCCGTGCCCGGCGGCGTTCTGGTGCGCGACAAGAAGGGCGCGGTGATCGGTGCGGTCGGTGTGACCGGCGACACCTCCGAGAACGACGCCGCCGCCGCGCTGGCGGGCATCGAGGCGGCGGGCTTCACGGGCGAGGCGTGAGGCGGCATTCCTGCGGCAGCCCCTCGCGCCACCAGTAAGGGGCGAGGGCGGGCGCAGGGCCGGGGTCGATCGTGTATGTGGTGTCTTCGAAAGCGTCGATCTTGGCGGTGTTCCGGGCGTAGTCGATGAGGCACTCGAAACCGTTTCTGGAAGAACGGGCACCGGTGATCTGCCATCCTGTTTCAGTCCATCGAAGGGTCGTTTCAAGGGAAAAATCCTCGGTCCAGCTTGACAGAATGGGCCGTGAGACGTCGGCCTGCGTGCAGGGGTCGCAGTCGGAATAGCCGTAGCTCACGGAATAGAGACCGCTTGTCGTAGGCCATTGCGCCGGCAGGACGGCCCTGTCTGTCCTGACGTAGCGCAGCGTGCCTGACCCCGGCTCGGACAGGAAGGTGACGATATCCACCGCGTCGCCGCTTTCGGCGGCCACCATAAGGAGCCGGTCGGGCACGCCATCGTCGTTAAAGTCGCCTTCCGCCGCCGATGCCAGCAGGCGGGTGACATCAATCTGGGGAATGTCCTCGGCAGACGCCTCAGGGGCGCATGCAAGGGCGGCGAGGAAGGCGACAGCGCGCATCGGGCGTCCTTTCGGGGTCAGGGCAGGCAGGGGGCCGGCAGGTCGGTGTAATGCCAGTCGGTCAGGCGCGGCCCCGGGCCGGGGTCGTAATCGAGCGTGTTGCCATCGGGCAGGTGGACCTTGGCGGTTTGCGGCCCATTTCCGAGAAGTTCCACAAAGAAGATCTCGCAGACCGGATCCATGCGGTGGCCGGACTCCAGAGGAACCTGCCGACTGGTCCGGATCGAGAAGACCACCGGCGCCTCGGAACCCGGGTTCGTGCTTAAACTCAGGCTCAGACCTGTCGCGGCCGAACGCATCTGGATCAGCGGCTCATAGTCTTCGTCGCTGATTGTGAAGGAGTAGCTCAGATCGCCCGCGGCGACGCGCGCGGCATCGTAGGGCAGCAAGGCCGAGGCGTATTCCGTTACCGCAAGCACGCCGGTCTCGGGGGTCGATGTCATAAGATAGAGCCCGACGGCATCGCGGGTCTCTGACAGCACGAGCACGGCCAGATCGCCGTGCCCGTCCCCGTTCCAGTCGTTTTCACTGTAGACGTTCTTGCCGTGGACGCCCAGGACACGGTCGGCGGGGATGGTGACCGGCGGGGCGTCGGCCAGGGCCGTGGCGGGTGCCAGAAGGATGGCGGCGAGAAAGCTGCGTCTCATCGATACCTCGTTCAAGTCAGGCCAAACTGGCCGCGCACGGAACCCGGTGCAAACCGGCGGCCAGAGTCAGGGGCCAGGCGCAAAGCGGCATTCCTTGGGCAGCCCCTCGCGCCACCAGTAAGGGGCAAGGGCGGGGGGCGGGCCGGAGTCGATGGTGTATTCGGTGTCGTCCAGCCAGTCCACCTTGGCGGTGCCCGCGCGATAGTCGATCACGCAATCGGAACCTTCCGCCCGCGTTTGCACCTCGGCGATCTCCCAGCCCGATGCGGTCCAGCCGACCGTGATCTCGATAAAAGTGTCGCCGACCTTGCTGTACAAGCCGGGCAGCGTGTAGTCGGCAACGCAGCCGGGGTTGCAGCCCAGGTTTGAGCTATACGCCACCGCGTGCAGGTCAGACCTGTCGAGCGGCCACCGTGCCGGCAGGATCGCCTGTGAAACGCCTGTAAATCGCAGCGTGCCAGTTGCGGCGTCGGAGATGAATGTCAGCGCGTCGAACGCATCGCCCTTGTCGGACCAGACAAGCAGCAGCCGGTCCGCGTGGCCGTCGCCGTTCCAGTCCTGTCCGCTCGCTTCGGCCGCAAGGCGGGTGATGTCGATCTGGGGAATCTCGTCGGCCGAGGCGCATGGCGCACTTGCAAGGGTGACGAAAAGGGCGATGGCGCGCATCGGGCGCCCTTTCGGGTCAGGGCAGGCAGGGCGCCGGCAGGTCGGTGTAGTTCCAGTCGCTCAAAAGCGGCCCGGGGCCGGGGTTGTAGCTCAGCTCGGTCCCGTCGGGCGCAATCACCTTGGCCCATGGCTCAAAGCCCTCCACGCCGTATTCGACGAAAACGATCTCACAGATGACTTCGGCTCTATTGGTTCCTGGCACCCTTCTTGATGACGCGATCCGGACGATACCTGACCCCTCGACGCGCGGGTTCGTGATGATGCTGGTACGCGCCAAGGTCGCCGATGACGAGATATGCACCTCTGGCTTGTATCCCTCGTGTGCAGGGGAAACGTTGTATTCAAGGCCGCCGGAGGCCACACTGACAGGATCGTAGGGCAGGATCGCCCGGATGACCTCGGTGACCGCGCGAAGACCTGTCCCCGGATCGGAGGTGGCAAGGTAGAGGTCCACGCTGTCGCCTGCCTCGGACACCGCCAGAACGGCCAGATCGCTGTGATCGTCCCCATTCCAGTCGTTCTCGCCGTACTCCTCTTGGCCATAGACGCCCAGGATGCGGTCGGCGGCAATGGTGACGGGCGAGGCGTCGGCCAGGGCCGCGGCGGGTGCCAGAAGGATGGCGGCGAGAAAACTACGTGACATCAAGACCCTCTGTTAATTCCGGGGCAGACTAGCTGTGGTTTGGGCGGGGTGCAAATCGGTCTGGAGGCGACATAGAGAGCGTTTCGGAAGGTCATTGCCACGCTGCTTGGCGCAGATGGTGGCGCCCGCTCTGGTCTTCAGGATCTATCGGGCGATGCCAGAAGCGGTTGCAGCATGGATTTGATGACAGCGTCGCGCTCGGCCTCATCGAGGTTGCCATAGAAATGCATTTTGCGCGAGGCAAGCAAATCGGCGACGCCATGTACCTGTGACCAGATGGCATAGGTCCGCCGCAGGCCGTTTACCGACCACTCTACGCTGTCCTGACGATCATGTCGGGCGACCAGACTGGCCAGCCGCAAGAACGCCGCGTCCGCTGACGCTTTCAACCCGGGGTCTTGATAATCGGGGCGGTCCGAGGCGAAACACAATCTGAACAGGGCATGATGGCGAAGGGCAAAGTCGACATAGGCCTGCCCGTAGGACATTACACGCTCTTGCGCAGAGGCCGTTTCGCCTGGGTCGCGCGCCTCGGCCGTTTCCAGAAGCTTGTCAAAGCCACGTGCCGCCAGGGCGGTCAGAAGCCCGCCCGCATCCCTGAAATGATGCGCTGGCGCCGCATGGCTGACCCCCGCCCGCTTTGCCACGCGCCTGAGCGAAAAATTCTCGATGCCGTTCTCGGAAATCTCAATTTCTGCGGCCTTCAGCAACTCCGCCTTCAGCGCGCCGTGATGATACTTGCCGGATCCGTCCATACCCGGTTTCTAGCGGTGCAATCTGACAGTGTCAAAATAAACTTGACACCGTCAAGTTTCGGCTCATCCTAAAACTTACCACTGTCAAGATATAAACGATGGAGTTCGATATATCACCCGATCTGCTATTCTCAATTGCCTCGCCATTAGCCATCCGGATGGGTCGTGCTTGCGCTGTCCCCCATTGCCTCGCGCTGGCTTGTGCCGCTGGGAGGCATCGTGATCCCACTTGCGCTCTGCGCGATCTACGCCCTCGGCGCCGCGATCTACCTTCCCGGCGCGCCGGGAGGCTTCGATTTCCTGGACAATGTCATGCTTCTGTTCACCGACCGGGGCGCGACAACTGTCGGATGGGTTCATTTCCTGGCCTTCGACCTGCTGGTCGGTGGCTGGATCACGCGGGATGCGCTGCGAAAACATGTTCCGCATCTGGCGATCATCCCATGCCTCTACCTGACCCTCATGTTCGGTCCGGTCGGGTTGCTTTGCTATCTTGCGATCCGCGCCGGGGTCGCAGCCTTGCGCCGAAAGGAGATTTTGGCATGACCAGCCTTGATCTGCACGCCGCGCCCTATCGCCGGAAAGCCCTGCCCCTCGCGGCCTCATTCTTGGCCACGATGGCCCTGGCGACCCTTGTCACAGCCCTGATTGATCCGCGAACCCTTGATGGAGAACTCGTCTGGTTGAAGCCCTTCAAATTCGCAGCCTCTCTGGCGCTGCTTCTGGCCACGCTGCATTGGGGCGCGTCGCGTTTGCCGTGACGGTCCGCAGGTCACAGTGGATCCGTTTATGGGCCGCGCTGGCCATCGGCGCGGCCGTGGCGGAATTCATCTGGATCGCAACGGCCGCAGCTCTTGGAACGCGGTCGCACTACAACACGACAATCCCCTGGCTCCAGACGCTTTACGAGACGGCCATGGGGCCGATTGCCATCGTTCTTGCCATGACAGCCGCCGCCTTCGGGTGGAGCCTGCTGCGTCATGCGACCGACGAAGTGACACGCGCTGCCGGCTGGTCCTTCATCGCCACGACGCTGCTGACCATTCCGATCGGCCTTGTGCTTTCGTTTGCGCCTGTCGCGGGGGCGGGCCTGCCGTTTCTTGGCTGGACGCTTCAGCCGGGCGACCTGCGGCCCGCACATTTCATGGCGACGCATGCCATGCAGGTTGTGCCTCTGGCCATCGTGGCGCTTGCCGCGCTCGGGTCTTTGCGGCGTGGGACTGGGTTGCTAGTGACGGCGCTTTGGTCGGCGCTAACGCTGGCTGCCTTTGCCTATGCGGCCACTTGACGGTGCAAGTGCCAGCACAGGATGCGCCATGCCGGTCTCCTATCGAAGTGAGGATGTCATACGAACGCCGGAAAGGGCCTGCGCTCAGATCGGCTATCCTGAGGCGATAAGAGGCGACAACGGCAGCGAATTCGTCTCGCGCGACCTCGATCTCTGGGCTTATGCCAACGACGTCACGCTGGACTTCTCACGCCCCGGGAAACCCACGGACAACGGCTTCACCTTGCGTCAGGTGAAACGCACCACTAGGGCCCTTCCTGATCCTTCCTCACCTTCAATAGCAAGCTCAGGGCGGAGTGGCTGAACGCTCGTCGCTACTGTCGCTTGGGCCAATGGCGCTCTGAATAGCAACGTCATGAGCCTTGCGGATGCCAGGGAAGAGCCGGAGGATTTCCGACTGTAGAGATTGTTGGCATTGTAGATATCCTTTGCTGAAGGTTTATCCGCCGGGTGATTCAATCACTTGGACGTGCCCTAGGGTCTGTGGACATTCAGGATTCCCATTGGCTCTGATTTCTGATTCAAACTTCCAAAATGGAGGTTTGAATGAAC
>CANNFR010000002.1 GCA_947503935.1 uncultured Paracoccaceae bacterium
TTCATTCAAACCTCCATTTTGGAAGTTTGAATCAGAAATCAGAGCCAATGGGAATCCTGAATGTCCACAGACCCTAGCAGGGAAGCGCAATTTTTCTGCGAAAAATTGGGATCGAGCGCGCAGCTCAACGCCGATTTTTCGCAGAAAAATCGTTCTTAGGTGAACCGGTTATCACGGGGAAAGCCGCGCGGGGCCATGCGGCCGGCGCTGGCGCGTTTGCCGATCCATTCGGCCAGCTCGGTTTCCGTTCGGGTCCGGCCTGCGGGGTCTTTCCAGGAAAGCCCGTCGGCCAGCGCAAAGGTCGTGGCGTCGGATAGGCCGCCATCCTTGTATTTCTGCAACCGCACGCCTTTGCCGCGACCCATCTCGGGTAGCTCGTCCAGCGGAAAGACCAAAACCTTGCGGTTTTCGCCCACCACCGCGACATGATCGCCTGTCAGAGGTGTGCAGACATGGGCCCGAACGCCGTCTTTCACGTTCAACACCTGCTTACCCGCTCGGGTCTGCGCCACCACGTCGGCCTCGGGCACGATGAAACCATCGCCACCGGTTGAGGCGACCAGCAGCTTGCCCTCGGCCTGGTGGCTGAAGAGCGTCACGATCTCGGCCTCGTTCGGCAGATCGACCATCAGACGCACGGGCTCTCCCATACCGCGCCCGCCGGGCAGGTTGGCGCCCATCAGCGTGTAGAAGCGGCCATTGCTGCCAAAGAGCAGGATCCTGTCGGTCGTCTCGGCATAGAAGGCGAAACGCGGCCCGTCACCATCCTTGAACTTTACCTCGGCCTCCAGCGGCTGGTGCCCCTTCATCGCGCGGATCCAGCCCATTTTCGAACAGATCACCGTGATGGGCTCCCGCTCGATCATCGCCTCGAACGGGACCTCCTCTACCTCGCCGGCTTCGGCGAACGCAGTCCGCCGCGCGCCGCCGGGGGCACTGTTACCGAAGGTTTTGCGCACGTCGCGGAGCTGATCGGCGATGCGCTGCCATTGCTGACCTTCGTCTGCCAGAAGGCCCTGAAGCCCCTCTTTCTCAAGCCGCAGGGCGTCGCGTTCTTTGCGCAGTTCCATCTCTTCCAGCTTGCGCAGCGACCGCAGGCGCATGTTCAGAATGGCTTCGGCCTGGATGTCCGACAGCTTGAACTCGGCCATCAGCATGGCCTTTGGATCGTCCTCATAACGGATGATCTCAATCACGCGGTCGAGGTTGAGATAGGCGGTGATGTAGCCGTCCAGCACTTCAAGACGGTGGTCGATCTTGTCCAGCCGATGCCGCGTACGGCGCATGAGAACCTCGCGCCGATGATCCAGAAACGCGCGCAGCACCTCCTTCAGCGAGCAGACCTTGGGCACGCGCCCGTCGATCAGCACATTCATGTTCATCGAAAACCGGGTCTCCAGATCGGAATTGCGGAAGAGCATGTTCATCAGCAATTCTGGATCGACGTTTTTCGACCGGGGTTCCAACACGATGCGGACGTCATCGGTGGACTCGTCGCGTGCGTCAATTAGAAGCGGGATTTTTTTAGTGTCGATCAGCTCGGCCAAACGCTCGAGCAGCTTGGATTTCTGGACCTGATAGGGGATCTCGGTCACGATGATCTGCCAGGTGCCGCGCCCCTGATCCTCGACCTCCCATTTTGAGCGCAGGCGGAACGCGCCACGGCCTGTGCGATAGGCCTCAACGATGCTCTCGCGCGGCTCGACGATCACGCCGCCCGTGGGGAAATCCGGGCCGGGCACCATGCCGACCAGGGTTTCGTCGCGGGCCTCAGGCGTCTTGATCAGATGCAGACAGGCATCGATCAACTCATGCAGATTGTGCGGCGGGATGTTGGTTGCCATGCCGACGGCAATGCCGCTTGAGCCATTGGCCAAGAGGTTCGGGAAAGCGGCGGGCAGCACGACGGGTTCTTCCAGCCGGCCATCGTAATTGTCGCGGAAATCGACGGCATCTTCATCAAGGCCATCCAGCAACGCCTCGGCCATGGCCGTGATGCGGGCTTCCGTATAGCGGCTGGCCGCCGGGTTATCGCCATCGATATTGCCAAAGTTTCCCTGCCCGTCGACCAGCGGGTAGCGGACATTGAAATCCTGCGCCATCCGCGCCATTGCGTCATAGATCGCGGCGTCGCCGTGGGGGTGGAAATCACCCATGGTGTCGCCCGAAATCTTTGCCGATTTTAAGAACCCGCCAGTGGCCGTCAGCTTAAGCCGCCGCATCGCATACAAAATCCGCCGATGCACCGGCTTCAGCCCGTCGCGGGCATCCGGCAGGGCGCGGTGCATGATGGTGGAGAGCGCATAGGTCAGATACCGCTCGCCAATGGCGCGGCTTAGCGGTTCGGTAAACTCCAGAGGCTCTATGTTGGGGTCGTCGGGCGTGTCGGTCATGGATGTGGTGTAGCTTGGCCCAGGCGATCGGTCCAGATGGAATGATCTTTCAATATGCCGGGAACCGGATGGGGTGTTGTCGGCGTTATCTTGCCGAACGCTGCTTTACACCTCGGGAGACTTTCGATGCTGCTTCGTCTGCTCACCTACACTTACGTTGGCATGGCCGGTGCCGTGATTTTTTTCGGCAAAGGCCCGGAGGCCTCAGAGGCCAATCTGGCGACCTATGCGCCGATCGAAGAGGCCGAGATCGCGGATACCCTATCGACACGTTCTGCCACCTCACCCGTCAGCGTTGCATTGCTGGCCGAGGCGCGAAGCCTGTCATCGGACGAGACGCTGGACTTGATCAAGGCGGCGGTGCCGGTTTCGGCCACGATGCCAGAGTCTAACTACGTCAAAGGGACCCTAGTCGAATTTCGGTCCGAAAAGCCGTCTGACACCAAGTTCGCGGCGGCCGATGCCCCTGCGGATATGCGCCGGGGTGTGGTAAAGGCGGAGCGTGCCGAAATGCTTAACCTGGTCTACGTGACAGGCAGCCGCGTCAATCTGCGGGCGGGTCCGGGGACGAATAGCGCCGTTGTCACCAGCTTGGTGCGTGGCAGCGCCGCTGAGGCGATCGGTGTGGAAACCGATGGCTGGCAGATGATCCGAGACGCCGAGACCGGCATCGAGGGCTACATGGCAACGCGGTTTCTTGCAGCCAAACAGCCCTGAGCCATTTGAATCCAGACAACAAGCGGGGTATCGAGCGGGGCTGACCCGAACGAGGCTCCGCTTATGACCGTGAAATCCATACTGATCACCGGATGCTCGTCGGGCATCGGATATGACGCTGCGCATGGCTTGGCCAAGCGCGGTTGGCAGGTGTTTGCAACCTGCCGCAAGGAAGAGGATTGCGCGCGGCTTCGGGGTGAGGGGCTGGAAAGCTTCCGTCTGGATTATGACAGCGACGAAAGCATCTCGACGGCCGTGGATGAGGTTCTGTCACGCACCGGTGGCACTTTAGATGCGCTGTTCAACAACGGCGCTTTTGGGTGCCCCGGCGCGGTTGAGGACCTTCCACGTGGGGCGCTCCGCGAGATTTTCGAGACGAATCTCTTCGGCGTGCATGAACTGACGCGCCGCGTGATCCCCGTTATGCGGGCGCAGGGCCACGGCCGCATTCTGAATTGCTCATCGGTCCTGGGGTTCACGCCCATGAAATGGCGGGGGGCCTATGTCGCGACGAAATTCGCGATGGAGGGGCTGACCGATGTCTTGCGTATCGAGATGCGCGACACGCCGATCGACGTGATCTTGATCGAGCCCGGACCGATCACCTCGCGCATCCGCGCCAATTCGATCCCGCATTTCGAAAAGTGGATCGATTGGGAAGCCTCGCCCCGCGCCGAGCAATATCGCAGCGAATTGCGCACCCGGCTTTATGAAGAACGCGGCCCGGACCGGTTCGAACTGCCCGCCTCGGCGGTGACGAAAAAGCTGATCCACGCGCTGGAAAGCCCGCGCCCGCATCCGCGCTACTTTATCACGACCCCGACCTATATCATGAATATGCTGACCCGATTTCTGCCGACCCGCGCGCTCGACTGGGTGATCGCGAAGGGGTAGCCCGAATTGATCTTCGCTTTTTGCCCGCCGCCCGCTACATCGCAGAGGGAACAAGGAAGAGGCCCATGACGTCAGACCCGATTTTCATCGCCGCGATCATTGCCTGCCTGTTGGTGCTTGGCATTCTGGCCGTGGGCATCGGCGGCTTTGCCAAGGGCGGTGAGTTCAACCGCAAGAACGCCAACAAGCTGATGCGCTATCGCATCGGGGCGCAATTCGTGGCCGTTCTGCTGATTTTGCTATTCGTATGGCTGCGTGGCCAGGGGGCAAGCTGATGGTCGTTCTGAACAAGATTTACACCAAAACCGGCGATGCCGGTGAAACCGCGCTGGGCAACGGTGCGCGGGTGGCCAAGCATTCGGTGCGGGTCTCGGCCTACGGCACGGTGGATGAGGCGAATGCCTGTGTCGGGCTGGCCCGCCTGCATGCGACGGGCGAGTTGGATCGCCTGCTGGGGTTGATCCAGAACGATCTGTTCGATCTGGGCGCCGACCTCTGCCGCCCGGACATGGAGAAGGACGGCGAGGCGGGATATCCCGTTTTGCGGATGGTCGATGCTCAAGTGGCCCGGCTGGAGGCCGAAATCGACGAGATGAACGCCAAGCTTGAGCCTCTGCGCAGTTTCATCCTGCCGGGTGGGTCTGCCCTGGCGGCGCAACTGCACCTCTGCCGGACGGTCAGCCGCCGGGCCGAGCGGCTGACGGTTGAGCTGGCCACGATGGAGGCAGTGAACCAGGCGGCGGTGAAATACCTCAACCGTCTGTCGGACTGGTTCTTCGTCGCCGGCCGCATCGCCAATGATGACGGCAAGGCCGATATCCTCTGGGTGCCTGGCGCAAACCGATAGCTTCTGGCCTAGCCGACGTATTTCTGGCGGGATGGTGGGAAACGTGGCGTCCCCGCGCCACCCCGCGTCGATTTTGCCCTGTTTTCCGGGGCCCGCAGCGGCTAAACAGGCGGCAAAAGTCAAAGGGAGACCCCGCCAATGAAGGTGCTTGTGCCTGTAAAGCGTGTGATCGACTACAATGTGAAAGTTCGTGTGAAAGCGGATGGAAGCGGTGTCGACCTCGCCAATGTCAAAATGTCGATGAACCCGTTCGACGAGATTGCCGTGGAAGAGGCGATCCGCCTGAAAGAAGCCGGCAAGGCCGAGGAAATCGTGGCGGTGTCGATCGGGGTCAAGCAGGCGCAGGAAACCCTGCGGACCGCTTTGGCGATGGGCGCGGATCGGGCCATTCTGATCGTGGCCTCCGACGATGTGCATCAAGATATTGAGCCTCTTGCGGTGGCCAAGCTGTTGAAAGCGGTCGTCGATGAGGAACAGCCTGGTCTGGTGCTCTGCGGTAAGCAGGCCATCGACAATGATATGAACGCAACCGGCCAGATGCTGTCGGCCCTTCTGGGGTGGAGCCAGGCGACCTTCGCTTCAAAGCTGGAAATCGACGGCGATGCGGCACTGGTGACGCGCGAGGTCGATGGCGGTTTGCAGACGATCAAGGTGAAGATGCCCGCCATCGTGACGGTCGATCTGCGCCTGAACGAGCCGCGCTATGCCTCGCTGCCGAACATCATGAAGGCCAAGAAAAAGCCCCTGGATGAAAAGACGCCCGCCGATTACGGCGTTGATGTCACACCGCGGCTGAGCATCGTGAAGACGGAAGAACCCGCAGGCCGCAAGGCCGGGATCAAGGTCGGCTCGGTCGATGAGCTGCTGACGAAACTGAAAGACGAAGCGGGGGTGCTCTGATGGCTGTTCTTCTTCTGGCCGAAGTGACCGACGGCACGCTGTCGATGGATGCGACCGCCAAGTCGGTCACGGCTGCCAAGCCCTTGGGCGATGTCACGCTGCTTTGCGCCGGGGCGACCTGTGCCGATGCGGCGAAAGAGGCCGCGACGATTGACGGTGTGGCCAAGGTCCTCTGCGCCGAGGACCCGCTTTACGGCCACCGGTTGGCCGAGCCTGTGGCGGCGCTGATGGCCTCGCTGGCCGGGGAGTATTCGCATATCGTGGCGCCCGCCACGACCGATGCGAAGAACATCCTGCCGCGCGTGGCGGCCCTGTTGGACGCGATGGTCATCACCGATGTGTCCGGCGTGGTTGATGCCGACACGTTTGAGCGGCCGATCTACGCCGGTAACGCGATACAGACGGTGAAGTCTTCGGACGCCAAGAAGGTCGTCTCGATCCGTTATTCCGCCTTTGATGCCGCCGGGACGGGCGGGTCCGCGCCGGTTGAGAATATCGCCGCTGCCGACAATCCGGGCCTTAGCGAGTGGGTTGAGGACAAGGTCGCCGAAAGCGACCGGCCCGAGCTGACATCGGCCGGCATCGTAGTGTCGGGCGGTCGTGGCGTTGGGTCGGAGGACGATTTCGCGCTGATCGAAAAGCTGGCCGACAAGCTGGGCGCCGCCGTGGGCGCCAGCCGGGCGGCGGTGGATTCAGGCTATGCCCCGAACGATTGGCAGGTCGGCCAGACCGGCAAGGTCGTGGCGCCTGATCTTTACATCGCGGTCGGTATCTCGGGCGCGATCCAGCACCTGGCTGGCATGAAGGATTCCAAGGTGATCGTGGCGATCAACAAGGACGAGGAGGCGCCGATTTTCCAGGTGGCCGATTACGGCCTGGTCGGCGATCTGTTCACCGTCGTGCCCGAGCTGATCGAAAAGCTCTAAAACGGATATCGGGCGGCCCCTTCTATCGGGCCGCCCGTTTCGTCAACCAAGCAGGTTTTTCAGGCTGGCTTGCAACTTTTCGGCCACCTGCTGATGTACCTGAACGCCGGCCGTCGTGGTGGCTGCTGACAATTCCTCTGGCGCGAAGACCATGCCGTCCTTGGCCGGGTCTTCAGGGGCCACATTGCCCACAACCTCAACCACATCGGCGACCAAGGGCTGCAATTCATCAATCATGCCCCGGGTCACGAACAGGGGATCAGGCGCATGCGCATTGATCTCGGACCCATCGCCCGGTGCCTCCTCCCCGATCCAGAGCAGGATTTTCTTGCCGCCGACCGCGCTAAGCAATTGCCGCATGCGGGCCAGCCAGGCCGACTTGATCTCATCGGCGACCATTACGAACCGCTCAGGCGATTGCTGCTGCAGCGCGACCAGCAGGTGCCGCGTGAAGTTGAATTCCGAGAAATCGACATCGCGGAACAGCGTTTGCAACAAGGGGGCCACGCTGACCAACCGGTCATTGCGGCGCGGGTGCACAGCGTAGAACCGGTTCGTCAGGTTCTGCGCGCCAAGCAGTTGGATCACCGTGGCATCGGCCTTGGCACAGACCTCCATCACCGATTGATCTTGCAGGAAGACGTCAACGCCGGCATTCACGTAGCCCAGATTGATCACCTGCTTCTCGGTCGTCTCTTCAACAAGCGCGGGATAAGGCTTTTCGATAAAGCGGCCATAGGTTTCCGTGCCGCCCAGAACCGCGACATAGCGGCGGTCCAGCTTGCGGCGCGGGCCGCGGAACAGAAGTTTTGAATTGCCGTGACGGCAAGGATAGTAATCGAGGGGCCCATCGGCCCGTGGCAGAAAGCTCATCTCACCCACCTGATTTTCATTTCACCCAAGGCGGAGAATCGCAGCAAGGGATTGCCAAAAGACTAAGTTTCGAATTTGAGCGATCTTGACCCGGGCTTGCACCCGGATGGCAGGGCCGCCTATGGTCGCGCGGACAGTGAAAAGGGCAGCCGGATGCAGATACAATCGGTAGGCGTGGTGGGCGCGGGACAGATGGGCAACGGCATTGCCCATGTGCTGGCGCTGGCAGGGTATGATGTGCTGCTGACCGATATCTCGGACGACGCGCTGAAGGCCGCCGTGGAGTTGATTGACCGCAACCTCGAACGCCAGGTGAGCCGCGAAAAGATCAGCGCCGAAGACAAGGATGCCGCGATGGCGCGCATTCGCAAGACACCAACGCTGACCGATCTGGGCAAATGCGACCTGATCATCGAAGCCGCGACCGAGCGTGAGACGGTGAAGCAGGCGATTTTCGAAGATCTGGTGCCGCATCTGCAACCGCACACGATCCTGACATCGAACACTTCCTCGATCTCAATCACGCGCCTGGCCAGCCGCACCGACCGACCGGAAAAGTTCATGGGCTTCCACTTCATGAACCCGGTGCCCGTGATGCAGCTGGTTGAGCTGATCCGCGGCATCGCCACCGATGAGCCGACCTACAAGGCTTGCCTTGCGGTGGTCGAAAAGCTGGGCAAGACAGCCGCCAGCGCCGAGGATTTTCCCGCTTTCATCGTGAACCGGATCCTGATGCCGATGATCAACGAGGCGGTCTATACGCTTTACGAGGGCGTGGGCTCGGTCAAATCCATCGACGAATCGCTCAAGCTGGGAGCCAATCACCCGATGGGGCCGCTTGAGTTGGCCGATTTCATCGGGCTCGACACCTGCCTGGCCATCATGAACGTGCTGCATGATGGGTTGGCCGACACCAAATACCGCCCTTGCCCGCTTTTGACGAAATATGTCGAGGCCGGGTGGCTGGGCCGCAAGACCCAGCGCGGCTTCTACGATTATCGCGGTGAGACACCGGTGCCGACGCGCTGAGGCGGCCTAAACCGTGGCCAGTCGGGCGCGTGTCGTCAGATAGGAGGCCGGATCTGGGGCGTCAGACATCATCGCCAGACCCCTGCTTGACATTAGTTATAGCTTTGATCCTGCGGGCATCGGGCCGTTCAAGGCTCAAGCGCCAGGGTGCGCGCGCGTAGCCATGACATGAAGGCGCGGGGGTCCTTGCCGCGCTCTTCCACCTCATCGGCCGGAACTGGCGCACCGATGATCGGCGCTTGCGGCTTGTCCAGGCTATGGACGACCTCATGGATCAAAAGTCCCTGCCGCAATACGGGCGAGATCTGGTTGGCGATCTGATACCAGCGCGAATTGGCGCCCTGAAAGCGGCACGGCACCACGGTGGCACCGGACCGGCGGATCATCTTTGCGGTGAAGACATTCCACTCGGCCTCGACAGCCGGTCCGAAAAACGTCTTAGACGTGGCGATGACGCCCGAGGGGAAGAGGGCGATCAGCCCGCCTTTTGCCAAATGACCCATTGCCTCTTCGCGCATTTGGATCATCTTGCTCTGCGCGTCAGGCTCATGCGGGAAGGGCACCGGGATCATGTAGCTGGCCGCGCTTTCATCGATACCCGTCAGCAGCGAGCGTGTGAGGATGCGGTAATCGTTCCGCCGCCGCCCGATCAGATCGGCCAGGATCATGCCATCGACCAGCCCGTGCGGATGATTGGCCACAAAGACGACGGGGCCTTCGGCGGGGATGTTGGCCAGCTGTTCGGCCGGTGTTTGCAGATCGATGCCCATCACATCCATCGTGGCCGGCCAAAAGGCCTGGCCCGATGGCGCGCCGCGACGTTCAAACTCACGAATGCGGCGCAGGACCGTCATCTTGCCCGTCATCCATTCCAGACCGCGAATGAAGGTGCGGGTCAGCGGGTTGGAGAACGAATTGGCATAGGTCAGAGACCGTCGGTCATAGACAAAAGGCGCATCTTCTTCCCCGACAGGCGTGGTTGGGTCGATGGATGGTGTGGTGGTGTCAGTCAGTGCACATGTCCCTCAGACAAACTCATCAAGCCGACAGTTCAGAAGCTTTCGCCGAACTTGTCCGCCACCAAGGCCTCCAGGGCGTCCGCGAGCTGGCTTGCCTCCGGCCCGCTGGTTTCCACCTGAATAGTGGTTCCCTTGGACGCTGCCAACATCAAAAGCCCCATGATGCTGTCACCAGACACGGTCATACCGTCGCGGGAGACCTTTGCGGTGGCGTCAAACCGCTCGGCGGTTTCGACGAACTTGGCCGAGGCGCGGGCATGGAGGCCCTTCTCGTTGACGATGCTCAGCGTGCGGATCAGGCCGGTTTCCATGTCATTCCCCGGCATGGCGGGCGCTAGCGTCGAAGCTGTCGATATATTTGCGCCCCGCCGCCAGCGCGGCCGAGACGGCCTCGGGCACCGGCAGGTGGCGCGATTTGGCCAGCTTGATCAGCATCGGCAGGTTGGCGCCGTAAAGGATACGCCGATTTTGCAGGCTGCAGGCCAAAAGCGACAGGTTCGAGGGCGATCCGCCGAACATGTCGGTCACCACGACCACACCATCGCCGGTATCAACCGCCTCGGCCGCCTCGCAAATCTCACGCTCTTTCGCACGCCTGTCATGATCCGGCGCTATAGAGATCGCGCGGATACCCTTTTGCTTGCCGACAACGTGCTCAACCGCTGCGAGGTATTCGGGCGCAAGTCCACCATGCGCGACAATCACGATGCCGATCAAAGGCCGTCTATCCCGTTTTGCGCGCGGCAGCATCCGCGCCGCGCCGTTCCAGTTCCCTGTGTCTCTTAGACACCTGCCATCCGGCCTCCGCAAGCCTTTCGGCCAGCCGTTCCGCAACGACAACAGACCGGTGTTGCCCCCCGGTACACCCAAACCCGATGCTGAGATGTGCCTTGCCCTCGGCCACATAGGCCGGCAGCAGAAACTCGGCCAGGCCCGCGACCTGCTCGAAAAACGCCTCAAACCGAGGGTCGGCGGCCACATGGGCGGCCACAGCCGCATCGCGCCCGTCGCCCGCGCGCAAGGCCGGCTCCCAATACGGATTTCTGAGGAACCGGCAATCGAGGATCATGTCGATGCCCCGGGGGGTGCCGCGTTTGTAGGAAAAGCTCTGCACCGAAACCGCCAGATTTTCCGTGCGCGAGGTATCGAACCACCGCGCCATCTCGGCCCGCAGGTCGTGGGGCGTCAGCTCGGACGTGTCGATCAGCACGCTGGCCCGAACACGGATGGGGGCCAGCAGGTCAATCTCGCGCTCGACCCCCTCGACGGGGCTTTCGGCGGGCGCTAGGGGGTGGCGGCGCCGGGTTTCAGAGAACCGCTTGATCAGCACGTCAGCCGCACAATCAAGGTAGAGGACATCGGCCTCAACCTCCGGATCGCTGCCCAGCCGGTCGATCAGCTCAATCAGCGCGGTCACACTGAAATCGCGGTTGCGCACATCAAGGCCCAGCGCCAGGGGGCGGCCATGGGGCGGACCGTCCAGCAAGCGCGGCAAAAGCGACAGGGGCAGATTGTCGATCGCCTCATATCCCAGATCCTCAAGCGCGTTGATCGCGGTTGAGCGTCCGGCGCCCGAGGGGCCGGTAACAAGGATCAGGGTATGGGTTTTCTGGCTCACGGGGTTTGACTGGCTCATTCGCTGGCGCCCCCTTGCAGATAGAGCAGAAGGGCCGATGGAAAATAGGCGGTTTCCGTTTTGTGAAGAAGGCGGATCGGCTGGCCCAGAAGGTCGATGTGGCGGATGGGTGGCAGGCGCTGGGCCTCGACCTCGCCCATGTCGACGGCCAGGATGACAGGGGCGGGCGGGGCCTGAGGCGCGGCCAGAACGCCCACGCCGCGCGCTTCGATCAGGCCCGCGATAGTGGGCGGGGCCGCCGCGATCACCTGCCCCTCGCGCAGGATCAGTTGCGTCCGGTCATCGGCAATCAGGCCCGCCCCCAGCGCCATCATTTGCAGGGCCAGGCCCGACTTGCCCGACCCGGGCGGCCCCAGGATGACCAACGCCCGGCCCGCGACCGAGACGGTGGAGGCATGAATGATCTGGGGCGCGTTGCCCGGTGACATGTCAGACCGGCAGGCCGACGACGAAACGCGCGCCCAGGGGTTCCGACATCAGGTCGGCATCTGTGGGGCGGATGTTTTCGGCCCAGATCACACCGCCATGTGCCTCGACGATCTGTTTCGAAATGGCCAGACCGAGGCCCGAATGGTTGCCGAACTGCCCCACCGGGCGTTCGGAATAGAAGCGATTGAAGATCTTCTGGATCGCCTGTTCGGGGATGCCGGGGCCAGTATCCTCAACCACCACAAGCACCCTGTTGTCGCGCCGCCGGGCCCAGATGCGCACCGCATCACCCGCCTCGCAAAACGATACCGCGTTCGAGATCAGGTTGACGAAAACCTGCGCCAGACGGGCCTCAAGCCCCTGCACGTTGATGGGCTTGGATGGCAGATCGGTGATGAAATCCACCCCACGGTCACCGGCCTCCTGACTGAAATGGGTCGAGATATTGCTCAGCATATGGAGAAGGTCGAAGGCCTCCTCCTCCTCCTTCACCAATTCGCTGTCCAGACGCGAGGCGTTCGAGATGTCCGAAATCAGCCGGTCAAGCCGCCGCACATCGTGGTCGATCACGTCGAACAGCTTATCGCGCTGATCGTCGCGCCTGGCCACCCGCAGCGTGCCCACGGCCGAGCGCAGGCTGGCCAGCGGGTTCTTGATTTCATGCGCCACATCGGCGGCGAATTGTTCGTTGGCCTCGATCCGGTCGTAGAGCGCGGCGACCATGCCGCGCATCGCGCCTGACAGCCGGCCGATCTCATCCGGCCGCGCGGTCAGATCAGGAATGCGCACGCGCGAGGGGCTCAGCTTGCGGGCATGCTTGTCGCGCCCGATCTCGGCGGCGGTGGCCAGATCGGCGAGGGGGTTGGCGATGGTGGACGCCAGAACCAGCGAGAGGCCGACCGATACCAAAATGGCGGTGAAGAACATCTGCAAGACCTGCTCACGCTCGCTGCGAACAAGCTCGTCAATCTCGCCGGCCGCACTTGTCAGCGCCACGACGCCAAGCACATTTTCCTCGCGCACGATTGGGGTGGTGACCGAAAAGATGATGCGCCCGGCCTCATCGGTGCTGGTGCGGATCTGGGTGAACCCCTCGGCCGCGCCGGAAAAGATAGCGCGCACCGTGGCGGTCGGATCGGCGTCTTCGGGAAGGGGCGGGCCCGAGCTGAGTGCGTCGATGGCGCCCGACCACGCGGATTTCAGCATGCCGGTGATGGTCGTGCGCCTCTGCGATCCCGCCTCGCCATCTTCGCCATTTCTCGCCCGACGGTCACTGCCGACAGTTGTCGCCAGAAGCGTGGCGGACTGATCGAACAGGAACACTTCGACACCATCGTTCAGATCGAGATTGTCGATGATCGATTGGCCCTCGATCCCCAACCCGGCGGGCAGGTCACCGCTGGTTACCGGGATCACGGCCTCGAAAAGATCGGCGATCAATTCCGCCTCGGACACGATCCCAAGCTCGCGCTGGGCGACCAGAGTATCCCGGAACGGATTGAGGTAGAGAACCCCCGCCACCAGCACGATCAGCGCCAACAGATTGAACGTGATGATCTTGCGCGCCAGCGGCGAATGATTGATGGAAATCAGCTGCCGGCGTCGACGCTGGCTGGAAATCTCAGCTGCATCCTCGTCCTCGGGCGAGACCCAGTCTTCGCCCAAGACAACATCTGCGTCGGCTTGTGTCCGTGTGTCGCGCACCGGCTTTCCTTTTCAGCCGCACCTTTACTCTTCGTTGTAACGATAACCGATGCCGTAGAGCGTTTCGATGGCAGAAAAGTTGGAATCGACCGACCGCATCTTTTTCCGGAGCCGTTTGATGTGGCTGTCGATGGTTCGGTCATCGACATAGACCTGATCGTCATAGGCCACATCCATCAGCTGATCGCGGCTTTTGACGAAACCGGGGCGCTGGGCCAACGCCTGAAGCAGCAGAAATTCAGTCACCGTCAGCGACACGTCGTCGCCCTTCCAGCGCACCGAATGGCGCAGTGGGTCCATCGTGAGCTCACCACGCACCATCACCTTTGTCTCTTCGGTGACGGGCACATCCTCACCTGCCAGAACGTCCTGGCGCCGCAGGAGCGAGCGGATGCGTTCGACCAAAAGCCTTTGGGAAAAGGGTTTTTTCACGTAGTCGTCTGCGCCCATGCGCAGGCCAAGCACCTCGTCGATCTCATCGTCCTTCGAGGTCAGGAAGATCACCGGCATGGCCGATTTCTGACGGATGCGCTGCAACAGATCCATCCCGTCCATCCGCGGCATCTTGATATCCAGCACGGCCATGTCGGGCATTCGCTTGCTGAACGCCTCGTAAGCCGCCTGGCCATCGTTATAGGTCTCAACCTCGAAGCCCTCAGCCTCAAGCGTCATCGAAACCGATGTCAAAATGTTTCTGTCATCATCAACAAGTGCGATCCGCGACATGGTGACTGTCCTCGCTCTGCGCCCAATTACCGTTCTTTTTCAATATAGTCTCGTTTCGCTGAGGTCGAATCAATAGATAAACGCGAATCAATCGTGCCTTTGGCGTCTTCCGATTGCCGAATTTGGCGGCCAATGGCCGAATTGCCTCACTTTCGGTGGCGAATGGTTGCGCTAAACCCAAACTGGTTGCGCTAACTGTGCGAAAGCCTCCTGTTCGCAGCAACTTTTTGCATGTTATAGCCCGGCCAATACAGGCACGGCAGAGACCTGTCGTGTCGTCTTCAACGGCCCCAGGCCACAGCTGCGAAAAGCGGGAGCACGGTGATGGAAACCGGACGGGTAAACCCACAGAATCGCTTGGAAAATCAAGGCATAGAAGGTTTGGGACGCATCTATTACAACCTGACCGAACAAGCCCTGGTCGCAGAAGCGCTGAGCCGCGATGAAGGCACGCTGGGCAAGGGCGGCGCGCTTTTGGTCACTACGGGCAAGCACACCGGACGCTCGCCCAAGGACAAGTTCGTCGTGCGGACCCCGTGGGTGGAAGACCATATCTGGTGGGAAAACAACGCCCCCATGGCGCCCGCGCATTTCGATGTGCTGCACGCCGATATGTTGGAGCATATGAAGGGCGGCGATTATTTCGTGCAGGACCTTTACGGCGGCGCCGACCCCGCGCATCGGCTTGATGTGCGCGTGGTGACCGAGCTGGCATGGCATGGCCTCTTCATCCGCCATCTGCTGCGTCGGCCAGCGCCGGACGAACTGGATGGCTTCACCCCCGATTTCACCATTTTGAACTGCCCCAGCTTCAAAGCCGATCCCGCGCGTCATGGATGCCGGTCGGAAACGGTGATCGCGCTGAACATGGATGCCAAGCTGATCCTGATCGCCGGGACGGCTTATGCGGGCGAGAACAAGAAATCGGTCTTCACGCTTTTGAACTACCTGCTGCCCGAAAAAGGCATCATGCCGATGCACTGCTCGGCCAATCACGCGCCGGGCAACCCGGTTGATACGGCCGTGTTCTTCGGCCTTTCGGGCACCGGCAAGACGACCCTGTCCGCCGATCCCGGCCGCACGCTGATCGGCGATGACGAACACGGCTGGTCGGACCGCGGCACCTTCAATTTCGAAGGCGGTTGCTATGCCAAGACCATCTCGCTCAGCGCTGAGGCCGAGCCTGAGATCTATGCGACCACCGAAAAACCGGGCACCGTGATCGAGAACATGGTCTTCCATCCCGAGACGCTTGAGCTTGACTTCGAAGACACGTCGCTGACCGCCAATATGCGTTGCGCCTATCCGCTTGAGTACATCTCGAACGCGTCCGACACGGCCCTTGGCGGGCATCCCAAAAACATCATCATGCTGACCTGCGATGCCTTCGGTGTGCTGCCGCCCATCGCGCGGCTGACCCCGGCGCAGGCGATGTATCACTTCCTGTCGGGCTTCACCTCGAAAGTGGCAGGTACTGAGCGTGGCGTGACCGAGCCTGAGCCCACCTTCAGCACCTGTTTCGGCGCGCCCTTTATGCCGCGGCGGCCGGAAGTCTACGGCAAGCTGCTGCAGGAGAAGATCGCCAAGCACGGCGCGACCTGTTGGCTGGTCAATACCGGCTGGACCGGCGGCGCCTATGGCACGGGCAGCCGCATGCCGATCAAGACCACCCGCGCGCTTCTGACGGCGGCTCTGGATGGCTCGCTGGGGTCTGCGACCTTCCGCAAGGACCCGAACTTCGGCTTCGATGTGCCGGTGTCGGTGGAGGGTGTCGACGACACCCTGCTCGACCCGCGCAAAACCTGGGCCGACGGCGCGGCCTATGACGCGCAGGCCGCAAAGCTGGTGCAGATGTTCGCCGACAACTTTGCGCAATACGTCCCGTTCATCGACGAGGACGTGAAAGCCGCCGCCATCGGCTAAGCTTGATCCGACCCGCTGCTCCGATAACGGCGGCGGCGGGAACATGCCGAGACCCAAGTGAAACTGGCATTCCGCTCGACTCATGGCCACTGTCCACTACCCTAGGTTGTGGTGTTCAGCGCCAAGTTTGCCAGTTTCACAGGGAGTTATCCGGCATGAAATCTGCTTTTGCTCTTCTTCCACTCAGCTTGTTCGTTCTTACGGCCTGCGATTTTCCCGAACCGTCCGAGACCATGATCGCATCCCAATCCAACACCTCGCCATCCTATCGGCAGGGCTTTGATGACGGGTGCCATTCGGGGCGTCAGGCGGCGGGATCGCTGTTTGACCAGTTCCGAAAGGACCAACAGCGCTTCAGCCGTGACCCCGATTATGCCCAAGGCTGGTCCGACGCCTTCCGCCAATGCGAGAGCCAGGAGGAAGCTTTGAACCGTCAGATGCGGTCAGCGGCCGCGATCAATGCGATCAACAGCTCGCGGCAGAATCGGTTCGACCGCATCCTGGAAGGCATCGATTATTCCGGGCTTGAAGGGTTCGGGCAATGAGCTAGAGGGTTTCCGGGACAGTCGGAAACAGCTTATCGCCAAAAGCCTGAGAGCGCGCAGCGCGGCAGGGTTTTGGCGATTCCACTAAACCCGGAAACGATTTAGCCCATCAGACCCCGGCGGATCAGGTTCAGACCCGCGATCACCAGGACGAAAAGCGTGACTTTGCGAAACCGCTCCTGATCCAGCCGATCTTGCAGCTTGAAGCCGACCCACATGCCGGCAAGCGCGGGGATGACCAGCATGGCCGAGAATGGCGCCGTCTCGCGGTTCAGGACGCCCGATTGCAGATGCCCCGCCAGCAACGCGACCGAGCCAAGGCCATAGATCACGCCCTGCACCGCCATCTGTCGCGCTTTCGGTGTGTCCAGCGCCAGAAGGTACAAAACCGTCGGCGGCCCCCAGGTGCCGGCCAAACCGCCCAGCGTGCCGGAGATCAGCCCCGCCAGAATCGAAAACGGCCCACGGCGCCCGGGCGGGATTGTCAACCGCAGCCCCAGCAATTGCACTAGGCACAAGACGACGACCGGCACGCCCAGCACCAGAAACATCGCATTGGTTGGAATATGGGTCAGAAACTGCGCGGAAATCAGGATCATCACGCAAACGATGCCGATATAGACCCGGTATTCGCGGGCCGCATTCCAGGCCTCCAACGGCCCCGCGCGCAGAACCTGCAACGCATTCGAAATCAGGATCGGCAAAACGATCCCCGCCACGACAATCTGAGGATCAAGGAAAATGCCAAGGCCCGAAATCATGATCAGCGGCATGGCAAAGCCGACCGCGCCTTTGACGATGCCGGCCAGCAGCACGATGGTGAACGCGACGCCCACCAACCCGAAAGCCAAACCTGCGAATGCGACGTCCATGGCGCCTCCCCCATGGGGTCTATAGCGTGTGCGCCGCGTGACCACACGCGCGAAAACACTGCGATATTTTCATGCGCATTACTGAAAGCTATTGAATTATTGTTGCGCTGCACCTGCAAACACCGTATCCCGTGCCCTAACAGCAGATGGAAGGATTCGACCCATGGCGCATGACGGACAGACCCCGCCCCAGGCCGAGGCCTGCTTGCCCGATCTGCTGGCGCTGACAAAAGCCGCCCTCGGCCCCGTCGACGCCATCCTGACCCGCGCGACCGAGGTTCTGCGCGGCAAGGTGACCGAAAGCGGTAAGGTCTCGCCCGCGCTCCTCGAACAGCACCAATTCGCGGCCCATGCACTGTCGTGGCTTGCCACCTATGCCGAAAGCCTGCGCCAGATGCAGGCCTGGGCCGAGCGGCTGGACGCTGAAGGTACGTTCGGCGAGATGGAGCAGCTGATCCATCAGATCGCGTTCGGCGAATACCTCTGGCAGATCTATGGCGGCATCCCGATGAGCCAGGGTGAGGTCGCCCGCCTGCAGGATATCGGCCTGACGCAAGACGATCAGCGCGCTCTGATGGACCCCGCCGTGATGCGCCTGACGCAGGAGGGGAACACCGCCTCCGCCCGCGCGCGTCTGGTTCAGTTGATGCGCGACAATCGCGGCCATACCACCTTCGGCGCGACGGGCCTGGATGACGAGCTTGAGATGATCCGCACGCAGTTCCGCCGGTTCGCCGATGAGAAGGTCACACCGCACGCCCATGATTGGCACCTCAACGACGAGTTGATCCCCATGGGGATCATCGAGGAGTTGGCCGAAATGGGGGTGTTCGGCCTGACCATCCCCGAGGACTTCGGCGGTCTTGGCCTGTCGAAAGCGTCAATGGTCGTGGTCAGCGAGGAACTGTCGCGCGGCTATATCGGGGTGGGCAGCCTGGCCACCCGGTCCGAGATCGCGGCCGAGCTGATCCTCTGCGGCGGCACTGACGGCCAGAAGGACCATTGGCTGCCGGGCCTCGCCTCGGGTGAAATCCTGCCCACGGCCGTCTTCACCGAGCCGAATACAGGCTCCGACCTTGGAAGCTTGCGCACCCGCGCGGTGCGCAACGGCGACGAATACACGATCACCGGCAACAAGACCTGGATCACCCACGCCGCGCGCACCCATGTGATGACGCTGCTGGCGCGGACCGATCCCGACACCACTGATTACCGCGGCCTGAGCATGTTTCTGGCCGAAAAGACACCCGGCACCGACGAGGCCCCGTTCCCGACCTCCGGCATGACCGGCGGCGAGATTGAGGTGCTGGGGTATCGCGGCATGAAAGAGTACGAGTTGGGCTTCGACGGTTTCAAGGTCGATGCCGCGAACCTTTTGGGCGGCGTTGAAGGGCAGGGTTTCAAGCAACTCATGCAGACCTTCGAAAGCGCCCGCATCCAGACCGCCGCCCGCGCCATCGGGGTTGCCCAGAACGCCCTTGATCTGGCGATGCAATATGCCGAGGACCGCAAGCAATTCGGCAAAGCGCTGATCGAGTTTCCGCGTGTCGCCGGCAAGCTGGCGATGATGGCGGTCGAGATCATGGTGACACGGCAGCTGACCTACCACTCGGCTTGGCAAAAGGACCATGACAAGCGCTGCGATCTTGAGGCCGGCATGGCCAAGCTGCTGGGGGCCCGCGTGGCCTGGGCCGCGGCCGATAACGGCCTCCAGATCCATGGCGGCAACGGCTTTGCGCTGGAATATCAGATCAGCCGCGTCCTCTGTGACGCGCGCATTCTGAACATCTTCGAAGGTGCGGCCGAAATTCAGGCGCAGGTCATCGCACGACGCCTTCTGGATTGACGGTCACGTTCAGTCTCGACCCGGGCCTTGTCTGCGGATAGGCTATGATCACTTGGGCAGACCCGCCCGAGATGGAGAGTTTATGCCGACGATTGCGGGACACCGCTAGGGCCTGAGAAGTAGGCCCGACCCATAGCACCGGCCGGCGCACAACGCGTTTCGGCTAGTTTTTGCGTGGCACACTCTCATCAGTCAAAACAGATGCGGACCCCGTGCCATGCGCATGGCGCCCTGCCAAACGGCAGAGGCGACGACACGTTGAGAGAAACTGAACAATGAACATTCGACCAACACGCTCAAGCGACATCCCGGCATTGCAGAGGGTGCTTGACGAAACAGAGCTGTTTCCAGGCGAGATGCTGCCCGACATGCTGGCGGGCTTTCTGTCAGAGACGAATAGCGGGAATCTCTGGCTGACCTGCGAGGCCGACGAAACGCCCGTGGGCTTTTGCTATGCCACGCCCGAGGCCCTGACCGATGGCACCTGGAACATGCTGGCCATCGCCGTGCTGCCTAAGTTGCAAGGTGCGGGCCATGGCGGCGCCCTCGTGCGGCACCTTGAAGCCATTTTGAAAGATCGCGGTCAGCGCGTTCTGATTGCTGATACGTCCGGCACCGACGCGTTTCGCCAAACACGCGCTTTCTATCGCAAGAATGGCTACTCGGAGGAAGCGCGCCTGCGTGATTTCTGGGCCGAGGGCGACGACAAGATCATCTTTTGGAAGCACCTCTAAACCAAAGACGGCCGAGATTTACTCTCGGCCGTCACATCTGGTCCTGGCGTCACCCGCCGCGAATCTGTGGCAACAGGTCGCGTTACTCCTGCCCGAGACGGCACTGGCTGACATATTCATTGCTGCGGTCCGTCAGGACCACGCCGACGAAGGCGTTCGTCAGGCCGTTTTCATCGAGGGCTACCTGGCGGATGACGAAATCCTGGATCGGGTGCTGGTTCGTATCCCAGCGGAACGGGCCGCGTGGTGAGCTAAGCTCAACGCTCAGAAGCGCCTGGCGCAGCACGTCCTTGTCGCGCGCATCGGGAATGACCTTGGAGGCCTCGATGATCAGGTTCGCCGCATCATATCCCTGAGACGCATAGAGCGACGGGTAGCGCCCGTATTCCTTGAAGAATTCCTCAACAAAAATGATGTTCGCGGGATAATCGATCTCTTTTACCCATTGTGAAGTGTTCAGAATGCCCAGCGCGTCTTCGCCGATCACGTCGATAATCGTCTGATCGAACGAAAAGGCGGGTCCAAATAGCTCCTGCGTGGCGCCCGACGCCTTGTATTGTTTGAAAAAATTCACCCCCATGCCGCCGGGCAGAAAGAAGAAGACCGAATCCGCACCCGATGCTTTGATCTGCTCAATCACATCCTGATACTCGGTTGCGCCCAGTTCGGTATAGACCTCAGCGGCCACATCGCCGCGGAAATACCGCTTGAACCCGGTCAGGGCATCGCGGCCAGCTGGATAGTCGGGGGCCAGGATAAAGGGCTGCTCATATTCCTGCTGGAACATGTACGATCCCATCGCTTCATGCAGGTTATCGTTCTGCCAGGCGACGTTGAAATAATACTCATGACACCCTTCGCCAGCCAGCAACGACGGCCCGGCATTGGGTGAGATGTAGATCCGGCCCGATCCGGTAACTTCCGGCACCAGATCGATCGCCAGGTTCGACCAGACCAGGCCTGTGACGATATCAACATCGTCGGCCAGCATGCCTTCGACAATCGAGCGCGCCTTTGCGGGATCACGCTCATCGTCCTCGACCTGCAGATCGATCTGCGCGCCAGGGCTCAGCTTCAGCGCCAGTTCAAAGCCATCACGAATGTCGATGCCAAGGCCCTTGCCGCCACCTGTCAACGTCGTGACGAGGCCCACTTTTATCGGAGCATACCGGTCGGGCTGCTGCGCCTGTGCGATTGTCGCAGCCGACAAGCCAAATGCGAGTGAGACAGCCGAAATTGTGCGCATGAATGAACGCATCTTCATCCTTGTCATTTAGCTTTGCTCCGTCCAGATATCTGAGAGTTCTCTTATGGCTCGTAAAGTACGAAAAAGTGGTCGCAATAGGGCTAACCCGACAAAATTATGGCCATTATGGAAAATAACGGTACTTAGGCCAAATTTTGCCGCAGGTGTTAACGATGCCCCGTTCTGACAATTGAACTACAGTCACCCAGCTTATAATGCTGACACCGGACATGGAACCCTCATGCCGCAGACAATGCTCGTAACAGGCGCGACGGGCTTCATCGCCAAGCATATCGCCGTGAAATTGTTGAATGCCGGCCATTTCGTTCGGGGTAGCCTCAGGTCGATGGATCGCGCGACCGAGGTGATCGAGGTGCTTCAACCGCATATGGCGGGCAGGCGGGATTTGACCGAGCGGCTTGATTTCGCCGTGCTCGACCTCGCCCGGGATGCGGGGTGGGTCGAGGCGATGGATGGGGTGGATGTGCTGATGCACACGGCCTCACCCTTTCCGATGACCCAGCCCAAGGATGACAACGATCTCATTCGGCCCGCCGTCGATGGTACCCTGCGCGCCTTGAGGGCCGCGCAAGGCGCAGGGATCAAGCGCGTGATCCTGACGTCGTCCTCGGCGGCAATCATCGGCACGGACCTCTCCGATGGGAGGGACAGATATGACGAGGGCGACTGGACCAACCCCGACAGGCCCGGCACCACAGCCTACACCAAATCGAAAACCCTGGCCGAACGGGCAGCTTGGGAGTTCGTCACCCACGAAGCGCCCGACATGCAACTAACCGCGATCAATCCCGTCTTCGTGCTGGGCCCGCCGCTGGACAAGCATTACGGAACCTCCTTGCAGGTGATTGAGCGCTGCCTGCGCGGAAAAGACCCGATGCTGCCGCAATTCGCATTTCCCATCGTCGATGTGCGCGACGTGGCCGAGGCGCATCTGCGAGCCCTAGAGCGGCCGGAAACCGCAGGGCACCGGATCATCGTGGCGGACAAGACGCTGTGGTTTCACGAAATGGCAGAGGTCCTGAAAGCAGATCACCCAGATCGAAAGATCACGACGCGCAAGGCACCCAATGCCCTCGTCCAGGTCCTGGGCCTTTTCGACCCGGCGATTCGCTCAATCTTGCCGACGCTGGGCCGGTTCGATCAGGCCTCGAACGCGCGGGCCCGCGACATGCTGGGTCTCGATTTCATTTCAGCCGAAGACGCGGTGCGCGCAGCGGGGGCCTGGCTGGTAGAGGATGGCCGCGTCTGAGGCCTGAGATCGGTGCTCTGTCAGGATCAGCAAAATGGGGAACCGCACGATCCGGGCGGGGTTAAATCCTGTTGGCACGCGAATGAAAGGCCGTCCCATGACCACAGCCGCGAAGCCTGGGAAAGAGCCAGGTCTTTTGAATTTTTGCGCCGCCATTGCGGTCCTTGGATCAATCAGTCTGATCGCCGGAAATGTGGTCGGCAGCCTTGTCGTGCCCGGCCACAATTGGGTTTCCGACACGGTCAGCGACTTGGCAGCAGGCCGATATGAAATCATTCAGGATGTCGCGCTTTATGGGTATGCCGGTGCGCTTGTCGCTGCGGCCATCGGCGCGGCGCACAGCCATTCTGGCGGATGGCAGTGGAGTGTGGGTATCTTCGGGCTGACATTGCTGGCGCTTTGTGTCGTCGTCATCGGGGCCAGAAACGAATACGGCGACAATGACAACGAAGGTGTCGTGATCCACATCTATGTGGTCTACGCGCTGGGTGTTCTGTTCACGGCGACATTTCTTGCGATGGCGAAGGGCCTGGGGCGTCACAGCCGCACACTGGAATGGCTCAGCTATATCTGTGCCGGGCTTTGGTCGGTGGGCGCGGTGATCTTCTTCCTGCTGCCCACGGATATCGATGGCATCTGGGAGCGCGGTTTGGGTATTATCACCGTGGTTTGGGTCTGCGCCTTTGCGGTGCACCTGAGGCGGATGGCGCGATCGTAAAGCGGCCGGCAGGCAAATGAGCCAACGGCCCGCAAGCCCATCATCGCCCCCGCTGCGAGAGCTGGCCGTAGACGGTCACAAACCGCTCGCGGGCCGCGGGCAGAGGCTTGTCGCCAAGCGCCGGTGCCAGCCAACTTTCGAGGAAATGCCCTGTCGTCTGCAACCCCGCAACGATGTCTTTCGGTGCTTCGGCCGGCTGGTCTTTCAAAGGCGGCGGCAGCGGCAAAAGGCGGCTGGCCCATTCGCCCGCACCCTCCGCACTGACAGCGCGGCCTGATTTCGGCGACACATAAATCAGATCGTCCAGGCGGCCTGTCGTCGCGCATTGCGTCAGGTCGAGCCCAAAGCCCAGCTCCTCCAACAAGGCCAGTTCCCACCGCAGATAGGTTTCGGGCCAGTCGGGGGCTGTGCCCAAAGCATCGAGCAAGGTGATTGTGCGGGTATAGAGCGCAGGGTGATCCTCACGCTCGGGCAGGGCGAAGCCCAGAAGCGCGGTGACCGAACCAAGCGCTGCCAGCGCCGCACGATCGGCCATGATGTCGGCGCTTCGCGACTGAACGGGTTCCACCGCGAAGGTGCCGATATGCTCCTCAAGCCGCGCGCGCCAGGTCACGTCAAGCTGGGCGCCGGGCTGCAGAATGGGCGCGATCTTGCGGCTGACGCCACCGCGGACCACCCCGGCATGCCGCCCGTGCCGGGCGGTGAACACCTCGATAATCGCCGAGGTCTCGCCGTGTTGCCGGACGCTGAGAAGCGCCCCCTGATCGCGCCATTCCATAGGCCGTACCTTCCCCCGCCACAATCAGGGCTGCAAGGGGTCAGGGACGCTGGATATCGATCCAGACCAGACGATGGCGTGACGCCTCGGCCACGATATCAGCCAGCGGCTGGGACGCTTCCGGCCAAAGAACGCCCGCATCGGATACGGTCAGATCCGCCGAGGGCAGAACATAGTCGACCCGCAGGTTGCCGGGGCCCGTATCGTCCCAATCAGCTGTATCGAGCGCGGGCAGGCCGGCATGATCGCGGTTGGCGCCCCCTTGCGCCATAGCAGCCTCGGCCCCACCCAGGCTGGCCGGTGCGGGATCACTGACAGCGGGATGGGCCAAAAGCGTCTGCATTGCCACGCCCCGGCCATCGCCATCCAGCGGGTCAAGATTTGCGTCACCCAGAATGACGAAGGGGGGGCGGGGGGCCGCAAAGCCAAGCCGCCCATCCAAGAGCGCGGTCCAGAAGGCCGTTTCATCATGATTGCGCTTGCCGTTTCTGTCTTCTGGGCCGTCGAAAACAGGGGGTGTCGCGTGCCAGGCCAGAAGGGTCAGCGGCACGCCGGACGGCAGGATCACCGGCACGGCCCAATGCCCGGTTGTCGACAACCGTTGAACCGCCAATGCCGCGTCCGAGGGGAAAGGAGCGTTGTCCACTTCGGGCAGCAGAACATCTGGCAGATCGCGCCAGAGAAGGCCTGAGAAATCCTGTGCCCCGGCGTCATCGATGGGATATCGGGACAAGATCGCCATGCCGCCCTGGCCGGCATAATAACCAAACCCTTGGGCGTCGCCCGGGCCACCGAGCCGCCCGTCTCCGTCCAGATCAATGCCCGATGCCAGGCCCGTATTGGGACGGAAAGCGAAGAGATACGGGTAGGATGTGCCTGCTTGCGCCAACAGATCAGCAAAGGCCTCAAGCGCGACCAGCTCACGGTCGTAATCGAACGAGGTGAGCAGCAAGATATCGGGCGCCGCGTGGGAAATCACCTGCACCACGGCCGCGATCTGGGCGTCTTCTCCACCCTCGAGATCGCGCAGCAAAAGGCCAGGGCCTCGCCGCTTCAGTTCCGCGTTATAGGTCGCGATGCGGATGGTTTCGGCCGCCGCCGCAAAATGAAAGCTTGCCAACAGAACGGCCGCGATCAGGCCGGCAGCAATTCGCTTTCGGCCTGCTGGCCCTTGCGCCGCCTGTCGGCGATCATTTCGGCCACGCGGTACATGGCAATACCACGCATGAAAAGACTTGCGGGAAGAAAGGCCCATGCCGCCATTGTCCATATCAAAGTGTGACTCGACCCGAAGCTGATCGGATCGAACAGAGAGGTGCCCAGGCGCACGACGACCGGGATGAGAAAGGGCAGGATAAACCCAAGCGCGATGTTGACGCGCGCATCGCGATTCAGGCGCTGCACAACGTCGGGACCCGCAGTTGGGTCGAAGGTGGGCAGATTGATCCAGACGTTGAAACCCGCCAGACCACGCGGCCATTGATTGATCCGCAAAACGACAACGAAGGCGATCAGCGAAAGCAGCGAAATCAGATAGCTGAGGCCGGCACTGGTCCGCACCATGGCAATTTCCTGCCGGGTCGCGCCGTCGGGCAGCATCTGCACGACCAGCCGAACCGGGCTGAACGGAAAGTCGATGACCTGACCCAGCAAGGCCCCCGAGGCCTGCACGAAGGTGGTGAATGCATTTGCATGCGTCTCGCCCCTGGCGACGACGGTGATCAGAAGCACCGAGATCAGAAGCGAGATGTATCTGATCCGGTTGAAGGGCGGCGCATCGCGAAACTCCACGATGCTGGGATAGGACGAGGCATATTCTATCGTGGTCAGCAGGGCCGCGAAGATCGCCACAAGCACCACGATTTCGGCCGTATCCGGGCTGACATTGGGCAACAAAAGCGAGGGAGATACCACAAGGAACGCGACCAGAACGCCGCGTACAAGGCCATTGGTGATGCGGCCTAGCATGGCAAAGCCTCCAGGCGCCGCCGCGAACAGCCAATCTTATGTAGAGGCACCATTGTCATGGCGATTACAATCAAACCTTGTATTTACACTGATGGCAGAATTGTGGCGAGCCACCTAAATTCTGCCATCTTTTTGCCCCAAATCATCCAATTGGACAACCAGACTTCCATTGATGGGTTAACAAACCGACTATTTGGCGGAAATACTGTCGCCGCTTTGCATCAATGCAATGACCGAATTGTGGCAGCGGACATCACAACCACAAAGGGTTGTGGATAACTCCGACACTCAGACCCAAGGGCGTGATGCGCTGGCCTGAGTCTCGAACGCGGTGATCGACGCCTCCTTGGCCAGTGTCAGGCCGATATCGTCAAGCCCGTTCAGCAGGCAATGCTTCTTGAAAGCGTCAACCTCGAAAGCAAAGCTCTGGCCGTCCGAGGCCGTGACCGTCTGCGCCTCAAGATCAACAGTGATCCGCGCATTGGCACCCTTGCGGGCATCTTCCATCAGCGTATCGACGGCCTCTTGCGGCAGCACCACCGGCAGAATGCCGTTCTTGAAACAGTTGTTGTAGAAGATATCGGCAAAGCTGGTCGAGATCACGCAGCGGATGCCGAAATCCAAAAGCGCCCAGGGCGCGTGTTCACGGCTGGAGCCGCAGCCGAAATTGTCACCCGCCACAAGGATCTGGGCATCGCGATAGGCCGGCTGGTTCAGCACGAAATCCGGGATCTCGTTCCCCTCGCCGTCGAACCGCATCTCATCGAACAGGTTCTGCCCAAGGCCCGACCGCTTGATCGTCTTGAGGAACTGCTTGGGGATGATCATATCGGTGTCGATATTGACCAGCGGCATCGGAGCCGCAATACCGGTGAGGGTGGTGAACTTGTCCATCTTCGATCTCCTGATAGCGCACCTGCCATAAAGACTTGGCCGGCCTGTGGCAAGGTGCCCGCTACTGTGACGGAACGGCGAATGTCAGCGATGCCCAGAGCGTGTGCCAAACAGCCGCGCCGGGCTCTTCCGGGTCAACCGCCTCCAGCACCACGGCATCTGCCAGATAGGCATGGCCCGGGGCAACCGGCAAGAGGGCGATGCCCCTGTCATCCGTGCGGTGCAGCGTCACGCTGACCTCGCCATCAGGCGCCCGGTCGAACAACTCCACCTGAGCGTCCATCCGCGGCGATCCATCAAACAGCACCTGCACGGGCAAACCGCCGGATATGTCGTCGATGTAAGGGTTGGCCTCGGCCACGATTTCGGTCCTCAGCCCCGTGACAAGGTCAGATCCCGCGCCATCGCCGATCGCCACAAGGCTTTTAGCATAGCGGATATAGCTTTCGCGAAACCCTTCACGCGGCAGACCCCGCGCCATGTGCCGTGCCTCGATGTCGGGGAAATCCTTGTGATCGGCAAAGCGCTGAAACTTGGCCCATTCCTCATATTTGAGGCGATTGGCGCTGGTCTCATGGACGATCACCGCCAGACCATCCCCCAACCCGTCAAGCTGCAACGCGGGATTGTCGCCCATCCGCCCATCGACAGGTGTCTCCTCAACCCCCTGATAGATGTCGAACCGCGTGAAGCTGCGGGGCAGATAAGACGTGCTGACGCCGTCCATATTCTCACCGATCCGCAGCCGCGCCTCGAGTTTAGCGCCCGAGGGCAGCATGAATTCCGTTGGTTCGATCCAGAATTCGTGGGCGGTGCCCTTGCCTGCGCCAAGCGTCAGGGCCAAAGTCACCGCAAGAGGCAGGATACGCATCCAAGGGGGTCCTTTCGACATGCTCAGGCTAAGCTTGGCCCGCCGCGGGCTATTGTCAATCGTCCTGGCCCTGATCGGGGCGATCGGCGCGTCGGCCCATGAAATCCGCCCGGCCGTGGCCGATGTGACGGTGGGCGCCGATTCCGTTGATCTGACGTTTCGCCTGACGCTTGAGCCGCTGATCGCCGACATCGACCTGGCCGGTCTCGAGGACACCGACGATGCGCCAGAGGCCGCCTTGTACGACGATCTGCGCGCCCTGCCCCCGGCTGAGCTTGAGGCGCGGCTGCGCGCCGATTGGCCCGAGATCTCGGGTGGCTTCATCATCGATATCGACCGCATTCGTGTCACGCCCGAGATTGTCAGCGTCACCATCCCCGAGGTCGGCAATGTCGATCTGCCGCGCGATGCCGAGCTGGTTTTGCGGGCAGAGCTGCCCGAGGGTGACATGCCCGTACGTATCGGCTGGGTCGCTGCCTATGGCGATCTGGTTGTGCGCCAGACCGGCGGTGGCGAGGATGCCTATACCGGCTTTCTGACCGGTGGCGATTTGTCCGAGGCGCTGCCCCGCGACGGAATCGCGACCGAGGGCGCGGGCGCTGTATTTGCGCGCTATGTCGTGGTGGGGTTCGAACACATCATTCCCAAAGGCCTCGACCATATCCTCTTCGTCCTCGGCCTGTTCTTCTTCGCGCTGAAATGGCGGCCCCTGCTGCTGCAGGTCACCGCCTTCACCCTGGCCCATACGATCACCCTGGCGCTGGCCAGCCTCGAGGTCGTCAGCGTGCCCGCCAGCGTGGTTGAGCCGCTGATTGCGGCCTCGATCGTCTATGTCGGCATCGAGAACGTGCTGGGCATCGGCACCACCGCGCGGCGCACGGCCCTGGTTTTCTGCTTTGGCCTGCTGCACGGGCTGGGCTTTGCCAGCGTGCTGGGCGATGTGGGCATCGATCCCTCACGGTTCGTGACCGCGCTGATCGGCTTCAATGTGGGGGTCGAGCTGGGGCAGCTTGCGGTAATCGCCGTGGCCTTTCTTCTGGTCGGCCTTTGGTTCGGCAAACGTGACTTCTACCGCCCGTTTATCGCCATACCCGCCTCGCTGATCATCGCCTGCATCGGCGCGTTCTGGGTGGTTGAGCGCACATTGCTCTGACCCTTCCCTCCGCCACCCTGCGGGCGTAGAGGCGGAGGGATGATGCGCTTTTTGATCGAAAACCGCCGCTGGCTGGCCACGGGCGTTCTGCTGACCTTCGCGTCGTCCTTCGGGCAGACGTGGTTCATCTCGCTCTTCGCGGGTGAGATCCGCGCGGCCTACGGCCTCAGCGACGGGGGATGGGGCGCGCTTTACACGATCGCCACCCTGTCGGCGGCGGCGCTGCTGTTCAGCCGGGGCGCCCTGGCCGATACGATGGCCCTGTCGAAGCTGGTACCGCTGGTCGCGGGCTTCTTCGCCCTGGCCGCCTTGGGCATGGCCTTCGGCAACTCGATCTGGCTTCTGGGCGTAGCGGTGTTCCTGTTGCGCTTTTGCGGCCAGGGCATGTTCAGCCATATCGCGATGACGTCGATGGGCCGCTGGTTCGTCGCCACGCGCGGCCGGGCCGTGTCGATCAGCGCGCTCGGCTATCCGCTGGGTGAGATCGCGCTGCCGCTGATCACGGTTTTCGCCATCGGGTGGCTGGGTTGGCGGCAGGTCTGGGTGGCGGTGGCGGTGCTACTGGTCGCCGTGATCATCCCCGTTCTGATGCTGCTGCTTGCCGAGGACCGCGCGCCAGCAGGCCGGGCCGAGGGCGGTGGAGCGCCCGGCCTGCAAGGCCGCCACTGGACCCGGGCCGAGGTCCTGCGCCACTGGCTCTTCCCGGCGTTGATCCCGCTGATCCTGACGCCCGGTTTCATCGGAACGGTGGTGTTCTTCCATCAGGTCCATGTGGCCGAGATCAAGGGCTGGACCCTGGCCCAGATGGCCCCCGCCTATCCCGCTTTCGCAGGGACAACGGTGGTGACCTCGCTGATCGCGGGCTGGGCCTGCGACCGTTTCGGGCCGGAGCGTCTGTTGCCCATCGCCGTCGTGCCGATGGGGTTGGCCATGTTCCTGATCGGCCCCGCGATCAGCCCCTGGACATGGGTTCTGGCGCTGGGTGTTCTGGCCGTCACCCAAGGCATGGTCGGTGCCCTCTGGGGCGCGCTGCTGCCGGCGTTATACGGCACCGCCCACCTGGGGTCGGTCCGGTCGCTGATGACGTCGCTCATGGTCCTGGCCACCGCCATCGGCCCCGGTCTGACCGGCCTCGTGATCGACGCCGGGATCGACTTTCCGGCCCAGGGGATTGCGATGGGGGTCTGGTGCCTGGGGTTGAGCGTGGTGATGACACTGGTCTGGCGGCGGCTGGCGGCCGAGGCTGCTTAAGCCCGCGATGCGATGAACCATTCCTGATTGTTCCATTGGGCCAGGCGCCCGCCAAGACCGTCGAGGTGGAGGTTCGGATCATTGCTCTTCACAAAGGCCAAAAGCCGCGCGTCGTGAAGAAGACGATCTCTCGACTGATACTCAACGACATCCAACACAGCGTGGGCTTGGTCTTTGCCGCGTTTTAGAAGTCCGGCAAATCGGTTGAAAACCAGCAAAACCTTAGGTGCATCCAGACGCGGCTCGTATCTCAGTGCATCGTTCAGCGCGTTGAGGTTCAGATGATCCGGCTGATATCCGAACTTTTCATTCCAGAACAAAGCGATGGCAAAATCGCGCATCATGCTGGTCTCGGTGCCGCAATCTATCTGGTGGACCCGGTAGCCGTCGCCAGACAGAACAAGGGTCGCCGCATCGAGAATGCCTTGCTTGCGGAACAGCGTGACCGCACCGTTTTGGATGAATGGCCAGTCAGGCCTGTTCTCACTGCTCGGCTGGCCCATGGATTTCTTCTCACATCATTTCGCGCACATCCGTCAGGCGGCCGGTGATGGCGGCGGCGGCGGCCATGGCGGGGCTCATCAGGTGGGTGCGGCCGCCGCGGCCCTGGCGGCCTTCGAAGTTGCGGTTGGACGTGGCTGCGCAGCGTTCACCGGGGCTCAGCTGATCGGGGTTCATCGCCAGGCACATCGAACAGCCCGCAAGGCGCCATTCGAAGCCCGCCTCCTTGAACACATCGGCCAGCCCTTCTTCCTCAGCCTGAGCACGCACAAGGCCCGAACCCGGCACGACCATGGCGCGCAGACCGTCCTTGATCTTCTTGCCGCGCAGGATTTCGGCCGCCGCGCGCAAGTCTTCGATCCGGCCGTTGGTGCAGGACCCGATGAAGACCGTGTCGATCTCAATCTCGCTCAGCTTCTGGCCGGGTTTCAGGCCCATATAGTCAAGCGAGCGCTTGGCGGCCTCTACCTTGCCGCCGTCGAAATCCTCAGGCGCGGGCACGGCGCCGGTGATCGGCAGCACGTCTTCGGGCGAGGTGCCCCAGGTCACAACCGGGGCGATATCTTCGCCCTTCAGCGTGACGACCTTGTCCCAATGCGCATCATCGTCGGAGTAAAGCGTCTTCCACCAGGCCAGCGCAGCCTCCCACTGGGCACCCTTCGGGGCGTGGGGGCGGCCCATGACGTATTCATAGGTTTTCTCATCGGGTGCGATCAGCCCGGCACGCGCGCCGCCCTCGATGGCCATGTTGCAGACTGTCATGCGGCCTTCCATCGACAGATCGCGGATCGCCTCGCCGCAATACTCGATCACATAGCCGGTGCCACCTGCGGTGCCGGTGGCCCCGATCACCGAGAGCGTGATGTCCTTGGCCGTCACGCCGGGACGCAGCTTGCCGGTGATCTCAACCTTCATGTTCTTGCCTTTGCGCTGGATCAGCGTCTGGGTGGCCAGCACATGCTCAACCTCCGACGTGCCGATACCGTGCGCCAAGGCGCCGAACGCGCCGTGGGTGGCGGTGTGGCTGTCGCCGCAGACCACCGTCATGCCCGGCAGGGTCCAGCCCTGTTCGGGGCCGACGATATGCACGATGCCCTGTCGGATGTCGCTGACCGGGTAATAATGAACGCCGAAATCGCGGGCGTTCTTGTCCAGCGCCTCAACCTGAATGCGGCTGTCTTCGGTCATCGTAGAGGCATCGGCGCGATCCAGCGTGGTGGGCACGTTATGGTCGGGCACGGCGATGGTCTTGTCAGGCGCACGGACGGTACGCCCCGCCATGCGCAGCCCCTCAAAGGCCTGCGGGCTGGTGACCTCGTGCACCAGATGGCGGTCGATATAGAGCAGGCAGGTGCCATCCTCGGCCTCATGGGCAACGTGGGCGTCCCAGATCTTGTCATAGAGCGTTTTCGCGGCAGTCATTTGAAATCTCCCGGGGGTGTTTGTTCGACAGGCATTGGGGGCAGGCGCGGTCAGAAAAGTCGCGCGCGCGCCAATTTCCGCGCGCCATGAAACCGCCAAGGCAGCCGCGCGCGATCGTCCATGTCGAAAACCCGTGTCATGGGGCTCAGATACAGGCTGAACCCCTGTCTCGCAAGGGGCGCGTTACAGCTTCATATGCTTTCGGATCGCCCACCAGCCGATGGCGTCCTGGCCGTAGGCGGGGCGGTCGGGGTTGGCGTCGACCTGATCGGGGGGCTTGGTGACGCAATCGTAGTAATGGGTCACATCCGCGCCGACCCGGGCCAGTTGTGGCGGCAGGGCGCGGCCCACGGCTTTGAGGTATTGTTCGGGGTGGATCAGGCTGGGTGGCTGATCGACGGGCAGGTGGCCTTGCGCCTCAAGCCGCTGCGCCATGTCGCCGCGGGCGAAGACCAAAAGGTTCTGGCGATAATACGAGCGGATTGCAGCCTCATTCCAAAAGCGCAGCCTCAGGATATCGAAGCACGCAAAGCCCAGCGCGCGGAACATGCCAGCCCAGTATTCCGGCCAATTCTCGTTCACATGGCCCGCGCCGGCCTGATAGGGGATCGCAGCGGAAAACAGCACCAGATCGGCCGGGCCCGCGACATTGGCGATGAACGTGGCGGCGTGGGCGCGCGAGATATGCTCGGCCACCTCGGTCGAGATTGCCAGATCAAAGCGCCGTCCGGCCTTAATCGGCTGGCCCAGATCAGCGGCGACAAAGTGTTTTGCGGGGAACTTCCGGTCTTCCACCGGAATCTCGGGGATATCGTAGCCTCTGATATCCGTCACACCAAGGGTCATCGCCGCGCGCAGCCAGGCCCCGCGCCCAGTGCCGAAATCGGCCGCAGAGGTGAACGGCACAAGCTTGTGCAGAAATTCCAGAACAATGGATTGCGACCGGTCCTTCACGCCGAAATAGGCCGTGGCCGCCCGCGACATCTCGTTCGGGCCATCGATCCAGTGCGAGGATTTCGGCTTGTCAGACATCGGCACCCCTTCCGGTTTCGGCGCCAGTCTACACCGATGGTTCGATCAAGTCCCAGCGATTGCCGAAAGGGTCGCGGAAGACCGCAGGGGTGCCAATGCCTCGGCGTGGACCGGATGTTGGCGGCGCCGCTTCAGTGCGCGCTTGCAAGCGCTTGGCGGCGCGGCCTAAGCTTGGCCGCGAAGGGAGCCCGATGGAAGACGAAATCGCCGCCTTGGCCGATCAGGCCGCCGAGCTTGCGCGCTTGGCCGAGATGTCGCTTAACAATCTGCTCTTGGCGTCGCGGCTTTGGCAGATTGGCATCGTTGTGGCGATGTTCATCCTGGCCTGGGGGCTGACGCGGTGGGTCGGACCCCGGTTTCACGACTGGATGCGCGGCCTCGAAGGCCGGCCAAAGTGGCAATTGCGCGTTCTTCTGGTGCTGCATCGGCGGCTGCGGCTGATCTTTTTCGTGGGCCTGATGTGGCTGGCCACAGGTCTGATGCGCGCCTATACGATCTTCCCGTCCCGCAGCTACATCCTGGCCTTGATCGCCACGATCGCAACGGCCTGGTTGCTGGTCAGCCTGGTCGCGCGTCTGGTGAAGAACCCGTTTCTGAGGCGGATCGTTACCTGGGGCCTCTGGGTCTATGTCACGCTCTATTACCTCGGCCTGATCGAGGTGACGTCGAACTTCCTCGACAGTGTCGCGATCGAGTTTGGCGATTTCCGGCTGACCGCGCTGGCCATCATCAAGGCGCTTGTCGTCACGGGCCTGTTGTTTACCGGGGCGCGCCTGATTTCGAAGACCACCTCCAGCCGCATCCGCGAGAACGAAGACATCTCTCCCTCGATGCGGGTGCTGGCCGTCAAGTTCATGCAAGTGGCGCTTTATGGCGCGGCGTTCTTCATCGGGTTGAAGGCGGTGGGCTTCGACCTGACGGGGCTGGCCTTCCTGTCGGGCGCCATCGGCGTCGGCCTGGGCTTTGGTCTGCAAAAAGTCGTGTCGAACCTGGTGTCCGGCGTCATCATCCTTTTGGACAAGTCGATCAAGCCGGGCGACGTGATATCCTTGGGCGAGACCTTCGGCTGGATCAACGCGCTCGGCGCGCGCTATGTCAGCGTCGTCACGCGGGACGGCAAGGAATTCCTGATCCCGAATGAGGACCTGATCACCAGCCAGGTCGTCAACTGGTCGCATTCCAACGAATTCGTGCGCCTCGATATCTATTTTGGCACCGCCTATGGCGACGACCCGCATGAGGTGCGCAAGATCGCGGTTGAGGCCGCCAAATCGGTCGAACGCGTCCTCAAATACCGCCCCCCCGTCTGCCACATCGTGGGGTTCGGTGACAGCTCGGTCGATTACATCCTGCGCTTCTGGATCAAGGACCCCACCGAGGGGCTGACAAACGTCCGCGGCGCCGTCTTCCTGGCGCTCTGGGATGGGTTCAAGGAAAACAACATCTCGATCCCCTTCCCGCAACGCGAGGTCAAGGTGTTGGAGGGATCGACATTGGCGACCGAACGGGTGGCTCAGCCGTCGGACTGAACCGCCTCAAGCAGGTCGCCCGGCTGGCACTCAAGCGCCTCGCAGATCTTGGCCAGTGTCTCGAACCGGATGCCTTTGACCTTGCCGGATTTCAGCAGGCTGATGTTTTGCTCGGTGATGCCCACCCGCTCGGCCAGATCGCGCGAACGCATCTTGCGCAGGGCCAGCATCACGTCCAAACGCACCACGATCTCCATCAGACGAAGCTCCGGTTTTCATCGGCCACCCGCGCGGCTTCGGCCATCACGCGCCCGATCAGGATCATCAGCGCGCCGGATAGAAGAAAACCGATCGTGTCGGTCTCGATGCCGATGGCCAAGACCCGCTGGCCCGGCGGGTTGGCCCAGGTCAGGATGACGATCTGCAAGGAATTGGCGATGACGCCCAGCGCCGCCCCGGCGACCAGCCCTTGGCCGATCCCCTTGATATGTAGGGCACAAATCGCCGTCAGGATTTCACCCTGCCGGTAGCGGCCGAAAAGCCCGCGCATCTGGACCAGGGCGTAGATCATTGCGGCCATGGGCAGAAACCCCATCAATCCGGCCAGAACGATCGTTGCGGGACTAGGGGTTGAGGCGATCGGAATGCCGGGAAAGTCGCCGGTTATTAGATCCGGGGCTGCAACCCGCTGCCCGATAAGAAAAAGCGCCAGAAGGGGCAGGGCAACGATAAACGCGGTGACTGCGTGATAGAGCCAGTTCGACAATGTAAGTGTATTTTGTGAGACAGTCATATTTGGCCTTTCCAGATATTAAATTTACTGTATTACGATAAAATATCGTCGTCAATGGAGATTCTGATGAAACGCCTTCTACCCTTTTTACTCCTGACATCGGCCTGTACATCGCTGGTGCCATCAACCTTGTTGCAATTGTCCAAACTGTCGCCCGTCACGTCCGACCCGGGAGGGTTCGCAGTATTGCTGGCCCTGCCGGAGGGGCTGGATATCCTGCCCGACAGCGCAAAGATTCTGCTGACGGCAGAGCGCAGCGATACCGGCGCGGCCAGTGCCGGCACCTATACGCTGCAACGCCTGCCCTTGGCCGGGCGCCCGGCGGGTCTGGTCGCCGCTGAGGACGCCGTTCTGACCAGCTATCGCGTGAACCCCGCCGATCTGGACGACTTCCGGGCCCAGCAGGCCACGATCCGCGCTTGGGAGGCCGAGAATGACGCCGCGACGTCGGGGGCGTTCCGCGTCACACTGGAAGGCTGCCGGATCGGCGCGGGGCCGGAGGAGACTGACAAAGGGTCGGTCTATCTGCGCATCGAACCGGACGGCAATTTTCTGCCATTGGTCAGGAATGCCGCGATCCGCAACCTCCTTGATGCACAGGACATCGCTGATCTGGCGCCTTGCCCGTAGGGCATAGCCGCCTTTCCATTGAGATTTGCCCGCCCCGATGTTACCTTATGCTTATGCCCAGCGCCGGGGCGGGATCGGCGCGTCACTCGGGAGGACAATGTCCTGTCACAGAACGCCATCGCGGCGGATCAGAACGCCGCATCGGGAGGGTCCATGAAAGGGCACCCCCAAAGTGTTTCGAGCGATCAGCTCCTCGAACGCATCCTAGCTTCCCTTGACGATGACAAAGCCGAAGACGTGGTCGCGATTGATTTGCGCGGCAAGTCGGCCATTGCCGATCACATGGTGATCTGCTCGGGCCGGTCGTCGCGGCAGGTCGCCTCGATCTCGGAAAAGCTGGTGACCCGGCTGAAGGAAGACTTTGGCCGCACCGCCCGGCTTGAGGGCAAGGATGCGGGAGATTGGGTGCTGATCGATGCGGGCGATGTGATCGTCCACGTGTTCCGCCCCGAAGTGCGCGAGTTCTATCAGCTTGAAAAGATGTGGCTTCCTGCGGGGACGCAGACAGCCAACGCCTGATGCGCGTCCACATCTGTGCTGTCGGCCGCCTGCGGGCGGGGCCCGAACGTGATCTGGTTGACGACTATCTGACCCGGTTTGACCGGACCGGCCGCAGCCTGGGCCTTGGCCCCGTGACCGAGCATCAGGTCGAAGACAAGAAGAACAGCGGCATGACGGCCGAAGCCACGTTGTTGGAGCGGACGGTGCCTAACGGCGCGGTTCTGATCGCCCTGGACGAGCGTGGCCGGCAGATATCGTCACCCGACTTGGCGGGGCATCTGGAAAAGTGGCGCGATGCGGGGCGCGGCGATGCGGCGTTTTTGATCGGGGGTGCCGACGGGCTGGCGCCGGATCTGCGGAACCGGGCCGACCTGACGCTCAGCTTCGGGGCGATGGTCTGGCCGCATATGCTGGTCCGCGTGATGCTGGCCGAGCAGCTCTATCGCGCCGCGTCGATCCTGAGTGGCGCGCCCTACCACCGGGCGTGACCCGGATCGCGATGTTGCCCCTGGGGTCGCCGCGACGTAGAACGGCAGCACCCAAGATCGAGGACCCGGCATGAGCGCACCGAAACCCGTTATCCTCTGCATTCTCGATGGCTGGGGTCTGGCCCCTCCGGGCGAGGGGAACGCGCCTTATCTGGCGAAGACACCGCATTACGACCGGCTGTTGGCAACCTGCCCCAACGCAACGCTGATCACCCATGGCCCCGATGTCGGCCTGCCGAAGGGCCAGATGGGAAATTCGGAAGTGGGTCACACCAATATCGGGGCGGGCCGCGTGGTGGCGATGGATCTGGGGATGATCGATCTTGCCATTGAGGATGGCAGCTTCTTCGAGAACGAGGCGATCCTGGATTTTGCCGACGCGCTGAAATCCTCGGGCGGCACGGCGCATCTGATGGGTGTCGTGTCCGATGGCGGGGTGCATGGCCATACCCGCCACATCCTGGCCGCCGCGAAGATGCTGACCGACAAGGGCGTCCCCGTGGCGATCCACGCCATCACCGATGGCCGCGACGTGCCCCCGAAATCCGCCGACGCCTTCGTGCCCGAGCTTGCCGAGGGATTGCCGGACACAGCCCATATCGCAACGGTGATCGGCCGCTACTTCGCGATGGACCGCGATAACCGCTGGGACAGGGTCGAAAAGGCCTATGCCGCGATGATCCGCGGCGAGGGCCGCAAGGCCGACACCGCCGCCGAAGCGGTGGGTACGGCCTACAGCAAGGACGAAACCGACGAATTCATCGCCGCGACCGTGATCGGCGGCTATGCAGGCGCCAAGGACGGTGACGGCTTTTTCTGCCTCAATTTCCGGGCCGATCGGGCGCGCGAGATCCTGCACGCCATCGGCAACCCCGACTTCAGCGAATTCGACACCGGCCAGCGCCCCGATTGGGCCGGCCTTCTGGGCATGGTGGATTACTCAAAGTCCCACGACGACTTCATGACCACCGCCTATCCCAAGCAGGAAATCGTGAACACGCTGGGCGCCTGGGTCGCGCAGCACGGGCTGAAACAATTCCGCCTGGCCGAGACCGAGAAGTACCCACATGTCACGTTCTTCCTGAATGGCGGGCAGGAGAGCCCCGAGAAGGGCGAAGACCGCTCGATGCCGAAATCGCCCGATGTCGCCACCTACGATCTGCAGCCCGAGATGTCCGAGCCCCAAGTCGCCGCCAAGCTGGTTGAGGCGATCGGCGCGGGCTATGATCTGATCGTCGTGAATTTCGCCAACCCCGATATGGTCGGCCATACCGGTAGCATTCCTGCGGCAATCGCGGCCTGCGAGGCGGTCGATGACGGGTTGGGGCAGACGCTGGAGGCCCTTGAAACGGCCGGCGGCGCGATGATCGTGACCGCCGATCACGGCAATTGCGAGGTGATGATCGACCCCGACACCGGCAACCCGCACACGGCGCATACCACGAACCCCGTGCCGGTCATCCTGGTCGGGGGGCCAGATGGTGCGACATTGGTAAAAGGCCGGCTGGCCGATCTGGCGCCCACCTTGCTTGAGCTGATGGGCCTTGACCTGCCGCCCGAGATGACGGGCCAGAGCCTGATCCGGCGATGATCCGCGCCGCCCTCATCTTGGCCCTGACGCTGGTCCAGCCCGCCGCGGCGCAGGACACCGAGACCCTGCTGACCGCGCGGCGCGCGGCGCAAGCGCTGTCGACCGCCGCCTTGGCCTTGCAGGAGGCCGACGGCGCCCGCGACCGGGTCGCCGCCCTGACCCAGACGGTGCGCGCCTATGAGGAGGGGCTGACGGCCCTGCGCGAAGGCCTCCGCCGGGCCGCGATCCGCGAACAGACGATCGAACTGGCCTTCCAGGCCAAGCGCGAGGATATCGCCCGGCTAACCGGCGTTCTGGCAGGCATGCAGCAAAGCCCCGGGCCGCTTCTGCTGCTGCATCCGGCGGGCCCTCTGGGCACGGCGCGATCCGGCATGATGCTGGCCGATGTCACCCCCGCCCTGCAGGCCGAGGCCGAAATTCTGCGCGCGGAATTGCAGGAGGTCGCTGTCCTCCGCTCGCTTCAGGAGGGGGCCGCCAATACGCTGGCCGACGGTCTGCGCGGCGCACAAGAGGCGCGCACGGCCCTCTCGCAGGCCATTGCCGAACGCACCGATCTGCCGCAGCGCTTTTCGGATGATCCCGAGGCGCTGGTCGCCATTCTGGAAAGCGCCGATACGCTGGAAAGCTTTGCCGCAGGCCTGACGGCTGTTCCGCTGATGGGGGCCAATCCCGACACGCCCGACTTTCGATCGCTGCAAGGTGCGCTGCCATTGCCGGTTCAGGGAACGCTTCTGCGCAGCTTTGACGAGCCCGACGCCGCCGGTGTCCAGCGGCCCGGCCTGGTGCTGGCCACGCGGCCCTTGGCGCTGGTCACGGCCCCGGCGGCGGCGACCGTGCGCTATGCCGGGCCCCTCCTCGACTACGGAAAAGTGATCGTCATTGAACCCGCGGCGGGCTATCTGTTGGTTTTCGCGGGCCTTGGCGAGGTATATGCTGAGCAAAATCAGGTGCTGACCGAAGGCACGCCCCTTGGACTGATGGGCGGTAGAACGCCTGACGCAGCGGAATTTCTGGGCGCGGTGCAACAAGGCGGTGGCATAGAGCGAACAGAAACGCTTTATATAGAGTTGAGAGAGAACGCCGAGCCGGTCGATCCCGGTACCTGGTTCGCTCTGGAGAGAGGATGATGGTATGAAGAAGTTCGTCTTGGCCGCAATTGCGGGAACGGTCGCCGGAGTGGTCGCGACCACGCAAATCGCCGGACCGCTGATCGCCCAGGAGGCGAACCGGAACAGTTCGGTCTACGAACAGCTCGACCTCTTCGGAGATATCTTCGAGAGGATCCGCTCGGAATATGTGGAAGAGGTGGATGAGGCCGATCTGATCGAAGCCGCGATCAACGGCATGCTGACCTCGCTTGATCCGCATTCCTCGTACCTTTCGCCCGACGATGCCTCTGACATGCAGGTGCAGACCCGCGGCGAATTTGGCGGGCTGGGCATCGAGGTGACCCAGGAAGAAGGGTTCGTGAAGGTCGTCTCGCCGATGGACGGTACCCCGGCGGACGAGGCCGGGATGGAAGCGGGCGATTTCATCACCCATGTCGACGGCCAGTCGGTTCTGGGCCTCACCCTCAACGATGCGGTCGATATGATGCGCGGGCCCGTCGGGTCAGAGATCATTGTCACCGTTGTGCGCGAGGGCGTGGATGAACCGTTCGACGTCTCGATCATACGCGACACGATCAAGCTGACCGCCGTGCGGACCCGGGTTGAGGGCAACACGGTGGTGCTGCGCGTGACCACGTTCAACGAACAGACCTACCCTAACCTTGAGGAAGGGTTGAAAGAAGCGGTGGCAGAGGCCGGTGGCCCCGACGCGGTAAACGGTTTCGTTCTGGATCTGCGCAATAATCCGGGCGGTCTGCTGAACCAGGCGATCCGGGTCTCGGACGCGTTCCTCGACGCGGGCGAGATCGTCTCGACCCGCGGGCGTGATCCGCAGGATGGCGATAGGTTCAACGCGACCGAGGGCGATCTGGCCGAAGGCAAGCCGATGGTCGTGCTGATCAATGGCGGCTCTGCCTCGGCCTCCGAAATCGTCGCAGGCGCGTTGCAGGATCATCGCCGCGCCATCGTGATCGGTGAGAAAAGCTTCGGCAAAGGCTCGGTCCAATCGGTCATGCCTTTGCGGGGCGACGGCGCCATGCGCCTGACCACGGCGCGCTATTACACCCCGTCAGGCCGCTCGATCCAGGCGCTTGGCGTGTCGCCCGACATTGTTGTAGCGCAACCGCCGCGGCAGCCCGAGGTTGAGGAAGATGAGGACGCCACCGCGCGCAGCCGCTTTGAGGCAGACCTGCGCGGCAGCCTTGAGAATGACAGCCTGAGCGAGGATGAGCGCCGCCAGATCGAGGATGAGCGCGCCAAGGCAGAAGCCGCCGCCGAGCTGCGTCTGGAAGACTATCAGCTGGCCTACGCGATCGATATCCTCAAGGGCCTGTCAGCCCTCGGCCCCGAGGAATAAGCGACCAAGGGCGGCGGGGACCACCCTCGCCGTCACTACCGCAAATTACGCGGGGTCGGGATCGCCTTCATGTTTGTCGCAACGCTTGTCAGCTCACCGGAACAGCGCGGCCTTTCTGGCGCGATGGTCGATGCATTGCGCAATGCCTGGGGTGGCGGCGAGGCTGTCTGGCTGTCTCCCGATATCGCAGCAGAGTTTCCCCTGGCGGACAGGCCGCAGAACCTTTGGGACGTCTGGCAGAGCCTTCAGGCCGAGAGCGTCGATCTGGCCGTGCAATCCGGTGAGGGTCGGCGCAAACGCCTGCTGATCGCGGATATGGACTCGACCATGATCCAGCAGGAATGCATCGACGAACTGGCCGAGCGCGCCGGTGTGGGAGCCCGCGTGGCCGAGATCACTGCCCGTGCGATGGATGGGCAGTTGGACTTTGAAGGTGCCCTGACCGAGCGTGTCAGCCTGCTGAAAGGGCTGCCCGAGACTGTCATTCAGGACGTCCTGGAGAGCCAGATCACCTACACCCCTGGTGGCCGCACATTGCTTGCCACGATGAAGGCCCATGGTGCCCGCACTCTTCTGGTTTCAGGAGGATTCACAGGCTTCGCGACACCAATCGGCGCGGCCCTCGGCTTTGACGAAAGCCGCGCGAATGTACTGCTCGCGCAGGATGATATTCTGACCGGCCAGGTCGCACAGCCGATCCTCGGGCGTGACGCGAAAGTGGACGCGCTGCACCAAACCTGCACGAAGATGGGCATCGCGCCTGCCGACGCACTTGCCGTCGGCGATGGCGCAAACGATCTGGGGATGCTGGGTGCGGCTGGCATGGGCGTGGCGCTGCACGCCAAGCCCTCGGTCGCGGCCGAATGCGATCTGCGCGTGAACCACGGCGACCTAACATCGCTTCTCTATCTGCAGGGCTATAGCGACACCGAGTTCGTAGTTGCGTAAGACTACGGAAACCTCGGCAGAGGAGAATTACCAGCAATATGCGCGACGAAGGCGCAGAGGATTGGCTTTCACCCATGCTGGGCATCGCACAAATGACAGTTTTCAACAGACATATCGCTATCTGTTTTCAATGTTGCCGTCGTGTTTGCAATCGAGTTCCAATAGGTCAAAAATTAGCCCCAAAACCAATGTAGACCTCTCTAATCGCGTCAAAGCATTCAGCATTCTATATTTTCGGATTATCTTCAGATGAATGGTCTCTTCAAAATATTTTTGTCAACAATGCTTCTACTCAATGGTCAATCTGCTTTGGCCACGCCCCAAGCAGATGCAAGCTACATCGTTCAACGCAACATGGACCCTGACACACTGGAGTTCGTGCGGCGCCATCTTAAAAGTGCATTTGTCTCTGTCTACCACAGGCCCCTCTCAGAACTTGGGATTGAGATCGCCGATATCGACCGATTTATTGAACTGATACCTGAAGACGATATCGCGCCGTTCGTTGATCATTTTTTGTCTCAAACCGCCGAAAGATATCTTTTGATTTATACCCCCGAACAGCTTTCATCGATTGCCGCACTTTTGCGCGCGGACGAAAGCGCAACGATGGAAGAAATCCTATCGGAAGAGTACCGACAGCGATACGCGGATGCACTTGGCAAAGCCCGTGCCCAAGCCGTGCCATCCGGTTCGGACGACCCAACTGTAATCGCGGCTGAAGAGTTGATCGTGCAGTTGGAAGCCGTGAATGCAATTTTCGAAGATGGTGGAGCCGAAGCGTTTGCCAAAAATATGGCTGCATCCATAGCGCCGCTCTTCATCCTTGTCGGCTACGGTCATCAGATCGGACAGCTTCAGCGAGAGCTCGACAACCCGGTAACTTTGTCACTTCTGGAGACGGACGGGGTTCTTCTGTTCGCAAATCCCGTGCAGCGGCAAGCTCTTCTCCGGCAGCTTTCTGCTCCAGAAAGCACAGGCGGCATTCGATTTCTGAAACCTCCCATACGCAATCAAAGCTCGAATTGATCGGGACTGGTTGTTTTAGTCGAGCTGCTTATTCAACATAAAATGTCCACAGCAGCCGACTGGCCAAGTCGTCTTACTCAGCCATTCCTGTAAACCCAGCTACTTACGCGGCTTGTCGCGCCAGGTGTCGAGCCAGCGCTGGACGCGGCCTCGGGTTTCGCTGGCGCGTTCGTCGACGCCGTCCCATGCCTCGCCAGCGCGGTCGATCACCGGGTCGATCGTGCGCTCGCGGAATTGCCGCCACATACGCCAGAGTAGCAGCAGCATTCCCGCCAATACGGTCAGGATAACAAGGTTGAGCCATGGGAACAGCGACACGTCAGGCCCTTCAACCCGGCGCACGCCGACGGCATTGGGGAAGATCGTCAGAAACTCATTCCGCCAGCCATAATGCGTGAGCGCCACCCAGATCGGCGCCTCGCGCGAGGACACCAGATCACGCGTTTCGGCCTGCAGGTTTGAACTGTCCAGCTTGAAATAGGGCGGCCAGCCCCAGCCGGTATCTTCATTGCGATAGACCATGATGTCGCCGTCGGCCTGCACCGTCTCGATGAAGCGCACATCGCGGTTCACCGCATTGCTGCCATCGGTGCCCACATCGGGCGACGCCCAGAAGATCGAGTTCTCGCCAAAATCGATGCGCCGCACTTCGGTATTCACGATCCGCACGATATCGCGCTGCGGCAGGGTGTAGTGAAAGAACGAAAACAGCAAAAGCGCGATCAGTACGCCCAGGGTCCATTTTACGTAGCGCATCTTTCAGACCCTCACATGAAGTTGGTGACGTAGAGCATGGTAAACACCACGATCATCGGAATGAAATAGACAAGGATGATCAGCCGCGGCCGGATCGATTGATCATACTCCTTCATCCCGGCCTCTACATATGCAGCGCGGTCGCCGATACTACCCTCTTCCACCCATTGCTTTTCCAGCTTCTCGCGGCGGAGCGAGCGCGAGTAGATGCGGATCAGCACGTAGAAGATGCTGAGCACGATGAAGCTGATGATGGTCAGGCGGATCAGGGCGATCATTTTCGGGGCCTCCTCACGGCGCCCCAGGGGCCGACAAGGCCGATCAGGTCGGGGCGCTTGTCGTCCTGGCGCTCGGGCTCGTCCATGCCGGGCTCGTGGCCGAACAGGGCCTCGCGCGCACCGGATTTGTCGATCTGGTATTCGCGCGCCAGAAAGTCGGCGACATAGGCCTTCTTGGTCTCGCTCCACCCGGCATAGGCGGCATAGAAAGCCTGTTTGTGGCAGATGAAAAGCTGGCGGATATCAAGGGGCGCCAGTTCGGACAGCATCATGTTGACCAGGTCACGGTCTTTGTGCGGGCGTGACCGGAGCGAGTAGAAATAGGCCGGATGGGCCGATGTGATGCGCGGCCAGTTGCCACCGCCCTGCACCCAGCGCAGCAAAGCCGCCAGCCCCATAAATTCCTCGGGCAGGGCCGAGCCCAGCTTTTGCGCCACCTGCCGCAGGTCACGCCGCGTGGCGGCGCCGAGATCGACACCCAGGGTCGAGGCGACATCGACCAGGATGAAATCCATCTTCTGCTGGATGATGGCACCCGCATCTATCCCGCGCGCCTTGACGATGGGTTCGACCAGATCGTTGTCGTCCAGAAAGCGCGCGATGGCGTTGCGTTCGGTGAAATCCAGCACCCGGCCTGGGGGCAGCGACGCCAGATCGGCCTTGGGTTTGACGGCGATGGTGGCGGGTTCCTCGACATCGCGGAAAAGATAGAGGCCGCCGAAATGCGCGGTCCAGAAATTTTCCTGCGTGAAGCTTCTGGCCTTCAGCTCAATCGGGTTGCGGGTCACGTCGCCGGTCTTCTTGGCCAGCCCAATCATTTCGGCGATCAGGACGTCGTCGTACCAGGCGTCAGGCTCGGTCCGGAAGCGGTCGATCTTGTCGGTCAGCTTGCGGCCGTCAGCCACATGCGCCTCGGTCGTGTCGGCGCTGATGGTGATCTTGCGGATATCGAAAAGGCGCGCGGGCGACGACAGGTCGAAGACCGAATTGTCCAACTCGCCCGCCACCGCATCCTGCGCGGTCAGGGCAAAGAGGTAGGCCTCATTTTCTTCGATGAACTGGCGCAGGATGCCGCGCGAGGTTGAGAATTGCGCATTGAGCAACGGCGCGTGTTTCTGCGCCGTGGTCAGCAGGATGAACTGCCGGTTGCAGCCATTGGGGTTGAGGTAGAGGTCATCGCCAAAGGCATGCCCGATCTCCGGCGAAAAGCCTGAGATATCGACATGGAAATCCGGCAGATCGGTCGTCTTGCCCGTCAGCATCTTGAGCGCGCGATTATACCGCTCAACCAGCGCCGGAGTGTCCACCGGAACGAGGTTGCCGAACATCAGGCCTTTTTCAATGAGGCGCTTCATATGTTTTGCTCTGCAAATGGATCAGGGACTGTCAACAAACTTACCAAAGCAACTGGCCCCCAAAGAACGCTCAACCCGACCGCCATTCTAGAATGGTTAATGAGGGCAGTGAACGCGTCGTCTGACACAGACACATAGAAAGATGGCTTGCTCAGCTCGAAAATGAAAAGAAGCAATAGCAGTGCTGAAATCGACAGACAAATCGCTGTTAATGAAGCATTTCCGATAAATCCACCTGCGCCCAGCGGAAGTCTTCTGGCGAACCACCTGGGCAAGAAAGCGGCAAGCACCAATAGGATGACCGCAACTATTGCGAAACTCTCTATAGGAGGAAACTGGGAAAGATTCGGCGCTACCATCCCATCACCCTCGTTCCTCATCCATCAAGTCTTCGCCCTTCAGCTTTTCCACCCGTTGAGCCATAGCCAACCAGACAAGCACCAGGATCGGACCCCAGGCCATCGCCGTGAAGGCCGAAAGTCGCAGGAAGAACACCACCACGCCATCCGGCGCGACGTCAAAAGCAGCCTGAATTTCGGCGCCACGCGCGGCGTAAATCAGTGCCATCAGACCAGCCCCGATCGCAAAAAGCATCACGGCAGATGTCAGTACGCCTGCGGCCACGGTACTGTGCGCGCGTGTTTTGCCGGGCACAATCCACCAAGGCAGAAGGGCCGCCAGAACGCTGAGAAGCACAAGCGGAAATCCCGTATTCCACCAACCGATGGCTTCGGCTTCGATCACCCCTTCGTCTCCAGATACCGCCGCTTGGCCTCTTCCTGACGGCCGAAATCGCGGACCATGTTTTCGATGGCCACCTCGTCGGACTTGTCGGCATAGCGGAATTCGCTGTCGGCGTAGCGGTTGACCTCCTGGATCACCATGTCGACGGTGATCGGGCGGCTGAGGTCTTCGATCATCGCCTTCTTCTCTTCATAGGACTTGAAGAGGAACAGCTCGGGGGTTTCCATCCACTCATCCGGCAGCTCGAAATCCATCGCGCGGACCTTGATCGCATCGGTGATGTTCTTGATCGACCGGCCGGTGAAGCGTTCGTCCGCCTCCTGGATCGCCTTCAGATAGGTGCCGATCTTGGCGATGGTATCCAGCTTGCCGATCTTGGCCTGGGTCTGGTCCCACACCCGAATCAGGCCGTCTTCCTTGGGCTGGTTGTGGCTCTCAAAACTGGCAGCCACGGCGCGCTTGATCTCTTGGGCGGCGTAAAGCTCATGATCGCCCAGCGGGATCTTGTGGTTCTTGCCCATCAAAAGCGCGAGGATGTCGATGTAATCGTCGCGCGTCTGCGGCCCGTCGACCAGAAACCGCGCGCCTGCCCGCTGACGCAGAGCATCATCGACATTCTCGGGGTAGTTCGAGAACATGCCGAAGGTGCAGTTGCCCCGCACCACGGTGCCGGCACCAGAGAACGCCTCCATCAGAACGGCCGTGATCTCCTGCTGGCCCGCGCTTGACTGCCGGTCGCCGCGCTTGCCCGCGATCTGGTCGATATCGTCGACCGTGCCGAAGCCGATCACATTTGGGTCCATCACATTGGTGATGAACGCCTTGGCGTTCTGCCCCGATTTGCCCTGATAGCTGTCGACATTCTCGATCGACAGGTTCTGATAGCGGAAGGCATAGCCCGCGACCTGGCAATATTCGTTGATCAGCCCCGCCATCATCTGAATGAGGGTGGTCTTGCCGGTGCCGGGCTTGCCGTCGCCCATGAAGGTGAAGATGAAACCGCCAAGCTCGGCAAACGGGTTCAGGCGCTTTTCGAAGTCATACGCCATCACCATCTTGGCCAGCCGCATCGCCTGATATTTGGCGATATGGTTGCCCACCACCTCATGCGGTTTCTTGAAGCTCATCACCAGGGCCGCGCCCTTGCCGCGGCGGGCGGGGGTGAAGCCCGATATGGTGAAATCGTCGGCCTCGACCCGGTAGCTGGCCGTGCCGAACGGGCCGGTGCGCGGCTCGCCCTCGGCCCGCAGCGCCACCTTCTCCATCAATTGCTCGGCATAGGCCAGGATCGTGGCCACCAGCGTCGCATCGTCGGTGGCATGGGCGGCCAGCTTCTGGTCCAGCTCCCAAATCGCGCCATGCAGCGCCAGCGGCGCGTTGTCGGTCAGCACCTCATCGACGCTGCCCACCTCGACCGTGCGCTCGGTCGCCTGGGCGGCCAGAAGAAACGACATCGCGTTGCCGAAGGTATAGAGCACGGCCAAGGCCTCGGCCGCCAGCAGCTCGGAAAATTCCAGCTTGCGCGGCTCGGACAGGCGGCCTTCCAGATTGGCGCGCTTCAGCTCGGTCAGGGGTGTCTGGTCGGCGAAGGCGTCGCCCACGGCCAATGCGATCGCCAGCGCCCGACGCAGCCCCATCGCCACCGCTGCCTGCACGGTCGAGGTCAGCGGGTCATCGTCATCCATCTCGGCAAACCGATCCAGAAGGCGCACGCCGTCAGGGCGGCTCATCGTGCGGGTGATCATGCCGGGCGTGGTCGACCGGAACCGCCGGTTCATCGCCGACACACCCGGCGAGCGTTCGGGCGACGACGGGATCAGCCGCGCCTGTGCCAGCCGCGGCGTATGATCGATGCCCATCAGCATTTCGACGGCCGCCGGATAATGCTTGAGAATATCCTCTTCACCCAATTCCATTGTGTCACGCGGTAGGCTCATGAAATCTCCTTTTGGGGCAAGCACCGGCCCCCTTCACTCAGGTCCAAATACTCAATTGCAAGCGGATCAGGCATAGCTCAACACGCGCCCCCCACGCCCGACGACAAATTTGCGGACCGCGGAAAACCCCGGCGGCCGCTCTTCCGCCAGCACCTGATAGGCGCGTTCGGGCATGATGATCGCACGTTCAGTGCGCGTGGCGCCGGTATCGACCCCCCGCCCCGCAAAGGGGTCGAGCGCGAAGATCTGCCGCTCAACCGTGCTGAACCAGCCGGATTTCTCCTCCATCACCCGCTCGCTCTCCAGCGTCTCGACCGTCCAGGCCAGCGTCCAATCCTCGCCGGTGGGCGCCCGCGCCTCCTCCAGCACGCGGCGGATCGGCCCGACCTGCTTGGTGAAGGCCGAGGAATACATCGGCCCCACATGAAACCGCCGCAGACGCTTGGGATGCAGATCGTTAAAATCGGCATCGAACCCGCTGGCGATCGTCAGCAGTTTCAGCCCACCCATGGATTGGGCTGCAAGATGCGCCTGCACCTGGGGCCAGCGCCGCTCATCATTCGGAAGCGGCCAGCGCCCGCTATCTTCGACCTCCATCAGGTAGATGGTGGGCAGGTTGATCTGGCTGTCATAGACGGCCCAATGGATCAAAAATCGGTGCCGGCCCGTCTTGTCCTCGCCCACCCAGACGGCCTGCGGATCATTCTGCGCGTAGAACAGCTTTTCCTCCAGCAGGCCCGAGTAATAAAGCCGCTGCGACATAGCGAATTGCAGCCGGGTCGGGATCTCTAGGTTACTCACGATCTGGCGCACCATCCGGTCGATCAGCGTCGCGCGGTCGGGCATTGAGTTCAGGTGATTGGCCGCCTGCAACGTGTCATTGGCCAACGTCAGCAACTCGCGCTGCACCGGAAATCCGCTTTCCACCTTGTCGATGGTCAGGCCGCCGAAAACGCTGCCGGTCTCACGTCCCGTCATCAGGTACTTCATCGACAATGTGCGAAACGTCGCCGCAATCCGCGCCAGATAAGCCCCCAGAACACCCACATCCTCGCGTGAGAGCGATCCGTCCTTTTCCATCTCGGCGGCGACACGGGCCAGATGGCCCGTAATCGTTTCGAACTTGCGGAAATAGCGCCGCGTGGCGAACGTGTCGTCCAGCGAGACATGATCGCGGGTGAGGTCAATATCACCCATTGCCGCCACCCCTTTGGAATGCAGCGATGTAAGCCCCGCGAAGCACCAGAAAGAGTTTCTCCGCTATCGTCACGCCCCGCCGCCGTAGACGTTCTTGTCATGCTTCTCGACGATCTCCTGGAACCGGCGGGCAAAGCGCTCGTCGGCTTTGGCCTTTTGTTCCAGCACTTTACGGGCAAAGACCATGTGGTCTTCATGGGCTTCCATCATGTCGGCCATCCGGTCATTGGTGGCCGACCCGATGGCTGCCATCGCGGCCTGCGCCTCTTTATCCGTCTGCACGCCGATTTCGTTGATCCGGTGCGCAACGTCCTGCTGCTGGGCAGTTTTCAGCGATTTGGTCAGCGCATCATAAAGCACGACCCGCTGCTTGGTGTCCGTCTGCAGCTTGTTGATCAGCACCATCTGCGTCGCCGCCTGGTTTTGCAGCGAATCGACCCATGTCTTGCCCTTTTCGATGTAACGCTCCAGCGTCTGACTTTTGGCGACGCTGACCTGCTCTTGCTGCACCATTTCGTTGTACTGGCCATTCAACTCGGCCAGCTCGCTTTCCAGCTTGGTGCGGGCGGCGGCGTCCTGTTCGACGCTGATCTTGTTCTCAAGCTCGATAATGCGCGGATCCATCCCCTGAATCGAGGCGCGCAGCCCCTCTAACTCTCCCACGGTCATCTCACGCTCGGCCAGGGTTTCGCCCAGATTGGCTTCAACCTTTTCCTTATGCAGGTTCAGCGTATCCAATTGGCTTTGCAGCAATTTCACGATCACGTCGGATTTGCCAATCAGGTCCTGCAGCTTGTCATCGACCGAGGCCGTGCGCATCCGCTCCTGACGCATCGATTCGGCTTTTCCCTTGGAAAAGATGCCGATGAAGCTTTCCATACCGGTCTTGCTGCGCATCTCGTCAAAGTCTTTCGAGAAGCCCGCCGTTACGTCGTCGAGCCCCATGATCAGCTCGGCGATATTGGCATTCATCAGCTCGGTATGTTGGTGCACATCGTCCAAAGTGGCGTTCTCGATGTCGATCGAGACATCATCGCCCGATTTCATCTTGGTGCGCGCGGTTTCAATGCGGCTTGTCAGCGCGCTGATCTTGGCTTGCGCTTCGGCAACTTCATTTTGGCTTTTGCGAATTTGTGCGTCGAAATCGGCCATATAACTCTCCCTCCAGGGCAATCACTTGTGTGTCATTTGGGGGTGTTATCGCAAAATACATCACCCGCGTCATCCGCTTTTCGGCAGGTGTTGCATGGAAATCAGTCTGTCCATAGGGTCCTGCCGATGCGCCATGATACCCGTCTTTTTGCCGAAATTGAGGCCCGCCGCGACAACCTGATCCGGCTGACCCAGGATCTGATCGCTATCCCCACGCTGAACCCGCCGGGCCGCTGCTATCAGGAGATTTGCGAGTATCTGGGCGAGCGTCTGGCGCGGTCCGGTTTCACGGTTCAGATGATCCGCGCGAAAGGCGCCCCCGCGGACAACGACAAGCATCCGCGCTGGAACCTCGTCGCCCGGCATGAGGGTGCGGCCGGGGGCGAGTGCGTACATTTCAACAGCCACCATGATGTGGTCGAGGTGGGTCATGGCTGGAGTGTCGATCCGTTCGGGGGTGAACTGCGCGAGGGCCGCATCTACGGGCGCGGCGCCTGCGACATGAAGGGCGGGCTGGCGACCTCAGTGATCGCGGCCGAGGCGTTTCTGGCCGCCTGCCCCGACTATCGCGGCGCGATCGAGATTTCCGCCACGGCCGATGAGGAATCCGGCGGCTATGGCGGCGTCGCCTATCTGGCCGAACAGGGATATTTCGCACCCGACCGCGTGCAGCACGTCATCATCCCCGAGCCGCTGAACAAAGACCGGATCTGCCTTGGCCATCGCGGCGTCTGGTGGGCCGAGATTGAAACCAAGGGCCGCATCGCCCATGGCTCGATGCCGTTTCTGGGCGACAGCGCAATCCGCCACATGGGCGCCGTTCTGGCCGAGATGGAGGCCACGCTCTACCCCCTGCTGGCCGGCAAACGCACCGAAATGCCGGTTGTGCCCGAAGGGGCAAAGCAATCGACATTGAACATCAACTCGGTCCATGGCGGCGAGGCAGAGCAGGAGACTGATTATACCGGCCTCCCCGCCCCGTGCGTCGCCGATCGCTGCCGCATCATCATCGACCGGCGCTTTCTGATCGAAGAGGATATCGCCGAGGTCAAACGCGAAGTGACTGCCCTTCTGGAGCGGGTGAAAGCCACCCGCCCGACCTTCGAATACGACGTGCGCGACATCTTCGAGGTGCACCCCACCATGACCGCCGAAGACGCCCCCATCGTGCGCACGACCTCAGCCGCGATTGAGCGTGTCCTGGCCCGGCAACCCGATTTCGTGGTCAGCCCGGGGACGTATGACCAAAAACACATCGACCGCATCGGGCGTCTGTCGAACTGCATCGCCTACGGCCCCGGCATCCTCGACCTGGCCCATCAGCCCGACGAATGGATCGGCGTCGATGACATGGTCGACAGCGCGAAGGTCATGGCACTGGTTCTGGCCGATCTCCTGGCGTGAAGGCCGGGGCTTTTCCACCCGTCGCCATTGTCGCTCGGACCAATGGCGCGAAAATGGCAAACCCCCGGAGGATACTTCTATCAGAAAGAACAGGCGGATGCGGTTCCAGCGCCCTGTCTCTACAAATCAAAGACAGGGCGCCTTCCCACTGAACGGTCATCGGCTTCCCAGCCTGTACCGCGAGCCCAAATAATCATCGCGAGGATAAACAAATCCTGAATCTCCCCTTCCTTCTGACAAAAATATCCCACGGGGGTGTGAAACCCCCGCTCCGACAGCCCAGATAGCGTTGGCGTCAGCCGTGATGCGCTGCCACCGTTTTCAGAACGGAAAACCCATAAAGCGCCTCAAAACCCTTCTCACGCCCGTGGCCCGATCTTCCGACACCGCCGAAAGGCAGCTCCACCCCGCCGCCTGCGCCGTAATTGTTGAGAAAGACCTGACCGGCGCGCAACCGTTTGGCCATGCGCATCTGCCGGGCACCGTCTTTTGTCCAGACCGAGGCCACAAGCCCATAATCGGTGCCGTTGGCGATGGCCACGGCCTCGCCTTCACCGTCGAAGGGGATGATCACCTGCACCGGGCCAAAAATCTCATCGCGTGCCAGTATGTGATCCGGGGGAACGTCCGCCAGCAAAGTGGGCGCCACATAATGCCCGGCCTTGGGCGCGTCATCGGCAAGCTGCCCTGTCGCGGCGATCGTCAGACCATCCGCCTTGCTCAGAAACCCGGTCACGATCTCTTTCTGACGCGCCGAGATCAGCGGCCCGACATTCAGATCGGCAAGCGCCGGGCCGACCCTCAGTGCCTGGTAGCGCTCGGCCATGCGCTGCGTCACCTCACCGAGGATCGAGCGCTCGACCAGAATGCGCGACGAGGCCGAGCAGGTCTGGCCCGCATTCTGGATACCGGCATTCACCAGAAACGGCAGGGCGGCCTCAAGGTCGGCATCCGCGAACACCACCTGGGGCGACTTGCCGCCAAGCTCCAGCGTCACAGGCACCACGTTCCGCGCCGCGGCCGCCTGCACCAGGCTACCGACCCCGACCGAGCCGGTGAACGAGATATGATGGATGCCGGGGTGTCCCGCCAAGGCCGCACCCGCCTCCTCGCCCAGGCCCGGCACGACGTTCAACGCACCCTCGGGCAAGCCGGCCTCGGCCGCCAGCGCTGCGAAGGCCAACGCGGTCAGGCAAGCCTCCTCGGCCGGTTTCAGAACGCAGGCATTGCCCATCGCCAGCGCCGCGCCGACCGAGCGGCCGATGATCTGCATCGGGTAGTTCCAGGGCACGATATGCCCCGTCACGCCATGGGGTTCGCGCAATGTATAGACGGTGTAGCCATCCAGATAGGGAATGGTCTCGCCCATCACCTTGTCCGCCGCGCCGCCATAGAATTCCATGTACCGCGCCAGCGCCACGGCATCGGCGCGGGCCTGTCTGAGGGGCTTGCCCACATCCATGGCCTCGATCCGGGCCAGATCATCCACGCGTTCGGTCACCAACTGACCGATGTGCGTCAGCACACGGCCCCGCTCGGTTGCCGTCATCCGGCCCCATTCACCGTGCCGGGCGGTTTCCGCAGCGGCCACCGCCTGATCGATATCCGCAGCAGTACCGCGCGCGATCCGCCCGATTTCCGCACCGGTCGAGGGGTTCTCAACCGGCAGCGTGTCAGAGGCCTCGCGCCACTGCCCCGCAATGAAAAGCTGGTCGGTCGGGTACCAGACGCGTTCAGGCATGGTTCCTCCATTCCGCCGGAATAGCCGGCGCGGCAGCGATTAGGTCGCGAGTATAGGGATGTTCCGGCGCCGAAAGCACCCGCTCGGTCGGGCCTTCTTCAACGATCCGGCCCGCCTGCATGACCAGCACCCGGTCGGTGATGGCGCGGACGACCTGCAGATCGTGGGTGATGAAGAGGTAGCTCAGGCCATAGCGCGCCTGTAGGTCGGCCAGAAGGTCCAGCACATTGGCGCGAACGGAAACGTCCAGCGCCGAGACAGCCTCATCCAGCACGATCAGTTCGGGCCGGGTGATCAGCGCGCGGGCGATGGCAATGCGCTGGCGCTGACCGCCCGAGAATTCGTGGATGTACTTGTCGGCGTCCGACGGCGTCAGGCCAACATCCGTCAGGGCCTCGGCAATCCGCGCGTCGGCATCATGCGGGTGGCCCATCGTGTGAAACGGCTCAGCCACCAGCCGGGCAACGCGGTGGCGCGGATTGAAACTGCCATAGGGGTCCTGAAAGACCACCTGCATGCGCGGATCGCCTGCGCGCACCGGTGCGCCATCCAGCAGGATGCGGCCCGCCTGCAAGGGCTCCAACCCCAGAACCGCGCGGGCCAGTGTCGACTTGCCCGACCCGGATTCGCCCACCAGCCCCAGGCTTTCGCCGCGCCTGAGGGTGAAGGTCACATCGTTGACCGCGCGAAAGGTGGGCGCCTTGCCGAACAGGCTGCGGCGCGGCAAGTGGTAGTCGCGCACGGCGCCCTGCATCTGCAGATGCGGATCGTCGGTTACATGCGGCTGCCGCTGGGGCTGATGATCGGAGGCCGCGAAAAGCTGGCGTGTATAGGGGTGGCTGAGGGCCTGGAACACCCGGGCGGTCGGGCCACTTTCCACGATCTGACCGGCCTGCATCACCACGATCCGGTCGGCCATGCCGGCCACCACCGCCAGATCATGGGTGATCAGCATCAGCGACATCCCCTCATCGGTCACCAACCCTTTCAGCAGCGCCAATATCTGCGCCTGGGTGGTCACGTCGAGCGCTGTCGTCGGCTCATCCGCGATCAGAAGACGAGGGCGCAGCGCGATGGCCATGGCGATGGCAACGCGCTGGCGCTGCCCACCCGACAGCTCATGTGGATAGCGCGACAGCGGCACCTTCTCAGGTGGCAGGCCAACACGGGCCAGCCGTTCGGCAGCGATCTGCGTCGCCTCGGCCCGGCCCGCCTTGCCATGCACCAGCAACGTCTCGGCCACCTGATCGCCGATGGTCTGCACCGGGTTCAGAGCCGTCATCGGCTCCTGAAAGATCATCCCGATCTCGGCCCCGCGCAGCGCACACATGCGCCGCTCGCTCTGGGTCAGCAGGTCAATATCGTCAAAGATCGCGCGGCCCGAGGTCTGGGCGCCTTCAGGCAGCAACTGCATCAACGACAGGGCAGTCAGCGACTTGCCCGACCCGCTCTCGCCGACAACGCCGAAGACCTCGCCCGGGCGGATATCGAACGATACATCCCGCAAGATAGGCGTGCCATGGATGCCGAGCGTCAGATCCGTCACTTCAATCATGCGCGGACCCGTCTAAGGCGCGGATCAAGAAGGTCGCGCAAGCCGTCGCCCATCAGGTTCAGGCCGAGCACGGTCAGCACGATGGCAAGGCCTGGCAGAACCGGCAGCCAGGGGTTGGTGTAGATCATCGTCTGCGCCTCGGCCAGCATACGGCCCCAGCTGGGCGTGGGCGGCTGCGCGCCGAGGCCCACATAGCTGAGCGCGGCTTCGGCCAGAATGCCGAGGCTGAACTGGATGGTGCCCTGCACGATCAGCAGGTTCAGGATGTTGGGCAGGATATGCTCAACCGATATCCGCGCCCGGCCCTTACCCGCCACCCGCGCCGCCAGAATGTAATCGAGCGTCCAGAGCGACAGGGCCGCCCCCCGCGTCACCCGCGCGAAGACGGGGATGTTGAAGATGCCGATGGCGATGATCGCATTCACGGCCGAGGGGCCGAAAACGGCGGTGATCAGGATGGCGATCACCAGGCTGGGGAAGGCGAAGACCAGATCGTTGCCGCGCATCACCACCTCGTCCAGAAGGCTGCCGCGCGTGGCCGCCGCCAAAAGGCCCAAGGGCACGCCCACGACAATGCCGATCCCCACCGCCACCAAAGCCACGGCCAGCGAGGTGCGCGCACCGACCATGATCATCGACAAGATATCGCGGCCCAGATGATCGGTGCCCAGAAGAAACCTGGCCGAGGGCGCCTGCAGCCGGTCCGCGATGCTGAGCGCGACCACGTCATGGGGCGTCCAGACCAGCGAGATCAGCGCCAGAGCCAGGAACAGGCCCGCCAGCACGCCGCCAAGGATCAGTTGCACCGGCAGCCTCATCTCCGCCGCCTCAGCCGAGGGTCGGCCGCCGCATAGGCCAGATCGACCAGGAAGGTCACCGCGATGACCGCGAACACCAAAAGCATCGTGACGCTTTCCACCACCACCAGATCGCGCTGGGTGATGCCCTGAAAGATCAGCCGCCCCAGGCCCGGCAGGAAGAACACATTCTCAATGATGATCGCGCCGGCCAGCAGGAACGAAAATTGCAGGCCAAGGATCGTCAGCACGGGGATCAGCGCGTTCCGCAAGGCATGGCCGCGCAGCGCCTGCCCGCGTGACAGACCTTTGGCGCGGGCGGTGCGGATATAGTCCTGCTCCAACGTCTCGATCAGGGCCGAGCGCAGGACCCGCGCGAGGATCGAGGCTTGCGGCAGGGCCAGCGCGATGGCCGGCAAAGTCAGTGCCTTGAGGCCGGGCCAGAGACCTGCCTCCCACCCCGGAAACCCGCCTGCGGAAAACCATGGCAGGTTGATCGCGAAGACCAGAACCAGAAGCATGGCGAACCAGAAATTCGGCACTGCAATGCCCAGCTGCGTCGCGCCCATGATGCCGTAATCGGTGGCCCGCCCGCGCCGCGCGGCCGCCAGGATGCCGACCGGCATGGCGATCAGCGTGGAGAGCGCCAGCGCATAAGCCGCCAGTGGCAGCGATACCTTCAACCGCTCGGCCACCAAATCGGCCACGGGCACGCGATAAGTGTAGGACGTGCCGAAATCGCCGGTCAGCATGCCGCCGACCCAGGCCAGGTAGCGGGCGGGCACCGACCCCTCCAAGCCCAGATCGGCACGCAGGGCGGCCACGGTGTCAGGGCTGGCGTTCATGCCCAGCATGAAAGCCGCCGGGTCGCCGGGGATCACCTCGATCACAGCGAAGATCACCACGCTGGCCACGATCAGGCTGAGCGTCAGTGACAGAAATCGCAGTGTGGCGTAGCGCAGCATCCGGGGCCCCTTTCGGTGCGGAAGCTAGAGGCTTTTCGCGCCGACTTGAATCGAAAATATGGTGCCTTCTCAATGTCACAGGCTGATGCGGATCATGCCAAACGGGGTGCGAATCGCTTTCGGCATACGACTTGGGGTGGTAACGGGGATGCCGGACAATTTGTGAAGACAATAGGGGATAGCCATGATTGCGCAGCATTTTTTGCGGATCGGACTGCCAATGGTGTTGGTTTTGGCATTAGGGGCTTGCGCGGGGACCGGCCCCGGTGTGACGCGCGGCACGGTTGAGGGATATGAGGCCATTCAGGATGGGGAATACACAATTCCCGCCGTTCCACCGCAATATCTGGAAGGCGTGAACCGCCGCGCCCTGGTCGATTACAACGGCCCCGAAGCGCCCGGCACCATCGTGGTCGATCCGCATGCCAAGTTCCTCTTTCTGGTCAAACCGAACGGTCAGGCCATGCGCTATCCCATCGCGGTGGGGCGTGAGGGGCGCGGGTTCCGCGGCGGGGCAACGGTCAGACGCCAGGCCGCCTGGCCCGGCTGGACGCCCACGGCGAACATGCTGCGGACCGAGCCTGAGGTTTACGGCCCCTTCGCACGCGGTGTTCCCGGCGGCATCGCCAGCCCGCTTGGGGCGCGCGCGCTTTATCTCTATCGCGGATCGCGCGACACCTATTACCGCATCCACGGCACCAACGATCTGCAATCGATCGGCAATTCCGGGTCGGCGGGCTGTATCCGCCTGTTCAACCAGGACATCATCAATCTGAGCGAGCAGGTACCGAGCGGCACCCAGGTTGTCGTGCGCACCTACGCCCAATCGGTCGCGCTTGAGGGCGAGGAATTGGCCAATCGCGGTGTCGAGCTGCCGCCGACCATTGTCTCGCCGGAAGAGATCTACGGCGCGGTCGCCGCACAAGAGGCAGCGCCACCGGTCGCGACCCCGCCAGCGCCCCCGGCTCCACCGACATCGAGACCAGCTCCGCGTACGGGATATTTCGACCGGATCTAAAGGTGGTCCGGGGCGGCGTCATGCCGGTCGCCCCGGAAAGCCTTCAACGCGCGGCGCTTTGAGCTTTTCGCGGGACGGGGTCAGGGCTTTCCTGCATTTCTGCGGGCCGAATAACCGCAACCTCCGGAACAGTATCGTCCATCAGATCTTCGATGAACAGGCTTAGCAATTGCGGCCGCCCGCTGACCCCGGCCTTGCGGTAGATGGCGTTGGTCTGCGCCTTTACCGTGCCCTCGCTCGTGGCACGCAGAGTGGCGATTTCGGCCCCTGACAGACCCTTGATGGCGAAAAGCGCAACATCACGTTCGGCCGGGGTCAGCGACCAGGCATCGAATTTCTCATTCAACAGGTCGAGAAAAGCCGACGAGGCCCGGCGCAGTTTCTCTTCGGCCCGGTCTCGCTCACGGGTTGACCGCTGCAGCGCGATCGCGCCGAGGACGGCCCCCAGGATCAACCCCAGGGCCGCACCGATCTCCAGCCATTCGCGCGTCTGCCAACTGATCGGCTCGGACCGGACGTTCAGAAGCGTCAGCACGATGTCAGACAGAAAGAACAGAGCGCAAAGCGCCTGAGCGGCAAAGACACCAAAAAGGATACGGTTTTTCAGCAATGGCCTGATGCTCGGGGTATTTCAGTCATCGTCATCGTCATCGTCATCGTCATCGTCGTCATCATCGTCATCGTCATCGTCATCGTCATCGTCGTCGTCGTCGTCATCATCGTCTTCATCATCGTCTTCATCGTCACGACCGCCGCCCCCGTTGCCTCCTCCGTTTCCGCCGCCGCCATTGCCGCCGCCCCCGTTACCGTTGCCACCGCCGCCATTTCCACGACCCTCTCCACGGCCGCCGCGCCCGTTGCCGCCACCTGCCCGAGAGACGTCCCGCAAAATCTCACCGGTACGGGGGTTCACAACGATTTCACGGCTGACACCCCCCTTTACGGCGGTGATCCGCACCCGGCCCAGAAGTGTACGAGAAACACGTATTGATCGGTAACCAAGGGCCCGAAGCTCTCTGACCATCCGCCTTTCGACCTGGTCCGCCCGAGCCGGTGACGCAAATGCAACCGCCGCACTTGCTAACAGAATGAACTTACGCCGCTGCATGCTCTTGCCAATCGGTCAGAGCCCCCCGCGACCAAGTATACCCGGGAAACACCTGTGGTCCAGCCAACAAACCCCGAGACCTCTCTCCAGATGATCGAAGCAGGTTTCCAACCGCGCCTTCAAACCTTCATGTCAAAGCCCAGATGCTTGGCGACCGTAAAGATGTCCTTGTCGCCACGGCCGCACATATTCATCACGATCAGGTGGTCTTCAGGCAGATCGGGCGCGATCTTCATGACATGGGCCAGGGCGTGGCTGGGTTCCAGCGCGGGGATGATCCCTTCTTGCGCGCAGCAAAGCTGAAAGGCCTCCAGCGCCTCTTTATCGGTGATCGCCACATATTCCGCGCGGCCGATATCGTGCAGCCAGGAATGCTCAGGCCCGATGCCGGGATAATCAAGGCCCGCCGAGATGCTGAACCCTTCCAGGATCTGGCCGTCATCGTCCTGCAGCAGATAGGTGCGGTTTCCATGCAGCACGCCGGGGCGCCCGCCGGTCAGGCTGGCGCAATGCTCCATCTTCTCGGTCACGCCTTTGCCGCCGGCCTCGACACCGATGATCCGCACGGATTTGTCGTCGAGGAACGGGTAGAAAAGCCCCATCGCGTTCGAGCCGCCGCCGATGGCGGCCACCAGCGTATCGGGCAAGCGGCCCTCGGCAGCCTGCATCTGCTCGCGCGTCTCTTTACCGATGATGGCCTGGAAATCACGAACCATCGCGGGATAGGGATGCGGGCCCGCGACCGTGCCGATGCAGTAGAACGTGTCGCGCACATTGGTGACCCAGTCGCGCAGCGCGTCGTTCATCGCGTCTTTCAGCGTACCGCGGCCCGAAGTGACCGGTACTACTTCGGCGCCCAGCAGGCGCATGCGAAAGACATTGGGGGCCTGCCGTTCAACATCATGGGCGCCCATATAAACCACGCATTTCAGCCCGAACTTGGCGCAGACGGTCGCCGTGGCCACGCCGTGCTGACCGGCACCCGTTTCCGCGATGATGCGGGTCTTGCCCATGCGGCGGGCCAGGATGATCTGTCCCAGCACGTTGTTGATCTTGTGCGCGCCGGTGTGGTTCAGCTCATCCCGCTTGAGGTAGATCTTGGCGCCACCCAGATGCCGGGTCAGACGTTCGGCATAGTAAAGTGGGCTGGGACGGCCGACATAATGGGTCCAGAGATCATTCATCTCGGCCCAGAAGCTGTCATCCGTTTTGGCGTTCTCATACTCGGCCTCAAGCGACAGGATCAGCGGCATCAGCGTTTCCGATACGAACCGCCCGCCGAACTGGCCAAAGCGGCCCTGTTCATCCGGGCCGGTCATGTAGCTGTTGATCAGATCGTCAGGCATCTTGGGTCTCCGTCGATTGACGCGTGCTCTGGCCTACAGTTGCCGGGTGCCGCCGTAAAGAGGAACTGGGTCTATCAAGCCGCTGGGCTGCCCAATTGACAAGGGTCAGTCTTCTGCCGCCACAGAGTTGCTAGGGTGAGCCTGTCTGAAAAGGAGGCGAAAATGTTTCGACACGTTCTTCTATCGGCAGCCCTATTGACGCTGGCGCCCATATCTGCCGCAGCCGAGGATGTCGAGCCCTACCCAATCCCAGGCGATGCCAACAATATCGACCTCACGGGCGTGTGGTATCACCGCTCGTTCAACCACATGGTCGAGGGAAGATGTCCGCTCGGGCCGCATATCGCGGGAACGATGACCGTCAGCACGACCGGCGAGGCCGTGGACTCGGGCTATTCCATCACGCTGACCGGGGGCGAGTGCCGACCGGCCGGAGTTTGTCAGTTCGCGGGCGATATCATCAATGGCGGGCTCTATGCCGCAAATGACCTTGTGGTGGATGACGAAGGCGGGCGCGTCAGCAGCGGCTTCTACGTCACCTTCTTCGCCAGGGATTTCGGGGTCGGCTGGTATCAGGCGGTCTATACGCTGGACGACTTCACATGTAGCTGGACCCATTCCTTCTCGGTCCGACGCGACGATCCTTGGGAGGATTGATCCGGCGGCGGACTGGCCTGAAGCAACCTGAGAATTGTGGCTCAAGGAAGCAGAACCGCTTCGGATAGGCTCTGTGCGTCAGTCAGAAGGTGGAACAGGCCGGTGGACAAGTTCCCCTCGGCCGAGGAGGCTTAGAGTGCCAGTGATCAGGGACGTCGCCACGTCAAACGGGAATGCGGCGCCTAAAGTTCGCGTTTGAACCCGACATGCGAGGGTAGGAAACCCAAGCGTTTGTAGAAACGGTGCGCCTCTTCGCGCGTCCGGTTCGTGGTCAATTGCATCAACGTGCATCCCGCATCTCGGGCGCGTGCCTCCGCATCGGCCATCAGCGCCGCGCCGAGGCCCTTGCCACGCAGGTCCGAGGCGACACGGACCGATTCGATCTGTGTCCGGCGCGCGGCCCTCAGGGAGAGGCCTTGGATAAAGGTGATCTGATAGGTCGCGATGATGCGGCCATCCGCCTCGCCCACGATCAGATGGTTCGCGCCCTCGGCCTGCATTGCATCGAAGGCGGTAAGATAGTGTGGCAGATCGTCGGCCTCGCGCGTGGCGCCTAAGTGATCGTCGACCAGAAGGGCGACCACGGCGGACACATCATCGCGTGTCGCTTCACGAAACCGGATCATGCCTGTGCCGCGACGATAAATTCTGTGATCAGACGCGGGTCCTTGAGGCCGGGGCTTCGCTCAACGCCTGAGGAGACGTCGACCTGCGTCGCGCCCGTCAGGCGCACCGCTTCGGCCACATTCGCCGCCGTCAGACCGCCGGCCAGCATCCACGGCACCGGCCAGCGGCGCCCGGCGATCAGGTTCCAATCGAACGACACCGCATTGCCGCCCGGCAGATCCGCGCCCTTCGGCGGCTTGGCATCGACCAAAAGCTGATCGGCCACCTTCGCGTAATCGTCCAGCTTCGGCAGATCGCCCTCATCGGCGATGCCGATGGCCTTCATGACGGGCAGGCCATATCGCGCCCGGATGTCCGACACGCGGTCTGGCGTCTCGGCCCCGTGCAATTGCAGCATATCCAGCGGCACGGCATCGATCAGCGCGTCCAGCGCGGCGTTATCCATATCGACGACAAGGGCAACCTTGGCGATACCCGGCGGCACGTGGGCGGCCAGATCGGCGGCCTGGGCCAGGTCGATGTTCCGGGGTGATTTCGGAAAGAAGGCAAAGCCCAGATAGGCTGCGCCGGCAGCCACGGCCGCATTGACATGAGCGGCCTCGCGAAGGCCGCATATCTTGACACGAATGTTCTGGCTCATCTGGCCGGGTCTATCCCGCCTTGCGCGGTTGCTCAAGCAGCGCGAGGACATCGTCCTCGGGGTCGTCCTGCTTGACCTTGAGGCGGCTGACCTCACGCTCAAGCTTGGCAGCCTTGCGCTTGGCCTCGGCCGCAGCGGCGCGATGCTTATGCTCGCGCAGCCATTCCCAGACAAAGCCCACCAGAAGACCCATGACCACGCCGCCGAAGACGACCAGGAACAAAGGTAGCTGGATCGCCCAAGTCAGGCCCATAAATGCGCCCATCTCCTCGGGGAGCAGCCGCAGCGTGACCATCCCGCGATTGGCCAGTGCCAGGACCAGAAGGCCGAGACCAACCACGCCGAGGAAGATATAATTCAGAATGCGGATCATGTGCCGCCGCCGTTCAGCCGATCACGTAAAAGCTTGCCGGTCTTGAAAAACGGAACGTGTTTTTCCTCAACCTGCACGGCTTCGCCGGTGCGGGGGTTGCGACCCGTCCGTGCGTCACGTTTCTTGACCGAGAAGGCGCCGAAGCCGCGAAGCTCAACCCGGTCACCCCGGGCCATGGCTTCGATGATCTCTTCGAAGATCGTATTGACGATGCGTTCGACATCGCGCTGATAGAGATGCGGGTTCTCGTCAGCTATCTTTTGAATCAGCTCTGACCTGATCATGCGTGAAACCCCTCCCGGAAGAATCGGAACTTTCGTTTTTATGTCGTGCCCCTCGGCCAAAACTATACGGATAATTCCGAGGGTAAGAAACTAGGTCAACGTAAAAGGCCACGGAATACAGCCGTAAATCGCTGATTTCCGTAGCAGAATATGCCAACATGTTACAAGTTGCAGCATTTGACAGGTGCAAAATCGCGTTAACCTTCGTTAACCGCGAAACGATTCGTTTCTGAGGTCAGGCAATCGGTCTCAGCGTGCAACCGACATCAGACGAAAGCCCGACAACCAGGTGTCGGCCTCACTCCGCACGTCACGCAGAAGGGTACTGACACTGGGGAACACGCCTTCATCCGCTTGCGTCGGCTGCCAGTTCCTGATCGGCAGATCGTCGAATTCCGGGTCAACGTCACCAAGATAGCTCAAGACCGTGTCTTCACCGCCAATCGCGTCAACCAGACCAAGCTCCAGCGCCATGCGGCCCGTGTAGACACGCCCGTCGCCAACCTCGGCCGCGCGCTCGGCAGTCATGTTACGGCGCTCGGCAACGAGGCCCAGAAACCACTCCTGACTGTCGGCAATCAACGCCTGCGATACGGCACGTTGCTGAGCGCTATCAGGCAGGAAGGGCGACGGCCCACCCTTCACATCGGACGACCGGACCGTCACCATATCAATCCCGACATCGTCGAGCAGCTCGGTCACGTTCGGCACCTGCATGATCACACCGATCGATCCGGTCAGCGTGTTGCCCCGCGCCACGATATGATCGGCGGCCAAAGCGGTAATATAGGCGCCAGAAGCAGCCGCCTCGCCCATCTGGGCCACAACCGGCTTTTCGGCGGCAACCTTGCGGATCGCCTCGTACAAAGCCTCGGACCCAACGGTCGTGCCACCACCAGAATTGATGGTCAGAATCAGTGCGCGGGCATTGTCGTCTTCGGCGATCTCGGCCAGATCGTAATCGCGCAGACCGTCATCGAAGATCATGCCGGAAATCTCGTAGCGCGCGATATGTGGCCCGGCCGGCCGACCATCACCCGCGAAATAGGCGCCCGCCCCGATCAGCGCGGCCAGAACCAGCACGCTGACGAAGATGCCGCGCCAAAAGCCCGAGCGGCGCCATTTCCGGCGCCGCTCTTCGTAGGTTTCGCGATCGAACGCGTCTTCACTCATCCTTGCCACGCAGAGCTGCGCCCAGGATATCGCCCAGCGAGGCGCCCGAGTCGGACGAGCCGTATTGTTCGACGGCTTCCTTCTCTTCAGCGATCTCACGCGCTTTGATCGACAGGCCCAGCTTGCGGGCCTTGGCATCCACGTTGGTCACGCGGACATCGACCTTGTCGCCCACGCCGAAGCGCTCAGGGCGCTGTTCGGCACGATCCCGGCTGAGGTCCGAACGGCGGATGAACGACTTCATGCCGTTATATTCCACCTCGATCCCGCCATCCTCGATCTTGGTCACCTCGACGGTGATGATCGAGCCGCGCTTGACGCCATCGATGGCTTCCGAGAACTGATCGCCACCCAACGCCTTGACGCTGAGCGAGATACGCTCTTTCTCGACATCCACTTCGCTGACCGCCGCCTTGACGATATCGCCTTTGCGGAAGTTCTGGATCACGTCCTCGCCACGTTCGTCCCATGACAGGTCCGAGAGGTGCACCATGCCGTCGATATCGTGGTCGAGACCGATGAAGAGGCCAAACTCGGTGATGTTCTTCACCTCGCCCTCAACCTCGGTGCCGGCCGGATGCGTCTCGGCAAACAGTTCCCACGGGTTGCGCATGGTCTGTTTCAGGCCCAGCGACACGCGGCGCTTGGATTGATCGATCTCCAGCACCATCACTTCGACTTCCTGGCTGGTTGAGACGATCTTGCCGGGATGCACGTTCTTCTTGGTCCAGCTCATCTCCGAGACATGGACCAGGCCTTCGACGCCAGGCTCAAGCTCAACAAATGCGCCGTAATCGGTGATGTTGGTGACGCGGCCGGTATGCACCGACTCAAGCGGGAACTTCTCTTCCACCGTATCCCAAGGATCGGATTGCAGCTGCTTCATGCCAAGGCTGATGCGGTGCGTTTCCTTGTTGATCTTGATGACCTGAACTTTCACGTTCTGGCCCATTTCCAAGATCTCGTTGGGGTGGTTCACCCGGCGCCAGGCCATGTCGGTGACGTGCAGAAGCCCGTCAACACCGCCAAGATCGACGAACGCGCCGTATTCGGTCAGGTTCTTGACCACGCCGTCGACCACATCGCCTTCCGACAGCTTGCCGATCACCTCGGCGCGCTGCTCGGCGCGGGATTCTTCCAAGATGGCGCGGCGCGAGACAACGATGTTGCCACGGCGACGGTCCATCTTGAGGATCTGGAACGGCTGCTTGAGGCCCATCAGCGGGCCGGCGTCGCGCACGGGGCGCACATCAACCTGAGAGCCGGGCAGGAACGCCACGGCGCCGCCAAGGTCGACCGTGAAGCCACCCTTGACGCGGTTGAAGATCGCGCCGTCGACACGCTCTTCAGCGGCGTAGGCCTTTTCGAGACGATCCCAAGCCTCTTCACGGCGCGCCATCTCACGGCTGATCACGGCCTCGCCACGGGCGTTTTCGACCTGGCGGAGGAACACCTCAACCTCGTCACCCACGGCAACCTCGGGCGCCTGGCCCGGTTCTGCGAATTCTTTCAGCTCGACGCGGCCTTCCATCTTGTAGCCCACATCGATGATGGCCTGTCCCGCCTCGATGGCGATGACCTTGCCTTTGACAACGGACCCTTCGTCGGGCGTGTCGATCTCGAAGCTTTCATTCAGGAGGGCTTCGAATTCCTCCATTGTCGCTTTAGCGCACATATGAGTTTCGTTTCCTTTACGTCTGTTTTTCGGGCCAAGCGGTTGTATCCGCCGGTCTTGAGGTTTGGTCTTTACCGCAAAAGGGGTTCCGCAAAGCAATCAGGGCCGGTGGTTCTCCCCGACCCTGCATATCCTCGCGTCATCCGGCTCTGGCGGCCTGTTCGACGGCGCCTCTATAGGGCCTTCTGCCGTGCCGGGCAAGAGCCAAGAAATATGGGCAAATTACCGCCCAAAAGCCGCTGATGGCTGGCGAGGCGCTTTAGATATCCTGGCCGCGTTCCAGCAGCCGGTCGATCAGCTGACGTTGCAGGGGCAGGCTGTCGCCGCCGCCAAACTGCATTGCGCCACCGGTATAGAGGCTTCCATAGGTCTTGGCGACATTCACCGTCTGACCAAGCCCAAGAATGAATTGATCCCGCTCCAGCGCAGCCAGCGGGTGGATGAACACCGCCCAGACCTGCCCTTGCGCCACCGCATAGCGCGCATCAAGCGCGGTGTCGAAATTGGCGCGCATCATCCGCATCAGCTCATCTTCGGTCAGGCCCTCGGCGGACCGGATCGGGACCATGGCGCGCATGCGATCATTTGCGGGGTCGGTGATGATGAGGACAGGCGCCTCCTCAATTGTCAGCTGAAAGAGATTGCCTTGGGAAACGGCCTTGTCATCCAGCGCGAAGACGATTTCGGCCATGCGCGAGAGCGTCATCGGCGGCTCGGCCACATCGGCATCGGGTGCGGTCTGGGCGTTCGGAGCGGCGGCATTCATGGCCCAGATCAGGGCCACGGCGGCCAGAACGCTGAAAACTCTGATCATTGGGGCACTCCTCACCGGGCTGTTTCGCAGGGACAGGCTAGCCGCTGTCGCGGACTGCACCAAACCACGGTTCTGTGAGGTCGGCCTTACGCAGGCAGCCCTGCCTGAATGGCAGCGATGGCCTGGGCGGTCGCTGCGTCAATCGACAGCGCGCTTGTATCGAGGAGAACAGCATCGGCGGCGGCGCGCATGGGGGCCAGGTCGCGCCCCGCATCCCGACTGTCGCGGATGCGCATTTCGTCCAATACCTCCGCCTCGGTCACATCGATACCTTTACCGGTCAGTTCCTTCCAGCGGCGGTGCGCGCGCACTTCATCAGAAGCGGTAACATAGAGTTTTACGTCAGCCTCAGGGCAGATGACCGTACCGATATCCCGGCCGTCCAGAACTGCGCCGCCCGGGCCCCGTGCGAAGCTGCGCTGGAAGTCGACCAGGGCCTGCCGCACCTCTGGCAGAATGGCGACTCGGCTGGCGGCCTGCGCCACGTCCGGCGTCCGGAGGTCGCCACCAGTGAGGTCGCCGGGCGTCAGCGCGCGGGCGGCTTGTGTCGGATCGGCGCCGTTCAGAACCTTCAAGCCGACGGCGCGGTAGAGAAGGCCAGTATCGAGATGCGCAAAGCCGAAATGCTGCGCCACGGCCTTGGAGATCGTGCCTTTCCCCGCCGCTGCGGGCCCATCGATGGCTACCGTAAACTGCACCCGCATATCCCCTATTGGCGCCGGACGTCCGGTGGCTGTGTAGCTTGCGCGATCAGACAAGTCATCGGGTTTCCGGCCGTCAGGACGGGTCGAGAACCTGCGTCGTCAGAACCGGGTCATCGCCATCGGCCTGTGGCAGATCATCGGAAAGGTCATAATAGGCGCCCTTGTCGGCGCAGAAGATATGCCCCGCCAGCCGCACGCCCGGGTCGCCGTCAATGGTGCCTGCAAAGATCGACAGGTGGGTTCCCGGCCCGTCCCAGAACAGGTTCGACCCGCAGACCGGGCAGAAGCCGCGACGCGCTGTGGGGCTGGATTGATACCATTGCACCTGCCCCGTGATCTGCACATCGCCCCGCGGCGCGGCTGTGGCGGCCACGTAATGGCCGGACGTCTTGCGGCATTGGACGCAATGGCAGGCGATCACCGGGCGGAGCGGCCGCGGGGTTTCAAACCTGACCGCGCCGCAGAGGCAGCCGCCCCGGATCATCTGTTGGGCCGCGTGATGCTGGCGCCGAGGGCGGCCATCAAGCCTTCGAAAGCGGGAAAACTGGTGGCGATGGGCGAGGCGTCATCAATGGTGACCGGCTTTTGCGCGGCCAGGCCCAACACCAGAAAGCTCATCGCGATGCGGTGGTCGAGATGGGTGGCGCAGGTGCCGCCACCGGGCACGCCGTCCGGCCCCGTGCCGTGGACGATCAGCGTATCCTCGTCCTCCTCCACCCGCACGCCGCAGGCCTCAAGCCCGCGGGCCATCGCGTCGATCCGGTCGCTTTCCTTCACGCGGAGCTCCTTGACGCCGCGCATGGTGGTGGTGCCTTGGGCCAGGGCTGCAACGACGGACAGGACCGGGAATTCATCGATCATGCTGGCGGCACGCGCGGGTGGGACCTCGACACCTTTGAGGCTTGAGAATTTCACCGCCAGGTCGGCCACAGGCTCTCCCCCCTCTTCGCGGGGGTTCTGAAACGCGATATCGGCGCCCATCTCGACCAATGTCGTGTAAAGGCCATTGCGGGTCGGGTTCTGGCTGACGCCCGGCACCAGGATGTCCGACCCCTCTACGATCAACGCCGCGCAGACCGGGAAGGCCGCCGAGGAGGGGTCACGTGGCACGGCGACCGTTTGCGGCGTCAGTTCAGGTTGGCCGGTCAGGATGATCGCGCGCCCCTCATCGGTGTCCTCGAACCGAAGGCCGGCACCGAAGCCTGCCAACATCCGCTCGGAATGATCGCGGGTCGCCTCACGTTCGATCACCACGGTCTCGCCCGGCGCGTTGAGGCCCGCGAGCAGCACCGCCGATTTCACCTGCGCCGAGGCGACGGGCAGCGCATAGCGCACCGGCACCGGATCAGCCGCGCCGACGATCGTCATGGGCAGGCGGCCGCCCTGGCGCCCATAGGCGCGCGCGCCGAAGAGGGCCAGCGGGTCGGTCACCCGGCCCATGGGGCGCTTGTTCAGGCTGGCATCACCGGTGAACGTGGCCGTGATGGGTAAGGTCGCCATCGCGCCCATGATCAGCCGCACACCCGTGCCCGAATTGCCGCAATCGATCACCTGCGCAGGCTCGGCAAACCCGCCGACACCGACGCCATGCACCTGCCATTCGCCCGGGCCCAGATGCTGCACATCGGCGCCGAAAGCGCGCATCGCGGCGGCCGTGTCCAATACGTCCTGCCCTTCCAGAAGGCCGGTGATCTTCGTCTCGCCGACAGCCATGGCGCCCAGGATCAGCGCGCGGTGGCTGATCGACTTGTCGCCCGGCACCTCGGCCGTACCTTTCAGCGGCCCGCCCCTGCGGGAGGTCATCGGAATTGGGGTGCCGTGGCCGGACATCGGGTTGCCTCGCGATTGCTCGGCTGCCTGACTAACCGACAGGCGCGCAGGGGTAAATCCGCGAAACGCATCTGCTTGTCAGCGACGCGGCGGGGCGTCATGAAGGCGGCGCAGCGCTTTTCATGGGGGCCGGATGACCGACACGCCCGAGGTGACCATCTTGCTGGGGATCTATAATGGCGCCCCCTGGCTGGCCGAACAATTGGACAGCTTTGCCGCGCAGGAAGGCATGCGGTGGCGGCTGATCGCGTCCGATGACGGCTCAGCCGACGCCAGCGCCGAGATCTTCGGCGCCTTTGCCCGGAACCATCCCGGCGCGTGCCAACTTGAGCAAGGCCCCGGACACGGCCCGGCGCAAAATTTCCTGCATCTCTTGCGGTCGGCGCCCGAGAATTCCGAATACGTGGCGCTCTCTGATCAGGACGACGTCTGGCTGCCAAGAAAGCTGTCGCAGGCTGTCGCATCACTGGCCCACCACCCGGCCGATCGCCCGGCGCTTTATGCCGGGCGCACGATCATCTGCGACGAAGCGCTGAACCGCACCGGCCTGTCGCCGCTGTTTCAGCGCCCGCCCTCGTTTCGCAACGCATTGGTGCAAAGCATCGGCGGCGGCAACACGATGGTTCTGAACCGCGCGGCAGCGGAGCTTGTCCGCGCGGCCGCCGGCGAGGTGGATGAGATCGTGATGCACGATTGGTGGCTCTATCAACTGATCTCGGGCGTCGGCGGCACGGTGATCTACGATTCCGAGCCCATGCTGCTCTACCGTCAACATGGCGGCAATCAGGTCGGCTCGAACGCCTCGCTGCTTGCACGGTTGCACCGCGCCCGGATGGTAGCCGGCGGGCGTCTGAAGCGATGGAATGCGATTAACGTCGAAGCCCTGCAGGCCTCATCCCACCGGCTGACGCCGGATAACCGCGATGTGCTGGCCCGCTTCGCCGAGGCGCGCACAGCCCCGTTGCGCCGCCGCGTGCAATTGCTGCGCGCGCTCAAACTCTACCGCCAGACCCGAGGGGGCGATGTGTCCTATTGGGCCGCCGCCCTGGCCGGACAGATTTGATGTCACGCCACGGGCGGTAAGGGCAGCCTGCCGTCCGCGGTCAGCAACCAGGCCTCGCGCCCCTCGATCGCCACGGCGGAAAGCGGCCCGCCGAAGGCCGCCGAGCTATCGATGTTCAGCCGGTTGCCGTAATGGGTCGCCTGATCGATGGCCGTGTGGCCATGCACGATCAGCGCACCGTGGTCGGCGGACTCCATCAGGAAGGGGTCCCTGATCCAGACCAGATCATCCTCAACCTGATCGACCATGGGCACGCCGGGGCGGATGCCGGCATGCACGAAAACCGCCTCACCCATCTCATGCCAAAGCGGCAGAGTTTCGATGAAATCCAAATGCTCGGCCGGAACGCGGGCCAGGGCCTCGGCATGGACCGCTTCGGGCTCCTCAAAAGGCGCTGACGAAACGCCGTAAGACGCCAGAGTGTTGCGCCCGCCAAGGGCCGGATGAAGCCAGGCCAGTTCGGCCCGCAAAACGGAATCCTGATAGGCCGGATCGGCCATGAAGCCCGCAAACATCCGGTCGTGATTGCCTTTCAAGACGATCCAATTCTCGCCCCTGGCCATGCCATCCATCAGATGCTGGATCACGCCGCAACTGTCAGGCCCCCGGTCGACCAGATCGCCCAGGTGGATGACAGGCGCCTCGGCGGCGCCTGTTTCCCTGCGATCCGCTGCAATCAACGCATGCGCCAGTTGCAGCTTGCCGAGGTGCCCATGGATGTCGCCGATAGCATAGATCGTCATGATGTCGGCACGTCGAAGGCCAGCGGCTTGACCTGCTGGAACATCCCCGTCGCCATCAGCTTGTCGATCACCGGCTGCGGGATCGGATCGTCGACATAAAGCAGCGCGATGGCATTGTCGCCCCGCGCCGACCGGCCAAGGGTGAAGTTGGCGATGTTCACGCCGTTCTCACCCATCGTCTGCCCCAGGGTCCCGATAATGCCCGGCACGTCCTCATTCGTCGTGTAGAGCATGTGCGACCCGATCTCGGCGTCGATGTTGATGCCCTTGATCTGGATGAAGCGCGGCTTGCCGTCGCTGAAGACAGTCCCCGCGATCGAGCGTTCCCTCTGGTCCGTCACCACCGTCAGCTTGATATAGCCATCGAACACGCCGGATTTCGCCTGGTTCGTGGTGGCGACCTTGATGCCACGCTCTTTCGCGATGATCGGGGCCGAAACCATGTTCACATCCGGGTTCGTCGCTTTCATGATGCCCGCGATGGCCGCGCAGTTCAGCGCCGCCAGGTTCATCTCGGACACGACGCCATCGTAAAGCACGTTGATTGCCTTGATCGGCTCGTCCGTCATCTGGCCGACAAAGGCGCCCAGATGCTCGGCCAGTTTCAGCCAAGGGCCCATGATGGCGGCCTCTTCGGCGGTGACCGACGGCATGTTCAGCGCGTTTTGCACCGCGCCCGTCAGCAGGTAATCCGACATCTGCTCGGCCACCTGGATCGCCACATTCTCCTGCGCTTCACTGGTGGACGCGCCCAGATGCGGCGTGACGACCACGTTCGGCAGATGGAACAGCGGGCTTGCGGTGGCGGGTTCCGTGGCAAACACATCCAGCGCCGCACCGGCGATCTGGCCCGATTTCAGCGCCTCGGCCAACGCGTCTTCGTCGATCAGCCCGCCGCGGGCACAGTTGATGATACGCACGCCTTTCTTGGTCTTCGCCAGATTCTCGGCCGACAGGATATTGCGGGTCTTGTCGGTCAACGGCGTATGCAGGGTGATGAAATCGGCCCGGGCCAGTAATTCGTCCAGCTCGACCTTTGTCACACCCAATTGTTTGGCGCGCTCCTCGCTCAGGAACGGATCGAAGGCCACCACCTTCATCTGCAGGGCGACGGCACGGTCGCAGACGATGCCGCCAATATTGCCGGCGCCGATAACGCCGAGGGTCTTGTTGAATAGCTCGACCCCCATGAAGCGGTTCTTCTCCCACTTGCCGTCATGGGTCGAGGCGCTGGCCTCGGGGATCTGGCGCGCAACGGCGAACATCATCGCGATGGCATGCTCGGCCGTGGTGATCGAATTGCCGAAGGGCGTGTTCATGACGATGATGCCCTTCTTCGAGGCGGCGGGGATGTCGACATTGTCAACCCCTATGCCCGCCCGGCCAATGACCTTGAGAGTGTCAGCCGCAGCGATCAGCTTTTCGGTGGCCTTGGTTGCCGACCGGATGGCGAGACCATCGTATTGGCCGATGATGTCACGCAGCTTCTCTTTGTCCTTGCCGATATCGGGCATGTAATCGACATCAACGCCACGGTCACGGAAGACCTGAACGGCGGTTTCGGAAAGCTTGTCGGAAACGAGAACGCGGGGTGCCATGGGCATCCTCCTTCATGCAGGAAAACAAAGGGCGCTCATCGTCCGCTTCGCGGCTCTTCGCTTGCCTCGCGAAGAGAAGCCGAAGGCGCACGATGAGCGATTGGGTCAGGCCGCCTTGCTCTGAGCCGCCAATTCAGTGCGATAGGCCCACTCGATCCAAGGCATCAGCGCCTGGATGTCGGAGGTCTCAACCGTCGAACCGCACCAGATGCGCAGGCCCGGCGGCGCATCGCGATAGGCACCGATATCGAAGGCCACCCCTTCGGCCTCGAGCCTTTTGGCGACGGCCTTTGCAAAGGCCGCACCGTCGAGAATCGCCGGATCGGTGAACTTCAGGCAAACACTGGTCGTTGACGCCGTGGCCGGGTCATCGGCCAGATTGGCAAGCCAGTCGGCCCCGGTCACGAAATCGGCCACAGCCGCTGCATTCGCGTCGGCGCGCGCCACAAGGCCCTTCAGCCCGCCGATGGACTTGGCCCAGTTCAGAGCGGCCAGGTAATCCTCAACCGCCAGCATCGAGGGCGTGTTGACTGTCTCGCCCGCGAAGATGCCCTCAATCAGCTTGCCGCCCTTGGTCAGACGAAAGATCTTCGGCAGCGGCCATGCGGGCACATAGCTCTCCAACCGCTCAACGGCCCGAGGCGAGAGGATCAGCATCCCATGCGCCGCCTCGCCGCCCAGCACCTTCTGCCAAGAGAAGGTCGTCACATCCAGTTTGTCCCAGGGCAGGTCCATCGCAAAGGCGGCACTGGTCGCGTCGCAGATGGTCAACCCGGCGCGATCTGCGGGGATCGCCGTGCCGTTCGGCAGACGCACGCCGCTGGTCGTGCCGTTCCACGTAAAGACGACATCGGTATCAAAATCCACTTCGGCCATGTCGACGATCTGGCCGTAATCGGCCGTCTTGATCTCGGCATCGATCCTCAGCTGCTTCACGACATCGGTCACCCAGCCTGCGCCAAAGCTCTCCCAGGCCAGCATCGTCGCCTTCCGCGCGCCCAGAAGCGACCACATCGCCATCTCGACCGCGCCGGTATCCGAGGCGGGTACGATCCCAATGCGATACCCGTCGGGAACCTGCAAAACCTCGCGGGTCAGATCGATGGCTTGCTTGAGCTTGGCCTTGCCAACAGCCGCGCGGTGCGACCGGCCCAGAGGCGCGTCAGCAAGCAGATCATAAGAGTAGCCGGGGAATTTGGCACAGGGGCCAGAGGAAAAACGCGGATTGGCCGGCCGCGTGGCCGGTTTCGGTGCATCAGACATGGTATCCTTCCAGATATATGCCCCTCGTTGGGGAGGGGTGTCCCACTGGCGGGGATACGCCCGATCACCTTTTCGCACAAGCTGGAAAATGGCGCCGATGCGACAGAATTTCGATCAAAAGCGATGCGAAGGCCTAAGGGCTCATGCGCAGGAACGGCGTGGGCCCTCCGTTGCGTTGAGTGTGCGAAAAGGGCAGGCAGGGAAACGGACAGACGCGGTCTCGCCAAGCTTGAATTTTGCTGATAGTCTCGCGGCCGCAAGGGTAGGGTTTTGCGGCATTGACTCGCATATTCACTCTGGCAAAAACATTTTAAGGTCGTGACCGACACATTATCAGGCAGGGGTCCTTTATGAACGCTCCTTTTAAGCAAGACGGCCGGATGGGCCGTTTGACGACGGTTTTGGGATCAGATCATCTGGTCCTTCTGCGGTTTTCAGGCAGCGACCACGTAAACGGATTGTTCGAATACAAGGTCGAAGCCCTCTCGGCCGAAGAAAACATCGACTTCGATACGTTGATCGGCACCCATGCCAGTGTGGAATTGGCCACCCGCCATGGCGACCCGAGCCAGTTTGACGGCATCGTCACCTCGGCCCGCTGGGCCGGCGCGGGCGAGAACGGCAACCGCTATGATCTGATCCTGCGTCCCTGGTTCTGGCTGGCCGGCCGGCGGCGCAACCAGCGGATTTTCCACGAAAAGACCGTGGTGGAAATCCTGACCGAGCTTCTGTCGGACTATTCCGGCCTGAGCGACCCGCATGTCGAGAACCGTTTGCGCAACGATTATCCGGTGCTGGAATACACCGTGCAATATCGTGAGAGCGACCTGGATTTCGCCTGCCGGATGATGGAGCGCTTCGGGATTTCGTACCACTTCACCCATGCCGCGGGCGCGCACACTCTGGTGCTGACCGATCAGGTGGAAGCCCATGACGAGATCGACGGCGAAAGCCGGCCTTACCGGGGTGTCAGGGGTCACCACGGATCGGATGAGGAGCATTTCTGGGAATGGGCGCCCGAGCGCAACCTGACGACCGGCGCGGTGCGGCTGACGGATTATAACTTCAAGACCCCCACCGCCGCGATGGAGACCGACCGGACCGGTGATGCGAGCTATGAGCATGGCCAGATCGAGGCCTACGATTACCCTGGCGATTACCTCGACCAGCGGCAGGGCCGTGGCGTGGTGGGCCTGCGCACATTGCAAGAGCGCAATGCCGACCGGCGCCACCGCGCGACGGGTGACTGCACCTCGCTCAGCGCCGGTCTGACCGTTGCCCTGACGGGCGATGAGGTGCCGGGCGCGACGGGCGAGACCTATCTCTGCCTCTCAGCCGCGCATTCCTATGTCTCCGATTCCTACGGTTCGGGCGGGGCTGAAAGCGACGGGTTCGCCTATTCGGGCCAGTATGTCTTCAGCCCGGTCACCTCGCCCCCGGTGCCGCTCCGCCGGACGCCGGTGCCCTTGGTCCACGGCCCGCAAACGGCTGTCGTCGTGGGTGAGGGCGAGATCGATTGCGACGAATACGGCCGCATCCTGGTGCGCTTCCACTGGGACCTCGACAACGCCTACTCGATGCGCTGCCGGGTCAGCCAGAACTGGGCCTCGAAAGGCTGGGGCGGCATGGTGATCCCGCGGATCGGGATGGAGGTTGTGGTCGAATTCCTGGAAGGCGATCCTGACAAACCGCTGGTGACGGGCTGTGTCTATAACGGCCGCAACGATGTGCCCTATCCCCTGCCTGCGAACAAAACCAAAAGCACGTTCAAGACCGATACCCATCAGGGTGAGGGCTTTAACGAGTTGATGTTCGAGGACGAGAAGGATCAGGAACTGATCTACATGCACGGCCAGAAGGATCAGCTGGTCGAGATCCTCAACGATCGTGACAAAACCATCGGGCGCGATCAGACTGAATCGGTTGGGCGCGACAAGACCATCACGGTCGGGCGCGACCATACCGAAAGCATCGGTCAGGACGCCCGCCACAACGTCGCCCGCGATGTGATGTATGAGGTTGGCCGCAATCAGCAGGAAAAGTACGGCAAGGACCATGTCCATTACGTCGGCAACATCCACAAGCAGGACATTTATGCCGACCATCAGGTCAAGGTCGGCCGCAATGTCGAAGAGACGGTGCTGGGCAGCTACAAGCTGGACGTGAACCAGCGGATCACCAACAACACCAAGGTCCACACTTTGATGGCGTTCGAAAAGTTCGTGATCAAGGGCCCCGGTGGTAAGATCACCATCGATGGCAGCGGCATCACGCTTGAGGCGCCATCGATCCGGCTGAAAGGCGCGGTCTCGATGGGCGGCGGTGGCGGTGCTCAGGTGCCGACCTTGCGGGGCGCAGCGAACGACAAACTGCCGCTGGTTGAGGAATGTCTTGCGCAAAAAGGGGATGAGTGATGGTTCCCATCGCGCGTCTGGGTGATACCCACGCCTGCCCCCGCTGTGGCAAGACCCCCAACGTGATCGAGACGGGGGGCTCGGCCCTGATCGACGGGCGCCGCGTGGCGCGGGTTGGCGACAAGACATCCTGTGGTGCGACGATCATCGAAGGGTCGTCACTTGGCACCGACAACGGCAAGCCCGTGGCCTATGTCGGCTGCAAGACCTCGCATGGCGGCGTGATCGTCACCGGCTCACCCACGCACGTCATCAAGCCGTAAGCGGCCCTGTCCGTTAGCCCTGTGTCCTGCATGATTGGCAATTGCCCGATCAGCCTCTATCAAGAGGCCGAATTCCCGTCGGGTTGATCGTTCTGCCCGAGGGCTCGACAAAGGGAACAAGATGACCATCCATCTTCACAAGCATGACTTGCCAGAAGGGCTTGATCTGGGGCCGTCGGTGGCGATCGACACCGAAACGATGGGCCTGGTGCCGGGGCGCGATCGGCTGTGCCTGGTGCAGCTGTCTTCGGGCGACGGCACCGCGCATCTGGTGCAGATTGCCAAGGGCCAGACCGAGGCGCCGCGGCTGACGGCGATGCTGGCCGATCCGGACGTTCTGAAGCTGTTTCACTTCGCGCGGTTCGATATCGCGGCCCTGCAATCTGCCCTCGGGGTGGTTACCCGGCCGGTCTGGTGCACCAAGATCGCCTCGCGGTTGATCCGCACTTATACCGACCGCCATGGACTGAAGTACCTGCTGCAGGAACTGCTTGAGGTCGATATCTCGAAACAGCAGCAAAGCTCGGATTGGGGCGCCGAGGATCTGACCGAGGCGCAGATGGCCTATGCCGCCTCTGACGTGCTTTATCTGCATCGTCTGAAAGAGGCGCTTGAGGGGCGGCTGGCGCGTGAGGGGCGGACCGAGATCGCGCAGGCCTGCTATGATTTCCTGCCGACCCGCGCCGCGCTTGACCTTGCGGGGTGGCCTGACACCGACATATTCGCGCATTCATGAACCGCGATACCTTCCTTGCCACCGCCCGCCGCGTGATCGCCCGCGAAGCCGACGCGCTTCAGGCCTTGGGCCCGGCGTTGGGCGACAATTTCGCCGATGCGGTTGAGCTGATCCTGGCCGCCAAGGGTCGGGTCATCGTCTCTGGCATGGGCAAATCGGGCCATATCGCCCGCAAGATCGCGGCGACGCTGGCCTCAACCGGCACGCCTGCGCATTTCGTGCACCCGGCCGAGGCCAGCCATGGCGACCTCGGCATGATGGCCGAGGGCGACGTGGTGCTGGTCTTGTCGAACTCGGGCGAAACGCCTGAACTGGCCGACCTCATCGCCCATACCCGCCGGTTCGGTATTCCGATGATCGGCGTGGCCGGGCGCCCCAACAGCACGCTGATCACCCGCGCCGATGTGGGCCTGGTTCTGCCCGAAGTGCCCGAGGCGTGCGAGACGGGCTTTGTGCCCACCACCTCCACCACCATGACGCTGGCCTTGGGCGATGCGCTAGCCGTGGCCTTGATGGAGCATCGCAGCTTTACGCCCGAACATTTCCGCAACTTTCACCCCGGCGGCAAGCTGGGGGCGCGGCTGGCAAAAGTGTCCGACCTGATGCATGGCGGCGAGGCCGTGCCGCTGGTGTCCGCGACCACCCCGATGAGCGACACCCTGCTCATGATCAGCCAGAAAGGATTTGGCGTTGTGGGGGTGACGGCCCCCGATGGTAGCCTTGCCGGTATCGTAACCGATGGCGATCTGAGGCGACATATGGACGGGCTTCTCGATCATACGGCAGGCGAGGTGATGACGGCCAACCCCCGCACCATTGCGCCGAACGCTCTGGCCGAAGAGGCTCTGGCGCTGATGAATGGCAACAAGATCACCTGTCTTTTCGTGGTCGACCCGGGCGACAAAGGGAAGGCATCGGGCATTCTGCACATCCACGATTGTCTGCGTGCGGGCATCGCCTGACAGATGGCGACCGGGGGCAATGCCTATTCCAACTTTGTGGCCTGGGCCAAGATCGTGCTGCCCCTGTCGGCCCTGGCGCTTCTGGCCACGCTTTTCCTGATTGCCCGCCGGATCAACCCCGACGATGCGCTGAATTACACCGAGGTCGATGTCGAACAAATCGCCCGCGAGGCGCGGATCGGCGCACCTGAATTTTCGGGCGTCACGGCAGACGGCACCGTCATCTCGGTCGCGGCCGACGTGGCACGGCCCGACCCCGCGCGGCCGGGCCGGATGACGGCGGATGGCTTGTCGGCCCGATTCGAAATTCCGGGCGGCAGTCAGGTCGATGCTGCGGCGGGCGCGGGCTCGGTCGACAGCCCGGACCAGCAGATGGAATTGACCGGCGGGGTCGAGATCAACACCTCGACCGGGTATCGCATCGCCTCAGACGGGCTGACGGCGGCTTTGGGCCTGACAAATCTACGCTCAAGCGGGCCGATCACCGCCGATGGGCCGCCGGGCAGGATTGAGGCGGGCGCCATGGTTCTCAGCCAGAACCCCGATGACCCAAACAGCTATCTTCTTGTTTTCAACGGCGGCGTGAAGCTGGTATACACTCCCCCAGATTAGGGAATTGGCTATGTATTCTTCGCTTCGGAGGCTTCTTGCCGCCGCGATTCTCGCGGGCTGTCCGGCATGGGCCTTGGCGCAGGGCACCGAAGTGGCCTTCGGCGCCTTCACCCATGACAGCACGCTGCCCGTTGAGGTCACCGCCGAAAGCCTGGCGGTCGACCAATCGGACGGCACGGCGATCTTTTCCGGCAATGTGGTGATCGGCCAGGGCGAGATGCGGATCAGTGCGGGCCGCGTGCTGATCACCTACGCCGAAGGCGGCGATGCGACGGGCCAGGTGGAACGGCTTGAGGCCTCGGGCGGGGTCACCTTGGTCAGCGGCGCCGAAGCGGCCGAGGCGAGCGAGGCGGTCTACTCCATCGAAACGGGCGTGATCGTCATGACCGGCGATGTGGTGCTGACCCAGGGCCGCAATGCGCTATCTTCCCAGCGGCTGACAGTGAACCTGCAATCGGGCACCGGCGTGCTGGAAGGTGGCGTGCGCACAATCCTGCAAACCAACGCGCCATGACGGCCTCGCCCGACCTCTCTGTCGCGGGCGGCGCGGCTGGCCTGAAAGTGGTCTCGCTCCGCAAGAGCTACCGCAAGCGGCCTGTCATTCGCGATGTCTCGATGGAATTGGGGCGGGGCGAGGTCGTGGCCCTGCTTGGCCCCAACGGATCGGGCAAGACCACCTGCTTTTACTGCATCGCGGGCCTTATCAATCCCGAAGGTGGTCAGGTCAGCATTGATGGGCGCGACGTGACGCTACTGCCGATGTATCGCCGCGCCAAGCTGGGCATCGGCTATCTGCCGCAGGAGGTTTCGATCTTTCGCGGCCTCAGCGTGGAAGACAACATCCTCGCCATCCTCGAAATCTCGATGAAGGACCGGCACAAGCAGCGCGAACGTCTTGAGGAATTGCTCAGCGAATTTTCCATCGAGCATTTGCGCCGCGCGCCCTCGGTCTCGCTGTCGGGCGGCGAGCGGCGCCGCGCCGAAATCGCCCGCTGTCTGGCCGCCGACCCGAAATACCTGCTGCTGGACGAGCCTTTTGCCGGGGTCGACCCGATCGCAGTGGCGGAGATCCGCGGCCTTGTACATGACCTCAAGGAACGGGGCATCGGCGTGCTGATCACCGATCACAACGTGCGCGAGACGCTTGAGATCGTCGATCGCGCTTATATCCTGCACGATGGCACCGTGATGATGAGCGGCACACCGGAAGAGGTGGTGCGCGACGAGAATGTGCGCCGGGTTTATCTGGGCAAGAATTTCCGGATAGGTTGATCGGCCCCTCAACGATCCAGTTGACAGCACCCCACGACTCGGCGCCAAATGAGCGTGATGAAACCCGGTCTCTCCAGGTTAGGTAGTGCAGCACGGCAACCCGCCGCGCATGGCACTTGCCAGACCCAGGGTGGATACCAATCTGACATTAAAGACCTTTTCCACCGCAACGCCGTATTCCCGGCGCGCGGTCCTGCGTAACGACGATGGGAGGTACCATGCTCTACCAGATCACCGGAAAACAGATCGATATCGGCGAAGCCCTGCAAACCCATGTGAAGACCGAAATGGGCGAGGCTTTGGGCAAGTATGCAGGCCGACCAACAAACGCTCAGGTGATCTTTTCTAAATCCGCCCATGAATATGTTTGCGAGGCCACGGTGCATCTGTCGACCGGGCTGACGGCTGCCGCCAAGGCCCACGCGACCGAGATTTATGCCGCTTTCGAAGCGTGCAATGAAAAGATGGAAAAGCAACTGCGACGTTACAAACGTCGGCTGAAGGATCACCACAAAGAGCGATCACAACCGGTTGAATTCGACGGCGTGGCGTCCTATATCCTCGCCGCATCGGAAGACGAAGAATCGGACGAACCCGAAACGCTCCAACCCATCATCGTGGCCGAGATGGAGACGCGGCTACCCTCGCTCTCGGTTGGTGAGGCGGTGATGCAAATGGAGCTGGGTGGTGAGGCCTTTCTGGTCTTCAGGAATGAGAAACATAGCGGCGTGAATGTCGTCTACCGCCGCGACGATGGGAATGTCGGCTGGATCGACCCCACGCAAACGAAATAAGTCTGCAAACGTGCCATAAAATTGCACGTTTTGCATCGGAAAAGAGGCTCATGCAGCTATCCGATATTCTAAAGCCCGGTGCCGTGAAGGTTGTGAGCAACCTGACCAGCAAGAAGCGGCTTTTTCAGGATCTGGGCGATCTGTCCGCCTCGATCTATGGTCTGAATGCCAATACGGCCGCCGATGCCTTGCAGGAGCGTGAAAGTCTTGGCCCAACGGGTGTGGGCCACGGCGTGGCCCTGCCGCATGCCCGTATCGCTGGGGTGGAAGAGGTGTCGGGCGTGTTCCTGCGCCTTGAGAAGCCGCTTGATTTCAACTCGGTCGATCGCCAGCCGGTGGATCTGATCTTTGCGCTGTTCGCGCCTTTGGATTCGGGCGTCGATCACCTCAAGGCGCTGGCATTGGTGTCGCGCACGTTGCGCGACCCCTCAATCTGCGCAAAGCTGCGGGCGAATGGTGACGCCTCGACGCTGCATGCGGTTCTGACCGAGGCGCCGGGCGTCAAGGCTGCTTGATCCAGCCCCAATCGGTGAACCCGAACGCGTCGTAGTCGCGCGCATAAGCCGCGCGGCAGGCCGCCTCGACCTCTTCGTCGTAGATATCGGCCAGCGTAAAAGGCCCCTCCGTCGCGGTATCGGCCGGGATGGCGGGGGGTTTTTGCCCGATCTGCATGGCGATTTGGGAAAGCCCCTCTTTCAGACGATCCTCGCGGATCAGCATGTCCGGCGGGTTGAAGGTGGAAAAGCCCTGCACGATGGTCTGCTGACTGGCCCAGGCCCCATCCACCCTGATCGAGGTGCGGCCGGCCAGATTTGCCTTCACGAAATCCAGATAAGCCAGAAATGCCGTGCGATGGGCCTTTCGCGTGTAGGTATCGTCGATCGTCTCGGGCAGAGGCAGACCGAGGTTCTGGATCAGCTGCCCCCGAATACCCAAATAGCTTTGTGGAGTCGTGGCGAGGATGTATTGGCAAAACGCCCGGTGCGCACGCGCAAGCGGATGGCTCAGCACGGTAAAGCTACGGTAATCAAACCGCTGCGCACGCCAGTCGCGCAACTTGTCGCGATTGAAATCGCGGATCAGATCACCTTTGCCAAACGCCGCCATCCAGCCTTCAACGGTCTCAATGGGCCCCCCCTTGATCGGGAGAAACAAGAGCGGCGCCTTTGCGGCCGCGACGTAAGTGGGTACGGCCGGGCCACGGCGCGGATCGTTCCATAGCCCCAGCCCGGGGTTCATCAGCTCCAGCCGATTGAGGGCCTGGGCCGCGTCTTCGGGGTTCAGGACTTTGTCGGCCAGCGCGACCGGGTTCTGCCGGATCAGTTTGGCGCTGGCCTTCTTCAGCCGGCCTTCAACCCCCAACCACTTTGCCAGCCCGTTCAATACCTTGACGTCCGACAAATCATCGTAATCGATCTGGAACGCGGTTTGCCCGCTTGTCTGCAAATGACGGCGAACATCGCTGTAGAATGCGAAAAGCTCTTCAAAATAGCTCTCGAACTGCGCCTGATCGAAGTGAATCTTGGCAATCTTGCGCTGCTTTTCCGATCTGAGCAGCCATTGCCCCGTCTTCGATGCGATCCCGAGCGATACGAAACTCTCTACAGGATTGCGGCTGAGAACGATCTTTGCGCAATCGGGATCGTCCATCACCGCCTTGAAGGCGCGTGGATCATGGCCCTGGAAAAACCGAAAGCCCGATAGCCCCTCGGTCTTCTTATGCATCCGCCGGAGCAGCATGGCAGGCTTCTGCTCGCGCCGCTCCATCGTGACGCCCAACATGGCGTCCTGCCCCTGGCGGCCGATGAAATGAGGGTTGAACACCTCGCCATAGGAGGTGATGCCGTCAATCTCGTTCAGGCTGGCTTCAAGGTAATTCGACCCTGTGCGCATGGCTCCGAGGATCACGAAGGAATGGAAAACGCGTGTCATGATGCTGTCAGCCCACCGCGTAGGGCCGGCGGCGCCCGGCATTTTGGCGCGGCGCGATGTCGGCGTCAGCCGGGAAATCGCCCATCAGGTAAGGGTTCATTCCTTCATTGCGGAGCTTTTGCAAAAACCGGCCGAACCCGGTCAGGTCCACCATGCGCGGCGCTTCTGACAGGCGGCGCGCGCCCCTTGGGCCGATCTCATCCATGATCATCTGCAAGGGCTCCATCGGGGCGTCTACGAAGTCCGCCAGCGACCAGATATGGACCTGTGCCTTCACCTGCGGGCTGCGAAGCTGGGTCAGATACTGGGCCTCGATCGCCTGCAATTGTGCCGCCTCAGGGCGGATCGCCGCGAAATCGCGGCCGGATTTGAACAGCGGCACAGCCCAGGCGCCGCTGATCACCGCGATGCGCGCATTGCGATCCGAGGCCAGGAACCAGCAGATCCGCTGGTTGTCGCCAGGCCCGAACTGAAAACATTGCCGCTCGCCCCGGGTGTTCCAGATCAGATTGGTCAAGAACCCTTCTGGGTCGTAATCGCGCAATTCGGCGGCATCGGACAAAGCGCCGTTATAGGTTGTCTCACCACCGGCAAAATGGACCCGATCCGGCGCGAAAAGATGCCCATGCACGCGCCCGCCCGCCTGCCTTTCGATCCATCCCTCGAAATCATCGAAAAGCTCGGCAAAGCCCTGGAATACCGAATAGGGCGCGCAGGTCTTGCCGTTCTCCCAACCATCGCGGGGAAAGCGGCTTTGCATGCGCAGACCCGCCCGGCCATTCGTCCGCCGTTCGGTCGCCTTGGCAAACAGCTTGTCGATCTTGCCTGGGTTCGGCTCGGCATTTTTCGTGACCGCGGGGTCGTTGGACAGAAAACTGTCATAAAGCGCGTCGGCGCGCGGCCAGATCTTGCGCGCCACAAAGCAATCGGATCGGCGCAGAAGCTGCAAGTGATCGTTGTAGAACACATGCGGCTTACCCTGAAAATCGAACTTCGACAGGGTCAGCGACCGGCTTTCGATCTGGGTTGAGTGGCGCCGTGTCAGCGTCTGGAAATAGCTTTCATCCGGGATCCAGACCTTTGAGAAAAACCGATCATGCTCAGGCCTGTTCGGGTCATCCAGAATAGCGGTCAGCGTCTTCTGCGTCAGGCACCACCATTGCGAGCCGAGATGCGGCTGCAGCCCCTCGGGCATCCGGCGCTTCATCCCGAGGCGCCGCTGCAAGTGGACGTAGGCGTCGAAGAGCCTGCGCTGACGGCGCCAGGCGAAGGGAAAGCGGTAGGTGAAACGTTCGGTGCTGAGGCCGCCGATCGTCCAGGCGACATCCTGGGTTGTCACGCTTTCGATGAAGTCGGTCTTGGAATGCCGATCCAGATAGGCCTGCAACTCTTGCACCGGGCGCAGGGGCAGGCAGGCGCCGGAAGCCAGATAGACATGGCCCACATCGGGAAACTCGGTCAGCATAAGCCGGCTTGCCGCAAGCGTTGCCTGCACGATTGACCATGTGCCCCATTCACAGGCATGACGCGGCGCGAACCGAACCGCTTCCAAGCCGGACAATTCGGCGACGAAGCGGTCGTGATCGGCGGTCGGAACATGTCTGTCGACATGGATCACAATGGGACAGCCGCTGGCGGCCCAATGCCGCGCGACCTGGGCCGACCGCTCAAGCGAGGCGTGGACAAGCAGGATGAAGCCCACATTCCTCACGCCCAGTTCCCCTTTGACATCAGGCCCAGAATTTCAAGCTGGCGCCAGTTGATGTATTTCTCGCTCCACTTGCACCAGAAATCGGGGTTGTCACGCAGGCCTTTGGCATAGGCGCGGTATTCGTGGCTGGCGGCGTAGTGCTGGCGGCGGATCAGCTCTTCTTCGGCCTTCGCGCTGAACGTGTGCAGGAATTTGGCGTGCAAGAGACAGCCCGAGGCCTTTTCGCCCCCCCATTCCTCATAGATCTGGTTCAAGCCCCGCGGCAGCAGCATGTGGGTTGAGCTGACATAGGTGTAGGCGCGGTGCCACCGCACCAGCGGGATCTTGTTCAGCGCAGGCGCCCGTTCGGGGCGCTTGGCGAAGAAGGCCCGCGCCCTTGGGCCGCCTTGAATCCACAGCTCGCGCAGTTTGTCGTTGCGTTTGAAGACGTAATTGCCGCTGTCAAACCAATTGGCGATTTCGAACGGATTGTCCCCTTCGCGATAGGTCACCGCGTCGATCCGGCCCTTGGGATACATATCGATCAGCATGGCCGGAAAGGTGCGGATGGACGAGGCATCCAGCCAATCGGTTAGCGCCTCAAGCGGGCGTGTGTCGCTGAACGGATAGACCAGAAATTCGTCCGCATCGACCGTCAGGCACCAATGCCCATGGCCATGCTTGCGCAAAAGCCAGTTCATCCAGTCCATGCCGAACCGGGCGCGTTTGTAGCTGGCCGACGTGCTCCAGAGCGAGACATCGGGCTGCTCGACCAGATAATCGCGTGTGCCATCATTCGAGGCATTGTCGACGAACAGGAAATGCCGCACGCCGAGATCGCGGTAATACTTGAGGAAATAGGGCAACCGGATTCGTTCATTTCGGATCGTGCAGAACAACAGTACATCTTGGCTGCCAATTGCGCCCGTCCGGTCGGCAATGGCGCGCAACTCGCGCCGCTTGCGCAAGGCACGCAAGCGCCAGCGCTTGCGCTGAAGCCTCAGACCATATGATTCAAGCAGGCTCACCGATACTCCACACTCATATTTCCACGGTCTTAACCTAGAATATCTTGATGAATGCTTTCGCGCGACCCGTAATCGCGTTTTCCTGGAAAGCCCTAGGTCCAATCTCCGCGAGACATCAGGCCCATCGCCTCAAGCTGTTGCCAGCCCTCGTAGCGGGCCGAATGGCTGTTCCACAAAGTCGGGTTCGCGGCGAGATCATCATAGTAATCAGTAAAGAGGGCGCCGTTTGCAAAATGCTCACCCCGCTCCTTCTCCTCGCGCGACCGCTCCACGACGATGTCGAGGAACTTGGTGTGCAGCAAAACGCCTGACAATTCAGTGGCGGCCGGGCCGTCGTAAAGCCTGTTCAGCCTTGGCGGCAGCGCGGAATGGGTGGAGTTGACGTAGACAAAGCGGCGGTCCCACTTCATCAGCGGGATCTTGTTCAGCGTCGGCGCGCGGCGCGGATCATCTTGAAAGAACACCCGGCGGCGCACCCCGCCCTGCACCCAGAGATTGTCCAGAGGCTGCTGCCGCTGCTTGAAAAAGGGGCCCGCATCGAACCAGGCCAAAGCCTCAAACGGATCGGCGCCTGCGGTGTAAACCGCATCCGCCAGCGGGCCCTTGGGATACATATCCATCATCAGCGCGCCGAGACCCGCCTTGCCGGTCTGATCCAGATGGTCGGTCAGCGCGCGTAGCGGCCGCGTGTTCCAATGCGGATAGATGAAAATCTCATCGGCATCCAACGTCAGGCACCAATGCCCGTGCCCATGGCGGATTTGCAGCCAAGTCAGCCAGTCCAGCCCAAAACGCGAGGCCTTGTAGCTGGTCTTTGTCTGCCAGAGCGAGACATCAGGTTGATCGGCCAGGTATTCGGTCGTGCCATCATCACAGTTATTCGCCACGAACAGGAAGTGACCGACACCCAGCTTGCGATGATGGTCAAGAAAGAACGGCAGCCGCACACGTTCATTTCGAACCGTCGAGAAACACAGGATCGCACCGGGTTCAATTGCCCCGCTGCGATCGTGAAGCTGTTCTAGCTCACCACGTTTCCGGAACGCCCGGAAAAGAAGCCTGCGCCGCTTCCAGCGCATGCGGTAGGCAACCCAGGCGCGGTGCAATACGCCCGTCACAGGCGATTTCGCCTGTCAGCCATGCCCTACTGTGCGGCCTTCCGGGCCGCGACCATCCGGGTCAGATAGTCCCAGAACTCCGGGCCCAGATCATCGCGCGCCAGCCCGAAGGCCACGGTGGCCTGCAAGAACCCGGCCTTTGACCCGCAATCGTAGCGTTGCCCGCGAAACCGATAGCCATACACGTTGTTCGACTGCGCGATCTCTTCCGCGATGGCGTCGGTCAGCTGAATTTCACCGCCCGCGCCGCTTTTCATCCGGTTGAGGTTCTGCATGATCGCTGGCGTCAGAATGTAGCGCCCGATCACCGCCAGGTTCGACGGGGCCGAGCCCTCGGCCGGCTTCTCGACCATACCTTTCACGTGGACAAGCGGGCCCTTCTCCTCCTGAATATCCAGAATGCCGTAGGCTGACGTCTTCTCGGGCGGCACCTCCATCGCGGCCACGATGTTGCCCCCGGTCTCTGCAAAGGCCTCGACCATTTCCTGCAAGCAGGGCTTCTCGGCCGCGATAACGTCGTCGGGCAAGATGACCGCGAAGGGTTCATTGCCCAGAAGACGCCGCGCGCACCATACGGCATGGCCAAGCCCAAGGGCCTTGTTCTGCCGCACGTAAGCGATGGCGCCGGAATCCATATTCGTGCTTTTCAGCATGTCCAGAAGGTCGGTCTTGTTCTTTTTGCGGAGCGTGCTTTCCAATTCGGGCGCATTGTCGAAGTAATCCTCAAGCGCGCTTTTGCCGCGCGAGGTGACGAAGATGAATTCCTTGATGCCGGCGGCCCGTGCCTCATCAATCGCGTATTGGATCAGGGGGCGGTCGACCAATGTCATGATCTCTTTCGGGATCGATTTGGTGGCCGGCAGGAACCGGGTGCCCAGCCCCGCGACCGGAAAAATCGCCTTGGTAACCTTGCGTTTCATCCGGGGTTCGCCTCCTTCACTCGCAACTGTTTCGCGCCGCGTCATAGGGCCAATTGCGGTATCGCCGCAACCCTGACACCGATCGGTAACGAAAGTCTTGCCGTGTCAGCTTTTGTCTACCACAAACCGCCAGAATTTGCTTGGGTTCCGGGGAAAAACCCGCAGGGCAGCCCTGACATCCGGTTTATGGCAGGCCCATTTCCGCCATCATTGCCTCAAGCCGCGGCACGTCTTCGGGGTTGTTCAACTCCCAAAACTGGCGGCCCCGCGCCTCGACCTCAACACACAAGACATACCGCCCGCGCTCAAGAAACCGCAGCTGCTCCAACCCCTCCAACCGCTCAAGCGGGCCGTCCTCCCAGCGAGGATAGGCTGCCAAAGCCTTGGGCCTGTAGGCATAGACGCCGACATGATGAAACACGGGCGTCTCCGTATCGTCTTCGTAATCGCGCCCAGTGTACGGGATGACCTCTTTCGAGAAATAGAGCGCCCGTCCCCCCTGCCCGAACACCGCTGTCGTGCCGCCGACGCGCCCTGCCGCGCGATCCTCGCGAAAGCCGCGCAGGGCGGAGCCTTCGGTGCGTAGGACGGGCGTGGCGATGTCTGCCTCGGGCGTGGCTTGCAGCCCCTCGATCAGTGCTTCGACGAACCAGGGCGGCGTCAGGGGCGCGTCGCCTTGCAGGTTCACCACCATGTCGTAGCCGCCGCCCAGCGCGGCATGGGCCTCGGCACAGCGTTCGGTGCCGTTGCGGGCCTGGGGCGAGGTCATCACGACCTCGGCGCCAAAGCCATGGGCGGCGTCCCGGATGCGGGCGTCATCGGTCGCCACAACCACCTTTTCGACGCCAGAGACCTGGCAGGCAGCCGCCCAACTGCGCTGGATCAGGGTCTGTTTCACGCCGGTCGCGCCCGTCAGCTCAACCAGCGGTTTGCCGGGATACCGGATCGAGGCATAGCGCGCGGGGATGACCAGAAGAACCGACATCAGGGCGCTTTCAGATCGACGCCGGGCGCGTGGGCGATGAAGAACGGGTTCTCATAGCCCGGCTTGCCGTAGGTGAACGTGCTATGATCATCAAACCGCACCATCCGCCCGCCGGCCGCCCGCAAAACGGAGTCTCCGGCGGCGGTGTCCCACTCCATCGTGCGGCCGAGACGGGGGTAGAGGTCGGCCTCACCCGTCGCCATCAGGCAGAATTTCAGCGATGATCCCGCACTTGTCATGTCGCGGACGGCATATTTGCCAATATAGGCGTCGGTGGCCGCGTCGCGATGCGATTTGGACGCCACCACCATCAGCGCGGCATTGTCGGGTGATGAGACGGAAAGCGGCTCTAATACACCCGGTTCGGGGCCAAACGGGCCCTTTTCTTCCACGGCCTTTCCCTCTGCGGTTGTGTAGAACAGGCGCCCCTTGGCGGGTGCGTAAACCACGCCACGGACGGGCACACCACGCTCGACATACGCGATGTTCACCGTGAAATCGCCGCGCCGCTGTACGAATTCCTTGGTGCCGTCCAGCGGATCGACGATCAGGAAGTTCCCGGCCTGTTCGCCATGGGTCGCGGCCTGCTCTTCGGTCACCAGCAAGGTGTCGGGAAACGCGGCCCGCAATCCGGCCGAGATCAGGGCATCGGCGGCCTCATCCGCCTCGGTCACCGGGCTGGCATCGGATTTGCTGCGCACTTCGAAATCGGGCGCGGCGTAGATTTCCATGATGCGGGCGCCGGCCTCAAGCGCCAGCCGCCGCATCACCGGTGTCAGCTTTTCATGATCCATCGCTATCCTGGCCTTTCGGTATTGTTGCCACGCTGCCGCGGCCTCCTTATGATGGCGCATCAAGGGTTCAGCAAGGTTTCGGTGCCTAACTGTACCCAAACGAGATTTTTGGCACGCGCACAATGTTCGAACAACGCAAGCACGAGACCACGACAGCGTCGGCCATCGGCACGCTTGAGTTGATCTATGTCAGCACCGTGCGCAGCATCCGCAAAGGCCATAGTGCAGGTGGCCTCGGCCTTTTGGCCAACATCCTGCAGACCGTGGTTCTGATCGGTATCTTCTTTTTCATGTTCTCGCTTCTGGGCCTGCGCGGGTCGGCCATACGAGGCGATTTCATGCTTTACGTCATGTCGGGCGTGTTCCTTTACATAACTCATATCAAAACTGTGGGGGGCGTCTTTTCCTCCGACGGTCCGACATCGCCGATGATGCGCCACGCGCCGATGAATACCATCGTGGCCATCGTCTCGGCGGCGATCGGCCAGCTTTATCTGCAGCTCCTCTCGATTTTCGTGATTTTGTTCATCTATCATGCCGCGGTCACACCGATCACGATCCATCAACCGATCGGAGCGTTGTTCTGCGTGATCATGGCTTGGTTTTCCGGCGCGGCGGTCGGCGTTGTCTTTCTGGCGGCGCGGCCCTGGGCCGCCGGTTTGGTCAGCACCGTCAAAACGGTCTACATGCGCGCGAACATGCTGGCCTCCGGCAAGATGTTCGTTGCCAACAGCCTGCCGTTCTTCATGCTACCGTTTTTCACCTGGAACCCGCTGTTTCACATCATCGATCAGGCGCGCGGTTATACGTTTCTGAACTACAATCCGCATTTCACCACGCTCAGCTATCCGATCATCGTGTCGCTGGTGCTGATCATGGTTGGGCTGATGGGCGATTTCTTTACCCGCAAGCACGCCTCGCTGTCATGGAGCGCCAGATGAGGCGGATCTTCTTCGCGCTTATCGCTGTGTTTCTCGCCGGGCCCGCACTGGCCACGCAAGACGCCTGGCCCGCTCTGTTCGACGTGAGGGGCGTTGCGGCCGACGACGTACTGAACATCCGCGCCGAACCCTCGGCCTCTGCGCCGATCATCGGATCACTTGCCCATGATGCAAGGGGTGTCGAAGTCATCGCGCCCAATGATCGCGAGACCTGGGGGCGGGTCAACACGATGGAGGGGACCGGCTGGGTCTCGCTCTCTTTTCTTGAGCGGCTGCCAGGACAGTGGGACGGCGCTTTCCCGGAAATCGCCGCGTGTTTCGGAACCGAACCCTTTTGGAGCGTCAGCCGCCAATTTGGCGAAATTTCACTCTCCCGACTGGATGCACCGGAACTGCGCATGGAGGAACGCTGGCACACCGGCAGCGTTGGTCGCCGCGACCGGTTCGCTTTGCGGGCCGAGAGCGGGGGCATCCTGATGACGGCGCTGATCCAGAAGGTAGAATGCTCGGATGGCATGTCAGAGCGGCTTTATGGGCTGGAGATCGATGCCATCTTCGACGGCAACGATGACCCGATGCTGCTCTCCGGCTGCTGCTCGCTCTCAGGGCGTTAGGGAACAGACTTGGCTAATCAACGACCCTCAGGGTCAGATTGATCCGCCCTCCCTCAGGCAACAGAGACGAGGATTTGAACCGAATGCGGTCGACCCCATGATAGGCCAGCCGCGCGTCTCCGCCCAGCACCGCCACATCGCCGGATTGCAGCCAGACGCTTTCGGTCTTGCCGCCGCGCTGCGCCCCGCCCACGCGGAAGAGCCCCTCATCCCCAAACGAAATCGATACCACCGGCCATGAAAAATCGGCCTCATCGCGGTCCTGATGCAGGCCCATCCGCGCGCCCTCGCCATAGAAGTTGATCAAGCAGCAATCGGGCGGCCGGCCAAGGCCTGTCACCGCGTGCCAGATGGCAAGCACGTCTTCGGGGATCGGCGGCCAATCCACGCCTGAGGGATGCCGCTCCGCATACCGATACCCCGCCCGGTCCGAGATCCAGCCATAGCGCCCGGCAGCACTCATCCGCACGCTCATCTTCTGGCCGCGCGGCGTTACCGGCTGGATCAGCGGCGCGGCCCTGACAATCTGGCGCAGGGCCTCCAGAAGCCGCTCTTGTTCCGCCAGGTCAAGGGCGCCTTGCCACAGGTCAACCCCCTTCAGACGCAACGTCGGCGCCGTTAACCCACCGATCTGGCGATTTTTCATGGTTTTCTCTCTCATCGACCGCCTTGCAGGGCCACTACACCCCTCTTATATACCCGAAGGTCAAGCCGGTCGGGCCGCCATCCCGACCAAAACCATGGGATCGGGGTACGGTGCCGCAAACGGGCCGCGCCCCAGCATATCGCCGAAAAAGAGGACTTAAGCACATGGCCAAAGTAATCGGTATCGACCTTGGAACCACGAACTCCTGCGTCGCCATCATGGATGGTTCGCAGCCCCGCGTGATCGAAAACGCGGAAGGTGCGCGCACGACGCCCTCGATCGTGGGCTTCACGGAAAACGAACGCCTTGTCGGACAGGCCGCCAAGCGGCAGGCCGTCACCAACCCCGAAAACACGGTTTTCGCCGTCAAGCGCCTTGTGGGTCGCCGCCTGGGCGACGCCGAGGTTGAGAAGGACAAGAAACTTGTCCCCTACGCCATTGTCGACGGCGGCAACGGCGACGCCTGGGTTGAGGTGCGCGGCGAGAAGTACAGCCCCAGCCAGATCTCGGCCTTCATCCTGCAAAAGATGAAGGAAACCGCTGAAAGCTATCTGGGCGAGAATGTCACGCAGGCCGTCATCACGGTACCCGCCTATTTCAACGACGCCCAGCGCCAGGCCACCAAGGATGCGGGCAAGATTGCGGGCCTTGAGGTTCTGCGCATCATCAACGAACCCACTGCGGCGGCTCTGGCCTATGGCCTCGACCGCAAGGACAGCAAGACCATCGCGGTCTATGACCTTGGCGGTGGCACGTTCGACATCACGATCCTTGAGATCGACGATGGCCTCTTCGAGGTGAAATCAACCAACGGCGACACGTTCCTCGGTGGTGAAGATTTCGACATGCGCATCGTCAACTATCTGGCCGACGAGTTCAAAAAGGAACACGGCGTTGACCTGACGGGCGACAAGATGGCCCTGCAGCGTCTGAAGGAAGCCGCCGAAAAGGCCAAGATCGAGCTGTCATCCTCAACCCAGACCGAGATTAACCAGCCGTTCATCTCGATGGGCTCGAACGGGCAGCCGCTGCACATGGTCATGAAGCTGACCCGCGCCAAGCTGGAAAGCCTTGTGGGCGATCTGATCAAGAAGTCGATGAAACCTTGTGACGCCGCGTTGAAGGATGCCGGTCTGTCGAAAGGCGACATCGATGAGGTCGTGCTGGTCGGCGGTATGACCCGCATGCCGAAGGTCGTCGAAGAGGTGACCAAGTTCTTCGGCAAAGAGCCGCATAAGGGCGTGAACCCGGATGAGGTCGTGGCGCTGGGTGCGGCCATTCAGGCCGGTGTCCTTCAGGGCGACGTCAAAGACGTGGTGCTTCTGGATGTGACACCGCTCAGCTTGGGCATCGAGACGCTGGGTGGCCTTTTCACCCGCCTGATCGATCGCAACACGACGATCCCGACCAAGAAGAGCCAGATCTTCTCGACCGCGGAAGACAACCAGAACGCGGTGACGATCCGCGTCTTCCAGGGCGAGCGTGAGATGGCGTCCGACAACAAGATGCTGGGTCAGTTCAATCTGGAGCAGATCCCGCCCGCGCCGCGCGGCATGCCGCAGATCGAGGTGACCTTCGACATCGACGCCAACGGCATCGTGTCGGTGGGCGCCAAGGACAAGGGCACCGGCAAAGAGCAGAAGATCACCATCCAGGCCTCGGGCGGTCTGTCCGATGAGGATATCGAACAGATGGTGAAGGACGCCGAGGCCAACGCCGAAAGCGATAAAGAGCGCAAGGAACTGGTCGAGGCCAAGAACCAGGCCGAAAGCCTGATCCACCAGACGAAGAAATCGCTGGAAGAGCATGGCGACAAGGTCGATCCGTCGACCGTCGAGGCCATTGAACTGGCGGTGAACGCGCTTGAGGAAACGGCCCAGGGCGACGATGCGGGCAAGATCAAGTCCGGCATCCAGAACGTCACCGAGGCCGCGATGCGCCTGGGCGAGGCGATCTACAAGGCCAGCCAGGAAGAGGCTGCGGGCGAAGCGGCGTCGGATGACGATGGCGACAACCCGCGCGGTGTCGACGAAGACATCGTCGATGCCGATTTCGAGGACCTCGACGACGACCGCAAGCGCGGCTGAGCGCGGTTTGAACTTCAAGGGGCCGGTCTGCGGATGCGGGCCGGCCTCTGCCGTGCCAAGAGGGCGTGCATAAATGTCAAAACGTGATTTCTACGATGTTCTGGGCGTGGCGCGGGGCGCCTCGGCCGAGGAGATCAAGAAAGCCTACCGCCAGAAGGCGAAAGAGCTTCACCCCGATCGCAATTCGGACAATCCCAACGCCGAAGCGCAGTTCAAGGAAGTGAACGAGGCTTATGATGCGCTGAAAGACCCCGATCGCAAGGCTGCGTATGACCGCTTCGGCCATGCGGCTTTCGAAGGGGGCATGGGCGGCGCGCGCGGCGGTGGGCGTCAGGCCTATGGCGGCGGTGATTTCGCCAGCGCATTTTCGGACGTGTTCGACGATCTCTTCGGCGATTTCATGCGCCAAGGTGGCGGTGGCGGCGGCGGGCGCAGCCGGGCGGCACGCGGATCGGATCTGCGTTACAACCTGCGCGTCTCGCTTGAGGACGCCTTCAAGGGCGTTCAGAAAACCATCACCGTGCCAACCTCGATCGCGTGCACCGCATGTTCCGGCACCGGCGCCGAGGGCGGGGCCGAACCTGTGACCTGTCCGACCTGTTCGGGCATGGGCAAGGTTCGTGCGCAGCAGGGGTTTTTCACGGTCGAGCGGACCTGCCCCACATGCGGCGGCCTGGGCCAGATCATCAAGAACCCGTGTAAGGAATGTGCCGGCGCAGGGCGGGTCGATAAGGACCGGGCCTTGTCGGTGAACATCCCGGCCGGTGTTGAGACGGGGACCCGCATCCGTCTGGCGGGCGAAGGCGAGGCAGGTCTGCGCGGCGGCCCCGCGGGCGACTTGTATATCTTCATTGAGGTCAGCGAGCACCCGATCTTTCAGCGGGACGGTGTAAACCTCTATTGCCGCGTGCCTCTTAGCGTGGCGACGGCAGCGCTCGGTGGTGAAGTCGAGGTGCCGACGATCGATGGCGGACGCAGTCGGGTAAAAGTGCCCGCGGGAGCGCAGACCGGCAAACAGATGCGCTTGCGCTCCAAAGGTATGCCGGCTTTGCGCGGGTCCGGTGCCGGTGACATGTTCATCGAACTGGCGGTCGAAACGCCGGTGAACTTGACCAGCCGCCAGAAAGAGATCCTGCGGGAGTTCGATAAGCTGAGCGAGGACAACAACCCCGAAAGCTCGTCGTTCTTCAAGAAGGTTAAAAGCTTCTGGGACGGTATGACGAGCTAGCGACAAACGAATCTTCTGCGAAGATTCAGCGGAAATCGATTTTTCGGCGAAAAATCGTACTTTCGAATTCTTCGCAGAAGAATTGGTGCTTGCTCAGAGATATGCGATGCCCAACAGGACAGCGCCAAGGATCAATCGATAGATCACATAAGGCGTAAAGCTTACTTTGGAGAGGTAGCGCATCATCAGTGCCAATGCCGCATAAGCCGCGCCAAAGGCCAAAACGGCAGCGATCGCCGCGTTGATTAGAAGGGCGAGACTGGCCTCGCTGCTTCCAACGTCGCGCACCAGCAACGCCCCTGATGCAAGCGTGATGGGGATCGACATAAGCATCGAGATACGGGCGGCGGCGTGCCTCTCAAACCCCATGCCCCGCGCCGCTGTCATCGTGATCCCGGATCGTGAGACGCCTGGGATCAACGACACCGCCTGCCAAAGACCCAGAATGACGGCTTGGCGCCGCGTCCAGTCGCCGTCGTGTTTCACCTCGGGCGATACCCGGTGCACCCACCAGAGCGCCACACCGAATACGATCATCATCCAGCCGATAACCCTTATGTCGCGCAACGCATCGGCCCATCCCATGATCGCAATCAGCGCCCCGAACAGAACCGCAGGTATGGTCGCGATGATGAGGCACAGCGCCAGAGAGGCCTCTTGGGTCGCGATGTTTCCGCGGGCGACTTGGCCCAATCCTCGAAATGCCCCGAGCGCCTCGCCACGCAGATACAGGATAACCGCCGCGATCGACCCCAAATGCACCGCGACATCGAGAGCCAGGTCATCTCCGGTCGTCCCGCCGATTTCGTGCAGCAATGCCAGGTGGGCAGAGGAGGATATCGGAAGAAATTCGGTGATTCCCTGCACGATGGCCAGGATGAACAGATAGAAAAGGGACATCAGCCAGGCTCCCAAGCGAGATTTCGGGCCATCCTAGAGCAATGATTCGTAATGAAAAGCCATGAGATATGGCAGCTATACTTACCTTTATGCACATGGTGAGACGGCAGCCCCCCGGCGCAAAGAAAAATAAACGCAATATAGGTCAGCATTAATTACTTTATTTCTTTTTCACACTACAGTAGTCAGGCCTTTCGAAACCGTTCAGGGAGGACGGGCCAATGGCCGACCAGCGCATGCTCAGCTTCGTGACTGTTGACAAGGAGATGCCCGACAAGCGTCCGCCCGATTTGCGCCGGCAGGACTTTGGCGAGATCTATGCCGAATATGCCGAAGCCAAGGCGGCCGAGCAGGCCAGCCGGTGCAGCCAATGTGGTGTGCCTTATTGCCAAACGCATTGCCCCCTGCACAACAACATCCCCGATTGGCTGCGCCTGACGGCCGAGGGCCGCTTGCAAGAGGCCTATGAGGTCAGCCAGGCCACCAACACCTTCCCCGAGATCTGCGGCCGCATCTGCCCGCAGGACCGGCTCTGTGAAGGCAATTGCGTTATAGAGCAGTCAGGTCACGGAACGGTGACAATCGGTGCGGTCGAGAAATACATCACCGACACGGCGTGGGAGCAGGGCTGGGTCAAGCCCATCGCGCCCGCCAGCGAACGCAGTGAAAGTGTCGGCATCATCGGCGCGGGCCCGGGTGGGCTGGCTGCGGCCGATATGCTGCGGCGTGAGGGCGTGCAGGTCACCGTCTACGACCGCTACGATCGCGCCGGCGGGCTCATGACCTACGGCATTCCCGGTTTCAAGCTGGAAAAGCCCGTGGTCATGCAGCGGATCGACCAGCTGGAGCAAGGCGGCGTGCAGTTTCAGCTGAATTGTGACGTGGGCAACGACCTCAGCTTCGATGCGATCCGCGGCAAGCATGACGCCGTGCTGATCGCCACGGGCGTTTACAAATCGCGCGGCCTGAAGGCCCCTGGTGTTGGTGCCGAGGGCATCGTGCGCGCGATTGATTTCCTGACGGCATCGAACCGCAAGAGCTTTGGTGACGATGTGCCGGAATTTGACTCGGGCGAGCTGAATGCCGAGGGCAAGCGCGTCGTCGTCATCGGAGGCGGTGACACGGCGATGGATTGTGTGCGCACAGCGGTGCGGCAGGGCGCCACAAGCGTCAAGTGCCTCTATCGCCGTGATCGTGCCAACATGCCCGGCAGCCAGCGCGAGGTCGCCAATGCCGAGGAAGAGGGCGTGGAATTCGTCTGGCTGTCGGCACCGAAGGGCTTCACCGGCGACAAGGTGGATGGCGTGATCGTCGAGAAGATGCGCCTTGGCCAGCCTGATGCGACAGGTCGGCAAGTGCCCGAACTGATCGAAGGCTCGGATTACACCGAAGGTGCCGATCTGGTGATCATGGCGCTGGGGTTTGAGCCCGAGGATCTGCCGACACTCTGGGGCGTGCCCGAGCTTGAGGTGACGCGCTGGGGCACCATCAAGGCCGATTTCCGCACCCATGAAACCGCGATCCCCGGTGTCTATGCGGCGGGTGACATCGTGCGCGGCGCCAGCCTTGTGGTCTGGGCGATCCGCGACGGGCGCGAGGCGGCCGATGCGATGCTGGATTACTTCGCCCAGCCCGCGCAGGTCGCGGCAGAATAACGGATGCGGCGCGCTCTTTTCATAACGCTGGCCGCGCTGATGGCTCTTCCCACCCAGGCCGGTGAGTTCCGTCCGCCTGAGGGCTGCGAGGCCTGGATGACGGTGCAAACCCGCAGTTGCCGGGTGTCGCATCACTATACCTGCGCGGCTGATCCTGAGGGGTATCGCTGGCGCATTGATTATGGCGTGAACGGCGCCTATTTCCGCGGCTTGATCGACCACGAGACGCAATGGGTCGAAAGCCATTCCAGCGACGGCACCATCCGCCGCCTGCAACCGAACAACCCCGATCCGGCAAGTTTCTCCGAGCTGTTGGACGCCGGCAAGGACACGTTTGAGTTCAGCACGCTCGACAATAACGGTGTCCAGCGGAATGTGCGGGGGTATGACAGGCTGACGGGTGAGACCGCCGTGATTGACGGCATCACCCTGTCACGCACGCAATATGACGTGCGCGCGACAAATCCGGTTAGCGGCCAGATCTGGCATTCGCGGGGCTTTCAATACGTCCATCCCGAATGGCGCCTGTTTCTGTCGGGCACCGGCGAAAGCGACCTGGGCGAGGGCTTTCTGCCGCGCAACTTCACGCCTATCGACTTCATCTTTCCGGGCGAGCCTGGCTATCTGAGCACCCAGCCGCTTTACGATTGCGACGCGCTGACAGTCAAGGGGCCCAAGCTGCCTGAAGGCGCGGCTCCGGCCTCACTGACGCTGGGGGGCCTGAAATGATCGAAGGACATTGCCTCTGCGGTGCCGTCACGATCCGCGCCGAAAAGGCGCCGGGTTGGGTCGGGGCCTGCCATTGCCGGATGTGCCAGCGCTGGTCGGGCGGATTGTTCCTGTGCTTTCCGGGCGAGGGCGTGACGGTTGAGGGGCCGGTGACGCGGTTTGCCTCTTCAAGTTTCGCCGAACGGGCGTTTTGCTCGGTCTGCGGCAGCCATCTGTGGATGCGCGATCTGGATTCGCCAGACGGGGCTTACGAATTGATGCCGGGCTTGTTCGACGAGGCCGCCGACTGGACGCTCTACAGCGAGGTCTATGCGGATTGTGCCATGGCCTCGATAGACCTGACCGGCGCCGAACGCCGCGCGACCCGCACCGAATATGAGGCCAGAAAGCCCCACGTAGAGGGAGGCGTGACATGACCTGCCTGGACTGCTGTCTTCACCGCGGCCCAACCGGAATTGACGATCATTCGGACGTTCGCGTTTGAACCAGACAAGGAGTAACGCCATGACCAAGTTGGACAAAGCCTGGGTCGCCGCCGAGGAAGCCAAGCGCGCCTTCATGGACACCCATTCGCTTTACAAGGCCGAGGATGAGCATGCCTCCTGCGGCGTTGGCCTTGTCGTGTCGATCAACGGCAAGCCCTCGCGCCAGGTGGTGCAAAACGGGATCGACGCGCTGAAGGCCGTCTGGCACCGGGGCGCGGTCGATGCCGATGGCAAGACCGGCGACGGCGCGGGCATCCATGTACAGATCCCGGCCAAGTTCTTCTACGACCAGATCCGCCGCACGGGGCATGAGCCTGACACCGCCAAGCTGATCGCCGTGGGCCAGGTCTTTCTGCCGCGCACCGATTTCGGCGCGCAGGAGCGCTGCCGGACCATCGTGGAGACGGAAGTCCTGCGCATGGGCCACTACATCTATGGCTGGCGCCATGTGCCCGTCGACACCGAGGTGCTGGGTGACAAGGCCAACGCCACCCGCCCCGAGATTGAGCAGATCCTGATCCGAAATGAAAAGGACATCGATGACGACGCGTTCGAGCGTGAGCTTTACGTCATCCGCCGCCGCATCGAAAAAGCCGCCGCCGAGGCGGGGATCTTCGGCCTCTACCTTTGTTCGCTGTCGTGCCGGTCGGTCATCTACAAGGGCATGATGCTGGCAGAACAAGTCGCCACCTTCTACCCCGACCTGATGGATGAGCGATTCGAAAGCGCGTTTGCGATTTACCATCAGCGCTATTCCACCAACACCTTCCCGCAATGGTGGCTGGCCCAGCCCTTCCGCATGCTGGCCCATAACGGCGAGATCAACACGCTGAAGGGCAACCTCAACTGGATGAAAAGCCATGAGATCCGCATGGCCTCGTCCGCGTTCGGCGATCTTGCGGGCGACATCAAGCCGATCGTGCCGCAAGGCGCGTCAGATTCCGGCGCGCTGGATGCGGTGTTCGAGGCTTTGGTGCGCGCGGGCCGCAACGCGCCCATGGCCAAGACCATGCTGGTGCCCGAAAGCTGGTCGAAGCAGGCGGTGGAATTGCCGCCTGCCTGGCGCGACATGTATTCCTATTGCAACGCGGTGATGGAGCCGTGGGATGGGCCGGCGGCTTTGGCGATGACCGATGGCCGCTGGGTCTGTGCGGGCCTTGACCGGAACGGCCTCAGGCCCATGCGCTATGTCGTGACCGGCGATGGCCTGCTGATCGCGGGGTCCGAGGCCGGGATGGTGCCGATTGACGAGGCGACAGTGCGCGAAAAGGGCGCGCTGGGGCCCGGCCAGATGATCGGCGTGAACATGGTCGAGGGCAAGCTCTTCCACGATACCGAGATCAAGGACAGGCTGTCGGCCGCACAGCCCTTTGGTGACTGGGTCGAGAAGATCGTCGACCTGAACGAGATGATGCGCGACGTGCCCGAACGCCCTGATTTCTCGGGGCCCGAGCTGCGGACAAGGCAGCTTGCCGCCGGCTACACGATGGAGGAGCTTGAGCAGATCCTGGCTCCCATGGCCGAGGACGGCAAGGAAAGCATTGCATCCATGGGCGATGATACGCCCTCGGCGGTGCTGTCGGAGAAATACCGGCCTCTCAGTCATTTCTTCCGCCAGAACTTCAGCCAGGTGACGAACCCGCCCATCGACAGCCTGCGCGAGCATCGTGTGATGAGCCTGAAGACACGCTTCGGCAACCTCAAGAACGTGCTGGACGAAAGCTCGGCCCAGACCGAGATCGTGGTGCTGGAAAGCCCTTTCATCGCCAATGCGGAATTCGCCGTGATGATGGAACGGTTTGGCGATCAAGCGGTGGCGATCGACTGCACCTTCCCCGCTAATTCAGAGGCCGATGTTCTGCGGCAGGAGCTTGAACGTATCCGCGCCGAGGCCGAGGATGCCGTGCGGTCGGGCGCCGCGCACATCGTGCTGACCGATGAACATCAGGGTGCTGACAAGGTGCCGATGCCGATGATCCTGGCGACGTCGGCCGTGCATTCCTGGCTGACCCGCAAGGGCTTGCGTACCTTCACCTCGCTGAACGTGCGGTCGGCCGAATGCATCGACCCGCATTATTTCGCCGTGCTGATCGGCTGCGGCGCGACCACCGTGAACGCCTATCTGGCGCAGGATTCGGTCGCCGACCGGATCGAGCGGGGGCTAATCGACGGCCCGCTGGTCGACGCGATGCGCCGCTACCGCGCGGCCATCGATGCGGGGCTTCTGAAGATCATGTCGAAGATGGGGATTTCGGTTCTGTCGTCGTATCGGGGCGGGCTGAATTTCGAGGCTGTGGGCCTCAGCCGCGCCATGGTTGCCGAATACTTCCCCGGCATGCATTCCCGCATCTCAGGCATCGGCGTCAGCGGCATCCAGCGCAAGCTGGTCGATCTGCACGCGAAAGCCTGGAAGGCCAAGCAGGACGTCTTGCCCATCGGCGGCTTCTACAAGGCGCGCCGGTCGGGCGAGAAGCACGCCTGGGAAGCGACCACGATGCACATGCTGCAATCGGCCTGCGACCGGGCGAGCTATGAGATGTGGAAGCAGTATTCGGCCGCCATGCGGGCGAACCCGCCGATCCACATCCGCGATCTGTTGGACATCAAGCCGCTGGGTAAGGCGGTGCAGATCGAAGAGGTGGAGAGCATCACCTCGATCCGCAAGCGCTTTGTGACGCCGGGCATGTCGCTAGGTGCGCTTTCGCCCGAAGCGCACAAGACGCTGAACATCGCGATGAATCGGATCGGCGCGAAGTCGGACTCAGGGGAAGGCGGTGAGGACCCGGCGCATTTCGTGCCCGAGCCCAATGGCGACAACCCCTCGGCCAAGATCAAGCAGGTCGCCTCAGGCCGTTTCGGCGTGACGGCGGAGTACCTGAACGCCTGCGAAGAGCTTGAGATCAAGGTGGCCCAAGGCGCGAAACCCGGCGAGGGCGGCCAGCTGCCCGGCATGAAGGTGACCGAGTTGATCGCGCGCCTGCGCCATTCGACACCCGGCGTGACGCTGATCAGCCCGCCGCCGCACCACGATATCTATTCCATCGAGGACCTGGCGCAGCTGATCTACGATCTGAAACAGATCAACCCGCGCGCCAAGGTGACGGTCAAGCTGGTCGCGGCCTCGGGCGTCGGCACGATTGCGGCGGGCGTGGCCAAGGCCAAGGCCGATGTCATCCTGATCTCGGGGCACAATGGCGGCACCGGGGCGAGCCCCGCGACGTCCATCAAATATGCCGGTCTGCCGTGGGAAATGGGCTTGACCGAGGCGCATCAGGTTCTCAGCATGAACAATCTGCGCGGCCGCATCACGCTGCGCACCGACGGGGGCCTCCGCACCGGCCGTGACATCGTCATGGCGGCAATGATGGGGGCCGAGGAATATGGCATCGGCACCGCGGCGCTGATCGCCATGGGCTGCATCATGGTGCGTCAGTGCCAGTCGAACACCTGCCCGGTGGGCGTGTGTACGCAGGACAAACGCCTCCGCGCCAAGTTCACCGGTACCGCCGACAAGGTGGTGAACCTCATCACCTTCTACGCCCAGGAAGTGCGCGAGATTCTGGCCTCGATCGGGGCGCGTTCCCTTGATGAGGTGATCGGGCGCGCCGATCTGCTGACCCAGGTCAGCCGCGGCTCGGCGCATCTGGATGATCTTGATCTGAACCCGCTGCTCATCACGGTGGATGGCGCCGAAAAGATCACCTACGACCGCACCAAACCGCGCAATGCGGTGCTGGACACGCTGGACGCCGAAATCGTGCAGGACGCGCAAAGGTTCCTGAACGAAGGCGAGAAAATGCAGCTGAGCTATGCCGTGCGGAACACCCACCGCACAATCGGCACGCGTGTATCCAGCCACATCGTGCAGAAATTTGGCATGCGCAATAACCTCCAGCCCGATCACCTGACGGTTAAGCTGACAGGTTCGGCGGGTCAGAGCTTGGGCGCGTTTGCCGCGCCGGGGCTGAAGCTGGAAGTGTCGGGTGACGCTAACGACTATGTCGGCAAGGGCCTGTCAGGTGGCACCATCGTGGTGCGCCCGCCGATGCATTCGCCCCTGGAGGCGGCTGAGAACACGATCATCGGCAATACGGTGCTGTACGGTGCGACCGATGGTTACCTCTTTGCCGCCGGGCGCGCGGGCGAGCGTTTTGCCGTGCGCAATTCCGGCGCCAAGGTGGTGGTCGAAGGCTGCGGGTCGAACGGGTGTGAATACATGACCGGCGGCGTTGCGGTAATTCTGGGCGCGATCGGGGCCAATTTCGGGGCCGGGATGACCGGTGGCATGGCCTATCTCTATGATCCCGAAGGGGCGGCACCCGTCCTGATGAACATGGAGACGCTGGTCACCTGCCCGGTCACCGTCGACCATTGGGAGGCGCAGCTGAAAGGCCTGATCGAACGGCACCTGGACGAGACCGGCAGCAAGCGCGCCGCCGCGATCCTTCAGCATTGGGAAACGGAGAAGGCGCATTTCATTCAGGTCTGTCCGAAAGAGATGCTGATACACCTGCCGCATCCCCTGTCGGACGAGGCTCATGCTGTGCCTGCTGAGTAACGTAACGATGGGTCGCGCCCGGGGCTCTTGACCCTGCCGCGCGACCCATGGCTATGGTGCGCCCGTGGCAAAATCGAGGAAAAAGAAACCGGCCCCGCGCCCGTCGCTGAAATCGGCGCGGCGCAAGCGGCCCGATCGCAGGCGCAGCCGTTGGCGCTGGGTGTGGCGTGCCTTTGGCGTCGTCGTGATCTTTCCGCTGCTTTTCATCGCCCTCTTCGCGCTGGTAAACCCGCCCATCACCCATACGATCTGGGCCGAACGGCAGCGGCTGGGCAGTGTCGAACGCGACTGGGTGGCGGCCGATCAGATCGCGCCGGTGGTGCTGCGCAGCGTGGTCGCGGCGGAAGACGCCAATTACTGCCTGCATTGGGGCTTTGACATGGATGCGATCCGCAAGGCCCTGAATGAAGGCGCCCGGCGCGGTGCCTCGACCATCAGCCAGCAGACGGTCAAGAATGTCTTCCTCTGGCAGGAGCGCAGCTGGTCGCGCAAGGCGATGGAGGCGATGATCACGCCGGTGGTTGAGGCGGTCTGGTCCAAGCGCCGTATCCTTGAGGTCTATCTGAACGTGGCCGAATTCGGCGAAGGCGTCTTCGGGATCGAGGCCGCCGCCCGCCATTACTACGACCGCTCAGCCGCTGATCTGACCGCCACGCAAGCCGCCCGGCTGGCGGTGATCCTGCCCAATCCCAAGCGGCGCAACCCGCTCTCTCTAAGCCCCAATTTGCGCCGCCGCGCTGCTCAGGTAGCCCAAGGGGCGGAGACGATCCGCCAAGATGGCCGGTCATCCTGCTTCGAGAGTTGAATTTTCAGGCGTCTGGCGTCATGACAGGCGAACGCCCCGGCCAGAGTTGACCCATGACCCGATTGTATCATTTCGCCCTCTCTCCGTTTTGCCGCAAGGTACGCCTGGCGCTGGCCGAGAAGAAAATCGAGGTCGAGCTGATCGAAGAGCGCTATTGGGAGCGCAGCCAGGAGTTTCTGCGCCGCAACCCGGCCGGCAAGGTGCCAATCCTGCGGATGAACGGGCGCACGATGTCCGACAGCCAGGCGATCTGTGAATATATCGAAGAGGTGCAGCCCGACCCGCCGCTTCTGCCGCGCCGCCCCGAGGACCGATACGAAGTCCGGCGGCTGGTTGCCTGGTTCGACGACAAGTTCCAGGCCGAGGTGACCTCAAAACTGCTTTATGAGCGGGTGAACAAGAAGGTGATGGGTCAGGGCTATCCCGACTCGACCAACGTCAAGGCGGGCGCCAAGGCGATCAAGCGGCATCTGGATTACATGGGCTGGCTGCTGGACCAGCGCCGCTGGCTGGCGGGCGATACGATGACCCTGGCCGATTTCGCGGCGGCAGCGCATCTGTCGTGCCTCGATTACATTTCGGACGTCGACTGGAACCGCAATGAGGGCGTGAAGGATTGGTACGCCAAGATCAAATCGCGGCCCGCCTTCCGCACGATACTGGCCGATCAGATCCCGGGATTTCCGCAGCCCGCGCATTATGCTGATCTTGATTTTTGAGGCAGAGGCTGGGGGGGCCGTCTGCCCCCCCAGACCCCCCCGAGGATATTTGGAAACAGGAAAGGGGGGCCTGTGCGCCCCGATCTGAAAGAGCGGCTTGTGGCCGAGGCGACGGCCGTTGGATTTTCTGCGTGCCGGATAACGCGGCCTGATGCGATCCCACAGGCGGCCGGGCGTCTTGCGACATTCGTGGCCGGGGGGCGGCATGGCCAGATGGGCTGGATGGCCGAGCGAATGGAATGGCGTGGTGATCCCACCGCGCTCTGGCCCGAGGGGCGGTCGGTGATCATGCTGGCCGAGGTTTATGAGCCCGGGCACGACCCCTTAGCCGCGCTTCGAAAGCGGGATCGGGGGGTGATATCCGTTTATGCGCAGGGCGCGGATTACCACGATCTGGTCAAGAAACGGCTGAAACGGCTCGGCCGATGGCTGATCGCCGAGGCGGGCGGTGACATCAAGGTGTTCGTCGACACGGCGCCGGTGATGGAAAAGCCCCTCGCGCAGGCGGCGGGGCTTGGCTGGCAGGGCAAGCACACGAACCTTTTGTCGCGCGATCTGGGCAATTGGTTCTTCCTCGGTGCGATCTTCACGACGCTGGAAATCGACCCTGACACTGCGGAAACCGAGCATTGCGGCAGCTGCACCGCCTGCCTCGATATCTGCCCGACCGATGCCTTTCCTGCACCCTTCCAGCTGGATGCGCGGCGCTGCATCTCGTACCTGACGATTGAGCATAAGGGCCCGGTTGACGAAGACCTCAGGCCGCTTCTGGGCAACCGCATCTATGGCTGCGACGATTGTCTGGCCGTCTGCCCCTGGAACAAGTTCGCCGCGAAAGCGCGCGAGGTGCGGTACAGAGCGCGCGAGGCCGGCTTGCCCAAGCTGGCCGATCTCGCGGTACTGGACGATGCGGGGTTTCGGGCGCGATACGCAGGCAGCCCGATCAAGCGCATCGGGCGCGACCGGTTCGTGCGCAATGTGCTCTACGCAATCGGAAATTCGGGGGATGTAAAGTTGCGCCCGGTGGCGCAAGCGCTGGCCGATGATGCCGATCTGGCCGTGGCAGATGCCGCGCGCTGGGTGGCTGCACGATTGGGGTAGGCGCGCGAGGTTTACTCGCGCGCCCGTGACCTTTTAGACCTTTTCGCGCTTACGAGCGGGCTTGGCGTCCTGCCGATCGTTTTTGGTCAGCATCTCTGCCAACATGGCCGTGGCATCGGGGGTCAGCCCCTCTAGCTCACGCGACAGAATTTCAGGCCGCACGGCGATTGGCGTAAGGAAAAGCCCCGTTTCAGGCTCAAGCTCATTCACCGCGACGCCATTCGCCAAAGGCAAACTGGCCTGCGTCTGATCGGAAATCGTACCATCGGCCTTGAAATACGTCGTCCGGTTCTGCGGCGTCAGCAGCACTTTCACCGGCGCGTCGGCCTGTGGTTCAAGGACGAAGCGGCCAAAGGGATTGCCGGGGACGAACCGGAACAAGGCTGGCAAACGCAGGCGCACGTAGCCGCGCACCTCGAAATCGGGCGTGGTCAGCGGTGTCGTCTCGCCCGGCAGAGGGCCGAAGGCCGACGGCAGGACGGCAACCAGCGCCGTGCCCTTCGGCGGCACCGTCACGAACCCCGTCGAGGGCGAGAAGGTCGTACTGGTGATCGCCCCGTTCAGAACGCCTTGCTGGTTGTTTGTGCCGGGCGTGTCGACAAACACCACCGTATTGCCCGCCACGCTGCGCAGTGGATCGGTGACAGGGGCCGCAATGAAATCAAGCCGGTAGCGGTATTCTTCATCCTCAAGGTTGGTGATCTCGAGGAAATAGCCCTGGATCAGGCTGTCGACAGGCCCGGTCCCTGTGGGGGCGGCGGGCGATTGCGGTTTGAAAATCAGTTCAAAGTGAGAAACGTCCATTGAAATAGCTCCAGAATAAAAATGAGAGCGCGCCGGGCTGAGTGTGAATATTGACGAAGGGCTGCCCGACGCGAGGCGAAATAAAGTGCCTCACCCTACGTTAGGCATACTAGTTAAGGTTGTCAGTTCTGGCATTCCCTACCTTCTGACCCATTGACAGATCAACTTATGGGCGATTCGGGTATCTTTAGCGCAGGCTTTGGATGCGTCGTGGATTTACACCGCGAGATCGGGCATAATGGACGTCCACAACGGATCTGATTGCACGGGAGGAGACCTGATGGCCCGCCATGCTGCTGACAAGCCGCGCACATCCCACACCGGCGCGCGTCTGACCCATTATACCGAGATCGAGCGTGAAGACGGCGGGGCAAACCCCCGGACGCTTGAATTGCAACGCCGCGAGCGTGCAAGAACTGACGCCAAGCGCACCAGCGAATATCTGCGGATCGAGCGCGGCAAAACCGCCTGAGGGGCTGACGCGGGGAACGATCGCCCCACATATCTCGTTGATCTGTCACCAATGACAACGGGAGTTATGTCAATGCGCCTTCCCCTCGCAGCCTTCCTGCTTTCCGCCACCGCGGCCGTCGCACAAAGCGCCGCGCCGGTTGAGCAAGGACCGCGCAACGCGCCGTCGCTTGAGCCCGCATTCCCCGAGCAGACCCGGGCGCCAGCGGTTCAATCCGATGTCACGCTGACGACCACCGCTTTTGCCGAAGGGTTGGAGAACCCCTGGGGCATCGCGCCCCTGCCGAATGGCGGCTATTTGGTGACGGAGCGGCCCGGCCGGCTGCGGGTAATTTCGGCCGATGGGGCCGTGTCAGAGCCTGTTTCGGGCCTGCCCGAAATCCATGCAGTGCGTCAAGGCGGCCTTCTGGATGTGGCCGTCGGCCCGACCTTTGCGGATGACCGCATGATCTACTGGACCTATGCCAAACCGATGGGCGACGGGATGTCCGTCACCGCCGCGGCGCGGGGTGTTTTGTCGGATGACATGACCGAGCTCACCGAGGTGCAGGACATCTTCGTTCAGGACCCGCCTAGCTCGACCTCAATGCACTACGGCTCGCGGATCGTCTTTGACGCTGAAGGCTATGCGTTCATCACCACGGGCGAACATTCCGCCGTGGGAGAGCGTGAGAAGGCGCAGGACAATTCCACGACCTATGGCAAGGTGATCCGCGTCAATCCCGACGGCTCGGTGCCTGCGGACAATCCCTTTGTCGATGCAGACGGGATTGACACGATCTGGAGCTATGGCCACCGCAACATCCAAGGCGCGCTGATCCATCCGGAAACCGGCCAGCTTTGGACGATTGAACACGGGCCCGCCGGTGGGGATGAGTTGAACATACCGCAGGCCGGTCTGAACTATGGCTGGCCCGTCATCTCGTACGGCGTCAATTACAGCGGCAGCGATGTGGGCGAGGGAATCGCCGCGCAGGAGGGGATGGAGCAGCCCCGCTATTTCTGGGACCCCGTCATCGCGCCTGGCGGCATGATCGTCTATCAGGGCGAGATGTTCCCCGAATGGCAGGGCGATGTGCTGATCGGCTCGCTGAACCCCGGCGCCTTGGTGCGCCTGACGATGGACGGCGATACAGTCACCGGCGAGGAGCGTTTGCTGACGGATGTCGGCCGCATCCGCGATGTGGAGGAAGCGGCCGACGGATCGCTTTTGGTGCTGATCGACAGCCCAAATGGCGCGGTGCTGCGCGTGACGCCGGAAGGCATGTCGAACTGACGCTTTCCAATCGCCAGCGGCGGGAGTAGTCAGGAAAGGCCCGGGCCACGCTGCCCCGGGCCTTTTCGCAAGGCACAGATGAACCCCTTTCGCGGCATCCTCTTCAAGTTGGGCTCGGTCACCGTCTTCGTGGTGATGGCCAGCCTGATCAAGGCGACGTCGGGCGATATCCCGCCGGGTCAGGCGGTGTTCTTCCGCTCGCTCTTCGCGATCCCGGTGATCTTTGCGTGGCTCGCCGTCAGCGGCGAGATGGAGGGCGGCATCCGCGTGCAGAGCCCGATGGGGCATGTCTGGCGCGGGTTGATCGGGACGCTGGGCATGGGGCTGGGCTTTGCGGGTCTGGGGCTTTTGCCCTTCCCTGAGGTCAAAGCCATCGGCTATACCGCGCCGCTGCTGACGGTCATCTTCGCGGCGATGTTTCTGGGCGAAACCGTGCGCATCTTTCGGCTTGGCGCCGTCGCGCTGGGCATGATCGGCGTGCTGATCGTCCTTTCGCCACGGCTGACCGGGTTCGCCGACGGCACCGCAGACAGCGCCGCGACCTTGGGTGCCATGCTGATTTTGATGAGCGCCACGTGCGCCGCCCTCGCCCAGGTCTTCATCCGCAAACTGGTCCAGACCGAACGCACCTCGGCCATCGTCTTCTGGTTCTCGGTCACCGCTACGTGCTTGTCGCTGCTGACCATCCCCTTCGGCTGGGTGATGCCGACGCTGGCCCAGGCGGGCACGCTGATCCTGGTCGGCCTTTTGGGCGGCGTGGGCCAGATCTTCCTCACCTCAGCCTATCGCTATTCCGACGCCTCGGTCATCGCGCCGTTCGACTATTCCTCGATGCTGATGGCCATCGCGATCGGCTATGTCTTCTTCGACGAAGTGCCCACCGGCATCATGCTGGGCGGCGCGTCACTGATCATTCTGGCCGGTGTTCTGATCATCTGGCGCGAGCGTCAGCTGGGCCTTGAGCGTGACCGCCAGCGCAAGGTCATGACGCCGCAGGGTTAGAAAAGCCTTTGCAAAACGCCCCCAAGGCGGAACACTGGACGCAAGTGGTACCCTGGGGAGGACGTATCATGTGTCAGATCTTTGCGGGCCAACAATCTGAGGACTACGAGCCCATCACGCGGCATCTGCGGCTGAACGGGCAAAGCACCAGCATCCGGCTTGAGCAGGCGTTCTGGGAAATCGTCGATCAGATCGCCGAGGATGAGGGGCTCAGCACGCCCGCCTTCGTCTCACGCCTGCATTCGGAAGTGCTTGAATTAAAAGGCGAAGCGCGCAACTTCACCTCGCTTTTGCGCTGTGCCTGCCTGATCCGCCTGAGGCATGCGCCCCTCCACCCAGGCATGCTGGCGGCCGAGTGAAAGAAAATTGCGCTTGTAGTACCGGGCTACTACCAAAGCGCAAAATTGGTCCGCCAAACTAACCAAAGTTGATGTCTCGCAACTTTTGGGGAGGGGCCTGTGGCCAGAGCGATTCACTCCATGATTCGCGTTCTGAACGAAGAACGCTCGGTAACATTCTATGAAAAAGCGTTTGGGCTGTCGGTGGCCGACCGGCTCGATTTCGACAGCTTCACGCTGGTCTACCTGTCGAATGCCGAGAACGATTTTGAGTTGGAGCTGACCATCAACAAGGACCAGACCGAGCCCTACGACCTGGGCAACGGCTACGGACACCTCGCCTTTTCGGTCGATGATCTGGACGCGGAACATGCACGCTTCGAGGCCGAAGGGCTGGCCCCGCGCAAGCTGGTGGCCTTCGCGCCGGATGGGGGCGAGCCCATCGCGCGGTTCTTCTTCGTCGCCGATCCCGACGGATACCAGATCGAAGTGCTCCAGCGGGGGGGCCGCTATCACTGACCCCGCCAACAAGCCAAGAAAAGCCAGGGAGGATACCAATGACAGATGTGAAAGACCGAAAGGGCATGACGCGGCGCGAGCTGTTGTCGCGCAGCGTGGCGGCCGGGGGCGCCTTCGTGATCGGCGCAGGGTTCGTCGCCGGCAAGGACGCCGCCTGGGCGACCGAGATGAACGCGCTGAAGCCGCAGAGCATGGCCACGCTGATCCAGATGGCGCGCGATATTTATCCGCACGACCACTTGGCCGACGAATATTACGTGATCGCCGTCAAGGGCTACGACGTGCCCGATATGGTGGATGAGACCGAGGCGGGCCTGCGCATGCTGGACGATGCAGCGCGCGGCAAGGGCTATGGCAGCTATCTGGATATCGGGTGGGAGCGTGACCGCGTCGACATCCTGCGCCAGATCGAGGACAGCGCGTTTTTCCAGAAGGTGCGCGGCGGGCTGGTGACGGGCCTTTATAACCAAAAGGCCGTCTGGCCGCTTTTCGGCTACGAGGGCGAAAGCTTCAGCCAAGGCGGCTACATCGACCGTGGCTTCAACGACATCAACTGGCTGTAAGGGAGGGCGGTAAAGATGGCTGCACCATTTGAACTATCCGACGACAGCGTGGTTGTCGTGATCGGAACCGGCGCCGGGGGCGGGGTTTTGGCGAATGAACTGGCCCAGAAGGGCATCAGCGTCGTAGCGCTGGAGGCCGGCGGGCGATATCTGCCTGATGACTACGTCAATGATGAATGGGAGAGCTTCGGCCAGCTGGCCTGGCTGGATGCGCGCACGACCAGCGGCGACTGGCGCGTGGCCAAGGATTTCTCGGGCCTTCCGGCCTGGATCGTGAAGGCCGTGGGCGGCACGACCACCCATTGGGCGGGCGCCTCAATCCGGTTTCAGGACCACGAGTGGAAGGCCAGCACGACCTATGGCAACGTGCAGGGCGCCAACCTTCTGGACTGGCCCATCGACGGGGCCGAGATGGCGCCTTGGTACGAGCTGGCCGAGGAAAAACTGGGCGTCACCCGGACCGGCGGGCGCGAGGGGCTGCCCGGCTGCAACAACTACCTGGTGTTCGAAAAGGGTGCCAAGGCGCTGGGCTATACCGAAGTGCATACCGGCCGCATGGCCATCAACTCGGCCGATTACGATGGCCGCCCGGCCTGCCAGCAGACCGGTTTTTGCTTTCAGGGCTGCAAATGGGGCGCCAAGTGGTCGGCCGCCTATACCGACATCCCGAAAGGCGAGGCGACCGGCAACCTCGAGGTGCGCGAGCGCGCCCATGTCGCGCGTGTTCTGCACGACGACAGCGGCAAGGTGACCGGCGTCGAATATTTCGACGCGGACGGCAACCTGCAATTCCAGGCGGCCCGCGTGGTCTGCGTGGCGGGGAACTCGTTCGAAAGCCCGCGCCTCTTGCTGAACTCGGCGTCGGCCATGTTCCCCGACGGGCTCGCCAATTCCTCGGGCCAGGTCGGGCGCAATTACATGCGCCACATGACCGGGTCGGTCTACGCCGTCTTCGACAAGCCGGTGAAGATGTGGCGCGGCACGACGATGGCCGGGATCATCCAGGACGAGTCGAAGCACGATCCGTCGCGCGGCTTTGTCGGCGGCTATGAGCTTGAGACGCTCAGCCTGGGCCTGCCCTTCATGGCCGCCTTCCTCGACCCCGGCGGTTGGGGGCGCGAGTTCACCACGGCGCTGGATGCCTACGAGAACATGGCCGGCATGTGGATTGTGGGCGAGGATATGCCACAGGAGACGAACCGCGTGACGCTGAACGCGGATGTGACCGACCAATACGGCCTGCCGGTGCCCAACGTGCATTTCGACGATCACCCCAACGACATCGCGATGCGCAATCACGCCTACAAGCAGGGCATGGCGGTCTACGATGCGGTGGGCGCGACGCGGACCTTTCCGACGCCGCCCTACCCAAGCACCCATAACCTCGGCACCAACCGGATGTCCGAGAACCCGAGGGACGGTGTGGTCAACAAGTGGGGCCAGACCCACGACATCGCAAACCTCTTCGTCTCGGACGGGTCAGTGTTCACCACCGGGGGCGCCGAGAACCCGACGCTGACGATCGTGGCACTGGCCATCCGTCAGGCCGACCACATCGCGGGCGAAATGGGCCGGGGGACCCTCTGATATTTCAAAAACTGCGGGGGCCGCCCAAGGCCCTCGCTCATCACGTAGGGAGGAAGATCATGAAAAGACTGCTGCTTTCCATCGCACCTCTGGCGCTGACGGCCGCTGCGGCCCAAGCGCAGGACAACCTCGAGACGCTGCAAAACATGCAGCGCACCGATGCGACCTTCACCGAGATCGCCCAAGACGGCGAGCGTGCCGATGCTCTTCGCGAGATCCTGCAATACATCAACGTGCCCGATGGGTTTGAGGTCAGCCTCTACGCCGTTGTGCCCGATGCGCGGTCGATGGCCGTGGCGCCGCAAGGCACCGTCACCTTTGTCGGCACCCGCAAGGATAAGGTCTGGTCAGTCGTTGATCGTGACCGCAATCGAGTCGCCGATCAGGTAATGGATTTCGCCCCCTCGATCACCTTCGACATCCCGAATGGCCCCTGCTTCTCGCGCGACGGGTTCCTCTACATCGCCGAGCGCAACCGCGTGCTGCAATTCCCCGCGGCCGAGTTCTTCTTCGAAGGGCCCGACCCGGCGGTAGGTGTCGTCGTGGCCCAGGGCGAGCTGGTCCCGGCAGAAGAAGAAAGCTTCAACCACACCGCGCGGGTCTGCCGCATCGGGCCTGACGGCAAGCTCTACATCTCGCTCGGCCAGCCGTTTAACGTGCAACCTGTTGAAAAGCATGAAATGTACGATGAGATCGGCATCGGCGGCATCATCCGCATGAACACTGACGGGTCCGAGCGCGAGGTCTTCACCCGCGGCATCCGCAACTCGGTCGGGCATGATTTCAACCCCGCCAATGGCGATCTCTGGTTCACCGACAATCAGGTCGACGGCATGGGCGATGATATCCCGCCGGGCGAGCTGAACCGCCAGACCGCCGCCGGCCAGCATTTCGGTTTTCCTTGGACCAACGCGCGGGTCGAAATGCCCGATTACAGATCCGTTCCCCGCCCCGAAGGCGTGGAATTCATCGAACCGCAGGTCGAGATGGTTGCCCATGCCGCCGATCTGGGCATGAGCTTTTACTCCGGCAGCTCGTTCCCAGAGGAATATCGCGGCGGCATCTTCTCGGCCCAACACGGCTCGTGGAATCGCACCACGCCGGTGGGCGCCCGGGTGATGTTCACCGCGCTCGACGAAGAGGGGAACGCGGCAGAAACGATGGTCTTCGCCGACGGTTGGCTGAACGAGGAAACCGGCGAATATCGCGGCCGCCCGATGGATATCGCCTTCTTGGCCGACGGCTCGATGCTGGTCTCGGACGATTTCGCCGGCGCGATCTGGCGCATCGCTTACAATCCGGCCCCCGCTGAATGAAGGCGATCATACTTCTGGCTCTCGGCGGGGTATTCCTCGCCGGGGCCGCTTTTGCCGAGGGCGACCGGGCCGAGGGCCGCAAGCTGGCCGGCCAATGCCGCACCTGCCACGGGCTGGACGGCTATGCCCAGATCCCCATCGCGCCGCATATCGGGGGCGAGCCTGAGGACTACCTGATCAACCAGCTGACCGCCTTCCGCGATGGCACGCGCGAGCACGAGATGATGACGATCGTGGCGAAGACCCTCACCGATCAGCAGATCGCCGACCTCGCCGCCTGGTATGCGGGCCACACGGCCACCGTCACCCTTTCTGCCGACCCGGGCGATGCACCCGAGGACTGTGTCGCCTGCCACGGCGCCGACGGCATCGCGCTGATCCCCATGGCGCCCAACCTTGCGGGCGAGACCAACATCTACATCGACACCCAGCTAAAGGCCTTCCGCAATGGCAAGCGGGTGAACGAGATCATGACCCCCATCGCCGCCGGGATGACCGACACCGAAATCCGCGCAGCCGCGGATTGGTATGCGGAGGTCGGCCTGGAGGTGGAACTGGTGGAGTAGATCCGTTGGACGGCTGATACCGGGCAGCCCTGCTGCATACAAGTGTGGCTGTCCATAGCGTTTGATGAAATATCTGATAAATCTCTTATCACTCAACGCGTTGAAATCTTTGGCGATTGTATACTTGATAACCCGTCGGTTATGCGGATCGGGACCGCCAGATATCAAGCATAGAGAATGCTGCGTCTAGTGATGCTACACGCGCAAGAACATTGATGCCGCGCCGCGCTCCGTCCTCGCAAGTTTCATAGATAAAATATCCGCCAAATCCTAAATGTTCGGCTTGGCTTTCTATGATGGACTCACGAGAGAGTTCCGCGATATGAATCGACCTATGGTTGTCGATTTTTGCAGTTCCAAGGTGTCCATCTTCCATGCCACGCTCTCCCAATGTTCCAAGAATTTCTGCGAATGATCTTGCTGCCTACATGGTGGCGTCTGAAACGGCCAAGCAGTCTATCATTCGTCGCAACTACGAACCTCAACCCTTTGTTGTCACGCGCTATCAGGACGCACGAAGCGCCATCAAGGCCTACTTATCAGATTTGGGGAGGTCCCAGAATCCCCTAAGTGATGCTTTGAGTATGTTTGAGCAGCGCGCTGTAGACCCATCCGAGTCCGACACCCGCCAAGATGATGCGCGTCAGTCGATTGAGGTTCTGACGTCCTTGCGCGGGATGGACAACCAACTTGCGCGTTATCAGTTTCATGAGACTGGGCATTCACAGCCCAAGTTGATGCTTGCAGGCGTAGAGGTGTCAGTTCGAGTAGACTTGTGGGTATACGGGCAAAGTCGGGGGGATGAACAAATCGGCGGCGCTATCTTTAGGATGACGCAGGATGATGGTGGGCGCAGGGCCGACATGGGGCGATATGTGGCGACACTGCTGCGCATGCACTTGGATCAAAACAACCCTACCAATAGGACGCCAGCTAACCGCCTGTGCATGGCTGTAGATGTAAGGCATGGCGAGGTCTTTGCCGCCCCGGCATCAAATGCAAGGCGAATGAACGATCTTGAGGCCGCTTGTCGCGTCATTCATGCTCTTTGGGGTCAGTTGTAGGTTTGTCTTTCACCAGCTTCCGCAGCTTTTCGTTGATGCGACCCCCGGGACAGGCACGGCCTATACCTTGCGTGCCGACCGCCAGGGCTCGGTCATTGCAGTCACGGATCAAGCGACGGGTGAGCTGGTGACGCGCTACGAAGTATAACGCATTCGACCAGCGCGAGCAGACGTTTTCGCAGAGCGCTTCAATCTTAGAGTTCAGAAACGGTCAGCCAGCTACTGCGCCAGCATCTTCAGGCCCTGCGTTACATCCGTTCGCACCGCCAGGCGCAGCCCCGGCTCATCCCCGGCTTTCAGCGCGGCAATGATCATACGGTGATGCGGGGGCGGGTCGGTGCGGCCCAGGCGGCCGTAGAGCGTGCGCATGGTCGGCCCCAGTTGCAGCCAGACCGTTTCGGTCAGCGCCAGGGTGGCTGGCGCCTGGGCGCGCAAATAAAGCGTGCGGTGGAATTCCAGATTGGTGCGGATATAGGCGATGGCGTCGTGCTTGGCGACGGCCTCGGCATTGGCGCCGTTGATCGTCTGCAACCGCTCGATCAGCGCCATATGGGCCCGCGGCAGGGCGCGCGAGGCCAGCTCGGGCTCAAGGATTGCGCGGATGGCGGCCAGTTCCTCGATGCGCTCGGGCCCAAGCTCAGGGGTCGAAACACGGCCCGAGGCTGACAGCGTCAGCGCGCCCTCTGCCACCAGCCGCCGCACAGCCTCACGCGCGGGCGTCATCGAGACGTCAAATTTCTTGGCAAGGCCCCTCAGGGTCAGCGCGGTGCCAGGCTCAATCTCGCCATGCATGATCTGGGTGCGCAGGCTGCGATAGAGCCTGTCATGATGGGCAAGCCCAGTGTCAGAGCGGCGGTTGTCGATCAGCATAGGGCTTATGTGATCACAAATATCCCGGGCGTCAATCCTTGAAGCGGTAGCGGTGCAGCGCCCCCCCTTCGCGCCGCAACCAGGTGCGGTGACGCTTGTAATCGGGGCAGAGGCGGTCAACGACTGCCCAGAAGGCTGGCGAGTGGTTCATCTCGACCATATGGGCCACCTCATGCGCCGCGACATAGTCCAGCACCTCGGGCGGCGCCATGATCAGCCGCCAGGAATACATCAGATCCCCGCGCGAGGTGCACGACCCCCAGCGCGAGCGTGTATCGCGCAAGGTCACCCGGCCAACCTCGCGGTCCAGCTTTTCGGCATAGCGTTCCGACGCCTCCAGCAGGCGCCGCCGCGCCGCCGCTTTCAGAAACGTCTGGACCCGCAGGGCGACGCGGGCAGGATCGGCCGGCACAAGCAGCGCCTCGCCCTCGACCCTGGGTGAGCTGATCGCGGCGGGTGTGAGTGTCAGCGGCGCGCCCTCCACCGGCAAAACCATACCGATCGCAACAGGTTGCGCGGTGGCCTGCTCGGCCAAGGTTTGCCGGATCCAATCCTCGCGTGAGCGGGCGAAATCGAGCGCTTCGGCGATGCTGCCGCGCTGGGGCAGGGTCAGCGTCACCCGGCCATCCAGGCCCGAGACCCGCAGGCTGTACCGCCGCGCCCGCGGCGACCGTCTGACAGTAATCTCGACCGGAGGATCCCCCGGAAGGTTTGCCGATCGCATGGCCACTCCTTGACGTTTTGCCATCCACTCCCATGTAGCAGCGACCGATGGGGCTTTCATGCCCTTTCGCACAATTGAGCCACCTTTTCCGAAAGGCTTTGACACAGCCACGTGCATATGGCACGTCGCGCCGATCAACAGCTTCGAATCCATCCTGAGGACAGATATGCCCAAGGAAGAATGGGGTGTGAAGCGTCTCTGCCCGACAACCGGCAAACGCTTCTACGACCTGAACAAAGACCCGATCGTCAGCCCGTATACGGGCGAGGTTGTCACGCTCGACGTGCCCAAAGGCCGCACAGTCGCCGCCGACAAGGCGCCGGCCAAGAAAGTGGCCGCCGCAGCCGAAGAGGTTGAGGACGACGTGGTCCTCGATGACGACGAGACCGATGATGATGTCGAGATCGACGATGATCTGCTGGAAGACGATGACGACGACGACAGCGTCTCGCTTGACGATATCGCCGATGTCAGCGCGGATGACGACGATACCTGACCCGTCATCGGGTTTCTGATCGGGCCTGTTTTTTGCTTGCGAAGACCGGCCCGCTTGCCTAATACGACCCCGCAGGCGGCAACGCCTGCACTCCGGTGGGGCCTTAGCTCAGTTGGGAGAGCGCTTGCATGGCATGCAAGAGGTCAGGGGTTCGACCCCCCTAGGCTCCACCAAATCCACTCTGATATGGATCATACATTTGCTGGTTCTTATTTAGAACTCGGCCTTGGCGCAGCGTCATGTCCGGGCCACCAGCCGATATCGTTGCGCGGAAATTTACCATCAAGTATTGTAGCGGTCGTTGACAGCTCCGTGGCAGCGCAGGCTGAGTCTGGCTTTGGGCTAACTCAGGCTGCTTCGCAGCCCGATCACAGGTGCAAGCGAGGTCTGCTTGCGCAAACCTCGCCAAATTTCAGCGACGACCGGCGTGGCACCGAACAGCGTCAGCCCTCCAACGCGTCCTCGAACGTGCGCAGGCCAATGCGGGGCGATTGGACGAGGACGGCCATGTTGCCGGGTTTGTGTTCGTTGCGCAGCATCTTGGTGTGGGCGGCGGGGATATCCTCCCACGGGAAGACCTCGGACATGCAGGGGTCAAGGCGGCGGTCGAGCATCAGGTCGTTGGCCGAACTTGCCTGCTTGAGGTTCGCGAAATGGCTGCCCTGAACGCGCTTTTGGTGCATCCAGAGGTAGCGCGCGTCCATCGTCAGGTTGTAGCCCGTGGTGCCGGCGCAGATCACCACCATGCCGCCGCGCTTTACCACGAAGACACTGACCGGCATCGTCGCTTCGCCCGGATGCTCGAACACCATGTCGACATTGTTGCCCTTGCCGGTGATGTCCCAGATCGCCTTGCCGAATTTGCGGACCTCGCCGAACCAGTCCTTGTATTCCGGCGTGTTCACCTTGGGCATCTGGCCCCAGCAGTTGAAATCTTTCCGGTTAATCACGCCCTTTGCACCAAGGCCCATGACAAACTCGCGCTTGTCTTCGTCGCTGATCACCCCGATGGCATTGGCACCCGCGGTGTTGATCAGCTGGATCGCGTAGGAGCCGAGGCCGCCAGACGCACCCCAGACCAGCACGTTCTGACCCGGGCGCAGCTCATGCGGTTTGTGGCCGAAGAGCATTCGGTAGGCGGTGGCCAGCGTCAGGGTATAGCAGGCGGCCTCCTCCCAGGTCAGGTGCTGGGGCCGGCGCATCAGCTGCTGCGCCTGCACATTGGTGAACTGCGCGAAGCTCCCATCCGGCGTCTCGTAGCCCCAAATGCGCTGACTGGGCGAGAACATCGGGTCGCCGCCGTTGCATTCCTCATCATCGCCGTCGTCCTGATTGCAGTGGATCACGACCTCATCGCCGACCTTCCAGCGCTTGACCTTGTCGCCCACGGCCCAGACGATGCCCGAGGCGTCGGACCCTGCGATATGATAGGGCGCGCCATGGCTGTCGAACGGGCTGATGGGCGTGCCGAGGCCAGCCCAGACGCCATTGTAATTCACGCCTGCGGCCATCACCAGAACCAGCACTTCGTGGCTGTCGATCTGGGGGGTGTCGACGACCTCAACCTTGAAGGCCTGCTCAGGCTCGCCATGGCGTTCGCGGCGGATCGTCCACGCGTACATCTGCTTGGGCACATAGCCGAGCGGCGGCATCTGGCCCACTTCGTACAAATCCTGTTCGGGGGCGTCGTAGGACGCGATCGACGGGTTGGTATCGAGAGCCATCGGGGCCTCCTTCAGAAAGCTATGCCGCATCGCAGAATCAATGCGGCCTCATCCCCCTAATTATTGGCGGCTGAGTAATTATGCAATGCTGAAACTTATGTTTTTGTAATTTTATGTCTCACAGAATCGCCAAGTGGCGGATTTTGGCGCAATTTATGCCGCAGGTGCATTGGTCAGATGGCTGATCGAGGCCGCATAGAAGGTCAGAAACTCACCCTTTTCAGGGTTGGCCGCGATGCCCTGGTCGGTCTCGATCACCATATCGCGCCGCAGAAGGCTCTCCAGCCCTTCGGCGACAATCTGGTCGGCCTCTTTCTGAACGGCCAGCTGACTCAGACGTTTGCGCACGCGCGTCTCGATTGTCTTGCGTTTCAATGGGCCTTTCGCGGCCAGCAACTGCTCGGCCACCAAGGGCACCGGCAGGACGGGCATCACGGCCCTCACCCGATCCATCAGCGTGTCGCCCAGCGCACTGATCGCGTCATTGGGCCCATCGGCCAGAAACTCGGTCAGCGACAGCGGCGCGCCGAACCCGACGGCGGCGTGGCCATAGCGGCGAAACCGCCCGGTGATGCGCTGTTTCAGATGCCGCCATGTGAAGTCGACGAGGGTGGCCAGAGGCGCGCGAAACCGCCGCTCACCCGCCTTGTTGGCCGCGATCAGCGTGCCGTCCTCAAGCACACGATCATAGTTCAGCGCAACCGGCACAAAGACCAGATCGCGCCCTTCGCCAGGGTGAAACCCGTCCAGCATATACGACAGGATGCCTAGTTTCGGCGGCTGCACCGCGCCCGTCAGGGTCAACCCGCCCTCAGGGAACACCGCCTGCGTCACGCCCGCCTCGGTCGCCATGGCCACATAGCGGGCCAGCACCCGACGATAGAGCGCGTCTGGGGGTTTGCGCCGGATGAAATAGGCGCCCATCGCGCGGATCAACGTCTGCAAAGGCCAGATGCGCGCCCATTCCCCCACCGCGTAGGACAGCGCGCCGCGTTCGGCCACAAGATAGGTGACCAGCACGTAATCCATGTTTGAGCGGTGGTTCATCACGAAAACCACCGTGGCCTCGGGATCGACCTGGTCAAGCGCGTGATCATAATGGGTGACGCGCACATGATAGAGCATGCCTGACAGCCAGCGCGCGGCCCGTGTGGCAAAGCCGAAATAGGCCGAGGCCGAGAAGGACGGCACGATCTCGCGCGCATAGCGCTCGGCACGCTCATGGGCCACGGCCTCGGGGACGCCTTCGGCGCGGGCATGTTCGGCCACGGCGGCCAGAACGTCGCGGTCATAGATCAGGCGCTGGATCGTATCGGCACGGCGGGCCAGCTTGAACGGCTCAATCGGGCGGGGCAGACGTTCGTTGAGGCGGGCGACCGCATGCTCCATCCGGCGGCGAAAGAACCAGCGGACGGACGGAAACAGGAAATGCGAGGCGAAAGTGACCCCTGCGAAGAGCAAGATCAGGATGAAAAGCCAAACGGGGAGTTCGATACTCTGAAACATATGGCCGACCCTTGCAGGAAAGTCGGTCGCGGTAAATCCGCCCATGCCGCAACGCAGCGAATTGACAAGGTCACGATATTGCGGGTATCCACAGGCGACGCGCAATAATATTGCGGTGCGTGATTCATGAGGCGCCTCGATGACTGCAAAAGACAGGCCATGGCTGTTTCGCACCTATGCCGGGCACTCCACAGCCAAAGCGTCGAACGCGCTCTATCGCGGCAATCTGGCCAAGGGGCAAACGGGCCTGTCTGTGGCCTTCGATCTACCAACCCAGACGGGTTATGACAGCGACCACACGCTAGCCCGGGGCGAGGTCGGCAAGGTCGGCGTGCCGGTCAGCCATCTGGGCGACATGCGCACGCTTTTTGCCGACATCCCGCTGGATCAGATGAACACCTCGATGACGATCAACGCGACCGCGCCCTGGCTGCTGGCGCTCTATATCGCCGTGGCCGAGGAGCAAGGGGCGGATATCAGCGCCCTGCAAGGCACGGTGCAGAACGACATCATCAAAGAGTATCTCAGCCGCGGCACCTATATCTGCCCGCCCGCGCCCAGCTTGCGGATGATCACCGATGTGGCCGCCTATACCCGCGCACATCTGCCGAAATGGAACCCGATGAATGTGTGTTCCTATCACCTGCAGGAGGCCGGGGCCACGCCAGAGGAGGAGTTGGCCTTTGCGCTCGCCACCGCCTGCGCGGTGCTGGACGACCTGAAAGGCAAAGTGGCGGCCGAGCATTTCCCGGCCATGGTGGGCCGGATTTCTTTCTTCGTGAATGCAGGCATTCGGTTCGTGACCGAGATGTGCAAGATGCGCGCTTTCGTCGAATTGTGGGACGAGATTTGCGAAACGCGCTATGGCGTGACCGATCCGAAATTCCGGCGGTTCCGCTATGGCGTTCAGGTGAATTCCCTGGGGCTGACCGAACAGCAACCCGAGAACAACGTCTATCGCATCTTGCTGGAAATGCTGGCGGTGACGCTGTCGAAAAATGCGCGCGCCCGGGCCGTGCAATTGCCCGCCTGGAACGAGGCATTGGGATTACCGCGCCCGTGGGATCAGCAATGGTCTTTGCGGATGCAGCAGATCCTGGCCTATGAAACCGATCTTCTGGAGTATGGCGATCTTTTTGAGGGCAACCCGGCGGTGACCGCAAAGGTCGATGCCCTGAAAGACGGCGCGCGCGCCGAATTGGCGCAGATCGATTCCATGGGCGGCGCGGTCGCGGCCATCGACTACATGAAATCGCGATTGGTCGAAAGCAACGCCGCACGGATCGCCCGGATCGAGGCCGGGGAAACTGTCGTGGTCGGCGTGAACCGCTGGCAGGCGGGCGAGCCCTCGCCCCTGACCGCGGGCGACGAGGCGATCATGGTGGCCGATGCCAAGGCCGAGGCCGATCAGATCGCCCGGTTGGAAGCCTGGCGCGCGGGCCGCGACAACGCCGCGGTCAAATCGGCGCTGGCCGACCTGCGCGAGGCGGCGCTGAACGGCACGAACATCATGGCGCCCTCGATCGCCGCGGCCAAGGCGGGCGCCACGACGGGCGAATGGGGCGATATGGTGCGCAAGGCCTTCGGCCAGTTCCGCGCGCCTACGGGTGTGTCGCGCAACCCCTCGAACCGGACCGAGGGCCTGGACGATATCCGCGACGCCGTCGATGCGGTCAGCACGCAGCTTGGCCGCCGTCTGAAATTTCTGGTCGGCAAGCCCGGCCTTGACGGGCATTCCAACGGCGCCGAACAGATCGCCGCCCGCGCCCGCGATTGTGGAATGGAGATCGCCTATGAAGGCATCCGCCTGACCCCGGACGAGATTGTGACCGCCGCACAGGACGACGCCCCCCATGTCATCGGTCTTTCGATCCTGTCAGGCAGTCATCTGCCATTGGTCTCGGAATTGATGGAGAAATTGCAAGCCGCCAACATTACCGCACCGGTTGTGGTTGGTGGAATAATTCCCGAAGAAGATGAAAAGCGGTTATTGGAAATGGGCGTGGCCCGCGTCTATACGCCCAAGGATTTCGAATTGAACAGGATCATGTTCGACATTGTCGAACTGGTCGCTCCGCAAACAGTCGCGGCTGAATAACCGGTTTATTTTCGAAGTTTCCGCGTCTTGCATCTGTTAACAATTGCTTTTCACGGTGGATTTTCATAATCCCCGATGAAAAGGAGTCCCGAAATATGAAAATCGATCTTAATTCCATGTCGAAATCCGATTTGGAAAAGCTGCGTGCTGACGTCGAAAAAGCCCTGGCATCGCTGGAAAAGCGCCGCAAGGCCGATGCGCGCAAGGCCGCCGAGGAAGCCGCGAAGAAATACGGATTTTCCCTGGACGAGGTGCTTGGCAAGCAAAAGGGCAAGAAGGCCCCCGCCGCCGCCAAGTATCGCAACCCCGCCGATTCAAGCCAGACATGGAGCGGCCGTGGCCGTCAGCCGGGCTGGATCAAGAACGGGCTGGCCAAGGGCAAGAAGCTTGACGATTTCGCGATCTGACCCGACGCGATGAGCATTCATATCGGAGCCAAGCCCGGTGACATCGCCGAGACGGTGCTGTTGCCGGGCGACCCGCGCCGCGCGAAATGGGCGGCCGAGACGTTTCTGCAAGACGCGCGTCTGGTGAATGAAGTGCGGGGCATGCTGGGCTATACCGGCACCTGGAATGGCCATCCGGTAACGATCCACGGATCTGGCATGGGGATGCCGTCGCTCTCGATCTACGTCAACGAATTGATCCGCGATTACGATGCGAAGACCCTGATCCGGATCGGGTCCTGCGGGGCGATGCAGAAATCGGTGAAGCTGCGCGATGTGGTGTTGGCGATGACGGCCTCGACCATGTCAACGCCCTCGCGCGGGATCTTTCGCGAGCTCAGCTATGCGCCGGTTGCCGATTGGTCGCTCTTGCGGGCAGCGGCCGCCGCGGCCGAAAGCCGCGACATCGCCACCCATGTGGGCGGCATCTATTCGTCAGACGTGTTCTACGACGAACGCCCCGATCTGAACGACCAGATGATGCGCCATGGCATTCTGGCGGTTGAGATGGAAGCGGCCGAGCTTTACACGCTGGCCGCGCGTTATGGGCGACGGGCTTTGGCGGTGCTGACGGTGTCAGACCATCTGGTGACGGAAGAAGCCCTGCCCTCGGAAGATCGCGAGCGCAGCTTTGGCGACATGGTCGAGATCGCGTTGACGGCTGCGTTTGCCTGAGGCGCCGCGCGAGGGATCGCCCGCCCACTCCCTATTGCCACGCCAAACGACACCGCAAGCCGGGCGTGGGGCTGCCCGTGGGATGGCGCCGCAACGTCTAAGCGACGCGATTTATGATAGCCAAATACATCTTCCCGTCATGCTATGCGGTAAATTTGCCAAAGCGCCAGCCCGTGGGGCGGACAGGCGCTCGCCCGGCGCCTTCGGCTTGAGTCCGGGCGCAACCGGCTTGTTATGACCCGAGCTTCTGCAAAAACGCCTTATGCAGCGCGGGCGGCGCGACCAACAGGCCGGGCGCTTGCGGATGGGGCGCGTTGAAGGCCAGCGGGGCCCCTTTGGTGTCAGTCACCCGCGCCCCGGCTTCTTCGGCGATCAGCGCCCCCGCTGCGATGTCCCATTCCCAGGCCGGGCGGAAGGTCATGGTGGCGTCGAAGCTGCCATCGGCGATGCGGCAGATGCGGTAGGCCAGCGACGGGCGAAAGCTGCGCTTCACATCCGGCACACCCTGTGGCCAATGCTCGGCCGCCAGCGCGTGCTTGGCGGACAGGATTGAGGCCTGATGGACCACCTGCTGGGCGCTGACTGCGATCAGGTCGCCGTTCAGCCTTGCGCCTTGGCCCGTGACGGCGGTGTAGAGCCTGTCGGCCATCGGCAGATAGACGACCGCGGCAATCACCCGACCGTCCTCAACCACCGCAAGGGCATGCGAAAAGCCCTTCTCGCCGGCAATGAACGCCCGCGTGCCGTCAATCGGATCGACGATGAAGACGCGTTTGGCCGACAGCCGGGCAGGGTTGTCCTCGGTCTCTTCCGACAGCCAGCCGTAGTCGGGCCGGGCGGCCAGAAGGCGGGTGCGCAGCATCTCATCCACCGCAAGATCGGCCTCGGTCACGGGGCCTGCGCCGTCGGGCTTGTCCCATTCCTTCGGGGCCTGCCGCCAGTAGCGCGCGGCGATCTCACCTGCGTCGCGCGCCGCCTCGGTCAGAAGCGCAAGATCATTCTCCGGCAATCGTCAGCCCCTCGACCAGAAGGCTTGGCACCACGCGGCTGAGATGGGTGCGCGCATCGTTGGCGGGGATGATGCGCCCCAGCATGTCGCGCAGGTTGCCCGCGATGGTGCATTCGTTCACCGGGTAGGCAATGGCGCCGTTCTCGACCCAGAAGCCCGAGGCGCCACGCGAATAATCCCCCGTCGTCGGACTGATCGTCGAGCCGATCATCGAGGTCACCAAAAGCCCTGTGCCCATCTGCGCGATCAGGTCGTCGCGGGTCTGATCGCCTTCGGTCAGCGTGACGTTGCCCACGCTGGGCGAGGGCGGCGCCGAGGTGCCGCGATAGGCATTCGAGGTGCTTTGCAGGCCCAGCTTGCGGGCCGTGGACAGATCGAGGATCCAGCGTTTCAGGACGCCATCTTCAACGATTGGATTGGGGCCGACGGGCAGGCCTTCGGCATCGAAGGGGCGCGACCCGCCGGTGCGGGCGCGGGTCGGGTCTTCGATCAGCGACAACCCCTTAGGCAGCACCGCCTCGCCCATCGCGTCCCGCAACCATGAGGCGCCGCGCGCGATGGCGTTGCCCGATATCGCGCCCAGAAGATGGCCGATCAACTGGCTCGAGACCCGTTCGTCATAGAGCACCGGATAAGCGCCGGTCGGCGGCTTGCGGGCACCCGCGCGGGCCAGCGTACGCTCGGCGGCCAGATTGCCGACGAAATCGGGCGTCGGCAGATCGGACAGATGCGACCGGCCCTCGCCGCACCAATCCCGCTCCATCGAGGTGCCCTCGCCCGTGATCGCAACGCACGAGATGGAATGGTCGGTGCGGGTGTAGCCGCCCGAGAACCCGTTGGTGGCGGCCAGGTGCAGTTGGCGACGGCCATAGGCCGCGCTGGACTGATCGACCTGGGAAATCCCCTTGTGGGCCAAGGCGGCAGCCTCGGCCTGGCGCGCGGCGTCCTCAAGGTCGGCCGGGGTCGGCTCGGGCGCGGCATCGACCAGATCGAGCGCGGCGAGGTCCCAGTCGCGGGCCAGTTGATCAGGCTCGGCCAGGCCGGCATTGGGGTCTTCCGGCGCCTCGCGCGCCATGGCGACGGCGCGTTCAGCCAGGGCGGCCAGTGTCTCGGGCCGCGTGTCCGAGGCCGCCACGCAGGCCTGACGCCGGCCGATCAGAACGCGCAGCCCGATATCGACCCCCTCGGACCGTTCGGCATGTTCCAGCCGCCCGTCCCGCACATCGATCGAGACGGATGTCCCGTCAAGCGCTAGCGCATCGGCGGCATCGGCCCCGGCTTTCAGGGCGGCGGACAATGCGGCCTCGGTCAGCGCCTCTAGCGTATCTGTCATGCGGTTTGCCCCCGAATTGCCGTGCAAGCCCCGGAGGTAAGGCACCCGCACGGGGGGTGCAAGGGCCGGACAGAAAAGTGCCCCGCAGCCGACGTTGCAGGGCGCCCTTTTCCGTCAGCGATGCGGCTGGATCAGCGGATGCGCTGACCGTTCGCCAGCACCTGGCCGTCTTCCGTGACTTCGATGGTTGAGACCAGCTCATCCTCGCCCTCGCCGGGGCGGGCGAAAAGGCCCATCATCATGCGGGCGCCCATCGCCTGTTCTTCGGGCAGAAGACCCATCTCGACCAGCTTATCCATCAAGCCATTGCCGCCCGTCAGCATCAGGTCGGCCGAGCCGGTGGGCTTGGGCATGCCGTCAAAGGTGGTGGTGTCGGTGTTGTCGAAGGTGAAGTCACCGGTCCCGGTCAGGCGCGCGCCCGCCAGGCTGACCTCAAGCTCGTCCAGCGACAGCGATTCCAACTCGCCAGGATTGGCACTGGGGTCGGCCGCGGCTTCGGGGTTCAGGATGTCGATCAGCCAGCGGGCGGACCCCGACAGATCAATCGCCACGGTCGCCGGATCGCGCGGCAGGTTCTGCATCGGATCGAACAGGGCCCAGATCCCGTCCGAGATCGTCAGATCGCGCAGCGCGACCAGCAGACCGAAATCGCGCGGCTCATCCGTGGCGACCATCGGCATCGTCATCCCAAAGGCCGCTTCGCCCATGGTCAGTGCAATCTCCGGCAGCGGGATGGCCGAGGACGTCATGGAGTAATCCAAGCCCGAAGACCGGGTCTCGTACGACAGCGTATCGTCCTTCATCGCGAAGTCGAACGTGCCGCTGTCAGCCGATCCCGACCCCTGCGCCTGCTGGCCGGGCTCGTTGAAATTGAAGCTGAAGGTCGAGGCGCCGTGGCTCAGCTGACCCTCCATCACCGCGGCGGATTTCATGAACTGATCGAGGTCAGCCACGGTGACACCTTCGGGCAGCGAGCTGGTGGATGTCGTCTCGATATCGTCGAAGGTTACGTTCATTTCGAACGTTCCTTCATTATCGGGGTTTGTCGCGGTTACGACCATCTCACCGGATGCGGCGTTCACGACGCTGTCGACCTGAAGCGCATCGCCGGAATTGGCGACGGAATATTCGCCCGCCACATCATTCGCCGTCATCGTGAGGTCGAACGGTGCCTGCTCACCATCAAACGTCATCCCACCCATCGTCATGACGACGCTGTCCGCATCAATATCATAGGCGATGTCATCGGCCGTTCCGCTGGCGATCATCACCAGGCCGGTTTGTGACATGACCATGTTCATCTCGACCTCTGGGCCACCGTCTGGCGCGGACGAGGACGTGATACGATAATCAGGCGACATGGTGATCCGGACGGTGCCGTCGCCCTGTTCCTGAAACACCATCTGATCGATCGAGCCTGATCCGGAGGCGTCCGGCGTGTCCATCGACAAGACGATGTCATTGACGGTCAGCGTGTCGCCCGACATCTCTTCCGAACTGGTCGCCACACTCTGGCCATAGGATTCAAAAAGCCCCTTCCAGCCCTCCCAGGCTTCGGACGCGGTCACATCCGCGAAAGACGCGGTGGATGACAGCAGGAATACCAGAGCCGAAGTGCGGCCAATGATCGTCAGACGTGCCATGAAAGAATCCCTCTTAGATATAATCGGTGTCGCTTTTCGGGCCTTGCGCCGCTGGGGTCAAGGGGCCAGAAAGGGCTTATGGACGCAGCTGAAGGCTTTTCAGAGGGTTAGACGATGGCGGAGTTAAGCGGCAAGCGGGTTCTGATCACGGGCGCCAGCAAAGGGATCGGCGCAGCCGCGGCCCGGCATTTCGCCGAAGCGGGGGCCAAGGTGGGTCTCGCGGCGCGCAGCCTGGGCCCGATCAGCGATCTTGCGGCCGAGATCGGGCCATCGGCGCGCGCCCTGCCCTGCGACGTTGCCTCATGGGGCGCGGTCGAGGGCGCGGTTGCCGCGATGACCCGCGCGTTCGGGGGTGTCGACATTCTGATCAACAATGCAGGCGTCATCGAACCCATCGCAGGGATCGACAAGGTCGACCCCGCCGCCTGGGGCAAGCTGATCGATATCAACCTCAAGGGCGTGCTGCATGGTATTCGCGCCGTTCTGCCCGGCATGATCCGGCAGGGCGGCGGCACGATCATCACCGTCAGTTCGGGCGCGGCCCATAACCCGCTGGAAGGGTGGAGCGCCTATTGCTCGTCGAAGGCAGGCGCCGCGATGCTGACATCCTGCCTGCACCACGAGATGCATCTGAAAGGCATCCGCGCGATGGGCCTGTCGCCAGGCACGGTGGCGACCGAAATGCAGACCACGATCCGCGCCTCTGGCGTGAACCCGGTCAGCAAGCTTGACCCGTCGGTCCACATCCCGGCCGACTGGCCGGCCGAGGCGCTGGTCTGGATGTGTACGTCTGCTGCGGACGAGTTCGCCGGTCAGGAAATCTCGCTCCGCGATGAGGAGATCCGCCGCCGCGTCGGCCTGATCACGTGATTGAGGTCACGCGCGACGGCGGCTGCCTGATCCTGACGCTAAACCGGCCCGACAAGGCCAATGCGCTGACGGGCCAGATGCTGGCCGATCTGGCGGAAGCCGTCGAAAATGCAACCGAACAGGCCCTGATCCTTACCGGCCGCGGCAAGGTCTTTTCCGCCGGGGCCGATCTGGAGGCGGCGCGCGAAGGCCTGGCCACCGATCCGGTTTGGGAGCGTTTGTCAGGCGCCATCGCGAATTTCCCGGGCCTGTCCATCGCCGCCCTGAACGGCACGCTGGCCGGCGGCGCCTTCGGCATGGCGCTGGCCTGCGATCTGCGGATCGCCGTGGCGGGTGCCAAGTTCTTCTACCCGGTGATGAAGCTCGGCTACCTGCCGCAACCCTCCGACCCACAGCGGCTGGCCGCCCTTATCGGCCCGGCGCGCGCCAAGATGATCCTGATGGCCGGGGTCAAGGCCACGGCGGACGAGGCCCTGGCCTGGGGCCTGATCGACCGGATCAGCGCCGAAGACACCTTGGTGGATGAGGCCTTCGCGCTGGCGGAAGACACGCTTGCCGCCGGGGCTGACCATGCCGCGGCGATCAAGTCGATGATACCGTAGAGCGTTTCCGGGACATTCGGAAACAGCTTATCGCCAAAAGCCCGAGAGCGCGCAGCGCGGCAGGGTTTTGGCGATTCCGTTAAACCCGGAAACGATCTAGCGCCGCCGCTTGGGCACTTTCGACATGAAATCCGGCGGGCGTTTGGCCACCCATTCGACAAACCGCGCGATACGGGAATGGGCACGCAAGGCTTCAGGGGTATTGTACTGACGCGCCAGTTCTCCTTCGGTGAATGTCGCGTGGATCTCCTTGTGGCAGATGTGGTGCAGCAGCACCGTCTCGCCCCCCTTGCCGCCTTTCAGCTTGGGGATCAGGTGATGCAGGCTGGCCGGCACCCCCGGCGGAATGGGCCGCAGGCAAAGCGGGCAGATCGGCATTTCCCCCTCCATCGCGCGCATCCTCTTGCCTGCCCCCCTGTTCAATGACAGAGCATGGGGCGCCGTTTTGAAACGACAAGGGATTTGCATGGATCGCCAGGATGCTGCGATGGGCCATAGCGGACGGCCCGGATGAAGACGGCGCTGGTCATCGGGGCGGGGCCGGCCGGGCTGATGGCGGCGGACGCGCTGGCAGAGGCCGGGCTGGCGGTGACCCTGGCCGAGGCGAAGCCGTCGGTCGGGCGCAAGTTCCTGATGGCCGGGAAGTCTGGCCTGAACCTGACGAAGGAAGAGGCGCCCGAGGCGTTTCTGCCCCATTATGCCGAGGCCGGCGGGTGGCTCGGCCCCGCCCTAGCGGGCTTTGGCCCGGCCGAGGTGCAGGATTGGGCGCGGGGGCTGGGCCAAGAAGTCTTCACCGGTTCGACGGCCCGCGTTTTCCCCAAGGCAATGAAGGCCTCGCCCCTGCTTCGGGCCTGGCTGGCCCGTCTGGCCGGTCTGGGCGTGACGCTCCGCACGCGCTGGCGCTGGGTGGGGTGGGATGGCGAGGCTTTGGCCTTCGACACGCCCGAGGGCCGGCAGCTTGAGACCCCGGACGTCACGGTCCTGGCACTGGGCGGTGCCAGTTGGGCGCGCCTCGGGTCAGACGGCGCCTGGGCGCCGCTCTTGGCCGCGAAGGGCGTGGCGTTGGCGCCGTTCCAGCCCTCGAATGTCGGCCTGTCCATCGACTGGACGCCGCATATGGCGCGCCATTTCGGGACGCCGCTGAAAGGCGCGGCTTTGTCGGCGGGGCCGCTGATCTCGCGCGGTGAGGTCGTCGTCAGTGCAAAGGGGTTGGAGGGCGGGGGCATTTATACCCTGACCCCTGAGTTACGAGCAGGCGCGCCTCTGATCGCCGATCTGGCGCCGCAGCTGACCACGACGGACATCGCCGAACGCCTCGCCGCGCAGCCAAAGCGCGAGACACTGGCCAACCGCTTGCGCAAAGCCTTGCGGTTCGATCCGTTACGGTTGGCACTGCTGCAGGAATGCGCGCGGCCCCTGCCCGCCGATGCGGCGGCCCTGGCAGCTCTGATCAAAGCTTTGCCGATCCCCTATCAGGGACTGCGTCCGATGGATGAGGCGATCTCAACCGCTGGCGGCATCCGCGCCGAGGCATTGACCGATGGCTTGATGCTGCACGCCTTGCCGGGCGTTTTCGCTTGTGGCGAGATGCTGGATTGGGAGGCGCCGACCGGCGGTTACCTAATCACCGCCTGCCTGGCCACGGGGCGCCATGCCGGACGGGCCGCGGCGGCTTACGCGTAAAGCCTGATGTTTCGCCCAGCTACTTCGCCATCGCCCGCTGAAAAGCGGGGCGGTCGCGCATCCGGGCCAGATATTCCCCGAACCGGGTATCCACGATGGGAAACTTGGCCGCCATCGCCCAGATGCCGCAATGGGTTAGGATGATGTCGGGCACCGTCATCTGATCGCCCATAGCGAACGGACCATCGCCCATGCGTGCGGCGAGGGTCTTCTGACTGCGCTCAAACTCCCATTTCAGGCTGTCCTTGATCGCCGATTGGCGCAGCGCCTCGGGCAGGACAAAGCTGTGACGCGCCGCCATCCAAAGCGCGGCGTCAAACTCATCCAGCAGGAACTGTGTCAGACTATCCTGCCGGGCGCGGTCCAGCGTGCCGGCCTTGTGGGTCAGCTGCCCGTGCTTGTCGGCCAGATATTGGATGATCGCGGTGGAATCGGTGATCGGCACGCCGTCGTCGATCAGGATCGGCACTTTACCAGAGGGGTTCAGCGCGACCACATCGTCTGACCGCGGGGCGGCGGCGATATGCTCGTAAGGCTGGGCCAACTCCTCCATCATCCACAGAACGCGCGCGGCACGGCTTTTCGTGCTTCCGATGACCTTGTACATGGCCCAATCTCCCCCGAGTGGCGGGACCTATCCAGACATGACAGGCGCCGGGGTTCAACCCCCCGGTCCGGTCGGTCAGCGCCGCGCCAGCATCGATAGGCGGATCAATGCCCGCTCCATCGCCGCCATCGCGGGCGCGCGGGTGGCAGACCGCAGCGCGAGGTCGGTATCGGTCAGGATGCCCAAAGCCGTTTCCAGCTTGTGCGGCCCCCAGGCCTGCGCCTGGCGCACCACCCGGTCACGCCGAGGCCCGAAGACCGGCGGGCGCAGCCTGGCCACGCCTTCCGACGCGCCGCCGGGGGCAGATGCGGCTGCATGCAACTGGCGGAAATGGCGCGTGGCCCCGATGCACAGCGTCACCGGCGCCACGCCCTGCGCCTCGATCCGGCGCAGAAGCGGGCCCAAGGCACCGGTCTGCGCCTCGGCCACCGCGTTCAGCACATCGTCCAGCTCAGCCTCGGTGGTCGACGGCGCGACGGCGGCGACATCCTCGGGCGTCACCGTGCTGTCATCGCCCAGCTTGTAGAGGCCGAGTTTCTCAAGTGTCTGGCGAAAATCGCCGGGGCCCTGCGCGCGCGACAGGGCGGTCAGCGCGGCCATCGCATCGCGCCCGACATCGGACACACCGGCCTTTTTCAGCGCGGCCTCAATCTCGTCCCGGCCCGGCGGATCGTCGTAGAGGCCTGCGGCATAGGCGTTGGAATGCCCCTCAAACGCCTTTCTTAGAGACGATTTTGCGGCCAGCTGCGCGGCGGTCACCACCAGCGTGGCATCTCCCTCGGACCAATCGGCCAAGGCGGCGTTGATCACGGGCGTCAGGCCGTCGGTGGCGTCCTCAACAAAGGCCACACGGGCGCCGGGGAAGAAGCCTTGCGCGCGCATCGCATCCGACAGCATCGCGCCATCCTTGCGCAGATCGGCGGCGGGAATGCGGGTCAGCCGCATCTCGGCTTCGCCCTCGGGCCCGATGAGGGCCGCGATCACCTCTTGCCGGCGGAGCGCCACGCGCATGGCATCGGCGCCGTAGATCAAAAGGCCTGTCCGCCCCGGTTCGGGCTGGGCAAAATAGCGCAGGGCGGCGGCACCGGCCAGCTTCATGGGGCCAGTTCGCCGACACGGGCATAAAGCCGGGTAACCAGATCATCGGCCAGAAGGGTCATCAGCCGATCTTCAGCGTCGCGCCGGGCAGTGACCGTGGCGATCGTCGTGCCAGTTGCGGAATACGAGGTGAAGTTTTCCAGCGTGCCGGTCATCACCGGTTCATCCCCACCCAGGGGCCGGATCGACCAGATCAGCGTGCCGATGATATTGTAGCGCGTGATCACGTTCTCGGGCGAGACACCGATGGCATTGCGCCGGGTGCTGATCCGGTAGCCCAGCGCCCAGCGTGGCGCCTCAGTGCGGCCAAGCCTGTCTTCAAACTGCGCCACAAAGGCGTAACCGGCCCGATCCTCCGGCGCATCGGCCAGAATGGTGCCCCGCAGCGCACCACCCTGGCCGTTCGGCCCATGCACGGGCGTAAACCCGCAGGCCGCCAGCGGCAATCCCGCCAACAGGCCCAGAAATACCCTTCGGTCAGATGACGACATTCACGATCCGCCCCGGCACCACGATCAGCTTTTTCGGCGCGCCACCATTCAGCGCGCGGATGACAGCCTGATCGGCCAGCACCAGTTTTTCAACCTCGGCCTTGTCCATATCCTTGGGCACGGTGATTTCCGCCCGCCTCTTGCCGTTGACCTGGATCGGCAGCGTCACGCTGTCGTCGACCAGCATCGCGGGGTCGGCCTTGGGCCAGGGTGCTGTGGCCACCAGCCCCTCGCCGCCCAGCATCGCCCAAACCTCCTCGGCCAGATGCGGCACCATAGGCGACATCAGCTGCGCCATGATGCGCATCGCCTGACGTTTGGTGTCAGAGCCCGCGCTGGATTTGGTCAGGATTTTGGTGAATTCATAGAGCTTGGCGACCGCCTTGTTAAACCCGAACCCTTCGATGCCCTGGGTCACCTCGTGGATCGTTTTGTGCATGGCGCGGGTCAGATCGGCATCCTGCGCATTGGCGTCTGTCGCGCCCTCTGCAATGTCCGAGGCCAGCCGGTAAACCCGCGCCAGATGATTGAACGCCGCCTCAGCACCAGAGGCCGTCCATTCCACATCCCGCTCGGGCGGGCTGTCGGACATGACAAACCACCTCGCGGTATCGGCGCCGTAGCTGGCAATGATATCGTCGGGGTCGACCACGTTTTTCTTCTGCTTCGACATTTTGATGAGTGGGCCGATCTCAACCGGCGTTCCATCTTTCAGTCTTGCACCATCTTCATTATAAACGATCTCTTCGGGCAGATGCCAAACGTTGCGATTGTTTGCATCTTTCGTTGCATAGGTCTCGTGTATGACCATCCCTTGTGTGAAGAGTGCATTAAAAGGTTCGATAGACTTCTTAGGCAGGTGCCCGGTCAGTTGCATCGCCCGGGCGAAGAAACGCGAATAGAGCAGGTGCAGGATCGCATGCTCGATCCCGCCGATATACTGGTCGACATTCATCCAGTACTCGGCGTCTTCCATCACCGTCGGGGTATCCGCGCGCGGTGCGGTGAAGCGGGCGAAGTACCATGACGAATCGACGAACGTGTCCATCGTATCAGTCTCGCGTCGGGCGGGCTGGCCGCATTTGGGGCAATCGACGTCACGCCAGGTCGGGTGCCGGTCCAGCGGGTTGCCGGGTTTGTCGAAACTCACATCCTCGGGCAGGCGGACCGGCAGGTTTTCTTTCTTCTCGGGCACGATGCCACATGCCTCGCAATGGACGACCGGAATCGGGCAGCCCCAATAGCGCTGGCGGCTGAGGCCCCAGTCGCGCAGGCGGTATTGGGTCTTGCCTTTGCCCAGCCCGTGCTTCTCGAAATAGTCGATGGTGGCGTCGATCCCTTCCAGGCTGGTCGCCTCAGTAATGCCCGCGAAATGGTCGATATACTGCACCACTTCGGTCTTGGGCGGCACCAAAGCCTCATCCCCCACCTCGACCAGATCGCCGGGCATATAAAAGGCATTTTGCACCGGCAGATCGTATTTGCGGGCGAAATCCAGATCGCGCTGGTCATGGGCCGGGCAGCCGAAAACGGCGCCGGTGCCATACTCCATCAGAACAAAATTGCCGATCCAGACGGGCAGGTCGCGGTCGGGATAGACCGGATGGGCGACGCGGATGCCCGTGTCGATGCCCTTCTTTTCGGCCTTTTCCATCGCCGCCTCGGTCGTGTCCATCCGGCGGCATTCTGCAATGAATTCAGCCAGATCGGGCCGTTCGGCCTCCAAGGCCTTCGACACGGGATGATCGGGCGCGATCGCGATAAAGCTGGCGCCACGCATCGTGTCGGGGCGGGTCGAATAGCACAGGATCGACTCGCCCCCATCCTTGCGCTGGAACGGAATGTCGATGCCGCGCGACTTGCCGATCCAGTTGGCCTGCATGGTGCGGACCTTTTCGGGCCAGTTTTCCAGCCCATCCAGCGCCTCAAGCAATTCCTCGGCGAAATCCGAGATACGGAAGAACCATTGCGTCAGCTCGCGCCGCTCAACCACCGCGCCCGAGCGCCAGCCCTTGCCGTCGATCACCTGCTCATTGGCCAGAACCGTCATGTCGACGGGGTCCCAGTTGACCACGGCGTTCTTGCGGTAAACCAGGCCTTTCTCCATGAAATCAATGAACAAGGCCTGCTGCTGGCCGTAGTACTCCGGATCGCAGGTGGCGAAACTGCGGCTCCAGTCATGGGTGTAGCCCAAAGGCTTCAACTGGGCCTTCATGTCTTCGATGTTCTGATAAGTCCAGGTGCCGGGGTGAATGCCCTTCTCAATCGCCGCATTTTCGGCGGGCATCCCGAACGCGTCGAACCCCATCGGATGCAACACATTGAACCCACATGACATTTTGTACCGCGCGACCACATCGCCCATCGTGTAATTGCGCGTGTGGCCGATATGGATGCGCCCCGACGGGTAGGGAAACATCTCAAGCACGTAATATTTCGGCCGCGCGGGGTCACGCTTGGCCTGAAAAATACCGGCCTCATCCCAGGCTTTCTGCCATTTCGGTTCGATCTGGGCGGGGTCGTGGCGCGACATGGAGGGGATTCCTTATAGCGAAATGCCGGGCGCTTTGGCCCGGCTCAGGTCATACGGCGAGAGAGCGGGTGGGTCTAGAGCCTCGAATCAGCGATCCGTAGCTGGCGGGCCCGGGTCAGGATGGCGTCTTCGACCGCTCGCACGGTATCGGGGGCAACGGTGCCACCGCGCGATTCCAGCGCAACCTTCAGCGACCGGGCATCTAGGGCCGGGTCCTGCACGTAGATCGTGGCGCGATAGGCACGGCCGCCACCGGGCGGTGTGCCATAGCCCGTGACGATGACGCCGGTAAATGGATCAACCGACTGAATGGGCAGGAAATTCAGCACATCCAGAGAGGCGTTCCAGATGTATTTGTTGACCTCAACGGTGGTGTTGGGATCGTCGTTGTTGTCGAACAGGTCCCAAATGGTTGAGCGTTCCAGCCGCTCACTCCGCTGCGCCTGGGCTGCGCCCTGCTGCTGGCTGCGGGCCCCGCTGCCACCCAGGCTGTCGCCTGACCCGATGCCGCTGGTCGGCAGACCACCGCAAGCCGCAAGAGCCAGCCCGATTACGCCGAAAGATGCAAAGCGCGCCGCGCGCGAAAAAACCATTGTGCGGACCCGCCCTTCTGAACCCGCACCTTCTGTAGCCGAGCGATTTGCGGGTGACAAGCCGTTTGGGGCCCGCCCGCACACCAATAAAGCATCTAAAGCATAAGCAGGCGCCGCAACCGCACCGCCTTGGTGTTGCGCGCATGCACCATTGCACCAGCCTTTGTTTTCAAACTGCCGAGTCGGCTTGCAATGGAAGGGGCAAGAGAGGAAATAACCTTCATTCCTAGCCCAACCAATGTGGGGTTGGGTGCACCTTACGAAAACACGAGGGAAAAACATGAAAAAGATTCTCTTCGCCACGACGGCCCTGGTTGCCTTCGCTGGCGCAGCAGCAGCAGAAGTCTCGATTTCGGGCGAAGCCGAAATGGGCATCGTCGGCGGTAACGGTATCGAAACCCAGTACTGGCAGGAAATCGAAGTCGAATTCTCGATGACCGGCGAGTCGGACAGCGGCATCTCGTTCGGCGCTGTGATTCAGCTCGACGAAGCTGACGGCCCGGAATCCGACGACAATGGCGCGCGCGTCTTCATCTCGGGTGCTTTCGGTACGCTGACCATGGGCGACACTGATGGCGCGCTTGATTGGGCTCTGACCGAAGCTGGCAATGTCGGCAACCCCGGCTCGATCGCCGACAACGAAACCGAGCATGCTGGCTACAACGGTTCCTATGCTGACGGCACCTTCGACAACCAGGTTCTGCGTTACGACTACGCGTTCGACTCGTTCTCGTTCGCTGTTTCGCTTGAGCAGGGTGCAACCGGTGCCGGCGGCATTCTGCTCGCTGGTGATCCTGACGGCAGCATTGCGGTCGGTGTACGTTACGCTCTGGACTTCGGTGGTACCACCATCGACCTCGGCCTAGGTTACCAGGATACCGACTTCAACACCGCCGACAACGAGACCATCATCGGTATCAGCGCCACTGCTGAATTCGCTGGCGGTTTCTCGGCTGGCATCAACTTCTCCGATTGGTCGGATTTCGGTGGCGCCACAGGTCTGGACGCAACGCATACCGGTCTCGGTCTCGGCTATGAAAATGGCCCGATCGCGCTGCACGCCAACTACGGCGTCTATGATGTCGACGGCGTTGGTGAAGCTGAAGGCTTCGGTGTCTCCGCTGCTTACGATCTCGGCGGCGGTCTGAGCGCCAACTTCGGCTACGGTGACTCGTCGGTCGATGCCCCGCTCGTGGGTATCTTCGGGCCGGACCGCGACGACTGGTCGTTCGGTATGGTCATGGAATTCTGATCTAACCAGATCAGTCTTTGACGGGAGAGAGCGGGCCTTGTGCCCGCTCTTTTCTTTTTGCACGTGTGGCATGTGAAACTTGGCGAGGTGTCATGAGTCTGTCTGAAATTCAAACGAGGATCACCAAGGCCGAGGCAGATGCGAACCGGCCTACGGGGTCGGTCAGCCTGATTGCCGTGTCGAAGGTCCAGCCATTGGTGCGGATTGAGGCCGTGCTGGAGCAGGGGCATCGGCTGTTTGGGGAAAACAAGGTACAGGAGGCCGCAGGCAAATGGCCCGATCTGCGGCAGCGCTATCCCGGGACCGAGGTTCACCTGATCGGCCCATTGCAGACCAACAAGGCCCGCCAGGCGATGGAGCTGTTTGAGGCGATCCACTCGCTCGACCGGCCCAAGCTGGCCAATACACTCGCCCGGCTGGCGCAAGAACTGGGCCAGTGCCCGGACCTGTTCATCCAGGTGAATACCGGCGAAGAACCGCAGAAAGCAGGCGTGATCCCGTCCGAGGCTGACGCCTTCATCGCCGAAGCGCGCGGGCTGGACTTACCGCTCACCGGGCTCATGTGCATCCCGCCGGTTGACGAGGAACCCACGCTGCACTTCGCTCTATTGGCCAAGATTGCCGAACGAAACGGCCTGAAAGGCCTATCGATGGGCATGAGCGATGATTTCGAACGCGCGATCGCCCAAGGCGCGACCCATGTGCGCGTGGGATCCGCCATTTTCGGGGCGCGGGATTACGGCTGAACGTTCATCGAGCGCTTCGCGCACTCTTCACGCGCCGCCTTGCCATCAGCGATGAGCGCCCGAAGGGCGACGAAGAGCGGCCATCATCCTTGCACGATCAGACGCGTGCCGTACCCAATCCGCGCCACGATCCACAATAGATGATCGCGCCGGAACGCCACGCAGCCCTCTGTCGGCGCCCCCTGCCGCCGCCAACTATGTACGAAAATCGCCGACCCCCGGCCTTTTTCGGCAAAGGGCCAGTTCCAGTCGGTGATTAGCACGACATCGTATAGCGGATCGGCGCGCGACAATCGCTCGTGCGAAAACCTGTGTGGTGCGCGGACCATCAGGTTGTAGTCCGGGTCGCGCACATCGTCCGACCAAAGGTCGCCCGGCCTGATCGGCACCGCCCAATCGCAAGGGCGCCCCAACCGATCCGGCCGCCAAAGGCATCCGACAATCCGGTGAACGCCCACGGGCGTCGCGCCGTCGCCCTCGTGCTTGTCTGTCGTGATGCCGCTGCGACCGATCACCGACGGGAACCGCCGCCCCAGAAACCGTGTGCCCTGGACCGTGACGACAATATCACCTAGCGTCACAGCAGATGCCCGGATTTTCGCGCCTTGGTCGCCAGATAAACCTCGTTCTGCGCCGTTTGGCCGACTTTCAAAGGCACCCGCTCGACCACAGAAACGCCGTTCGCCTCCATCATCCGCACTTTCTCCGGATTGTTGGTCAGTAGCCGCACCGCGCCGAACCCCATCTGGCGCAGGATGGCGGCCCCGATGCGGAAGTCACGCTCATCATCCTCAAACCCCAGGCGGTGATTGGCCTCGACCGTGTCAAACCCCTGATCCTGCAGGGCATAGGCGCGCATTTTGTTGGCCAGCCCGATCCCGCGCCCCTCCTGGTTGAGGTAAAGCAGAACGCCCGCGCCTTCCGCGCCCATCTGCGCCAGCGCCGCGCGCAATTGCGGGCCGCAATCGCACTTCAGCGACCCCAGCAGATCGCCCGTGAAACAGGCCGAGTGCAGCCGGGACAAAACCGGCCGCCCGCGATCGGGATGGTCGATTTCGATGGCATAATGCTCCTCGGCGCCATCTTCGGGCCGGTAGACATGCAGCCGCCCTCTCTCTGACACCTCAAGGGGCAAACGGGCGCTAACGACCAGCTTCATCGGGGACAGCCCGGTTCGCAGGATCGCGGCGGCCGACAGCAATGTCAGATTATGCGTGGCGGCAAAGGCGGAGGGATCATCAACATTGACACTGATCGTTGCGGGCAGCAGACGCGCCGCCTTGGCCAGGGCAATCGCCGCCCGATGCGGGCCGGCGGGACCATCACGCAACGTCTGCAACGGGCCCTTCATCGGGTGGTTCAGATCACCGGCTGGGTTGGCAATCGATTGTATCCATGTCAGCGAGGCCTGACCCGGCACGGCGATCCGGGCGATATCCCCGTCATAGGCCCGCGCATTGAGCGTTTCCGCCCGCCGCCCCGTCACGCCAAGAACAAGCGGGCCGTCCATGCTGCGCAGGTCGGCCAGCCGATCCTGGGTGAGCGTCTCGACCGCCAGAACGACCAGCCCGTCGGATAGCACGACCGGCACGCCCATGCGCAGGTCCGCCCAGGCGCGGGCAATCCGCTCGTCAATATCAGGGCCAAGGGTCATGTCTGCCGGGCTTCCCTATATATCCGCCGCCAGATGTAATCGGGACTGAAAGGAATTGAAACATATTCCACCTTTGCGACACGTCCGCGTGAAGGCTCCGTCACAATTGTTGCCGGGCGTGTGATGCGGGCGCATCTCTGGCACAACAGGTGAAGGAGGCAGCTTGATATGGCGAACCTGAAGAAGATTTTGCTTGTCGACGATGATGAGGATCTGCGCGAGGCGCTGTCCGAACAATTGGTCATGACCGAGGAATTCGACGTGTTCGAAGCCGGCAACGGCGCCGAGGCGATGCAGAAGGTCAAGGAACAGCTCTATGACCTTGTGATCCTGGATGTCGGCCTGCCGGACACGGACGGGCGCGAGCTCTGCCGGGTTTTGCGCAAGCACGGCGTCAAATGCCCGGTATTGATGCTGACCGGCCACGACAGCGACGCCGACACGATCCTGGGCCTCGATGCCGGAGCGAACGATTACGTGACAAAGCCGTTCAAGTTTCCCGTGCTCCTGGCGCGCATCAGGGCGCAGCTTCGCACCCATGAGCAATCGGAAGACGCTGTGTTCCAACTGGGGCCGTATACGTTCAAACCGTCGATGAAGATGCTGATCACAGATGAGGAAAAGAAGATCCGTCTGACCGAGAAAGAGACGAATATTCTGAAATTCCTCTACCGCTCAACCGAGGGCGTGGTGCCGCGCGACGTACTGCTGCATGAGGTCTGGGGCTATAATGCGGGCGTGACGACGCACACATTGGAGACACATATTTACCGTCTTCGCCAGAAAATTGAACCCGATCCGTCCAATGCCCGCCTTCTTGTCACCGAATCCGGCGGTTACAGATTGGTCGCATAGGGTAACGATTCTTGTGTTTGAAGGTGAAATCCCCTTTCCGCGTTGGGGTTATAACGCGGAACCTCCCTGTTGGACTGGCCCGGGCTTCGCGCTCGGGCCGTTTTTTATTCGACCAGCGAGAGAGCGAACGGAAGTGCCTTCGCGCCAATGTCATCTGGCGACTCAAGCGTCAGGCTTTGCGGATAGATATCTCCGGTTTCATGCATGATACCCAGAGCCGCCACCGAAAAATCAGGTTGCGCAGACAGATGTTGGACTACCAGTTTCAGATGATCCAGAAGGATCGATGCGTGATTAACGCTGAGTGTTGAGTCATCGGCAGGCACACCATCGGAGAGAACCAGCAAGATACGGCGTCGTGCGACTTGTGCTTCTAGACGGTCGGCAGCCCATAACAATGCCTCACCGTCAACATTTTCCTTTCTGAACTGACTGAGCAGCAACAAAGGAAGTGTCCAGCGAACCGATGAGAGTTTTGCATCGGCATCTTTGTAAATGATATGCAGCAGATCACAGAGACGGCCAGGGTTGGGCGGCCTACCTTCCTCAAGCCATCGCGTACGTGCGTTACCACCTCTCCAAGTTGCAGTGGTGAAGCCCAGAATTTCCGTTCGAGCGCCTCGACGCTCCCAGGCCTCTGCGATGATCTCGGCGGCCATACAGACGAGGATCGCCAGATCGCCCTTCAAAGAACCTGACTGGTCAATCAGAATGGTGGCGCAAATCCCTCCGCCCGAATGCTCCGCCGCACCGTCATTTGCAACAAGCTCTTTGAACCGCTGATCGAAGGCCCACCGATCGACTTGTGTAGTGTACTGCTCTGTCAGCTCCTCAAGTTGACTGCGCTGACTATTGGTCAGTTTCTGGCGAAGTTCTGATGCGTGAACGATGCGATCATATCGCCTATCATAAACACGATAGCCAAAACTTTCGTCGGCATTCGGCATCTGAGGGAAGAAACGCTTCCAATCCATCTTTGTCTTCCGAACGGTTGCCTTGCGGCGGGTTTCGAGGTCATTTGGTGACTGCTTCAGTGAACAATACTTTCCTCGAATAGGACGCGCCATGCCCTTCACCCTTGCCACCTGGAACATTAACTCGGTCCGTTTGCGCGAGGGGCTGGTTTCGCGGCTGATGACCGAGGAGGCGCCGGATGTGTTGTGCTTGCAGGAATGCAAAAGCCCGGTTGAGAAAATGCCGCTCGAGACGTTTGCGGCGCTGGGCTACGGCAATGTCGTCGCGCGTGGCCAGAAGGGCTATAACGGCGTCGCCATCCTGTCGAAACTGGCCCTGGAAGAGACCGGTAGCTTTGATTTCGCGGCGCTTGGTCATGCGCGGCATGTGGCGGCCCGGCTGGAAAACGGCGTGACGGTCCACAATTTCTATGTACCCGCCGGGGGCGATGTGCCTGATCGGGACAAGAACGAGAAATTCGGACAAAAGCTGGATTACCTGACCGAGATGCGCGATTGGGCGCATGGCGAAAAACCCGGCAAGTCCATCCTGGTCGGTGACCTGAACATCGCCCCGCGCGAGGATGACGTGTGGAGCCACAAGCAGCTGTTGAAGGTCGTCAGCCATACTCCGATCGAGGTTGACCATCTGGGCGCCGCGCAAGAGGCCGGCGGCTGGGTCGATATCACGCGCAAGGACATTCCCGAGGGGCCGCTGTTCAGCTGGTGGTCCTACCGCTCGCCAAATTGGGACGCCGCTGACAAGGGCCGCAGGCTGGATCATGTCTGGGCGACACCCGATATCGCCAATGCGGGGCACAGCAGCCGCATCCTGCGCGAGGCCCGGAATTGGGAACAGCCATCAGACCACGCCCCGGTTTTCGCCACATTCGATCTGTAGAATCGTCGGCGTAACGTAGTTGGTAATCTGGTATCATGTTCCGGTATATGTGGGTTGCGCCAACGTTTCTCGGCGCCATTGAAATGCATGACATCGTCCCAGCAACAAGGTGCGTCTGATGCGCATCTTGCTGTGGGTTTCAATATGGATGAGGCGGTTTGTCCTCTACACCCTGATCCTGCTGGTTGTTCTGTCGGGTCCGGTGATCTACACCGAATACACCTGCAACAGCGCCCCCGGCGCACCCCCAAGTGCCGAAGATGCCGCCCGCATACGCGGATATGCCGGCATTCCGCCCTATGTGATCAGCGCCACGAATGCCGATTATGCCCGCACCATCGCCAAAGGTGATCCGCATGAATTCGGCTATCTCACGGCCATCGGGCGCTATTGGGGTGCGGTCTGTCTGACGACCTCTCAAAGCGCCGCGTTGGGCGGTCTGCCGGGGGATACCAAGCAGGCGCTCTATGCCCAGGGGGTCGGCCATACGGCGACGCTTCTGTTCAAGGGTGCGTATGAAGAGACGTTGGGCCGCATTGCCACGATGGTCCGCGGGCCTGAACGGGCCCCGCTTGACGATCTGGCGGCACAGCAGGCGGCCGAGTTTGCGCAAGCGCGCCCCGGCCCGATGGGCGGCTGGAACTTCAACGCCGCCGCCCGCGATACCATCGATGTGTCCAACGCCACGCCGCGTGATATTGAACGTATGATCGCCCTGAATATCGAATACCGCGTGCGTGGGCTGGCAACGCATCTGGTCTCGGCCGGTCATCTACCGGACAACAACGCGCTTCTGGTGGTCGTCGACGGTGTCGAAACCGATGCGTTGCGCCGGTTTGAGGGCATCGTGGTGACCGGGCGGGAAACCGGCGGCACCGGCATCGGCATCTCGCGGGATCGGGCGTCGATCGAGGTGCTGATGCAGATCGGCCGCCAGGGCGGCAAGGTGACGCGCATTCCCGGGCATCAGACAGTGTTTCTGGCCCTTAGGGTGCCCGATACCACCGATCAGGGGGCCGTGCTGGCCTTGCCGGATGTGGATGGCGGCACGCGGCAGATCGTTGAGGTGCCCGCCGCGGGTCTTGCCGCGCGCCTTCTGGCCTTCGCCGATGCGAGTATCGTGGTTGAGCGTATCCTCGGCAGCTAAACCACCCACCTTGCGAAGCATGCCCCTTTGCGCCATCTAGGGTGCAACACGCGAAAAAGGAGCATGATCCATGCTGGAATTCGGTCAAGACCAGGCCCCCGAGGCCGATCTGATCAAGGACACGACCGAGGCGACGTTCATGGCCGACGTGGTCGAAACCTCGCGTGAGGTGCCGGTCATCGTCGATTTCTGGGCGCCCTGGTGCGGGCCTTGCAAGACCCTTGGCCCCGCGCTTGAGGCTGCGGTGAAAGCGGCCAAGGGCAAGGTCAGAATGGTGAAGGTCGATATCGACCAGAACCAGCAGATCGCGGCGCAATTGCGCATTCAGTCGATCCCGACGGTCTATGCCTTCTGGCAGGGCCAGCCGGTGGATGGCTTTCAAGGTGCCGTGGCGGGGTCCGAGATCACGGCGTTTATTGAGCGTCTGACGGGTCTTGCCGGTGATGGCGGCCTGGGCGAGGCGGTTGAGGCAGCCGATGCCATGCTGGCCGAAGGGGCCGCTGCCGACGCCGCGCAGACCTTCGCGGCCATCCTGGCGGAAGAGCCCGAGCATGCTGGAGCCTTCGGCGGCCTGGTGCGCGCGCATCTGGCGCTTGAGAATATCGAGCAGGCCGAGGCGCTGTTGAACAACGTGCCCGCGAAGATCGCCACGGCGGCCGAGGTTGAAGCCGCCCGCGCGCAGCTGGCCCTTCTGCAGCAAACGGCCGAGACCGGCCCGGTGGATGACCTGAAGGCGGCAGTTGAGGCCGACCCGTCGAACCATCAGGCACGCTTTGACCTGGCCCTGGCGCTTCATGCGGCGGGTCAGGTGGAAGAGGCCGTGGATGAATTGCTCGAACTCTTCCGCCGCGATCGCGAGTGGAACGATGGCGCCGCCAAAAGCCAGCTCTTCACCATTTTCGACGCGCTGAAGCCGACCGATCCGATTGCTTTGAAAGGCCGGCGCAAGCTTTCCTCGATGATATTTGCCTGACGCGCGCAGCACGCTAGATAACGGCCATGATCAAAGCGGCCGACCTGCCGGATACCATACCGGTCTTCCCCCTCCCCGGTGCGCTGCTCTTGCCGCGCGCCAGGCTTCCTTTGCATATTTTTGAGCCTCGCTATCTGGCGATGCTGGATGACACGCTGAAAACCGGCCATCGGCTGATCGGGATGATCCAGCCACGCGAAGTGCCGGGGGGCGAACGGAAATTGCACAGCATCGGCTGCGCCGGGCGGCTGACGGCGTTTTCCGAGACGGAAGACGGGCGCTACATGATCACGCTTTCGGGTGCATCGCGGTTTCGGGTGACGAAAGAGGTGTCCGGTTTCACCCCGTATCTGCGGGCCGAGGTGAACTGGGACGGGTTCGACCGCGACCTTGGCGGGACCGAAGCTGATCTGCGGTTTCAGCGCAAGCCGTTCCTTGATTTGCTGGCGCGCTACTTTGCGGCGCAGGGCCTGTCGACCGATTGGGAGAGCCTGAAAGAGGCCGAGGATGAGTTGCTGATCAACTCGCTGTCGATGCTTTGTCCGTTCGATCCCGAGGACAAGCAAGCGCTGCTTGAGGCGCCGTCGCTGACCACAAGGCGCGAAACGCTGGTGACGCTGATCGAGTTCGCCATGCGCAGCGGGTCGGGCGAGGAGATGATGCAATGACCGACGAGGTAAAGATCGACCGCCGGATGCTCGAAGCGCTGGTCTGCCCCGAAACCCAAGCGCCGCTCAGCTACGACGCCGAGAAGGCCGAGCTGATCTCGAAGGCCGCCAACCTGGCCTATCCGATCCGCGGCGGCATCCCGATCATGCTGGTGTCAGAGGCGCGGGTGTTGGAGTAACGCCACTTCGCCCGGACTCAAGCCGAAGGCGCCGGGCGAGCGCCTGCCCGTCCCGGCGGGCTAGCGCTTTGGCCATGAAGCGCTTCAAATAGACCGTACAATGATTTGGCTGAAATAAATCGCGTTGTTTGACCGTTGCGGCGCCATCCCACGGGCAGGCGCTCACCCGGCTCAGATCAGATCTCTATGTCTCTTCTTTTTCAAGAAGGCTTAAATCCACCGCGTCCACATACGCGTCAGATCGCCCGGCCCTGCAGCAGCTTCGGGACATCGCCGGTCAGCCCGGCAGCCTCGCGGATGATGCGACGTCTCAGGCCCGGCATGGCATTTACCAGACCCATCCCGACATCACGGCCCGCGCGCAGCACCGGATTGTCACTAGAAAAGATGCGGTTGAACGCATCCGTCGCTACGGCCAGCGTCGCGGTATCGAACCGGCGCCAGCGCTGATAACGCTCCAACACATCGGGCGCACCGATATCTTCGCCCCGGCGCCGCGCCTCGATCAGCACTTCGGCCAGGGCGCCCACATCGCGCAGGCCCATATTCAGGCCCTGGCCCGCGATCGGATGCACCCCGTGGCCCGCATCCCCCACCAGCGCCAGACGTTCCGCCACCAGCGCGTTGGCCAGTGACAGGCTGAGCGGATAGGTAAACCGCGTGCCCGCCAACCGGATCTCGCCCAGAAAATCGCCGAAACGGGGGCGGAGGGCCTCCAGATATCCCGCGTCGTCCAGCGCGTTGATGGCCTGGGCCTGGGCCGTCTCCTCACTCCACACGATGGACGATCGGTTGCCGGGCAGCGGCAAGATGGCCAGCGGCCCGGGTGGCATGAAGAATTGATGCGCGACGCCGTTATGGGGTTTCTCATGCTCAATGGCGCAGACCAGCGCCGTCTGGCCGTATTCCCAACCGGTCCGCTTGATGCCGGCGCGCTCGGCGACACCGCTCCGCTTGCCGTCAGCGCCGATCAGAAGACGCACGGAGAGGGTTTCGCCCGAAGCCAGCGTGACCGTCGCGCCGGTCAGGCCAGTCTCCTGCGCCACGACCTCGGCCCCGGAATGGTGGGTGATCAGCGGCTCGGCGGCCATCGCACCCAGCAGAGCGCGGCGCAAAAACCGATCCTCGGCCATGTAGCCCATCGGGCCTTCCTCGATCTCGGCATGGTCCAGATGCAGGAAAAACGGCGCGGCCCCCTCGCCCGCGCGGCCATCCGAGGCCACGACCTCAAGGATAGGCTGGGTATTCTCAGTAATCTGCCCCCAGATTCCGATGGCCGACAGCAACCGTTGCGAGGCCAGCGCCAGCGCGTAGCTGCGCCCGTCAAAGGCGGCATCGGCGCGCATGTCTTCGGCCAGAGCGTCCAGAATGGCCACCCGAAAGCCGCCTTGCGCCAGCGCCAGAGCCAGGGCGGGGCCGTTCAGACCGCCGCCGACGATCAGGATGTCTGCATCATCTGCCATGCCCGGGAATATGGCGGACCGCGCGGGATTGTCCATGCGGCATCGGGCGGTTAGCTTGCGCTGCGACATCATGGCGGGGGCGATATGCGCGATTGGCTGACGGCAAGTGCGGGCGATTTGGGGCGCGGAATCGGCGCGGGCGATATCGACCCCGTCGATCTGACAGAGGCGTTTCTTGAGGCGATTGCCGGTCATGAGCATGCCGCGCGCATCTATGCCCGCACGACGCCGGGCCGCGCGCGGGCCGAGGCCAGAGCGGCGGCCGCACGCGCGCAATCGGGCCATCGTCTGGGCGTGCTCGACGGCGTGCCGATCAGTTGGAAGGACAATTTTGACACAGCCGGGGTGGCGACCGAGGCCGGATCGGCCCTACTGGCCGGCCGCGTGCCCGACCGGGACGCCACCGTTCTGGTCAATGCAACGGCGCAAGGGTCGGTCTGCCTGGGCAAGACGCATCTGTCCGAACTGGCCTTTTCGGGCCTCGGGCTGAACCCCATCACCGCGACCTCGCCCAATGTGAATGATCCAGCTGCCGTGCCGGGCGGGTCGTCCTCGGGCGCGGCGGCCTCGGTGGCGTTCGGGCTGGCGGCGGCTGGCATCGGGTCGGATACCGGCGGGTCGGTACGCATCCCGGCGGCGTGGAACGATTTGGTCGGGCTGAAGACCAGCGCGGGCCGCGTGCCGGCCAAAGGCGTCGTGCCGCTGGCCGACAGCTTTGACACTGTCGGCCCGCTGACCCGCAATGTTGAGGATGCAGCCCTGCTTTTGGGCCTGCTGGAGGGCAGCACGCCGCCTGATCTGCCCGGCGCGACACTGCAAAACACCCGCCTTCTGGTGCTGGAAACCGCCGCGTTCGACGATATTCGCGAGGGTCCCGCCCAAGCGTTTGAGGATGCCGCAAAGCGCCTTGAACGCGCAAGCGCCACGTTGGTGCGCGGCACCGTTCCGCCCCTGGCCGAGGCTTTGGCGATGTCGGCGATTCTGTTCTCGACCGAGGCCTACGGCCTTTGGAAGGACGTCATCGAAGCGGCACCAGACAAGATGTTCCCCCCTATTCTTGAGCGTTTCCGGGGTGGTGCCGACTTCAAAGGCGCCGATTTCGTCGCCGCCTGGCGTGCTCTGTTACGGCACCGTGAAAGCTATGCCGCCGCCACCGCGCCCTATGATGCGGTGATTGTGCCCACAGCACCGAACCTTCCGCCAGATGCCCAGCGCCTCTTGTCGGACCAGGACTATTACGTCACCGAAAACCTGCTGACGCTGCGCAACACCCGCATCGCCAACCTGATGGGCCTCTGCGCGCTGACCCTGCCCACGGGCACGCCGTCCTGCGGGATCATGCTGATGGCGCCGCCGATGCATGAGGCGCGATTGCTGCGTCTTGGCGCGGCGGCCGAAGCCGCCCTTGGCTGACGGGGCCAAAAAGCCACAGATTATCGGCGCAAGCCCGCTAAACGGCTGGCTTTTTCTGGACCCGCCCGCGCCACCCCGCTATCCTGCGGGCAAACGGGGCAAAAAATGACCCCGATCTTGAGGCAGTAATGGACCAACCGGAGCGGTTTTCGAACCTACCCGAATATGCATTTCCGCGCCTGCGGACCCTGCTCGACGCCCATCCTCCGGGCGGCGACCCTATTGCCATGACCATTGGCGAGCCGCAGCATCCCTTCCCTGCTTGGGTACCCGACGTGATCGCGACCAGCGCAGCGGAATTCGGGAAATACCCGCCGAACGAGGGTGCACCCGAGCTGCTTGCAGCCATTTCGGCCTGGATTTCGGGCCGCTACGGCGCGGTGGTAGGCCCCGGGCGCATCATGGCGCTGAACGGCACGCGCGAGGGGTTGTTCAACGCGGTTCTGGCGCTTTGTCCCGAGACGAAGGGCGGCAAGCAGCCCGCCGTGCTGACGCCGAACCCGTTCTATCAGGTCTATGCCGTGGCCACCCTGGGCGTGGGGGCCGAGCCTGTCTATGTGCCAACCACAGCCGCGACCGGCTTTTTGCCCGATTACGCGGGCCTGCCGACGGATGTGCTGGACCGCACGGCCATCGCATTCCTCTGCTCGCCCGCAAACCCGCAAGGGGCCGTTGCCTCGCGTGAGTATTGGGCCAACTTGCTGGCCCTGGCCGAAAAGCATGACTTTCTGGTCTTCGCCGACGAATGCTATTCCGAGATCTACCGCGACACGGCTCCCGTGGGCATCTTGCAGGTCGCGGGTGAGGTCGGCACCGATCCTGAGCGGGTCTTTGCGTTTCATTCACTGTCCAAACGCTCAAACCTGCCGGGCCTGCGCTCGGGCTTTGTGGCGGGCGGGGCCGGGGGCATCGCCCGCATCCGGCAGTTGCGCAATTACGCGGGCGCGCCGCTGCCCCTGCCTCTGCAACGCGTAGCCGAGCGGGCCTGGGCCGACGAAGACCACGTCGTGGAAAACCGTGCGCTTTATGCCGCGAAATACGCTGTGGCCGATGAGGTGTTCGGCGGCATCCAAGGGTATCAGGCCCCGCAGGCCGGGTTCTTCCTCTGGCTGCCGGTCGAGGATGGTGAGGCGGCCGCGCTGAGACTTTGGCGCGAGACCGGCGTGCGGGTGCTGCCCGGCGCCTATCTGGGCCGCGAGGCACCGGGCGGCAATCCGGGGCAGGGTTACATCAGGGTCGCCATGGTGGCCCCAAAAGACGACATGCAGCGCGGGCTGATCCAGCTTCGCGACTGCCTCTACAGGTAGGAACGAGGGACCGATGGCATCGTATCAGGCAAAACGGCGTGACCCGCTTCTCGACCACAAGACCCAGGCCGTGATCGAGCGGCGCGGGAAAGAGCTGATCGGCGCGGGCCTTTTTGCACTGGGTGTCATGGTGGCGATGATCCTGGCCTCATATGTGCCCGACGATCCGAACTGGCTGGCCGCAACCGATGCCGAGGCGCAGAATTATCTGGGCCGCGTCGGGGCGTCGATCGCCGCGCCGCTGACCGTGATCGCAGGCTTCGGCGCCTGGGGCATTGCGGCGGTGTTCCTGGTCTGGGGCGTGCGTTTCATGGCCCATCAAGGGTCGGATCGTGCCATCGGGCGGCTGATCTTTGCACCGATCGCCATCGCGTTGGCCGCGATCTACGCCTCAACCCATGTGCCGCCGGCCAGCTGGGGCCACAGCTTTGGCCTGGGCGGGTTGTTCGGCGATACCGTGTTGGGCGCGTTGCTGGGCATTTTGCCGATCGGCACCGGCTTTGGCCTGAAATTGCTGTCGCTGGTGGCTGCTCTGGCCCTTGTGGTGATGGCCGCGTTCGTTCTGGGCTTTGACGGGCGCGAATTGCGCTTGATCGGGCGGGTTTTGCTGATCGGGTCGATCCTGGCCTATGCCCGGATCATGGGTCTACTGGGCCGCGGTGCCAGCGGCATTTTGCGCGGTGCGCAGGGCCTGCAATCGCGCGCGCATGATCGGCGCGCGGCCCGCGCGACCTCCACCGATGCCGCCCAATTCGATGCGCCCGCGCCGCTTCAGGCCGCGCGGGTCGAACCCCCCGTGGCCGCTGCACCGAAAGCCGAAAAGCCCGGCCTTCTGGCCCGTCTGCCGGGTGTCCGCCGCGCGATGGCACCCGAGCCTGAGCTGGTTGAACCCGAACCGCCCGCCTATGCCGATGACGCGCCCAGCGAAGACCGCATCCGTGCCCGCATCAGCACCGCGATCAAAAGCCGCGTCGCGCTGGGCAAGCCTGTCGCCCCGCCCGACCTGGACGCCCCCGTGCTGCGGGCCGAACCGCCATTGGTCCGTGGGCCGAAGCCACTTGTGATGACCCCGGCAGAGACGGGCCAGGATACGCTGGCGGGCGACGAGGACCGCCTCTTCGCCGAATATGACGCCTTCAACGAGGGCGAGGTCGCCCCCCGCGCCGCCGACCCCGCAATCTATGCGCCGAAGGCCGTTGTGCAGACACCGCCCAAGGCCACCGCGCCGTCGCGCCAGGCCAAGGCCGAGCGGCAGCCCAAGCTGCAATTCGAAGAGCGTCCCGACACGTACGAAGTGCCGCCGCTATCGCTGCTCTCCTGCCCGGCTGAGGTGACGCGCCATCACCTGTCGAACGAGGCGCTGGAAGAGAATGCGCGAATGCTGGAAAGCGTGCTGGACGATTACGGCGTCAAGGGCGAGATCGTCAGCGTGCGCCCCGGCCCCGTGGTCACGATGTACGAGCTTGAGCCCGCGCCGGGCCTGAAAGCCAGCCGCGTGATCGGCCTGTCCGACGATATCGCGCGGTCGATGTCGGCTTTGTCGGCGCGTGTGTCCACCGTGCCCGGCCGATCGGTCATCGGGATCGAACTGCCCAATGCGCACCGTGAGAAAGTCGTCCTGCGCGAGATCCTCTCGGCCCGCGATTTTGGCGACAGCAACATGAAGCTGCCGCTGGCGCTGGGCAAGGATATCGGCGGCGAGGCGGTTGTGGCGAACCTGGCCAAGATGCCGCACTTGCTGATCGCAGGCACCACCGGGTCGGGCAAATCGGTGGCGATCAACACGATGATTCTGTCGCTGCTCTACAAGCTCTCGCCCGAGGAATGTCGGCTGATCATGATCGACCCGAAGATGCTGGAACTCAGCGTTTATGACGGCATCCCGCACCTGCTCTCCCCCGTCGTAACCGACCCTAAAAAGGCGGTTGTCGCGCTGAAATGGGTCGTGGGCGAGATGGAGGAGCGCTATCGCAAGATGTCCAAAATGGGCGTCCGCAACATCGAGGGCTATAATGGCCGGGTAAAGGATGCGCTTGGCCGGGGCGAGATGTTCAGCCGCACCGTGCAGACCGGGTTCGATGACGAGACCGGCGATCCGATCTTCGAGACGGAAGAATTCGCGCCCGAGGCGATGCCCTATATCGTGGTCGTTGTCGATGAGATGGCCGACCTGATGATGGTCGCCGGCAAAGAGATTGAGGCCTGCATCCAGCGCTTGGCGCAGATGGCGCGCGCCTCAGGCATCCACCTGATCATGGCCACCCAGCGCCCCTCGGTCGACGTCATCACCGGTACGATCAAGGCCAACTTCCCGACGCGGATTTCCTTCCAGGTCACGTCGAAGATCGACAGCCGCACGATCCTGGGCGAGATGGGCGCCGAACAGCTGCTGGGCCAGGGCGATATGCTGTATATGGCCGGCGGCGGGCGGATCGGCCGTGTGCACGGGCCGTTCGTGTCCGATGAAGAGGTCGAAGAGATCGTCAACCACCTCAAATCCTACGGCCCCCCCGAATATGTGGGCGGCGTGGTCGAAGGGCCCGATGACGGCAAGTCCGGCGATATCGACCTTGTGCTGGGGCTCGGCGGCAATACCGACAGCGAGGACGCGCTTTACGATCAGGCTGTGGCCGTGGTGCTGCGCGACCGCAAGGTCTCAACCTCGTACATTCAGCGCAAACTGGGCATCGGCTACAACAAGGCCGCGCGCCTGGTTGAGCAGATGGAGGAAGAAGACCTCGTCGGGGCGGCCAACCACGTGGGCAAGCGCGAGATTTTGGTGCCTGAGCAGTAAAGCTTCGGCGCCTCACACGGCTGTCTTCGGATAACAACCGGCCTTTCCGGCATGTTATTGCCTAGCACTTGGCGGCGTGCGTTAAGAGACCATATGAAGAGAGACCGGGTTTTGAACAACGCAGGACACCGCATGGACAAGCTTCGCCGTACCATCCTTCTCGCCCCCTTTGCCCTGGCCTTGGCAGGCGGACCCGCCCTGGCGCAGAGGATTCCGCTGGACGATATCTCGCGCTATCTGAACGCGCTGCAGACGGCTGAGGCCGAGTTCGTGCAGGAAAACGGCGATGGCACGATCTCGACCGGCAAGCTCTATATCCAGCGGCCAGGCCGGATGCGGTTTGAGTATAATCCGCCCGATGAGGCGCTGGTTCTGGCCAGTGGCGGGCAGGTGGCCATTTTCGACAGCAAATCGAACCAGCCGCCCGAACAATATCCGCTGCGGCGGACCCCCCTGAACCTGATCCTTGAGCGGAACGTGAACCTGTCGCGCGCGCGGATGGTCGTGGCGCATGAAAGCGATGGGCAGACGACATCCGTCGTGGCGCAGGACCCCGACAACCCGGAATACGGCACGATCCGGATGATCTTCACGGCAAACCCAATCGCCCTGCGGCAATGGGTTGTGACCGATGAGGTGGGAACCGAGACCACCGTGATCCTGGGAGACCTCCTCACAGGGCAGACCTACAGCGCGTCTACCTTCAGCATCATCTTCGAGCAGAACCGCCGGGATCGGTAAGTCTGGCCTTAGCCGCGGGAGGTCCCGGGTCAAGCCCGGGACGGCGTCGCGCTTTCAGAACCAGATCAGTTCCGTCCGTTTCATTCCGGGCGGTCTTTCAGCGCGGCAAGGCCCTGGCGGTAATCGGGGTATTTCAGGACCACTTCCAATTCGCGTTTGATCCGGTCGTTCTTCACGCGTTTGGATTCGGCATAGAAACTGCGCGCCATGGGTGACATCTCGGCCTCGTCCCAGGGGATGGCGGGTGGGATCGGCAGCCCCAGAAGCTCGGCCGCATAGGCAATGACGTCCTGTGGCGGGGCGGCGTCATCGTCGCAAACATTGTAGATCGCACCGGGATTGGGCCGCGCGATCGAAGCCTCCAGCACCTGCGCGATATCCTCGACATGGATGCGGCTGAAAACCTGGTTCGGCTTGATGATCCGCCGCGCCGTCCCGTCACGCACCTTCGAAAAAGGGCCGCGGCCGGGGCCATAGATGCCAGCCAGTCGGAAAATATGCAGCGGCAGGCCCGATCTGTCGGCCAAGGCGCGCCACGCAGCCTCGGCCTGGACACGGGCATGGCCGCGCTTGGTCGATGGCGTCAGGGGGGTCGTCTCGTCGACCCAGCCGCCCTGATGGTCGCCATAGACGCCGGTGGTGGAAAGGTAACCCGCCCAGTCCAGATGCGAAGCCGCCTCGGCGATCTGATCTTCCAGCGCATTCAGAACGGGGTCGCCATCGTCACCAGGGCCAACCGAGCTGAGCAGGTGCGTCGCCCGGGCTAACGGGCCACTCAGGTCATCGCCTGGCCAGATGACCGGCTCGATGCCGTCGCTTCTTAATTTTTCGGCCTTTTCACGGCTGCGGGTGGTCCCGATCACATGCCAGCCTTGCGGCAGCAGGCGGCGGGCCAATGCGTCGGCGGAATATCCGTGGCCGATGGACAGAAGCGTTGGTGACATGGCTCTGACTATTTCCTTGCATCATCCGGAACGCAAGGCACGGACCCGCCGTGCCGCGTGTCTGGCCGGGGGAGCTTCCGGCGGAGGTATTTGGGACAGAATGAAGAGAGCCGGTTAACCTTAATGATTTGGCGGATCACAGCCGTTCAATCGCCAGAGCGATGCCCTGCCCACCGCCGATGCACATGGTGATCAGGGCGCGTTTGCCGCCGATGCGCTCAAGCTCATGAAGCGCCTTGATGGTGATGATGGCGCCTGTGGCACCCACCGGGTGGCCCAGCGCGATGGCGCCGCCATTGGGGTTGACCTTGGCGGGGTCGAGGCCGAGGCCCTTGTTCACCGCCAGCGCCTGGGCCGCGAAGGCCTCGTTCGATTCCACCACGTCGAAATCATCCGCTGTCAGGCCGGTGCGGGCAAGCAACGCCTCAACCGCCGGGACGGGGCCGATGCCCATCACCTCAGGCCGGACGCCGGCATGGGCGTAGCCCAGGACCCGCGCGCGGGGTTTAAGGCCGGCCGCCTCGGCCGCCTCGGCGCGGGCCAGCACCATGGCTGCGGCGCCATCATTGATGCCGCTTGCATTGCCGGCGGTGACCGTGCCGTCTTTCTGGAACACCGCGCGCAGGCCCGCCAGCGCCTCGGCTGTCGTGGCCTTGGGGTGTTCATCGACCTCGAACATCTGCGGGCCTTTGCGGGTTTTCACCTCGACCGGCACGATCTGACCGGCAAAGCGGCCCTCGGCGATGGCGTCCGCCGCGCGGCGTTGGCTTTGCAGCGCGAAGGCATCCTGATCGCCGCGCGAGATATCATGCTCGGCCGCCACGTTTTCAGCCGTGACACCCATATGGCCGGTGCCGAACGGGCAGTTCAGCGCGCCCAGCATCATGTCCTGTGTGCCGACATCGCCCATCTTCTGGCCCCAGCGCGCGGCGGGCAGGATATAGGGCGAGCGGCTCATGCTTTCGGCGCCACCGGCCAGCGCGAAATCGGCGTCACCCAGCATCAGCGCCTGTACCGCCGAAACGATAGCCTGGGCGCCTGACCCGCAGAGGCGGTTGACGTTCATCGCAGGGGTGGTGTCGGGCACACCCGCCTCGATCGCCGCAACGCGGCTGAGGTACATGTCGCGCGGTTCGGTGTTGATGACATGGCCGTAGACCACATGACCGATCTGCGCGCCGTCAACACCGGCCCGGATGAGTGCCGCCTTGGCCACCGTCGCCCCAAGGCTGATCGGCGGCACCGAGGCGAGAGACCCGCCGAACGTGCCGATGGCGGTGCGAGCGCCGGAGAGGATTACGATATCGGTCATGGGGTGCGGGCCTCCTGGATGGGGTTTTCCCAAGCCTAGACCGGCCCTTCAGGCCTGACCAGTCCGCCCTGCGCGCGACGTTGCGGAAGACCTCAGTCGAGAAGAAGCAGCTGCAGATCGCGGAGGTCCGCAATCCGGTCGCGCAGATCATCGATGCGGCGCTGCAAGCGGCGATATTCCGGGTTTACGCTTCCGTCTTCGTTGGTCTTCGGGGTGGCGGCGAGGCGTCTTTCCTCATCGCGCCTCTGGCTTTGCAGATCGCGGATGCGTTTGGTGAATTCGTAATGTTTGAGGCCGTCGCGATGGGCCGCGCTCATCCGATTGCGCTGATCGGGGGTGCAAACGGTGCTGATACGGTCACCGCGTTTGCCGATCTCATAGGCGTTGTCGATCGTGCAATACTCCTGCACGCCGCGCCGATGGCCGCGCATCCAACCCTCGCGGTCGGCGGTGATGCCGACGCTGGCACAGGTCGAGCGATCGCTTTCAAACGCAGTGCTGCTCGCGCCGGAGAAGCCGGAGTCATAGCCCGATTGATGCCAGTCTTTGCTATTGCAGTAATTCTCAATCAGCGGGCCGCAGGATGGCAGCAAAAGCAAGACGGCAAGGGTTGGAAGGTAGCGGGGCATCGTCATCTCCGAAATTGATGGGTCCTAACGGGCAAACGGTTTAAGAGAACATCCGCCGGGGGCAGAGGGCCAATCAATATCGCCTTGGGGTTATACGATAGCGGTCGTTATTCCGGCTTGTGCTTGTCGGGATGTGCGTCCGCGAAGGCGGCGATTTCCACCAAGTTAGAGCCTATTTTTACGATGCGTGGCAGGCCGGTCAGGCCGATGCCCCACCGCCGGGCGTTGTAGAGCTGGGGGGCCAGACAGATATCGGCAAGGCCGGGTGCGTCGCCGTGACAGTAATCGCCATCGCCCGTCAGCATCCGTTCGAACGCCACGAGACCGCGTGTCATGTGATGGCGCATGTACTCCTCGATCGTCAACGCGCCGCCGGATTGCTCGACCGCATAGCGGGCCACCGAGCTGTTGCAGACGGGGTGAATTTCCATCGCAATGGCATAGGCCAAAGCCCGCATGCGGGCGCGTTCGACAGGGTTGGCAGGCAGCCAGCCTGCATGGCGCGTTTCATTTATATATTCGAGGATCGCAAGCGATTGGGTCAGCGTTACGCCATCGATATCAAGTGTGGGCACAAGGCCCTGCGGATTGCGCGACACGTTGGCCTTTTCGCGGTGTTCGCCCGCAATCAGGTCGACCGGGACGGTATCATGGTCGATACCCAGCAGGTTCAACCCGATGCGCACGCGATAAGCGGCCGAGGATTGCCAGTAATCGTAGAGGATCGCGGTCATTCGGCCTCCAGCAAGGCGTCAAGGCCGTCCAGAAAGTCATCGGTGTGCTCCAGGCGGGACAGCAACTCGGCCTGATAGGCTTGTGCGACGCCCGCAAGCTCGGCCATCATGGCGCGGCCGTTGTCGGTCAGGGTCAGTTCAACCAGGCGCCGGTCGGTGGGCGAGGTGCGCTTGGCCACGTAACCCGCCGCCTCAAGCCGGGCGGCGGCGCGGCTGACCTTAGATTTGTCCATATCCACCCGCGCGTGGATCTCGCGCACGCTGACCGCGCCCGCCTGGCCCAGATGGGCCACCACCCGCCATTCGGGGATGGTGATGCCGAACCGCTCGCGATAGCGGGTCGAGAATTCGCGGCTGAGGCGCCCGGCCAGCACGTTCAGCCGGTAGGGCAGAAAGGTGTCGAGAACGAAATCGGACAAGGGCGCCACTCCGTTTGTTGCAGATGCAACAAGCCATGGAATGGCGCGTCGATCAATCCACCGCGTTATAGAGCGGCACGGTTGAGATCGACATCTTGGCCGAGCCTTGGGTCAATTCGCGGCCATGGACCAGGTAGATCAACGTCTGATGGTTTTCATCGAAGATACGCCGCACGCGGATCGATTTCAGGATGATCGAACGGCCCTCGCGAAAAACCTCTTCGCCATCGGCACTCAACTCAATGTCACCGATGCTGATCGGACCGGTCTGGCGGCAGGCGATCGAGGCGTTCGAGGGGTCTTCGAACCAGTTTCCGTTGGACAGACGGTCGATCAGGCTGCGTTCGAAATACGAGATGTGGCAAGTGACGCCATCGACCTTGGGGTCTTCCAAGGCCTCGATGACGATGTCGTTGCCGACCCAATCGACACCGACTTTGCCGATCACCTCGGCATTGGCGGGGCTGGCAGCCAGAAGGGCCGCGGCGAAAGCGGATTTGAGAGTGCTCATGCGCCTTGAACGCAGGCCGGGCCCTATTCGTTCCCGACCAGGCATGTCGCTTGTGGTGGACAGCGCCCGCCCGGCGTCGGATATCTTGCGCGAAAGGGAGGTGCGGATGCCCGATTTTCTGACCCATATCACCGACATTCTGGCCCAGATCGAGGCCGATGGCATGACCAAGCGCGAGCGTCTGATCACCTCGCCCCAAGGCGGGCATGTGACGATCGGCGGGCGCGATATCCTGAACCTCTCGGCCAACAACTACCTTGGCCTTGCCAATCATCCGGCGTTGCGCACGGCCGCGAAGACCGCGATTGACGATCACGGCTACGGCATGGCCTCGGTCCGGTTCATCTGCGGCACGCAGGACCTGCACCGCGCCCTGGAGCAGCGTCTGGCAACCTTCCTCGGCAAGGACGACACGATCCTCTTCGCCGCCTGTTTCGATGCCAATGGCGGTTTGTTCGAGCCGCTTTTGGGCCCCGAGGATGCGGTGATTTCGGACGCGCTGAACCATGCCAGCATCATCGACGGTATTCGCCTGTGCAAGGCCAAGCGTTATCGCTATGCCAACTCGGATATGGACGCGCTTGAGGATCAGCTGAAGGCCGCACGGGCCGACAATGCGCGCCACATTATGATCGCCACCGATGGCGTCTTCTCGATGGACGGCTATCTGGCGAAATTGCCTGAAATCACCGCTCTGGCAGAACAATACGGCGCCATCGTGATGGTGGATGATTGCCATGCCACGGGCTTCATGGGGCCAGAGGGGCGCGGCACGCCGCATCATGCCGGGGTGGCGGATGGCGTGCAGATCCTGACCGGCACGCTGGGCAAGGCGATGGGCGGCGCGCTCGGCGGTTACATCGCCGGGCCGCAACCGGTGATCGACCTTCTGCGCCAGCGCGCGCGGCCCTACCTTTTCTCCAACGCGCTGCCACCGGCGATCTGCGCCGCCTCGCTGGCCGCGATTGATCTGGTGGAACAGGGCGATGACCTGCGCACGCAGCTTTTCGACAATGCCCGCTATTGGCGCGACGGCCTGTCAGCGCTCGGCTTCACCCTGCTTCCCGGCGAACACCCCATCATTCCCGTCATGGTGGGCGAGGCCCCGCTGGCCCAGGATTTCGCCGCCAAGCTCTTCGACCACGGCGTCTATGCCCCGGGCTTCTTCTTCCCCGTCGTGCCCAAGGGACAGGCCCGCATCCGTACCCAGATGAACGCGGCGCTCAGCCGCACCGACCTCGACGCCGCGCTCGCCGCCTTCAAGGCTGCCGGCCGCACCACGGGAGTTCTGGCATGACTGCACGAGGAGGCTCCGCCGCTGCCATTCTGCGCTACAGTGAGAATGCAGCCACCCTGGCCGACCGCTACGAGGCGATTCCAAACGAGGCCTATTACGCGCCGGTCAGGCATCTGATCCCGGTGCGGCCTTGCCGGATCGTCGATATCGGCACAGCCACCGGCCGCGACGCCCGCTGGTTTGCCGAGATGGGTCATTCGGTCACTGCGGTCGAGCCCGTCGCCGCGTTCCTCGATGCCGCCCGTAAGACAGACGACCGGGTCGTCTGGCTGGAAGATGCGCTGCCCGATCTGGCGAACCTGCGCGTGCGTGCCGAGGTCTATGATTACATCAACGTCGCGGCCGTCTGGCAGCATCTCGACCTTCAGGAGCGTCTCCGCGCGGCCGACACCCTGGCCCGGCTCGCGGCACTTGGCGGGCTTCTGGTCATGGCGCTGCGCCACGGGCCGACACCTCCAGGCATGCCGGTCTATCCGATAGACCCCGACGATACCGCCGATCTGTTCCGGCGGACGGGTTTCACCGAAGTGTTCCGTGCCAAGGCCCAATCGATCCAGGCGCCGAACCGGGCCGCTGGGGTCACATGGACCTGGCTTGCCCTGCGCCGCGTAGGAGCGGAAAAATGACCAATGAGATGAAAGTGCTGGCCAAGTCCCGCCCCGAACCGGGCCTCTGGATGGAAACGCGGCCGGTGCCCCAGATCGGGCCGGATGATGTGCTGATCCGCATCCGCAAGACCGGGATCTGCGGGACCGACGTGCATATCTGGAACTGGGACGACTGGGCCCAGCGCACAGTGCCCGTGCCCCTCGTGACGGGCCATGAATTCGCGGGCGAGATCGTGGAGCTGGGGCGGGATGTCGAGGGGCTGGTGCTGGGCCAGCGCTGCTCGGGCGAGGGGCATCTGATCGGCAAGACCTCGCGCCAGAGCCGGGCGGGCAAGTTCCACCTTGATCCCGCGACGCGCGGCATCGGTGTCAACGAACCGGGCGCATTTGCCGAGTACCTCCGCTTACCCGCGTTCAACGTAGTGCCCCTGCCGGACGAGGTGGATGATGAGATCGGGGCGATCCTCGATCCGCTTGGCAACGCGGTCCACACCGCTTTGTCGTTCGATCTGGTGGGTGAGGACGTGCTGGTCACCGGGGCCGGCCCCATCGGTATCATGGCCGCCGCCGTGGCGCGGCATGTCGGCGCCCGGAACGTGGTGATCACCGATATCAACGCCGACAGGCTGGCCCTGGCGGCAAAGGTGGCCGACGTGGTGCCGGTGAACGTGGCGGAAGAAGATCTGCGCGCCGTGATCTCGCGCCTGAAGATGAAAGAGGGCTTCGATGTCGGGCTTGAGATGTCGGGCAACCAGCGCGCGCTGGACCAGATGGTCGAGGCGCTGGTGATGGGCGGGCGGATCGCCCTTCTGGGCATTCCGCCCGGCAAAAGCCCCGTCGACTGGAGCCGCATCGTCTTCAAGGCAATCACCCTCAAAGGCGTCTACGGGCGCGAGATCTTCGAGACCTGGTACAAGATGATCGCCATGCTGCAAAACGGGCTGAACGTGCGCGACGTCATCACCCACCGCCTACCCGTGGACCGGTTCGAAGAGGGCTTCGCGGCCATGCGCGGCGGGTCCAGCGGGAAGGTGGTTCTTGACTGGACGTCTTGACGGGTGCGCCAGAGTTCGATAATTGCGCCACCAGAGAACGGAGTATGACCTATGTCATCAAGTAGTAGCACATCATCACCCCGGAGGGTGAAGCGGTAAGGCACCGCAGGCGACTGCTAATCGTTCTGTTCCCCTAAGAAGGAATGTGGATCGAGACCACCGCCCTCCGCCAAGGATGGGTAATCCGAGCGGCCTCGGACTCTGTCTTGAAAACAGATGGACGCGCACGCGTTGGGGATCGACACCTCACCCACCCGCCAAAGGTAAGTCAACCGAACAGGGTTCGGCACCCGTTGGAAACGGGTTGGCGCGGCAACGTGTGGGGATCGAGACCTCGGCTTACCGCCACGGAAGGCAAACGCAGGCGGTCCTGCGTCCTGTTTCGAAAACAGTGAGTTCCGCAAGGAATGGGGTTCGACACCTCTGCCTTCCGCCATCCACCTTGACGTCGTTGCATTTGCAACGATATCCTCTTGCAGCGACAGGAGGCCTCCGATGAACACCCACACCCTGCCCAAAGGCATGACCCGCGCCGCATCTGAACCGGGCCCGCATGAGGGGTACATGCCCGGCTTCGGCAATGACTTTGAGACCGAGGCGCTGCCGGATGCGCTGCCGCAGGGACAGAACTCACCGCAGAAGTGCAATTACGGGCTTTATGGCGAACAGCTGAGCGGCACGGCCTTCACCGCGCCCAGCCATCAGAATGAGCGGACGTGGTGCTATCGCATCCGGCCCTCGGTCAAGCACAGCCACCGCTATACCAAGATCGACCTGCCCTATTGGAAGACCGCCCCGCATGTCGACCCCGACGTGATCTCACTAGGCCAATACCGCTGGGATCCGGTCCCGCATTCCGACCAGCCGCTGACCTGGCTGACCGGCATGCGCACAATGACCACCGCAGGCGACGTGAACACGCAAGTCGGCATGGCCAGCCACATCTATCTGGTCACCGCCAGCATGGAAGACGCCTATTTCTACTCGGCCGATTCCGAGCTTCTGGTGGTTCCGCAGGAAGGCCGCCTGCGTTTCTGCACCGAACTTGGCGTGATCGACCTCGCCCCGCAGGAGATCGCTGTTCTGCCGCGCGGGTTGGTGTACCGGGTCGAGGTACTTGAGGGTCCCGCACGGGGCTTTGTCTGCGAGAATTACGGGCAGAAATTCCAGCTGCCCGGCCGCGGCCCGATCGGCGCCAATTGCATGGCCAACCGGCGTGATTTCAAGACACCCGTCGCCGCCTTTGAGGACCGCGAGGTGCCCTCCACTCTCACCATCAAGTGGTGCGGCCAATTCCATGAGACGAAGATCGGCCACAGCCCCTTGGATGTCGTGGCTTGGCACGGCAATTACGCGCCTTGCAAATACGACCTGAAGACCTACTGCCCCGTCGGCGCGATCCTCTTCGATCATCCCGATCCGTCGATCTTCACCGTGCTGACCGCGCCAAGTGGCGTCGAGGGCACCGCCAATATCGATTTCGTGCTGTTCCGCGAACGCTGGATGGTGGCCGAGCACACCTTCCGCCCGCCATGGTACCACAAGAACATCATGTCGGAACTCATGGGCAACATCTACGGCCAGTATGACGCCAAGCCCAAAGGCTTCGTCCCCGGCGGCATGAGCTTGCACAACATGATGCTGCCCCACGGCCCTGACCGGAATGCGTTCGAGGGCGCGTCCAACGCCAATCTCGGCCCGGACAAGCTCGACAACACCATGTCCTTCATGTTCGAGACGCGGTTCCCGCAGCATCTGACCGCCTTTGCCGCAAATGAAGCGCCCTTGCAGGATGATTACATCGATTGCTGGGCCGATCTTGAAAAGAAATTCGACGGCACGCCGGGCGTGAAGTGACCGACCGTCTTGTCCTTCTCGGCACCAAGGGTGGCCCGGCGATCCGGCAAGGGGGTGCGATGCCGACAGCGTCGTTTCTGGACCTCGGCGGACGAAAGGCTGTTGTCGACTGCGGGATCGGCGTGACCAAGGCCTTGGTCGAGGCGGGCGAGAGCCTGAAGGACCTCGATCTGATCTTCATTACCCACCTGCACTCCGATCATCTGCTGGAGCTTGGGCCGCTGATCCACACCGCCTGGACCACAGGGATGCAAGGGCCGGTCACGATCTACGGACCGTCGGGCATCGATGAGTATTGGCGGCATTTCCTGGCCTCGATGGCGTTCGACAACGCGATCCGTGTGGACGATGAAGGCCGCACGCCGCTGACCGAGATCATGGCCGTGAAGACGTTTGGCGAGGGCGAGGTGCTGACCTCTGCCGGCTACAAAGTCTCGGCCCTGCGGGTCGATCACCCGCCGGTCACCGATTGCTTCGCGTTGCGGTTTGAGGCCGGCGATAAAACAATCGTCTTTTCGGCCGACACCACCTACTTTCCGCCGCTCGGCGCGTTCGCATCGGGGGCCGACATCCTGGTGCACGAGGCGATGCTGTTGGAGGGGGTCGAAGCGCTGGTCGAACGGACCGGGCTGGGCGACAAGTTGCGCCAACACCTGCATGCCAGCCACACCAAGGCGTCCGATGCGGGCCGTATCGCACGTGCGGCGGGCGTGGGGCATCTGGTGTTGCATCACCTCGTGCCAGCCGACGATCCGGCGTTTGGCCCGTCTGACTGGCTGGCCGAGGTCGCCAGGGAGTGGAACGGCCCCGTCACAATTGGCCATGACAGCTTGCAGATTAACCTTGGAGACTGACCTTATGCAGCGCAGTTGGATCGAGAGCGCCAATTCGGCCGAAACGCATTTTCCGCTGCAGAATCTGCCTTATGGCGCCTTCGTTCCGCCCGGAGACGATCTTCCGCGCTGTTGTATTGCCATCGGTGATTTTCTGTTCGACGCCCATGAAGCGGAATTCGATGGCCTGTTGGATATCGATGGGCTGCCGATCGCCATTCTTGGCAACTGGAATACGTTGATGGCGCATGGCCCACGGATTTGGGCAGCGTTCCGTGCCAGACTGACCGAGCTTTTCAGCGAAGGCGCGCCCGAGCAAGAGGCCGTCAGGAAGCACTTACACCCCCTTTCAGATGCGCAACTTGCAATGCCACTGGACGTTCGGGGATATACCGATTTCTACGCAGGCAAGCACCACGCTACCAATGTCGGCACCATGTTCCGTGGGGCTGAGAACGCGTTGCCGCCGAACTGGCTCTCGATCCCGATCGGATATAACGGCCGCGCTTCGTCAGTCGTTGTCTCGGGCACGCCGGTGCGCCGGCCCTGGGGGCAGTTGAAGGCGCCCGACGCCGAATTGCCGGTCTTTGCGCCCTGCAAGCGGCTCGATTTCGAGCTGGAGATGGGGGCGGTGGTGGGGCAGCCGTCGGAGGGGATGGTGTCGGTCGGGAAGGCCGATGAGATGATCTTCGGCTATGTGCTGTTGAACGATTGGTCGGCCCGCGACATCCAGGCTTGGGAGTATCAGCCCCTCGGCCCGTTCCAGTCCAAAGCGACCGCCACGACGATCAGCCCCTGGATCGTGCCGAAAGCGGCGCTGGAGCCGTTCCGCGTGCCGACACCGGACCGCGAGCGTGCGTTGCTGCCCTATCTGGAGGAGCCGGGGCCTATGCTCTACGATATCCAGCTTGAGGCGACATTGGCGCCAGAGGGTAAGGCACCGACAGTGATCACGCGCACCAATTACCGTGAGATGTACTATTCCGCCGCCCAGCAATTGGCGCATCATACGACAAGCGGTTGCCCGATGGAGGTGGGGGACCTGCTGGGATCAGGCACGATCTCGGGGCCCGAGCGCGGCAATCGCGGCAGCTTGCTGGAGCTCAGCTGGGGTGGGAAAGAGCCGCTGACGCTGGACGCGGGCGAGGCGCGCAGCTTCCTTGAAGACGGCGACACGCTGACCCTGACCGGCTGGGCGCAAGGCGAGGGCTACCGCATCGGCTTCGGACAATGCAGCGGAACCGTTCTGGCCGCCCACACTGATCCTACGGACGCAGGCGGATGAGCGATTTTTCTGCGAAAAATCAGGCCGACATTTCTCGCCAAGTCACGATTTTTCTGCGAAAAATCATGGCGCCAACGGCCGATCCCGCGCCCCTAATTTTTCGCAGAAAAATTGTGGCCACCTTACCCGGCGGCTTGCCAATCGCGGATGACATCCAGCGGATACAAAAGCATGATGATGTTGAGCGCGAGGCCGTCGCGGATGATCCACATCGTCAGCACCTCGAACCCGATCACAAGCGCCACGCTGGCCCAGACCGGGATTACCCGCGCCAGCCAGAAGCCGACCACCATGGCCAGGATATCGGCCACAGAATTGATGACACTGTCACCGTAGTAATCGAGCGAGATCGTCACCGCCCGATAGCGCTCAATGATCGCGTCAGAGTTCTCGACGATCTCCCAGGCGCACTCGATCAGCGTGGCAATCGACAAGCGCCAGCCAAAGCTCAGCTTGCGGGCGACCAGCCACAATGCGCCATAGAACAAAAGCCCATGCAGCAGATGCGACGGTGTGTACCAATCCGCGATATGCTGCGAATTTTCGGACGTCATGGTCTGCCCATGCCAGAGTTTGACATACCCGCATTCGCAGATCGGCACGCGACCGATATAAAGCAGCCAGGCCGCCGTCGCGGCGATGATGAAGGCCGTCAGGCCATAGGCGCGCATATCCCGTGTCATGGCGCCATCAGAATCATGGCTGGCGGCCGACGTCCATGGGGGAATTCATGACCTGCGCATCGTCATTGCGGCTTGATCACCTACAATTGGCCATCCCGAAGGGATCAGAGGACGACGCACGCGCGTTCTGGATCGGGCTTCTAGGCTTGCCGGAATTGCCGAAGCCCGAGGGACTTCAGGGGCGCGGCGGGCTATGGCTGCAAGGCCCCGGATATGAGCTGCACCTTGGGGTTGAAGACAGCTTCCGGCCCGCAAAGAAAGCACACCCGGCCTTCGCGACGCATGATTTGGATGCGCTGGCGGAGAAACTGAACACGGCAGGGCATCCCGTCCGCTGGGATGATGCCATCGCCGGCCGGCGGCGGTTTTTCAGTGAAGACCCTGCCGGCAACCGTTTGGAATTCATAGGAGAATAGAACATGGCGAAAGCCTTTGCGTCAGCCGGCGACATGGCCGAGAAAAAGACCAGCTTTACCGAGATCGGCGAGGGTCTTTATGCCTTCACCGCCGAGGGTGACCCAAATTCAGGCGTCATTATCGGCGATGACGCCGTGATGGTGGTCGAGGCGCAGGCGACGCCCCGTCTGGCCCGCAAGGTGATCGAGTGCATCCGGGGGGTCACCGACAAACCCATCACCCATCTGGCGCTGACCCACTACCACGCCGTCCGCGTGCTTGGCGCTTCGGCTTACGGCGCCAGTCAGATCGTCATGTCCGACACCGCCCGCGCCATGGTGGCCGAGCGCGGTCAGGAGGACTGGGACAGCGAGTTTGACCGCTTCCCCCGCCTTTTCCAAGAGCATGAGGAGATTCCGGGTCTCACTTGGCCAACCACGACCTTCAGCGAGGCGATGACGGTCTATCTGGGAAAACGGAAGGTCGAGATCATGCATCTCGGCCGTGCGCATACGGCGGGCGACGCGGTAGTCTGGGTGCCGGATGCCGAGGTCATGTTCACAGGCGATATCGTCGAGTACCACTCGGCCTGCTATTGCGGCGACGGGCATTTCGCCGACTGGCCGGACACGCTGATGAACATCGCCGCGTACGATCCCGTCGCCATCGCGCCCGGACGCGGCGACGCGCTGCAAGGGCGCGAGATGGTGGCCAAGGCCATCGCCTCGACCGCCGATTTTGTGGAAAGCACCTACCGCCCCGCCGCCCGCGTGGCTGCCAAAGGTGGCACCCTGAAGGAAGCCTGGGACGCGGTGCGCGAGGCATGCGACCACAAGTTCAGCGACTACGCGATCTACGAACACTGTCTGCCCTTCAACGTCGCCCGCGCCTATGATGAGGCCATGGGCATCGACACGCCGCGCATCTGGACCGCCCAGCGCGACAAGGAAATGTGGGAGGCATTGCAGGGATGAGATCGATGGCCACACAAACGGTAAAGCGATGATCTTTGTCGCGGCGCTGGTGGCGCTATCGTGCCTGCTTCTCGCGGTCGCCCTTTTGTCGCTTTGGCTGACGCACTTGGGGACCGTCAACGCCGCATTGCGCCAAGCCAGCAACGCAGAAAGACGCGCGGGCAAGGAGCGTAACTTTGCCCAGACACAACGCATTCATGAAGCACTATCTCGATGGTGGACAAGCCACTGCGACCAAGGCTCGCGAGCGGCTGGCCGAACGGCCTTTCCTTCTCGCTCTCGCGGACTTTGCCCTCCCTCGCGGACTCTCTGTAGTGCAAGGATATGACTGAGATGAAGTCATCCTTCACCCTTCTCGCCCGCAACAATGCCTGGGCGAACCACCGGCTCCTCGCAACCTGTGAAGCACTTCCTCCCGGAGAGTGGGACGCCGAGAGGGTGTCTTTCTTCCCGTCGCTCAAGGCGACGCTGGAGCATATCCATGAGGTCGATCTCTACTATCTTGACGCGCTCGAAGACGGCGGACGGGGGCGGGCTTTGTTTTCTGAGGACCGGAGCTTTCCCGATGCTGCGGCCCTGCGGCTTGCACAGGCCCCAGTCGACGCGCGGTTGATCGCGTTCTGCGAAACCCTGACCGAAGCTGACCTATCCCGGCAGGTCGCGACCGACCGGGGGGCGCACGGGATAGTGGCTGAGCGGGTGGATCATCTCCTCCTCCACCTTTTCCAGCACCAGATCCACCACCGGGGGCAGGCCCATGCGATGCTGGCGGGCACCTCGGTCGCGCCGCCGCAGTTGGATGAGTTCTTTCTGGATTACGACCGCCACCCGTCAGCGGAGGCATACCAATGAAATACGGGCCCTCACGCGGTGAGCTCTGGTTCCGCCTGATCGCCTCGGTCTTCGGGCTGGGCTTTGTCGGCGTGGCCATTGCCCTCCGGGGCGTCCCGTCAGGCCCCGCTTTCTTCGAGCTGATCTTGCTCGGCGGCGGGTTCTTCGTGGCGCTTGGTCTGTTCTCGGCCCGCGGCCTGTTGAAAACCAATCGTGAGTGACGCTAATGCCTTATGATTACAAACCTTTCCCCTATCACTCACCGCCCGGTCTGGACGCGGCCGAACCGCGCCATGGCGTGGTGATCGTGGGCGCGGGGCCGGTGGGCCTGGCCCTGGCGCTGGAACTGGCGCGCCATGACCAGCCCTCGGTTGTGCTGGACGACAATGATGTGGTTTCGGTCGGCAGCCGGGCGATTTGCTGGTCGAAGCGGTCGCTGGAAATCTTCGACCGTCTGGGCATCGCCGAAAAGGCGCTGGCCAAGGGCGTGACCTGGCAGGTGGGCCGCACGTTTCACGGGGATCGCGAGGTTTTCAACTTCGACCTTCTGCCCGAAGCGGGCCACAAGATGCCCGCCTTCATCAACCTTCAGCAATATTACGTTGAGCAATTCTTGGCCGAGGTCGCTTTGGCCCATCCGCTGATCGACCTGCGCTTCAAGAACCGCGTCACGGCGGTGGAACAGAACGCCAATCGTGCGATCCTGGATATCGAAACGCCCGAGGGGGCCTATGCGCTGGAGGCTGGGTATGTGGTGGCCTGCGACGGCGCGCGGTCACCCCTCCGCCAGATGCTGCACCTCGATTTCGCGGGCGAGTTGTTCGAAGAACGGTTCCTCATCGCCGATATCGAGATGCAGGGCGATTTCCCGTCCGAGCGGCATTTCTGGTTCGAGCCGCCCTTTCATAACGGCCAATCAGCGCTGTTGCACAAGCAGCCCGACAACATCTATCGCATCGACCTGCAGCTGGGCTGGGAGGCCGACCCGGAGGTTGAGAAGCAGCCCGAGATCGTCATCCCCCGCATCGAGAAGGTTGTCGGCCACAGCGACTTTCGCCTCGATTGGGTCAGCGTCTATACGTTCCAATGCCGCCGGTTGGAAAGCTTCGTGCAGGGCCGCGTGATCTTTGCCGGCGACAGCGCCCATGTGGTCAGCCCCTTTGGCGCGCGGGGTGGCAATAGCGGGCTGCAGGATGTTGACGCGCTGGGCTGGCGGCTGGCGGCCATCGCGCAAGGCAGGGCCGATGCGGGCCTCCTGGCCGCGTATGATGCCGAGCGGGCCTTTGCGGCCGACGAAAACATCCTCAATTCCAGCCGCGCCACGCGGTTCATGACCCCGGCCGATGGGGTTGAGCGGATGTTTCGCGACGAGGTCCTGAACCTGGCGGGCCATGCTGATTTCGCGCGGCCCATGGCGAATTCCGGCCGCCTGTCGCGGCCGTGCTCCTATCCGCTTGACGCTCCGGATGATGCCGCCCTTCCGCCGGTCAGCCGCCCGGGTACTGTGGCGCCCGATGCGCCGCAGGGCAATGGCTGGCTGATCGATGCGCTGGGGCGGGAGTGCCTGGTGATGGCCATTGGCGGTGAGGCGCCCGACCTCGGCCTGCCGATCTTGCGAGCGGAGGTGAACGACACACTCCGCGCCCGCTATCTGGGCGAGGCGCCGTGCGCTTTGTATTTGATCCGGCCCGATCAGGTCATCGCCGCGCGCTGGCAAAAGGCGACCACCGTCCAGATCGAGGCCGCCCACCAAGCCATCTGGACTGCGCCATGACCCTGATCACCCACCCCAATATCACCGATGCCGATGGGTTCTACGCCCGACTTCTGGCTGCCCATCAAGGGCTAAGCGAGGCGGAAAGCCAAAGGCTGAACGCCCGTCTGGTGCTGATCCTGGCCAATCATGTAGGCGATGATGCCGCGCTGGAAGAGGCGTTGAAATTGGCGAAGGCGGCGGGACAATCCTGAGCCAAGCCGGGCGAACGGCTGCCCGTGGGGTGGCGCAGCAACGATGTTTCAGCGCGCTTTATGCCAGCAAAGTCCCTCTGCCCGATTAGTGAGGCGAGAGATTGCCAAAGCGCCAGCCCGTCGGGGCGGGCAGCCGCTCGCCCGGCGCCTTCGGCTTGAATCCGGGCGAAAAGAGGTCGATCCGGCTCTAAGCCCCGGTATCCGCTTGCTGCACCAGCTCAAGCACGCGCGGGCCCAGCGCCTCGACCACCAGTTTCACGCCTTCGGCATTGGGGTGGATGCCGTCGCCTTGCATGACGTCGCTGACCTGACCGCCCGCCTCGACCCGCTCAGAGAGCGGTTCCAGAAAGCTTTCCACGTGCAGCGCCCCGTATTCCGCCGCCAGTTCAGGATACATCGCCTCGAACGCGGCCTTGTAATCCGGCCCGTAATTCCCCGGCGCGGTGAGGCCGACCAGCAGCACCGGCACGCCCTCGGCCTCGGCCACTTTCAGAATGCCCTCAAGGTTCTGGCGGCTGACGGCGGGGTCGATCCCGCGTAGCAGGTCGTTGCCGCCCAGAGCCACGATCATCGCGTCCACTTCAGGCGTCAGCGTCCAGCCCACGCGCGACAGGCCACCAGCCGTCGTATCACCCGACACACCGGCATTGACCAGCGCCACATCGGCGCCGTTCTCGCGCAGCCAGGCCTCAAGCTGGGGCACAAACCCCTCTTCCTGCGGCAGGCCGTATCCTTGCGTCAGGCTATCGCCCAGTGCTGTAATTGTAATCGGTTCGGCGGCGGCGGACGTAGAAATAACAACAAGTGCCGCCAAAAGGTTGCGGCCATGCCGAAATGCGCCATATGCCCTTTGGGCTACAGAACGGAAAACATGCATGACCGACCCCATCCTTTCACTCACCGACGCGACGCTGACCCTGTCGGGCAATGCCGGACCGGTTGAGATCCTCCACGGTATCACGCTGGCGGTGGCCAAGGGTGAAAGCCTTGCGCTGGTGGGGCCATCTGGGTCGGGCAAATCGTCACTCCTCATGCTCATGGGCGGGCTTGAACGCGCCACCGGGGGGCAGATCCATGCCATGGGGCATGACCTGACCACGATGAACGAAGACGCGCTGGCCCGCTTTCGTCGCAACAATATGGGGGTGGTGTTTCAATCTTTCCACCTGATCCCCACGATGACCGCGTTGGAGAACGTGGCCACCCCGCTGGAACTGGCGGGCCACGCCGATGCCTTTGACCGCGCCGAGGAGGAATTGCGCACGGTGGGCCTGGGCGACCGGATCGATCATTACCCCGCGCAGATGTCGGGCGGCGAACAGCAGCGCGTGGCGCTGGCCCGCGCCGCCGCGCCCCGGCCCGCGATCTTGCTGGCCGATGAACCCACCGGCAATTTGGACGGCGCCAACGGCCAGGCGATCATGGAGCTGCTCTTCGGGCTGCAACAACGCCACGGCGCGACGCTGGTCATGGTCACCCACGCGCCCGATCTGGCCCAGCAATGCGACCGGGTGGTGCGCCTGATGGATGGCCGTATCGCCGAGGAACCTGCCCGCAAGGCCGCCGAATGAGCCCGGCTTTCGCCATTGCACGGCGCGAATTGCGCGGCGGCCTGCGCGGGTTCCGCGTGTTCCTCGCCTGCCTGGCGCTGGGTGTCGCCGCCATCGCCGCCGTCGGTACGGTGCGCGTCTCGATCGAAGACGGTCTGGCGCGCGAGGGCGCCACGATGCTGGGCGGCGATGCCGAGATGCGGTTCACCTATCGCTACGCCGATGAGGCCGAGCGCGCCTGGATGGAGGACAACGCCCTTGCCGTGTCAGAGATCGCCGATTTCCGGTCGATGGCGACGGTTCAGCGGGGCGACCAGATCGAGCGTGGGCTGACGCAGGTCAAGGGCGTTGATGACGCCTATCCGCTGACGGGCCAGGTGGTTCTTGAGCCCGAGATGCCTCTGGCCGACGCTCTGGCGGGTGATGGCGGCCTGCCCGGCGGCGTGATGGACCGGGTTCTGGTCGACAGGCTGGGCCTGGAAATCGGCGATACGTTCCGGCTGGGCGTGCAGGATTTCCACCTCAGCGCCATTCTTGCGCGCGAACCCGATGCCGCGGGCGACAGCTTTAGCCTTGGCCCCCGCACCCTCGTGCGGACCGCGGATCTGGCCAATTCCGAACTTCTGGGCGCCGGAACCTTGTTTGAGACGAAATACCGTCTGCTGCTGCCAGAGGGCACCGACCTGACCGCGATGGAGGACAGTGCTCAGGCTTTGTTCCGCGACACCGGCATGCGCTGGCGCGATAGCCGCAATGCCGCGCCGGGCGTGGCGCGGTTCGTCGACAGGCTGGGGTCGTTCCTGGTGCTGGTGGGCCTGGCCGGGATGGCCGTGGGCGGCGTGGGTGTTTCGGCCGCCGTACGGTCGTATCTGGACGGCAAGATCGCCGTCATCGCCATTCTGAAGACGCTGGGCGCCGAGGGGCGGACGATCTTTGCGGCCTACCTGATCCAGATCGGCGTGCTGGCAGGCATCGGGATCATATTGGGCCTGATCCTGGGGGCGGCCCTGCCACTGATCTTTGCGCCCCTCCTGGCGGCGCAATTGCCCTTGCCGACCGCATTCGCCATCCAGCCCGGTCCGCTGGCCGAGGCCGCACTTTATGGCGCGCTGACCGCACTTCTCTTCACGCTTTGGCCTCTGGCGCGCACCGAGGAAGTCCGCGCCGCCGCCCTCTTCCGCGACGCAATGGGCCAAAGCCGCGCCCTGCCACGGCCGATCTTTTTCGTCATAACGGCGGCATTGCTGGCCGCGCTGGTCGGGTCGGCGATGTATTTCTCAGGTGCCCCGACCCTCGCGCTCTGGGCGTCGATCGGGGTGCTGGGCGCGCTGATCTTGCTGGTGCTGGTGGCCATGGGCGCGCGTCGATTGGCGCGACGCATGGCGCGGATGCGGGTGATGCGCGGGCGCACGTCGCTGCGGCTGGCTCTGGGCGCCGTGGGCGGCCCGGGCAATGAGGCAAGCTCGGTCGTGCTGTCGCTGGGCCTTGGGCTGGCGGTGCTGGCCGCGGTGGGTCAGATCGACTGGAACCTGCGCAACTCGATCTCGACCGAACTGCCCGACATCGCACCGTCCTATTTCGTCGTCGACATCCAGCCCGACCAGATGGAGGGCTACATGGCCCGGCTGGAAGGTGACCCGGGCGTCGAAAAGGTTGACAGCGCGCCGATGCTGCGCGGCGTGATCACCCGGATCAACGGCGACCCGGCGATCGAGGTGGCTGGCGATCATTGGGTACTGCGCGGCGACAGGGGCATCACCTATTCGGCCACGCCCACCGCCGAGACGCGTGTGACCGCCGGCGAATGGTGGCCTGCGGATTACACAGGCGACCCGGTGATGAGCTTTGCCGCCGAAGAGGCCGAGGAACTGGGCCTGAACCTTGGCGATGAGGTCACCGTCAACATCCTTGGTCGCGACATCACCGCCACGATCACCAGCTTCCGCGAGGTCGATTTCTCGACCGCCGGCATCGGGTTCGTCCTGTCGATGAACCCCGCCGCCCTGCAGGGCGCTCCGCATACCTTCATTTCGACGATCTATGCCGAGGAGGAGGCCGAGGCCGCAATCCTGCGCGATCTGGCCTCAAGCTACCCCAACATCACCGCAGTCCGCGTGAAAGACGCGATTGACCGGGTGACCGAGGTGCTGGGCGGCATCGCGGCCGCGATCACTTATGGGGCCGCGGCGACCCTGATCACCGGTGTGGTCGTCCTGATCGGCGCGGCGGCGGCGGGGGAACGCGCCCGCGTCTTCGAAGCGGCGGTGCTGAAAACCGTCGGCGCGGCGCGGGGCAAGATCCTGGCCTATTTCGCGTTGCGATCCGCCATGCTGGGCGCCGTGGCTGGGCTTGTCGCCATCGTCGCGGGGGGCTTGGCCGGATGGGCCGTCATGCGGTTCGTGATGGAGGCCGATTATGTGTTTGAGCCCGTCTCGGCCATCATGATCGTCGCAGGCGGCGCCTTAGCGACCCTTCTGGCGGGGCTGGGCTTTGCCTGGCGTCCATTGGCCACCCGCCCGGCCCGGGTCCTGCGCGCTCGCGAATAGCGCGGGGGCCCGCGTCAGCGGACCCAGACCTCGACCCGGCGGTTGACGCGGCGGCCCCATTCGGTGTCGTCGCAGGCCATCGGCATTGCCTCGCCGAAGGCTTCGGTGCGCAAGGTGACACGGTCAAAATCGGCCATCTCGGCCAGCGCGCGGACGGCCTTCATCACCGTGTCGGCACGGGTACGGGCGATGCGCAGATTGGCAGCGGCGCTGCCCTCACCATCGCTGAAGCCCACGAAAATAACCTCCTGCCCATCATAGACGCCCGCCTCCAAAGCCTCGGCCAACAGCAAGGCGTTGCCGCGCGACGGCGCATCCAGCCCAGCGGCCCCGGTGCGGAACCGGAAGGTCGGGCTCAGACGCTCGGCGCCCTCCAGGGCCGCAACCATCTGTTGCAGATCACGGAGTGTCGTCTCAGACCCCGCAGCGGTGATCGCCTTGGCCAGCCGGTCGCCCTGATCCGACAGCGGCATGCGGCGCGCGGCAAGATCGGTAAAGCCCGCGCGGCGGATCACCCGTTCGGCCGCGGGCGACGACAGAAACGACAGGAAATCCCGCATGATCGCGGGAAGCCGGCGGTTCGGGGTATAAAGGAAAAGCGGCGCCATCAGCGGATAATCCTCGCTGCGGATGGCGGCATCTTCGGGCGGCACGGAGAACCCGCAGGCGCCCGACAGGGCCAGCCCGCGCGCCGACCCGACCGCCGATTGCAGCGTGATGCCCAGCGCGAAGGGATCGTCGGCCACGGCATCGGCCAGGGCGGCGGCATCGCTGTGGCGCACGGCGTTGGGCGCAGTCGCCGCGCCACCCGCGGGCAAAAGCAGCGCCTCGATCGCCTGCTGCGCCCCAAGCCCGCTGTCCAGAAGATGCAGATGCAGCCTTTCGCCCTCGGGGCCGCCCAGAGGCCCCCAATTCTCGATCTGGCCGTCCAGCGCGGCGGCCAGAACCTCCATCGAGATTCTCGTGACCGGATTCTCGGGCGCAACGACGGCTGTGAACGCATCCAGCGCCACGATGCGGCCCTGGCGCGGCGCCGAAAGCGTGCCGAGACCCGCCTCGCGACCCAGCGCAACCTCGGGCGGGCGGATTTCGCGCGCGGCCATGGCCACATCGGCCTCATCGGCAACGAGGTCGGCAAAGCCCTCATCGGTGGTGGTCAGCCGAAAGTCCAGCCGGGCCAGCGGGCGCGCCTCGGGGTCGGAGAGGATATAGGTGAAGCCCAGCGGATCGCGAATTTCACGCGCCGCCCGCAGCCCCCGTTGCGCGGCGAACGCCTCAAGCAGGGCGGGCATCAGAACGCTGCCCATCGCCTCGGCGCCCGACAGCGTGACCTCGGCTACGAAGGCCTCAAGGTCGGGGCAGCCCGGCCCGGTGCAGGTCACGCCCAGCCCATCCACCGTCAGCGGGCCGTAGATGGTTTCGATCAGGTAGAACTCACCATCAAAGGTGGTCAGTGTGCCATCCAGTGTGAACGACCCGTCGCGCGACGTCAGGGTCACGTCCTGCGCGGCCGCTGGTTGCGGCGCGAGAGAGCACAGGAAAAGCGCGGCGATCATCGCCGCGCCGAACCGAACTGGGCGCATGGTCCGCCTTTTGGTTACGCGCGCGTCATTGCGCGGCGATCTTCAAGTCTCGGGCCAGGTTTTTCAACAGCAGATAACCCCCCGCCTGGCTGCAATCGGGCATTGTCACGCTTACATCGACGGGCTCACCGGGCAAGTCACGGCCCAGTTGCAACGTCACTGCTTCGATTTTCTGGCCGCACGTCGCCGTGTTGACCTGTACGCCCAGGCTGATCCGAACCGCACCGCCGCGCGCGGCATCGCCTGCGGGGAACGAGTACACCTCGGCGCGCCGGGCGCCAGGATGGGCGGCGCCAAGTTCCAGCAAGAAGCCGCCCCGGCCCGCCTCGGCGATGGTCGGCGCGCGCGGGTCGCCACGCCAGATATGGCCCGCCTGCCCCTGCCGGGCGCCGTATTCGAAGGCGTGGATCGCAAGGCCCGTATGGCCGTGCCACATCGTCACCACCCGCTCATAGGTCTCTGCGCCAGGCACATGCGCGGCGGTTTGCACGAACTGGCCACCCCGAAGGTCTGCGCGGTAGCGAGCGATTTCGCTCAGGGCTGGGAAAACAGTCTCTATTATGCCTGAACTCGACGTGAAGTAGTCAGCCTGAAGCTTGCCATGGCGAAGGGTGACCCGCTCGGACGGATGGCATGGCGCCTCAAGACGCAAGTGAACAGTGCCCCCCTGCGACAGCGTGGCCGTCAGGCGCGCCTCACACGGCAAGCCAAGGGGGCCGACCGATTGGACAGGGCCGGGGCCGGCGATGTCGTCGGGGATCACCGCGCGGACCGGAAGGGCGGGGTGCCCGAACCGCGGCGGCAGAGCGGTCTGCGGGTCGTTCGGCAAAAGCCGCGCAATCGCAGCCGGTTGCGGTGGCTTGGCAAGGCCAACCAACGTCAAACGCTCTTCGGCCCACCCCGACAGGGGGACCAAAGCCAATGATATCGCAAAGAATGCCCGCAATGCGGGGCTTGAACTGCCTGGCCTCATAACCGCTGAATTCTCCGTCAGCGTGATTTGCAGTGATGTTAGCGGAAAACCGCTTGAATGTCAGGGCTCTACACGCCGTTGAACGGAAATCCGCCGATGGTGAGTCTTTGCGGCGACAGGGCCGCGGTCAGAGCTTGCCGTGACAATGCTTGAACTTGCGGCCCGAACCACAGGGGCAGGGATCATTTCGGCCAGGATTGCCCCATGTCGTCGGGTCAGTCTCGTCAAAGCCCTCGACAAGCGGCACCGGCTCCGCGCCGCCATCGGCCAGAACCGGCTGCTTTGGCGCGGCGGCCCTGGCCTGCTCCATCATCTGGGCAACCATGGCCTGCTGTTCTTCCGGCGTGATCTGGCGGATCTGCAATGTGGCCAGCTTTTGCGTGACCTCTTCGCGCAAGCCGTTCAACAGAGATTCGAACAGCATGAAGGATTCGTTTTTGTATTCGTTCAGCGGGTCACGCTGGGCATAGCCCCTGAACCCGACGACCGAGCGCAGGTGATCAAGCCGGATGATGTGTTCGCGCCATTTTGCGTCGATCGTGTTCAGCAGAAGCTGCTTTTCGACCTGGCGCATCGTCTCGGCGCCGTATTCGGTGGTCTTGGCGGCGATAACCTCATCAGCCGCTTTTTCAAGCCGCTCGATCATCTCGGCCTGGTCGACACCCTCTTCGTCGGCCCATTCGGCGATCGGCGCTTCAACGCCCAGCTTCTCGCGCGCCGCCGTGACCAATCCGTCGACATCCCACTGATCGGCATAGCTTTTCGGCGGCATGTGTTGATCGACAAGATCCTCGACCATCTGCTGGCGCATATCGTCGACGATCTCGGACAGATCCTCGGCCTCCATGATCTCACGCCGCTGGCTAAAGATCACCTTGCGCTGATCGTTCATGACGTTGTCGTATTTCAGCAATTGCTTGCGGATGTCGAAATTGTGTCCCTCAACCTTGGCCTGAGCCTTTTCGAGGCTCTTGTTGACCCAAGGGTGCATGATTGCCTCGCCCTCTTTCATACCGAGGGTCGAGAGCACCTTTTCCAGCTTGTCCGACCCGAAAATCCGCATCAGATCGTCTTCCAGCGACAGGAAGAACGACGATTTGCCAGGGTCGCCCTGCCGGCCCGAGCGGCCGCGCAGCTGGTTGTCGATCCGCCGGCTCTCGTGACGTTCGGTGGCCAGAACATAAAGCCCGCCCGCGGCCTTCACCGCCTCTTCTTCCTCAACATGCTCGGCCTCGATCTGGGCGCGCACCTCGTCGGGATGGGCCTCGGGGTCGGCGTCGAGCGCCTCGATCACCTTCAACTCGACATTTCCGCCCAGTTTGATGTCGGTTCCGCGGCCGGCCATGTTGGTGGCGATGGTAACGGCCCCCAGCTTGCCCGCATCGGCGACGATCTTGGCTTCCTGCTCGTGATAGCGCGCGTTCAGCACGTTGTGCGGGATGTCCGACTCTTTCAGATGCTCTGAGATGAATTCCGACTTCTCGATGGATGTCGTGCCGACCAGCACGGGCTGGCCCTTGGCATTCGCCGCGCGGATCGCCTCAACCACCGCGTCGTACTTTTCGCGGGCGCTGCGATAGACCTGATCGTCTTCATCCTCGCGCTGGATCGGGCGGTTGGTGGGCACCTCGACCACGCCGAGATTATAGATTTCCATGAATTCCTCGGCCTCGGTGGTGGCCGTGCCGGTCATCCCCGCCAGCTTTTCGTAAAGACGGAAGTAATTCTGGAACGTCACATTCGCCAAGGTCACGTTTTCGGGCTGAATTTCGACGTTTTCCTTGGCCTCAAGCGCTTGGTGCACGCCTTCCGACAGGCGGCGGCCGGCCATCATGCGGCCGGTGAACTGGTCGATCAGCATCACCGCGCCGTCGCGGACGATGTAATCGGTATCCCGCATATAGGCCTTGTGCGCCTTCAGCGCCTGATTGACGTGGTGGATGATCGTCGTGCTTTCGGGATCATAGAGCGTCTGATCCTCGGGCAGGATGCCCAGCTCATGCAGGCGCACCTCGGCAAATTCGTTGCCCTCATCCGTCAGGGACGCGGTTTTGCGCTTTTCGTCCAGAACGTAGTGCTCTTCCTGAAACTCGGGGATCAGCGCGTCGATGGTCTTGTAAAGCTCGGACCGGTCCTCGCTGGGGCCGGAAATGATCAAAGGTGTCCGCGCCTCATCGATCAGGATCGAATCCACCTCATCGACGATCGCATAGAAATGGCTGCGCTGCGCCATATCGGCGATCGTGCTTTTCATGTTGTCGCGCAGGTAATCAAACCCAAGCTCGTTATTCGTGGCGTAGGTGATATCGGCCTGATAGGCGATGCGCTTTTCGTCTTCGGGCTGACGGGGGATGACGACCCCGGTGGTCAGGCCAAGCTGGCTGTAGACCTTGCCCATCCATTCGGCGTCACGCTGGGCCAGGTAATCGTTCACAGTGACGATATGCACGCCCTTGCCGGCCAGCGCGTTCAGATAAGCCGGGAAGGTGGCGACAAGGGTCTTCCCCTCACCCGTCTTCATCTCGGCAATGTTACCCTGATGCAGGAAGATCCCGCCCATCAACTGCACGTCGAAGGCGCGCAGGCCCAGGGCCCGTTTGGCGGCTTCGCGGCAATTGGCGAAGGCCTCGGGCAGCAAGTTATCCAGGCTTTCGCCGCCTTGGGCGCGCATGGCCAGCTGTTCGGTACGATCGCGGATCTCTTCGTCCGTCAGCTTCTCAAAATCCGGCTCAAGCGCGTTGATCTGTTCGACCAATGGCTTCACAGCCTTGATTTTGCGGTCGTTGGCGGTGCCAAAGACCTTCTTCGTGATCGTTCCAATGCCAAGCATATGTTTGCTGCTTTCCGCTCTGACGTACTCGTGTTGCGAGTTCGCCTTGCCCGCCTCTCCGACGGGCCCTAGTAAGGGGCCCATGAATGAAAGGAAGCCCGGCGCTCGCGGACCTGAGCGATGTAAGGGGCTGACCTCTTAGTGTCAACGTCGCTGGCCAAGGCGATAGCAACCCGGAGATCCCATATGACCCTGATGAAACACCTGCTTTGCAGCGCTGCGCTGGCCGCCCTCCTTGCTGGCCCCGGCTTTGCACAGGACACACCGACCGAGGCGCCGGCCGAAGCGGCCCCCGAGATGGGCGAGGCCGATGACAGCCTTGAGGTCGTGGGCGACCCGCCTTCAGCCGACATGGTGGTCGCGTCAGTCAACGGCACGGATATCACGCTGGGCCATCTGATCGTGGCCCGCGCCCGCCTGCCGCAGCAATATCAGGAATTGCCCGACGATATGCTGCTGTCGGGTCTTCTGGACCAGCTGATCCAGCAGATCGCCATCGCCGAGACGATCGAAGACGGGCTGTCAATGGGCTCGGAACTGGCGCTGGAGAATGAACGCCGTGCCTTTCTGGCGGGCGAAGCGCTCAGCGCCATTGCCGAGGGTGCCGTGACCGATGAGGCGCTGCAGACCCTTTATGATGAGCGTTACGCCAGCGCCGATCCCAGCCAGGAATACAATGCCGCCCACATTCTGGTCGAAACCGAGGAGGCCGCGCAGGAGGTCAAGACCGCGCTTGATGGCGGTGCCGACTTTGCCGAATTGGCGCGCGAACGCTCCACCGGCCCGTCCGGCCCGAATGGCGGCGATCTGGGCTGGTTTGAGAAAGGCATGATGGTCGAACCCTTCGAACAGGCGGTCGTCGCGCTTGAACCGGGCCAGATCTCGGACCCTGTCGAGACGCAATTCGGCTGGCATGTCGTCAAGCTGAACGAGGTGCGCCTGAAGGAAGCCCCCGCGATTGACGACGTCCGCGCCGAGCTGGAGGAAGAGCTGCAGCGCCAGGCCGTTGAAGACGCGGTGACCGCCGCAACCGATGGCGCCGAGATCACGCGGAACGACGAAGGGCTTGACCCGACCGTCCTTCGTAACCTTGATCTGGTTCAGCAATAACAAAATCTGACGGGGGGAGTGCCGGAGATGGCCAAGACCAAGGCGAAAGCAAAGGACAAGGGCGGCAAGAAGGCAAAGAAAGCCAAGGCCGCGAAAAAGGACGGTAAGGCCAAGAAGATCGCCAAGGCCAAGGTGAAGGCGGCGGTCAAGAAAGTGAAGGCCGTGGCAACCAAAGCCATGCAGGCCGCTGAACCCGTTTCCCTTCTGGCGCCCAAGGCCGGGTTTCCGTCGCTTCCCGCGATCTCCGGGGTTGAATTCGCAGCCGTCGCGGCCGGGGTGCGCTATCCCGGCCGGACCGATGTGATGCTGGCCAAGCTGGCCCCCGGCACGGCCATTGCGGGGGCCTTCACCCGCTCGGCCACGCGCTCGGACCCTGTGCGGGTCTGCGAGGCCAATCTGGCCGCAAAGACCGCCGCGCGCAGCGGGGCTGCGATCATCGTGAACTCCGGAAATGCCAACGCCTTTACCGGCGCGGCGGGCGAACAAGCGGTGAAAGCCGTGTCCGACGCGGTCGCCACGGCGGTTAAGGTGCCCGCGACGCGGGTTTTCCCAGCCTCGACCGGGGTCATCGGCGAACCGCTTCCCCATGACCGCATCACGGCCGTCATCGGCGATCTTGCCAAAGGTCTATCAACGGGCGGCATCGAACAGGCCGCCCGTGCGATCATGACGACCGATACGTTCCCCAAAGGCGCCTCGGCCGAGGTTGAGATTGATGGCGAGGTCGTCAAGATCGCCGGTATCGCTAAGGGCTCGGGCATGGTGGCGCCGGATATGGCGACGATGCTGGTCTACCTCTTTACCGACGCCAAGGTGGGCCCCGTGCCATTGCAGCGCATGGTGACCCGCGCCACGAACGAGACGTTCAACTGCATCACGGTCGATGGCGATACCTCGACCTCGGACACGCTGATCATGGCTGCCACCGGCAAAAGCAAGGCGCCCGAGATCCGCGATGTGCGCACCCGCCAGGGCCGCGCCTTCTACGACGCGCTGCACGGTGTGATGCTGGATCTGGCCCATCAGGTCGTGCGCGACGGCGAAGGGGCGACGAAGTTCGTCGAAGTCGCCGTGACCGGGGCCGCAACCGACGGAGACGCGCGCAAGGTCGCCTTCGCCATCGCCAACTCGCCGCTGGTGAAAACCGCCATCGCGGGCGAAGACCCCAATTGGGGGCGCATCGTCATGGCCGTCGGCAAATCCGGCGCCAAGGCCGATCGCGACCTCCTGACCGTCCGCCTGGGCGACGTTCTGGTGGCCGAAAAGGGCATGGTGGCCCCCGATTACACCGAGAAGGACGGCGCCAAGCACATGAAGGGCGAAGAGGTCAGGATCGGGGTTGATCTGGGGCTTGGGCCCGCCACGGCGACCGTCTGGACCTGCGATCTGACCAACCGGTATATCGAGATCAACGCCGACTACCGATCATAGCATGAAAGTGGTCCTGGTTTCCGCCGTCGCCCTCATCGACGTCGATGGGCGGGTGCTGCTGGCCCAGCGCCCCGAGGGCAAGAGCATGGCCGGCCTTTGGGAATTTCCCGGCGGCAAGGTCGAGGATGGCGAAACACCAGAAGCCGCGCTGGTGCGCGAATTGCAGGAGGAGCTGGGCATCGACACCTGGGCGTCGTGCCTGGCGCCCCTGACCTTCGCAAGCCACGCCTATGACGATTTCCACCTGCTCATGCCGCTTTTCGCCTGCCGCAAATGGCAGGGCATCCCCCAATCGCGCGAGGGCCAAACCCTGAAATGGGTCCGCCCCAACGCCCTGCGCGACTACCCCATGCCGCCCGCCGACCTACCGCTGATCCCGATCCTGCGGGACTGGCTATAAGGGACCGCCGCTCGGAACGTGCTCGTCCGGGGTATCTGCAGAGCGGACCGGCATAGTGGCCGGCTGATCCCAGGATGCGGAGCTTGCAGTTAGAGCGGCGTCCTCCATGAAACCAGAAGGGCGCGGAAACACCCTTCTGGCTTCGGTTGTGTCATCGCCGGGCCAGCTTAGAGACACCCGGCAAGCGTGGTCGCGATGCCGCGAATAAGCTGCGGATAAAGCGTCGGGCCGGGCTCAAGGTCAGCACCGATCGGGTCGATCACACCGGTATCCGCCTCGGTTCCATCAAGCACAGTGGTCACAAGTCCTGCGTTGAATTGCGGCTCGGCCAGGACGCAATCGACGCCTTCCCCGCGAACCCGACCCTGGATTTCGGCGATACGCGCGGGGCTTGGGTCGGCCGCGTCGCTGAGTGAAATGGCCCCGGATGCCGGGAAATCGAAATCGGTCTCGAAGTACTGGAAAGCATCGTGAAACACAATAAAGCTGCCACCGCGCACCGGGTTCAAGACCTCGCTGACCTCGGCGGACAAGGCTTCCAACTCGTCATTCGCCGCGGCGGCATTGCTGAAGTAGGTGCTGGCATTATCCGGGTCCGCCGCAGAGAGCTCGGCCGCGATCAGGTTGACCCAGGTCCGCGCGTTTGTCGGTGACAGCCAGGCATGGGCATCATGCGCGCCATGGGCATGGCCGTGGTCGTCATGGTCGTGTTCATCATGGGCGTGGTCGTCATGGGCATGCTCTTCGTGATCGTGCTCGCCTTCGGCATGCTCTTCATGCCCATGCTCTTCATCCCCGTGGGAATGCGCCTCAAACAACGCGTCCTCTCGGATATCAAGCAGCACGGTGCCGTCGGCTTCCAAAAGCGTCAGAACAGCCGCCTCTTGTGCCAGTGTCTCCACGGCGTCTTCCATCCAGGGCGCCAGGTCCTCTCCCATCCAGATCACGATATCCGCATTCTGCAATGCCGCTGCCTCGGATGGGCGCAGGCTGTATTCATGGGGCGACGCGCCGGGTGGCAGGATCAGGTCCGGGGTGCCAACCCCCTCCATCACGCGGGCGACGAGGGAATGCACGGGCGCGATATCAACCGCAACGTTCGGCACATCGGCCATCGCCGCACCACCCACCAATGCAAGCGCGGCAGAGAGAGATGTGAGTTTTCTGGACATTAGAACCTCTTTGTGATTTTATAACATTGCAGATCGCATATATGATATGAAATAACATGACAAGAGCACCCCACAGCGTCTCAGCCGAAAATGCGGCCCCAATCGGGTTCGAAAAGCATGACCATAAGGCCTGTGTCGCCCAGGCATTGGCGACGGCCGAAGCCCGTTGCGCAGCCGAGGGGCTGCGCCTGACGCCCGTTCGGCGCAAGGTGCTTGAGCTTTTGCTGCAGAAGCATCGGGCGCTGGGGGCTTACGCCATTCTTGATCTGCTGCGCGACGCGGGGTTCGGCTCGCAGCCGCCGGTGGCCTATCGCGCACTGGATTTTCTGACGGAACACGGCTTTGTCCACAAAATTCAGCGCCTGAACGCCTTCGTTGCCTGCGCGCATCCCAGTGAAACGCACTCACCCGCCTTCATGATCTGCCGGCTATGCGATGCCGTGGCCGAGGCACACGCAACGTCGGCCAAGGGGGCGCTTGGGCCCGCAGCGCAGGCCGCAGGGTTTCACATCGAAAAAACCGTCGTCGAGGCCGAAGGGGTCTGCCCCGCCTGCATGGACAAGGCAGACGCATGAGCCTGATCAATGTCAAGAATCTCAGCGTCGCCTATGGTGCAAACACGGTCCTGCACAATGTGGATCTGCACCTGCAACCTGGCGAGATCGTCACCATTGTCGGCCCCAACGGGTCAGGCAAAACAAGCCTTTTGCGGGCGATCATTGGCGCGACGAAACCCGCCAGCGGAGAGATCACGCTGAAGCGCGGGCTGAAGATCGGGTATGTGCCGCAGCGCCTGCATATCGACCAGACCCTCCCCATCACGGTTGAGCGGTTCATGCGGCTGACCGACCCCGTCTCGCAGGCCAACTGCCAAGCGGCGTTGGAGACGGCAGGTGTTCCTGACCTCTTGAAACGCCAGATGTCGCTTCTTTCAGGCGGACAATTCCAGCGGGTTCTGCTGGCCCGGGCACTGATTAACGGACCCGATGTTTTGCTTCTGGATGAAGCGACACAGGGCCTGGACCAGCCTGGTTCGGCCGCGTTCTACCGGCAGATCGAGGCGGTGCGTCGTGACACGGGCTGTGCGATCTTGATGATCAGCCACGAATTGCACGTTGTGATGAGCGCCTCTGACCGGGTGATCTGCCTGAACGGACATGTCTGCTGCGAAGGCGCGCCCGCCGTTGTCGCCTCGGCGCCCGAATATCGCGCGCTGTTCGGAACGGGCACGGGTGGCGCCTTGGCGCTCTACCGGCATGACCATGACCACGATCATGACCACGCGCATCATCACGAGGCGGCCGAGTAATGCTTGACGATTTCATGATCCGCGCCACGCTTGCCGGGGTCGGCGTGGCCTGTGCCGCCGCGCCGCTGGGGTGCTTCGTCGTGTGGCGGCGAATGGCCTATTTCGGGGATGCGACGGCGCATGCGGCCATCCTTGGGGTCGCGCTATCGCTTGCGCTTCAGATGTCGATCTTCGCGGGGGCAATGGCTGTCGCGCTGGTCATGGCCCTGGCTGTGACGCATCTTGCCGGGCGCGGATATGCGATGGACACGCTCTTGGGCGTGCTCGCCCATTCCGCCCTCGCCTTCGGCCTGGTTGCGGTGTCGTTCCTTTCGGGCATCCGGATCGATCTGATGGCATATCTCTTCGGCGATATCCTCGCCGTTTCGCGGTTGGACCTGATGGTCATCTGGGGCGGCGCGGCTCTGGTGGTCGCGCTGATCGTCTGGCGATGGTCGGCCCTTCTGACATCAACGTTGAGCGAAGAGCTGGCCTATGCAAGCGGTCTTGACCCACGGCGCGAGCAGTTGATCCTGACGGTATCGCTGGCCATCACCGTTGCCGTCGCGATCAAGGTGGTGGGCGTATTGCTGATTGCAGCGATGCTGATCATCCCCGCCGCCGCGGCGCGCGGCCTTGCGCGCACGCCAGAGGCCATGGCGGTGATCGCCGCAATGATCGGGGCGTTTGCGGCTATCGCCGGCCTGCGCGCCGCCTATCTGTTCGATACGCCGGCAGGTCCGTCCATCGTTTGCGTCGCGGCCATCGTTTTCGCCGCATTGAACCTGATCGGCTGGCGCAGTCAGCGCCGCGCGTAGTCTGGCCAAACAGCCCGGCATTGCGCGCCCCAAGCGAAAGCGGCGACGGAAGGGTCGGCGGGGTCAGCCTGACGATGCCTGCCCTAAAGAATATCGGGCGACGGCCTGATAGACGCAAAGTCACATCGTTTCGAAATCTTCACAAAACGCTGGATTTTTGCGCAAATCGTGCAATTCTATAGGCGGAGAAATGCTCACGGGAGGGGCAGATGATCAGAACGATCACCATTGGTAGTTGCGTTTCCATCCAGGGGATGTTCGTGCGCGCCTTTACTGACGGCACCATTTTGGTGCGCGTCGGGCAGAAGGTGTTTCGCGGAATTCCTGTTAATAAAAAGGCGGCCTGAGGCCGCCTTTTCTTTTTACACCAGATCCTTAGCTTAGCGAGCGTTCAACGGTCTCACGCTCGAAAATCTCGATCACGTCGTTCGGACGGATGTCTTCGTAATTCTCGAACGCCATACCACATTCCTGGCCTGACTGGACCTCGGGCACCTCGTCCTTGAAGCGCTTCAGCGTCTTCAGCGTGCCCTCGTGAATCACCACGTCGTCGCGCAGAAGCCGCACACCGGCCGACCGGCGCGCCACACCTTCGGTGACAAGACAGCCCGCCACCTTGCCGACGCCCGAGACCTTGAAGACCTCCTTGATCGAGGCGTAGCCGATGAATTTCTCGCGCACTTCATCCTTCAGAAGGCCCGAGGCGGCGGCTTTCACATCGTCGACCAGATCGTAGATCACGCTGTAATAGCGGATCTCGACACCCTTCTGGTTGGCCGAGTTCCGGGCCGAAGCATTGGCCCGCACATTGAACCCGATGACCGGCGCTCCGCTGGCTTCGGCCAGGCCGATATCCGTCTCGGTGATGGCACCGACGCCCGAATGCAGCACGCGCACGCGCACCTCTTCGTTGCCGATTTTGTCCATCGCCTGAACGATCGCCTCGGCCGATCCCTGCACGTCCGCCTTAACCAGGATCGGCAGTTCGGACACGTCCTCATCCGCCTTGGCCTTGGCCATCAGCTGCTCCAGGGTCGTCGCGGCCCCGGCGGCGGCGCGTTTATCTTTCGCCGCCTGCTCGCGATAGTTGGCGATTTCACGCGCCTGGGCTTCGGTCTCAACCACGTTCAGAACGTCACCGGCCTCGGGCGTGCCATTCAGGCCCAGAACCTCAACCGGAACCGATGGGCCAGCCTCGTCCACACGTTCGCCCTGATCATTGATCAGCGCGCGGACCTTGCCCCATTTCTCGCCCACGACGAAGATATCGCCCTGACGCAACGTGCCGTTCTGGACCAGAACGGTGGCCACGGGGCCGCGGCCCACATCCAGCTGCGCTTCGATCACCGCGCCAGAGGCGGCGCGCTTCGGGTTGGCTTTCAATTCAAGCACTTCGGCCTGCAAGGCGATGGCTTCCAGAAGCTCGTCCAAGCCTTGGCCCGTCGTCGCCGAAACCTCGACATCCTGCACCTCACCCGACAATTGCTCAACGATCACCTCGTGTTGCAACAGATCGGTGCGGACCTTCTGCGCGTCGGCCGCCGGCTTGTCGATCTTGTTGATCGCCACGATCATCGGCACTTCGGCCGCTTTGGCGTGGGCGATGGCCTCAACCGTTTGCGGCATGACCTGATCGTCGGCCGCCACAACAAGCACAACGATATCCGTCACTTGCGCACCGCGTGACCGCATCGAGGTAAAGGCCGCGTGGCCCGGCGTATCGAGGAACGACAGAACAGCACCGGATTCGGTTGTCACCTGATAGGCGCCGATATGCTGGGTAATGCCCCCGGCCTCGCCCGAGACCACATTGGTCTTGCGAAGAGCATCAAGCAGAGAGGTCTTGCCGTGATCGACGTGGCCCATGATCGTGATGACCGGCGGGCGCGGCTGCAGATCCTCTTCCTTGTCCTCGACCGCGTCGATGACCTGTTCGACATCGGCATCCGACACGCGGACAGTCTTGTGGCCAAACTCCTCGATGATCAGTTCCGCCGTATCCGCATCGATCGGCTGGTTCATGGTCACCATCATGCCCATGTTCATCAGCGACTTGACCACGTCGGCGGCGCGTTCGGCCATGCGGTTGGCCAGCTCCTGCACCACGATGGTCTCCGGCAGCTGCACTTCGCGCACCTGCTTTTCGGCACGCCCGCCGGTTTCGCCCATCGCCTTCTGGCGCTGACGTTCCTGCTTGCGCTTCATCGCGGCCATGCTGCGCTGACGGCCACCGCCGCCCGACAGGGCCTCGTTCAGGGTCAGCTTGCCGGCGCGACGGCCTGAGTCTTCGCGCGACTTGGGGCCGCCGCGATCATTGCCCTTGCGATCATCCCGCTCGCGGTCGACCTTGCGGGCGCCCGCTGTGGGTTTCGAGGTGCCACGCTGGGCGGGCCCTTCAACCGGCGCGGCGACCGGATCGGCCGCGGCCGGCGGGGCGTTCTTCTTCGCCTCGGCCTCGCGCTTTTTGCGCTCGTCCTCATCGGCCTTGGCCTTCAGCGCTTCCTCGCGCTCGCGATCCTCGCGTTCCTTCGCTTCCAGATCTGCGCGGCGACGCTCGCGTTCTTCTTCACGCGCCTTTTCGTCGGCTTCGCGTGCAGCGGCTTCCTCGGCCTCGCGGGACTTGGCGGCCTGCAAAGCCTTCATCCGGCGATCCATCTCGGCATCGCTGATCCCGGCGGGCCGGCGTGCCGGATCGCTTCCCGCAGGCGTTCCCACGGGTTTGGCACCGGGGGCTGCGCCGGGCTTGGGCACGACCACGCGCTTGCGCTTGGTCTCAACGACCACGCTTTTCGTCCGGCCATGGCTAAAGCTTTGCTTCACCTGACCCGAGCGCGCCCCACCAGAGAGGCCGAGAGGCTTTTTGCCGTCCGTATCACTCATTGCGTCTTCTTATCCTTTCGCGAGGCCCCTTGGCCCCACCCATTCCGCGCACGCCAGAAAGCCGCGCTGCTTCCTCTACAACACGTTCCGTGAGTCCGCCAGCCGCAAGCGCGGCGTGTATCGCATAGTCACGGCCGAAAGCCAAACCTATTTCCGCAGCGGTCAGACAGCCTATATACGCATCGTCGCCCGGTGGCGGATGCAGTTTGTCTTTTCCACGCTCGGACCCGTCAGAGGCTTGGATCAAAACGACGGCTTCGCCCTTGGTCAGCCAGTCCTTCACCTTCTCGAAGCCGGTCACAGCGCGACCGGCTTTCCGATCCATAGATATAAGGTCAATGACGCGGCGCGCCAACCCCGCTTCGACCTCGGCCAAAAGCCCGTCGGGAACAGTGACCTTTTCCTTGGCCGCGCGTGCGAAAAGCCCCTTCTTGGTCGCTTTCTCCAGTGCCGCCCTGTCGGCCGCCACCCAGATGCCGCGGCCGGGCAATTTACCCAGGATATCGCCTGCAATGCGCCCCTCGGGGCCCACAACGAAACGGATCAACCCCGCCTTGGGCTGGCTTTCCCCGGTGGCGATGCAGCGCCGCTCGGGGTCGGTCCGGTCTTTGGGTTGGCCGCCGCGCGTCATGCGCCCGTCTTCCGAGGCCCTGGATCAGGCCTCGGCCTCCTCTGTTTCACCTTCACCGGCCTCTTCGGCCGCCTCGGCCTCCAACTCGGCCGGATCGACCCAACCCAGCATCACGCGGGCGGTCATCACCATGTTCTGGGCTTCCTCCAGACTGACCTCGAACTTCTCGAGGATCCCGTCATCCTTGACGCGTTCGCCGTTCTCGGTTGTCCAGCCGCCGGCGATCTCCCAATCGGCGAGGGTGGCGAAATCTTCCAGCGTCTTCACGCCATCATTGGCCAAGGCCTCGATCATCTGCGGGGTCAGGCCTTCGAAGTTGATCAGGCTGTCTTCCACACCCAGTTCGCGCGCAGCGTCCAGCGCCTTCTTGTTCTGCTCTTCGATGTGGTCGCGCGCGCGGGCCTGCAATTCGCCCGCCGTCGCCTCATCGACGCCCTCGATCACCAAAAGCTCGTCCAGTTCGACATAAGCCACTTCTTCCAGCGTGGTGAAGCCCTCGGACACCAGAAGCTGGGCGAAGAATTCGTCCAGATCCAGCGTATCCATGAACAGCTTCGTCCGTTCGGCAAACTCGGCCTGGCGACGCTCGGATTCTTCCGCCTCGGTCATGATGTCGATATCCAGCGCGGTCAGCTGGCTGGCCAGACGTACGTTCTGGCCGCGACGGCCGATGGCCAGGCTCAACTGTTCGTCCGGTACAACGACCTCGATCTTGCCGGCCTCTTCGTCGATCACCACCTTGCTGACCTCGGCGGGCTGCAGCGCGTTCACCAGAAACGTCGCCTGATCTTCATTCCACGGAATGATGTCGATCTTCTCGCCCTGAAGCTCATTCACCACGGCCTGCACGCGGCTACCGCGCATACCGACGCAAGCGCCGACCGGGTCGATCGAGTTGTCATAGCTGATCACCGCGATCTTCGCGCGGCTGCCAGGGTCGCGGGCCACGGCCTTGATCTCAATAATGCCATCGTAGATCTCGGGCACTTCCATCTTGAAAAGCTCGGCCATGAATTGCGGATCGGTCCGGCTGAGGAAGATCTGCGGGCCCCGCGCCTCGCGCCGCACATCCTTGATGAAGCAGCGGATGCGGTCGCCATTGCGATAGCTTTCGCGACCGATCTTGTCGTTGCGGCGCAAAATGCCCTCGCCACGGCCGATATCGACGATGACATTGCCGTATTCCTCACGCTTGACGACACCGTTGATGATGGTGCCGGCGCGGTCCTGGAATTCTTCGTACTGACGGTCACGCTCGGCCTCGCGCACCTTTTGCAGGATCACCTGCTTGGCGCTCTGCGCCGCGATGCGGCCCATCTCAACCGGCGGAACCTCATCGACGATGGTGTCGCCGACCTTGGGATCGTCAAGATATTGCTTGGCCTGCTCAACGGTCAGCTCGGCCTGGTAATTCTCAAGCTCTTCATCCTCGACCACGGTGCGGACGCGGGTGAAGGTGGCCTTGCCGGTTTTGCGGTCAATCGACACGCGGATGTCCATCTCGGCGCCGTAGCGGCTTTTGGCGGCGCGCGCGAGGCTCTCTTCCATGGCTTCCACCACAAGGCCCGGGTCGATCATCTTTTCCCGCGCCACGGCCTCGGCCGTTTGCAAAAGCTCCAGCTGGTTGGCTGATGTAATCGCCATGTCTCACTCCTCCTTCGAAGCGGTGTCTTCGGTGTCCAGTTCGGTCTCGATCTCGTCGAATTCGGCCTCGTCGATGAGGCCCGCATCCTTGTTCTGCCGCAGGCTTTCGCGGATCAGCTCGTCGGTCAGGACCAGCTTGGCATCGGCCAGCCAGTCAAATTGCAGACCGATGGTGCCTTCCTCGATCTCGATCAGCACTTCGTTGCCATCTGTGCCCGCCAGCTGGCCCTTGAAGCGCTTGCGCCCATCGATCAGCTCGGCCGTTTCCAGCTTGGCCTCGAAGCCGGCCCAGGTCTCAAAATCCTTGAGCCGGGTCAGCGGGCGGTCGATCCCGGGCGAGGAAACCTCAAGCGTATAGGCATCGACCAGCGGGTCTTCGACATCCAGAACGGCGCTGACAGCGGTTGAGATCTTGGCGCAATCGGCCACTTCGATCCGGCCTTCCGGGCGGTCAGCCATGATCTGCAGGGTCTTCGACTGCCCGCCCATCAGGCGCACGCGCACCAGCTCATACCCCATGCCCTCAATCGTGGGCTCCACGATTTCGGCCAGGCGCTTGTCGATGGCGGCTTTGGCGATGAGATCAGACAAAGGTTCAGGTTCCAGAAACAAAAAAGCGGGCCAAGCGGCCCGCGATGATCTGCCGGTGGAGCATCGGGGGTGGAGGCCGACGCGCCGCTGTTGAGGGGGATATACGCCTGCGCGGGTGAGTCTGCAAGGGGGTCGCTCATCGTGCCTTTCAGGCCTCTTCGCTTGGCGCCCGCGAAGAGCGACCGAAGGGAGACGATGAGCGGCCTTGGAGTGGCGTCCGAAAATCCGAATTGCAGGTTTTTGATCTCGCTTTAGAACCCCAACGCTTCCGGGCGCCGCGCCAGCGCGTCGGTGGTGCGCACCAGCTCGGCGCTGATGCCCGGTTCGCTCAGCGCATGGCCCGCGCGGGGGATCATCCGCAGCTCGGCGCGGGGCCAGCGTTCGGCCAGGGTCCAGGCGGATGCGGGCGGGCAGATCATGTCGTAGCGGCCTTGCACGATTGTTGCCGGGATATCGGCGATCAGCGGCAGATTGTGCAGGATCTGGCCGTCCCGCTCCAAAAACCCCTCATTGATGAAGTAATGGTTCTCAAGCCGCGCAAAGGCACGGGCGTAATCGGCGGGGCTTTCGCCAATGGGGCCTTCGTGTTCAATCGAGGCGAGAGCATTCTCCCACGACGCCCAGGCCCGCGCAAACCGCGTTTCTTGCGGGATGTCGCCCGAAAAGAGCCGCCGGTTATAGGCCTTGATCAGATCATCCCGCTCATCCTCGGGGATCGCGGCGATGAACCGCTCCCACTGGTCGGGAAAGAACTGGCCCGCACCGCCGCCATAAAACCACTTCAGCTCGGCCGCCGTCATCAGGAAGACACCGCGCAGAACAAGATAGGCGGCCCGGTCCAGATGCGTCTGCGCGTAGATCAGCGCCAAGGTGGCGCCCCAGCTGCCACCGAAGACGATCCAGCGATCGATGCCCAGAGCCTCGCGAATCCGCTCCATATCCGCGACCAGGTGCCAGGTCGTGTTGGCCTTGATGCTGGCATGGGGGCGCGAGCGGCCGCAGCCGCGCTGGTCGAACAGAACGATCCGGTACTCCGCAGGGTCGAAATAGCGCCGCATCGCCGGGCTGCACCCGCCCCCAGGCCCGCCATGCAGCACGATAACGGGGATGCCTTTGGGGTTGCCGCATTGCTCGACATAAATCCGGTGCCCGTCGCCCACATCCAGCATCCGCTGATCGAACGGGTCGATCGGCGGGAACAGAAATTGGCTCGCGCGCTTTTGTCCTGAGGTCTTGTCCATAATTGACCTATATAACGCAGCAGGCCGTCCCGCTACGGGTTTGAAACGGAGAAGATAGCATGAGCACCGCCGAGACCAGTATTGACCCTGCGGAAATCGAGAAATTTCAGGCCATGGCCGCCGAATGGTGGGACCCGAACGGAAAATTCAAGCCGCTGCACATGCTCAACCCCTGCCGGCTGGATTACATCACCAGCCAGATCGCGGCCGAGTTCGGGCGCGATCTGACAGCGCCGGTGCCCTTCAAGGCGTTGCGCATCCTCGATATCGGCTGCGGCGGCGGGCTTTTGTCGGAACCGATGGCCCGGCTAGGCGCCGATGTGGTCGGCGCCGATGCCGCTGCGCGCAACATCCCCGTGGCCGAGGTCCATGCCGAGCAATCAGGCCTCGACATCGATTACCGCCACACCACGGCCGAGGCGATGGCCGAAGCGGGCGAGCAATTCGACGTGGTCCTGAACATGGAGGTGGTAGAACATGTGGCAAACCCTCAGGCTTACCTGACCGCCTGCCAGCAATTGCTGAGGCCCGGCGGGCTGATGATCTGCTCGACCATCAACCGCAATGCAAAAAGCTATATGATGGCGATCATCGGCGCCGAACACGTGATGCGCTGGCTGCCCAAGGGCACGCATGAATGGAAGAAATTCATCACGCCGGATGAGCTTTACGACCTGATCCGCGGCGCCGGTCTTGACCCCGTCGACCGCAAGGGGTTCGTCTTCAATCCAGTCACTTGGACCTGGCGCCTGTCCGACCGCGATCTGTCGGTGAATTACGTTACGGCCAGCGTGAAGCGGTAGGTCTTCTGTTGAACGTCAGATGGCTCTGACCCTGACGTCGCAAACTGACCGAGATTCCCGAAAAGCGGCATACCCGCCGTTTCTGCGGATCGCAGCAGAGGTCGGCTATGAGCCCTCTTTGACCGATGCTGCGGCGTACATGAACGTCGGCTTAAGCTTAAGTCCGATCGTTGCTGTAACAAATAGGATTGGAACAACGGCAACTTGTTGTAGTGTTTGTCTATGATCCGCATCCTTTTCTTCAACACGCCGACTATTGCATTTCTGTTGCTGTACCATTTGGGCGGTAGTCGGCTCGAGGCTGCTTGTATTGGGATGCTGCTGGCATGGGCGGTTGTTCTGTCCGGTCAGCGCCAACCCGCTGTTGTGCGCGGGTTGAATCTTCATTTCGCGTTGATCGTTCCATTGCTCTTCGTGTTTTGGCACTACGGTGGAGACCCGGTCGCGAAGTGGATCGAGACTTGGGTGTTGGCGACAGTGGTATGGGCAGTGGCTGGTGCCGTGGCACACGCAGCATTGCGCGGGGCGCTTCCCCGTTCGATGGTTCTCATCGCGGGGATGGCGGTTGGATGGACACTAGTTGTGCCGGATGATCAGCTACTGACTATTGGGGTGCCAGTGATAGCTATGTCGCTTTCTACACGCTGGATAGGCCGAGGAGATGCGAGCTTACTTTTCTTTGCCACGAGCGTTGCGACTGGCGCTGACGATTATGTTTGACCTGTTTAATGCGAAGACACAAAGCGTCTGCTGGAAACGGTTCCAAGCTTAGCATAGCGGACTTTGGCGCGACCGCAGCGAACTCCCGCTTTGTCCCGCACTACCGACTTTAGCGCGGAACGCAATAAAGGTTTGGTGTGGGTCAAACCGCTTGATGGTTGGTGAGTATTGTGTGGCGCGGTCCTATCGCGTCAAAGATGGGCGATGTTCCGCATCGTTCCGGGGGCATTTGGCCAGAGAGCCTCCGGCGGGGGTGTTTGGGACAGAATAAAGGGTTAAAGCGAAATCCCGAAATCTGAGTTGCAGATTTTTCGGACGCAGCCCTAGCCCTCGTCCCCCAGGCGTGTCCGCAATTCGCGCAGGACCGGCAGGGCGCTGCGCACCTTGTCGGCGCCGAGGGTTTCCACGACATCGGCCAAGATGGGGGCGATCGCCGCGATGGCGGCGTCGCGGGCGGCGCGGCCTGAGGGGCTGATGGTAACCAGTTTGCGGCGGGCATCATCCCAATCGGGGCGGATATGCACGTGACCGGCCCATTGCAGCTTGTTCAGCGTATTGGTCATCGCGCCGCGGGTGACATGAAAGGCCTGTGCCAGCTGGGCGGGCGTACGCTCATCCTGGCTGCGGGCGAGGTGGTTGAGGACGGAAAAGTGGCTCAGCTCCATCCCCTTCGGCAGCACCTTCGACAGCCGGTTCCGGGCCAGCTGGTCGGCCATGAAGATCTCGCTGAAAAGCGCGATGGCCAGGGGGTCATTCACCTCAGTCATGCGGGGCCCCGAAACGGGCGGTCATGGGTCAGCGCGGGGACGCGGGCGCGGGCGCGGGCCACCTGATCCATGTCGATATCGGCGATGTAGATGCCGGGCTCTGTGCCCGCATCCAGGACGACCTCGCCCCAAGGGGCCACGACCAGGCTATGGCCATAGGTCTTGCGCGGTTTGCCCTGGCTGACCTCGTGCTGCCCCGTCTGTGCGGGCGCCAGAACCCAACAGCCGGTCTCGATCGCGCGGGCGCGCAGCAAGGGGTCCCAATGGGCTGCGCCGGTGACGGGCGAGAAGGCCGCCGGCACCGTCAGGATATCGGCGCCGGCATGGGCCAGGGCGCGGTGCAGATGACCAAAGCGCAGATCGTAGCAGATGGTCAGGCCGATCTTGCCCAAGGGCGTCCGGGCCAGAACCGCCTGATCGCCGGGCCGGAACCCGGCCGACTCGCGAAATGTCTCGGTCTCGGTCACATTCACGTCGAACATGTGGATCTTGTCGTATCGCGCGCGAATGCCTCCATCGGGGTCGATCAGAAACGACCTGTTGGCAAAGCGGCCATCCGCATCGTCGGTTTTCAGCGCCAGGGACCCGATCAACAGCCATAGCCCCAGCGCGCGCGCCTCGTCCCGCAAGGCGGCCAGCATGGGGTCGTCGCCCTCATGATGCAGCACCACGCGCTGATGCGACCGGCTGTTCGAGACGCAATTCGTGACCTCGGGCGTCAGCGCAAATTCGGCCCCTCGCGCCTTGGCCTCGCGCAGCATGGCGCGCACCATCTCCAGATTCCCGGCCGGATCGTCCGACGAGGTCAGCTGGAGAAGCGCCGCCTTCATCCCGCCAGAAGCGGGTCGAGCTTGCCCGCCCGGTCGAGCGCGGAAAGGTCGTCATACCCGCCGACATGGGTGTCGCCGACAAAAATCTGCGGCACGGTATAGCGGCCCTGGGCGCGGCCGATCATCTGCTGCCGGAGGCTTGCATTTCCCGAGACATCGATCTCGGTGAAGCTGACCCCCTTCTGGGTGAGGAGCCGCTTCGCCGCATGGCAGTAGCCGCAAAGCGGGCTGGTATAGATTTCAACAGGTTGCATATTTCACGATCCCCCAGGCGCCAGAGCGGCACTATAGGGATTTAGGGCGCCTTCGCAACGCGCGCCAGAGCCAGCACCGAGACATCGCTGGCGCCTGCGGCCAGACAGGCCTCGGCCGCGACGGCCAAGGTGGCGCCCGAGGTCATGACATCATCAACCAGCAAGACGTGGCGGCCCTCGATCCGGGCGCGCCGCCGGGGATGGGGGCGGATCGCCTCGGCGATGTTGGCGAAACGGCCTTCGCGGTCACGCCCCTCCTGACTTTTGGTGTGGCGCGGGCGGATCAGCAGATCGGGGCAGTATTCCAGACCGGTCAGGCGTGCGACGCGTTCGGCCAGCAAGGCGGATTGGTTGTAACGCCGTTTGAGCAGCCGCAGCCAGTGCAGTGGCACCGGCGCCACCAGCATGTCGGGTTGGATGATCGGTGCGGCGGCGCGGGCCATCCAGCGCGCAGCCGGGGCGACCAGATCCAGCCTGTCGCCGTGTTTCAGCGACAGGACAAGGCGCCGCCCGGTTTCGCCATAGGCCATCGCGGCGCGGCCTTGCGACCAGGGGCGCGCGATGGTCAGGCAATCGTCGCACTGTACCGCCTCGCCGTCATCTTCGCCGGGCAGGGGCACGCCGCATTTGTCGCAGACCAGGCCACCGATGAACTCGGCCTCGCGCCAGCAGGCGCCGCAGAGGCCGAACTCCTCCTCCGTCCGGTCACCGCAGCTGACGCATTGCGGCGGATATATCAGCCTGAGCGCGCTTTGCACCGCCATCATCTTCCCCTTTTGGCGAAATCGATTCCGATTGCTCGATTTCTGCCCTAGATAAGCGGGATGACCCCGCCTGATTTGACCGACCGCCGCCAGCTTGCTCGCCAGCGCGCCCGTGCGGCCCGCGACCCGGCATGGTTTTTGCATGACGAGGCGCTGGCCGAGGTGCAGGAAAGACTGGAAGAGGTTAACAGGTCGTTTACCAAGCCTGCGATTGTCACCGCGGTGCCGGAAATTTGGGGGTCGGCCTTTCCTGAGGCCAAGGTGATCGCCGATGACGATGTGCTGGCGCTGGAGGACGGCGCGCATGATCTGGTGATCCACGCGCTGGCCCTGCACTGGGCGAACGACCCCGTGGGGCAGATGGTGCAGGCCCGCCGGACGCTGCGCCCCGATGGCCTCTTTCTGGGCATCCTCTTCGGCGGGCGCACGCTGCATGAATTGCGCAGCGCCCTGGCCGAGGCCGAGGTCGCGCTGACCGGCGGGCTCAGCCCCCGAGTGGCGCCGATGGCCGAGATCCGCGATCTGGGCGGGCTTTTGCAACGCGCCGGGCTGGCCCTGCCGGTGGCCGACAGCGCGGTGAAGACCGTCAGCTACGCCACACCGTTCCACCTGATGCGTGATCTGCGCGCGATGGGCGAGGGCAATGCGCTGGCCGCCCGCAATCGACGCCCGCCCGCGAAGGCGCTTTTCGCGGAAGCAGCCCGCGCCTATGTCGAAAACTTCGCCACGCCGGATGGCCGCATTTCGGCAACGTTCGAGATGGTTTTTCTGACCGGCTGGGCGCCCGACCCGTCGCAGCAAAAGCCACTCCGCCCCGGATCAGCCGCGCAAAGGTTGGCCGATGCGCTGGGCACCGAAGAGAAAAGCGCGGGCGAAAAGCCCTGATGCCGCAGCCGCCTTTTTGCGGCCCTGCCTGCAAAACGACAGGAGGAGGTCCCGGGTCAAGCCCGGGACGGCTTGGGACATAGGCGGAGGGGTCGCGCTTTAAGCCGCATCCTCGGCGGCGGGCGTTGATGATAGATCATCCAGAAATGCGCGGCTCCACCAATGCACGTCGCGGTCAAGCAGCCCTTGCATCAACCGCTCATACCGTTTGCGCCGTTCGCCGGGGGCCATGGTCAGCGCGGTCAGGATGGTGGTTGCGACCTGTTCGGTATCGTGGGGATTGACCAGGAGGGCATCCTCCATCTGCTCGGCGGCACCGGCGAAATGCGACAAGATCAGAACGCCCGGATCGGCGGGGTTCTGCGCCGCCACGAATTCCTTCGCGACCAAGTTCATCCCGTCCATCAGTGGCGTGACCAACCCCACATGCGCGGCGCGGTAGAGCCCCGCCAGAGTCTCGCGCGGGATCGGGCGGTGGATGAAGCGGATCGGCGCCCAGCCCAGATCGGCATTGGCGCCGTTGATCCGGCCTGCCAGCGTCTCGGTCTCTTCCCGGATCGTATCATAGGCCTTCAGGCCGTCGCGCGTGGGCGGCGCGATCTGCAACAGCGACACCTTGCGATGCCAATCCTGATGACGTTCCAGAAACTCGCCAAAGGCGCGAAAGCGCTGCGGCAGACCCTTGGTGTAATCCAGCCGGTCGACCCCGATCATCAGCGCGCGTGACGATTTCACGATGCCCTCAGGCAGCTTGTGGAACTGCGCCTCGGCGAGGTTTGCGAATTCTTCCGCGTCTATCGAAATCGGGTAGGCACCGACCTGCACCGTTTCACGGCCAAGCCGGATCATGTGGTCGTCCAGCACCTCGGCCTCGGCCACCGCGGCAAGGCTGGCATTGAACTTGCGCACGTCGCGGTCCGATTGCAGGCCAATCAGATCGTAACGCATCAGCCAATGACACATCTCAAGCCCGTTGGGCATCGCCGCCATCTCAAACGGGGCGGTAAAGGGCGTGTGCAGGAAAAACCCGATGCGATTGGTGACGCCCAGAACGCGCAACTCATAAGCCAGAGGCAAGAGGTGGAAATCGTGCACCCAAAGCCGGTCGTCAGGCTGCAGCAAGGCGGCCAGCATCCGCGCGATGCGGCGGTTGACGGATTTGTAGACAGCCAGATCTTCGCTGGCGATCTGCATCAGATCGGCGCGGCCATGCAGGATGGGCCAGAGGACGGAATTGGAATAGCCGCCGTAATAGCGCGCCTGTTCATCTGCCGTCAGATCGAAGGCCAGGCGGCGGAATGGCCCGCCTTCGATTTCGCGCAGCGTATCGGCAGGGTTGATCACCGTATCGCCGCTTGAGCCCACCCAGATGCCGCCGGTTTCGTCCAGCACATCGGCCAGCGCCACGACCAGCCCGCCAGAAGGGTTCGGCCCCGTCGGGATGCGGTTCGAGACACAGATCAGGCGCGACATAGTCCTACCCCTCCAAAGCCCGGGCCAGCCAGCCCAGAACGTCTTGCGGCGTGGCCAGGCGGTGCGGCGCGACGCTTGCGCCCTCGCCCACCTTGATCGCCAGACCGTCCCGGCCAGCCACCCAGCCCAGCGCGGGTTCATCCGTGGCGTCATCGCCCAGATAGACCGGGCGGCGGCCCGCGAAAGGGGGTGCCGCCATCAGATCGGCCAGGGCGCTGTCTTTCGTCGCACCAGAAGGTTTCAACTCAAACGCCATTTTTGCGGGCTGCACGACAAAACCGGGATAGAGATCCGCAAGCGCTTCAGCGGCCCTACCGGCGGCGTCCTTCCGCTCGGGCGTCTGGCGGAAATGCAAGGCGGCGCCGCGCGTCTTGATCTCTGCCAGAACGCCGTGTTCCTCGGCCGCGGCCCGCACGCTGTCATGCAGGGCATCCAATCCGTCTGGCAAAGGCGCAGGCGGGGCACCGCGCCGCTCGGCCCCATGGCTGCCGACAAACGCACCTGGGAAATCGGGAAGGTAATGCTCAAGCTCGGCCAAGGCGCGGCCCGAAACAATCGCGACGGCCTCGGACATCATATCGTGAAGCTGCGACAAAAGCGGCCCCAGATGGCCGGGCACATCAATTGCATCGGGCCGCGGCGCGATACCCACCAATGTGCCGTCGAAATCAAGGAAAAGCGCGTCTTTCGCCGGTTGCAGTACCGGAGGTGCATGGTTCTCTGCTAGCATGATAACCCTACCTTAATCGATCTGACGCCAAGGGTCGATGCAGACCTAGAGATTGACCCATGTTGAAAACCGTTTATGTCCCCACTGGTTCCCCTACCCGTCAGGACAACACCAAATGCTGGATGCCAAATCGATGAACACGCCTGAGAAGATCGCAAAGACCGCAGGCACACACCTGCCCGCCGATCATCCCAAGGTGCCCGCGGGCAAGATCGGCGTGCTTCTGGCCAATCTGGGCACGCCGGACGGCTATGATTACTGGTCGATGCGGCGCTATCTGAACGAATTCCTCTCGGACCGCCGGGTGATCGACTACAGCCCCTGGATCTGGCAGCCGCTTCTGCAGCTGATCATCCTGTCCAAGCGGCCCTTTTCGTCAGGCGCGAATTACAAGCTGATCTGGAATGAGGACAAGGACGAAAGCCCCCTCATGACGATCACCAAGGATCAGACCGCCAAGATCACCGAGACGATGAAGGTGCGCTATGGCGACGACGTGATGGTGGATTTTGCCATGCGCTACGGCAACCCGTCGACCAAGTCGAAAGTCCGCAAGATGGTTGAGGCCGGGTGCCGCAAGATCCTGTTCTTCCCGCTTTATCCGCAATATGCGGGCGCGACGACTGCCACCGCGAACGATGAATTCTTCCGCTCGCTCCTGTCCGAAAAATGGCAGCCACCAGTCCGCACCGTGCCCGCCTATTTCGACCATCCCGCTTATGTCGAGGCGCTGGCCCAGTCGGTCGAACGCGCCTATGCCGATGTTGGGACACGCCCCGATGTTCTGGTCGCGTCGTATCACGGCGTGCCCAAGCGCTATCTGATGGAGGGCGACCCCTACCATTGCCAATGCCAGAAAACCTCGCGCCTTCTGCGCGAGCGTCTGGGTTGGCCCGAGGCCGAGATCGTGACCACCTTCCAGTCGCGCTTTGGCCCCGAGGAATGGTTGCAGCCCTACACGGTGGAAGAAGTCGCGCGCCTGGCCGAGCTGGGCAAAAAGCGCATCGCGGTGATCGCGCCCGCCTTCTCGGCCGATTGCATCGAGACGCTGGAAGAGATCAACGGCGAAATCCGCGAGGCCTTCGAAGAGGCGGGCGGCGAAGAGTTTACCTACATTCCCTGCCTCAATGACGACGACGCCCATATCGCGGCGCTGAGCACGGTGATCGAGGAAAATCTGGCGGGCTGGATCGACTGACCTGCGCTTCTCTGCCGCAGGCAGCACCGCGGTCTTGTGCCCATGCCCACCGCTCCCAATCTAGAAATGGGGCGGCGGGGGCATCGTGGATATCCAGTTCGACAGCATCTTTTACGAAATCGCGTCCCTCGTGCTGCTGGCCGCGGCTTTGGGCCTTATCGGCCTGATCCTGCGTCAGCCGCTTGTCGTGGCTTTCATCGCGGCGGGCATCCTGGCCGGGCCTGATGTGCTGGGGCTGGTCGCCTCAACCGATTTCGTCGAGACGCTCAGCCAGATCAGCATCGCCGTGCTGCTGTTCCTGGTGGGGCTTAAGCTGGATATTGGGCTAGTGCGCAACCTCGGCAAAGTGGCGGTGGCCACGGGCCTCGGCCAGGTCGGTTTTACCGCCGCTTTCGGGTTTCTGATCTGTCTTGCGCTGGGGCTGGACTGGCTGACCTCGATCTACGTCGCCATCGCGCTGACATTCTCGTCGACCATCATCATCGTCAAGCTTCTGTCCGACAAACAGGAAATCGGCGCGCTCCACGGCAAGATCGCCTTGGGGTTCCTAATCGTGCAGGACATCTTCGTCGTCCTGGCCATGGTCGTGCTGGCGGCGATCGGGGTGGGGGCGGCTGGCGCGGGGGGCGGGGCGTTCGAGATCCTCAAGGTGATCGGCGGCGGTGTTCTGATGATCACTTTCGTTGCGATCTTCATCCGCTATGCCGCTGATCCGCTCTTGGCCCTGATCGCGCGGTCGCCCGAGCTTTTGGTGATCTTCGCGGTGGGCTGGGCGGCGGGGCTGGCAGCTTTCGGCGATGCGGTGGGCGTGGGGAAAGAGCTCGGCGGCCTTCTGGCGGGCGTTTCCCTCGCCTCGACCCCGTTTCGCGAGGCTATCGGGTCACGCCTGGCCAGCCTGCGGGACTTCCTGCTGCTCTTCTTCTTCCTGCACCTAGGTGCTGCCATTGATCTGTCGACGCTGGGCCAGCAGATCCTGCCCGCCATCGTGCTGTCGCTTTTCGTGCTGATCGGTAACCCGCTGATCGTTCTGGCGATCATGGGGTATCTCGGCTACGGCCGCCGCACCGGGTTTCTGGCGGGTCTGACCGTCGCGCAAATCTCGGAGTTTTCGCTGATCTTCATGGCGATGGGCATCAGCATCGGCCATGTCAGCGATCAGGCCATGGGCCTCGTCACGCTGGTGGGCCTTGTGACGATCGCGCTGTCGGTTTACATGATCACCTATTCCCACCACCTCTATGACATAGCTGAGCCCTTCCTCGGCCTTTTCGAGCGGCGCGTTCCCTTCCGCGAGACTGCGTCGGACAGCGCGGCGGGCCGGAATGATTACGACTACGTGATCTTCGGCCTTGGCCATTACGGCCGCAACATCGGCAACGGGTTGCGCGGCAAGGGCTTCCGCGTTCTGGGCGTCGATTTCGACCCCGACGCCTTGCGTGCCTGGCGCGAGGCCGGGTTTGACGGGCATTTCGGCGATGCCACCGACCCTGAATTTGCGGCCCACCTGCCGTTTGCGGGGGTTCGGGGCGTGATCTCGGCCGTGCCGCGCCGCAAGGGTGCGCTGACCGAGGCCGACCCGCAGCTCTCGCTTTTGCACGGGCTACGCGCGGCGGGCTTCACCGGAATGGTCGCACTGGCCGTCGATCAGCCGGATGAGGGCAAATCCTACCGCGATCTGGGCGCCGATCTGGTGCTTGTGCCCTATGAAGACGCCTCGGCCCATGCGGTGGACCGCCTGACAGCGGCATGAAAAAAGGCGGCACCCGAACGTGCCGCCCCTTTGAAACCTTGCCCTGAAGCCGCTTCAGATCAGCAGAACCTGCGTGCCGACCTTGGCCATATCGAACAGCTCAACGATATGCTCGTTATAAAGCCCGATGCACCCGTTTGACGACCGGCGGCCGATCTTGCGCGTATCGTGGGTGCCGTGGATGCGGTAATAGGTCCAGCTGAGGTGCAGCGCGCGGATACCCAGCGGGTTATCCGGGCCCGGCGGCATGTAATCGGGCCATTCGGGGTTGCGCTGTTTCATCGCAGGCGTCGGGCGCCAATCGGGCGCGGGATCCTTCAGCGTCACCCGGGTACGTCCGCGGCGGGTCAAATCCTCGGATAGCGGCACAGAGGTCGGGTAGAGCTTGTAGATCGACTGATCCTCGCTCCAGTAATGCAGCGCGCGCGAGGTGATATCGACCAGGATCGCGCCGCCGCGCGTATTGTCGAAATAGGGCCGCCAATCCAGCGCACGGAAGCTTGAGATATTGCGGCGCACACTGCCCGCGATATCGTTTTCAAACTCAATGGTTCCCGCTTGCTGGCCAAGGGCCGGCACGGCAGAGGCACCCAGTGCGACAGCCGCGGTGCCCAGAAAGCGGCGGCGGCTGAAGGGGGCGGACGAATCGCCATTCATTGCATCAACTCCTCGAATTTCGCACTGGAATTTAGTGGCAGAACGTCCCCACCGCAAATCAAACAAGCGTCAGATTGCCGAGTGTTGCATGGTTGTCTATTGGAATAGACGGTGGCTTCGGGCTAAGGCTGGTCGCCGGAAATCGACTCGGGGTAGGTAAGTAACGTGCGAAGATCTCTTCTGATGACGGGCCTTTTTGTGGGTCTGGCGGCCTGTGTGCCCGCCGATGCGCCGCAAATCGGGCCCGATGGGCGCCCGCTTCCCCAAGTCTATCGCATTTCGGCGGGTGAATCGTCGCGCATCCAGTTCCGCATCCTCGATTCCGTTAACGCATTGCGACAGGCGGCGGGGTCGGAGCCCTTGCGGCTGAACGCGTCTTTGAATGCGGCGGCGGCTACACATTCGCGTGATATGTCGGTGCAGAACCGGCCCTGGCATTTCGGATCAGACGGCTCCTCGCCCATCGACCGGGTGCGCCGCGCAGGCTATTCCGGCCAGCTGAAAGGCGAGAATATCTCGGAGACCTACGAGACCGAGCTTGAGACGCTGGCCGCCTGGATGGAAAAGCCCGATACGCGCAATGTGATGCTGGACCCCACCGCGCGCGATCTGGGCTTTTCGTTCTATCAGGAGCCGAACGGCAAGATCTGGTGGACGCTGATCACCGGCGGCTAACGTTTTACGGCAAAATCTCAATCGGCGTGCCGTCTTTCACCATCGCATAGATATCCTCCATCTCGCGATTGGTCACGGCGATGCAGCCGGCCGTCCAGTCGATCTCATCCTTGTCGATCCCGGGGCGCGGGCCGCCATGGATGAAGATGTCGCCGCCTGGATCGACGCCCAGTGCCTTGGCGCGGGCGATATCCTCTTCATTCGGATAGTTGATGCCCAGTGACAGATGCCAGGTGCTGTTGGGATTGCGCCGGTCGATGATGTAGTTCCCGACGGGCGTGCGCCCATCGCCCTCGGCCTCTTTATGGCCATCGGGGGCAAACCCCAGATCGACCTCATAGGCTTTCAGCGCGCGGTCATGATGCACCAGATACATCATCCGCTCGGACTTCATCACCACGACCCGCGTGACCTCGGGCCCGTTATAGGTGCGAAACTTCGAGGCGCAGCCCGACAGGCCCGCCACCACACACAACATCACAAGAAATCGGAAAAACCCGCTACCCAACGCTCTGCCCCTAAAGTTTGTTATCTGCTCGTGTTTTTTGGCCTTATACCTTAAAAACTTGGTAAACGGAACGGCTTTCGCGTCAGTTGCGGCGTTCTGACAGCTGTTCTTCAATCGCCTCAAGCCGGGCCAGAACCTCGTCACGGTAGGCATCGGTCTTGGCGTTGTCTTCGGTGGCATGGGCATCCTGCATCGAATTGACGATCAGACCGACCAAAAGGTTCACCACCGCGAAGGTGGTGACCATGATGAACGGCACGAAAAAGACCCAAGCGTAGGGGTAAACCTCCATCACCGGGCGGACGATGCCCATCGACCAGCTTTCCAGCGTCATGATCTGGAAGAGAGAATAGGCGCTGCTGCCTAACGTGCCGAACCATTCGGGAAAGCTGTCGCCAAAGAGCTTCGTCGCCATGACCGCGCCGATATAGAACACGATCGCCATCAGCAAAAAGACCGACCCCATGCCGGGAAGGGCGGTCACGAACCCTTCGACCACCCGGCGGAGGCGTGGGAAAGCCGAGATCACGCGCAGCACCCGAAGAACGCGCAAAGCCCGCAGCACGCTGAATGTCTGCGCGCCGGGCACAAGCGCTACGCCCACGATCAGAAAGTCGAAGATGTTCCAGCCCGAGCGGAAGAACCGCCCGCCATGGGCCACCAGTTTCAGCGCGATTTCGGTGACGAAGATCGACAGACAGATCATGTCGGCCAAGTGGATCAAATCGCCCCAGCGCGACATCAGGGTATCGGATGTCTCCATGCCGAGGGTAACGGCGTTGAACACGATCACCCCGATGATCGCATTGCGCACCCATGCCTGATCCAGCCAATCGGCCAGCTTTTCCCGAAAGCCCATCATCGTCTCCGTCCTGCCCTCAGGCGATATGGCGCTTGGTGAAGGATGCCGCAAGCTCAACATGGGGGCTCCAGCGGAACTGATCGACAACTTGGACGAAATCGAGGCTGTATCCTGACAATATGAGCGTCTTTGCATCACGCGCGAAGGTCACCGGGTTGCACGAGACATGCGCGATGCGGGGGATCTGGGCCTGGGCCAGCTGGGCGATCTGCGCCTCGGCCCCGGCACGCGGCGGGTCGATGACGGCGGCATCGAAGCGGGCCAGTTCGTCCGGCATCAGGGGGCGACGGAACAGGTCGCGCGCTTCGGTCGTGACGCGGCGCAAGCCATTGGCCCCGCGCCAGCCGTTTTCGAGGGCGGACATCATCGCAGCGTCGCCTTCGACGGCATGAACCTCGCAACCAACCGACAGCGGCAGGGCGAACGTTCCCAACCCGGCAAAGAGGTCGACCACACGTTGCGCGTTTTCCACGATGCCGATGGCCGCGGTCGTAAGGGCCAGTTCGCCCGCCAGTGTCGCTTGTAGAAAGGCGCCGGCGGGTATCTGCACCTGCGCGGCGCCAAACCGAATCGTCGGTGGGACGCGCAGCGCGGTGGTTTCGCCGTCGCATGTCAGGCGGGCGAAATCATGCGCCTCGGCAATCTGAGCCAGATCCTGACGGAGGGCGGCATCGAGAGGTTTGCCGCCCAGAACCGAAACATCCGCGCCACCCTCGGTTTCGGTGACGGTCAGCGACAGCTCGCCTTTGCGCGAGGCGGCTTTGGCCGTGATCTGCTCAAGCGCGGGCAGCGTTGCCAGCAGCGCGGGTGTGACCAGATGGCATTGCGGCACGCCGATCACCGTGTCCGAGGCGCGCCCGTGGAACCCCACGATGGCGCCCGCCTTGGTACGGCGGCCCGAGAACACCGCGCGCCGGCGGGATCGCGGCGGAGAGGTTTGGATCGCCCGGAAGGGGGCTTCGATCCCCTGCGCTGCAAGGGCGCTGCGCACCACATCGACCTTCCAATCGGCGACAAATTCGTCCTTCGCATGCATCAGCGCGCAGCCACCACAGGCCTTGTAATGCGGACAGGGCGCTTTGACCCGCAGGGGGGATGGCTGCAAGATCTTGGGCGCGTCCATCCTGTCGCCCGCAACCGCGCCCTCGACCACCTCACCGGGCAGGCCACCCCGCACGAAGACGGGCCCCTCGGCTACGCCGTCGCCCAAATGGCCCAACCGCTCAACCGTCAGCTTCACTCGGCCGCCTCGGTCTTGTCATCCGCCCCGATGAACCCGCCGGATTGGCGGTTCCAATAGCGTGCATAAAGGCCGTTCTGCGCCAGAAGGGCGTCATGGGTACCCTCCTCGACGATCCGGCCCTCATCCATCACCACGATCCGGTCCATCTCGGACAGGGTCGATAGGCGGTGCGCGATGGCCAGCACCGTCTTGCCCACCATCACACGGGCAAGCGCCGTCTGGATTGAGGCCTCAACCTCGGAATCCAGCGCGCTCGTCGCCTCATCCAGTACCAGAATGGGCGCGTTCTTCAGAAATGCGCGCGCCAGCGCGATCCGCTGACGCTGCCCGCCGGACAGCTTCACGCCACGCTCACCCAGATGGGCGTCGTACCCTTTGCGGCCATTGTGGTCGGCCAGTTTCGGAATGAAATCATGGGCTTCAGCGCGGCGCGCGGCCTCAATCACTTCGTCCTCGGACGCATCGGGGCGGCCATAGAGGATGTTGTCGCGGGCCGAGCGGTTGAACATCGCCGTCTCCTGCGTGACCATCGCGATCTGCCGGCGCAGGCTTTCCTGCGTCACGTCGCGCACATCCTGCCCATCGATCAGAACGCGGCCCTCTTCAGTGTCATAAAGGCGCAAAAGCAGGGCCACGAGGGTGGATTTACCCGCCCCCGAAGCGCCCACGATGCCCACCTTTTCGCCGGGGGGAATGGTCAGGCGGATATGCTCAACCCCGCCCGACTGGCGGCCATAGGCGAAGCCCACATCCTCGAACGTGATCTCGCCTCTCACGGTGCCGATATCGCGCGCATCGTCGGCATCTGTCAGGGTGTAAGGCGGGGTCAGGGTGCGCATCCCATCCTCAACCTCACCCACGCTGGCATAGATCGACATCAGCGTGAAACTGACCCAGCCGGTCATCTGGCTGATGCGGATCGAAATGGCACCCGCCGCCGCGATCTCGCCCGCGCTGGCCAGGCCTTGCGACCAGAGCAGCAGCGTGCCGCCCACCAGGATAACCGGCAGCACACCCGCCAGCGCCATCAGCGACAGCCGAAACCAGGCCGAGACGGTGCCGAAGCTGAGCGCCCTTTCACGATACTTCGCCATGCTTTTCAGGGCGGCGCGGTCTTCATGCTCATCATGGGCGAACAGTTTCACCGTCTTGATATTGGTGATCGTGTCGACGACTTGGCCCGTCACATTCGCCCGCGCCGCAGCCCGCGCGGTTGACCGGCTGCGGATGCGCGGCATGAAAAACCGGATCAGCGCCAGGTAGAAGACCAACCAGATGCTCAGCGCCAGCGCGACCCAGCCGTCAATCGCCAGAAGAAAGATCGCCGACCCGATGATCGAGGCCAGCGCGAAGGCGACCACGTTGATGATCTCGGTCGCCACATCGGTGACGGCGCGGGCCGCCTGCATCTGCTTTTGCGCCAGCCGCCCGGCAAAATCATTGTCAAAGAACGTCACCGCCTGGCCCAATGTCCAGCGGTGGATGCGGCTGAGGACCTGGGGCATCACGTTCGGCCCGACCCAGATCGATTGCAACGCCGCCGACGCCCCGAAGACCAGCGGCCTGACCAGCAGGTAGAAGACGACGAAGGCCGCCAGAAGCCAGGCATTGTCGGTAAAGATCGCCCCCGGCTCGGACGCCAGGGCCGCATCGATCACCCAGCCCAGCAATAAGGCCGAGATCACCTCAAGCGTGCCCGCCAGAGCTGAGACAAAGCCCGCCACCCCCAGAATCGGCCACGACCCGCCCAGGCACCAGCGAAAGAACGCGCCCAGCGTGCGGGGCGGCGCCGTGTCGACCGGTTTGAACGGATCGAACTTCATTCAGCGGCCTCTTCGGTTCCGATGAACCCGCCAGATTGACGGTTCCAGAACCGGGCATATAGCCCGCCTTCCGCCAAAAGCGCCTCATGCGAGCCTTCTTCCACGATGCGGCCATCGTCGATCACCACGATCCGGTCCATATGCGCGATGGTCGACAGGCGGTGCGCGATGGCGATCACCGTCTTGCCCTCCATCACACCATAGAGCGTTTCCTGAATCGCGGCCTCAACCTCGCTGTCCAGCGCGCTGGTCGCCTCATCCAGCAGAAGGATCGGCGCATCCTTCAGGATCGCCCGCGCAATCGCCACGCGCTGCCGCTGACCGCCCGACAGCTTCACGCCACGCTCGCCCACGCGCGAGGCATAGCCCCGGCGCCCCTCAGGGTCTTCCAGCTCGACGATGAAATCATGCGCCTCGGCCCGCTTGGAGGCCTCAATCATCTCGGCTTCGCTGGCCTCTGGGCGGCCATAGAGGATGTTTTCCCCGACAGAGCGATGCAGAAGGGAGCTGTCCTGCTGCACCATCCCGATCACCCGGCGCAGACTGTCCTGCGTCACCTGCGTGATGTCCTGGCCGTCGATCCTGATCGCCCCGCCCTCGGGGTCATAAAACCGCAAAAGCAGCTTGACGAGGGTCGATTTTCCCGCACCTGACCGCCCGATCAGGCCCACCTTCTCGCCCGGTGCGATGGTCAGGCTGACACCGTCCAGCCCGCCGGTGCCGCGCCCGTAATGGTGCGACAAATCGGTGATCTCGATCCGGCCATCGGTCAGCTGCAAGGGCTTGGCATCGGGCCGGTCGATCAGGGTGACAGGCTGGGCGATCGTCTCCATCCCCTCCGCCACCACGCCCAGCGAGCGGAAGAAGGTCGACAGAGCCCACATGATCCAGCCGGTCATCGCATTCATCCGCAGCGTCAGCGCAGCGGCAGCCGCGACGACACCCACGCTGGCCGAGCCTGCCATCCAAAGGCCGAACGCCCAGCCGACGACGCCCACGATCAGCAGACCGTTCAGGAACACCAGCACCACATCCATCGTGGTATAGATACGCATCTCGGCGCTGAAGGTGCGCTTGGTGTTCTCGATCGCCTCCTTGGCGTAGTCGAGCTCGCGATCATGATGGGCGAACATCTTGACCGAATGCACGTTCGTATAGGCGTCAACCACGCGGCCCGTCACCTCGCTGCGGGCATCGGAGGCGGCTTTCGACGCGGGGCCGACACGCTTCAGCGTCCAGCGGACAAGCAAAGCATAAAGCACCAGCCAGCCCAGCAGAGGCAGGGCCAGTTGCAGGTCAGCTTCGGCCAGCAGGATCACCGCACCGATCAGGTAAGCCAGCGCGTATGCAATGGCGTCGAACACATGGAATACCGCCTCGCCCGCTGCCGGGGGCGTCTGCATGATGCGGTTGGCGATGCGGCCCGCGAAGTCGTTCTCAAACCAGCCGACCGATTGCCGCAGCACATGGCGATGTGCCCGCCAGCGGATCAGCGTGCCGAAATTCGGCATGATCGCGTTGTTCAGAAGCAGCACGTTCGCACCCTGCAGAACCGGACGCAGGATCAGGATGAAACCGGCGGCCAGGATCAGCTCGGTGCCATAAGCGTCCCAAACGGCCTCGGGTCCGCCGGATGACAACAGGTCAACCACCCGGCCCATATACCAGATCAGCGCAATCTCAACGAAAGCCACGATGACCGAGCTGATTGCCGTGACGACGAAGAGCCCGCGAAACGGCTGCGAATACTCACGCAGGAACGGCCAAAGCCGCTGCGGAGGCGTGTTCGTCTCCTCATACGCCGTATAAGGATCGACCAGATTTTCGAAATAGCGGAACATGGAAGGCGCTCCCTCAGAGCGATGTAGAACAATATGGCGAAGCGGCGACTAACAGGCCGCCCAAACGGGATCGGTCCTGTCAGCGCAGGTAAAAAATGATCCCGTGAACCATAGCGTTCTCCTTCCAGTGATTTGCATCTGATACAACAAAGCTGACCTAGTGTCACGCCCCCAGGTTGTACGTCAGCGCAAAAGTGCCTTCCGGTCCAGCGTGAAGTCCGAGGCGACCCAGCGTGCCTCAAGCTCTTTCATCCGCGCACCAAGCGCGGGGCCTTGGTAATCAGGCATCAGATCGCCAGCGCGGAGGGGGAATTTCGCGTCCGCCCCGCGCTGTGCGGCGCCCAGCGCGGTCTCATCGAAGGGCTGCTCCAAAACGGCCCAGCGCAGCATCAGAGTATGGATGGCGGTCCAGTAATCGTGGCGATAAGCCAACTCGCCAGGCCCGGTCGCAAGACCGGCTTCCACGCGCATCAGATGATACCTCTGGCTGTCGGCCTTGCTGAGGCGCAGACGCTCGGGCACGTCCTGCCCGCCAAGGCTGGCCAGCCGGGCGATCCGGTCACGAGGGGGTATCATGCGCCCTTCAATCGGATATTGGCTCTCAAGATGCAAAAGGCGCGGCAGAACCCGCGCTGTCGCACCGGGCAAAATTCGGGCAAGGACGCCGGAGGCCTCCATCGCGGCAAAGGCAGGGCCGGGGTCGAGGGCATCAAGCAGCTTCAGAACCTCGGCCCCGATACGCTCACGCGAGACCTTTTCCAGCCCCTCGGACAGCAAGGCACAGGCGGCCAGACCGTCGGGATCGATCCCATCCCCCGGGCGGGCATAATGCGCGAAGAACCGGAAAAACCGCAGGATCCGCAGATAATCCTCGCGAATTCGCTCCAGGGGGTCGCCAATAAACCGGATCCTGCGCGCTTTCAGGTCTTCAAGACCGTAGAGCGGATCAAGCACCGTGCCGTCACGCTTGGCGTAAAGCGCGTTCATGGTGAAATCCCGCCGGATCGCGTCTTCATGGATGCTGTCGGAAAACGCGACCACTGCGCGGCGCCCATCGGTTTCTACATCCTTGCGAAAGGTGGTGATTTCGATGTCGTTGAAGGGGGTGACCGCCGTCACCGTGCCATGGTCGATGCCTGTCGGGACGGCCTTGTGGCCCGCCGCCTCGATCAGATGGATCGCCTCTTCCGGCCGCGCGCTTGTGCTGAGGTCGATGTCGCGTACGAAGCCCTTTGTGATCGTATCGCGCACGCAGCCACCCACCGCCAGAATCTCATGACCCGCCTCTTCGAACCGGGCCATCAGCGATTGCACCTCGGGCGCGGTCAACCAATCGGCATTCTCCAGCTTCACATCGCTATCCTTTCGGCCAAGCCGCGCAGGATGCGGGCCGTGGCGCCCCAGATGTAATAGGGGCCGTAGGGGACGGCATAGTAGAAACGGCGCTGCCCGCGCCAGAGGCGCGATTGGGTCACATAATTGGCCGGCGTCACGACATGGGCCAGGGGCACCAGAAAGACCTCATCGACCTCTCCCGCCTCGGGGATGGGGCGAAAATCGTCTCTAATCCAGCCCAAAACAGGGGTTATCGTGAAACCGGTGACCGTCTCGTGCGGCGGCAAAGTGCCTTGGACGTCGACCTGATCGCGGGGCAATCCCACCTCTTCCTCGGCCTCGCGCAAGGCGGCGGCGACCGGGCCGTCATCGGTCGGATCGACCTTGCCGCCGGGAAAAGCGATCTGGCCCGGATGGTGCTTAAGGCGCGAGGATCGCTTCGTCAGCACCAATTGCGGGCCGGACGGCGCTGCAAGGCAGGCCACCAACACACCGGCAGGGCGGAGGGCGCGACCCGCGGGCGGTGCGTAGCCGGGGTTCAGATCGAAGTCCGAGCTTTCGCCACCCGCGCCGGCTACGGCCTGCGTGAACGCGTCACTCAGGCTCACCCGTCGCCCCCTCGGCCTCGAACCCCAATGTCGCCGGGTCGAACTCATAATGCGCGCCGCAGAATTGGCAATCGGCGGTAACGATGCCGTCTTCGGTTGTCATGGTGTCGATATCCTTGGCCGAATAGATCGACAGGCTCTGCCGCACCTTGTCGGCCGAGCAGGTGCAGCCGAAGGTGACCGGCTGCGCATCGAAGACACGCGGCACCTCTTCGTGGAACAGGCGCACCAAAAGCTCCGTCGGCTGTACGCCGGGGCCGATCAGCTCAAGCTCCTCAACCGTATCCAGCAGCAGATTGGCGCGGGCCCAGTTTTCCTGATCGTCACCATAGAGCACATCCTCGGCCTGCAGCAGCCCCGCCTCGCCCGACCCGCCATCCTTGGCGACAAGCGGGCTGGCCTTGGGCATGTGCTGCAGCATCACACCCCCGGCGCGCCAGCCCTCCCGTTCGCCGGGCAGCTGCGATCTGCCGAAGGTCAGTTGAAACCGCGTGGGCAGCTGCTCGGACTGGGCGAAATACGTCTCGGCGCAGGCCGACAGCGACCCGCCCGAAAGCGGCGTGATGCCCTGATAGGGTGTCGTACCCTCGCCCTGGTCGATCAGAAAGGCGAAATAGCCCTGGCCAATCTGCGGGAAGGGCGCTGCCTGGGGATCAACCTTTTCGGGATCATAGCTGGCCCAGGCGCGGATGCGCGCGGGCTGACCATCGTCGGTCGGGCCGTAATAATCGGTGGCGATCAAGCGCACGGGCCCGTCGCCGCGGATCTGCAGCGACAGCTTCCAGCGCAGTTTGATGGTCTGACCGATCAGCGCGGTCAGCAAAGCGGCCTCGGCGACCAAAGCCTCGACCGGGCCCGGATAATCGTGCTGCGCCAGCACGTTATCCAACACACCGTCAAGCCGTGCGATGCGGCCACGGATGTCGGCGCGGTCAAGCTGAAAAGGAAGGACGGTATCGTCCCAGGCGATTTGAGATCCGAATGACATGAGGTTTCCTTGGGCCTGCGCCTCTGGCATGAAGGGCAGTATATAGGGGCAGAAACGCTTTCACAAAGGGGTCGGCATGATCAGGCGATTTGGCGAGGCCGTCGCGGCCGGCCGCAATTATTCGGCGCGGCCGGGGGTTTATGCCATCCTGCTGCGCCGTGGTGACGTGCTGCTGACCCACCAAGCCCAGCCTGTGCCCGAGTTTCAGCTGCCGGGCGGCGGTATCGACCCCGGCGAACAGCCCCTGGCGGCCTTGCATCGCGAGGTTTTCGAGGAAACCGGGTGGAGCATATCGGCCCCGCGTCGGCTGGGCGCTTTTCGCCGATTTACCTATATGCCGGAATACGATCTCTGGGCCGAGAAGGTCTGCGTGGTCTATCTTGCCCGACCGGTGCGCGCCCTTGGCGCCCCGTCAGAAGCCGACCACATGGCGGTCTGGACACCTTTGTCGGCGGCGCCGGAGATCATTCCAAATCAGGGCGATCGGCATTTCCTAAGACAGGTCGCCACCGCCCGCACCGCGGAATTCGTATAGGACGCCCGAGATATCATCGCTCATATCGCCCGACCCGGCGAAGGCCTGAACGTCCCAAACCAGCGCTTCAAGCAGGGTTGAGCCGCGCATCGAGGCATTCTTGCGCACAAAGGTCATGACACCCTCTTCGCCCAGTTCTTCGCCCGTTTCATCCGCGGCCTCGGTCAGACCATCGGACATGAGCAGCAAACGGTCGCCGGGCTGCATCTGAATGTCGGTCCGCGAATAGGCCGCATCGGGCACAAGGCCCACGGGAAGACCGCCTTCGCCCAGCGTCTCAATCGTACCATCGGCACGCAGAAGAAAGGGGTGCGGATGGCCCGCCTGCACGAAAGAGACCTGGCCGGTGACCAGATCGGCCACGGCGTAGATAACCGTGAAGTACTGATCGACCTGCATCGTCTCAATCACGATCCGGTTCATGCGGCCCGCGACCACATCGGGGGCAAACGCCTCGGCTTGATCGCTGCCGTCCAGCGCGATGGCGACATTGCCCTCGGGTGTTGAGCTGGTGAACATACCGGCCAGGCGTGCCGCTAGCATCGCCGAGGCGACACCATGGCCAGAGACGTCGATCGCATAAAACGCCAGCTTGCTTGGGCTGAGCATGAAGTAGCCCACCAGATCGCCGCCCACATGGCCCGACGGGCGCAGCATCACGGCGATTTCAGCCGACCCAAGGTCGCGCTGACGCTCGCGCACCAGGGTCATCTGTAGTTTGCGCGCTTCGATCAGGTCACGGTCAAGTGCGGCGTGGACATCGCGCAGTTCATCAAGCGTTTCATTGACGATGCGGTTCTTTTCGGTCAGCTCACGCTCCATTTTCAGGATACGCTCGCCCGCGATCATGCGGGCGTGCAGTTCGGCCGCATTAACCGGCTTGGCCAGAAAGTCATCAGCTCCCACCTCAAGCCCCTGGGCGACCTCCGATTTCTCGTTCTTCGCGGTGAGGAGGATGAAGTACCCGTAGCGGTCCTGGGACAACCCGCGAAACGCACGGCAAAGCTCAAGCCCGTTGAGGCCCGGCATCATCCAGTCGCTCAGCACGAAATCGTAAGCCTGCTGACGCATCAGCTCTAGCGCTTCGGTGCCGCTGCCTGCTTCGTCGACATCATAATTGCCCCGCTTCAGGGAGGCTTGCAGAATCTTGCGCTGCATGCGGCTGTCATCGACAATCAGCACCCGACGGCGCTGGGCCTGTTCGGTGATGTCGGACAGATCTGGGTTTGGCACGATGGCGTTCACGGGACCTCTTTCGAGCGATTCCACACCTTCATGACCCATCGCAGCTTAAGACGCGGTGAATCCTAAAGTTGCATCTATTTGGTCCGAAATACTTACCGACCGTTAAGATACGCCCCCTAGCTTTGCCCATGTGGGATTGGGTTTTCTGGAGGTGGGATATGATTGATTGGGAAAGGGTGAATCAACTTCGCGATGAAGTTGGACATGAAGATTTCGCAGAGGTGGTTGAGCTGTTTTTGGAAGAGGTGGAAGAGGTTACCAAGCGATTGGCAACGAACCCCGATCCAGCGCGGCTGGGCGATGATCTGCACTTTCTGAAAGGCAGCGCGCTGAATCTGGGTTTTGAGGATTTTGGAACGCTCTGCCAATACGGTGAAAAGCTGGCGGCCAACGGGCGCGCGGATGAGGTGATGGTGCCGCAAATCCTTGCGATCTATCAGGAATCGCGGCGCATGTTCCTGGAATCCGGTGAGGTGAAGGCGGTGGCCTGAGCCCCTATCGGCTAAATCAGGAACTCGGCCAGCGTTTCGTCAGATGTGATGTCGCGCCAGGCAAAACCGACCTGGTCGAGCCGCGTGAAGAGGCCTTCGAAATTCGCGGCATCGCTGGTCTCGATCCCGATCAGGACCGAGCCGAAGTTGCGCGCTGATTTCTTGAGGTATTCAAAGCGGGCGATGTCATCATCGGGGCCGAGGATCGCAAGAAACTCACGCAAGGCGCCGGGGCGTTGCGGCAGCCGCAGGATGAAGTATTTCTTCACCCCGGAATAGCGCTGGGCGCGTTCCTTCACTTCGGGCAAACGCTCAAAATCGAAATTGCCGCCGGAGGTCACGCAAACCACCGATTTACCGCGGATGGCATCGGCAAGCTCGGGCAGCACGTCGACCGACAGCGCGCCGGCCGGTTCAAGCACCACGCCCTCGACATTCAGCATCTCCAGCATGGTCGCGCAAATCCGATCCTCGGGGGCGGCCAGGACATCGGCGGGATTGGTCTGCGCAAGCGCCTTGAAGGTCAGCCGCCCGATCTCGGCCACGGCGGCGCCGTCGACGAAGGTATTGACCTTGGGCAGCTTGATCGGCGCGCCCTTTTCCAGCGCCGCGGCCAGTGAGGCACCGCCGGCAGGCTCAACGAAGCGGAACGCGGTCTGCGGCGCGACCTCGTGAAAATACGAGACGGTGCCCGCCGAGAGCCCGCCCCCGCCGACCGGCAAGATCACCATATCCGGCGCGCGCGCCATTTCCGCCAACAACTCAACCGCGACACTGGCCTGACCCTCAATCACGTCTGCGTCGTCGAAGGGCGACAGGAAATGCGCGCCAACCTTCGCGCAATAGCTTTGCGCGGCACGCAGAGTGTCGTCGAAATAATCGCCCGTCAGCTCAATCCGGACCTGCCCGCCCCCGAAAATCTGCGTCTTCTGGATTTTTTGCTGCGGCGTCGTAACAGGCATGAAAACCACGCCCTCGACCCCGAAATGGCGGCAGACATAGGCCACGCCCTGGGCATGATTGCCCGCGCTGGCGCAGACGAATTGCCGCTGATCGGGCCTGGCGGCCAGCACCTTGCGCATCGCGTTGAACGCGCCGCGCAGCTTGTAGGAGCGGACCGGCGACAGATCCTCGCGCTTCAGCCAGATATCGGCGCCATAGCGATCGGACAGGTGGTCGTTGCGCTGCAACGGCGTGGGCGGGAACAGGCCGCGCATCGCGGCCTCGGCATCGCGGGCGGCTTTGGCAAAGGTGCTCATCCCCCTACCTCGCGCGAAAGCGTGCATCGCGCAAGTGCCTTGCCCCCAAGGGCAAAACCCGATAATCGCCGCCCGTCACACCCACGCCCGGAGGCCCCGTTCATGTCCGCGCCGAAAAAAGTCGTCCTCGCCTATTCGGGCGGCCTCGATACCTCGATCATCCTGAAATGGCTGCAGACGGAATATGGCTGCGAGGTGGTGACCTTCACCGCCGATCTGGGCCAGGGGGAAGAGCTTGAGCCGGCGCGCAAAAAGGCCGAACTCTTGGGGATCAAACCGGAAAACATCCATATCGAGGACATTCGCGAGGAATTCGTCCGCGACTTCGTGTTTCCGATGTTCCGCGCCAATGCGCTCTATGAGGGGCTCTATCTCTTGGGCACCTCGATCGCGCGGCCGCTGATCTCGCAGCACCTGATCCGCATCGCGGCCGAGACGGGCGCCGATGCCGTCGCGCACGGGGCGACCGGCAAAGGCAACGATCAGGTCCGGTTTGAACTGGCCGCTTACGCGCTGAACCCGGATATCCGGGTGATCGCGCCCTGGCGGGAATGGGATTTGTCCAGCCGCACCAAGCTGTTGGAGTTCGCCGAACAGCACCAGATCCCCATCGCCAAGGACAAGCGCGGCGAGGCGCCGTTCAGCGTGGATGCCAATCTTCTGCACACATCGTCAGAGGGCAAGGTGCTGGAAGACCCCGCCGATGAGGCCCCCGATTACGTCTATCAGCGCACCGTGCACCCTGAGGACGCCCCCGATACGCCCGAATACATCGAGATCGGGTTCGAAAAGGGCGACGCGGTCAGCATCAACGGCGAAGCGATGTCGCCCGCCACGATCCTGACGAAGCTGAACGAGCTGGGCGGCAAGCACGGCATCGGGCGGCTGGACCTGGTCGAGGGGCGGTTCGTCGGCATGAAATCCCGCGGCATCTACGAGACCCCCGGCGGCACCCTGCTGCTTGAGGCACATCGCGGGATTGAGCAGATCACGCTGGATCGTGGCGCCGCGCATCTGAAAGACCAGATCATGCCGCAATATGCCGAGCTGATCTATAACGGCTTCTGGTTCGCGCCCGAGCGTGAGATGCTGCAAGCCCTGATCGACAAAAGTCAGGAGCATGTGATCGGCACGGTCCGCCTGAAGCTCTACAAAGGCCTCGCCCGGACGGTTGGCCGCTGGTCCGACCACTCGCTTTATTCCGAAGCACACGTGACGTTTGAGGATGACGCGGGCGCCTACGATCAAAAAGACGCCGCCGGTTTCATCAAGCTGAACGCGCTGCGCCTGAAACTGATCGCGATGCGCAATCGGCGGCTGGGGAAATAGCGCTTTTTGCGACCGCCTTGCACCGGTGATATCTTTTTGACGCTGGGCTTTGCCCAAGCGCGATAGGGGTTAACGGCTTGTTAACGAATAGGTGGTCCTAAGGAGAGGTTAATCTCCGAAGGGTTGAGTAATGATGACTGACGGGCGGGCCTGACAATGCCGATGGCCACAGTCGAGATGTATGAGGTGCCGATTGGGTTTATCACCACGACGTCGCCGCAAACTGTAACGACCGTCATCACCGTTACCATCACGGATGACGACGACACATTGCAGGCCAATGAAAACGCCGATCCTGGTGCTTCGCAGATTTTCACGACTTCAGCAGGTACTGTGACGAGCTATTCTCTCATTTTCGATACCACTGTCACATATACGCCAGCAGGCGGCACCGGGCCCGTCACAATACCAGTGAAAATTCTCAGTCTTAACGTGGGTGGCGTCCTTCGTTACTATATCATGGCAGATAGCGGTGACGAGATTCCCGGTCTCGAGGACGGCGATAGTATCGTGCGCGGGCCAAGCCGTACTGGCTACACACCTATCGACTACGAAGACCTCCAGCCCCCCGTCATGCCCTGTTTTGCCTCCGGCACAATGCTGGAAACGCCAACCGGCCTCCGCGCGGTTGAGGATATTTGCGTCGGCAATCTGGTGGTGACGGCCGATCACGGGCCCCAGCCTGTGCGTTGGGCCGGGTCGGCGCGGTTAGATGCGCGCGGCCTGAACCGCCGGCCCGAACTTCGGCCGATCCGCATTCAATCGGGCGTTCTGGGGCTTGGCGTACCGGGGCGCGCTCTGCTGGTCTCACCCCAGCATCGGCTGCTCCTGCGCGGCTGGCAGGTTGAACTGGCTTTTGGCGAGGCCGAGGTTCTGGCCCCCGCCAAGCATCTGATCGGCTGGCCGGGCATCGACGTGGCGCATGATCTGACCTCGGTCACCTACCACCACCTCATGTTCGACCGTCATGAAATCGTCTGGGCCAACGGTCTGCCCGCCGAAAGCTTCTTGCTGGGCGATTGCATGCGCGAGGGGCTGCCAGCCCCGCAAGTCGATGAAATCATATCCCTTTTCCCCAACCTCGCCCAATCGGCGCCAAAACCCGCCCGCAGTCTGGCTCGTGCCCACGAAGTCGCGGCCCTGGGCCTTCGGACGGCTTAGTCAGACAGCCGCCAGCCGGTATTGGTAAAGCCATTCGTAATACGGCAGCGCGGCCTCCACCAGGTCAGCACCGGCGCCGTCAAGCTGCGGCAGCGGGCCTTCGGGCTGATCGAACCCGGTGCTGCGGTGCACAGCCCCGTACCAATGCCGCGCCCAGACGCCGTCCTGAGGCAAACCACCGGCGGGCCAGCGCAGCATATCTGGCGTGAAATCGATGCCCAGCGCTGCACACAAACCGCTCAGCGCGGCCCGAGGGTCGGCGCGGATATCCTGACTGTCGATCACCAGCGGCCTTTCCCCCTGCCAATCGGCAATTCGGTCGAAAAGCGCGGCCTGTTGGGCAAAGCCGATATCGCCCAATGTGGGGTTTTCGTGCTTGCGCAGATAGCTGGCGACCACCCGCGCCGGGTGGCGGATCAGGAAGACGTTCACACAATCCCGCGCCCAGTCCAGAGGAAAGCCGGCCACCATGTGGTGCGGCATGTGTTTCATGTAAAATAGTCTCTGTTCTTGCGGACTCGGCCCGGAAATCCGCGCGGCGACCTGTGCTGGATCATTCTCATGCGCGGCCAGAATTTCGTCGCGCATCGGGTGTTCAGCGCCTGTTGCGGCCAGGTAAGGTGCGTAGAACGGCTCATCCCAAACGGCACAATCGCCCCGGGCGGCGAAAGCATACATCATGGCGGTCGACAGGTTCCGCGGGCCAGACCACATGGCGATTTTCATTGGGCTACAAGCGCCTTGTAGAGGCTCCGCAGACGCTCGGTCATCGGGCCGATCTGGCCGGTGCCGATCACGCGCCCGTCGATCTCGCCCACCGGCGTCTGGGCGCCGAACGTGCCGGTGAGGAACGCCTCATCAGCGGAATAGGTATCGACCAGACTGAAGTTCCGTTCGAACACCGGGATGTCATTGGCGCGGCAGAGGTCGATCACCTTGGCCCGCGTGATCCCGTTCATGCAATAATCGCCCGTGCTGGTCCAAAACTGCCCCTTGCGGACGATGAAGAAATTGCAGGCATTGGTAGTGTTCACGAAACCATGAACGTCCAGCATCAGCGCCTCATCCGCACCGGCCTTTTCGGCGGCGTTGCAGGCCAGGATGCAGTTCAGCTTGGAATGGCTGTTCAGCTTGGGGTCCTGGGTCATCGGCAGGCCCCGGATATGGGGCACGGTGGCCAACCGGATCGGGCGCGGCAGCGCGGGACGCGAATGTTCCATGATGATGACGATCGTGGGCCCGGATCGGCTGAGCGCGGGATGCTGGAACGGCCGCGCCTTGACCCCCCGCGTCACCATCAGCCGTGCATGGGCGTCAGATTGCATGTTGTTGGCATTTTGCGTCTCTAACAAGGCAGAAATCACCTGATCCGGGGTCAGCCCGATCTCCAGATCAATGGCCTTGGCCGCCCCAAAAAGCCGGTCGATATGTTCGTCAAGAAAAGCCCAGCGTCCATTGTAAAGCCGCAACCCCTCCCAAACCCCATCACCCAGCATAAACCCAGAGTCGTAGACCGAAACGGTCGCTTCAACCCTGGGTAGCAGCGCGCCATTTACCCAGATCAAGATGTCCTCGTTTCGCGCGTCGTCCTCGGCCTGGTGGGTGGTGATTTGTGGCATTCAGACCTCGCTTTCGGGGCTTTTGGCGGCGAATTCCATATTCTAGGCCAATTGTTGATTCACAGAGCCATCCTGCACCGCTATGAAGCGGAATCAAAAGCCAGACGTATAGAAAGAGGGATTGTATCAATGGCATTTCAGACGTCCGCCTCACAGGCGGCACCTTTCGAATTTCGCGGCCGCACGGGGGAGTGGTTCGGGATCTGGATCACCAACCTGCTTCTGACAATCGTCACGATCGGCATCTACTCGGCCTGGGCCAAGGTGCGCGCAAAGAAGTATTTCTACCAGAACACCTATGTCGCCGGCCGGAACTTTGATTATCACGCCACCGGCCTGCAGATCTTCATCGGGCGGCTTATCTTTGTGGGCGGGTTGATCCTGTTTTCCCTGCTGTCGATGATCCCGATTGTAGGACTGATCCTGATCATCGGGCTTCTTTTCCTTATCCCGATGTTGCTGGTTCGCTCGATCCGCTTCAACGCGGTGATGTCAAGCTGGTCGAATGTACGCTTTGGCTTTGATGGCAAAGCGGGCGGCGCATTCTTGGCCTTTTTGCTGTATCCGTTCCTGACAGTCTTCACGCTGTACCTGGCCTGGCCTTTCGCCGACCGCGCGCAGCGCCGTTTCGTGACCAACAACCACCGCCTGGGCAAATCGCCCTTCGCCTTCGACAGCAATGTCGGCCCGTTCTACACCGCTTTCTTCGCGGCGCTGGGCTGGGTCATCCTGATGGCGATCATCTTCGCCGTGCTGGGTGGCGGTTCGATCGCCGTGATGTTCACCGATCCTCAGGCACTGGAAGAAAACCCTGCTGCCGCTGCATCGATCTTGTTCGGCTTCTACGCCTTTATCTTCATCGCGTTCTTCCCGGCGGCGACGATCTATCAGGCCTTCATCCGCAACACGATCTTCAACAACAGCACGCTGGACGGAAAGCACAAGTTCCATTCCGACGTGAAGCCGCTGCAACTGGTCTGGATCGTCATCTCGAACGCGATCGTGGTGATTTTCACGCTGGGCCTGATGCTACCTTGGGCGCAGATCCGGTTGGCGCGGTACAATGCCGAGCATACGCAGCTTTTGCCGGGCGGTTCGCTGGACGAATTCGTCGGTCAGATCGAGGCACAAGCCGGTGCGTTGGGCGATGCCTACACCGATCTGGAAGGCGTCGACGTCGGCCTGCCGATCTGACGGAGCATAGGCAATGGGCGCGGCATACGGACAGACGTCTGCCATTCTTCGGGGCCGCGCCTTTGCCCCCCTGCAATCGGGTGGCGCAGCGGCGCAGATGCGCGTCAGCGGCGCCACCGTTGAGGTTCTAGGCGAAGACGGCGCAATCCTGTCGGCCTGCGACCGGCAAGTCGTGCGGTTTGACGCCCCCATCGGTACCGCACCGCGCCGCGTCACGTTACCCGATGGCACCTTGTTCGAGACCGCCGATCACCAAGGCGTCGAGAACGCTTTCGGTGAGACGACCGGATCAAAGATCCACAAGATTGAGCGGCTACACCCCCGGATGGTCGGCTTTCTTCTTGTCGGCATCGCCGCCGTCTGGGTGATCTGGCGCTATGGGCTGGACATTCTGGCCGCCGCCGCCCTGGCGATCACCCCGCCCCAGGTTGTCGACGCCATCGACACGGGCACGCTTCAGACCGTCGATCTTGCAATCGCCGAGCCGACAAACAGCAGCGCCGAACAACGCGCGAAGGCGAATGAAGTTTTCAGTACTCTGCTGGACGCGCTTGATGACGATACCCGCGCCGCCCATGACTTCCAGCTTGAGTTTCGGTCGATGCCGGGGCTTGGCCCCAATGCCGTCGCCCTGCCGGGTGGAACGGTTATTCTGACCGATGAATTCATGCGGCTCTTTCCGTCGGAAGATATCCAAGCCGGCGTTCTGGCCCATGAAATCGGCCATGTGGTTGAACAGCATGGCCTGAGGCAAGTCTATCGATCCATCGGCATCGCAGTGTTCATTGCCCTTCTGGCAGGCGATACGGTTCCCATCGTCGAAGACATCATCCTGGAAGGCAACATCCTGCTCTCGCTCAGCTTCTCGCGCCGGAGCGAGAATGAGGCCGACAGCTTCGGCGTCGATCTGGCGCATCGGGCCGGATACGATCCTGCCGGTCTGGTCATGTTTTTCGACTGGCTTCAGGATGAGATGGGCGACAGCTCAAGCTGGCTCTCGACCCACCCCAGCAGCGCCGAGCGGCTGGAGCGGCTGCAAGAGCTGATCGACGCGCAATAAACGCTCACCCAGATGTCATTTGGGCAAACGGGACGGCCGGTCTAGGGTCTTCAGCTGAAATGGAGGCCGCCCAAATGTTCAAAACAACCTTGTTTGCTGCGCTGTTCGCTGTTGTCGGACTGGCCGAGACTGCCCGCGCCGAGACCGCGATTGTCGCCGGGGGATGCTTCTGGTGTGTCGAATCCGATTTCGAACGCGTGCCCGGCGTGCGCGAGGTGACCTCGGGCTATACCGGCGGCAATGTCTCGAACCCGACCTACAAGCAGGTGACCGGTGGCGGCACCGGCCATTACGAGGCGGCGCTGATCGACTTCAACCCATCCCGCGTGAGCTACGCGCAGATCCTTCATATGTTCTTCCGCTCGGTCGACCCCACCGATGCCGGTGGCCAGTTCTGCGACCGGGGCAACAGCTATCGCACGGCAATCTTCGTGCAAAACGCCGAGCAGCGCCGCGTGGCCGAAGCCGCCAAGGCCCAGGCCCAGCGCGATCTGGGCCGCAACATCGTGACGCCGATCCTTGATGCGGGGCGCTTCTGGCCGGCCGAGGCGTATCATCAGGACTATTACAAAGGCAGCCGCATCGTGGTGACCCGCTTTGGCCCGCGTCGCCAATCGGTGGCCTATAACCTCTATCGCGATGCCTGTGGTCGCGATCAGAAGGTCAAACAACTCTGGGGCAGCGCCGCCCCCTTTGTCAGCCACTAAGCCCGGGCGGCCTTAGCCCCCTTTCATTGTCAGATATCCCTGCCGGTCGGCAATCAGCCCAGCTTGCAGGCCGCGATCGCCGCCATGTTCAAAATGTCGCTGACGGTCGATCCGGTCGAACAGATCTGGATCGACGCGCCTGCACCTGACAGGATCGGCCCGATCACGGTCGCGCCCGCCATTTCCTGCATCAGCTTCACACTGATCGAGGCCGAATGCCGCGCCGGCACCACCAGCACATTGGCAGGCCCGGTCAGGCGGCAAAACGGATAAGCGGCCATCTGATCGGGGTTCAGCGCGACATCCACCGTCATCTCGCCATCATATTCGAAATCAACACCCCGGCGGTCCAAGACCGGCACAGCCTCATGCATCTTGGTTGCGCGTTCGCTGATCGGATAGCCGAAGGTCGAGAATGACAGGAACGCCACGCGCGGCTCAAGCCCAAGGCCCCGCGCCACACCGGCGGCGCGAGTTGCAATGGTGGCCAGATCCTCTTCATCCGGCCATTCATGCACCAGAGTATCGGCGATCAGCACAATCCGGCCCTTTTGCAGCACAGCCGTCACCCCGACGGCGCCAGCTTCGGCGGTTGCATCGTAAACGTGGTTGACCAGGCCCAGAACATGCGCCGATTTCCGGGTCGCGCCGGTGATCAGCGCATCGCCATGGCCGTGCTTCAGCATCAGCGCGGAAAAGACATGCCGGTCGCGGGTTGCCAGACGGTGGATGTCGTGGTGGTCGTATCCCCGACGCTGCAGGCGGTCGTAGAGGAAGGTCTTGTAGGCCTCCAGATGCGGCGTGTTGGCGGCGTTCACGACCTCAAGCTCGCGCACCGCCTCGGCCAACCCGGCCGCCTCAAGCTTTTCGGCCACATCCGCCTCTCGGCCCACAACCAAAGCCTTGCCGAGCCCCGCGCGCTGATAGGCAACCGCCGCGCGCAGAACGCGCGGGTCATCGCCCTCGGCAAAGATCATCCGCGCCTGGGCATTTCGCGCGCGGATCTGGATGCTCTGCAGGATCGAGGCAGTCGGGTCCATTCTGGCCTGAAGGCCCAACTCATACGCGTCCATATCCACGATCGGGCGCCGCGCGGCGCCGGTATCCATCCCGGCCTTGGCCACGGCCGGCGGGATACGGTGGATCAGGCGCGGGTCGAACGGCGTCGGGATGATGTAATCGCGCCCGAAGGACAGCTTGCGGCCGTAAGCCATCGCCACCTCATCGGGCACATCCTCGCGCGCCAAAGCCGCCAGGGCCTCGGCGCAGGCGATCTTCATCTCGTCATTGATGGCACGCGCATGGATATCCAGCGCGCCGCGGAAAAGGTACGGGAAGCCCAGCACGTTATTGACCTGGTTGGGGTAATCCGACCGCCCCGTGGCCACGATGGCGTCGGGCCGCACCTCATGCGCCTCTTCCGGCGTGATCTCGGGGTCGGGGTTGGCCATCGCGAAGATGATCGGGTTCTCGGCCATCGAGGCCAGCATCTCGGGCGTCACGGCGCCCTTCACGCTGACGCCCAGAAACACATCCGCCCCGCGCATCGCATCGTCCAGCGTGCGCGCCTCGGTCTTGGCGGCGTGGGCCGATTTCCACTGGTTCATCCCCTCGGACCGGCCCTGCCAGATCACACCCTTGGTGTCGCACATGATGCAATTGTCCTGCCGCGCGCCCATGCTTTTCAGCAGCTCAAGGCAGGCAATCCCCGCCGCCCCGGCGCCGTTCAGCACGATCTTGCAGTCCTTCAGGTCTTTCTTGGTCAGATGCAGCGCGTTGATCAGCCCCGCCGCGCAGATCACCGCCGTACCGTGCTGGTCGTCATGGAAGACGGGGATGTCCATCTCTTCCTTCAGGCGCTGCTCGATGATGAAGCATTCGGGCGCCTTGATGTCTTCCAGATTGATCCCGCCGAAAGTCGGCCCCATCAGCTTGACGGCGGCAATGATGGCGTCGGGGTCTTCGGTATCCAGCTCAATATCGATTGAGTTCACGTCGGCAAAGCGCTTGAACAGCACCGACTTGCCCTCCATCACGGGTTTTGAGGCCAGCGCACCAAGGTTGCCCAGGCCCAAAACCGCCGTCCCGTTCGAGATCACGGCCACCAGATTGCCCTTGTTCGTATAATCATACGCCGTCTCGGGCTTTTCGGCGATTTCCTCGCACGGCACGGCCACACCGGGCGAATAGGCCAGCGACAGGTCGCGCTGCGTGGTCATGGGAACCGAGGCGACGATATCGAACTTGCCTGGCCGAGGCTCCAAGTGATAGCTCAGCGCCTCTTCGCGGGTGATACGGGTCTTGGGCATACGGGGCTCCTCCTCCAGGGCCCCCCGTGATAGCGCCCTTGCCGCAGCGTCACAACGGTTGGCTGAGGCCGCGCCCGAGGAACCGCCAATAAATCACCGAGGTCACCGCCAGAACGACAAGCGCCATCGCGAAGGGCACCAGAAGAGCGATCTCACGCCCGGTCGCCTCTGTCGCCAAGCGCGTCAGAAGCCCGGCGCAGAGCATGCCCAAAGGCGCCATGCCGATAGCGAAAAGCCGATAGGCCGAGTTCACCCGGCCCAGCAAACGGCGCGGAATGCTCCGCTGCCGATAGCTGACAGAAACGGTGTTCCAGACGATGCCGCCGAATTCCGTCACCAGCATCGCCGCGCAGATCAACACCAGCCCGGGCACGCCCCCGCCTGCGAAAAGCACCGCAAGCGGCAGAACAAGCGCGAGGACCATCGCGATCCGCAACGACCATCCAGCCCCAATGCGGTCGACGATCCGATCATTGATCAGCCCCGCCGCAACACCGCCCACTGCGCCCGAGGCGAAGATCGCCGACAGCGCCAGGGGCCCAAGCCCAAGCCGCTCCTGCACGATCAGGACCAGCGTCACCATCATCGCCTCGAAAGCGAAGTTGAAGAGCCCGGTCAAAACCGCAAGGCTCCGCAGGTTCGGCTGGCCCAGCAGATAGCGGATACCTTCGCCAAGCTCGGCCTTCCAGTTCGGCTCGGGCGCGGTTTCCGCCGATGGGTCGGCGCGGAAATCGCCCCGCAGCCCCAGGACCAGCGCTACCGCCAGGGCCATCGCGCAGGCATTCACCCCAAACGGCAATGCCAGCGAGGCACCCAAAAGAACCCCGGCCGCCGCCGTGCCGACGAAGGTGTTCATCACCATCTCGACCGACCAGAGCCGGCCATTGGCCCGCTCCAGCAGCGGATCATCAACCAACGCAGGCAGCATCGTTTGCGCCGCATTGTCGCGCAAAACCTCGGCCGCGCCGATCACGACGGCCGAAGCCGAGATCAACGCGAAGATCCAAGGCGCGCTCGTGCCCCGCAAGGGCGGCTCGCCAAAAGGCAACGCCATCCAGATCACCAAACCCACCGCCGCATAGGCCAGCGACCGCAGGATATCCGCCGCCAGGATCAGCCGCCGCCGGTCGAAGCGGTCGACGATAATCCCCGCGGGCAGCGAAAACACAAACCACGGCGCCTTCAATGCCACGGGTACCAGCGCGATCAACAGGGGGTCGCGGGTCAGCTGGCTGGCCACCCAGGTCCAGGCAACCAGCGAGACGCCGTCGGCCAAATTGGTCAGCCCGCTTGCAGCCACAAAACGGCGGAAGGCCGCACCAAGGGATTTTGGTTTGTCCATTGGCGCCTCATAGTCCAGCGCCCGGGGCTTCGCCAGATCGCTCCTTCATTCTGTCAAAAATACCTCGGGGGTGTGGGGGCAGCGCCCCCACCCTTCTGGCCCCCGCCCAACGGGGGCGCTATAGCTCTGACAGAACGCAAAGGGGCCCGCCAAAGTGGACACATCGCACAGCACCACGCCCATGATGGCGCAGTATCTCGACATCAAGGCCGAGCATCCCGAGGCTCTGCTGTTCTACCGCATGGGCGATTTTTACGAGATGTTCTTTGATGATGCGGTTGCCGCGGCCGAAGCTCTGGACATCGCGCTGACCAAACGCGGCCAGCATCAGGGGCAGGGCATTCCGATGTGCGGCGTGCCGGTGCATTCGGCCGAGGGCTATCTGCTGACGCTGATCCGCAAAGGGTTCCGCGTCGCCGTGGCCGAACAGATGGAGGACCCGGCCGAGGCGAAAAAGCGCGGGTCGAAATCCGTTGTCCGCCGCGAGGTGGTGCGGCTGGTCACGCCCGGCACGCTGACAGAGGAAAGCCTGCTTGAGGCGCGGCGGCACAATTACCTTGCCGCTTTCGCCGAAGTGCGTGGCGAGGCTGCCTTGGCCTGGGCCGATATCTCAACCGGTGAGTTTCGCGTGATGTCCTGCCCGCCCGCGCGGCTGGGGCCCGAACTGGCACGCCTCGCCCCGCGCGAAGTGCTGATCAGCGAGGCGAAAGAAGCAAATTGGGCCGCGTTAGTCTCTGAATCCGGCGCGTCACTGACCCCCTTGGCACGCGGCAGCTTCGATAGCGCCTCGGCCGATAGGCGGCTTCAGGGCCTGTTCAAGGTGGGCTCGCTGGATGCGTTCGGCACCTTCTCGCGGCCCGAGATCGGCGCGATGGGGGCTATCGTCGACTATCTTGAACTGACCCAGAAAGGCAAATTGCCGTTGCTCCGCCCGCCGGTGCGCGAAAGCGCCTCGCGCGTGATGCAGATCGATGCGGCAACCCGGCGGAACCTTGAGATCACGCAATCCTTGTCGGGCGGGCGCGAGGGGTCGCTGATTGCCGCGATCGACCGAACGGTGACCGCCGGTGGCGCGCGCCTGCTGGAACGGAGGCTTTCTGCACCCTCCCGTGATCTGGATGAGATCCATGCGCGGCACGAGGCCGTGCGGCATCTGCTGGACACGCCCCGCCTGGCCGAAGCCTTGCGCACCGATCTGCGGCGCGTGCCCGATATCGACCGCGCGCTGAGCCGTCTGGCACTGGATCGGGGCGGCCCACGCGATCTGGCCGGTATCCGCAACGGCCTGACCCAGGCGGCCAGCATTGCCCAACGCCTGACCGAAGATGCGCCCAGATTGCTGGCCGATGCGGCAACACGGCTGGCGGGCCACGAGGCGCTTGTCGAAATGCTCGACGCCGCCCTTGTGGCCGAACCGCCCCTTCTGACCCGCGATGGCGGCTTTATCGCCAGCGGGCATGATGCCGATCTGGATGAGGCCCGGCAGCTGCGGGACGAAGGGCGCGGCGTGATTGCCCGGATGCAGGCCGAGTTTGCCGAAATGACGGGCATCACCGCGCTGAAGATCAAGCACAACAACGTGCTGGGTTACTTCATCGAAACCACCGCGACGCACGCCGACAAGATGCTGTCGCCGCCCCTCTCTGAGACCTTCATCCACCGCCAGACCACGGCCAATCAGGTGCGGTTCACCACGGTCGAACTCTCCGAGATGGAGACCAAGATCCTGAACGCGGGTGCCCGGGCGCTTGAGATCGAAAAGCGGCTCTATGACAGCTTAAAAGGCGCGATTCTCGACCACGCGGCCCCCCTGGCCGAAGCCGCCCGCGCCTTGGCCGAGATTGATCTGACCGCCGCTTTTGCCGATCTCGCCCGGGCCGAGGATTGGTGCGAGCCTGTGGTCGATGACGGCCGCGCCTTCCAGATCGAGGGCGGGCGCCATCCGGTGGTTGAGAGGGCGCTGAAGCGCGTGGGCGATCCGTTCGTGGCCAATGATTGCCAGCTGACCGATGGCGGCGACAAGGCCGCGATCTGGCTGCTGACCGGGCCGAACATGGCCGGTAAGTCGACCTTCTTGCGTCAGAACGCACTGATCGCGCTTTTGGCACAAGCGGGCAGTTTCGTGCCGGCTGACAAAGCTTATATCGGCCTCGTCAGCCAGTTGTTCAGCCGGGTCGGCGCGTCGGACGATCTGGCGCGCGGGCGGTCGACCTTCATGGTCGAGATGGTGGAAACCGCCGCGATCCTGAACCAGGCCGACGCCCATGCGCTTGTGATCCTTGATGAAATCGGGCGCGGCACGGCCACCTATGACGGCCTGTCCATCGCCTGGGCCACGCTGGAGCATCTGCATGACACAAACCGCTGCCGGGCGCTTTTTGCGACGCATTATCACGAGCTGACAGCACTTTCGGCTAAGCTGGACGGGGTTGAGAACGCAACTGTCGCGGTGAAGGAGTGGGAAGGCGACGTGATCTTTCTGCATGAGGTTCGGTCCGGGGCTGCCGACCGGTCCTATGGTGTGCAGGTCGCGCGGCTGGCGGGTTTGCCCGATGCGGTGGTCGAACGGGCGCGCATCGTGCTGGAAGCGCTGGAAAAAGGCGAGCGGGAGGGCGGCAAGCAAAGGGCGCTGATCGACGATCTGCCCTTGTTCAGCGCCACGCCCGTGCCCGCCGCGAAGCCTGCGCCGAAATCCTCGGGCGTCGAAGACAGGCTGGCCGCGATCCATCCCGACGAGCTGACCCCGAAAGAGGCGCTGAACCTACTTTACGAGCTTCGCGGTCTGATCGAATAACTACCAGCTACCGCTTGCGCCACCACCGCTGGACCGCCCACCCCCACGAGATGACGATGAGCCGGAAGAAGAGCGGCTTTTGCTTTTTCGGGGAATGGTTTTGTGCTCGGAATATTCATGATCGCAGTGCTTGCAGCTGTAATCGATCCGCTTTTCGCCGGTCGAGCTGGTCGTCGCGTTGCGCAGAATGGTGGTCCTGCCGTGAAGGGTCCGGTAGCTACAGCTTGGACAGGCGCCATATCTGCTGAACCAGGCGCGGTACGCCTCGATCGTGACGTTATCGCAGGCAGGGCATTCCCAGACATCGTAATCGACGCTTTTCAGTTGTTCCTCAACAACCTGTCCGTCTTCCAGGCGCTCATTATCCCAGCGCTCGTTGAGGCGGCGCATCTGCATGCCATCAACGGGGCATTTACGCGGACGGTCGCGCCTCCAACGGCGATACCAGCGGTACGGAAAGGCGGCCAGAGGCGCAAGAATCGCGAAGATCCAGGCCCCAAGAGCCTCCACGATCCCGCCCAGAGTCGTGACGATCGCGTCAAACGCCCGCATCAGGCCATTGCCCGTCCGCTCAAGCCAAGGGCTGTCGTATTCGCCCGGATAGCGGCCGGTTATCTTGCGGATCGTCTCGCGCACACCCGCTTCGATACCGTCGGCATATTCATCGCGTCGAAAGCGCGGCACGATCGTATTGTCGATGACATCCTGCATCGGCGCATTCATACGGGTGCCATAGCCCGCACCGACCTCGATCCGCAGAACCCGATCGTAGCGCGAGACCAGCAGCAAAACACCATCGTTGCGCTGGGCGTCACCGATGCCCCATTCGTTGAAAAGCGCCGTGGCGAAGGGTTCGATCGCGCCGGAGTGGCCATATTCCGACATGCGGTCGATGGTCAGAACGGTGAACTCAATCCCCTTGACCTCGCGCAATTCGCGCAGGACGTCGCGCAGGTCTGCCTCGCGTGCAGCGGGCAGAAGGCCGGCATAATCGTTGATGTAGAGGTCGCGATCCTCGGGGTATGTCTGCGCATGGGCGGGCAGCAAAAACGTCAGGGCGCAAAGGGTCAGGGCGCGAAGAAAAACCAGAATACACATGAAATACCTCCGTCGAAATCGAACCGGAGGTATCACATCATCCGGGCGTGGACGAGACCCCAACCTGCGCGGGCCGCAGCAAGCGGTCGTACAGCATGAAACCGTCGGTCATCACCTGAATGACCTCGCCCGCCTTGGTGCCGGGGACCGGGGCCTCGAACATGGCCTGATGGAGTTGCGGGTCGAACGTATCGCCAACTTTCGGGCTGACCAAGGTAACGCCGTGCTTGTTGAAAACATTGGTCAATTCGCGAAGCGTCAGCTCAACCCCCTCAACCAGCGCCGCGGATTCGGCCTTTTTGTCTTCGGCGACGGCATCCAGCGCGCGTCGCAGGTTATCATAAACCGGCAGCAGATCGCGGGCGAGCTTCGAGCCGCCATATTGCTGGGCTTCGCGGCGATCACGCTCACTGCGCTTGCGGGTATTCTCGGCATCGGCCAACGCGCGCATGAAGCGGTCGCGCATATCGTCACGCTCGGCCCGCAGGGCTTCGATTTCGGCTTCAAGCCCGCCCTCATCCGCAAAGTCGAGGCCGTCTTCGGCCAGACCTTCGGTTTCGTCCACGATATCGTCTTTCTTCGTGTCTGCCATGTTCTTCACCCTTTACCCGGACCCGACAGCATCCGGCCCACGAGCTGCGCGGTGTAATCGACGATCGGGACGATGCGGCCGTAATTCAGCCGCGTCGGCCCGATGACCCCCACCGCGCCAATAATCTTTCGGTCGGCGTTCATATAAGGAGAAACCACCAGAGAGGAACCTGAAAGTGAGAAAAGTTTGTTCTCGGAGCCGATAAAAATGCGCACGCCCTCTCCGGTTTCGGTCAATTCGAGGAATTCGGCGATATCGCGCTTGCGCTCAAGGTCGTCGAAGAGGGTTTTGATGCGATCCAGCTCGTCGGCTTCCGAGCTGTCGGCCAACAGATTCGCGCGGCCCCGGACGATCAGACGCTCATAAGGCTGGCCCTCATCCTGCCAAAGCGCGGCGCCGCTTTCGACCAGCTCGCGGGCCAGGCTGTCGATCTCCTGCCGGCGGGTGCGCATCTCATGCTCAATCGTGGTGCGCAGTTCGGTCAGGGTTTTGCCCTCGGCCAAGGCATTCAGAAAATTCGCCGCCTCACGCATGGACGAGGGCGTTTGCCCGATCGGGGGCGTGAAGACGCGGTTTTCGACGTGACCATCCGCAAAGACCAGAACGACAAGCGCGCGATCCGCGCCAAGGCTAACAAACTCGATATGTTTGATCGGCGCCTCATGCTTGGGCGCCAGAACCAGGCTTGCCCCGTGGGTCAGCCCGGACAAGGCCGACCCGACCTTATCGAGAAGTGACCCGACACCACGTTCATTCGTGCCCAATGTAGCGTCGATCTTCTCGCGATCCTCGTCATTCAGATCGCCGACCTCCAGAAGGCCATCGACGAACATCCTGAGGCCCATCTGCGTCGGAACACGGCCCGCCGACACATGCGGGCTACCCAGAAGGCCCAGATATTCAAGGTCTTGCATCACATTGCGGATGGTCGCCGCGCTGATCTTTTCGTCCAGCGTCCGGGTCAGCGTGCGCGAGCCGACGGGGTCACCGGTTTCCAGATACCCCTCAACCACACGCCGAAACACCTCGCGGCTGCGATCGTTCATCTCGGCAAGGATATTGCGGCCGTCGTTCATCATTCACCAGATATCAAGGGGCAGCGGACCTTACAGACCAAGGTGGGGCGGCGTCAATCGGGGTTGCATCACTAGCCCTGCCATGGCTATCAGGCCATAGATATCCGAAAAGGGAAACCTATGCGCCCCTCCGGCCGTGACTTAAGCGATATGCGCCCGATTTCAATCGAGGTGGGTGTGACGAAACATGCCGAAGGGTCGTGCATGATCAAATGCGGCGACACGCATGTTCTGTGCACCGCCACGATTGAAGAGCGCGTGCCACCGTTTCTGAAAAACACCGGCCTTGGGTGGGTCACGGCGGAATACGGAATGCTGCCGCGCGCCACGAATACGCGGATGCGGCGCGAAGCCAAGGCGGGTGTCTCGGGGCGGACGCAGGAAATTCAACGTCTGATCGGCCGGTCGCTGCGCGCAGGCGTTGATCGGGCCGCTTTGGGCGAAAAGCAGATCACGGTGGATTGCGACGTGATCCAGGCCGATGGCGGCACGCGCTGCGCCGCGATCACCGGCGGCTGGGTGGCGTTGCGTCTGGCGGCGAACAAGCTTTTGAAGGCCGGGCTGGTCACCTCGGACCCGATCGTCGATCACGTCGCGGCCATCAGTGCGGGCATTTATGCTGGTCAGCCGGTGCTGGATCTGGATTACCCTGAGGACAGCGCCGCCGGCATGGACGGAAACTTCGTTCTGACCGGTCGCGGGCGGCTGATTGAGGTTCAGATGTCGGCCGAGGGCGCCACATTCTCGCGCGATGAGATGAACACCCTGATGGACCTGGCCGAAAAAGGTGTGGCCGAACTGGTCGCCGCCCAGAAAACGGCGGTGGAATGAGGCGCTTTACGGGCGACAAGCTGCTGGTCGCTTCGCACAACAAGGGCAAGGTTGAGGAAATCGCCGATTTGCTGCAACCTTTCGGCGTGGGTGTGATCTCGGCCGCTGACCTCGGCCTGCCTGAGCCCAAGGAGACCGAGGACAATTTCATCGGCAACGCCCGGATCAAAGCCCATGGGGCGGCCCAAGCCGCTGATCTGCCTGCACTTTCCGACGATAGCGGGATCGAGGTTGAGGCGCTGGGCGGCGCCCCCGGTGTCTACACCGCCGATTGGGCCGAAACGCCCCAGGGCCGCGATTTCGTGATGGCGATGACCCGCACCTGGAACGAGCTTGAGGCCCTAAACGCCCCCGAACCCCGCCGCGCCGCGTTTTGCTGCACTCTGGTATTGGCGTGGCCGGACGGGCATGATGAGGTTTTCGAAGGCCGCATGCCGGGCCGCATCGTGTGGCCCATGCGCGGCGATCAAGGCCATGGATATGACCCGATATTTGAACCCGACGGATATGACATCACTTTTGGCGAAATGGATCGCTGGGAGAAAAACAGAATCAGCCACCGCGCCCGCGCCTTCGACAAGCTCGTCACCGCTTGCTTTGGATGAGGATTGGCGGGCGGGCGGCTTCGGCCTCTACCTGCATTGGCCCTATTGCCAGGCGAAATGCCCCTATTGCGATTTCAACAGCCACGTTTCGTCGGAAATTGACCAGACCCGCTGGCAGCGCGCGTATTTAAGCGAGATCGATCGCCTCGCCGCCAAAACAGGCGACCGCGTTCTGCGCACCGTCTATTTCGGCGGCGGCACGCCATCACTGATGGACCCGGCGGTCGTGGCCGCGATTATTGAGCGGATCAGGGCCAGCTGGCCCATCGCGAACGATCTGGAAATCACGCTGGAGGCCAACCCCACATCGGTCGAGGCCGGGCGGTTCCGCAGCTATCTGGAAGTTGGCGTGAACCGCGTCTCGATGGGCATCCAGGCGCTGAACAACGATGATCTGCGCATGTTGGGCCGTCTGCATGATGTGGACGAGGCGCGCCGCGCGTTCGATATCGCCCGCGCGACCTTCCCGCGCGTCAGTTTCGACCTGATCTATGCGCGCCAGAACCAGACACTCGAGGCTTGGCGCGCCGAGCTGACCGAGGCGCTGGCCATGGCCGCCGACCATTTGTCGCTCTACCAGCTGACCATCGAAGAAGGCACGGCCTTCGGCGACCGGGCGGCGCGAGGCAAGCTGAATGGCTTGCCTGAAGAGAATCTTGCGGGCGACATGTATTTCCTCACGCAGGAGCTTTGCGCAAAAGCCGGTCTTGAGGCCTATGAAGTCTCTAACCATGCCCAAATCGGTTCGGAATCGCGCCATAACCTGATCTACTGGCGCTATGGCGACTATCTTGGAATCGGGCCCGGCGCGCATGGGCGGCTGACGTTGGGCGGGGTGCGGTACGCGACCGATACACCGAAAATCCCCACCGCCTGGCTGGGCCAGGTTGAACGCGAGGGCCATGGCGAGCTGCCGCGCAACGTTCTGACCTTGAAAGATCAGGCAGCGGAATACCTTATGATGGGTCTGCGGATGGCCGAGGGGATCGATACGATGCGGTTCGCCCGTCTGGCCGGCCAGCCGCTTGATGCCAATGCGGTCGCGCGATTGACGGATCTGGGAATGGTCGACCAAACCGGCGCCAATCTGCGCGCGACACAGCAAGGCCGCGCGGTTCTGAACGCCGTCATCAGGGATCTTTTACCGGGGTAGCGATGCGGGTTTTATGGCTAGCGGGCGGATGTGCGGCGCTAGGCTTGGGCGTCGTCGGCATCGCTCTGCCCCTCTTGCCGACGGTCCCGTTCCTGCTTTTGGCGGCGTTCTGCTTTGCCCGATCATCCGACCGACTGCACGATTGGCTCTTGGCGCATCCCACATTTGGACCACCTATTGAGGATTGGCGACGAAGTGGCGCAATATCTAGACGGGGCAAGATTGCCGCCAGCGTTTCCATCATCGCGGCTTTCAGCCTGTCGCTGGCGCTGGGCCTTCGCCCCTCGATCCTGGCAATTCAGGCCGCCACGCTAATCTGCGTGGCAACCTTTATCTGGACCCGTCCGTCTGCATAGAGGTCAGCACCCGGCAGAGGTCGTCCAGCTGCTCAAGATTGCTGAACTTGATTGCGACTGTGCCGCTTTCCTCGCCCTCGCGGTGGTCAATCGTGACACTCATCCCCAGATTTGCCGATAGCTCACCCTCCAGCGCACGAGTATCGGCATCTTTCATCGGCCGTTTCGTCGCTTTGGCTTGTTTGGACGCCTTCGGCTGCTTGACCATCCGTTCGACATCACGCACCGACAGGCTTTCGGCCACGACACGGCGCGCCAGCGCGACCGGATCATCGTAGACAACCAGCGCGCGGGCATGCCCGGCCGAGATTTTCCCGTCGCGCAGATACCCCAGAACCTCATCCGGCAACGTCAGCAGGCGCAGAAGGTTGGCAATGTGACTGCGGCTTTTGCTGAGGGCTTCGGCCAGCTTCTCCTGCGTATGGCCGAACCGGTCCATCAGCTGACGATAGCCTTGAGCCTCTTCCACCGGGTTCAGGTCGGCGCGCTGGATGTTCTCGATGATCGCAAGCTCAAGCACCTCGGTATCGTCAAGCTCGCGCACCAGAACCGGCAGCTCATGCAACTTGGCCAGCTGCGCCGCACGCCAGCGGCGCTCGCCCGCAACGATCTCGTAAGTGCCTGATCCAGAAGGTTTTTCTCTGACGATGAGGGGCTGAATGATGCCCTTCTCACGGATCGAGGCGGCCAGCTCCTGCAAGGCATCTTCCTGAAAGGTGCGACGCGGCTGGTCGGGGTTGGGGCGGACATTTTCGACCGGCACGCGCAGATCCGCCCGGCGCGGCGCGGACGTGTCCGCCGCTTCGCCTTGCACATCGCTCATCAAGGCGGACAGACCCCGCCCCAGCCCGCGTTTCCGCTCGCTCATGCCTCGTACCTCATGCCACTGCTTTTGTATGCCGCCCCAGAATTTCGCGCGCGAGCGCCCGGTAGGCTTGGCTGCCCTTCGACAGCGTGTCGTAGGCCAGAACCGGCAGCGCGTAAGACGGCGCCTCGCTGACCCTCACATTCCGCGGAACGACCGTGCGGAACACCAGATCGCCCAGATTGTCACGCGCATCGGCCTCAACCTGTTGTGCCAGATTGTTCCGCTGATCATACATCGTGAGGACGACCCCCTCGATCCGCAGATCCGGGTTGGCCGATTGGCGCACCTCGCGGATGGTCATCATCAATTGCGACAGACCTTCAAGCGCGAAGAATTCGCTTTGCAGCGGCACCAGAATGGAATGGGCAGCGACCATCGCGTTGACCGTCAGCAGGTTCAAAGACGGCGGGCAATCGATCAGCACGTAATCGAACGCGTAATCCGCAACGGCAGGCTGCCGCAGCGCATCGTGGAGCAAGAAGCTGCGCTTTTCGTTCGCGACAAGCTCAATATCGGCCGAGCTGAGGTCGGTCGTCGCAGGCGCGATGAAGAGGTTTCGCACATTGGTCTTTTGAACAATATCTTGTAGCGGCGCCTCTTCGATCAGCAAGTCGTAGGTAGTTTTGCCGCGATCCCGCGCCTCTACCCCCAGACCGGTTGAGGCATTTCCCTGCGGGTCGACATCCACCAGCAGCACGCGGCGCCCCTCTTCCGCCAGGGCGGCGGCGACATTGATGGCGGTCGTGGTTTTGCCCACACCGCCTTTTTGATTGGCGATGGCGATAATGCGGGGGCCCGGCGGGCGGGTTGGGTCAAACACGGGCAATGTCTCCGATGCGAAGGATGACGGCGTCTTCATCCGTCCTGCTGGGATGTTTGTGAACCGAGAAGCGCCAGCATTCAAGGGATTCGTCGATCTCGGCCTGATGACCGGCGCCTTTTGGGAAAAGCGCGACGCCGCCGCGGGCAAGATGCCGCTGGCCATGACCCAACAGAATGGGCAAAGGCGCCAGAGCGCGCGCCGAGACAACATCTGCCACAAGGGGTGGTGTATCCTCAATACGTAATGACAAGACCTGTATATTCACCCCGACCTCTCGGGCGACAGTGCTCAAAAAGGTCGCTTTTCGCTGATCGCTTTCGACAAGAGTAACCGACAGATCTGGCGCTATTTCGGCCGCCAGAATACCAACCACGAGCCCTGGAAAGCCACCACCCGATCCCAGATCAGCCCAGAGCCTGGCATCCGCGGGGAGGAATTCGATAAGCTGGGCTGAGTCGCGTATGTGTCTCGTCCAGAGATCTTCGATGCTGGCTTTCGACACCAGATTTATGGCTGGATTCCATTTTCTCAGCAACCTATCGTAGGCGCCCAAGCGCTCCACTGTTTCACGTGAAACATTTAAGAAGTCGATGGCGGCCTTTCGTTTGTTTTCGATCATGCCCTCTGGCGCTCATCCGCCCGAAGCCTGGCCAAAATCAACGTCAGAGCGGCAGGAGTCACGCCTTCCAGCTTTCCAGCCTGCGCCAGCGTGGCCGGACGCAGCCTTGATAGCTTCTCTGTCAGCTCGCCGGAAAGCCCCTTCAGCGACCGGTAGTCGAAATCGGCCGGAATGAGATGGGCTTCGTCCCGCTTGATCGCCGCGACATCCTCCTCCTGCCGGCCAACATAATGGGCGTATATGGCATCGCAGGACAGCTGCTCTTGGGTGTCTCTATCTATATGTGCCAGCTCACTATCAATCTCCATCAACATATCGAAATCGACACCAGTCAGCGACAATGCCTCAACCCCGGTCCTCCGGGGGCCATCGGCATTAATCGGGGCGCCGGCCAGTGACAGCTGACGGGAAGTTATGCTGACCTCCTCTAGTCTCGCCCGGCCAGCCTCCAAAGCCTCCATCTTACGCTCAAAGGCCTGACGCCGCGCATCCGACACCGCCCCAAGGCCAATCGCCATCGGCGTCAGGCGTTGATCTGCATTGTCGGCGCGAAGAGACAAACGGAACTCAGCCCGCGAGGTGAACATGCGATAGGGCTCGGTCACGCCACGGGTGATCAGATCATCAACCATGACGCCGATATAAGACGTCGTGCGCGAGAAGATCGCTTGATCGCGACACATCACTTTGAGGGCAGCGTTGAAGCCCGCCACAACACCTTGTGCCGCGGCTTCTTCATACCCCGTCGTTCCGTTGATCTGCCCAGCCAGGAAAAGCCCCGGCACATCTCGCAACTCCAGCGTCTGTGTCAGCGCGCGGGGGTCGATATAATCATACTCGATCGCATAGCCCGGCTGCAGGATCGCCGCCTCCTCAAGCCCGCGGATCGAGTGCACATAAGCCTCCTGCACCTCAACGGGCAGCGACGTCGAGATACCGTTGGGATAGATCGTCGGGTCGTCCAACCCCTCGGGCTCAAGAAAAATCTGGTGCGAAGTCTTATCGGCGAACCGCACGATCTTGTCCTCGATCGACGGGCAATAGCGCGGGCCGACGCAGTCGATATGCCCGCCATACATGGCCGACCGCGAGAGGTTGTCGCGGATAATCTGGTGCGTCTCTTCATTCGTGTGGGTGATGCCGCACGCCACCTGCTGCGCCGTCGGCGCTGCGGAGAGGAAAGAGAACATCGTCGGGCTTTCATCACCCGGCTGGGTCTCAAGGATATCCCAATCAATCGTCCGGCCATCCAGGCGCGGCGGCGTCCCCGTTTTCAGACGCCCCAGCGGCAGGCCAAAGCTGTCGATACGCTCAGCCAGGCGGACCGCGGGCCTATCGCCCATGCGCCCGCCCTCGCGCCGTTCATCGCCGATATGGATGACGCCGCGTAGAAATGTGCCGGTGGTCAGAACGACGGCACCCGCGCGCAGCTCTGACCCATCGGCCAGAACGACGCCCGCAACCTTGTCGCCCTCCATCAGGAAATCGGTGACCTCGCCTTCGACCACGCTCAGCCCCGGGCAATTGGCGATCTCGGCCTGCATGGTTTCGCGGTAGATCTTGCGGTCGGCCTGGGCGCGAGGGCCTTGCACCGCGGGACCTTTGCGGCGGTTCAGAAGGCGAAACTGGATACCGGCGCGATCGGCCACACGGCCCATCAACCCATCCAAAGCATCAATTTCGCGCACCAAGTGGCCTTTGCCCAGGCCGCCGATCGCCGGATTGCACGACATCACGCCGATGGTCTCATGCCGCAGCGTGACCAAGGCCGTCCGTGAACCAAGCCGCGCCGCGGCATGGGCTGCGTCAGCGCCCGCATGGCCGCCGCCTACTACCACAACATCTAGGTTATGTTTCACGTGAAACACCCATCATTTGCCAATACAGAACGAGGAGAAGATCTCGCCCAGCAGGTCTTCTACATCGATACGCCCGACCAAGGCGTCAAGGGCGCGGATGGCTTGGCGCAGCTCATCGGCGGCCAATTCAACCCTGTCCGGGCCGCTCTCTACCTCACGCCGCGCTGATTCCATAGCCCTGAGAGCACGAAGAATCGCCTGGCGGTGGCGCTCATGCGTCGCGGTCACGGCGCGGGCGGCCAATGGTTCCAGCGCGGCTGTGATCGCTTGGATCAACTGCCCAATGCCCTCGCCGGTCTTTCCCGAAACGGCCAGCCCCGGGGCATCACCGCCCAGATCGGCCTTGCCGCGCACCAGAAGGTCATGGGCCTCCGGCGTCAGTTGGGGTGTACTGCCGTCCAGAAGGAACACGCGCAGATCGGCGGCCATGGCGCGTTCGGTCGCGCGGGCGACGCCGATGCGTTCCACTGCGTCCGACGTCTCGCGGAGGCCGGCCGTGTCCAGCACCGTTACCGGCAGGCCGCCCAGATCCATCCGCACCTCGATCACGTCCCGCGTGGTCCCGGCAACCTCAGAGGTGATCGCCGCCTCGCGCCCGGCCAGCGCGTTCAGCAACGTGGACTTGCCAGCATTCGGCGCCCCGACGATGGCCACTTCGAACCCGTCGCGGATGCGCTCGGCGGCCTCGGTGCCCTGCGCCTCGGCCTTCAGGTCGGCCTCAACCGTGTCCAAAAGTGCCGTCACCTCGGGCGTCACATCAACAGGCACGTCCTCGTCGGCAAAGTCGATGGTTGCCTCCAAGAGGGCGGCGGCCCGGATCAGCTGGGCGCGCCAACCTTCGACCTTGTTGCCCAGCGCGCCTGACAGAACCCGCAAGGCCTGCTTACGCTGCGCTTCGGTTTCGGCATCGATCAGATCGGCAAGGCCCTCAACCTGGGTCAGGTCGAGCCGCCCGTTCTCCAAGGCCCGACGGGTGAATTCGCCGGGGTCCGCCAGACGCAGATCGGGCATATCGCCGAGCACACGCATCATAGCGGCGACAGTGGCAGGCGATCCGTGAAGGTGCAGCTCGGCCACGTCCTCGCCGGTAAAGCTGGCATCCCTGGCGAAAAGCAGGACCAGCGCCTCGTCCAGAACCTCGCCCGCCGGATCGCGCAAGAGGCGCAGCGCGGCCTTTCGCGGCTCGGGCAGCGGCGCGCCCAGCGCTGTGACGGCCGCCCAGGCCGCCGGGCCTGAGATGCGGATGACAGCCAGCCCCGCCTTGCCGCGCGCGGTCGCCGTGGCAAAGATCGTCTCCATGAGCACCCCCTGTTGCGGCCCGACCGAGCGGGCCCAAGATCAGGCGTTCATCGAATCGAAGAATTCCGAATTCGTCTTGGTCTGCTTCAGCTTGCCGATCAGGAATTCGATGGCATCGGTCGTGCCCATCGGGTTCAGGATACGGCGGAGGACGAACGTCTTCTGCAGGTCCTTGGCATCGACCAGCAGGTCTTCCTTTCGTGTGCCGGACTTCAGGATGTCCATCGCCGGGAAGACGCGCTTGTCGGCCACTTTCCGATCCAGCACGATTTCCGAGTTACCTGTGCCCTTGAATTCCTCGAAGATCACCTCGTCCATCCGGCTGCCGGTATCGATCAGCGCGGTGGCGATGATGGTCAGGCTGCCGCCTTCCTCGATGTTCCGGGCCGCACCGAAGAACCGCTTGGGGCGTTGCAGGGCGTTGGCATCGACACCACCCGTCAGCACCTTACCCGATGACGGCACTGTCGTGTTGAAGGCCCGGCCCAGACGGGTGATCGAATCCAGCAGGATCACCACGTCACGCTTGTGTTCAACCAGACGCTTGGCTTTCTCGATCACCATCTCGGCCACAGCCACGTGTCGCGTGGCGGGCTCATCGAAAGTGGATGAAATCACCTCGCCCTTCACGCTGCGCTGCATGTCGGTGACTTCTTCGGGGCGTTCATCGATCAACAGCACGATCAGGTAGCATTCGGGGTGGTTCGTCGCGATCGAGTTCGCGATGTTTTGCAACAGCACCGTCTTACCCGTCCGCGGCGGTGCCACGATCAGGCCGCGCTGGCCCTTACCGATGGGGGCCACCAGATCGATGATCCGGGCCGAGCGGTCCTTGATCGTCGGATCCTCGATCTCCATCTGCAACCGCTCATCGGGGTAGAGCGGCGTTAGGTTGTCAAAGGCCACCTTGTGGCGGGCTTTCTCGGGCTCCTGGAAATTGATCGCCGTCACCTTGGTGATCGCGAAGTAACGCTCATTCTCGCGCGGGGCCTGCATGACACCTTCGACGGAATCGCCGGTGCGCAGCGAATGCTGCCGGATCATGTCGGGCGAGACGTAGATGTCATCGGGGCCCGGCAGATAATTCGCCTCGGGCGAGCGCAGGAAGCCAAAGCCGTCCTGCAGCACTTCCAGCACACCGTCGCCGCCGATCTCCCAGCCTTCCTCGGCATGCTCTTTCAGGATCGAGAACATCATCTCGCCCTTGCGCATGGTCGAGGCGTTTTCGATCTCAAGCTCTTCGGCCATCGACAGAAGGTCGGCAGGCGTCTTGGCTTTCAGCTCGGACAGGTTCAGGCGTTCTACGGTCATGGATAAGCCTCTGGACGCAGGGCATCCCGGCGCCATGGAAGTGAGAATGGGAAAGTCCACGGCCGGACGGCCGCTTTCGATGCGTCACATAAGGGCGCCGGGGCCCCAAGTCAACAAAGCTCAGAACGGACGGGCGATGACCGAGATCACGATGACCACCATCAAAAGCGTCGGCACCTCGTTCATCAGGCGGAATTGCCGACCCGTATGCTGCGACGTGCCGTCGATGAATTCCTTTCGCCGCCGCCCGAGCCAATGATGAAACCAGGTCATCCCCAGAACAGCCGCCGCCTTGGTCCAGGGCCAGATCGCCGACCAGTCGACCACACCGGGCGTGGCAATCAGCAACAGACCGAAGACCCAGGTCGCGATCATCGACGGGTTCATGATCAGCCGGAACAGCTTGACTTCCATCGTCTGGAAAAGCTGATCGGTCTCATTACCCGATCCAACCTTCTCGACATGGTAGACAAACAGGCGCGGCAAATAGAACAGCCCCGCCATCCAGGCGATCACCGAGATCACGTGAAGCGACTTCACCCACGGATAGGCATCCATCAGAAAATCTATCATTTCTCAGCATATCCCCGCCGTCTGGCCTGCCTTCCCTTAAATAATATGGAAAGAAAGAAAAAGATGATGTTGTGATAGGGCTTGTGGATAGTGGGGATTATAGGGATCTCCTGCGATCCATTCACAGGCATCGGGATTGCGGATAAAGATGTGGACGGGTTAGGAAGATTTGGAAAATTCATAATTTTCATAATAAAAACAATATATTAAATATGATTCAAAATGATGAAGGCTGTGGGTATCTTTGTATGGATTTCGGATGGGAAAGGTTTTTGACACCGTGAGGGTAAATCTGCGCACACAGGACAAAACACCGCGGATGGGGGGACATCCCGCCGGTTTCGGGGGGTCCTTCAATATACCTCGGGTTCTCCGCAAATGCCCCCATGCCTTGTCCCGGCATCTGTCCACAGGATTATCAAAGCGATGCGCCTGATCCTTGCCTCCTCCTCAGCCACGCGCCGCGCGATGTTGGATCAGGCCGGCATCGGGCATGAGGCTGTGCCCGCCCGGATCGATGAGGCCGCAATCCGCGCCGCACTGACGGCCGAGGGTGCAAGCCCACGCGACATTGCCGATGCGTTGGCTGAAGCGAAGGCGCGCAAGATGTCCGACAAGCATCCCGACGCCATGGTGATCGGCTGCGACCAGGTCCTCGACTTCAGGGGCCGCACCCTGGCCAAATGCGAGACGCGGGACGAGGCCGCCGCCCAGCTGGCCGAATTGCGCGGCCACACCCATTCCCTGCTGTCGGCCGCCGTGATCTATGAGGCGGGCAAACCGGTCTGGCGCCATGTCGGGCAGGTCCGGATGACGATGCGCGAGTTCTCCGACGATTACCTGCGTGCCTATCTCGACCGGAACTGGGACCGCGCGCGCCATTCCGTCGGGGTCTATATGATCGAGGATGAGGGTGTTCGCCTTTTCCAGCGGATCGAGGGGCAGTATTTTGATATCCTCGGCTTGCCGCTGGTTGAGCTTGTGAGCTATCTCATGCTGCGAGGGGTGATCGACGTATGAGTGACATCAAGATACCGCTGGCCGGCGTCATCGGAACACCGATCGCGCATTCGAAATCCCCCGCGCTGCATTCCTATTGGCTTCGAACCCTGGGCATCCGTGGGCATTACATCCCCATGGATATCGCACCGGGCGATCTGAAAGCCGCGCTGAAGGCGTTGCCCAAGCTTGGCTTCGTCGGCGTGAATGTGACAATCCCGCATAAAGAGAAGGTGCTGGGCCTGGCGGACCTGATCACTGACCGCGCGGCCCTGATCGGGGCGGCGAACACCCTGATCTTCCGACCCGACGGCAAGATCCACGCCGACAATACCGACGGCTACGGCTTTATCGAAAATCTGCGCCAGGGCTCGCCGGGCTGGACACCGTCCAACGGCCCCGTCGCCATTCTGGGTGCGGGTGGCGCCGCCCGGGCGGTTGTTGCCTCGCTGATCGAAACCGGCGCGACCGAAGTGCGTATCGCCAACCGCACCCGCCCGCGTGCCGAGGCCTTGCGCGCCGATTTCGGGCCGAAGGTCGTCGTGCATGACTGGCCGCGCGCCGCGCGCATGCTGGACGGCGCGGCAACCGTCGTGAACACGACATCGCTGGGGATGAGCGGCGGGGGGGAGTTCAACATCTCGCTCGAAGCGCTGTCACCCGATGCCGTGGTGACGGATCTGGTCTACGCCCCTCTGATGACACCCCTTCTGCAAGGTGCCGAGGCGCGCGGTTGCACCATTGTGGATGGGCTGGGCATGCTGCTCCACCAGGCCGCGCCGGGGTTTGAACGTTGGTTCGGTATGCGCCCGGTTGTCGATGACGCGACCCGCGCTGCGGTTCTGGGGCGATGAGAGAGCCGTTTGTCCTTGGTCTGACAGGCTCAATCGGTATGGGAAAATCAACCACGGCCGACTTGTTCCGCCGCAAGGGAATACCGGTCTGGGATGCTGATGAGACGGTGCATCGCCTTTATGCACCTGGCGGGAAGGCCGTCAGGCCGTTATCCCGCCTGCGGCCGGACGTTCTGCGCGACAACGCCATAGACCGGTCCGAGCTGAAAAAGTGGATTGCATCTGATCCAACGGCCCTGAAACAGATCGAGAGCATCGTGCACCCTCTTGTCGCCTCTGATCGTGAAGATTTCCTCCTTGGCGCAGAAGCTGTGGGCGAGCCGATTGTCGTCGTCGACATACCGCTGCTTTTTGAAACCGGATATGATGACAAGGTTGATGCTGTCCTCGTTGTCACCGCGCCCGAGGCTGTTCAGCGGGCACGTGTCATGGCCCGGCCCGGCATGACGGAGGAGGCGTTTCAGACGATGCTGTCAAAACAGATGCCGGATGCGGAAAAACGCGAACGGGCCGATTTCGTGATCCAGTCGCTGGATATCGACGCGACGCGAAAATCGGTCGCGGCCCTGATCGAGCGACTTCAGAAGAGGATGACCAATGCGTGAGATCGTGCTCGACACCGAGACCACCGGGTTTGAGCCTGGCGAGGGCGACCGCATCGTTGAAATCGGCGCGGTTGAGCTTTGGAACCATCTGCCGACCGGCCAAATCTATCATCAATATATCAATCCCGAACGCTCGATGCCCGCCTCGGCTTTTGAGGTACACGGGCTGGGGGATGAGTTTCTGGCCGACAAGCCCGTTTTCCGCGACATCGCGCAGGCCTTCGTTGAGTTCGTCGGCGACGCGAAGCTGGTCATCCATAACGCATCCTTCGACATGAAATTCCTGAATGCCGAGCTTGGCTGGCTGAAGAGGCCCGCCATTCCGATGGCCCGCGCCGTCGATACGCTGGCGATCGCGCGCAAGAAGTTTCCCGGATCGCCGGCGTCGCTTGATGCGCTCTGCCGCCGGTTCGGCGTGGACAATTCCGGCCGCGAAAAGCACGGCGCCCTTTTGGATAGTGAGCTTCTGGCCGAAGTTTATCTTGAGCTGGTCGGTGGGCGTCAGCCCGACTTCGCCCTGGCGGTTTCGATCGAGGGCCAGTCAACCGAAAGCGGTGAGGCTTGGCGCCCGCGGCCCCGTCCGAAACCCTTGCCCGCCCAAATCACCGAGGCCGAGCAATCCGCCCATGCGGATTTCGTCGCCCAACTGGGCGACGATGCCGTTTGGAAGAAGTTCGGCTGAAGTTTACTGCTTCGGCGCTTCGGCTGGGGCCGCGGTTTCACCTTGCGCAGCCGCGCGGCGCGCAAGCTCCTGCCGATAGATCGCCAGGAAATCGACAACATCCAGATTGACCGCGGGAAAGCCGCCGTCGCGGGTGACATCGCTGACGATCCGGCGAACGAACGGAAACAGCATGCGCGGGCATTCGATCAGCAGGAAGGGGTGCATCTGCTCTTCGGGGATGTTCTCGATATGGAAGACACCGCCATATTCCAGCTCAAGCAGATAAAGCGTGTCCTTGGTTTCCTTGTTCTTGGATTCGATCTTGAACTTCAGGATCACCTCATACTGGTGGTCGGCCTGCCGCTTTTTGGCGTCGAGGTTCACCTGAACCTGCATCTCCGGGGCAACCTCGCCCTGCACACCCTTCAGCGCCAGCACATTCTCAAACGACATGTCGCGGATGAACTGCGCCAGGATCTGCATCTTGATCGGCGTTGCCTGCGCCGGGTTGGCGCCTGCCTGGGGGGTGCTGCCGTTGCCTTCGGTCATAATGATCGTCCTTCGAAAAACAGGTTTCGGCTGTCTCCTATCAGGTCATCCCCCACGCCTCAATGGCGTGTCGTCCCAATCGGGCGATGGGTTGGCGTGTGCTCGGCCGGGGCTTCGCTGAATTCGCCGTCGATCACATCGTTCGATGCGGGCCGCGGTTCAGCCGCGGTGCCATATTGAAATGTCTGCACCTTCACGCGCGCCTTCACATACTTCATCACCGCAACGCGCACCTTCGGAACCAGCAGGGCAAACCCGACGGCATCGGTGAAAAATCCAGGGGTCAAAAGCAGCGCGCCGGCAAAGAGAATCATCGCGCCATGGGCCAGAGGCGCCGACGGATCCCCCAGTTCGGCCATGGATCGGCGCAGATCCGCCAAGGCGCGTGCGCCCTCACGTCGCACCAGATAGGTGCCGATGATCGCTGTCAAAACCACGATCCCAAGGGTTGGAAACAGCCCAATTGCCCCGCCAACCTGTATAAAAAGCGCGATTTCGATTAAAGGAACGGAAAGGAAAAGAATGAATAGCCACATGATGCACCTCCGCAAACGCCCGTGGTGGACTTGACCGGGGCCGTGACTTACATAAGTGCGGTGGGCGGTTGAAACAAACCCTTCGTGCAAGTGAGGAAAGAATGAGCTCTGCCGTTATCCAACTTCTGGTTTTGGCTGGTATCGCCATTTTCCTCATCCTTAGGTTGCGGAGTGTGTTGGGAACACGCGAGGGTTTTGAGAAGCCGTCAGTCCCGCAGCAGCGCACCGAGAATACTCCGGCCGCAGGACGGCCCGAGTTTGAGGTCATCGAAGGCGGACCCGATCGGGACATCACCGATCATGTGCCCGATGGCAGCGACGCCGCCAAGGCGTTGGCCGCGATGAAGATGGCCGAACCGGGCTTTGGCGTGAATGATTTCCTACAGGGCGCCCGTGGGGCCTATGAGATGATCCTGATGGCCTTCGAGCGCGGCGATCTGGATCAGATCCGTCCGTTTCTGTCCGATGACGTCTACGAAAGCTTTGCCGAAGTGGTGGCCGAGCGTGAGCGTCAGGGCCTGAGCATCGATGCCAGCTTTGTGGGCCTGCGTGAAATCACCCTCGTCGATGCCGAGTTCGACCGCGATGATAGCGAGGCCGAGTTGACCGTGCGTTTCTTGGGCGAGATTACCTCGGCCGTTCGCAACCAGGCCGGCGAAATCATCGACGGCAGCACCAGCGAGATCAAGCGCCAGAAGGATGTTTGGACCTTCGCCCGCAAGATGGGCGCCAATGATCCCAACTGGCAGCTGGTCGCCACGGGCGAATGAGGGTTGCCCTTGCGGGGCTTGTTGCCGCCGGCCTGCTTTTGATGAGCGTGCCGGACCCCGCCAAGGCAGATGTGACCCATCGCATCCTGTCGTTCGAACAATTGCCGGGCTGGGATATCGACGATCATCAGGCCGCGCTTGAGACCTTTCTGGAAACCTGCCCCGACCTGCCCGACCCCGAATGGCAGTCAATCTGCGCCTTGGCCACGCGGGCGCCGGCGGCAAAGCCGTTCTTCGAATTGCTGTTCCGCCCCGTCTTGGTAGGGGGCGAGGCGACGGCCCTTTTCACCGGATATTTCGAGCCCGAGCTTGATGGCTCGCGCCATCGCAGCGCGCGCTATCGCTATCCGCTTTATCGCATGCCGTCCGAACTGCGCCCGGGCCGCGTCTGGTACAGCCGGGCCGAGATCGAGACCGGTGGCCATCTTGACGGCCGAGGGCTTGAGATTGCCTGGGTCGATGACCCGGTTGAGCTGTTCTTCCTTCAGATCCAGGGCTCGGGCCGTATCCGCCTGGCCGAAGGCGGCGTCGTGCGTGTCGGCTATGGCGGCGCGAATGGTCACCCCTATCGCTCGATCGGGGCCGAGCTGATCCGCCGCCGGGTTCTGGCCCCGCATCAGGCCTCGGCCGAGGCGATCCGCAATTGGGTCAGGCGTAACCCGGTCGATGGCGAGAGGCTTTTGCGGCACAACCCCTCCTACGTTTTCTTCCGCGAGGTGCGCGGCGTGCCGCCTGAAAAAGGCCCGCTTGGGGCGATGAACCGGTCGATCACGCCAATGCGGACCATTGCCGTCGATCCTGCCTTTGTCCCGCTGGGCGCGCCGGTCTGGATCGAAAAGGCGGGCGACGACCCGATCCGTCGTCTGATGATCGCGCAAGATACCGGGTCGGCGATCAAGGGTGCCCAGCGCGCTGATATCTTCTACGGAACCGGCGACGGCGCGGGCCTTCGGGCGGGGCGTGTGAAAGACCCCGGCCGCATGGTGGTCTTGCTGCCGATCCAGATGGCCTACGCGTTGGCGCCCGGGGGCTGACCGGCAATGTCGAAGAAACGGCGCGGGCTAAGGCCCGAGGAAGCGGCGCTTTGGGACCGCGTGGCCAGCACTGCGCGGCCGATGAACCCCGCCCGCAAACCAGCGTTTTCCCGGCAGGACAGCCCCGATCCCCCGAAAGAGCCCAAATCCATCCCACAGTTTCGCGTCGGCCAATCCGCGCCGGATCGCAGAACATCGCATATGTTGCAGCCGGCCCTGACCGACCGTTTGGCCAGCCAAAAAGTGCAGATGGACCGCAAAGCCTTCATGCGGATGTCGCGCGGCAAGCTGAAACCCGAAGCCAAGATCGACCTGCATGGCATGACCCTGGCCCAAGCACACCCCGCGCTGACGCGGTTCATCCTGTCGGCGCAGGCCGATGGCCGCCGCTTGGTTCTGGTGGTTACCGGCAAGGGTCGCGACCGCGACGATGGCGGCCCGATCCCCGCGCCGCGCGGTATCTTGAAACACCAGGTCCCGATGTGGTTGGCCCAGCCGCCCCTGGTACCGCTGGTATTGCAGATCACCGAAGCGCATCAGCGCCATGGCGGCGGCGGTGCGTATTACGTCTATCTGCGACGGCCTATCGGCTCTGGCCGGTAACCGGCGACAAGACGATCGCTGTTGTATTCTGCAGCGTCAGAACCGTGCCGGGAAGCAACCCTGCTTGCCCCGCCTGATCCGTGCTCAATGCATTGTCGATAGCACGGATGTTTCCGAATATTCGCAACAGAACCGGTGATCGCGCCAGCGCGAAATGATTGGCGCCGACCGTACTGAACGCGCTCACATCCATCACCACAACGCGCAGGTCTGAAATCTCGCTCAGATCGCGGATATTTCCAAGCCGCTCGGTCTGGCCGGTCAACCGCGCTGATAGTGCAAGCGCCCGGTCGCGCCGCGAGGTGAAGATGACAAACGGATCTGGCAGGTTTCGGATGCTCTCGGCTTGCGACCGAAAAAGCTCAACATCGATATCCGGCGAAAACAGGATCACCGCGTGCAGCAAATCCCGCGCCGATCCCGAACGTTCGATTTCGATCTGCCGCAAGGTCTCCATCGTCAGAAGAGCGCCAACGGAATGGGCGACCAGAATGATGCGATCGGCGCCAGCGGCCTTCACCTCTTGCAGAAAGCGCGCCAAACCATCCCGCGCAAACAGGACACTGTCACGATCATAGGCATATCGCAGCGCATTTGCGGCCGACGGCCAGGAGTAATGCGCAATAACGCCCGGCGATCCAAGATCATGGCTGATCTGTGCAACACGATAGATGCCGTCGGCAAAGGTGTTGTTGAACCCGTGCACATAGACAACAACTTCACGCTCACCCGGTGGCTCTGCGCGCAGCGCTTGTGCAAAACGGCGTCGGAACGTATTGGAATCGCCGAACTGATCTTCTTCGGTGACGACGAAGTGTTTGGCCGGATCCGGTTGTCGATGGCCCGGAAGCTCTATCTGCCCCTGCTGATGGATCGGCGGTATCGAGACGCGGTATCGGCCGAAATGGATATCGGTTGAACGCCCTTCCCCTGGTTGCCCGTCCGGCCCAGCAGCGCGGGTAGTTCCGAAAAACACATCCAACGGTGTGCCGACATCCGCCATATCCGGAACAAGCGTAATCATCGCTCGCGGCGCGCAGGCTGTCAGGCCGGTGCTGGTCAGACCAAGAAGGGTTGCACGGCGGGTCAGTGTCATGGAGGCCATCGAAGGTTGTCTGCGCTTCATTACATCACAGGCACTCTGCACGTTGACACTCTAATTCACAATTAGACCGTTCGCATCCTGAGTGGCGGTAATACGCTGGTTTCCTGCAACGTTTGTCCAGGGTGAGGCAGCGCCATCAGGCCAGATGACGCGAATTTCGGCGGCCTCATTGGGTCCCAGGCCGAAATGAAGGGCGGTCGCCTGCCCTCCGGCATGGCCGCCGCCCACCGTGACCTCTTGCGACTGCACCTTCTGGCCGGTGCGTACCTCAACCCAGGCGCCGACCGCGCGGGTATTCGGCGCAGGCTGCCGGAGTTCGATCGCCAGCCAGTTGCCGGTGGCCGGAGTGGCGTTTTGCCAGATTTCCATCGGCGCCCGCCTGTTCACCACGACCAGGTCCAAAAGCCCGTCATTATTCAGATCCGCCAAGGCCGCCCCGCGCGAGCGGTGGGTCGTCGCGACCCCGGCCTCGGCGCCGCGTTCCACAAAGCCGCCCCCTGCCTGCTGCATCAACAGATTGTTGGGGTCGTGAATGGCGTTCGACGGCATCTGATCGACATTGCCTTTAGCGATGAACAGATCCGCCAGACCGTCATTATCCACGTCGCCGAACTGCGCATGCCACCCGGTTGAGGGCCTGCCATCGTCGCCCAGATAGGGGCGCTGGGCGTAAGTGCCGATCGAGAAAGGCGCGTTCTGGTACCCATCACCTGTGTTGAACTGCAACAACTGGTCGCCCATCGAAGTCAGCATAACCTCGGGCAATCCGTCGCCCGTCACATCCTGGCTGGCAATGCCCATCCCCCAGAGGGAGATCTTGGGCCACTCGGTTCGGGGGGCCAGCGGCGACAGGCGCCACATCTCCTCATGACCGCCACGCACGTAATAATGCCTGTCGTTTGAGATGCGCAGCTCGGGAGTGCTGTGGCGTTGCCAATCGGAAATCAGCATCGACAGCGCGCAATATCCGGGCTCAAGCTTTGTGGGCGCGGCATATTTCACACCATCGGGCCGGTGCAATTCATTCGCGGCGCAGGCCTCGAAAGGGCCCTTGGGGTCGGCGCGGTCGACGTAATTGCCGATGGCCAATGTCGGAAGGGTTTGCCCCGCCTCCCAGGTTGCAGAGAACGCGGTTGTCCAGGCGTCACCGGTCGCAAAGCCCCATTCCTCCGACGCATCATGAAAGCTGCAATCCGGCCCGCCCTTCAGCAGTAGGTTCGGCCCGACGCGCAGAACCGCCAGGTCAAGCCAGCCATCCCCATCGATATCCAGCGGATAGGCCCCGGTCACGCCGGTCAGCCCGTTCGGCGCCCCGGCCCGAAACGTGATGTCCGGCTGGCTGTCATTGATGAACAAGCGCGCGGGGTTTTCGCCACCGGCCACGAACAGATCCGGCTTGTCGTCGCGGTTGCAGTCGAAGACGGCGACGCCCCCGCCGACGAAATGCTCCCACCCGCCGTCATAGACATGTGGGTACGGCAATCCATCGCTGCGGTCGACAAAAAGCGGCTCTGCATAGGCGGAATTGACGCAAAAGAGCGTCAGAAGGACAAGCGGCATCCTCATGTGGCACCAACCTCGCGCGCAGGACCCAGGGCGGTATCGGTGACAGCAGACAGGGCAAGTGCGGCCGCCCCATGGGCCCAAAGCAGATCGCCCCAGGCATGCACCTCGATCTTCGGCGGTGTCCGCCCCGCCGGCAGCATCATCGTTTCCATCTCGGACAGCGTGTCGGCGGCATAGAGGTAATCATACCGCATCCGCTCGCCCGACAGGATGATCAGGCCTGGGTCGAAAAGGTTGACGACGTTCGCCAACCCGACCGCCAGGTACCGCCCCGCCCGGCGAAAGATCGACCGCGCCGCAGCATTGCCCGCTTTGGCGTGATCGAAAAGACTCTCCAGCAGAACACTCAGCGGCTGCCCTTCTTTATGCATCAGGTTCAGCGCGGTCGCCGCCTCGCGCGCCAGGGCGTAATCGGCGACATAAGCCTCAAGACACCCGCGCTGGCCGCAGCGGCAAAGGGCGCCATCCAGCTGCACCTTGGTATGGCCAAGTTCGGTCCCCAGGCCGCGCGCGCCACGATAGAGACGGTGGTTCAGAACCACGCCCATGCCCACCCCATGCTCGATCGTGACAACGGCGAAATCGGCCAGCTCGCGTCCCGCGCCGAACCACAGCTCGGCCAGCGCCACAAGGTTTGCGTCGTTATCGATATGAACGGGCAGGCCCAATCGGCGGGTGGCGGCGGCGGCCAGATCAACGTCGCGATCCCGCAGGATCGGGCACCAAAGAACCCGCCCCGTCGCCGCATCGACGAAACCCGGCACACCAAGGCCGATGGCCGTCAGATCCCCGCGCGAAAGATCGGCGCGCTTCAGCACCAGATCAAGCAAAGCCTGCGCCGCGTCCAGAAGCGCGGTCAAATCCTGCTCGCCCGGGCGCTGAGGCGTCGTTTCGCTGGCGATCAGATTGCCAGCGAAATCGACGATGACGGCGGTATGCTCGCGGTCCGACAGCTTGACGCCCGCCACCAGACGGGCCCGCCCCCTGACGCAGAGCGCCACGGGCGGCCGCCCTCGGGCGCTATCGCCGTCGCGCTGGCCGACAACCTCCTCAATCAGACCGGCCTCAATCAACTCCGAGGTGATCGACGTGATCGAGGCGGGGCTGACACCAAGCTCTTTCGCGACTTGCACACGGGGTAAGCGCCCGGCGGCGCGAATACGCTCAAACACCTGTTGGCGCAGGGGGCGCAGGCCCTCGACATCAGGCTGGATCAGCGGGCCCACGCCTTGCCGGGCCTCCTCGCCCGTCATGTCGGGGCTGTCGATCATCACCATTTATTCAAGCTCCCGAACAAATAACATGGAAAACCGCGCCTTGAGCAGCCGCTCTCCGATGAAACTAGCGCCTATGCTCCATGAAACCGCACAAAAATCCGCCTGATCCAGAATGGGAGGAAATTTTTATTTTGACAACTGAAATTATCATGGGCAATCTTGGTCCCGTTACGGCGAATCCGCCGAACTGGCCTGCAAAAGGCCGTGCCATCAGGGAGGATATATGATGCGCAACCTCATTTTGGCCGCCGTTGTCGCAACGGCCGGTCTTTCAACTGCCAGCTTTGCCCAGACCGTGGGTGTCAGCTGGTCGAACTTTCAGGAAGAACGCTGGAAAACCGACGAAGCCGCCATCAAAGGCGCGCTGGATGCGGCCGGCGCCACCTATGTGTCGGCCGACGCGCAATCATCTTCGGCCAAGCAATTGTCCGACGTGGAAAGCCTGATTGCCCAGGGCGTCGACGCGCTGATCATCCTGGCCCAGGACGCCAGCGCCATCGGCCCGGCCGTGCAGGCCGCCGCCGATGAAGGCATTCCCGTCATCGCCTATGACCGCCTGATCGAAGACCCCCGCGCTTTCTATCTGACCTTCGACAATGTCGAGGTTGGCCGCATGCAGGCTCGCGCGGTGCTTGAGGCGGCGCCCTCCGGCAATTACGTGATGATCAAGGGCTCGGCCCAGGACCCGAACGCAGACTTCCTGCGCGGCGGTCAGCAAGAAGTGCTGCAGGCCGCGATCGATGCGGGTGACATCACCATCGTGGGCGAGGCTTATACCGACGGCTGGCTGCCCGCCAACGCCCAGCGCAATATGGAGCAGATCCTGACCGCCAACGACAACAACGTCGATGCGGTTGTTGCCTCGAATGACGGCACTGCCGGTGGCGCCGTGGCCGCCCTGACCGCGCAGGGTATGGAGGGTATTCCGGTCTCGGGCCAGGATGGCGACCATGCCGCGCTGAACCGCGTTGCATCCGGCACGCAGACCGTCAGTGTCTGGAAAGACGCGCGCGATCTGGGCCGCACCGCGGGCGAGATTGCCGTGGCTCTTGCCGGAGGTGCCGCGATGGACGCGGTTGAGAACGCGACGATGTTCGAGACCCCCGGCGGGAACGAGATGAACGCCGTCTTCCTGGCACCGGTGCCGGTGACCCGCGATAACCTGACGGCGGTTGTCGATGCAGGTTGGATCACGCAGGAAGCGCTCTGCCAGGGCGTGACCAACGGCCCCGCGCCCTGCAACTGATCTGAAACGGCCCAGACAGGCCCTTTCCACCACCTGAAAAGATGCCCCCGCAGACATGTGGGGGCATCCCGGCCCCGCCACAGGATGTGGCCCCTTCCCGCGTAAGGAAAGCCGATGACCGACACGGCCCAACAGCATCAACCCGCCGCACCCCAAAAGAAGGGCCTGTTCGAGACGCTTGAGATCGACACACGGCTGCTGGGCATGATCGGCGCTTTCGTGGTGATTTGCCTGGTCTTCAACGTCATGACCGACGGCCGCTTCCTGACACCGCGCAACATCTTCAACCTGACGATCCAGACCGTCTCGGTCGCCATCATGGCGACCGGCATGGTCTTCGTCATCGTCACCCGGCATATCGATTTGTCGGTCGGATCGCTTCTGGCCACCTGCTCGGCCGTGATGGCGATGATGCAGACGGCGATCATGCCCGAGCTTTTCGGACTGGGCCTCGGCCATTGGATGAATGCGCCGATGGCCATTCTGGCGGGTCTTTTCGTGGGCACCCTTGTCGGTGCGTTCAATGGCTGGCTGGTCGGCTATCAGCTGGTTCCGGCCTTCATCGTCACCCTGGGTGGTCTGCTGGTCTGGCGCAATGTCGCCTGGTATCTGACGAACGGCCAGACCATCGGCCCGCTGGACGAGACCTTCCAGCTTTTCGGCGGCACGAACGGCACCCTGGGCGAGACGACATCCTGGATCATCGGGCTTTTGGCTGTGGCCTTTGCGATCTGGGTGCTGTTTTCCACGCGTCGCAACAAGATCGCGCATGAATTCCCGGTCAAGCCCTTCTGGGCCGAGATCGCGCTGGGCGGCATCATCGCCGCGGCGATCCTGGGCCTTATCGCGGTTCTGAACGCCTACGAAGTGCCCGCCCGCCGCCTCCAGCGCGAGTTCGAAGCGCGGGGCGAGGTGATGCCGGACGGCTTCACAACCGGCTACGGTCTGCCGATCTCGGTGCTCTTGCTGATCATCGTCGCCATCGCGATGACAGTGGTCGCCCGCAAGACGCGGCTGGGCCGCTACATCTTTGCCACCGGCGGCAACCCCGACGCGGCCGAGCTGTCGGGCATCAACACGCGGCTTCTGACCGTCAAGGTTTTTGCGCTGATGGGCTTTCTTTGTGCCCTGTCGGCGGTCGTGGCGTCCTCACGGCTGACCTTTCATTCCAACGATATCGGCACGCTGGACGAATTGCGCGTGATCGCCGCGGCGGTCATCGGCGGGACCGCACTATCCGGCGGGATCGGCACCATCTATGGCGCCATCCTGGGTGCGCTGATCATGCAATCGCTGCAATCGGGTATGGCAATGGTGGGCGTTGACGCGCCGTTGCAAAACATGATCGTCGGCGCGGTGCTGGTCTTCGCCGTCTGGATCGACATTCAATACCGCAAGCGTACGGGGGCCAAGTGATGGTGGACAGAAGCGGAACCCCTCTGGTCGAACTGCGCGACATCTCGATCGCGTTCGGCGGGATCAAGGCGGTCGATCATGTGACGGTCGATCTTTTTCCGGGCGAGGTCGTGGGCCTTCTGGGCCATAACGGCGCGGGAAAATCGACGCTGATCAAATGCCTGTCAGGCGCTTATCGCAAGGATGCGGGTGAGATCATGATCAACGGCCAGAAGGCCGAGATCAATAACCCCCGCGACGCCCGGAAGTACAATATTGAGACGATCTACCAGACACTTGCACTGGCCGATAATCTGGATGCATCGGCCAACCTCTTTCTGGGGCGTGAGCTGGTCAGCCCGCTTGGCTTTGTCGATGACGCCCAGATGGAGGCCGAGACGCGCAAGATCATGGGCCGCCTCAACCCCAACTTCCGCAAATTCAGCGACCCCGTTTCGGCGCTGTCGGGCGGTCAGCGGCAATCGGTGGCGATCGCGCGGGCGGTCTACTTCAACGCCAAGATCCTGATCATGGATGAACCCACCGCGGCCCTAGGGCCGCAGGAAACCCAGATGGTCGCCGAGATCATTGATGAGCTGAAGCGCCAGGGCCTGGGGATCTTCCTGATCGATCACGATGTGCATCAGGTGAAAGAGCTGTGCGACCGGGCCGCCGTGATGAAGAACGGCCAGCTTGTCGGCATCGTCAAGGTCGATGAGGTGAGCGAGGATGACATCCTGGCCATGATCATCGCGGGCAAGAAACCCGAACATCTGGCGGCATGATGTATATCGGGCTCGATCTGGGAACGTCGGGCCTGAAGGGCATTCTGATCGACGACGATCAGACCATTCTGGCCGAGGCCAGCGCGCCGCTGACCGCCTCGCGCCCGCAAGATGGCTGGTCCGAGCAGAACCCGGCCGATTGGCTGACCGCCGCCGAGGCGGTGATGGAGGGGTTGGCGGCCGAGCATTCGCTGGCCGCCGTCAGCGGTATCGGCCTGTCAGGCCAGATGCATGGCGCGACGCTGCTGGATGCCTCGGACGAGGTGCTGCGCCCCTGCATCCTTTGGAACGACACGCGCGCCCATGCTGAAGCGGCCGTTCTGGATGCCGATCCGATCTTCCGCCAGGTGACTGGTAACATCGTCTTCCCCGGCTTCACCGCACCCAAGCTGGCCTGGGTCAAAGCGCATGAGCCGCAGATTTTTCAGCGGGTCGCCAAGGTGTTGTTACCCAAGGATTATCTGCGCCTCTGGCTGACGGGCGATCACGTGGCAGAGATGTCGGACGCGGCAGGCACCAGTTGGCTGGATACCGGCGCGCGGGTATGGAGCGATGCCTTGCTGGCCGCAACCGACCTCGGCCGCGATCACATGCCAAGGCTGATCGAGGGCTCGGAGATCTCGGGCACCTTGCGCCCCGCCTTGGCCAGCCGTTGGGGCCTGCCGGACGGCGTCGTCGTGGCGGGCGGAGGCGGCGACAACGCGGCCTCGGCCATCGGGGCCGGTGTGGTGAAGGCGGGCCAGGCCTTCGTGTCGCTTGGCACGTCCGGCGTTCTCTTTGCTGCGAACGAGGGCTATAGGCCCGATGCCGCCACGGCCGTGCACACCTTTTGCCACGCCCTGCCCGACACCTGGCACCAGATGGGCGTAATCCTGGCCGCGACCGACGCGCTGAACTGGTATGCCCGCCTTGTCGGCGCCACGCCCGGCGATCTGACGGCCGATCTGGGGCCGTTGCAGCCGCCCGGCAAAACCCTGTTCCTGCCCTATCTTGGGGGTGAGCGCACGCCGCTGAACGATGCCCGGATCCGTGGTGCGTTTCTGGGGTTGGAGCACGCGACCGACCGCTTCGCCGCAACGCGCGCCGTGCTTGAGGGCGTGACCTTCGCGCTGCGCGATTGCCGCGATGCGCTGGCCGCGACCGGCACCCGGATCGACAGCCTTCTGGCGCTGGGCGGCGGCAGCCGGTCGGAGTATTGGTTGCAAGCCATCGCGACGGCCTTGGGTCAGACCGTATCACTCCCCATCGCTGGGGATTTCGGCGGCGCATTCGGGGCGGCGCGTCTGGGTCTGATGGCGGCGACGGGGGCTGGTGCCGAAATAGCCGCGCCGCCAAAGATCGAGCGTAAAATCGACCCTAACACAGCCCAAACAGCCGCATTCGACTATGCCCATGCGCGGTATCGCGAAGCGGCAAACGCTATCGGGAGCCTTTCATGACCGACTTTTTCAAAGACATCGCGCCGCTGTCTTACGACCCGAATTCGGACGCCGAACTGGCCTTTCACCATTACAACCCCGACGAGGTGGTGATGGGAAAGCGGATGGAAGATCATCTGCGGTTCGCGGTGGCTTATTGGCATTCTTTCGCCTGGCCCGGCACTGATCCTTTCGGCGGTCAGACCTTCCAGCGCCCGTGGTTCGGCGATGGCATGGACCATGCGCGCCTGAAGGCGGATGTCGCATTTGAGATGTTCGATCTGCTTGGCGTGCCGTTCTTCTGCTTCCATGACGCCGATGTCTGCCCGGAAGGCGCGACCTTCGCTGAAAGCCGCCGCAATCTGGAAGAGATCACCGATTACTTCGCGACCAAGATGGAGACGTCGAAAACCCGGCTGCTCTGGGGCACGGCGAACCTGTTCTCACACCGCCGATATATGGCGGGTGCCGCGACCAACCCCGACCCGGACGTCTTCGCCTATGCGGCGGCCACGGTGAAATCCTGCATCGATGCCACACACAAGCTGGGCGGGCAGAACTACGTGCTCTGGGGTGGGCGTGAGGGGTACGAGACGCTGCTCAACACCGATCTGGGGCAGGAGGCCGAGCATGCGGGCCGGTTCCTGCAGATGGTCGTCGATTACAAGCACAAGATCGGGTTCCAGGGCACGATCCTGATTGAGCCCAAGCCGCAGGAGCCGTCCAAGCATCAATACGATTATGACGTCGCCACAGTTTATGGTTTCCTCAAGCGGTTCGGGCTTGAGGGCGAGGTGAAGGTGAACATCGAACAGGGCCATGCCATTCTAGCGGGCCATTCGTTCGAGCATGAGATCGCGCTGGCCGCCAGCCTGGGCATCTTTGGGTCGATCGATATGAACCGGAACGATTACCAATCCGGCTGGGACACTGACCAATTCCCCAACAACCACGTGGAAAAGGCGCTGGCCTTCTACGAGATCCTCAAGGCGGGCGGCTACAAGACCGGCGGCACCAATTTCGACGCCAAGCTGCGCCGCCAGAGCCTGGACCCCGAGGATCTGATCGCGGCCCATGCGGGTGGTATGGACACCTGCGCGCGCGCCCTGAAGGCCGCCGCCGCGATTCTGGAAGACGGTACGCTGGAACGTCTGCGGGATGAGCGTTACTCAGGCTGGCAATCGGGCGAGGCCAAGGCGATGCTGCAAAGCGATCTCTCCGCCATTGCCCAACGCGTCGAAGCCGACGGTACATCGCCCCAGCCCCGATCAGGCCGGCAGGAGCGGCTGGAGAATATCGTCAACCGTTTCGTCTGACCCAAGCTTTCAGCGGAACACACATCTCGTGATTGGCGTTCCCTTTTGCGATGCGCTATCGAAAGTGGGTCGCGGTATCATTTGGGGATGGGGTTTTGGTGCGTTCACAGCAGATTCGACTGACCTGCGCTGTGTGCATCGCCCTGGCATTTGCCTCTGCCGCCGATGCGCAGGATGTGACGTTTCGGGCCCCCGGCGCGTCGGAAGATCTGGTTGAGGATTTGCGCGGGGCGTCAATTGTTCTGTCGACAATCGCGGAAGGCCCGGTGCCTGCCACCGATGTCATGGCCGCTGCGCGAGCCGAGTACGGGCGGCTTCTGGGCGCGCTTTATGCGGCGGGCTATTATTCCGGCGTCATCTCGGTGCGGGTCGATGGGCGCGAGGCGGCGGCCATCCCTGTTCTGAACGATCCGCGCCAGATCTCGCAAATCGAGATCCGGGTCGAGACCGGCCCCAAGTTTCGCTTTTCGCAAGCCCAGATCGGCCCGCTGGCAGGACGGACAGAGCTGCCCGAAGGGTTTGCCGTGGGCAACAGGGCGCCGTCCGGTCTGATCTCGGACACGGCCGGGGCTGCCGTCGACGCCTGGCGCGGCCGGGGTCACGCCAAGGCGCGCGTCTCGGACCAAAGCATCACCGCCAATCACGCCGATGCGACCCTGGCCGCGCGTCTGACGGTGGCGCCCGGCCCGCGCTTGCGGTTCGGACCGCTGAACATCCGCGGTAATGAGCGGGTCCGGACCGAGCGTGTTCGCGCGATCGCGGGTTTGCCCGAAGGTCAGGTGTTTTCACCGGATGACCTGCGGCGCAGTGCCGACCGCTTGCGCCGCAGCGGCGCGTTCCGGTCGGTCACCCTGCGCGAGGCGGATCAGATCGGCCCCGGCGATCAGCTTGGCATCGACGCCGTTCTGGTTGAAGAGGCGCCGCGCCGCTTTGGGTTCGGCGCCGAAATCTCCAGCACCGAAGGCCTGCGCCTTGAGGGGTTCTGGCTGCATCGCAACCTCTTGGGCGGGGCCGAGCGTCTGCGGTTCGAGGGTGAGATCGCCGGGATCGGCGGCGAGACGGGGGGCGAGGATTACCGCCTTGCCACGACCTTCTCGCGCCCCGCGACCTTCACGCCCGACACCGCCCTGACCGCGCGCATCGTGGCCGAGCGTCTGCTTGAGCCGGATTACGACCTGACCAGCTTTGAAATCGGCGGCGGCCTGTCGCATGTCTTCTCCGACAATCTGACCGGCACGGCCGGCCTCTACTACCGCCAATCCGAGGTTGAGGACGAGAGCGGAACGACCGATTTCCAGACGATCACCCTGCCCCTGGCCGCCATTTGGGAGCGGCGGGATAACCCCGTGAACCCCAAGGATGGCTTCTACCTCGAGGCCGAGGTGATGCCGTTTCTGGGACTCGACACCACCGGGTCGGGCGCACGGATCACCGCCGATGCGCGGGGTTATGTGGGGTTCGGCGAAGAGGACCGCTTCGTTTTCGCGGCTCGGATTCAGCTGGGCTCAATCCTCGGTACGTCGATTGAAGAGACGCCACGTGATTTCCTGTTCTACTCGGGCGGCGGCGGGACCGTGCGCGGTCAGGATTACCAATCGCTCGGCGTGACCGCTCTGCCCGGCGGCGTGCGTTCGGGCGGGCAGCATTTCGCGGGCCTTCAGGCCGAATTGCGCGCTGGCGTGACCGAAAGGATCGGGGTCGTTGGTTTCTACGATGTGGGCTACATCGCGGCTGAGGATTGGGGCGATGGCCTTGATGATTGGCATGCAGGCGCCGGGCTGGGGCTGCGATACGACACGCGCATCGGCCCGATCCGGCTGGACGTTGCCGTGCCGGTCGATGGCCCAAGCTCGGACGTGCAGCTTTACATCGGCATAGGTCAGGCGTTTTGAGGCGCGCGCTCTCATATCTGGCCGCTGGTCTTCTGGTGGTCATGCCCCTCGGAGCCGTGGCGCAGGACCAATCCGAACAAGATCGCGGGTTTCTGACTGAATTTCTTGAGGAAAACCTGTCGGGTGCGGGCCGGGATGTGCGGGTCACCGGGTTTGAGGGGGCGCTGTCGTCGCTGGCCACGATTGACGAGATGACCTTCGCCGATGACGAGGGCATCTGGCTGACGATCCGCGACGCGACCATCGCCTGGAACCGCTCGGCTTTGTTGCGCGGCCGGGTTGAGCTGGGCGAGCTGACCGCGCGCGAAATCGAAGTGGCGCGCCTGCCGGTTGCAGCCGATACCGGCCTGCCCGAGGCCGAGGCGACGCCGTTTCAATTGCCAGAGCTTCCCGTTGCGGTTGAGATCGGCGAGATCTCGGCCGAGGCGCTGATCCTCCGCTCGCCGCTTCTGGGCGAGGATATCACCATGTCGCTGGCCGGGTCGCTGCAGCTGGCCGGTGGCGAGGGCGAGGCGACCTTGTCGGTTGAGCGAACCGACGAGAAGGACGGCGCGCTGACGCTGGACGCTGCTTTCGCGAACGAGACCGAATTTCTGACGATCAATCTGGCGCTGCAGGAACCTCAGGGCGGCATCGCCGCCGGTCTTCTGGGTCTGCCGGGGCAGCCCGCGATCGGTCTGTCGGTTGAAGGCGAAGGCCCGCTATCCGACTTTGACGCCGAGGTCGCGCTGACCAGTGATGACGAACCGCGCCTGACGGGCCGCATCACCCTGCGCGAGGATCAGGTCGAAGCGACCGACCCCGATACCCCGCCGCCCCCGGCCACACAGAGGTTCACGCTGGATCTGGGCGGCGATATCTCGCCCCTTTTCCTGCCGCAATACCGCGAGTTCTTCGGAAATGAGATGCGCATCGTGGCCGCCGGTCAGCGCGTGCCAGGCGGCCAGACCGAACTGAGCGAGTTGCGGATCGAAGCCGCCGCGCTGCAGCTTGAGGGCAATCTGACCCTGGCCGCCGATGGTCTGCCAGAGGCCTTCGCGCTGTCGGGCCAAATCGCGGCGCCCGATGGCCAGCCCGTGCGTCTGCCGACGGGTGAGCCGTCGGTTTTCGTCGATAGCGCGGGGCTGGAGTTCTCTTTCGATGCCACGCGGGGCGATGAATGGGCGGGCACGGCCGAAATTGCCCGGCTTCAGGCCGGCGACAACAGCCTCGGCCAGGCCATCTTGCGGGCTTCCGGCCAGATCGGGCGCGGCGCCGAGGGGCAAAGCTTCGGCGCCCGTCTGACGCTTGAGGCGACAGATGTCACCCTCGCCGATCCGGCGCTGGCCCAGGCGGCGGGCACCCGGCTTGATGCGCAGGCCAACATCCTCTGGCGCGCGGGTCAGCCGGTGAACCTGTCGAACGTGGTCGTGCAGACCGAAACGGCGCGGGCGGCGTTCAACGGCACGATCGGTTCGGTGCCCGATGGCCTGCCGCTGACCATGCAGGGGTCGGCAAATCTCAGCGATCTGGCGGTCTTTTCGGCCTTGGCAAACCAGCCGCTAGAGGGGCGGATCATCCTGGCGATCAATGGCCAGACCAACGTGCTGGATGGGCGCTTCGATATCCGCGCCAGCGGTGTCGGCCGCAACCTTGCCGTCGGGATTGACCCGGTTGACCGCATCGTGGCGGGCGAGAGCAAGCTGGTTCTTGACGCCCGCCGGGATGAGACCGGCATCACCCTGCGCCAGTTCGACGTTACAACCTCCGAGGCCCAGATCACGGCGGTGGGCCTTGTCCGATCCGGCGCCACAAACCTGACCGCGACGGCGCGGGTCGATGAGGCTGGGCGCGTGTTCCCCGGCCTGTCCGGCCCCGCAGAACTGCGCGCCGAGATCGAAGAGACGACGCGCGGCACCTACGACATCTCGACAACCGGCGAGGGGCCCGGGGGCGCTTCGGTCAATTTCAACGGGGCGCTGGTTGATGGTGCGGACGGGCTGACTGCCGATGGCCGCCTGATCGCCGAAGTGGCCGATCTTGGCGCTTACGCGACACTTGCTGACCGCCGGCTGCGCGGCGCGCTGTCGCTGGAGGTGACAGGTGAGGCGGCCCTGACCGAGAACCTCTTCGACGTCTCGGCCGAGCTGACCAGCCAGAACCTGGCGCTGGGCGAGCCCAGCCTCGACCAGCTTCTGCGCGGCACCGCAACGCTGACAGCGTCTGCCCGCCGTGAGGGCGACGAGACGACGATCCGCCGCTTCCAGCTCTCCTCGCCCGAGGTCACCGCCGACATATCGGGCACACTGGGCCGCAGGGACGGCCAGATCGAGGGGACTGCTCGCCTGCGGAACCTTGGCCTCTTCGCGCCCGATTTCCCCGGCGCGCTTGATGTGCAGGGCACGCTTTCCCGGGGCTCCGATCGACGCTGGGGTGTCGATATCCGCGCGACGGGGCCGGGTAACACAACCGCCACCATAACCGGCAGTGCCGCGGAAACCGGTGAAACGGTGGATCTGACTATCCGCGGCGAAGGCCCGCTTGGCATCGCGAATGCGGCCATTGCCCCCCGGGCCATCCGTGGCCGCGCGGTTTTCGACCTGGCCATGCGGGGCGCGCCGGGGCTGCCCGCCTTGTCCGGCCGGGTCACGACGAATGGTGCCCGCCTGGTCGCGCCGAATTATGGGTTGGCCCTGGAGAATATCGACGGCACCGTCACGCTGGCCAATGCGCGGGCGGATATCCAGATCGATAGCGCGGTCGATGGCGGGGGTCGCGTGCGCGTCGGCGGGTCGGTCGGGCTTGAGGCCCCCAATCAGGCCTCCCTGCGGATCGCGCTTGAGCGGGCAAGGATCACCGACCCCGAGCTTTTTGAAACCGATGTCTCCGGCGAGATCACGATATCCGGCCCGCTTCAGGGCGGCGGCCTGATCGGCGGCGTTCTGACCCTGGGCACGACCGAGGTCAGGCTGGCGGCGACCGGCACCGGCGCGGGGGGCGAGTTGCCTGGCCTGCGCCATGTAAACGAGCCTGCCGATGTGCGCCGCACCCGCCTTTGGGCGGGGTTCACCGAAGGCGCGGGCGGTGGCGGCGGCGGCGGCAACGGTGCCTTGCAGCTTGATCTGCTGATCCGCGCGCCGAACCAGATTTTCATCCGGGGCCGTGGCCTTGATGCCGAACTTGGCGGGTCGATCCGCCTGCGCGGCACCACGGCTGATGTGATCCCGCAGGGCCAGTTCACCCTGATCCGTGGTCGCCTCGATATTCTGGGCCGGCGGTTGGCGCTGGATGAGGGGCTGGCGCGGCTTGAAGGCTCATTCGATCCGTTCATCCGCCTGGTCGCCACCACCGAGGCCGAGGAGATCACCGTGCGTGTGGTGGTTGAGGGTTTCGCATCCGAACCTGAAATCCGTTTTGAATCCTCGCCCGAACTGCCCGAGGACGAGGTTCTGGCGCGGCTGTTTTTCGGCAAAGACATCAGCGAGCTTTCCCCCCTGCAAGCCGCCCGGCTGGTTTCGGCCGTGGCCACGCTATCGGGGCGTGGCGGGGGCGGCATCGTTGAGAACTTGCGCGAAAACTTCGGGCTGGACGATCTTGACGTCACGACCGACGAAGACGGCAACGCGGCCGTGCGTGCTGGTGCGTATCTGTCCGAGAACGTTTATACCGATGTGACGGTGGGCGCCGATGGTCAGGCAGATATCACGATCAATCTGGATGTCTCTCGGTCGGTCACGGTCAAGGGCAGCGTGGGGTCTGATGGGGAAACGGGGCTCGGTATTTTTTATGAGCGTGATTACTAGAGCGGCGGTTTTGCTGTTGCTGGCGGGGCCGGCCCAGGCCGCTGATCTGCCGCGCGCCGTCACCGATGCCGATTACCGCGACGTCCGGCTGGACGAGGCCGCCTTGGGCCAGCTTCTCTTCTGGGACCCGATCCTGTCCGGCAACCGCAATATCTCATGCGGGACCTGCCACCACCCGCGCTTCGGCACGGGCGATGGTGTGTCGCTGGGCCTCGGCGAAGGCGGGGTGGGGCTGGGCCCCGACCGTGTGGCCGACCCGGGCAACATGCCCGAACAGCGCATCCCCCGGAATGCACCCGCGCTCTTCAATCTCGGCGCGCATGAGTTCACCGTGATGTTCCACGATGGCCGGACTGAGGCTGACCCGACGCGCCCCTCGGGCCTGCGCACGCCTCTGGAGGACGAGATGGTGGCGGGCTTTGCCTCGCTCCTGTCTGCGCAGACGATGTTTCCCGTTTTGTCCGCCGATGAGATGGCCGGGCATTATTCCGAGAACGAGATTTCCCGCGCTGTCCGTCAGGGTCTGATCACCGGAGAGGACGGCGCCTGGAGCCTGATTTCGGCAAGAATAGAGACGATTCCTGAATACCGAGAGATGTTCGCGGAGGTATACCCCGAGATCGCCAATGGCCGTCCGATCGCCTTCACCGACATCTCCAACGCCATCGCCGCTTTTGTGGAACATGAATGGCGCGCCGACGGATCGCCCTTCGATGCCTTCCTGCGCGGAGAGGCCCGGCTAACCCCTGAAGCCTCGGCGGGCATGGAGCTTTTCTTCGGCGAGGCAGGCTGTGTCACCTGCCATTCCGGCCCGTTCCAGACCGACCATAGCTTTCACGCCATGGCCGCCCCGCAACTCGGCCCCGGCAAGGCGGAACGCTTTGAAGCCCACAGCCGCGACATCGGCCGCATGCGCGTCACCAACAACCCCGACGACGCCTACGCCTTCCGCACGCCGTCCCTGCGCAACGTCCTGCATACCGGCCCATGGGGCCACGCCGGAGGTCACAGCGACCTCCGCGCCTTTCTGGAATACCACGCCGATCCAGCCACAGGCCTTGGCGCCTACCAACCCTCCGCAACGCTACCGGTTTATGACCCGGCCAAACCCGATTGGTCAGTGCTAGACGACGGGGCCGAGATCGATGCGATCCGCGCACGCGTCATGCCAGGGCCGGTTACCCTCAGCCCGGCCGATATCGATGCGCTGACAGCGTTTTTGGATGCTTTGACCGACACGCAGGCACTGGAGGGGCGAATGGGCATACCTGACAAGGTTCCCAGCGGCCTTCCAATTGACCGCTGATCCGCCCTGAAACACCAAGCAGAGTATTTCGGATCACAAGCCGGGTAGCGGCTGCCCGAGGGTGGGCGCACCAACGGCGGTGCGGCGCGCTTTATGGCGGCAAAACCCCCCTTCGCTGTCAGCTTGGCGCCTCGGTTACAAAGCGCCTACCCGTGGGGCGGGCAGGCGCTGCCCGGCGCCTTCGGCTTGATTCCGGGCAAGAGCCAGCCGACCTTGCATCCTTGCGGGGGCCTCAAGAACTGAGAGATCGCTTTTCGATCGGCGAAGACCCGATCAGAGCACGTAGCGGCTCAGATCCGTGCTGCGCGACAGCTCTCCCAAATTCTTCTCGACGAAATCGGCATCCACCACCACCGCCTCGCCGCCCCGGTCGGGTGCGGTGAAGGAGAGTTCCTCAAAGACCCGCTCCATCACCGTATAAAGCCGCCGCGCGCCGATGTTTTCGACATTGCTGTTCACCTCGGCTGCGATGCGGGCAAGGGCGGCGATGCCGTCCTTGGTGAAGCTGACGGCGACCTCTTCGGTGCCCATCAAGGCGGTGTATTGCAGGGTCAGCGCGTTGTCGGTTTCGGTCAGGATGCGCACGAAATCCTCTTCGGTCAGCGCGCGCAACTCCACCCGGATCGGCAGGCGGCCCTGCAATTCCGGCAACAGGTCGGACGGTTTGGCGATGTGGAACGCTCCGCTCGCGATGAAGAGGATATGATCGGTGCGCACCGGCCCATACTTGGTGCTAACTGTCGTGCCCTCGATCAGCGGCAGCAGATCACGCTGCACGCCTTCGCGGCTAACATCGGCGCCGCGCGCCTCGGCCCGGGCGCAGACTTTGTCGATCTCGTCCAGAAACACGATGCCGTTTTCCTGCACCGCCTCAAGCGCGGCGGTCTTGACCAGCTCGTCATCCAGAAGCTTGTCGGCCTCATCGGCGATCAGCACCTCATAGCTCTCGGCCACGCGCATCTTCTTGCGGATGGTCCGGCTGCCGAAAGCCTTGCCGAAGATCTCGCCCAGATTGGCCATGCCGCCCATATTCGGCTGGCCGGGGATCTCCATCATCGGCAGCGGGTTTGAGGTATCGGCGATCTCGATCTCAACCATCGTGTCGTCCAGTTCGCCGCTTTTCAGCTTCTTGCGAAACATCTCGCGGGTCTGGGGCCGGGCGCCTTCGCCGGCGATGGCCTCGATCACCCGGTTTTCGGCGGCCTCATGGGCGCGGGCCTTGACGTCTTCGCGCATCTGCTCGCGCGTGTCGACGATGGCGGTGTCCATCAGATCGCGGATGATCTGTTCGACATCGCGGCCGACATAGCCCACCTCGGTGAATTTCGTCGCCTCGACTTTGAGGAACGGCGCACGGGCCAGCTTGGCCAGACGGCGCGAGATCTCGGTCTTGCCGACACCGGTGGGCCCGATCATCAGGATGTTCTTGGGATAGACCTCATCGCGCAGATCATCGGCCAGCTGCTTGCGCCGCCAGCGGTTGCGCAAAGCCACCGCGACGGCGCGCTTGGCGTCCGTCTGGCCGATGATGAAGCGGTCGAGTTCGCTGACGATCTCGCGGGGGGTCAGGTCGGTCATGCGGGCTTTCTGTTAGACTGGTCAGCGACAGATAAGCATGTGGGCGAAAAACGCAATATGGGGGGCCGGGCCGGCCTTGTTTCATCCACGCGTGTGGGGGTGTGAGACCGGCATTACCCCCCCGGTGCCGGTGGTCCTGTCCAGCCATATGACACAGGCGGAATTGCGAAGGCAGGGGCCTTCGCGAGCAGCTTAAAGGAGAGTGCCCTCTGCCTCGCCGACGCCTCTCTCGAAATCGATTGTTGCGCGAATCGACGCAATAGGGCAACAATGTGGCATTTGAAATGCTTTTTTTTGCAGGTGTTATTATGCGGTTTGCATTTATCGGCGCGGTCTCTTTTGTATTTGCTCTTTCGGTTTTTCTGCTGCCAGACAAAGGTCTTGCGCAAGATAGCCAGCTTGAATGCAAACCCCTTCACGACATCGTAAACGAAACTGACGGCGCCCGGCGTTACGGCCGGACCATCTGCGCCGATGTCGTCGCGCTTGACCAGATGCTGGTCTACAATCGCTTCGGGTCGTTCAACCCCTACGGGATGATGTATGCCTTGCGCCGCGATGTCGTGCCGGTCACGCGCGAGCCTGAGGCGATCGACGCCAGCGCCTGCGACCGGCTGACCGGGACCGAGGCGTTCGGCGAAGGCCTGGTGGCGGGCGAGGTGCGCCTGAAGGATTGCAAGCGGCCGCGCCCGATGGTGCTGCGCGCCAATGCCGGCGACATCCTGCATCTGCGGCTGACCAATCTGCTCAGGCCGAAACCGCCGGGCCTGTCCGAGACATTCTGCAAAACCGCCGATACCGACCGCCGCCATGGCGACGATTACGCCTTCGCCCGCCGCTGGGTTTCGGAAGGGCCGTCCGACGTTGTTGCCCATGGCGAGGCCCTGTGCGAACCGGCGAACGGGTCGCCGCAGCCCGATATCGATGGGAACTGGACCCTCACCCGAGGCCTGAACTTTGCTATCCAGGGGCTGCACGCCTTCGGGATCGACGGTTCGGGCAATGTCACAGACGCGCCGCGCGCCTGCCTTGGCCTCGCGGCCATCGCGCCGGATGAGGCGATCGATTGCTACTATCGCATCGACCGCGAGGGGCCGTTCTTCATGGCCTCGACTGCCGCACCTTCGGGCGGGCAGGGCGATGGCGGGTCGCTGACGCATGGGCTTTTCGGGGCGGTCGTGGCGCAGCAGACCGGCACCAGCTGGTACCGCAGCCAGGTCTCGGCCGCCGCCTTCGCGGCGGTCTGGCAAGCCGCCGGGCAGGGCGTGCGCCACGCGGTCGCCTCGATCGGTGACCTCACCGCCTACGAGACCGAGATCGATGGCGAGCCTGTTCTGAACATGCTGAAGGCCCTGGATGGCGACACGTACGAACTGGTCCACAGCGACCTGAACGCCATCGTGCACCGCGCCAACGATCCGGAAACCGAGGCGGACGATGGCATCGGCTTTCGCGAATTCTCGGTCTTCTTCCATGACGAGCTGAAGACCTTCTACACCCGCAATTTCGAGGAGCTGGGCGATTTCGGCGCGGGCCAACTGGCCGGTGTGCGCGACGGGTTCGCCATCAATTACGGCGCCAGCGGCATGGGCGACATGCTTTTGGCGAACCGCAAGGGCATCGGCCCGGCGGCGAATTGCCAGGAATGCCTCTACGAGGAATTCTTCCTGACCTCCTGGGCCAATGGCGATCCCGCGCTGCTTGAGCAGTTCAGCGACGATCCCTCGAACGTGCACAATTCCTATCTGAACGACCCGGTGGTGTTCCGGAACTTCCATGCCGGCCCGAAGGAAACCCATGTCTTCCACCTGCATGCGCATCAGTGGTTCGCGGGCAATGACGAAGGGCGGGGCAGCTATCTCGACAGTCAGACGGTCGCGCCGCAGCAGGGCTTTTCCTACAACATCTATGGCGGCGGGATGGAGGTTTACCATCGCGGCGAAAACGGCGAGGACGGCTGGTACGAGACACTGGGCTCGGGCAACCGTAACCGCACGCCGGGAGATTCCATCTTCCACTGCCATCTCTACCCGCATTTCGCCCAAGGCATGTGGGAGCTTTGGCGCGTGCATGACACGCTGGAGGATGGCACCCGCAAGCTGCCCGACGGGCAGTGGGAGCCGGCGCTGTCGCTGGCCGAGATGGATCAGGCCACCCGCGCCATGAAGCGTCCGGGCTCGGTCGACCGTGAAACCGGCCGCTGGATCGAACCCGAGGCAAGCCTTGACCGCACGCAGCTTGGCACACCGGTGCCCGCGCTGGTGCCGCTTCCGGGTGAAGCCTGGCCGCTTCTGCCGACCTATCCCGAAGAGCCCGCCATTCTGACCGCCGAAGCCGTCGTCAAGGCCGAGCCGGTCGATCAGGTTGCCACCTTCCCGGGCTATCCGTTCTACATCGCGGCCGAGCCCGGCCACCGGCCGCCGCAGGCGCCGATGGATCTGGCCCGCGCGCTCGACGGCATGAATGTCACCGACGATTACCTCGACGGCGGTCTGCCGCGCCATCTGGTGACCGATACGGCCGCGCGCGCCTGGCCTTTCGAGGTGCCTGCGCTGGCGCCGCTATCAGGGGTCGCTTCGCTGGCGGATGCCGAAAACAGCGCCACCCAGCTTGGCCGCGAGGCCCAGCAGAGCCAGATCGTCGCCATGGCGCTGGCGCTGGGCGATCTGACGATGAAGCTGAAAGAGGCCGAGCTTGAGTTGCTCGACTACGATGGCGAGCCCATCGAACGCACCGGCATGGGATTCCATCACGATGGCACCGTGTCGGGGACACCGCTTGATCTGCGCGATGCGGAAGGTGCTGTGACGGGCTTTTCCGGTTCTGACGGCGCCTATGGCTCAATCGGGGTGAACGCCAAGCTGTTCGCGGTGAACGGTGCCCCGGCAAAGCCCGGCGCACCCTTTGCCGACCCCTGCGGCGCACCCGACGCGCTGGCAACCGTGCGGCGCGAAACCGCAAACCTCTACCGTGTCGAAACCGGGGCGGCGCTGTTTCAGCTGAACTATGCCGCGCCGGGCACACCGCTTTCGCCCACGCCCGCAGCAATTGCGGCGACCGATAACGAGGTTTCGAACTGGGTCCAATACCACCGGACCGATCTTCACCCAAGCGGCCGCCCAATCCTTTTCTACATCGACGGCACGGGCACCGCGCAGGAAGTCGGCGCCCCGGCGTTGATGGATGAGGAGGACCCCTTCCTTCTGGGCACTGGCGCGCGGTTCATATCGGACCCCGCCGTCGTCGGCTTCCGCCGGTTTGAGGCTTCGGCCGTGCAGGTCGACATGATCACCAACCGTGCCGGCTGGCACGACCCGCAGGCGCGCATCAATGTGCTGACCGACCGGTCCGACAGCTACAAGCAGGGCGGCGGGCGCATCTCGCCCAAGGTGACGGCCAGCGAAGAGCCGTTCTTCTTCCGCGCGCTTTCGGGCGAGTGCATCGAATTCCGCCACACCAACGAATTGCCAAAAGACCTTGAGCTTGACGATTTCCAGGTGAAGACGCCGACCGACACGATCGGCCAGCACATCCATCTGGTGAAGTTCGACGTGACCGCGTCGGACGGCTCGGGCAACGGGTTCAACTACGAAGACGGCACAATGGCGCCTGACGAGATCGCCGCGCGCATCTGTGCTGCCAAGAACACCGCGACGGCGGCCGACATCGTCGGGGCCCGCCTTCCGGGCGAGTTGAAGATCCGCGAATTCCCCGGGCTGTGCAGCCAGGATTCCGCAGGCCATTGGAAGGTCAGCGATAGCTTTTATACCAAGATCTGGCGGCTGCCGCTGTCCGAATATCGCGATCTGTTCCAGACCACGACCCAGCGTTGGTTCGCCGATCCGATCCTGTCGGCGACACGCGCGCCCGGTGATACCGGCGGCGTGGGCCTGCATGATCGCACGCTGCGCACCGTCTTCAGCCACGACCATTTCGGCCCCTCGTCGATCCAGCAGCATGGCTTCTACACCGCGTTGGTGATCGAACCGCAATCCGCGCAGGTCTGCGACCCCGAGACGACGTCGGTCAATGGCACCGATTGCACCGACCCGCGGGTCGACCGCCGCCTGGTGCATGCGACCGAGGCCGATATCGGCGCGCGCAAGCTGATCGTTGAACAGCTTCCGCTTGACCCCGAAAGCCCGAGCTACCGGGAATTTGCCCTCTCGATCGCCGATTTCGCGGTGCTCTACGATCCGAGGAACAGCATCAGCGAGGATGAGCTTTTGTCCTCGTTCCCCGCGCTGGGCACAGATAGCGGTGGTGCGGCCAGTGACTACACCAAGGGGATCGCAACGCTCTATTGCGAGGCGCTCTATGCGGGCGGGAACCAGCCGCGCAACATGCACGAGATCTGCGGCTCGGCCCTGGCGCAAAGCGGAACGACCTGGTCGGGCGAACCGGGCGATTTGCCCCCCGCATGGCTTGCCGCGGGCAGACCGGGCGACACTGCCGCGCATAGCGCAGCCCTGGCCGGCAACCTTCTGGCCACGCCGGACGGACAGGCCAAGATCGCCGAGTTGCGCGCGCATCTGGTTGGATGGCGGCGGATGGCGGCGGGCTATGACGCGGCCGATCCGCGTGGGCGCCTGGCCTCGCCGGTCGCACCGCCCGCCCGGCCTGAAAGTATCTCTGTCGACCATCACGACCCCTATCTGATCAACTATCGCGGCGAACCGGTGCCGCTGCGCATAGGCCGCTCGTCGCGGTCCGGCGACGATTGCGCGCTGAAGCCGCTCTGGCACTGGGAGGCGGCCCTTCTGACCGGCGTCACCGAACGCTGCGAGATCAGCCGCCAGAGAAATGGCCGCGACGGCGATCTGGCCAACGTGTTCCTGTCGCGCGTCCATGGTGACCCGGTGACGCCCATCCTTGAGGCTTATGAGGGCGATCCGGTGCTTGTGCGCCTGATCCAGGGCGCGCAGGAGGTGCAGCACACCTTCAACCTCGATGGCTATAACTGGCCGCGCAATATCGATCAGTCCTTCCCATCGGACGCGCCGATCCTCAACGACGTCTCGGCGCGGATGACGCTGGCCAAGGCGTGCGAGGATAACCCGATGCTGCCCGCCGGTCTTCGCTTTGCCATCGCCGGGCGGCCTGAATACTACCAGAAATGGATGCTCGACGGGCCTTCGGGGTTCACCGATCCCGACGATATCGCCTTCTGGAAAGCCTTTGAGGCTCAGGCCGCGCAATGCTTCAACACCGAAGGGCGCATCGTCGCGCAGGAGATTGGCATCTCGGAACATTTTGAGTTCCGCGCCGCCTATCTGCACGACAACAACTTGGAAGCCGTGGCCGAAGACGTGCTGTCGGGCCGCGCGACCAACGACGATGTCGGCCGCTTTGCCGAGGCCTGCGTCCGGCTGCGCCGCCCCTCCGATACGCTGATGCATTTCGGTTCGCAGGATGCGATCTGGAACGGCGCCTGGGGTTTGTTGCGGGTTTCCGCCCGGCGCAAGCTTGCGCTGCCGCCCTGGTGCCAGCCGCGGCTTCTGAACCCCATTCTGGAAGACCTGCAGCGGATCGCACCCGAGCAGCGGTTCGAACCGATCGCACCCGATCTTCGCGAACGGCTGACCCAACTTTTCGATGAAGCCGCCGTGATCGAGCGCCCGATTGAGCGCCCGCCGGTGATCGTGCCTGACCGGCCCGTGCCGTCGCTGCCCGATCTGCCGCGCCCGCAGGTGCCTGAGCTGTTTCCCCGGCTTGAGCTGCAACCCGATATCCGGCTGGCCGACCCCGTCGATGCCGAGGATGAGGCCACTCTCGCGCCGATGCTGCGCACGCCGCCGGCCGCGATCTTGCGAGACCGCGAAGGTGCCGCGACCCTCCTTGACGCGCAGCTGATAACGACCGATCTGCCCGACGTGACGGGTCGCGGTGATATCGCCCCGCGTCTGGTTCCGCTGGAAGAGGCCGAACGCGGCGCGGATGATGCGCTGCGGTCTTTGCCGGGGCAGGACGGATCGGCGGCGCTTGAGCGTTTCGTGCGTCCGCAGCTGTCATCCGAACTCCGGCGCGAGTTCGAGGGGGTCGCCCGCCTGCCGGACAGCTTGATCTATCCCTGGCGTCCGCGCCGGAAGATCCCGCCTTACGAGCTTGTCGCCGATTGCCGGCCAAACGCGCCCTTCGTCTACACGGCGATCGTGGCCATCGAATCCGAACTGGTGTTCCGCAATCAGACCGAGACGGGCGAGCCGGGTACCTCGTACTCCCGCGGCCTTTCGGATCGCAACGGCCTGTTCTTCGCCATCGTCGACCCGCGGCGGCTGCTGAACCCGCGGGCCCCGCAAAGCGTGTCGGCGGCCGATATCGACAAACGGTCAAACTGGACGTCGATCCCGCTGAGCCGCATCCTGACCGCGATCCGCGACACCTATGACCGGCCCGAGCCGATGGTTCTGACGGTCAATGCGGGCGATTGCGTCAAGGTGACGATGCTGAACGCGCTGCGCAGCACGGGGCGCGGTATCCCCGGCTTGCGTGACGTTCCAGGCGATGCCGGCATGCCGCCGATCACCTCGCTTGATGCCGATCGCAACTGGGATTTCGCGGGCACTCCGCATGACGCGCCGATCCAGGCCAACACGTCGGACCGCGCCGATCTGATGCCCTCGGCCCGGCTGGCGGTGTCGCTGCCGCTGCCGATCATGAACCGTCAGTCAAGCCTTGCCCGGCCATTGGGCGTCAGCCCGGTCTGGTCGCTTGCCGGCATTCCGGCCTCACCCAATGGCAACACGGCGCTGTCGATCCTCGATCCGGTCTACCGGCTCGACCGGGTCCGCACGGCGCAGATCGAACAGTTCGAATTCTATGCCGGCCGCGTGATCGCCCGGGCCGGGCAGAGCACCACACGCCGGTTGCTGCTGTCGCAGAACCAGGGGCTGTTCCAGCAGGCGCGCGCGCAGATTCCGGTGGAGCTGGAAGAGGTGCTGACCGACCCGACGACGCAGCTGACGCTGGGCCAGCAGCTCGACACTCTGCAGCGGGCGACATTGCGGTTCGACACCCGGGCCGATGAAATCATCGATCGCCTGGAGATCCCACGTGCGCCGATCGACCGGCTGCCTGATCTGCCGCTGCCCCGCCTGCGCGATGCACCGCTGCGCGAGCTTGCGCCCGAGGCGCTGCGCGCGCTCGACCGGCTGGAACAGCAGGAGGGCGCTCTGGCAACGCGCCCGGGCCTCGGCGCGGATCCGGTGCTGCCGGGCCCGGTTCTGGGCATCGACCTGCGCGGATCGGTTCAGCGGGGCGACATCTCGCTGGAAGCGGCGAACCGCGCGATCCTCGATCTCGACCTGGCGCAGCGCGATTTCCGCGAGGCGGTGGGGCGGGTCGATTCCTTCGCCATCGCCACGCTTGCCCGCTATCTGGATGCCGAGTTCATCCCCTATGCCTTCGGGGCGCTGCCGCTGAAGTCGCATAGCGATATGATCGGCCACCCGACCCATGGGTTGATGGGCGCGGTGACGGTGGTGCCCGAGGCCGCGCGCATCGGCAACAGCCGCGCGCCCAAGCGACCCTTCGGCACACGCACGCTGATCCGCGACGGCTGCATCCGGCCGGCGGTCGATCTGAACATTGGCCGCAACCTGTCCATCGGCCGCGGCATCGACCGCTTCGTCAAACCGGTGCCATCGGCCTGCAACAACTTCGTGATCGTTCCGGAAAAGCCCACCGACGCTTTCGACCGGATTTGGGTTTCGACGCTGATCACCCCCGGCCCGGACGAGCGGCGCCACCGGATCCGTCAGTTCACGCTTTTCTGGCAGGACGGGCTGAACCTGCGCGATCTGGCCACGGATGACGAACACCGCGCGCCGCTGGCCAATGAGCATATCATCGCGAACTGCGAGATCTGCGACGACAGCTACGATTGGGGCGACCGCGGCGTGAGCCATCGGAGCGAGCCGTTCCATGTTCGCCTGCGCGGCGAGAATGGCAATGCGGCCGTGATCGAGAGCCACTACAACCTCAACAACTTCGATTTCGGGCGCGAGTTCTTTCCGCTGAAGCCGGGCGAGATGTCGGCCGCGGTCGAGCCGCCGATGCCGGTCCTGCGCGCGGTTGAGGGCGAGGAAATCGTGATCCATGTCGTGCATCCCGGCGGCCGTGCGCGGCAGCGGGCCTTCACCACGACAGGCCAGGATTACGATGATCTCTTCCCCGGTTTCGGGTTCCCACGTGGGGCGCTTCTGGCGCCGGGCAAGGCGATCACCGCCTCGCTGACGCAATTGGCCGAGCCCGGCTGCCACCTCTATTCCGACGGGCCGCTTCACACCCGCTCGGGCGGCAGCTGGGGCCTGCTTGATGTCGTCACGGCCGATGAGTTCCGCCGCGGCCTTTCGCGGTGCGAGCGGGAAGACAGGTGAGCGTCATGGCGAGAAACCTGAACGCCGTCCTGCGCGCGGCCCTGCTTGCGACAGCGCTTCTTGCGGCCCCTGTCGCGAGCGACGAGAGCAAGGCCAGCCTTACCGCCGCGCTGAGCCTTTCGGACCCCGCCACCGGTGCGCCGGTTGATGCCGCGGCGGGCGAGCCGGTGCGCCTGACGGTCGAGCTGACCGATGCCGTCTCGGGCCTGCCGCCGCGCGGGCTTGATCTGTTCGGCTGGGTCCGCCCGGTCGAGGCTGGCAACTCCACCTGCGAGCAGGCGGCGCAGGCCTTCCGCGCGACCCGGCGCATTCCGATGGGGTCGAGTGATCTGAACGGCATCCTGGTGACCACACTGAACCGCGATGGCAGCATCGGCGTGATCGACCCCAAGCTGAACCTGCACAGCTCGAACATGCTGGCCGCGCACCGATTCGAGGCGATGCCCGACGCGCTGGCCATCGACCGTCGGCAGATGCGCGCGCTTCTGACCTTCCCCGGCGAAGGCCGCATCGCGGCGCTGTCGCTGATGACCGGCGGCGTGACCGATTTCGCCCGGGGGCTGCCCGCCCCGGCCGATATCGCCACCGCCTCGACCGGCGATGTGTGGGTGGCCAGCAGCAGCGATGGCAGCCTCCGCCGCCTGGGCGGCGATGGCACCGAGCAGGCGGTGATCGATCTGGGCAAAGGCGCGGTGTCGCTGCGCCGCCAGCCCGATGACGAAACCGATCTTATAGGCGCGTTCACGTCCCAAGGCGCATTGCTATTGGTCGACGGCACCAGCGGACGGCAGGTTCTGCGCATTGATGCGGGCCAGCCGGTGGCAGACGCGACCTTCCTGGGCGATCAGGCTGCCATGGCTCTGATCGACGGCCAGGCCGAGGCGCGGCTTTATTATGCGGATGCGCCCGACGCCCCGGTGATCATCCCGACCGGGGCGGTCTTTACCCGCCTGGCCTCTGGCCCCGATGCGCGCATCGCGGTCGCCTACACCCCCGGCGCGTCTACCTTCGCGCTGATCGACACGGCGCTTGGCCGGGTCGTGCAGCCTGCCGCGCTCAGCGATGCGACGGTGGCCGAAGTGGCTTTCACCGACAACGCGGCCTTCCTGCTCAGCCATGATGGCGGCTTTGTCGGCGCGGTCGATCTGGCGACCGTGGGCCTCGGCAAGCCCGCCGTGATCCGCAACGTCAACCTCGGCGCCCGGGCCGAGGCACCGCCGCCCGGCGCGGCGCTTTTGACGCCGCTTTTCCCCTCGCCCCGCGTTCTGGCGGTTGAGCCCGCGAACCAGACCGGCTGGGTGATCGGCGAGGTTGCCTCGTCGGTTGAGATGCCGCCGATGGAATCGATCCGCCTGCGCGGCGGCGTGCCCCATATCGTGCGCGTGGTTGATCGCAGCTTCGACGAACGCGCGCCCGGCCGGTTCGAGACTGTGTGGGCGTTCGGCCCGGGCGAGCATGAGCTGGTGCTGACCACCGGCATCGCCGGCCTCTCAACCTGCATCCCGTTTTCGGTGTCGGGCGAACGCGCGGCGCAGCGCCTGACGCCGGTGACGATGCGCGCCGACCCTGAGGGCGGGCCGATCCGCGCGGGCGAGGTGCGGCGCATCGCGATCCGGCTGGCCGATGCCGATGGCCAGCCGCTTGCGCTTGACGAACTGCCGATCCGGTTGCCCGCCATGCAATCAAGCTGGAGCGGCAGTGCGGTGGCCAGGCGCGAGGCTGACGGCGTGCTGCGCGCCGAAATCCGGTTGCCCCATGCGGGCGTCTTCGTGGTGCAACCCGTTAACCTGCCGCCGGGCATGGCGCTGCGGTCAGCCGCCATCGTCGAAGTTGAGCCGAAGGATCAGTAAGATGCGTCCCCTTTGCCCCCCGACCCTGCTTGCCCTGGTGCTGAGCACAGCCGGCCACGCCGACACCACCGGAACCTTCGTGCAGGAGCGGCTGAGCCTGCCGCGGATGGAGCTGATCGACCAGAACGCCCAGCCGCGTGACCTGACCGAGGGCGCGATCGTGGTGATCAACTTCAACTATACGCTCTGCGGATCGATCTGCCCGATGGGCAATGATGTGATGGCGCAGGTCGACGACATGATCGAGCGGGTGGGCGAGACGCCCGTCAAGCTGCTGTCGATCACCATCGACCCGACGCGCGATACGCCCCTGTTGCTGAACGAGGCGGCCGCAACCTTCGAGGCCAGCGCCAAATGGAGCTGGCTGACCGGCGACCCGCACGACATCGCAAGCCTGCTGCAGGCCGTCGATGCCGATGTCGTCAACATCGAGCTGCACGATCCGATCTTTCTGGTGGGCGATGCCGAACGCGGCATCTTCTACCGCTCGCTGTCGCTGCCCACGGCCGACCAGATCGTCGAGCGGATCAACGCTTTCGGCACATGAAGCCACTCGGCCCAGCCCTGGCGGGCCTTCTGTCTCTGGCTGCGATGACGGGCGCCTGGGCCGATGAGGCCGGACTGCGGCTTGGGCATGCCATCTTTACCGGTGCGCTCGACAGTCTGAGCGCTGCGGAACGGGCAGCGCTGCCGGCGCGCCAACTTGGCCGATTTCCTTGCGCCGGCTGCCACGGCCGCGACGGGGCGGGCGGAACCGAGGGCGAGGCGCCGCCGATCCGCTGGCCTGCGCTTGCCGCGCCGTCGGTGCTGCGGACACGCTATGATGGCCCGGGCTTTCATGCCGCAGTGACCACCGGGCGTGATCCCGAGGGTCGCACCCTGACCCGCCTGATGCCGCGCTACGCGCTCGACCCTGCCGCCACGGCGGCGCTGCGTGGCTATCTGGCGGCCTTGCCCGCGCTGGACCGGCGTGGCGTCACCCCGACCGCGCTTGAATTCTGTGTCGTGATACGGCCCGAGGCAGCCGCGCCGCTTCGCGCCTACGCCGCGAGACTTGCCACGGCGCTGACCGATCTGGCGGGTGACGCCGGGCTTTACGGGCGGCATCCCAAGGTCATCCCGCTTGAGGGCCCGCCCGACCAGGTCCTTGCGGCGGCTGAAGACCGTTGCCTGGCCGTCATCGGCCTGGTGCCAGACAATCGCCTGCCGATCTCGGCCTTCTCCGATCTTGGCGTGCCCGTCCTCTTCCCGCTTGCCCAGCTGTCCGGGCGCGAAGACCGCACGATCGTCCGCGCCTTGCGCCCGACACGGCGCGACGTGTTCGCAGCCTTGGTGCGCGATTTGGGAGCGCAGGGCGTAACGTCGGTTCACATCGTCGGAGATGATGGCGACGCGGGCGACCTGCTGCAGATGCTGCGCCTCGACCCCGCGACGACCCATGCAGAGGCGACACATGGCGCGGATGTCGCCTTGCCCGACGACGTGGCACTTGTCGCCCTTGGCCCACTTTCGGCCGAGACGCTGATGTCGCTCAAGCCCGGCCGGCGGCTTTGGGTCCTGTCCCAGTCAGCCATGGCAGAGATGCTTCCGGCCGGGGTCGATGCGACGGTGATGATCGATGCGCCGGGCCTTGTCTCCTTCGCGCTTGGTGCCGGGCTGGATCCGCAGGAAGCCCATGCGACACTGACCGCCGAAGTCCTTGTCGCCGCGCTTAAGGGTGCCGGTCGCGAGGTCGGGCGGGCCGGTCTGCTGCGCGGGTTCGGTGATGCGGTGCTTGGCCATGTCGGGCTCGATTACGACGACGTGCCGCTGACGGGCACGAAGGATGTGCTGCCGCTTCGTCCCGGGGCGGGCGAATGAAGCAAGGGCCTCACGGCGCAGAAAAACCAAATTGCCGCTGGCCGGGGTGGATCAAGACTTCGGCCCACCCAAAGGGTGGAAAAACTGTTAGGATGCCGCGATGAGACTAATGATTTCCAGCCTGCTGTTTCTGGCATTGCCCAGCCTGAGCCACGCGCAGGATTGGGCGGCCGTCTCGGCCCTTTTCGAAGAGCGTTGCGTTTTCTGCCATACCGGTGAATTCGCCCCTCTTGGCCTGCACCTCGACAGCCATGATGGCGTGATGATCGGGTCCGAGAATGGTGCGGTCGTGCTGCCCGGCGCGGTTGAGACCAGCCCGCTCTATCACCGGATCATCGGCCAGACCGAGCCACGCATGCCGCTGGACGGTCCACCGTTCCTGAACGAGGCCGAGATCGCCACGATCGCGGACTGGATCGCCGCAGGGGCCGCAGGCCCCGAAACGGCAGAACCGCAGATCGATGCCGAGCCGCCCGACCCGCGCGAGGACGGTCAGATCCTGTACAGTGAGGTCGCGCGCATCTTTGGCCAGGCGTGCATCAAGTGCCATTCCGACAATGGGCTTCTGGCCGAGCCGCCCGAAGCCCTCCGGCTGGATAGTTATGAGGCTATTCTGGCGGGTGGCGACCGGATCGTCGTCATTCCGGGCAATGCGCAGGCCTCTGAGATCGTGCGCCGCATCGAAGGGCTGGCAAGCCCGCGCATGCCGCTGGACGGCCCGCCCTGGCTGGATGAGGACGCGATTGCTCTGATCCGCGACTGGATCGATGGCGGTGCCTTGTCGAGTGATGCGGTCGCCGCGCCAATGCCGGTTGGCGGCAGCGTCCGCCTGCGTGGGGTGATGACCGGGCCGAATGAAATCGACGGCGCCGCCTTCGTCACGACCGATCAGACCCGCATCGATGAGCGCCCATCGGTGGGCGAGCAGGCCGAGCTCAGGGCAATAATCGCGCAGGACGGCAGCCTTCAAGCGGAACGGCTACGCGACAGATAGGCTCGCTTTCCGCTGAACATGCCTTATCGAATTGCACCAACGCTTCTATTGAAGCGACTGCAATCGTCGTCTCATCGTAAAAAGCCAGGTTTCTCTATTCGTTTACGGTAGTGTCCCACGCCTCATGTTCGGGGTTCGGATACTCAGACCTCCGGAAGCCTTCCCGCGGTTTCATAGGGATGAAGCCGCCACTTGGGGACCAATGTGCAGAGTGGTGCACGAAGTCTCTGCGGTAGGGCCATGACGCTGCACGATCCAATTTGTCGCCTTGCAACAGACCATCCATCAAGGACTGGAGTTCCGGGGGCACGGCATGATCCGCATCGTCCGGCAGAGATGCTGGCAAGGAAACCCCTGCCCGTACGGCCCGATCGTGCATGACATGAAGGGCCACATGTGAAAGCCTGTGGTTCATCCAGGGCCGGTGAAGGTAGCGCCTTATATAGTAGGGATCGTAGGGATGGCTGCCGACGGGCAAGAACTTGCGCTGAAGAGCGTCCCGATCCTCTGGTCTGATCCATCCTTCGACAACGAGGCGAAGCCTGAGCGGCTCATCGCTTGGCGACGGTTGTTCTAAGGCGGCGATCTCTTCCGGCGTCGTCGGACGGCGCGTGTTCAGTATACGAACCTCTTCGATCGGAGCGATTTCGGGGCGCTCGACCCAAAAATCAGGGTAACCGCCACCGATATCCGCATGAGCGCCGACGGTAGGAATAGTCTCCGCGCTGTCCGGCGCTTTGGTCAGGGGGAAGTTCTCGCGAAACTCGTCCAGGGCGGTAATGTGAACGATCTTCGTCGCCGAGTCGTCCTTCAATCCTATCCGGAGGTTTCCATGATTGACGTCGTTTGCTGTTCTCCCCCAGGAAACGACTGTGTCGAAAAGACCTAGAAACCGGATCTCGATTTTGGGTTTGTCTTCGGCCTGCACCTCGTAGGAGGGGCCGCCATAGCCATGGTCCGCGTGCCCCCGGTGAACGCAATTCACAAAATGTCGGGCGGCAGCCGCGCCCCGGCTGAAGCCGAACACGTCAACCGTGATCTTCCGGATCTCACCCTGAGCCTTCGTAGTGTTGATGTGGCGTAGAAAATCCACAAACGTATCCTGGACTCGCCTTTCGATACCGCTTGCGCCCCAAGCCACAGCGAAGCCGGCAAGGGAGTCGTCTTGGCCGCTGGTCGTCCCGATGCCGTCCACGATCATGCTGATGCGCTGTTTCGCAATACCGCCGCAGTCGTTCGGAACGACCGGTTCCGCCTCCGAATGCAGACGATAGAGCTTGGCGACATTGGAAAGATCGTTGTTGTAGCTGTCCTCGGAATGCATCCCGAGCCCGTCTGCGCGCCGGGCGTTTCCTTCCAGGACGTTGGCCATGTTGTTGCCGGTACCATCGAAGAAGATGCCCAGCTCCAGCTCAAGCGCCGGACAGGTGGCGATGACGGTTTCGGCTTCCGAGTTGCCTTCAGGATCGTTTGCCAGGTTTACCGGCAGGGGAGGTGCTCCATCCATCAATCGGGGTCTCCTTTACATGTGCCGGGAAGATCGGCGATATCCGCGATCCTCCGGTTCGGATGCTGGTTGAGCGGCTCGGTCAGGGCCCGGTCGAGGGCCTTTTCGTATGCAGGATCCGAAATCACGACCTGCTCGGCACAGACCCATGCCACGACCTCCGCCTCGGGCAGATCGTCGGCGGGCGGGTAGGTGTCGGCGTAGGTCACCGCCTCGACATAGCCGCTGCCGCCAATCCTGAGGATCAGCGTTCCCGAGTCGCGCCAAATAGGATCGCGGGCAAGGCCGGCGGGATCGAACTCGACGCGTGCGGCGAAAGCCGCTCCGGTCACGACTTCGTACCACAGAAGGTCCATCCGCACGGCCCCGTCTTCTGCAACCTGCCCGCCGAGCCTGGCCGGCGTGCTGCCATAGCGCTGATCCCAACCGGAACTCCTGAAGGTGCCGGATGGCGCCATGCGGGGGACGGCAAGATTGCTGTCCGTGAGGAACACCACGACGGGCCAACCGTCGGCCGCAGCGATGCTGTAGCGAAGCTTCTCGGGGTTCTCCTCTGCGCGGCAGGCCTGTAGCGCAAATGCGCAGATGAGAGCTACGGCAACGCTGGGCAAGTTGCGCAGGGAAACAGCCATCAACGCTCTCCTTCGTAGCGGGTCGGCACATCGTCGATGTCGGCGACATGTGCGAAGCGTTCCCGGTTGAGCGGCTCGTCCTGGACGCGCTCCAGCTCTTTCAGGATCTTGGGATCGGTGATCTTCGCTGGCGGTCCGCAGACCCAGGTGAGCAGCCGCGCGGGTGGCGGGTTTTCCTGGGGCGGAAAGGTGGTCTCGTACGTCACCGCGTCGACATATCCCTGTCGTCCGATGCGCATCACTAAAATGAGTGAGTCCTGCGCCAGCGGATCGCGTTCCAGGTCGTCGGGGCTCACGGTCACGCGCGCGGCAAAGCTTTGCTGTGTGGCGACCTCGTGCCAGAGAAGATCGAGCCAGATCTGGCCATCTTCGGCGACCCTGGGGCCCAGCCTGGCCGGCGTGTCGCCAAGCCGATAGTCCCAGCCTGCATTTCTAGCCGTCACCCCCCGCATAATCGGTGGGAGGGCAAGGTTGATGTCGGTGATGAAGACGATGACCGGCCACCATTGCGCCGATGCAATGCCGTAGTGCAGCTTTTCCGGGGCCTCTTCGCTGCGGCAAGCTGTCACCAGAAACAGGCACGTCACAGCCATGGCGATCAGGTTACGTTTGATCATGGTGCCCCGGCCCTTTCAATTTCGCGCGCCAGATCGGCGATCCGCATGTCTTCGTCCCGTTTCGGGTCGAGAATAATCTGCAGCTTCCCGGGGTCTACGCGCTTTTCGAAGCCATCACCAAGATGCAATTGCCACCACGAAAGTCGCACAAGCGAAGATTTGCGCCGAAACCCCTGTTTTCCGAAGTGCTCTGCAACCTTCATGACAACGGGCAAGACGTCGGATGCCCGATCTGGAACGTGCGCCCGCAATCGCTCAGCTATATCATGGATAAATCGTGTGACCCGAACGTCGCGGAACCGGGCGATCTCGGCGTCGGTCATTTTGAAAGAGGGCCCGATCGCTACCTGGTGATCTGCAGGTAACGGCGCGAAGAGGCTTAAACAGCCATCTCGTCTGATGACAAGGTACCCGGCAACAGGATGACCGGTGCGGGGTCGGAACCATTGTTGGGTCGCGCCATAGCTTCCGCGCAGATAGTCTAAGTGTACAGAAGCAATGTCAGGTTCCCAAAACCGGAAGTAGATCCAACGCCCATGTTCGTCTTGGACCTTGGTGAATTTCCTGAAATGCGCCCATAACTCGTTCATCGCAGCCCGGGAACGGACGTAGAGGCCTGGCTCGCGGTCCCACAGGTGCCAGGGGGCATCGCCCCTGGTGAAGAGATTGCGTGTGAAAGCGCTGTCTTTCTCCAGTCGGACGAGCCAAGGGGCCACATCCTGCAGTTCATCGAAGGCGCTACCCTTGAACAGGCACCGATGTTCCAGCCCGGAGGCTTCCAGCATCTCGGGCAGGCCCTCGATTTTGGCGGCATCGAGGATGGCGTAGGTCTGCAGGGATGGCACGCTTGCCCGATCGCCCCCCGCCGCCGCGCTTTCGGTTTCGGTTGGTTCGGGCTGGCCAAACAGCGGCGCAGACAATGCGTTCGGGACCGTTTCGGGAACCTCGACGCCGACCTGTTCGTCCAGCGGCACGATGCCCACGATGGTTTCGACCTCAAGAGTGGTGCCTACAGAAATAGAAGGTGCAGTTGGCCGTTCCGTCCAATAATCGAATTCACCCGTTCTACCCAAAGTCGAAATCCTGCTTTTGGAAGCACCTTTAATCTATACGTCTGAAGTTACTCGACGTAGGTCAGAATACAATCCACAAAGGATAAAGGCGCCGGGGCCTGATCACGCCCGCTGCCACGAACCTTGGGCGCACCCGGGCAAATGTGGTTGGCAGGCGCGCTTCGGCCGTCACGAATACATCTAGCGGCACCTGATTGGGTTTGTCTTTACCGTCTGAAAAAGCCAAAATCGGCGGCTTTCAACCTCGGAACCGTGCCAGGGGTTCTCTGGCCAAGCAGGTGCCGCCTATGGCGCCTTACCGGCCTCGGCGATGGGCGTCACGTTGGACGAGGTTTGGCCACCGCGCCGCCATTGGCTGGGTGGAACGCCTGTTTCGCGCAGAAACTCTCGGTTGAAGTTGGATTTGGTGTTGAACCCGCTTTCCAGCATTGCGGTGGTCACGTTCGCACCGTCTTCCATAAGTTTGCAGGCATGGCGGATGCGCCAGGTGTTGATGTAGCGCGAGACATTGGCACCGGTGGCCCGATTGACCGCCATCGACAGGCGCTTTTCAGGCAGGTGCAGACGGCGGGCAAGACGCGACAAGGTCAGATTTGGATCAAGGTGCATGGGCTCGCGTACCAGGAAGGCCTCGAGAGTCGCGATGATCTCGATATCTTCTTTACTGGTTTCCTGCGGCGGAGGGGTTGCGGCATCGGCCTCATCGTCGCCCGCGCCGGACGCCAACGGGTTGCCGCTCAGCAAACCCAAAAGCAGAAGTGCCAGTGATGATGAGATCGTAATCATCCATCCGGTCCAGCTTTCATACCCTGTGACGAATGCCACTGCGATCAAAACATCGCTTGTGGCCGAGATGATCAGGGCCCATCCCAGAACTTGCCAGATCACAGTTGGAACGGAACCGGCCTCCAATCGCGCCAAAGGCATGTCTGACGCGCCACGCAACTGGGCCAGGATGGCAATGCCGTAGCCTGCGAATACGATCGGCACGATGAAGTCGGTCGTCTCGGGCGCAAAGATGCGGCAGAACAATGTGAAGGCCGGTGCCGCGCCATGAAATGCGATGCTGCGAAGCGGCAACCGGGTGACCAGCGCGTCCTGAAAGGTGATCCAGGCCAAGGGCGGGATGATCGTTGCACTGACCGGCAATATGGGCCGGAGCCATCCGATTCCGTAGCCACCGACCAGCGTGACAAGAAGCGATTGCAAGGCACAGGCGGCCAGAAACGCAATCAGCAGTGGCCTGCCACCCGACAGAAGGGTTCGGGCAGCAAGATAGCCAAGGACAAGAGCGACAAAGGCGGGGATCGGAAGCATGGGCATAGGGCGACTATCGTCCAAAAACCGGATTGTGACGACCTGAATCCCGAAAAGAGGACGCAGGCCAGTACCGTTTCACGCATCGCTTGGGCAGCGTTCAAAACGGAGGTTCCCATGAGACGTCTCGCTCTTCTTGCCCTGCTTGCCCTGTCAGCGGCCGATCCCGCCACCGCCGACATGCTTCCCGGTTACGACCGGTTCGACCTAAGGGCCGATCACCGCGCCAGGCCCATCGCTGCTTCGATCTGGTATCCGGCAGCCAACCCGACCTATCGCGCCCCGGTCGGAGACGGCCCGATCTTCGACCCAACCTTTGCGTTCATCGGCCCCGCTATCGCCGAGGGCGAACATCCGTTGGTCCTTCTGTCGCACGGCTCAGGTGGCAATGCCGATGCTTTGGGCTGGCTGACCAGTGGCCTTGTCGCGCAGGGGGCAATTGTCCTTGCGGTAAACCACCCCGGCTCGACCAGCGGGGACAGTTCGCCGCGCCGTTCGGTCGATCTTCTGTCCAGAGCCACCGATCTTACTGCCGCGCTCGACATGATCTTGGCGGACCCGGCATTCGCGCCGTTCATAGATGAGGAGCGGATCAGCGTGGTCGGGTTCTCGTTGGGCGGGGCGACGGCCCTTGGTCTTGCAGGTGTACGCTTTGACGGCGCGGTTCAGGACACGAACTGTACCACCGGGCACGATGCGGCTGAATGTGTCTTCTTCCGTCTTGGAGGTGTGCGGTTTGCCGACTACCCGGGTTTCGAGGCCGATGCGCGCGACCCGCGCGTCACGCGGGCGGGGATCGTTGATCCCGGTTTCGGGGGGGCCGCCGATCCCGAGACATTGCAGAACGCGCTTCCAGGAATGACCCTCATCAATCTGGGCGAGGCTGACCGCCTTGATGCCACCGATATCGGCCCGAACGGCAATAATCTGGCCCAGCGCTTGCCCGACACGACGTATGTCGAGATCGCGCCCGCAAGCCATTTCACGTTTCTCGGCACCTGCAAGCCTGGCGCGGCGAAGTTGCTTGAAGACGAGCAAGACGATCCGATCTGCACGGATCCCGAAGGCACAGATCGCGCCGCCATCCATGCGCAGCTGATCGCGGCCATTGCTTTAGGCTTAGGCCTTTAACGCCGTTTGCTGCCGATCAGTAAGAAACACCGGCGCCCCCGGTTATCAAAGCCGGGGGCCATCTCTATGCCAGATCGCAGCATTCGGTCTGGCGCGCGAGGCCGGTTATAGGGCGTCGGAATAAGGCGGCAGGCGCGTCTTGCCGGGGAAGTTGGGCAGCGCGCGCATCAGGCCAGCGCGAAGCGGAGTCCAGAACGTGCCAAGGGCGGTGACGAGCCCGCCGAGGACGAGCAGAAGAAGGGGCCACGACAGCTCACCATCGCCCGCGCGCATCGCCCAGGCAACGATGGTGCCGAGGTAGATCATGCCCGCAGTCAGGAACGACCGCCGATCGATGATCAACGCGAAGATGGCGATCACCACCAGCGCGGCGGCGGTCAGCAGGTAACCGGTGCTGCCGCCGACATTCAGGAACGTCAGCGCGATGGTGTTGACCAGCGCAGGCGCGGCCAGAAGATGCAGCCAGAACCCCGAGGCTGCCGTGCGGCCCAGCCGGTGCGGGTCACGCGTGTCGAACCACATGGCGCCGACAAAGGCCAAAAGCCCGAAGATCAGCGTGCCGAAGGCCAGCCCTGATGAGCGGCGGAGGTCGAACAGCTGGTCGATCGAGTTGCCGAAACCGCGCGACGCAGCGTCGGGTGTCAGCGCCCCGGTGATGGTGAAGACGATGCTCAGGCCAAACAGCCCGAAGATGAACATGGCAAACGGCACCCGGAAGGCGCGGTAATAGGCGGCCATCGCGACCATGCCGATGGACCCCGCCAGAATGGTCTCCCCCGCGAGGTCGTTGAATGCGTCGCGCACGTCCAGAAACGCAGTGCCGGTGATGCCCGCAATGCCGATGGCAAAGCCCGAGGCCAGAACGATGGAGGGCAGGCTCATCCGGCGGCGCTTGGTGAAGTAAAGCGCCATGGCCCAGCAGGTGGCGGCCACGATTGCGGGGATCAAAAGCCCCGCGCCCATGATCGCGGCCAAAGCCACGGCGCCTGCGATCAGAAGGATCAGGCCGACCGAGACAAAGATCTCGGAAAAACCCTTGAAGAACTCAAACGGCTCATCATCGTCGTTCATGTGCTGACGGTGGCCCAACCGCGCCTCGGCCAGGGTCAGCATGCGGGCGGCCTGCGCCTCGTCCAGGACACCGGCCGCGACGGCGGCGCGCAGATCGTCTTTGGTGATGGTCACTTGCCGATCCGCTCCACAGTCAGGTTGCCGTTGGTGTAGACGCAGATGTCGGCGGCGATGGCCATGGCCTTGCGCGCGATCTCTTCGGCGTTCAGGTCACCATCGATCAGCGCGCGGGCGGCGGCCAGGGCGTAATTGCCGCCCGATCCGATGGCGGCCACGCCGTGTTCAGGCTCAAGCACATCGCCGGCGCCAGTGATGACATAAAGCTCGGCGCCATCGGTGACGATCAGGAACGCCTCGAGCTTTTGCAAGTACTTGTCGGTGCGCCAATCCTTGGCCAGCTCGACGCTGGCGCGCTGCAACTGCCCCGGCGCGGCCTCAAGCTTTTTCTCAAGCCGTTCCAGCAGGGTGAAGGCATCTGCGGTTGACCCCGCGAACCCCGCCACAACCTCGTGCCCGCCGGGCGACAGGCGGCGCACCTTGCGCGCGGTGCCCTTGATGACCGTCTGGCCCAGGCTGACCTGCCCGTCGCCCGCAATCACAACCTCGCCCCCCTTGCGCACGGCCAGGATCGTCGTGCCGTGCCAACCGGGAAAATCACTCTCTGCCATCAAATGCCTCCGCATATTGGAGGTTATATGGAGGAGGGCGCGGCGCACTACAACATTTCAGCCTAGATTGCGCGATGGCCGTCGCCTGTCGTAGAACGGCGTGACATGTTTTGAAGTAAGGGGTTTTCCCTCAGGATGAGCGATCTTGGGCTTGAGACGATCGGTGAAGATCTTGCGCGCCGCCAAGCGGTTGCGGCCAAGATCGCCGACCTTGTCCGCGACCTTCCCGGGTTTGAGAATTTCAGCGTCTCCGAAGTTCTGAAGCTCAGCCCGATCGCGGCGGTTTTGCTGGCGCGGCTGGGGGGCGAGAAGGTGATCGTCAAACGCCATTTCGGCCCCAATGCCGCCCAGGTTGTCCAGAATGCCAAGGCCGAGCTTGATTTCCTGGCGCAGACCATGGCGGTCGGGCCGTTGCAGATCAATCGCTGCCTGCGTGCTTTGCCGGAATACGGATTGATCGTACTGAACCATGTAAAGGGCCGGCCCATTCGCGATGTCATTGCCGAGGCCGGGCCGGCCAAGCGCCAAAAGCTGCTCCGTCAGGCGGGCGAATGGCTGGCGCTCTACACCGCGCCCCGCCGCCGTGCGTCGGTTTTCGGGCCGGGATTTTGGGTCAACCAGGCCTGCGATCAGGATATCGGTGGTCTGCCGGGCAACGTTCAAACTGCGGTCGTGGCGCTGCGTCAGGCGCTGGCCCGGCGCGCCGAGGCCCATGCCGGTCACCCGATCATCCATGCCGCGACCCACGGGGATTTCGTGCCGACCAACGCGATCTTCGCAAAGGGCGTGATGACGGGGATCGATGTGCAGGGCGAAAGCTGGCAGGCCATTTCCCGTGATGTGGCGCGGTTCTTGCAGACCGTCCGCCCGCCCGACCGGGCCCAGATGATCTACGGCGTCGCGCTGCAGGATTGGCAGGCCTTTCACCAGTCCGGCGCCCTCCCGCCCGCCGAGATTGACACCACACTTCCGTTCTTCATCGGTGCGATCATGCATGACCGCCTGATCTCAAAGGTCGATGATGATGAGTATATCGGGCTGTTGCAGCCCAGGATCGACAATTACGTCAAGATGCCGATCCAAGCGGCGGGGGGTCTTGGCTGACGCCCCGCCGGACGTGATCAGATACCGTCGTTGATCCAGCTGGCCAAAGCGGCTTTCGGCGCGGCGCCTGTCTTGTTCGAGACAACCTGACCGTCCTTGAACAAAAACAGCGCGGGAATGCCGCGCACACCCATCTGCGCAGGAGAATTGGGGTTTTCGTCCACGTTGACCTTCACGATCTTCACCTTGCCCGCATATTCGTCAGACAGCTCTTCCAGAGCCGGGCCGATCTGTTTGCAGGGGCCGCACCATTCGGCCCAGAAATCGACGACGACGGGAATATCGGACTCGCGCACTTCGCTGTCGAAGGTCGCATCGGTGACGGCTGTGGTGGCCATTTTGGGCACTCCTTGGGGTCTGGCTGGACTGTGAAGCTATGGATGGTGGGTGCTGGCGTCAAGACACGCTCGCGCGAGCGAGAGCGGCCGCGATCAGATCGTGCGGCAAAGGCATGAGGGCGGGCGCCGTCGTCCAGAGGATCGCGGTTTCAATCTGACGATCCGGGTAGATTTTGGCCAGAGCCTCGGCATAGGCTCCCATCTGGCGCAAGATGCCCTCTGGCACGTCTTGTGGTGTGGTCGGCACGATGGCGTTCGATTTGTAGTCGATGGCCACAACCTTCTCAGGGCCGATGATCAATCTGTCGATGGCGCCCACGACAAGCCGGCCTTTCAGCGTATCCGAGGGTGCCGCGACTTCGACCTCGGTCAGGGCGCCCGGGGCGAAGATCTCGACGAAGGCCGGGTCGTCCAGAACGCGCGTCGCCTCGGCAGAGAGGGCTTCGGCGGCGGCATCGCCCAGAAGGCGGCGCGCCACAGCGGACCAATCGGGTCTTGGGGCATCGGGCAGATGCTCAAACAGGCGATGCAGCTGCGTGCCACGCCGCTTCGCGGCCTCTTCGTCATGATCCGCCAGATCGCCGGGCAAAGCCTTGGCGCCGCCCAGATCCGATGGCGAGAGCGGCGCCGGCGCCCCGATCGGATCGCTGGCGCGGATACGGGCCCAGGCGGGCAGGTCAACCTGCGCCTGTGGAGCGGGAGGCTCGTCCTGCAGCGGTTCTGCGTCCCAAAGCCGGTCGTCAGCCACGCGCAGTCCGGGACCGGTCGGTGTCTCGATCTGCACGGCGCCGGCGGCCTCCATCGCCTCGGCCACGATGCCATGCCAGGCGCCCTGCCCGCGCCCCATATCGCCCGCACCGGCCACGATCAGCCAGCTTTCGGCGCGCGTCATCGCGACATAGAGCAGCCGCATCCGTTCCTCCGCCAGACGGGCCTTGCGCGCGTCGATGGCCTCGGCGATCAGGGGCGGGGCCTCTTCCGCGCGGGTTTTCCAAAGCGGCACCCTGTCGTCGGTCAGAACGATTTCGCCCCGGTCACGGCCCTGCGGCGGGCGGGTATCGGGCAGGATCACCACTGGCGCCTCAAGCCCCTTGGCGCCATGCACCGTCATCACGCGCACCACGCCACCGCCGGTTTCTAGCTGGCGCTTGACCTCGACATCGTCCGTTTCCATCCAGGTGAGGAACCCGGTCAGCGAGGGCACATCCATCTGCTCATAGGCCATCGCCTGCGACAGCAGGGCGTCGATGCCGTCCTCAGCCTCGGGATCCAGCCGCGCCAGCAATTTGCGACGCCCTTCATGGCGGGTCAGGATACGCTCGAGCAGCTCGAACGGGCGTAGGAAATCGGCATCTTTGCGCAGGTCATTCAGCACAGAAAGCGTCTCTAACTCTGCCTCTTTCCGCTCGCGCAGGGCCTCCCACAGGTATTGATCGCCCCGTCCGGCGGCGAGGCGATAGAGGCGGTCCTCGCTCCACCCGAACAGCGGTGAGCGCAGGGCTGCGGCCAATGACAGGCTGTCTTCCGGTGTCGCAAGGAACGACAACAGCGCCGCCAAATCCTTCACCGCCAGTTCAGCGCCCAGCCGCAGGCGGTCGGCGCCCGCGATGGGCAACCCCTCGGCCTTGCAGGCGCGGATCAGCTCGGCAAAAAGCGTCGAGCGGCGCTGGACGAGGATCAGGAAGTCGCCCGGCTGAAACGGGCGGCGGTGGGCCGGCTGGCCATCATCGGCCATGACCGGCAGCGCGTCGCCCGCCCCGGGCCTGCAAAGCCGCGCAATTTCGGCCGCGATGGCGCGCGCCAGCTTGACGTCGTGGTTCGTGGCCTCAACCCGGTCAACGGGGTCGTACCAGGGCGGGTCGTCAGGTGTCTCGGCCACCGGCACAACCGGCCAGAGGTCGACGCGCCCCGGCCTGTCTTCATGGAACGCCACATGGGTGGGGGCGCCGCCGAGGCCCCGATGCTGGTCATCGCGGCTGAAAGCGGCATCGACCACGCGCAGGATCGCCGGGGCCGAGCGGAAGGAATGCAAAAGATCGGTCCGCTCAAGCCGGTTCTGCACTTCGGCCAGACGGGTGCCGAAATGCTGGGCCATCCGGTCGAAATTGGCCGGATCGGCGCCCTGGAACGAATAGATCGATTGCTTCAGATCACCCACGACAAACAGCGTGCGCGGCACGTCGGACCGGGCGCTTTGCCCGGTTGAAAACTCCTCGGCGATCAGGCGCACGACCTCCCATTGGTCGGGGCTGGTATCCTGCGCCTCATCCACCAGAATGTGGTCGATCCCGCCATCCAGCCGGAACAACACCCATTCGGCGACACCCGGACGGCGCAGAAGCGCGCCGGCCAGCAGGATCAGATCGTCGAAATCAAGAAAGCCGCGCGCCTGTTTGCTGGTCTTGTAGGCGTCGAGGAACGGCCGCGCGAAGGTATGCAAAGCATGGCTGCGCCGCGCGGCGAGCAGCCCCAGGCGACGGGGGCGCGCGGCCTCGATACGCTGCATCAGGGCCTCAAGCGCGGGCATCAGCGCGGCGGCGGGGCCTTCGCGGGTGGCCTTGGTGGGAAAGCTGCCAATCTTGGCGGTGAACGGCTCTTTTGCACTCTTTCCGGTCAGAAAGACGCCCTCGAGCGTCTCCAACGCGCCAAGCCCCGGCAGACTGAGGGTGCGGAGCTTCGTCGCGGCCTTCACGTCGCTTGACGAGCCGTTGTCCAACGCCGCAATCAGGCCGCCGACAAGCCCGACCTCGCCGCCCTGGAAGACCTCGGCCAGAAGAGTGTCCTCGGTCAGATCTGGTGGCAGGCCGAATACCTCGCGCCATGCGTTTAGGCCCTTTTCCGGCCCAAAATCGCTGCGATGCCGCGCGATCTCCAGCGTCAGATCGCCGAAATCGCCGCCGGTATAATGCAATGCCAGCGCCTCGACCGCATCGGCATGCTCGCCGTCGGCCATGTCGTCGACGATATCCTCCATCAGCAATTTCTGCGCACGGTCGTCCATCTCGGTGAAATCGGGCGAGACGCCGGCTTCAAGCGGAAAGCGCCGCAAAAGGGCCGCGCAGAACGAATGGATCGTCTGGATTTTCAGGCCGCCCGGCGCCTCAATCGCGCGGGCGAAGAGCCGCCGTGCGTCGCGTAGCGCGGCCTGCCCCTCGGGCGGTTCGGCGCCCAGCTTGCGCAACGCGCCCCGCAACGCGGGATCGGACAGCATCGCCCAATCGCCCAGCCGCCGGAACAACCGGTTCTGCATCTCGGACGCCGCGGCCTTGGTGTAGGTCAGGCAAAGGATCTTTTCCGACGGCACCCCCAACAGCAAAAGCCGCGCGACCCGGTCGGTCAGAACCCGCGTCTTGCCCGAGCCCGCATTGGCCGACACCCAGGTTGAGGCGGTGGGTTCGGCCGCCTTGATCTGGCGCGCTGTGGCGTCGTCGGGGCGGGTCATCCGACCGCCTCGGGGGTAGGCGGCTCGCCCGCGTCCCATTCGCCGTAGCGCGCCAGATGGTCATAATCGCCACCCGCCTCGCGCCCCTGTTCACGCCGCGCGGCCCGGCGTGCGGTATAGCCTCGCGCGCGGGCGGAATAGGCGCCGATCAGCCGGGCCAGATCGGCCCAGGCCGCATCGACATCGCCCGCCTCAAGCGGCTGCGCGGCCACTTCGGGCGTGGCATTCAGCGCGATATGGGCAATTTGGGCCACTTCGGTGGGGCCCAGCCCTTCGAAGGCTCCCCGCTCGGCCAGCGCGGCCAGCAGAACGAGCTGTTTATCGAAGACCTCTTGTTCCTTGGCGCTGGGCGGGGCGCCGGTTTTGTAATCGTAGATGATCGCCCGGTCGTCTTGCGCAAGGTCGATGCGGTCTGCCTTGCCGCGCAGGGTCAGGCCGGTCTCGCCCACGGGCAGCGCGCCTTTCGCTTCGAGCAGCACCGGCGTCTGAATGGCCGCGCGCTGTGCCTCGGTTGCCAGATACCAGGGCGCAACCCGCGCCAAACGGGCCGCCCAGGCGGCGCGGGCGGCGGGCCAGGGCGCCTCGCGGGCCAGAATGTCGGTGGCAAGGTCGTGAAAGGCGGCTTCGGGATCATCCGGGTTTTGGGGCCAGATATCGCGCATGAAACGCTCCATCACCGCATGGAGCGCGGTGCCACGAAGCCTTGCATCCGGTGTGCGGCGGAGCGGGTCGAGTGGGCGGAGCCCCAGGATATGGCGGGCATAAATCGCATAAGGGTCGCGGATCAGCGTCTGGATTTCGGTCACGCTGAGGGCTTTGGGCCGGGCGGCAACAGGTGGCTGTGGCGCGGGCCGTGGGGCTGGCGGCTGGCGCGGTCCGGGATCTTCCAGCGCGGCACCCATCGCCAGCCAATCGGCGCCGCGTTTGCGCATTTCATCAAGATTGGCGGGGGCAACGCCCTTCAGCAAGGTCGTCAGACGGTTCAGCCAGCGGGAGGGCACGGTTTCAGCCTCGGCATCGCGCAGGCTGCGGGTCAGGATGACCTCACGCGCGGCGATGGCCTGCTGGAAATCATGGGCCGACAACCCGATGCGGCGTTCGGGCAGCAACAGCCCCGCATCAAGGCGCATCTTGCGGTTCATCCAGGGGTCGGGCGGGGGAAGTTGTGGCCAGATGCCATCGTTCAACCCCGCCAGGATCACCAGATCGGCGCCCTGAACGCGCGCCTCAAGCGTGCCCCAGATCATGATGTCGGGGTGCGGGCGCACCGGGTCACGCACCTCGCGCGCGTTGAAGAGGGTGCGCAGAAGGGCAAGGTAATCGGCCGCGCCCATCTCGCCGCCATGGGGGGCGTCGCGCGCGAGGTCATCCATCGCGGCGCGCGCCTCCTCGCCCGCCTTGGCCTTCCAGAGCTCGCTTTCGCCACCGCCGCTACCCGTGGCCAGCGCCTCGGCGAGGCGCAGGTGCTGTGCCACATGATCGCTCAGCGCGCGCGGGCCGGTCTCCGCAAGTTGGGCCAATTGTCCGGCAAGCCAGCTGGCCCAGACATCGCGATCGGACCGCTCGGTGGCCCAAGCGGTCAGGTCGGACGGCGCGGGGTATGGCGGGCCGTTCCGCCGCAAGTACAACTCAAGATCGCGGGTGTGGCGCAGGTGGTCACCGCGCCCGCCGCCGGTATGGGTCAGCGGATGTTTGAGCAGCGCCAACAGACCCTCGGATGTCATTTTCCGCTGTGTTAGAGCCGCTATTTGCAGAAGAAAGCGCCCCGGCGGCGACAGGGCCAGGGGCCGCCCGGCACTGTCGTCGGGTTCAATCCGCCATTGGTCGAGTGTCGCCGTCACCCGCCGCGTCAGGGTCCGGTCGGGTGTGATCAAGGCGGCCTTCTGCCCGGTCTCCGCCGCCTGCCTGAGGCAAAGCGCGATCGCCACAGCCTCGGCCCTGGGGTCGGGCGCCTCGATCAGAGTCATGGCCGCAGTTGCGCCCGGCAGATCGGGCAGTCTGGGCCCCTCCTCCATCCACTGGTCGGTGGCGGGAGCGGGGCGCAGAGCCAGTGAGATCAGGCGGTTGCGGGCCGGGTTTGGCGGCTTTGACATCGTCCATGGCGGAATGTCCTTGGGCGTCAGGTCCAGCGTCTCGGCCAGATGGGCAAAGCGGTATTGCGGATGGTCTTCGGCGGGCGGGGTATGCTCATCCCCCAGAAGGCGCGCCCAGATATCGGCGGGCATGTCGGCATTGAAGCCCGGCAAGATCACCGCGCCCTGCGGCAGGCCCGCCACCGCCTTCATGAAAAGTGCCGTCGCCCCGCGCGACCCGGTTGAGCCCGCGACGATGACGGGATGGGCGGGCGGGGCGATGGCCCAGCGCTTGGCGATCTCTTCCACCGCGCGACGCTGACGCGCCTCACTATCCGGGGCCTCGGGGCCGAAATAACGGTCGACAATCGACAGAAACTGGCGGCTCCGCTCCCAATGGGCGGAGAGGCCGCTGACATCCAGCTGCGCCAGCGCATCCGGCCCGACGCCTTCGCCCTGCATCTCATCCATCAGGGCGGCGAGGCTGTCGGCCAGCGCAAAGGCCGCGCTGCGGGGCGCCAGATCGGGCTGGCGATGGATCAGTTCCAGCACCAGTTGCGCCAGTTCAAGCCGCCGTCTGAGGGGCGATATGGCCGCCGGAATGTCCAGAGTGGGGTCTTGCCCCAAATCGGTGACAAGGCGGATCTTGGGGAGCAAAAGCGGCTCTAACTCAGCCAAAATCAGCCTTAGCCGCCGTTGCATGCGGCGGGTGTTGACGTAGATATGCGCCCGCGCCAACCCCTCGGGAGGGTGTCCTGCAAACCGGTCGCGCAGCCCGCGCGCGAGCTCGGTGGGAAAGTCGACACCGGGCGGCAGGCCGAAGAGGCGCGGTTTGTCCGATGCCTCAAACATCGGCGTGACCGTGCAGCATATCCTCGGCCAGTGCGATGCTTTCTGGCTGGCCGACATCGCACCAGCCGCCGCTGTGGACCGTGCCGAAAAGCCGTCCCTCGGCAATCAACACGTCCCAGAGCGCATTGAACGAAAAGACGCGGTCGGGGATATCGGCCAGCCGCGCGGTATTGATGATCTGCGCACCGGTATAGACCAGCCCGGGCCCCCGGCTGAGCCGCCCGTTCGCTGCCATCCGGAAATCGCCGTTTCTGGTGTGACCGACGGCGCGATCCACAGGCACCAGCAGGGCGAGCGCGTCCATCCGCCTGGGCTCCCACGCGGCGCGGAGCGTCGCCAGGGCATTCGGGCCGGTCCAGACGGCGTCGGAGTTCAGCGTGAAGACGGCACCATCCTGCAAGACAGGTATTGCAGCCCGCAGGCCACCGCCGGTGTCCAGCAACTCAGGCTCATGCAGGACGGTGACATCCGGCCGGTCTTTCAGATGCGATACGATCTGCGCGGCGCGGTAATGGGCATTCACCGCGATCCGCCTGATCGCCTGACCCTCGGCCTGTAGAAGGGCGTGATCCAGCAAGGTTCGCCCGGACACCTTGATCAGCGGTTTCGGCCGATCCGCCGTCAAGGCGCCCATGCGGGTGCCGAACCCGGCGGCGAAGATCATCAGGGCGTCGGGATGGTGCCGCATAGGTCTTTCAGCTTTCCGAGTATTGCGGGGGTGGGCGGCGGCAATGCCTCTGTTTTGCGCGCCAAGTCTGTCAGCGCCGGGTGCGAGAGGTCGCGTTGCAGATGGGCCCAGACGCGCGGGATAAGGTCAACGTAGTGCCGTTTGCCATCCCTGAGGGACAGGCGCGCGAAAACGCCCAGGATGCGCAGGTTGCGCTGGGCGCCGAGGGTGCAGAATGCCGCGTTGAAGGCGCCCTCGTCAGTACCGGTTCTGTCGAGGTAATGGCGAAGGCTGGCCTGGCGCGTGGCCTCGGTGACGTCGCGGCGGGCGTCTTCCAGAAGTGAGACGAGATCATATGCCGGGTGGCCCGCGCGGGCATCCTGAAAATCAAGCAGGCCAACGCGTGCGATGCCCGTCCTTTCGGGCAGCCAGAGCAGGTTTTCGGCGTGATAGTCGCGCAAGATCAGGGCGGGCTTCGTCAACGGCGCGTTATCCGCCATCGCATCGTGCATCGCCGGGATGAACGAGGCCTGCGGCACGTCGTGTCCGACAGCGCCCTTGGCATACCAATCGAAAGCCAAGGCGGCCAGAGAGGCCATCGTCTCGGCGTCATAGGGCGGCAAATCGGGCGGGGGCGCATGCTGGTGCAGATCGATCAAGACATCCGTCGCGGCCTGGTAAAGCGGTTCTTCCTTGGTCGCGTCTTGCTGCAATACGCGGGCAAAAAGGGCGTCGCCCAGATCTTCCAGCAATAGAAATCCATGGGTCCGGTCCTCGGCGAGGATCTGCGGGGCGCTGAGGCCGAGGTTGGTCAGATGCCGTGCGATGGTGACGAACGGGCGCACATCCTCGCCCTTTTCGGGAGGCGCGTCCATCAAGACGGCGCGCGTGCCATCGGGGCGGGTCAGCCGCTCGTACCGCCTGTTCGACGCATCGCCTGCCAGCGGTGCGCGCAAAGCAGCGTCCCAGCGCGCATTCGTCAGAAAAGAATTGGCCTGGTCCTGACGGGCGATCATGAAAACCTCCCGATAATCGGGGCCAGGCGCTTTTGAAGGGTGTCTGGAATGGTTAGCGTGGCGTGTCTGACTTCGGTATCGGCTTCGGTGCGAAGCGAGAGGACCAAGGCATTCGCCGGGGCGAACGGGCCCAGCCTATCGGGCCATTCCACAAGGCAGATCGCCGTCTCGAAGGCATCCTCTAGCCCAAGCTCGGCGATCTCATCGGGTTGGGTCAGGCGATAGAGATCGGCATGCCAGATCTCGTCGGGGCCGGCCTGATAGGTCTGGATCAGCGTGAATGTGGGGGAGGGGATATCCTCGGGCGGGGCGCCGGCCTTGGCCAGGCGGGCCTGGATCAGGGCGCGGGCGAAATGCGTTTTCCCGGCGCCGATCGGCCCCTCCAGCAGAACGACATCGCCCGGTTTCAGCGCGGGGGCCAGCGTAGCCGCGAACGTGGCGGTCGCCTCGGGCGAGGGCAGCAAGATGTGGATCTGGGTATCGAGGGCAGAGCGCACGGACATGGCGCCACTCTTACCCTGCAGGTCCGCCCGGGCAAGGGTGGATTGGTTCAGGGGGGGGTCGGTCTTGCATGGACCCGCGTTGCCATCGACCCCCTCAACAAGCGCTCACCGGGTCGCGACGCTGCCCCGTTCGACAATTGTCGCCTCAAGAACGTTGATGAATGGAAACCCGCTTTCCTTACCGTTGATCAAATCGAGCAATCGCCTCATTGCGCATTCACCGAATTCCGCGCGCGGCTGCCGGATGGTTGTCAATCCGGGGCGGGCGGTCTTGGCGAAGGCGATATCGTCAAACCCGATGACCGAAACATCGGTCGGGACCTCAATTCCACGGATCGCCAGTTCGGACATCAGGCCAATGGCCATTTCGTCATTGGCGCAGAATACGGCTGTCGGTTTGGTCGGGTCGCGTGTCACTTGGTGTGCAGCCGTAACGCCGCTTTCAATGGTGAAATCTCCATCCAGGAAAGTGTCGGGGTTTGTGGCAAGTCCCGCAGCGCGCATTGCCTGTTCAAAACCGGCCATGCGCTGATGGGTGAGAATGTTGTCGCCGGGGCCGCGAAGATGAAGAATATGGCGGTGGCCATGGTCGAGCAGATATTGCGTTGCCATCGCCGCCGCCCGGACGTTGTCGATACCGACATGGGGCACAATCTGATCGTCGAGCGCTTCAGAGACCGACACGATCGGAAATCCGCCCCCCGCAGCGTTCTTGATCCTCTCGATGACCACGTCAGGCAGATGTCCGTTCAGCAAAAGCGCGCCATCGGCCTGCCCGTTGACCAGCGTATTCAGGTATTTCTCCTCGCGCACCGGGTCCTTGGCGGTATGGCCGATCAGGATGGTGTGACCCGCAGCAGAGGCGACCCGCTCAATACCCACGAGAATTTCGGAGAAGAACGTATTGCCGATATCGGGCACCAGAACGACGGTGGCATTGGCCCGCTGCTGGCGCAGGTTCCGTGCCGCCAGGTTGAGCGTGTAGCCCGTCTGCTCGATGGCACCATTGACGGCCTCACGGGTCGAATCGGACACAATCTCGGGCGTGTGAATCGCGCGGCTGACCGTCGCCGTGGAGACACCGGCAATGCGGGCAACATCTTCGATCGTGGCGCGCTTATTCATATCGAACCTCTTCAATGACAACGGCTTAGCCCGCCTCATCGCCCCAAGACAACAACAGTCTTTACAAGTCTTTATGTAAACGATTACATCTACGTGTAAAGGTTTACATAGGCCTTACACGGGAGGACATCATGACCATGCCACAGGGGCAAACATCGGTTTTGCTGGGCGGATACGGCCTGCGCAAATCCTATGGCCCGGTTGAGGTGCTGCATGGGATCGATTTTGAAATCCGGGCGGGCGAGGTTCATGCGCTGCTGGGCGAGAACGGGGCAGGCAAGTCGACGCTGGTGAAAATCCTCTCGGGGTTGGTGGCGCCAAGCGCCGGGCGAATAACGCTCGACGGTGATCAGACCTCATTCGCCTCTGTCGCGGATGCCGAAGATGCGGGCGTTGTCCTGATCCACCAAGAATTCAACCTCGCCGAGCTGCGCAGTGTTGAGGAGAATATCTTTCTCGGTCGGGAATGGCGAAAGGGCCTGCTTCTGGACAAGGCCGCCATGCGGGCAGAGGCCCGCAGGTTGCTAGACCAATTGAAGTGTCCAGCCGCCGCAACGGCGCAAGTCGCCGGCCTGCCGGTCGCCGACAAGCAGATGGTCGAGATCGCCAAAGCCATGTCGCGCAAGGCCCGCGTATTGTTTCTGGATGAACCGACGGCGGTTCTGACCAAGGCGGAAACGGCGTCTCTCTTCCTCCTGGTCAAGCAATTGAAGGCCGAAGGTGTCGGCATCGTCTTTATCTCGCACAAGCTGGATGAGGTCGCCGAGATCGCGGATCGGATCACCGTTCTGCGCGACGGAACGCACGTGACATCCACGCCCGCTGCGGGCGTCACGCCTGAAGAGATGGCGCGGCTGATGGTCGGGCGTGAGCTTTCGGATTTCTACCCGGAAAAGCCGGACCCTTCGGCCGACATTTTGCTTGATGTCGAGAACCTCTCGGCACCCGGCGTGCAGCGCGCCAGCTTCGATTTGCGGCGGGGCGAGGTCTTGGGCTTTGCGGGGTTGCAGGGCGCAGGGCGGACCGCGCTGATGGAGGCGATCATCGGCCTGCACCCGGTTGAGGAGGGCAGTGTCCGGTTGAACGGTGCGGCCCAGGCCTTCGACAGCGTCGCACAATCGAAGGCCGCGCGCGTCGCCTATCTGACGAAAGATCGCAAGGGGAAAGGCCTGCTTCTGGGCAACGATCTGGTCTGGAACTTCTCGCTCTTTGCCCTGGATAAATTCGCGACCCCGTTTCTCAACCGCAAGGCCGAGCGCGCGGCCTTTGACGCTGGCACACAAGCCGTCGACCTGCGCGCGGCATCGCCAAAACTGAACGCCGGCAGCCTGTCTGGCGGGAACCAGCAAAAGTTGCTTCTGGCGAAGATCCTCGAGGCGGACCCGCAAGTCATCATCATTGATGAGCCGACACGCGGCATCGATGTGGGCGCCAAGGCGCAGATCTACGGGTTCATCGCCGATCTCGCGGCCGAGGGGCGGGGCGTGATCGTCCTGTCTTCCGAATTGCCCGAAATCATCGGCCTCAGCCATCGCGTGTTCGTCATGCATGACGGCGCGGTGACCGGGTGCCTCTCGGACGCCGACATCAACGAAGAGACAATCATGCACTACGCGTCGGGCCTTGGGCCTGCCCGCGCGGCGTGAGGGACATCAGATGAGTGAAACGACCATCCAAGAGACAAAACGCGGCCCGCTGAGCGGCCTTGACTGGAAGCTTTTCGGCCCCATCGCCGCGCTGGTGCTTTTGCTGATCATCGGCAGCCTGCTGAATGAGAACTTTCTGTCCGCTGCCAACCTTCTGAACATCCTCACCCGCTCGGCCTTCATCGGCATCATTGCGATCGGTGCCACCTTCGTCATCTCGTCGGGCGGAATTGACCTGAGCGTTGGTTCCATGGCGGCCTTCACCGCCGGGGTCATGATCATGCTCATGAACTGGATGATGGGCGTGACCGACATGATCTGGCTGATCGTCGTGCTTGGTGTGGTCGCAGGGGCGCTGATCGGTACTGCGGCGGGGTGGCTGAACGGTATTCTCATCACCCGCGGCGGCATCGAGGCGTTCATCGTGACGCTTGGCACGATGGGCATCTACCGCAGCCTTGTGACCTACCTGGCCGATGGCGGCACGCTCAGCCTCGACCGTGACGTGCGCGCCCTTTATCGCCCGGTCTATTATGGCGATGTCTTCGGGTTGCCCATTCCCGTCTTGCTGCTCGCTCTGGCTGCCATTGCCGGATGGATCGTCCTGAACAACACCGCGTTCGGCCGCCACGTGCAGTCGGTCGGTGCGAATGAGGACGTCGCGCGCTATTCGGCCATCAATACCGACCGGATCAAGGTCTATGCCTTCATGATACAGGGCGCCTGCGTGGCGCTTGCGACCATCGTTTACGTGCCGCGCCTTGGCTCGGCCTCCGCCACCACCGGCGTGTTGTGGGAGCTTGAGGCCATCGCCGCCGTCATCATCGGCGGGACGCTTTTAAAGGGGGGCTATGGCCGGATTGGCGGGACGATCGCGGGCGCGCTGATCCTGACCCTGATCGGTAACATCCTGAACCTGACCGACCTCATCTCAAACTACCTCAACGGCGCTGTTCAGGGCGTCATCATCATCGCGGCCGTGTTCCTGCAGCGCGGGCTTGGCCAAAAATCCTGATCTCAAGCAAAATAGGGAGGAGCCCCATGAAACGCTTGTTTACCACCGTGGCCGCCATCGCGATCACATCCCAAGCGGCCTTGGCCGAAGACGTGACAATCGGCGTATCGATACCCGCCGCCACCCACGGTTGGGCCGGTGGCCTGAACTGGCACGCGAATGAGGCCGAGCGTCGGCTGGAAGCGCAGCATGAGGGGCTGGACATCATCATTTCCGCTGCCGGGTCTGCGACCGAACAGGCCAACGCGCTTGAGGACCTCGTTGCCGTGCAAGGCATCGATGCGCTGGTGATCCTGCCTTTCGAGTCCGACCCGCTGACCGATCCCGTTGCGCAGGTGGCCGCAAGCGGTGCCTTCATCACGGTCGTCGATCGCGGTCTCGCCGATCCGTCGATCCAGAATATCTACGTGGCCGGCGACAATATCGGCTTCGGCCGCTCGGCTGGGGAATACATGGTCGACCGTCTGAGTGGGTCGGGCAACGTCGTCGCCATGCGCGGCATCCCCACCGTCATTGACGACCAGCGGATGCAGGGCTTCGAGGAAGCGATTGCAGGCTCGGGGATCGAACTCATGGCTGCCGAACACGCCAACTGGTCGCGCGACGACGCCTTCGAGGTGATGCAGGACTACCTGACCCGCTTCCCCGAGATTGACGCCGTCTGGGCCGCCGATGACGACATGGCGCAAGGCGCGCTGGAAGCGATCCGGGAGGCGGGCCGTGAGGATGAGATGTTCCTTGTGGGCGGCGGCGCTTCGGCGGTCATCAAGGGTGTGGCCGATGGCGACACGTCGATCCCGGCGACGGTTCTCTATCCGCCGTCGATGATCGCCACGGCCATCGATCTGACCGTCGCGCGGTTCATGTCGAACGGCCCGGTTGAAGGCACGTTCAACCTCGCCTCGCCGCTGATCACAGCCGACAATGCGGCGGCGTTCTACTTCCCGGATTCGCCCTACTAAAGGCGACCTCCCGGCCCGGGGCGCGGCAATTATCCGCAACGCGCGCCCCGGGTTAACTCTCACAACATCAGGATATGTCCATGCCCGAACGGACCAAAGGGGCTGGCCTGTTTCTGGCGCACATCGCCGATGGCCAGGTGCCCTGCAATTACGTGATCTTGGGGTTTTTCGGATGACCCCCCTCAAACTGGGCATGGTGGGCGGCGGTCAAGGCGCTTTCATCGGTGCTGTGCATCGCATGGCGGCCCGCCTGGATGGACATTGGACGCTGGTCGCCAGTGCGTTTTCGTCGGATCCGGCACGGTCGCATGCCTCGGCCGACGAATTTGGCGTCAGCCCGGACCGCTCGTACGAAGGGTTCGACGAGATGGCCGTAACCGAGGCGGCCCGCGAGGACGGCATCGATGCCGTTTCGATCGTGACGCCGAACCACCTGCATGCACGCGCTGCCATCGCCTTTCTGAACGCGGGTATCCCCGTGATCTGCGACAAGCCCCTGACAGCCACGAAAGAGCAGGCCGATACCCTGGCCGAGGCCGTGCGCAGGACCGGCACGCCGTTTTTCCTGACCCATAACTACACCGGCTATCCGTTGATCCGCGAGGCGCGCGCCATGGTTGCGCGGGGGGATCTGGGCCGGATCCGCGTTGTGCAGGCGGAATACGCGCAAGATTGGCTTGCCGAGCCGCTTGAAGCCGATGGTCAGAAACAGGCAGCCTGGCGGACCGATCCCGCGCGGTCCGGCGCCGGAGGGGCGATCGGAGATATCGGCACGCATGCGATCAACCTTGTCAGCTTTGTTACGGGTGAGCCTCCGGCCGCCCTCTCTGCCGATCTGCAGACCTTCGTGGCCGGGCGACGGCTGGACGACAACGCCCATATCCTGCTGCGCTTTGACAGCGGCGCCCGTGGTCTGCTTTGGGCCAGCCAAGTGGCTGTGGGGTGCGAAAACGGTTTGCGTCTGCGTGTTTACGGGGAGAAGGCGGGACTGGAATGGGCACAGGAAGATCCCAACCGGATGAAGCTCAGCGCGCTTGGCCAGCCGGCCCGTTGGCTGACCCGTGCAGGCCCGGGGACTGGATCGCTCGCAACCCGCATCCCGGCTGGACACCCCGAGGGTTATTTTGAAGCCTTCGCGACGCTCTACTCCGAAATCGCCGGATTTCTGAGGGGCGCGCCGGAGGCCGCACACCTTGTTCCGGGGTTGGACGATGGCATCCAGGGGCTCGCATTCATCGAGGCCTGCGTTGCATCATCGGCCGAGCAGGGACGGTGGCGCGCAGTGAAGCTTGCCTGAGCCAAACAAGTTCTCGGCGTCACGACGGGCACAGAGTTTGCACCTGCCTTGAAATCAAAAAATCTGAGCCAGATTTCTAGGATTTCGCTTCAGGCGCTGGCTTTCGTCGTTTTGCGCGATGCGCCGCGCTTGGCTTTCTCAGGCCGCGGTTCGGCGAGGTTGTTGCCTGCCGGGATCGCTGTGGTTTCCAAAAAGCCGACCAACGTTGCGCCGCCCGACAGCGGCTGGAACCGGCATTGCAGGTGCCGCCCGTCTTTCAGCGCGATGAGGCCCGACCATTCGACGCGCTCGCCATGTTCGGACAAGTAATCGCGTGCATCTCCCCAGATCGGATTGGGGGTTGAGCGGGATTGCCAGAGGCGCGTGGCATCAAGGATACCGGTTTCCGCAAGGGTCGCCGATGGGTCGATGCCCCAGAGCGCCGTGTAGGCCGCGTTCGAGAAGGTGATGACACCGCTTGAGGAAAAGACGGCGATCGCTTCGTCCAGGCTGTCGATCACGGTTTGGCCCAACTCGATTTCCGAGCGGAACCGCCGGGTCAGCGACACTTCGGCCGAGATATCCTCAAACAGGAACGCAACCGCGCCATCGGGATGCGGGCGGCCGGTCACGCGGAAGGTCTGGCCGGTGGGCAGGGTCCAATCCTCTTGCACGAAGCCGTTGGAAGCAGCCGTTTCAAGGTCGACCATCCGCTGCCGCCACGAGCTGTAATTGCGCGGTTCGGGGATGCGGCGTTGTTCGCGCAGACGGTCGAGGAAGGCGAAAAGCGTGGGCCGCGCGGCCAAGAACTCAACCTCAAGCGCGGTGAGGTCGGTCAGCGCGGGGTTGAACAGCGCCAGCTTGCGCGCGCGGTCAAAGATTGCCAGACCGATCGGCAATTGGGCGAAGGTTTTCGACAGGGTCTGCACGAATTCGCGCAAAGTGTTTTCGGCCCGTACAAGGCCATCGGCCGGGGTTGCGAAACACAGTGTTTCGCCCTCATGGGCATAGCCGTGACACTCAAACCAGAGCGGCGCCCCCCCGTCTGCCGGCTGCAGCGAGGTGCGCGCGGGCGTGGCCGTGGTTTCGGCGAGGCCGCCGGGGGCCACGTCGAAAAGCGTAGGCGGCGGCCAGGAATAGGCCTCCTCCGCGCCGAGCACTTCTTCGACGAGGGCGAAATACCCGTCATTCGCCCAGATCACTGCGCCCTCGGCATCGGTTTTCCAGACGATGGTCGGGCCTGCCCTGACAATCGTGCGCAAGGTCGTAAGCTCGGCCTCTGCGGCCGCATGCCCCTGCCATTCGGCGCGTGCGGCGTCGCCCCCGCCGTCAATGGCGCCGGCATCCGACAGAACGATGCGCGCCAGACCGTCGCGCCATTCCGCGCAGAGCCTGTCATCCTCGTCGCCCTTGGCCGTCAAATCGATCCGTCCCAGATCGGCCAGACGGCCAACCGCCTTGTCGAGGCCCGGAAACCGGTGCCGGAGCAACGTGGCCAATCGGGCCCAATCGGTGCCCTCGGCCGTCGATTTCTCAAGAAAGGCCCGCGCGGCGGGCGTGGCATCGACAAGCGACTGATCATCGAAAAGATAGGCGATCGGCGCGTCCGATTCGGCGATCAGAGTGGCGGCGGAGTGTTGCAGAACCCGGCGTGCCGACAGATGCGCAGCCCAGATCAGCGTCAGCGCCGCCGTTCCAAACGCCACCGCCACGATCATCAAGACCAAACCAAGCTCAGCCGCCATCATCCGTGCCACCCCTCCTTTGGGTGAAATCCTTGAGGCGACCCTGAGGGGTGGATGGTTAACATGCCGTTAAGTCAGTGCGGATGACGCGGCATCAGCCCTCAATCGGGCGATTTTCGCCCAGACCTCCGACATCCGAGACGATGGCGCTGCGCGGCCAGGTGACCTCGATCACCGCACCGCATTGCTCGGGCCGTTCGGCATGGGTGAGGAAAGGATCGGTGCCATTGGCGAAGGCGAGCGAGGCGCCCGTGCGTTCAAGCAGCGTCTTGGCGATGAAGAGGCCCAGCCCCATGCCCCTGTAGCCCGGGCGCCGCGGATCTTCGCGTAAGGCCGGCCGCCTTGTCATGAAGGGGTCGCCGATTCTGTTCATCAGCGAGGCAGGGAAACCCAAGCCGTCGTCGGCGATGCGGACTGTGACGGTTCTGTCAGTCCACTCGGCATTGATCCAGACGGTCTTGGCCGCAAAGTCGACGGCATTCTGGATCAGGTTGCGTAGCCCGTGAATGATCTCGGGCCGCCTGAGGACCGGCGGTTGTCGCGGATCGACATCGGGGGCTGTCGAGACCTCAAAATAAACATCGCGGCCGCGGTGCAAATGCGGCTCGGCCGCCTCGCGGAGCAAGGTGTCGAGGGGCGCCGAATGCATGTGCAGGTCGTCCTTGCCCGAGCGCCCCATCGAATGCAGGATATCGCGGCATCGGTCGGCCTGTTGCCCGATCAGGCTTGCATCGTCGCGCAGATCGGGCTGATCTGACAACTCGTCAACCAGCTCGGAACTGACCAGCTTGATGGTGGCCAAGGGCGTCCCAAGCTCATGCGCGGCAGCGGCGATGACACCGCCCAGATCGGTCAGCTTCTGCTCGCGCGCCAGGGCCATCTGCGTGGCGGCCAGTGCATCGGCCATGGAGTGCGTTTCCTCCGTAATCCGGTGGGCATAGGCCGCCAGGAAACACATGCCGATCAGGATCGCCGACCAGACGCCGAAGATATAGATCGGCGGCAGCAGCAATTGCGTGCCGTCGGCCAGGATCAAGGGCAAATGGAAGAAGTAGAGAACGCTGAGCAGAGCTGCCGCAACCACGCCCAGAAACGCCGTCGCCCGCCATTCCAGAGCGGTTGCGGAAATCGTGACCGGTGCAATGATCAAAAGAGCGAACGGATTGTTCAAGCCGCCCGTCAGATAGAGCAGGAACGCGATTTGCGAGATGTCGAAGAGCTGCGTTAACATCGTTTCGGTTTCTGAGAGGCGCTTGGTCTCGGGGTAGATGAAGGCAGCGATCAGGTTGGCGATGATCGAGGCACCGACCGCCAGGTAGCACAGGCCCAGATCCAGCTGCACCCCGAAGATCCGGCTGGCGATGGTAATCGCGATCAACTGCCCGCAGATCGCGATCCAGCGCAGAACCATAAGCGTGCGCAGCCGCACCCAATGGCCACGGCGGCGGCTGGCGGGCAGCCCGGTATTTTGATCGATTATTGGCACGGAGGCAGGTTCATGGCATGTGGCATCGTGCAGCATTGTTAGGCGGGCCGCATTGAGGGATCAATGCGGCGAATTAGGGAGTGATGCGATGACACGTCTTTATGCCGGCTCTGCTCTGGCTCTGGTCGCGGTGATGCTGGGGGCGATGGGCTATCTTGTCTTCACCCGATCGGGTGCCAGCGACGATCAGTTTGCCCAGTGTCGCAGCAGCCAGGTGGCCGGCGGCGCCGTCGCGATCGGCGGCCCCTTCACGCTGGTCAATGGGGAAGGCGTGACGGTGACGGATGCCGACGTCATCACCGAGCCTTCGATCCTCTATTTTGGATACACCTTTTGCCCCGATGTCTGCCCGATGGATGCCGCGCGGAACGCGGACGCCATCGATGTTCTCGATGAACGCGGTGTTTCGGCGACGCCGGTTTTCATCTCGGTCGATCCTGAGCGGGACACGCCAGAGGTTGTGGCCGAATTCGCCGATTACATGCACCCCAAGATGATCGGGTTGACCGGCAGCGAAGATCAGGTGCGTGCGGCCTCGCTGGCCTACCGCACCTATTACAACAGGCAGGACGGTGATGAGGAGTTCTACCTAGTCGACCACTCGACCTTCAGCTATCTGGTGCTGCCCGACCACGGCTTCGTCGAGTTTTTCCGCCGCGAGACAACGCCCGAGCAGATGGCCGACACGGTTGCGTGCTTCGCCAAGGCGGCCGGTTGAAATTGACCTGGCCCACCTGCGACCTAGAATAAGTCTAAACGTGGCAGAAGAGCAGAGGAAACCGCATGTTGGAGAGCGGTGAATACAAGGTTGGTTCGGATCCGTCCCTGTTGCTTGTGGACGATGACGAGCCCTTTTTGAGACGCCTGGCCAAGGCCATGGAAAAGCGCGGATTTGTGCCGCAACTGGCGCAATCGGTCGGCGAGGGCAAGTCCATCGTCGCCTCAACGCCGCCGGCCTACGCCGTGATCGATCTGCGGTTGGAAGACGGCAACGGGTTGGATGTGGTCGAGGCCCTGCGGGAAAAGCGCCCCGATAGCCGCATCGTGGTACTGACGGGCTATGGCGCCATCGCAACCGCCGTGGCGGCCGTCAAGATCGGCGCGACCGATTACCTGTCGAAGCCGGCCGACGCGAATGATGTGACCAACGCGCTTCTGGCCAGGGGCGATGAATTGCCGCCGCCCCCGGAAAACCCGATGAGCGCGGATCGCGTGCGGTGGGAGCATATCCAGAGGGTCTATGAGCTTTGCGAACGCAATGTCAGCGAAACGGCCCGCCGGTTGAACATGCACCGGCGGACGCTTCAACGCATCCTGGCCAAGCGGAGCCCTAAGTGAGGGCAGCGGCCGTTGCGCTGGTCTTGGCCGTAGCGGGATGCACGTCGGTCATGACAAGCCAGCAACCTGCGGTCCTTTTCGCCGATGGTGAAGGCCTGCAGCCTTCCGGCACGTCCCAGCGCATCGACTTTGGGCGGGCAGAACAAGGCGTGGTCGTTGCGGTCAGTAGAGTGATCGGCAGCAACCCGGCCGAGATATCCACGAACGCGGAATGCGGCGCGGGGCCCGTCAGGCAAGTCCGCTGGGCCAATGGTCTGACCCTGAATTTCCAGCGCGGCACCTTTCTGGGCTGGGTCTCACGCGAGGGGCGCGGGGCAGTGATTGCCTCGTCAACGGGTATCGCACCGGGTGCAAGCCAGGAAACCGCCGCGGCCCGTCCGGGCACGCGTTTCACCCAAACCTCTCTCGGCACGGAATTTTCCGTCGGAGGCACGTCCGGTCTGGTGGAAGAGGGCGAGGTCGTCGCTATCTGGGCCGGCCTGACCTGCTTTTTCCGTTAGCCCTCCCGCCCCCGGAGCGGCGCGGCAAAGCCGCTTGCCCGGCGTTGGGCCCGGCGCCTCGCCCAAGGGCTCGGCGCGGTCACTCCCTGAATGCTCTGTTTCCAGATGTTTCTGAGGTTAAGTTTGTGCCGTTGCTCAGCTAACGATGGCCTGAGGTGGGCCGCGCTAGATCAGGCGACGGATTTCAGCCAGCGTATGAAGGTGCGCAAGGCGGGCTTCAGCGGCCCGGGACGGGTAACCAGCCAATACCCCGGACAACCCGGCTGTTCGGGCGTGTAGATTTCCCGCAATCGGCCCGAGGCCATGTCTTCATCGAGAAGCGCGGACAGTTCGACATGCAAGCCATAGCCCTGGCGGGCAGCTGAGAAGGCAAGATCCTCGGTCGGGACGTCATGCCGTGTGATCTGATCGGGGTTGATCCCGATGGCGCGCAGCCAGGTCAATTGTTCGGGCCAATCGGTCTCAATAATCCAGGGCATCTTGGCCATCTGTTCCAGGGTAAGGGACTCGCCCTCGCCCACCAGAGATGGCGCGGCGACGATGGTGTAGCAGGCCGGCGCCAGCATCTCGGCCTCGACCCCCGGCCAGGCGCCCTGCCCGAACCGGATCGCAAGGTCGATGCGCTCGGCCCTCAGGTCGACGACACGCGCGTCGGGGTGGAGCGACAGGGGAATGTCCGGGTGGCTGGCCCAAAAAGCGCCAAGCCGGGGCATCAGCCATTGCCTGGCAAAGTTGGGCGTGATCGAGACGCTGAGAGGGCGCGACAGGTCATCTTCGGTCAGCGACTGGATCGCCTCGGCGATGGTTGCGAAGCCGTCATGCAAGGCCGTGGCCAGGGTCTTGCCCTCCTCCGTCAGCGCGACGCCGCGGCCTTCGCGGACCGCCAGAGCCCAGCCCAAATGCTCCTCCAGAGCGCGGACCTGTTGCGAGATCGCGGCATGGGTGACGTTCAGCTCGCGCGCGGCGGCCGAGAAGCTGCCAGTGCGCGCCGCCGCTTCGAAGGCCCGCAATGCGGTGAGGGAGGGCAGTTTCATATGTAAGCCCAAGTTACATCCCTGAAAGTTTCCTGACTCACGGTAAGGCGGATCATGGCCTTATATCAAGGGTATTCGAAAGATAGGAAAGGATCAGGTCATGTTACAGATACTTGGAACATCCATGATGGTTGCAACGCGGATGGACAGCGGTTTGGGTGATCGGCGTCATCACACCGCCCGCCCGCAGCAAAGCGAGCAGACGGAAGCGCGCGAGCGGCGCCGGGGCTGGGTACATTTTGCGGGCATCTTGCTTTGACCGCAGCGGTTTCAGCATTGCGCAAGCAGCGCCTCGTGCCGGGCGACGAAAGCCGCCCGCACCTCAATCGGCGGTCTGGGGCGGATGTGGAGTTGGGCAAATTCGGCGATCGGTTTGCCGAAAAACCGGTCGGCTTCAGCGCGGGTGAAGCCGGCGATCTGCGTCGCCTCCAGCCAGGCTGACATCCTGTCGGCTTTCTTGATCGATTTCTTCACAGCCACCGGGATCGCGGCGGGCAGGCCGAACCGCAGATGGATTGCGGCGGTCAGCCTGTCATCCAGGGCGCCGTAATCGGGCCCCACGGCCGCCTTCACGGGCGAGATCATATCGCCGATCACGTATTCCGGCGCGTCATGCAGCAAGGCCGCCAATTGCCAGCGCGGCGGGGCGCCCGCGTTCATCCGGGTAAAGATATCTTCCACCAAGAGCGAATGCTCGGCCACGGAGTAGGGGTAGTCGCCATAGGTCTGCCCGTTCCACCGCGCGACGAAGGCAAGCCCGTGGGCGATATCCTCGATCTCGATATCCACCGGCGTCGGGTCAAGCAGATCCAGCCTGCGGCCCGAAAGCATGCGTTGCCAGGCGCGGGGTTGTTTGGCCATCGGCCCCTCCATTTTCGCGCTTCATGGCTAAAGTCCGCAGATGCAATCGGCAAGGCGTTCTTCTTTCGGTAATCCTTTTGGGTGCATGACGTCCCACCACATTGCCGCCCACGGCCAACACTGCTATGGGAGCGCCAACCCGTGACAGAGGAGCAGAATCCCGTGAACGATTACGTCGTGAAGGACATCTCGCTGGCCGAATATGGCCGCAAGGAACTGGACATTGCCGAGACCGAGATGCCGGGCCTGATGGCTCTGCGTGAGGAGTATGGCGCAAGTCAGCCGTTGAAAGGCGCGCGCATCGCGGGCTCCTTACACATGACGATCCAGACGGCGGCGCTGATCGAGACGCTGAAGGCGCTGGGTGCCGAGGTGCGCTGGGCCTCGTGCAACATCTATTCCACGCAAGACCATGCCGCGGCGGCGATCGCCGCGGGCGGCACGCCGGTTTTCGCGATCAAAGGCGAGACACTGGAGGATTACTGGGCCTATACCGACAAGATCTTCCAGTTTCCCGAGGGCACGTGCAACATGATCCTCGACGATGGCGGCGATGCCACGATGTACGTGCTGATCGGCGCGCGGGTTGAGGAAGGCGAGACCGATCTGATCGAGGTGCCGACCTCGGAAGAAGAGGAATACCTCTTTGCCCAGATCAAGAAACGGCTGAAAGAAAGCCCCGGCTGGTTCGTCAAACAGCGCCACGCGATCAAGGGCGTGTCGGAAGAGACGACGACGGGTGTGCATCGCCTCTATCAGATGATGGAAAAGGGGCATCTGCCCTTCCCCGCGATTAACGTGAACGACAGCGTGACCAAGTCGAAGTTCGACAACAAATACGGCTGCAAGGAATCGCTGGTTGACGGCATTCGCCGCGCGACCGACACGATGATGGCCGGTAAGGTGGCCGTGGTCTGCGGTTATGGCGATGTGGGCAAGGGTTCGGCCGCGTCCCTCAGCGGGGCCGGTGCCCGCGTGAAGGTGACCGAGATCGACCCGATCTGCGCGCTGCAGGCCGCGATGGACGGGTATGAGGTGACGACCCTTGAGGATGTGGTCAGCTCGGCCGATATCTTCATCACCACGACCGGCAACAAGGACGTCATTCGGCTTGAGCATATGCGCGAGATGAAGGACATGGCGATCGTCGGCAATATCGGCCATTTCGACAATGAAATTCAGGTGGCAGCCCTCAAAAACCACAAATGGACGAATATCAAGGACCAGGTGGACATGATCGAGATGCCCTCGGGCAACCGCATGATCCTGCTGAGCCAAGGGCGCCTTCTGAACCTCGGCAATGCCACGGGCCACCCGTCCTTCGTGATGTCGGCCAGCTTCACCAACCAGGTGCTGGCCCAGATGGAGCTGTGGCAGAAGGGCGATGAGTATGAGAACAAGGTCTACATCCTGCCCAAGCACCTCGACGAAAAGGTCGCCCGTCTACATCTGGACCGGATTGGTGTGAAGCTGACCGAGTTGAAGAAAGAGCAAGCCGATTATATCGGTGTGACGGTCGACGGCCCCTTCAAGCCCGAGCATTATCGGTACTGAAGCTCCACCATCTGCTTTGTGATTCTGTATAGATGCCCCGCTGTAAAAGCGGGGTGTCCTTGTTTCTAAGGCGAAACCGCAAAATCTGACTTGGATTTTTTGATTCCAAAACAGGTGCAACGTCCATGCTTGTCTTGGCGCCGGGAAAATCTTCAATGCAGCTTTTCGGATGCCGCTTTAGGTTGCAGATCGGCCCGCTTTGGCGTTGATATGGGGTGATCTCTCAGGAGCGGCCATGATCCGACTGGTTTTGGTATGTCTGGTGGGCTTTGCGGTACAACCGGCGCACGCATTCAGGTGCACCGAGCAATGGTCATTTTTGCAAAGCATCGCCGCCCGTTATGATCCACCTGGCTATTACTCCGACCTGCAGCCTCTGAAATCGGGCGATTTGCAGCGAAGCTACATCGTGTTGGGCGAGCTCGATGCATCGTATCAGTTTCAGGGCGTAGCGATCGATCCAGGTAGTGCTGACCTCCCCGCTACATTTCAGATCAGTCCAGAGCCGCAGCGGTTATTCTATATGATGGGCAGAACCCCTCCCGGAATTCTCGGCATGCCGGGGATTGGCCAGAGGTTTTTGGGCATCGTCATTCCGCATCGCCCCGGTCTTGCGCATCCGGATGACACGGGAAAACACTACGTCATGAATGACGAATGCCGCGAGGGCTGGGTCGCGGATCCGTCGCCGGACTATGTCGAGAGGATACGCCTTTGCCTGCGAACCGGCGAATGTGATTAGCTCGACGCGAATGTTCCGGCAAAATGACAGGCGATCTTGTGGCTGGCGTTGTCGTCTTTTACCTCAAGAGTAGGTTCAACCTCGGCGCAGAGCGCTTGCGCCTTGGGGCAGCGGGTGCGGAAGACGCAGCCTGAGGGCGGGGCCATGGGGCTGGGCAGGTCGCCTTCCAGCAGGATCGTGGTTTTTGAGCGCTCTTTCTTCGGGTCGGGGATCGGCACGGCGGAAATTAGCGCCTGCGTGTAGGGATGCAGCGGCTTGGCATAGAGCGTGTCGCGATCGGCCACCTCCATCACCTTGCCGAGGTAGAGCACCATCACCCGGTTCGAGATGTGTTTGACCACACTCAGGTCGTGCGCAATGAAGATCAGCGACAGCCCCATCTCTTTTTGCAGCTTCATCAACAGGTTGATCACCTGCGCCTGGATCGAGACGTCCAGCGCCGAGACCGGCTCATCGCAGATCACCAGCTTTGGCTGGACGATCAGTGCACGCGCGATGCCGATGCGCTGGCACTGGCCGCCGGAAAATTCGTGCGGATAGCGGTTGATCTGGTTCGGCAGCAGGCTGACCTTTTCCATCATCTCCTTCACGCGAGCCTTTACCTCGCCCGCAGGCAGATCGGGATGATGGGTTTTCAGCGGCTCGGCGATGATCTGGCCCACGGTCATGCGCGGGTTCAGCGCGGCCAGCGGGTCCTGAAACACCATCTGGATTTCCGAGCGATATTTCATCATCGCGGGCTTGCTGAGGCTGAGGAGGTCCTTGTCGCCCATCCAGACCACACGCCCTTCGCTCGGGACCATGCGGATGATCGCGCGCGCCAATGTCGACTTGCCGCAGCCGCTTTCGCCGACGATCCCCAGCGTTTCGCCCTGCTGCAACTCAAAATTCACGCCGCCCACGGCCTGCAGGCTGCGCGGGGCGGTCCAGGGCATGTCGCCCTCGGACCGGATGGCGAAGGACACGCGCAGATCTTCGATTTTCAGAAGCGGAACGTTCATGCCAATTCCTCGACCATGCGGTTGCAGGCGCGCAGGCGGCCCGGCGCGAATTCGGTCAGCGGGCTGAGGGCCTGCGTGCAATCCTCGCCAGAGAAATCACAGCGCGGCTCAAACGGGCAGCCTTTCGGGGCCATCATCATGTTCGGCGGGCTGCCGGGGATGGTTTTCAACTCCAGATCACCCTGATCGACCCGCGGGATCGCCTTGAGCAGACCGCGGGTATAGGGGTGCGAGGGGTCGTAGAAGATCGGGTCGGTCGGCCCCTGCTCCATCACCTGGCCGCCATAGAGCACCAGAACCTCTTCGCAAAAGCCGGCCACGACGCCCAGATCATGGGTGATCAGTATCACCGCCATGCCGAATTCCTTCTGCAGATCGCCGAAAAGCGACATGATCTGCGCCTGCACGGTGACGTCCAGAGCGGTTGTCGGCTCATCCGCGATCAGAAGCTTGGGTTTGCACAGAAGCGACATGGCGATCATCACGCGCTGCCGCATCCCGCCCGAGAACTCATGCGGGTGGTACCTGATCCGCGCTTTCGCCTCGGGGATTTTCACCGCATCCAGCATGCGCACCGCCTCTTGCACGGCGTCGGCATGGCTGAGGCCCTTGTGGTGCACCAGCACCTCGGCCATCTGGTCGGACACCCGCATATAGGGGTTGAGCGAGGTCATCGGGTCCTGAAAGACCATGGCGATCTGGGCTGCGCGGATGGTGTTCATCACCTTCGGCGGTGCGTTCAATATCTCGGCCCCGTCAAAGCGGACCGATCCGGTCGCGTAACCGTTGCGCGCCAGAAGGCCCAGCATCGCAAAGGCCATCTGGCTTTTGCCCGACCCGCTTTCGCCCACAATCGCCAGGGTATGGCCCGCCTCAACCGACAGGCTGACATCGTTCACCGCGTTGACGATGCCGTCATTGGTGCGAAACGACACAGACAGGCCTTGAACATCGAGCAAAGCCATCTCAGCGGTCCTTCGGATCAAGGGCATCACGCAGACCGTCGCCGACAAAGAAGAAGGCAAAAAGCGTGATGACGAAGAAGAAAAGCGGGAAGGCCAGCTGCCAGAGCGTGCCGTATTGCATGGTGCTGGCGCCTTCCGCGATCAGCTTGCCCCACGAGGTGTTGGGGTTCTGCACGCCGAGGCCCAGGAACGAGATAAAGCTTTCGGTTAGGATCATCAGCGGCACCAGAAGCGTCGCATAGACGGCCACGACACCCAGAAGGTTGGGCACGATGTGGCGCAGGATGATCCGGAAGCTTGAGACACCGGTGGCCTGCGCGGCCTCGATGAACTCCTTGTTCTTCAGGCTGAGGGTCTGGCCCCTGACAATCCGGCTCATGTCCAGCCACGACAAAAGGCCGATACCGACAAAGAGCATCCCGATGGACCGTCCGAAGATGACCAGAAGAAGGATCAGGACGAACATGTAGGGAATCGCCATGAGGATATCGACGATCCGCATCATGATGTTGTCGACCCGCCCGCCCACATAGCCCGCCGTCGCACCGTAAAGCGTGCCAACGATCACCGCGATGGCGGCCCCCACGACACCCACCATCAGCGAAATCTGGGTGCCCTGCACAACACGCGCGAACAGATCGCGGCCGCTATCGTCGGTGCCGAAGTAATGTCCGTTCGCGAAAGAGGGCTGCCCCAGTTCGGCCGCGCGGCCCATGATGGTGAAATCCGTGAAATCGTTGGGATATTGCGCGATCAGGTTGCCGAAGGCCGCAAAGCACCCCACCAGGATCAGTACGATAAGGCCGGCCATTGCCGCCTTGTTATGGGCAAACCGCTTGCGCGCATCGGCCCAGGGTGACCGGCCCTTGACCTCGGCCTCGACCATCCGGTCCGCCAGCCCATCGAGCTTTTCGTGTTCGATCCGCATGGTCCTAATACCGAATTCTGGGGTCGATCCAGGCGTAGAGCAGATCGACCAGCAGGTTGAAGCTGATCGTCAGCACGCCGATCAGGATGGTGATCCCCATCATCACCGAATAATCGCGGTTGAGCGCCGAGTTCACGAACCAAAGGCCGATGCCGCCGGTCGAGAAATACATGTCGATCACCACCGACCCAGTGATCATGCTGACGAAGGTCGGCCCGAGATACGAGATCACTGGCAGCATTGCGGGCTTCAGCGCGTGGCGCAGGATGACCGTGTGCGTCGGCAGGCCCTTGGCCGTGGCCGTGCGGATATGGTTCGAGTTCAGCACCTCGAGCATCGATGACCGGGTGATCCGCGCGATCGAGGCCATGTAGCTGGTCGCCAGCGCGATCACCGGCATGACCAGGAATTGCCATTGGCCCCCTTGCCAGCCGCCGCCGGGCAGCCAGCCCAGCCAGAGCGTGAAGATCAGCACCAGGATCGGTGCCATGACGAAATTCGGCAGCACCTGCGCCCCGATCGAGACGCCGACGGCCAGATAATCGAGCCAGCTATTGTGATAGATCGCGGCGAAAACGCCCAGCGTGACGCCGATCAGCACGGCCAGAACGAAGGCGATGGCCCCGTATTTCAGGGTGATCGGAAAGCCTTGGGCGATGATCTCGTTCACCGTGCGGTCCTTGTAGACGAAGGACGGCCCGAAATCGAAATGGAAGACCACGTTGTAGACGTAGGTGGCGATCTGTTTGTAGAGCGGTTCGTTCAGACCGTATTTCGCCTCAAGATTGGCAAGCACTTCGGGCGGAACGGCACGCTCGGACGTAAAGGGCCCGCCGGGGGCGGCGTGCATCAGCAAGAACGAGATGATGATCAGCACCAAAAGCGTCGGTACCGCGATGGCCAGCCGCTTGATGATATAGTTCAGCATATCTGGGGGGTTCCCGATGACAGAACGAGAAAGGGGGCGCCGTTAACAGGCGCCCCCAACGGGTCTATTCGGAGGCAACCATGTAAAGGTCGCGCGAATACCAGTTCTGCAGCAGGTTCTCGACCGGCCAGCCCCGCAATTCGGGTTTCATCATGTAGACGCCGGTGTATTGGTAGATCGGCGCAAACGGCATGTTGGCGGCCAGGATCTTTTCGGCGGCCGTGTAGTTCGCGCTTGGGTTCTCCATGGTCTTCGATTCAGCCATGAGGCCGTCATACTCGGTGTCCGACCATCCCGACACGTTGTGATCGGAGTAGGAGGTCATCAGATCGAGGTAGGTCGACGCCTCGTTATAGTCACCGCACCAGGCATAACGGGCGATCTCGTATTCGCCGTTTTGCAGGTTTTCGAGGTGCACCTTCCATTCGACATTCGCCAACTGGGTCTCAACACCCAGCGTCTGTTTCCAGAATTGCGAGATGGCGATGGCGATTCTTTCGTGTGCCTCGTCAGTATTGTAGTTGATCGTCACTGAAAGCGGATTGTCGGGGCCGTAGCCGGCTTCGGCCAACAGCTCCTGCGCGCGGGCATCACGCTCGGCCTGGGTCCAGTTGGCATAGTCGATCTCGGGCATTTCAAACCCGGCAGTGGCATGATGCGTGAAGTTGTAGGACTCGGACTGACCACCTTGCAGCACGTTCTCGACAATCACCTGACGGTTGATGGCATAGGACAAGGCCTGACGCACACGCAGGTCTTTCAGCGCCTCCGGTCCGTTTTCATTCTGGTTGAACCAGTAGATGTAGGAACACGACCGCGGGAAGGAATAGGCCTCATCCGGCAATTCACGAGAGAGGCGCGGATATTGGCCCGCCGGAACTTCGGTTTTGTGCAATTCGCCTGCCAGATAGCGGGTCAGCGCCTGGTTCTCATCGTTGATGACCAGGGTGACCGTGCGCTCGATGATCGTATTCTCATCGTCCCAGTAAAGCGGGTTCCGCTCGCGCACCACACGCTCGCCCGGGCTGTATTCGGTCAGCACATAGGCGCCGTTGCCCACAAGATTACCGGGTTTCGTCCAGTCGCTGCCAAGCTCTTCAACCACGGCTTCGGGGACCGGGAAGGTTGAGGCATGGGTCAGCATCGAAGGGAAGTAGGGCAGCGGCTTGTCGAGTGTGACCTCGAATGTCTTGTCATCGACCGCGCGCACGCCAAGCTGATCGGTCGGCATATCGCCCGCGATGACGGCGGCCGCGTTCTGGACGCCCATCAACTCCATGTACCACGAATATTCCGAGGCGAAGGCGGGGTCGGCCAGGCGGCGCCAGGCATAGACGAAATCACCTGCCGTGACCGGTTCACCGTTCGACCATTGCGCGTCGCGCAGGGTGAAGGTGTAGACGGTTTTGTCGTCGCTCAGGGTGTATTCGGTGGCCGCACCGGGCACCTGACTTCCGTCCGGCGCGTCGTTCATCAGCCCCTCAAAGAGGTCACGCATGATCTCGGACCCCGAGACATCGGTATTGATCTGCGGGTCGAACGACTTGATGTCGTCGAGGATGCGGTAGATGAAGACCTGCTCTTCGGCCAGCGTCTCGCCGTTGATCTCGGTCGTTTGGGCGCCGGCGGGCATGGCAAGCGCCAGAGCCAGGGCTGCCGAAAGCAGTAGGTTGGTTTTCATGATAAACACTCCCCGTGTTCGGTTGCGTTAAGTGCCGCTGTCTCTTGGCGCAGCCTGGCTGCGTGGACAGTTTCGACACGGCGTACTCACCAACAAAAGAACTCAGGACGTTGCCGTAATCTTCTGAGTGGTACAGCTTCCGCCTCAAAAGAAAAGCCGGATCAAAGCGGGTGGCGATTTTTTGCAAGGATAACCTAACGTTAGCTTTCGTGAGTGCATGCAAAAGAGCCACTGTTGAAGCGCGATTACGCAGTTACATAAACACGCATAAGATGATTCGCCCCGGCTTTTCGCCGCTGTTATTTCCCCCAGACCCATCGATTTCACGCTGAGGTCACTTTTTCTTTGTCAGAACGTACCCCCTTTTCTACAGTCCGGGTCGAGCGATGGGGGCTGATGCAATCGGTCGGATGTAAGCGCTCGGGACAGGAACATGAGGAGTTCAGTTATGAGCAAGAGAGACGAGTTGATCGCGAAGTACGCGGACGATCTGAAAAACAAATGCGGCATGACGCCGGATATGGACCTTCTGACGAAGGTGACCATCGGCTGCGGTCCGTCCATCTACAACGCCGATTCCGAGACTGTTGCGGCAACGCAGTCGGATGAGCTCAAGACGGTCAAAGACAACTTTCTGATCAAGAAGCTTGGGCTGAAAGAGGGTCCTGAGCTGATGGCGGCGATCAATTCCGTCATGCAGACATATGGGATGTCCGAGCGGAACAAGTACCGTCCGGTCGTCTATTACATGCTGACCAAGCATTTCGGCAAAGAAAGCGTTTATAGCTGATTTCAGGTAAATCCTGGCAGGCGCCCGCGCGGTCCGCGCGGGCGTTTCGCACTTCAATGGCATTTACCTCGGATTGTCAGGGCTTTGCGTTTGCAGGGAATCGCTGCAGCGACTAGGTTCAATCCAACGGCCAGTAGGGTCGGGACCTTCATAGATCACGTGTGGTGCGCCCATAGGGGAACACGTGGGGTGGTGGAGGGTCCCGGGGGGTCGGGGCCCTCCATTCTATTTCCGGCTAATCCAAACCGCCAAGCGCGCAGACGATCTCCCATTCGTCTTCTGTGACCGGCTGCACCGACAGGCGCATGGATTTCACCAAAGCCATGTCCTGCAGCCGCTCGTCGGCTTTCACCATCTCCAGGGTCACGGGCGTTTTCAGGGGCTTGATCGCCTTGATATCCACGCAATCCCAACGCTCATCATCGGTTGTGCTGTCGGGGTGCGAGGTGGCGATGACCTCGACGATGCCCACGATCTCCTTGCCGATGTTCGAGTGGTAGAAAAACCCCCGGTCGCCGATTTCCATCGCGCGCATGTTGTTGCGGGCTTGATAATTGCGCACGCCGTTCCATTCTTCGCCCTCGTCACCTTTGGCAACCTGATCGTCCCAGCCCCAGACATCGGGTTCGGATTTGAAAAGCCAGTATTTCATGCGCCGATCACCCTGTTCCAGTGTTCGATCCGGACATCGGCGAAAAGGCCGGCCTTGGCGTAGGGGTCGTCCGCGGCCCAGTTTTCCGCTGCGGTGTGGTCGGCCACATCCAGGATCAGCAGCGACCCCGACATCACGCCATCGGCGTCCAGAAACGGGCCGGCCTGCTGCACCACGCCGCTCTCGCGGATATAGGCCAGATGCGCATTGCGATTGGCTTTGCGAACCTCGATATGGTCCGGTTTGTCGCTACAGATCACTGCGAATAGCGGCATGTTATTCCCTCCTCAACGGCCGCGCGAGAAGCTGGTCCATCGCGTCGCCAATTCCAATCTTGCCGTCCGCCAAAGCCGCGACAAGTGCGGTGATCGGCATCTCGATCCGGTGGTTTTCGGCCAGCTGGATTGCGGCTTTCGCCGTCGCGACCCCTTCAACCGTCACATCCTGATCGAAGCGCTGATTGCGCCCCAAGGCAAGGCCATAGCGGAAGTTCCGCGATTGGTCCGAGGTGCAGGTCAGCACCAGATCGCCAAAGCCCGAAAGCCCCGCCAACGTCTCGGCGCGCGCGCCAAGCGCTGTTGCCAGGCGCACCATCTCGGCATAGCCCCGCGTCATCAGGGCGGCGCGGGCGCTGTCGCCAAGGCCCGCGCCAATAGTGGCGCCGGCTGCGATGGCGATGACGTTCTTTAACGCTCCGCCAAGTTCGGCCCCGATGACATCATCCGTGCGATAGAGGCGCAAGACGGGTGTCGACAGGCAATGCTGCACCTCATGGCTGCCATCATCGTCCGTGGCCGCCAGCGTCAGGGCGGTCGGCAGGCCCTTCGCGATATCGGCGGCAAAGGAGGGGCCCGTCAGGACCGCATGAACGCCGCCCGGGCGGGCCTTTGCCAATAGGGCCGTGGCCCCGCGCAATGTGGTCAGGTCGATCCCTTTGCAGCAGGCGACGAGTGGTGCCGTGCCCAGATACCCCTCCGCTGCCGACAACACCCCCGACAGGCTTTGCATAGGCACGGCGAAGAGGATGGCATCCATCACCGAGAAATCGCTGAATTCCGCCGAAACAGAGACTGAATCCGGCAGGTCAGCCCCCTGCAGCCGTCGTTCATTTCTTCGCGTAGCCTGTATCTCCGCCGCGTGGTCGGGATTGCGCGCGATCAGCGCAACCTCCGCACCGCCCCGTGCCAGCGCGATTGCCAGACCAGTGCCGAAGGCGCCTGCGCCAAGGATGGCGATCCGTCTCATGCCTTGGCACCCTTGCGGCCGCCGCCCACCAATGCGGGGGCCGCTTGGTCAAGGGGCCACCGGGGCCGGGCGGCCAGGGTCATGTCGTCTGTATGTCCCGCGCGAAACCGCTCAAGCCCCGCCCAGGCGATCATTGCCGCATTGTCGGTGCATAAATGGAGCGGTGGCGCGATGAAGCGGGCGCCTGATTGGTCTGAAACAGTCTCTAATAAGGCCCGAATGTGCCGGTTCGCGGCAACGCCACCCGCAACAGCGAAGGCGGGTTCAGGTGGATTCCGGTCCAGATAGAGTGTCAGCGCCCGGCGCGATTTCTCGGCCAGAACATCGCCGACAGCGTCCTGAAAGGCCGCGCAGAGGTCGGCGCGGACCTGTCGCCGCAGCCCACCATCTGTTGCCACAGCCTGATCGCGCGCCCTGAGAAGAGCTGTCTTCAGCCCCGAAAAACTCATGTCGCAGCCCGGCCGATCGAGAAGGGGGCGCGGCAGCGTATGGCTGGCGGGGTCGCCGTTGGCGGCCTCGGCCTCAACCGCCGGGCCGCCGGGCTGGGGCAGGCCCAGCAGCTTGGCGGTCTTGTCGAAGGCTTCGCCCGGCGCGTCGTCAATCGTTCCGCCCAATCGCGTGAAGTCTTCAACCCCATGCACAATGAGAAACTGACAATGCCCGCCCGAGACAAGCAGCATCAGATAGGGAAAGGCCAGATCGTCGGTCAGCCGGGGGGTCAGTGCGTGGCCAGCCAGGTGGTTCACGCCGACCAAGGGTAAACCGGCGCCCGCCGCGATCCCCTTGGCGCACATGACACCGGCCAGAACGCCGCCGATCAGCCCGGGGCCAGCCGTCACCGCGACGGCATCGATGTCGGCCAGGGTCAGCCCGGCCTGCTGCAGCGCCTCCTCAACGCAAAGGTCCAACTTTTCAGCATGCGCGCGGGCGGCAAGCTCAGGAACCACGCCGCCAAACGCGGCGTGCAGATCCGTCTGGGCGGCGACGATGGATGACAGGATTTTCGGCCTTTCGCCGGGCGTGTGCCGCACAATGGCGGCCGCCGTATCGTCGCAGCTGGATTCGAGGCCCAGAAAGGTCAGGGTATTGCCCATGTCACCGCCGGTTGCGTGCCGCCCATGCCGCAGGTAACACCGGGGGCGGGCCCAGACAATCCCGCGAGGTTCCCCCTGCCCCAGCACCCGCCCACGCTTTTGCTGACCCGCCCTGCCTCAGCCAGCAGGCGCTTTGCGGCTGAGTGGCAAGGCGAGATGGGTCAGGACGCGCCCGTCATCATCTCTCCCGTGGTGGCGATCGAACGGGTCGCGCAGGCGGTTCCACTGGACGGGATCGAGGCGCTGATCTTTACGTCAGAGAACGCCGTCATCGCCGTCGCTGGCGCTGGGCATGGCCTGCCCGCCTGGTGCGTGGGTGACAGAACGGCGCTGGCCGCGTCCGAGGCTGGCTACAACGCCAAGTCGGCCGGGGGCAGCGCGGAAGACCTGACCAACGCCATCATCGCGTCGAAGGCGCGTGGGCGGCTGTTGCATCTGCGCGGGCAAGAGGCACACGGCGATGTGGCGGCCACGTTGCAAGCCGCCGGCATCGCCTGCGACGAGGTCATCCTTTATCGGCAGGTCGCCCAGCCTTTGAGCCAGCGGGCCCTGGACATTCTGGCACAGCCAGAGCCGGTCTTGCTGCCGCTTTTCTCACCGAACTCGGCCCGGCATTTGGCAGAAGCGATGCGCGGCCAGGACATCTCGGCCGCGCTTTTCATCGCCGCGATGAGCCGGAATGTGGCCCTTGCATGGAACGGTGTCGCGCCTGCGCGCGTTCAAACAGCAAAGCATCCCGACGCAACGGCGATGCTTTCGGCGTTAAAGGCTTTGGCAATTACTGCCATGGCACCTTGAGGCGCTTGGGATCGCGGGATAAGCTCGGGTCTTCACTGGGGTTTGCGAGGGAGTCGGTCTGTGGCGCGAGCGAAGAAAACGACAGCCGGAGCCGGCACACGCGCGAAGAGGAAGCCCGCAGCGACGCCAGAGAAACCCTCCGACGAAATCGCACCGGATGCTACCGCGCCCGATGCGGGCAAGCAGCCCGAACCCTCCGATCAGAGGGTGGCGGATACACCGTCTGACGAGAAGACCGACGAGATTGCATCTTCTGAAACCGACGCGCCCAAAGCCGATGAGGGCACCGAAGAGGCGCCTGTTCGGGGCGAAACCACATCGGATGACAAGACGCGTCCGGACGAAAAGCCCGCAGACGATCATAAAGCCGCCTCTCAACCTCAGACCGCCCCGGCTCAGAAGTCCTCAGGCGGAGGCTTCATGGGCGGATTTATCGGCGGCGCTATTGCGGCTGCGATCATCGCAGGGCTGATTTGGGCGACCAATCCCGATATCTTGGGCGGATCAAATCAGGGCGCGGAATCGGTTGACCAGATTGCGACCGGTCTGGCGGAACAGTCAGGCCGCAACGATGCGTTCGAGGCCGAGCTGGCCAGCCTACGTGAGGAGATCTCAACCCTGCGCGCCCTGGCGCCCGAGGATGCCGGCGATCAGACCGCGCAGTTGACGGCGCTGGAGGCCGGGCTGACCGAGCGGATTGAGGCGACATCCGCGGCGCTTGAGGATATATCGGCCGCCCTCAGCGTTCTTGAAGGCCGGATCGCCCAGGTCGAAGCGCGCCCGCCCGTGGTTGATGGCACGTCTGAGGCGGAGGCCACGCAGATCGTGACTGAAATGCGCGAAGCTCTGGAAGCGCAGCGTGCCGAACTCGCCACGCTGGCCGATGACGCGCGCAATCGCATTACCGCGGCCGAGGAAGAGGCCGCCGCCCTGCAGACCGAGGCGCAGGAAACTGCGCGCGCCGCCGTCGCGCGGTCGGCCCTGTCGCGGCTTCAGGCCTCGCTTGACGCGGGCGGGCCGTTCGCAGGTGCGCTCAGCGATCTGACCGGCACTACCAGCGCGGAAATTGCGCCGATATTGGTTAATAACGCCGATACCGGCATCCCGACCCTTCTGGATCTTCAACAGAGCTACTCTGAGGCCGCCCGCGCCGGTCTGGCGGCGTCGATCCGCGCCGGCCTGGCCGAAGATGACAGCGCGATGAACCGGTTGGGCGCGTTCCTGCGCACGCAAACCGGAGCGCGGTCCGTCACGCCCCGCGATGGCGATGACCCCGATGCGCTGCTTTCGCGTGCCGAAGCCGCGCTGGGTGAAGGTCGATTGGCCGACACGATGGATCTGATCGCGGTGCTGCCCGAACCTGGTCAAGAGGCGATGGCCGACTGGCGCAGCCAGGCCCAGACGCGCCTTGATGCGACAGCCGCGCTCGATGCGCTGGCTGCCAGCATTTCCCAGAACTGAGGAGATCCGCGATGCTCTGGTCCCTCATCAAAATTCTGGTTTTCGTCGCGCTTGTCGCCCTGGCGGCTCTGGGTGCCGGTATGCTGATGGAGACAGGCGGCGGCGTGCAGATCAGGATGCTTGGGTGGGAGTTTACGCTTGGTCCGTTGGCCACCACGATTGCCGTGGTTCTGCTGATCGCGCTGGTCTGGCTGACACTGAAGCTGATCGGGCTTTTGGTTGCGATTTTTCGGTTCCTCAGCGGCGATGAAACCGCCATTTCGCGCTATTTCGACCGCAATCGCGAACGTCGGGGGTTTCAGGCACTGGCCGATGGCATGATGGCTGTCGCTTCGGGCGAAGGGAGGCTGGCGTTGTCGAAAGCGGCCAAGGCCGAACGCCTGCTGCGCCGGCCCGAACTGACCAACCTTCTGCAGGCGCAGGCGGCCGAGGTGGCCGGCGATACCAAAGCGGCGCAGGACGCATACAAAAAGCTTCTGGCCGATGATCGCACCCGCTTTGTCGGGGTGCGTGGCATCATGAAACAGCGGTTGGCCGATGGGGATACCGCCACGGCGATGAAGCTGGCCGAGAAGGCGTTCGCCCTCAAGCCCAAACATGAAGAGACGCAGGATATCCTGCTGCGGTTGCAGGCCGATAGCGGCGATTGGCGGGGGGCCCGCGCCACCCTGGGCACCAAGCTGAAGACCGGCACCTTGCCGCGCGACGTGTTCCGCCGCCGCGATGCTCTGCTGGCCTTGTCGGAGGCAAAGGACATTCTGGACGACGGCAAGACGATCGAAGCGCGCGAAGCCGCGATTGAGGCCAATCGCCTCTCGCCCGATCTGATCCCCGCCGCCGCGATGGCCGCGCGCAGCTATATAGCGCAAGGCAAGGCACGCTATGCGACCCGCGTTTTGAAGAAGGCCTGGGATGCGCAGCCCCACCCCGATCTGGCCGCCGCCTTTGCCGAGATCGCGCCGGATGAAACGCCGCAGGCGCGCATCAAGCGGTTCGGCACGCTGACCAAACTGCGCCCCCATCATGAAGAGACCAAGCTGCTGCTGGCCGAGTTGCATATCGCGGCCGAGGATTTCCCCGAGGCGCGCAGGGCGCTGGGCGATCTGGCAACCGAGCACCCGACCCAGCGCACGCTGACGATCATGGCGGCGATTGAACGCGGCGCGGGTGCCGACGATACGCTCGTCCGCGGCTGGCTGGCCCGGGCGCTGACCGCGCCGCGCGGGCCGCAGTGGGTGTGTGAGAATTGCCATAATATTCAGGTCGATTGGGCCCCGGTCTGCGGCAATTGCGGCAGTCTAGACACTCTGGCCTGGCGCGAGCCGACCGAGCGTGAGGCGACCCTGCCCCACCAGGCCCAGATGCTGCCCCTAATCGTCGGTGCCCTTGAAAAGCCCGAACCCGAGGCCGAGGTCGTTGAAGAGACACCGGATGCAGGGAAACCGGCAGAGGTCGAAGTGATCGAGGCCGAAGAGGTCACCCAGCCCGAAAAATAGGGCTACCCACAAGCGCGCAACCCTGCTAAATGCGCGCTCGGAAAGCCGATGTAGCTCAGCTGGTAGAGCAACGCATTCGTAATGCGTGGGTCGGGGGTTCGAGTCCCTTCATCGGCACCATCCTTCCTCCAAAATGCTTCGATACCTACGGAGAGGCCTTTGAATGTAGGGCAACCACGATGCCCTCCTGGCGGTGGTGAGAAGTGCTGGCATCTATGTGGTGGATACGAGCCCCCGGCCTGCCCTTCCCGAGGGGGCGGTGGGGATGGTTTATGGCGGAAGGGGGCCGCAGGGTGGGGGCACTGGGCGTGCACAGGTTGTGCACCGGGCGTGCACCGGCAGAGGCGCAGCGGGCGGGAGGGGCCCTAGTTAACGGATCGTGTGGAGGGGGAGGCGGTGGGGTTGTTGATGTGGTTTTGGGGGAGAGAATGCAGACATCGCGGCGTCAGGAAGATGATGGGTGCGAGCACCCATCCTACGGCTTTCTGGGCATCGGGACCAGATCGACTCATCTTAAATCCAATCCACCAGATGCCGGGATTAAACACCCAGTCTTATTAGAAATCTTGGGTCACGTCATAGCCAACATAGCTCCGCTGCGCGCGGATTACGGCATCTGCAGGAAGGAGCGAACGGAGCCACCGCTCGAGGTCCTTTTGCTGCTCACTGAGATATTCCCCTGAAGTGACTCTATTCTTTGGTGGCGGGAACCAGTGAACAAGAGCTGAAGAAATGAAAATTAGATACTGATTATTCGGATTATAGCCGATACTAATATCTATACTTGGATTACTCGCTCTTAATGAGCAACTATGAAGCTGTCTTTCGGTATTTACGAGTTTGCACTCGCCTTCTAGTTCATCAGCCTTTAAATAGACTTCCTCTACTAACATCTCTATTCTTTGATCTGTAATATATTCACTATCTATGTATATTGTTGAATGCGAAATTGTCTGAGTGCAGCCACTAAGCAACATAATGACGAACATAAAAATAAAAACCCTCATCCTAGAAATTTCCGTCCTTAAATTTTCCCTTAAAAGCTGAAATTCCATGACTGGTAAGTGGATTTAAAGAAACAGGGCTGCGATAATTAACCCCTCCAAGAGTCCCCATGCCAGGTACTATAGAATTTGGAGCGGATAAGGGATCACCGACTACTACATGGTTTTCAAAACCGATATTTCTACCTATTGCGCCATTCCACACATTCCGAGGTACCTCGGAAATTGTAACACTAACGCCAGCTGCGTTGAATGTCTTAGCGTTCCTATGATGATTTACTCTCCTGATGCTTGTTGGTAATGAGCCTGCTGCTTCCATGGCAAGTCCGCCACCCAGGGAATGCCCCGTGAAGGATAAAGCACCAGGCCGGTTAGGTAGTCTTGAAGAGACAATTCTTGCTAGATCGCGCGCTCGGGAATACTGAGGCGACTCCCCAAGGAGTCCCTGCTGAATATTGTTTTTCCAGTCGACGCCGTCTTGTGTGCCAGCAAAAGCTATTGTGATCTCCCCAGTCCGGGTGTTCCGATCTGCGCCAGATCTAAAGCCAATCTTTTGGTCTTCCCAAACAGCGCCGGGAAATAGCTCCTCCATCTCTTCCGGAGAAAGACGAGATATGTGGTCTGGTAGACTATAACCTGCTTCATCATCGTCAGCAAGATATGCATCCTCTGACATGTACGCCGAATCAGACTGCGTGGCATTCCCCCCGGGTCCATCTTATTCACTGGATCGTTGAAGCTATAGCTAAACCTATTCGTGCCCACCCCCGGCTCTGTCACCTCAAACCAATCTGGCTGGATGAACAGCGCGAGTTTGGGGTCGTAGTACCTTGCGTTGAGGTATTGCAGGCCTGCGTCGGCGTCGTAGCGTTCGCCGATGAAGCCTTTGTCTTCGTTTGCGGCGGAGTTCTATGCCGGGTCCTTCAACAGGGATTTCTCCCTACATCGCACTGGCCTGCCAGCCCGGCTGAGATTGCCGATGTTTCGACCCTGGGGCGCGTATTTGCGCAAGAGGCGTGTGATCGCGCCTGTCGCAACCGGCACCGCCCCTCTCGGTTTTCTGATATGGTGCCCCTAGCGACTGGCTTGGAAGAATGCGATATCTTCTGGGATGGAGCAACCGACGGACTTCAGGCGCCTTGAGGCGGAACGGCTGGATGGGCTGATTGCCTGCCCAGTTTGCGACACGTTGCATGAGGTATCGGATGTGCCCATGGGTGCGCGGGCGCGGTGTCATCGGTGTCACACGGTTCTGATCGCGCCACGTGAGGGGGCGATGACGCGGATCGTCATGCTGTCGGTGACGGCGATGGTGTTGATGTTTGCCGCAGTCTTCTTTCCGTTTCTGGAACTGGATGCCAACGGTCTGCGCCAAAGAAGCTCGGTCTTCGATGCGGTGCTGGCCTTCTCGGATGGGCTGATGCTGCCCTTGTCGCTGGCCGTGGCGGCGCTGATCATTTTCCTGCCGCTCTTCCGGTTCGGCGCGATCATCTACGCTCTGGCGCCTATGGCGCTGGGCTGGCGTCCGGCGAAACACGCGGCGTTGATGTTCCGCTGGGCCGAAGCGGCCAAGCCCTGGGCGATGGCCGAGATTTTCATCATCGGCGTAGCGGTGGCGCTGGTGAAGGTGGCGGGTTTGGCCCATGTGTCGCTTGGGCCGGCCTTTTGGGCTTTCGTGGCATTGGTCATTGTGACGGTGTTGAAAGATAATTTCATGTGTCAGTTGTCGGTATGGAAAACGCTCGAAGAACGCAGCAAGTCCTGACCGCCCGCCGCGCGGGTCTGGTCGGCTGCACGCGCTGCGGCCGGGTTCACGCGGTGGGCGTGCAAAGCTGCCTGCGGTGTGGCGCCCCGCTGGTCAGTCGCGATCCGGGCAGCCTACAGCGCGTCTGGGCCTGGCTGATCGCCGGGATCGTCGTCTATATCCCGGCCAATATCTACCCGATGCTGCTGACGACGACGTTCGGCAATACCACGGAAAACACCATTGTTGGCGGCGTGATCGAGCTGTTCAACCATGGCTCTTATGGTGTCGGTCTGATCGTCTTTGTCGCCAGCATCGTGATCCCCGTCGGCAAGTTCATCGCCATCGCCTATCTGGCCATCAGCGTGCAATCGGCCGTCGTGATCCGGGGGCGCGGGCGCCAGCGGCTTTATGAGGTGGTCGAGTTCATCGGGCGCTGGTCGATGATCGATGTTTTCGTCGTTGCGATCCTGTCGGCGCTTGTTCAGCTTGATTTCGTGGCCGTTGTGAACCCGGGAATCGCGGCGATTAGTTTCGCGCTTTCGGTTGCATTCACCATGCTTTCAGCCCAGAGCTTTGATCCAAGAACGATTTGGGACGCCTACGAGGCAGATGATACGTGACCGACCCGACACCCTCTGACCTGGATATTTCAACAAGCCGCCCGTCGCCTTGGCGCAATCTGTCTTTCGTGTGGCTGGTGCCCATCCTGGCCTTGGTCGTATCGCTGGGCATTGCCTGGCAGACCTATGCCGATCGTGGCGTCATAATCCAGATCACCTTCGCGGATGCCGAGGGCATAACCGAGGGCGAAACGACCATCCGCTACCGCGATGTCTCGATCGGCACGGTTGAGCGTATGGGGTTCACGCCCGACTTGTCGCAGGTGCTGGTGACAGCCCGCATCGACAAGGAGATCGCCCCTTTTCTGGATGAAGGCACGAATTTCTGGGTGGTCCGGCCTGAGGTGAGCGTGCGCGGCATCACCGGCCTGTCGACCGTGTTGTCCGGCGTCTATATCGAAGGCGCTTGGGACGAGGTGCAGGGCGAAGCCGCGCGGCTTTTTCAAGGCTCCGACGGGCCCCCTCTGGTGCAGCCCGGGCGCGCGGGCAAGCGCATCACGCTCAGATCGACCGATGGCTCGATCCTGTCGCAAGGCGCGCCTGTCTTTTTCCGTGGCATTGAAGTAGGGCGGCTGGAAGAGCCTCGGCTGACGGTGTCGGGCGATTCCATCGTCGTGGATGCGTTCATCGATGCGCCGCATGACCGGCGTTTGACGACGGCAACGCGCTTTTGGGATACGTCGGGTTTCACCGTCTCGCTTGGCACTGACGGGCTGGACATTGATGTCGACAGTCTGGCCTCGCTGGTTTCCGGCGGTGTCGAGTTTGACTCGATCTTCCAGGGCGGTGTGCCTGTCGATCCCGGCTATGTGTTCGAGATCTACTACGACGAGAGCGAGGCCAGGAAGAGCCTTTTTGCCCGCTCGGCCCTGAATGCGGTGACGGTTTCGGTTGAATTCGGCGACTCGGTCGCTGGCCTCGCGCCCGGGGCGGCGGTGGAGTATCGCGGATTGCGGGTCGGCGAGGTGTCGGGCATCGCCGCGCAGGTCGAGGAGACCGATTTCGGGCCGATCGTGCGCCTTGTCGCCAACCTGTCGATCGAACCCGCAACCCTGGGTTTGCCACCCGGCGCGGGTCGCGACGAAACCCTCGATTTCCTGGCCACTGCGGTTGAGCAAGGTTTGCGCGCCCGTCTGGCGACGGCAAACCTGTTCAGCGCGTCGCTGATCGTCGAGCTGGTGGAACTCCCCGATGAACCGGCAGCGGTGCTGGATCGCGACGCCGATCCTTTGCCCGTGCTGCCCAGCGCGCGGTCGGAACTGCCTGACTTTACCGCGACGGCCGAAGGGGTGCTCGACCGGATCAACAGCCTGCCGATCGAGGAATTGCTGGAGCAAGCGATCACGCTGATGGCCAGCATTGAAGAGCTTGCGCGCGCAGACAGCACCCGCGCGGTGCCCGAGGCGGCCGTGTCGCTTTTGGAAGACACCCGCGCCTTGGTGAATGATGAGGCCACCCGCGCCCTGCCGGGCGAAATCAACGCCGCCGTGGCCGATTTGCGCGCGATCGTCGCGGAATTGCGTGAAGGCGGTGCCATCGACAGCCTTATCTCGGCGTTGGAGCAGGCGGACACGGCAATCACCAATGTCGCTGAGGCCTCGGACCAATTTCCCGAGCTGGTCGAGGAGTTGCGCGAGGTGGCGGCCAAGGCAAACTCGCTTGCCGTGGAGGAGCTGATCGCCTCGACGACCCGCGTCCTCGATAGCGCGGATGCGTTGATCGGCACCGATGAGGCGCGCGCATTGCCCCCCGCGCTGACCGGCGCGCTGGATGAGGTGCGTGCAACACTGGCTGAGTTGCGCGAAGGCGGCGCGGTTGAGAACGCCAACGCCACCATGGCTTCGGCCCGTAGTGCTGCGGATTCGGTGGCCGAGGCTGTCGAGGGGCTGCCAGAGCTGTCGGCCCGGCTGGAACGGCTGGTCGCGCAGGCCGAGGGTCTGATCGGCGCCTATGGCGCGCGGTCGGACTTTAACGAGGAGACGCTGACGGCCTTGCGCGAGGTGCGCAGTGCCGCCCGCGCCGTTGCACAGCTGGCCCGCACGATTGAGCGTAACCCGAATTCGCTGCTGTTAGGACGCTGATATGATACGGTACCTCGCCTTTCCGGCACTTCTGTTTCTGGCGGCCTGCGGGTCGGGCAACTCGGACCTCTTCCTGATTGACCAGCCCACCCCCGCACAGCAGGTGGCCGTCCGCGCCGGCAGTATCGAGGTGCGCGAGGTGACCCTGCCCGCCTATGCCGCCGATTCCGCGATCGCCTTCCAGACCGAAGATGGCGCCCTGCGGACCATGTCCAATGCGCTGTGGGCCGAAGATCCGGTCAGCGCGGTGACCCGCGTGATGGCCCGCAATCTGGATCTGGCGACCACCGCGAATGTCGCGGCCGAACCCTGGCCCCTGGATGCCGGCCCCGATTTGCGCCTGGATATCCGCGTCGACCGCATGGTGGCGCGCGCCGATGGTCAGTTTGAGCTGAGCGGCCAATATGCGGTGTCGTCTTTCGCCAGCCGCCGCGGCGGTGTGCTTGAGCGGTTCACGATCCTCACGCCGCTGGCCGATGAAAGCACTGGCGCTATTGCCACAGCGACCGGCACCTCGCTGGCGACGCTCAGCAGCCAGATCGCGGCGCGCCTGGCCCGGTAGGGTCTGCAAAGCTGCAAAATCCTTCAAATACCACAGATTAAGCCGGTGTTCACACGCCTTTGCTAAGCCTTGTGGCGGGTGAAAACGAGGTGGTGTTATGGCGGCGGGTTCCAACGCGCCGGTCATCATCAAGCGTAAGAAGATCATTCAGGGCGGTGGGCACCATGGTGGGGCCTGGAAGGTGGCATATGCTGACTTCGTGACCGCGATGATGGCCTTCTTCATGTTGATGTGGCTGTTGAATGCAACGACTGAAAAGCAACGCAAAGGTCTTGCGGATTACTTCAATCCGACGATTCCGGTAAACCGGATTTCGGGCGGGGGCGACGGGGCCTTCGGCGGCACGTCGATTTTTGCCGAAACGACGATGGCCGAGAATGGTGCCGCGCCCAACCCGTTGGAGACGTCGGGTGCCGATCAGGAAGCTTTTGAAGAGCTTGAGCAGATCCTGCGCGGACGGGGTGGTGAAAGCATGGTCACCGATCTGATGGCCCGCCACATCACCACGCGCCTGACCGATGAGGGGCTGATCGTCGAGCTGTTCGATATCGAAGGTGCGCCGCTTTTCGTGCCCGGTACCGCCGATCCTGAACCGGTGATGCAGGATCTGGCCGCCATGTTGACGCGGGTTTTTTCCCTTGTGCGCAATGATATGGCCGTGAATGGCCATGTTCAGGCCGCGCCCGAGGTTCTGCGCGTGAACCCCACATGGGATCTGTCGACCGAGCGCGCCCAGGTGGCGCGGTCCCTGTTGGAAGGTGAAGGGGTTGTCAGCGACCGTATGCGGCGCGTGACCGGCCATGCTGATCGCAAGCCCGTGGCGCCGAACCCGATGGCAGTGCGCAACAATCGGCTTGAGGTGATCCTGCTCCGCTCGGATACTGGATAAAGAAGGACAAATTTTAGTTGTTAGGCGCGTATTAAGCCCTGCCTGCGAATGTCGGCCCCCGACAGGAGTCGATGCAGCAGAAAGGCTGATACAGATGACGATATCATCATCGCTGAACGCTGGCGTGGCGGGCCTTAGTGCCAATGCGACCCGGCTGGCAACTATTTCCGACAACATCGCGAATTCTGGTACGTATGGCTACAAACGCGCTGCGGCCGATTTCGAAAGCATGGTCATCAACGACACGCGCGGGGCGGGCACCTATTCCGCCGGCGGTGTGCGGGCGTCGACCTCGCGCCTGATCGAAGAGCGTGGGGCTCTTGTCGGCACGTCGAACGCGCTGGATATCGCCGTTTCGGGCCGCGGTATGCTGCCGGTGACGCAGTCGGTCTCGCTGGACAACACGACCGGTGAGCAGCCGCTGATGATGACCACGACGGGGTCGTTCCGCACCGATGCCGACGGTGTCCTGCGGACAGATTCGGGCCTGGTGCTGATGGGCTGGCCCGCCAATGCCGACGGCACGATCCCGATCCTGCCGCGTGATACGACCACGGCGCTGGAGCCGGTCGTCATCAATGCCAACCAGACCGCCGGTGACCCGACCACGGTGATGAACCTGGGCGTCAATCTGCCGGCGACCGAGACCGAGGCGGGCGCGTCCGGCACGACCCTGCCTTTGTCTGTTGAGTATTTCGGCAATCTCGGCACGTCGGAAGTGCTGGATATCTCGTTCACGCCGACCATCCCGGCGGCGGGCGATCCGGCGACCAATGAATGGACGATGGTCATCCGCGACTCGGCCCAGGCCGGTGCCGTGATCGGCGAATACACTCTGGTCTTCGATGACACGCGCGGCTCGGGCGGTACTCTGTCCTCGGTGACGGCCGTGTCCGGCGGCCCTTATGACGCAGCGACGGGAACGCTTGATCTGACGGTCGCGGGCGGCCCGCTGACTGTCACGATCGGACGCACCGGCGATCCGAACGGCCTGACCCAATTGTCCGACAGCTTTGCGCCGACATCGATCACCAAGGACGGCTCTCCGGTCGGTAACCTGACAGCGGTCGAGATTGATGAGAACGGCTATCTGACGGCAACCTACGACACCGGCTTTACCCGCCGGATCTATCAGATCCCGCTTGTGGACGTGCCCAACCCGAACGGGCTGATCGCGATGAACAACCAGACTTATCAGATCTCGCCCAATTCCGGGTCGTTCTTCCTGTGGGATGCCGGTGACGGGCCCACCGGGGCCGTGGTCGGATATGCACGCGAAGGGTCGACGACGGACGTCGCGGCCGAGCTGACCGCGCTGATCCAGACGCAGCGGGCTTATTCGTCGAACGCCAAGGTCATCCAGACGGTCGATGAGATGCTGCAGGAAACCACCAACATCAAGCGATAGGCGAGGTGATCGGCAGCGCGGGCTGACAGATGAGCATTTCGGGATCCCTGGCAAACGCCTTTTCGGGCCTGACCGCGGCGTCGCGCGGGGTCGAAGTGGTGTCGCAAAACCTGGCCAACGTCTCGACGGATGGCTATGGCCGCCGCGAATTGCAGCTCTCCGCTCGCAACCTGGGCGGCGCAGGGTCGGGCGTGCGCGTCGAAGGTGTGACGCGGGCGGTCAACCAGACCATCCTGTCCGACCGTCGGCTGGCCGATGCGGCACAATCGCGCGATCAGGGCTTGCGCGATTTCTTTGCCAATATCGAAGCAAGCGTCGGGGCCCCTGGCGACCCCGGTGCCCTGTCCACCCGGCTGGCCGATTTCGAGGCGTCGCTGATCTCGGCCTCAAGCCGGCCCGACACCGCTCCGCGGCTTGAAAGCGTCCTGCGGACGGCGGAAAGCCTGACCCGTCAGTTCCGCTCTGTCTCGGACAGCATCCAGGAGCAGCGCATGGCGGCCGATGCCTCGATTGCCGAACAGGTCAACCGCTTGAACAGCTCTCTTTCGCGCATCGCCGAGTTGAACCGCGACATCCGGGTTGAGGTGGCCAGCGGCCGCGACGGCACGGCCTTCATGGACGAACGTCAGCGCATGATCGATCAGGTATCGGCGATCGTGCCGGTGCGTGAGGTCGCGCGCGATGACGGCCAAGTGGCGCTTTTTACGACCGGAGGCGCCATTCTGTTGGATGGGCTCCCCGCCGAAATCGGCTTCACGCCCGTCGCCAATATCACGCCGGACATGAGTATCGGATCTGGGGCGCTGTCCGGTCTGACGCTGCGCGGCCTTCCGGTCGACGCGTCGGCAAGCAGCGGGCTTCTGGGCGGTGGCAGCCTGGGCACGCAATTCACGATCCGCGATGATCTGGCGCCCGAGGCCCAGAGCCAGCTTGACGCCCTCGCCCGCGACCTAGTCGAGCGGTTCGAAGCCCCCACGGCCGACCCGACGCTGACGCCGGGCGACCCCGGCCTCTTTACCGACCGCGGTGGGGCCTTCGTTGCGGCCGATGAAGTCGGCCTGTCCGCCCGTCTGACGATCAACGCCCTGGCCGACCCGGCACAAGGCGGCGCCCTTTGGCGCTTGCGCGATGGCCTGGGCGCGACATCGCCGGGTCCCGTGGGCCAGTCTGCTGGTCTGGATGCGCTGACCGGGGCGCTGAGCACGCTCAAAACCCCCGGCTCAGGTGACTTCGCCGGCGGCGCCCGCACGGCCTCAGGACTGGCAGGGGAGTTTCTGACCGCGATCGGCACCACACGGCAATCGGCCGAATCCGACCTGGCCTATTCCATGACCCGGCAGGAGACGCTGAAGACCGCCGAACTGGCTGGTGGCGTCGATTCCGATCAGGAGTTGCAACAGCTTTTGCTGATCGAACAGGCCTATTCTGCCAACGCGCGCGTGATCAGTGCCGCCGAAGCCATGCTTGACCAGTTGATGGGGATCTAAATGACAACCTTCCGATCCCTTGGCGATCTGTCGTCCACATTCTTGTTTTCCCGCCAGACCAATGCATTGAAGACGGATGTGCAGCGCCACTCGACCGAGCTTGCGACGGGCAAGACCACTGACATCTCTCAGACCTTGCGCGGCGATTATCGCGCCGTCGCCTCGATTGAGCGTCGCATGGGCCTTGCCCAGGCCGAGAAACTGGCCATCGCCGAAGCAAAAGGGTTCGCTACAGCGGCTCAGGCGGCCATGGATGTGGTCAAGGAACGGTCAGATGCCGCGATGGGGGTTCTGCTTGCCATCCCGCACGCGCCAACCGATCCGACACTGGAACGTGCCGGCCGGTCGGTCCGCGAAAGCTTTGAGACGGTGGTCACTGTCCTGAATCAGAAAAACGGTGATCGGGCGATTTTTGCCGGTGACGCGACGGACGGTGCGGCGCTGGCCTCGGTCGACACCATCATGGCCGATCTCGAGGCTTTGGTGGCGACCGAGACGACGGCGGCAGGTGTCATCGCGGCCGTCGATGCCTGGTTCGACACGCCGGGCGGCGGGTTCGAGACCGTCGCCTATACCGGGTCCGACACCTCCCTTGCCCCGTTTCGATTGGGCGATGGGGACACGACGTCCTTCCCGGTCACAGCGGCCAACGAAGATTTGCGGGCGGCCATGAAGGGTCTTGCGATGGGCACCTTGCTGGATGGTCCGACCCTTGCCGGTGACACGACCGAGCGCCTGGCGCTGTCGAGGGCGGCATCGCAACAGGCGATCAACGCGTCCAGCCTGGTGGTGAACGTCCAGGCGACAGTCGGCGAAGCCGAGGCCGCGATCGAGGCGGCCGATGTCCGCGCAAGTGCCGAGGCGACATCGCTTGAAATCGCGCGATCCGCTTTGATCGGGGTCGATTCCTTTGAGGCCGCGACCAAGTTGGAAGCGGCGCAGACACAACTAGAAACGCTTTTCGCGCTGACCGCCCGTGTGTCGCGCCTCAGCTTGGTGGATTTCCTGAGATGATGAAGTTTTTTGCGAATTTTGCGATGGTCCTGTGCCTTGCATTCCCCTCGGCAGCGCAATCGGTGCGGATCAAGGACCTGGTCGAATTCGACGGTGTGCGCGGCAATGATCTGGTGGGCTATGGTCTGGTCGTCGGTCTGAACGGAACAGGCGACGGTCTGCGGAACTCGCCTTTCACCGAAGAGATCATGGCCAACATTCTCGAACGTCTGGGCGTGAACGTCGCGGGAGAGCAGTTTCGCCCCAAGAACGTTGCGGCGGTGCTGGTCACCTCGACATTGCCGCCCTTCGCGCGGGCGGGCAGTCAGGTCGACGTGACGGTGTCGGCCATCGGCGACGCGAAAAGCCTGCTTGGCGGGACGCTGATCATGACGCCGCTCAATGCAGCCGACGGGCAGATCTATGCCGTCGCGCAAGGCACTGTCATCGCGGGCGGCGTGTCAGCGGAGGGCGATGGCGCAAGTGTCGTCCAAGGCGTGCCGACGGCCGGGTCCATCCCGGCGGGCGCCCGAATTGAGCGCGAGATCGAATTTGATTTCGGTGGCCTGCAGAGCTTGCGTCTGGCCTTGCGGACCCCCGATTTCACCACTGCCGGGCGGATTGAGGCTGTGATCAACGCCGAATCTGGGCGCCGGGTGGCAGAGATGCTGGATGCGGGCACGGTTGAGCTGAACATCTCGGCCATGAGGGCGCGATCGGCGGCGCATGCGATCGGGCGGATCGAAAACCTGCCGGTTGAGCCGCAGCGTCGTGCCCGCGTTGTCGTCGATCAACGCTCGGGCACGATCGTGATGGGTGAGGATGTGCGCATATCGCGCGTGGCCGTGGCGCAAGGCAACCTGACCTTGCGGATTGAAGAGGCCCCGATCGCCGTGCAGCCCAACCCGTTCTCACCAGGTGAGACGGTCGTGGTGCCGCGCACGACAGCCGCAATCGAAGAAGAGCCGGGCACGGGTCTGGCCGAGATCTCAACCGGGGCGTCCCTCTCTGAGGTGATCGCGGGGCTGAACGCCCTTGGTGTGTCGCCCCGCGACATGATCGACATCCTCAAAAGCATCAAGGCCGCAGGGGCCCTGCATGCTGAATTTGAGGTGCGCTGATCGGACTGAACAGCGATAGCCGCCCCTGGGCTATCGCTCGGTGTTTCTGGCGCGCTGACCGTGACGCTTTTGTCGCGCCGGGAGCCTCTGCACAACGCCGGGACATGCGTCGTCACAGCTCGCATCGCCAAGCAAAGCCTTGATCAGCTATCCTTGCGATGATCGGTGCGGGATGTGCGAGCCGCTGGGCTGCCGCCACTGACGCCGGATATCTGTCACCAGTGATCCGACGCTGGTATATCGGTCGGCAAATGGAACCTCGATGGATATAGAGATGCCTATTCCCCGGGCTGGCTTGGGCAGCGCTGTCTCGCCATGGACATGGAGTGATGTCGGAAAGAAGGCGGCGCTTGTGGCCGCCTTCTGCTAGGCGCCTGCTTCACATGTAGCTGCGGACCAGCGCACTGGCCAGCAACGTCCAGCCATCTGCGACGACGAAAAACGCCAGCTTGAAGGGCATCGAGACGATGGCAGGGGGCACCATCATCATGCCCATCGACATCAAGATCGCCGCGACGACCAGGTCGATGATGAGGAAGGGCAGGAAAATCAGAAAGCCGATTTCAAAGGCGCGCTCAATCTCGCTGAGGAGGAACGACGGCACCAGAACCGATAGGGGCGCGTCCGGCGCGAGCTCGGCCAGCGCGACATCGGGGGCCACACGCAGGGCGGCCAGATCGGTGAAGGTTTCGGGGTCGATCCGGGCGGCCATGAACTCACGAAACGGGCCGAGGGCCAGCATCAAGGCTTCGTCGGCTTCCAATCTGCCCTCGGTCAGGGGCTGGAGGCCGATTTCCCAGGCCTCGATAAAAACAGGCTCCATCACGAAGTAGGTCAGAAACAGCGCCAGACTGACGATCAGCATGTTCGGCGGCGATTGTTGCAGACCGATGGCCATCCGCAGGATCGACAGCACAGTGACGAGAAACGGAAAGCAGGTCAGCATGATCGCCAGACCCGGCACCAGGCTAAGCAGCGTGATGAGGACGATCAGCTGGATGGAGCGTTCGGCAAGAGAACCCCCTTCCCCCAGAGACAGCGTGATGTCCTGCGCCGCGGCGGCGCCGGCGAAGAGGGCCATGCAGAGACAAGCGAGGCCGAGAGCCGATGAATATGTGCGCATGTTCTAGAGCGCGTCTTTGATCGTGGCCAGTTCCGTCAGGCGCACGGCGAGTTGGCCGGCCCGGTCACCGTCAAGCTCTTCCAGCTCGCCCCGGCCGATCAGCCTGTCGCCGACATAGAGCTCAACCGGGTCGTCGACACGGCGGTCAAGCGGCAGGACCGCGTCCGGCCCCAGGCGCAACAGGTCGCGCACCAGCGGGCGGGCCCGTCCGACGGAGATCGTGATCTCGATCGGCACCTGCGCGAAGGGGGTCTGCAAATCCGCGCCGCCTGGGCGCGTCCGGTTGGTGGCGTCATCCATGGCTTGCCTGCCTTTCGTCACTGGAATTCAAGAAATCATCAACAAGAGCGCGGATGGCCGAGACGATCGCGTCGAGATCCATGGCGCGCTCTTCTTCGCCAAAGCGGAAATGCACCTGACCGCTGGCCAATGTGGGCTCGTCAACCAAGGTGACCGGCATGGCGGGCTGCTCACCCAGAGCCGCCTCGATCGCCTCGCGATTTTCGGGGCAGATCGTGATTTCGATCGGGACCGAGGCGAGCGTTTCGGCCTCGGCGATCAGTTGCGCCACCACGGTGGCGCCGAGGGTCGCGTGGGCGATCTCGGGCAGGACCCGGTCGGCCATGCCGCGCAGAAGCGGATCGAGGCTGCGCAACAGATGGGCGCGGGCCTCCTGATAGGTAAAGGACAGATCGCGAAGGTTCTGGGCCAGGTCCTCGCGGATTTTCGTCTGATCGTCGCTTTGCGCGGCGACGGCATCCTCCCAACCGGCGGAGTAGCCTTTCTCATAGGCCTCAAGGCGGACGTCCTCCACAAGGCCGGGATCGGCGGCCATCGGCGCAGGCGCGTCGACGATCTGCGGTGCGGGCGTGTCGAAATCCTCAAGTCGCAGGCGGGCGGGCATCAGGCCTTCTCCTCCTTCTCGTCCATCCAGTTGCGCAGGATTTCAACGGTTTCGTCCTTACGCTCGGCGATCAGATGACGCAGGCGCGCGACGGGATCGGACGGATCGAAATCGGGCGTGTCACCCCCTGCCTGCCCACCCAGAGCGGGCAGTGACGGGTTGACCGACGGAAAGCCGCCCGCGAAGAAATCTTCGCCATCATCGATCTCGCCATTGAAAACCGGGCCGCCTTCGCCGGGGGGCCCCAGTTCGAAGGCGTTCACGGGCCCATCCAGCTCACGCGGTGCGGCTGAGGATCCGTCCAGTTCACGCGCGGCATTCCGCGGCGCCAGAATCGGGCGCACAACGAAGAGGCCGAGGATGACGGCGACGATGGCCAAGACCGCAAGCTGGGCGGCAGACATCAGGTTGATCCCGTCCAGAAGCGATCCGGCCGCTTCGGTGCCCATCAGGGCCGCGGTCTCGAACGGCATGGATTTCAGGGTGATGACATCGCCGCGCGCCTCGTCAAAGCCGACGGCCGAGGCCACAAGCTCGCGCAGGGCCTCCATTTCGGCCTCCGGGCGCGGCTGCCAGGTCTCGGCGCCGCCGGCATCAGCGGCAAGAACGCCGTCGACCAGCACGGCGACGGTGATGCGGCGGATGCCACCGGGGCCGCGCAGAACCTCGCGTTGCGTCTCGGACACCTCATAATTCACACGCTCGCGCGTTTCGCTGTTTTGGCTTGAGGATTGACCGCCCGCCCCGCCGGCATCCCCTTCGGGCAGATTGCTGGCGACCGTCACGGCGCCCGAGCGCGCATCGTTCGACTGGGTCGTCCGTTCTTCGCTTTCGGTGCTGATCGCGACGCGGGTATCGGGGTCAAAGCGGCGTTCGGTGATCTGCTCGCGGTCGGTGATGGTGTCGATCGACAATTCGACGATGGCCCGGCCGGCGCCCACGCGGGCCTCGAGCAGACGTTCCACATTGCGCTTCAATTGCGCCGCGCGGTCGGTGTTGCCCGCACTGGCCCAGGGGTTGTCCTCGCCGCCCAGGATCAGGCCGCTTTCCGCGTCGATCACCGAAACATCGTCGGAAATCAGGCCCGAGACGGCCGATGACACTAGAAACCGGACCGCGCGAGCCTGTTGCGGTGACAGGCCCTGGCCCGCCGGCACCAGTGCGACCGAGGCGGACGGGCGCAGATCGCGCCGAAAGCTCTGGCTGGCCGGGGTGGCGATATGCACGCGCGCGCTGCGGATCCCCGGGCTGGCCGAGATCGTGCGCGCCAATTCTCCCTCTTTCGCGCGCCAGTAGGCCGCGTCGAACATTTGCGAGGTCGTGCCGAAGCCCGAGAGCGAATCAAGCAACTCATACCCCGAGCCGCCATTTGCAGGCAGCCCCTCCGAGGCCAAAGTCATGCGCAGCTCATCGCGGGCGGCTCCATCGACATAAATCGCGCCGCCGCGGACCTCGTAAGCCACGCCCCGCTGTTCGAGGGCAGCGACCACATCGCCCGCCGCACCTGATTCGAGCCCCGAGTACAGCAATGTCATCGACGGCGATGTCGCCGCCCGCGACAACATCAAGACCGCAGTAAACATTGCAATTGTCGCCAATCCGACAATCACCCTTCGCTTCATGGTGAGCGAGGACCAGACCGATGTCAGCTGCTCCACTGCATACTCCTTCGCGTGACATTCTGCGCACGTTCACTCCCTCAATCGGCGATCTGCCTTAACAATCGGTTAGTGACCGTCGGGCTATAGCTTTCGGGCAGATACCGTCGGAGAAGACGCATGGCAGAAGCCGAAGAGAACACTGAGGACGCCCCGAAGGCGCGGTCGAAAAAGCCCCTGATGATCGGGCTGGTTCTGGCGTTGCTGTTGGGCGGCGGCGGGTTTTACGCCGCATATTCAGGCCTTTTGCCGGTCGGTGGAGGCGAGGATGATCGCCAAGTTGTGGATGTCGAGCCCGTCGATGACGTGGCTTTTGTACCGATCACGCCGCTGGTCATTTCCCTGGGCTCCGAATCGCGCAGCCGCCATCTGCGGTTCACGGGCCAGCTTGAGGTACCGTCGAATTACGCGGCGGACGTCGAAAAGCTGATGCCGCGCGTTCTGGACGTGCTCAACAGCTATCTCAGGGCCGTCGATGCGAGGCAATTCGATGACCCAAGCGCGCTGATCCGTCTGCGCGCCCAGATGCTGCGTCGGGTGCAAATCGTGGTGGGCGAGGGGCGCGTGCGCGACCTTCTCGTCACTGAATTCGTGCTGAATTAGGAGGCCAGAATGGCTCTTATCGCCGATATCCTACTTGTTGCCGGTGCTTTGGCCGCCGGCTTGTATTGCCTGGTTTTGTCGCGACGGCTGCGGCATTTCACCGATCTCGAGAGGGGGGTCGGCGGGGCTGTCGCGGTTCTCTCGGCGCAGGTCGATGACATGACGAAGGCGCTTGAACGCGCGCGTGAGGCGGCGGGGTCGTCCGCCGAAAAGCTTGATGCGATGACCGCGCGGGCCGAAACCGTGGCGGAGCGGTTGGAAATTCTGCTGGCGGCAATGGATGACGCTCCGGCGCAGCCCCCTGTCGAAGAGCCCAAGAGCCGCCGCATGGTCTGGCGTCGGCCGCATGCACAGATCCGTGAGGCGGATGATGGCGAACCGACGCCGACATTTCGCCGTACAGCCTCGGTGGAGGCCGCGGAATGAAAGCGGCGTCCTCAAAGCGCAGGCGGTCACGCCGGACCAGCCGCGGCGTTCTGGTGCTGATCGCCGGGTTTTTGTTTGCGTCGGGCATTCTGCGATTGGGTGACGGAACGGGCCTGGCCATCGCGCGTGAGGTCAGCGCGCTTGTGGGCGCGGCCTCGGCATCGTCTCCGGGCGGGTCGGCCGATGAGACGCCGGGGTTTGAGGAGTTGCTGGCCGCCATGCGTCTGCGCGAGGCCCGGCTGAAAGAGGCCGAGATCAGGCTGGAGGAGCGTGAGCGGGCTTTGGCCATCGCCGAGGAAGAGATCGCGCGTGGTCTGGCTCAGCTCAGCGAGGCCGAGCAGAGCTTGCAGGATTTGCTGACTGTCGCCGACACCGCCGCCGAGGAAGACGTGGCGCGCCTGACGGCCATGTATGAGGCGATGAAGCCCGCCGAGGCCGCCGCCCTCTTCGACCAGATGGATCCCAGCTTCGCCGCCGGGTTTCTTGGCCGCATGCGCGCCGATGCTGCCGCGGCGATCCTGTCGGGCCTGCCGCCCGACAAGGCCTATACGCTGAGTGTCGTTCTGGCCGGGCGCAACGCCGCGGCGAAATACGAATAAGCGCAGGCTGACGATTTCTTTACCACCCGGCGTCAGGATGCGCCGAGACGACAAACCCAAGGAGTGTGTCACGTGTTCGGAGCCATCGGGATCGTTATGGTCTTTGTTCTGGTTTTCGGCGGCTACATGGCCGCCGGGGGTAAGCTTGATATCATTCTCAAATCGCTGCCGTTCGAATTTACCATGATCGGCGGTGCCGCTCTCGGCGCGTTCCTGATCTCAAACGATTCCGCGACGGTGAAGCATGCGATGAAGGATATGGGCCGGGTCTTCAAAGGCCCGCGCTGGAAGCACAGCGATTATCGCGATCTGCTTTGCTTGCTGTTTGAGCTTCTGCGCCTGGCAAGAACCAACCCCATGGCCCTTGAAGAGCAGATTGAGGCTCCTGACACATCAACCGTTTTTGGCCGGTACCCTCGCATAAAGGCCGATCGTGAGGCGGTGGATCTGATTTGCGACACGCTGCGTGCAGCCGCAATGAATTACGACGATCCGCATCAAGTTGAGGAAGTCCTCGAAAAGCGGATGGAGGGTAATTACCACACCTCGCTTCATTCAAGTCATGCACTGCAGACGATGGCCGACGGTCTGCCCGCCCTGGGCATTGTCGCAGCCGTTCTGGGCGTGATCAAAACCATGGGCTCGATCGATCAACCCCCCGAGATTCTGGGTAAACTGATTGGCGGCGCTCTTGTCGGAACATTCCTGGGTGTGTTTCTGGCCTATGGTCTGGTCGGCCCGTTTGCCGCCAAGATGCAGGCAACAGCCGAAGAAGACCGCCATTTCTACCAGCTGATCCGCGAAGTCCTGGTCGCCAACCTCTATACCCATGCGCCGAACATCTGCATCGAAGTGGGTCGCCAGAACACGCCCAGCCATTGCCGCCCCAGCTTCAGCGATTTGGAAGACGCCTTGAAAGACCTCAAGCAGGAGGCGGCATGAATACTGTCCTGCGTGTTGGTCTTATCGCCTTTCTTGCGTTTTTTCATGGTGGCGTTGCCTTTTCTGAGGTGGCCCGCGTCCGGTCGGGTGATCACCCGACCTTCTCGCGGCTTGTCATCGAACTCACCGAGGCCGCTGATTGGTCGCTTGGCCGCAGTGAGGATGGCTATGTTCTCGACGTTGGCCGCGACGACATCGAATTTGACCTGTCGCAAGTCTACCGCCTTATCTCGCGTGACCGGATTGCGGATATCCGCCGCAATGCCGATACCGGGCATCTGGAAATCTCAGTCGAGTGTGATTGCCATGCTGTCGCGCAATCCCATCGCGAAAGCTGGATCATCGTTGATGTCTTGAACGGGTCGCCGCCGCCCGACTCACCTTTCGAAAAGCCGCTTTCACAGTCTGCTGGTGTCGAACCGCCTGAACCTGAAGCCTCTCAAACCTTGCCGCAAATTTCTTCGGACAGAACGAGCAGGCCGGTATTTCTAAGGCCTCCTCAGCGTGTTCAGGAGGAGCCTTCAGTTGCGCTTCCGGATTTCGCCGAGTGGGAAACCGACTGGAACGAACGATTGCTGCCAGTACCAGACGCCGAAGATCCCGACGATGCGGAAAGCAGCAGCAGGATTGCCGAACAGGAGGCCCTCCTCCTGGAGGAACTGGCACGTGCGGCTTCTCAGGGTTTGCTGGAGGCAGATTTGTCGATCTTGGATCGTGCGCGAGACGCGGCACCGCCCCCGGAACCGGTTGAGATCACGACGCCCGAGCCTGCTTCGGCGCCTCCGCCAGCCTTGGAGGACCATATCAGGCTACAAGCCGAAACGAGTATTGACCGCGACGCGGGCGTTTTACGTCCCACGCAATCGGTTAGCCCGGAAGGCCGATCCTGCCTGCCCGATGAATTCTTCGCTTTCAGCGACTGGGGGCCTGCTGAGGATCTGTCAGCAGGTTTGACAGGCCGACGCAATGACCTGGTAGGAGAGTTCGACAGGCCCGATCCCGAAGCTGTTCTCGGGTTGGCGCGATACTACCTCTACCTAGGCTTTGGAGCCGAGGCAAAGGCAACGGTCAGAGCCTTTGATCCCAACCTGCCAGAGGCTGAGATCGTGGTGCTTTTGGCTGGAATTCTGGACGGTGACGCGGCAGATCTGCCTGGCAGTCTGGCAGGGCAGACAGGGTGTGAAGGCCGCGTCGCGCTCTGGTCTGTCTTGGCGCAAGGTGGACCGCAGTCAGATCAACAGACCAACGTCTCTGCCATTCTGTCCAACTTCTCGGGCCTGCCTCTTCATTTGCGCAGACATGTCGGCCCCATGCTGACGCGCCAGTTCCTGGATGCCGGCGACATCGAAACTGCAACTCTGATCCGAAACGCCATATCGCGTGCACCAGGCGATCACGGCGCGAACTTTGAGCTTGCCAATGCGGAACTTGCCTTGGCCGAGGGGGACCAATCCGCCCTGGAGACCCTGGAGACATTGGTCGATCGGGACGGAGATGTCGCAACCCAAGCCTACACTACGTTTCTTGAAGCCGAACTTGATGCTGGCCGTCTGCCCCGAAATGGCGCCGAGACTGCAGCCGCCCTCGCTTTCGAGATTGCCGGATCGGAAACCGGTGAAAATCTGTCCGCCCTAGCTATTCGCGCAATGCTGGCCGCCGGTGAATTCGACGCGGCCCGTCGCGAGATTCTGCGCGATGAGGATACATTGGAAAACGCCGCAAACCTGTGGCCGTTGTTTTTGGGTGCCGTAACCGACGGCGCAACGGATGCCCAGTTCCTGCAACAGGTCTTTGCTGTCCGTGATGTGGTGTTGCTGGCTTCGGTGACGCCAGACGTGGCAACGTCGTTATCTCGCCGAATGACGGGGCTTGGCTTTCCCGAGGAGGCCTTGCGATACCTACCCAATGATGTTTCCGGTGAGCCTGCTCGGCTCGCCCGGGCCGATGCCCTGTTGGCCGCCGGGGCACCCGCGGAAGCTTTTGGCGAACTGGCCGGTCTGGAGGGCCCGATTGCCGAACGCCTCCGTGCCCGTGCCTTACTGGCTCTCGGAGACGGGCGGGGGTCGTCTGAACGGTTTGCGGCAGCTGGCGATTTGGCTCAGGCCGAAAGGGCTGCCTGGCTTTCTGGTGAATGGGATTTGCTGACAAACAGCACAAATCCCGATCTTGCCAGCTTTGCAGCGCAACAGGCGGCGCGTCTGAAATCGGAGGCCGACCAGGCCTTCCAAAGCGATATTCAGGACCCGAATTTATCGACCTCTGATCAGCCGGCGGGCCGCGCAGCACGGGCACGCCAATCGCTTGAGGCTGTGCAAAGCGCGAAAGAAAGGTTGGATGCTCTCCTGAGTAACGCCGAACTTTTCGCGCAAGACCCATCCTGACTGAGCCTCACTGATGGTCCGTCGTAAAGCGGCGTGAGCCTCGGTTACCGAATCGAAAGATTTACCGAGCTAGTGTCAGCCAAACCTCCTGCAAGAATTGTGGAGATATATATGCGCGGCCATAGCCAGCACATGCCAGATTGCTGTTCGTCACGTTGGTGCGAAATGCTGGCGCCATTTCCAGATCGTCGGGTGACTGGCGGTATCACCAGCCGAGTGGCGGCTATGATCGCTATTTTTCTCGAGACAGACAAATATCGGCAGGCCATATACTTGGGAAACGGAGGATCAACAGCGGCCCGCCCTGATACCGACTTAAAGAGCTGCGCGATTGGCCAGTTTTATTCAAACGAACCTTCATTGGGCTGGGCTTCCCTATCGACTAAGATACCTTTCAGTGCATCGAAATCTCCTGCGCATAGGGAGAGTTCATCATCTGCGCTTTGTAGCGAAAACATTTTCGCCCAGATTTACGACATTTCGGAATTTTTCGCGACGGCTGTTCAGGCGTTTCCGCCAAGAGAAAATCTTGAAAATCAGAACCAGCCATCTCTGATGAAAGACCGAAAACATGCTAGCTAACTTTACGGCAGCACGCATCTTTCAACCCACCATACTACTAGCGCTCGCGCTTATGGCAATCATCGTCATGATGATCCTGCCGGTCCCGTCATGGGTGCTTGATGTGGGCTTGGCGGCCTCGTTTGCGCTGGCAATTCTGATGTTCACCATCACGCTTTTCATTGAGCGGCCCCTGGAGTTTGCGGCGTTTCCAACAGTTCTTTTGGCGTCGTTGATGCTAAGATTGTCGCTGAACGTTTCCTCCACAAAACTCATCATCGGCGAAGGACATACCGGAACAGATGCGGCCGGTGACGTGATCGAAGGTGTCGCGATGTTCATCATGGGCGGCAGCGTCTTTCTGGGCCTTGTCGTCTTTTGCGTGCTGCTGATCGTGAACTTTGTGGTCATCACCAAGGGCGCGGGCCGCATGGCCGAAGTCGGCGCGCGCTTCGCGCTCGACGGGATGCCCGGCAAACAGCTGGCGATCGACAGCGACATGTCGGCCGGTGCGATCGACCACAACGAAGCCAAAACCCGGCGCGAGCGTGAACAGGCCGAGACCACCTTCTTTGGATCGCTCGACGGCGCGTCAAAATTTGTCAAAGGCGATGCGATTGCTGGTCTTCTGATCACGCTGATGAACCTGGTCATGGGCCTTGTGATGGGCGCGATGATCCATGGTATGCCAATTGGCCAAGCCTTTGAGACATACGCCATCCTCACCGTCGGTGACGGGCTGGTCTCGCAGATTCCGGCGGTCATCATTTCGATCGCATCCGCTCTGTTGCTGGCGCGCGGTGGCGCGACGGGCGCGACAGACACGGCCATCACGGATCAGCTGGGCCGCTATCCGGCAGCGATTGCCACGGTCGCTTTCCTTATGGCCGTTTTTGCGTTTGTTCCGGGCCTGCCATTCCTACCGTTTCTGCTGGGCGCTTTGGCGCTAGGCTGGTTTGCGTGGAGCGTCCAGCGCAAGAATGACGCCAAAGCCGCCGCCGAGGCCCTGCCGGACAATGCAGCAGACGCTGCCGCCCCGGAAAAGCCCTTGGGCGACACGCTGGATTTGGATGATATCCATGTCGAGTTCGCACCCGATCTGGTGTCAATGGTGCTTGATCCCGCAACCGGGCTTGAGGCGCGCATCGCCAATATGCGCAAACACGTGGCTCAGTCTTTCGGGGTTATCCTGCCCGAACTGCGTCTGACCGATAATGCAAATCTGCCCCCTGGGACTTACTCGGTCCGCATTCAGGGCGTTGAACAGGCCAATAATCAGGTCAGGCCCGAAGCCATTCTAGCCCTGACTGCCGGGGTGGAGGATGAGCTGCCGACGGGCGAGGATGTGAATGAGCCCGTCTACGGCGCCCCGGCCCGCTGGATCGGGATGGATCGTCGGGAGGACGCAGCCCTTCTGGGTTTGACGGTGGTGACGCCGACCGAGGTTCTCGCGACCCACCTTCTCGAGGTTATTAAGCGGAACCTGCCACGTCTCCTGACCCTCAAAGCGCTGCGTCGGTTGCTGGATGAGATGTCGAACCTCTCCGATTCCGAACGTGCCGATGCCAACCGCCGGATGCTGGACGAGCTGATCCCTGAAAAGGTGCAGATCGACACATTGCTGGCCGTTCTGCGGCTCTTGCTGGATGAACGGGTCTCGATCCGAAACCTGCCTCTGATCCTCGAGGCGATCGCCGAAGTGCGCCATGCCAATGCGCCGCCCGAGGCGATTTGTGAGCATGTCCGTCACCGCCTTGGCTTCCAGCTGGTGGCCGAGCTGCGCCGCGCCGATGGCACCATTCCGCTGGTTCAGTTGGCTCCAGAATGGGAGAAAACCTTTGCGCTTTACGAGGTTGAAGGCGACCGAGGGCAGCCTGATGTGGCCCTTCCGCCGGAAGACTTCAACCGGCTTGCCCGGTCGGTATCCGAGAAACTGGCCAGGGCAGGCGAACAGGGGGCAAACCCCGCTGTCGTGACCTCAACCCGCAGACGGCGCTTTTTGCGAACGGTGCTGAAAGCCAAGGGCATCCCCACACCGGTCCTGTCCTTTGAGGAAATCGGGCTGGAGGCCCGCCCCGCCCTGGTCGGCCTGGTCGCCGCATGACCGCAGATCTGTCCGCACTTCTGGATCTGGGTCGCGATGGCCTGGCGGCTGCCTTTATCGTTTTCCTGCGGATCGGCGCGGCGATGGCCGTTCTGCCTGCTTTCGGCGAACAAATGATCCCGCGGCGTATCCGTCTGGGTCTGGCGCTGGCGTTTACCATCATTGTCATGCCTGCGGCCGCGCCGCTTCTTCCCGCTGATCCGACGGTTCCCCAAATGGCGCGCATCCTCGGGGCGGAAGTGGCGATTGGCCTTGCCCTGGGTCTTGGCCTGAGACTTTTCATGATTGCGCTGCAAACGGCAGGCGCGATGGCCGCGCAAGCCACGTCTCTGGCGCAGATTTTCGGCGGCAGCGCGGGCGTCGACCCCCAGCCTGCGATTTCGCATCTTCTGACGATCGCGGGCCTTGCCCTTGCGGTTTTGGCTGATCTTCATGTTCGGATCGCCGAGGCGTTCATCGCCTCCTACACCACCTTTCCCGCCGGTATCTTCCCCCATGCCTCGCTGATTGCGTCTTGGGGGACGTTCCGGGTGGCCGAAACCTTCGCCCTGGGGTTCACCTTGTCGGCACCCTTCGTGGTCGCGTCATTGGTGTATAACGTGGCCCTCGGCGTCATCAACCGGGCCATGCCGCAATTGATGGTGGCCTTCGTCGGCGCCCCGGCGCTGACCTTCGGTGGGCTCGCATTTCTGTTTCTGGCGGTCCCCGTCCTGCTTCAGATCTGGCTTGCTGGCCTGCACCTTTATCTCGGCGATCCGCTCAGAGGCGCTCCATGAGTGGGGCCGACGACGAAGCCGGTGAAAAGACCCACGAACCGACCCCGCGAAAGCTGGAGGAGGCGCGGAAAAAGGGCCAGACCCCCCGGTCGCAAGACCTCCACACGGCTGCGGCCTATTTCGGTTTACTCGTCGCCTTCCTGCTTTTCGGGGCGTGGAGCGTGAGCAAGATCGGCACCACGGCCATGGTGCTGATCGATCAGCCCGACCGCCTGGCGCCGCTTTTCTTCGGAGGCGCCACCGCGCCGACAGGCGGCCTGATGGGAGCGATTGTGCTGGGCATGGCGCCTTGGCTTTTACTGCCCGCGCTTTTTGCTATTCTCTCGGTCATCGCCCAGCGCAGCTTCCTGGTGACCGGTGAAAACCTCGCGCCCAAGCTCTCACGGATTTCGCCGATCGCGACCGCGAAGGAAAAGTTCGGCCACAAGGGGTTGTTCGAATTTGCGAAGAGCACCGCCAAGCTGATCCTGATTTCAGTTATCTTAGGCGTCTACCTTTCGCGTGAGGCTGAGGCCATTTTGGGCCTGATGTATTTGTCCCCCGGCATGGCTTCGGCTGAACTGGGCCGCCTTCTGGCCGGGTTTCTGGCTGTTGTTCTGGTTGTTGCCGTCGCAATCGGCGTGATCGACTACGCTTGGCAATACTTTGAGCATTTGAGGCAAAACCGGATGTCTTACAAAGAGTTGGTCGACGAGACGAAGGAAAGCGAAGGCGATCCTTACATGAAATCCGAGCGGCGCCGGCGCGGCATGGATATCGCGACGAACCGGATGCTGGCCGATGTGCCCGAGGCCGATGTGATTATCGTTAACCCAACTCATTATGCCGTCGCGCTGAAATGGACGCGTCAGCAGGGCGCCGCACCAATCTGCGTGGCCAAAGGTGTCGACGAGATTGCCACCCGCATCCGCGAGACAGCGGCCGAGGCGGGCGTGCCGATCCACCGTGACCCGCCGACAGCCCGCGCCTTGCACGCGACGGTTGAGCTGGGTCAGGAGATTCAGCCCGATCACTACAAAGCCGTGGCCGCCGCCATCCGCTTTGCGGAACGCATGCGCAAGAACGCCAAAGGCACGAAGAGAAAATGAAGAAGGATCGCCGGATCGCATTAAGGCAGATTACGGACGCGCTGCTTGAGGCAGAGCTTGCCAAGCTTCGGAGGCACCAAACAGCCTGTGATGAGGTGCGTGGCCGGATCGACGGCCTGAAAGATGCGGTGAAACGACAACATCAGATCATCGCCGCCGATCTTGAGACCCCTGTATCGGGGCCCGTTCTGGACCGCTGGGGGGGATGGGTCGATCGCAAGAGGCATATGCTGAACGCGCAACTGGCCCATGAGACGATGTCGCTGGAGGTACAGCGCCAAACGGCGTTGAAAGCCTTCGGGCGGGCCGAGGCTCTGCGGCAGATCGCGAAAAAGGAAAGCGACGCGGCGCGTCAGAAATCGCGCCGCAAGGGGGCGTGATCCGTCAGCGCGGTGTCCGCAGAAGCCGTATCAGGTTTTAAGATTTTGCGTCAGGTATCCTGGCGCATCATGTCGATGATCAGGATATCGCTTACCGTGTCGCCCATCACGCTTTGCGCGGCCTCCAAGAGGGCGGCGCGCAGAGCGCGGAGGTTGTTCGAGGTGGTAAAGGTGCCATTAAAACCGCCGACATTGGCGTGATCGAACAGGACTTGCAAAAAGGAGTCCCGCAGTTTCGGTTCGCGTGAAAACACAGCTTCACGCGAACCGGTTCCGACCTGCAGACTGATCGACATCACAACCAGAGACGTGACGCGCCCATCGGTCACGACCGGCACGACGAACTGATTGTTGAGCTTGACGTATTCAAGCTCGGCTTCGTCCACTTCCTCGCCGGCGGGGTTTTCCGGCCGAGGCGTCTCGGCCTCATGATCCGCCATGGCCTCAGCCGGCATGTCGTCGGGTGAGGGCGCCGGCTTGAGCGCGATACCTGCGCCGATGCCGCCCGCCAATCCGACGATGCCCAGAAGAAGAGGAAGAAGCATTTTCATCTGTATCGTGCCCTAGAACGGCAGCACGATATCGGCCACTTGCTGGCCGTATCGCGGTTGCTGCACATCGGTGATCTGGCCGCGCCCGCCATAGGAAATGCGCGCGGCTGCGATCTTGTCGTAGGTGATTTCGTTCTGGCGCGAGATATCCTCGGGCCGGACGTAGCCGGTGACGATCAATTCGCGCATCTCGAAGTTCACACGCACCTCTTGCGAGCCTTCGATGCGCAGGACGCCGTTTGGCAGAACTTCAACCACCGTGGCGGCCACGCGCAGGGTCAGCTTTTCACGGCGGCGCACTGCGCCTTCGCCCGACGAACTGCCTGAGGATGAAAAATTGACCCCCGGATCGAGCGAGGCACCCTCGGGCAGGCCTTCATTGATCCGCTCGGGGATACCGAAGAGCGAGGGGATGCGCATCTGCTCTTGGCCGTTGCGAGAGCGTTCGGAGCTGTTGGAAATCTCGGCGCGATCGTCGATTTCGATCGAGACCGTCAGGATATCGCCGCGGGTGGCCGCACGCCTGTCGCCCAAGAGCGACTCTCGGCCCGCGTTCCAAAGTGAGGCCTCTCTTTGATTGCGACTTGCCTCGGCGCTGAGCGGTAGCGACGCGTTGGTCATCGCGTAATATTCGTTGCTGCCCTCGGTCGGGCTGAACGAAGGCGCGCGGCCGACCTGGCCAAGCTTGCCGCCACAGGCGGTCAGGGTCAGAAGGGCGGCGCTTGCAAGAAATGTTGGGGTGCGGTGCATTGGGGGGTCCTCAAAAACCGGGGGTGAAGCCCACAATCACCCGTCCGTCAGGATTGACGGTGCCGGTGACTGTGGTGCGGGATGCAAGATTCATAACGCGGAGCTGGTCGCCGGGGCCGGCGCGGCCCATCGCGCGGCCTTCGGCCGTGATGGTCAGACCGCCGCGCTGAAAGACCAGAACGACGATGGAATTACGGTCGACGATGGCGGCCGGGCCGACATCTTGGGGGCGGATCGGACGGCCTTCATAGAGGATCGTCCGGGCTTCCAGGCCCACGGCCTCAACTGGGTGCGAGAGCGCGCCCGCGACCGAGGCGTCGATCACGGTGACATCGGCGGCCGTCAGCGTGGCCTGCGCGCGGATCGTGCGCGTGGCGACCAGCGTTTCGGCCGAAAGCGGCGTCGCGGCGAGAAGCGAGAGGAGAAGCCAGCGCATCAGCGGATCTGCGTGGTTGCGCCGAGCATCTGGTCGGCGGCGGTGATGACTTTGGCGTTCAACTCATACCCGCGCTGGGCCTCGATCAGTTCGGTCAACTCACGCACCGAATCGACCGAGCTGGATTCCAGATATCCCTGCCGGAGTGTGCCCAGCCCGTCGGTGCCGGGAACCGAGACCAGGGCCGCGCCTGAGGCGGCCGTCTCGAGGAACATGTTCGACCCGATTGCCTCAAGCCCCTTGGCGTTCGAGAACCCGACCAGGGTGATCTGGCCCAGAAGCTCAGGCTCGACCCGGTCGTTGAAATAGGCGTAGATCTCGCCATCCGCACTGATCGAGATGCTGCGCGCGTCGGGTGGGATCGTGACATCGGGCACGATCGGATAGCCCTCCGAGGTCACCACCTGGCCCTCTGCCGAGCGTTTCAGGCCGCCATCGCGGGTATAGGCCGAGATGCCCGAGGGCAGCGCGACCTCAAGGTAGCCCGCGCCTTCGATCGCCACGTCGAGATCGCCGCCGGTGGCCGCGACTGAACCCTGCGCCACCATCACGGTGACCGAGGCGGGGCGGACACCCAGGCCCAGCTGCACGCCCGTCGGCACGACGGTGCCGTCAGCGGCGTTGATCGTGCCGGCCCGCGTGGCCTGCTGATAGTGCAGATCGGCGAATTCAGCGCGGCGGGCGTTGTAGCCCGTGGTGTTCATGTTGGCGAGGTTGTTCGAGATGACCTCAACACGCATGGCTTGCGCGCTCATGCCGGTCGCGGCGATGGTTAGGGCTCGCATATCGGGCCTCCTTTAGCGTCCGAAGGTGCGCAGGAAGGCGCGAATGCGCTCATCCTCGCGGTCGAGGAAATTCTGGCCCAGCTCATAGGCGCGCTGGACCTCGATCATTCGGGTGATTTCATTGACGGGGGCCACGTTCGAGCCTTCCAGAAAGCCCTGGACGACGCGGGGAAACTCAACCGGCTCCCACCCGCTTTCGGTGCTGAAACGAGTGTCCGCCTGACGGATCATGTCGAGCGTGTTCAGGGGCCGTACGATGCCGACTTCGGCCAGCGGCAGGCCGTCGGCCGACAGCGTTCCATCGGCGGCCAGGCTGATGCTTTCGGCATCGGCGGGCACGAAAATGGGTGCGCCACCGGCATCGAGAAGCTGCGCGCCATCGGCGGCCAGCAATTCACCCTCGGGGCCTGGGGTGAAGGCGCCGGCACGGGTCAGCTGCTCGCCCTCGGGCGTCATGACCACGAAGAACCCCTCGCCCTCGATGGCGAAATCGAAGCTGCCGCCGGTCTGGGCCAGCGGGCCCTGACGGTCATCCGTCAGCCAGGCATTGCCCGAAGCCATGGAGAGCGACGCACCGCCATCTTCCAAGGCCTTGACGTGCTCGGAAAAGATCATGCCCTCGCGGCGGTAGCCATTGGTCGACATGTTGGCGATGTTGTTCGCCACGACCTGCATCTCGCGCAAGAGGCCAGCCTGCCGGGTCAACGTGGTGTAATTTGCGTTATCCATGGCCTCAGCCCCCCGCGATCAGTGGGATGATCTGGTTTGCGAAAAAGCCCGTCATGGTTTCGGTCATGAAGCCCATCGACACCCAGAACACCGCCAGCATCGCGGCCAGCTTCGGCACGAATGTCAGGGTCATTTCCTGGATCGAGGTCAGCGCCTGGAACAGGCCAACTATCAGACCTGCTGCCAGTGCGACGGCCAAGAGCGGTGTCGAGACGATGACCGAAATCCACAAGCCGTGGCGCAGCGTGTCATAGAAGATGATCTCTTCCATCAGACGGGCATCCTGAGGATTTCCTGATAGGCCTCGACCACCTTGTCGCGCACCGTCACGGCCGTTTCGACTGCCAGTTCGGTTGAGGCCAGCGCCTGGACCAGCGCGTAGGGGTCGGCGTCGCCCGCCATGGCGGCCTTGGCCGTGTTTTCGCCGTTCTTGACGGTTTCGGCGAAGTCCTTCGCGACTTTCGTAAAGGCTTCGCCGCCACCGTTCGTCTGGGGTGCCGGCTGGGTCGCCGGACGCGCATTTTGATAAAGCTGCGCGATTGCGGAAGATCTGACATCCATTCTGGTGTTCCTTATCTCCGGAGAAGTTCAATCAGGGCCGATTGCATTTGCTTGGCCTGATCGAACATTCTGAGGTTCGCCTCATAGCTGCGCTGCGCTTCGCGCGCGTCAGCGATTTCGACCACCAGATCGACATTCGAGCCGTCATAATGGCCGCTTGCATCCGCCAGCGGGTGGCTGGGGTCGTAGATCCGCGCGGCTGCGCGGTCATCCAGGGTGACGGGTCCGGTCTGGACCGCGCCGGTGCTTTGCCCGCCCTGCACGACATCCTCAAAGCTGACCATCTTGCGCTGGTAGCCAGGGGTGTCGGCGTTCGCGATGTTCTCGGAGACATGGCGCAGGCGGTTGGCCTGGGCCTGCATGCCGCTTGCGGACAGGGCGAGGGTTTGGGTCAGATCGCTCATGATATCATCTCACTCCTAGCGGCCACGGCCGAGGCTGGTGCGCAGAATGCCAAGTGAATTCTGGTAGATAGACAGCGCCATATCGTGGCTTTGGCGCACCTCGGCGGCCTTGACCATCTCGGCCTCGATCGAGACGCCGTTTCCATTGGGGGAGGTGGCACCGGGCACCGGGCGGTTCATCGCCTCGGCCAATGCAGTGCTGCCGCCGGTCGGGCCAAGATGGCCCTCCCGCGTCTGCCGCAAAGCCATGCCGCCACCGGCGTCCTGATAGGCTTCCGCAAAAGGTTTGATGTCGGTCGGTCGATAGCCTGGCGTATCAGCATTGGCGATGTTGCGCGCAATGGCTGACTGGCGCGCACCCGCATGGCTCGCCATTGCGTGCGCTTGCTTGAAGATCTCAAGTTTATCGAACATCGGGGCTTCTCCCTCGACCGGCTTCAACCAAGCCTTAAGACCGATTCCTTTAGAAACGGTTGCACGCGGCAGAAGTCGCATTGGAATGGAGGCCAGGATGGCTGAATCTTTGTTTGAGGGGCTGGCTGCGGAAATCTCCGGTCTGGCACCCGTGCGCCCGGTGGGCCGCGTGGCTCAGATTGCCGCGGGCAAGCTGCTTCTGGGCGGCCTGGGGCGCCATGCGGCCCTTGGCGACCTGGTCAGCATCAGCCTGCGCGGGGGTGCCAAGCTCGGCGGTGAGGTGATTGCGCTTGGCCCCGATGAGGTGACCGTGCTGCCGGAAGGTCCGGCCGAAGGCGTGCAGATCGGCGATAGGGTCGAACTGGTGGGGCCTGCGACGATTGCGCCTCATAACGGGTGGATTGGCCGGGTGGTTGATCCCTATGGCCGCCCGCTTGATGGCCGCCCCTTGTTTCGGGGCGCGCGCCCGCGCGAGATGCGCGCAGCCCCGCCGGCCCCTGCCCAACGGCGCGCGATGGGCGGCCGTCTGGCCACCGGCGTTGCGGTTTTCGATACCCTTCTGCCCATTGTGCGTGGCCAACGGATCGGGCTTTTTGCGGGCTCCGGTGTCGGCAAATCGACGCTTCTGGGCAAGCTGGCCCGTGGCCTGCAGGCCGATGTCGTGGTGATCGGCCTTGTGGGCGAACGGGGGCGCGAATTGCGCGAGTTTGTTGAACATGTGCTGGGTCCTGAAGGCATGGCACGCTCTGTTGTCGTGGCCGCGACCTCGGACCGATCGCCGCTTGAGCGTCGTCGTGCCGCCCTTGCGGCGATGAGCGTGGCCGAGCATTTTCGAGATCAGGGCAACCACGTCCTTTTTCTGACCGATTCCGTCACCCGCTTTGCCGAAGCCCATCGTGAGATTGCGCTGGCCTCGGGCGAAACCGGGTCTCTGGGCGGCTATCCTCCGTCCTTGTCCCACATGATCATGTCCCTGGCCGAGCGGGCCGGGCCGGGCGCTGGCGATGCGGGCGATATCACCGCGATTTTCAGCGTGCTTGTCGCGGGCTCGGATATGGAGGAGCCGGTGGCCGACATCCTGCGGGGGGTTCTTGACGGCCATGTCGTGATGGACCGGGCAATTGCCGAACGCGGCCGGTTTCCGGCGATCGATCTTTTGCGATCGGTCTCGCGCAGTCTGCCAGGGGCGGCGACGGAGGATGAGAACGTATTGATCGGGGCCGCACGGCGTCTGTTGGGCGCCTACGACCGGTCTGAAACAATGATCCAGGCCGGCCTTTATACGCCCGGCACCGATCCTATCTTGGATGAGGCGATCCGGGTCTGGCCGGCCTTGGATGCCTTTCTGGCCGAGGATGCCGCCGAGGGAATTGACGCCAGTTTCTCGCGTCTTACCGGGTGCCTGTTGCCACAGGGTCAGACCGTTTCGGCTGCGCCTCCGGTAGGGTTTGATCCAGAGCCCGAGGAGGAGGCTCAGTCGCATTTTTCTCTCGACACATGAGCGCAGGCCGTGGCCGAAGACGAGGCCCGCGCCATCCGATGATCTGAACAGGGCAGAATGACGGCCGCCGCTTCTCATCGATTTTTGCTTCAGCTGCACCCCTGACCGGCAGCTCTCACCGCAGCGCTATCCGAGAAGGGATTGCGGGCGTGGCGCGGCCTGTAAGAGGGTCAGGGCAGTGCTGCCACGCACGGCTGCGGCGGATTGTTGCGCCTCCGAGCGGAGCAAAAAGAGGCGCACCAGATCCTCGCGTTTCTCGGGGTCACTGAATTGGCTGATCTCGCCATTTCCTAAAGAGCGCTCGGTCTTTTCGCGAAAAACCTCAAGCTGCCGGTCGATATCCAGCGCCCCGAAACTGGTCGGCAATCCCAACGCCGTCTCAAAAACCTTGCGGAGCGGCGGTTGACCCATCACCGAAAACCAAAGCGCATTCTCACTGCCCTGGCCGCTTGCGATTCTCTCAAGCTCCCGGGTGGCGGTCAGGGCGAGGCGCAGTGACTCGTCCTTATTGCCGACCGCAACTTCGAATTGGCGATTTTCAAAGGCTGAGATGATCCGGTTCGCGAAACCTGACTGGCGTGTGTTCGGACCCGTTGCTTCCGAGAAGCCGAAGGTCTTTGCGAATTCCAGATATCGTTTGTCAGCCAGCCGGTTTGCAAGCGCTTTGGGGTCTGACAAATCGTCGGCCAGGATCTTCTTGATGAATGCCTTGTTCGGCAGATCGTCGTCCAGTCCGAAGGCGCCAAGGGCCACCTTCAGCAAGGTGCGATCCGAGATCAGCGCATCCGCGCTGGTGACTTGGCCGATCTTCTCTCGAAACAGAGCCGTTTCGCGCTTGGTGGCAGGTGCCGAGGCCGCAAGCTCGCGCTGCGTATCCTCGGTGCGCGCCAGAAAGCGCCAGCCAGCGTACCCGCTGATCGGCAGGATCGGCTGAAAGGTCACCGGACAGGTGCGGCCAGAAGCCGTTCCTCACGAGGCAGCAATGCCCGAAGAGCTTTCAGAGCCTGATAATGCTGCCCGCCAATCACCGCCTCGGTGGCCGTGGTCAACTGGCTTCGACTATCGTGATCGGTCAGCACCTGACTGAGTTGTTCGATGCCACGCAAAAGCTGATGATGTGCCTCTTTCGGGTCCGCATCCCCTGACAAGACGAGTTGAGCGATATAGCACACCCGCCGCACTGGCGTAGTCACCTCGCGCGGATGGATCGCATCGCGGAGGCGCAGAATATGCGCATCAGGCGTCATGATGCTTAGGCGGCTGCGTTTATCACCGTTCTCGATCACGGCACCGTTGACCAGAACCCGTTCGCGCGGTCCCAATTTCAGAACAAGCCCGCTCATGCCGCACCGCCTTCGCTGGCCAGGCCGCGCATGACCGAGGTGTTGACCTCAATCAGAATGTCGGCGGCGGCCTCTTTGGCTAAGACACGTGAGGTGTGAACGCGGGTGAATTCAGCCAGATAGAATAAGCTGGCCCGCAATTCATTCGGTAATTCATTGGCGTCATCGGCCAGATCGACCGCAAGCGTGGTCCAAAGGCGGAGATTGTCGTGCAAGGCGTGGACCATCGGGCCGATATCGCTTGCGCTGGCGGCCCGCGCTTCACGCAATTTGCGCGTGATGCGCGCGAAAAGATCGTATTCGGTTGAACGACCGGTTCTGACCGGTGTTCCGGGTGTTGCATAGGCCGTTCGAGCCATGTCGAGAGCGTTCACGGGATTTCCTTCCGATCCGGGTGATTTCTACCGGCGCTTTGGCCGGGAATAAGCCGGGGCGCCAAAGAGGCGCCCCGGTCAGTCGTCCCTTACCGGAAGAGCGACAGAAGCGATTGCGGCTGCTGGTTGGCAATCGACAGCGACTGAACACCCAGCTGCTGCTGCACCTGCAGGGCCTGCAACCGTGCCGAGGCTTCTTCCATGTCGGCGTCGACCAGCGTGCCGATCCCCGATTTCAGCGAATCGGTCAACTTGCCCACGAAGTCCGACTGAATGTCGATACGGCCCTGGGCGGAACCGAACTCGGCCGAGGCGTCGATGGCCGTCTGGATCAGGCCCTCGATGGCGGCAAGCGCGGTTTCGGCGCTGTCGGCAGTTGACACGTCGATGTCGCCCAGCGCGGCGAGGCCGCCGCCGATCGTGTTGTCGCCGGTCACCGTGTCGATCCGGACGGCGATCGTATCGGTCCCGTCTGTCACGCCGGAGGTGGCGACAAGGTTCGAGCCGCTCGCGGTGAAGTTCAGCACGTTGGTGTCGAGGCTGTTCTCGGCTGCGTAGGTCGCAAAGGCGTTGGCCAGACCCGATGCGACATCGGCCGCGGTATCGCCATCCTTCGCCACGTAGGTCACCAGCGAGGCGCCAGCCACGTCGCCCGAGGTGGTGTAGTCGCCCGGCACAAAGGCCGAGCTGTCAGCATCGGTACCGGTCAGGCCGATGCTGTAGGCGGTTCCTGCCGTGACTGTGGCCACCGTCAGGTTCGCCGTTTGCGTGCCGTTCAGCGTGCCCGCCGCACCGCCGGTACCGGCGGCGTAGGTCCCGCTCGCATCCACCGCCTGGGCGTCGGTGCGTAGGTCCTGCTTGGCCATGTCGATATAGCTGGCGGCGACGTTGCCGGTCGCGTCGCGATCCAGCGAGGACAGCACGCTGACCGTGCCCGAGCCGGCCGTGGCCGAGTCGTTCGACAGCAGGTTCAGACCGTTGAACTGAGCGGCACCGACGACCGAATTGATCTGGTCGCGCAGCGCGCTGATATCGGTCTGGATCTTGGAGCGGTCGACGTTGTCTTCCTGCGCGGCGACGATCTTGCCCTTGATCTCGGTTAGCAGGTCGGTGACCGTTTCCGAGGCGTTGCGCGCCACGGTGATCGTAGACTGGCCGAGCGACAGCGAATCGGAGATCGCCTTGAAGCCCTTCACATCGGATTCCATGACCTTCGAGATCGCCCAGACCGCCGAGTTGTCGCGGGCTGTTGCAATCGATTTACCGGTCGAAATTTCGTCTTGTGTCTTCGCGAGGCTTGAATTGATGCCTTTCAGGGTCTGAAGGGCCACCATCGCGCTGTTGTTGGTCAGAATACTAGACATACTCTCATCTTTCCGTCCTGCGGCGCTTTTGCGCCGGGTTGCGTATACCGCCCTTGGGCGGCGTGACAGGCCTTTCTGACCGAAGCGGCTAATCGGATTGTCCGGAGCCGCGCCATCCTTTGCGGGATGCAAGCGGCAAGCTGCCCGTGAAGTGCTAAGAGATCGCTAAGCCCGGGCATCAAGAAACCAGGCATTTTAGCAAAATGCTTTGCAATCAGGCCCGCCGTTCAATGCTGGATTTCGTGCCGTCATGTGTTTTGGCTTTGCCGCTAGCATCATAGGTGCTGAGCGCCGCACCCCCGCTGCGAATGGCATCAAGCCTCATCTGCGCCGCCTTCACCCCACGAAGGGCCGCGCTGAGCAGCGCATGGTTCGCATCCGCCGCCTTGCGAATCGCCGCAAGTTGCTCTTTCGCGGGAGCGTCCGCCGCCTGCACGCGCTCAAGCAAGGCCTCTTTCGCCAAGACCAGTTGTGGCAAGGCAGCCAAATCGCCGCTGAGCAAGGCCTCACGCTCATGCGCCAAAAGACCGGCCAATGCTTTGAACTCTTCCGAGCTATCCTTCGACATTTACCTGCTCCTTCAATGCGTTAAACAGGGCCTCGGCCAGGCCGATGCCGCCGGCCTTGACCATGTTGTCGGCCTGCGCCTGCCGCAGGAATGAGGCGAACTGCTCCTCCCCCACGCCGCCGCCGAATGATTCGGGTGGTTTCCCGACGCCGGCCGATTTCAGCATCTCGGCCAGAAAGGTCGCCTCAAGCTTTTCGGCCGCATGCCTGAGCGCCGCATCGCCCTTGTTTGAAGCGATTGCCGGTGCCGTCGCAGATGAAATGGGGACGACCATCGCCGAATTCCTCCAATTGCAAGCATTTCGTTTGAAATACATGGCGGCGGGTAAAGATCCGGTAACGAGCTGTGGTCCATAAGGGCGCGGACCGAGGCAGAATGCCGGAATATGAAAATGCGTATCAGTACGATCATCGACCCTGGAATGGCCGCTCCGCCTGCTGTGCCGGAGGTCACCAAAGGTGTAATTTCCGCTGAGGCGCCGGATTTCGCGGCCGTTCTTATGGCAATTTCGAGCCCGACTTTGGCGTTGCCAGAGAAGGGCGGTGTGGGTCCGGTTTTGCTCGCGCAGGCGCCCGTGCCCGATGAAGGGCGCGCGGTTGCGCAACTTGCAACAGACGTACCGCAGACTGCCGAGGCCGAGGGCAGCGGGGCGCCTTCCACGACTATCGCGACCGCCCCAGGGCCGAAATTCCCGCTGGAGAAAACGGATTTCCGGCCCGAGACGCCGGATTTCGCCGCTGATCCGGTTTTGGTCGATGTTCATACTGCACAGGACACGTTCTCTGTTGTGCCTGAGATGTCGGACATGATTGAGCCTGTTGCGGCGCCGGTCGAGCCAGCCAAGACGCTCGAACCGTCCGACATGATCGAATTGCCGGAGGTCGCTCCGATCCAGATCGCACTGCCCGGTCCTGATATGCCAAAAAGCGACGGGCCGTCATTGCCAACACCGCAACCGACTGAGGATGCTCAGAGTTCAAGGCCAATTGTCGGTGACGCGAAACAGTTCTCTGAAAACGGCCTGCAACCTCTTGAACTGTCGCGCGACCCCTTGCCGGACAAGATGACCAAAACGGAAGACCGGGTTGATCAGCTTGCCTTGCCGTTGAAAGGCCAGTCTAACGCGGCGCCGCTTGGCCGCCCGACGATGCCTGACAGCAGCCTGGCTACTTTGTCTGATACGCAGATTGGTGAAGCCCTGACAGAGCCAAAAGCGCCGTCAAAGGCCGTGCCTGACCCGGCGGCCCCCGTTGCCCCAGCGACGGAACGCGCGGTCCTTCAAACCACAAAGACCGATCAGCCTCAGCCGCCTGCCTCGGCGCCCAGTTTTGCACCTGCTGGCGTGGATCAGCCAGGGCAGCAGACAGCGGGCAGCGTCGCGCAGCCATCTGTTCAGATGCCGGCCGATGATGGTGAGGTTGCTCCGCCGCCCCTGCCGCAGACCGCCATTCGCGATGGTCAGGTTGCGATGCCGTCCGCTGCTGCTCCTGCGCCAAAGCCAGAGTTGGTGCACCGGCCCCCTGAGGATGCGCCTCCCCGACAGGCCATGCCGGTAGAAGGACACAAAGCGTCCGCTGAAATGGCGCGCCCAGAAGCCACGAAACCCGCCGCGGACACCCCGCCAATCACGCCCATACCGGACGACGGTCAGATGGATTTGCGGGCCGCGCCGCAGGCTTCGGCTGTCACGCCGTCGGCGGCTGAACCTCCGGACCCGGCGCGTGCCTTCGACACCGCAAAACCGCCGATGGATCAATTACCCGCGCTGGACTCAGCTCAGGATCTGCTGCGAACATCCCAGGCCGACCCGCTTGTCGGCCTGACATCCGAGGCGAAATCCCTCGATATGCCCGAGATGCCCGCAATCTCGCGCGCCGATCCCGGCCCCCGGGCAGCGCAGCAGGTTGCGGTGGCGCTGGCCATGAATCCCGAGGGCGGATTTGAACTGGCGCTCGACCCTGAAGAGCTGGGGTCGGTCCGTTTGAACCTTTCGCCATCCGATAACGGCATGATCGTCCAGGTCACCGCGGAACGGCCCGAAACGATGGACCTTCTGCGCCGGCACATTGACGTTCTCGCGCGGGAATTGCGCGAGGCGGGCTATAGCGACGTGTCGTTCAGCTTTGGATCTGACACGCCCTCTCATCAGGGCCGCGATGCCGAGCGTGGATATCACGCAAACGGCGCGGCCCCGGTCGACACAGCCGATGGCCCAGTGACCACGCCAACTCACACCCCGACCCCCCGGATCGCCGCGTCAAGCGGCCTCGACCTGCGTCTTTGAAAGGACATTCCCCATGGATATCGGCCCCGCAATCACCGGCAGTAGCTCAAACCTGTCGCGGTCCAACACGCCGCCGCAGTCTGAGACGAATGCCAGTGCGATCACCTCTGATTTTGAAACGTTTCTCAAGATGCTGACTGCGCAGATCCAGAACCAGGACCCGCTGCAACCGACACCGTCCGATGAATTCGCGGTGCAGCTGGCCACGTTCTCATCCGTTGAACAGCAGGTGCAGACGAACGACCTGCTCCAGGCGCTGAGCACGCAATTCAGCGCCATGGGCATGGCCGAATTCGCGACCTGGGTCGGGATGGAGGGGCGCGCGGCGGCTCCTGCGCAGTTCAATGGCGCGCCGATCACCCTGTCGCCCAACCCCGACCGCATCGCCGACAGCGCTGAACTGGTTGTCCGCAATGCCGATGGTCGCGAGGTTGAGCGGACCTCGATCCCGGTCTCGACTGATCCGATCCAGTGGGCCGGCGTCGACGCCAATGGCAACCCTTACCCCGATGGCGCCTATAGCTTTGAGTTGGTCAGCTTCTCGGAGGGCTCGCCCATCGCCAGCGATGATGTTGAGGTCTATGGCCGGATCGTTGAGGCACGCGGCGAGGGCGGGCGGACCGTGCTGGTGTTCGATAGCGGCGCGATTGTGCCTGCCAATGATGTGACGGCCCTGCGCCAGCCACAGACCTAAAGCAGAGACGCCATCGCAGTCAGGCCCGCGCCGACCACTGCGCCGAAGACGATCCACCCCGCGATTTGCCGTCGGGAGGTGCGTGGCGGCGGCGGGGTCTGCTCGGACTGACGGATCAGCGCGGCCTCGGCCAGGCGGGGCAGCTTGGGGCCGAAGCGGGCCAGCACCTGTGCAGTCTTGGCCAGATCGCGGGCCAGGGCGCGTGGGCCGATATTCTCGCGGATGTAATTCTCGACGATCGGTTGGGCGACTTGCCAGATATTGATCGTGGGGTTCAGCGACCGCGCCACGCCTTCGACGACCACCATGGTGCGCTGCAACAAGATCAGCTCGGTCCGGGTTTCCATACCGAACCGCTCGGTCACCTCAAAGAGATACGCCAAGAGGCGCGCCATCGAGATGCGGGTCGCGTCCATTCCAAAGATCGGCTCACCCACGGCACGCAGGGCGCGCGCGAATTCATCGATATCGCGGTCGGCCGGCACATATCCGGCTTCGAAATGCACCTCGGCGACGCGGCGGTAATTCTTGCGGATGAAGCCATAGAGGATCTCGGCATAGACACGGCGGGTATATTCATCCAGCCGCCCCATGATGCCGAAATCATAGGCGATGACCTCGCCATTTTTGCCGATCTTCAGATTGCCCTGATGCATGTCGGCGTGGAAAAACCCGTCGCGCAAGGCGTGCTGCAGGAACAGCTTCAGAATCCGCTCGCCAATCGCGTTGCGGTCATGCCCGGCGGCGTCCAGCCCTGCGATATCGGCGGCATTGATCCCCTCGACCCAGTCCATCGTCATCACATTGCGCGATGACAGGAACCAATGCGTCTTGGGCACCCGAAAGCCGTCATCCTTGTCCGTAGTCGACGCAAACTCAGCCGCTGCCGAGCTTTCCAGCCGCAAATCCAGCTCACCCATGACCACGCCTTCGAAGTGGCGGATCACTTCGTTCGGTCGCAGGCGGCGGGACGAGGGCGAGAGGAACTCGATCATCGAGGCGGCGAAGTAGAATGCATCGATATCTTTGCGGAACGCCTTTTCGATCTTCGGGCGCAGCACTTTCACCGCAACCTCTTCGCCCGTCTCGGCCAGTCGGGCACGGTGAACCTGGGCGATGGACGCGGCTGCAACGGGCCCGGAAAACTCCGAGAAAAGCTGATCGACCGGCACTTCCAGTTCCGCCTCGATCATCTCTTTGGCAATCTCGGTCGGAAAGGGGGGCAGCTTGTCTTGCAGCACCTTCAGTTGCACAGCCAATTCATCGCCCACCACGTCGGGGCGGGTCGATAGGACTTGGCCGAATTTGATGTAGGCCGGGCCAAGCGCCGTCAGCGCCCGCGTGGCGGGCGGCATGTTGGAATCGCCCTTCAGTCCCAGCCACTTGAACGGCCAGCCCAGAAGGCGTGCGGCAATCCGCAGGTTTGGGGGCGCGTTGAAGGCCTCAAGCACCACGCCCATGGCTCCGGTGCGTTCCAGCGTGGCGCCGGTGCGGATCAACCGCCAGATGTTGTGCGGACCTTTCACGTCAGAGCTTCCACCCGGAATGCAAGGCCGCCACGCCCATCGTCATGTTGCGGTACTTCACCTGATCGAAGCCCGCCTCAGTAATCATTGCGGCAAACCTTTCCTGATCGGGAAAGCGCCGGATGGATTCGACCAGGTATTGGTAGCTGTCACGATCATTGGCTACGATCTGGCCCATCACCGGGATCACGTTTAAGGAATAGCGGTCATAGGCCCATTGCATCGCAGGGTTCGGCAATTGCGAGAATTCCAGCACCATCAGACGCCCCCCGGGGCGCAGCACCCGGTAGGCCTCGGCCAACGCGTCTTCGATGCGGGTGACATTCCGGATGCCAAAGCTGATCGTGTAGACATCAAAGCTGTTGTCATCGAAGGGCAGCGCCATCGCGTCGCCCACGACCCACCCCAGGCTGTCGGCCAGCTTTTCGGCCTCGGCGCGTTTCTGCCCCTCGATCAGCATGCCCTCGGTCATGTCCAGCACAGTCGCCGTGGCACCCGGCGCCCGCTTGAGAAACCGGAACGCAATATCACCGGTGCCGCCCGCCACATCTAGCAGATGCTGATGCGATTGCGGCGCCAGCCAATCCATCATCGCGTCTTTCCAGATCCGATGAACACCGCCCGACATCAGATCGTTCATCACATCATAGCGCGAGGCGACGCTGCTGAAGACGCCATGCACCATGCCCGCCTTGTCGTCTTCGGCGACTTCCTGAAAGCCGAAATGTGTGGTCTTGTCTTTCATCGCGCCCTGCCCAAGAAAGTTCAAAGTCTCGATATAGCGTGATGCGTCCAGACACAAACGGCGATCATGCCGCAGGGGAGTTGGGGTGAGGGGAATGAGCGACCTGAAGATCATCATGATCTACCTTCTGATCGGCGCGGTACTGGTTTTCGTGTTGAACCGCCCCGGCATGGGGCGGGTGCGCCGAGGTATGGATCGGCTGGCCAACAGGTCGGCGTCGGGGCTGGGTGCTGCGAAGCTGGTTGCCGATATCGGGTCGGCGCAACAGGCAGGTCTGGCCGCCGGTCAGGTCCAGCATGATGCAACGATCGGCCTGAAAGCCCTGTCGACCGTGGTGGTTGGCCTCATGCTGGCGCTGATGTGGCCGGGGGCGGAATGGACACCGGGTATGAGTATTATCGGGTCGGATGGCATGCCGATTTTCGCGGGCGCCTGTCTCTTGGCGGCGATCTATCTGGCCTTCATCCTGCGCTACCGGATTGAGATCGTTGGCAATGATCTGATGGTGCCGACCTATTGGCAAACGCGCCGGGCCCACGATTTGCGCAAGCTGACCAGTCTTGAGGATGATGGTGCGTATATTTTTCGCCTTTATTTCGAGGATGGCCGTAAGGTCGAGATCTTGAAGTATGTCACCGGGGCCGCAGATCTGAAGCAGAGGCTGATGACCCATATCACGCAGAACAGGCTTTAATGCCCGAACTTCCCGAAGTTGAAACGGTTCGCCGCGGGCTTTTGCCGGTGATGGAAGGCAAGGTGATCGCGGCGGCCGATGTGCGGCGCCCAGACCTGCGCTGGCCTTTTCCCGATGGCATGGCCGCAAGGCTGACCGGACAGCGGGTTGAGCGTTTACGCCGTCGGTCGAAATACATCCTGGCCGATCTGTCGTCGGGCGAAAGCCTGTTGATCCATCTGGGCATGTCCGGGCGGATGCTGATTTCGGGCGCGCCTCTGGGGCAGTTTCACCACGATCATCCGGCGCCTGAGAAACACGACCATGTGGTGCTGGATATGGAGGACGGCACCCGCGTCACCTTCAACGATGCCCGCCGGTTCGGTGCCATGGATCTGATGCAGACTGCGGACGCCGAGGCGCATTGGCTGCTAGCGTCCCTCGGGCCCGAGCCTTTGGGAAATACCTTTAACGAAGACTACTTGATCGACCGATTGCGCGACCGAAACACGCCTATAAAGACTGCGCTGTTGGACCAGCGCATCATTGCGGGCCTGGGCAATATCTATGTCTGCGAGGTGCTGCACCGCGCCGGCCTCTCGCCCAAACGCAAGGCGGGCCGCATCGCCGCGCCCCGGGTCGCGGGCCTGGTTCCGATCATCCGCGATGTTCTGGCCGAGGCGATCGAGGCGGGCGGATCGTCGTTGCGCGATTATCGCCAGGCCGATGGAGAGCTTGGCTATTTCCAGCACACCTTCCGCGTCTATGACCGCGAGGGGCAGCCCTGTCAGACGCCCGCATGCCATGGCGTCGTGGGTCGGATCGTGCAATCGGGCCGATCCTCGTTCTACTGTCCGGCTTGCCAAAGATAGCTTGAACGTCGCGCACGGGCTGCTAGGACTCAAGGCTAGGGGCGCAAAGGAACATCTGCTGATGGCTTATCAGACGATCATCTTCGACGTTGAAGACAACGTCGCTCTTATCACCCTAAACCGCCCGGATGCGCTGAACGCATTGAACGCCAAGCTGTTGGGCGAGTTGTCCGATGCCGTGCAGGCGGCGGGCGCCAATGACAAGGTACGGTGCATCGTGCTGACGGGGTCGGAAAAGGCCTTTGCCGCCGGCGCCGATGTGAAGGAGATGGCCGACAAGTCGTTTGTCGATGCCTTCACCGAGGACCTTTTCACCGACCAAACCGAGCATATGATGCGCTGCCGCAAGCCGATCATCGCGGCCGTCTCGGGCTATGCGCTGGGCGGCGGGTGCGAGCTGGCGATGATGTGCGATTTCATCATCGCCTCCGAGACCGCCAAGTTTGGCCAGCCCGAGATCAATCTGGGCACCGTGGCTGGCATCGGTGGCACCCAGCGGCTGACCCGGCTTGTGGGCAAGTCCAAGGCGATGGATATGCATCTGACGGGCCGCTTCATGGACGCGGCCGAGGCCGAGCGCGCAGGGTTGGTCAGCCGCGTCGTGCCCACGAAAAAGCTGATGTCCGAGGCGATGGCCGCCGCCCAGAAGATTGCCGAGAAATCGACGCTGACGGCGATGGCGGTGAAAGAGGCGGTCAATCGCAGCTATGAGACGACGCTGCGCGAAGGCCTCTTGTTCGAACGCCGTCTGTTCCACGCCCTTTTCGCGACCGAAGATCAGGCCGAGGGCATGACCGCCTTTCTTGAAAAGCGCGAAGCGCAGTTTCGCGACAAATAACGCCGAACACCCCTGAAAACCCCGTTGACTTGGCCCCGACTCGGGCCTAGAAGCGCGTCTTCGAATGACATGACCCCAATTTACGGGACCGAAAGAATATGGCCAATACGCCCCAGTCGAAAAAACGCGCCCGCCAGACCGTGCGCCGCACCGCCGTCAACACGGCGCGCCGCTCGCGTATTCGTACGCATCTGCGGAAGGTGGAAGAGGCGATCGCGTCTGGCAATAAGGATGCGGCTGCAGAAGCGCTGAAAGTGGCGCAGCCCGAAGTGATGCGTGGCGTCACCAAGGGCGTGTTTCACAAGAACACCGCCTCGCGCAAAATCTCGCGCCTATCGGCCCGTGTGAAAGCGCTCGGCGCCTAAACCGCCACTCATTGCCGTTTGAATGCGCCGCCCTCGGGGCGGCGTCTTTCGTTTTTCATAAGCGAGTTTCTGCCATGTGATGCAGCCTTGCACAGGCCTTCGGGATTCGTTCCGGCGATCTTTGAGTCAAGCGCGAAGTTCTGTTGCGAGAGGTCAAAGACGCTTGCTAGCTTGCCCAAGCGATTCACATCGCCTTGGGGGACAAGGGATTGGGCACGGGCAGCTAAATTGCGAACCGGGTAAGTATTTACCGGCCGCAGATGGCGTGTTTTTGGGTTTTACGCTCGTGCTTCCGGCATTTTGGTATGGTTCAAGCCATTCCAGATCGCCGGACCTGTGGTGACTTCGGCCTGCCAGTCCGAAGTGCTGCGGCGCGAACCCTGTCTGACTGACCGCATTGTGCGGAACAGGGGAGGAGCGCCGGATGCCCGGCAGTCTTTGCCCCATGTTTCGTGTCCGATCGGCTGGATGCATGGGCTGCGTGCCCCATGTGCCCTGGGATATGTTCGTCGCATACCGGTGCAGGGTCTGCCCCTGTCATTGGATCGAAAACAAAACGAGCGATTGGGCACACAAGAATGAAAAGTGAAACCTGGGGACATGTGCTGGCTGAACTGCAGAAAACGGTAGGCAAGAACAACTACACGACATGGATAGAACCCCTGCAATTTAACGAGTTGACGGATGGTGTTGCGAAGATTCAAGTACCGACGACGTTTGTCGGAAATTGGGTCTCGCGGAATTACAGCGATCAGATTCTGCGCCATCTGATTGGCGCGGGCGCCAAGGTGAGCCGCATTGAGTTTTGCGTGGCGCCGCGGGCCGAAATGGCAAGCGCGCCGCAAGACAAGCCAAAGACACAACGCAAGAACGGTGCCGCCCTACCGGATGAGGCGGACTTGCCCGGCGCGCCGTTGGACGGGCGCTTTACCTTTGACAGCTTCGTGGTGGGCAAGCCGAACGCCCTGGCCCATGCCGCCGCGCGCCGTGTGGCCGAGGGGGGCGCTGTCTCGTTCAACCCGCTCTTCCTCTATGGCGGCGTCGGCTTGGGGAAAACGCACCTCATGCATGCCATCGCCTGGGAGCTTCAGACCCGTCGCCCTGACCTGCGCGTGGTCTACCTGTCGGCGGAGCAGTTCATGTACCGCTTCGTGCAGGCCTTGCGCGACAAGGACATGATGGCGTTCAAAACGCTGTTCCGGTCGGTTGATGTGCTGATGGTCGATGACGTGCAATTCATCGCCGGCAAGGAATCGACGCAGGAGGAGTTCTTTCACACCTTCAACGCGCTCGTCGATCAGAACAAGCAGATCATCATTTCCGCTGACCGCGCCCCGGGTGAGATCAAGGATCTCGAGGATCGCATCAAAAGCCGCCTGCAATGCGGTCTGGTCGTCGATCTGCACCCGACGGATTACGAGCTTCGCCTGGGCATCCTCCAGCAAAAGGCCGATTACTATCACCAGCAATACAAGGGGCTAGAGCTGGCCGACGGGGTGCTGGAATTTCTGGCCCACCGGATCACCAGCAATGTCCGGGTGCTGGAAGGCGCGCTGACGCGGCTTTTCGCCTTCGCCTCGCTCGTCGGGCGCGAGATCACACTGGATCTGGCGCAGGATTGTCTGGCCGACATCCTCAAGCAATCCGACCGCAAGGTGACGGTTGAGGAGATCCAGCGCAAGGTCAGCGAACATTACAACATCCGCCTGTCCGACATGCTGGGCCCCAAGCGCGTGCGCACCATCGCCCGGCCGCGTCAGATCGCGATGTATCTGGCCAAGAAGCTGACCACCCGCAGCCTGCCCGAGATCGGGCGCCGCTTTGGCGGGCGCGATCACACCACTGTCATGCATGGGGTCAAGCGGATCGAAGAGCTGAAGGTCGACGATCAGCAGATGACAGAAGATCTAGAGCTTCTTCGCCGCATGCTGGAGAGCTAAGGCGCGCCGCGCATAAAGCTGCTCAGCGGTCGCCCGGTACCGGCAACCGATACCATTTGCGGGGTATCTTGCCGATCTCGGCCATCTCGAATGAAAGACTGTCTTCGGTGCAACCGAACTCACCCGTGCTGTTCTGGGCGACAAACATAGACCCATCGGTAAAAGGGACGTCGATGACCATGCCCAGAACCTCGGCACGAGCCACCAGATCGTAGCCCTCAGGCTCAAAGTAAGCGAACATATCCAGCGTTCGAATGGTAAAGCTATTATCGCCGGTAACGCTGACTGTCATCGGCGGCATAGCTTCCATGATCATGTCGTAGGACAGGTTCTGCACGCTCATGTTGCCAATACCATTGTCATAAATCCGCATCCGAACATCACCTGTCGCCGTGACCGAGCTTGCGTTCATCTGGACGGAATAGACATGTGCCATGTCATCAAGGTCGGCCCGCCAAAGGCCAACCAGGCAGGGATCGAGCGTGTCACTGGCATTGGCGGGAGTGATGAGCGCGCCGCAAATCAGCGCCTGGCACAGGAAAGATTTTAGACGGTTCAACGGCTGATCTCCTTTAATGATCTGTCTCTGTGTGTCGTGCGTAAGATGATAACGGTTCAACACCATTCCGCGAGCGGTATGAATTGTTTCCGGAATCCCGTTGACGTCACGGCAGAAACCACTATTTTCTAAACTGATCAGTTCAGCTCAAGGCCGGTCCTTTGATCCATATCTCAGAAAACCTCGCAACGTCCCAAGCCTCGCCGATCGGTGTGGCCACCGGGGGCAACAACATGATGCATGTCCGGCTGCACGATCCGATCCAGATGCGGAGTGTTCTTGAGCCCTTCTCGGATCATCGCCTGATCCTGCCGTTGCTCGACCAGCCGGTTCAGCTTGAGCGGTATGATCTGGGTCAGCCCTATTCGATGATCATCGAGCCTGGCGATTTTCTGGCCATCCCGGCGGATACCAGACGCTCCATTCGCTGGGCAGAACCGGTGCGGGCGGTCGAAGTCGCGATAGCGCCGGATCTGTTGCGCGAATTCGTCGAGGCCGAGATCGGAATTCTGGCCGGACCGGGCCGCTTGGCCGAGAACTTTCACCTGCATGATCGGCGGCTGGTCGATCTGGCAGGTCGTCTTGGCGCGGCGGTTGAGGATGCCGATATCGGGGCGCCGATCCTTCTGGATGCGATGTCGCGGGCCTTCCTCGTTTTGCTGGTGCGGGCGCATGCGGACCGGCACGCGGTCGCGCAGTCGCCAAGCCGCAGTGGACTGGCACCCGATCGTCACCGGAAGCTTCTTGATTTCGTTCGCTCGAACCTTGCACGCACGATCACCCGCGATCAGATGGCCGAGACTGTCGGCCTCAGCCCCTCGGGGCTGACCCGGGCGTTACGCGCCACCCGACGCCAGACGCCGCACGCCTTGGTCATGGCGCTGAGGCTTGAGCGCGCGGAAGAGCTTTTGGCCAATCCGCATTTGCCATTGGGGACGATCGCGTTTGAATGCGGCTTTGCCGACCAAGCCCATTTCTCGCGCAGTTTCCGCAAGGCGCGCGGTATCACGCCGTCTGCCTGGCGCAAGGCGCGCATTTCGGGCCCCCACTGAAACCTGTCTCACCCGAAAGGGCTTGTGCCGACCGGCAGATTGGCTAATTTTGCCGTCCCGGAACAGGTTACAGTCTTGCCGGCAGTGCAAGGGTGGGGAGCGAGGGCATGAAAATCAGCATCGAACGCGGCACGCTGCTTAAGGCGGTCGGCCAGGCGCAATCGGTTGTCGAGCGGCGCAACACCATACCGATCCTCGCCAATGTGCTGATCGAGGCCGAGGGTGACACCGTCAGCTTCCGCGCGACCGATCTGGATATCGAGGTGGTCGACAAGGTCAATGCACAGGTCGAACGCGCCGGTGCCACCACGGTAAGTGCCGTGACCCTGCACGAGATCGTGCGCAAACTGCCCGACGGCGCGCTGGTCAGCCTGTCGGAAGACGGCGCCTCGGGCCGGATCACAGTGGCCGCGGGCCGGTCGACCTTTTCGCTGGCGACGCTGCCCAAGGAAGATTTCCCGGTGATGGCCTCGTCGGAATATTCGTCGAACTTTTCCTGCCCGGCCCCGGTCCTGCGGCGGCTTTTCGACAAGTCGAAATTCGCGATCTCGACCGAAGAGACGCGATATTACCTGAACGGCGTCTACATGCATATGGCTACCGGCGAAGAGGGCCCGGTCCTGCGCTGCGTGGCGACCGATGGCCACCGCCTGGCGCGGATCGATGCCGAATTGCCTGAAGGGGCCGATGGCCTGCCTGGCGTGATCGTGCCGCGCAAGACAGTGGGCGAGATGCGCAAACTGCTTGATGATGACGACACCACCATCGCCGTCAGTGTCAGCGAGACGAAGGTGCGCTTTGCCACGCCTGAGATCACGCTGACCTCGAAGGTGATCGACGGCACCTTCCCCGACTACACCCGCGTCATTCCGCAAGGCAACACCAAGCGGCTTGAGGTGGATGCGGCCGAGTTTGCCAAGGCGGTCGACCGCGTGGCAACGGTGTCGTCCGAACGCAGCCGGGCGGTAAAGCTGTCGCTTGATGAAGATCGTCTGGTTTTGTCGGTCAACGCCCCCGACAGCGGTGCGGCGGAAGAGGAACTGGCCGTGGCCTATGGCGACGAGCGGCTGGAGATTGGCTTCAACGCCAAGTACCTGCTTGAGATCGCCAGCCAAGTCGACCGCGAGAATGCGGTGTTTCTGTTCAACTCCTCCGGCGACCCGACACTGATGCGCGAGGGCGGCGATACCTCGGCGGTTTACGTCGTGATGCCGATGCGCGTGTGATCCGTGGCGGAGCGAGGGGGCCGTCTGCCCCCTCGCGCTCCCCCGAGGATACTTCCAAACAGGAAAGAGGTGTGGTGTGCCCGGGCTTTCGGTGACGGAGCTTCGGCTGTCGCATTTTCGTAGCCATCGCATGGTGCGGCTGGACCTGACAGGCGGGCCGGTTGCGATTTTCGGGCCGAACGGGGCGGGCAAGACCAACATTCTTGAGGCGGTTTCGCTGCTGTCTCCGGGCCGTGGCCTGAGGCGGGCCGCCGCCGATGAGATCGCGCGTCGGCCCGAAGCGCTGGGCTGGAAGGTGGCCGCTGTCCTCCAGAGCCTGCATCAGATCCATGAGGTTGAAACCTGGGCCGATCCGGGTGCTGCGCGGCAGGTGCGCATCGATGGCAAGGCCGCGGCGCAGGTGGCGCTGGGGCGGATCGCGCGGGTGATCTGGCTGGTGCCGGCGATGGACCGGCTCTGGACCGAGGGGGCAGATGGCCGCCGCCGGTTCCTCGACCGGATTACGATGAGCTTTGAGCCAGGCCATGCCGAGGCCGTGCTGGACTACGACAAGGCGATGCGCGAGCGGAACCGTCTGCTGCGTGATCAGGTCAGCGATGCGCGCTGGTACGACGCGCTGGAAGGCCAGATGGCCCTGTCCGGCGCCATGATCCGGGCAAACCGAGCGGCGGCCGTTGCCCGGCTGATCGCGGCACAGGACGGCGCCGAAACGGCGTTTCCCACCGCCGATCTGGCGCTGATCGGCCCCGATGGCGCCGAAGAGGCTGGCGGGGACCTGGCTGAGGCGCTCGCGGCCGCACGCCCCGCCGATCTGCGCGCCGGGCGCACTTTGGTCGGCCCCCACCGCGCCGATCTGGCGGCGGTTTACGCGGCCAAGGGCGTGGCGGCGGCGCAATGTTCGACGGGTGAGCAGAAGGCCTTGCTGTTGTCGCTGGTCCTGGCCAATGCGCGGGCCCTTGCCCAGGATTTCGGCGCCCCGCCGATCCTGCTGCTGGACGAAGTTGCCGCGCATCTCGATGCCGATCGCCGTGCCGCGCTTTATGATGAGATCTGCGCGCTGGGGGCACAGGCCTGGATGACCGGAACGGGCGCCGAGTTGTTTGACGCCTTGGGATCGCGGGCGCAGTATTTCGAAGTGACCGAGGCGGACACTGTCTCCAGCATTCAGGAAAGGCCCCTGCCATGACCCCACAGCGCGTTACCTTGATAACGCTCGGCGTTGCCGATCTGGCGCGAAGCCGGGCGTTCTATGCCGCCTTGGGATGGCACGAGCATCCCCGCAGTCAGGATGCAGTGGTGTTCTACCAGATCCATGGCGCGGTCCTGGGCCTCTTCGGTCTGGGCCCCTTGGCCGAGGATCAGGGGCGCGCGGATGCCAAGCTGGGCACCGGCGCGATGACCCTGGCACAGAACTTTGCGACCGAGGCCGAGGTGGATGCCGCGTATCAGGCGGCTCTGGCGGCGGGCGCGACCGGGTTGAAAGCGCCTGAGAAGGTCTTTTGGGGCGGTTATTCCGGCTATTGGGCGGACCCCGACGGACATGTCTGGGAAGTGGCGATGAACCCGTTCTGGCCGCTTGCCGATGACGGATCACTGACCCTGCCGGAGGCGGAATGACCAACCCCGTTTCGCCTCGTATGCAGGCGCATATCCGGGCCCTGTTGGACGAGATCGCCGATGAGGAGGGCGCGACGATCCTTTTCGCCGTCGAATCCGGGTCGCGCGCCTGGGGCTTTCACTCGCCCGATAGCGATTACGATGTGCGGTTCGTCTATGCGCGGCCTGTCGACTGGCATCTGTCGCTTGCCCGCAAGCGAGATGTGATCGAGCGGCCGATTGACGGCGATATGGATTTGTCGGGCTGGGAACTGGGCAAGGCGCTGCGTCTGGCCATGGGCTCGAACGCGGTGATCGCCGAGTGGCTGCAATCCCCGATCGTCTATGCCGAGGTTGACGGTGTTCGCGAGGCACTAACGGCGTTTTGTGCCGGGGCGCTCGACCGGGCTGCGATCAGTTGGCACTATCTTGCGCTGCTCAGACGGCAGCATGACAGGGCGCGCAATGAGGACGGCGGGGTGCGGCTGAAGCGCTATTTCTATGCGCTGAGGCCTGCGCTGGCGCTGCGCTGGATGCGGCTGGCGGACCGGGCTATGCCACCGATGGATATGGCGGCGCTGGTCGCCGGAGCCGACCTTTCCCCCGCCGAGGCTCAGGCCCTGGCCACGCTGACCGAGCGTAAGAAGGCGCTGACCGAAGCTGGCGAGGCGGGCCCGCCTGACCCGGTGCTGGAGGCGCTGATCACGGCCGAGGTGGCAGACGCTGAAACCTATCTGGCGGACCACCGGCGCGACCAACCCCGCGCCAAGCTGTGGTCCGAGGCAGATGCCTTGCACCGACGCTACACCCGGCTGGCCGGAGAATGAGGGCCGCTTACTGGCAATCAGCTCAAGGCAACTTATGTCACCCAAAGCTGAATGCCCCTAGGAGAACTGTCCCATGTCAGAACCAACGCTGTTCTATCGTCCTGGGGCCTGCGCGCTGGCGCCGCATATTCTGCTGATCGCCGTTGGCGCGCCGCATGAGCTGGCGAAAGCGCCGCGCGATGATACTTATCGGCGGATCAATCCGACCGGCGCCGTGCCCGCGCTGCAATTGGCCGATGGGCGTGTTCTGACCCAATGCCATGCGATACTGCAATACATCGCCGAGACGGCCGGGCGCCCCGATCTGCTGGGCGGCGATGATGCGCTCAGCCGGGCCGAGGTCGCGAAGTGGTGCGCCTTCATGACGGGCGATTTTCACCCCGCCTTCTTTCCCGTCTTCGTCCCGCAGCGCTATGTCAGCGATCAGGCCGAGGCCGTGCTCGACGGCACAAAGGCGGCGGGCATCAGGCTGGTGCGGGCGGGGCTGGACCAGATCGAGGCGCATCTGAATGGCCGCGACTGGCTTGCGGCCCCGGGCCCCACAATCGCCGATTACTACGCCGTGCCGATGCTGCGCTGGTGCGGATGGGTGATCGATGGCGGTCTTGCCGGCTGGCCACGGACGCAGAACCTCTATCAACGCCTCTCTGCCCTGGACGAGGTGACGCGCGCGATGGATATTCAGGGCATCGCGCCCTGAAGGATGGCCTCTATGACTGACACAAACCCACCCAAGATCGTCGACGATCCGCTGACCGACTTTGTCGAGCGGATGGAAGCCACGGTTGGCCGCAGCAACTGGCAGGCGGCGGACGATTTCTTTACGCCGGACGTGTTGTACCGCGTCGGCGCACGCGAACCTGTCTACGGGCTGGACGGGATCAGGACCTACATGGCGTGGCAAGGTGGGCTGGTCACCTGGGACGGGCACGATATGCGGATGAAATTCAGCCGAGGGGATGTCGCGATTTTCGAAGTCACCTCGCACTTCACGCGGCTGAAGGACGGCGCCAAGATCGCCCTGCCCTGCACCGATATCTATACGTTCCGCGACGGCCGGATCGCCGATTGGCGTGTCTACGCTGACACATCCGTTTTCATGGCCTGATCTGCGGCGCGCTTTTGCCTGCATATCCATGATCTTCCGGCAGGCCGGAATTCTCGCCGAATAAGTTCAGCAACAGACACCAAATATTGTGTCTGCCACGTGACATTGCCCCTACAAGAGCGTATAAATTGTGCAGGTCAGGCAGGACTTTGCGAGTATGGCGGAACACACCCAGACGCACCCGGCGCTTACGGGGAAATTATCAAGCAATATGAACTTGTTAGAAGCGGTTCAAGCGCGTCCCGGCATGTATGTCGGCGAGGCCGGCTGGAAGCGGGGCATGAACTGCCTGGGCACGGTGGTCGATGCGCTGTGCGGTCTGGTCGCGCGGGAACGTCCCGAGACCCGGGGCCGGTTTCACGACCACGCGCTTCTCAGCGTCTTTGGCCTCGGTCAGACGTTTGAAGTGGCGCTGGATGTTGAGCGTCAGGATTGCACCGAAATCGAGGATGCTTTTGCCAAGTTCGAGACCGGCGAGCAGAATTTTCGCACGCCGCAGACGATGCTTCGGGTGGTTCAGGCGCTGAGCGAGGATTTCTGCCTGGGCTATATCGATCAGACCAGCGAGGAGCGGATCATCATCGGCCAGTCCTTCGGCGACGAGGCGCTTGAGCCGCATGATTACCGCAATCGGCTGATCTGCCGCTTTACCCTGTCGGACGAGGCGTCCAGCGACGAATTCTCGAACGACATGATCCGCGGTTACCTCCTGGGCCTCAAAGGCCGCTGGACGGGACTGGTGCTGCACAAAATCTCATATGAGGCGAACACGTTTTGAGTGAAGACGACAAGAAGCCCGAAGAATACGGCGCCGAATCCATCAAGGTGCTCAAAGGGTTGGAGGCCGTGCGCAAGCGGCCTGGGATGTATATCGGCGACACCGACGATGGGTCGGGCCTGCACCACATGGTGTATGAGGTGGTCGATAACGGCATCGACGAGGCGCTGGCAGGCCATGCCGACGCGGTGAATGTGAAGATCCACGCCGATAGCAGCGTGTCGGTCAGCGACAATGGCCGCGGCATTCCGGTGGGCATCCATGAGGAAGAGGGTGTTTCGGCGGCCGAGGTCATCATGACCCAGCTGCATGCGGGCGGGAAGTTCGACCAGAACAGCTACAAAGTGTCGGGCGGCCTGCATGGCGTGGGCGTGTCGGTGGTCAACGCGCTGTCGGAATGGCTGGAATTGCGCATCTGGCGCGATGGTAAGGAGCATTACGCCAAGTTCGCGATGGGCGACACGGTTGAGCCCCTGCGCGTGGTGGGCGATGCCAACGGCAAGAAGGGCACCGAGGTGCGGTTTCTGGCCTCGACCGAGACATTCTCGAACCTCGACTATCAGTTCAAGACGCTTGAGAACCGCCTGCGCGAGCTGGCCTTCCTGAATTCCGGCGTGCGGATCATTCTGGAGGATGAACGCCCCGCCGAACCCTTGAAAAGCGAGCTCTTCTACGAAGGCGGCGTCCGGGAATTCGTGAAATACCTCGACCGGTCCAAGCAATCGGCCCTGTCCGAGCCGATCTACATGACCGGTGAGCGTGACGGGATCGGCGTGGAAGTGGCGATGTGGTGGAACGACAGCTACCACGAGACGGTGCTGCCCTTCACCAACAACATCCCCCAGCGCGACGGCGGCACGCATATGGCGGGCTTTCGCGGCGCGCTGACACGCACGATCAACAATTACGCGCAATCCAGCGGGATCGCCAAGAAAGAGAAGGTCAGCTTTACGGGTGACGATGCGCGCGAGGGGCTGACCTGCGTTCTCAGCGTGAAGGTGCCCGACCCGAAATTCTCAAGCCAGACGAAAGACAAGCTGGTCTCGTCCGAGGTGCGGCCCGCGGTCGAGAACCTCGTGAACGAAAAGCTGGCCGAGTGGTTTGAGGAACATCCCACCGAAGCCCGCGTGATCGTCAGCAAGATCATCGAGGCGGCGCTGGCCCGCGAGGCGGCGCGCAAGGCGCGCGAGCTGACGCGGCGCAAGACGGCGATGGATGTCGCCAGCCTGCCCGGCAAGCTGGCCGATTGTCAGGAGCGGGACCCGGCGAAGTCCGAGATCTTCCTGGTCGAGGGCGACAGCGCCGGCGGATCGGCCAAGCAGGGCCGGAGCCGTGCCAATCAGGCCGTTCTGCCCTTGCGCGGCAAGATCCTGAACGTGGAGCGCGCGCGGTTCGACCGGATGCTGGGCAGCCAGGAGATCGGCACGCTGATCACCGCGCTTGGCACCGGCATCGGGCGAGACGAGTTCAACATCGACAAGCTGCGCTACCACAAGATCGTCATCATGACCGATGCCGATGTGGACGGCGCGCATATCCGCACGCTGCTTCTGACGTTCTTCTTCCGCCAGATGCCCGAGATCATAGAGGGCGGGTACCTCTACATCGCGCAGCCGCCGCTCTATAAGGTCGCGCGCGGCAAGTCCGAGGTCTACCTCAAGGACCAGTCAGCGCTTGAGGATTACCTGATCCAGATGGGCACCGATGGCGCGGTCCTGCGCCTGCCCTCGGGCGAAGAGATCGCGGGGCAGGACCTGACTCGCGTGGTCGAAGGCGCGCGCAACTTCAAGCGCGTGCTCGATGCCTTCCCCACCCACTACCCGCGTCATATCCTTGAGCAGGCGGCCCTTGCCGGCGCCTTCGATCAGGGCCGGGCGGACGCCGATCTGCAAGGCGTGGCCGACGCCGTGGCCAAGCGGCTGGATCAGGTCGCGGCCGAATATGAGCGCGGCTGGCAGGGCCGGATCACACAAGATCACGGCATCCGGCTGGCGCGGATCCTGCGCGGTGTCGAAGAGGTGCGCACGCTGGACGGCGCCGTGCTGCGGTCGGGCGAGGCGCGGCGGTTGTCGTCGATTTCCGCGGATGTGCGCGACGTCTACCGCGACCCCGCCAAGCTGGCGCGGAAGGATCGCGAGATCCTGATCCACGGGCCGACCGAGCTGTTGAACGCGATCCTCGAAGAGGGCGAGAAGGGCCTCAGCCTGCAGCGCTACAAAGGCCTGGGCGAGATGAACCCCGATCAGCTGTGGGAAACCACCCTCGATCCTGATGCGCGCACGCTTCTGCAAGTGAAGGTCGATGATCTGGCCGATGCAGACGACATCTTCACCAAGCTGATGGGCGACGTGGTGGAACCGCGCCGCGAGTTCATCCAGCAAAACGCGCTGAGCGTGGAGAATTTGGACTTCTAAGCGCCCATGTTCATCGCCAGATGAGGTCCCGGGTCAAGCCCGGGACACCTCGGCTTGCGATTGTGGAAGCTTGCGAAACTTCAACCAGACACACGAAGCTTTCTGAAGTGAAGAGCCGCGTCAGGCTATTTTACCTCGATATCGGCTGTGCGGACTTTGCTGCCGTTCCCTGCACTTGCGCCAATGGCCGCTTTATTCACTTCACAACCGCAGCAAAAAACACCTCGGGCGGAAAACCGTGTTCGCTGCGTATGCGACATGACTTGTTAAAGCTCGAAAAGCTGCCTTTGTGTCGGGCTCCATTGCTAGTAAACGACGTTGGAAGGAACTATATCGTGTATAGCGCGGCTCCACTATGGCAAGAGATAGATGATGAGTGATGAACATTCCGACGATGAAAAACCCAAGGGGTTCGACATTTCCAAGCTAGGCGTGGAAATGAGCGATGAAGAACGTGCGGTTGCGGGTGAGCGCTTGCGGGAACAATTCAAGGAGTTGACGGAAGGCAGCGCGGTCATGAATGACGCTCTGCGCGGTATCGGCGGCGTTAGCGCTCTGCAGAAAGATATGGGTTCCGTGAACAGTCTGCAAAATGCAATCAAAGCAAGCGGAATTGTTAGCATTCAAGATCAAGTCAATGACGCCATGAGCGGATTGGCAACGAGTGGTATCCAAGATCATCTGTCCGCCCTCACGGGTGCGGGTATCATGGACCACCTAAGCGCAGAACAGGACGCAATGGAGGAAGCCCGGAAAGCGGCACTAGGAGGCTTGCCAGAAGGCTATATGGATAGCCTGACAGGCGCGGCGGGAGCAGCCGCGTTAGCGGCCTCTGGTCTGCAAGACCGGATGCGTGGTCTCGGCTTGGGTGAAGACTCGTCATTCTCGCGCGTTGCCGCCGGTATCGCAGAGCAACAAAGCGTTTTGGACCAAATGCAACACGACCGACTTGAAGTAATGCCGCCGGTCATTGACCTGCCAAGAATAGAGAACCCGCTTATCGAGACAAACAAGCGTCTCGAAAGGATTGAGCGACGGTTTGACCAAATCTCTCACGTTGCCGAAACCTCGGCGCAGACAGCAACAGAGCTACAACTTGCAGCCGCAGAATTCCTGAAAGACTTCAAGGAAGCCGCGTCAAAGAACGATGAAGCGGCGGCGGATGCTATCCAATTAGGTAAGGGCGCAGTGTGGGCCGCGATTTTGATCCCGTTCCTTGTGTTTGGCGCACAGTTTGCCGCCAATACCTATCTGCCAAACCGCGAGGCAGAGGCGCTGCAACAAACGGTTATCGGCCTACAGGCTGAGATTGATGCTATGCAGGCCGCTGACGCAGCGCAAACGGAACGTTTGATTGATGCAATCGCGACGTCAGATGAGGCTACGGCGACAGTGATCTTGGAAGGTCTAAGGGTGTTGCAGGCGCCTGCCGCTGACGCGGCGGAGCCAATCGACTAGAGGTAGAAACTCGGCAGGTCTGGGCTCGGAGTGGCGCTGTTTCACACGCGCACATCGGCGCCGCCTGCCAGCGCCACAACGCGAAAATCAACCTCATCTGAGGTTCAAGACGACCGATCCCAAGAACGCTCTAGCCCTTAACACCAAGCATCTTCGCCAGGGCCGGATAGTCGATTTTTGAGCGGTGGCGTCTGTCGAGGGGTAGGGCGGGCAGGGCTTTCACGTCGTAAATTCCCAGGGCATCCGCACTGGCGCGCCAATCGGCGAGGTGGGCGGTATCGCCCTCAACCGCCAGCACCAGATCGTCACCGACTTGCGCCAATGCCGCGCGGCGGAGGCCGGGCCAGAAGCGGGCGGCGGTCTCAATGGTGAAGGGGTAGATCGTCTGGCCGCCGCGCCGGGCAACCGCCGTGGTGCGGCCCAGCAGCCAGAGGCGGCCCTTCTCGTCCAGGCGGCCGGCATCGCCGGTGCGGTGCCAGATGATGCCGCCGTCGGCCACCTTCGTGCCCGCGTCGCGCGCGGGGTCGAGATAGCCTTTGTTCACGTGATCGCCGGCCACCTGAATTTCATCATCGACGATGCGCAGGCGCACCTGATCCACCGGCTGCCCGGCCAAGAGGCCCTGCCCGTTTTGCATCGCCTCACGGTCGGCCTGAGAGATATCGGCGGCGTGGAGATGGGCGATCGGTTCCGCCTCGGTCGAGCCGTAGACGCAAGTGATGCGCAGGTCCGGGCGGCCCTGTTGCAGGCGATCGATCACATCGGGAAAGACCGGGCCGCCGCCGGTGAAAATGTCGGTGATGGCGGCGGGGGCGCCGCCTCCGCCCAACGTCTCGCACAAGGCGGGGGGCAAAAGCAGGCGGGTGGCGCGGGTCTGGTCGATCCAGTCGAACAAGGCCTTTCCCGTCACCTCGGCCTGCCGGTTCTGCCGCCAATTGGGCAGGATCGATGTGCGGCCAACGGCCAGGTTGATCAGAGCGAAAACCGGAAAGGCCACCAGATCACGGGGCGCGGGGTCGGTGCCCAATAGCGGGAGCACGGCGTCATTCTGCGCCAACAGGAAGGCATGGCTGCGCTGGATCGCCTTGGGCAGCCCGGTCGAGCCTGAGGTGAACGAGATCAGTGCGGGGTCACCCGGACTAAGCGGAATGCGGGCGCTTGTGCCGTGGTCATCGGCGCGCGGGCAGATCATCGGGATGCGCCAAAGCTGCGGCAGAAGCGTCAGCAGCCGATAAGGGCCAGCGGCGATGAAGGCACGCGGGCGCGCCGAACGGATTGCGTGCAACAGACCCTTCAGCCCCATCGCGGGTTCGGGGAAAACCGCCACGGCCCCCAGCCGCCACAAGGCGGCCAGCGTGGCGTAAAGCGCGATGCCGACCGGCGTGGCGACCAGCACGCGGTCACCCTTCGTGATGCCCTTCGCTGCCAGGCGTTCGGTAAGGCCGGTGGCACGGGTGTTCAGGTCGGCAAAACTGATCTGACCTTCGGGCGCGATAAGGGCGGTCCGGTCGCCCGCGTCTCTGGCCGTCGCCTCAAAGATCGCGGCGAGGTCGCTCACAACCTGCGGCCCATCAGAGCGTAACGGCGGAAGGTGCTGGCACCATGGCGGCGGCTCCGCTCGGCCGAGGTGTTGGTTTCATGGATGAGGGCGTGGATGACGGTCTGAAAGCCCATCCGGTGTGCGGCCTCATGGAAGGCATGGGCCATGTGGTGGCCGGCACCGGGGGCGAGGCTGGCATAGGTTTTCAGGATGACGGAAGCGGGTTCAAGCCCTTCCTGATAGTTCGGAACACCGAAGAGAAAACCCGCCAACTCGCCCTGCGCGTCGCGGGCCATCAGGATCAGCTCGCGCTTCATCATGGGCACCAGCGGCATATACATCGCCAGAAAGGCCTCCAGCGTGATGGGTGTATAGAACGCGTTGTTGGCGAAGGCTTTCTCGGACAGGTGGAACACTTGCGTGAAATGAGCTTCGGGGTCGTTGCCGTCCCATGTCTCGACGTTCAGCCCAGGCACGGGGTCGGGCGGATGGCCCAGCGCGTCGGCCAACTTGGCGCGGGCCGAGAAGTAGTGGCTGACGGGGGTAAAGCCCGCATCCTGAAACGCCTGCTGGTCATGGGGTTTTGAGGTCGGCTCCATCAGAAACGGGGCGGAGCCATCGGTTTCGACCACAAGGCGGTAGCTGTTCCAGGTATTGCCGTTCATCGGGCCGATCAGGGCCTGAAAGCCCTCGGCGGCAAGGTCCTCCGCGATGCCGTCCAGAAGGCTCGCACCGGCCCCGACCTCGGTGCAGCGGAAATCACCGATGGCTGCGGTGTGCTGGCCGTCCCATAGGGGCGCCTGCCGATAGATCTTGGCGCTGGCGCCATCGGTTTTGCGGGGCTCTGGGGTCATGCGAGGGGGCCTGTCATGTAGAGAAGGAGGTAAAGCCCGATCGCCGGCAGGATCGACACCAGCGCCAGTTTCAGCGAGCGTTCGGCCGCGAAGGCCTGCGGGCGGAGGGCGGTGATGAACGTGATCGCGGCGATCAGCGCAAGGGCGGCGGGCCAGATGATGCCGTGCCAATGGACGATCGGCGGGTTGTACGTGCTCATCGCCCACCAGGTGAGAAAGAGGATGCCGATCATGGTCAGGCGGATGGTCGTCGCGGACAGGACGGGGCGCCCGGCCACCGCCAGCGAGGCAAGGCCCGCCGCGATAGCTGCCGCCGACAGGGTGAAAAAGCTCAGCGCATTGGCGCCCATCATCTGCCCCAGCGCCTGCGAGCCGAAGCTGAGAATGGCGAGAACCGCGATGATTTCGAGGTCGGGAAAGCTTTCCTCGGACGGGTTGCAGATGCGCGACCAGATATGCGTCGCCAGCATCATCACCGGCAGAACGCCGTTCTGCGGCGCGGTGACCGACATCAGCAGAAAGACCGCGATAACATAGACGCGTGCAGCGTGGCGCGAGAGGCCCAAGGAGGGCGCACAGATGCGAAACAGCACCAGCGCGCCGATGAAAAGTGACGCTTGGCCTGCCAGCGACATCGGCGTGGCATAGAGGTTCTCGGCCAGGAAGAAGAAGACCCCCAGCGGCAGGAAGAGGTTGTCGAACCCCCGCCAGCTATCGGCCTCAACCAGCGTCGCGAAGCCTGCGATCATCAGGCCGAGGACCACGACGTTGGGCCGCGCGACATCCGAGAAAAGCAGGAGGCAAATCATCACCAAAAGGGTGGTGACGAGGAAGAAGACGGTGCTGCCTTCGACGCTTTTCTGGCCGTCTTCGACCTGAAAGAACCGGCGGCCATAGATGCTGCCCGCCAGCGCCGCCGCGGCATCGGCTAGCGTCACGATGGCCAGTGGCAGGATGTAGAGGATCGCGCTGCCTTGCGAGAAGAGGAAGACCAGACCCACCGCGATGGCCAGCAGAAAATCGCCCCAGGATTTCCGCTCAACCGTATGGAGCGTGGCGCCGAGGCCGCCGGTGCGCAGGCTGGGCAGGCGCAGGACCGTCATGACGATCAGGGTCAGGCCGATCATCATGTAGACCGGCCAGTCCTCGGCGAAGAGCCACGGCAAGGTCATTGCGAAGATGCCGGTGCAGACATGGATGATCTTGCGCTGCACCTCGGCGCTCCACTCGCGGCGGGCGGCAAGGTGGCGGACGATGGCCATCACGCCAAGCAGCCCGAGGATCGCGGCCACGGCGATGGCAATGGGCAGCGCGATAGTCATCTGACCTCTTCGACGACGAAATCGGAATAGAAGAACGCCTTGTCCTGGGCTTTGAGGCGGTCCTCAACATCTTGCAGCCGCACGATGCGGTCGGCCAAAGCCTCGGGCCGGCGGCGCGGGGCCATCATGTTCCAATAGACCAGACGGGCGCCGGGCGCCGCCATGTTCAGGATGCCGGAATAGACGTCATGCATGATTTCGGGCGGCATGTATTCGAAGATATCCGACAGGTTGAACCCGGCCACATCGGTGATGTCCAGCGTCTCGAACGGGCCCAGATGCAGCTCGACCCGGTCGAGGCGGTCACGGATCGTCTGGTAATGCTCGGCCCGCCACGACATGGGCAGCGCGGTCCCATGCGTACTGGTCATGATCCAGTGCAGATAAGGGTTTTGGGCAGGTTCAGTGTCGACGCCTGCATGCCGGACCCGCTCCAGAACGTGGTCCGAGACGCTGCCCTCGACATGGTCGAAGAACGCCTTGTCGCGGCCCATCCGCCCCATCATGAAGCGCGAGAAGAAGAAGCGGACCAGCGCGCGCCAGCGCCAGGTGTTGAAGCGGGTGTCGAAGAAGGCCTCGCGTTCGGCAGGCGCGCGCGAGACGAAGATATCCGCGATGGTCCGGCGCGAATGCACCAGCGGCAGAAGGTAGCGGCGGAAGACGCGGAAATAGCGCTCGAACTTGCCGGTGCCGCCGGCGCCGTGGGCCACGACCTGATCGCGCAAGTCCTGCCAGAAGGCCCGCAGATCGTCGGGCTGATCGGCCAGCACCTGGTCCAGCAACGCAGCGCGGCGCGTGCTTGGGCGGGCGCCCATAAGCTCAAGAAATTCGGGATGTTCCAGCGCGCGATAAGCCGCGATGCGTAAGGACAGGCAATTGAGCTGCGCTTGCGACAGGTCGACGGCGATGACCCGGGCGGGATCAAGCGTTAGCAGCGCCAGCGCATTATCGCCTGCCGAGCAGATCGAGACCAGCGTGCCACCCGCCACATCCCCCATGGCCTCGGTCAGCACATCAGCATCTTCCCAAAGCTGCGCATAGCGGATCTGGTCAAAGGCCGCGCGGGCTGTGATGGGGGTGTCATTCATCGCATTTCCTGACCAGTCCGGTGGCGCCGTCGACCTCGATCATCTCGCCCGAGGTGATCCATTGCGTCGCGTCCGACAGGCCCACCACGCAAGGAATGCCCAATTCACGCGCAACGATCGCCGAATGCGAGAGGAGCGAGCCGCGCTCGACGACGATCGCAGAGGCGTTGGAGAAGACAGCGATCCAGCCGGGGTCGGTATTGCGTGCGACCAGGATGTCGCCTGGCTCAAGCGCCTCGGTGCGCGGGTCGTGGATCACGCGGGCGCGGGCCTTGACGCGGCCCGCCGAGCAGCCTTTGGCCTGACGCTCGTTGCCTTCGGCGACGGGGGCCGCCTGGGCCTGATCGAGGCGCTTGGTCACGTCGATGCCGGGGCCGCGCACGATCAGGCGCTCGGGCGGTTCGGGGCGCTGGGCTGCGGCCTCAAGCTCGGCCCGGCGCTGGGCCACGGGCGCGGCAAGGTCCTGCGACAGGGCGCTGCCCTCAACCGCGCCAAGAACCTCGGGCACGGTCAGAAAGAAGATATCGCGTGGATCGTCCAGATGCCCCAGCGCCGTCAATTCGCGCCCCATGGCCAGAAAGACCTGGCGGGCATAGCCGAAGATGCGGGTCCGCTCGAACCGCAGGTTCTCGCGGTCGCGTACCCGGGCGCTGGCCCAGCCGCAAAATGCGCGGGCCACGCGCCACTTGACCCGGCCGGGCAGAAGCGCCTGGTAATCGGGCTCTCGGTGCTGTTGTTCGGCCATTTCACCGCGCGTGGCACCGGCCAGAACGGCGGCGACCAAAGGCGCGGGATCGTCGCGCAGCGTGATGCTTTCAAGCTTCAGCTCGGCAATGCAGCGGTCGCCGAATTTCTCAAGATACCCGTCATATTCGGCCTTGAGCGTCGGATTTCGACCGAACGCCGCGGCGCCGTTTTCCCGCAACGCGTCTGTCAGCCCATGCGCGCGCACCAATGCCGCCATGCTGGCGATGCGTTGCACCGGCTCGGCCGAGACGATGTCGCCCTGACCGATCATGATCTCGTTATGAAAGGCCAGCCCCGCCTCGCCCGCCCATTTCTCAAGCATCGCACGCGAGGCGCCGAAGCCGATCATGCAGAGGAAATCGTTGATCAGGGGCGCATCCCAGCGGTCCAGAAGATCCCGCTCAATCGTGCGGTACTCCCCGGCCAGTTGGGTGAGATTGGCGCGCTCAATATCAAGGCCCGAGTTCAGCGCGTGGTTCAACCGGTCATAAAAGCGGCGCTGGGTGCGTTGCAGCCGAGCCGCCTGCAGAGCCAGGTTGCCCGCGACGACGCCCAGCCGCAGGGCGTCCTTGGCCTTGCGCCCGGTGCTTGCGTGATCGGGGGCGATGGCGTCGGTCAGCTCGGCCGGCAGCGGTTCGGCCACGCCCATCATCGCCTCCATATAGCCGCGGTTCAGCGAAAAACCGGGCAGCATGGCCAGCGCGCGGTACCAATTGCCAAGGTTGTAATAGACCCGCCCGTCAACGCGACCCAAGAGGTTGGCGAAGATCGGGGCATTAGCCGCGATCTGGCCTTTGGGCAGGCCCAGAAGCTTGACAAAGGCGCGATAGACACGGTCATAGGCGTAGGCCGCGAAGGAATAGGTCAGCGGGGTGACAAGGCCCGGATAGCTTTCGACGATATTGGAATTGTCGAAGACGATCATGGTGTTGTCGGCATTGGCCTCAGGCCTCAGCGCGGTGGTGATGGCGCGCGATTGCAGCATCACCAGGCGCGGGCCGTCATAGGCCCATTCGATGTCCTGCGGGGTGCCGAAATGTGCTTGGGCCTTGGCGGCGAGGGCGGCGATTTCGGTGGCCTCGTCGGGCGTCAGCACTTGTGCGGTCTCGGGCGCGGTGATGGTGCTGTCGGCGTCAACCGCCCAATCCTCGCCATCGACCTCGCCCGAGACAAGCGCATCACCGAGGCCCTCGACGGCCGAGATCACCGTGCGGTCGCGGCGGCCGGTCAGCGGGTCGGCCGAAAAGGCCACGCCGGCGGCGCGCGCGGGGATCATCTGTTGCACGACGATCGAGGGCGCCTCGGCCGCCTCGCCGGTGGTCAGCTTGCGATAGGTGCCGACCGTGTCGCCAAAGCCAGAGGCCCAGACCTGCGCTGCGGCCTTGGCCACGTCTTTCGGTGCGACGTTCAAAATTGTGTCGAACTGGCCCGCATGGCTGTGTTCGGCCCCATCCTCGCTGCGGCCGGAGGATCGGACGGCGAAGGGGCCGAGGCCAAGCGGCTTCAGCGCTTTGGTCAGCGCCGTGGCAAGGCCGCGTTTGGGGGTGGGCCCGGACTTGCCCATGCTGAAGGCCGTGGCGGGGATCACGATGAAATCGGGCACATCGAAGCCCGCTTTGACCAGAGCCGAGAGGGCAGCGGCCTTGCCGCCTGCAACGCGCGCGTCCTGCGCCTGATCGGGGGTGAGGATCATGGGGCGCCTCCGGCGAGTAGGGGCAGAAATCCGGCCGATCCGTACGAGACCAGCACCCAAAGGCCCGCGATCAGGTCGATGGCCTTCTCGGCCTTCCGGGTCGGAGTGCGGCGGTAGGTCAGGGCGGCATAGGCGCAGGCGGCGAGGCCTGCGATGGCCACCGCGCCGATCAGCAGAGGCTGGCCAAGTGCAATGCCCGTCGCGATGAGGAGGAGCGCCGCGACGCCCACGCATCCCAGCCAGATCGTTGCGGTGCGGGCCGGGCCCCAAAGGCGGGAATAGGTCTCAACCCCTTCGCGCTCGCTTTCGGGCGCCCAGCATTTGCGGCCGATCTCCAGCACGCAGCCATTGACGAAGGAAAGCGCGATGAAAAGCCAGAGCGCGGTGGCCGGGCCGCCGCCGGGCATCCACTCAACCCCCGTCAGCAGCACGTCGATCAGCGGCATGATCGCCATGTGGCTGGTCAGGTAAAGGACGGGGCGTGCCTTCAACCAAGCGGGCACGCCGAACTCGGCCGTCATGGCCGCCAGCCAGACCCAGGTGAGCGCCAGCAGCCAGAGGACCGGCGGGTGCCAGGCCCATGTGGCCAGCGCCGCGATGGGCAGGGTGGCCAGCGCGAGGCCCATGATCAGGCGGAGCGAGACGAGGCCGCGCGGGATCGGGCGTTCGGGGCGATAACGCTTGTCGTCTTCCAGGTCCTTGACTTCATCGGCGGCGCGCATCTGAAAGAAGAGCGTGAAGGCCAGAAGGAACCCCACCGCATAGGCGCCCCAACCCGGCAGATCGCGGCCCGCAAGGAAGGCCGAGACGTTGATACCAGCGGCCGAGAAGACCGCCAGCAGCGGAACCGTGCGGGCCAGCGGAAAGCGTTCGGCCTGGTAGATCCAGAGGCGCTGGGCGAGGGTCATTTTGTGGTCCCACCTTGCCCGGAATCAAGCCGAAGGCGCCGGGCAGCGCCTGCCCGTCCCGGCGGGCTGGCGCTTTTGCAGTTGTGGGGCCCGGGCTCGTATCGGCGAAGGGCTTGGCTGCCATAAAACGCGCTATTCGACGGTTGCGGCGCCATCCCACGGGCAGGCGCCGCCCGGCTTGCGAAGGGCGCGGTTTTCACTGAAACGCTGATCACTCAGGCCGGCCCCGGGCGAGGTTGGCATGGGCGCGGGTGAAGTGGCCCGCCGCCATCGCGGCGACGATCGAGATCTCGCCGCAGAGGCAAAGCGCGGCGGCGACCTCGGCCAGGGCCGCGCCATTGCCGCTGCCGCTGAGGCCCAGAAGGTCAAGCGCTGCCTGCTGACTGGGCAAGCCAGTGCCGCCACCGACCGAACCCACCAGGATGTTCGGCATGGTAACGGAACAGAAAAGATCCTCGCCCCGGGGCTCCATCCTCGTGAAGCCGACGGCACTTTCCGCCACGCAGGCGGCATCCTGCCCGGTGGCGATGTAGAAGGCCGCAAGGCCGTTGGCGTAATGCGCCTGGGCCCCGAGCTGCCCTGACAGGAGTGAGCCCAGATTGGCCACGCGCCCGTATTCGAGCATGGCTTGGGGCGTTGTCTGCAGGACTTTGCCCACCACCTCGGCGGGCAGGGTGACCGAGGCCGAAACCTTGCGGCCACGCCCGGTCAGAACGCCCAGCGCGGAGGCTTTCTTGTCACCCGAGAAGTTGCCCTCAACATACCAGTTCAGCGGCTGGATCGGGCAATGCGCGACTGCATGCTGGCAAAGCGCGTTGGTGGCAATGGTCACCATGTTCTGACCCGCCGCATCGCCCGTGGTATAGCGGCAGAGCAGGAACACGATGTTGTTGTCGATGGCCGGTTCCAGCGACACAAGCTTGCCATGGCGCGTGGTCGCCTCGGCCGCTGCCTTCAGCGCGTCGATATGGGTGACGATCCAATCGACGAACTGGCCCGCCTCATAAAGCCCCTCGAACACGAAAGCCGGCGTGCGCAGGACGCCTTCGTACAAAACCGCGGTGCTGACCCCGCCCGCCTTGCTGGCAGCATAGGCGCCGCGCGCATAAGAGGCGACAAGAGCAGCCTCGGTCGTGGCCAAGGGCACGCAGTAATCGCCGGACGCATTCACACCATTGATGCGTAAGGGCCCGGCGACACCCACGGGCACCTTCACCGTCCCGATCAGGTTTTCGATGTTGCGTGTATAAAGCTCGGCCTGATCCAGCGTCATGGGGTCGGCCAGGGCATCGCGGGTCGCGTCGGGTTTGGCAAACTTGCTCCAATACCGCAAGACACTGGTTTTGCTGGCGGATTTGACCGGTCGAAGGGGCGCAAACCTCTCGCTGTTAGGCGCAATACGCGCGGCATCGTCGGGGCTGGAAAACTTGCCACGCACCCGGCGCAGCATGTCGATGACATGAAACGGAACGACCACGTCGTTAAAGCCTTTCGTTACCCCATGGCCGGGCTGACCCCGGCACGTTACCGCCAAACCTCGCATTGGAGCGGCCAACGCGCAATGGCGGTATTCTGACCCCTCAAGCGCGGCTCTTTAAAGGCGATTTGATGGATGCCGCGCGGCAGAGCGGTGTTCCATTTTTCGCCGACGCGCCCGAATTTTGGGCGAAAACCGGCGCTGATCCCGGCCGAGAGCCCCCGGTTCTTGCGCACCCCGCCGCCATATGACGATCTTGTAACAGATTTATGACGGTCATTTTGTTGGTGAGGGGCCCCGCAATGCGCATGTCGTTTGAAGTTGAGCCATTGGCCAGACAGGCGGGATGGAGCGCTTTTATCGTCGATCTATTGGTGATCGGGCTTTTTGCCGTTCTGGCCGCGGCGGCGGTGCTGGGGATGATCGACGATGTGCCCTGGCGGCTGCATATCGAGAATGATCGCGGGATCGTAGGCCTCTGGGGTTACCTCAAATGGGTTGCGATCACTGGGGTTTTGCTGCTGCTGTGGATGCGGCGGGGCGGGCCGGTTTTTCTGGGTCTGGCGGGTGTGTTTTTTATTCTGCTGATCGATGACGCGCTGGAAGTGCATGAAAGGCTGGGCACGTTCATCACGGTGTCGGCCGGGTTCAGCGATACGCTTGCCCTGCGTGGCCAGGATTTCGGCGAACTGGTGTCGTTCGGCGCCTTGGGCCTTTTGGTTTTATCGGTCTTCGGGCCTGCTTATCTGGCCTCTGACAGCGATGCGCGGCGTCAGGCCCTATGGTTTCTGGCGCTGGTAGGGCTTTTGGCTGTCTTCGGCGTTGGCGCAGATATGCTGCATATCGCGGCCATTCGTCTGACCGACGGCCTGACCGAAGCGATACTGGGCCCTCTGATCGCGGTGATCGAAGACGGGGGCGAGTTGCTGGTGGCGACGGCGATCCTGATTTACGCAGTGCATCTGTGTGCCCAGGCGCGGCTACAGCCCCAGGGGCTGGCTTAAGACCTGCTGTTCGGTTTAGCTCTGCGCTGTATCGTCAGAGAGGCCGGCTATCATGCAAGACCCCCGCTCATTCCTGCGCGCCCTTTTCGATCGGGCGGTCGAAGTGGCAGATCCCATGCACAGCCTGGCGGCTCACTTGCCAGAGCGGCCCGACGGGCGGGTGGTGGTCGTGGGGGCCGGGAAAGCCTCGGCGCGGATGGCAGAGGCGGTCGAGGCGGCCTGGGGCCCCTGCGAAGGTCTGGTGATTACGCGGGACGGTTACGCCCGGCCCTGCGCCGGGATTGAAATCGTCGAGGCATCGCACCCAGTGCCCGATGCGCGAGGGGCGGCGGCAACGCTTCGGATGCTGGAAATGCTGGGGGATCTGGGCGAAGGCGATACGGTGCTGGCGCTGATCTCGGGCGGGGCATCGGCCTTGCTGGTGGCACCGGCTGGCGACATCACTTTGGAAGAGAAGCGAGATGTGAACCAGGCGCTTTTGGCCTCAGGCGCGCCGATCGATCAGATGAATATTTTGCGCAAGCACCTCAGCCGGGTGAAGGGCGGGCAATTAGCGGCAGCCGCCTATCCGGCCCGAATGCTGTCGCTAATGTTGTCGGATGTGCCAAGTGATGATCCGGCGTTCATCGGGTCTGGGCCGACGGTGGGCGATGCGACAAGTCCGGCGGATGCCCGGGCTATTCTGGACCGCTGGGGGATTGCGGTGCCAAGTTCTGTGAGCGCCGTGCTTGAAGGCGCATCGGGCGTGGTGCTCCCCGGCGATGCCCGGCTGCGCCATGTGCGGAATGTGGTTTTCGCAGCGCCTGCCCAGTCTCTGGCCGCCGCAGCCGAGATGGCCGAAGCTGCCGGTTGCGCAGTGCGCCTGCTGGGTGATGCTCTGGAGGGTGAGGCCCGTGACATCGCGGCCGCTCAGGCGGCCCTGGCGCTGGAGGTAAAGGCCGGGATGTCTGCCGGTGATGCGTCGGTTCTGCTGCTGTCCGGCGGAGAGTTGACCGTGACGCGCCGTGGCCACGGGGTTGGCGGCCCCAATGCCGAGTTCGCGCTGGCTCTGGCGATTGCGCTGGGGGGTTCTGAGGGCATTCATGCAATTGCCTGCGACACCGATGGCGTTGATGGCGCGGCCGAGGTGGCGGGTGCCGTTATGGGGCCGGAGACGCTGGGCGAGGCGAAAAGAAAGGGCATTTCGGCTGAGGTGGCCCTGACGGCAAATGACGCGCATAGGTTCTTCGCTGAAATTGGCGGACAGGTTATCACCGGACCGACATTGACCAATGTGAACGACTTCAGGGCGATATTTATCATGCCGCCCACCTGAAGAGCGCGCGAATTTTCTGCGAAAATTCAGAAAGAGACGATTTTCCTGCGAAAAATCTGATCCTTCGCAAGAGGATCGTGGTGTCTAATGCTTCGCAGAAGAATTGATGTTGCTGACGTCTGAGCGACGTTTGGGGCCGTAGAGGCAGGTGAGACCCAAAATGGCGCCGGATACGGTCGCGATCATGCCGGCTGCACTCACAGCATCGTTGCCGCCCAGCCAGATCGGTCCATAACCGGCCAAGACGTACCCCATTACGGCCGACAGCACGGCAAAGCCCAGCGACCAAGCCACCTGATGGCCCAGACGATCTGTCATCATCCGGGCCGCTGCGGGCGGGCATATGAACATTGCGATCACGATGATCGAACCCACGGCATCGAAGGCTGCGACGGCTGCGACGGCGGCTGCGATGACGAGGCCCAGCCCCAGTGCCACAGTTGGAATGCCTTGCGCTTGCGCGAAGCCTTCATCAAAGGTTGCCATCGCGAGGGGCCGCCAGAGAACCCAGGTGAAGATTGCAATACCCAAAGCAGCGAGGGCGATACGCGCGAGCTCTGGCGGGAGGCCGGCCAGAGCTTCGGGGTCGGTGAGCGAGGCCCAGCCTGTCGCCTCGATCCAGATTAGGCTTTCCAGATTGCCGTAAAGCGCGTGCTCGACATCAAGGTGCACGGCGGATGTGTCCGACATCTCAAGCAGCAGCACGCCGCCTGCGAACATCGCCGTAAAGACCACACCCATAGCCGCCCCGGGTTCGATCCGGCCGAGGCGCGAGATGCCCTCGATCAGCGCGACGGCCACGATGGCGGCAGCGCCGGCGCCCAGCAGCATAGCCCAGGAATTCACCGAACTGGTGATGAGGAATGCCACCACGATACCGGGCAGCACGACATGGCTGATCGCATCGCCGATGAGGGCCTGACGGCGGAGCAGCAGGAAATTGCCCGGCAAGGCGCAAGCCACGGCCGCCAGCGTGCCGATCAGCAGGGGCACCAGCGACAGGACGACGAAATCGGCACCCATCAGGCTGTCACCTGCTTTGGCGGGCCGAGGCGCGCGTCGATCTCTGCGATCTCATCAGCGGTCAGAACCGTCGCGATGGGGCGGAGGCCATCATAGAGCGCCGAGGCGGCCTCATGCGCTTGTAGCTGGCGCGCCATCGCCCAGCGGGCTTCGTCACGCAATGCCTTCGCGGCCTCGGCACGGCCTGCCTCGGTCGCGACGCCGTCGGGGCGGGCGAGGCCTGCACGTGTCAGAAGGCGCAGCGTGTAGTTCTCATAGATCGGCAAACCCTGCGCCAGCGTCAGCAGGCCCTGGCGCAGGTGCACCTGGCGGCGATACCCGACATGCCGGATAAGGGCGGCCAGAACCCCGCGCCCCGGAGCGATGAGGAGCGAAGCCCCGAAGAGCGCTGCCGCCACGAGCACGATCAACGGCCCGGTCGGCAGGGCCGGCGCCGAAGCCGAGATTGCCGCCCCGACATACCCCGAGAGGCCGCCGAACACGCCGGCCAAAACCACCATTCGGTCGCTCCGGTCGGTCCAGAAGCGGGCCGACACGGCGGGGATGATCAAAAGGGCGACGATCAGGATCAGGCCCACCACTTTCAGCCCGATGATCGTGACGCCCAGCGCCAGGCCCATTGTGGCCAAGTCGATGCGTTGCAGGTTCATGCCTTGCGCTACCGCATAGCCGGGGTCGAAAGCGGCAAGCGTCATCGGGCGCCGGAAAAGGACGACCAGCGCCAGGGCCGCCGCCCCGCCGATCGCGATGACCAGCGCGTCGGACAACAGCATTCCGGCGGTCGCGCCCAGAAGGAAGCCCTCAAGGCCCGCTTGCCGCCCCGAATCCATGGTCTGGATCACGGTCAGCAGCACGATGCCCGCGCCAAAGAACACCGACAGGACCGCACCGATGGCGGCATCTTCCCCAAGGCGAGTGCGGGCGCTGATCCATTGCACGGCCAGAAGGCCCAGGCCGGCTGACAGGGCCGAGCCCAGTAGAAGACCCGCCAGGTTGCGCCCATCGCCGCCGAAAGCGACCATCACGATGAAGGCCAGGCCGATGCCGGGCAGTGTTGCATGGCTGATCGCGTCCGAGACCAGCGCGCGCTTGCGCAGAAAGAGGAACGTGCCCGTCGCCCCTGCCGAGATACCCAGAAGGGCTGCCCCCAGCGCCACCAGCGTGGCGTTGTAGCCCAGCTGAAAGGTAAGCGCCTCGAACAGCATCAGATCGCGCGCAGGTTCAACTGCTCAATCTGGGCCAGGCCAAGGCGGCCGCCATAGGTGGCCTGCAATGTCTCGGCGGTGAAGGCCTCGGCCACCGGCCCCTCGGCCACCTTGCGGATGTTCAAAAGGACGGCATGGGTGAAGTATTCGCCAATTGTCGAGAGGTCGTGATGCACACAGACCACCGTTTTGCCCTCATCGCGCAGCGATTTCAGGACGGCGATCACCGCCTTTTCGGTGGCTGCGTCAACGCCCGCGAAAGGCTCGTCCAGCAGATAGAGCGACGCGCCTTGCGCCAGCGCACGGGCCAGGAACACCCGCTGTTGCTGACCGCCGGACAGCTGGCCGATCTGGCGGGTGGCGAAATCCTGCATGCCGACACGGGTCAGGCATTCGATGGCGCGGACGCGGTGGCGGGTGCGGACAGGCCGCAGCAGGCCCAGCTCGCGTGACATCCCCATCAGCACCACATCGATCACGCGGGTCGGAAAATCCCAATCGACACTGGCCCGCTGAGGGACGTAGGCGATCTTGTCGCGGGCCTTGGAAAGGGGCGTGCCATAGATGGTCGCGCTGCCTGAAACGGCCGGCACGATGCCCAGGGCGGCCTTCAAGAGGGTCGATTTCCCCGCGCCGTTCGGCCCGATGATCGCGGTCATTGAGCCGTCTTCGACGGTCATGTCGACCGAGAAGATCGCAGGTTTCTGGCCGTAGGACACGGTCAAGCCGCGAATGGCCAGCGGGCTGCTCGCAGCCTCGTCGGTCACGTGCCTCCCATCACGGGCGGCAAGGGTCAGGGCATCGCTCATGCGCCGCCCGCCAGTTTGCCGTCCATCCCACGCTCGGGCGCCTGGCCACCAAGGGCGCGGGCGATGGTGGTGACGTTGTGGTCGATCATGCCCAGATAGGTGCCCTCGTAACTTCCGGCGGGGCCCATCGCGTCCGAGAAGAGCTCGCCCCCGATCCGCACCTCATGGCCCTGCGCGGCGGCGCCTTCGATCAGCGCGCGGATATTGCGGTCGGAGACCGAGCTTTCCACGAAGACCGCGCCGATCTTGCGGCTGACAAGCAGGTCGACCAATTCGCCGATGCGGTTCAGCCCTGCCTCGCTCTGGGTTGAGATGCCCTGGATGCCGATCACCTCATAGCCGTAGGCGGCACCGAAATAGCCGAACGCGTCATGGGCCGACAGCAGCACACGCGCGTTTTCAGGCACGCTTGCCAGAACATCTTCGGAATACTCGATCAGCCGCAAAAGCTCGATCTGGAATTGCGCGTGATTGAGGCCATAGCGAACCGCGTTCTCAGGATCGGCTTGCTTCATCGTGTCCGAGATGTGGGAGACCACGCGCGACCACAGCAAAGGCGCCATCCAGACATGGGGGTCAAAGCGGTCCTGATAGCTGTCATGCGTTAGAAGGGCGTCTTTCGGCAAAGCCTCGGCCACGGCAACGACCTTCGTGCGGGTTGCCAGGTCTGCCAGAAAATCCTCCATCTGCGCCTCAAGATAAAGGCCGTGCCACAGCACCAGATCGGCACCGACCATCGCGGCGATGTCCGAGCGTGTCTGGCGATAGGCATGCGGATCGACGCCGGGGCCCAGAAGACCGCGCACCTCGGCCATATCACCGCCGATCTGGCGCGCGGCATCGGCGATCATGCCGGTTGTGGCCACGATCTGCAGCGTGCCGTTTGCGGCATAGAGGGGGTTTGCCGCCAAGGCAGCGGCGGCGGTTGCCGTAAATGCGCGACGTGTGAACTTCATCCGGATTTCCCCACAGAACAACGTGAAACGCCAAGAGGTGATATATGAGAATCATTCTCAAGAAGTCAAGCTTTTGCGAATGGATCGCAAGTAGGCCGCCTTGGCGCAAAGTCCGATGTCGTGCGCCCGGCGCTTGACCCGCCCCGCTTTGGTGCCTCAGATGAGGTGCAATATGCGACAGCCCGAGGGGAGGCATCTTATGCGCGGCGCGGATGAAGCTTTGATTGTGATCGATGTGCAGAATGATTTCTGCCCCGGCGGCGCGCTGGCCGTAGCGGGCGGCGATCAGATCGTGCCCGGGATCAACGCGCTGCTGGACGATTTCGCGGTGCGCGTTTTCACGCAGGACTGGCACCCCGACGATCACAGCTCATTCGCAGACCAGCATCCTGGGCGCGCGCCCTATGATGTGATCGAAATGCCCTATGGCCCGCAGGTGCTTTGGCCTGTGCATTGCGTGCAAGGCAGTGCGGGCGCGGCGTTCCACCCCGATCTGCGCACCGATCCGGCGGACCTGATCATCCGCAAGGGGTTCCGGCCCGGGATCGACAGCTATTCGGCGTTTTTCGAGAATGATCACACCACGCCCACGGGGCTTGAAGGGTATCTGCGCACGCGTGGGGCGACGCGGTTAACTCTGGTGGGGCTGGCGACGGATTTCTGCGTGAATTACTCGGCCGTCGATGCCGCCAAGCTGGGGTTCGAGGTACGCGTCGATGAAACGCTTTGCCGTGGTATCGATCTGGATGGATCGTTGCAGGCGGCGCGGGCAGGCATGCGCGAGGCCGGTGTGACACTGGTTGCCTGAACATTCTTGAACGTACAGCCGGTGACGGGTCATTAACCCTCGTCTGCTAGCCATCTCGGGCAGCTCCTCCGGGGTTGGGTCTGAGAGAATAGGCAAAGCATGGCGAACACGGCCACAGCGGGTACGAGAGCGGCGCAAGCGCTGGCGCAGTTCAATGCGCAGAACAATCCCAACGGTCTGTTTCTGCGCTACGCAAGGGGGCGCGTCCGCCGCGTTTGGGGCCGCCTGACTGCTGCGATGCTGGGCGCGGCGACCTTCGGGCTTCTGAAAGACCCCCAAATCGGCCTTCTGGTGGCCACACTCCTGATGGCGGGCGAGGCGGTTGATTGCGTGGTCTTGCGCCGCATCTGCGACCGCTGGAGTTTCACGAACCCGGCGCCTGCCTCAGCGCGGCGCTGGGCGTTCATGGCCAGCATCTTTCAGGCGCTGACAGTTGCTGTGTCCGCCGTACTGGTCTGGACGCTGGGCGGCGGCGGTCATGCGCAATTCTTCGCCACGGCTTTTCTGGCCGGCGTGGCGATGGATGCGGGGACGTCGCTCAGGTTTTATCGGCCTGCCGCCCTTGCGCGGCTGGTGATCTTTGGTTTGGCCTTCGCGGGTCTGGACATCCATGAAATGACGCATCACTCGCTGCGCGAAGCCATCACCGGGCGGCACGGTCTCGACATGGTGGCCAGCCTGATGCTGGCCTTCGTGGTGTTCATGGTGATCCGCTACATCTCGCGCACCCATGATCGGCGCATGGAGGATGCCCGGACCATCCTGCAAGAGCAGCAAAGGCTGCTTGAGGCGCAGCAGGCCCTTGAGGCGAAGGAATTTGAGGCCCGCCGTCTTGCCCTGGTGGCGCGGCACGCCAATGACAGCGTCGTGATCTACAACAAAGATGGCACGATCCAGTGGGTGAATGAGACGTTTCTCCGTATGACGGGCTTCGAGCCGCGTAACCTGATTGGCCATCGCATGGAAGACGTTATTCCGGCGCAAAATCACGATGAAGGTTACGCGGATGAGCTGATCAAGGCTCGCAACACCTTTAAGGAATGCCGCGCCGAGATTAAGGTCAAGACCGCCGCAGGCGCCACCGTTTGGTTAGACATCAATCTGACCCCTATTCTCGATGAAGACGGCATGCCACTGATGATGATCGCAGTGGAACGCGATATCACCGAGGCCAAGGCGCGCCAGACCGAGCTTGCGCGCGCGCGCCGCCAGGCCGAAGCAGCGGCAAAGGCCAAGTCGCGGTTTCTGGCCACGATGAGCCATGAGCTGCGGACGCCGATGAACGGTGTGATCGGCACTGCGGAATTGCTGGCCGATACCAAACTGACAACCGAACAGCAGGTCTTCACCGATACGATCATCGAATCCGGCCAGGCGCTTTTGACGATCATCAACGATATTCTCGATCTCTCTCGGATGCAGTCCGGTGCGACGGTTCTGGCCCGGAAGCCTTTTGATATCGGACGATGTGTTGAGCGCGCGGCCGGATTGCTGCGGCCGACGGCGCAGGCGAAGGATATTACCCTGACGTTTCAATCTGGCGAGGCCGATCGGCCGAACGTGGTCGGCGACGAGGGACGATTGCGGCAGATCGTATTGAATCTGATCGGCAACGCGATCAAGTTCACCAAACGTGGCGGCGTCACGGTTGACTTGCGCCTTAAGGATGAAAACGGACGCAGCCACGTTGAGATCGCGGTGACCGATACTGGGATCGGTATTCCGGCTGATCGGATAGACGCGATTTTCGACAGTTTCACCCAGGCCGAAGACAATATCGCCCGTCGGTTCGGCGGCACCGGGCTGGGCCTGACAATCTCGCGCCGCCTTGCGCGCGAGATGGGCGGTGACATTCATGTCAGCTCGACACAAGGAGCGGGATCGACATTTACGCTTGCGGTCTCGCTCGATCACGAAGAAGCGCCCGCCACCGTGGACCGGTCCGCCGTGACCCTGCAATATGACGGGCGCGGGCAGAGCGTTTTGCTGGTTGAGGATAATCGGACGAATGCCTTCATCGTCGAAAAGATGCTGGCCCCGACCGGGGTAGATCTGAGGATCGCGCGCAATGGCGTTGAGGCGCTTGATCTCTTCCGGGAAGAGATGCCGGATATCGTCTTCATGGACCTGCAGATGCCCGACATGGACGGCTTTGAGACCATTCGTGCCTTGCGCGAAGGGGGTGATGACGGTGCTGTGGGCTGCCCGGTCATCGCGCTGACGGCGAATGCCTTTGCCGAAACGCGCGCGGCCTGTCGTAAGGCGGGCTTCGACGGCTTTGTCAGCAAACCAATCGACAAGGCCACGCTACTGGCGGAACTGATCCGCCACCTGCCAGAAAGCGGCAACGCAGAGCAGCCCGTAAGATCAGTCGCCCTTTGACCATACCGCCCGGCATCGCGTATGACGCGAGGCAGCCAGAGGGAGCGGACAGATGGTCGATATCGCCACACGGGTCTATAACCACAAATGGAAGATCGACCCGATCGTCCGGTCGCTGATCGATACCGATTTCTACAAGCTGCTGATGTGCCAATCGGTTTTCCGCAACCGGCGCGACACGAATGTGACCTTCAGCCTGATCAACCGGACCAAGTCGATCCGTCTGGCCGAGCTGGTTGATGAGGCCGAGCTGCGCGAGCAGCTCGACTACATCCGCACGTTGCGTTTGTCACGCGGCGAAAGCACGTGGCTGCGTGGCAATACGTTTTACGGGAAACGGCAGATGTTCCGCTCGGACTTCATGGAGTGGTTCGAGAACCTGCAACTGCCCGCCTACCACCTGGAAAAACGCGATGGTCAGTATGAGCTGACCTTCGAGGGCAAATGGCCCGAGGTGATGATGTGGGAGATCCCCGCGCTGGCCGTGCTGATGGAGCTTCGTTCGCGCGCCGTTCTGCGCGATATGGGCAAATTCGAGCTGCAAGTGCTCTATGCCCGCGCGATGACCAAGCTTTGGGAAAAGGTCGAGCGGCTGCGCGGCATCGAGGGCCTGCGCCTGGCCGATTTTGGCACGCGTCGGCGGCATTCGTTTCTGTGGCAGGATTGGTGCGTGCAGGCGATGTTGGAGGGGTTGGGCGAGAAGTTTGTCGGTACCTCGAATTGCCTGATCGCCATGCATCGCGAGGTCGAGGCGATCGGCACCAACGCCCATGAGCTGCCGATGGTCTATTCCGCTCTGGCCGACACGGACGCCGAGCTGCGTCAGGCGCCCTACCGCGTGCTGGCCGACTGGCATGAGGAACATGACGGCAATCTGCGGATCATCCTGCCAGACACTTACGGCACCCGCGGTTTCCTGGCCCATGCGCCCGACTGGCTGACGGGGTGGACGGGCATCCGCATCGATTCAGGCGACCCGGCCGAGGGCGCCGAGACAGCGATCGCCTGGTGGAAATCGCGCGGTGAGGACCCGCGCGAAAAGCTGGTGATCTTCTCGGACGGGCTGGATGTGGACGTCATCGCCGCTCTGCACGCGCAATTCCACGGCCGGGTGAAGGTCAGCTTCGGTTGGGGAACGCTCCTGACCAACGATTTCCGCGGGCTGGTGCCGGACGATGCGCTGAACCCGTTCAGCCTGGTCTGCAAGGCTATCGCGGCAAATGGGCGACCCACCGTCAAGCTATCGGACAACCCGAACAAGGCGATGGGCCCGGAGGACGAAATCGATCGCTACAAGCGGGTCTTTGGCGTGGGCGAGCAGGCTGCGTTGGATGTCGTGGTGTAAGTGATTTCCGCGGCGGCGGGGCGCGGGAGGTCCCGGGTCAAGCCCGGGACGGCTTGGCTTTGGATGAGATATTTCCCTTCCAGACCTACCCCGGCTGAAACAGATCGCCGCCGGACAGTACGATTTCCGCCGCCCTCAGCGCGCGATCCAGATAGGCACGATGCGCAGGATCATCCGGCGCGAGGCGCGGGATCGTCCAGCCGACCGAGGCCAGACAGCGCAGCAGCGTGAAGAGCGGCAGCATGGCCCGGTCCGCTTCGGACAGGGGCCGGGTGGTGCTGTAACCCTCAGTCAGACCCAGCACGATCTGCGGCAGATGTGGCTCGGACAGGTTCTGGCTGAGCGCCGTGCCGAGGTCGTAAAGCCGAAAGCCCCAACCGCAATCGTCGAAATCGATCAGGGCGATGTGATGGGCCGAATGCAGCACGTTCTCGCGCAGGACATCGGCGTGGATGAGGCCCTGATCGGCCCCTTGCGCTGCGTAATCGGCAAGGCGCGCGGCGGCCTCGTGCCGCGCCTCGTGAAGCACTCGGCGTTCGGCCTCGTTCGCCTGAGGATGCTCCCAGAACCGGCCCCAGAAGGGCGCGGCGCCAACAAGGCCGTCGGTATCCCAGCGCGGGCGCTGAAAGCTGGGGGGCAGGTGCAGCCGGTCGGTCGTGGTGTGCAGCTCGGCCAGGATATGGCCGATGCTGGCATGGAGGCGCATCTGTGCGGCCGCATCGCCGGGCAGCGGTACACCGGCCTCGCCCACCGCCTCACCCTCGACCCAGGTCAGCACCGACGCCATGCGGCCATCGGACAGATGGGCCACCAGCGCGCCGTCGATCGTGTGCAAGGGGCGGGGCACGGCAAGGTGGTGATCGACCAGCGCCCCCATCCACCAAAGCTCGGACCGGATCGCATCTTCGGTCTGATAGCCGCTGCGATGCAGGCGGAGCGCGGCGGGGCCGACTTCGGGCAGGGTGATGCGAAAGATCGCGTTCTCGCGCATCTTCAGAAGCTCAGGCGTGCCCTCGGCGCCCCAGGCGGTGGCGGCCTCATCGGCCAATGCGCGCGCCTCTTCAGGGGTCATGCGGGCACCTGCATTTTGGCCAGAACGTCGGTCAGCGTGTCGATCAGATGATCGGCGTTTTCGCGGCTGAAGGGCATTGGCGGGCGGATCTTGAGCGTGTTCATATGCCGTCCGATCCGGTTCATCAGGATGCCTTGGTGACGCATTTCCTCGACCACACGGGCGGCGAAATCGGTGGCGGGCGTCATCGCGTCGTCCAGCACGAATTCGGCGCCGAAGAACAGGCCCTGCCCGCGCACCTCGGCCAGCAATGGGTGGCGCAGGGCGCGCAACCGGTCCAGCGCATAGGCGCCGGTCTTGCGGGCATTGGTTTGCAGGTCCTCATCCTCCATCACCTTCAGCGTGGCCAGACAGGCCGCCGCACTGACAGGGTTGCCGCCGAAGGTGTTGAAATAGCCGAACGCCTCGCGGAAGGCCGCCATCACATCGGGGCGCGCCACGACGGCGGCCACCGGGTGGCCATTGGCCATCGGCTTGCCCACGGTCACCACATCTGACGCGATGCCCAGCCAGTCATGCCCCCAGACATGCGTGCCGAGGCGGCCAAAGCCGGGCTGCACCTCATCGGCCAGGATCAGGCCACCGGCCTGCCGGATGATCGCCTCGGTGGGCGCGAAGAAATCCTTGGTCAGGCTGGGGAAGCCCTCATTGGCGAAGAACGGGCAGAGCATCATGCCGGAAAAGCCGATGCCCGCCTCCTCAAGCTGAGCGATGGCTTCTGCCACGTTCCGGGCAAAAGCCTGCGCTTGGCCCTGCACGCTGCCACCGACGGGGCGGAGCGCATCCGGCGCGGGCACCAGCCGCACATGGGCTGGATAGCCACCGATGGGTGGGCGCCGGGTGGAAAGCTGCGAGGTGGCCAGCGTATTGCCGTGATAGGTGTTGTCGGTCGCGATGATGCCGCGCTTGCCGGTGACCGCCTGCGCCATGCGTAGCGCGATATCGTTCGCCTCGGATCCGGTGCAGACCATGATCGCCTGGCTGAGATTGTGGCCCAAGGTGGCAGTGAGACGCTCGATATAGTCCAGCACCAGATCGTGGTGATAGCGGGTATGGGTGTTCAGCGTCGCGGCCTGATCGGCGATGGCTTGCACCACCTTTGGGTGGCAATGGCCGACATGGGCGACGTTGTTATAGGCGTCGAGATATCTGCGCCCCTCGGCGTCCCAAAGCCACACGCCCTGGCCGCGCACGATATGCACCGGGGTGTCATAGAATGTCGGCACGTTGGGGCCCATCAGACGGGCGCGGCGGGCGGCCAGGCTTTCAGTCATCGGGTTCGACCTTTCCGCGCAACGATTTCACCGTGCCCCGCACCGCCTTGGCCTTCAGCCGCCGCCGCTGGCTGCCAAGTGTCGGGCGCGTCTTGATCCGGCGTTTCGGCGCGACGGTCGCCGCCCGGATCAACTCGGCCAGACGGTCGCGCGCCAATTCGCGGTTGCGGGCCTGGCTGCGGGTTTCCTCGGCGCGGATCAGAATGGCGCCATCGGCCGTCCAACGCCGCCCGGCCAGGCGCCTCAGACGGCGTTTCACCGCATCCGGCAGGTTGGGCGACCGCTCAGCCTCGAACCGCAGCTCAACCGCCGTCGACACCTTGTTGACGTTCTGCCCGCCCGGGCCGGACGCGCGGGTGAACTGCTCGGTCAGCTCCCAATCCTCGATCATGATAGTGTCGGTGATCTGCAACATGGGCGCAAAACTACGCGCCCCGGTACCAAAGGAAAAGGACCAGTATTGCGGCAGGTGTCGACTGGTCTGGGCGGCGAAACTTGAGATCAGAAAACTGATCCAGGTTTTTTGCGATTTCGCTTTGGCCCGGACGCAAGGGCGAAGCCTGCCGGGCCAGCGCCCGTCCGCCCCCAAGGGCGGGCGCTTTTGCGATGTCCCCCATTCGAACAGGGGTTCGGCGGGGGTGGCACGATAAAGCGCGTCGATCCGATGTTGCGGCGCCCACCCGCGGACAGGCGCTGGCCCTCGAGAGGCGCATTTACATGAGAAAGGGCCGCCCTCATGGAAGGCGGCCCCCGAGATCCCTGGAGATGAGCCAGTTAGGTAGCCCAATCAGGTGGATATGCCTTTGGGTTTGCCCTTAGGCGGCGATCCCCCCGACTGTCCCGACACGTCTCTCCAATATCACTCTAGACACTGGACCACCTCCTTTCTCTGAATTGCGATAGGGGTAGCCTGCCACAGATTTTGTGTTTGTCAAAAGATTTCACGCAACCCGTGGCATCAAACGCGCAACGATGAGGCGAAATGGCACAAGTGCCGCCAAAGCAAGCGACAGTTTGACCATCCAATCCGCCACGGCCAGCGAGACCCACAAAGGCGCCTCGGGGCCCGAGCCCAGCAGCGGAAGGATTTCGTTCGCCCAGGACACGTCATTGGCGGGCTCGATGAAGCTGAGCGAAGCCGAGAAGGCGATGATGAAGAAAAGCGCCGTGTCCAGCGACGACCCCAGAAGGGTTGAGATTAGCGGCGCCCGCCACCACGCGCCCTGGCGCAGCCGGTCGAACACCGCGATGTCGAGAAGCTGCGCAACCAGGAACGCTGTGCCCGATCCCAGCGCGATCCGCCAGGTGACCAGGGGCCCGAACTCGCCCGAGATTTGGGTGCCGATGGCCGAGCAGATCAGGCCCACGACGAAGCCCGCCAGCACCACCTTGCGCGCGGTCGCCACACCATAGACGCGGTTCATCACATCGGTGACGAGGAACGCCAGAGGATAGGTGAACGCGCCCCAGGTCAGCCATTGGCCGAAGAGGAATTGCACAAGGATGTTCGAGGCCACAACGATGGCGGCCATGGCAAGGATGCCGGGGATCAGCGGACGGGTCATATGATTGTTCCGTTTTTACAAGGTAGTCGGAGACTTGGCCCCCGGACCATCCGGGGACGCGGGCCGCATACGCCTTGCGCATGGGTTTGGCAAGATCAGTCGGGGACGCGGTAGTCGACGATCTGGGTGCGCTGAAACGGGTTGAAATTGTCGTCCGACAACAGCGTCAGGCGGATCGCGCCAGTGTCGTCGCGCCAAACGGCGATGCCTTCGAGATTGTCGTGCCTGTGCGGGCGGGTCTCAACCAGCGTCTCGCGCGGGCCGGGGCCAGAGGGGCCGATTGCGAACCGGCTGACGCGGGTGCGAAAGCCGAAAAGGCCGCGGAACCCCCGGAATTCGCGTTCCAGCAGATAAAGATGCCCGTCAGGCCCGAAATCAGCGCCCACGGGCAGGAATTTCCCGTCGCGCGGCAAGGTGAAAGCTTGTGTCCACGCGGCACCATCCCAGCGCCAGACGGGAAAAGGCTGGGTCCAACTGCCGGAGCGTTCGGGCAGCGTATAGAGGTGACCGTTGCGATCAATCGCCAGCGCCTCAAGACCCGAATTGCGCTGCAGGCCTTCGAAGACAGCGCCGCCGGGCAACGGGATGGGGGCACTTGAAAGGGCGGGGTAGGACCAAACCCTGTGCGCATGCTCGAACGACATGAAGACACGCCCATCGGGCGCGATGGCCAGACCCTCGGCGTCCGAAAGCGGGCCTGACAGAGCCTGACCATCCGTCCCGCGAATGCCGTAAATCGCGGCCTGGGTGCCTGTCACCGCGCCACCATCATCGCGCGACATCTGCCCAACCAGCACGGCGCCGCGATCGGACAGGGCGGTGAAGGTCAAGCCGTCCGCATCCAGTTCAAGCGCCGAGAGGCCGCCAAAGGCGGGATGCTCCATCTTCCACGTATAGCTGCCCAGATAGGTGGCGCGCTGGGGCGGTTCGGCCAGCAAGGTTGCCGCCAGACCGACAATCCCTAAAGCCGCCCCCAGCCCCGCGATCAGCGCGAGGCGAGAACGTTTTGGCATTGGCGCGGCAGATCGGACATCGTGTAATCGCGCACCGACCGGCGCGGTGCCGCCGGCGTTTTCGGTGCGTTCGGGTCGGGCGGGCGCAGGTAGTCGGTGACCCACCAGGTCAGTGTCTCATCGCAGCCATCGCCGCCCTTGGACAGCTCGCGCACCGTGGGTGTCTGGGTTTTGCAGAGACGGTTGCCGCGCGGGCATTTCAGGCGCACGTGGAAATGCGTGTTGTGGCCATAAAGCGGACGGATTTTTTGCAGCCAATTGCGGTCTGATCGCGTGGCGGTGCGGCACATCTCAATCTTCACGGCGGCGGCGACGAAGATGCGGTCGACGCGATTGTCCGACGCGGCGGCCTTGAGGATCTGGTGATGCGCGGGTGTCCAGTTGCGGTTGATGCTGCGCTGATCGTCGGTGCGCACCGAGATGGACGAGATATTCTCGCGCTCGCGCCGCGACAGGTTCAGGCGCTGGGGCGGCAGCATCCAGATGTCGATATCCAGCCCGATCTGGTGCGAGGAATGGCCCGAGGTCATCGGCCCGCCGCGCGGCTGGCTGATATCGCCGATATAGAGCCCCGCCCAGCCATAGCGCGTCGCCTCGCGCGAGAGGTCCTGAATGAAGCGGAGCGCCTCGGGGTGACCCCAATTGCGGTTGCGCGACAGGCGCATGGCCTGCCAGGTCGGCCCGGTTTCGGGCAGCTGAACCAAGCCCGCGCCGCAGCCCTTGGCATAGGTGCCGATAGCGTGCGGGTCTTGTTGCGAGCCGGTGGCCTTGGCGCCGAACAATTGGTTGGCGCGCTGCTGGGCATCGGCCGGCTGGGCCAGCGTAAGGATCAGGGCGAGGATGGTTGCGATGCGGACCATTCGTCTTGGTCTCCGTTTGGTTTCACCCATGCTAGCAGAACCAGGCCCAGCAGGAAAAGGCCGATCAACGGGATGAACCCCATTTGCTGGTTTGCCGTCGCGGCGGTGACGCTGGCGATCAGGGCGGGCGCCAGGAACGAGGTCGCCTTGCCCGACAGCGCGAAAAGGCCGAATGCCTCGGCCTCACGCGTGGGTTCAGCATGGCGCACCATCAGGGTACGGCTGGCGGCCTGAATGGTGCCGCCCGCCCCGCCGATCAGCGCGCCGCAGATGTAGAAGATGATGTCAGGCAGGTTGCTGCCCGCCGCCAGCGGCACACCGAACAGGCTGTCGCGCGACATGCCGACCAGGGTGATGCAGACAGCCGTCAGGATCAGGATCGACGTGGTGATCACCGGTTTCGGGCCGAACTTGCGGTCGGCATAGCCGCCGACCCAGGTGGCGATGCCCGCCGTGATGACGCCGACGATGCCGAAGACGCCGATCTGCACGATCGTCCAGCCCAGAACCCCCGCAGCATAGATGCCGCCGAAGCCGTAAAGCCCGTTCAGCGCGTCCCGATAGAACATCGACGAGCCAAGGTACGAGGCCAGGCTGAGCCTGCGGCGCAGCCCCAGGACCGAGGCCCAAAGCGCGTTCAGCGAGGCCTCGGTGCGCCGCACCAGGCCCGGCGCGCGTTTCGGCTCGCGGACCCAGAGGAAGAAGGGGATCATGAAGATCGCGTACCAAAGCGCCGCGAACGGCCCGACGAACCGTGTGCCCTCGCGTGCATCTGCGTCAAGCCCGAAGGCGGGGTCGTTGCCGAGCAATGTTTTCCCGGTATCGCCGCTTTCGGCGAAGAGAAGCAGCATGAGGATCAGGCCGACCAGCCCGCCGAGATAGCCAAAGGCGTATCCCAAGCCCGAGATGCGCCCGATCTCCTCCCGTGGGGCCAGCGACGGCAGCAGGGAATTGGCGAAGGTCGTCGCGAACTCCATCCCGATGAAGCCGATGCAGAAGAGGATTAACGCCTGGGTCAAGACGGGGGCATCGGGGGCCAATGTCCAAAGCCCGGACGCACCCGCGATATAGGCGGCCGAAAAGGCCCAGATCCAGATCATGCGGCGGCCCGACCCATCGGCGATGGCGCCCAAAATCGGTGACAAAATCGCGATGATCAGCCCCGCGACGAGCAACCCGAACCCCCAGAAAGCCTGCGCCTGGGCCTTGGCGGCTTCCTCAGCCAGACCGTCGGCCATATACTCAGCCGTGGCGATCTGCGCGAAATAGGGCCCGAAGATGAAGGTCAGAAGCAGCGTCGCGTAGGGCTGGCTGGCCCAGTCGAAGAAATACCAGCCCCAGATACGTTTGCGTGCCGATACGTCCATGCCAGCCCCTTTTGCGTCCCCGGCGGATATGACGGGCAAAAAGGGCGCGGCGCAAGCGGCTTTAGGCGTCAGCCATCGGCGGCCAGGGGCGCTGGGCGTCGGCATCGGCCCAGGCCTGCACCCAATCGGGCAGCGGCGGGCTTTCCTCGCCCAGCCCAAGCTCGCGCGCCAGATCGGCCGAGGGGACGATGCCCTTGCCCCCGGTGATCGCCATGCGCAGCAGCGCGTGGCTACAGCATTCCCCATCCCGCCAAAGGGATTGCTCGGCATAGGTGAACCGCGCGTCCCAGCCGATGATGCGGCTTTTCATCTCAATCCGGTCGAACATCCGCACGCGGCGACGGTACCGCACTGACGCGCCCGCAATGGTGCCCGCCCAGCGGTTCCGCCGCATCGCCCCAATCACGCCCATCCGGCGGAACAGCACCACGCGGCCCAGATCCATGATCGTCAGCGTGCGACCGTTGTTCAGCTCCATCCACAGGTCGATATCCCAGGGCCAGCAGATCAGGTGGGTCACATGGGTCTCGCCCACCGCCAGCGCCGGTGCGGCACGGTGAACGACAAGTTCCTTGGTCAGGCGGATGATGGGATACATGGGCGGCCTCCTTGAGGCCCCCTCGTGCCCCGCGCGGGGGGCAGCGTTAAGCATGACGTTGCGTTAGACGGTTGCGAAGAGCGCGGGCCGGCTATACCTGTGATCGGGATATAGGAACAAAGGCCGAAACCGATGAGCGCGATCCAGGGAATTCTGCTGCTTTTGCTCAACGTGGCATGGTGGATCGTCATCATCCACATCATCATGGGCTGGCTGATCAATTTTCAGGTTCTCAACCTGCGGCAACCCCTGGTCTCGCAGATATGGGACGGGCTGAGCCGCCTTCTTGAGCCGATCTATTCAAGGATCCGCCGCTTCATGCCCGATACCGGCGCGCTGGACCTGTCGCCGCTTGTGCTGTTCATCGCGATCGCGGCCGCGCGCATCATTGTGATCAGCCTGTAAAAGGGCGCATCTGACGCCACGCCGGGGTTGTCGGCCCTGGGGGAGTGTGGAACTATCGCCCGCAAAACACACCCGAGCGGTTTTGCAGATAGTTCCATAAGGTCCATGCCCGAGGCGCCCCAGCTTCTTTCCAGTGTTTTCGGCTTTTCCACGTTCCGGCCCGGTCAGGCCGAGATCGTCGATGCCGTCGTGGCTGGGCGCAATGTCTTGGCCATCATGCCGACGGGTGGCGGCAAATCGCTTTGTTTTCAGCTGCCTGCCCTGATGCGCGAGGGGGTCACGGTGGTGATCTCGCCGCTGATTGCGCTGATGCGTGATCAGGTGCGCGCGCTGCGCGAGGCGGGGGTTGAGGCAGGCGCGCTGACCTCGGGCAACACCGACGAGGAAACCGAGGAGGTTTTCGCCAAGCTCGATGACGGCACTCTGCGCCTGCTCTACATGGCGCCCGAGCGTCTGGCCTCGGGCGGCACATTGACGTTGCTGCGCCGCATCAAGACCGGCCTCATCGCGGTGGATGAGGCGCATTGCGTCAGCCAATGGGGCCATGATTTCCGCCCCGATTACCTGCGCATCGGCGAGTTGCGCCGCGCTCTGGACGTGCCGCTGGCCGCCTTTACCGCCACGGCGGATGAAGAGACGCGCGGCGAGATTGTCACACGCCTGTTCGACGGCGCCCAGCCCGAGACGTTTCTGCGCGGTTTCGACCGGCCGAACATCCATATGGCCTTCGCCGCCAAGGACCAGCCGCGCCGCCAGATCCTCGATTTCGCCAATGCGCGCCGCGGCCAGTCGGGCATCGTCTATTGCGCCACCCGCGCCAAGACGCAGACCCTGGCGCGGGCGCTGGGCGAGGCCGGGCATACCGCTTGCCATTATCACGGCGGGATGGAGGCCGAGGACAGGCGCGTGGTCGAAGCGCGGTTTCAGCGCGAAGATGGGCTGATCGTGGTGGCCACCATCGCCTTCGGGATGGGCATCGACAAACCCGATATCCGCTGGGTCGCCCATGCTGATCTGCCCAAGTCGATCGAGGGTTACTATCAAGAGGTCGGCCGCGCGGGCCGCGACGGGGCACCTGCCGAGACGCTGACGCTCTATGGTGCCGAGGATATTCGCCTGCGCCGCGCCCAGGTGGACGAAGGGCTTGCCCCGACCGAGCGCAAGGCTGCCGACCATGCCCGCCTGAACGCGCTTTTGGGTCTGGCCGAAGCGCTGAGCTGTCGCCGCCAGAAGCTCTTGGCCTATTTTGGCGAGGCGTCCGAACCTTGCGGCAATTGCGACCTTTGCGATACCGCGCCCGATGTCTTCGACGGGACCGAGGCGGTGCGCAAGGCACTGTCGGCGATCCTGCGCACCGACGAACGCTTTGGTGCGGGCCACCTGACCGACATTTTGATTGGCAACACCACCGACAAGGTGCGCCAGTGGAACCATGCCGATCTGCCCACATTCGGCGTCGGACGGGACCTGTCGCGGCAGGCCTGGGCGGCGGTCTTTCGCCAGATGATGGGCCATGACCTGATCCGCCCCGACCCCGAGCGCCACGGCGCCTTCCGCATGACCGAGGCCGCCCGCCCGATCCTGCGCGGCGAGGCGCAGATCCAGCTGCGCCGCGATACGATCCGCAAGGCCAGCGCGGCGCCGGTGGTCAAGACGCTGGTCTCGGACGAGGACGCGCCGCTTCTCTCGGCGCTGAAAGCCAAGCGCCGCGCCTTTGCCGAGGCGCAGCGCGTGCCGGCCTATGTGATCTTCACCGACCGCACGCTGATCGAAATGGCCGAACGGCGCCCCGACACGCTGGACGCGATGGCGGGCATAACCGGCGTCGGCGCGAAAAAGCTGGAAAGCTATGGGGCCGCGTTTCTGGAGGTGATCCTGGGCGCGCCTGTGCCCGACTTGCACCCCACCCGCCGCAAGCTGGCCGGCCGCGCGTCGGGCGATGTTTATGACCGTCTGGCCGAGGCGCAATTGGCCCTTTCGCGCGGCGCGGCGGGGACGGACAAGTACCTCTCGTGCACCCACACCACCTTGCGCAAGATCGCCGAGACGCGCCCCCGCAACCTCGACGATCTGGCGCGCATTCAGGGCATGGGCGAGTTGAAGGTCGAACGGTTCGGGCCCGCGTTTCTGGAAATTCTGGAAGAGGGCTGAGGCGGGCCTAGATCTGGGGTTCGTCAGGCAAAAGGATAAGCGCATGCTCGTGGTGATCTCTCCGGCAAAACGGCTCGACTGGGCGGCGCGGCCCGGCGTGGCGGCGACCCGGCCCGCCTTTCCAGAGGCGGCTGGCGAATTGGCGGGCATCGCGCGCGGCCTCTCGCCGGACGCGCTGCGCAAGCTGATGGGGATCAGCCCCGACCTGGCCAAGCTGAACGCCGAACGCTTCGCCAATTTCCAGGACGCGCCCGGGGCCGAGGCCACCCGCCCCGCCGCACTGGCCTTTGCGGGCGACACCTATGCCGGGCTTGAGGCCAAAACGCTTGAGCCTGATGCGATGGACTATGCCCAACGGCATCTGCGCATCCTGTCCGGGCTCTACGGGCTGCTCCGCCCGCTGGACGCGATCCAGCCCTATCGGCTGGAGATGGGCAGCCGCCTGACCAACCCCAAGGGCGGCAATCTTTACGCCTATTGGGGCGATCGGATCGCCAAGGCCTTGAACGAGACGGCGCGGGATGTCGGGTCGGACGTGCTGATTAATTGCGCCAGCCAGGAATATTTCGGCGCGGTCGATCTGAAGGCGCTGAACCTGGCGGTCATCACGCCGATTTTTCTGGATGAGAAGAACGGCGAGGCAAAGGTGATCAGCTTTTTTGCCAAGAAGGCCAGGGGCGCGATGGCGCGCTATATCGTCGAAAACCGCCTGACCGACCCAGCCGATCTGGCGGGCTTCGATCTGGGCGGCTATGCCTATCAGCCCGACGCGTCAGAGGCCGATCGGCCTGTGTTTCTGCGGGCCGAGGCTGCCGGACTGAGCAAAGCGTCCTAGCTTGCCGCCCGCGCCTCTTCAGGGGCGAAAGCCGGGCAGAACTCGGCGATGGCGCCGTGGATCGCGGCTTTTTTCAGCGGTTTTGTCAGATAGCGGTCCAGCCCCGCAGCCAGGATATCCTCTTGATCGCCGTCCAGCGCATGGGCGGTCAGCGCCACGATCGGCGTGCGGCGCAGGCCCTTGGCGGCCTCTTCGTCACGGATGCGGCGGGTGGCCTCCTTGCCGTCCATCTCAGGCATCGAGATGTCCATGAAGATGATGTCGGGCCTCAGCTCTCCGAACGCCTCAACCGCCTCGCGGCCATTATTGGCGAAGGTGATATCGGCCTCGACGTCTTTCAGCATCTTCGAGAAGACCAATTGGTTGGTGCGGTTATCCTCGGCGGCCAGGATGCGCATGCGCCGGGGTTCTTCGGGCTCAACCGGTGCGGTGGCGACCGGGGCGGCGGGTTGAGCCGCGACGACAGCCTCGATCGCATCGAAGAAATCCTGCCGCAAGATCGGGCGGGCCATGACGGCGGTGTAGCGTTTTGAGGCCAGTGCCGCTTCGGCGGCGCGGGTTGAGGCCGCCAGCAGGACCATGGGGATACCCCCGTCGCCGGGGGCCGGAAAGCCGGGGGCGGTGGCCGAGGGCGCGTCGGCGAAGATCACGTCACAGGGGCCATCTGCCAGGCGCTGCATCGCTTCGGTCACCGTCTCGGCCATAACCGCCTCGATCCCGATCGTGGCCAGTTGGCGTTCAAGCAAGGCGCGGCTGACCGTCTCGCCCTCAACGATCAGGGCATGTTTCAGCGGAACCGGCAGGCGCGGCGCGAAAATCTCGCTTTCTTCGGCGATCGGCAGATCGACCGAGAAGGTAAAGCACGACCCGTCGCCAGGCTCGGATTCAAGCCAGATATCGCCGCCCATCAGCCGGACCAGTTGACGTGAGATCGCCAAGCCCAAGCCGGTCCCTTCGAATTTGCGGTTACGATCATCCTCGACCTGATTGAACTCGCCAAAGATATGATCGCGCATCTCGGGCGAGATACCGATGCCCGTATCCTCAACCGCGATGGTCAGCTTCTGGCGGCCCTGTTCGGCACCGGCGCCGACCACGCGGATCAGGACGTGACCGGCTTCCGTGAATTTCACCGCATTGCCGACGAGGTTGGTCAAGATCTGACGCAGACGGCCCCGGTCACCGACCAGCATGTTGGGCAAAAAGAGATCATAATCGACCGATAGCGTCAGCCCCTTTTCGGCGGCCGAGGGTGAGAGCATCACGGCGATTTCGTGCACCAGACGCTCAAGATCGAACGTGTCGGTGTGCAGGTGCAGCTTTTCCGCCTCAAGCTTGGAGTAGTCGAGGACATCGTTGATGATCATCAACAACGCCTCGCCCGAGGATTTGATCGTTTCGGCGTAGAGTGTCTGCTCTTCCGACAGAGTGGTTTCGCCCAGAAGTTCGGCCATGCCGACCACGCCGTTCATCGGCGTGCGCAACTCATGGCTCATGTTGGCCAGGAAGGCCGATTTCGCGCGGCTGGCGGCCTCGGCCTTGGTGCGGGCGTCGCGCAATTGGGCCTCGCGGCGGGTCGCATCGGTGATATCCAGCGCCAGCGACACGACGCCGCCATCGGCCCCGCGCCGATCGACCAGACGGATGTAATGGCCGTTCCACAGCTTGATCACACGCGGTTCGATGATATCGCCGCGCCACCGGTCCAGCATGCTGTCCATCCAGTCCGCAGGCGTGTCGTCGCCATGGTCGAACACGCCTTCCTCAAGCCCGATCCGCAGGATATCGCGGGCATGGGCGCCTGGCCCCACCTCCTCAAGTCCATCGAAGACCGACAGATAGGCGCTGTTGGCCACAACCAAGCGCGAGGCACTGTCGTAGATCGCAAAGCCGTCGCGGATGGTCTCAAGCGCCAGCCAGAGGCGATGTTCGGCCACCGTCTGGGCGTGGGTCGCGCGTTTCAGGTCGGACCTTACACGAACGTTCTCGCCGCGCAGTTCCTCGGCCGCCGAGGTCGCGCTTTCCACGACCCGGCGTTGGACGATGATCTCGTCCGAGAGGGTGCGCGCATGTTCCGACAGCTTGCGATTGGCCGCGAACAACTCGCGGCTTTTCAGCTCAAGCAAACGCTCGGCCGCAAGCCGAGCCCGCCGTTCTGCCACAAGCTTTTCGCCGAGATCCATGATCCTCAACATCTCCGTCGGGCGCAGGAATCCCAGACGCGCCAGATCAGACATTTGCAGAACAGAGTGAACTGATGCTTAACGCCTGGGGAAGCGCAGAACGTAGTGGCCGAAATATTGCCATGAAATCGTTGCCAGCCCGGCCACCGCATGGCACGGTGAGCCCATCAATTTTTGATGGGGGTATTTGTCATGCGTGGTCTTCAAACGTTCTGTCTGATGTTGGGCCTGTCTTTCGCAGGCGGCGCTTTGGCGCAGGAGGCCGAGGGGCCATTGCCCGACAGGCGCGTGGCGATCTACGACAATGTCGATTTTTACGGCAGTGATCTGCGCTCAATCTTCGAGACCAGCTATGAGGCGTGCGAGACGGCCTGCCTGATCGACGAAAACTGCCGGGCGTTCACCTATAATCGCTCAAGCCGCGCGTGTTTCCCGAAATCCGATATCGCCGACCGGGTGCCGTTCAACGGCGCCGTTTCGGCCGAGGTGATCGAAACGCCGCAGGCCGCGAAGGATCTGGCGGCCGAGCGGCAGGCAGAATTGTCGTTCTTGCGCGCGGGCGATTTCGAGGCTGCGCGCGAAGAGGTCAAGCGCCTGCCGCGGCGCCATGTGCTTGGCGACACGACCGCTGATCAATATGCGCAACAAGCTTCACTGGCGCGTGGCCAGGGCCGTTGGTCAACCGCTGTGGCCTACACGGGTGCGGCGATCGTTCTGTCCGACGATGCGACCCTCTGGGTCGATTATGCGGAAGATATGATGAACGATCGGTGGACCAGCAATACCCGCACCAAGATACGCAGTGCCGCCCTGCCCGCCGCGATCAACGGATATCTGCGATCCTCCGATGCCGTACGCCGGGCGGCGGCCTCGCGGGTCATCGCGATTGCGCTGGAGAACAATGGCCGGGGCCGCGATTCGATCCCCGCGCTGCAACTGGCCGTTGAGCTTTCGCCGCGCCGCGATCTGCAGGACGCGCTTGACCGCGCCATTGCGCAGTTCGGCTTCCGAATTGTCGAGCATCTGGTCGAGGCCGATGGTGCCAGCCCGCGCATCTGCGCCGAGTTCTCGGAAGAGGTCGTGGCCGCCGGTGTCGATTACGAGCCCTTCGTGCGGCTTCTGCGCGATGATGGCATGCCCGAGACGGGATATGTGGTTGAGCCTCAGGGAAGCCGGCTCTGCCTCGACGGTGTCACCCATGGCCAGCGCTATGAAGTACAGTTCCGCGAAGGGCTGCCGGCCGCCTCCGGTCAGATCACGTCGAAGCCGTATGTGATCGAGGTCTACGTGCGCGATCGCGAGCCGCAGGTGCGCTTTCCGGGCCGGGCCTACGTGCTGCCGAAGGTCGGCGAGGCCGCGGTGCCGGTCACCACGGTGAATGCATCGTCGCTGGATCTGGTGCTGAGCCGGGTCAGCGACCGGAACATCCTGCGCGCGATCCAGGAGGATTTCTTCGGCCGCCCCTTGTCGAAATGGCAGGAGGACCGGTTCTCGGGCGATATCTCGGAAGAGGTCTGGCGCGGCACCGGCGCGGTTGAGGGCGCGCTGAACGCCGATGTGACCACGCGCCTGCCGATGGGCGAGGTGATCGCCGATCTCAGCCCCGGCATCTACGCGCTGAATGCCCGCGTGACCGGCGAGGATGTGTATGAGACCGCCGCCGCGACGCAATGGTTCGTGATCTCGGACCTCGGCATTGCCACGATGAGCGGTATCGACGGCATGCATGTCTTCGTGCGCAGCCTTGGCTCGGCCGAACCGAAAGTGGGGGTTGAGGTCACGCTGGTCTCGCGCGCCAACGCGGTGCTGGGGACGATTCAAACGGACGCGCAGGGCTATGCCGTCTTTCCCGCCGGTCTGTCGCGCGGCACCGGGGGCGCGGCGCCCGCGCTGGTGACGGTGGAAGAGGACGAGACCGACATCGCCTTCCTGTCGCTGACCGAGCCCGAGTTTGATCTGTCAGACCGTGGCGTCGAAGGCCGCGAGGCCGCGCCGCCGATCGACATCTTCATGACGACCGAACGGGGCGTTTATCGCGCCGGCGATACGATCCACGTCACGGCGCTGGCCCGCGACGGCAAGGTCGACGCGATCGAAGGCTTGCCTCTGACCGCGATCCTGTCGCGCCCCGATGGGGTGGAATACTCGCGGCACCTGTCGGAAAACGCTCAGGCTGGCGGTCATGTGTTCGACCTACCCGTCGCCGGATCGGCGCCCCGGGGCAGCTGGACCATTGCGCTTCATGCCGACCCTGACGCCACGCCACTGGCCACGCAGACGGTGCTGGTTGAGGATTTCCTGCCCGAGCGGATCGACTTTACCCTGACCCTGCCTGACGGGCCGATCTACGTGACCGACACGCCAAGGATGCAGGTTGAGGCGCGCTATCTCTTTGGCGCGCCTGCGGCCGACATGCCTGTGGCGGGCTCGGTTCAGGTGCGCGCCGTGCGCAGCCTGCCCGATTTCCCGGGCTATCAGTTCGGCCGCTATGACCAGCCGTTCGAGGCGCGGACCAACCGGTTTGCAGGCGAGACCCGGACGGACAGCGAGGGCCGCACCAGCGTGGCCATCGACCTGCCCAATGTCGAAAACGCCGACCGCCCGCTTGAGGCGCGGTTTACGGTGTCGGTCACCGAAGGCTCGGGCCGCCCGGTTGAGCGGCAGCTGACCAAAGCGCTTGCCTCGACCACCGATCTGATCGGCATCAAGCCCGCCTTCGATGGCGTGGTGCCCGAGGGCAGCGAGGCGCGGTTCGATCTGATCGCGGTCAACCCCGAGGGCGCGCGCACCGAGATGCCGGTGCGCTGGACGCTGAACCGGGTTGAGCGGCGTTATCAATGGTATCAGCAAAACGGCCGCTGGCGGTGGGAGCCGGTGACCAATCGCACCCGCGTGGCCGTGGGCGACGCCGAGTTGACGGCGGACGGCGCGCTGAGCGTGGCGGCCCCGGTGGACTGGGGTACCTACGAGCTGCGGGTTGAACGGACAGGCGGCACTTATGCGGCCAGTTCGGTTGAGTTCTATGCGGGCTGGTATGCCCCCGCCGATGCCTCGCAGACCCCCGACACGCTGGAATTGTCACTGGACAAGCCCGCCTATAATCCGGGCGATACCGCGACGGTGCGGATCGTGCCGCGCTATGCAGGCAAGGCTGTGGTGACGGTGGTCTCGAACCGCCTGATCGCCATGCAGGCGGTCGATGTGACCGAGGGCGAGAATACGCTGACCTTCCCGGTGACGGATGAATGGGGCTCGGGCGCCTATGTCACGGCCAGCGTGATCCGCCCGATGGATGTGGCCGCCAGCCGTAACCCGGCACGTGCTTTGGGCCTGGCCCATGCCGCCGTAGACCCCGGCGCGCGACGCCTGGAAACCACGCTGGATATGCCCGCCGAGGTTGCCCCGCGCGGGCCGATGGAAGTGGCGCTGCGGGTGCAGGGCGTCGCCGAGGGCGAAACCGCCTGGGCCACGATCGCGGCGGTCGATCTGGGGATCCTGAACCTGACCTCTTTCCAGTCGCCTGACCCTGAGGATCACTACTTTGGCCAGCGCAAGCTGGGCATGGGGATCCGCGATGTCTATGGCCGCCTGATTGATGGCATGAACGGCGCGCTGGGCGAAGTTCGCTCGGGTGGCGATGCGATCACCCAGAAATCGCTCGACGGCAACCCGCCGACGGAAGAGCTGGTCGCCTATTTCTCGGGGCCTGTTGAGGTGGGCGCCGATGGCATCGCGCGCGCGACCTTTGACATGCCGTCCTTCAACGGTACCGTGCGGGTGATGGCCGTGGCGTGGAGCAAATCGGGCGTCGGCCAGGCCGAAACCGACGTGCTGGTGCGTGACCCGGTGGTGGTGACGGCGACGGTGCCGCGCTTCATGGCGCCGGGCGATGAAAGCCGGCTGCTGTTGGAGATTGTGCATGCCACCGGCCCCTCGGGCCGCATGGGTCTGGATGTCAGCGCCGATGGCCTGGTCCTGATGGAGACGGCCCCCTCAGGCGTCGATCTGGAGGATCTGGGCAGCACCGTCATCAGCGTGCCGATGCGCGCGACGGACGTAGGGCTGCAAACGTTGCGCGTGGCGCTGACCACGCCAGACGGCAGGCAATTGGTCAAAGAACTGACCGTCCCGGTTGAGGTGAATGACCCCGAGATTGCGCGCCAGTCGCGGTTCACCCTGGCGGGCGGCGAGACCTTTACCTTCGACAGCGATGTCTTTGCGGGGCTCTACGACGGCACCGGCACCGCCGCGCTGTCGGCGGGCCCCTTGGCGCGGTTCGACGCACCTGGCCTGCTGACTGCGCTGGACCGCTACCCATATGGCTGCACCGAGCAGATCACCTCTACCGCGCTGCCACTTCTCTATTTCGATGAGGTGGCCGAGGCGATGGGCGTCGCTGCGCGCGACAAGGTGCGCGAGCGGGTCGATCAGGCGATTGCCGAGGTGCTGACGAACCAGTCGTCGAACGGGGCCTTCGGCCTCTGGCGCCCCTCATCGGGCGATCTGTGGCTGGACGCCTATGTCACCGACTTCCTCAGCCGGGCCAAGGCGCAAGGGTTCGACGTGCCCGATATCGCCTTCCGCATGGCGATGGATAACCTGCGCAACCAGGTGAATTACTACCCCGACTTCGACAGTGGCGGGCGCGATCTGGCCTATGCGCTGATGGTGCTGGCGCGTGAGGGCGCGGCGGCGGTGGGCGATTTGCGCTATTACGCCGACGTCAAGGGCAACGCGTTCAACGGCCCGTTGGCGGCGGCGCAGCTGGGATCGGCGCTGGCCTATTACGGCGACCCGTCCCGCGCCGACCGGATGTTTGCCCGCGCCGTGCGACTGATCCCGGCCGATCGCTATACCAATGCGCGGCTCTGGCGGGCCGATTACGGCACGCCGATCCGCGACGTGGCCGGCGTGCTGGCCCTGGCGGTTGAGGCGGGCAGCAATGCCGTCGACCGGCAGCGTCTGAGCGAGCGTCTGTCGCGCGACCAAAGCCGCCGCAGCACGCAAGAGGCCGTCTGGTCGCTTCTGGCCGCGCATGCGCTGATCGATGCGCCGGGTATCCCCCTGTCGGTTGATGGCGTGCCAGAGGACGGGCCCTTCGTGCGCGTGCTTGAGGCGCAGACCGATACCGCGCCGATCGAGATCCGCAATGAAGGCGACCGCGAGGAAACCTTTGTGCTGACCACCTTCGGTGTCCCGTCCGAGCCTGAGCCCGCGGGCGGCAACGGCTGGAACATCACGCGGCGCTATTACACGATGGAAGGCGCGCAGGTTGAACTGGGCGATGTCACCGTCGGGACGCGTCTGGTGACGCTACTTGAGGTCACGCCGCTCGGCCGTCGCGAGGCGCGGCTGATGGTGGATGATCCGCTGCCGGCCGGGTTCGAGATCGATAACCCCAACCTGCTGCGTGAGGGCGATATCCGCGCGCTCGACTGGCTGAATGTCAGGCCCAACACCCAGAATACCGAGTTCCGGCAGGAGCGGTTCCTGGCCGCGGTCGACCATTACGGCGATGACCCGTTCCGGCTGGCCTATATCGTGCGCGCGATCTCGCCCGGGCGCTACCATCACCCGGCCGCAAGCGTCGAGGATATGTACCGCCCCGACTTCCGCGCCCGGACCGCGGCGGGTGAGGTGGTCATCGTCGAATGAGGCGGTATGGCCTGATCCTGCTGGCCCTCGCCCTCTGGGCGGGGGCCTTGGCGCGCGAGGGGTTTGACGCCTGGATCGACGCGACCGCGCTGCCGCCCTTGCTGGCCGAAACCTCTGTCGAGGTGCTGGATCGGGACGGCGCGCTTCTGCGCGCCTATACGGTGTCTGACGGGCGCTGGCGCCTGGCGGTGACGGTCGATCAGGTCGATCCGCTCTATCTGGCGATGCTGGTGGCTTACGAGGACAAGCGCTTTCACCAGCATTCCGGCGTCGACGCCCGCGCGATGCTGCGGGCCTTTGCCCAGGCTGTGCGCAATGGGCGGGTGGTGTCTGGCGGCTCGACCCTGACGATGCAGGTCGCGCGGCTGTTGGAGGATGGCAGCACCGGCGAGGTGGCGGGCAAGCTGCGGCAGATGCGCGTGGCCTGGGCGCTGGAGCGGCGGTTTTCCAAGGACGAGATCCTGACGCTTTACCTCAACCGCGCGCCGTTTGGCGGCAACCTTGAGGGCGTGCGGGCCGCCACGCGGGCCTATTTCGGCAAGGAGCCGTTGCGCCTGACGCCTGCGCAGGCGGCGTTGCTGGTGGCGCTGCCGCAAAGCCCCGAGACGCGCCGCCCTGACCGCCATGCGGGCCGGGCCGCGGCTGCGCGCGCCCGCGTTCTGGCCCGGATGGAGCGGGGCGGCGTGATCGCGGCGGGCCGTGCGGCCGCCGCCCTGCGCGAGGCCGTGCCAACCGCGCGGCGGGCCTTCCCCGCGCTGGCCCCGCATCTGGCCGACCGGATGCGCGCGGCCGATCCGTTTCGTGGCGCCCATCGGCTGACTTTGGACGCCGCGTTGCAGGGTAAACTTGAGCAGTTGGCCGCTGCCGCCGTGCGTGGCCGGGGCGAAACGATGTCGGCGGCGATCATCGCGATGGACCACCGGACGGGTGCGGTTTTGGCCTCGGTCGGGTCGGCGGGCTATACCGATGACCGGCGCGAGGGGTTCGTGGATATGACCCAGGCGCTCCGCAGCCCGGGCTCGACCTTGAAGCCGCTCGTCTACGGGTTGGCGTTCGATGACGGGCTGGCCCATCCCGAGACGTTGATCGACGACAAGCCGACGGCCTTCGGCGCCTATGCACCGCAGAACTTCGATGGTGATTATCGCGGGCCGGTGACGGTGCGTGAGGCTTTGCAGATGTCGCTGAACATTCCCGTGGTGACACTGACCGAGGCGGTCGGCCCGGCCAAGCTGCTGGCGCATCTGCGCCGGGCGGGGGCGGAGCCGATCGTGCCGGGGGGCGAGCCGGGGTTGGCGGTGGCTCTGGGCGGGGTCGGCGTGACGTTGGAGGATCTGACGCGGCTTTATGCGGCGATGGCCTCGGGCGGGCGGCCGGTTCCGCTCTATTGGGACATGGACGCGCCGCCCGATACCGGCCCGCGTGCGGCGGTTCTGTCGCCCGAGGCCGCCTGGCATCTGGGCGATATCCTGTCCGGGATCGCGCCGCCGCCGGGCGCGCCTTGGAACGGGTTGGCCTACAAGACCGGCACCAGCTATGGCCACCGCGATGCTTGGGCCGTGGGGTTCGACGGGCGCCATGTGGTGGCCGTCTGGCTGGGCCGCCCGGATGGCACGCCGGTGCCGGGCGCTTTCGGGGCGGAGGTGGCCGCGCCGGTGTTGTTCAAAGCCTTCCAGCGGCTGAAGGCCGATCTGGAGCCTCTATCGCCCCCGCCGCCCGCCACGCTGATGGTCGGCAACACGCAATTGCCGCAACCCCTTCAGCGGTTCCGGGGCCGCGAGGCGGTGTTCGCGGCCGCCCCCGATGGCCCGCGCGTGGCCTTTCCGCCTGATGGTGCCGAGGTTGAGACGGGCGGCATGCTGGTTCTGAAGGTGGCGGAGGGCACACCGCCCTTCACCTGGCTCGCCGATGGCCGCCCCGTCGCTGTGGCCAGCCATGAGCGGCAGGAGATGATCGAAGGCATCGGCCCGGGCTTTGTGACGCTGTCGGTGATCGACGCCAAGGGCCGCTCGGGCCAGGCGGTGGTGCGGCTGCGCTGAGGTTTGCCCTCGTTGCATCCGTCGGAGCCTCCGGCGGGGATATTTGACAAACGGGAAAGTGGGGTTAATGCGCCCGAAAAGTCGCCCCTTGAAGGCGGCGCGCGGTGGTGGCAGATTTCGGCATGGAACAGACCCCTCCTCCCTTCCCGTCATGGGCCGATGCTGCCACCCGCCTTGTCGCCGTGGCAGCCGGCCGCGCGCCTGCCGATTTGGTGATCCGGAACGGCGTCTGGGTGAACGTACAATCCCGCGAGGTTCTGCCCGGCCACGATCTGGCGATCTTCGCGGGAAGGTTCGCTTATTGCGGCCCGAATGCAGGCCATTGCATCGGCCCCGAGACCGAGGTGATCGACGCGGGCGGCCTCTATATGATCCCTGGCCTCTGCGACGGGCATATGCATATCGAAAGCGGCATGCTGACCCCGGCCGAGTTCGCCGCCGCCGTGATCCCCCATGGCACCACGACGATGTTCACCGACCCCCATGAGATTGCCAATGTCCTGGGTCTGCGCGGCGTGCGCCTGATGCATGACGAAGCACTGCTGCAGCCGGTGAATATCTTCACGCAGATGCCCTCCTGCGCGCCGTCTGCTCCGGGTCTCGAGACGACGGGATATGAGATCAGCGCCGAGGATGTGGCCGAGGCGATGAGCTGGCCCGGCATCATCGGTCTGGGCGAGATGATGAACTTTCCCGGCGTCGTGGCGGGCGATGCACAGATGCTGGCCGAGATCGCGGCGACGCAACGCGCGGGCAAGACAGTCGGCGGGCATTATGCCAGCCCCGATCTGGGCCCCGCCTTTGCGGCTTACGTGGCCGGTGGCCCGGCGGACGACCACGAGGGCACGCGTGAGGAGGACGCCATCGCGCGCGTCAGGCAAGGCATGCGCGCTATGCTGCGGCTGGGCAGTGCCTGGTATGACGTGGAAACGCAGATCACGGCGGTGACGGAAAAGGGCCTCGACCCGCGGGGGTTCGTGCTTTGCACCGACGATTGCCATTCTGGCACGCTGGTGAATGACGGGCATATGAACCGCGTCGTCCGCCACGCAATTGAATGTGGCGCCGACCCGCTGGTGGCGCTGCAGATGGCCACGATCAACACTGCCACGCATTTCGGGCTTGAGCGTGAACTGGGCTCAATCGCGCCGGGGCGTCGGGCGGATGTGATCTTGACATCCGATCTGCGCACCCTGCCAATCCACCGGGTGATCGCGCGGGGGCAAACCGTGGCGGTCGAGGGCGAGATCACGGTGGAATGCCCGCATCTGGACTGGCCCGGGGATGTGCGCCAGACCGTGAACCTGGCCCGTCCCGTGACCGAGGTGGACTTCGTCGTGACAGCCCCCGAAGGCGCCAACGGCGTGACGGCCAAGGTGATCGGCGTGGTGGAAAATCAGGCGCCCACCAAAGCGCTGACCGCCGATCTGGCGGTGACGGATGGCGTTGTTGAGCCTGATGAGGCGCAGGATGTGGCCCAGATCGCGCTGGTGGAACGCCACCGGGGCACCGGCGGTGTGGTCAACGGTTTCGTCTCGGGCTTTGGATACAAGGGCCGGATGGCCATGGCCTCGACCGTGGCGCATGACAGCCACCATATGATCGTGGTCGGCACCAGCCGCGCGGATATGGCGGCGGCCGCCAACCGGCTGGCCGAGATCGGCGGCGGCATCACGGTGTGGAAGGACGGCGCCGAGATCGCTCAGGTGGCGCTGCCCATCGCGGGCCTCATGTCGGACAGCCCGGCGCGCGAGGTGGCGGCGGCGGCCGACGGCATGGTGGCCGCGATGGCGGAAGTCGGCTGCACCTTGAACAACGCCTACATGCAGCATTCGCTTCTGGCGCTGGTCGTGATACCTGAGCTCAGAATTTCCGATCTGGGGCTGGTCGATGTGACCCGGTTCGAGATCACCGAATTGTTCGAAGGGCATGCCTCATGAACGCCGACCCAAATCTGCCGCATCTGACACCGGACCTTCCCGCGCCCGAGACCTTCACCGATGCCGAAGCCGCAGTGGCGCGGTTGGAGCAACTCTATGCCGATGCGACCGCGTTCCTGCGCGAGAAGTTTGGCGAGACGCTGGCCTCGGGGCGCCCGGGCAAGCGGTTCCGGGCCTTTTATCCCGAAATCCGGTTCTCAACGACCAGCTTCGCGCAGGTCGATAGCCGGCTATCCTTTGGTCACGTCGCGATGCCGGGGACGTATTCGACAACCGTCACCCGGCCCGACCTCTTCCGCGCCTATCTGACCCAGCAGATCAGTCTTCTGATCCAGAACCACAATGTCGGCGTGCAGATCGGGCCGTCGACCACCCCGATCCCCATCCACTTCGCCTCGCAAAGCGATGCCACGCTGTCGGTGCCGCAGGAAGGCGCCATGGAGTTTCCGCTGCGCGATGTGTTCGATGTGCCCGACCTGTCGACAACGAACGATGATATCGTCAACGGGTTCGGCTTTACCAACGCGGATGGTTCGGGGCCCTTGGCGCCCTTCACCGCGCAGCGCGTCGATTATTCGCTGGCGCGCTTGGCCCATTATACAGCAACCGCGCCGGAGCATTTCCAGAACCACGTGCTGTTCACCAACTATCAGTTCTATGTCGAGGAATTTGAGGCCTATGGCCGCAAGGCGCTGGCCAATGAAGACAGCGGCTATACCGCCTTCGTCGGCCCCGGCAATGTTGAGATCACGACACCCGATGGCGACCTGCCGCAACCGGTGAAGATGCCTCAGATGCCGACCTATCATCTCAAGCGGAAGGGCGGGCAGGGCATCACGCTGGTCAATATCGGGGTCGGTCCGTCGAACGCGAAGACGGCGACCGACCATATCGCCGTGCTGCGCCCCCATGCTTGGCTGATGGTCGGGCATTGTGCGGGCTTGCGGAACTCGCAGTCCTTGGGCGATTTCGTCCTGGCCCACGCCTATCTGCGCGAAGATCACGTACTGGACGATGATCTGCCGGTCTGGGTGCCGATCCCGGCGCTGGCCGAAATTCAGATCGCGCTGGAACGCGCCGTGGCCGAGGTGACGATGTTCGAAGGCTATGACCTCAAACGCATCATGCGAACCGGCACGGTGGCGACCATCGACAACCGCAATTGGGAACTGCGCGACCAATCCGGCCCGGTGCAGCGCCTGTCCCAATCCCGCGCCATCGCGCTGGACATGGAAAGCGCCACGATCGCCGCCAACGGCTTTCGGTTTCGGGTGCCCTACGGCACGCTTCTGTGCGTCTCCGACAAGCCACTCCATGGCGAGTTGAAGCTGCCCGGCATGGCCAGCGACTTCTACAAAACGCAAGTTACACGGCATTTGCTGATAGGGATTCGCGCGATGGAACGCCTGCGCGAGATGCCTTTGGAGCGCATTCACAGCCGGAAATTGCGGAGTTTCGAGGAAACTGCCTTCCTTTGACTCGGCGGAAACCCGCAAAATGCAGGAAAAATAGGGCAAAACGCACACTAATTGTTGTGCGTCACCCCCATATTCCGGTAAATCAACCGGATGAGCCCCAATCCAGAGGGCAGAACGAGGAGACGATACATGGCGAACAAACCGATGACCAAGTCGCAGCTTGTGGCTGCCCTGGCCGAGAAACTGGACTCGGACAAGAAATCTGCCGCAGCAGCCATCGACGCGGTCAGCGAAATCATCACCCACGAAGTTGCCAATGGCGGCGCCGTAACCATTCCGAACGTCGGCAAGATCTCGTGCCGTGCGCGTCCTGAGCGCATGGTCCGCAACCCCGCCACGGGCGAGCAGATCAAAAAGCCGGCCGACAAGGTTGTGAAGATGACCATCGCCAAGGCGCTGAAAGACAGCGTAAACGGTTAAGTCAGGTCTCCACCTGAAATGAGAAGGACCGCGCCGCGCGCGGTCCTTTTCTTTTTGAAACGTTAGGGTCAGTTGGTGATTTGCTGATAAAGCTACCGTCGCGCCCGCCGCACTGTTCTGTATGTGTAGCCCGACCTAACCTGACATCCCGCTCATTGATCAGCAGGCGTGCGGAGCTAACGTCGGCAATTCGGGACTTTTCTGCCATTCGTCGTCACGGATCCAACGTCCGCTTTGCGGGTGTCACGCTCGGTCATATTTAGCGGAACGTGTCTCGGCCTGTCGTTCTCGTTTACAGCCGACGTGAAAGTAGGGCGACGAGCACTAGGAACCCAGCGACGGCTCCGAGCGACCAGCGCAGGCTACTTGCTTCTGCCACGAGCCCCACGAGCGGTGGTCCTAGCAGGAAGCCCGCATAGCCCAAGGTCGAGACCGCCGCCACACCTACGCCCGGCGCGTTGGGCGACAGCTTGCCCGCGATCCGGAAGGCGAGCGGCACTATGGGGGCGAGACCAAAGCCCACAAGGATGAGGCCCACGAAGGCGGTAGGGGCATTCGACGCGGTGGCGGTAACTGCGTAGCCAGCCGCGCTCAGCACTGCGCCGCCGCCCACGATAAGATGGGGCGACAAGCGTTCTGAAATCCAGTCGCCTGCGAAACGCATCACTGCCATCGCTCCCGAGAACGCCGCAACGCCCGCGCCAACCAGCGCAGCGGGGGCGTCGATCACTTCGGCCAGATAGATGGACGACCAGTCCACCGACAGGCCTTCTGCCATGAGGCAGCCCATGGCGATCAGGCCGGGGATCATGAGCGCGCCCTTGGGCCATGCGAATTTGGGCGCATCATCCTCGGGCTTCTTTGCGTCCACGATGGCCCGGACGAGCACCAGCAGGACCGCGACGAGGACGATGTTGGTCAGGGCGAGGTGGACGATGATCGGCACGCCCGCAGCGGCGATGAGGCCTGCGGTTAATCCACCGCCCGCGAGACCCACAGAGTACATCGCATGGCAGCGCGACAGGATGGGCCGCCCCATCGCCTCCTCTGCAGCGAACCCAGCGGCGTTGATGGCGACACCCGTAGACCCCGCGCCAGCGCCAATCAAGAATACGACGGCGGCAAGCGAGACGGGGCTGGTCGTCAGACCGACCAGAGTGATCGCGACGAGCAGCCAAGTCAGGCAGATGAAATTGAGCGTGCGAAGACGTAGCCGGATCGAGCCGTAGGCGACCAGAGGAATGACGCAGAGCTGCGCCACCGGCATCGCGAGAAGCACGAGCCCAATGTCGCCCTCGGACATGCCGAAGGCACTCTTCAACTCGGGCAGGCGTGGTAGCCATGAGGCGAAGGCGAAAGCCAGGATGAAGAAAAGGCCGAACGCCGTCCACATGCGGAGATCGCTGTGTGTTCGGTCGCGCGCGTCGGCTCTACCCCCAAAGTATCGGGACACATCGCCCTCGACGTGGTTCCGGTCTTCGTCTCTGTCTGTCATGTGGCTGTCCGATCCATTCGTTGATCATCTCCATCAACGAACTTAAACGTTTCAGAGCAAGGCCAGATTTTGCAGTGAGGGATGATGACCAGACGTACGAATGACGAAGAGGACGATCGGCGCAGGCCAATGGATGCGCGCCCGTCCCGTTTGCGCCTCACTGATGTCGCTCGGACGCTCGGAGTGTCGGTCGCGACGGTGTCGAATGCCTTTAACCGTCCTGACCAACTGTCCCCCGCCCTGCGCAAACTGGTGTTGGAGCGCGCCGAGGAACTGGGCTATCGCGGGCCTGGCATCGAAGGGCGGCTCCTGCGTACGGGACACGCCGGCGCTATCGCCCTCTACATCCCGGAGCCCATGACATACCTGTTGGATGATGCGTTCGTGAGCACATTCTTGGGGGCTCTGATGAACGCCTGCCAGGATCGCCAGATCGGCCTGCTGCTCCTCCCCGCCGTGCCCCACACGAAGAGCGCACGGCCGCGTCCGCCCGCCGCGCTCGACGTCGCGGCAGTGGACGCAATCATCTTCTATGGCCTCGCTGCGGACGATCCGGTGATTGACCGCGCGATCGAGCGGGGCCGTCCAGTGATCGGGATCGACATGCCGGACCGGGACGGCGTGATCGGCGTCGGCGTGGACGACGTGAGCGGTGCGCGGGCGGCAGCGCGGCATGTCCTCGCAAAGGGACATCGCCGGATCGGCGTCATCTCTCTGCCGACATCCCGACGCCGGGACGACCGTGAGGGTGCGCCTGCCGACTTCGACGCTTCATCGATCCGCTTTCCGAAGGAGCGGTGGCAGGGTTACACGGAGGCGTTCGCCGAGGCCGGGATCGATCCCGCCGCCGTCCCCATCCGCATTTGCGAAATGAACACGCGAGATCGCGGGCGGGCCGCTATGGAAGCGCTGCTGGACCGGAATGCGGAGCGCCTGACTGCCGTGCTGGCGATGTCCGACGTGGTGGCGCGGGGCGCGATGGACGCCTGTCGTGAACGAGGTCTGACCGTGCCGGAGGACATTGCGATCGTCGGCTTCGACGACGCCCCCTTCGCGGACAAATTGGGGCTTACGACGGTGGCCCAAGATGCGGCTGAGAAGGCGGCGATCGCCGTCCGATGCGCCCTTGGCGAGACGGTGGAGACCACGGTCGTGAGGACGTCCGTCATCAAGCGTTCAACGACTTAGAGGCGAGGCTTTGCTGCCGTCTGATCCGACCTCTGCAATGGCGGCTATGGCGCTTGGAAGCCTACTAAGAAAGCATTATTAAACAGCATGGATGTTGGTATTGTCATAATCTTAATCGCTGTTGGCTTGATCGTTATTCGTGAACTCCGTGAGAAACTGGATTGGTTTCAGACCTCGAATCGACGCCAAACGCCCACAGTCGAAATGATGGCTCTCAAGGCTGGGATCATTAAGAACCCTCGGCCTGAACGAAAGTCGAAACGATTGAAATATGGCGAAGACGGCTTTGAAGATGGCGTTGAGGTGCGTTGGGGCAGACGCAGTGACCCAACAGATGGAACCTTTACCCAGGTCAGCGAAAAGGACATGATACCCTTTCTTAGTAAGCATCGTGACTATGCGCTGTGGTACAAGGTTATCCACCATGATTTTGCGGGCGGTGTGCTGGAATGGATCGTCTCGCAGCCTGATTGTCCTAACGCTGTCGCCACTGCTTTTCTGAGGGCATTGGGATATGAAGACCTCTACGGATTGACCGAACAGCCAAAACATAGTGAATATCTATACCGAGTAGTTGAAATAATTTCTCAGCGGGACGCCGACGAAGGTTTTCCATCCGATACGATGCGTGATCCCGAACCGAATGAACCGGGGTGGACATCGACGGATATCGAGGCGTTCGATCGGGCCGCCATGTTGGAGCAATGTGAAGCCGCCGCACGTGCTCAATTGGAAATAGGAAGAACCCCCATTTATTCGGTTCCCAGAAATCTCTTCTCGACAACGCCTAACGGACCAAGCCTCAGAAGCGAATACGACGTTGACGAAACGGGGATCATCTAATGCACTTATCGCACTAAGGGTTTAACTTCCAATGTTAAAAGCCGACATTCATAAGCACTGCAGCATACATCACATTGGGCTCAAACCGGAAGTTGAGTGCTCTGCGTTGTCTGCAATCCGTCGGTCAGGATCTCATTCCTCACCAAAGATGCCCGTCGCCTGGCCGTCGATGTTCAGTGTATTCTTCTTTCGCCAATAATTCCGCACGCCCTCAGGGCCCATCTCTTCGTAGAACGGCACCAGCTCGGTCTCGGCGCGGCTGGCAACAGGATCGGTCTATCGGCGCCCGCAGAAGAGTAGCCTGGCGGAATTGGTCGCAAGGCCGTCATTCCGCCGCCTTTTCCTGGAAATGACCGGGGCCAATGGAGCAATCGAGGTCGCGCAATCGGCCGTCTTTCAAGCCGTAGATAAGACCATGCACGCGCACCTTTACGCCGCGTTTCCAGGCTTTCTGCAAGATCGGTGTCTCGGACACGCGCCTGACGCCTTCTACAACATTTAATTCGGCCAGCTTGTCCCGGCGCGCCTCATCGGTTTCGCATTGCGCGAGATCAACGGCATAGGACCTGGCGAGCCGCCGGATGGGCTCAAGCCAATGGTCGGCAAGACCATGTGGCAAGTCTTCTGTCGCGGCCTTGACGCCGCCGCACCCGTAATGGCCGCAAACAATGATCTCACGCACCTTCAGCGCCTCGACCGCGAACTCCAGCGCCGAGAGCAGGTTCAAGTCCGACGAATGCACGACATTGGCGACGTTGCGGTGCACGAACACCTCTCCCGGGTCGAGGCCCGCCACGACATTTGCCGGCACCCGGCTATCGGCGCAACCGATCCAGAAGAACTCGGGGGTTTGCTGGGCGGCCAGCCGCGGGAAATAGCCGGGGTCCTCGGCCGTGCGACTGTCTGACCAGAGGATATTTCGATCAAGAAGATCACTCAGCATCTTCGGTCTCCATCAGGGGGTCGCATCCGCGCCGCTGCATCATGCGCAGGCGAAGCGTTTCAAGATCGCCTTTCGTCAGACGCAGCCTGGCAAAGGGCAGAATGATCGCGTTTTCCAGGATCAGGTGTCGGCGTGCCTGGGACGCGAAGCGGGTGAGCGTCGCGAGGTCTTCATCAGAGATGCCCTGATCGCCGGACGAGATTCTCAGAAGGATTTCAAGGATGATGGGTGCTTGCTCGTCCGCATGGTCGTGGTCGGACGACAAGCGCCGTATGGCCTTGTCGATCTCGTCTTCCGCCTCGCACCGTCGTTTAAGCAGTGGGAAGAGGTCTTCTTTCTCATCTTCCAGATGAAGCGGAAGTTCGTTTATCAGAAATGCCAGGACTTGATCTGCGACATTCGGATCGGGGGCCTCTGATTGCGCCAATATATCCATTTTCGAACAGATCTCACGCTCGCGCAGATGGTCCTCGTGAATGAACTCAAGTGGGTTTCCAAGAAGCTTGAGGTCCGTGGGCCCGAGGCATTCGCCTCGCTTCAGATCGCGTGCATGTTTGGTCATGGGTCCGCCCTCCCAGGGGCTAGCCCGATCGGAGGTCCGCGCCGGAGATTTCGGCGGACGCGACCAGCTGGTTGACGAAGGATCGGGCCGCTTGGGCCCAGGACGCTTTCTCCATGGCGTCCGAGATTTTCTGGCATACGGCATCAAAGGGAAGGACGGCGCCGTCGGCCACCGCATCCATATGAATGATGTGCCAGCCGTGACGCGACAGAACCGGCTTGGGGGTGATCTGCCCATCCGAAAGCCGGCGCAAAGCCGCCTCGAACTCGGGCACGGTATCGCCCGGCCCCAGCTGGCCAAGCGCGCCGCCTGAGGTTTTTGATCCGCAATCGCTATGGTCCTTTGCCAGTTCTGGGAACCTGCGCGGGTTGCCAAGGGCCCGCGCGGTCAAGTCGAGTGCACGGGTGTAGGCCGCGCTTTTGGCTTTGTCGTCGCGGGGATCGCAAGCGCAGAGGATATGCGACACCTCCCACAATGGCGGGGCTCGGAAGCGAGAAGGGTCACGCTCCCATTCCTGCCTGACGGCGGCGTCGCTGGGGGCTTCTACCTTGATGACGTCGTCGAGAAGTCCCCGGATCAGAGCCTCCTCATCTGTTTCGAACCGGCCTGGTTCGACCTCGGCGGGCTCTGGCTGCAGCCCCCTTGCGCGCGCGGCCTGCAGCAACAGGGTGCGGATCGCCACGGCATTTGCGGCCTTGCGCCAGGCGATGCCCGGCTTGCCTTTCGGCGCGGCATGGTTCTGTGCCTCTGCGGCGATGACCGCATGTGGCACGGCCTCACCGTTGACAATCAGATCGGGGAAGAGAGCTGCATTCATCTCGCCTACTCCGCCGGTTGCGCGCCCGGCGCCTTTTGGGGACCTGCTGCGCGAGCCTGAGGCGCAGCCGTACTCTTCCGCGATGGAAGAACCTCACTCCGCCGTGACCGTACGATCTGATAGCCGGATCGGAACAGGTACCGGAACGGAGCGACAAAGCCCGAGATCATGTGCACCAGCCGTGTAAACGGGAACAATATGGTGATCAGCAGACCCAGGAAGATATGCAGCTTGTAGAGCCAGTGGACATCGATGACCGTCGCCCAGGCGTTGATGTTCCAGGTCACGATGCTCTGTGACCACGTCATGAAGCGCACCATCTCGGCGCCATCCATATGCTGCAGTGTCTGCGTGATGGTCAGCAGCCCGGTGGCCAGCTGTAGCCAGATCAGCACCATGATGATGATGTCAGGATAGCTGGATGTGACGCGGATGCGTGCGTCGAAGAGGCGTCGGTGCAAGAGCATGGTTGCACCGATCAGCGCCGCGATGCCTGCCGGGCCACCGATCAGCACCGCCATCCACTGTTTCAGCGCATAGGGAATACCGATCGCGTCCAGAACCCAGACCGGTGTGAAGAGGCCGACAAGGTGACCGAAGAACACCGTCAGGATGCCCACGTGAAACAGGATGGACCCCCAGACCAGTTGCTTGCGCCGCAGAAGCTGGCTGGAGGAACTTTTCCAGGTGAAAGGGTCGCGCTCGTAGCGCGCGATGGAGCCTACCAGAAGCACCGTCAAGGCGACGTATGGCATGACGCCGAAGATGATGAAGTCGATATCGAGATTGGGGAACATCTTGGTCTCTCCCTATTCGGCCGCGTGACGTGGGGTGGGATTTGCGGGCTGATCCATACGCGCGAGCATGTCGCGCACCTGCGGGCAGCCGGCATTGGGATCGGGGCCAAAGCGCACCTCGCTTTCCTCCCAGACCGCGTCGAGTGCCTCCAGATCGTTCGGATCGTCATCGGGCTGGTCAAGCAGCTCGGCCACTGCTGCGCGGTCGGCCTTTGCCCCGGCCAGTTGCAGCAAGGCGGCGAACGCGGCGTCATAGGGGCTTTCCCGCCGGACAAGCCGTGCGTTCAATGCCGCAAGGATATGCGCCGCGTCCGCAAGGATGTCCTGCGCCTCGGTGAAGGGACGCGTCGCCAGGAACTCCAGCAGCACCGGAAGATGGTCGGGAAGCTCGCTCGTCGCCGGCTCAAAGCCCGCCTCGCGGTACATCTCGACCAGCGACACCATGGCGCCGCCCCGGTCCCGGCTTTCGCCGTGGACATGTTCGAAGAGGTTGAGTGACAGCGTGCGCGAGCGATCGAAGAGCGCCACATAGGTCTCCTCCAGCTCATAGATGTCGCGCCCGCCCAACTCGTCTACCAGTGGGCGTAGGGCCCGGCGGGTTGCCGCTGTCAGCCGCGTGTCCGAAGCCAGAACGCCGCCAATCTCCGGCATGGCCTGCTGCAACGCGCGTGTCGGGTAGCTGAGGATCAGCGAGAGTGCTTTCAGGGACCGGTCCATCACATCACCTCCGGCATTTTGAGCGGGCGTTTGGCCTTGCCGAAGAGCGAGGTCTTGGACGTGCCGGTGGAGCAGCCGTTGCCGTCGGTGAAGCCACAGCCGCCCTTGAGGTCGTAGGCGACCTCGACCTGTTCGCGGTGTGTTGTCGGGATCACGAAGCGGTCCTCGTAATCCGCCAGCGCCATGATCTTGTACATGTCCTCGATCACCCGCCCGGAGAGGCCGACACGGGCTGCGATCGCCTCGTCGTTGACGCCGTCCACCGTCTTGGCGCGCATGTAGGCCCGCATCGCCAACATGCGCTCGAGCGCGCTGACCACCGGGGCCTCATCGCCCGCCGTCAGCATGTTGGCGAGGTAGCGGACGGGGATGCGCAGGTCCTGGACATTCGGCATCATGCCATCGATGCCGATCTTGCCCGCCTCAGCGGCGTTCTGGATCGGAGAGAGCGGCGGGATGTACCACACCATCGGCAGCGTCCGGTATTCGGGATGCAGCGGGAAGGCGACCTTCCACTCCATCGCCATCTTCCAGATCGGGCTTTCCTGCGCGGCCTTGATCCAATCCTCGGGGATGCCATCGGCCCGCGCCGTTTCAATGACGACCGGATCGTTGGGATCGAGGAACACGTCCAGTTGCGCGTCGTAAAGCTCTTGCTCGGTCGGCGCGTTGGCGGCTGTGTCGATCTTGTCGGCATCGTAGAGCATCACGCCCAGATACCGGATGCGGCCCACGCAGGTTTCCGAACAGACGGTCGGGTTACCGCTCTCGATGCGCGGATAGCACAGCGTGCATTTTTCCGATTTGCCGGTCGACCAGTTGTAGTAGACCTTCTTGTAAGGGCAGCCCGAGACGCACATCCGCCAGCCCCGGCATTTTTCCTGATCGATCAGAACGATGCCGTCCTCTTCGCGCTTGTAGATCGCGCCCGAGGGGCACGACGCCGCGCAGGCCGGGTTCAGGCAGTGCTCGCAGAGCCGGGGAAGATACATCATGAAGGTGTTCTCGTATTCCCCGTAGATCTCCTTCTGGATGCCTTCGAAGTTGTAGTCCTGGCTTCGTTTCGAGAATTCGCCGCCCAGAATTTCCTCCCAGTTCGGGCCCTTTTCGATCTTCTCGATCCGCTCACCGGTGATTTTGGAATAGGGGCGCGCCGTGGGGAACGCCTCCATCTCTGGGGCGGATTTCAGGTGGTCGTGGTCGAAATCGAACGGCTCATAGTAGTCGTCGATTTCGGGCAGGTCGGGGTTGGCGAAGATGTTGGAGAGGATCCGCCACTTGCTGCCTTGCTTGGGCTGCAGCTTGCCGGATTTGGTCCGCTCCCATCCGCCTTTCCAGCGCGCCTGGTTTTCCCAGTCGGTCGGATAGCCGGTACCCGGCTTCGTCTCCACATTATTGAACCAGGCGTATTCGACCCCGTCCCGCGTGGTCCACACGTTCTTGCAGGTGACCGAGCAGGTGTGGCACCCGATGCATTTATCGAGGTTCAGCACCATGCCGATTTGTGCGCGCACTCTCATTCGGCTGCCTCCTTCTGGGTCGCTTCGCGGTCGAGCCAGTCGACCTTTTGCATTTTCCGCACGACGACGAATTCATCGCGGTTGCAGCCCACGGTGCCGTAGTAGTTGAAGCCGTAGCTTTGCTGCGCATAGCCGCCGATCATGTGGGTGGGTTTCAGAACCGCGCGGGTGACCGAGTTATGGATGCCCCCGCGCTTGCCGGTCTTCTCCGAACCGGGCGTGTTCACGATCTTCTCCTGCGCGTGATACATGAAGGTCGTCCCGTCCCTCATGCGCTGGGACACGACGGCCCGGGCGGTCAGCGCGCCGTTCACGTTGTAAAGCTCGACCCAGTCGTTATCGGCGATGCCGGCCTTCGCCGCGTCGTTCTCACTGATCCAGATCACCGGACCGCCCCGGTTCAGCGTCAGCATCAAAAGGTTGTCGGAATAGGTCGAGTGGATGCCCCATTTCTGGTGCGGCGTGATGAAGTTCAGAACCACGTGGGGCTGCCCGTCGCGGGCGTCGGAATTGACCTCCTCCGTGATGGTCTTGAGGTCCACCGGAGGTCGGTAGGACATGAAGCCCTCGCCAAAGGCGCGCATCCACAGGTGATCCTGATAAAGCTGTTGCCGCCCCGTCAGGGTCCGCCAGGGGATCAGCTCGTGCACGTTGGTATAGCCCGCATTGTAGCTGACCTTCTCGCTTTCGATGCCCGACCATGTGGGGCTGGAGATGATCTTGCGGGGCTGCGCCGCGATGTCATGGAAGCGGATCTTCTGGTGATGTTCGCCCTCGGCCAGGTGCGCGTGCTCGCGCCCTGTGTTCTGCTCGAGCGCCTCCCAAGCCTTGACGGCAACATTGCCGTTGGTCTCGGGCGCCAGCATCAAGATGACCTCGCAGGCGTCGATCGCCGTTTCGATCTTGGGCCGCCCTTTCGCGGGGCCGTCCTGTTTCACGCCATTCAGCGCGGCGAGGTTTTCGACCTCTTCCTCGGTGTTCCAGGTGATGCCCTTGCCGCCATTGCCGAGCTTTTCCATGAGAGGCCCAAGCGCCGTGAAGCGGTCATAGATCGCGGTATAGTCACGCTCCACCGGCACGAAGGCCGGCGCGGTCTTGCCCGGGATCAGATCGCATTCGCCTTTCTTCCAGTCGCGCACCTGATCCTGAGCGATCTCGGACGGCATGTCGTGCAGCAAAGGCAGGGAGACGATGTCGGTTTCCTTGCCGAGGATTTCGGGGGCCACCTCCTGCACCTTCTTGGCAATGGCCTTGAAGATCTCGAAGTCGGATTTGGACTCATATGCCGGGTCTACCGCCGCCTGAAGCGGGTGGATGAACGGGTGCATGTCCGACGTGTTCAGGTCATCCTTTTCGTACCAAGAGGCCGTCGGCAGGACGATGTCGGAATAGACCGCCGTGGTCGACATGCGGAAGTCGATGGTGACCAGAAGGTCGAGTTTGCCCTCGGGGGCGGTCTCGTGCCACTTGGCCTCCTTGGGCAGCGCACGGCCCTCCTCGCCCAGATCGCGGCCGAGCACGCCGTGGTCGGTGCCCAGGAGGTGTTTGAGGAAGTACTCGTGGCCCTTGCCGGACGACCCGAGCAGGTTCGACCGCCAGACGAAGAGGTTGCGCGGCCAGTTCTCGGGCGCGTCGGGGTCTTCGCAAGCCATCTCTAGCTCGCCGGATTTCAGCTGCTGGGCGACATAGGCAGGGATTTCCATTCCCGCCTCTTTCGCCTGCCTGGCCACCTCCAGCGGGTTGGTCTTGAGCTGCGGCGCGGATGGCAGCCAACCCATCCGTTCGGCGCGGATGTTGTAGTCGATCAGGCTGATGTCCCAGTCGCCTTCGGGTGCCGTGGGCGACAGGATCTCATCCGCTGTCAGCGTCTCATAGCGCCACTGATCGGTATGCGCGTACCAGGCGGAGGTTGAGTTCATGTGCCGCGGCGGGCGGCCCCAATCCAGCGCGAAGGCCAAAGGGGCCCAGCCCGTCTGCGGGCGCAGCTTTTCCTGGCCCACATAATGCGCCCAGCCGCCGCCGGACTGGCCCACGCAACCGCACATCACCAGCATGTTGATGACGCCGCGATAGTTCATGTCCATGTGGTACCAGTGGTTCATCGCCGCCCCGATGATGATCATGGACTTGCCTTGGGTCTTCTCGGCGGTGTCGGCGAATTCGCGTGCCACATGGGCGATCTTGTCGGCGGAAACGCCGGTGATCTTCTCGGCCCACGCGGGCGTGCCGGGCACATCCTCATCATAGGACTTGGCCACCCAGTCGCCGCCGAGGCCCCGGTCGAGGCCATAATTGGCGCAGAAGAGGTCGAAGACCGTGGCCACCAGAACCTCACCCTCCGCCGTCTGGACGCGCTTGACGGGCACGTTCTTCGTCAGGATGTCTGGGCGCGTGTCGCCTGTGGTGAAGGCTTCAGTCGCCGCGCCGCCGAAATAGGGGAAGTCGACGCCGCAGATATCGTCATGGTCATCCTCGAGGATCAGCGACATCTGCAGCTTGGCGTCTTTGCCATCTGCCTTCTCTTCGAGGTTCCATTCACCCTTCTCGCCCCAACGATAACCGATGGCGCCATTGGGCGAGACCAGCTTGCCGGACGCCTCATCAAAGGCGACCGTCTTCCATTCCGGGTTGTTGTCTTCGCCCAGCTTTCCGTCAAGGTCATCGGCCCGCAGGAAGCGACCGGGCACAAGGCGGCCGTCCCTTTCTTCCAGCCGGACCAGCATCGGCATGTCGGAATACTTGCGGCAGTAGTTTTCGAAATACTCGGCCTGCCGGTCGATGTGAAACTCGCGCAGGATGACGTGGCCGAAGGCCATGGCCAGCGCCGCGTCGGTGCCCTGCTTCACGTTCAGCCAGACGTCGGCGAATTTCGACGCCTCGGAATAGTCGGGGCAGATGACGGCGGATTTGGTGCCCTTGTAGCGCACCTCGGTGTAGAAATGTGCGTCGGGCGTCCGCGTCTGCGGCACGTTCGAGCCCCAGATCAGCAAGTAGCTGGAATTGTACCAGTCGGCACTTTCCGGCACGTCCGTCTGTTCGCCCCAGGTCATGGGCGAGGCGGGCGGCAGGTCGCAATACCAGTCGTAGAACGACATGCAGACGCCGCCCATCAGTGACAAATAACGGGATCCGGCGGCGTAGCTGACCATCGACATGGCCGGGATCGGCGAGAAGCCAAAGATGCGGTCGGGGCCGTAGGTCTTGGCGGTGTAGGCGTTGGCTGCTGCCGTGATCTCGGTCGCCTCGTCCCAGGTCGCCCGGACCAAGCCGCCCAGGCCGCGTTTGGAGGTGTAAGAGGCGCGCAGGATCGGGTCGGACTGGATCGCTCTCCACGCCTGGATCGGGGTCTTCGTCTTGCGCATCTCGCGCCAGATCTTCATCAGCCGCCCCCGAACGAGCGGGTTTTTCACCCGGTTCGCGGAATAGAGATACCAGCTGTAGGACGCCCCTCGCGCACAGCCGCGCGGTTCGTGGTTCGGCAGATCGGGCCGCGTGCGGGGGTAATCCGTCTGCTGCGTCTCCCACGTCACGATGCCGGACTTGACGTAGATCTTCCAGCTGCAGGACCCGGTGCAGTTCACCCCATGGGTTGAGCGGACGATCTTGTCGTGACGCCAGCGGTTTCTGTAGGTCTCCTCCCAGTCGCGGTCTTCGTTGGTGACCTGACCGTGGCCGCTGGCGAACTCTTCCAGCTTGTTCGACTGGAGGAAGTTCAATCTGTCGAGCAGGTGGCTCATAAGGTTTTCTCCTATTGGCGACCTGGACGCGCGAGGCCGCGCGCCCGGTGGCATTGGTGGCTCAGCACGGAACGGGCGCGTTCTTGCGGCTGTAGAAGATCCAGGTGATCGCGACGCAGACCACGTAGAAGCTGAGGAATGCCCAGAGCGCGCCGTTGGGGGCCCCGGTCATGCTGATCGAGGTGCCGTAGGCCTTGGGGATGAAGAACGCCCCGTAGGCGGCAATGGCAGAGGTGAAGGCGATGATGGCAGCACTTTCACGCTCGGACTGCTTCAGGGTCGCCGCTTCGTCCAGTTGCGGCATCAGACGTGGCACTTCCTGGCGCATGATCGATGGGATCATCTGGAAGGTCGACGCGTTGCCGACGCCGGTCAGGAAGAAAAGCGCCATGAAGCAGGCGAAAAAGCCCCAGAAATTGCCCGCAGGGTTCGCGTCGGATGGCAGGAATTGCAGCACACCCCAGACCGCGACGATCATGCCGAGGAAGGTCCAGAAGGTGACGCGCCCGCCGCCGAACTTGTCGGACACCCAGCCGGTCGCGGCACGGCTCAGCGCGCCCACAAGTGGCCCGAGAAAGGCGTATTGCAGGACGTTCACGTCCGGGAATTGCGTCTTCATCAGCAGTGGAAAGCCCGCGGCGTAGCCGATGAAGCTGCCGAAGGTGCCGGTATAAAGGATGCACATGATCCAGTTGTGGCGCCGGGAAAAGATGATCGACTGCTCTTTGAACGAAGCTTTGGCATCCGCGATATCGTTCATCCCGAACCACGCTGCGATGGCCGAAAGGGCGATGAACGGTACCCAGACGAAGCCCGCGTTCTGGATCCACAGCTGACTGCCGTCATCAAGCGTGACAGGCTCGCCACCGAGGGCGCCGAAGACGCCCGCGGTGATCACCATGGGCACGACGAATTGCATCACCGACACACCGAGGTTGCCCAGACCCGCGTTCAGGGCCAAAGCGTTGCCCTTGGTCTTCTTGGGGTAGAAGTAGGCGATGTTGGCCATGGATGAGGCGAAGTTGCCGCCGCCAAAGCCGCACATCAGGGCCAGCGCCAGGAACATCACGTAAGGTGTTTCGGGGTTCTGCACGGCGAAGCCGATGCCCAGAGCGGGCAGGAGGAGCGAGGCGGTGGAAATCGCCGTCCACTTCCGACCGCCGAAGATCGGGACCATGAAACTGTAGAAGATGCGAAGGGTCGCCCCCGAAAGGCCCGGCAGTGCTGCAAGCCAGAAAAGCTGGCCTGTCGAATATGCAAACCCGATCGCCGGCAGTTTTGCGACGACGACCGACCACACCATCCAGACCGAGAAGGCCAGAAGCAGGTTCGGGATCGAAATCCAGAGGTTGCGCGTCGCGATTGCGTGTCCGCGGTCTTGCCAGAATTGCGGATCCTCGGGGCGCCAGTCGGTCAGTGTGTGTCCCTGCTGGCCGGGATGTGTTGCTGTGGTCGCCATGGGAACCTCCCTTGCGGCGGGTTGGTTTGGCGGGCCGCGCCATTTGCGGCCCGCAAGCTGTTCAGATCATTCAGCTGGTTGCGCGGCCGAACCGGGTGCGCGCGGTGCACGAGGCGTGGGCGCGGGATGCGGTTCGTGCGGTACATCAGAGAGGTATTTCTCGTCTGCGAGAGCCGGGTGACGAGCCCGCTCCATCCGGCGGATTGCGACATGCATCCAGACGGTCGATACGGCGACAATCACGAAGAGCAGCATGAATGGAGCGGTCCAGACGCCGGTATAGTCCAGCAGGATCCCGAAAGAGATCGGCAGGAAGAAGCCGCCCAGGCCGCCGATCATGCCGACAAGCCCACCGACCGAGCCCACGTGATGCGGGTAGTAGACTGGGATGTGCTTGTAGACGGCCGCCTTGCCGAGGCTCATCAGGAAGCCCAGGATGATCGTCATGGCCACGAAGAAGCCGACGCTGAGACCGAAGTTGAACTCGATCGGGCCGGTGATGCCCTGCACGACATATGCGGTCTGCGGATAGCTCATCACGAAGAGGATGGCGAGCGAGCCGATAAACGTCAGATACATGACGAACCTGGCGCCCCATTTGTCGGACATCCAGCCGCCGAGCGCCCGGAACACCGAACCCGGCAGCGAATAGAGACCCGCGAAAACCCCGGCCGTCGTCAGCTCAAGCCCGTAGGCGCCCACGTAGTAGCGCGGCAGGAAGCTGGCGAGTGCGACGAAGGCACCGAAGACGAAGAAGTAGTAGGTGGCAAAGCGCCAGACCTGGATGTCCTTCAGCGGCTCAAGCATCGAGCCGGCCGAGACCGGGCGTGCGCCTGTGCGCTTGCGGTCTTCCTGAACGGGGTCAGTCTTGGCCAGCAGGTAGAAGAGAACGGCGACAATCGCCAGGACGATGGCGTAGACGCGGGCCGTCCCCTCCCAGCCGAGCGCAACCACAAGGAACGGTGCCGCGAAGTTGGTGACGGCTGCGCCGACGTTACCGGCCCCGAAGATGCCGAGGGCCGTGCCCTGATGTTCCTTTTCGAACCACCGCGAGGTATAGGCCACACCGACGATGAACGAGCCCCCCGCAAGGCCAAGGCCGAGCGCGGCCAGAAGAAAGACCTCGTAGGTTTGAACACTGGTCAGCAGCCAGACGGCCACAGCGGTGATCAGCATCTGTAGCGGGAACATGATGCGCCCGCCGAACTGTTCGGTCCAGACGCCAAGAAAGATCCGGCTGATCGAACCGGTGAGGATCGGGGTGGCGACAAGCAAACCGAACTGCGTGTCGTTCAGGCCGAGGTCTTCCTTGATCTGAACCCCGATAATCGAAAAGATCGTCCACACTGCAAAGCAGACCGTGAACGCAAACGTGCTTAGCCCCAATGCTCGGTACTGGTCCGAGCGTGTGACACCATCGAGTGTGTGCATGTGCTGTCCCTCCACATCGCGGTGTTGGCTGAGCGCCACTCACCGGCTTGGCCGGAAGTCTGAAGGGTCATCTGGTGCTTTCAGCTTGATCCAAGTCAAAAAGGAGGGAAAAGTGCGGCAAAATAAATGGCTTGCGGAAAATTGTCATGATTGAGCGCGCAGGCTATCAATGGCAGGGGAAACATCCATCATACACTATGTTGACTTTTGTCAATTAGGTGTTTGATAAATATCAAGGGGATGAAATAGGTGCGGTTAGGGATGCCTGAGTCGGACTACCCGGATATCCGGGGACTCCACCTTTTTAAGGATATGGCGGATGAGCATTTCCTGTCGCTCACGCGTGGCGCCTACGTGCAAAACTTTCCGCCGCAGATAGAGCTGATCACCGAGGGTGATCCCAGCGACTTCCTGCATATCTTGCTGTCAGGATCAGTGGACCTGTTCTCGACATGGAACGGTCGCGAAACCAGCATGGCAACCGTACGCCCGATCTCAACCTTCATTCTGGCGGCAACAATCCGCGATGCGCCTTACCTGATGTCGGCTCGTACGCTTGAGAAAAGCCGGATCGCGCTGATCCCCAGCCAGGACGTCCGATCCGTATTCGACGGCGACAACAGCTTTGCACGCGCCATCGTGACAGAGCTTGCCCAGTGCTACCGATCCGTTGTGAAAAACACGAAAGATCTAAAGCTGCGAACATCTCTGGAACGTCTTGCCAACTACATCCTAAGGCAACAAAACCGCAGAGGCGGTGCGTCTGAATTTGATCTCGACTTCGAAAAGCGCCGCCTCGCCTCTTTTCTTGGCATGACACCGGAAAACCTGAGCCGCGCTTTCAAGGGCCTCCAACCCTATGGCGTGACCGTGAATGGAAATCGCATATCCATAGACAATCAGAAAGACCTGGAGCGGTTTGCGAAACCCAGCCCGCTGATCGATGACGTCTCAACATGAGGACCGAATGATGACAAAAGCAATGCCCGGCGCCAAGACAAGCGCGGAGGTTGCATCTGTCTTGAAATCGAAAATCTGATAGAGATTTTCGGAATTTCGCTTCAAGCGAACCCTGGCAAAGCGACAGCGGATAACCCGATGAGCGCCAAGGGAGAACCATTCTGTTCCGCAGTTCTAACTGATCTGTCGATGAGCAATCTCAGGACATATTGGAGGCATCCTGCAAAAGTATAGCGCCCCAAATGGGAACTCAGGAGGTTTTCTGCGGAGTATTTCTTGGTAGGATTGTCTTATCCGACGTCCAGAATCTCACTCTTCACCAAAGATGCCGGTAGGGTGGCCGTCGATGCTCTGTGTGTTTTTGCGTCTCCAGTAATCGCGCACGCCATCTGGCCCCATCTCTTCGTAGAACGGCACCAGCTCGGTCTCGGCGCGGCTGGCTTTGAAGTCCATCAGGGGTACGCCCGTTCCGCAGGAGGTTTGGACAAGGTCGATGCACAGGTCAAAGATCTGGCGGCTTCCGGCGATCTGGGGGAAGTCTGCAATGGCCTCGTCCCATTCCTTGTCATGCGGATGCAAGGCGCTGGCCTGGCCGTAGACCCGCAGGATCATCGCGTCGCCCTCAAACGCGCAGAACATCAGCGTCATCCGGGGCGTGTCGCGCAGGTGGGCTGCCGTCTCATTCCCGCTGCCGCTGAGGTTCAGCCAGACGATGCGGGTGTCATCCACGATCCGCAGTGTATCCATGCCCTTGGGCGAAACGTTCACCCGTCCGTCCCGCGCCGCGGTCGCCACGAAGAACATCCGCTGGCGCTGAATGAACTTGCGCAGGGTGCCGTTCAGTTTCGGTCCGGTGGCCATGGCTGTTCCTTTCGATTGAAGGTACAGGAACACAAAGAGAACATGTAGGTCAAGCATTCGCAGGCGACAGGTCCCGTCAACTGCGGTAGGAGGAGTCAAGCGGCGCCACAGCCGTAGGCCAAGGGGCAGGAATGGACATTCGCGCAATTCTGATGGGGCTGGCCTTCGCCTTCATGTGGTCGTCGGCCTTTACCTCGGCCCGGATCATCGTGGCCGATGCGCCGCCGCTTACGGCTCTTGCGATCCGGTTTGCGGTGTCGGGCCTGATTGCGATCGGCATTGCAGTGGCGATGGGGCAGTCTTGGCGGCTGACCCGGCCGCAATGGCGCGCGACGATCATATTCGGGCTCTGCCAGAACGCGCTCTATCTGGGCCTGAACTTCGTTGCGATGCAGACGATCGAGGCGTCGCTGGCGGCGATCATCGCCTCGGCCATGCCGCTTTTGGTGGCGCTGGCCGGTTGGCTGATCTTCGGCGAGAAGGTGCGTGCAATGGGGGTGGCGGGCCTGATTGCGGGTCTGGCCGGGGTGACGATAATCATGGGCGCGCGGCTGTCCGGCGGGGTCGATCCGGTGGGTCTGGTCTTCTGCGGCATCGGCGTGTTGGCCCTGACATTCGCGACCCTGGCGGTGCGCGGCGCCACCTCGGGCGGTAACGTGCTGATGATCGTCGGTCTTCAGATGCTGGTCGGGTCCGTCGTTCTGGCCGGTCCCGCACTCGGGCTTGAGACGTGGGAGGTGCGGTGGAGCTGGCAGCTGATCGCCGCGTTCGCCTATACAACATTGATCCCAGGGCTGGCGGCGACCTGGGTCTGGTTCCTCCTCGTCAACCGGATCGGGGCGGTGCGGGCAGCTACATTCCACTTCCTGAACCCATTCCTGGGCGTGGCCATCGCCGCGCTTTTGCTGGGGGAGCAATTGGGGGCATTGGATATATTGGGGGTTCTGGTCATCATGGCCGGCATCCTGGCGGTGCAAACGGCAAAGATTTCACCGCGTTGACAGCAACGTGACCCACCGCGACAGGCTTGTCAGATGACATGCGCCTGACGCCGGGGCAGGTTGCGCGGGATGGACGTGATCTTTGCATATGGTGCCGGGCTGCTGACCCTGATCAACCCCTGCGTTCTGCCGGTCTTGCCGATCGTTCTTGCGACGGCGCTGCAGGCCAGCCGCTGGGGACCGGTGGCATTGGCCGCCGGGATGAGCCTGTCTTTTGTCGCCCTCGGCCTGCTTGTCACCGCTGCGGGGCGGTCGTTGGGGCTGGACACCGACACGCTCTCGCAAGCCGGGGCCGTGGTGATGATTGGTTTCGGTCTGGTTCTGCTGGTGCCCGCTTTCAACCGCGGATTCGCCTTGGCGACTGCCGGGGTGTCCGCGCGCGCCGATGCGGGCATCGATGCGATTGACCGTCGGGGCGTTGCCGGCCAGTTTCTGGGCGGCGCACTTTTGGGTGCGGTCTGGTCGCCTTGCATCGGTCCGACCTTGGGGGCCGCGATTTCGCTTGCATCGCAAGGCGAAAGCCTGGGTCAGGCCGGCGCCGTCATGGTCGGGTTTGCGGCCGGTGTCAGCACGATCATCGTGGTTTTGGGCTATGGTGCGCGCTCGCTTCTGTCGCGCAATCGCGCACTGATGCAAAAGCTGGCCGCCCGCGCCCGACCCATTCTGGGCGCCGTATTCGTGCTGGTCGGCCTTGCCATTCTCTTCCGCCTTCATCACGTCGCCGAAGCCTGGCTGCTGCAAACCTTGCCGCCCTGGCTGATCGACCTGTCTGTGTCCCTCTGAAAAGGAGTTTCTTCCATGCATCGCCGCGATTTTCTTGCTCTGACAGCCGCTGTGACCGTCGCCTTGCCTCTGAAGGCGCGGGCCGAAACGCTCAGCTATACCCCGGGCCTGGTCGAGAAACACCTGGCGGCGGGGGAAACCGTTTTCCTCGACTTCAAGGCCAGCTGGTGTTCCACCTGTGCAGCGCAAGAGCGTGTGCTCAACGCCCTGAAATCCGAAAATCCCGACTACGAGCAAGCGATCACCTTTATCGATGTCGATTGGGACACGTATAAGAACGATGCTCTGACCGAGGCCTTGAACATCCCGCGCCGGTCGACCCTTGTGGTCCTGAAGGGCGATGAGGAATTGGGCCGTATCGTGGCCGGCACATCCCGCGATCAGATCAAGGCGTTGATGGATACGGCTTTGGGGGCTGCAACTGCCTGAGCAGTGCGATTTTTCTGCGAAAAATCAGGGAAGCGCCAAGCCTTCTGGAATAACTATTCTGCGAAAAGTCAGATCTTTCGCAGAAAGATCGAATAGCGAATTCTTCGCAGAAGAATTGGTTTTTCAAGCGCGCATCAGCGCACCGAAAATCTGGTCCTTATGTTTGTCCAGATAGATCCGCAGCCACGGAGTGAAACGCTCAGGGTGTCGGGCAACTTCGGCTGTCAGATCGTAGAAATCGACCCACCTTGTATCCATCACCTCATCGGGGTTCGGCGTGATCCTCAGCGATTTCCCAGCTGTCGCGACAAAGATGTCGACCACCTCATGCTCGACAAGGCCTCCACCGACATCGGCGCGATATTCGACCTGATCCCGAAACACGGGTGACAGGCCGCTGATCCCCAATTCCTCCTGCAAGCGTCGCACAGCACAATCCTGCGGCGCCTCATTCCAGTCAGGATGCGTGCAGCAGGTATTCGCCCACAGACCGGGTGTGTGATACTTGCCCATCGCGCGCTGCTGGATCAGCACCTCGTCACCGCGCAGAACAAAGACCGACACCGCCTTATGGCGAAGGCCGCGCTGATGCACCTCCAGCTTGTCCATCGGGGTCAATGTGCCGTTCACCCAGGCCGGGATCAAAGTGCTCATGTCGAGGTCGGCGAGAGGAGTCCTGTCAGATGTCCAAGGTTCTTCAGCCCGATCCTGAGATGCGCCATCGGGCGCGCCCGGACCAGGCGTTTGTTCATATAAGCCTCAAATGTCAGCTTTTGCACGTCGACATCATGACACAGCGACACGAACCGCTCACGCCGGTCATCCGACTTATAATAAGCGTTCTGCATCGCGCCCAGCACCTTGAAGACGGTTTTGTGTTCTTTCATGAAGAGTTTACGGGCCAGTTGCAGGTCTTTGACCCGGCCCGATGCCAAGCACGCCGCCGCCGCCGTGGCCGCCACGCGCCCGCCCACCATCGCATAGTAAATCCCCTCACCGGATGAGGGCGCGACAACCCCCGCCGCATCGCCTGCCAGCACCACATCACGCCCGTTATCCCAGCGGTCGAGCGGCTTCAGCGGGATCGGCGCGCCTTCCTTGCGGATCGTCTCGCACTCGGCCAAGCCCGAGGCGGCGCGCAGATCGGCAGTGGCTTTCTTCAGATCGATCCCGTTGATGCCGGTGCCCATGCCCACGCTGGCCGAGCTGCCATGGGGAAAGACCCAACCGTAGAAATCGGGGCTGATCGTGCCGTCATAGATCACGTCGCAGCGCCCGGGGTCGTAGCTGCCGACCTTGCCTGGGGCCTTGATGATCTCGTGATAGGCAATCACGTAAGGGATCTTGTCGCCGCCGGGCACTTCATCGCGCGCCACATCCGACCGTGCGCCATCCGCGCCCACGATTATTCGGGTGCGGAGCGCCATCTCCTGACGGGTGGCCTTGTCGCGGTAGATCAGCCGAGTGGCGTCTTCTTCCCGCTCGATCCGCAGATAGGTGCCGGTAAAGCGATGCGCGCCTGCCTTTTCGGCGCGGACCCGCAGGAATTCGTCGAAATGCTCGCGGTCGACCATGCCGACAAAGCCGTTCTCGATCGGAATATCTACCTGCCGGTGGGTGGGCGAGATCATGCGTGCGGTGTTGATCTTGGCCACGATCTGAGCCTCAGGAATATCGAAGTCCTCGATCAGACGGGGCGGGATGGCGCCGCCGCAGGGTTTGATCCGGCCTGCGCGGTCGATCATCGCGACGGTCTTACCCGAGCGCGCCAGATCTTCGGCGGCCGTTGCGCCTGCGGGTCCGCCGCCCACTACCACCACATCGTAGATCATAGCTTCATTCCCCCGCTATCAGGCCGTGGCGCATCCGCGTGGGCGCCCGGCCTTGCATGACTTTCAGCGCCATCAACGCGGCGCCCAGAAACAGCACGGCCTCGATCTCAAAGACCAGACCGAAGGCGGCTGCGTCGTTCATCGCCCCGCGGAACAGATCGACAAGGGCGGCACCGGCCAACCCGCCGAACCCGGCTGCAATCGCCTGCGCCGCGCCCCAAAGGCCCATCCGCGTGCCCTCGCGCGCCGCGCGTCCCTCGCCGGCCAGCGCCATCATTGATCCGATGGCGGCGACCGCGAACATGCCGTTGAAGAACCCCAGCAGAACCACAGCCGGCACCAGCGGCCCACCGGTACGTCCCAGCGCCATGATCAGCAGAAGTGCAGCCGCCGATCCGATGCAGCCCGCCACGACCCAGGCGCGCAGCGACCCGATGCGTAGCCCCGTGGCCATCACACCCACCAGCACCATGCCAAGAAACACGCCGCCGTTTTGCGCGCCGGACAGCTTGGTGCTTTCGCCCGGGGTGAAGCCGAAGACGAGGCCGGCATATGGCTCAAGGATCAGCTCCTGCATGAAATAGGCGGTCATCGACAGGAAGACGAAGATGGTGAAATTGCGTGCTTTCCGTTCGGCCCAGATCTCGGCCAGGCCCTGCAGGAACGGCATCGCATCAGGCTCGGGCACCGCATCGACGCCGCGCTCAACCCCCCAGACGGCCAGCGTGGTCAGCGCCACTGCGCCCAGCGTGACGATCAGCACGATCTTCATCAGAAGGGCCGGTGTGTAGGGGTCGAGAAAGCTGCCCACCACGCCGGCGGTGATCGCGATGCCCGCGATCATCATCAGCCAGGTGATCGTGGCGGCCGCCGCGCGGCGATGGGGCGCGGTGGCGGTGGCCAGCAACGCCAGAAGCGAGGTGCCCGAGGCGCCCACGCCCAGCCCGATCAGCGCATAGGCCACAATCGACAGGCCAAGGCCCAGTCCGAACGCAGCCCCCATCACCGTCACCGCGTATGAGGCCAGGCTGGCGCCCGCGGCCAGGGCCGCCATGCCGCCGATGATCCAGCGGGTGCGATGGCCGCTCGTGTCGCTGAGAAAGCCCCAGTTCGGCCGGGTGATCTGGATGCCGTAATGCAGCGCGACCAGGGCGCCGGGTAGAACGGCGGGCAAGGCCAGCTCAACCACCATTAGCCGGTTCAGGGTTGAGGTCGTCAGCACGACGATGGCGCCAAGACACATCTGCACAAGGCCAAGCCGGACGATTGAAACCCAGGAAAGTGTCATGTCATCCCCCGTAATGCGAAGGCCGCGATCATCATGCCGGTGACGTAAAGGCCGACGCCCGTTGCGTTGTACCAGGGCGCCTTGCCCTTGGGGTCGCGCATCAGAACCCGCATTGCGGCCCCTTGGGCGGCCAGTGATGCGGCGATGGCCAATGCGAAGATCGGGCGGTCCCACATCACCAGCAAAACGATCACCGCCACCTGCGGCAGCGCCATGATCCAGCAGGCCAGCCGCGCGGCGCGCTCAGGCCCCAGTGTGACGGGGAGGGAGTTGACGCCCGTCTGCCGGTCCCCCTCCAACGCCTTGAAATCGTTGAGTGTCATGATGCCATGGGCGCCGATCCCATAGAGCACGGCGATGATCACAACCTCGGCCCGCGGCGCGCCTGCGGCCAGAACGGCGGCACCGGTGAACCAGGGCAGCGATTCGTAGGACAGGCCCACCAGGCCCGGCCCCCACCAGCCCGATCGTTTCAGCCGCACCGGCTCGGCCGAATAGGCCCAGGCGGCGGCCACGCCCAGAACGGTTGCCCCGAAGCCCCAGGGGCCCAGGGCCGATCCAACCGCTAATGACAGGACCGACATGATCAGCGCGACATAGAGGCCCCAGCGTCCCGGCACCCGGCCCGACGGAATGGGGCGGCCCGGCTCGTTGATCGCGTCGACGTGGCGGTCGCACCAATCATTGGCGGCCTGGCTCATCCCGCAGACAATGGGACCGGCCAGCAAAATGCCCAGGATCACCCAGGGCCATTGCCCGACAGGCGAAACCCCCGAGGACACCGCGCCGCACAGATAGGCCCACATCGGGGGGAACCAGGTGATCGGCTTGATCAGCTCAAGCAGCGCCGACGGCTCGGGCAGCTTTCTGTCTAAGTGTAAGTTTTCCGTGACACTCATGGTGTCTACAGAATAGCACAAGTCGGCCGCTGGCAACTATGATTTTATGAGGTTTGGCGTCTGACGAGCAGAAAAGTGTCAATTTCACTAGACAGCAGGGCGGTTAGCTGTCGCCGTCTTTCCCGACAAGCCCGAATTTGCGCAGTTTGACATAGAGGCTCTGCCGCGACAGGCCCAGCATCTCAGCCGCCGCGACCCGGTTGTTGCGGGTCAGATCAATGGCGGTCTCGATGCACATCTTTTCCACCACATCCGTGGTCTCCGCCACGATATCCTTCAGGCTGGCAGACCCCACCAACTCCATCACGCTTTTCACCGCGTCGTCCGAGACAGGTGCGCCCGACATGCGCACGGCTTCGGCGCGGCTGGCATCGCGAATCACGAAAACATAGGCGGGATGGAGGGCGTCTTTCAGGTAGGTTGCCGACAACTCAACCAGGGTCTGGCCGCCAAACTCGCCGATCAGGTTGGTCGCGTAGACGCGCATACGCCCGGTGCGGGCGGTATTTTCCAGAAGCACCTTCAGGTCGACCGACCCGCGCGCCAGATATTCCCCCAGGCTCTTGCCCTTGACCACCGTGATATGCGCGGCGTCGACAAGGTTCAGAAAGCTCTCATTGGCGGCGCGGATGGTGCCGTCGGCATCAGTGAAGAGGATCGCGTCGACGCCTTCCTGATAAAGCGCCGACAGGCTGTCGGTCAGTTCATCGGCAACCATCTCGGCTTCTTCGGAGGGATCGATCCGGCACAGCAATATCCGCTCGCCGCCCGCGCGGAACACCTTTGGCGTCAGGCGCAGCTTGCGGCCCGACCGGCGGGCCTGCAATTCAAGGCGCTCGCCCGCATTGCTCAGTGCGCTGGCCGACAGGTTTTCCAGGAACTCGCCGCGTCTGCGCCCCTCGAATTCCTGCGCAAAAGCCGATCCGACCAGATCGGCGCGCGCGCCGCCAAGCAAAACGGCAGCCGGCCCGTTCAGGTCGATGATCCGGCCGCTTTGCATGCTGACGAACGCCATCGCATCGCGGCCTGCATCCATCAAAACCCGATAGCGCGTATCGAATTCCTTCTGCGCTTCGTAATCCCGCTCAATCGCCATCTGCGCCTTGACCAGCTGCTGCTGTGCCTCGGCGATGGGCCGCAGATCGCGCCCCATCATCAAAACCGTCCCGTCGCTGCTGATCTTCTGCATGGAATACCGAACGGGCAGCTCCCAATCGCCACTTTTGTCGCTGTGGTTCAGTTCAATCGGGTTGGATTTCGCCTTGCCGGCCGCGATGGCGCTGAGGCGCATATCGAGCTTGGGGACGCTTTCGCGCGTCAGGAACTCGCGCAAATCGCGGCCCTCCCAGCGATTTACGTCATCCAGCCCGCGGCTATGGGGGTTGATCAGAACAGACAGAACGGTGCCTTCAGCCGATACGACCAGTGTAAGGTCCGAGGCCGAAGCAATGATGTCGCCCAGCATGTCGGGCGCGATAAGCGGGATTGCCCCGCTGGACCAATGCTTTGTGCCACGTGATGTCACGGGGCCATGCTCCCGCTATCTTTTCGTCTAATCATCTGTCTTTCGGCTTAACCGTAAGCCCTGCTCTGGTTTCGCGGCGCCCATTCACACAAGTCGAGAACCCGGCCGGGATCTGACGTTGCGTGATCGACACCACTTAACATTTCCGCTTCCGGCTCAACCTCCAGCAAAGTACCGCCCAGAATAATCGGTGGGCAGCGGAGAACCGTGCGTCTGATGTTCTTTACTAGATTTTGGACCTTTTCAAGGCATTCCGCACTAGATGCCGATATCATGATCGCGTCGAAACGGCCGTTGCGCAGGACGCCAATCAGATCAGCGCGTGATTGACCCAGCGAAATCCGGACCGAGCACCCCTTCCGGCGCAATTGCGCGGCGGCCACCATGGCGCCCAGCGTGTGATGACAATCAGACATGACGATCAGCAACAGATCCGGAGCATCGAGGCCCGGCGCCACCGCATCGGGCCATTCAGGCGCAAGCTCGTGCAGCATGGCCTGAAGGCGCGCCGTTCCGATTGAAACATCGGCAAAGCTCAGTTCGTCCTCGCACCAAGCCTCGCCCAGCTTGCGCGCGGCCTCGGGAATATAGTGATCGATGATGTCAGGCCAGCCGATGCCGGCCCGCTGCATTTCGGCCATGACCGCCTGGCGCCTTCTGCCGTCAGCCTCAAGAACCGCGTCGCGCAGTTTTCGTGCTAGGCGGGGCTGAAATTCAGGTGCGGGTCGCTCTGCGCCAGGCGGAACGATCGAAAAACCGCCCCCTCGCAGGACATCCGATCTGTCGGAGTCGGAGGTGTCAGTTGTCAGACTGGCCTTGCGCGTTCCATCAGACAATGCCCTGATCCTTCTGGCTGGGCGCCAGTGCCGCAGGGTTTGATCTTGCGTAGCTGGGGCCACTGGCAGACCCTGCTTCTACCTTGTCACGTTCCGAATAAATGTCAAATCCAATTGACACTCTGCTTCTGGGTCGCCGGATTTCGGACAAACGCATCGGCGAGAAACCCCATTATCCTGCGGTGTGACATGTTTCCCGCGACTCACATGCGGGCTTCTTTCCCGCTCGATGTGTAAACTAACAATGTGTAAATTTCAATTGACACTTTTGGCGGGGCGGCGATATCGTTCCTGTAATTGGACTGCAGCAGGGAGTCGGCAATGCTGACGGCACGACCCAGCGACAGGGGGGGGCAGCCGCTCTACACGCCGCAACAGCGTGCCCGGCGCGATGCGACGAAATGGACCCTCGTGCAGGGCATCCTGGCGCCGCTGCAATTCCTTGTCTTCGCAATCTCCCTCGGGCTGGTCTTGCGGTATCTCGTGACCGGCGCGGGGTATGAGGCCGCGACCTGGTCGATCCTGATCAAGACAGCGCTGCTCTACACCATCATGATCACCGGCGCGATTTGGGAGAAGGTGGTCTTCGGCCAATACCTCTTCGCGCCTGCTTTCTTCTGGGAAGATGTGTTTTCCTTCGGCGTGATCGCGCTGCACACTGCCTATATCTGGGCGCTTTTTGCCGGGGCGCTGACCCCGGTTGACCTGATGGTTCTGGCATTGGCGGCCTATGCGGCCTACGTGATCAACGCCGGACAATTCCTTTGGAAGCTGCGCATGGCGCGGCTGCAAGGGGGCGCACCGGCATGACCGAACAGCGCGCCCTGACACCCGCCAAAGGCTGCCGCGACACTCCGGTTCTGAAGGAGCGCGGCCAGCGCGAGGTGTTCTGCGGACTGACCGGCATCATCTGGCTGCACCGCAAGATGCAGGACGCGTTCTTTCTGGTCGTGGGCAGCCGCACCTGCGCGCATTTGCTGCAAAGCGCGGCCGGCGTGATGATCTTTGCCGAGCCACGCTTCGGCACCGCCATCCTGGAGGAGAAGGACCTCGCCGGCATGGCCGACGCCCATGAGGAGCTTGACCGCGAGGTTGCGCGCCTTCTGTCAAGGCGGCCTGACATCCGGCAGCTTTTCCTCGTCGGCTCCTGCCCCTCGGAGGTCATCAAGCTCGACCTCGCCCGCGCAGCCGAACGTCTGACGCAGATTCATGCGCCCCATGTGCGGGTGCTGAACTATTCCGGCTCGGGCATCGAGACGACCTTCACCGAGGGCGAGGATGCCTGCCTCGCCGCGATGGTCCCCGCGCTGCCCGAAACCGAGGCGCGCGAGCTGATGCTGGTCGGCGCCCTGCCGGATGTGGTCGAGGATCAGGCGCTGAGCCTTCTGGCCGATCTGGGCATCGCGCCCGTCACCGTGCTTCCGGCCCGCCGCGCCGATGGCGCCCCTGGGGTCGGCGCGAACATTGTCTATGCCCTCACCCAGCCCTTCCTGGGCGAGACCGCCGCCGCGCTCGACCGGCGTGGCGCGCGGCGGATTGAGGCGCCCTTTCCCTTCGGCGAAGAGGGCACCACGCTCTGGCTTCGCGCCGTGGCGCAGGAATTCGGCGTCGACGCGGAAACCTTCGACCGGGTCACCCAAGCCCCGCGTGCCCGCGCCAGAAAAGCCGTGGCCGCCGCGACCGAAACGCTGAACGGCAAGAGCATCTTCTTCTTCCCCGATAGCCAGCTTGAAATCCCGCTGGCCCGCTTCCTCACCCGCGAATGCGGGATGGAGGCCATCGAGGTCGGCAGCCCCTTCATTCACAAGCACCTCACCGGACCCGACCTCGATCTCCTGCCCGAAGGTCCCGTCCTCTCCGAAGGCCAGGATGTCGACCTCCAGCTTGACCGCGCGCGCGCCGCCCGGCCCGACCTCATCGTCTGTGGCCTGGGTCTCGCCAATCCGCTCGAAGCCGAGGGCCTGACAACGAAGTGGGCCATCGAGCTCGTCTTCACACCCGTCCATTTCTACGAACAGGCCGGTGACCTCGCCGCCCTCTTTGCCCGCCCTCTGCGCCGCAAGAGCGCGCTGAAACTGGAGGCCGCAGAATGACCGGCTCCGGCTTCATTCTGTCAAAAATACCTCAGGGGTCCGGGGACAGCGTCCCCGGCGGCCGGCCATGAAGCTGACCGTCTGGACATATGAGGGCCCGCCCCATGTCGGCGCCATGCGTGTCGCCACGGGCATGAAGGGGCTGCATTACGTCCTCCACGCCCCCCAGGGCGACACCTATGCCGACCTCCTCTTCACGATGATCGAACGCCGCGGCCACCGCCCGCCGGTCACCTACACCACCTTCCAGGCCCGTGACCTCGGCGCCGATACGGCGAACCTCTTCAAGCAGGCCTGCCAGGACGCCTATGACCGCTTCAAGCCCGAGGCGCTGATCGTCGGCGCCTCCTGCACGGCCGAGCTCATCCAGGACGATCCCGGCGGGCTGGCCGAGACGATGGACCTGCCCGTTCCGGTCATCGCCCTGGAACTGCCCAGCTACCAGCGCAAGGAAAACTTCGGCACCGACGAGACCTTCTTCCAGATCGTCCGCGCGCTTGCTCGCCCGATGGAGCGCACGGCTGAGATCACCGCAAACCTGATCGGCCCCACCGGCCTCGGCTTCCGCCACCGCGACGATATCGAAGAGGTGACGGCGCTGCTGCATGAGATGGGTATCGGCGTGAACCTCGTGGCCCCGATGGGCGCGGCGCCGTCCGATATCGCCCGCATGGGGGCTGCGCATTTCAACGTGCTGATGTACCCCGAACATGCCGAGGCGGCAGCCCGCTGGGCAGAGCGCGAACTCGGCCAACCGTTCACGAAGACCATACCGATCGGCGTTCGCGCCACCGAGAATTTCCTGGCCGAAGTCGCTGAGATCACCGGTTTGCCAGTACGCGCTGACCGGTCACGTCTGCGCCTACCCTGGTGGACGCAGTCGGTCGATTCGACCTACCTCACGGGCAAGCGCGTGTTCCTCTTCGGCGACGCAACCCATGTGAAAGCCGCAGCCCATGTGGCGCGGGATGAGATGGGGTTCGAAGTGGTGGGCCTCGGCTGCTACAACCGCGAATTCGCCCGCCCGATCCGTGCCTTGGCCAAGGAGTTCGGGCTTGAGGCGCTGATCACCGACGATTACCTCGAGGTCGAGCAGGCCATCGAGGCCGCGAGCCCAGAGATGATCCTCGGCACCCAGATGGAGCGCCATATCGGCAAGCGCCTCGGCATCCCCTGCGCGGTGATCTCGGCCCCGGTCCATGTGCAGGACTTCCCCGCCCGATATTCCCCGCAGATGGGGTGGGAGGGCGCCAACGTCCTTTTCGACACCTGGATCCATCCCCTGGTGATGGGGCTTGAGGAACATCTCCTGCACATGTTCCGAGACGATTTCGAGTTCCACGACGAGGCCGGCCCCTCGCACCATGGCGGCCATGCGCCGGTGGCGGCGAAGGCCGCCGCGGCCGAGGGGGGCTCGATGCCCCCTGAGGGCGCGCCTGTTCAACGGTCGGATGCCTCCGGCGGGGATATTTCTGAACGGGAAAGAACGGGCATTGAGGTTGTCTGGCTGCCCGCCGCCGAGGACGAGCTAAAGAAGATCCCCTTCTTCGTGCGCGGCAAGGCGCGCCGCAACACCGAGAAATTCGCGGCCGAGAAGGGCGTGGCCGAGATCAGTGTTGAGACGCTCTACGAAGCGAAGGCCCATTATGCGCGATGACGGCTACATCCCTGGCTACCGCGTCGTGATCGTGACGCTGGATGCCCATGCGGCGGGTCCTGCCGCGCGGGTATCCGACCGGTTGGCTGCTGATTTCCCAGGCCTGTCGGTCAGCGTGCACGCGGCTGCCGAGTGGTCGGAAAACCCCGCCGCGCTGGAGGCCGCGAAGGACGCGGTGCGCCACGGCGATATCGTCATCGCCAACCTTCTGTTCATCGAGGAGCATATCGAGGCGATCCTGCCCGAGCTGCTGACCCGGCGTGCAACCTGCGACGCGATGGTCGGCATGGTCGCCGACCGGCAGGTCGTCACGCTGACCCGCATGGGTGACCTGGATATGTCGAAGCCCGCTTCGGGGGCCATGGCATTTCTGAAAAAGCTGCGGGGCGACAAGCCGCCGACGGCCGATTCCGGCCAGAAGCAGATGACGCTGTTGCGCCGCCTGCCGAAGATCCTGCGCTTCATCCCCGGCAAGGCGCAGGACCTGCGCGCCTGGTTCCTGACCATGCAATACTGGCTGGGCGGGTCCGACGACAATGTCGAACAGATGATCCGCTTTCTCGTCAGCCGTTATGCGCGTGAGGAAAGCTGGCGCGCAAAGAAGGCCGCAGCGCCGATCGACTATCCCGATGTCGGCCTTTATCACCCTGCCGTTCCGGGGCGGATCACCACCAAGCTGTCCGATCTGCCCGCGCCAACGAAGCCCGTCGCCACCATCGGCCTGCTCCTCATGCGCAGCTACGTGCTGGCCTCCGACACCGCGCATTACGACGCGGTGATCGAGGCGTTCGAGGCGCGCGGCATCCGGGTCATTCCGGCCTTCGCGGGTGGGCTCGACGGGCGGCCGGCGATCGCGGAATACTTCCGCACTGACAGCGGCGCACGGATCGACGCGCTGGTTTCGCTGACCGGGTTCTCGCTGATCGGGGGGCCTGCCTATAACGACAGTGCCGCCGCAGTCGAAACGCTGACTGGGCTCGACCTGCCCTATATCGCGGCCCATCCGCTGGAGTTCCAGACACTGGGCCAATGGGCGGCCTCGCCCACCGGCCTTGGCCCGGTCGAGACGACCATGCTGATCGCCCTCCCTGAGATCGACGGCGCGACCAACCCGACCGTCTTTGCGGGGCGGCATAGTGACGATGGCTGCGCCGGCTGCGGCAAGCGCTGCGGCGGCGGGGCGGCGCACCGCACCATGGCGCCCTGCTATGAGCGGATCGAGCGGCTGGCAGCGCGGGCCGAGCGGCTGGCGCGGCTGCGCCGGTCGGAACTGGCGACACGTAAGGTCGGGATCGTCCTCTTCGGCTTTCCGCCTAATGCGGGGGCGGCGGGAACGGCGGCGTATCTGAGCGTCTTCGAGAGCCTCTTCAACACGCTCCACGCGATGAAGGCCGAGGGCTATTCGGTCGACCCGCCCGCGACGGTGGATGAGCTGCGCGCCCGCGTGCTTCAGGGCAATGCCGCGACCTACGGGCAGGAGGCCAATGTGATGGCCCATGTGCCCGCCGATGAGATGGTGCGGGATACGCCCTGGCTGGCCGAGATCGAGACTGTCTGGGGCGCCGCCCCCGGCCGGGTTCAGACCGACGGGCGCGGGGTTTTCGTGCTGGGGGCCGAGTTCGGCAATGTCGCCGTCACCGTGCAGCCGACCTTCGGGTATGAGGGCGACCCGATGCGCCTTTTGTTCGAGCGCGGCTTCGCCCCAACCCATGCCTTTGCGACCTTCTATCTCTGGCTCAAGAACCGGTTTCAAGCCGACGTGCTGTTGCATTTCGGGATGCATGGCGCGCTGGAATTCATGCCGGGCAAGCAGGCCGGGATGGGTGCTGCCGACTGGCCCGACCGGCTGATCGGCGACATGCCGAACGTCTACCTCTATGCCTCGAACAATCCCTCCGAGGCGACGCTGGCCAAGCGGCGCTCGGGCGCTGTGACGGTGACGCATCTGACCCCGCCGCTGGCGGCATCCGGTCTCTATAAAGGCCTTTTGGAGCTGAAAGACAGCCTGACCCGTTGGCGCGCGCTTGCGCCCGACGCTGCCGATCGGGCCGAGTTGGAAGCCCTCATCGCCATTCAGGCCGAGGCTGTGGATATGGCCGGTGTCGCGCCTGACCGATTGTGGCTGCGCCTTCTGGAAACCGAAGATGCGCTGATCCCCGATGGTCTGCATGTGGTGGGCCAGCCGATCAGCGACACGGCCCGCGCCGAGCATATCCGTCTGATGACGGATGCCGACGATGACACGCGCGCCCGGGTGGATGCCGCCTTGCAGCAGGAAACCGAACTGACCGCGCTGATGCGCGCGCTGGGCGGTCACTACATCGCGCCGGTGCCGGGCGGCGATCTGATCCGCTCGCCCGAAGTGCTGCCAACGGGGCGCAACATCCACGCCTTCGACCCGTTTCGCATGCCCACCGCCTTTGCCATGGCCGATGGCGCCAAGCAGGCCGACAAGCTGATCGCCACGCATGAGAGGATGCCGCGCACCGTGGCGCTGGTGCTCTGGGGGTCGGACAACATCAAATCCGACGGCGGGCCGATCGCGCAGGCCTTGGCGCTGATGGGGGCCGTGCCGCGGTTCGACGGGTTCGGGCGGCTGTCGGGCGCCGATCTGATCCCGCTGGAGCAGATGACCCATCCGCGCATCGACGTGGTGATGACGCTCTCGGGCATCTTCCGCGACCTGCTGCCCTTGCAGACCCGGATGCTGGCCGAAGCCGCGTTCAAGGCGGCGACCGCCGATGAACCGCTCGACCGGAACTTCATCCGCGCCCATGCGCTGGCCTATTCGCAAGCGACCGGCGCCGATATCGAAGAGGCCGCCTTGCGCGTCTTCTCGAACGCCGAGGGCGCCTATGGGTCGAACGTGAACCAGTTGGTCGACAGCTCGGCCTTCGGCGAAGAGGACGAGCTGGCCGATGCCTACGAGGCGCGCAAGAGCTTTGCCTATGGCCGGAGCGGCAAGGCGCATCAGAACGCGAAGCTGCTGCAACAGACCCTGAAAACGGTTGATCTGGCCTATCAGAACCTGGAATCGGTCGAGCTGGGGGTGACCTCGGTCGATCACTATTTCGACACGCTGGGCGGCATCGCCCGGGCTGTGAAGCGCGCCAAGGGCAGCGATGCCGCGATCTATATCGGCGACCAGACCCGAGGCGAGGGCAAATTCCGCACCCTGCAGGAGCAGGTGGCGCTGGAAACCCGCTCGCGCAGCCTGAACCCGAAATTCTACGAAAGCCTCCTGAAACATGGCGGCGAAGGCGTGCGCCAGATCGAGGCGCATGTGACCAACACGATGGGCTGGTCGGCGACCACGGGCCAGGTAGAGCCTTGGGTCTATCAGCGCCTGTCCGAGACCTTCGTTCTGGATGACGAGATGCGGCGCCGGATGGCGGCGCTGAACCCGCAGGCAAGCGCCCGGATGGCCAACCGCCTCTTGGAAGCGAATGACAGAAACTACTGGCAGCCGGATGCGGACACCCTCGCAGCCCTGCAAAACGCCGCCGACGAGCTGGAAGACCGGCTTGAAGGCATAGCGGCGGAATAGGAGAGAAAAGATGAGCCCACGCGATGAGATACCGGCCCTGCGCGGCCAGGACGGCGAAGGCTCGGTCCAGGTGCATCAGGACGACAGCCTGAAGATCGAGGGCGCGAAGGTATTCTCGGTCTATGGCAAGGGCGGGATCGGCAAATCGACGACCTCGTCGAACCTGTCGGCGGCGTTCTCGATGCTGGGCAAGCGGGTCCTGCAGATCGGCTGCGACCCCAAGCATGACAGTACCTTCACCCTGACGGGGTCGTTGGTGCCGACCGTGATCGACATCCTGAAAGAGGTCGATTTCCACGCCGAGGAGCTGCGCCCCGAGGATTTCATCTTCGAAGGCTTCAACGGCGTGAAATGTGTCGAGGCGGGCGGGCCGCCGGCCGGCACGGGCTGTGGCGGCTATGTGGTGGGCCAGACGGTGAAGCTCTTGAAACAGCATCACCTGCTGGAAGACACCGATGTGGTGATCTTCGACGTGCTGGGCGATGTGGTCTGCGGCGGGTTCGCGGCGCCTTTGCAGCATGCCGACCGGGCGGTGATCGTGACCGCGAACGATTTCGACAGCATCTATGCGATGAACCGGATCATCGCCGCGGTTCAGGCGAAATCGGCCAATTACAAGGTGCGGCTGGCGGGCTGCGTGGCGAACCGGTCGCGCGAGACGGATGAGGTTGACCGCTACTGCAAGACGGTGGGCTTCAACCGCATCGCGCATATGCCCGATCTGGATGCGATCCGGCGCTCGCGCCTGAAGAAGAAGACCCTGTTTGAGATGGAGGATGCCGAGGACGTGGTGCAGGTCCGCAAGGAATACATCCGCCTGGCCGAAACGCTCTGGAACGGAACCGAACCGCTGGCGCCCGCGCCTTTGCCCGACCGCGAAATCTTTGAGCTTTTGGGGTTTGATTGATGAGTTATGAGGTCACAAAGGCAAGGTTAGAGACGTATTTCGACCGCACCGCGTCGAAAACCTGGGAGCGGCTGACCTCGGACGCGCCGGTCTCGCGTATCCGTCAGACGGTGCGCGAGGGGCGCGATACTATGCGCGCGGCGATTTTGGCGCGGCTGCCGGAGGATTTGCACGGCGCCCGGGTGCTGGATGCGGGCTGTGGTGCGGGACCGATGACCGAAGAGTTGGCGCTCCGTGGGGCTGAGGTGGTCGCCGTGGATATCTCGCCCTCGCTTCTTGACGTGGCGCGGCGGCGGATACCGGAACATCTGCACGGCCAGATCACCTTTCACGCGGGCGACATGCTGGACGAGGCGCATGGGTCTTTCGACCATGTCGTCGCGATGGACAGTCTGATCCATTATGCCGCGCCCGATATCGGCGCGGCGCTGGCGCGACTCGGCCAACGGTGCACGTCGACCATTCTGTTCACCATCGCGCCCAGCACGCCGTTTCTGATGGCGTTTTGGGGTGTCGGGCAGATCTTTCCCCGGTCGGACCGGTCGCCTGCGATCATCCCGCATTCCGATGCCGCGATCCGGCGGGCTGTCTCGCGCGCCGGGATGGCGGGCGACCTGACCCGCGTTCAGCGGGTGTCGCGTGGGTTCTACATCAGCCAGGCGATGGAGCTTCGCCCATGAGCCAGCGCAGCCCCCTGATGCACCTGACGACGCGGTTTCTGCCTTTCGCAGACGCCGCCTCGGAGGGTCTGCCGGTGGGGCAATTGCTGCGGCTGTCGCTGTTCCAGGTGTCGGTCGGCATGGCCACGGTGATGCTTCTGGGCACGCTGAACCGGGTGATGATTGTTGAGCTTTCGGTGCCCGCGATGATCGTGGCGGCGATGATCGCCTTGCCCGTTCTGGCCGCACCGTTCCGCGCGCTTCTGGGGCATAAGTCCGACAATTACCGCTCGGCCATCGGGTGGAAGCGGGTGCCTTACCTTTGGTTCGGGACGCTGTGGCAGATGGGCGGGCTGGCGATCATGCCGTCCTGCCTGCTGGTCTTGGGCGGCAATGCCACCTACCAGATCCCCTTCGCGGGCGAGGTGTTGGCGGCGCTGGCGTTCCTGATGACCGGCATCGGCATGCATATGACCCAGACGGCCGGCCTGGCGCTGGCCTCGGACCGCGCGACGGACGAGACGCGACCACGGGTGGTGGCCCTGCTTTATGTGATGTTCCTGATCGGCATGGCGGTGTCGGCCATCGTGATCGGCACGCTATTGCGCGATTTCGACGGCATCCGGCTGATCCAGGTGGTGCAGGGCACCGCCGTGGTCACGGTGATCCTGAACCTCACCGCCCTTTGGAAGCAGGAGAAGGTGCGCCCGATGTCGCGCGAGGAACGCGCAGCACCTGTGCCGCATCTGCGCGATGCCTGGGCCGATCTGGCGGCTGGCGGGCAGGCGGGGCGGCTTCTCGCGGTGGTGTTTCTGGGAACGATGGCTTTCAACATGCAGGACGTGCTGCTTGAGCCCTATGGCGGCGAGGTTCTGGGCCTGTCGGTCTCTGCCACGACGCTGCTGACGGCGGTCTGGGCCCTTGGCGCCTTGGTCGCGTTCGGGCTGGCGGCAAAGTGGCTGGCGGGGGGCATGAACCCATACCGGATGGGCGCGCGCGGGATCCTCTTTGGGCTTGCGGCCTTCTCGGCGGTGATCTTTTCGGCGCCGCTGAATTCGGCCGTCGTCTTCTTCGCGGGCGCCACGCTGATCGGGTTTGGCGGGGGGCTTTTCGCCGTCTCCACCCTGACGGCGGCGATGACGATGCCGGCCGAGGGGCTGGCGGGGCGCGGCCTGGCGCTGGGCGCCTGGGGTGCGGCACAAGCCACCGCCGCCGGGGTCGCCACGCTGATCGGGGGTACCTTGCGCGACGTGGTCAATGCCGCGGCAGAGGCGGGCGCCCTTGGCGCCGCGATGCAGGCCCCGTCAATCGGATATTCGGTCGTCTACCACCTGGAGATCGGCCTTCTTTTCGCAACGCTCATCGCGCTGGCACCACTTGTGCGGCACCGGCGCATTCCACCCACTCACGACAGGGAGGCGGCCGGACTCGGGCTGGCCGACTTCCCGACCTAACCGCCGGTAAGAGGAGATATCTCAATGACTGAACCGTTCTTTGGCACTTTCGATCTGGCCAGCCTGTCGATCTGGCTGTTCTGGGTCTTCTTCGCCCTCTTGATCTATTACCTGCAGACCGAAAACATGCGCGAGGGCTATCCGCTTGAGGATGATGACGGCCTGGCCGCGGCCAACCAGGGGCCGTTTCCGGTGCCCAAGCCCAAGACCTTCACGCTGCCCCATGGCCGGGGCGAGGTGACCGTACCGGGCCCCGACCGCCAGGCGCGCAGCGATCTGGCGCTGGAGAAGACGGCGGCGGGCAACGGCTTTCCCTTCGTGCCCACCGGCAACCCGCTGGTCGATGGTGTGGGCCCGGCCAGCTGGGCCAACCGCCGCGACGTGCCCGAGCTTGACGGCAAGGGCCACCCCAAGATCGTGCCGATGGCCGCGCATGAGGGCTTTCACGTCTCGGCCGGGCGCGACCCGCGCGGTCTGCCTGTGCAGGCGGGCGACGATGCGATTGTCGGCGTGATCACCGACATGTGGATTGATGAGCCCGAGCAGCTGGTGCGGTTTCTGGAAATGGAACTGGACGCCGAGCATGGCGGCGGCACACGACTGGTGCCGATCCAGTTGACCAAGATCAAATCGGACCGGGTGAAAATCAGGTCAATCTTCGGCCATCACTTCGCCGATGTGCCGCAAATCAAGACCCCCGGGCAGGTGACGATGCTCGAAGAGGAAAAGATCGCCGCCTACTACGCGGGCGGCAAGCTTTATGCCTCGGCTGAACGGCTAGAGCCGCAGCTCTGACAAGACGGGAACCGAAAGGAGGGGGCCGATGTCCCACGACCACGACGATTTCGCAGTCGAACCGATCCGGGGCCTGCCCGAGCTGCTGCCGAAGGGTGAGGAGATCCTCTGGCAGGGGCAGCCCAACTGGTGGGAGCTTGCGAAGGACGCGCTGAACGTGCGCTGGGTCGCGGCCTATTTCGTGGGGTTCGCGATCTGGCGGGCGGTGGTCGCGGGCGAAACCCAGCCCTTCTGGGAGGCGGTGCGCACCGGATCGCCCTTCCTGATCCTGGGGGCTGTGGCCTGCGGGATTTTGTGCATCATCGCGCTGATCCAGGCCAAGGCCACGGTCTACACCATCACCAACCGGCGGGTGGCGATGCGGATCGGGGCGGCGCTGACCATGACGCTGAACCTGCCTTACACCTGGATCGGCACGGCCAGCCTGGCGCTCCGCAAGAACGGCACCGGCACGATCGCGCTGAACCTTCTGGGCGAGACGCGGCTGTCATACCTCAACACCTGGCCTCATGTGCGGCCCTGGCGGATGAAGCGGACCGAACCGGCTTTGCGCTGCATCCCCGATGCCGCCAAGGTGGCCAGCCTTTTGTCCGACGCCGCTGAAACCCGGGTGGCCGAGCCGGTGATCACGCGCGCGGCACCCGCATCGGCGATGGCGGCGGAGTGATGGCGATGAACGTTCTGACCCCCGAACAGAAACTGCGCGAACGGGATCGCGAGATGATCCCGACCGTGCTGATCCGCGCGATGTTCGCACTGGTCATGGCCAGTTTGGTGATCGTAACCTTTGCGCGGGTCACCGATCGCCCTCTTGAGGCGTCGCCCCCCACCGGCGTGGCGGTGTTCAAGGAACGCCAGATCATATTGGAAGGCAGCATGTCGGGCGCGGCCCGGGTGCTGGACACGAACGGCAACGTCATTGCCGATCTCGATGCGACAGAGGGCGGCTTTATCGCCGGCGTCTGGCGTGTATTGCAGCGCGAGCGGTCGCAGAACCGTGTGGCGCTGGACGCTCCTGTGCGGCTTGTCTTGTGGAAGGACGGCCGGCTGTCATTGCAGGACGAAACCACCGGCTGGCGCGCCGAGCTGACGGGCTTTGGCGCCACCAATCTGGACGCCTTCGCGCGCCTGCTGGACGGATGAAAACGAAAGGGAACCAAGATGGGATTGTTTACCAAGGAACGCGAGACCGCGCCCTGTACGGTCGAGGTTTCGCACAAGTTCGAAGCACTTCATGCGCATGTGAAGTTCAACAATGGCGCCGTGATCCACCCTGGTGACGAGGTGCTGGTCGAAGGCCCGCCGGTGATGGCGCCCTACGGCGAAGTGGTGATCGAGGATCGCGTCGCCCGCATCACCCGCGCCAGCGCGGTTGAGCGGCTCTGGACCCGGATGACCGGAGATTTCGAGTTCATGGAATTGTGCGAGTTCTCATTCTCTGAGGAGGCCACGCTATGAATGTGCAAGCTGCCCACACCGCCGATGCGAAGACCGTCGAAGAAGGTCTGGCCATTCAGGAACGTCAGTCGAAATACGACAGCGAGGCGGCCACCGCGCTCGCGATGCAGAACACCTTGCTGACGCCGCGCTTTTACACCACCGATTTCGATGAGATGGACAAGATCGATGTGACCCCCGTGCGCGCCGATTGGGACAAGCTGATCGCGCAGATGAAAAGCGACCCTAACAAAGGGCATTTCAAGAAAAACGAAGATTGGGATAAGGTCGATTGGGACGGGATGGAGCCCGAGCTGAAAAAAGAGTTCATCGATTTTCTGGTCTCGTCCTGCACCGCCGAATTCTCGGGCTGCGTGCTGTATAAAGAGATGAAGCGCCGCGGCAATAACCCCGATATCTGCGAGCTCTTCAGCTATATGAGCCGCGATGAGGCGCGCCATGCGGGCTTTATCAACGACGCCCTGCGCGAGGCCGGAATCGCGGTGAATCTGGGCTTTCTGACGAAGGCGAAGAAATACACCTATTTCCGCCCGAAATTCATCTACTACGCGACCTATCTGTCGGAAAAGATCGGCTATGCCCGCTATATCACGATCTTCCGCCACCTCGAGGCGCATCCCGAGCATCGGTTCCACCCGATCTTCAAGTGGTTCAAGGAGTGGTGCAATGACGAGTTCAGCCATGGCGAGGCCTTCGCGCTTTTGATGAAGACCGATCCCAAGCTGACCTCGGGCGTCAATGTGCTGTGGATCAAGTTCTTCCTGACGGCGGTCTATTCCACGATGTGGGTGCGCGACCATCAGCGCCCAGCCTTTCATGAGGCGCTGGGCGTGGACACCACCTGGTATGGGCAGGAAGTGTTCCGCAAGACCTCCGAGATCTCGAAACAGGTCTTCCCGATCACGCTGGATATCGACCATCCGCGCTGGCGCAAGAACCTCGACCGGCTCGAGCGTGCGTCGCGCGACATCGATGCCGCCAAGAAGCGCGGCGGTGTGAGCGGGTTTCTGAGCCGGGTTGGCGGGATGGCGACGGCGGCGTTCGCGTTTGCCTCTCTTTATACAATTCCTGCCATCAAGCACCGGGTGCCGGCCACGACAAGGCTGGAACCGGCTTACTGAGTTGAAAGCGCCGGGGGGATTTCGCATCCCCCCGGACCCCCCCTGCGGGATACTTGAGAACAGGAAAGGACGAAGATGCACAGCCCCTGGATCGCCGCGCTGATCGCGCTTTTCCTCTGGTGGTTCGCCACCGGGGCGATCCTGATGGTGGTCAGGCGCGCCGACCGCGCCGGGGGCCGCGCGCATCTTTGGTCGACGCTGTGGGCCTTGCCGATGCTGGGCCTCGGCATGGCGGGGATCTGGCTGACGCTGGGCTCGCAGACACCGGGGGCCGTTTACATCGCGTTCATCTCGGCCCTGCTGCTCTGGGGCTGGGTTGAGCTTGCGTTTCTCTCAGGCGTGATCACCGGGCCGAACGCCCGGCCCGCCCGCGCCTCTGCCCCGGAATGGGAGCGTTTCTTGCGCGCCTGGGGCACGATCGCCTATCACGAAGTGCTGCTTGTGGGGCTGCTGATTGCGCTGTGGCTCGCCTCGGCCGGAGCGGCGAATGCGTTCGGCTTCTGGACCTTCGCGGTGCTGTTTTTCGCGCGCATCTCGGCCAAGCTGAACCTCTATCTGGGGGTGCGCAAGATCAATACCGAGTTTCTGCCATCGCCGCTTTTGCACCTGTCCAGCCACTTCCGTATTCGCCAGATGAACTGGCTGTTTCCGATCTCGGTCACCGCGCTGTCCTTCGCCATTGCCTGCTGGCTTGAGCGGCTTTGGGTGGCCGAGAGTGCTGCCGATGCGGTGGGCTTTGCGTTGCTGACCGCGCTGACGGCGCTTGCGCTGCTTGAACACTGGCTGATGGTTCTGCCATTGCCTGACGAAAAACTCTGGCGCTGGATGCTGCCCGCGCCGAAACAGACCCGAGGGGGAGATGCCCATGGATTATGATGCCCTGTTCCAGAGCCAGCTGGATGACCTCAAGCGCGAAGGGAACTACCGTATCTTCGCCGAAATGGGCCGCCGCTGCGGGGCCTTCCCCAAGGCCGACAATTATCATGAGGGCGAGACGCGCGAGGTCACCGTCTGGTGCTCGAACGATTACCTCGGGATGGGCCAGCACCCCAATGTGGTTGAGGCGATGGCCGAGACGGTGCGCGAATGCGGGACCGGCGCGGGCGGGACGCGCAACATCTCAGGCACCGCGCATCATCATCTGGTGCTTGAGCGTGAGCTGGCCGATCTGCACGGCAAGGAAGCCGCGCTGATGTTCACCAGCGGCTATGTCTCGAACTGGGCGGCCCTGTCGACCCTGGGGTCACGCCTGCCCAATGCCGTGATCCTGTCGGATGCGCTGAACCATGCCAGCATGATCGAGGGCATTCGCCATTCCCGCGCCGACAAGGTGATCTGGACCCATAACGACCCCGAAGATCTGAACCGCAAGCTGGCCGCCATCGGCCCGGATCGGCCCAAGATCGTGGCGTTTGAGAGCGTTTATTCGATGGATGGCGACATTGCCCCAATCGCCGAGATCCTCGACGTGGCCGAGGCCCATGGCGCGATGACCTATATCGACGAAGTGCATGCCGTGGGCATGTACGGCCCGCGCGGCGGTGGCGTGGCCGAAGAGCTGGGCTTGATGGACCGGATCGACCTGATCGAGGGGACTCTGGGCAAAGCCTACGGCGTCATGGGGGGCTACATCACCGGATCGACCGCTTTGTGTGATTTCATCCGGTCCTTCGCCAGCGGCTTCATTTTCACCACAGCGCTGCCGCCCGCGGTGGCCGCCGCCGCCACGGCCTCGATCCGGCACCTGAAGGGCAGCCAGATCGAACGGGCGCGGCAAAAGCGCCAGGTGGCGAAACTCCGCGCGGAACTGGACCGGGTGGGTATCCCGCATCTGGACAATCCCAGCCACATCATTCCGGTGATGATCAAGGACCCGGTCAAATGCCGCGAGATTTCCGATATCCTCATGGATCGTTACGGAATTTACGTGCAGCCGATCAACTATCCGACCGTTCCGAAGGGGACTGAGCGGTTGCGCATCACCCCCGGCCCGCTGCATTCCGACGCCGATATTGCACATCTCGTGAGGGCGCTTAGCGAACTCTGGAGCCATTGCGCGCTGTCGCGCGCCGTTGCATAAAGCGAACTGATCGCGCGAATTTGACCTGGAACAAAACGTGCTAGGTATAGGTTCCGTCTCAGCCAATTGGAATGGGAGCAGACAATGAGCTTGAGAGTCCTGACAACCGCCGCCGTCCTGGCCGCGCCCTTTATGATCGCCGCACCCGTCTTCGCGCAGGATGCCGAGGTCGATCTGACCGCATCAGGTGATGCCGAAGCCGGTGAGCGCGCCTTCCGCCAATGCGTCGCCTGCCACGTGGTGGTGAATGACGAAGGTGAAACCCTTGCAGGCCGCGCGGCCCGAACTGGCCCGAATCTCTATGGCGTCGTCGGCCGGACGGCCGGCTCGGTTGAGGATTTCCGTTATTCCGATGGGATGGTCGCGGCTGGGGAAGCCGGTCTGATCTGGGATGAAGCCGCGTTCGTGGCCTATTCGCAGGACCCGACCGGGTATCTGCGCGAATACCTTGGCGATAGCTCGGTCCGTGGCAACATGACCTTCCGGGTTCGCCAGGAAGAGGATGCCATTAACCTTTATGCCTATCTGCAGTCGCTTGCGCCTGCGGCGGAAGAAACGACCAACTGATCACACCGATCAGCTTGAGTTTAAGGCCGTCGGGTTATCCGGCGGCCTTTCGTTTTTTAAGGCGCGGTGATGCCAACCTCGGCGGCGAAGGCGCGTATGTGGTTGGCGATGTCGCCGGGCGCCTCTTCATGGGCCAGATGACCAAGGCCCGCCAAGTGAAGCACCTGGGCCTTCGGCATGTGGCTTGCGGCCTCGTCGCTGACACTTGGCGGTACGGCTTTGTCCCTATCCCCCACGATCAGCAGCACCGGCAGGGCAATCGTCGGCAAGTCGGCCATCAACCGGTCTAACCGCCACTGCGCCATCATGGCCAGCGTGCCATCGACATGGGCGGGATCGGCGATCAGTCGGCGATAGAGCGCGACGGCCTCGGTATCCACCTGGCTGCCCGTGCCCCGCAACAGCGCACGGACGCTGGCTTCGGACGACGACAAGCGCGAGAAGGCGTGCGCCGTCAACGGGTTCAGCGACAGCATCTTGGCCATCGCCGGAAAGAGCCACCCCGCCATGCCCTTGAAGTTCCCCAACGCGGCATTGATCCCGACAACGCCCTTGGGCGGGGTGTCCAGCAAACCGGCAAGCCTCAGCGCCACGGCGGCGCCAGCGGAATGCCCGACAATCAGATCGGGGCGGATGTTCTCGGCTGTAAGCAGGGACGCCAGATCAGTGCTCATCTGGTCCAGCCCCTGCCGTTGTCGCGTGCCCATGCGGGTCAGGGCGTGGCCGGGCAGGTCCATCGCTACGGTGCGAAAATCCTCAGCGAGATCGGGCAGGACGTCGCGAAAGCTCATCAAGCCGCCGCCCGCGCCATGGATCAGCACGATTGTCTGGCCGCTGCCTGCCTCTTGCAGGTGCCAACGATGGGGGCGGCTGTCGACGAACCGCGAATGGCGCGCATTGGGCCAGCCCTCCCACTCCACCTCAGGGCTCCAGCGCCGCTGAAACGGCCGAGGCTAGGCGGCCTGCATCGGCGCGCGGCAGGGGAATGTATGGCGCATCCAGCAGGCGCGCCAGATCGGCCAGCGCGCGTTCGGGCCGCGCGCCCATGTCGATCACCAGGCCCGGCATGCCGCGGTCGCAGAGCGCGCGGGCCAGGGCGGCGGCATCCTCGGCGGCGGCCTTGCGGTCGGCGCGGCCATCCAGCGCGATATTGGCGCGGCCATCTGTCAGCAGGATCGCGGTCGGTGTCATGCCACGTTTGCGCGCCGTGTCGCCCAGATCGAAGGCGGCTTTCAGCCCGGCGGCCAGTGGCGTCGCGCCGCCGCCGGGCAGGCCGGCGAGACGCCGTTTGGTCTGGACGAGCGACCGTGTGGGGGGCAGCAAAAGCTCGGCCTCGGTCCCGCGGAAGGCCACCAGCGCCACGTGGTCGCGGCGCGCATAGGCCTCGGCCAGCAGCAATTCGACCGCGCCCTTGGCCTCGTTCAGGCGGTTCAGCGCGGCCGAACCTGAGGCGTCGACCACGAAGATCAACAGCCGGTCGGATTTTTCCTCATAGCGCTTGATGCGGATATCGGCGGGGCGGATCTGCAGGCCGTCGCGATGCGGCGCGGCCCGCTTGCGCACCGCCTGCCAAGGGGCGGCGGCGCGTAAGGTCGCGATCAGGTCGATCCGCGCGGTCCCGTCCAGCCGCCCGGCGCGCGGGGGCATCGGCCGCCCGCGTCGGTTGCTTTTCTGCTTGGCGCCGTGGCCCGCCCCCTTGGCCGCCTTGGCGGCGCGGCCCGCGGCCATCTGGGCCAGCATGTCGGCGGGCAGGACGGCCTTTACGGCATCCAGCAAAAGCTCGTCAGGCAGGCGTAGATCCTCTGGCTGAACCTCGCCCTCGCTTTCGGTTCTGTCGTCCGTTGGTGGTTCGGGGGGCGCAGGGTCCTCTGCCTCAGGCAGTACCGTCGCTCGTGGCACCAGAACCAGCTCAACCGCTGCGATCAGATCATCGGATTCGACCCTATTCCGGCCCAAAAGCGCTGCATTCGCCTTCGCGGCCCTCAGCGCGAAAAGCGGCGCGCGCAGGCTGTCGATGTCCAGGCGGTGGGCCAGGCGGGTCAGATCCGCCAGGGCGTCAGGCGCGGCTTTCAGGCCCGGCAAAGCCGCTCTCGCCGTCTCCAGCACGGCCGCGTCAAGTCGAGTCGGCGGGGCGTCCGACACGCCCAGCTCGGTCAGGTCGAGATGGAAGGCCAACCTGTCGGTCAGCGTTGCCGCCAAAGCCTCATCCGGCTCGGCGCCCTCGTCCAGCGCGATCAGGCAATGGCCTGACTGGCTATCCAGCGCCAGGGCCAGCCGTGCGGCCAGACCGGCCGGGGCCCTCTCGGCCATCGGCAGGATCAGCGCCGCGGGCGTGCCGAGGAGGCCTTGGGTCTCAACAGCGCGGCCGGTGGCCAGCGTCGCTGTCAGATCGACACCGCCGAACAGCTGGTCATCGCCAATCGCGGGGTGCAGACGGCGGAGCGGTAGGGGCAAGGCGGGCAGGACCTCACTCAGCCGGTTTCGCACGGGGCCCGACCGCGCCCGCAGCCAAAGGCCGCCAAGCCCCGCCGGATCGACCGCCAAGAGCGACAGCGCCAGGCGCGCCCGCGCCCAGAGGGGCGCCTCGCTCACCCCAACACCTCATCCACGACACGGCCGACGCGCACAGTGCTGCCCGCCTCGTCCAGCGGGTCGCGCCGGAGGCGATGCCTGAGCGCGGGCGCGGCGACGCGGCGCAGATGCGCGCGGTCGACCTTATCCGCCTTCTCGAACGCGGCCAGAGCACGGGCGGCGCGCAGCAAGGTCAGCTCTCCCCGCAGCCCGTCCGAACCCAACGCGACGCAGAGTTCGGCACAATCCCGCAAGATCAGTTTTGGCGTTTTCAGCCCGGTTAGAGCCTCTTTTGCTGCAATAATGCGGTTGCGCAGCTTGGTATCCTCACCCTTCCAGCGCCGCATGAACTTGGCATTGTCGCTTTCATAGGCGTCGCGCCGCTGGATCACCTCGATCCGGTGGTCGATATCCTTGGGCGAGGCGACCTCAACCGACAGGCCGAACCGGTCGAGCAATTGCGGCCTGAGCTCACCCTCCTCGGGGTTGCCCGAGCCGACCAGAACGAAGCGCGCGGGGTGGCGGATCGACAGCCCCTCACGCTCAACCACGTTCTCGCCTGATTGCGCGACGTCCAACAACAGATCGACGATGTGGTCCTCAAGCAGGTTCACCTCGTCGATATAAAGATATCCCCGGTTGGCGCGGGCCAGCAGGCCCGGCTCAAACGCCTTCTCGCCCTGGGTCAGGGCACGTTCGATATCCAAAGCGCCGACGACACGGTCCTCGGTCGCGCCCAGGGGCAGGTCGATGACGGGTGTCGGCTTGGTGACGATCTTTTTCGACCCTAACACGGCCCAATCTGGCGTTTCCTTCAGCGTCGCCGCATTGGTCGGGCATCCCTCAACCGCCTGGATCGGCGGCAGCAAAGCCGCCAGAGCGCGCACGGCCGTCGACTTGCCGGTGCCCCGGTCGCCGAAGACCAGAACGCCGCCGATCTTAGGGTCGATGGCCGTCAGGATCATCGCCAGTTTCATCTCGTCCTGACCGACGATGGCAGAAAACGGAAAAGGTTGGGTCATGCAGCGGACCTGTGTTGCGCAAGAGGGCTTCGGCCTTCCCATGTACCTGCATCGCCGAGGACGCGAAAGCGGGCATAAAGCTCTTCGCGGAACCAATGGCCCTGTCGCACGGCGTTTATCGCCTGGGCGTGGGGCCCGTCCTTGCGGGCGAAGGCCGCCATGGCTTGCGCGTCGGGCCAGATGGAGAAGGTGACCTGATGCAAAAGCGGTACCTCGCCGATGCCGATCTTGAAAAGGACGTTCGGGTCGTCGCCGATCATGGCCGAGATCGACGGCACCCGCCGCCAGAATTTCAGCGCGACCGAGGGCTTGATCGTCGCGCGGGTCAGCGCCGCCAGAGGGCCGGTGCCGGGGTCAGCATCGGCCAAAAAAGGCTCTGTTCCGGCCCATTTGCCCCTTGTGGAGGTGGTGGAGAGGTAGACGCTCCACGCCTCGGACGCCCGCGCGCGCCATCGGCGAAAGACCGGCGCGTCAGCGGTTTGCGCCCGTGCCGTCGCCTGATCCGGCCAGGTCGCCAGGATCGCCCAGACCTGCGTGTTGGGCACCGGCGTGAACCCCTCGCCCATGCCCGAACCGCATAGCTTCCACGCGCCGATGCCCGGCGTTTCTGGCAGAGAAAACCGCGCCGCGCCCATCTGGCCCAGCACCCAAAGGCGCGCCGCGACCGAGGGGAAGCGGAACAGGCTGAGGCTGACGCATTGCAAGAAAGGGATACTCCTTCACATGTGTAAGATTATCCTGACACATCCGCATTGAAATGCAAAGATTTCTGGACGCTCAAGGCAGAGTGGCTTAGCCTGCTTGTGTAAATCTAACTGGACAGAGTGGCGACTCACCGATGCAACAGGACACTCAAGCAGAGGGGCCGGGCTGCCGGGCGGTGGTTGTCGGCGCGGGGTTCGGCGGGTTGGCCGCTGCGATGCGGCTGGGCGCCAATGGGTATCGCGTGACGGTCATCGACCGGCTGGATATGCCCGGCGGGCGCGGATCGGCGCTGTGGCGCGACGGGCACCGGTTTGATCTGGGTCCGACGATTGTGACCGTGCCGCAGCTGTTTCGCGAGCTTTGGGCCGAGTGTGGGCGCGATTTCGACAAGGATGTTGATCTGCGCGCCCTCGATCCATTCTACCAGATCCGCTGGCCCGACGGGTCACATTTCACCGCCAGCCAATCGACCGAGGCGATGCGGGCCGAGGTAACGCGCCTCTCGCCCGGCGACCTGAAGGGTTACGACCGCTTTCTGAAAGATAGCGAGCGGCGCTATGCCTTTGGCTTCGAAGACCTTGGCCGCCGATCGATGCATCGCTTCGCCGACCTTCTGAAGGTGCTGCCGACCTTCGGGATGCTGCGCGCCGACAAATCGGTCTATGCCCATGCCGCCGCCCGCGTGAAGGATGAGAGGCTGCGCATGGCGCTGTCGTTTCATCCGCTTTTCATCGGCGGTGATCCGTTCCACGTGACGTCGATGTATATCCTTGTCAGCTACCTTGAGAAAGAGTTCGGGGTGCATTACGCGATGGGCGGCACCCAGGCGATTGCGGGCGCCATGGCCAGAGTGATCGAAGGGCAGGGCGGACGGTTGATGTTCAACGCCGAGGTCGATGAGATCGTTGAAAAGAAAGGTCGCGCGGCGGGCGTAAAGCTGAAAGATGGCGAACGGATCGGCGCAGATATCGTGGTGTCGAATGCCGATGCCGGGCACACTTATGCGCATCTTCTCAAGCGGCGGAAAAAGCGCTGGACCGGGCGCAAGCTGAACCGTGCGCGCTGGTCGATGGGGTTGTTCGTTTGGTATTTCGGGACGCAGGGGACGTGCGATATGTGGCGCGATGTCGGGCACCACACGATCCTCAGCGGGCCGCGCTACAAGGGCTTGCTGCGCGACATCTTCCTCAAGGGCAAACTGGCCGACGATATGAGCCTTTATGTCCACCGCCCCTCGGTGACCGACCCAAGCGTCGCGCCGGAGGGGGGCGATACGTTCTATGCGCTGTCACCTGTGCCGCATCTGGGCCATGACGACCCGGTCGACTGGACGCAGGAGGCCGAGGGCTACCGCGAAAAAGTGCAAAATGTGCTGGAAGAGAGACTGTTACCGGGGCTCGGCGCCCATCTGACGGCCTCGGAGGTATTCACGCCCGAGACGTTCAAAAGCCGCTACCTCTCGCCCCACGGATCTGCCTTCTCGATTGAGCCGCGCATCCTGCAATCGGCCTGGTTCCGGCCTCACAATGTCAGCGAAGAGATACCGGGGCTCTATCTGGTGGGCGCGGGCACGCATCCCGGGGCCGGATTGCCGGGCGTTGTCGCCTCGGCCGAAGTGTTGGGCAAGCTGGTGCCCGATGCGCCGGCCCGAGCCGAGGCCCCGCTGCCGATGGCCGCCGAATGATCGCGCCCGCCGATCTGGCCGCCTGCCGCGAGGCGATCCGCACGGGGTCACTGTCGTTTCATACCGCGTCAAAGCTGCTGCCGGCCAAGGTGCGCGACCCGGCCCTGGCGCTCTATGCGTTTTGCCGGCTGGCCGATGATGCGGTCGACCTGCAGACCGAGAAGGCGGCTGCGGTGCTGCGCCTGCGGGACCGGCTGGACCGGGTCTATGCCGGCAGGCCCGAAAACGCGGCACCCGACCGGGCCTTTGCCGCCGTGGTCGAGGATTTCGAGATGCCGCGTGCTTTGCCCGAGGCTTTGCTCGAGGGGCTGGCCTGGGACGCGGTCGGGCGGCGCTATTCGACATTGTCCGAACTGCTGGACTATTCTGCCCGTGTCGCGTCAGCCGTGGGTGCGATGATGTGCGTTCTTATGCGCGTGCGCGATGCCGACGCCTTGGCGCGGGCTTGCGACCTGGGCGCTGCGATGCAGCTGACCAATATCGCCCGCGATGTGGGCGAGGATGCGGCTGAGGGGCGGCTTTATCTGCCGACCGCCTGGCTGGAAGAGGCGGGGGTCGATACCGACGCTTTTCTCGCGCACCCTGAGGCCACACCCGAAATCCGCCGCGTGGTGCGGCGCCTTCTGGCCGAGGCGCAGCGCCTCTATTTCCGGGCCGAGGCCGGGGTCGGCGCGTTGCCGCGCGGGTGCCGCCCAGGCATCTATGCCGCGCGCCATATCTATGCCGGTATCGGCGGCAGCATCGCGCGCGCCGGGCATGACAGCGTCACCCGGCGCGCCCGGACGAATGCCGCCCAGAAAGCGGGCTGGCTGGGCCTGGCCCTGGTGCAGACGGGCGTGACGATGGTCATGCCGCAATCGGCGGTGATCTATGCGCGTCCCTTGCCAGAGGTGGCGTTTCTGGTTGAGGCCGCCGCCCGCGCCCCTCTGCGTGCCGAGGGACGGACGGCGGCGTTGCTCTCTGTCCTGGCCGAGTTGGAGGCGCGCGAGCGCACCCGCGGGGGATTGGAACAAAGCCGCGCATAGCGTAGTTAACCGCTTGAATTGGAGGCGTGCGCTCATGGATTGGGGTTTGTTCATCATCTTTCTCGCCTCGTGCGGGGCGGCGGCTGCGACCGGCGCGATGTTTTCGCCCGGCAAGTGGTACGAAGACCTCTCAAAACCCGCCTGGACCCCGCCGAACTGGCTGTTTCCGATCGCCTGGACCGCGCTTTACATTTCAATCGCAGTGGCCGCCGCCCGCGTCGCGCCGCTGGAGGGCAACGCCTATGCGATGGCTTTTTGGGCGATGCAGATCGCGTTCAACGCGCTCTGGACGCCGGTTTTCTTTGGGTTGCAAAATATCCGCGGGGCGCTGGTTGTCATCGGTATATTATGGGTCGCGGTGCTGGGCACTCTGATCACCATGTGGCCGCTGGATGCCCTGGCGGGCTGGCTGATCGTGCCGTATCTGATCTGGGTCAGCTATGCGGGCGCGCTGAACGCGTCCATTGCGTTGCGCAACCCCGCTGAGGCGACAGCCTAGTCAACCGGACGGATCAGCTTGCGTTCCAGCACGCCGATGACATTGCGCAGGTCATTGCCGCGTTTCAGGATGCGGCCATCCATACCGACCACCGAATAAAGGCTTTGTTTCTGGCGCAGCTTGGGGCGCTTTTCGATCCGGTAGAGGGGGTTTTCGGCCGTGCGGCGAAAGACCGCGAAAACCGCCAGATCCCGCAAGGTCGAGATGCCGTAATCGCGCCATTCGCCCGCCGCCACCATGCGACCATAGAGCGACAGGATGACCGAAAGCTCTTTGCGATCAAAGCTGATCTGTTCGGGGACAGGGCCGGATGCGTTCGGCAGGAATGAAACATTCATAGCCCAACTCTGCCGCCTCGCACGCAACTTCGCAAGCGTCCCGTCATCAGGATTTTTCTGAAGGTTTCGGTTTGAAGGGCGCCATGCCCGCGCGCGCCAGCTCATCCGCGCGCTCATTCTCGGGGTGGCCGGCATGGCCCTTGATCCACTCCCACGTCACGTTGTGGCGGGCCTGCGCGGCATCAAGCCGTTGCCATAACTCGGCATTTTTTACGGGCTTCTTGCCGCCGGTGCGCCAGCCATTGCGCTTCCAGGCATGGATCCACTTGGTGATGCCGTCCTTCACATAGGCACTGTCGGTGACAACCGTGATGTCAGAGGCGCGCGACAAGCTTTCCAGCGCCGAGATCGCGGCCATCAGCTCCATTCGGTTGTTCGTGGTCTCGGCCTCACCGCCCGAAAGCGTGCGCTCTTTCACCACGCGGCCGTCCTCCTTCGCCAGAAGCAGTACCCCCCAGCCGCCGGGGCCGGGGTTGCCGCTGCACGCGCCGTCGGTATAGGCGAAAAGCTCAGGCATAGATCACGAAAAGCAGCAAGATGGCGACGATCCCGGTCAGGAGGATGCGTAATTGCATCCACCACCAGGGTGCCAAACCCTGTTTCCAGAACACCCAATCCAGCACCAGAAGCCCGGTGAAACCGACGATCAGGAAGATGGCGGAGGATGCCGCGCCGCCGCCCACGAAGAAGAACGCCCAGAGCGCCGGCACCACGGACAGCGCGTAGCCCATGGCGGCTCTGCGCCCTTCGGCCCTGGTGGCGAACCCCCAGAGCACGCCCGACATGAACGACAGAATGATCGTGCCATAGGCCAAACTGATATGCGGGCCGATGAACCGGGGGCCCAGCGTCTGCTGACCCCACAAGGCGGCGCCGTCGGACACAAGCGTCACCGCACCCCAGAGAAACGGGATCAGCCCCGACAGGCCGAGGACAAGGGCAGAGCGTGGGATCTGCGTCATGCAGGGGCCTCCGCCCAGCGGGCGACGATCGCCGCGAAGGAGGAGATCTCGCCTGACAGGCCCGCCCCCTCGCCCTCTTCGACGGACAGGATTGTGAACCCCGCCGCCTGCATCAGCGCGCGCAGTTCGGCGACGGTGACGTACGTGTAAAAGCGCCCGAGCTTGTCGCGGCCCTCACCCTCGCCGGTCTTCATCGCGACGTAGAGAAATCCGTCTGGGCGGAGAGCGCGGCAGAGCGCGGCGAAGATCTCCGGCAGATCGACGCGGCGCGCATGCAGCAGCGAAAAGCTGGCCCAGACGCCATCATAGGCCGCCTCGGCTTTGATACCGTCGAAGGTGCCGACGCGCGCCGGAAGCCCGTGTAGCCGCTGGGCCAGCGCCACCATCTCGGGCGAGGCATCGACCGGATCGGGCCTGAGCCCCGCCGCGCGCATCAGCGCCGATTCCCGGCCCGGCCCGCAGCCCAGGTCCAGCACCGCACCGCCGGGGGGCAGCAATTCCATGAAACCAGCAAGGCGCGCATCGGCGCTGTCGGCGCGAAACCGTTCGGCATACTCCGCGCCATGGGCCGCATAGGCGGCAAGCGTGGCGGCGTCGGCACTCATGCGCGCTCAAAAGCCAGCCTGAGGCCGAGGCCCGCGAAGACCGCCGCAAAGGTCCTGTTCAGCCAGCGCATGGCCGTTTCGCTTGCAAGGACAGCGTCGCGCGCGGCCGAGGCGAAGAGCGCGTAGGCGACGAAGACCGCGAAGGTCATCGCCATGAAGATGCCACCCAGCATGGCCATCTCGGCCGTGGCCGTGCCGGCGTTCCCAGACAGGAACGGTGGCAGCAGCGCCAGGAAGAAGATCGAAAGCTTGGGGTTCAGGATGTTGATCAGCGCCCCCCGGCGTGCGATCCGCCACGGATGCTCGACGGCCGCGCGTTTCTCGATGCGCAGCGCCCCGCCCGAGCGCAGCGCCTGCCACGCGAGATAGAGCAGGTAGGCGACGCCCGCGAACTTCACGACCTGAAAGAGGACCGCGCTGGTATGGAGCAGGGCCGCGAGGCCGAGCGTGGCCGCCAACAGATGCGGCACGATGCCGAAGGTACACCCCAGCGCCGCCCAGAGCCCGGCCCGCCATCCCTGCCCGAGTGCCAGCGCGAGCGTATAGACGACACCTGTGCCCGGTGCGACGACCACGACGAAAGCGGTCAGGAGAAACTGGAGCGATAGCATGGGTAGGACCCTCCTAGGCCGGCTCGCGCAGGACGCGAGGAACCTTGAATTCGACGTTCTCGACGGCGGTTTCGACCTTTTCGACCGTGACGTCAAAGTGGTCGCGAACGGCGTCGATCACCTCGTTCACCAGCACTTCCGGCGCACTGGCGCCTGCTGTCAGACCGAGGGCGCGGATGCCGTCGAGCGCGCGCCAGTCGATATCGGCGGCGCGTTGGACCAGTTGCGCGTAAGCGCAGCCCGCCGCGCGGCCCACCTCTACAAGCCGCTTGGAGTTCGACGAATTGGGCGCTCCGATCACCAGTAGCGCGTCGATCTTGGGCGCCATCGCCTTGACCGCTTCCTGCCGGTTGGTCGTGGCATAGCAGATGTCCTCGCGACCCGGCCCGACGATGGCGGGAAAGCGGGCCTTCAGCGCGGCCACAACGGCGGCAGTGTCATCGACGCTGAGCGTCGTCTGCGTGACGAAGGCCAGCTTCTCGGGGTTGCGCACCTGCACATGAGCCACGTCCTCGACCGTTTCGACCAGCAGAACCTCGCCCGGCGGCAGCTGGCCCATGGTGCCCACCGTCTCGGGGTGGCCCTCATGGCCGATCATCACCATCTGCAGGCCGTTCTCGTGGTGCCGCTTGGCCTCGTTATGGACCTTGGTGACCAAGGGGCAGGTGGCATCGACCGCGATCATCTCGCGCCGCGCGGCCTCGGCCGGCACCGCTTTCGGCACGCCATGGGCCGAGAACACGACGGGGCGATCGGGCGGACATTCGTCAAGCTCTTCGACGAAGACGGCGCCTTGGGCGCGCAGGCCGTCGACCACGTATTTGTTGTGCACGATCTCGTGGCGCACATAGACCGGCGCACCCCATTTCTGCAGCGCCATCTCGACGATCTTGATCGCCCGGTCGACGCCCGCGCAGAACCCGCGCGGCGCGGCAAGGTAAAGGGTGAGGGGGGATTTCGACATCGGCATCTCCTGTCACGCCTCAGAGGTAAGCCCTCCGGCGGGGGGCGTCTACCCCCCGACAACCCGCGCCGTGGCCCAGGCCAGTGCGACATAGCGGCCCGTCTTGGCAATGGCCACCAGCGTGACGAAAAGCCAAAAGGGGGTGCGCATCACGCCCGCGATCACGGTGACCGCATCGCCGAGCGGCGCCCAGCTGAGCAAAAGGGTCCAGACGCCATAGCGCTGATACCAGGCTTGCGCCTTGGCCAATTGCGCATCGGTGACCGGAAACCAGCGCCGGCCCTTGAAATGCTCAAGCCAGATGCCAAGAAAGTAATTCAGCACCGATCCCAGCGTGTTGCCGACCGACGCCACGAGGATGATCAGCGGCAGCGACACACGCCCGTCGGCCTGAACCGCCACAAAAATGATTTCCGATTGGAACGGCAGGATCGTCGCGGCGCCGAACGCCGCGGCGAACAAGCCCAGCAGAGACAGAAATTCAGCCATCAGACGAAAGCGCCGGGGCGATCAGCCGCCCCGGACGCGATCATTCCTGATCGACTGTTTCAATCTGGTCCGGCTCGGGGCGCGGTTCACGCGGAGGGCGTCCGATGACTTCGCGCAGTTCGTCGAGCTCGATGAAATTGTCGGCCTGGCGGCGCAATTCATCGGCGATCATGGGCGGTTGACTGCGGATGGTCGAGACCACCGAAACCCGCACCCCCTGCCTTTGCAGACTTTCCACCAGAGGCCGGAAATCGCCATCGCCCGAGAACAGCACGATATGATCGACACGGGGCGCAAGCTCCATGGCATCGACGCAAAGCTCGATATCCATGTTGCCCTTCACCTTCCGGCGGCCCTGGCTGTCAGTGTATTCCTTGGCCGGTTTGGTGACCATGGAAAAGCCGTTATAGTTCAACCAGTCGACCAGCGGCCGGATCGGCGAGTATTCCTCACTCTCCAGAAGAGCGGTGTAGTAGAAGGCGCGCAGCAACTTGCCCCGGCGCATGAACTCCTGTCGTAGAAGCTTGTAGTCGATGTCGAAGCCAAGCGATTTGGCTGCGGCATATAGATTGGACCCATCAATGAAGAGCGCCAATCGTTCGTCGCGGTAAAACATAAATAGTCCTTTCAATTGGCAGCCAAGCTTGCAGTCATCCGTGAGTGGATGGATGGTGCGGCAAAGCAGCCCAATGCGATGAAGATAGAGGTTTTTGTGTATGCCGCAAGGTACCCCGCCCCATGGCAAAGTCAGCATCAGCCTGGTTGCGCTGGGCAGTAACCTCTCAACCGGGCTCGGGCCGCCGGAAATTAACGTGGAATCAGCGATTTCCAGGCTTTCGGGTGAGGGGTTCTACCTATTGGCGAAAAGCCGCCTCTATAAAACACCCTGTTTTCCGCCGGGTGCCGGCCCCGATTATGTGAATGCCGCCGTGGCGTTGGAGAGCGAGATTGATGCGCGGCAGATGCTTGCGGTGTTGCACCGCATCGAGGCCGATTTCGGGCGCGAGCGGGCCCAGCGGTGGGGCAGCCGCACGCTGGATCTGGACCTTTTGGATCATGGCGGGGCGATCTTGCCCGATCAGGCGAGTGTGCAGCACTGGATGGAGATCGGCGCCGAGGCGCAGCGGCGCGACGCGCCCGACCGGTTGATCCTGCCGCATCCGCGCCTGCATGAGCGCGCCTTCGTGCTGGTGCCGCTGGCCGAGATCGCGCCGGATTGGCGGCACCCCGTTCTGGGCCGGACGACGGCGGACCTGCTGGCCGCCTTGCCTGCCGCCGACCGCGCCGAGATCACACCGCTCACATGACCCGCCGGGCGCCGTCCCATCAACGCGCCCGGCAGGCCAGGGATCAGTCGGAAAACACCGTTGCCGATGGCCCCGCGCCGATCTCGATCACCCGCACATCGCCATCGCGCGAGATCATATAGTGCATCGTGCCCGGCGGTGTCAGCGCGACGCTGCCCGCCTCGAACGCCTGCTCGTTCGCCGGATCGATCGCGTCGCCGACGCCCAGATACATGGTGCCCGAAACGACGACGGTCAGGCGTTGGTCAGGATGGCTGTGGGGCGGAAAGACCGCGCCCTGCCGCATTACGGAGTTCGCGGCATAAAGTCCCTCCTCCGAGAATGCGCCGGTCATCATTGCCGCCGAAACTCCGTCAAACTGTGGGTGCGCGTTCAACGCCATATCCTCAAGCGTCAGCTTGGTGACGCCCGCATCCTGCGCGAACGCGCCACCTGTGGTCAGTACGACGGCAAGGCTTGCGGCCATCAGGTTTCTCAGCATCTGTTGTCTCCCTGTCTTGTTCCGTGTATTTGTGTACTTACCAGTCTCAAATTTGAAAAGAGAATAATAGACCAATGAGTTCACAAAAAAGCGAGGACGTGAAACGTGGCCGGGGGCGCCCCCGGAATTTCGCCGAGGCCGAGGTGCTGGATGCGCTGACCGATACGTTCTGGCGGAACGGCTACGCGGCGACCTCGCTGGATGATCTTACCCAGGCGACCGGGGCGGCACGCGCCAGCCTCTACAAGCTTTTCGGTGACAAGGACGCTCTGCTGGTCGCGGCGATTGATCATTATGCGGCCCGGTTCGACACGCGGGTCGATGCGACATGCGCCAGCGCCGGAACGGCGCGCGAGGCTATCGCCCAGACCTTGCGTGCCAGCGCCGACAGGCTGTCGGCGGGTCAAGCTCCGCCAGGCTGTCTGCGCTGCCGGATCACGTTGGATCGGCACGGTCAATCGCCGGCAATCGGCGCGGCGCTGGACCGCGCGAATGACAAGTTCCGCCATAATATGGAACGCCTGCTTGCGGTCGGAACCGACCCTGCCGCCCTCCACATCCCGAAAACGGCGCTGTTTCTGACAACCATTGTGAACGGCATGGTCATTCTGGCCGAGGCAGGCGCCAGCCGCGATGATCTTGAGGATGTCATCACCACCGCACTTGCCAACGTGCCCGAGACCTGACGTTTTCTGCCGATTATTGCCTGAAAACAGGTTGTCAACAGCAAATAAAGGTCATAAGTACAGCCTTCGTATTTCCTGACCTGACTGGAGACGGCTATGGCCCGCGTGACGGTTGAAGACGTTGTAGACAAAGTCCCGAACCGCTTCGAGATCGTGCTGCTTGCCGCGCATCGCGCGCGTGAGATCGCATCCGGCGCGCCGATCACCATCGATCGCGACAACGACAAGAACCCTGTCGTCGCCCTGCGGGAAATCGGTGATGAGACGCAAGGCGCCGAAGATCTGCGTGAGCGAATGATCGCCTCGCATCAGACCCAGATCGAGGTCGATGAGCCTGAGGAAGACGCCATGGCGCTGTTGATGAGCGCCGAGGCCGACCGCCCCAGCCAGGACGACATGTCGGAAGAGAAACTGCTGCGCGCCCTGATGGAAGCGCAGGAAATGAAGTAAGGCCGCAGGCGCGGCCTTTCAGGCGGGTGAGGGATGATCGACGTCGACGACCTGATCGCCCTCGTCCACAACTACAATCCCAGGACGAATGAAGCGCTGATCCGCGAGGCTTATGCCTACGGGATGCGCATGCATGAGGGGCAGACACGCCATTCGGGCGAGCCCTATTTCTCGCACCCTGTCGCGGTGGCGGCCATTCTGACCGAACAGCAGCTGGATGACAGCACGCTGATCACCGCCCTTCTGCACGACACGATCGAGGACACCAAAAGCACCTATTCCGAGGTCGAGCGTCTGTTCGGGACCGAGATCGCCGAGCTGGTCGATGGCGTGACCAAGCTGACCAATCTGCAATTGTCCTCGTCGGAGACCAAGCAGGCCGAGAACTTCCGCAAGCTTTTCATGGCGATGTCCAAGGATCTGCGCGTGATCCTGGTCAAGCTGGCCGACCGGCTGCACAACATGCGCACGATCCGGTCGCTGCCGCCCGAAAAGCAGGCCCGCAAGGCGCGCGAGACGATGGAAATCTATGCGCCGCTGGCCGGCCGCATGGGGATGCAATGGATGCGCGAGGAACTTGAGGACCTGTCCTTCCGGGTTCTGAACTCCGATGCGCGCAATTCCATCATCCGCCGCTTCATCACGCTGCAGCGCGAATCGGGCGATGTGATCCACAAGATCACAAATGACATCCGCACCGAGCTGGACCGCGAGGGGATCGAGGCCGAGGTGTTCGGCCGCGCCAAGAAACCCCATTCGATCTGGCGCAAGATGCAGGAGAAGGATCAGGGCTTTTCGCGCCTGTCCGACATCTACGGCTTTCGCATCATCACCGGGAGTGAGCAGGATTGCTATCGCGTCCTCGGCGCCATCCATCGCCGTTGGCGCGCGGTGCCGGGGCGGTTCAAGGATTACATCAGCCAGCCGAAATCGAACGGCTACCGGTCAATCCACACCACGGTCTCGGGCCGTGACGGCAAGCGGGTCGAGGTGCAGATCCGCACCCGCCAGATGCACGAGGTGGCCGAGGCGGGCGTGGCCGCGCATTGGGCGTATCGCGACGGCGTGCGGGCGCAGAACCCCTTTGCCGTCGATCCCGCGCGCTGGATCGCCTCGCTGACCGAGCGCTTCGATACCGAGGATCACGACGAGTTTCTCGAGCATGTGAAGCTTGAGATGTATTCCGATCAGGTCTTCTGCTTCACGCCCAAGGGCGAGGTCATCCAGCTGCCCAAGGGTGCCACGCCGCTCGACTACGCCTATTCGATCCACACCCGCATCGGCGACAGCTGCGTGGGCGCCAAGGTTGATGGTATTCGCGTGCCGCTCTGGACGCGGCTGCGCAACGGTCAGTCGGTTGAGATCATCACAGCCGAGGGCCAGCGCCCGCAGGCGACCTGGCTGGATATCGTGGTGACAGGCCGGGCCAAGGCGGCGATCCGCAGAAGCTTGCGCGAGGAAGATCGCGAGCGGTTCATCAAGCTGGGCCGTGAACTGGCCCGCGTGGCGTTCGAGAATGCTGGCAAGAAGGCCACCGACAAGGCGCTCCGCACGGCCGCGCGGACCCTCGGCCTGGCCGATGGGGATGAGCTGTTGGCGCGTCTCGGCAGCGCCGAGATCGCCTCGCGCCATGTGCTGGAGACGCTTTACCCCGAACTGGCGCTTGGCAAGGGCGAAGAGGTTGAACCGGGCCGCGCGGTGGTGGGCCTGGAACCCGGCCAGGGTTTTGACCGCGCGCCCTGTTGCCAGCCCGTTCCGGGCGAGCGGATTGTCGGGATCAGTTGGCGGGGTCGCGGCGTTGTGGTGCATGCGATCGATTGTCCGTCCCTTGTCGAGTTCGAAGACCAGCCCGAACGCTGGGTCGACCTCGCCTGGCAGGGCGGGCGCCATCCGGCGGTGCACACGATCCGCCTGATGTTAACGATCCGTAACGATGCTGGTGTACTGGGACGTATTTGCACATTGATCGGAGAGCAGAAGGCCAATATCTCGGACCTACATTTTGTCGACAGAAAGCCAGATTTCTATCGTCTGTTGATAGAAGTTGATTTGCGGGACGCTGAACACCTGCACACGGTGATGACAGCGCTTGAGGCGGAAAGTGATGTAGCGGCCATCGAACGGCATCGGGAGCCTGGCCGAAAACCCTGAGACCCCTCAGGGGGTACGAGGAGGAAAGGCGTTGGTTTTCAAGCGCCGCGATAGGCGGGGTCTCTGGCAGATCGTCAGAGAGGCGATCTACCCCAAGGGCGGGTGGGCGCGGGCGTTTCACTATGTGAAGCACCGGGTCCGTCGCCTGCCCGATACGCCCGAGAAGATCGCGCGTGGGGTGGCGGCGGGCGTCTTTGCCGCCTTCACCCCGTTTTACGGCTTTCATTTCATCACGGCAGCCATTTGCGCCTGGATTGCACGTGGCAACGTGATTGCGGCGCTTCTGGGCACGTTCTTCGGCAACCCGCTGACCTATGTGCCGATCGGCGTGGTGGTTCTGCAAACCGGCCATTTCATCCTCGGCAGCCGGTTTGAGGAAACCCAGCATGGGTCGTTCCTGGGCAGCTTCGTGGCCGCCGGGCGCGACCTCAAAGAAAACTTCCTCGCTATCTTTAATGATGACACTGCCGATTGGGCCGGGCTGACACAGTTTTATTACGACGTGTTTCTGCCCTACCTTGTCGGCGGCGTGATTCCCGGACTTCTCACAGCGTTCATCGTCTACAAACTGAGTGTGCCGCTGATTCGGGTCTACCAGAACCGTCGCAAGGGGCGGCTGAAGGCAAAGCTGGCAGAACTGCGGCGAAAGGCGGCCAAGAAGTCTGACAACGCGCATTAAGGATTGGGCGAGATGGCGAAGCTGAGGTTAGGTGTAAACATCGATCATGTGGCGACTGTCCGCAATGCGCGGGGCGGTGATGTGCCCGACCCGGTGCGCGCAGCCAAGATCGCCGAAGAGGCCGGGGCCGACGGCATCACCGCCCATCTGCGCGAAGACCGGCGCCATATCTCGGACGAGGATATCGACCGGCTGATGGCAGCACTCAGCCTGCCCCTGAATTTCGAGATGGCCGCGACGGATGAGATGCAGGCCATCGCGCTCCGCCACAAGCCGCACGCCGTCTGCATCGTGCCCGAACGGCGCGAAGAACGCACGACCGAAGGCGGGCTTGAGGTTGCGCGTGAGGAGAACAAGCTGGCCCATTTCATCGCCCCCCTGCGCGAGGCGGGCTGCCGCGTGTCGATCTTCATCGCCGCCGATCAGCGTCAGATCGAGGCGGCGCATCGCATCGGCGCCCAGGTGATCGAGCTGCATACCGGCGCCTATTGCGATGCCCATGCCGAGGGCCGCTTTGACGACCGCGATGCCGAGCTGGAAAAGCTGCGCCGGATGGCCACCTTCGCCCATGATAAGGGGTTGGAGGTGCATGCCGGTCATGGCCTGACCTATGACACAGTCAGCCCCGTCGCCGCCCTGCCCGAAGTGATCGAGTTGAATATCGGCCATTTTCTGATCGGCGAGGCGATTTTCATGGGTCTGACACCGGCCATCGCCGAGATGCGCCGCCTGATGGACGCGGCGCGCGCGTGATCGACCTGGCCTCGCTTGCCGCCACTGCCGCCGCCTTCTTCCTTGTCACCGTCTCTCCCGGCCCCGCCAATATCGGCTGTGCCTCGGTCGCGATGAGCCTGGGGCGCCCGGCTGGCCTCCGCTTTGCACTGGGCTTGGCGCTTGGTCTGACGTTCTGGGGGCTGCTGGCGGCAACCGGCATGGGCGCCGTTTTGCAAGCCTCGGAAACCGCGCTGATCGGGATGAAATTGCTGGGAGCGGCGTATCTGCTGTGGCTGGCCTATGCGTCGGCCCGTTCGGCGACCAGACCGCAAAAGATGGACCAAGCCACAACCGGGCATGGGCATTGGCTATGGCGCGGTCTTTTGCTGAACCTGACAAACCCCAAGGCGGTCTTCGCCTGGATGGCGGCGCTGGCTGTCGGTCTTGATCCGACTGACGGCATCGCCGCAGTCGCGCTGGCAACGGTTATCTGCGCAGGTCTGGGCTTGGTAAACTACATTGCTTGGGCAATGCTGTTTTCACTGGACGGCGTCATGGCACTTTATGCCAGATCAAGGCGCGCCATCGATGCCGCGGTCGCGGCTCTTTTTGCAATTGCCGGGCTTGGCTTGATCAAATCTGCGCTATCGCGTGCCGCCTAGCAAAGCCGAAGTGTCAGCGCACCTCGAACGGCAATTCGAAAGAGGCGGTCTTGTCGGACGCAATGTCGTTGATGATCAGCGTCAGGAGGAAAGCGCCTTTCGGGAATGTCGTCAGGGTGATGGTGAGATTGCCGAAGAAATCCGTCGGCTTTTCCAGGGATGACGTCTCAAGCGCCATGAAGTCGTCCTGCTCCAGCATCGCCACGCCGTCCTGCGTGCCGATGCGCAGATCGACCGTAAAGCCAAACCGGTTGCCGTCTGCGCTTTCCAGCCATCCATACCCCTCGGGCTGGAGGTAGATCAGCAAGGGCTCACCCTGGGCGAAGACATTCGAGGCCCGTTGGCTGTACATCCCATAGCCAACGGCCGGACGCTCAACAAACATCGCGTTGCGGATCGTCATCGGCGCGGCCTGCCAGGCCTCGATATAGGCGGCCCTGGCCTCTTCCAGCGGATCGGCGGATGCGGGCAGGCCGCCCACAGCTAAGGCAAACGCCAGTGAAATCGGTCTAATCACCTCAAATCCCCTCGAAAATCCGGCCCTCTGATTTGAGTGTATCGCGGAACCAACGGATAGACCAAGGGTCAAGCGGCCCTCGCCTCTGGTGCCGCGCGCGGATAGCATCGCGTCGAGAACAACTGTAATGGACAAAGACATGATCCTTGGCATCGGCACAGACCTTGCGAATATCGAGCGGATCCAGGGCACGCTGGACCGCTTTGGCGACCGCTTCCGCAACCGCGTCTTCACCGATATCGAACAGCGCAAGGCTGAACGCCGCAAGGACAAAGCCGGCACTTATGCCAAACGCTGGGCCGCGAAAGAGGCGTGTTCAAAGGCGCTGGGCACCGGCTTGCGCATGGGCATCTCGTGGAAGGACATGGCCGTGTCGAACCTGCGCACCGGCCAGCCGGTGATGCACCTGACCGGCTGGGCGGCCGAGCGTCTGGCCCAGCTGACGCCCGAGGGGCACGAGGCGATTGTCCATGTCACGCTGACCGACGATCATCCCTGGGCACAAGCTTTCGTGCTGATCGAGGCGCGGCCCTTGGCGTCATAAGCGCGTGTGCCTCTCTTGACTCCACCCAAGCCCGCCCGCAAGAACCCCCGAAACTCTCAAGAGGCAGGACAAGCAGCATGGCCGATAGCGCCGAGACCAAAGAAGGCTTCATGGAGACGGTCAAGACGGTCGTCTATGCCCTGCTGATCGCAGGCGTGTTCCGGACCCTGTTCTTTCAGCCGTTCTGGATCCCGTCGGGATCGATGAAGGACACGCTGCTGATCGGCGATTTCCTGTTCGTCAACAAGATGGCCTACGGCTATTCGCGCCATTCCTGCCCGTTTTCCCTGTGCACTTTTATCGATGGGCGCTGGTTCCCGTCCGAGCCTGAGCGCGGCGATGTCGTCGTCTTCCGCCATCCGGTCACGGGGCAGGATTTCATCAAGCGGCTGATCGGCTTGCCCGGCGACCAGGTCCAGATGCAAAATGGGCGGCTTTCTCTGAACGGGGAGCCTGTCCCGACAATTGCGGTGGCCGATTTTATCGAGGTCTATGAGCGCCAGGGCCCCGCGGGCAATTACCCCGCGTGCGAAACCCGCGGCGGGGTGTCGGGGTCGAGCTGCATCAAGTCACGGTTTCGCGAAGAACTGCCAGGCGGCGTCGGGCACAGCATCCTGAATATCCAGGACGGCGGGCGTGGCGACGATACGGCCGTCTTCACGGTGCCCGAGGGACATTACTTTTTCATGGGCGACAACCGCGACAACAGCCAGGACAGCCGCTTTCCGCAGACGGCGGGCGGCGTCGGCATGGTGCCCGCCGAATACCTGATCGGCCGCGCCGACCGCATCATGTTCTCGTCCGCAGGCCGGTCAATGTTCTTCTTCTGGACGTGGCGGGCAGACCGGTTCTTCAAGGCGGTCGAGTGACACGGTTTTTGAGGCAAGAGTTTAGCCGGTGACTGACCGGAAACGCGTCCGCTGGTTTCGGCTGTCCGGCACGGCCTCCCGCAAGGAGGTCTGGGCTTGGTTTGCCCTGTTTCTTTGGTCCATCCTCCTCCTCGCGGCCGTCGATGTGCTGGTTGCCGTCCCCGGCATCGAGTTGCGGCTTCTGACTTACGGCTTTTTGGGCGGCTCCTATGTGGGCTGGTCTACTGCGCTGGTGCGACGTCTGCATGCGTCCAATCGCTCGGGCTGGTGGTTCTTGCTGACAGCTGTTCCGGGGCTCGGGCTTCTTGCGACATTGTTCTTCATGCTCGCCCGTCCGCGGCAGTCGCGCCGTGGGCGCTGGGCGCCAAAAGCACGATATGCGTTCGGACTGGCGGGGCTCATGGTGGTCGGGCTGTTTTTGGCGTCCCGCGCCTTTTGGGCGCCTTACATCATAACCGCTGGCAGCATGAAGCCGACATTGCATGTCGGTGACTTCATGATCGCGCAGACCCTTGGGGCATACCAACCCGCGCGTGGCGATGTCGTCGTCTTTCGCCATCCAAGAAACGGCATGGATACGGTAAAGCGCATCATTGGCCTGCCAGGGGATCAAGTTCAAATGGCCGGTGGCCGACTGCTTCTGAACGGGCGCGTGCTCGAGATCGCGTCATTGGGAAATTTCTATGAAATCTATCGGCCACAGGGCGCTATGGGCCTCAGGCCGATTTGTGTGAACGGCCCGCTGGCTGATGGCGATTTTTGCCTCAAACCTCTTTTTCGTGAGACCATGGCAGATGGGCGCAGCTATAGAATACTGGACTTCGAAGAGGGCTTCGCCGACAGCACCGATGTTTTCGAGGTGCCTGCGGATCAGCTTTTCATGATGGGCGACAATCGTGATAACAGCAATGACAGCCGATGGCCGGTAATCTGGGGTGGCATGGGGTTTGTGCCGATTGAAAATGTTTATGGTCGGGCACGCCTGGTTGTGTTCTCAGCCGGCGGGCGCAGTCTGTTTGATTTCGATGCCTGGCGCGGCAACCGGTATCTGGTGGTTTTGGAATGAAACTGTCTTCCGATCTCACTGCGTTTTCTGCCCGGATCGGTCACAGCTTTGCGCGGCCCGAATTGCTGGTGCGTGCGGTGACCCATGCCTCGATCTCGGGGCCGACGCGGCCTGACAATCAGCGGCTCGAGTTTCTGGGCGACCGCGTGTTGGGGCTGGTGATGGCCGAGGCTTTGCTGCTGGCCGACAAGACCGCGTCCGAGGGGCAGTTGGCCCCGCGCTACAACGCGCTGGTCCGCAAGGAAACCTGCGCCGATGTCGCGCGTGAGGTTGATCTGGGCGCGGTGCTGAAACTCGGCCGGTCCGAGATGCTGTCGGGCGGGCGCCGGAAAGAGGCTCTGTTGGGCGACGCGATGGAGGCGGTGATCGCCGCCGTCTATCTGGATGGCGGGTTCGAGGCCGCGCGTGATATGGTGCGCCGCCTCTGGGCCGACCGCATCGGCGCGGTTGAGGCCGATGCCCGTGACGCAAAAACCGCGCTGCAGGAATGGGCGCAGGCCCGTGGCTTGCAGCCCCCGGCTTACGAGGAAATCGCCCGCGAAGGCCCCGACCACGCGCCGGTTTTCACCATTGAAGCGCGGCTTTCGACGGGCGAGGCCGCACGTGCCAGCGCCGGGGCCAAGAGACAGGCGGAACAGGCGGCAGCCAAAGCGTTGCTCGACCGGATGGAGGCGAAAGATGGCTGAGAAACGCGCGGGCTTTGTCGCCCTGATCGGCGAGCCGAATGCCGGCAAATCGACCCTTTTGAACCGCATGGTGGGGGCCAAGGTCTCGATCGTCACGCATAAGGTGCAAACGACGCGGGCAAGGATCAGAGGGGTCGCGATCGAGGGGGACGCGCAGATCGTCTTCGTCGACACGCCGGGCCTGTTTCGCCCGCGCCGCCGTCTGGACCGCGCGATGGTCGCCGCGGCGTGGAGCGGGGCGTCGGATGCCGATGTGGTCGTTCTGATGATCGAGGCGCATCGCGGGTTGACCGAAGGTGTGCAGGCCATCCTTGACGGGCTGCGCGAGCGGATCGGTGACCGGCCCGTGGCGCTGGTGTTGAACAAGATCGACCGGGTCAAGGCCGAGGCGCTTCTGGGCCTCTCTGCCGAGATGAACGAGGCGTTTCCCTTTACCGAGACCTTCATGATTTCGGCCGAAAAGGGCCACGGCGTCGATGATCTGCGCGTTTGGCTCGCCGCGCGGATGCCCGAGGGGCATTGGCTTTACCCCGAAGACCAGATCGCCGATCTGCCGCTGAGGATGATCGCGGCCGAGACGACACGCGAAAAGCTGACGCTGCGCCTACATCAGGAGCTGCCCTACGAGCTGACGGTCGAGACCGAGGGCTGGGAGGAACGGGACGATGGCTCGGCCCGGATCGATCAGATCGTCTATGTGGCGCGGGACGGGCACAAGGGGATCGTGCTGGGCAAGAAAGGCGAGACGATCAAGGCGGTGGGCCAACTGGCGCGCAAGGATATCGAGGAGTTCCTGGATCGCCGCGTGCATCTTTTCCTGACCGTTAAGGTGCGCCCGAATTGGCTGGACGAGTCGGAGCGGTATTCCGAAATGGGCCTCGATTTCCGCGACGGGGGTTAGGGCCATGGCGCGGCTGGCCACGGGGGTCTGGGTGTCGGCCTACCTGGCGCGGCTACAGGCCGAGGGCATCGCGGTTTACGTCACGGCCAGGGGCGACAAGACGGCCGGCGCGGTGATCGTGAAACTGGCGACGATGGACGGGCAGGCAAAAGCGTTCCAGCGCAGCTTCGACCTGATGAGCGGCGCGCGCGCCTGGGTGGTGCTGTCGGAAGGCCCCGAAGCCGAGGTGGACGCGGCGCTGGCCCGGCAGCGAGGTTTCGACCCCGACCTCTGGATCGTCGAAGTGGAAGACCGGCAAGGCCGCCATATGCTGGACACACCGGGGTTTGAGGCGTAATGGCCTGACGTGGATGCTGGCTGCGGCTCTCTTGTGCGGCTTAGAACAGTTCTAAACCTTGACAGCTCCGCCCCCGAGGCGCATATCCGAGTGGAACGCTCAGGAGGGCGCAGCCATGTTCATCCAGACCGAATCCACGCCGAACCCGGCAACGCTGAAGTTTCTGCCCGGCCAGACCGTGCTTGAAGCGGGCACCGCCGATTTTCCGACGCCCGATGCGGGCAAGAAATCGCCGCTGGCGCGCCGCATCTTCGCGGTCGATGGCGTGACGGGCGTGTTCCTCGGTACCGATTTCGTGACCGTCACCAAGTCTGACGCGGTCGCCTGGGACCACATCAAGCCCGCCATCCTCGGCGCGGTGATGGAGCATTACCAGTCGGGCCAGCCCGCCATTGAAGGCGAGGCTGATGGCGGCGACGGACACGCCGCCCATGATGGTCCGGATGGTGAGATCGTCGATCAGATCAAGCAATTGCTGGATACCCGCGTGCGGCCCGCCGTGGCGCAAGATGGTGGCGACATCACGTTCCATGGCTTTGACCGCGGCATCGTCTACCTGCACATGCAGGGCGCCTGTGCCGGCTGCCCGTCATCGACGCTGACGCTGAAGATGGGCATTGAAAACCTGCTGCGGCACTACATCCCCGAAGTGATCGAGGTGCGCCCCGTCGCGGCCTGACGATATGGCCGAGACGATCACCGGCCAGTGCTATTGCGGTGCTGTATCGTTGGCCGCGGACGGCCCGCCAGAGGTGGTGTCCTATTGTCATTGTGACGATTGCAGGCGCGTGACGGGCGCGCCGGTGGCCGCCTTTGCAGCCTTCGCGACGGATGCTTTGCATGTCACCCCGGCACTTGGGGCGCCAATCTCGGCCAATCCAGGCGTTAACCGCTGGTTCTGTCATCAATGCGGGTCGCCCCTGGCGGCCACGTTTGATTATCTGCCCGGTCAGGTCTATGTGCCCCTCGGTCTGCTGGATCAGGCTGATATCCTGCCTCCCAAACTGCACAGTCACGCGGATAAATGTCTGCCGTGGCTGCAGATCAAGGATGATCTGCCGCGCGAACATGGCAGCGCCCGCGACAGCCTTCGGCCAAAGCCTGCGGGCAAAGTGTGATGACCAAGACCGTTCTGGCCTTCGACACGTCCGCAGCGCATTGCGCGGCCGCTCTTCTGTCCGGTGATCGCCTGATCGAGGCCCGAACGGAAGAGATGCCGCGTGGGCAGGCCGAGCGGCTGATGCCGATGCTGGAGGAGATGTTGGCCCGCGCCGATCTGGGCTGGCGCGACATCGACCTGATCGGCGTCGGGACGGGCCCCGGCAATTTCACCGGCGTGCGTCTGTCGGTGGCCGCCGCGCGGGGGCTTGCCCTGTCGCTTGGCGTTCCGGCTATCGGGGTCACGTCGCTGGAGGCCGCGGCGCATGACCTTCCCTGGCCGCTGCTGGTGGCGCTGGACGCGAGACGGGGGCAGGTCTATCTGCAGCTGTTCGCCGAAGGGGCCGCGCCCGAGCCTTTGCTGGCCGAGGCCGAGGCTCTGCCCGTTTGGGCGTTTGAGGCCCACCATCTGACGGGTAGCGCGGCCGACGCCCTTGCGCCGCTCTTGCGGAACCGCGACGTTCTGCCCCCCGCCTTACCGCTGGCCGAGGCGACGGCACGGATCGCTCTGGCGCGGATCGCGGCCCCGCAACCCAGACCTGCGCCCCTTTACCTGCGTGCCGCAGATGCCGCCCCGCCGCGCGACCCGGCGCCTGAGCTTTTGCCATGACGCCGCAGGCTTTGGCGCTTCTGCACGCGCAGGCCTTCACCTCGCCCCGGCCCTGGACGGAAACAGAATTCGCCGACGTACTTGGCGGGCCGGGCGCGTTCCTGCTGACCGAGGGCGAGGGGTTTGCCGTTGGCCGCGCGATTGCGGGCGAGGCCGAGCTTTTGACATTGGCCGTCCCCCAAGCGGCCCGCCGCCAGGGTGTCGGGCGCCGCCTTCTGGCCCGTTTTGAGGCCAAGGCGGCCGAACGGGGGGCGGCCACGGCCTATCTTGAGGTCGCCGCCGACAATACCGCCGCTCTGGCCCTTTATGCCAAGGCCGGATGGTACGAGGCCGGGCGGCGCGCGGGTTACTATGCGCGACAGGGGGCGCCCTCGGTGGATGCTCTGGTTCTGACCAAAGCCCTGGGCCCTGCCTAACCCAACGTCAGTTGTATTTATCCACAGGCAAGATACCGGTTCTGGCCGACAAAGGGTTAAAATGCCTATTGACCCTCTGCGGCTGCTCGGCCCTAATCCTGCCCGTGATCCGAAAGAGATCAGGTCCATTCAGGGCTGGAGGGGCATTTGCCCCGGCGGCCGCACACCAACCGGGAGACGACCCTATGACCTCCATCCAAAAAATCCTCGGCGCGACAGCCGTGCTTGCCCTGTCGGCGGGCACAGCGCTGGCCGATCCCGCCGTTGTCTTCGACCTTGGCGGCAAGTTCGACAAATCATTCAACGAGTCCGCCTTTAACGGGGCCGAGCGCTGGGCGACCGAGACCGGCGGCAGCTATCGCGAGCTTGAGATGCAATCCGAGGCCCAGCGCGAACAGGCGCTGCGCCGTCTGGCTGAAAGCGGATCGAACCCGATCGTGATGACGGGCTTCGCCTTCAGCTCGGTCCTGGAAGAAGTGGCGCCGGATTACCCTGACACCAAGTTTGCCATCGTCGACGGCTTCGTCGATGCGCCGAACGTGCGCACGATCCTGTTCTCGGAACATGAGGGCAGCTATCTTGTGGGCATGATGGCGGCAATGGCGTCGGAAACGGGGACGGTCGGCTTCGTCGGCGGCATGGACATTCCGCTGATCCGCAAATTCGCCTGCGGTTATGCGCAAGGGGTGCAGGCGGTGAACGGGGATGCCACGATCATTGCCAACATGACCGGCACGACCCCCGCGGCGTGGAACGACCCGGTGAAGGGCGGCGAACTGGCCAAGAGCCAGATGAGCCAGGGCGCCGACGTGATCTATGCGGCTGCCGGCGGCACCGGCATCGGGGTTCTGCAAGCAGCCGCCGATGAAGGCAAGCTTTCGATCGGCGTGGACTCGAACCAGAACTATCTGCATCCCGGATCGGTCCTGACCTCGATGCTCAAGCGGGTGGACAATGCGGTTTATGAGGCGTTCACCGCGGGGACTGAGCTTGAAACCGGCATCGTGACGATGGATCTGGCTTCGGGCGGGGTCGGCTATGCGGTGGACGAGAACAACGCCGAACTGGTCACCGCCGAGATGCAGGCGGCCGTGGACGCGGCGGCCGAGCAGATCGCCTCGGGCGCGCTGACGGTGCATGACTACACCTCGGATGACAGCTGCCCGGCGCTGACTTTCTGAATGGATTGGACGAAACCACAGGGGCGGCCTGCAACGGCCGCCCCCCCACCCGATGTCCCCGCGATTGAGTTGAAGGGGATTTCCAAGGCATTCGGCCCGGTGCAGGCCAGCAAGGACATCGCGATCCGTGTCATGCCCGGCACGATCCACGGGATCATCGGCGAGAATGGCGCGGGGAAGTCGACGCTGATGTCGATCCTCTACGGATTCTACAAGGCCGATGCGGGCGAGATTTTCATCAGCGGCCAGAAAACAGATATCCCCGACAGCCAGAGCGCCATCCGCGCCGGCATCGGCATGGTCTTTCAGCATTTCAAGCTGGTGCAGAATTTCACCGTGCTTGAGAATGTGGTGCTGGGCGCCGAGGATGGCGCGCTTCTGAAGCCCTCGCTGGCCAAGGCGCGGAAGCTTCTGAAGGAACTGGCCGAGGAATACGAGCTGGAGGTCGATCCAGATGAGCGGATCGAAGAGCTGTCGGTCGGCCATCAGCAGCGCGTCGAGATCCTCAAAGCGCTTTACCGGCAGGCCAATATCCTCATTCTGGACGAGCCCACGGGTGTCTTGACCCCGGCCGAGGCCGACCATTTGTTCCGCATCCTGGAAGGGCTGAAGGCCGAAGGAAAGACGATCATCCTGATCACCCACAAGCTGCGCGAGATCATGGAGATCACCGACACCGTCAGCGTGATGCGCCGTGGCGAGATGACGGCGACGGTGAAAACCGCCGAGACCAGCCCCGAAGAATTGGCCGAGCTGATGGTCGGCCGCAAGGTGCTGCTGCGGGTCGACAAGAAACCCGCGACACCCGGCAAGACGGTGCTGGAGGTTGAGAATCTTCGCGTTGTCGATGATGACGGGGTTGAGCGGTTGCGCGGCATCTCCCTCAACGTGCGGGCGGGCGAAATTCTGGGTATTGCCGGCGTCTCGGGGAACGGACAGTCGCAATTGCTGGAGGTGCTGGGCGGTATCGAAGAGGCCACCGGCAGCATCCGCGTCAATGGCGACGAGGTTGACCTGACGGGCCGGCATTCCGACGGGCAGACCCGCCGGGCCCGCAGCATCGCCCATGTGCCGGAAGACCGGCAGGCCCGCGGCCTGATCATGGATTTCACCGCGTGGGAGAACATCGTCTTCGGATACCACCACGACCCGGCCTATCAGAAGAACGCCCTTCTGATGGACAACGCCAAGATGGTGGCCGAGGCCGAAGCCAAGATGCAGCGCTTCGACGTGCGCCCGCCCAACCCGCAACTGTCTGCCAAGAATTTCTCGGGCGGCAACCAGCAAAAGATCGTGCTGGCCCGCGAGATTGAGCGGAACCCTGACCTACTTCTGGTCGGCCAGCCGACACGGGGCGTGGATATCGGTGCGATCGAGTTCATCCACCAGCAGCTGATCGAGCTCCGCGATGCGGGCAAGGCCATTTTGCTGGTCAGTGTCGAGCTGGACGAGATCCTGTCGTTGTCCGACCGGATCGCGGTGATGTTCGACGGCCGCATCATGGGCGAACGCCTGCCATCCGAGACCGATGTGCGTGAGCTGGGCCTGATGATGGCCGGTATCACCGACGAAGGCGAGGAGGCCGCCTGATGGATCGCCTGCCCCCTTGGGTCGATGTCGTCCTGATCCCGATCATCAGCCTGATTCTGGCATTCCTGATCTCGGGCCTGGTCATCATCGGCATTAAGGAAGACCCGGTCGAGGCGATGCGCACCATGGTCCAGGGTGCTTTGGGGTCATCTTACGGATGGGGCTACACGCTCTACTACGCGACGAATTTCATGTTTACCGGGCTGGCCGTGTCAGTCGCGTTCCGCGCGAGCCTGTTCAATATTGGCGGCGAGGGGCAGGCGATGATGGGCGGCCTTGGCGTTGCGCTGGCCTGTCTCTTCATTCCCTGGCCGCATTGGAGCTTTGCGCTGGTCGGCGCGACGCTGTCTGGGGCGGCCTTCGGCGCGCTCTGGGCCGCGATCCCGGCCTATCTGCAGGCAAAGAAGGGCAGCCATATCGTCATCACGACGATCATGTTCAACTTCATCGCCGCATCCGTTCTGAATTATGTGCTGGTGAACCAGCTGCGCCCCCAAGGCTCGATGGACCCCGCGTCAGGCCGGTTTCCCGATACGGTCGCGCTGCCCAATCTGGGCGATATCCTCGGCCTTGTCGGCATCCCGTTCTCCCGCTCGACGCCCGCTAATATCACGCTTTTCGTGGCTCTTATCGCCTGTGTCGCGGTCTGGCTTTTGATCTTCCGCTCGCGCCTGGGCTATCAGATCCGCGCCTTCGGCAAATCAGAACCCGCAACCGTTTATGCCGGTATCTCGCCGGTCAAGATCACCATGTTGACGATGCTGATCTCGGGCGGGCTGGCCGGCATGATGGCGATTAACAATGTCATGGGCGAGGCCGAGCGGCTGGTTCTGAACGCGGTCGAGGGGGCGGGCTTCATCGGCATCGCGGTGGCGCTGATGGGGCGCAACCACCCGTTCGGGGTATTCATCGCCGCGCTCCTCTTTGGGTTTCTCTATCAGGGCGGGGCCGAGCTGGGCCTTTGGACCTCGATCCCGATTGAACTGCGCATCGTCGTCCAGGCGCTGGTGATCCTGTTCACCGGCGCGCTCGACAACATGGTGCGCATGGGGGTTGAGGCGATCTACACCCGGTTCCGCAAGGCCCCGCCCGAGGTGATCAAGGCAGCGGAGGCGGCGGAATGAGTGATGTCATGACTTATCTGCCTGGCTTTGCCGCGGCCTACTCGATCCTCCTGGTCGCGGCCTCCTCGCCCGGTCCTGCAGTGGCCATGCTGCTGGGAATTGCGACGACGCAAAGCCGCAGCCCGGCACTCGTGGCCTCAGCCGGCATTGCTTTCGGCAGCGTCGTGATCAATCTGCTCACCCTGTTGGGCGTTGGCCTGATCTTGTCGCAGGTTGCCTGGGCCATGACCCTCATCCGCCTGATCGGGGCGGCCTATCTGGCCTGGCTGGCCTACGGTGCCTTCCGCAAGGCCTTCAACGCACCCCCCGTCAGGATCGGTGAAGTTGCCGAGCAACGCCCGAGCCGACTTTTCATCGCAGGCTTCCTTCTTCAGGTTACCAACCCGAAGGCAATCGTCTTCTGGCTTGCCATCGCCGCCATCGGAGCGACGGCAGGCGGCGGCGCTGGAATCGTCGCGCTCTTCGTTCTCGGCGCCTTCCTGATCTCGTTTGGCTGTCACGGTGCCTGGGCGGTGTTCCTGTCGGCCTCACCCATGCGGCGCGCCTATGCCCGCGCGCGGCGCTGGATCGAAGCGGGCCTCGGCTGCTTCTTCGCCTTCGCGGCGTTCAAACTTGCAACGTCGAGGAGCTGAGCCTTGGATTTCGCGACCGCCCTGCAAATCGCTGACTCAGCCATCCGGCTGGCGACGCCGTTATTGCTGGCCTGTCTGGCGGGGTTGTTCTCAGAGCGCGCGGGCATCTTCGATATCGGGCTTGAGGGCAAGATGCTGGCCGCGGCCTTCATGTCGGCGGCCGTCGCTGCGGTGACGGGCAATGTCTGGCTGGGGCTGGGCGCGGGCATCCTGGCCTCGCTCTCGCTGTCGGCGATCCACGGCGTCGCCTCGATCACCTTCCGGGGGAACCAGCTGATCTCGGGCGTGGCGCTGAATTTTCTCGCCTCGGGCATGACGGTGCTGATCGCGCAGACCTGGTTCGGCCAAGGCGGGCGCACGCCGTCGCTGATCGGGGGCGGACGGTTCACCAGTATCGAACTGCCCTTTGCCGAGGCGTTGCGCGACGTGCCGATCTTCGGGCCGATCTATTACGAGGTGATCTCGGGTCATTCGATCCTGGTTTATGTCGCGCTGCTCTGCGTGCCGCTGACCTGGTGGGTGCTGTTCCGCACCCGGTTCGGCCTGCGCCTGCGCGCAGTGGGTGAAAACCCCGCCGCGGTGGATACGGCCGGGGTTTCGGTGATCGGGATGCGGTACACGGCGGTGGCGATCTGCGGCATCCTCTGCGGCATCGCGGGCGCATATCTGTCGACGGCACTTGCGGCTGGGTTCGTGAAAGAGATGACGGCGGGGCGCGGATACATCGCGCTCGCCGCGCTGATCTTCGCCAAGTGGCGGCCCTGGTATGCCCTCAGCGCGACGCTGCTTTTCGGCCTGCTTGAGGCGGTGGCGAACCGCTATCAGAATATCGACATGCCCTCGTGGCTGGCCATCACCGTTCTGCTGGTCATGGCCGCCGGGTTGGTCTGGGGCGGCCGGAAAGGGCGGCTCGATATGGCCGTTCTGGGCGGGCTGGCCGCTATTCTGGCAGCGGTGTCGGTGGCGATCTGGATGGGATCGACGATCAGCGAGGGCACGACCGGATTGCCCGTGCAGTTAATGCAGGCGCTGCCCTATATCCTGACGGTGGTGATCCTTGCGGGCTTCGTGGGCCGCGCCACGCCACCCCGCGCGGGCGGTGAGCCTTACGTAAAGGAACGCTGAGGGGCTGGCCCTTGGCCGCCGGCCCCTGTATTCGGCTATAGAAAGCCGGACGGGTGGCCATGCAGATTTACCTGCCCATCGCCGAAATCTCAGTGAACGCCTTCGTCCTTCTGGGCCTCGGCGGTATCGTCGGCATGCTGTCGGGCCTTTTCGGCGTGGGCGGCGGGTTTCTGATCACGCCGCTCTTGTTCTTCATCGGCATCCCGCCGCCCGTGGCGGTGGCGACCGGCGCGAACCAGGTGGTGGCCTCGTCCATCTCGGGCGTTCTGGCCCATCTGAGGCGCCGCACGGTGGACTTTCGCATGGGGTCGGTCTTGCTGGCCGGCGGGCTGGTCGGCTCGGGCGCGGGAATTTACATGTTCAACTGGCTGCAGGACCTGGGTCAGATCGATCTGGTCGTGCAACTCTCCTACGTGATTTTCCTCGGCATCATCGGCCTTCTGATGCTGCAGGAAAGCGTGCGTGCCCTGATGCGGGCCAAGCGCTCTCCCGGGCGGGTTGAGCGGCGCCAGCACCTTTGGGTGCACAAGCTGCCGCTGAAGATGAAATTCCGCGCCTCGGGCCTTTATATCAGCGTGATCCCCCCTGTGCTGGTGGGTGTTCTGGTGGGTGTTCTGGCCGCGATCATGGGCGTGGGCGGCGGGTTCATCATGGTACCCGCGATGATCTACCTTTTGGGTATGCCGACCAAGGTTGTGGTGGGCACATCGCTCTTTCAGATCATCTTCGTCACCGCGTTCACCACGCTGATGCATGCGGTCACCAACTATTCGGTCGACATCTTGCTGGCGGTGATCCTGATCTTGGGCGGGGTCTTCGGCGCGCAGCTGGGCACCCGGATCGGCGCGCGGCTGAAGGCCGAGCAATTGCGCATTCTTCTGGCGCTGTTGGTCGTCGCGGTCTGCGGCAAGTTGATGTTCGATCTGGTGGTCGAGCCACGCGAGCTTTATTCGATCGGCTATCGGGGGACGCAGGGATGATCCGGCTGGCTCTGCTCACGATCGCATTGGCCCTGCCCGCGAAGGCGGAGGAACTCGTGGCCGGCCTCAGCCAGAACCGGGTGGCGATCACCGCCGATTTCAGCGGGTCGGAAATTCTGATCTTCGGCGCCATCAAGCGCGAGGCCCCGGCGCCCGAGGGCGCGTTGGACATGATCATCACGGTCGAGGGGCCGAAGACCCCGGTCGAAGTGCTGAAGAAAAGCCGCCATTTCGGCATCTGGATCAACACCGAGGCGGTTGAGGTCGATGCCGCCCCGAGCTTTTACGCGATCGCCACGACGGGGCGGCTTTTTGATGTTCTGTCGCATACCGAAGACCTGCGCCATCGCATCTCGATCCCCAAGGCGATCCGGTCAGTCGGCGCGCCGCCCGAGGTGGGCGAGGCCACGCGGTTTACCGATGCGCTGATCCGGCTGCGCAGTCATGCGGGCCTCTACCGTGTGGATGCGCGCGACATCGCGGTGACGGAAGAGACGCTGTTCCAGACCTCGGTCGCCCTGCCCGCCAACCTGACCGACGGCGCCTATACGGTACGGATTTTCCTGACCCGCGACCGTGAGGTGATCGATGCCTACACAACGATCATCGACGTCCAGAAGGTGGGCCTGGAGCGTTTCCTCTTCAACCTCGCCTACGAACAGCCGCTGATCTATGGCCTTCTGGCCCTGGTGCTGGCCGCACTGGCGGGTTGGGGCGCCTCGGCAGTTTTCCGGTTCATTCGGATTTGAGGAACCTGACTTAAATGGCACAAGCTAATCGGCACCCACCAACCAGGCGGCTCGACAAGCCTTGATCAGTACATGTCCGCAGACCAGTTGGAGTACGCCCTTGGTCAAAACAGAGATCGGGCCCAAATCCGAGCCTCCCAATGGCAGTTGTGAGCCCATAATAACGAATGCTGCGCCGCGCATGAATGTCCATTTGTTCAAGAGTGTTGTAGTAGAAATGTACTCGATATTTGTAAGCTGGTCGAATAAGAGTGACCCGCTTGAATGCGAGCCACCAGGTCCGCAACGCAGTGAGTTGGTGAATTTTAAGGTAGCACCAACAGCAAAGCTACCTCGCTATTCTAGTTAGCGATCCACAGCGTAATGTAGAGACGAGGACTAAGATGTTTTATCCAAGAATGATAATGCTAGCTGCCGCGGTCTTTCACACCGTTTTTACAAGCGAAGTCTTAGCGCAAGCTTGCCATACGCCATACGAGGCGAACCGTGACGGCATAACTATTTGCAATCTGGGTGTTCTAGATGGCGGTTCATCAAGCTTTGCCAAAGCGGTCAGTGATGATGGATCTGTGATTGTTGGCAATAGCGATTCCGCTGACGGGGAACGCGCGTTCCTCTGGACAACTTCGACAGGCATGATCAGCCTCGGAACCTTACCGGGCGGGACCAGAAGCCTAGCCACTGATGTAAGTGCTGACGGCCGGGTTATTGTTGGAAAAAGTAATAGTTTTGGCGGCTGGCATTCGTTCATTTGGACAGAAGAAACTGGCATGCAACGTATCGAAACATCGGAAGTATCTGATGGTTTCAGTGCGAGTGCGATCAGCGGTGACGGGCGCGTCGTGGCGGGTTATCTGGGCAGTCCAATCGGGGGCCAGAACGCAGCATTGTGGACTCGGGAAACCGGAATTAGGCAGCTTGATCCAAATGCGGCGTTTAGTGGTAGCACCGCATTGGATATTAATCACGATGGAACGGTCATTGTTGGACGTGCACCGTTTCAAGCTTTCCTTTACTCACAACCAGAAGGTATGATCCTACTCAAATCTTCAAACGATAATGAAGTCAGCATGGCACATGCTGTTTCGGCAGATGGCAGTGTCATTGCAGGTTTTTTTAATGGAAATAGAAACAGTCGGTCCGCCCAATGGAGCCGCGACGGCTTAGCAGAGCCTGTTGTTCGAGATTTCGACAATGCCAAAAATAGGGCATTAGGCATCAGCAGCGACGGTAACGTTATTGTTGGAGGGGTGCAGATTGGTGACTATGACAGCGCCTATGCTCAGCACCAAAGCGGCCCTGCAATAGTTCTAGGCGGCCTTGAGGAGGCTGGTAGTGGTTTTGTGTCAAGCAACGCTTCTGGAGCAAATATGGACGGAAGCATCGTTGTTGGAAGCTCGACCGGTGAAGATGGCCATCGCGCGGTAAGTTGGCTCGTCAACTACGATAACGAGTAGTTTCAAGACAAATGGCTTTATGATGGTCAGGGCGACTGGAGCGGGACCGAATTTCTCGCTTTTCGATAACCTTTCGAGGTGTCGCCACACCGCAAGTCTTCGTGACGATCAATTAACGTTTTCACGAAAGCAGCCATTGGCGCAGCCGCAGCGAATTCACCCTTTGTCCGCAAAGCAACCATATCAAAGTAACTTGCGGCTGGTTGTATCCTGCGCAGCGTAACATTTTAAGCGGAGTGATAATCAACGAAGAGAGCTTGGGAAACATTTTCAGTCAGATATTTCCATGGTCTGGCAATCTCAATATCGCGCCTGCCTCAGGTGATCTCTTCCAGCCGCTCTTTCGACATCTCGCCCGGGACGATCGTGATCGGGATGGGCAGGGTTCCGGCTGAGCGGGTCATTTGGGTGACCAGCGGCCCCGGCCCCTTGGAGTCGGTGCCCGCTCCCAGCACCAGGATCCCCACTTCGTCATCTTCGTGGATATGCGCCATGATCTCGGGCACCACCTCGCCCTCGCGGATCACCAGTTCAGGGTCGATGCCCTGCTTGTCGCGCATCCATTTCGCAAAAACCTCGAAATGCGCCTCGATCCGCTCGCGTGCCTCTTCGCGCATGATGTCGCCGACACCGATCCAGTGCTGGAATTCCTCGGGCGGAATCACCGATAGGATGGTGACACCCGCGCCCGTCTTGGCCGCCCGCATCGAGGCGAACCGCATCGCATTCAGGCATTCGCGGCTGTCATCCAGCACGACGAGGAACTTGCGCATCCCGGACCTCCCTTACGCAATGCGATCATGACGCGGGTTTCATCGGCGCGCAACGGGGCGTGGGCGCACGATGCGGCGGGCGAGCCGCAAAACCAGCGACAAGGCCAGCATGCCAAGCTGCGCAACAAAAGCCGCGACCAGACCGATCGTCGCCAAAGCCAGGTCGGTGACCCGCACCAGCGCTCGGAAAGCGCGGGCCTTGCCCAGCACCTCCATCGTGGCGCGGGTCTGGCGCCCGGTGATGGCCGACAGCCGGGCCAGGCTGGCGGCGTCCTCGGCGGTATCGACATAGCGGACCAAGACCAGCGCCTCGGCGGTTGAGGTATTGGCGCGGATGGTGCCCAGATGCTCGGTCAGCCGCGCGAGACGGGCGAGCTTGGTCAGATCGGTGATCTCGCGCAGGGGCGCGCCGCGGATGACAGCCTCCCAATTCACGGGCAGGTCGGCGGCATCGGCCAGAACCCGGCCAAAGGCAGGCGTGATCGCCTTCATGCGCCGGGCGACCCGCAGGAAACTGGCGCCGGCCTTCACCGCATAGCTGGTGCCACCGGTTACCAGCACCGCCACCGTGGCCCCGATGCCGACCAGGGCCAGGCCGGTTTCGATCTTGTCGACCTCTTCGCCCGCCATCGCAGCCTGGGCCTGACGGCGGAGCGCATTGGCGTCGCCCGCCACCGTCATCTCGAACGGCAGCGCGCAGGTGGCGATCTGCGAAAGCGAGGCGCAACTCTCGATATTCACCGCGCAGGCCGCGCAATCATAGGCCTGGGTGGCGAGGCCCGGTTCCACCAATGCGGCGTCGATGGCGGCCCAAGTCTCGGGCGAAAGCGGCACGCCGTATTGGGTGGCCAGCCCCGAGAGCATGCGAATGCGGTCGACATCGCCTGTGGCCAGAGCGCCCTCAAGCCGGGGCAGCAGCCAGTCGGCCGTCACCTCGCGCGCCATAGCCCGTTCCAACGCAAGCCGAGCCTGGGCCGTGCTTTGGGCCACCAGCGGTTGGGCGAAGGGGCTTTGCGCCAGGGCCAGGACTGAGGCGCCACCGGTGATCAGCATCAGACCTGTCAGCGCGGCATGGGCCAGGCGGCGAAACAGTCTCAAGCCGAATGCGCCCAGTCCCAATAGAGCTCGCGCGCGCGACGGGTGACGGGGCCGATCTGGTAATGCGTGCCGTCGAATTCGGTCACCGGGGTGACCTTGGTCATGTTGCCGGACAAGAAGACCTCGTCCGCCGCGCGGAAATCATCGAAGCTCAGCACCTTTTCGTGTATCCGCAGGCCATCGGCCGTCAGGTTCGACATATGGCGCGCCCGCGTGATGCCGGCCAGAAAGGTGCTGTTGGCGATGGGGGTGAAGACCTCACCATCCTTGACCATGAAGATGTTCGAGGTGGCGGTTTCGGCGACATTGCCCAAGGCATCGGCGACCAGCGCGTTGCCATAGCCCTTGGCACGCGCCTCGGCCAGCATGCGGGCATTGTTGGGGTAAAGGCAGCCCGCCTTGGCGTTGACGACCGAGCTTTCCAGAACCGGGCGGCAGAACCGCGTGGTGGTCAACGTAGTCGATTTGTCCGCCGGGGCCATGGGGATTTCCTCAAGGCAGATGGCAAAGCCGGTCGCGCCTTCCTTGGGCACAACGCCCAGATCGCCGCCATCCAACGCCCAGTACATCGGGCGGATATAGACAGCGGTGCCTTTGGGGTAGCGCCTAAGCCCCTCCCAGGCGATCTGCACCATATCCTCGGTCGAGACGGTCGGCGTGATCATCAAGGCCTCGGCCGAGCGGTTCACCCGCGCGCAATGCGCCGCCAGATCAGGCGCGAGCCCTTCGAAGTAACGCGCCCCGTCGAACACCGTCGTGCCCAGCCACGACCCGTGATCGGCCGCCCGCATGATCGGAACGTCCCCATCATGCCAGGCGCCTTCGAAATAGGTGCGGATATTCGTGCCGGTTGCCATGGAACTGCCTCCCCAGGGCGCAGTCTAGGCTTTGTTATATGCCCGGTCCAGACACAGTCGAAATCTGTGCGAAGAGGCCATCGGCGGACCCGAGCCGCTGACTGCCGAGTGGGGTTGCGATTTGGGGCATATGGTTATCTGAATGCACTGTCAGCCTGCGCAGATTCTAAGGCAAGGAGCAAAGCCACGTGAAAACCAACGGCTATGACGCATTGCAGAGGACCTTGCGTATCAAACCGGCGGGTCGCTTTCCAAATTGCGAGAATGACCGCTATGTCGATGGTTTGTTGTTTCCATCTGTTACGCCAAGCTTTCGATTGCCCAAGAAGTCTCGGGTCTTCACGATCGGCTCGTGTTTTGCGCGAAATATCGAAGAAGCTCTTGAAGGTTACGACCTGCCGACCACGCGGTTCTCTGTTCCCGAAACCGAATGGTCAGGCCGGCCGAACGGGTTGCTGAACGAGTATAACCCGCATGCCATCGCCCAACGGATAGGATGGGCAGTTGAAGGCCGGGATACCTCGATAATCGAAGGGGTATACGCAGGTTCGGAAACGCGCACGAGAGACATGCTTCTGGCCGTCGGCGAGCCCGTTACCCGTGAGCGCGCCGTTCAAAGGCGCAATGAAATTGATGCGGTTTATGCAGAACTGATTGGATCGGATGCTGTCATCATCACGCTCGGCCTCGTTGAATGCTGGTTCGATAAGGCCAATGGGCTGTTTCTCAATCGCATGCCAGATCCTATCGACATGCGTCGCGAGAAAGACCGCTACGAATTCCATCGATTGGATGCGACGGATACGGTCGATGCGTTGTTGCCTGCATTCCAGGCCTTGATCGATGCCGGTGTGCAGCGCGTTGTCCTGACTGTATCACCGGTTCCACTTCAGACATCGTTCACCGGAATGGATTGCGTGGTTGCAAATGCGTATTCCAAGGCAGCCCTCTTACTCGCCGCAAATCAGATTGCAGGCCGCTTTCAGGGGAAGGTGGACTACTTCCCGAGCTACGAAATTGTCATGTCGGGTGGCCTGCGAAGTTTCGGGTCAGACAACGTCCATGTCCGAAACCAGATCGTCAAACGAGTGATCTCGTACATGATGGAGACGTATCAATAAGCTGTTTCAAGACGGGCTTTGAGATACGACAGATCCTCGGCTGAACCAGAGATGCTTCAGACGACCTTTTCCGTCTCATGTCGGCCACATAGCTCTTGAAGCGCCCGGTAGGCCGAATCGGCGACCACATCGGTCCGTGACGATATGCATTGCGTCATGCGTTGCCCACGTTCGTCATCGATCCCCAGAATGAGGCGTGCGGCCAGCCGATCGGCGACGATGCGCCCGACCAGATCGCGGGCGTCCTCGGCGGTCCGCACGCCCTCGCCGACGATCAGGTGAGTGTCCACCGTCTCGGGGTCCATGATCGTGCGAAACAGCTGCCAGCGGGGGCTGTGTTCCGAAACCGGCCAGATCGTGGTGACCACCACATGCAGCTGCCGCCAAGCCTCAGGCCCAAGCTCGGCCTTCCACTTTAGCAGCGCCGTCATGCAGGCCTCCATCTGCAGCTTGGCGGCTATGTCCATGCCCTCGCGTATAAGGGGACGGATCGTACGCGCGTAATCTTCGAATGCGTCGAGATTGGCCCGGCCCATGAGCAGTATCGTCCGAACGAAATCGGCAGACGTGGCAAGCAGATTGTGGGTGATCTGGTCAATGCGGCAGGACAGGTCCGCGCCATCAGGGAGATTTGCCATCGCCGCGGCAATCTTCGCTTCGAAGGTGGCCATCTGTGGCACCCATTCGCGCGCCTCCGGGTCGAGGAAATGCGGACTGAGAATACTGAACAGACCAAGCGGGATATGAGACAGACATTTCAGGCGCTCGTAATCCCGCGGTGTGGGCTGGATCGTGTGGGCCTCGCCGGTTTCGAGGTAGAGTGTATAGATACCCCCCAAGCCTTGGCGACCTGTGTCGAGCCGGTTGCGCTCGGGTTCGGTATCTCTGGCGACGATCAGGGGATACACGTTGCGCCCGACCTTGTGGATGTTCGCTGCATATTCGCGGCGCATCATGCGATGGATATCCACAATGCTGTCGTGCAACGCGGTCTTTCTGTCGCCGGCATGGGCGCATGGAATAACAAGCTCTTTCACCTCGTGCTGATGCAGGTTCGCCGCCGCCCTGAAGGTCTCGCCGTCGATGAACTGCCAAAGCGTCTTGTCATGAGGTTGGGTCATTTTGAGTGTCCTGAGAATTGCTCGGGACCATCAACTTAAGGTTGATAAAATAATAAGTACAGGTAACTAAAGTATAATTGGCGATATCTTGCCCCAGCCAGCGCTGAAAGGAGGGATACCCCCAGCCGCAAAGGACTGGGGGCAGGGGCGCCATCGGCTCTGGAAGCGCCGGATACCGCAGGGAAGAGGCGCGGCAGGACACGGGCGGGATAGAGCACGTCCGTTGGTGATTGGGTCGACAGATTGCGCCGCGCCGGCACCGCAGGGGAAGTGGCACCAGCACTATGGCGCGGAAATATATCCGCTCTGTGACACCGGGGATTTTTCGGTCCCTGCCTGTCGGGGTAAAACAGACAGGAAAATCACTCCAAATCTGCACGATATTCTTCGAGCAAACATGGAGAGAGCCGCAATTCCGCCGGTGCGGCGTTCTCGTCTTCACCAAGGATGTGCCAGCCCCATGTCTGCCAAGATGGCGCATCCAATGCATTCGAGTGTCCGTCAGTCGATTACCACCTCAAAGACGTTGCGTTCGCCCGCAATGCCTCGATTTTTCGCAGGCATTTGGAAAGCTGATTTAGAGTTTTGTGTTGAGGCATTCCGCCACAGAAGACGGCCACTGGTAGGTATCTGAGCAACCTCAGGCAGGAAACGGGGCGCCTCTGTTTTTTTCCATCAAGGAAATCCAGGGCGTGGTACCGCTTGACGATCAGCTTGGCGTAACCGAGCCGAAGGCGGCTCCAGATGTACTCTGTCTAGCGCTGCTTGGTGGAAAGTCGGCTAATCATTCCGCTTCAATGGTGAGCAGAGCGGCCTTGTTGTGGAAGGTCTCGTCAATGGGCAGAGTACCGGCCCATTGGGCCGGGAGCAGCCCCAGCCACCTTGGAGTCGATGGCTATCGACGCAAGTGAAATTCGACCGCGGCCCATATTTGAGCTTGGAAAGGGCAACTGGCACAAATGATTTGGGAGCAGCGCAGGCTGCAAAGGGGACCAAAAGGGGGGCCACGAACGGTTGATATCAAAAACCGTAGCTTCGTCAGTGCGTTAGAGGGTGTTATGGTGCCCAGGAGAGGACTCGAACCTCCACGGCCTTGCGGCCACTGGCACCTGAAGCCAGCGCGTCTACCAATTCCGCCACCTGGGCACAGGCTGCGAGAGGACCGATTACTCTGGCGAAAACGTGCTGTCAACGGGTCGCGGGCATTGTCGTGCAACGTCCTTGCCCGGCAGCCTTGGCGCCGCTATTCAGGCGACACAGAAACGAAAGGACGCCTCTTATGTCGAAGCTGGTCACGATCTATGGCGGGTCGGGCTTTGTCGGCCGCTATATCGCCCGGCGTATGGCGAAAGAAGGGTGGCGCGTGCGTGTCGCTGTCAGGCGTCCGAATGAGGCGCTGTTCGTGCGGCCTTATGGCAGCGTGGGGCAGGTTGAGCCTGTTTTCTGCAATATCCGCGATGATGCATCGGTTCAGGCCGTCATGGCCGGTGCGGATGCGGTGGTCAATTGCGTAGGCATCCTTGCCGAGTCGGGCAAGAACCGCTTTGACGCCATTCAGCATGAGGGCGCGGCGCGCATCGCCCGTCTCGCCACAGCGAATGGGGTTGAGCACCTTGTCCAGATTTCAGCCATCGGCGCCGACGCGGAGTCCGACAGCGGCTATGCACGCAGCAAGGCTGAGGGAGAAACCGCAGTGCTCGAGCATTTTCCGACGGCTGTGATTCTGCGCCCGTCGATCATTTTCGGGCCGGAGGATGAGTTTTTCAACCGGTTCGCCTCGATGACGCGGCTGGGCCCCGTTCTGCCAGTGGTGGGGGCTGCGACGCGGTTTCAGCCCGTTTACGTCGATGACGTCGCCAAGGCCGCTGTGATGGGCCTTCAGGGCAAAGCGGCCCCTGGCATTTATGAGCTTGGAGGGCCGGACGTCAGCACGTTCCGTGAATTGATGGGCCAGATGCTGGGGGTGATCCATCGGCGCCGTCTGGTGCTGAATATTCCGTTCTGGGTGGCGCGGATCATGGGAACCGTTTTTGATGCGTTGCAGGCAATCTCGCTGGGGCTGTTCACGAACGGGCTGATCACGCGGGATCAGGTGCGCAACCTCCGAAACGATAACGTGGTCGCCGAGGGCGCGATGGGCTTTGCCGAACTGGGCATTGAGCCGGCTGCATTGGAGGCTGTCTTGCCGGAATATCTCTGGCGTTTCCGGCCGAGCGGCCAGTACGATGCGATCAAGTCGTCCGCCAAGAATCTGCGGACCTGACCGATCCTGTCGCGACAGGGCAGCGTGATTAACCGTTTTTTCACTATGTGTGGGTGAGTTTGGCGTCATGCCGAACCCGCCCGCCTTTTCCGAAGAGCCCCTGCCTCTGTTCGAGGGGGAAGAGGCCGTGCCGCTGACGCTGCCGGCCAAGCTGCCATCCTATATTCGCGACCACCGCAAGCGATTGCGCGAGCGGTTCATGGCCGGCGGACCTGACGCCTTGCCGGATTATGAAATGCTGGAGATCGTGCTGTTCCGCGCGATTCCACGACAGGATATGAAACCCCTCGCGCGCCGTTTGCTAGACACGTTCGGCGATTTCAACGGCGTCGTCTCGGCCCCCGCCGCGCGTTTGGATGAGGTGGACGGCGTCGGTGAGGCAGTGATTTGCGAGCTGAAGGTCATCGAGGCGGCGGCCCATCGCCTGGCCCGTGCCCGCGTGTTGCGCCATCACGTTCTGTCCAGCTGGGATGCCCTGGTCGATTATTGCCACACCACTATGGCCCATCGCGAGACCGAGCAGTTCCGGGTGCTCTATCTCGACCGCAAGAATGTGCTGATCGCCGATGAGGCGCAGGCGAAAGGCACCGTCGATCACGTGCCGGTCTATCCGCGTGAGGTGGTCAAGCGCGCGCTGGAGCTGAACGCCTCGGCCCTGATTCTGGTGCATAATCACCCGTCAGGTGATCCCACGCCGTCGGACAGCGACATCTCGATGACCTACAAGATCCGCGATGCGGCCGAGGCGCTGGGGCTGGTCTTGCACGACCACCTGATCGTCGGCAAATCGCGCGAGCTGAGCTTTCGGTCCGCCGGATATCTCTAGCGGCTCAAAGGCTGGCGGCCAGTCTTGCGCCTTGATCGATGGCGCGCTTGGCGTCCAGCTCAGCGGCCACATCGGCGCCGCCGATCACATGCGCCGCGATGCCTTTCGCAGCCAGGGCGTCGGCTAGGCCGCGCGCGGGCTCCTGCCCGGCGCAGAGCACAATCGTGTCGGCCTCGATAACCTTCGGGTTCTCCCGCGCCGCGCCAAAGCTGACATGCAGGCCCTCGGCGTCGATCTTCTCATAATTCACGCCACCGATCATCGCGACGTCCTTCATCTGAAGACTGGCGCGGTGGATCCAGCCGGTGGTCTTGCCAAGGCGTTTGCCCAGCTTCTCGGCCTTGCGTTGCAGCAGCGTGATCTGGCGCGCGGGCGCTTCGGGCCTCGGGCCTTCGGGGGCCAGGCCGCCGGGCACTTCGGCGGGGTCGCCGACGCCCCATTCCTGCTTCCAAAGATCCAGGTCTTCGGTCGGGCTTTCGCCTTGGTGGGCCAGATACTCGGCCACGTCAAAGCCGATGCCGCCCGCCCCAATCACCGCAACCCGCTGCCCCACGGCCGCATCGTTGCGCAAGACATCGATATAGCTCAGCACATTCGGCCCGTCCTGCCCCGGAATACCGGGGTCACGCGGCAGAACGCCGGTGGCGACGATCACCTCGTCGAAATCGGCCAGCGTGTCGGCCGTCGCCTCGGTACCAAGGCGCAAGGTCACGCCGGTCTGGCCCAGCATGGTCGCGAACCAATCGACGAGGCCGTGAAACTCCTCCTTGCCGGGGATGACGCGGGCCATGTTCAACTGGCCGCCGACACTATCGGCTTTGTCGAAGAGGGTGACCTGATGCCCGCGCTCGGCGGCCACAATGGCCGTCATCATGCCCGCCGGGCCTGCGCCCACGACGCCGATCTTCTTCGGTGCGGTCGTCTCTTCGTAGACCAGTTCGGTCTCATAGCAGGCGCGCGGGTTCACCAGGCATGAACTGATCTTGCCCGAGAATGTATGGTCGAGGCAGGCTTGATTGCACGCGATGCAGGGCGCGATTTCGGCCGCGCGCCCCTCGGCCGCCTTCCGCACGAAATGCGCGTCGGCCAGAAACGGGCGGGCCATCGAAATCATATCGGCGCAGCCCTCTGCCAGTACCGCCTCGCCCACTTCCGGCGTGTTGATCCGGTTCGAGGTGATCACCGGGATCGACACTTCGGGCCTCAGCCGGCCCGTCAGCCAAGTGAAGGCGCGCCGTGGCACGCTGGTGGCAATCGTGGGCACCCGCGCCTCATGCCAGCCGATGCCGGTATTCAACATGCTGGCGCCGGCGCCTTCGATGGCCTTGGCGAGCTGCACGACCTCGCCCCAGGTCGAGCCGTTGGGGATGAGGTCAATCAGGCTGATCCGGTAGATCAGGATGAAGTCGTCGCCTGCCATCTGCCGCACGCGGCGCACCACCTCAACCGGTAGGCGCATCCGGTTCTCATACGCGCCGCCCCATTCGTCGGTACGTTTGTTGGTGTGGGTGACCAGGAACTGGTTCAAAAAATACCCCTCGGACCCCATCACCTCAACGCCATCATAGCCCGCCTCACGCGCACGCGCGGCGGCAGTGGCGATATCGCTGATCTGCTTTTCGATGCTGTCAGCATCCAGCTCTTTCGGGGGAAAGGGCGAGATCGGCGATTTGATGGGCGAGGGGCCGACGCATTCGGGCCCATAGGCATAGCGCCCGGCATGCAGGATCTGCATCGCGATCCGCCCTCCCGCGTCGTGCACACGGTCGGTCACGATGCGGTGGTTGGCGATATCCTCTGCCGTGAAAAGACCCGCCGCGCCCGGGAACACCCCGCCCTCGTTGTTGGGCGCCATGCCGCCCGTCACCATCAGCGCCACGCCGCCCTTGGCGCGTTCGGCGTAGAAGGTGGCCACCCGGTTCCAGTCGCGCGTTTCCTCAAGGCCCGTATGCATCGACCCCATCAGCACGCGGTTCGGCAGGGTCACGTGGCCCAGGTCAAGCGGCGACAGAAGGTGGGGATAGCTGGTCATGGCGGGTCCTCCGTTCGGCGCAAGGTGGCGTGGGCGTGCAGGTTTGTCACGCCCGAACGCCGCGTCATTTCACCTCGCGAAAACCCGCGCCCTTGAAGCGGCGCACCGGATTGCCGCGTTCCAGCGCGTAATGCAGCAGGTTCTCCTGCCGCGAGTCGATGGCGCGTTGCATCTGCGCCTGCAAATCCAGCAGGGCCTCAAGCCGGGCGATGGCCAGCTTGCGGTTCTGGATTTGCGAGCGTCCGTCCCGCGCCAGCGCGCTGAGGCCCGAGGGGCCGTGCACCACGCGCACGGCACTGTCGGTGGTGTTCACATGCTGTCCGCCGGGGCCGCCTGCGCGGCAGGTCTCAAACCGCAGATCGGCGGGGTCCAGTGCCGTCACCGCCTTGGGCCCGTCGATCTGGAACACACCGATGAACCAGTTCTTGCGTTTGTGGGTTGGGCGCAGGCTGCTTTGCGCCGTCCACTGGATCGTGCCGCTCCAGCTTTTGACGAAATTGCCGCTGTCACCATGAACAGCCACCAGCGCCGACGCGGGGCCATGGCGGGCCTCGCGTGCGGCGATGTCGAGGTCGAGGCCAATCGCCTCGGCCTCTTCGGCCATCCGCCGCAGCACATGGGCCACGGCTTGGCGGCATTCGCCAGGGCCCTGGCCGCTGGTCACCAGAAGATGCAAGCTCATGCCCCGGCCCTCGCTTTCTTGAAGGTCACAACCGGCCGGAATGCGGCGACCCGGCGCGCGGCGCCTGTCGCCTCAAGATCGGCCACCACGCGGTCGGACGATTTGTAGGCCTCGGGCGCCTCTTCGATCAGCAGGTCGCGGTCTTCGCAGACAACGTGGCCGCCAAGGGCGGTGCGCTGCAGGCGCATCAGGTCCGATTTCTTCGCCCGCACCCGGCCGTGCATCGAAGATCGGTCGTATTTGCGCCCCGCCCCGTGGGCGAGCGAGCCCAACGTGTCGGCCTCTCCCGGAGCCATCAGGTAGGACAACGTCGCGCGCGAACCTGCCAGCGGCACCAGAGGCCCTGCCTCCGCCGCGCCCTTACGGTGCAGCCAACCGCCCTGCCACGGGCGCACAAGGTTATGGGCTGCGTCGGTGACCACCATCAGATCGGCGCGCAACGCCTCGGCCGCGCGGTCGGCGATGATGCGGCGGTTGAGGGCGGCCCAGGTCACCGCCCGGTCATGGCCGGCAAGGTAGGCCTGCGCTTCGGCGCTATCGGGTGCGAACCCTGCCACCGCCCCCTCGGGCAGCGCGGACAGAACCGCATTGCCCAATCCGCGAGAGCCCGAATGGACCAGCAGCCAGACGACTTTGCGATCAATTGCGGGGTCGTCCGTCTCCTCCACAATCTGCACTTCGCAAAAGTGGTTGCCGCCGCCGATCGTGCCGAGCGCGTCGGCAAAGAGGTCCGCCGGCAGACCTACGGCTTCAAGCCGCGCGCCCGCATCGCCGTCCCAAGTGCCTTCCAGCGCACGCAGGCGGGCGGCCGCCTTTTCCGCCTTAAGCTTGCGAACCGGCAGGTCGAGCGCGAAGAGCGCCATGCCGCAGCCGATGTCGTTGCCGATCAGCAACGGGTAGAGGCGCGAAGACAAGGCCGCACAGCCAACCGGCCCGTACTTGCCCGGATGCAGGTCAGGGAAGGCCGCGACGCGGCTGACGCCGTCCAGTGCTGCGAGGTGTGTAAGTTGATCCTCGGCCCGGCCTTCGACCCAGGCGTCAGACGAATAAAAGCGAGAGATGGCCGCAGGCTTGCGCGCGCCATCACTCATAAGGGGAGTGCCCATGATGATATTTCCAGATTTTGTTCAGAATTTCGGGCCTTCGCCCGGAACCGAAAGATCAAACCACGGGGGCTTTGCGCCTTAGAGGTTGATCATACCCGCGAGGGTCATCTGCAACTGTCTGATCATGTGATGCCCTCCTGTTCTGGCGTTTTCATGGGCCGCGGCGTGGCGGTCGGGGGGCTGATAGCAATGGGCGAGGATATCGGGCAAGAGGCTTTCGATCACACCCGAGGTCTGCGTTGCCGAACGGCATCACCACATGGTGCAAAAAAGCCCCGCCTTGGGTAAGGCGGGGCCAGTTGTAGTGCCGTGGATAGGCCACAGACACCGGCGGTAACTGTTGAATTAGTGTGACGGGCCCATCTCGGCCCGGATCTGCTGGCGCAACAGGTCAATCGGGATCAGCTGCCCGTCGCGTTTGAAGTGCCAATAGGTCCAGCCGTTGCAGGACGGCGCGTTTTCATATGCGGCGCCCACCTGATGGATCGACCCGGTCACGTCGCTGCCGACAAGCGTTCCGTCGGCCCGCACCTTCGCGCTTTTGCCGCGGGCCGAGACCAGCGTCTCGCCCGGGCGCAGCAGCCCCCGTTCGACCAGAAGGCCGAAGGCGACGCGCGGTTCGGCCCGTTTCGAGGTGGACACTTCCAGCGCGGCACGATCGAACTTGCGCACGCGGGCCAGCCGCCGTTCGGCAACGGCGCGGTAATTCTCCTCGCGCTCAATCCCGATCCAGTCGCGGCCCAGCATCTTGGCGACCGCGCCGGTGGTGCCGGTGCCGAAAAAGGGGTCCAGCACCACATCGCCGGGATTGGTCGTGGCGACCAGCAGGCGATGCAGCAGCGCCTCGGGCTTTTGCGTCGGATGCGCCTTGTCACCCTTCGCATCCTTCAGCCGCTCATGCCCGGTGCAAAGCGGGATCGTCCAGTCCGAGCGCATCTGCACGCCCTCATTCAGCGCCTTCAGCGCCTCGTAATTGAAGGTGTACTTCGCGCCTTCGGATTTCGAGGCCCAGATCAGCGTCTCATGCGCATTGGTGAACCGCTTGCCGCGGAAATTTGGCATCGGGTTCGACTTCCGCCAGATGACATCGTTCAGCAGCCAATAGCCCTGGTCCTGCAAGGCGGCGCCGACGCGGAAGATGTTGTGATACGACCCGATCACCCAGATCGCGCCGTTGGGTTTCAGCAACCGACGGGCCGCCGCCAGCCAGTCGCGCGTGAACCGGTCATAAGCCCCGAAGCTCGAGAACTGATCCCAAGCGTCATCAACCGCATCGACGCGGCTGTTATCGGGGCGATGCAGATCGCCGCGCAGCTGCAGATTATACGGCGGATCGGCGAAAATCAGGTCGATCGAGGCCTCCGGCAGGCTGTTCATCACGTCGATGCAGTCGCCGGGCAAGATGGTGTTAAGGGGAAGCGCGGCCGCGCCCCTGTCTTTCGTCTTCGTCATATTCTGCCTCTGTCCCCGCGCCTCTTTTGGGCACGTCTTGTTGTGGACAAAGATGAGTCATTGCTGATTCGGCGTCAAATTCTTTTTTGAATCAAGAGGTTGCAGAATGTTCTTGATACAAGATATTGTGCACCGGTGCGAAAGACCGTCTATGATGTGGGGTCACCCCTAGATCGGTCAGCGCCTGACGATGGGCAGCACTGGGATATCCCTTGTTTTTCTCCCACCCATAGCCGGGGTGCTGTTGCGCCAAATCCACCATGACCCGATCGCGCGCCACCTTGGCGATGATCGACGCCGCCGCAATCGACAGGCTGAGGGCGTCGCCTTTGATGATCGCCTGCCCCGGACAAACCAGTTCGCGAGGCAGCAGATTGCCGTCGATCAGCGCCAGATCTGGGCTTTGGGGCAGTGCGCCCAGCGCGCGGCACATCGCCAGATGCGATGCGCGCAGGATGTTCATCTGGTCAATCTCGGCCACGTTGGCTTCGGCCACGCCGACATCGGCGACCTGCATGATCCGATCGAACAGCGTCAGGCGTGCGCGTTCGGTCAGCTTCTTGGAATCATTCAGCCCCTCGGGCATCCGGGCCGGATCAAGGCGCACCGCCGCCGCCACGACCGGCCCCGCCAGCGGCCCGCGCCCAGCCTCATCGACACCCGCCACATAAGCCTGGCCGTTGGCCATCGCGGCGCGTTCAAAGGAAAAGTCGGGTGTCTTGGCCATCGGAGCCAGACAACCCCGACCGTCACCCTTGCGCAAGACATAAAAAGGGGCGGGAGGATTGCTCCTCCCGCCCTAGTGGGCACGGACCGGGTTGCGGGGGTTGGTCCGTACCTTGCCGACCGGCGGCAGCTAGTGCCGCCGGGCCTCAACTCTGTAGCCTTCACGCGCCAGGCAGCGGGCGCCGAAGACGTTTCTGTCACCGCGGTGGGTGCGGGCCCTGAACTCGCACCGCTCGGGCAGACGGTTCACGCGCACGCCTTCATTGCGCAGGCAGCGCTTGCCGAACACGTTTCTCCAGCCGCGGCTGGTATGCACCTCAAACTCGCACCTTGCGGGCAGGGCGCGACGGTGGCGGCGATCCTGTTCGCGGCGGGCCTCCTCCCGCTCACGCGCACGGCGTGCTTCTTCCCGTTCGCGGTCACGCTCATTCTCCAGCGCTTTGGCGATGATCCCCGCCGCCGCCAGCCCAAGGAGGATGCGCGCGACATCATCGCGATCCGGCGAGGCGATTGCGGGCGCTGCCGTCGCGGTGGTCAGCGCGATGACGGTGGCGAGTATCGTGGCTGTAAATCCATTGCGGGTCATAGGCGGGTCCTTTCCGGTCTTCTGCTCAGGTCTTCAGTGCGGCGGGTGGCCGAACGCTGTGACCCAAACATCGACGGGCTAAGGACAGACAGACAATAACGGGGGTTTGTTATTCAATAACGGGGCCTGTGCGGCGGAGGGTTATTGAATATCGCGCGGTTCCAACGCATCTTCGCGGACATGATGTATCGTACCTCCATAGGGGCGCTGGCCGCCAGTGTGCTTTTGGCCATCCCCGCCAGCGCCGCCTGCTATGCCGATTACAAGGCCAAGCGGGATGATCCACTTCAACTGCATTACGGCGTGGTCGAATTACCCGATCAGGCCTGCTCGGCCGGTGCGGCGCGGGGCGAAATTGCGCGCCGCATTGCCCGCGACGGGTGGGAGCTTTTGAACGTTCTGTCCGTCTTCGACGACACAGGTCTTGAGGCGCGCCGTGACAGCGCCGCTGAGTATTTTCTGCGCTACTGAGCGCCTTTTTTGATGGCTTGACGCCCGGGTTGCGGGGCGAAATGATCCGCTCAAGCCAAAACGGAGAGCCACAAGTGGCCGATACCCCCGACCTCGACACCCCGGTGAGGCGCCAATTGGCAGCCGGTAACCGCATCGTTCTGGGCGGGATCGCGGCCATTGTGGTGATTTTGGCGATTGCGGCGGCGGTTCTTCTGACCAGCCTGCCCGACGCCAATGCGTTCAACAGCAAGGTCGAACAGATCTTTGTCGAGAACGACGACCTGACCTCGAATGCCGAGATCAAGCTGTTGGAGATCCTGGCGCAATCCGGCACCGCGTTTTCCGAGGTTCTGGCCTCCTATCGCGGGGTGATCTTCATCCTTCTGGTCTTTGCAGCCGCCCTTCTGATCGCGGCGATCGTCTTTCTCATCACGATCATCGCCCTGAACCGCCGCATGTCCGAGATTGAGAGGACGGGCATCCAGGTGTCCTCGCTGTTGATCAGCCGTGAGGAGAACACCGTCTGGCTGAACAATATGGAGTTCAAGCTGACCGAGGCGGCGATTGAAACCTTGTCGGTGCTGGCCGAGGCGCGGATGGACGAAGACGTGATGTCGGGCTGTGAGATTGAGGCCGTGATCTCGGGCCGGGATGCCGCCGATTGCGATGAAGCCGCCGGTGCCACGCGCATCAAGCGGCTGCGCGACATGCTGGGCAATCAGATCGTCAGCGAGCTTCTGGTCAAGAACATCGCCCGCAAGGGCTATATGCTGGCCGTCGATCGCAACGCAATCAAGATGCTCTGACACATCTTTTGATTGTGCGCGATCCGTTTGGGCCGCATATCTGGTAAATGGAGCCCCGCAACCAGACCGAGCGGCAGGAAAAGCGGCTGCGTCGCCAGATTGAGCAGCTTTCGCAAATCGCGCCCCCCGCGCGTCGTCCGATCCGTTCGGTGCTTGACGGGCGGCTGCGTTATGTCCGTCTGCCGCTTGGCATTCTGCTGATCATGGGTGGTCTGGTGGGGTTTTTGCCGGTCGTCGGCTTCTGGATGATCCCACTTGGCCTGTTGCTGGTCGCCGTCGATCTTCCGTTCCTGCGCCCCTTCGTCACCAGCGCGATGGTCCGGCTGCGGCGCTGGCTGCGGGTCCGCCTTGCCCGCCACAAGCGCCGCGATCCGCCAAAGCCGCCGGAATGATATGTTTTGCCGGAAGATGGCGGCCCCGATAGAACATAAAAGAGCGTTGATTTCTCGGGAAAAACCCTGTCTGTGGCCCGAAATCCAGCGCTATAGAATTCAATAAGTTACGAGCGCCAATGTCTAGATTATGCGCGGGCTAAGGGCCGTCCTCATCCAGATACAAGCGGCCCACAACCGACATTGACCATGGCGCGCTAATTCTGCGGTCTCAGCTTGCATTCCGGACACTCGCCACCCGCATGGTGCCGGGCTCGGCTCAGTCAGTCCATTTCAGGATTCCGCTCGGAGCAACTGACCAAGCCTTGATGTTGTTCGACCGGTTGTTAGCTTCCAGATCATGGTTGGCCCGGATCATATGAAGATTGTCCTGAAAAGGTTTATCGTTCTTTCTGTTTTCATTGCGGCATTGTGGGTGATCCAAGCTGTGAACTGGGTCACGGGATATGATCTCAACGTCACTTTTGGCCTGGTGCCGAGACAGATCTACGGCCTTGACGGGGTTTTCGGCATGCCCATCCTGCATGGCAGTTTCGGGCATCTGATGGCGAATACTCCACCATTGCTTTTGATGGGCGGGCTTCTGGCAGCGACAGCAACTCGAGCGCTGCTTGCCATTAATGCTGTCATTGTCGGCCTCGGAGGCGCACTTGTCTGGCTGCTTGGAAGTCCAGCTATCCACATCGGAGCGTCTGGATTAATCTTCGGATGGTTCGGTTTTCTCATCACACGTGGCCTTGTGGACCGATCTCCTATCGCGCTCGGGGCAGCAATACTCGTGGGCTTGCTTTACGGCTCCATGATCTGGGGAGTGCTTCCAGGCCAACCCGGCGTTTCCTGGGAGGCCCACCTATTCGGTGCGCTTGCAGGCTCCGTAGCTGCCTTGACCATACGGACGCATGTTCATGCTCCGCGACTGCGCGATGTAGATCGGCGATGACGAGCCTTAAATTGCGGCTCAGAGCTGCAATCTGCTAAGGGCGCCAGGTGCTGCGGTGCGACCCGTCAGACCGGACTTTCGCTGCACGTGCAATATCTGCGGAGGATCGAATTCACGGTCCGCGGACGAAGCGGTCGCCCATCTTCTTCAAATAGAGGTCTGCTCGCTAGCCGTTTGCCGGCATTCATCAGAGCATACGCAATCGTCCTCTGTGAACTGAAAAGCCCTATGAATTCTGACAGCTCGTCCAACAGGCAAGTCTAAGCTTCATCCCGAAACCTCGTGCGTGAGAAAGTCGAGTACTGCGCGCACGCGGCGTGGCAGATGGCGGCCTTCGGGATAGACCAGCGAAATCGGTGGTCCAACTGCCGTGTAGTCTGAGAGGACTTGGACCAGTGTTCCGGCCTTAAGGTCTGCAGCCAGGTTGAAGCTCAGGTCCTGAACAATAGCGAGGCCCGACCGGGCGACGGCCAGATAGGCGTTGCCATCGTTCACGCAGAGATGTTGGGCGGGGTCAATGCGGACCGGTCCGTCCCGGGTCTCGAAACGCCACTGGAATGGCCGGCCAGACCCCTTGAAGAAATACGTCGCACATTCATGGTGATGCAGGTCGTTCGGTTCCTTCGGCATGCCGCGTGCTTCGATGTATGCAGGCGCTGCGCAGGTGATCCAATGTGCTTCCATCACCTTTCGAGCTCGTAAGCTGGAATCTGTTAGCTCTCCGATCCGCAATGCGAGATCGACACCCTGTTCAACCAGGTCGCTGAACTGGTCATTGAAGCGGATGTCCAAATCGACGCCCGGGTTCGCACGTTTGAAGTCGAGCAAGTGCGGTACAACGTGGCGTTGGCCAAGCATGGAAGGCATATCGATGCGCACCCGGCCCCGTAGATCAGCCTGACTGTCCTGTATCTCCGTTTCGGCCTCAGCGATATCGTCGAGGATTGATCGCGCGCGCGTGTAAAAGCGTTCGCCTTCTTCGGTGAGCGCGACTCGGCGGGTGGTGCGCGTGAACAGTCGCACCCCAAGCCGCGACTCGAGCCGCCCGACACTCTTCGATGTTCCCGACGAGGTAACACCCAGCCGCTGTGCGGCTGCCGTGAAGCTGCTGGTTTCGGCAACGGCCACAAAGACGGAGAGATCGTTTAGCTGGTCCATACCTTATTATGGACTCAGTGTTGATAATGATTCAACAGTTAGGCGGATTATCATCGGTATGAAACCTGGCCATCTTCCCTTCATCGAAACGCGGAACGCTCCGCTTAAGCGAAAGCGAGAAAGCCATGAAGGACGCAATCGAAACCACCGACCCGATCACCATCGCGGTGCAATTCAAGACCAAGCCCGGTCAGCAAGACGAAGCCAAGGCGGTCGTCGACCGCATCCTGCGCGACGTGCTGGCAGAGGACGGCAACGTCCATGTTCAGATGTTCCAGGACCCCGAAGACCCGACGAAGTTCCTCTTCATCGAGACCTTCGTGAACAAGGCCGCCGAGACGGCACATACGCAGACGCCGTATATGCAACGCTTCTATCAGGAGATAGCTGCTCCGCTCGATGGGGAATCGACCCTCGCCTATTGGAAGCCCTACGGCCTGTTTGACGGCGCCGGTGCGAAGGCCGTGTCCTTCGATCTGCCCAACTAACCCTCACTCAAACCTGGAGAACACCATGTCTAGTTTTATCAAATCCCTTGCGCTCGCCGCTGCGACCAGCACGGCTCTTATCACCAGCGCTGTCGCCCAAGACGTACCGCCCACCTCTGATGTCGCCGATCACCATGCCGTCACCGACGCGCTGATCCGCTTCACCAACGGGATGGACACCGACAATGGCGCGCTCATTGCATCCGCCTTTGCCGAAGCCGGTATCGCCGACTTCACCCCGGCCGCAGCCCGCGTGGGCATGCAGTTCCCGGTTCTGGAAGGGCGCGAGAACATCGTTTCGGCTTTAGTGCCCTTTGCCTCCGGCTTCACAACATCGCATTCCGTGACCAACGCACGGGCTGACGTCCAGGGCGATACGGCAACGCTCTACGCTCTGGTCGAAGCGCAACACTTGCCCGAGGGCGACGGCTCGCGCAACTTCATGATGATGAACCAGTACCGGATCGACCTGATCCGCGAAGGCGATCAATGGGTCATGTCCCGCATGACCATCGACAACTTGTGGTCCGAGGGTGACCTTGCCGTGATGACCGGCGGCTGACGCCCAGTTCACCCACACAACTGACAGCAAGACCGATGGCGACCCACCGGTCTTGCTACTCAATCACTTCAAGATTGGATAAAACTATGCCACTCGATCTTTCCACGTCACCCATTGCGGCCCGCTGGCCCTTACACCACCCTGACTTCATTCAGCTCTACACCGAACACACGCCCAATGGGGCCAAGGTGTCGATCGCGCTTGAAGAGCTCGGCCTTCCGTATGAGGTCCATCACGTGTCCCTTGCCGCCAAAGAGCAGAAGACACAGGAGTTTCTCCATCTCAATCCTAATGGCAAAATCCCGGCCATCATTGACCCCGATGGGCTAGACGGTGCCCCGACGGGTATCTTCGAAAGCGGCGCGATCCTGTTCTACCTTGCGGAAAAGACTGGACGCCTCATGCCAATGGATGCCGCGGGCCGTCTTGAGACGCTTCAATGGTTGATGTTCCAGATGGCGAGCATCGGTCCGATGTTCGGCCAGTTCGGGCATTTCTACAAAGTGATGGCCGGTAAACTGACCGATCCGTATCCCGTCGAGAAATATGCCGCAGAAGCTCGCAGGCTCTACTCTGTGATCGACGCTCGTCTCGATGGGCGCGATTGGCTTGTGGGCGACAGCTTCAGCATTGCCGATATCGCCGTCGCTCCGTGGATCTGGTGTATGGAAGACATTTACCGCGGCGGCGATCTGATTGGCGCTCAGGGCTTTCCAAATCTTCGCCGTTGGTACGACGCAATCACCCAATTGCCATCTTGGGAGAGGGGCCTTTTTGTCGGAAAGTAAAAACGAATGTCGGCTCACGGGAACAATTGCAGGCATTCCGGCACACTGCAGCATCGGTTAAGTTGGGCTCCTTCTGGACCTCGGATGAGGCGCAGCATACTCTCCATCGGGCCCTCTTCGGGCTGCACTCATCGGCCCATAGCAGACCTTGGCTCGGAATTACCTCGCCGCAATGCAGCTTGCCCAGATTAGACATTCGCGATTGTGCAGCATGAGATCGTCTTCGCCAGCTCGGTATCGGCGAAGGGCGCAGTGCGATGGGCCTCATCCTTAGCTGATATCGATGTGGAAGCCACCTGCACAGAATCTGCACGAATGAACCTCGTGCCCTGCACGAACGATCCGCACATTACGCGATATAACCTGCGATAGCGTCTCCAAAGGTAATGAATGGAGGCAGACCATGACAGGGGCGCTCATTATTCGCGGGCTACCGGAATGTATCAAGAATGATGGCTGGTGGCTTACAGATGCGGGGGGCACGCTCCCCTCGGCTCCAAAGGTGGAGGGCAAGGACCCGCGGGTTCTGCGGAGCTGGCGGGATTTCCGCGTCTCTCTGATGGCTCTGCTCATCATGACTGCACTTGCCGATCTGAGCTTCTGGAAACAGGAGCTCGGTCTATCGACCGCAGTCTTCTGTATTGCCCTTTCGGCCGTGATGGTGGCGATGAAACCAGAGCGCGCGTCCAAACGGGAATGGGCGGGAGCGCTTGGATGGGCGGTTGTCTGCAACCTGCCGGTGGTCGAGCATGTTCAGGCCTTTTCGATTGGCTTCAGCATCGTTGGATTAGCGGGCCTGCTGGCTTGGGTCGTCCGCGACCGGCTTGCGGAGGCCTGGCAGGTCGCCACCTTGTTTTTTCGAGCCTCAACGCAGGGAACACTTCTCTTGCCACGCCTGGCCGCAGAGGTGGTCTTGACGCAACAGTCGGGTGTGAGCTGGCGTAACAGTCTTCAAACCATCGCCTTGCCCCTATCCGTAGGGCTGGTCTTCCTGCTGTTGTTTGCAAGCGCCAATCCGCTTCTTGAGGCGGCCCTGGAGGATTTGTTGATCGCTGAATGGTTCAGCACGGATCTGATCTGGCGGGTCACATTCTGGATCGTTATCGCCTGTCTCGTGTTTCCTTATCTGCGCACGCAGTGGCTGCGCGAAACGGCGCCGGCGTCTCCGGGCCCCGCCTTCCGGGTCAACTGGCCGCAATCCGCCTCTGGTATGGTCAATGCACGATCCGTCACGCTGTCGCTGGTGCTTTTCAATGCGATGTTCCTTGCACAAACCATGTCGGATATCGCCGTGCTGGCAGGTGGGATGGAGCTGCCACGCGGGATGACCTATTCGGAATATGCCCATCGCGGAGCCTATCCCCTTTTGGTGACGGCTCTGCTGGCGGGGCTGTTTTCGGTCGCAACCCATAAGATGGTGCGCGAACAACGCATGCTGCGGTGGATGGTCTACGCGTGGTTGGGGCAGACACTCTTCCTTGTCCTGACCGCGTCCTTTCGGCTGCAGCTTTATGTTCACGCCTATGCGCTCACACATCTGCGCATTGCCGCCTTCATCTGGATGGGGCTGGTCCTGATCGGCTTGTGTTTGGTGATCGTACAGATTGCGAAGCGGCATAGCGTCGGCTGGCTGTTCCGCTACAATGCAGTCGCCGCAGCGGTGACGCTTTATCTCTGCTGCTTTGTCAATTTCACCCATATTATCGCCGACTTCAACCTGACCTCCGGTACCCCGTTATCGCGCGTGGATTACCATTACCTGTGTTCTTTGGGCGAGCAGGCGATTCCGGCAATTATGGAGCACGGGCCGGCCTCCTATGAGATACCGTGCAGACAACTGACCCGACCCATGTTCTGGTTCGATCCGATCGACAGCTGGCAGGAATGGGGCTTTCGCAGCTGGCGGCTACAGCTGTATCTTGCAGAGCATCGGAGCCAATGAGGCAGACCTATGCCAGCGAAACTATTGATTGTTGATGATGATCCGAACATTCGGGATGTGATCGGGTTTGCAGTTGAAACAGCGGGGTTTGTGGCCGAGTTCGCCGAGGATGGCACAACCGGGCTAAACAGGGCCAAGTCGGACGACATTGATCTGTTGGTGCTGGATGTCGGACTTCCCGAAATGGATGGGTTTGAGCTGTGTAAAGAACTCCGCAAGACCTCGGCCGTTCCGATCCTGTTCTTGACGGCGCGCGACGATGAAATTGACCGCATCCTCGGGATGGAGATCGGAGGGGACGATTACGTCACCAAACCCTTTAGTCCGCGCGAGTTGGTCGCGCGCATCAAGGCCATCCTCAAGCGATCAACCTCCAGCCAAACCTGGTCCGATGCCACTTTGATGCGTGGGGACCTGATACTGGATCCGAACCGGCATATCTGCCGCTTTTCTGGGCAGGAAGTGCCTCTGACCGCCTCTGAATTTTTGCTGCTGAAGGCCCTGTTGGAGCGACCTGACCATGTGATGAAGCGTCAGGTTCTGGTGTCGGCCATCTATGGGCACAACATCCATGTGTCGGATCGCACGGTGGATAGCCATATTCGCAACATTCGCCGAAAGCTGGCCGAGGTGGGCTGCGCAAGGAGCATCCTCACAGTGCATGGTATCGGATTGCGGATGGGACAATGTCGGGAGGGATGAGGCGCAAATGGCGCCCGCGCCTCTGGCTTGTGATCTTGCTTGTCCTGGGGCTCGTCCTTAGCTTGCCATTCGCGAGCCTGTGGTTGTTTCGCTTTTACGCCAACCAGTTGGTCCAGCAGACCGAGGAAAGCCTTTTGATGCAGGCCGCCATTCTCACGGCCGCCTATGAGCAGCTCTATCGAGATGCTGAAGGCCTTCCGCCGCCGCCCGTTCCTGTCGAACGCACAGAGCGGGAGTTCAGCCCACTCTTTCCGCGTGTGACCCTCACTCGGACATCCGTGCGCCCGCCACGCCCGGATGCCCGGGCCGCAGTCGAGCCGATTGCAGGCCCATATCGCGACATCGCCCCCCTGCTGTCACAGATGACAATGAATGCGCAGGAACAGACGCTTGCCGGCTATCGCATCTTGGACCGGTTTGGCACCGTGATCGCCGGCAGCGCCGAAACTGGGGTCAGCCTCGCCCATGTCGAGGAAGTTGCGCGGGCGCTCGATGGCGAGACGGTCGCCATGCCGCGTCTTCGCATGCGTGACCGTCCTGATCCTCTGATCTACGGACTCAGCCAGGGTTCTCGGGTCCGGATCTTTGTTGCGATGCCCGCGATTGTGGAAGAACAGCTTATCGGAGTTGTTTATCTCAACCGAACGCCAAACCATATTTTCCGATTTCTTCATAGCGAACGGATAAACTTGCTCTGGGCTACGGTGTTCATCCTGCTTTCGGCCGGGTTGATCGGCTTTGTATTCTGGCGCTTCATCTCCCGCCCTATTCACGATCTGATCGAACGAACCGACACCTTCGGCCAGTCGCATACGGAGTGGGTGCCGCTTGACCACTATGGTACGAAAGAGATCGAATCCTTGGCGGGGAGCTTCGCGGCGATGGGCAGACGGCTGCAGAGGCAGCGCAAGACCTTGCAGACATACACAGCCCATGTGAGCCATGAGATGAAATCGCCCCTGACCTCAATCAGAGGTGCGGCGGAGTTGCTGCAAAACCCCGATATGGCGGCGGATCAGCGGGTGCGGTTTCTGGCCAATATCACACAGGATATTGGCCGCATCGAGGATCTGCTCGCTCGAATGCGGGAGTATGGCAGCGTCGATCAGATACTGATTGATGGGGAAAGCGCGCTCGCGCAGACCCTTGAAGCCGTCGCAGCTCGTTATCCATCGGTGAAAATGCAGCGCCGATGTGCGGACATGATCGTGCCCTTGTCGCAAGAAGCCCTGCTGATCGTGCTCAATCAACTCGTCGAAAATGCCCAAGCGCATGGAGCGACAACGGTTGAAATCTACGGCGGCATGCAGGGCGATAGCATTTGGGTGACGATAAGCGACAACGGCTCCGGCATCAGCCCAGGTAATCGCGCCCGCATATTTGATCCTTTTTTTACCAGCAGACGCAAATCTGGCGGTACGGGCATGGGCCTCAGCATCGTACGATCTGTTATTGAGCACTCAGGAGGAAGGATCAGCCTCGAGCCCACAATCGAAGGGGCGCAGTTTAGAATTGTCTTTTAAAAAGCGCGGCCCAAAGCCGACCTCCAGCACGGCTCATGTATGCTGCGTGTGCTGCATGAATAGCGGACATTCATCGAGTGTCTTCAATCTTTTCGAATCTCGGTAGCGATCAGTGCGACAATGATCACTCCCATGGACATCAATTCCAAGAATTATTATTGGTTTTGGCAAGGCAACAACCTATCTCCAGCTATGTGCCTGACGTGGGAAGCAACTTCGTCGCCATAACAACACGACATGTTAAGCTTCAGCCAGCTTTCCTTAGTAACAGTGCGCAGACTAAGGCCACAGATCCGCCAAGGCCGAGCACGGAGAATGCACCGGGCCATTGAAGAATATCCGGCAAGACATCCAGAGTGATCCCGAAGCAGATTGGAGCCAATGCCCCGCTGCCGATGCCCAGCACGGATCGTACACCTAACGCCGCACCAAGCTTTTGGGCGGGCACCGTGTCCGTCATTGCCGCGGACAAGACCGCGGAGTCTCCGATGATGACAAAGCCATAGATCGCGACGACGATCATCAGGGCAGCCGGGCCGATTGCCGGCAGCCAACTCAGGATGAATGAGCAGAGCATCCCGAGAAAAGCAAACCCAATCAGCACGCTGCGCGCGCCGAAACGGTCCGATGCATAGCCCGAAAGAACGGTGGAGAAAAAACCGGTCATGTGCAAAGCGCAGGCAGTCCAGATGCCGATCTCGGTGAAGGATGTCTCTCCCGCAAGGAGGAGCGACGATGCCACAAAGGCAGGAACCCATGCCCAGGCGCCGAACAGCTCCCAGCAATGCCCGATATAGCCGACCGTAAGCAGTACTGTTTGGCGTTTAGCGTGGGCAGGGAACGGTGCGGCAGCGGGCAAAGCGGTTCTGATTGGCTCTTCAACCCGAGCGGTTGCCATATAGCCGAATGGAACGCCCAGCACGGACACGACGGCTGTAAGCAGGAAGGCTGCCTTGTAGTCGAACCACTCCAACATAGTGGTCGCACCTATGATTGAGATGACATAGCCCGCCGACATACCGGATAAGACCCAACCCATCGCTGACGCTTTGCGAGCTGCTGATACGTTGGCCGAGGCGAGCATCAATGCGGGTGTGTAGGTTCCGCCTTGCGCCAGGCCAATCAAAGAGACGAGCAACAATGCAGACAGATGGGATCGCGCATATACTGCAAACGCAAGAGCCGACAGTGCGACAAGTATGGTCGAAGTTCTGTAAACGAACTTTGGCCCCAGTTTGTCACATGCCAGTGAGGCGACCAGAAGCGACAACGCAAACGCCGCAGTAAATCCGGCCTGAACAGTACCGGCTTGTGCCGCTGTCATGTCCCAGGCCTCCATCAAGGTTACGAGGCACGCCGCGTAGGTCATGAACACAGCTGTTGTGCAGACACGAGATACCACAAGGAGGGGTAGGAATGCGCTCTTAGTATTCATGAGGGGCAGTGAGACACATACTTATCGTTTTTCAGCATAATGATGTGCTCTTTGAAGCAATTAGGAACTCTCGGTGACGGAATTTGGCCAAGCCGACAGCCACCACGGACTGATTTCGAAGACTACAACGCCTTGAAGTATCGCGCGACCGGCCAGCGGCGGAATCCGAAGCTCTCGTATGCGGCGCGCGACGTTTCGTGTGCAGGATCGCCACCAGTCTCTACCATCACCATCTTCAATCCTGCGCGTCTGAACTCGTCGGTGGCGAATGACATCAACGCCGTCGCGACCCCGCGCCGCTGATGTTCGGGCGCCACCGCGACAATGTGGATTTCCCCCATCATGTCCTCTGGATGGGTCCGCAATCCGATGAAGCCCGCCAAACTGTCATTCGCATGTGCGGTCCACACGTCGCAGGTCGCATCCTTCAGGAGCGCTTTTATATCCGCGACTTGGCGCACCTCCCATCCATTAGGATAAAACGCATCCAGAACGAATTTGTCGTTGGTCTTCGCCATCGTTTCGAAAACGGGCGCCCAGGCTTGGAGGCTGAGATCGAGTAACTCTTCGGTATAGCGCTCATCAAAAGGTCTGATTTCAAACGTCATATCCAATTCCTCAACTGGGTCGATGTATGGCATGTGCATCGCCACGGACTTCGTGATCAGTCGACGAGCCAACGCGCCGCAAAGTCATACTCTGCTGTTATACAACGGCGACGCCCGCAATTTGCTCATTCACCGGAACAAATGGGCTTTTCAGCCGATACTGATCGATTTGGCAGCTTGAGAAGCCAACGGCGCGGATCAGCGACGCTGTGTCCCGGTCCAGACAACACCCCTCGAACACATAGCGCCAAGGCCGCCGCAGTAACCTTTGCAGGCGTCTCAACATTGATCCATGCGGCGCTTCTACATGTTCCACAAATAGAAACTTCCCACCCGGTTTGAGTATCCGACGAACTTCTTCCAGGACCCTGTGCGGCTCACCAACAGTGCACAAAACGAGTGTGCAAACGACAAAGTCCACCGATGCTTCGGGCAAGCCTGTAGCTTCTGCGCCAACCGGGAGGATCTGAAGGTTTACGCCGCGCCGTGCCGCCCGCCGTTCCAAAACTGGGCGCATCTGAGCGTTGGGCTCGATGCCGAAGACGCGATGCGCACCAGCCAGATACGTAAGGTTCGCGCCAACACCAGGCCCGATCTCGACGACGGTCCCCGATAGGTCGGCAAAAAGAGCGGATTTCTTCACGTGCAGAAGGCGGTTCACGTAGCTGTCGATCGCAGCCAGAAACCACGCGTTGAGACGGCCGCGAAGCGGGTTGTTCTGTTGAACGGACATGGAAACTCCAGGGATGGTTTTCTTAAAGCGTGATCATCGGATTGGCTGCTCTGTGCCAGCCTCGACCCGCCCGAAGGCACTTCGGTTCTAAGTCGTGGCGGCTATCTCACCTCCTCGACTAGCAGCGTGTCGTAGTGCTGCGCGCGCGAATCGTAATGCGCCAGCACCTTGCGGGCCCGGGGTGGGACGTGAGACCTCTCATAGTCTTCGCCGACAAAACCCTTCACGGCATCGAGATCTCGGAACCGCATGATCGTGATGAACTCCACGTCTTCCTCCCGGGTCCTCCGCAACAGTTCGATGCTCTGAAAGCCGGGGATTTTCATTGCCAGAATGCCGGGAATGACCTCGCCGGTGACGACTCCCTGGTAGCGATCTGCGTTTTCGTGCGTGGCATAGCCATGCCAGATGCGTCTGATCATGCGCGTCTCGATCCTTTGCGATCAAACCGGCTGAACGCCAGTCTCGATGACACCTGCGATATCACTGGAGCGGGCCGCATGTCCTGCCAAAGACAAATCGGGCAGATCAGGATTTTGGCACGAATAGTGTTGAATGCAGATTAATTCAGCATAATCTGCCAACATGGATGACATAGACAGACGAATCATATCGACGCTTCAGAATGAGGGACGTCTGAGCAATGCCGAACTTGCCGATCGCGTCGGATTGTCGCCCTCGCCGTGTTTGAGACGGGTCAAACTGTTGGAGAGACAGGGTGTGATCGCTGGCTACAAAGCCATCATTGACCGTGACGCGGTAGGGTTGGCGCTGACCGTGTTCGTAGAAATCACGGTTGCGCGCCATTCCCGGCAGAACGCGGCGCTTGTGGCAGAAAGCCTTTCGGGAATTCCGGGCCTTGTCGCCTGTCACATGGTTTCCGGCGATGCGGATTTCCTGGCCGAAATCGTTGTTTCCGATCTGACCGCTTACGAACGGCTGCTGACGGAGCACATTCTGACCATCGACGCTGTCGAGCAGGTTCGGTCAAATTTCTCACTGCGCTCAGTTTGTACATCTCAACCACTAACTCTAAGCTCACAATCTGCGGGATGATGCGTGCATTGACCTCGCTGAGGCGAACGGTAGGTATACGCTCTCTCTCCTCTTTGAGGATTGCGCTGCAGCCGCGTCAGACTTCCTCAAATGGCGTTCCGAGACTTGAAAGCCACGCGGTTGTTTTTGTTAGGGAATGGATCACTTGGTTTTGCGACATCAAGCGCCTGACAAAGCGGCGCCCATCCGTCGCCAACTTCGAACTCCACAAGCCTTTCAGCTGGGGTATTCTCTCTGACCGATTTCAGATGATTGGAATATGCAGCAAGCGCGGCGTCCTGTTCACCCCAACGCTCACAGAATTGACGTGTTAGCTGCTCATGAAGTTCCGAAAACGCCTTGGCTTCATCTCGGTCATCGGAGAAGCGGAAGTTCCCTGTTCTAATGACCTCCCAAACAGTTTGATCAACACTGTCCCACCAATCCTGAGGTTTCGCGCGGAAAGAGAGCAGCACTTTGGCATCAGGATAAAGATCTGCTGCACCTTTCCATGCGGCGCTGGCGGCCGAAGCTGTGTGGAAACTACAGCCCGCGTGAAGGTCTAAGGCTGTTTAGCGGATCTTCGGGGCACCGGCGGGATTTTCCAC
>CANNFR010000003.1 GCA_947503935.1 uncultured Paracoccaceae bacterium
CTGATTGCAGCTACGCAGCGTGTTGGAACCTTGTCGCTACACTCATAGCATCAAGATGATGGTCCACAGGCCCTAGCAAAAGCTGCATCGATAATGCTGCAATCGACAACCCGCAGGCCGTCGTCACGAAAGGGATGCCCGAAAGGGGGCTGACGGCAACACAGGCCACCGCCGTCAGGAGGTAGAGTGGCCCAAGCTGGCTCAGCCGGTCGGATATCTCACTGACCGACATCTGCCTCTTCAGCTCTCGGCCACGGTTCAACCGCACCATCGCGCGGCCCAGTGCGTGACTGCGCAAACGGTCGGGCGCGGCGGATAGATCGTTCGCCTTTTTGGTTATTCGTAGCGGCGGTCCAAGGTGATCTCCGTTCCGTCGGCGCGCGTTAGCGTCCGGGCATAGATTTCACGGGGGCCAAGGTCGTCATCGACAAACCCGTTTACCGTGATCTTCTCGCCCACGTCCGCTGGCACCCAGTTGGGCCCCACGTATATGCGGATAGAGCCGGTTGCGTCGGCGAGTCGGAATTCGTCCTCGTCGGTAATACGCTCGACCGTGCCTTGCACCGTCACCATGGTGCCGCGTTGCGCATCGGCGATGGCGGTGACCTGGTTGGCCAGAGCCGGGGTAGTGGCAAGGGCTGCAAGCAGTGCGGTTGTTGCGAGGGCTTTCATTCTTTTTCTCCTGAATTCCAGACAGTGTGTTTGGTCGTGTCGCATTGTGATTAATCGAGGGCGACAATCAACAGGACCACGATGGCAACGCCTGCGATGGCCAGCCAAGCCTTTGGCACGCGGATTTCAACTTCGCCCGATAGCCAGTTGCTGGCTTTACGCAGGTCGACTTTGTCCGAATCATTCATTGTTTTGCTCCTGTTCCAATGGGTCTCCAAGACCCGATGAGACAAGATATGAAGGGTCTGTCTGACAGCAGTCTGACGGGATGTCAGATTTTCGGATTTTGAAAGGTCAGAAGGAACGCGCATCCGCCATCCACGGGTGCCTGCACCTCGATCCTGCCACCCTGCGCCCGCTGGAGGCGATCTACGATTGCCAGGCCGAGACCCGCGCCGCCCGGAACCGCGTCTGGCCCCCGCCAGAACGGTTTGAACAGCTCGGTCGTGGCCGAGAGGGAGACGCCCAGACCGTGATCGCGAACGCAGATTGCGGGAGCCGGCCCGACCGTGATCTCAACCGGTCCCGGACCGCCATGCAGAATGGCGTTCTCGACAAGGTTTGACAGCGCGACCTCGACGCTTTCTGCGTCGGCATTGGCCAGAGCCGGGCTTTCGGGCAATGACAACGCAAGATCAACGCCCTTAGCGTGGGCAAACGGCGCAAGACACGCGACGACCGTTTCCGCCACTGCGGAGAGGTCAATCTCAGCGTCCTGCGGCACCTCGACAGCCTCCGTGCGCGACGCTGCCAAAACCTGCTGGACCGTGCGCGACAAGGTGAGGAGGTCTGAGCGAAGACGGTCTGTTGTCTCGCCCGGTGGCAACGCGTCCAGCCGTGCCACAAGAACTGCGACAGGGGTGCGCAAGGCATGGGCGGCCTCAGCGGCATTGCGTTTTTCGCTAGCGAGGGCCTGGTCCAGCCGGTTGAGCGCCCTCTGGGTCGCATCCACCAGATCGGCGACCTCGGCAGGGGCATTTTCGATGGTGGGCGGCGGCACGTCTGTGCCGGGCTTTATGGAGCGGGCCCACCTTGCGGCCACGGCCACCGGCACCAGACCGCGCCGCAGAAAGACTGCGCTGGCGATGATCAGAACCAGCGCCATGGGCAAGACGGGCAGGGCAACGTGCCTGTAGAATTCGCGCAGAAACGCCGCCCTCATCAGGTCCGCAGGGTCGGAGGCCATGACAAATACGATCCGAACACCATCTGTTCGATCGGGAAGCTCACGCCCCGCAATGCGCAAGGAATTGGCAGCGGTGCCAAGTCTGATGACCCAATCGTCTGCATAGACATCACGGGCAAAGGGCGGGATCAGGTCGGCATTCGTCGTCTCCAGGACCGCGCCGCCGCGATCCACCACTGCAAACGCATAGGCGGCGGGGTGGTCCGCATAAAGAGATCGCAGGTCTGCATCTGGCGGGACGGACGTGCCGTCCATGGATACCTGCAACCGTTCGATCTCGTGGATCAGGGCCTCATTTTCCAATTCCCGCTGGTCGGAGCCATAGTAGATTCCGACAATCGCGATATTCAGAACGACAACAGCCGCAGCGATCATCGTCAGTCGCCGGGTCAGACGTTGCGCAAGGGAGGGCGCGTCCTTGTTCATGATGTAGCTTCTCGCGGAAGCATCCATCCAATTCCGCGCACCGTAACGAGCGGGATGGTGCACTCTGCTGTTTCAAGACCGCGTCGCAACCGCGACACCGCAGCATCCAGTGCATTTGGGCTCACCTCATCGTCAAAGCCATAGATCGCCTCTTCGAGGACACGCCGCGCGACGACCCGACCCGCCGCCCGCATCAATTGCTCCAATACGGCCACCTCTCTGCGCCCGATTGACACGGGCGTGTCGTTCACAGTGACACTGCGGGCAGCCGTATCCAATTCCAGCACCCCGATCCGGAGTAACCTGTCAGACCGATCTCCCGGTCGCCGCAACACCGCCCGACAGCGCGCCACAAGTTCTGGCATCTCGACCGGTTTGACCACATAATCATCAGCCCCTCCATCCAGACCCGCCAGACGGTCTGTCAACTGATCCCGTGCCGTAAGCACGATGACCGGCACCCGCCCATCGCGGCGCAAATCCGGCAACAGCTGCAACCCGTCGTCATCGGGCAGGCCGAGATCCAAAAGCACCAGAGCGTAATCTGCCAATCTTGCTATTTCGCGCGCATCTTCAGCCGTGCCGACATGATCAATCGTGAAGCCAGCACGTTGCAAAGCATCCTTGACAGCATCCGCCAAAGGCATGTGGTCTTCAACAAGCAAGACGCGCATCTTGAAATGATCCTTCAAACAAATTGGCGCAGCGACCGCATAGTGCCGGGTAATTGTGGATGGCATGATTGCTAGGCCAGAATACGGTTCCGCGCTGAGATGAGACAAGTAAAGGCTTTTGTCGTTGCGTAACCTGACCAGAGCTTGACGATGTAAAGCCGAAGTCAAATCGGAGTGTGCGCAGAATATGATGCGTAGCGCTTCGTCCATTGCGCGCCTGAAAGGCGACGAATGGGTAAGATCGGGCAGAAACCCGTTGTCAAAACCTATGCGGCACACACAGTGGTTTTGCCACATGAGGCGGCCGGACCAACGTCGATCAAGAGTCCCGTGACACAAACCTTTGGCAAAATCAGCTTTGGTTTCGGCACGTTTCTGGCCGTAGTTTGAAGACCCGACATTCATATGAAGTGCAGCATCGGTCACCATGGGCTCACTGACGATTTTAGAGCGTTCGCAGCATTGGGTCGCGCGGCCATGCCACATCTAGTGAGGACGGCCCTAAGCAGACCTTAGTGCGGCGCGCAGCATTCAGAGGTTCGGGACTGTAACAAGCAGGCTTTTCGGCCGTTCGCCGTTTCGGGTGTGTCGTTGTCGCCGATCCTCGATGGGTCGGGTCTGGCTGTGGCCCTGACACTCCTCAAAGCGTTGGCCGGGTTGAATGCTATAATAAAAAGAGTCGTCGGCTATATCAAACCGGGAATTGGCAACCTGAGAACGGATTGCCCGGGCCGCATGTGGCTTTGAGATCCTGTGCCTTTGGGACGCCTTCGCAGACGGAGTTTGGCTGTATGTAACTGGCATTGGACTGTTGGCTGGTTTGCGGCTTGTAAGTATGCTCTGGGGAACGAAACCGTCTTGATCGTGCCAGGCGCTGCGCGGGCTTAACCGCCAACCAATCCGTCGTAACGCTGTCGCCAGTGAGTGGCCTGGCGCCAGTCCTCGAAGGTTTCGCCCTCCAGAGCATCCCAAGGCCGCGCTTGTGCCGCCGCCCAGGCCAGAGCTAGGTTGCAGGACACCGCCGGTTTCAGGCCTTCCTCCAGTCCTGTGAGGATCGGTCCAAGCGTGGCCATGCCAGTTCCCAGCATAAGGATTGCATCCGCATCGCTTTCGGACAGCGTCCGATAAGAGGCGAGAACACCAGAGCCCGTCATCGCGTAGATCGGGTGAAAGACGTTGTCTTCGAGCGCCGGACCGGCCTTGGCGACAACCTCCAAACCAAAGCTCTCCCAATACGGCACGCAAGGTCGGTTCAGGGTCTCGGGATACGGCGTCAACAGAGCAATCCGCCGCGCACCCACCGCGCGCAGCGCCGCAACCGTCGCAAGCGCCGCGGTCAAGAACGGAACGCCAAACCGCGTCTGCATCTCGTCCACAATCTCAGCCTCGCGCAGGGCACCGATCAGGTACGACGCTCCGGTGCAAGCCGCCGCGATGCAGTTGACCGGCGCGTTGCCAAAACGCTCCGCCGTTACGCCAAATCGCATGGTGTAGTCGACCAGCCGCTCTTCGATGGTGGATTGATCTGACACTAACCGCGCGTTTATCAGCGAATGACCCGGCGGGAGCAATGCCCAAAGCTCGGGCTCGACGGTTGTGTTCGCCTGTGGCGTGAGAACCCCCCAGAGACCATTTTGTCCGTATTCGAGTGCCATCACAGCCACCCCAGCGCGCCGGGCAGCCAAAGGCTGAGTGATGGGAAAAGGATCAGGACAATCAAGCGCACCAGATCAGCCAGAAGAAACGGCACCACCCCACGGAAGATCGTCCGCAGTGGCAGATCTCGCGCCATGCCGTGCAGCACAAAGACGTTGATCCCGATGGGTGGGGTGATCATTCCCAGCTCGATCACCACGATGTTGATAACGCCCCACCAGATCGGATCGTAACCCAGCCCGATCACCAGCGGGTAGACGAACGGCAAGGTCAGGACCATTGCCGCGATGGTGTCGAAGATCGAGCCAAGGATCAGGAAAAACAGCATCAACAATGCGATGACCGCCAGTGGCGGCAGGCCCATCCCTTCGATCCAGGCCACGATTGCCGCAGGCAGACCAGAGAGCGTGGCGAAATAGGAGAACACCGACGCGCCGATGATGATGACAAAAATCAGGCCGGTGTTGGATGCGGTATCGCCGAGGCTCGCGAGAAAACTCTTTCCCGTAATGCGACGGCGCGCGAGTGAGATGATCAAAGCCATCGAAGCGCCAACCGCCGCGGCTTCGGTGACGGTGAAGATGCCGGAATAGATGCCGCCGGACACCGCCACCGCCAGCAGCACTACGGCCCAGCTATTACGCGCTTCGCGTCGGCGCTTGTCCCAGCTCAGCCGCTCACCACGCGGCGCGGTCTCTGGGTAAAGCCGGACGACCACGCCGATGGCAATGAAATAGAAAACGACGGCCAGCAAGCCAGGCACGACGGCAGCGAGGAACAGCGTGATGATCGAATTCTCGGTCAGTATCGCGTAGAGGATCATCACCACCGATGGCGGCACGATCATCCCCAGCGTGCCCCCCGACGCAATGGCCCCTGCTGCCAAGGATTTTGCATACCCACGTTCGATCATTTGCGGCAAGGCAATCCGTGCCATGGTTGCCGCTGTCGCCACCGACGATCCGCAAATCGCGCCAAAACCTGCGCAAGCACCGATGGTGGCAAAGATCAGCCCGCCCCGCCGATGGCCGAGAAACGCATAGGCCAACCGGTAAAGCTCGTCCGATAGCCCGCCCGCATGCGCGAGATTGCCCATCAGCAGGAAAAGCGCGATCACCGCCAACCCCTCGGCCGACATGGCTGAAGAGGGTTCTGTCGCTAAAAGTGTCAGCGCAGGTTCAAAGCCGATGATCAGCCCGGTGCCCACCACGCCCACCACGCCCATCGCAATGCCTACTGGCACTTGGAGAATGATCAGCAGGAACATCGCCGCCAGACCCAAAAGCCCGGTCGTCAAAGGATCGGCGACCATCAGCTGCTCCCGCCCAGTGTATCAAGTTCGGCATGTGACAGGCCTTCGTGGCCAGCTCCACTGTTCGAAAGAGTAGCCCGTAGCCAACTGATAAAGACATAGAATTGCACAGGTACGCAGGCTGCCATGATAACGGTTGTGACCCACCACCACGGTGCCAAAGGAATGCCAATGGTGCGCGTCGTGCGACCTGCATCCGCGTATTTGCCGGTCAGCTTGACGAACTGCCAGGCGAGAATGGCAAAGAAAACCAACACGACAAAGGCGGCAAATGTCTCAAGCCACGCGTTTAGCCGACCGCCACCAACCTTGCCAAAAACACGTACAGTGACGTTGGTCTGGCGCAGCAGGCCGGCGGGAAAGCAACTGGCGATGACCAGCGGGTAAACCACCTCGCCATAGTCCTTGAGTCCGTGAATGCGCGGCGCGTTCAGATAGCGCGCGCCGCCATCGTAGAAGATAAGGAAAGCCACAGCCACCAGCCCGGCGAAGCCGATCAGAGCCACAGCCTGCGTGATGCGGTCAATTCGCAGGGCCGTGGCTGTGGGTTTCATCACGTTGACCCGCGCATCTCGGTCAGAGCCGCAATAGCCGCGTCATAGACAGCTTGACCATTCGGTGTTGCGTCGATCCAGGCCTGATGAACGCCCTGCGCCGCTTCGGCCCACTGCGCCAGTTGCTCGTCGGAATACTCGACGATCTCAATCCGGCCTTCTTCCACGATGCCGGCGCGGATTTCTTCGCCCACAGCGGTGTAGGCAGCGCCGCCCATTTCGGCCATGGCCAGCCCGCCATGCGCCATGATCTTGTCCTGCGCCTCTGCGGGAAGGGCGTCCCATTTGGACTGGTTCATCAGAAGCAGGAACGGGATTGCGCCCGCGGGGACAGTATGAGCCTGATCGACCAACGGCAAGGATTTGAAGGTGCGCATCCCCGTCCAACCCTGCACAGCACCATCCAAAGTGCCCCGGTTCAACGCTTCGTTCATCTCGGCAGAGCTCAGCGTTTCGGATGCCGCACCAAGGCTTTCCAGCCACGAGGCATGGATGCCGCCCACGGCACGGATTTTCATGTTCTGAAGGTCGGACAGATCGTCAACCTTGGTCTTCATGAAGAGCGCGTTGGGTTCCGCGGCAAAGAAGCCGATCACATGCACGCCATCAAAGCCGGTCAGCAGACCCTGTTCATGCAGCTTCCAGCCAACAACGCTCGCCTCTTCGGCGGTGCGGAAGAGGAACGGCAATTCAAACACGCCCATCTCGGGGAATTGCCCGGCGGTGTAGGAGGGCAGGACCCAGCTCACGTCCATCACGCCGTTCTGCACCAATTCAAACTGCTTGAAGGGTGATTTGCCCAACGTGCCGCCCCAGAACCCTTGAAGTCGCACAGCTTCAGTCTCGGCGCTGACGGCCTCCATCCACGGCTTGATCACGCGGGCAACGCCCACCGATTGTTCGGGCACGAAGGTGCCGATCTTCACAAGATCCTGTGCGCTGGCCGGTAGCCCCGCGAGTGTGACCGCCGCTACGGTCAATAATGTCTTGAAATGTTTCATTGCATACTCCTTGTCGGGTTATCCGCCCGTGTCTCCGAGCCGCCGCAAGGGTGGCGGGATCTTGGGCAGGGTGACGGTTTTTTCCTCGGTGTAGAATGCTTCGCACGCCGCGCCGCCTTCGCGGCCCACACCCGAGTTTTTGTAGCCGCCGAACGGCGCACGCAGTTCGCGCATCATTGGCGTGTTCACCCAAACGACACCCGAGCGCAGACGCTCGGTCATGGTCATGACCGTGGGCAGGTGGTCCGACCAGACATACGAAACAAGGCCGAACTGCGTGTCATTGGCAATCGCCACGGCCTCTTCAGCCGTGTCGAAGGGCAGGAAGGTGGCAAAGGGGCCGAATATCTCGTCCTGCGCCGTGCGCGCCGCGTTGCTGGGCACGCTTACAGCGGTCGGGGTCACAAAGTACCCGTCGCCCAAATCGTTGCGCCGGGCACCGCCTGTCAAAAGCGTTCCGCCATCGGCATGGGCGGTATCAACATAGCTCAGCACCCGCGTCATGTGCGGACGCGATGCCAGCGGGCCAAGCTCTGTCTCGGCCAAAGTCGGATCCCCAACACGAATGCGTTGAGTGCGGTCGACAAAGCGTCCGACGAAATCGTCATAGATGGACCGTTCTACCAGGATGCGTGATCCGGCAAGGCATTGCTGCCCGTTGTTCGAAAAGATGCCCAGTAGTGCCCCATCAAGCGCGCGTTCGGCATCAGCGCTGGCAAAGATCACATTCGCCGACTTGCCGCCCAGTTCCATCGTGCAAGGTACAAGACGCTGACCGGCAGCTGACATGATCGCCCGACCTGTCTCTGTACCGCCGGTGAAGCTGACCAGATCGACACCCGGATGGGCGACGAGTGCCGCGCCAGTCACAGGTCCGCGCCCATTCACCAAAGTCAGCACGCCTTCTGGCAACACCTCCTGCAGCAAAGCCACAAGCCGGGCGAGCGCCAGCGGCGTTTGCTCGGACGGTTTCAGGACACAGGTGTTGCCAAAGGCAAGAGCCGCCGCGATCTTCATCGTGGCCAGCGCCACCGGAGCGTTCCAAGGTGCGATCAACGCGGCCACGCCCACCGGTTCGCGCACAACAGTCGTCAGGTATCCCGGTGTCTGATCGTATCGGTCGCCCGCGCGCTGACTGATGAAATCCGCGAAAAAGCGAAAATTGTAAGCCGCGCGCGCCATGTGCCGCTCTTTCAGCTCGCGCAACAGCAGCCCGGTAGCCGCACATTCCAGTCGGGCCAATTCGTCGGCATTGTCGCGGATTACCTGTCCGCAACGCTCCAGCACAGCGATCCGTTCGGCCGTGGAAAGCCCCGGCCACGGCCCGGTATCAAACGCCCGACGCGCCACCGAGACGGCCACATCGACCGAAGCCGCATCATCCTCGACCAGAACCGAGATTTGCTGCCCCGTCGCCGGGTAGAAAACCGGCAGTTCCGACCCGCCACCGGGCGTGGCACGGTCTCCGGCCCAGCCAGTGACGCGGGCTGGCGGTGTAATCGGTGTTTCAAAACGGGGTGCTTCGGTCATGGCATATACGTGCCTCCGTTCACGTGGAGCACCTGTCCAGTCATATAGCGAGACGCATCCGACAAAAAGAAAAGTATGGGCCCGGTCACATCCTGCGGCTCCGCGATCCGGCCGAGCGGGATTGCGCGTGCGTAGGCGTCAAGGTCCAGCCGCGTTTGCGCCTTTTCATCCGACCGTCCGGTGCCACCGCGCAGGAACGCCGTGTCGACGGCGGAAGGTGCCACACAATTCACCCGGATATCAGGTGCCAGTTCCAGCGCCAGTTGCCGCGTCAGCGCCGCAATCCCGGCTTTGGCAACGGCGTATGGCCCGTACCCGGGGCGCGCGAAATGACCCAGGCCAGATCCGGTCATCACAAGCGATGCGCCTTTGCCCAGCTTGGGATGCAGCACCCGGGCGGCGTTGTAGCTAGCGGTCAGGTTGCCCGTCAGCACCTCGTCCCAAGTGTCCGAGCCTGTTTCAGTGACCGGGCGATTGTCTGACATGAAGCCTGACAGATTGACCAATCCCACCAGATCGGACGGCAACGTGTTGGCCGCGCGCTCAAGATCTGCCTCGGATGTGGCGTCGGCGGGAAGCGCAGGCACGTCAGGCGGATGCGCCTCGATCGATTGCGGCAGATCGATCACGTACACGTCGTAGCCCGCGCTTACGGCCTCGGCCACCAAAACGCGCCCGATGCCGCCGCAGCCTCCAAGGATCGCCAAAACTCCGTTCATGCCAGCGCCTCCGCCCGCCTGAGCCCTGCGATCATTGAAGAGCGCAATAGAAATTCCCGTGCTTTCACGGGGTCTGCGGCGGTCTCCTGTAAACTCTGCAAGTAAGCGTGACGCTCGGCCTCATTGGTGGTGTTCATGCGCGCGCGATTCTTGTCGGCCTGCGCAACGATATCGTCGCGCGCAATGGGCCTGCGGCGCGCTTCATAAGTGTCCAGCCGCGCTGGATCGCCACCGTTGGCAACCTCGATCAGCAAATCCGCCAGACACCAGGCATCATGGATGCCGCCGTTCATGCCCATCCCGCCCTTGGGGCTGTTCAGATGTGCCGCATCCCCTGCAATGAACATCCGATTCTTGCAGTAACGCGTAGCCACGCGGCGATGAATGCGATAAATCCGCTTTTCGACGATGTCGATGTCACCCGCTTGCGGCAACACCTCGCGAGTTTGCGCGCGGATCGACGCGTCCTCCAGCGCCTCTTCCGGTGTCTGTCCCTCAGTCGGATGTAGCGAAATGCGCCAAAGGTCGGGCAAGCGCAACAGTGAATAGGTCCCGCCCGGTTTCCAAATGTAGTTGACGCCCGACAACCCGCTCAGGTGGTCTTCAAACGGGAAATGTGTGGTCACGAGGATTGTGTTTTCCGGGTATGTCGCCCCCTCGAAATCTGCCCCGATCGCCTCGCGCACCAGACTGCGGGCACCATCACATCCAATCAGAACACTGCCACGCACAACTTCGCCATTAACCGTGATTGACACGCCCGCGTCATCCTGCGCCACGGCGGTGACCTGTGCTCCGAAATGCACCGTACCTTCCGAAAGACGAGCCGCCAGCGCCCGGCTGAGCAACGCCTGACGACACTGCAATCTGTACGGGTGCGCTGTGTCCCCACTCAGGACGGCAAGGTCAAATTCGGCCCGTTCGCCGGTCGTGTGCAAGCGGATCTGCCATGTTGGCGTGATCCGGCCAGCGGCAATCAACTCAGCCGTGATTCCGCTTTCGTCAAAGTAGTCGAGCGTGGGTGGATGAAAAGTCGAAGCACGTAGCTGATCGGCAATTGTGTCCTCCGCTTCAAACACTTGCACTGGCAAACCCGACTGAGACAGCCGCCACGTGAGGGTCAGCCCAACTGGCCCTGCGCCCACGATCAGTATTGGTTCCCGTGTCAAATCCAAAGTGCGACCTACTTTCGGTATCGAAAGATGTTATTATAGTATACCATTATAGCAATACTCTTCTTTCTAGATTAGGCACCTTTCCGATGTCGCTGCCTGAACCCACACCGATGCCGCTCGACACCGCCAGCGGTGTGCCGCTCTATCGACAGATTATGGTTATCCTGACCAACCGGATCAGCGCGGGAACGCTTCGGCCCGGTGATGCAGTCCCGGGCGAAGCAGCGGTCTGCGCTGAGTTTGGCGTCTCCCGCATCACGGCGCGGCGCGCGCTGAATGAACTGGCTGCAATGGGCCGCGTCGTGCGTGAACGCGGCAGGGGTACCCGCGTCCTGCCATTCGAGCCATCGCCCGCGGCAATGACGACGTCACTTGACGGGTTGTTTGAAAATGTTGGGCACATGGGGCGCACAACTTCGGTGAAAATACTGGATACCCGCTACCTTCCAGCAACTGTCCATGTGGCCCAAACGCTGGAGCTTAGCGAGGGCGCTGTCGTTCAGCGCGCCGTGCGGGTGCGGACTTTGACTGGGGCACCAATGTCTTACCTCGTGACCATTGTGCCTGAGGAAATCGGCCACCGCATCGAAGGCCAGGACCTATCACGAACGCCGCTCCTGCTTTTGCTGGAAGAAGCCGGAGTGCCGGTGGCCTCGGCCACCCAGACAATCAGTGCCACGGTCGCGGATGCAGAAGTCGCCCGCGCGCTGTCTGTCCCTGCGGGCTCGCCCCTAATCGAAGTAAACCGACTGGTGCGCGACGAGGACGGCCGCCCTGTCGAAATGATCCGTGTCCTGTACCGTCCCGAACTCTATCGGTTCGAGATATCGATGCGGCGGGTGACGGCCGATGCCGGCCGCACCTGGGAATCCGAAGCGCCGGATCGACTGAGCAGCCTCTGAATTTCGAGTCCTTCGCAACGAAACGGATTTACCTGGAACAACTCGTCTGCGCCGCCTATGCTGTTAGCTTTTTTTGTGACATTCGAGCGGCCGCTAATGCGGGCCCCGGGCGTAGAAAACAGAAGCGCTTTGGAGCGGATTGAATGTCGGCTTTGATAATCTAAACATCTCTGCCTCGGGTTTGCAGCGAAGGTCCGCAATCCGCCCTCTGTGGAAAAGCAACGTGTTCCCGCGAATGCTGCAGGTTGACCTTGCCGGATTGAAAATAATGCTTGTTCAGCGTCGGGAATGTGATGCCCAGATATCTCGCGATCTGAGCCTTCTTCATGTCGACCACCAGCAACACCCTGATTTTGCGCGCATTTTCTGCGGTCGGCACATGGCCGTTCGCGCCAGGCTTCCCGTGGTTCTCAGGGATAGGGTCGCCCAGCAGACCGAATTTCCGGTTCACAGAAAAAAATTCTCCGAATGAGAGGAGCGCGGGTCTAGCGATCGAGGCCTTCCAGCCTTTTTGACCGCCCCCCCTCCTTTGGTTGATGATTGCGGGGCCTCAGGGCCGGCCGCGCTTCTCGATGCCCTGCTTGACCCTGTCGTGGTAGGCCTTCGACACAGCCTGCAGGTTGTCCTCATCCCAGAACAGATCCAGGTCGCCGCGATGGGCGCGGATGTGGTCGACCACCGGACTGTTCGGCGCGGGATAGCGACCGACCAGGGCGACACCTGTCGCCTGGCACTGCCAGCCGTCGCGGTTCAGGATCTTCAGGCGCAGCCTTTGCCAGCGCGCGGTGTTGATTGGTCCGTCCGACCGCCGCGGGCCTTTGCGCTCATGCTGCGCCAGGCCATCCCAGCGGGACCGCATTGATCCCAGCCGAGGCTTGGGTGACTTCAGGCGCGGCATGGTTAGATCGGGTTGGGCCAGCGGCTTATGTTTGTCAGGCGATTTCGGGCCAAACGTCATGTACATCTGTTCAATATCCGTCGCGCCCACGAACGCCTCCGAAATGGGCGGGAAGGAGACTTTCGCTGCATGTGCGAGGACACTACCTCAACCAACGAAATGCGGACGTTCACAAGTAGTTAACTCATCCGTTCTGGCTTGTCGTTTCTTGATTTATCGATTCCCACATACAAAGAGATCTTTGAACAGTGGGATCCGCTTATGCAAGTCGAGCGATGAGAACAACTGCCACAGCGGTCTTCCGACCATTTGAACACAGCGTTGGCATTCGTCGAAAATTAGCCCGAACAACTATTTTCTGCCGGTGGCGACAGGTTGCCTCCTTTCCGCACGTAAGTGAAAGCAGAAACGAAAATGGAGATACCAATGAAGTACTTAGCCATCGCTTTAGCTGGCGCAGTTGCCATTTCACCGATCACGGCATCGGCCGATCAACCTGTCTTGCTGGACAAAATCGAAGACCGTATCGACTTAAGGGAAGGCATCGCGGATCGCGCCGTCGATCACGGACCGCTAGATCGCCTCGAAGATCGCAGGGACCTGCGCGAAAGCATTCGCGACCGCCGCGGTATCGAGGGCCCGCGCATTGCCAGTGGAAGAGAGCGCCGCGATATCCGTCGTCAAATCTGGATCAATAATCGTTAATAATCAGGACGGCACAGTCGGAGCCAAGATATGGCCCCGGCTGCCTAGCCCCAAAATTGAAGGGACATGTTGGATGAACGCAAAAAACTTGAGATTGAGCCCTGGTTTGCTCGCAGTTACGATATTGATCGCGGCGCAGGCACTGCCGGTGAATGCCCAGGATTTCAATCTGATCATGGCATTCGATACCGATCGGAATGGATCGGTCACGCGGGCAGAATTTGAAGCGGCAAAAGCAAGACGCTTCGATCAACGCGACGCGGACGGCAACGGTGCTGTCACTCGCGCCGAGTTTGACGAGGCGAACCGAATGATGCAGGAGCGAATGGCGACAGCTGGTTTCTCAGCGCCGAGCATTGGCGGCAATGGACGGCGCGATCCGTTCACCCGTCTCGATGAAAATGGCGACGGATCGATCTCTGAAGCGGAGTTCATGGCCAACGATGGCGCATTCATCACGCGGGCCGATAGCAACGGTGACGGCGTGACGACCGCAGCCGAGGTCGATGCGTTCATGCAGCGCCTGCAGAGGTTCATGAACCGCGGATGACATCGCTTGAACACGTCGATGAGCAATAACGAACCGCAGGCGCAGGCGAATGTCCTCATCCAGCGACGCCGAAGACATCCAGGCCGTCGTCCGTGGCGATCGGGCCGCGTTCGCCAGGCTATACAATCGGCACGAACGACGGGTTCATTCGATCGGTTACCGCATACTAGGCGATCGGGCGGGGGCCGAGGATGTCACACAGGAGACGTTCATGAGGATATGGAAGCATGCCGAGTCCTGGTCGCCCGAAAAGGCCGAGCTAGCCACATGGATATCGCGGATAGCGTCAAACAGCGCCATCGATCTGCTTCGCAAGCGACGCGAGACGCCGACCGACGTCGTCCCAGAACAGCCCGACCCGTCACGCACAGCCAATCCGCATGTCAGCGCCGAATTCGCGGGCATTCGTCGGCGTTTGCTCTCGGCGATGAAGGGTTTGCCGGACCGCCAACGCGTGGCGCTTTCGCTGGTCATGGACGGCGAGCTGTCAAATGCGGAGACGGCCGCCGCGATGGGGATCGGAGAGCAAGCAGTAGAGTCGCTGTTAGCACGCGCGCGCCGTGCTCTTCGCGGGGCGCTGGACGGAGAGAAGGACGAACTTCTGGGGAGTTTCGATCATGAATGAGATTGGTCTGATGCGCCGGTGGCGAGTCCGCCGTGCGTTACGCGATCTGGACACCTACGGACCGGATGAGGCTCAATGGCCGTCGAGGGCTCGAGTCCGGATTGCGTCGGTTCGGGATACGCCAGATGTCCGAGATGCGCTAGCGCTGCTTGAACTTGTGGCAAGCACACTGCATGCGGACACGCCAGAGCCAGCGGCGGATTTGAGAGAACGTGTTCTGGCATCCATTGCGGCTCAGCCGGCAGCTCTCACCTCTGCAGAGCCCAAAACTCATCGGCCGATATCCAGAAGTATATCTTGGCGAAAGCTTTTGCTGCCCAGCGGCGCAGTTGCTGCTGCAGCTTTGATTGGTGTTACTTTTGGATACGCGGCTCCATCCGAGCCAACGCCGGAGGCGGAATTCCTGTCGCTGATGGGTGAGATCACGCAGCAAGCGGGGTTTCTATGACGCGCCGCAACCTCGTCGTCTGGGTGCTTGTGTTGATCAATGTTGCCCTTCTCGCCTTCATTGTGACTTCGTCTATGCGCCCGGCTCAGGTCGTTGTCAGTCCTGCACTAATCTCGCAACCCTTTGGTATTCTCACCGACCTCGAGAGCCTGTCAGCCGCCGACCGCAGGGCAGTGCGCCAAGCGATCATCCAGCGTCTTCCTGAGATGCGGGAAGCCGCAGCGGCCACGCGATCAGCCATTGACCAGATGGCTGGCGCCTTTCAAGCCGAAACATTCGACGCCGACACAGCGCGGGCCGCTGCCGAAGCGCTCGGACAAGCCCGCGCCGCACAATGGCGCATCGGTTCGGACATAGTTATCGACATCGTCGACGACCTACCCGACGAGGCACGGCACGAATTGATGCGACGTCGCGCAGAACTTCGAGAGAATGCAGGAAGGCCGGCTATGGGCGAGCCCTTTGGCGGCGCTTTTCCCGGCAACGACTAACTTAATTCCCGCCGAGATGGGTCACTTCTAGTCGGTTACGACAGGTGCTGATGATCCACCAATTCAAAGCGTCCAGCGATACTAGGGAACGGAAAAGAAATGTCTCTTAGGAATGCCGCCATCGCGACCAATCGCTTCGGTCTTGGTGCACGCCCAGGCGAAATAAGAGAGATCCAAGGCGATCCGAGAGGATGGCTCATCGAGCAGCTTGTCCCTGAGCAAGCTCTTCCCAACGAGCTAGCGGCACTCCCCAACACCGCCGCCAATCATCGAGCCTTCGGCCTTTGGGCCATTCAGTATGCAAGCCAGGACGGCGGCAGGAACGTGCCTGGCTTCATCCTGGATCGCGTGCGCGCGCAGGTCGAGGCCGTCTTGGTTAACCCCGATGGCAATAAGCTTGGCGCAGAGGAGTCGCTTACTACCACGTTCCAGGCCCGAAATCAGACTGCCATCGAGGCACGGTTCGCCGTCGCCGTTAGAACGCGACGACCGTTCCGAGAGCGTCTCATGCGATTCTGGGCCAACCACTTCACTGTCTCGACGCGCAAGGCCTCGGCAATCACGATGCCTCCATCATTTGAAAGGGACGTCGCGCGGGCCCACGTGGTAGGGACATTCCACGACATGCTGATGACCTCGTCGAAGCATCCCGCGATGCTTCATTATCTCGATAATTCGTATTCCATCGGCCCGAACTCAGATTGGGGTCGTAATCCGGATCAGGCGCCAACGTTACCAGTGATCGGCAGACTGACCGGCCTGAATGAAAATCTCGCGAGAGAGATCCTGGAACTGCACACTCTTGGCGTGAATGGTGGCTATTCACAAAGCGACGTTCGCGCCTTTGCGCTTGCGATCACCGGATGGCAGGTTCGCCGGGCGAGAAGCTTGCGCGAGCGCCGGGCGGCTGCGCATTGGACGGCTGAAGAAATGTTCGCGTTCAATAAGGACGCGCATGAGCCCGGGCCACAAACCGTATTGGGAGAAGTATACGATCAGGAGGGCGCCGCTCAGGGCGAAGCGATCCTGAAACGCCTTTCGACACATCCGGCCACCGCAAGGTTCGTCGCTGCTAAACTGGTCAGGCACTTTGTGGCCGACGATCCCCCCGCGTCGATTGTTGAACAGGTCGCCAAGGCTTTCCTCGATAGCGAAGGGGACCTACGCACGACCTGCGTGGCGCTTGTGAATTCACCCGACGTTTGGGTGACAGATCTGCCGAAGTTCAAACGCCCAGAAGAATACTTGATCTCCGCGGCTCGGGCGCTTGGCTTGCCGCCCCTGAAAGGATCGGTTCTGGACCGTCTACTGACGGACATGGGACAGCCGCCCTATGCTCCGCCAGGCCCCGACGGCTGGTCCGATCGCAGCGCTGACTGGCAAGGACCGGACCAACTTTGGAAACGGCTAGAGTGGGCGAACAAGGTGTCACTCGAGATTGGAGACGCGACACTTGCGCCGGTCGACATTGCGCGGGAAGCCATCGGTCCGTATCTCAGCCAGAAAACCGAACAGATCATCTCACAAGCTGCCAGTCCGACCCAAGGCACCGCCTTGATGCTCGTATCACCCGAATTTCTTTACCGCTGATCCATGGAGGGCAGCCAATGCCATTTAACAGACGCCAAGTACTTCGGCACTTAGCTGCACTGCCAGCCCTCGGTTTAGCGCCGGGCAGGATTGCCTTTGCTAACCCTCGTGAAAACTATCAGGACCACCGACTGGTCGTTGTCTTTCTCAGAGGCGCCATGGACGGCCTCGCCGTGGTGCCTGCTATCGGGGATCCCCGGTATCGGGAGGCACGGAACGGGCTGGCGATTGAACGTCCCGGTCTCGCTGGCGGCGCATTGGAGCTCGACGGGTTCTTCGCCCTCAACCCGCTTCTTCCAACCTTTCACGAGGCATGGCGCGCCCGCGAGATGTCATTAGTGCATGCTGTCGCAAGCCCCTACAGGGAGCGATCCCATTTTGATGCTCAGAACCTCGTAGAGAACGGATCGGACGCAGCCTACGGCCAGGCGACGGGGTGGCTGAATCGGGCGATCCTCGATCTGTCTCACACAGGTAGTGCCATGGGCATGTCGCTCACATCGTCCCTCCCGCTCATCATGCGAGGCGAAGCCGAAATCACGTCATGGTCGCCTTCAAGTCTTCCTGAACCGGACGCCGATCTCGTCGCGCGTGCGCAGCACCTTTACTTGGGGCATGACCGGCTATACCGGCACTTCTTAAGCGCCAGGGAGTCGCATGATTCTGCTATCGCTACCGATCCGTCCGCAAGCAAGTTCGTAGCGCTTATGTCGGCGGCCGCGCGCATTCTGAGGAACGATGAAGGACCACGCGTTGCGTTCACCGAACTCGGTGGGTGGGACAGTCATGTCGGGCAGACCGCGATCCACGGACCGTTCTGGAGAGCCATTAGGGATCTTGACGCGGGTCTGGCAGAGTTTCGCCGTGAGATCGGAGGGGCTGCGTGGCAGAAGACTGTTCTCGTCTTCTTCACCGAGTTCGGAAGAACCGTAGCCATGAACGGATCGAACGGAACGGACCACGGCACCGCTGGCGCAGCGCTACTCGTCGGCGGTGCTGTAGCCGGCGGGAAGGTGCATGCCGATTGGCCGGGCCTGCGGCAACGGGACCTCTACGAGGGCCGTGACCTTATGCCGACGACCGACATCCGGGCGCTTTTCAAAGGCCTGTTGCGAGAACATCTCGGTGTTCCGGACCAGCATCTTGATCGTCACGTTTTTTCAGGCTCGGAGAAGCTAAGCCCCTTGAGTGACCTTACCATTTGGTAAAAAGCCTCGTCCACTCCTGCACCAGCCTGAAGGACCTGTCGCTTGGTAACAAAGAAGCTTTGCTGAGACCGTCGCGGTATCGGCGAAACCAACCATTGGCGCACAAGAGCGAAGCCAAAGCCGCCTCGTACCTTTGATCGCGGATCAGGCAACAGTGTACGTTGCCAACGTTTTTGCGAACGACGGCTCTGTTCGCGCTCTGGACCTCCAAAACCGACCAAGGTTCGCATGCGCAGCGAAAGGCGGATCTGACGGGCCGCACCGCAGCATCGCGTCACCTGACCGAGTGACCGGTTTGGGCCGTCCGTCGCCGCGAAACGGCCTTGGCACCAAGATGCTGCGTTTGCTCCAATGACAGCGAGGAGCCCAGAGTGACCGATGCTGCACGATGCACGAATGGCGGCTTACGAGCTTCGAGAGTTTTTGGCCTAGCGTTTTGAAGCAGCTCAGCTAGGCTCAAACAATGGTATTCAGGAGTTTGATTTGAGTAGTTTGCAGCCATTTCGACCGCGTCCAGTTTTAGCCCTTCCGCATGTTGAAAGTAACGGATGGCATCTGAAGAGATATGCCATTCTTGCCGATGGAAGAGCGTTCGATGAAGCTATCGCGACTGCTGCTGGCGAGGCAGCTTTGAGGCGTTTGCCAAAAGCCGGATCATTGAACGATGAAGCGGGCAACCAGGGCGTTGCGTTTCAAATCGTTCACTTTGCAGAGGTAGCTGTCGTCTCTCCGGTTTTTTATTGGCAGTGGGGCAGCGTTTTGGCCCATCTCGACCAGATGAGGGCAAGCTGGGACGCACCGACAGAATTCGGAGACGGGGTCAGGGAAGTGGTTGGCTGCATCTGGGAGATGAACATCGTCGAGTTTGAAGTTGCAGCATGGGCTACTCAGTTATTAGGCGGCGCCAAATCAACTACTGATGGTTTGACTGCTTATCTTCAAGAACATGCGGTGTGAGAGGAACAGATCAAGCCGCAATCACCTTGATTGCCATCTAGCAGACCTTGGCGCAGCCGCCACGAAGGTTGGAAAAGTCCCGCGAAGCAGACTTCAATCCCCTCAAAATGCTGCGCTGTGCACGAACGTCCGCTCTGGAGAAGTTAAGCAGGCGTTTTGAGAAGCCAGCCAACGGCGGGTTTGGGCTGGCAACAGCCATTGAAACACGGTCTTGACCGTCGGCACAGTCCGCTTTGCTGTCATTTCCGTGTGGTGCAGCGAAAACCTGCCTCCCGCCCGGACTCAAGCCGAAGGAGGCGGGCGAGTGCCTGCCCGTCCCCGGGGCTGGCGCTTTGGCTGGTGGGGGATCTTTTTGGTGTTGTTTGGACGGTGCACCGCCAAGTCTTCAGAAATGGAGGTAACGTCCCCATACATCCTGGACCTACGAAACAGCGTCTTGGTCGCTGGAGGACGAATGCCTAAACCTATGAGGCGGCCGCCCTTGCAAGAATGATTTTGCAACAGGCGGCCGCCAGTCTTTCAGAGCATCTTCAGCAGTTCGCGGGCGGCCTCTTCCGATGAGGCGGGGTTTTGGCCGGTGACCAGCTTGCCGTCGACCACGACGTAGGACGACCAGTCTTCGCCCTTGGAGTAGGTGGCGCCATTTTTGGCCAGCATGTCCTCCAGAAGGAACGGCACGACGTCCTTCAGGCCCACCGCCTCTTCTTCCGAGTTCGAGAAGGCGGTCACCTTGCGGTCCGCAACCAGCGGCTTGCCGTCGGCGCCTTCCGTGTGACGGAAGATCGCGGGCGCGTGGCAGACGGCTCCGATCGGGCGGTCGGAGGCGGCGAAGGTTTCAAGCAGGCGCTGGCTGTCGGCATCCTCGGCCAGATCCCAAAGCGGGCCATGACCGCCGGGGTAGAAGACGGCATCGAACCCCGCCGCGTCGACCTCGGACAGCACTTTGGTGTGGGCCAAAGCCTCCTGCGCCTCTGGGTCGTCCTTGAAGCGCCGCGTCGCATCGGTCTGCGCGTCCTCGGCATCGCTTTTCGGGTCAAGCGGTGGCTGGCCGCCCTTTGGCGAGGCCAGCGTGATCTGGCCGCCAGCATCTTTCAGAACGTAATAGGGGGCCGCGAATTCTTCCAGCCAGAACCCGGTTTTTTCGCCGGTATCGCCAAGTTCGTCATGCGATGTGAGGACCATCAGGATGTTCATATCTGTTTCCTTTGAGGGATTAATCGGAGGTGCCGACGCGGATGACCCGCTTGCCAAAAGCCTCGCCACGCAGAAGGCCAACGAACGCGGCGGGGGCCTGTTCCAACCCGTCGATCACCTCTTCGCGATAGTGGATTTTGCCCTCTCGCACCCAGGCGCCCATTTCCTTGGCGAAATGCGGGTAGAGGTGGCCGAAATCGTGGAAGATGATGAAGCCGCGCATGGTGATGCGCTTGCGCAGGATCTGACCCATCAGCCAACTCACCCGGTCGGGGCCGTCAGGCAGGCTGGTGGCATTGTATTGCGAGATCAGGCCGCAGACCGGCACACGTGCGGCGGGGTTCAACAGGCCAACCACCGCGTCAAAGACCTTGCCGCCGACATTCTCGTAATAGATGTCGACGCCGTCTGGCGTGGCCTTTTTCAGGGCGTCCTTGAAGCCTTCGGCCTTGTAATCGATGCAGGTGTCGAACCCAAGCGTCTCAACCGCGTAATCGCATTTCTCCGGCCCGCCCGCGATGCCGACAACGCGGCAGCCGAGGATCTTGCCGATCTGGCCCACGGTGGCGCCGACCGGGCCTGTTGCGGCGGCGACCACCAGGGTCTCGGCGGCCTGCGGCTGGCCGATTTCCTTAAGGCCAGCCCAGGCGGTGAAGCCTGGCATACCGAGCACGCCGAGCGCCCAGGACGGATGCTCAGGGTCGGGGCCCAGGGGCAGCACGCCCTCGCCGTCGGACAAGGCGTAATCCTGCCAGCCATTGCCGCTAACTACCCAATCGCCTTGCGAGAAACCATCGAGGTTTGAGGTGACCACCTGCGCCACTGTACCGCCCACCATGACCCCGCCGATTTCGACCGGGGGCGCGTAAGAGGGCGCATCGCTCATCCGGCCACGCATATAGGGGTCAAGCGACAGATACTGGGTGCGTAGCAGCATTTCGCCCGCCCCGGGCTTAGGAATGTCCGTGGTCTCAAGGCGGAGCGTGCTGTCGGTCGGCTCGCCCTTGGGGCGCTCGGCCAGAACGAAGCGGCGGTTGACCGTGTCGGTTTGCGGCATGGGATGTCTCCGTCGGGAAGGGGGGCGGCGGAAGTGCGGCCCTTGACGTCAGATCTAGGAACGAATGGGCGTGAGGGGAAGTTCCCGGCTTTTCACGCCCCCTTGCGCTACGTCAATGCGCCGGGGTCGGACGGTTGGCAATCTGCGCGCGGAAGGGAGGGCCGACAATGCCCGCAACCACAAAAGCCGACCTGATCGCGATCACCGAGCGGGATTATGCAAAGTTGCGCAAGGTCATCGACGAGATCCCTGAGGCGCAGGCGATGCGCAAGCGCGACGAGGAGACCTCGATCAAGGATGTCATCGGCCATCGCGCCCATTGGATCGATCTGTTTCTGGGCTGGTACGCGGATGGGCAGGCGGGCCGCGACGTGGCGTTTCCGGCGCCGGGCTACAAGTGGAACCAGCTGAAAGCATACAATGCCGACCTGCGCGCGCGTCAGGCCGACCTGGGCTGGGACGCGGCCCGCGTTAGGCTGGCCGACCGGCACGCAGCCCTGATGGCGTTCATGAAGGCCCATGACGATCAGGCGCTTTACGGCGGCCCGATGAAAGGCGCGAACAACAAGTGGACCGCAGGCCGCTGGGCCGAGGCCACCGGCCCCTCGCATTACCGCTCGGCCGCGAAGTGGATCCGGGCCTGCCTGCGGGCGGATGCGGGCTAAACGGGGTTCGCCCCAGAGATCGCGGTCACGCCCCGAACCCAATGACGAGGAAGCCTTGAGTAAATCCCAGGCTGAGATAGCCGACCCAGGTCATCACCGAAAGCACACTCAGCAGGGGCAGACGCACAATTGCAACCAGACCCATCACGGCCAGAAACAGAAGCACGAAATGCCCTGCAAGCGTCAGCCAGAACGTCGTGTAATAATAGGTGTCGTCGGTCGTCAATGTCAGATGAAGCTTCGTGCACATGTATATCGCGACACCCAAGGTCAGTCCGAAAACCGCGACCAATCCCTGGCCCAGCAGCTTGACCGCCGGACGGGCTTGCACCGCTTTTTCCTGCTTGGCCTTGCGGCGGGCAAAAAAGGCCTCTTCTTCATCGGCCATCTTTTTGAGACGGTCTTGAAGGGTGCTTTCGGTCATAAAGGCTCTCTCAGATATCTTGCGTTTGCATCGGCTAAGGGATGGACATGGCGATAAAATGGCAGTAGCCCGGCAACATGATCGACCAAATCGCCAGTCTCCAGACTGCCGCGCGCCGACGCCGATAGCGTCCGACGCCGATCGACCCTGCGCTGCTTGCGCACTTTCTCAAATCGTTGACTTGGCCCGCCGCCTGAGGCACCCATGGCCTTATACTCCGAGGATAACCCCATGATCCCGTCCGTTTTGCCGACCTATAATCGCGCCCCCCTGGCCTTCGTGAAGGGCGAGGGCGCCTGGCTGATCGAGGCGGACGGGCGACGTTTTCTTGATCTGGGCGCCGGGATCGCGGTGAACGCGTTGGGCCACGCCCACCCCGCCTTGGTGGCCGCACTGACCGAGCAGGCGAATGCGCTCTGGCACGTCTCAAACCTCTACCAGATCCCGGCGCAGCAGGCTCTGGCCGATGCGCTGGTCGAGGCGACCTTCGCCGATACCGTCTTCTTCACCAATTCCGGGACCGAGGCCGCGGAACTCGCGATCAAGATGGCGCGGAAGTATTGGTATGAGGCAGGCACGCCGCGCGAAAAGATCATCACGTTTGAGGGGTCTTTCCACGGACGCTCCACCGGCGCCATCGCGGCGGCGGGGTCTGAGAAGATGGTCAAGGGATTCGGCCCGCTGATGCCCGGCTTCGTCCATCTGCCTTGGGGCGATCACGACGCCCTACGCGCCGCCATGGGCGTGGACGTGGCCGCCGTGATGATTGAGCCGATCCAGGGCGAGGGCGGCATTCGCCCGCTGCCCGACCAATGCCTGAAGGGGTTGCGCGACCTCTGCGATGAGACCGGAGCGCTTCTGATCCTGGATGAGGTGCAATGCGGCATGGGCCGTACTGGGCGTCTTTTTGCGCATGAATGGGCCGGGGTTGAGCCCGATATCATGATGGTTGCCAAGGGCATCGGGGGTGGCTTCCCACTCGGTGCCGTGCTGGCCACGGAAAAGGCCGCCCAAGGCATGGTGGTGGGCACCCATGGGTCGACCTATGGTGGCAACCCCTTGGCCTGTGCGGTGGGTCTGGCGGTGACGAAGATCGTCTCCGACCCCGCCTTTCTGGCCGAGGTCACCCGCAAGGCAGGCCTTCTGCGGCAAAAGCTGGAAGGGTTGGTTGCCAGCCATTCCGACGTGTTCGAGGGCGTGCGCGGCACGGGCCTGATGTTGGGCCTGAAATGCCATGCACCGAACGCGGATGTGGTTCAGGCCGGTTTCACCGAAGAGGTGATCACGGTGCCTGCGGCCGACAATGTCGTGCGCCTTCTGCCGCCCCTGACGCTGACCGATGATGAGATCGCCGAGGCCGTTCGACGGCTTGATCGTGCCGCAAGCAAGGTGGAGGCTGATGCAGCTGCGTAAGTACCAGTTCGTGCCGGTTACAGATGACCAATATCCGATGATTTTCGAATGGCTGGGGCGCCCGCATGTCCAGGCCTGGTGGGGCATACCCGAGGAGGAATTGGCCTTGATCCGCGAAGACCGCAAAAACGGCGCCATCGACATGCGGATCGTGCATGTCGATGGAAAGCCTTTTGCTTATATCCAGGATTATCCCGCCGATCATTGGCCATTGCCGCACTACGCGGGCTTGCCCAAGGGCACGCGCGCCATCGATACCTTCATCGCCGAGACGGACATGCTGGGCCACGGTCACGGGGCCGCCTATCTGCGCCAACGCGCAAGCGAACTGATCGAAGCGGGCGCCCCGAAAGTGGTGATCGATCCCGACCCCAAGAACCACCACGCCATCCGCGCCTACCGATCCGCAGGCTTCACCGGCGATCAGGTGCGCGCCCGCGAAGATGGCGATCCTGTCCTGGTCCTGGAATTCAATCCCGACTGATCCTTCCCATTGGTCCAAATATCCTCGGGGGGAGGCCGCAAGGCCGGGGGGCAGACAGCCCCCGAGCCCTCTTTCAGAAAGAAATCCGATGCAGCATTTCCTCGATATCCACAAAACCGACGCCGCCGCTCTCAGGCAGATGATCGATGGCGCGCGCGCAATGAAGACCGCTCGCAACGGCCGCCCGAAGGGCGCCCCGGATGACAAGCAGCCCCTTGCGGGCCATATGGTTGCGCTGATCTTCGAAAAGCCGTCGACCCGCACGCGCATCTCGTTCGACGTGGGCGTGCGCCAGATGGGTGGCCAGACGATGGTGCTGTCGGGCGCCGACATGCAGCTTGGCCATGGCGAGACCATCGCCGACACGGCCCGCGTGCTGTCGCGCTATGTCGACCTGATCATGATCCGCACGTTTGAGGAGGCGACGCTGTTGGAAATGGCCGAATATGCCGACGTGCCGGTGATCAACGGGCTGACCAACCGCACCCATCCCTGCCAGATCATGGCCGATGTGATGACGTACGAAGAACACCACGGGCCCATCGCCGGCAAGAAGGTCGTCTGGTCCGGCGATGGTAATAACGTCTTCGCCAGCTTCGCCCATGCCGCCGGGCAGTTCGGTTTCGACCTGACCTTCACCGGCCCCGAGACGCTGGACCCTGAGCGGGAATGGCTGGATTATGCCGCGGCCAAGGGCCATCCGATCACCATTGAGCGGAACCCCCAAAAGGCGGTCGAGGGCGCCGACCTGGTCGTCACCGATACCTGGGTGTCGATGCACGACCCGCAATCGGCGCGCGAACGGCGCCACAACCAGCTGCGCGGCTATCAGGTGAACGAAGCGCTGATGGCCCATGCCAACCAGGACGCGCTTTTCATGCATTGCCTGCCCGCGCACCGCGATGACGAAGCCACCAGCGCCGTAATGGACGGCCCCAGCTCGGTCATATTCGACGAAGCCGAGAACCGCCTCCATGCCCAAAAGGCGATCATGAAATGGTGTCTGGGTCTCTGATCACAGGGCTCGAAATCCAGTCCTGTCTGTGGCAGGGTCGCACCCGTTAACGAAGTCTTGCGTAAGAGTGACGACAAAACTCTACGCGAGGTTTCAATGGCTTTCGGCTTTGGCTCGGGCTGGCATCTGGCCCGCATCGAATGGACCAACGGATCGGGCTGGCCCGGTTTCGAGGGCACGCATCCAAAATTGGGCATGGCGGTCTCGGCTCTGAAGACGCGTGAATTCGACCGCCTGCGCGGGCTATCGCATGACGAAACGCCCGACGGCATGCATGAGCTGCGCTTCGGCGCGGCCTGGTGCACCGACCTTTTGCCGGCGCTGGGCGAGGCGGCCGATGCCGACTCGTCCGACGGGGCAATCGTCGTCTGGGCAGGGGCAGTGCAGGCGATCCGCTCGTGGCGGTATCGCACCTATCAGGCGGGTGGGGACGTGCCGGAGGCCCGGGCCGAACTGGCCATGGTCACGGCCGGCCGGGCTGCCGACCGTTTGGCCCGTTACATGCATGACACTCCGGGTGATACCGAAGCCGCCGCGTGGTTCTTGCAAGCCCTGACGGTCGAAGGCGCCAGCGATGAGGATCTGCACTGGGCGCGCGATTATCTGCGAGCCTGCCCCGACCCGCATCTGGCTGGCCGGCGGACCTACCTCTCGGCCCGGTCGGCGAAGTGGTATGGCAGCTACGACGAGGCGCTGGCCTTCGCCCGAGAGGAGGTCGCAGCCCCCGGCGCCCCCGCCTGCTACAATGCGTTGATCGCCTGCGCCCATATCGAGCAATGGGTGCTCCATCACATGCGCAATGATGCCGGGGCCGAGGCCGCGCTCCTCAAATCGCGGGCGGTGCGCGACGATCTGATCGCGGCGGATGAGGCGTTCCGCGCGGGTGCCGGGGCCCAAGGCGACCCAGCCGACGATTTCGCCCGCAACTGGCTGGCCTTCGCGATGCTGGTGATCGGCGAGAATGCCCGCGCCCGCGACCATATGGAGGCGCTCGGCGCCCGCGTCAGGCCCTTCCCATGGAGTTTTCTGGCCGAAATGGACAAGGTCATCGCGTTCAGCCGCAAGAAGCTTGGCCTGCCGCCTTTGCGCGCGACAGCATGAGGGCGGGGTTTGCCAAACCGCTGGGGCGCTTGCCCTTGCGTCTGCCGCCGCTAAGCTCAGGGAAGATAGTTTGCGGGAGGGTGGCATGGACAAGGCGCGGATCGGAGTGGTGGGCTTGGGCACGATGGGCTCGGCCTTGGCGCTTAATATGGCGGAGAAGGGCTTTGACGTTGCCGTCACAAACCGCAGCGCCGACCGGCTGCCTGTGTTTCTTGAGAAGGCGGGCCCGCTGGCCCCGCGGCTGGTCACGGCCAAGACGCCCGAAGATCTGGTCGCGGCCCTCGACACCCCTCGGATCGTCTTGCTGATGGTGCCTGCCGGGGCGGCTGTCGACGATCAGATTGCGCTCTACCGCCCGTTGCTCGGCAAAGGCGACGTGATCGTCGATGCAGGTAATGCAGATTTCCACGATACCCGCCGCCGGGCCGAGGATCTGGGCGCGGCGGGCCTGCATTTTCTGGGCCTCGGCGTGTCCGGCGGCGAAGAGGGCGCGCGCCATGGCCCTTCGATGATGGCCGGTGGCACCCAGGCGGCCTGGGCGGCGGTGTCGGACATCTTGCAGGCGATCGCTGCGACCTTTCGGGGTCAGCCCTGTGCCGCGCATCTGGGCCCCGATGGTGCCGGGCATTTCGTCAAAACGGTGCATAACGGCATCGAATATGCCGATATGCAGCTGATTGCCGAGATCTACGGGCTGTTTCGGGCCGATGGCCGCGCCCCTGCCGCGATCGGCGAGGTGTTTGAGGCCTGGAACCAGGGGCCGCTTATGGCCTACCTGACCGAGATTTCGGCCAAGGTTCTGCAAGCGACCGACCCCGAGACCGGCCAGCCGATGGTGGATGTCATCGCAGACCGTGCGGGGCAGAAGGGAACGGGCCGCTGGACGGTGATCGAGGCGCAGAAACTGGGCCAGCCCGCCACGACGACCGAGGCCGCCGTGGCAGCGCGCGCGTGGTCGGCGGCCGCCGCTGCGCGGGAGGCGGGCAAGGGGCTGTTCCCGCCGCCCGACAAGCTGCACGGGCCCATTCCCACCGAGGGCGATCTGGAAAAGGCGCTGCTGGCGGGCCGGGTCTTGGCGCTGAGCCAGGGCTTTGCCCTGCTGGCCGCCGCGTCCGAGGAATACGACTGGTCGCTGGACCTGGCCGCCACGGCCGAGGTCTGGCGCGCGGGCTGTATCATCCGCTCGGGTCTGCTGGATGATATCACGCAGGCCTTCCGCGTAGGCGTGCCCCATGGGCTACTGCAATTCGCGCCGCATTTCGTGGCCATCCTAGCCGAGACCACTCCAGCCCTGCGCCGCACGGTCGCGGCCGCCGCCGTGGCAGGCGTACCGATCCCCGCCCTGTCTGCTGCTCTGGCCTCTTACGATACAATGCGCACCGCGCGCGGCACCACCAACCTGATCCAGGCGCAGCGCGATTTCTTTGGAGCGCACGGGTTCGAGAGGGTGGATGCAAAAGGCGCGCATCACGGGCCCTGGGGTGGATAGCCCCTCTCCCAAACAGCCCCTTGAGAAGTCCAGAGACCTTCTGCCATGTCAGGGCTTCCTGATGCGTTCGCCGAGGTCGACTTGAAGCGAGATATCCTTACCCGATGGCGCCCTAGTCCGTCCGATACATCGGATCGCGTGAATAGCGCGTTGGTAACGATGCGGCGGCGGCTTTGCGGACTAAGCAGACCTTTACTCGAAGACGATTTCGACGATGTGGTCCACGATCTTTTGCCCGCCTTGGTTGGACGGCTCGATCGGCGATACTGCCGAAAAGTCGTTGGCGTCGGTGCACACGTTTTGCAGATGAAGGACAGGAATTCCATGTGCATTTGCTTCTGCAACTATGACCTCGTTAAATTTACCGATAGCGAGCGGAGCAAACTGTCGCCAAATAGGGTCTTCGAAAGGTACCGCAGTGTAAATTGTGCACACGTATACCTTCAGGCCGGTTGCCTTTGCGCAGTCGAGCATAAGTCTATAGTCCGCCGTGAATTCAGCCAATGGAGCAGACAGGATGGTGTCTAAGTCATTGGCTTTATTGACTTTAGAAAGAAGCGCGGAATGAAAACGTGCGTCGTTTCCACCAACGCTCACGATCAGGTCTGTCGCGTTCGAAGGTAAGCCGGCGATCTGGTCTTTGACATGCCTAATACAATCACCATCGACAGCGACTTTGGATGCTGAGCAAGTTGCAGGGAGTGCACAGCGCAATTGTTCAATCACGCCAGCTTCGCCCAAAACGTAACCGTCGTTGTCAAAGATTGAATCTCCAGCCAGAATTAAGTGCTTGGATTCCATATCAACGTTCTCCTAAGGGCTATTGGCTGGAACAAACTGCGCTCCAAAGTCTAATGGAGAAAATCGTCTAGAAGGTCAATTTGGGGCTCGAAGCCGTCATTCGCACCCAGACGGTTTCAACGCAATCGCAGATTTTTGCAGTTTTGCAGAAATAGCCAGATCAGGCGTCAGTTGCGAGTATTGGTGAATGAAAAGCGCGGTGCCTCTCTGGCAGCGTGAAGACCACTTTGATGCTCCCCATTCCACGTTACGGGCGTGGTTTGGCCCGCAAGGTCGGCACTGCGGCCTTTGGGTCTTCGGGCCAGGGGTGTTTGGGGTAGCGGCCGCGCATGTCCTTGCGGACGTCGGCGTATGAGCTGGCCCAGAAGCCCGGCAGGTCCATCGTGGTCTGCACAGGTTTTTGGCCGGGCGAGAGCAGCGTGATGCGCAAAGGCGTGCGCTTTGGGCCGATATGGGGATGCTCGGTGACGCCGAACATTTCTTGCAGACGGACAGTGATTTCAGGCGCTTCGCCGGAATAGTCGATGGGCACTTTGCGGCCGAGAGGGGTTTCATAGCTTTTGGGGGCGAGGCGGTTCAGGCGCTCTTCGCCTGCCCAGCCCAGCCAGAGGCGAAGCGGTTCCAGCGGGTTCAGGGCCTTGAGGTCAGCCGCGCTGCGGCAAGTCGTAAGATGCGGCAGAAGCCATCTATCAAGCGCGGCGATGAGGCCATCATCGGACATGTCAGGCAAATCCTCGCCCTCGGCGCTGAGCAATTCGACCCTCGCGCGAAGGCGTCTGGCAGCGTCGGTCCAGCCCAGCGTGTCCAACCCCAACAAGCGCACGCCCTCAGCAGCCGCGCGCGCCAGCGCCTCGGGCGGGGCATCGGGCCAGATGCGGTCTTCCAGCACCAGCGCGCCGAGGCGTTCCTGACGGCGGGCCAGCACGTGATTGTCGCGGCGCGACCACTCGCAGATGTTCACCCAGGCGATCTGATCCGCGAAAAGGCGGCGCAGGCCGGCCTCGGTTAGCGGGGCGGCCTGGCGGATGCGGGCCTCGCGCGGGTCGCCATCGAGGTCGGTGGCAACGATCAGGCGATGGCCTGCCAGCGGGTCGGTATCGGGTAGCACCGCCCCCTTGCCGCCCGACAGGACAAACCGGGGGGCATCGCCCTTGCGGCGCAGGCCGATCCGGTCGGGATAGGCGAGGGCGGCCATCTCGCCGGGGGTGAAGGGATCGGACGTCTCGGGGGCGACCCGGGCAAGGCGCCTGGCCTCTTGCCGGATGCGTTCAACCGTGCCGCGATGGGCGTCGGAGCCCTGTGGATTGGCGATAGCGTCGAGGCGCAGTGTCAGGTCTGCGGGGGCGCCGCGCAGCGGGTCGCGCTCGGCCAGAAGGGCGGCCAAAGTGGCGGCGGCCCGGCCCGCCCGCGCCAGCATATGGGCCAGCCGGGGGTGCAGCGGCAATCTGGCGATCTGGCGGCCATGGGCGGTGATGCGGTTTTGCGCATCAAGCGCGCCGAGGCTGATCAGCAAGGCGCGCGCCTCGGCCAGGGCGGCTGGGTTCGGAGCGGTCAGGAACGCCAGATCATCGGCGTTGGCGGCGCCCCAGAGGGCCAGTTCCAGCGCGAGGCCGGTGAGGTCGCCCGCTTCGATCTCGGCGGGCGGATAGCTGGCCAATGCGCCCTCTTCGCCCTTGGTCCACAGGCGAAAGCACTGCCCGGGCGCCACACGGCCCGCGCGGCCGCGGCGCTGTTCGACCTCGGCGCGTGTGACCCGCTCGGTCACCAGCCGCGACATGCCCGAGGCGGGGTCGAAGCGCGCGCGCCGGGCGCGGCCGCCATCGACGACAACGCGGATATCCTCGATCGTCAGCGAGGTTTCGGCGATGGAGGTGGCCAGCACCACCTTGCGCCCCTCCGTCAGGGGACGGATCGCCTTGCGCTGGGCGGTGAAATCCATCGCACCGAAGAGGGGTAGGATGTGCGCTTCGGGCGGCAGGTGGCCTTTCAGTGCGGCCTCGACCCGGCGGATCTCGCCCTCGCCGGGCAGAAAGGCCAGGATGCCGCCGTCGGTTTGCGCGTAGGCGTCTGCGATGAGGTGCGCCATCGCTGTTTCATAGCGGGTCTGGCCGACGGGGCGGGGCAGCCAGTGCGTCTCGACCGGAAAGGCGCGGCCCTCGGAGGTGAGGGTCGGGGCACCGTCCAGCAAGGCCGCGACCGGGGCGGCATCGAGCGTGGCGGACATGACCAGCAGGATCAGGTCGTCACGCAGGGCGCCGCGCACCTCCCACGCCAGCGCCAGGCCCAGATCGGCGTTCAGGCTGCGTTCGTGAAACTCGTCAAAGATCAGCGCACCGATGCCTGTCAATTCGGGGTCGGATTGCAGGATGCGGGTTAGAATACCCTCGGTCACGACCTCGATCCGGGTGCTTGCCGAGGTCTTTGCCTCACCGCGGATGCGGTAGCCGACCGTCTGGCCGACGGGTTCGCCCAACGTCTCGGCCATCCGCTCGGCCGCCGCACGGGCCGCAAGGCGACGGGATTCCAGCATCACGATGCGGCCTTGCGCCAGGTCGGCGCCCAGCAGCGCAAGGGGTACGCGGGTGGTCTTGCCCGCACCGGGCGGGGCCTGCAGCACGGCGCGGCCATGGGTGCCGAGCGCGGTGACCAGGGCGGGGAGGGTGGCATCGATGGGAAGCGGGGTCGCCATGCCCGGCTTATCGCGCGTTCCAGGGGGGCTGACCAGAGGGCTGGTTTGAAACCAGGGGAGCCTCCGGCGGAGGTATTTGGGACAGAATGAAGAGGCTGGAGGCTGGACAATGGCGGGTGGCTTTGGCCATGTTGGCCCGCACGGGTACTCGGCAAAGGGGCAGGCCCATGTCAGCGAGCGATATTCCGGCCCTGGCCGAGGCGGTGATCGCCGGTGACCGCCGGGCGCTTGCGCGCGCGATCACGCTGGTGGAAAGCGGGCGCGCCGATCATCGGGCCGAGGCGGAGGTGCTTTTGGACGCGGCGGGCAAGCCCGGGCGGCAGGCGCTGCGCATCGGGCTGTCGGGCACGCCTGGCGTCGGCAAATCGACCTTCATCGAAGCGTTCGGCCTGATGCTGACGGGGCAGGGCCTGCGGGTGGCGGTGCTGGCGGTGGACCCGTCCTCGGCCCGGTCGGGCGGGTCGATCCTGGGCGACAAGACGCGGATGGAGCGGCTGAGCCGCGATCCGGGCGCCTATATCCGCCCCTCGCCCTCACGCACCGAACTGGGCGGCGTGGCGCGGCGCACGCGTGAGGCGGTCGCCTTGTGCGAAGCGGCGGGCTTTGATGTGGTGCTGATCGAGACGGTGGGCGTGGGTCAGTCCGAGACATTGGTGGCGGGCATGGCCGATCTCTTCGTGCTGCTGATCGCGCCGGGCGGGGGCGACGAATTGCAGGGCGTCAAGCGTGGTATCATGGAGATGGCCGACCTGATCCTGGTGAACAAGGCCGATGGCGATCTGCAGCCCGCGGCGACGCGGACCTGCGCCGATTACACCGGCGCGCTGCGATTGCTGAGACGGCGGCCGCAGGACCCTGACGGGTTTCCCAAGGCGATGATGGTTTCCTCGGTCAGCGGTGATGGGTTGGAGGCGGCCTGGCGCGAGATGCAGGCCCTGGCCGCGTGGCGGCGGGCCGAGGGGCATTGGCAGGCCCGGCGCATCGAACAGGCACAGACCTGGTTCGCCGAGGAGGTACGGCACGGTCTGATGGCCCGGCTGATGGACGATCCGGCACTGTCGGCAGCCCGTGCGGCGCTGTCAGAGGCGGTCGCCAAGGGGCAGATCGCACCGTCGCGGGCCGCCGCTGACCTGCTGCGCAAGCTGACCCTGGGGAAAGGTTAAGAGGGGCGCGCAGGGCATTGAGAATGCGGGCTTTCATCCTTATGGCGAATTCAACACAGCGGTAACCAGTTTCGGGCGAAACTGTGGCGTGCCGTCACAAAAAAGGCTATGAAGGCCGGTGGCTTGTGGCGGGAACTGAATGGAATCAGACGTAACGTTGTTTCGCAAAATGCAGGTTGTTTGTGTCTGATTGCCTCATTTGCGCTCGATTCCAAACAAATAACCGCGCGGATCACAGCCTAAACAAGATGTTAATCGGCGCTCTTATTGAGAATCGGTTATCAACAACGCAGGCTCGGTGGATGGGGTGTCGGGCAGCGCGTGTGAGAATATGCAAGTGGCCATGTTGGCTGCGCGATGTGTCGGGGCGCCCCACGCCCCTTGGGTGCGAGGACGGAGTGGCGCTTGGATATGTCTGCCGACTGCTTTGAAGTGATCGACCGCGCGTTGTCGCGGCCCTCCAGCACGCTGTCGCAGGCGCTGCGGGTGCTGGGCGAGCGGTCCGCCGGGCGGGGAACCTGCCTGGTGCTTGAGCATGATGTGCATGGCGAGACATTGATAGCCGATCGCGCCTGGAGCCATGGGCGCGCCGAGACCTTGCGCAAAGTCGGTGATTTCGCCCTGGTCGAATTGTGTCAGGAAGCCGGCTTCCGGCGACTGGCGGTTTTGGTTCAGCCAACCGGTGACGAGGAGCAGCTGGATGATGCAGGGCTGGCTTTGACAATGGCAGCCCTTGACGTCACCGCCGCGCTGGCCGATATCACAAGTCAATACATCGTACCTGAAAGGGATCCGACGGGATCACATCGGGACGTTGGAACCCTTCCCCCGCGCGTTGCCTAAAAGGGCCTGACCCGACGGGGTGACCTATTCACGACGGATGAGCATGATGCAAAGCGACACAGAGACTGAGGATACCGTCCCCGAGGCAACGCCGGAAAGCGCCAAGCCGTCGGACAGCCCGCTTTTGAAGATGGGAACCGAGCCTCTGGCCAGGGTGCGCCAGGAGTTCACGCAGCTGCGCACCCTGATGTCGAAGCTGGAAGGCACGCTGGACGACCGATCGCTGCGCCGCATGCAGCTGATCGAGGCGCAATTGGCCGAGTTCTCGGCGACCGTAACGGTCGTGGGCCAGGTGAAAGCCGGCAAGACCGCGCTGATCAACGTGCTGTCGGGCACACCAGGCCTGCTGCCGTCAGACGTCAACCCGTGGACGTCGGTTGTGACCACCTTGCATCTGAACAAGCCCGCGCCACGCAACACCAAGGCCGAGTTCAAGTTTTTCGACCGCGGCGAATGGGATCGTCTGGTTCGCGGCGGCGGCCGTCTGGGCGAGATGGCGGGCCGTGCGGGTGCCGATGAGGAGATGCGCGAGATTGAGCGTCAGATCCAGGAGGTGCGCCAGAAGACGGAAGAACGCCTTGGCAAGAACTTCGAGCTGCTTCTGGGCCAGCGTCACAATTACGACCGCATCGATACCCCGCTGATTGAGCGCTATGTCTGTCTGGGCGATCCGGACGATCCGGAGATCATGTCGAACAAGCAGGGTCGGTTCGCCGACCTGACCCGTTCGGCCGACCTCTATCTGGATGTGCCGCAATACCCCTCTGCCTTGTCGTTGCAGGATACGCCGGGGGTCAACGACCCGTTCCTGATGCGCGAGCAGATCACGCTCCGCGTTGTGCGCAATACCGAATTGTGCGTGGTGGTCCTGTCGGCCAACCAGGCGCTGAACACGGTCGATCTGGCCTTGATCCGGTTGCTGTCAACGCTTGAGAAGCGTCAGGTCGTGATCTACGTCAACCGCATCGACGAACTGGTCAAGCCAAGCACGCAAGTGGCCGAAATCCGCGAATCCCTCGCGGCGACCCTGGCGCGCCACGGTGTGGGCGGGGCGGCAGATATCGTGTTCGGCAGTGCCAAATGGGCGGAAGCCGCTCTGACGAATACACTGGATGATCTGTCAGAGGCCAGCATCGAGACGCTGTTTGACTGGGCATCGGCCGCCAATGTTGAGGAAGGTGACGACCCCGTCGCCTATGCCTGGAAGCTGTCCGGCGCGCCGGAACTGGTGCGGGCCATCGGCGAGCGTGTGGAAGAGGGCGCGGCCCATCGCACACTGCAGAAGGCGCGCAAGCAGCTCAAGAACATCGTTGCACAATCGCTGGCCTCGAACATGGCCGGCGCGGTTCAGTTTGACGGCACGGCTTCGGTCTTGCTGAGCGCCAGCGAGGTGAAAACCCGCACCTCGGCCTTGTCGCGCACCCTGCAATCCGAGCTTGATCGCGAAACGAACGCCATTGTCGGTGATCTGAAGTCGCGCATGAAATCGGCCAATGAGTCCTTTGTTGAGACGACAGTTGCCGCGATGATCCAGCACATTGAGATCTACGGTACCGAAGGGCAATGGGAATGCGACCCGATGCGCCTGCGTATGCAATTGCGTGTGGCCTATCTGAACTTTGCCCGTGCCACGCGCGCGCTGGCACAGACGGTTTTGACCCGGGCATCGAAAGAGGTGCTGACGATCTATCGCGATCTTCTGGGCGATCCGGCCAGTGATCTGCGGATCGAGGCCCCGATGGCCCCGGCCGTGCCACCGCCGGTGGCGATCGGCAAGACCATCGTCGTGGATTTGCAGAGCAATTGGTGGAAGGGCTGGGTGCGCAAGCGGCGCAAGGCGGAAGCTTTCGCCACTGAATATCGCGAGCTCATTCAATCCGAGACCGCCGCCATCGTCAGCGAGATCGAGGATCAGCAGGTCAGCGCGGTGAACGAGGCGCTTCGCATGGCCCTCAACGAATTCCTTGAGGATCACACCGAGGCTCTGACCGAAATCGCCCGGACCGGATCGGTTGACAGCGAAAAGCTGAGCGCTGCCGTGGGTGATGCCGACCGGACCAAAAACGCAGCCCTTCTGAGCGATGCTCTGGCGGTGCTGGAAGGCGAAGCGGGTGCCGATGCCGCTTCTGGCCAGAACTGAGGAGAGCCACGCTTATGGCCAAGGACAGCAGCAAGCCCCGCGTGGTTACAGCCGAGCAATACGCCCGGCTTGAAGCCTGGTCGCAGCGCAAGCCATGTGTTTCGCTGATGGGCGAATTCAGCGCGGGCAAGTCGACCCTGCTGAACTTCCTGATTGAGGAAGAGATGCTGCCGACACGGGCAACGGCCACCGAATTGCCGCCGGTCTGGTTTTCGCATGGCTCGGGGGGCTCACACTGGGTTGATGGCGACGGCAGTATCCATGCGCTGGATCTGAACGCGCTGCATACCGTGCCGATGAGCGCGCGGTATGTCCGCCTCTACGCGCCGGCCGAGATCCTTGAGCATTGCGACGTTGTGGACACGCCCGGTATCTCCGACCCCAATCTGGCGGTGGAATCCTGGCGCTTTGCCGTTGGTGTCTCCAACATGGTGCTCTGGTGCTCAAGTGCGACGCAGGTTTGGCGGCAGAGCGAGCGGAGTGCCTGGACCTCGCTGCCCGAGCGGTTGCAGAAACACAGCCTGCTGATCGTGACGCGGGCCGACAAGCTGACAACGGAGGTCGATCGCGACAAGGTTGATCGCCGCCTGGCTCGCGAAACCAGCGATCTGTTCCATGATCGCGTGTTCCTGTCGACGCCGAATGCGGTGCAGGCCAAGGCGGAATTGGTTGAGAATGAAAGCTCGCCGCTATGGGAATCCAGCGGTGCGGCGGCTCTGCTTGATCGTCTGGCCGAGCGGTTCGAGGCGATTTATGAAGAGCGTGCGGCGCTTTTGTCGCGCTACAAGGTCAGCGATCCAGAAAGTGACGTGAAGCCGCGCCCGGTTCGCCCGGTGGCAACGCCAGGCCCGATTAAACCGCTCGAGCCTGAGCCGGCGGTTGAGGAACAGACGGCCGAGGCTGCCGTCGCGGCCGAGCGTGCGCCCGCCGAAGAGTCGGCGCCGGTCGCAGCGCCGCCCGAACCCGACGAGGTCGCTGCCGCTGCCGATACGCAGGAGGTTGCTGAAACGCCTGAGCCGGAGGTCGTCGAACCCCAGCCCCAAGATGATATCGCCCCCGAGTCCGAGCCGGTTGCCGAGGAGGACGCCCCGGCAGATGTTGCGAAAGACGACAGCGCCGATGCGGCCGCCTTCAGCCCCTATCGTCCCGCCCGCGTTGAAAGTGATGCGCCGCGATCCAGCCGACCCAGCGCCGCCGAGGCGGATGAGCTGATGGCCCGCATGAAGGTCGATCTGGACAAACCGGTCGAAACGGCGCCCGCTGCCGAGGCCGAAGAGGTGCCTGTCGATCGCGATGCCGATACCGTGTCTGCCGTCGGCAACCTGATGGCGATGGAAGCCGAAGCTGTGGACAGCGACCCCACGGAAGAGGCAGAGGCCGATCAGCCTGAAGAGGTCTCGGTTCACGAGGGTGAGCCGGATGACGTGCCCGCAGCGGAATTGACCGAGGACGTTTCTGATCAGGATATGCACCCGGGCACTGACGAGGAGCCGGCGCAAGAGGAGATGTCGGTCGAAGAAACGCCGGTCTCGCAGCCCGATCAACCGGCTGATGCCCTGCCGAGAGAGGTCGCGATCTGGCGGCAGATCGTGGCGCGGACGTCAGTGCGCCCGGAGAATGAGCAGGTCGTCGCGATGATCGAGCAGCTTCTGATCGAAATGGCGTCTGGTGACGAGCATGAAGCCGCAGTCACGCCAGAGCGTGCTGGCGATGATGCACCCACAGATGAGGGAAGTGCCGCCGACTCTGGCTGGCGTCGACTTGCCTAGAGGTCCAATCCCTGATTAATGAGGCTGAAACCACGCTCTTTTCCGGGGCGTGACACAAGCTTGCCTCATCGGGGCAGACAGGGACGCTGGGGTAATGTCGATCGATATTTCGAAAACCACCGATATTGCTGGGTTTATCGGATCGTGCCTGGTCGATGGCGATACTGGGCTGATGCTGTCCTCGCAGGGCGGCGGCAGGCTTGACCTCGAGGCTGCCGCGGAGATGAGCACGCAGGTGTTGAATGCCAAGCGACAGGCGATCAGGACACTTCGTCTGAACGACAATATCGAAGACATTCTGATCACGCTGAGCAAGCAGTTCCACCTGATCCGGCCGCTGCGCAGTAATCCTGGTGTTTTCATCTATCTCGCGCTGGATCGAAACCGCGCCAATTTGGGCATGGCGCGGCTGCAATTGAAGGACGTCGAAGGCGCGATTGATATCTGAGGCAAGCCCAGAGAATCTGATGGAGCTTTCCCGGATTTCACGTCAACGTTCGGCTGCAAGACCTTCAAAGAGGCGCGCGACGGCTTCCGCGCCGGGGTCGTTGTGGCCTTCCAATTTCTCGCTGGCAATGTAGGTGGCCCGTCCGGCCCGGGCGCGGGTGATCCGCGAGGTTGCATCGGCCCCGTCGCGCGCGGCCTTCGCGGCCGCCGCAGGGCCGCTTGCCAGCGCATCGAGCGCGGGCGCCAGCGCGTCGATCATCGTGCGGTCGCCGGGTGCCGCGCCACCCACCTGGCTGACGCGGGCCAGCCCCGCCTGGAGGGAGCCGATCCAGTCCTTGCCACTGGCCGAGGCGTCGCCTGCCGCCGTAAAGAAGATCGCCAGCAAAACCCCCGATGACCCGCCCATCGTCTGGCTCAGCTCGGTGCCGATGGCGCGGTAAAGCTGCGTCGGGTCGGCCAGAGGCAGCCGGTCCAGGGCGCCGTTCAGCGCGCGTGCGGCGCCAGCCAAGGTGCTGCCCGTGTCGCCATCGCCCGACTTTGCGTCGAGCGCGTTCAGATCGGTCTCGGCCGCGATCATCAGCGCGCAGCAGCGTTCGATCAGCGCGCGGTGGCCGGGATGGGCCGAGGCCATCGGCTGGATCGGGGTCAGGCCATCGGGCAGCGGGCGGGTGACGACCTCGCCAAGTTCGGCCAGGCCGGGCCAGGCCCAGGGCGCGACGGGGGCGGCAAGGGCCGCCACCTGCGCCTCGTCCACCGGCAAAAGCGAGATCGAAAAACCCTGCATGTCGAGTGACGTCATCAGCTCGGCCGGGCCGATCAGCCATTTGATGCGATCCGCGATGGCTGAGCGGGCCAGCTCTTCGGTCAGGACCGACATTTCCAAGGGCGTCGCACCGCCGAGGTTGTTCAAAAGCGCCACGTGGGCGCCGCTGCCCAGATGCGGTTTCAGGCGATCCACCACCATGGCCATGGCGGCCCGGGCCCCCTCGAAATCGACCTGCTCAATCCCGGCCTCGCCATGGATGCCAAGGCCCAGCTCGGCCTTGCCGATATCGATGCGGTCTTCCTTGGGCGAGCCCGGCACGGTGCAGGTATCCAGCGACATCCCGATGGAAATCGCCCCGTCGATGGCCTTTTGCGCCGCATCTGCCACGACCTCCAGATCGGCGCCGCCTTCGGCCAGCGCGCCCGCGATCTTGTGCACGAAAAGCGTGCCCGCCACGCCCCGGGCTTGCGGCAGGTCGGGCAGGGCCACGTCATCATCGACGATGACCATGGCGACCTTCAGTCCGAATGCCCGCGCCCGCTCGGCCGCGAGGCCGAAGTTCAGCCGGTCGCCGGTGTAGTTCTTGACGATCAGCAGGCACCCGGCCTTGCCTGTCACCGCCAGGATGCCCGCCAGCACCGCATCGACCGAGGGCGAGGCAAAGACATCGCCGCAGACCGCCGCGGTCAGCATGCCCTGGCCGACAAAGCCCGCATGGCTCGGCTCATGGCCCGAGCCGCCACCCGAGACCAGCGCCACCTTCGCGCGGTCCCAGTCGCTGCGCATCACGACCTTGATATGCGGGTATCCGTCCAACCGGACCAGCGCGCCGCCCGAGGCCCGCACCACACCGTCGAGCGCCTCGGTGACCAGGGTGTCCTTGGCGTTGATGAATTGCTTCATGGGCGTATCTCCTGACGAATGCGGGCGCCGTTGGCGTCGAAGTAAAGCGGGGCTTCGGGGCGGATTGCCAGGCTGTCGCCGGGCTTGAGTTGGGTATGCGCATCGGTCAGCGTGACGATGTCATGGCCGTCCAGATGCAGATGCAGGCGGCTCTGATCGCCCAGATGCTCGATCCGGGTGATGCGCGTCTCGACGCCGCTGCCTTGCGCGATATGCTCGGGCCTGAGCCCGATCGTGACGGTGCCTTCGGGCGCTGGCCCGAACAGACTGACGGGCAGGGTGTTGATCCGCGGCTGGCCGAGTCGGGTTGCGACATAGATGCTGACGGGATCCTCGTAGATCTCGCGCGGGGTGCCGAATTGCACCAGCCGCCCCTGATCCAGCACGCCGACATGGGTGGCCATCGTCATCGCCTCGGTCTGATCGTGGGTCACGTAAAGCAGCGTGGCGCCCAGATCCTGCTGAATGCGCTTCAGCTCAATCCGCATCTCGGCGCGCAGTTTGGCGTCGAGCGAGGACAAGGGTTCATCCATCAGATAGATCTGCGGCGACCGCACCAGCGCGCGCCCGATCGACACGCGCTGCATCTCGCCGCCCGACAATTGCGTGGCCTTGTTGTCCAGCTTGTGGGCGATCTGCAGCACCTCGGCCACCTTGGCCACGCGGGCCGCGACCTCCTCCTCCCCCAGCTTCAGAATGGGCGAGCGCAGCGGGAAGGCCAGATTGTCACGCACGCTTAGATGCGGGTAGAGCGAGTATTGCTGAAACACCATCGCCACGTCGCGCTGGGCGGGCGTGTCGTTGCGCACGCTGCGCCCGCCGATCAGGATATCGCCGGCATCAGGCGCCTCCAGCCCCGCGATCAGGCGCAATGTGGTCGTCTTGCCGGCCCCGGTCGGGCCCAAGAGCACGACGAAGGCGCCATCGGGGATGGTCATGTCCATGTCGACGACGGCTTTGGTGGCGCCGAAGCTTTTCGAGAGGGCGCGCAAGGTCACCTCAGCCATGGTGCACTCCCTCATTAGCCGCTGTGCGCAGTGCTCGGCCCGACGCCTTGTCGAAAAGCGACAGCGTCTCGGTGCGGAAGGCAAGGCCTGTCAGGTCGCCCGTCTTTGCGGCCAGGGTCGAGGGCGTGCGCGCCCGCACAGTGCCATGCGGCGTCGACAGCGTGATGATCTGCGTCGTGCCGAGGTACTCCACCGCCTCGACCCGGCCGCGATAGGGCGCCGCGTCCGACAGCGACACATGTTCGGGCCGCACCCCCAAGGCCATGTCGCCGCCCGCTTCTTCGCGCAGGGCCGGCACGCCGATGGCCACATCGCCCAGCGTCACAGTCTCGGCACCGCCCGGCGCCCGCCCTCCAAACTCCAAAAAGTTCATTGACGGCGAGCCGATGAAATCGGCCACAAACATGGTGGCGGGGTGATCGTAGATGTCTTGTGGCGTGCCGAATTGCTCGACCACGCCGTGGTTCATCACCACGATCTTGTCGCCCATCTGCATGGCTTCCAACTGGTCATGGGTGACGTAGACGGTGGTGGCGTTCATCCGATCATGCAATGCGCGCAGCTCTTCCGCCATACGCTCGCGAAACTCGGCATCCAGCGCGCCTAAGGGTTCGTCCATCATGAAGGCCTTGGGGTCGCGCACGATGGCGCGGCCGAGGGCCACGCGCTGCCGGTCGCCACCGGCCAGCCCACCGACGGGCCGGTCGAGGATATCCTCGATCCCCAGGATGCGCGCAACCTCGGCCACCTTGGCCTTCACCTGCGCCTTCGGCATCCCCTGGCTGACCAGCGGGTACGAGATATTGCGCCGCACATTCATATGTGGATAGAGCGCGAACATCTGGAACACGAAGGCAATGTCACGCTGGCTGGCGGGCTTCTGGCTGACCTCTTCGTCGTCGATATAGATCTCACCCGAGGTCGGTAGTTCCAGCCCCGCGATCATCCGTAATGTCGTGGTCTTGCCGCAGCCCGAGGGTCCGAGCAGCATGAAGAACTCCCCATCCTCGATAGTGAAGGACGAGTCCTGCACCGCGACGAAATCGCCAAACTCCTTGCGCAGATTGCGGATCACGATCTTAGCCATCCAGATGCTGCCCCACACGTAAAAGATGCCCGTCGGGATCCAAAATGTGCATCTCGCGCATTCCCCATTCCCTGTCCTTGGCCGGACCAAACCGCGGGAAACCTTCGTCCGGAAAGGCAAGCCCGGCGATCTGATCGCTCCAGCTATCCACGTCATCCGTGCGGATATAGACGGCATGATCCGAGGTTTCGGCGATATGGTCCGAATCGTGAGAAAAATGGATCTCGACCGCGTCCTTCTGAACAATCAGATAGCCGCCAAAGCCGTCCCACTGGCCCTGCACGCCGAACCCCAGATCGGTGTAGAAGGCGACAGTTCGGTCCATGTCCTTGCAGGGCAGGATGGCGCAGGTCGAGGTCAGCATCACTCACCCTCCGGGAAATGGCTGACGATGATGAACATCACCGTGCCGATCAGGGTGACGATGAAGGAATAGGTGAAGGCCCAGAGGACGAAGGGCTGCATCAGCATCACTACGCCAAGCGCGATGAGGCAGGTTGCCAAAAACTCCCACGGGCCGCGGCGCAAGCGGGCGAGGCCTTTCAGGAATCCGGTCATTTCCGCACCGCCCCGAATGTGATCCCGCGCAAGAGATGTTTGCGCAAGAGGATCGTGAAGATCATGACCGGCAGCAGGAAGATCGTGGCACCGGCGGCAACGGCCGGCCAATCAAGGCCACCGACCCCAATAATGGTCGGGATGAAGGGCGGCGCGGTTTGCGCGGTGCCCGAGGTGAGGAGGACGGCGAACGCATATTCGTTCCACGCAAAGATCAGGCAGAAGATCGCGGTCGATGCGATGCCGGTGGCGGCTTGCGGCAGGACGACTTTGTAGAAGGCCTGAAACCGCGTGTAGCCGTCGATCAGCGCGGCCTCTTCATATTCGCGGGGGATCTCGTCAATGAAGCCCTTAAGCAGCCACACGGCGAGCGAGATGTTGACCGCCGTGTAGAGCAGGATCATCCCCAGATGCGTGTCCGACAGCCCCAGCGCGCGGTACATCAGGAAGATCGGGATGGCGACTGCGATGGGCGGCATCATCCGCGTGGACAGGATGAAGAACAAGAGGTCGTCCTTCAGCGGGATCTTGAACCGGCTGAACGCGTAGGCCGCCAGCGTGCCGAGGAAGATCGACAGAAACGTCGATCCGAAGCCGATGATCACCGAATTCATGAACCGTTCGCCGAATTTCGACGGGCCCGCGATGACCATATCGCGATTGCGCACGATCTCTTCGGCGAAATTCGCGGGCGGGGGCAGGGCGGCCAACTGATCGGGCGTCACCCGGGTGCGGGTGGTGAAGAGGTTGACATAGCCTTCCAGCGACGGCTCGAACAGCACCTTGGGCGGATAACTGATGCTGTCGGGCGGCGTCTTGAACCCGGTCAGAAAGATCCAGACCAGCGGGATGAGCGTGATCAGCGCATAAAGGATGACCAGCGTGCCCGCGACCCATTTGGTGCGGTTCGAGGGTTCGGTGATCGACCAGGCGCTCATCTCTCTTTCACCTTGTTGAGGGCCTTGACGTAGATCGAGGCCAGGCCGAAGACGGTGACGAACAAGATGATCGCATAGGCCGAGGAATAGCCGGTGCGCCATTTCTCAAACGCTTCGCGCTTGAGGTTGATCGAGGCCAGTTCGGTGATTGAGCCCGGGCCGCCGCCGGTCAGCTGGACGACCAGATCGAACATCTTGAAATTCTCGATGCCGCGGAAGAGGACCGCCAGCATGAGGAACGGCAACACCATCGGCACCGTGATCGTCCAGAATTGCCGCCATTTGCTGGCGCGGTCGATCTCGGCCGCCTCGTAGATATAATCGGGGATACTTCGAAGTCCGGCGAGGCAGATCAGCATGACAAAGGGCGTCCACATCCAGGTGTCGACGATGACGATGGCCCAGGGCGCCAGGGTGACCGAACCCAGCATCTCAAACGACGAGGCAGGCGTGCCGGTCAGGAACTCAATGGCGTAGTTGAAAAGGCCGATCTGCGGCTGGTAGAGAAAGGTCCAGAAATTGCCGACGACAGCGGGCGACAGCATCATCGGCAGCACGATAATCGTGGTCCAGAGGTCGTTGCCGCGGAATTTCTTGTTGATCAGCCAGGCCAGCGTGAAGCCGATCAGCACCTGAAAGAACAGCGTCCAGAACAAGAAATGCGCCGTGGCCTGCATATTCAGCCAGATGTCGCTGTCGGTCAGGATCCGCTCGTAATTGCGCAGGCCCACCCATTCGACCTCGCGGTTCGGGCGGTTTGCGCGGAAATTGGTGAAGGACAGGCGGATCGTCCAGATCAGCGGAAAGATGTTGATCGCCAGAAGCAGAAAGATCGTCGGCGCCACGAAGATCCAGGCGATGGCGCGGTCCGACAGCCCCTTGATGCGCCGCGCCAGATGGGGTGGCGTGGCCTCGGCGGCGCGGGTGAGGGGGCTGTCGGTCATGGTGCGTCCCTGTGTCCTGCACCGCAGGTCGCGCGGCGCAGTGAGGTTTTGCGGGGTCGGGCGAGACCCCGGGTCAGGCCCGGGGTGCCGTGGCGAGGTCTGTCAGAGCTTGCCTTCATCTTCGAAGGTTTCGGTCCAATCCTCGATCAGCTTGTCCAGCGCTTCCTGCGCGGTGCCCTGGTCGGCCACAACGTAATCGTGCAGGCGCTTTTGCATGGCCAGCAGCAATTCGGCATAGGCCGGCTCCTGCCAGAAATCCTGCACGTCCTGCATCGCCACCAGGAAGTCGCCCGCGAAGGGTTGGCTGGACTCAAACCCCGGATCGTTCAGCACCGAGTTATGGGCCGAATAGCCGCCAAGCTCCCACCATTTTGCCTGAACCTCGGGCTGGGCGAACCATTTGATGTAGTCCAGCGCGGCCTCTTGCTTGTCGGAATAGCTGACCACCGAAATGCCCTGGCCGCCCAGGGTGGAACCCGCCATGTTCTGCGGCGGATTGACGAAGAAGTCGATCTTGTCGCCGCCGATATCGGGGTCCTGGTAGAGGCCGGGGAAGAAGGCGAACCAGTTCATCGCCATCGCCACCTGGCCCGATTTGAACGCATCCAGGCTTTCGCCCATATAGCTGTTGGTATAGCCCGGCGGCGTGCAACATTCGTAGAGCTCCTTGTAGAACTCCAGCGCCTCGACCGCTTCGGGTGAGTTCACGGCGCCTTCCATATCATACGACCCGGGCGTGTTCTCGTACTTGAAACCCCAGGTATAGAGCGCGCCGGTGGCCCCCATGGTGATCCCTTCCGATCCACGCTCGGTAAAGATCGAGACGCCGTAGACGGTGTTGCCGCCGATCTCGCGCCCCTGGAAGAACTTGGCGATCTGCATCAGTTCCAACTGCGATTGCGGCTCGCGCAGGTCTTCGCCAGTGGCCTCTTTGTAGGCGGCCATGATCTCGGGGTCGGTGAACCAGTCCTTGCGATAGAACCAGCCGTTCGCATCGCCCATCGCGGGCAGGGCGTAGTAATTCGGTGTGCCCTTGGGCCAGGTCGAATAGGCGTAGACGGTGGCGGGCGCGAAATCGTCCATGCTGATGCCTTCGGCGTCGAAGAAATCGTTCAGCTTGACGTAATGGCCGTTCTCGGCGCCGCCGCCGATCCACTGGCTGTCGCCGATTAAGAGATCGCAGAGCTTGCCGCCCGAGTTCAGCTCATTCAGCATACGGTCGGCGAAATTGGGCCAGGGCACGAATTCGAAACTCATCGTGTGGCCCGATTGCGCCTCGAACTCTTTCGACAGCTCAACCAGCGCGTTCGCCGGGTCCCACGCGGCCCAGCAGAGCGTGAGGTCTTCGGCCCGGGCGGTGCCGGCCATCCCGGCACCAAGTGCCACGGCGGCCGTTGCAGCAAGATATCTGGCCTTCATGTTTGTGTCTCCTCCCTTGGGTGATGATGCCGGTTCGAATCCCCCCCGGCTTTTGGTTTTGATTGACGATAGAGGAAGCCCCCCATCGCTGTAAACGAATTTATGAGGTGCGTACCTCATTTCTTTCTAGTGCGTAATTTACTTTAGGAATCATAGCCGTAGCTGCGTCCACGCGCCGTTTTTCGCAGACGATCGGACACAGGCATCTACGAAGGCGACCCCCGCCAGACCGTCTTTCAGGGTCGGGAAAGTCACCGCCGGATCGGCGCTGGCCCCAGCCTTTTGGGCGCGAATGGCCGCCGCCGCCTCAGCATAGATATTGGCGAAGCCTTCCAGATATCCCTCTGGATGGCCCGGCGGAACGCGCGACATCCGCGCCGCCGCTTCGCCCGCACCCGCGCCGTTTCGGGTGATCAGCCGCTTCGGCTCGCCCAGCGGCGTGAACCAGAGGTAATTGGGGTCCTCCTGCGCCCAATCCAGCCCGCCCTCGGTGCCATAGACCCTCAGCCGCAGGGCATTCTCATTGCCCGGCGCCACCTGGCTGCACCAGAGCATCCCCCGCGCGCCGCCCTGAAACCGCAGCATCACATGAGCGTTGTCGTCCACCCGCCGCCCCGGCACGAAACTTTGCAGATCGGCGGCCAGGCTTTCCAGCGTCAGCCCGCTGACAAACGAGGCCAGGTTGAACGCGTGCGTCCCGATATCGCCGGTCGACCCACCGGCGCCCGAGCGCTCGGGATCGGTCCGCCACCCGGCCTGCTTTTGCCCCGTCTCCTCCAGCGCCTCGGTCAGCCAGTCCTGAGCGTATTCCACCTGCACCAGGCGGATGTCACCCAAAGCGCCCGAGGCCAACATCTCGCGCGCTTGGCGCACCATGGGGTAGCCCGTGTAATTGTGGGTCAGCACGAACAGCGCATCCGACCGCTCTGCCGCGGCGGCCAGCCGCTTGGCCTCGCTGAGTGTGGCGGTCAGGGGCTTGTCGCAGATCACATGGATGCCGCGTTTCAGAAACTCACGCGCGACGGGGGCATGCATGTGGTTGGGGGTGACGATCGCCACCGCCTCGATCCCCTCCTTCAGCCGCGCCTCGCGCTTGGCCATGCCGGCAAAGCTGGCATAGACGCGGTCGTCGGCCACGCCCAGATCGGCGCCTGAGGCCTTTGATTTCTCAGGCGTTGAGCTGAAACACCCGGCCACGAGTTCGTAATGGTCGTCCAGCCGGGCCGCGATCCGGTGCACCGCCCCGATAAAGGCATCGCGCCCGCCGCCCACCATGCCCAGCCGAATGCGGCCCGCATGTCCGCCGCTTTTCCCCTCGATTGCCACCCTGAACCTCCCTGTCGTCTTTCCTGTTTCGAAATATCCCGCGGGGGGTCCGGGGGGCGCGAAGCCCCCCGGCCTTGCCTCACAGCCCCAGCATCCGCCGGTTTGCGGCCTCGTCGGCGCCGCTGCCCGCGAAATCGTCGAATGCCTTCTCGGTCACCCGGATGATATGCGCGTCGACAAAGGCCGCCCCCTCGCGCGCGCCGTCTTCGGGATGTTTCATCGCGCATTCCCATTCGACCACGGCCCAGCCGTCGAAATCGTATTGCGTGAGCTTTGAGAACACGGCCCCGAAATCGACCTGTCCATCGCCCAGCGACCTGAACCGCCCGGCGCGGTTCACCCAAGACTGATAGCCACCATAGACCCCCTGACGGCCCGTCGGGTTCAGCTCGGCATCCTTGACGTGAAACATCTTGATGCGGTCGTGGTAGATATCGATGTTGTCCAGGTAATCCATCGCCTGCAGCACGTAATGCGACGGATCATAGAGCATGTTGCAACGCGCATGCCCGCCCAGACGGTCCAGAAACATCTCGAATGTCGCGCCGTCATGCAGGTCCTCGCCGGGATGGATCTCATAGCAGATATCCACCCCATGCTCGTCGGCATGGTCCAGGATCGGGCGCCAACGCAGGACCAGCTCATCGAAGGCCGTCTCGACCAGCCCTTCGGGCCGCTGCGGCCAGGGGTAGACAAACGGCCAGGCCAGGGCGCCCGAGAACGTCACATGGGCGCCGATCCCCAGGTTTTGCGAGGCGCTGATCGCCATCTTCACCTGATCGACGGCCCAATCCTGCCGCGCCTTGGGGTTGCCGCGCACTTCTGGCACCGCAAAGCCGTCGAACGCCTCGTCATAGGCGGGATGCACCGCCACCAGCTGGCCCTGCAGATGGGTCGACAGCTCGGTCACTTCGATGCCGGCCTCGGCGGCGACGCCTTTGAATTCGTCGCAATAGGTCTTGGAATGCGCCGCCGTGCCAAGGTCGAAGAGGCGCGCGTCCCAGCTGGGCAACTGCACGCCTTTGTAGCCACACTCGGCCGCCCATTTCGTGATGCTGGGCCAGTCGTTGAACGGGGCCTCATCGCCCGCGAATTGCGCCAGAAACAGCGCGGGTCCCTTGATGGTTTTCATCTCTCCCTCCCTCTCGTCGCCCGTCAGGGCAGGTTTTCCTTCAAAATGATCTCGATCCGGATGCGCTCCTGCGCGGCGATGATCGGCAGGCCATCGGCCTTGGCGCGCAGCACCCTTAGCGCGCTGCGGGCGATATGCCCGGTATCTTGCGTGATGACGGCATCCATGGCGCCGGCCTGCAAGGCCTCGCGTGTATGGGGCGTCAGCTCATGGCCGATCAGCACGATCTTCCGGTCGTCTTTCCGGGCCGCCAAAGCATTTGTCACACCGCGTGTCCCGGCACCGACCGAGTAGACGCCGACGACATCTGGATTGGCGTCAAGGCAGGCGCTGGTCACTCTGGCCGTCAATGCGGGGTCGTCATGCCCTTCGACCGAGGGCAGGGGCGACAGATGCGGGAATTCCGCAGCCATGACCGCGTCGAAACCCAACCGCCGCTCGACCATGTCGCGCGCCAGCATCGAATTGACGACCACGGCCACCTGACCTGTCCGCGGGCCGATAAACCGCCCCAGCAGCACGGCGGCGGTTCTTCCGGCGGCGGCATTGTCGACACCCACGAAATGGTCACGTTCTGAGTTCGGCTGATCGGTCACCAGCGATACGACGGCCACGCCACGTTCCTTCAATTGGGCGATCACATCGCGCACTTCGGGCGTCTCGTTGGCCATGATCGCCAGGCCGTCGATATGGTCGCCCCCGAGGTTTTCCAGCGTACGGACCAGCGCGTTCGGGTCGCGGGGCGGCACGGTCAGGATGTGAATATCGGTGCGCTCGGCCACCATGCCGCGTGCGGCATCCGCGATCGCCTCGCGCAGGCTGGCCAGGAAATGGCTGGGCACTTCCGGCAGCACGAAGACGAACCGGTAGAGGCGCTGGCGTGCAAGATTGGCGGCGGCGACGTCACGCACATAGCCCAGCCGCTGGATCGCCTCATTGACCTTCAGAATGGTTTTCTGGCGCACCCCCGGCCGGGCATTCATGACCCGGTCGACCGTCGCCAGGCTGACGCCCGCCTCTTTCGCGATGTCGTTTACCGTGGGCCGCGACACAAGATTCCCCCCATCGGGCGACGATGCCGCCAAAGGTGAGGTACGTCAATCAACTTGCCGCGGCGAGGACTTTTTCCAGCGTTTCAGCATCGGGGCCGGTCGGGTCGGCTTTCATCGAGGAGGCGCTCTGCGCTGCCTCGGCGATTGCCCTGTGATGCGCGGGCTGAACGCCCATCGCCGACAGGCGGGGCAGGCCCTTGTCGTGCATCCATGTCTCAAGCGTGCTGATCCCGTCGGCCGCATCGAACGCGCCGCGCAGCCAGGCCGCAACCTCGGTAGCGCGTTGGCCATATGTCGAACCGGGGTCGAGCGCGCTTTGGTGCATCCGCAGAACGTGCGGCAGCAGCGCGCCGCAAAGCGCACCGTGGGGCGCATCTGTCTGACCACCGATCACACCGGCCAGCCCGTGCACCGCGCCAAGACCGGCATTGGCCAGGGCCAGCCCGCCACAAAGGCTGACCCAGGCCATTACATCGCGAGCGTCCGCGTCATCGCCCTCCATCAGCCGCACCAGGGCGGCAAGACCCGCTGGAATGGCGGGCTTGCAGAGCGCATCGGTGAACGGGGTCGCGCGGGTGCAGAGATAAGGTTCAATCACCTGCGTGATCGCATCGAGGCCCGAGGCGAGCGTGATCGCGCGTGGGGTGCCGTCGGTCAGGCCCGGATCGATCAGGGCGAGGCGGGCCAGCATCCGGTCATCGCGCAGGCTGACCTTGCGGGCATGATCCGGAACGCCGATCACCGCGTTCTTTGTGGCCTCGGCGCCGGTGCCCGAGGTCGTGGGGATCGCCACGAAGGGCAGGGGGGCGGTGGCCAGCGGCAGGCCACGGCCCACCACTTCCAGATGGTCCAACGGGTCGGCCTGCGTCGGCGCCAAAGCGGCCACCGCCTTGCCGAGGTCGAGGGCCGCGCCGCCGCCCAGGCTGACAACCACGTCGGGGCGAAACCGTCGCGCGGCCTCCAACGCTTCGGTCAGCATGTCCAATGTGGGCTCCCCGGGGCAGGGGTGACCCATGGTTTTGCACCCCGCGGCCTGCAAGCCGTCCAGCAACCATTGGGCCCGGGCGGGGTCGCGGCCATGCACGACAACCACCTGCCGCCCCATCGCCGCGATCAGATCCGGCGCCTCGGCGGCCCGCCCCCGGCCAAAGAGGATGCGGGCCGGGGCGAGGATGCCGAAGGGCGGGATCATACGGTCAGCGTCGCCGCAACCGCGCGTTTCCAGGCCGCATATTTCTCATCGCGCGTGGCTTGGTCCATCGCCGGCTCGAAGCGGTTTTCTAACGCCCAGCTTCTGGCGAATTCGCTCTGCGAGGGGTAAAGGCCCGCGCGCATACCGGCCAGCCATGCGGCACCTAGCGCTGTGGTTTCCAGCACTTCCGGCCGGTCGACCGGGGCGCCGATGATGTCCGACAGGAACTGCATGGCCCAGTCAGACGCGCTCATCCCGCCATCGACGCGCAGCACGCCATCGGCGGCGCCGTCCCAATCGGATCGCATCGCTTCCAGCAGATCGCGGGTCTGGTAGCCCACGCTTTCCAGCGCGGCCTTCGCGAACTCGGCGGGGCCGGAATTGCGCGTCAGGCCATAGATCGCGCCACGGCATTCCGCGTTCCAATAGGGCGCGCCGAGGCCGGTGAAGGCGGGCACCAGGATGACGTTCTGGCCCGTGTCCGCCGTTTCGGCCAAAGGCTGCGTCTCCTTCGCCTCGCGGATGATCTTCAACCCGTCGCGCAGCCATTGCACCACGGCGCCCGCGATGAAGATCGAGCCTTCCAGCGCATAGGTCGGCTTGCCGTCAAACTGGTAGGCGATGGTGCCGAGAAGCCGGTTCTGGCTGGTCACCAGCGTGTCGCCGGTGTTGAGGACGGCGAAGCAGCCCGTCCCGTAGGTCGATTTCAGCATGCCGGGCTGAAAGCAGGCCTGGCCGATGGTGGCGGCTTGCTGGTCGCCCGCGACGCCAAGGATCGGGATCTCGCGCCCAAAAAGGTCGGGGCGGGTCACCCCGAAATCGGCGGCGCAATCGCGGACCTCGGGCAACATCTCGACGGGGATGTCGAGGAGGTCGCAGATCGTCCGGCTCCAGCGCCCCTTGCGGATGTCGTAGAGCAGCGTGCGGGCGGCGTTGGTGGCGTCGGTCGCGTGGGTCTTGCCGCCGGTCAGCTTCCAGATGAGGTAGGTGTCGACCGTGCCGAAGATCAGTTCGCCCTTCCTCGCCCGCTCGCGCGCGCCCTCGACATTGTCCAGCAGCCATTTCAGCTTGGTGCCCGAGAAATAGGGGTCGAGCAGAAGGCCTGTCCGCTCGGTCACCATCGCCTCGTGGCCGGCCTCGCGCAGCGCGCGGCAGAGGTCTGACGTGCGGCGATCCTGCCAGACGATGGCGTTGTGGATCGGCTGGCCCGTCTCGCGATCCCAGACCAGCGTCGTTTCGCGCTGGTTGGTGATGCCGATGGCGGCGATGTCTTCGGCCGACAGCCCCGCCTTTTCGATCGCCGCACGGGCAGTGGCGGCGGTAGTTGACCACAGGTCCGAGGGGTCATGCTCAACCCAGCCCGAGGCGGGGTAATGCTGGGAAAACTCCTCCTGCGCGGTGGCGGCAATGCGCATATCGGCGTCGAAGATAATACCCCGGCTGGAGGTCGTGCCCTGGTCTATCGCAAGAATATGAGGCATCGCACATTTCCCCCGGGTCGCTGATGTCAGTTTATCGCAAAGTGCCAAACAAATAGGCCGGGGCCCTTACTTCAGGGCCCCGGCCGGTCGTCTTACTGCCAGCTGGCGATCAGCTCGTCATAGCCGATGGTCACCGGATCGGGGTCTTCGTTGTCCAGCATGCCGACGGGCGAGCCGGGCTGGTCGATCCAGTATTGCGGGTCCTGCGGCTCGTTCATGACGGGGCCGAGATCGCCCTGAACACCGGCCCGCTCGAGCCGCTCAAGCACCTGTTCCTGCTGCGCGCAGAGGGAATCGAGTGCTTCCTGAGGGGTTTTGGCCCCCGATGACGCATCGCCGATATTCTGCCACCAGAGCTGCGCCAGACGCGGGTAGTCGGGCACGTTCGTGCCCGTGGGCGACCAGCGCACCCGCGCGGGCGAGCGGTAGAATTCGACCAGACCACCGAGGTTCTCGGCCCGCTCGCTAAAGCTGTCATGCTGGATCGTCGATTCGCGGATGAAGGTCAGACCCACATGGGATTTCTGCACATCCACCGTCTTCGATGTCACGAACTGGGCGTAGAGCCAGGCCGCCTGGGCGCGGTCGACCGGGGTGGATTCCATCAAGGTCCACGAGCCCGCATCCTGGTACCCGACCTTCATCCCATCTTGCCAATAGGCACCATGAGGGCTGGGCGCCATCCGCCAGCGCGGCGTGCCGTCATCGTTCAGAACCGCCGTTGCGCCATCGCCGACCATGTCGGCGGTGAAGGCGGTGTACCAGAACATCTGCTGGGCGATATTGCCTTGCGACGGGACCGGACCTGCTTCCGAGAAGGTCATGCCCTGTGCTGTCGGCGGCGCGAAGTTCTCCAACCACTCGACATATTTGGTGATCGCGTAGACCGCCGCCGCATCGTTCGTGGCGCCGCCCCGTGCAACGCACGAGCCCACGGGCTGCGAGTTCTCGTTCACCCGAATACCCCATTCGTCGACAGGCAGGCCGTTCGGCTCACCCACGTCACCCATGCCGGCCATCGACATCCAGGCATCGGTAAAGCGCCAGCCGAGCGAGGGGTCTTTCTTGCCGTAATCCATGTGGCCGTAGACATCGCCCTCAACCCCCAGATACGACAGATCGCGGCCGGTGAAAAATTCGGCGATATCCTCATAGGCCGACCAGTTGTCGGGCACACCGAGGTCATAGCCGTATTCGGCCCGGAAATCTTCCATGTTCTTGGGATCGGTGAACCAGTCGTAGCGGAACCAGTAGAGATTGGCGAATTGCTGGTCGGGAAGCTGGTAGAGCTTGCCGTCCGGTCCGGTGGTGAACTCTAGCCCGATGAAGTCATCCAGATCGAGGTTCGGGTTGGTCACGCTGGCGCCTTCGCCGGCCATCCAGTCGGTCAGGTTGCGGGCTTGCTGATAGCGCCAATGGGTGCCGATCAGGTCACTGTCATTGATGTAGCCGTCATAGATATTCTCGCCGGTCTGCATCTGGGTCTGCAGCTTTTCCACCACATCGCCTTCGCCGATCAGGTCATGGGTGACCTGGATGCCGGTGATCGCGGTGAAGGCCGGGGCCAGCACGTTGGCCTCGTATTCGTGGGTCGTGATCGTCTCGGACACCACGTTGATCTCCATCCCCTGGAAGGGCTGGGCGGCGTCGATGAACCATTGCATCTCGGCCTCCTGCTCCTCGCGGGTCAGGGTCGAGTGTTCGATCTCGGCATCCAGGAACGCGCGCGCGGCGTCCATATCCGCCCAGACCGGGGCCGCCGTCATGGCAAGCACCAGGCCAAGGGCGCTGGTTGTCATCATTCCGTTTTTCATTTGGTTCCTCCCTTTAGAAAACGGTTGTGTCAGTGCCTTGATGGCACCGTTCAAACCCAGCGGAACACCGCTGCGGCGTAGAGCAGGCAGACCCCCATCGCCCAGGGCTGCGGCGCGTCGATGAGGCCCAGCCAGGCGAGGTTGATGAAGGCGCTGCCCAGAAGTGTAATGAACAGACGGTCGCCACGCGTCGTCTCGATCCGTAGGATGCCGGTGCGCGGCGTCTCCGGGTAGCGGATCGCCAGCACGGTGAAAGTGACCAGCAGCACCGCGATGGTCGCGAAGAAGGCCGCCGTGGGCCAGGTCCAGGCCATCCAGTCCATTATTCTGCCCCTTCAAATGGTAACCCGGTCGATATGTAGGTCAAAAGCGCCGCAAAATCCTCAAGGATAGGAAGGCATCGCGTGTCTGGGTTCTGTTCAAAGTCCATGACGTCGCGAAGGTTGTCAAAGAGGTCATCTAGCCCAGGCGCATCGGGCGTCTCGTAGGGATTGTATAGCTGTTCGGAAGGGGTGTGCGACCAGTAGAAGCTGTGATTGAGCTTTATTGTCGAACAGCCGGTTTCCTCAAGGTGGCTGAAGAACAAATCGGCCCATCGGCGTAGATCCCCGACGGTGAATTCGTGCGGAATTTGGTCGAAGGGAATTAGTGCCATCACACCCTCCCCAGGGCGAAGCCCTTGGCGATGTAGTTGCGCACGAAGTAGATCACGAGCGCGCCGGGCACGATGGTCAGCACGCCGGCGGCGGCCAGCACGCCCCAATCCAGGCCGCTCGCGCTGACCGTGCGGGTCATCGTGGCGGCGATGGGTTTGGCGTCAACCGAGGTGAGCGTGCGGCTGAGCAGCAGCTCGACCCAGGAGAACATGAAGCAGAAGAACGCGGCGACGCCGATGCCGCTTGCGATCAGCGGCATGAAGATCTTCACGAAGAAGCCGCCGAAGGAATAGCCGTCGATATAAGCCGTCTCGTCGATCTCCTTCGGGACGCCGCGCATGAAGCCTTCCAGGATCCAGACCGCTAGCGGCACGTTGAAGAGACAATGCGCCAGGGCCACCGCGATATGCGTGTCGAAAAGCCCGACCGAGGAGTAAAGCTGAAAGAACGGCAGCGCGAAGACGGCCGGCGGCGCCATGCGGTTGGTGAGAAGCCAGAAGAACAGGTGCTTGTCGCCCATGAAGTTGTAGCGCGAGAAGGCATAGGCTGCAGGCAGCGCCACGGTGATCGAGATCACCGTGTTCATCACCACGTAGATCATCGAATTGACGTAGCCCATATACCAGGCCGGATCGGTCAGGATCTTGGTGTAATTGGCGAAAGTCAGGCTCTGCGGCCAGAGCGAGAAGGTGCCTAGGATCTCGGCATTGGTCTTGAGGCTCATGTTGATCAGCCAGTAGATCGGCAGCATCAGGAAGATGAGGTAAAGCGCCATGACCACGGCCGATCCGCCGGGGCCGCGGCGGCCGGTCCGGGTGCGGGGCTTCGTGACCGTGACCTTACCGGGGATCGTGGCGGCACCTGGGGCTGCGACATCCGACATCAGAACCCCTCCCTTTTGTCGAGGTTGGTCATGACGGTGTAGAACACCCAAGAGACCAGCAGGATCACCAGGAAGTACATGATCGAGAACGCCGCCGCCGGGCCGAGGTCGAACTGGCCGATGGCCATCTTGACGAGGTCGATCGACAGGAATGTGGTGGCGTTGCCGGGGCCGCCGCCGGTGACGACGAAGGGCTCGGTATAGATCATGAACGAGTCCATGAAGCGCAGCAGGATCGCGATCAGCAGCACGCCCTGCATCTTCGGCAGCTCGATGTAGCGGAACACTTTCCAGCGGCTGGCCTGGTCGATCTTGGCGGCCTGGTAATAGGCCTCGGGGATGGATTGCAGGCCCGCATAGGCCAGAAGGGCGACCAGCGAGGTCCAGTGCCAGACATCCATCACGATGACGGTGATCCAGGCATCGAGCACGTCGTTGGTGTAGTTGTAATCGATCCCCATCGCGTCCAGCGTATGGCCGAGGAGCCCGATGTCGACGCGCCCGAAGATCTGCCAGATGGTGCCTACCACGTTGAACGGGATCAGAAGCGGTAGCGCCATCACCACAAGGCAGAACGAGGCCCAGAACCCCTTCTTCGGCATGTTCAGTGCCACGAAGATGCCCAAGGGTATCTGAATGGTCAGGATGATGGCCGAGAACATGATCTGGCGCCCGAACGCGGCCCATAGACGGTCTGAGGACAGCGCCTGTTCGAACCATTCAAGCCCCGCCCAGAAGAAGACGTTGTTGCCGAACGTGTCCTGGACCGAATAATTCACCACCGTCATCAACGGGATGACGGCCGAGAACGCCACCAGCACCAGCACCGGCAAAACGAGGAACCAGGCCTTTTGGTTGGTTGTCTTGTCCATCAGGCGGCCTTTCCTTGGGCGGTCTCCGGGCTGAGGCGCCAATCGTCGACATAGACGTTCACGCGGGCCGGATCGAAGATCACGCGTGTGGCGTCGGCGGCGATCTCGGCCCCTTCAGAAGCGATGATGTTGATCTCCTGGCCCAGAAAATCGGCCCGCACGATGCGATGACGGCCTACATCCTCAACCCGCGTCACGGTGACGGGCAGGCCCTGATGGCCGGTGCTGAGGCTTGCAAATTCCGGCCGGACGCCGATCTGCGTGCGGCCCTGCGGCGCGGTGTAGGTGGCCTCCAGCGGAATTTCGACGCCCTCGATATGGGCCGTCTTACCGCGCACCTCGGCGTCGAGCAGGTTCATCCCCGGCGAGCCGATGAAATAGCCCACGAAGGTGTGGGCGGGTGTCTCGAACAGCTCTTCCGGCGTGCCCATCTGCACCACGCGCCCGTCATGCATGACCACGACCTTGTCGGCGAAGGTCAGCGCCTCGGTCTGGTCGTGGGTGACGTAGATCATCGTATGGCCGAACTCGCGATGCAGCGATTTCAGCTGTGTGCGCAGCTCCCACTTCATGTGCGGGTCGATCACCGTCAGCGGTTCGTCAAAGAGGATGGCGTTCACATCCTCGCGCACCATGCCGCGGCCGAGGCTGATCTTCTGCTTGGCGTCGGCGGTCAGCCCGCGCGCCTTGCGGTCCAGCACATCCTCCATCCCGATCATCCGGGCGATGGTCTGCACGCGCTCGGCCACATAAGCCGGCTTGGCGCCGCGGTTTTTCAGCGGGAAGGCCAGGTTTTCACGCACGCTCATCGTGTCGTAGACCACCGGAAACTGAAACACCTGCGCGATGTTGCGCTGGGCGGTGGGGGCGTCGGTGACGTCTTCGTCGCCAAAGAGCACGCGGCCCTCGGACGGGTGCAAAAGCCCTGAAATGATGTTGAGAAGGGTCGACTTGCCGCAGCCCGACGCGCCCAGAAGGGCGTAGGCTCCGCCATCATCCCAGACATGGTCCATTTCCTTCAGCGCGTAATCGGCCTCGGATTTCGGGTTGGGCAGATAGGAATGCGCCAGGTTTGAGAGTGTGATCTTGGCCATCTTTCCCCCTCAGGCCGCCAGCGCGTAGGGCGCAGGCGCCACCAGCGCGTCGTTTTCGCCGAAGATGTAGATGTGGGCCGGGTCCAGATAGACCGGCATCTCGGCGCCCAGTGGCAGATCATGCACGCCATGGACCAGCCCAACCCAGCGATCGGGCCCGTGATGCAGGTGCACGAAGGTCTCCGACCCGGTGATTTCCGTCACCGCAAGAGTGCAGCGAAACTCCAGCGCGGCTTCGCCATGGCGGGTCAATTCAAGATGGTTGGGGCGGAAACCGGCGCGGTAGCGGCCGTCTGGCAAGGCGGCAAAGCCGCCCTCGGCCGCAGCCGTTTGGCCATCGCCGAATTCCAGGCCCTGGCCCGATTTGGTGATATGGACGAAGTTCATCGGCGGGTCGCTGAAAACGCGGGCCGTGGTGGCATCGACCGGCTGTCGGTAGACCTGCGGCGTCGGCCCGAACTGCGTGATGCGTCCTTCCCAAAGGGTCGCGGTATTGCCGCCCAGAAGCAGTGCTTCCTCGGGTTCGGTCGTGGCATAGACGAAGATCGCGCCCGAGGCCTCGAAGATCTTGGGGATCTCTACCCGCAATTCCTCGCGCAGTTTGTAATCGAGGTTGGCCAGCGGCTCGTCCAGCAAGACCAGCCCCGCGCCTTTGACCAGAGCGCGCGCCAAGGCGCAGCGCTGCTGCTGGCCGCCGGATAATTCCAAGGGCTTGCGCGACAGCATCGGGGTGAGTTTCAAAAGGTCTGCTGTGGCGGTGACGGCGGTGTCGATCTCGGCCTTGGATTTGCCCATTTGGCGCAGAGGCGAGGCAATGTTGTCATAGACGCTCATCGACGGGTAATTGATGAATTGCTGATAGACCATGGCGATGTCGCGGTCCTGCACGCGGCGGCCGGTCACATCCTGACCGTCCCAGAACACGCGGCCGGTATTAGGCACATCCAGCCCCGCCATTAGGCGCATCAGCGTGGTCTTGCCGGCGAGCGTCGGGCCCAGCAGGACGTTCATCGTGCCCCGCTCCAGCGTCAATTGGGTTGGGTGAATATGCGGCTTGCCGCCGACCGATTTGCCGACATCGCGCAATTCCAGCGTCATGGCCTTTCCCCCCTCATTCCGCGGCCTCCCGGCGGGCCGCCATGAACCGATCCAGCGCCGCGATTTCGTCGGCTGACATCCTCAGGCCCAGCTTCGACCGTCGCCACACGATATCGGCGGCCTCGCGGGCATATTCGCGCGTCATCAGCCAGCTTATCTCGGCCTCGGTCAGCGTGCCACCAAAGCTTTGCCCCAGATCGGCCTCGGATGTCGCATGGCCCAGGATTTCGCGTGCCTCGGTCCCATAGGCGCGGATCAGGCGGGCCGCCCAATAGGGCGTGAGGAACGGGTAGGCGGCTTGCAGATCGGCGGTCAGCCTTGCCACGTCCTCCACCGGGAAATCACCGCCGGGTAGGGGCGCGCCGGCCGTCCATTTGTCGCCCGCATCGGGGAAGAACGGCGCCAGTTTCGCCAGGGCGGATTCGGCCAGACGGCGATAGGTGGTGATCTTGCCGCCGAAGACGTTCAAGAGCGGCGCGCCGTTCTGATCCAGCGACAGCACGTAGTCACGCGTGGCCGCCGTGGCCGATTTCGCCCCGTCATTGTAAAGCGGGCGGACGCCGGAATAGGTCCAGACGATATCGTCGCGCGTCACGGGCGTCTCGAAATAGTTCGAGGCGAAGGCGCAGAGGTACTCCTGTTCGTCAGGTGTGCAGGTGGCGTCTTTCGGATTGCCCTCATGGTCCTGGTCGGTGGTGCCGATCAGGGTGAAATCGGTCTCATAGGGGATTGCAAAGATGATCCGGCCATCCTCGCCCTGAAAGAAATAGCATTTGCCGTGGTCAAAAAGCCTCTTCGTCACGATATGGCTGCCGCGGACAAGGCGCACGCCTTCGGACGTGTTGATCCGCACGGTGTTGCGGATGACGTCTTCAACCCATGGCCCCCCGGCATTGACCAGCGCCTTGGCGTGAAAGGTCTGCGGCTGGCCACCCTGATCGGTCGTAATGACCCAGCCGTCGCCCTCGCGCGCGGCCGAGGTGACCTTGGTGCGGGTCATAATCCGTGCGCCGCGCGCCTCGGCATCGCGGGCATTCAGGACGACCAGGCGGGAATCCTCGACCCAGCAATCGGAATATTCAAAGGCCTTGCGGAATTTCTGCTTCAGCGGTTTTCCTGCCGGGTCCGTCGTTAGGTCGATCGTGCGGGTGCCGGGCAGGATCTTTCGGCCGCCCAGATTATCATAAAGAAACAGCCCCAACCGGATCAGCCAGGCCGGGCGGCGCCCGCGCATCCAGGGCATGACGACCGACAGGATGCGCGAGGTGGGCGTCTGCCCCTCGAACCGCATGTCCTTGTGGTAGGGCAAAACGAACCGCATGGGCCAGCTGATATGCGGCATGGCGCGCAACAGAGTCTCACGCTCAATCAGGGCTTCACGGACCAGGCGCACCTCGAAATATTCCAGATAGCGCAAGCCGCCATGGAAGAGTTTGGTTGAGGCCGAGGAGGTGGCCGAGGCCAGATCATTCATCTCGGCCAAAGCCACGCTGAGGCCCCGGCCCGCCGCGTCGCGTGCGATGCCGCAGCCGTTGATACCGCCGCCGATGACGAACAGATCGACCTGTGTAATGTCGGATGCAGACCCCAAAACTCCCCCCGGTTTCTGGCCCCTGACTGTTGCGCTGCGATGGCGCGGAGTCAAAGACTATTTTCGCTTATTTTCGTTTTTGTTCGTTTTCGCTTGGCTGGTAGGGGGCGCTTTGGGTAGGGTTGTCGCACCGGAGGGACCTTAATGCCGCTCAGTCTTCGTCAGAATGAAATCCTGGGGATCGCGCGGGCCGAGGGGAAAGTGGCGGTCGAACACCTGGCGGATCGCTTTGGCGTGACGGTGCAGACCATTCGCCGCGATCTGAGCGAGTTGGCCGATGCGGGCAAGCTTGACCGGGTGCATGGTGGCGCGATCATGCCGTCGGGCGTGGCCAATATCGGCTATGAGGAGCGGCGCAGCCTGAACGCCGAGGCGAAGGCCGCCATTGCCCGGGCTTGTGCGGCGATGATCCCCGATAACTCCTCTCTATTTCTGAATATCGGCACGACGACCGAGGCTGTGGCCCGCGCCCTGTTGCAGCATCAAAACATCACCGTGGTGACCAACAACATGAATGTCGCGAACATTCTGGTGGCCAATGAAAGCTGCGCCGTGATCTTGGCGGGCGGGGTGCTGCGCCGGTCGGATGGCGGGTTGGTGGGCGATCTGACCACGCAGGCCATCGAAGGGTTCAAGGTGGATTTCGCGATCATCGGGGCGTCGGCCCTGGATGCCGATGGCGACCTTCTGGATTTCGACCCGCAGGAGGTGCGTGTGAGCCGTGGGATCATCCGCCAGTCGCGGCAGACCTTTCTGGTGACCGATACCTCAAAGCTCAGCCGCAGCGCGCCGGTGCGTATCGCCTCTCTGGCGCAGGTGGATGCGGTTTTCGTCGAGGCGCCTTTGCCCGAGGCGCTTGCGGCGCAATGCACCGAGTGGAAGACGGCCGTTCATGTGGCGGGCGTCAATTCTTCTGCGAAGAATTGAGGAAAGCGATCCTTCTGCGAAGGATCAGGCGGGCCGGTCAAATGCCAAGCGGGCCCGGTCTGCGTTCCTCTGAGAGAAGCACGTTGGCTTCCACTTGGCCGACGCCCGGCAAGGTCATGATCCGACGTCTGAGGACCCGCTCGAAATCGGGCAGGTCGCGGGCGACGACCCTGAGGCGGTAGTCATAGAGGCCGAGGACATGCTGCACCGTCTGAACCTCGGGGATGGCGGTGACGGCGCGCTCAAAATCCTCGAGGCTGACGCGGCCTTTGGTGGCCAGCTTCACGCCCAGAAAGACGGTTACGCCGAAGCCCAATGCTTCGCGGTCCAGAACCAGACGCCGGCCCGCAAGGATGCCCGCTTCCTCCAGCCGCTTGATGCGCCGCCAGGTCGCGGGCTGCGACAGGCCCAGCCGGCGACCCAGCGCGCCTGCGCTTTCGGTGGCGTCGCGGGCCAGCGCGCCGAGGATCTGACGGTCTGTCTGGTCGAGGTCGATCACAGCGGCAGGCTTTCATTGGACTTGATCGCGGCGACATGCATCAGCGCCTCGATATCGGCGATATGGGGCAGGGTCAGGATGCGGGTGCGGTAGACCTGCTGATAGTGGCTCATGTCGCGGGCGATGACGTTCAGCCGCACATCGACGCGGCCGAGAAATGTCTGGATCTCGATCACCTCCGGCACCATCCGGGCGGCCTCGAGGAATTCGTCGAAGGCCCGCGGGTTGGTCTTGTCGAGCGTCACGCGCAGCGAAACCTCGACCGCCCAACCAAGCGCGGGCCAGCTGATGATGGCCTCTTCACCCCGGATGATGCCACGTGCTCGGAGCTTATCGAGCCGCCGCCAGGCGGTCGCGGGAGTGAGGCCCGCGCGGGCGGCCAGATCGGCCGGTTTGGCCGCGGGATCAGCCTGAAAATGCCGTAGAAGGCGCCTGTCTGTATCGTCCAGCATGAATTTTGCGCCTATCGGTCGTTCTGGGCATGATTTTTCGCAGAAAAATCGGATATCGTCAAATAATGAACACGTAACCAGCCGGACAGCCTTATCTTGCCGTCGGAACAAAACAACAAGGAGCCGCCATCATGCGCGTCTATTACGATCGCGATTGCGATATCAACCTGATCAAGGACAAGAAGGTCGCCATTCTGGGCTATGGCAGCCAGGGCCATGCCCATGCGCTGAACCTACGCGATTCGGGTGCCAAGAATCTGGTCGTGGCTTTGCGTGAGGGGTCGCCCTCGGCCGCCAAGGCGGAAGGCGAGGGCCTGAAGGTGATGGGGATTGCCGAGGCCGCGGCCTGGGCTGATCTGATCATGTTCACCATGCCCGATGAGCTGCAGGCCGAGACCTACAAGAAGTACGTGCATGACAACCTCAAAGAGGGGGCGGCCATTGCCTTCGCCCATGGCCTGAACGTGCATTTCGGGCTGATTGAGCCCAAGCCCGGCGTCGATGTCATCATGATGGCGCCCAAGGGGCCTGGCCACACCGTGCGGGGCGAATACGTGAAAGGCGGCGGCGTGCCTTGCCTGGTGGCCGTGCATAACGATGCCAGCGGCAAGGCGATGGAGATCGGCCTCAGCTATTGCTCGGCCATTGGTGGCGGGCGCTCAGGGATCATCGAGACGAACTTCCGCCAGGAATGCGAGACCGACCTTTTTGGCGAGCAGGCCGTGCTCTGCGGTGGCCTGGTTGAGCTGATCCGGATGGGCTTCGAGACGCTGGTCGAGGCCGGGTACGAGCCCGAGATGGCCTATTTCGAGTGCCTGCACGAGGTGAAGCTGATCGTCGACCTGATTTACGAGGGCGGCATCGCCAACATGAACTACTCGATCTCGAACACCGCCGAATATGGCGAATATGTCAGCGGCCCGCGCATTCTGCCTTATGACGAGACCAAAAAGCGCATGAAGGACGTTCTGACCGATATCCAGACCGGCAAATTCGTGCGTGATTTCATGCAAGAGAACGCCGTCGGCCAGCCGATGTTCAAGGCCACGCGCCGCCTGAATGACGAACACCAGATCGAACAGGTGGGCGAGAAACTGCGCGCGATGATGCCATGGATCAGTGCCGGGCGCATGGTCGACAAGGCGCGGAACTAGGCCCTGGCCGACCCCCGCGATAAGCGGGTCGCAGCCGAAAATGGAGGCCGTCCCCTCCGGGGCGGCCTCATTGGGTTTCGCTGGGCGCATGAGAGCTTATGTTGAGGGTAACACTCAACTTCTGGAGGATCGTCGCATGACCAACCCGCTTCTCGACGCGCTGCGCCCGCAACCGACCGGCGGGCTGATCGTGACCTTCAAGGAAGGGGTCGAGCATGCCCATCAGGAGGGTTGCCTGCGCGACGCCGTGGGGGCGGGTGTGCGGACCTTGTCGGCCGATGACCCCTGCATCGGCCAGATCAATCCGGATGTGCCCTCGGTTCTGATCGGCTCGGCGGGCATCGGCGTGGTCTCGGATGCGGTCGAAACGCAAGCTGCGCATCAACGTCTGCTGACCCATGATGTCGTGCAGGACGTCCGGCCCGAATTCTGGATGTTCGCCTTGGATGTGTTTGAGGATACGGCCGAGGCCACCTGGGGCTTGCAGGCCGTGGGCGCGCCGGCCGATGAGGCTGCGGGGCGGGGCATCAAGGTCTGCGTGCTCGACACCGGAATTGACCTTGGTCACCCGGATTATGAGGGGCGCCAGATCGTGGCGCGCAGTTTTGTCACCGGAGAAACGGAGAATGATGGCAACGGCCACGGCACCCACTGCGCGGGTTCGGCGGCAGGCCGGTCGCCCTCGGGCAATGTTCCGCGCTACGGCGTAGCGCCGGGGGCCGAGCTTTATGTCGGCAAGGTCTTGGGCGATCAGGGCTCGGGGCGCGAACGCGATATTCTGGCGGGCATGCTCTGGGCGATCAACGAAGGCTGCGAGGTGATCTCGATGTCGCTCGGCCGCGCGGTGCGCGAAGGCGAATTGCCATCGCAGGATTATGAGCGGCTGGGTCAGATGGCGCTGGACCGCGGATCGCTGATCATCGCGGCGGCGGGCAATGACAGCGCGCGGCGCTATGGCTACGTGGCCCCTGTCGGGGCGCCTGCGAATTCCGTTTCGATCATGGCGGTGGCGGCTGTGGACCAGGGCCTCGATGTGGCCGAGTTCTCGTCAAGCGGTGTGAACGGGCAGGGCGGCGAGGTGAATGTGGCGGCCCCCGGCGTGGGCGTCTTTTCATCGGTGCCAATGCCCGAGCTCTACCGGATTCTGCGCGGCACCAGCATGGCCTGTCCGCATGTGGCGGGGGTGGCGGCGCTCTGGGCGGCCCGTGATGCGAACCTGAGGGGCCAGCGCCTCTGGCAGCGGTTGGTTGACAGCGCGCAATCTCTGCCGCTGGCTGAGCGGGATGTCGGCCGCGGCTTGGCACAGGCGCCATCGGTGGCGGTTTCATAAACGGCGCGAAGTGATTATGTAGGGTGGCAAGATGGCTGATATTGCAATCAAGGTAATCATCCGGGCCGATCAGATGGGCCAGACCGAGGTGCTGTGCAAGCGCCTCAGCGATATCGGCCTGCATGTCGATACCACGATGCCCGAGATCGGCGTGATCTTCGGCCATGGCGATGCGGGTATTTTGGCCGATGTGGCCAAGGCCGAGGGAGTTATCTCGGCCGAGGCCGAGGGCGGCGTCGTATTGGCGCCGATGCCGAAGGATACGCCGAAATAGCAAGGGATGGACGGCCCGATGGACCACGCGGAGGTGATTGCATCGGTGGCATCGTCGCTACGCGATGTGCCTGGCATCCGCGCCCTTTTCCTCAGCGGCAGTTACGGCAATGGCCTTGCCGACCAATACAGCGATATTGATTTCATTTTGGTGGCCGAAGAGGGGCCCACCGATGAGATCGCAGCCCTTTGGCGGCAGGCAATCAGCCGAACCGACGAGATTGTCCTCTGGTGGGATCGCACCACGCGCCCCGCCTTGATCAACGCGATCACCGCGGATTGGACGCGCACAGATGTCGTCATCCTGAAGCCCGAGCAGATGAAATGGCACAATCAGGCTGCGCTGAAGGTGCTGTTTGACCATGACGGGATCCATGAGACGCTGCCCAAGGCCGCCCCGCCGAAAAAGTCCGGTCCAGCCCGGTTGAAGTACCAGATCGAGGAATTCATCCGCATTCTGGGGCTGCTGCCTCTGGCGGACGGACGGAAGGAATACCTCAACGGCGTGTTGGGCATCTTTTATCTGCGCAATCACTTGGTTGAGCTTCTGATCGAAGAAACCGGGGCGCCCAATCGCGGCGGCGTCCTGCACCTGAACCGTCTGATCAGTGCTGATCAGCAAGCCCTTCTGGCCGCTCTGCCGCCGGCTGTTCCGGTGCGCGAAGACCTGATCGCGGCGCAGCTTGCCTATGCCGAGGCGTATCTTCCACGTGCGCGCAGGCTGGCGGCAGAACGGGGCGTGGACTGGCCCGAACGGTTCGAAGAGGTCACCTGGGCCAAGCTTCACGAAACCTTGGGCGTTGAACGACCGTATCCACCCACGTGACGCGCGTTCACGGCTTTCGGCGTGGTGTGTCGTCACGATTGCTTATGCGACGGGCCGTCTTTTGCCAAGGCTGACTTCGGCGCGTTCGGGTCGTCGCGCATGGCTTCGGTGCGCTCCTTGCTCCAGAGCGCGAAGATGCACGCGCCCAGAAGGGTAATCAGCGACAGAAGCGGGATGAGGAACGAGGCGGTCATGGCGGATTTCCTTTTGTAAATGGAATCCGGGATCAACAGCAAAAGGCCGCCATCGGTTCCGCTATTTCGCCGCCGCCTCGACCGCCGCGACAATTTCGTCCACCACCTCAGCCAGCAGAGCCTCATCCTCACATTCGGCCATCACCCGCACCAAGGGTTCGGTGCCCGACTTGCGGATCAGCAGGCGCCCGGTGCCGTTCAGCCGGGTCTCGGCCTCGGCGATGATCGCCTTGACCGGACTGGCTTCCAATGGCTCGGCGCCTGCATCGTAGCGCACGTTTTTCAGAAGCTGCGGCACCCGTTCGAAGCTTTCGACCAGGCTTGAGGCGGGTTTGCCGGTCTCTGACATCGCGGCCAGAAATTGCAGGCTGGCGATCAGCCCGTCGCCGGTGGTGGCGTAGTCGGTCATCACGATATGGCCCGATTGCTCGCCGCCCAGGTTCCAGCCGCCCTTGCGCATCGCCTCAACCACATAGCGGTCGCCCACGGCCGTACGCTCCAACCGCAGGCCGCGTGCTGTCAGAAACCGCTCCAACCCCAGATTGGACATGACCGAGGCGACCAGGGTGCCGTCGCGCAGCCGCCCCTCCTCCGCCCAGCGGGCGGCGAAAAGCGCCATGATCTGGTCGCCGTCGGCCACTTGGCCCGTCTCGTCGATCAGCATCACGCGATCTGCATCGCCATCCAGGCAGATACCCACATCGGCCCCATGGGCGATCACTGTTTCCACCGCGGCGGAGGTATCGGTCGACCCGCAGCCCTGGTTGATGTTGTGGCCGTTCGGTGCCACGCCCACGGGGATCACCTGCGCGCCCAATTCCCACAGCACATCGGGCGCCGCGCGGTAGGCCGCGCCATGGGCGCAATCGATCACCACCTTCAGGCCGGACAGGCTTTGCCCGCGCGGGAACGTCGTCTTGGCGTATTCCACATAACGCCCACGCCCATCCTCGATCCGCTTGGCGCGGCCGATATTCTTGGGCGCGGCCAGGGCGATCTCGCCCGCCACGATGGCCTCGATCTCGGCCTCGGCCTCATCGGACAGCTTGAAGCCATCGGGGCCGAAAAACTTGATGCCGTTGTCATGGGCGGGGTTGTGGCTGGCCGAGATCATGATGCCCAGATCGGCGCGCATGGACCGCGTCAGAAACCCGACCGCGGGGGTCGGCACGGGGCCGAAGAGCAGCACATTCATGCCGGTCGAGGTCAGCCCGGCGGTCAGCGCGTTTTCGATCATGTAGCCCGACAGGCGTGTGTCCTTGCCGATCACCACGCGGTGCCCGTTCGACCCGTCCGTGCGGAAGTAACGGCCCGCCGCGGCGCCCAGACGCAACGCCATCTCGGCCGTCATCGGGTGCGTGTTGGCGCGGCCCCTGACGCCATCGGTGCCGAACAATTTGCGGGTCATGGGTGCTTTCCTTCTTCTACCGCCCGGGCCAGTCGCAGGGCGGCGCGCGTTTCGCTTGTATCATGGACGCGCAGCATCTGAACCCCCTGGGATATGGCCGCCAGGGCGACGGCGATAGACCCTGGCGCGCGGTTGCGCGGGGCCTCCGCGCCGCTGATCGTGCCGATGAAGCGTTTCCGCGAGGCGCCCAGCAGGATCGGCAGGCCAAACCCGTGAAACACGCCAATCCGTGCCAGAAGGGCCAGGTTATGCTCCAGCGTCTTGCCAAAGCCGATGCCGGGGTCGATGGCAATATAGTGCCGCGCGATGCCTGCGGCCTCGGCCGCGACGATGCGTGCCTCAAGCGCTTCGTAGACATCGAAGACCACGTCATCATAGGCGGGGTTTGCCTGCATCGTCGCGGGCGCGCCTTGCGCATGCATCAAGACGACCGGTACATCTTTGTCGGCCACCAGCGGTGCCATCGCCGGGTCGTAGGTCAGCGCTGAGACGTCGTTGACGATATCCGCCCCGGCCGCCAAAGCCTCCTCGGCGACACTGGCCTTGCGGGTGTCGATTGAGATCGGCGTCTCAACGCCCTGACCGCGCAGCATGTCGATGAGGGGGGCTGTCCGTGCGATCTCCTCGGCCGGGTCGATTGTCCGCGCGTCCGGTCGTGTGGATTCGCCGCCGATATCGAGGATGTCGACATCATCGACCATCGCCTGGGCATGGGCCAATGCGGCCTCGGGCGCGTCGAACAGCCCGCCATCCGAAAAGCTGTCGGGTGTGACGTTCAGAATGCCCATCAGGCGCGGGCGATCCATGCTGAGCCTGGCGAAATCGGGGCGGGGTGCGGTGAGGCGCGCCAACGCCCAACCCGGCACCTCACCCGCCGGGATGACGCGGGCGTCGCCGCCGCGCTCCATCCGCTCGACATGGGTGAACCAAGTCCAGCCGCCCGCCAGGCGGTGCGCTTCGGCAGGCCAGACGGGGTCGGTCTGGGGCAGGGGGCGATAGAGTGTCGTCATGGGCGCTGTCTTGAACGATCACATGGGTGCGGGCAAGCGATCAAGCGGTCAGGTCAAGCCGCCTGGTGGGCAGATCAAGGCCCAATGGCGGGTCTTCGCCCACATAGGCCAGGGCCAGGGCGCCCAATTCGCCCGCAAGCCACAGCGCCAGCGCGCGCGCATCGCCGGCCGGGCGCTGGGCCGCGTCCAGCACCATCTTCGACGGCGCCCAGACGGTGGTCTGCTTCTGCCGGGCGGCCCAATCCAATTCGGTCCGGCTGTCCACGACCACGCAGCGCGCATCGCGGCCTGCCAGCACCCAGGCGTTCTGCTCAATCGCCAGCAGGTCGATCCGCCGCTGGGCCGGGCCGCTGGCGGATTGCGGCAGATCAAGATCGGTGGGGCCGACACAGAGGATGACCGGCGCTGTCTGGTCCTGAAGTTGGTCGATCAAGCGGGGCAAATCGGGGGCATGAACCACGTGGTTTGGCAGGAAGACTATAAGCGGAGCAGGGGCGGGGACCTCCTCAACCGCGATGCCCGCGCGGTCGCGCACGATCTCGACCCCCAGCGCGTGGGGCCCGAGGTCGAGCTTTTCGACCCTGACATAGGCGCGCGTGGCCTGCGGCGCGGCAAGCACCAGGCCCGCCACCCGCTCGGCCAGGGTTTCAAGCAGGTTCAGTCGCTCCTCCGACAGGGCCAGCGCAATCGCCTCGACGATGGTGTCATATGACAAAACGCGGTCGACATCGTCAGCAAGCGGCACGTCGGCCCCGCTGACATCAACCACCACGTTGAACCGCACCCGCTGGGTATGCCCGCGTTCTTGCTGAAAGGCACCGATCTCAACCTCGGCGATATGATTGCGCAGGGCGATTCTGTCGCGCGGCGTGTGATCACCGGCTCGCGCGCGATCCTCAACCGATCCGAATGCCAGCTTGAGATCGGTTTCGGTCACCCACGCTCCTCCGGTTCACCGGCCCCGCAGATATCACAGCGGCACGGCGGCGTCAGCGCGAGCTGACGCGCACGGGCTGACGATAGAAGATATGAGTGCCGATCCGGGCCGTCTGCGGGAAACGGCTGGCCCAGGCGGGGCGCACGGCTGTCGTATGAAAATGCGTGGCGCCATCGGTCAGCGTGCGCGCGGCGCCATCGATCATCATCCGCGCGATCTTGCCGGCCCGCTGGAATGCCTGAGGTTCACCAATATGTTCGGCGCGGCCGTCGCAGGTATAGCTGAACTGACAGGCGTTGCGCCGCCCTGTGCCCTGGTTGACGACGCCGCAGATGCTATTGGGATAGGCGGCAATGTCGCGCCGGTTCAGAATAACTTCGGCCACCGCGAATTGCCCGGCAACAGTCTCGCCGCGCGCCTCGAAATAAAGCGCCTCGGCCAGGCAACGCCATTCGGGGCCGCCTTGCGCCACGGGCTGCTGCGCCAGCCAGCGCGCGTTATAGGCGATATCGCCAGGTGCGCTTCCACCCGTCTCGGGCTTCGGTTCAAGCCGGGCCAAGGCGGAGGCATTGATCCGGCCGATGGCTGTGCGCTCGGTCGCGAAAAGATCGGTCAATTCGGCGGAAACGCTGCCTGTGGGATCATTCGACTGGCTCAACGTCTCTTCGGAAAAGGCGGCATTGGCCATCAGCGACAGACCCATAAGGCCCGCAGCCCAAATCGTTTTCAAACGCATCGAATGTATCCGTTAATTAGCAGACTTTAGCCGGGCCCAGCCTTCCCCAAGGCGGAAACCGACCCGCGACATAAACCACAGAGCCTTAAGGGTCTACCCGCTGTTGCCGGCTTGCAACATATTTTCGGCGGAATCTCGCCGAAAAGGGGTCAGGTGGTGCCGGGCTTTGGCTCGGTCAGGGCCAGATGCGCGGCGGCCAGACGGGCAACCGGTACCCGGAAGGGCGAGCATGAGATATAATCGAACCCTGCATCGCGGCAGAATTTGATGCTTTCGGGGTTGCCGCCATGTTCGCCGCAAACGGCCAGCGTGATATCGGGCCGCGCCTGCCGCCCCCGCGCCACGCCGATGCTGAGCAATTCACCCACGCCGTCCTGATCGAGCATATGAAACGGATCCTCGGGAAAGACGCCTTGGCTGACATATGTCCCCATGAACTTGCCCGCGTCATCGCGTGACAGGCCATAGGCCATTTGCGTCAGATCATTGGTTCCAAAGGACAAAAAGGCACAATGCTGTGCAATCTCATGGGCCCGCAGCGCCGCGCGAGGGGTCTCGACCATCACCCCCAGCCGGAAATCGAAATCCTGACCCGTTTGGGTGCGAACGGTGGCGGCGACCGCATCGATCCGCGTTTTCACCAACTCAACCTCGCGCTTGGCGGACACCAGCGGCAGCATGATCTCGGGCACGAAAGCCGCCCCGCGTTTGGAGGTCTCGATCGCGGCCTCGAAGATGGCGCGCGCCTGCATGTCGTAAATCTCGGGAATGGTGATGCCCAACCGCACCCCGCGTAGGCCCAGCATCGGGTTGAATTCCGACAAAGCGTCGATCCGCTGTGTCACCACCGACAAAGGCAGATCCAGCGCTTCGGCAAGCTCGCGCATCCCCTCGCGATCCGAGGGCAGAAACTCGTGCAGCGGCGGGTCGAACAGGCGGATGCAGACGGGTTTGCCGCCCATGATGTCAAAGAGCGCGATGAAATCGGCGCGCTGCATCGGCAGCAGGCGGTCCAAAGCGGCGCGCCTGTCATCTGGTGTGCGCGCGAAGATCATCTCGCGCATGACCGTCAGGCGGTCATCTTCGAAGAACATGTGCTCTGTCCGGCAAAGGCCGATGCCTTCGGCCTTGAACGTGCGGGCCATCTGGGCGTCAGCAGGCGTGTCGGCATTTGCATGCACGCCGATATCGCGCACCGCGTCGGCCCAGCCCAGAAGCGCCTGGAACGCGTCGTCCAGCGCGGGTTCCAGCATGGCCACCTCCCCGGCCAGCGCCTCGCCCGCCGTGCCGTCGATGGTGATCGTATCGCCTTCGCGGAAGCTGCGGCCGTCATTGGCGCGGAGCGCCTTGTTGCGCCGGTCGATGGTGATGCCGGACGCGCCGACCACGCAGGGCAGGCCAAGGCCACGGGCGATCACGGCGGCATGGCTGGTGATGCCGCCCCGTTCGGTCAGAACGGCGGCGGCAGCATGCATGCCCCGGATATCCTCGGGCGAGGTTTCGCGGCGCACCAGGATGCAGGCCTCGCCGCGTGACGCGCTGGCCTGGGCCGCGGCCGAGCTGAACACCAGCTTGCCGGTCGCCGCACCCGGGCTGGCGGGAATACCGCGGGCGAAACTGTCGCGCGGGCCGGCCGGGTCGACCTGCGGATGCAAAAGTTCCGACAAGGCGCGCGGTTCGATCCGCAGCACGGCCTCGTCCGGGGCGATCACGCCGTCCTGCGCCAGGGCCACCGCAATGCGCACCGCCGCGCGCGAGGATCGCTGAACGCGGACCGCATCGAGAATGCACAAAGCGCCGTCCTCAAGGGTGAATTCCACCTGCATTTCTTCGCGCAGATGCGTCCGGCAAGCCGCGCCGTGTGCTTTCAGCGCCGCGAACACGTCGGCGCATGTCTCTTCCAGCGACGGGCCGCGCGGGTCGCGGGTCAGGTACATCGAGCCGTTATTCTCCGACACCGCCTCGCGCCCCTGCGCCTGATCGCGATAGCGCCCGGTGATCTGTGGCTGGCCGGTCACCGCGCTGACGAACTGGATCACGCCCGAGCCGCTGGTGCCGGGACCCAGCCCCAGCGCCATTTTTTGCACCACCAGCCCCAGCCCGGCATCGGCGGGCGCGCCCTTGGCCTCGCGCAGAAGCCGCGCGGTCGTCCCCTCCCAAGCCCGCGCCATTGAGCGGAGCACCTCGGCCAGTTGCTGCGCGGGGTCTTGCGGAAAGGGCTCGTCCGTCTCGGCCTCATAGGCGGCGAGCGCTGCGGCCAGCGTTTCGGCCGATGCCTCGCCCGAAGGCAACATATCGGCATCCAGCCGCGCGACATGGGTGCCGTAGGCGCGGATGAAGCGTAAGTATAGTGCATCGGCCGCGACGGCACCGTGGCTGGCCTCAAGCTGGGCATGCAGCGCGTCGTTCATGCCGATGTTCAAGATCGCGCCGGGCCCGCCCCAATCGGGGTCCTGCGATGACGGCCTGACCGACACCAGCGGGCTGTCGCCGAACGTGGCCAGAAGGGTGCGCGTGTCGATCATCTGGCCACCCGCAATGGCGCGCACCGTATCGAAGCTGAGCGCGACCGTCTGCGGCACCGGCATGTCCAGCCGGATCAACCTTTGCAGGCATTTGGCCCGCCCCCCGTGATGCGAGGGCGATATCGGGGCCGAGGGTGAGATCTCGGTGAACTCCGCAAGATCGATGTGTTTCTGCACTGCAGCACTGCCTTTCTTCGCAGTCACAGCATACGGGACTTCGGGTGTCAGGCAAGCGTGACGTTTCGGCGCTGGTGAGTGCTGATCCGTCAGAGCGGGGGTTTCACACCCCCGCACCCCCGTGGGATATTTTTGTCAGAAGGAAGACAGAGGCGAAATCGATGAGGGATCGGTTTTTTGTCAGCCTTCCAGCTTGGTCAGGTCCGCCACTGACAGGCAGATGGTGCGGATGCGGTGCAGCAGGTTCAGGCGGTTGCGGCGGACGGCCTGGTTTTCGGTATTCACTTGAACCGCCTCGAAAAAAGCGTCGATCGGCGCGCGGAGGTCGGCCATGGCCTCCATAGCTTTTTCGAATTCCTCCGCCTCCATAGCGGGCGCGATCTGCGCCTCGGCCTTGTCGAGCGCGGTGAAGAGGGCGGTTTCCGCAGGGTCCTCGGCGAATTTCGGGTCGGCGCCGTAGGAGTATTCGACCCCGTCCTTCTCCTCGGCCTGGGTCAGGAGGTTGTTGGCGCGCTTGAAGCCCTGCAGCAGGTTTTCACCGTCATCGGTCTTGAGGAAGGCCGACAGCGCCTCGGCCCGTTTGACGACGAGGGTGAGGTCGTCATTGTTCGGCATGGCGAGAACAGCGTCGATCACGTCGTGGCGGACGCCTTCATCGCGCAGGTGGACCTTGAGGCGGTCGTGGAGGAAGGAGAGAAGATTAGAAACGACAGACAGTTTCTTATTGGTCCATTCAGCTTCCATTTTGGCATCGCGTTCCGCCGTTTCCCGTAAGGTCAACTGGTCACTCCAGGAGGTTCCGACCTTCTGGGTTTCTTCTGTCATCACTGACTGCGGCGCGGCAGGACGCGTATCATCATGGTCCTCTTCTTCTTGCATTTTTAGAATAACTTCCTCGTAGGGCCCATGCTCAGCCAAAAGCATTACCTCATCAATTTGTCGGGTGCTTACTAGAAGAAGCGGAATTCGAAGGCTGTTGGCAAGCACCAACCGAATAGCCCCCAGCGCCGCCCGCCGCAGCGCGAACGGGTCCTTACTCCCGGTCGGCTTTTCGTCGATAGCCCAGAACCCCATCAGCGTGTCGATCTTGTCGGCCAGCGCCACGGTGACCGAGATGGGGTGGGTCGGCACTTCGTCGGAGGGGCCCAGCGGCTTGTAGTGCATCTCGCAGGCTTCAGGCACGCCGTCGTCGTGGCCGGCGGCCTCGGCATAATAGCGGCCCATCAGGCCCTGGAGTTCGGGGAATTCGCCGACCATCTCGGATTGCAGATCGGCTTTGCAGATGCGGGCGGCCTCGGCGGCGAGGTCTGGCTTGGCACCGACAAGGGGGGCAATCTCCCGCGCCAGAGCCTCGATCCGCTGCACGCGGTCCATCTGCGAGCCGAGCTTGTTGTGGAAGGTGACGTTCTCCAGCCCCTTGGCCATCCCCTCCAAGCCCACCGTTTTGACGGTGCGCAGGTCATTCTCCCAAAAGAACTTCGCGTCCGACAGCCGCGCCGACAGCACCTTTTGGTTGCCCGCCAGAATGGTCGCGCCATGATCGGCGGTCTCGCGGTTGGCGACAGTGATGAAGCGCTCAATCCGGCCCGTTTTCGGGTTGCGGACCGAGAAGAACTTTTGGTGCTCGCGCATCGAGGTTTGCAGCACCTCGGGCGGCAGGTCGAGGAATTGGGCGTCAATCTGGCCCATCAGGACTACCGGCCATTCGACCAGCCCGGCCACCTCGGCCAGAAGCGCACGGTCTTCGACCACCTCAAGCCCCGCGGCGAAGGCCTGGTTCTGGGCATCGTTCAGGATCTGCGCCTCACGCTCGGCCGCATCCAGCAGCACATGGGCGCGCTTCAGTTTGGCGGCGTAGTCGTCGAACGACGTCACTGCAAAGCGGTCGGGCGCCATGAAGCGGTGACCGGCGGTGGTGTTGCCCGCCTTGATGCCGCCGACCTCAAGCGCGACCACCTCGGCGCCGCCCTCATCGCTGAGCAGGCAGAGGATCGACTGCAGCGGTCGGACCCAGCGCAAGGTGCCCGCCCCCCAGCGCATGGATTTGGGCCAGGGGAAATCGCGGATAACGGCGTCCAGCACCTCGGCCACGATGGTGGCGGCGGGGCGGCCCGGGCGTTCGATCACGGCGAAGAGCACGTCGCCCTTGGGTGTCGGCCGGGTTTCCAACTGGTCGCGGGTCAGCCCGGTTGAGCGCAAGAACCCCTCAAGCGCCTTTTCCGGTGCATCGGCGCGGGGGCCCTTGCGCTCTTCGCGCTGCGTGGGGCTTTCGGCCGTCAGCCCCTGCACGGTCAGCGCCAGACGGCGCGGGGTGGAAAAGGCGGCCGCCCCCGCATAGGTTAGCCCGGCCTCGACCAGCCCGTCGGTCACCCGCTTTTTCAGCGCCTCGCGGGCATTGGCCTGCATCCGGGCGGGGATCTCCTCGGAGAAGAGTTCGATCAGAAGATCGGGCATGACTTAGTTCTCCAACGTGCCGTTCAGCTGGTGCCAGGCATAGGCACGGCCGTCGCGCATGACGGCGATGATGCGGTCGACACCGCGCGTGATGTCGCGCTGGCCCAGAAACGCCACCGCATCGCCAGCTTCAAGCGCGGCACCGATGGCGGCGGCATCGTAGCACTCGAACCAGCCGGGGCCGTTTAATGGCACCGCATCCTCGGCGATCTCATAGGATTCCGTCAGCGTGCCCAGCGAAACGGGCATGGTGAAACACGCCCGGAACCTGAGCGGTGAGCTGTCGGCATCGATCCCCTCGAAATCAGCCACGGGGATGGTTTCCGTCGTGCCCGCAACGGTGGTGATCGTCACCTCCTGCTGGGCGTTCACGGGCTCGTAAAAGCCATAGACCTGAAGGTAATACATCGCCGCGCCGGCGATTACGGCCGCACTCACGATCGATCCCGCCGCCCATTTGCCATTCACGTCGCACCCCCGGCTTCCGTCGTCACAAACGCATCGGCGCATTTCTTGGCCAGTGCGCGGACCCGGCCGATATAGGCCTGCCGTTCGGTGACAGAGATCACGCCGCGCGCGTCGAGCAGGTTAAAGAGGTGACTGGCCTTGATGCATTGGTCATAGGCCGGATGGGCCATGACGATCGTCTTGCCCGTTTTGGGGTCTTCGGCGGGGGCCGAGAGGATACGGTCGCATTCCGCCTCCGCATGTTCGAAATGTTCAAGCAACATGTCCGTATCGGCGATGTCGAAGTTCCAGCGGGAGTATTCCCGTTCGGTTTGTGCAAAGACATCACCATAGGTCAGTGCGATTTCGGTCTGCGGATCATTGAAGGGCATGTCCATCACATGGTCCACACCCAGCACATACATGGCCAGCCGTTCCAGCCCGTAAGTCAGCTCGCCCGAGACGGGGTGGCAATCATGCCCGCCGACCTGCTGGAAATAGGTAAACTGGCTGACCTCCATGCCGTCGCACCACACCTCCCAGCCCAGACCCCAGGCGCCGAGGGTAGGGCTTTCCCAATCGTCCTCAACAAAGCGGATGTCGTGCAGGGCGGGGTCGATCCCGATGGCAGTGAGCGAGCCCAGATAAAGCTCCTGCAGGTCCGGGGGCGAGGGTTTGATGATCACCTGGAACTGATAGTAGTGCTGCAGCCGGTTCGGGTTCTCGCCATAGCGCCCATCGGTCGGGCGGCGCGAGGGTTGCACATAGGCCGCGGCCCAGGGCCGGTTTCCCAGCGCGCGCAAGGTCGTCGCAGGGTGGAACGTGCCCGCCCCCACCTCCATGTCATAGGGTTGCAGCACGGCGCAGCCCTTGGCCGCCCAATAGGCCTGAAGGCGCAGGATAATCTCCTGAAAACTGCGGGGCGCGGTCGGGGCCGGTTCGGGCATAGGGGAAACCTCGGGCGGGATGGGTGCGGCATCCATAGGCAACACTTTGGGAAGGGTCAATTGCCGGTTAAGCAAGAGTTGTTACCAAGCCGCGCGACCTCTGCTAGGGTCGCGCGCGGAATCGTACGGGCGTTGCGGCCCCAATAAGACGGCAAGGGTTATGACAAAGATATTCTACACAGTGATTTTGGCGCTGACATTGGCGGCTGGCAGCGCGCGGGCGCAAGATACATGGATCCAGATCGAGGCATTGCCGACCTTGACCCAGGCGGAGGAGCGCGCGCGGGCGTGGTCATCAGCATTTCCGGATGTGAACGGGTTTCGGCTGGCCTCGGGCTGGTATGCCGTCGCGGTCGGGCCATACTCGGAAGAGGGGGCGGCCAACCGGCTTTTCGCGCTCCGCAGCGAGCGGTTGATCCCCTCCGACAGCTTCATCGCCGATGGCGGCAGTTTTCGGGCGCGGTTCTGGCCGGTTGGCGGGGGCGCCATCGCCCCGGTCGCGCCCGAGGCGCCGGAGGCCGAGCAACCCGCCGAACCGGCGGGTCAGGTGATTGTGATCCAGCCCCCTCAGCCCGAGGTCATTCCCGATGAGACCCGGGCCGAGGCGCGGCGGAGCGAGGCTCAGCTGAATGCCGACCAACGCAAGGAATTGCAGGTCGCCCTGCAATGGTTCGGGTTTTACAACGCGGCGATTGACGGGGCGTTCGGCCGCGGCACCCGCGCCTCGATGGCCGCATGGCAGGCCGCCAACGGCTATGAAGAGACCGGCGTCTTGACCACGCGCCAGCGGGGCGCGTTGAATGCCGCTTACCGGGCCGATCTGGATGCGCTGGGCCTCGGCCGGGTCGTGGAAAACCGCGCGGGGATCGAGATCGAGATGCCGATCCGTCTGGTGGAATTTGACGATTACGCCCCGCCCTTCGTGCGATATGGCGAGAAGGACGGGTCGGGCATCCAGGTGCTGTTGATCAGCCAGGAGGGCACGCAGGCGACGCTCGATGGGCTTTATGATGTCATGCAAACGCTTGAGATCGTGCCTTTGGAAGGTCCGCGCCAGCGCGAGGGCCGCAGTTTCACGCTGACCGGCCAGAACGCCCAGATTCACAGCACCAGCTATGCGCGGCTGGATGACGGGATGATCAAGGGCTTCACGCTGATCTACCCGCCCGACCAGGCCGAACGCATGATGCGCGCGGCCCAGATCATGCGCGATACGCTGCAATCCATCGGCCCGGCGCTGGACCCGACCCTCGGCGCGCGTGAGGCCGTGCAGTCGCGCGATCTGCTGTCGGGCCTGGAAATCCGGCAGCCTGACCGGACGCGCAGCGGGGTCTACATCGATCCGCAGGGCGCCGTTCTGACGATGGCCGAGGCTGTGCGCGGATGTGCCCGCGTCACGCTGGACGATCTTTATGAAGCGACTGTGGTGGCCGAGGACGCGGCTTCGGGCTTGGCCCTTTTGCGGCCCGAAGAGGACCTCGCCCCGCTTGGTGTCGCGAAATTGGCGCTGGACGCGCCGCGGATCGGCGGGGCGGCGGCCGTCGCCGGCTTTCCGTTCGGGTCAGCTCTGCCATCGGCCACGTTGACCAATGGCACGATAGAGGATGTCGCAGGCCTATCGGGAGAGCAGAACCTGTTGCGCCTGCAAGCCGAGACCGAGGCGGGCGATGCCGGTGGCCCGGTCCTCGACCCGGCCGGGAATGTGGCCGGTGTGCTGATGCCGGCACCTGAAGATACCACACGCCAGTTGCCCCCCGGTGTGCGCTTCGCGGTCAAGGCCGGTGCGGCGCAAGCATTTCTGTCCGAGCAGGGCATCGATGCGGTAGCAGAACCCGGCGCACCAGCCCTCGCCCCGCCCGATCTGACACAAGCGGCGATGGCGATGACGGTCCTTGTTTCATGCTGGAATTGATAGCCCGGGCCTCGTGGACCCGGATTTGACCGTGCGGAGCGCTTAGCGCACGCCAAGCCCCGTGCGCATCAGGCTGCGCCGAACCGGCGCGGCCTGGTAAAGCGCGTTCAGCGCCATGGCCCGTGCGTCACGCAAGACCTGCTCACCCACCATTGAGGCGCGGTTCAGCGCGTCGATCCCCGCCACCCGCGCCTGCACATCGGGCCATCTGCGCCGGTGATAGGCCTTGAGCATTGCGGGCGTGCCCAATGCGGATGGATCGGCCTGGGCCAGATCGATAAGCGCGGCGATATCGGCCAGGCTCATATTCAAACCCTGCGCGCCGATTGGCGGCACGACATGGGCGGCCTCGGCGATCAGCGCGGTCCGCTGCCCCTCAAAGCGCGACGCGATCTGGCTGATGATCGGCCAGAGCGTGCGGCGTGACGCCAAGGTCAGCGGCCCCAGAACATGACAAGACCGCTCGTTCATCGCCGCCTCGAACGCGTCCTCGTCAAGCTGCGACAGGCGGACGGCCTCGGGCCCTTTTTCCATCCAGACAACAGCAGAGGATGGTTGGCCTTGATAGTCGGGCAGAGGCACCAGGGTGAAGGGCCCGCCCGAACGGTGAATCTCGGTTGAGACATTTTCGTGCGGGATCGGGTGGGTGACGGCGAAGGCCAACGCTTTCTGGCCGTAGCGCGTGGTGCGCACTGGAATATCCAAAGCCTCGCGCACGGGCGAATTCCGCCCATCTGCCGCGATCAGCAGACGCGCCGAAACTCGCGCGCCATCCGACAGGGTCACCAGCGCCCCGGCCTCGCGGGTCATCACGCGCGCAGTGCCGGTGCCGGGGCGAAAGCTGACATTGGGAAGCGCGCCCAGACGAGCCACCATTTCGCGGCGGAGAAGCCAGTTGGGCAGGTTCCATCCGAACGGTGCGTCCGAGATGTCGGCGGCGTCGAAATCCTTGGTCAGCCGGGGTTCGGCGACCTTTCCGCCTGCATCGACGATCCGCATGACTTGCAGGGGCGTGGCATGGGGCGCAAGGCTGCTCCAGAGGCCTGCCGCCTCCAGCACCGCCCGGGCCGGTTGCAGAAATGCGGTTGTGCGTAGGTCGGCGCCCTCGGCCTCCCGCGCGGTGACGGGTGGCGCGGGGTCGACGCAGACCATCTTGTAACCGGCGGCCCCGAACGCTGCCGCCGCCGCAAGGCCGGACACGCCGCCGCCGGAAATCAGGATATCGGTCTTCTCAAGCGCCATATGTCCCTCTTTCGCAGCCAAGCCAGCTAAAAGACTTTTCCGTCCGTCCGCAAGCGGCGGGGTGTCACCCCCAGGTGATCCAGATCAGCGTGAGGAAGATCACCGGCACCGACGCCACGGCAGGCAGCACCAGCGCCGGCAACCCAAACCAAAGGACCGCCTTCGCCCAGAGTGCCAGAACGGCCAGCACCGCAAGCAAGATGGTTGCCGTCCGCTGGTGCGGGACGATGTCGGAATTTTCGTTTGAAATCGGCGTGTTGATCTGGACGTCGGTCATGCGGTTCTCCTGTTCGCTGACCTTGAAATAAGCGGCCAAGCGCTGGGACCAAGCGTGGTGGATCGCCGCAGGCCGGCCCCGTGTTCAGCCCACCAGGCGGGCGAGAAAAGCGGTCAGATCATCGGTGTGGTGGTGGATATGATCGATAGGTTCGGCTTTTGGGGCCACATGGACCGTACGCATGCCCATCGCGTGAGGGGCGGCCAGGTTGCGGGCGTCATCCTCAAACATGGCGGCGGTCGCCGGGGCAAGGCCGTCAATGGCGAAGACGGCCTCGAACGCGGCGCGGTCGGGCTTGGGTCGAAAGCCCGCATGTTCGACGCCATAGATCGCATCGAAAACGCCGGTCAGATGCCGCGCGTCGATGACTTTCGCTGCATAAGGCGCGCTGCCATTGGTGTAGACGATCTTGCGGCCCGGCAAGGCCTTGATCGCGGCATGCAGATCGGGTGCGGGCGTGAGCGGCGCGAGCGAGATGTCGTGCACATCCGTCAGATAGGGCGCGGGGTCGACATCATGCTCGGCCATGAGGCCCGCCAGCGTCGTGCCGTAATTCTGCCAATAGAGCACGCGCAGGCGGTCAGCCTCGGCCTGCGACACACCCAAAGCCTCCATCACCCAGGCCGTCATGCGCACCTCGATCTGATCGAAGAGCCGCGCCTCGGGCGGGTAGAGCGTGTTGTCGAGATCGAAGACCCACGTATCGACATGGGCGAAATGCTGGGCCACCATGGCGGCGACCCTAGCGCGGGTTTGGGGGGGCTGCAATGGCGGTGCTTGTCTGGGCGGGGGCCCAAGGGTAGCGTTGTGGCCGATCCCGTTGGAGAGCTTTATGAAAGACCACAAGCAGCCGCCGAAAGACGCCTATTCCCTGATCCTCGAGGCGATGGATCTGGGGATCTACCGCCCTGGAGACCGGCTGGTGGAAAGCGAATTGGCCGAGCGGTTTGGCGTCAGCCGGACGCCCGTGCGCGAGGCTTTGCAGCGGCTTGAAACGCAATCGATGCTGACGCGCGACGGGCGCAGCCTGATCGTGGCGTCGCTTGATCATAATGAGCTGGCCGAGCTTTACGTCGTGCGGACCGAGCTGGAGGGGCTGGCCGCGCGTCTGGCCGCCCAGCACGCCACGGCCGAAGAGATCAACGTCCTGCGCGAGATGGTGGCCGAGGATCGCGCGTTATTGGGTGATCCGGGGGCGCTGAGCCGGGCGAACCGGCGGTTCCACAAGCAGATCCATCTGGCGTCGCACAACCGGTTTCTGGTGCAGCAGCTGGACCTCGTGCATCGCCACATGGCGCTTTTGGCCACGACATCGCTGGCGGTCGAGGGGCGGGGCGAGCGCGCCCTGGCCGAGCATGACGCGATCATCGAGGCGATTGCCGCGCGCGATGGCGACGCGGCCCACGATGCGCTGAAGACCCATATCTCGCGCGCGTTCGAGACCCGCCTCAGGCGTGATGCCGTTGCCTTTGGGGCGTCGGCTGGCTGATGATCTCGGCCCCGATCGGGTCCGCTAGGGCCGGACGCTGGGCCGGCACCCGGATCGGCGGCGTCGGCAGCACGATATCGCCGTGTTTTTCGTGCCAGGCCGCGTCCGCTGCTTCGTCATCGATGCCGTGGCAGGTCTTGTCCCAATAGAACGGTTTTGCAACCATCTCGATGAAGGCCTTGCAAGCCGCGATCGTGGCCAGCGGGAAGTAAGCGTCGAGCGTGACGGACCAGGGGATCAGGTGACGGTGCTTGGGGCCTGAGACGCCGACCACCATCACCGCGATGTTCACCGCGAAGGCGACGGCGAAGGCCACGGCCATTGTTGTAGCCGCCCAGCCGGGCATCGCGGCCCCCACCGGGTGCGGCAGGCCCACCAGAACCAGCCAGTATGACCAGAGCACCGGCGCCAGAAAGACCTGCGCCAGCGAGGCTCCGAAGAGCAGCTGCACGCCCACAAACTTGCGCGGGCCCAGATCGCGCAAAAGCTGACGCGGCGCGCGCATGTGCACCGCCCAGGTCATCGCGTAGCCCTTGATCCAGCGCGAGCGCTGCTTGACCCATGGCCAGGGGCGGCAATTGGCCTCCTCCTCGGTCACGGTATCGATCAGCTCGGCGCGGTAGCCATGACGCGCCAGACGAATGCCCAGATCGGCATCCTCGGTGACGTTATGCGCGTCCCAACCGCCCAGCTCCTCCAGCGCCGATCGGCGGAAAAACAGCGTCGTGCCGCCCAGCGGGATGGCAAAACCCATCCGCTGCAGGCCCGGCAGGATCACCCGGAACCAGCTGGCATATTCCAGTGCGAAACACCGCGCCATCCAGTTGGAGCGTGCATTGTAGTAGTCCAATATGCCCTGCAGGCAGGCCACCTTTGGCCCGCGCTCATGAAAGCGGGCGACAACCTTGTGGATCTGGTCGGCGGCGGGCGCATCTTCGGCGTCATAGACCCCGATGATCGACCCGCGGCAGAAATCGAGCGCATAGTTCAGCGCGCGGGGCTTGGTGCGCAGCGTCCCCTCGGGTACGGTCACCACCCGCAGCCAGCGCGGCAGCTTGGTTTTGGCCAGCGTGGCCCGCGTGGTCTCGTCATTGTCCTCGGTGACCAGGCAGATATCCAGAAGCTCACGCGGATAGGACAGACGGCTCAGCCTGAGGACCAACCGCTCGGCGATGGCGCGCTCGTGATATAGCGGGACGAGGATTGAAACCACCGGCAGCCGCGCGATGGAGGGCGCGCGTTTTTCAACGGTCTTTTCGGTGCGGTCCAGCCGGTCTTTCGCGCGGAGCCAGAGGGCCGCGATGCGGATACCGGTATTGGCGGCAAGGACCAACAGGCCCAGCGCCGTCAGCGCTGCGAAGGCGGCGATGGGGGCGGCGATCAGCCCGGCCAGCAGCAGCGACAGCACGCCGATGGCCAGCCGTTGAAACCGGCCGCCGTCCCAAACGCGACAACTTTCTTCTTCGGCCACGCGGGTCTCGGCGCGCCGGACCAGCTTGCGCGAGCGCTGCGCGAGGAGGGCGGCCAGAACGTCCCGTTCGGAGGCAACGGCCATCAGGGCCGGGCGCATCGAGGCGGGCAATTCCTCGGCGCGGCGGGCGAATTCCTCAGGGCGCGCGGTGACGATGACGGTGGCGCCCCCCACACGGCGCCAAGGAACGAATTGGTGTTTCAGGCAAATTTCGGTGCCGACACTATCGATCAACCTTGGATCGGGCGGCTGCGCGACCAGATCGACCAGGCGGGCATTCCATTGGTCGGCGAGGGCGGCGTAAAGCTCGGCCTCCGAGATCATGTTGTGGGTCAGAAGGATCTCACCCAACCGCACGTCCTGCCGCCCGTGGAGCGCCAAGGCACGAACCAGATCGCCGGGCGACAACGCACCCCTTTCGACCAGAACCTGACCGATCAGCGGTTCGGATGCGGCATTTGCGCGTGGTCGCGCTGCCGGGCGCGGAACCGCGCGCACAGCGTCGGTCCGCACCAAGCGGATGGGTGCAAGATACATTTGCGAACTCGTTAAAACTTACTCCAGCGCCGTGACCGTCACACGCGCCGGGTTAACAGAGTTTTAATGGAACTGGGCGAAACCAAGGCGTTACAGGGGCTTGGCCTGCCTCAGATCTTACCTTGCGTCACCCATGGCGGCGACAAAGCGTTCGAACAGGTAATAGCTGTCCTGCGGCCCGGGGCTGGCCTCGGGGTGATATTGCACGCTGAAGACCGGACGATCGGCCAGCCGGATCCCGCAATTCGACCCGTCAAAGAGGCTGACATGGGTCTCCTTCACGCCGATGGGCAGGGTCTGGCTGTCGACCGTAAATCCATGATTCATCGAGGTAATCTCGACCTTACCTGTCTCAAGATCCTTGACCGGATGGTTCGCGCCGTGGTGGCCATGGTTCATCTTGATGGTCTTGGCGCCAAGCGCCAGCGCCAGCATCTGGTGGCCCAGGCAAATGCCGAAGACGGGGATATCGGCCTGATCCAGAACGCCTTTGATCATCGGCACGGCATAGGCGCCGGTTGCGGCGGGGTCACCTGGGCCATTCGACAAAAACACGCCCTCAGGGTTCAGGGCCAGCACGTCTTCGGTGGTCGCTGAGGCAGGCAGAACCGTCACGTCGCATCCGGCCGAGGCGAGGCAGCGCAGGATGTTGCGCTTGGCGCCGTAATCGATGGCCACGACGCGCCGACCGGGCGTCTCGCGTTCGGTATAACCTTCGGGCCAGGCCCACCGCATCTGGTTCCAGCGATAGCTCTGCGCGCAGGTGACATCCTTGGCCAGATCCAGCCCCTCTAGCCCGGCAAAGCCGCGCGCAGCGGCGACCAGCGCTTCGATATCAAACTTGCCCTCGGGATCATGGGCCAGCGCAACATGGGGCGCGCCCTGCTGGCGGATCGCACGGGTCAGGCGGCGGGTATCGACCCCGCCGATCGCGATGCGACCCCGCCGCACCAGCCAATCGGTCAGCCCGCCGGTCGCGCGCCAGTTCGACGGCTCGGTCGGGTCCCATTTGACGACCATGCCGGCGGCGGCGGGTTGCAGGCTTTCGTCATCTTCATCGGTGACGCCGGTATTGCCGATATGCGGGAAGGTGAAGGTGACGACCTGGCCGGCATAGGAGGGGTCGGTCATGATCTCTTGATAGCCTGTCATTGCGGTGTTGAAGCAAAGCTCGGCCACTGTCTGGCCCGTTGCGCCAAAGCCCTCGCCATAGAACAACGTCCCGTCGGCCAGCGCCAGGCAGGCAGTGGGTCGGGCAGTGTCGGGGGCGGACATCGGGCGCACTCCAATTCGCGGGTTCGGCGGAACCTAGGGGCAGGCGAGCCTCTGGTCAACCCGGCCAATATGATTCGCGCTTACGTAAAGATTTCAATGGGTTGAAAGATATTTGCGCGGTTGTATCCCGTGTGCCCCCTCTGTATTCTGGGAATTCCGTATCGCGCCAGGGGATGCCAGTAGCATGGATATGAAAACACGGGTGTCAGAGGCCCTCAAAACCGCGATGCGCGAAAAGGCGGCTGACCGGTTGTCGACCCTGCGCCTGATCAATGCTGCGATCAAGGATCGCGAGATCGCGCAGCGTGCCGACGATGGCGCGGAAGCGGGCGTGGGCGATGCCGAGGTGCTGGCGATCCTGGGCAAGATGGTCAAGCAGCGCCAAGAAAGCGCGCGTGCTTACGAGGAGGGCGGACGGCTTGAGCTGGCAGAGAAGGAGCGCGAGGAAATCGGCGTGATCGAAGAGTTTCTGCCGCGCCAGCTGACCGAGGATGAAGTGAACGCCGCCGTCGACAAGGCTGTCGCCGAAACCGGCGCCAGCTCCATCCGCGATATGGGCAAGGTGATGGGCGCGCTGAAGGGCCGCTATACCGGCCAGATGGATTTCGGGGCGGTCGGCCCCATGGTGAAAGCCCGTCTGGGGTGAGTGCGATCCTCGCCACCTGGCGGTCCGAGGCCGCGGAGGATGAGGTCTACAGCGTTGCACCCGATGGCTGCCGCGATCTGATCCTGCGGCAGAGGCGACGTCAGCTAATCACCTCTTCCCCGCAATCCTCCAGCCGCGTGTTCTCTGGCGGCGGAGAGGGGCGCCAAGTGCCTGCGAGGACTTCGTCGGTGACGTCCAGGCAATAGGCGATCTCACGGATGCGGGTAGCAACAGCCGGAATGCGCGGCGCGAATTCCTCGAACGTGTATCGGCCGTACATGCGAGCTTTTACGAACAACCGCGGGTCCGGGTAGTCGGCCGAGACGAAGCACATCGTATCAAAGTCATCGGGCCTAATAGAGCATTTTACCCTCTCTTGAGGAGTGGGAACAGCGGGCATTGCCATGATACTTATCCAGTTGCCATCCGATCCACGGATATCCCAGCCAGGCAAGCGAAGCCAAGCGGGCGGATTCTCGATAGGGTCATATCCACCTCCCAAGTCGAAGTTGAATACACGCCGGGCGTCCTGAGGTTGCGCAAAAATGTGCACCACCGCCGATCCCAGCAACGGATCCTCGTTCAAGATATCCTGGATCCATCTGATGCGGTCGAGCGGCGCGAATTCGTTCTCAACAAAGTACTCCGGGATCGGCGCGTGCAGGTCAAACCAGCGCTCGTTCAACTGGATCAAACCATCCTCAAGCCCATAGCGATGTTCTATGCTTTCAGCCTGCAGGACAGTGTTGGAAATCAGAAGCAGACATAAGCCAATTGCTGCTGACTTCATTGCGTGATCCTTTCCCGGCTCCAACGCCGAAGAATATCTCTGTTATCTGTATTGCGCTTCGATAAGGCAACCGCATGTACGAGGGCCATCGTTTTCGTAAATCAAAAGCGCGCGTCAGTTCGATAGGGCCGGGTTGCGCAAGAAGGCGATTGAGAAGATGCCGGGCATATCCGGGTCCACCCCGATCTCAACCGCGTGCATATCGGCGGCACCTGGCACCTCCAGCGCCATCAGGTTCGGCGCCTCGGCCTGAAAGGGGCGCGACTGGCGGAAGATGTGGCTGTCGCCATAGATCAGCAGAACCGGCTTGCCGAAGGCCGCGGCCTCTTCCTTCAGGGCGGTGCCGAAGGTCTGGAACCCCGAATGGCGCAGCCAGTTGGCGCGGCCGAATTCGTTCCAGTCGAACTCAAACATATTGGCGTGGATCGCCAGCACCAGGGCGGGCGCGTCACCTGCGGCGGCAAAGCTTTCGCGCAGCCAGGCGACATTCGCGGCGTCGCGGGCGAAGAATTCCTCAACAGCGGCGGGATCGCGCACCTCGAAATTGTTGTTCGAGCCCACAACATGGGCCGTCACGAACATGATGTCGTTGAAGACCATGCGTGCATTTTCGGGATATCCCGCAGCGGCCTGGCTTTCGACGGCAATCGTCGCTTGCCCCAGGCTCTGGCTCGGATCTGCGAAATAGGTGCGCCGGATGTAGTCAAGCCGGTCCAACGGATCGAACCCGCCGGCATTGGCCCGGTGACAATCGGTCCATTCATTGTCGCCCGGCGTGTAAAGCACGGGCGCGGCCAGCGTGTTCATGTAGGCCAGCTGATCGTCCAGCATCTGGTCCGAACACGGCGTCCCGCCCGATTTGGTGTCGCCCACATGGATCACCAGCGCGGGCGCGCGGGCATTGATGGTGTCAAGCAGGGTCTCGAACGGCGCATAGACCTCCTCAGGCGGGCCATAGGGCATGTCGCCAAGCGCGACAAAGCGGAAGGGTTCGGCAGAGGCGGCGGTGGCAGCGGCGATCAGGGCCAGGGGAAGGGCATAGCGAAGCATCGGGGTCTATCCTTGTCGGGGTGGGGTCGGTCACCGATTAGCAGGCCGCAATGTCACCTCTGTGAAACCGGGCCCCGGAACTGCGGCGCGCGACCGGACGTTGGCCGGCTAAAGGAGGACTATAGCATGAAAGCGCAATCCAAGGCCCAGCAAAAGGCCGCCGGTGCCGCATTGTCGGCGAAACGGGGCGACACGAAGGTGTCCGATCTGCAAGGGGCCTCGAAGGAGATGTACGACAGCATGTCCGAGGCCGAGCTTGAGGAGATGGCCTCAACCTCGCATGACGATCTGCCGGATGAAAAAGACGGCTGAGACAGGCGTTTCCCGATGCAATCGCGCCGTGCTAGCTTCTTGGTAAAACGGGAGGTTCAAGCCATGGCTATCCACACAAGCCCTTTTGGGGAGATTGCGTTACGTGACATCAGCGTCACCGAGCGGGTTTTCGGAGGCCTGCCCAAGGCGGCTGACACGCCCATTCTGATTGATGGCCCAACAGGCCGCACCGTGACGGCGGGGCAATTTCGCGACGCCGTCAAGGCGCTGGCCGGTGGTCTGACACAGCGCGGCATGGGGCAGGGCGCGACGGTGGCCGTGATGGCGCCGAACATCCCCGAGTTTTGCATCATCTTCCACGCGGTCGCCTGGGCCGGGGGCACGATCACCACGGTCAACCCGACCTACACGTCGCATGAATTGAACCATCAGCTGAAGGATGCGGGCGCGCAACTGCTGATCACCATCCCCCAATTTCTGGACACCGCCCGGCAAGGCGCCGAAGGCACTGATGTGGCTGAGATCGCGGTGATCGGCGAAGCCGAAGGCGCCACGCCTCTTTCGGCCCTGATGGGCGATCCGATCGCGGCGCAGGTGCCTGTGCATCTGGACGACCACATTCTGGTTCTGCCCTATTCCTCGGGCACCACGGGCCTGCCCAAAGGCGTCATGCTGAGCCACCGCAACCTGGTGGCCAATATCGATCAGATCCAAGTCGGCCGCCCGATCGAACAGGGCGAATGGACGGTGGGCTTCCTGCCGTTCTTCCACATCTACGGCATGACGGTTCTGATGAACCTCTATCTGGCCGCCGGGGCCGGCGTGGTGACCATGCCGCGCTTCGATCTGGAGCTGTTTTTGAAGCTCTGCCAGGACCACAAGACCAAACAGGCTTTTTGCGTGCCGCCCGTGGTGCTGGCGCTGGCCAAGCATCCGCTGGTCGACCAGTTCGATCTGTCGGCCATGCAATCGATCTTTTCCGGTGCGGCACCGCTTGGTATCCCGCTCAGCGATGCGGCGACCGCGCGGTTGGGCATCTCGGTCGAACAAGGCTACGGCATGACCGAGATGAGCCCGGTCAGCCATGTCTCGTCCCTGGGCCAGGGCCGCCCCGGGGCTGCCGGACTGACCGTGCCCAGCACCGAATGCCGCATCGTCGACCCCGAGACAGGGGCCGATCAGCCGGTGGGGCAGGAGGGTGAGCTTTGGGTGCGGGGCCCGCAGGTGATGAAGGGATATCTGAACAATGCCCAGGCCACCGCAGACAGCCTCGACGCCGAGGGCTGGCTGAAAACGGGCGATATCGCGGCGTTTGACGAAGACGGATACCTGTTCATCCGCGAGCGGCTGAAGGAACTGATCAAGGTCAAGGGGTTCCAGGTGGCCCCGGCCGAACTGGAAGCTGCCCTGATCGCGCACCCGCAGATCGCCGATGCCGCCGTGATCGGCGTGCCCGATGACGAGGCGGGCGAGGTGCCGATGGCCTTTCTGGTTGCCGCCTCCGATCCCGCGCCGACACTGGACGAGGTGCAGGCCCATCTTGAAGGCGAGCTTGCCCATTACAAACAGGTCCGCCGGGTCGAATATATCGAGGCGATCCCGAAATCGGCCTCGGGCAAGATCCTGCGCCGTGTCTTGCGCGATCAGGTGCGCGGTTAAAGCGTGTTCTCTTTTTGAACACTTAACGTGGGCGGCCTGTGCGAAACTAGGGGAGGCCCCGGGTCAAGCCCGGGACGGCTTTGCGCCGACGAGAACCGAAACGGCGATAGGGACGCACGCTTCAGCGCAATCGCACTAGTTCGGTCATCAGCTCACCGCGCAGAGCGACGCGTTCTTCGGGCGTCAGGAAGGCGCCGATCTCAACCTCACGGTCGCCGCCCCTGAGGGTCAGGTATTTCTCAACCGGCCCACCGTCCTCATGCAGCACAACGCGGACCCAATGGGTGTTGGCCGACCATTCCTGCGTCTCGTCGCGCGGATTGCGCCGCACCAGCGTGGTGGTGTCGCGTGTCAGGGTCAGGTCTTCGACCAGATCGCCGTCGCGCGTGTTATGCGACAGTGCCCACCACATCCCGGCCACCGCAAGCGCGAGGAACGGCAAGAGCCCCCAGAGAACCGGCGTGCCCAGAAGCCCAAACAGCGGCAGCGAGATCAGGGCCGCCGTGCCGCCGATGAACCAGACAAAGCCACGGGCAGACAGCGACCGGTGCGGCCAGAGCCTAAGCCGGACTGGCTGGTCGTCGTTCGTGTCGGGAGAGGTCCATTGATACGGCATGGCGATGGCTCAGGCGCGCAGCGCGTCGTAGCTGACCATCACATGCGCGCGGTAGGGGGCGCGCTGGCAGAGCCGCGTCTGATAATACTCATGCAGATGGGGCAGGTCCGGCCGCTCGATGTCGATATCGTAGTACCGGAAAAGGACGTGGCCGAACTGGATGTCGGCCAGGCTGAATGCGTCGCCTGCCAGATAGGGCCGGGTCGCCAGAACGTCTTCGGCAATCCGCAGCTTTCGCCCTAGTGCGGCCATGGCCTGTGCGATGGCCTCGGGGTCGCGCTGGTCTGAGGGCGTGCGCACCACCCGCCAGAAGAGCGGGCCGGTGAACCCCAGCGCCACATTGATCTTCGACCATTCCGTCCAGCGGTCGACCTCGGCCCGCTGCATGGGACCGGTCGGCCAGAACGCCCCGCTGGCATAACGGCCCGCCAGATAGCGCAGGATCGCGCCCGTCTCCCACAGCGGGGGATTATCGCCGTCCTGGACCACCGGCACCGTTCCGTTCGGATTCATCGCCAGGAATTCAGGTGTATCGACCAGGCCAAAGCGGTGGCCGGCATCGATCCGGTCGTGCGCCAGCCCAAGCTCGCCCACGCACCACATCACGGCTTGCACGTTCGAGGAATCCGTTCGGCCCCAGATCTTCAGCATCGCTTACCCTCCCAACGAAAAAGGCCCCGGAGCGAACCGGGGCCTTTCCAATCTTGGCCGCGCCTCAATGCGCGTGGCCCTTGTCCCAATCCTCGCGCTTGGGCAGCACTTCGAATGTATGCTCCGGCGGCGGGGTGGGCAGCGTCCATTCCAGCGTATCGGCATGCTCGTTCCAGTAGTTCTTTTCGGTCACCCGACGCCCGGCAAAGAGCGTGTAGAAAACGATGCCGATAAAGAACAGGAACGAGCCGAAGGCAATGAACGCACCGATCGACGAGACGTAGTTCCAGAGCGCGAAGGCCTCCGGATAGTCGATATAGCGGCGGGGCATACCCTGGCGGCCCAGGAAGTGCTGCGGGAAGAAGGTCAGGTTCGACCCGATGAACATGGTCCAGAAGTGCACCTGACCGGCCCATTCGGGGTACTGACGGCCCGACATCTTGCCGATCCAGTAGTAGATCCCGGCAAAGAGGCAGAAGACGGCCCCAAGGCTCATCACATAATGGAAATGCGCCACGACATAGTAGGTGTCGTGATAGGCCCGGTCGACGGCGGCTTGGCTCAAGACGATACCGGTGACGCCGCCAACGGTGAAGAGGAAGAGGAAGCCGAAGGCGAACAGCATCGGCGTCTTGAACTCGATCGAGCCGCCCCACATCGTCGCGATCCAGCTGAAGATCTTGATGCCCGTGGGCACCGCGATCACCATGGTCGCCATCATGAAGTAGCTCTGCTGGGTCAGGCTCATCCCCACGGTGTACATGTGGTGCGCCCAGACGACGAAGCCCAGGGCCCCGATCGCGATCATCGCCCAGACCATCGGCAGATAGCCGAAGACCGGCTTTTTCGAGAAGGTCGCGATGACATGGCTGATGATGCCGAAGCCCGGCAGGATGATGATGTAGACCTCAGGGTGCCCGAAGAACCACAAGATGTGCTGGTAGAGCACCGGGTCACCGCCACCGGCCGGATCGAAGAAGGTGAAGCCGAAATTGCGGTCCATCAGCAGCATGGTGATGGCACCGGCCAGCACCGGCAGTGCCAAAAGGATCAGCCAGGCGGTCACGAAGATCGACCAGGCGAACAGCGGCACCTTGAACAGCGTCATGCCAGGCGCGCGCATGTTCAGGAAGGTGGTGATCATGTTGATCGCACCCAGGATCGACGAGGCGCCCGACAGGTGCACCGCGAAGATCGCGAAATCCATCGACATGCCGGCCTCGGTGGTCGAAAGCGGCGGGTAGAGCACCCAGCCCACGCCCGAGCCCAGCTGACCATTGCCGCCGGGGCTGAGGAGCGAGGCCACACCCAGCGCCACACCGGCCACGAACATCCAGTAAGACAGGTTGTTCAGCCGCGGAAACGCCATATCCGGCGCACCGATCTGCAGCGGCATGAAGTAGTTGCCAAAGCCTCCGAAAAGCGCCGGAATCACCACGAAGAACATCATCAGCACGCCGTGATACGTGATCAGAACGTTCCACATATGCCCGTTGGGCGTACAGGTCTCGCCCGTGGCGAAGAACCGCGTGCCTTCCATGCACATGTACTGCACGCCAGGCTCCATCAGCTCCAATCGCATGAAGACCGTAAAGGCCACCGCGATGAAGCCGACAATGCCGGCGGTGAAGAGGTAAAGGATACCGATATCCTTGTGGTTGGTGGACATGAACCAGCGGGTGAAGAACCCCCGCGTGTCGTGTTCACCTTGGCCATGAACGGTGGCGTCAGCCATAAGGGTGCTCCCGAGTTCCCGTTTGGTATAGAGGTACGCGCAGCCGAAGCTTTCCGCGCCCATTGACCGATCTTCTAATGCGGTTGATCCGATGGGGCAACACGACACGCGGCCGCATGCCCAAAAAAGCCGCTTGGCGCCCCAGAGTTGCAATGAAGTGCGCGGGCCCTTACCTGAATTCCATAGCAATCTACCCTATTTAACGGCCCCTTTGAGGAGAAGATCTGTTGCTCGCACGCGTCATTGCAATTGGTGTGCTGATCGTTGTGGCGGCCGTGGTTTACCTGCCGCACCGCGAACAAGCTGCCGTTCTCGCCAATGTTGGGACCTGCGTCGATGCCAGTTCTGCGCCCTCGGAGGCCATTGAAGCCTGTGGTGTGCTTTTGTCCGAGCCTGAACAAGAGGACGCAATCCGCAGCAGATTCCACTATTATCAAGCCCTTGGCCACTTCGAGCTTCAGCAGTACAATCTGGTGTTGGTTGGCCTTGAGGACGCTCTGGCGCTCACGCCGCGCGATATCCGGGTCTGGCGCTGGAAAAGCCATGTTCTACAGCACATGGAGCGGTTCGACGAGGCGCTGCAGGCGGCAGATAGCGCCCTCACCATTGATCCATCCGATCAATATAGTCTCAAAAAGCGCGGCGGCTTGTTGCAAGATCTGGGTCGATTGGACGAGGCCGAGGCCTATTACACCCAACTTGCTCTGGACGATCCCGAGGCAGCATGGGTGCCATACCGTCTGGGCGCCATGCTGCATCAGCAGAAGCGCTATGCACGTGCGGCGTCCGCCTACGGATCGGCCGTCAAGCTGGATCCCGAAGATATCCGGATAAGGAGATCTTTCATAGAAACATGCATGCAGGCCCGCGCAGACTGCCCACCGCTTTTCCCCGAAGCCCGGTCAGAGCGACCAACGCTCAGCTGCGCCGATGCACGCAGACTGGCCATCGAGACCATGTCCGATCAGAACAAATCTGCCGGCCATCCCGAAAGCGGTCGGTCCGACGCCGACTTGCTGATTGCGCCGGAAACCGCATGGGTGGCGGCCAGCGCCGGCTATCTGATCGCGGCCATGGCATTCCAGGCCGAACCCACGCGTGAGGTTGCCGAAGGCGTCATCCTATATGACCGCCTTCTGACCTGCTCGGACGACAGCTATCGTGAGAGCCCACTTTTCGATGTCGGCGACGCCCATGCCGAAATGCAACGCCTTTTCGGGCCGGAAGTCCGTGAAAACCTGCTCGATCTGGCGCATGCCACGCTGGACTGACGCGCACCGCAGATCTCCGCCGATGCAGCCGGTGGCTTTTGCACAATCTGGACTTGCGTTCAGCGGTGGCTAAAGTTGCCTTATGCGCTGCTTACCGGCCCTTTTTGCAATCCTTGCTGCGACGCCTGTTGCGGCGCAGGATATCCGCATGAAGATCGACCAGATTGAGGCGGGCTCCTATGTGGTCTACCGGAAATCCGATCGCAGCCATTATGTGCTGAATTTCCTTGGAAGACAGAACGGCGAATACGTTTTCGAGCAGCGAGATGGTCGGTCGCTGGAGGGGTCCGAACTGGCCGCGACTGTTTTCACAGATGCCGAAGGCCGCTGGAGGCGGCAGGTTATGGCCGACGGCCGGGAAAGAGTTTTCGATCCGCATAACTGCTTTCGTGAGCTGACATATTGCGAATACACCGTGAGCGGCAGCTCTGGGTCGACTTTCACCGAGGCCCGACAATATTTTCTGCAGGACGGCGGATATTCATTTGAGGTCTTTCGTTCAAGGGAAGGCCGGGACGCTGTTCCTTTCATGCGTGGGAGTGCGACGATCGACGAAAATGGTTTGATGAATGTGATGACCTATGCCTGGGGCGAGAGCGGATCTTATCAAACCGTCACGAAGGTCGACGAGGTCTATCCCTAAGCGCCTCCGGGCGGGCCGCAAGTAAGACGCCCGTGCCGGTTCAATCGATCGATCTTTACAAATGTTCACTCTATGTTCATATTCGTGAAATGCTTGAGACCCTCGCCCCCGGGCAGCTTTTGGCGCGCGGTGTATGCCGCCACATGCTAAGCCATAATTTCGTGACCGTCGAAGAACTGGTGCCGACGGGTGGGTTGCGCGTGGATGTCATGGCGCTTGGTCCGAAGGGGGAAATTTGGGTGGTGGAGTGCAAATCCTCGCGCGCTGATTTCATGGCCGATCGTAAATGGACGGGATATCTGGAATGGTGCGACCGGTTCTTCTGGGCGGTCGATGCGGATTTTCCCGTCGATCTGTTGCCAGAGGAGACGGGTCTGATCCTGGCGGATGCCTATGACGCCGAGATTGTGCGCCTTGGCCCGGAAGCCCGGCTTGCCCCGGCGCGCCGCAAGGTGATGATGCAGAAATTCGCCCGCCATGCCGCCTTGCGGCTGCAAACAGTGCGCGATCCTGATATCAGGGTAAATCTGATTTAAGCCATTGGATCTGGGCCAAAGTTTTGTTTTGAGGGCGAGGTTACGGGGATCGTGCCGCTCCATGCATCGAATTTATCGAACGATACTTTGAATAATTGCGTTTTTTATATGGTGCGGAGTCCGGTAGCCTGATGGAGTATTTCTAAAAAGGTGCCGCAAAGAGGCGCCAACGACACACTGGGAGGACACCATGAGAAGACGCGAGTTCATCGGTACCGGCTTGTCTGCATCCGCGCTGTTGGCGGCGGGGCCTGCCCTGGCGGAATGGGCGCCGCGGCGGCCCATCAATGCCATTTTGCCCTACTCGGCGGGCGGCGGCACCGATGCGCTGGCGCGTGCAGCGGCGGCATCGGCCGACGGAATTCTGCCGGTCCCGCTGGTCATCGTGAACAAGCCCGGATCATCCGGCATCACGGGCGCAACCGAAGCTGCGGCGGCACGGCCCGACGGCAACACGGTGATGGTCACGTCGGCGGGGTCCTTCCTGCTGACCTCGATGCTACGTGAGACGGATGTGAACCCGTTCGACAGCTTCGTCACCATCGCCCAGATCGGCAACCTGACACCGGCCGTCATCGTGCCGGCCTCCAGCCCGTTTCAGAGCGTGCAGGACCTTGTGGACGCGGCACGCGAAAACCCCGGTAGCCTGCGCTGGGCCCATAACGGTCGTGGCGGTTTCCACCACGTCGCGGGACAGAGCTTTCTCAACCGCAACGATCTTGAGGCAACCGACGTGCCCTTCCAGGGTGGCGGCCCGACCCGCGCGGCGGTCATCGGCGCGCAGGTGGATTTTGCCTTTGTCGGCATCCAGCAGGCGGCCGGGTTCGAGAATGAGTTGCGCGTGCTCGCGCTGGTCGCGCCCGAGCGCGATCCGATCCGTGATGACGTGCCGACACTGGCCGAACTTGGGTTCGACTACGTGGCGGTCTCCTCGCCCATTGTGTTCTTCGCGCCCAACGGCACCGACCCCGAGATTGTGGCGGGGATGGAGGCTGCGCTGAAGGCGATCACCGAAACGCAGCAATTCGCAGATATGATGCGCGAGCGCGGTAATGTCCCGGCTTTCCTGACCGGTGCCGAGACCGAAGAGCGCTTGCGCGAGATGCAAGTCCAGACCCAGCCTGTTATCGATGCCCTAAAAGACCAGAGCTGAGGCGCGTGACCCCAGGGCCTTCTCCCGCCCCTCGGGTGGTTGGGGTGGCGCTGATCCTGATCGGGATCGGCGCCACTGTCACCGCGTTTGGTATATCCTTGGATCAGTACGGGCGTTGGGGCGCGCGGTATTTCCCACTTGTGGGATCCGTCGCCCTTATTCTTCTGGGCGTGATTGAAGTGACGCGCGCGCCCGGTGGCGCGGTCGTCGATCGGCGCCACCTTCCGGCTATCGCCGCACTTCTGCTGTTGGCGATACTTTACATCATTTGCATCTCGGCGTTCGGCTACCTGATCGCGACGGCTCTGGCCGCCCCGGCTGCCCTTTGGATCTTCGGTGTGCGCTCGCCCGTCGGGCTTGCGGCCGCCATGGTGCTCAGCCCGGCGCTCTATCATCTGGTGTTTTTCGAGTTCTTGGGAGTATTCCCGCCACTCGGCCGCTATTTTGATCTGCTCGACCTGATCGGCGGCTATTGAGCGATGGATATCTTTCCCGCCCTGATTGGAGTGCTGTCTGACCCGCTCTTGATGGGGTGGGTCCTGTTGGCGGCAATCGTTGGCATGATCGTGGGCGCCATTCCGGGTCTGACCGCGTCGGCCGCGATTGCAATGCTGTTGCCGCTGACTTTCTATATGGAGCCCCTGCCGGCGCTGGCGTTCCTTTATGTCATCGGCAAGTCGGGCCGCTATGGTGGGTCCATCGCGGCCATTCTCTTCAATACACCCGGCACGGCGGCATCGGCGGCCACGCAGCTGGACGGCTATCCTCTGGCGCGGCAGGGCAAGGCCAGCAAGGCGATGAAAGTAGCAACCATTTCATCCGTGATCGGAGATTTCACCGGTGAAATCCTGCTGATCGCAGGCGTCGCCTGGATCGCCGCCATCGCGCTGAAGCTGGGGCCACCTGAATTGTTCGCCGTCAATTTCGCGGCATTCATCGTGATCGGGTCGGTGATCGGCAAGTCGGTCACGCGGGGTCTGGCCTCGGCGGCACTCGGTATCCTGGTCGCGATGATCGGCCTTGATCCCATCAGTTCGACCGAGCGGTTCACCTTCGGCAGTTTCGACCTGACCAATGGCATTGGTCTTGTGCCGCTGATGATCGGTATCTTCGTGCTGGGCGAGGTCTTTGCCCAGATCGAAGAGCGTGGAAAACCGACCGAGCTGGTGCAGGGCGGCCATGATGCCGCCCGTGACGGCCTGACATGGGCGGAATACAAGCCCTGTCTGCCGCATGTGGCCCGGTCCTCCTTCATTGGGGCGTTTATCGGTATGCTGCCGGGCCTCGGGTCGGCCATTGCCGCGTTCGTGGCTTACGGCGAGGGCAAGCGCCGCGCGCGGAACCTCGACGAGTGGGGCCATGGTGCATTGGAGGGTGTGGCCGCGCCCGAAGCGGCCAACAACGCCGTCAGTGGCCCGTCCATGGCGCCGCTTCTGACGCTCGGCATCCCAGGCTCGACCATCGGGGCGATCCTGATCGGTGTGTTCCTGATCCACGGTATCCAGATCGGCCCGACGATGTTTCTGACCAGCCGCGATCTGGTTTACGCGCTTTTTGCGTGCGGGCTGATTGGCATCGTGATGTATGGCGTGATCGGCTATTACGGGGCAGCCTTCGTGGGGCGGTTCATCACCCGGATACCGACCCGGGTGCTCTACCCCGTAATCTTTCTGACCTCGTTTGTCGCCGCTTACACGTCGCGTGGAAACCTGTTCGACGTCTACGTGATGGTGGCCGCAGGCTTTGCCGGGTGGGCGATGCGCAAGCTCGATTTCAACCCTGCGGCTTTCGTCATCTCGTTCGTTCTGGCGGGCGGGGCCGAAGAGACGTTTCGTCAGTCGCTGCTTTTGTCGGATAACGGGTTGATGATTTTCGTGACGCGGCCCGTGGCACTGATTTTCCTGTTGATCGGCTGTCTGGCGCTGGCCTTACGCGTGCGTAGTCTGAACCGACAATCCCGTGCCGCGGCGGTGACCTCGTGACCGCGCCGCTGGATGGCATCCGGGTCGTCGACTGGACCCATGTGCTGGCGGGGCCGGCTTGTGCCTATTACCTTGGCCTCCTCGGGGCGGACGTCATCAAGGTTGAGCGCCCTGGCCGGGGCGATGCGATGCGCCATCGCGGCGGTACCGACAAAGCCCGAGCGGCCGAGGGCATGAGCACGGCTTACCTGACACAAAGCGCCGGCAAACGGGCCTTGGCCGTGGATCTGACCACCGATGCGGGCCGCGAGGTGTTCCGGCACCTTCTGACGTCCGCCGATGTGCTGGTTGAGAACCATCGCCCCGCAACGCTGGAGCGGATGGGTCTGACCGAAGCGGAAACCCGCGCGCTGAACCCGCGCCTGATCCATTGTGCGATGACCGGGTATGGGCGGCAAAACGATATGGCGGGCGCGCCTGCCTATGACGTCAATATCCAGGCGATCAGTGGCCTGATGGCCCTGACCGGCACGCAGGAGACCGGGCCGCTCCGCACCGGCGCGCCGATTGTGGATTACGCGACGGGCATGGCCGCCGCGATGGCGGTGATGGCGGCCCTGATGCAGCGCGAGAAGACCGGGCAGGGGGTATTTGTGGACGTCTCGATGCTTGAGACGGCCTTCGCGCTTATGAGTTCGACGATAACCGACTACCGGCTGACGGGCACTGAGCCAAAGCCGCGCGGGAACGCCGCCAACAGCCGGTCTCCGTCCTCGGGCGTGTTTACGTGCGCCACAGGGCAGATCAGCCTGGGTGTGAATGAAGAGGCGCAGTTCCAGGCGCTGGCGCAGGCTCTTGGACACGAGGATTGGTTGAGCGATCCGCGCTTTGCCGAGGCAGGGGCCCGCGACGCCCATGGTGAAGCACTGGGGGCAGAGCTGTCCGAGGTGCTGCGGACCCGCCCGGCGGCCGAGTGGGAGGAGCGTCTGATGGCGGCCGGGGTACCATGTGCCCAGCTCAGGACCCTGCCCGAGGCGTTGGCTCTGCCCGCTGCGCAGCAGCGCGGGTTCGCCATGAGGGGCGCGGCGGGGTTTTGCGGCCTGCCCTTTGTCTTGGAGGGAGCCTCGTCACATGACGCAGCCCGGTCACCGCGAAAGCTGGGCGCGGATACCGATACCGTCCTGAAGGACCTTGGATTTTCCGAAGAAGAGATCGAAACGCTGCTGAGCCGCGGAATCGTCGCGTCTGCTTGACGCGTCCGACCTGAGGAATGTTGCCATCTGCCGGGATCGTCGGCCGGTATCGTGCCCCTGCCGCACCATCCGAAACCTGGATACGCACGGGTCAGCAGGGCTGCGCCGCGATCGTCAGCCCCGGACTCTAGTCTCGGCGCTTTCCCTTGGACTTCCCCGATTTGCCATTGGCATTGCCCATCCGCCGCGCCGCCTCGGCGGCCGTGCGCAATTCCTCCGCGATCTCTTCAGCTTCGTCAGGGTCGAAATCCAGCGGCAGGTCCACGCCATCGCCCTCGACATAGATCCGCACCATGCCCAACGTGGTTGGCCCGATCTGCAGGTTGGCCGAGATGTCGCTTTGCTTGTCGATGCCCATGGGGATGCCTCCGTCGCTTCGACAAGCTGGCTACCTCTCCGCGCGCGACGGTGCAAGGGGCGGGGGCTTGCCGGCGGTTCACGATCGTGGTCCGATCTGGGCTATGGACCAGATCACATTCCGCGATTTCGACGCCTCGGATGCTGATTGGCTGGTGGCGCTGCATGGCGACCTTTATGCGAAAGCCGAAGGGTTCGATGACACGTTCGGCCCGCTGGTGGCCGATATCATCGCCGATTATCTGACCCACCGCGATCCGCGTTGCGAACGGGGCTGGGTCGCGGTGCGCGACGGTGATCGCCTGGGCAGTATCTTTTGCGTCAAGGGCCCCGACGGATGGGCGAAGTTGCGTATGTTCCTGATCCATCCCGCCGCCCGTGGCCAGGGCCTGGGCCGGCGCATGCTGGACCTCTGCCTGCGTTACGCGCGCGATTGCAACTATGCGGGCCTGACCCTTTGGACCCATGAAAGCCACCGCGCAGCCTGCGCGCTTTACCAGGCGGCGGGATTGCGCGTGGTCGCGTCAAGGCCCGTCCATTCGTTCGGGCAGGATCTGGTCGAACAGACCTGGCAGATCGCGTTCTAGATCGTTTCCGGGTTTAGCGGAATCGCCAAAACCCTGCCGCGCCGCGCGCTCTCGGGCTTTTGGCGACAAGGTGTTTTCCGACTGTCCCGGAAACGCTCTAGGCTGCATCTTATCCTTGCAATCGCGGGGGCCGGGGGGTAAATGCCGGGCCGAGTGCCGACGTAGCTCAGTAGGTTAGAGCACTAGATTGTGGATCTAGGGGTCCCCCGTTCGAGCCGGGGCGTCGGTACCATTCCCGCTTAGTCAGGATGCGTCTTGCCGATCTCGGTGTGGGTATCGGCGCGGGCCTGAAGCTCGGCCAGATCAAGCACCACGATCGCGCCCTTGCGCAACTCAATAACGCCATCGCTTCGCAGATTGCCCAGCATCCGGTTCATCGTCTGGCGCGAGCACCCGACCATGTTGGCCAGGTACGATTGGCTCTTGCGGATCACATGGGTCTGATCGCCAAGACGCGCCAGGTAGCTACAGATCTTCTGATCGACAGACTGGAACTGATCGACCGAGCGGATCTGATTGTCGCGGTTGAGGAGGTCACAGAAATTCCGGGCGAAATTGCGAATGAAGACCGGCGATCTGATATGATCGAACAGAAGCGGGGTCGGGCAGAAGAGCATCGTGGTGTTGGGCTGAGTGAGGCATGTGGCAGCGCAGGGCGCGTCCGCCAGCGCCTCGACAATCCCCAGCGCCTCACCCGGGGCGGCATGGTGCAGGATCGAGCATTGTCCGCCCGGGTTGAAGTACCCGACCTCGACCATGCCATGGGCGACGATGAACATGCCTGTGGTCCGCTGGCCCTGTATCAGGATTTGGGTGGGTTGGCTAAAGAACTGTACCGCACATTCGTTCAACAAGCCCGTTTTCTGATCCTCAGGCAGATCGGTCAGGATCTGACACTTCAGCAAATGCGGAAAACGGACAGCGTTTTTCATCGGTTTGGGCCGGGTATATCTGATAACGCACACATTTGCTGCGATGGCTCTTCGCAGCAAGAGCGAATTTGCGCCACGGATTGGGCGTAGATGATATCCCATGCCTCCTCGCTTTCGCCAAAACCCGGTGGCATGCCATGGGACAGGGGATAGGTGCTGGCCGGGCCGTCGGCGCCGGGCGGGATCTCAACCCCCGTCATCCAGTCGGTCAATTGGGCGCAACTGCCGACCTTTTCGCCCGACGGGCTTACCGCACCGATGCCGATACGATGGCAGCCGATGCACGTGTTATCGCGCGGCGACATCGCGGTGGTGGGCCAGGCGTCGAACCCGAACTGGGGCCCGACATGGGCATATCGCCCGAAGGGATTGACCGGGACGGCCGACCAGACCTGCCCGACAAAGGGCGAGTACATGAACGGGTCGTTGTCATGACAATCGCCGCATCCATCCGCGGCGACCTCTTCGGGGGTCTTCCAGAAACTGTCATCCACGGCGGCCGTGGGGGTGGGCACCTCGGCGCCGTCTACCGGCACGCCATCTTCGGCCGAAGCCTGGAACCAGCACGTCTCGCCTGTGGCGGGGTTATGGGCAATCACGTCGATCTCATCAAACTCCATCGACACGAGCGAGCGGAACACCTTTTGCCTGCACATGACCGAAACCTGCATCGTCTCGGTCGACAGATCAAGGATGCGGGAGAACGGCACGCATTGCCCATCCGACCTCGCCCCATTGTCTAGCAGCGAGGGCCGGTCGCAGTTGGCCGGTGCGCGGTCGGTGACCGGCACGCCTTCGACGGTGATCGGGACAGGCACGCCGTCAGCGCAGGAAAAGACGGGCAGAGGGCCGACGGCCGCACGGCAAGCGGCGGCGTATTCGGCGTTGGAATTCTGCGCATGGAGGGCGGCGGGCGCCAGCAATAGGATGGCGAGGATGGTGTGGCGGATCATTCTACGACCTCCCCGCGGGCAAGCACCGCTTCGGCCAGCGGGCGCAGGGCCTGGTAGTAGCGGACATATCCGGTACAGCGGCAGATATGGGCGCCGATGGCGTCATGGATCGCGTCTTCCAGCTGGTCAGCGGGGACCGGATTGACAGCGAGTTGATCAAGGAAAAGCCGCGCGGCCATTACGAAGCCAGGGGTGCAATAGCCGCATTGAAACGCAAAATGCCCCAGAAAGGCCTGTTGCACCGGGTCGAGCATGCCGTCTTGTGCGACGCTCTCGATGGTCGATACCGCGCTGCCATCGATGGTCGCCAAGACGGTCGAACAACTGATCACCGGCGACGGCACAGGGTTGGGCGGCTTGGACACGGTGACAGTGCAGGCGCGGCAGACGCCGATGCCGCAGCAGAATTTCGTGCCCGTCAGGTTCAGGTCGTCGTGAAGGTAATCGATCAACCGATCCTCTGCGCGACTGTCATCAACCTCTTGCGGTATTCCGTTGACTGTAAAGGAAATAGTCATTGGCTTAATCCTTTCAGAATGGCGGCGGGCGTGATCGGCAGGTCGTTGTAGCGAACCCCGATTGCGTCGCGAAGCGCGTTGGAAATGGCGGGCGGGACCGAACACATGACCGCCTCGGCAATGCCGCGTCCGGCCCGGCCGTCGCCCGGGCTTTCTGGCAGCACGATCAACTCCTGCGACCGATTGGCGATGTCGAAGCGCGTTCCAAGCGGCACATCGCCCGCACGGGCCACATGGTACCGGTTGAGGTTCCAGCGCCCATCGGCCGGACCCGCAAGCCCCGGGGGCATGTCTTCAAGCAGCGTATAGCTGATGGCCATCGCAACGCCGCCCTGGCTTTGACCCGAGACAAGCTGCGGGACATGCACGCGCCCCGCATTCAGGACGCTGAGCACCGTTTCAGTCTGCACGCGACCGGTCGTCTGATCGACCGTCACGCCCACCACATTCACGCAAGGCGCCCAGACGTACCGCGCAAACCGCTTGGATTCGGCGTCGGGCCCGATCGTGTTCTGGCGGATGATCCTGACCGGGGTCTCGGCCTCGCCCTGGTAGAGCGACAGCCCGTCAAGCTGCAGCCGGATCGTGCCGCTACCGGTCGGGAAATCGGCCTCGGACCAGGTGTCCTGAAAGTAAGCATGGCCCAGCGCGCCGCGCGGCAATCCGTTGTCGTGGACGAAGGCGGCGATCTGGGGCCAGGAGAGCGGCGGTTTGCCGCCCGGGCGATAGACCAGCAGGCTGTTGAGCCACTGAACTTCGCTTGAGGCAAGGCTGCCAAGCCCCCAGATCTGGCGGGCAGCCGGAAGGATCGCACCGGCCATCAGGCCGTGCGCCGTCTGCTGGACGGTATGGACCTGATGCAACCCGGTCAGACAGGCCGACGACGAGCCCACGGATTTCGCCGTCCAGTCAGGGTTGTCCCAGCGCACGCCCTCGGGGTCATCGTTGGTCAGACCGGTCTGACCCCAGAGCGTGTAGCCGCCCATATCGACCTGTGTCGCATTGGCGCCCAGGATGTCGCCGATCACCACACCCAGCGTGGTGGCCGAGCCGTTGCCCATGTCAACCGCGGCGGATTGCACCGTCAGAAAGCCGTCGGGTTCGATGAGAATAGCGGCGACCATCCCATCGCCCGAGGTGCCATAGGCCTGCAAGGACATGGCCATCCCGGTTCCATAGGTCAGACCACGGCGCGCGTAATCGGCCTTGATCTGGTCCCGATCGGCCCATGCTGGGTGCGCCTCGGCGATATCGAGCATCTCGGCCAGCCGCAATTCCTGGGCGACGGGGCCGCCCACGACGGTGGCATCGCCCGGGGTGAGCAGGTTTTTCCGGCGAAGTTCAAAAGGGTCCCATTCCTGCTCAAGCGCGATCTCGTCAAGGGCGGTCTCGATGGCGAAAAAGGCCTGCGGTCCGCCAAAACCGCGCTGCGAGCCGCCCGAGATGTTTTCGGTATGGATCGCTTCGGAATGTATGTCGGCGAAGGGCACGGTATAGGACCCGCCCGCGCAGAGGGCGGCCAGCGACGCGACATAGGGGCTGAGGTTCTTGCGCCCGCCACCGTCGAAGGTGAGGTCCATCTGGATCAACTGGATGGCCATATCGGGGGCCACCACCACTTCACCACTCAGATCGGCCGCATGGCGTTTGAGGCCGACCCGGAATTGTTCGAACCGATCATAGGCCAGCCGAATGGGATTCCCTTCGGAAAAAGCGCCCGCCAGGGCCAGCATCAGCGAAAAGGGCGAGCTGTCGCGCCCGCCGAAGCCGCCCCCCGGGTAGCAGCTGGTCAGATTGATGCCGGACAGGGGGAAGGGCGCGTCGGGTGTGTCGTACATCGACAGGATGTTGTCGATATCGTGGTCGGGCGACTGGGTGCCTAGCACCAGGTTCATGGTTCCGGTCGCCGTATCCTGCCAGACCAGCCCGGTCTCGGGCTCCATGAACATCGGGTCCATCGCCTGCATTTGCGAGGTGAAGCTCCGGCGATGGAATTCGGGATGTTCGCTTAGGAAAGCGGCGATCTTGGCACGGTATTCTGGCACCCGCTCAAGATAGGTATCGGGGTCGGCGAAGGCGTAGTTGAACTCGTCTTCGAACTTCACATACGTCGTCTCGGGGAAGAAGGCCTGGCCGGGCTCTGGGGCCGGATCGCTCCGATCCAGGGGCGCGTAGCGTTGGAATTTGTCATCCTGGAACTGCATCGCGCGTAGGGCGGCGCGGAAACTGGCCGTGTTGTCGAAAACCAGAAGCGCCACGGCCTGTCCAAGAAAGTTGGGCGCGTTGCCGGGCTGAACGATAAGGTCGAAGACAACCGCATCGGGCCGGTCGAAGGTGGGGCCGGTCCGTTGCGCGCGATCGCGCTCCGCAAGCTCAAGGTCGATTGCCAGATCGCGGTTAAAGCGCAGCCGGGGCGCGCGCAGACCCTCACTAAGCTGATCACCCAGGATGACGCGGCGCGGTTGTGCGGCATCCGGCAACGAGGAGAGATCGAGGCCCATGAAGGCCTGCTGGGTGGTCAGCGCCCGAAGATAAAGGCCATGCCATTGCTGGTCAGGCCACCCCTCCATGTCGCGGGCGTGGAAATCGCGGGCATAGACCTTTTGCCCGGTTACCTTCGCCAGACCGTCGATGCGCTGGTTGGCGATGCCCGGCACCGGTGAGGCGGCCCGGCCCACTTGCCCTTGCTCGTTCACACGCGCCATGGACGGCAGGCCGATAACCGATACCGCGACCGTGCCCAGCATACCGGTCAGCACGGTGCGGCGCGAGATGAGGGGCGCGTCCGACGAGGGGATCTGGGAGGGATCGGAGGTCATAATCCTCGCTCCTTCTTCTTTCCTAGGGGCCTGGCACGTTCGCTGGGCCTGGGGATTAATGATGCCGGCCTGGACCGGATGATCTGAAACGAGGCCCCCGTGGTCAGGGGCCGAAATCACTAAGAACTATTCGCGCCTTATCCGCTGTGGCCAAGCGAACCTGTGCTTCCGGGGGGCTGTCGGATCTGATCCGGTGACAGAGAAAGCGCCTATCAACCATTAGATGATAAAGTGGATCATATTCACCTTTAACGTGTTTCTCCGAAGTATTGGGTTCGGATGCAGGTTTGGAAAGACCGATTTTGCCGTTGAGGCGGCTGGCTTTGCTCTGCCGTGTCTTTCCTCTGCCAATCACAGTTTACCACCCTCACTCGGATTTCGCTGAACCTTCTTTGCGGGCCAGACGCCCGGACATGCCGGGCGCCCGTGGCCTGACGTTCCGCCCTACGGGCCAATATCGGCGCAGATCGTCCGCACGCTGCCGGCCGTCACGATGCGGACGGGTCCGCCGCGCGCGCAGACGCGTGCCTTACCGGTCGCCGGATCGGGGCCCGGATCGACGCCGAGGCGATAGAGAGGATCGCCCTCGCGCTGCACCAACTCACCCCTGATCTCGACCTCGGGCCGCGCGCCCTCAGGGATGCCGCTCCAGTCCGAGCCGAAGGTCAGCGTATAGGTGAACATGGTGACCCAATGGGCCGGGATGTCGCGATCGGTCCAGGCATATTTGAAATCGGTGGTCTTGGTGTCTTTCTCACTGTAGCTCAGCGCTTCTCCGTTGAGGGGCGTGCCGGACGACACGGTAAAGCTGCTGCCGCGGGGGATGTTCTTAAACACCACGGCCAGATCCACCGTCGCCGCATCGGACCCCTGATCATAGCGTGCCCTGGCCACGACCTGCGGCTGGGCGCCCCGGACCATCTGCACATTGCGCTGTGCGATATTGGCGTTGGTGGCCATGACTTCGGCAAGGCTTTTGATGTTGGTCACCCCGGCCAGCGGGTTGCCGTGCTCGGCGGTCTTGGCGATGCCGATCAGGCAATAGTGATCAGACGCGTCACCGGGCACCCAGACGAAGGGGTCATTGGAGGCGCCGATCTCTCCTGCCTTGATGTCGAAGCCCGGGTTCTGGTCGCCGCTTGACGTGGCGAGCTGGTTGTCTTCCCAAAGATAGGGATAAAGCAGGATGTTCGGCGTGGCGTAAAAGAGGTTCCAGCTGCCTGACAGATCGGTGTCGGTGAAGTTCTTTCCGCGAACATAAAGGTAGTTCGGCCAGCCGATAAAAAGCTGATTGCTGTAGTCTTTTCCGTAATTCGCAGGATCGGTCAGAAAACTTGGATCCTCGAAAGGCTCTTTTCCTGAAATCAAAAGATCGGGTGAATTTGAGGAGGTTTTGCGAGGAACATCGCCGCCCTCACCGTTTTTGTTGCGAACGACAATGCCGGGCCATGTGTCAGCCATGAGATTAATCCTTCTTTCAATTTTACGACAAGGAGAGGGCGATCTGTTCCATAATGATCTTCTTGACCGGCCCGCCGCCGCCGCCGCCGTCCACCCTGGACATTGTCAGAGACAGCTTGGAGCCGGGTTTGATATCGTCGGGTCGCTCGAACCAGAGCCGCAGATGCATCGCGGTACTGATCGGGCCCAGATCGCGCCCCGTGACGGCGACCAGGCTGGACCCATCGATAGACCTGCGGTCGATCGTCAGCTTGGACAGATCGGTTGAAACCTCGACCTCGGTGCCATCGGGTATGTCTTCAAACCGGACGCCCATATCGACCTCGTCATAGCCCTCATCCTGGGTGTAGTGGACCGAAAGGACGACGCTCGGTGGATCGGTATCGTCTTCGCTGTTTTTGATCGAAATCGCGTCGAAGGGTTTGCCATTGGCGGTCGTCTCGCGGCGGATGTCATAGCCCGTCAGCGCCTTGACCGTCGCACCGGAGGCCAGCACACCGCTGCGCGCCGCGAAATCCAGTGTCAGGCCGGAAAAGAGGCCTGTAAGCGTCATGCTGGTGTTGTCTGTGTTGTCCATTTCTTATCCTTTCAAAAAAGGTGGCTCAGCTTTCGAGATGCGCCTCGGCCTCGTATTTGCTGATCATGTAGACGAGCAGGTCGATGCGAAGCTCGGCCAGTTCGATGAAATCCTCAGTCCCGTAGGCCTGAGCGCTCTCGTAGAAATCGGCCCACCAGGGGATGAGGTGTTTCAGCAGGCCCGGGCCGCTCTGCGGATCGCCCAGAACGACGTCGATGGCGGCGCCAATCTCAAGCGGTGTCGGGATAGCGCTATTGAGCTGCTGATCGATGATTTCCGTCAGCCACATGTTCGACGGCAAATTCGCGGGCGGCGTGATGTTGGGGGCATTGGTATCGTCCTTGACCGGTTGGAAAGGTGCGGGCACGCGGCTGACATAGGTGGTGCGATAAAGGATGCGCCACGGCTTGGTCGCCTCCGTCAGGGCCTCGCGCATGGCGTTGGCTGAGGCTGTGGTTGAACTGTTCAGCCAGTTGGGGTCGACCACTTGACTAAGCGCCGTGAAGTTGTCCGCCTTCGGGGCTAGCAGGAACGACATGTAGCGATAGGCGTCGACCTTGCCGGGCGCGGCGGTCGTCTCGTACCCCTCGAAGACCAGTTCGCCCTTCGGCCCCCGGCCCAGTTTCGGTGCAGACAGGAAGTCGGTCGGTATGACATTGGCCGACAGATGGAACCCGTTCGATGTGGCCTCGGATTTGGTCGCGGTCATCGTCCAGGTATTGCCGAGCATGAAGTCGCTTTCGATGTAGTAACCACCCAACGGCGTACCGACTTTTGCCTTGATCTCGGCCCCGGCGCCGATCTTCAGCGAACTGGCCCCGGTATAGGTCTCAGAATAGCTATTGGCGACGCTCAGCTCTTCCTTGCTTTGCCCGCCCGCGGCCGTCCAGACATAGGTGTTGTAGAGGCTGCGCTGGTTTTGGGCGCTGCCGAAATCATAGGCCGGGTTCTCTTTCAGCTTGTCCTTGACCTTTCCGAGCGACCCGATGACGCGGTATTTGTTGACGCTGAATTGGTCGTAATAGGCCTTGATCTGCTGCTCTTCCCTTTCGATGGCCCGCTTGAGGGCGTAGGCCTCGACGGGCTTGAAATAGCTGCCCCTCTCCCGATCGGCGTTGGGATAATCGGGGTCGTTGACCAGGCCGATCTTGCCGTCGAGGGTGCCGTTCTTGACGTATCTTGGGTTGATCGGGAAATCGATGATATTGGTATCAACCGGGATCTGATCGTTCGGCACGATTGTGTACCCCACCGGTGTCTGCGTGCCTTTCAGCGCCATCATGAAAAGATCGGCGGTCGCGGATTTCACAACGGCGATCCCGATATTGTTCTGGATATAGCGCCGTCCGACGATCGGGTTCAGAATGTTGTCCTCAGGTTCCCACGTCCCGGCCGGGGTCAGCGAGGAAGTCAGATTGGTGCTGTTCGAATGGCTCTGCGCGGCTGCATCGGTGCCGCCCAGATCGCCCGAGATCGCGAATTTCAGGCCGCCCTGAATCTCGGTCTTGACGACCTCGCCATTGCTTTCGCCCCCAATTCCGATCGAGTAGCCGCCCTTGAAGTTTTGGTAGATGCCGCCCTTGATGTTGAAAGCGCCGTTGAAGGTAGAGGATTCATTGGCACTGAATGACCAGGTCTTGGTCTCGCTCTCGACATAGGTGATCGTGCTGACCGAGGAGTAGAGCCGCGCCGGACCGCCCTGATCGCCCGACCAGTAGGCCAGCGTCTGGTTTTCGCTGGGGATGGGCGGGCCGCCCTCGATATAGCCGACGATCGAGGGTTTGCTTTGGACCTGGCCGACGAAGACGGTGTCGAGATCGCCGACCTTGAAACCGACGCCCAGCACAGTATTGCCGGCATCGGTCTGAAAGAAGTATCCGCGCTTCATGACGCTGAAGACGTTGCCGTAAGCGTCCTTCCCCGCGGCGGCGTATTCTATGACCGAGGGTTGGCCCTGGATCGCCTCGGTGTAGTAGTCCGCTGTGCCGTCCAGCGCGTTGATCACATACTGCCCCTCATTCTGGATCGGGGCTGTGGACGGCTCCCAAGACGGGGGCGCGTTATCGGGCATCAGCGTGCCGTTATTGCCGCGCCCGGTCTGGTCGAAGACCACAGCGCCCGAACCTGCATCGATCATCCAGTAGGCGGCAAGATGGTCCTCGGTCCCGGTCAGCGGCTTGTTCATGCTTTCGCGGATCTGCTGACCCGTCAGAAGCGTCGCGAACAGGCGGATATCGTCAATCTGACCTTTGAACGGCAGTTCGATCTTCCCGTCCTTACGGGTGCAGCCGAAGGTCATTTGCGTATCGCCGTAGTCGCCCACCTCTGGCGGCCACATCCGCACCGGCTGGCTGGCGCCGCCATTGACGAAGATCTCGGCCTCAGCCACGTCCTGCCAGATGCTCCAAAGCTGGTTGCTGGTCAGCTCCATCGCCTGGTTTTCCGCCAGATCGTTGGCGGTCTTGCCGGACATCTCGTCGAAGTTCCACCCGGCAACGAGGCTGCCCTGATCGGCGGGCAGGCCACGCAAGGCGTAGACATGCGCGATCTCGGCTGTGTTGAGCGTTCGGCTCCAGACCCTGAGATGAGAGAGCATACCTTTGAATTTGAAGGTCTTCTCGCCCGAGATGCCGACATGGAACGACGTCTCATCGGTCTGGACCTGCACGGGTGTCGTATAGTCTTCCTTGTTCTCTTCTTGAACCAATTTGCCGTCGATGAAGAGCGCGCTTTTGATGAAGTACTTTGAGGTCAGCTGGCTATCCGAGGGGGCCTGCTTGACGGTTCCGGTTGTGAAATTCACGGCAACATACGCGGTCTGCCCCGGGGTCAGACTGCCTTTGATGTCGTAGGTAAACTCGGTAGGTGGCTGCTGATAATCATCGCCGTCCTGACTGATATGCACGGTCAGCACGACCTGTCCGACCGTATTGACCGCCAGCGTATAGCTGCCCGGTTTTTCAACGATGACCTGCTTGCTGTTGAGAGTTTCCGGTGCGATCCACGCCTCCAGCGCGAAAGCGGACCCCGGGTTGAAGGCCGAGCCGTCCCGGACGATCCCGCTATTCTCGCCATCAAGCTGCAAGGCGGTCCCTTGGCGTGAGGCGAGGGCCACGTGGCTCCAGCCCTTCAGAATGCGATTGGAGGCCAGCACGAGATCGTTGCGCCCGGCATAGGGCACGTCAAAAGCGCCATCGGCGTCCCAGGCCGGACTGGCCGGGTTGATCAGCTTGGCATTGAAATCCGGCCCGGTCGCGGCGGAATTCATGATGGCGGTTCCCTGCCCCTCGGCGAGGTTCCAGCGGATGCCGAGCAGCGTGTCATTGTCGGGAAAGCCCGCCGCCACGGTGCGCCCCACTTCGCTGGCGATCAGCGCGCGCTGCCAGAACGCCACACCGTTGAGGGTAGTTTTGTCGATGCCGTCCCCGGTCTGGCTGCCGATCACCAGCGCGCCGAGCGGATCGGTAAAGCTGTTCTTGGCTTGTGCTGTCGCCGGTGCGGCATCATCGACATAGAGGGCGAGATCGACCTTGCCATCTGCGGCTGCCTTTACGGTCAGCGTGATGCAGGACCAGACCTTGGTCGGCAACGTGTTCTGAGATGTGACCGTGGCGGCGCCTTTCAGAAAGGAAAGCTCGGCCTTGCCGATGTCAGTGAGGCGGAGCGACAGGAATTCCGCACCACCCCGCACCGCGAAGATACTGGCGAGCCGGCCTTTTGCCGCACTATCGTTGGGCCGCACATAGAGTTGCAGCGTCAGATCCGGCCCGTCGAAGTTGAACGCGGAATTGAAGAACGAAGAGCTGTCCATGTTCAGGCCCGGCCCACGCTTAGCGCCGATCATGTATTGCAGCGGCAGGTCGGGATTGTCGCGGTTGCCGGTGACATTGTAGCTGAGCGTGCGCGAGAGCAGATCGCCCCTGGACTGCTGGTGATCCAGCCAGGCCTCGACCGTCAGATCAGAGCTGATCGCCATCTCTTCAGACGCCGGGAAAGCCTTGTCGACATTGACCGAAACGTAATTGGCCGCGCCGGCATTCAGCGCCAGGCTGAACCGGGGGGCCACGCGCATCCAGCCGCCGTTCACACCCGGCGCAAGTACCGGTGCCCTGCCGCCGGAATAGCTATCGGTGTCGATCAGTCGACCGACGCCGCCATCGCTGGGGGGGGCGACGATGACCGCTCCAAACAGAGTCGAGGCCGAGATGTCATGGCTCTTGCCGGCAAACTCATATCTTGCGCCCTGGATCGCGGTCGCGCCAGTCTTCGGCTGTGTGCTGAGTGTGGCGGCATCACCATTCTCGCCCAGATAAAGCGCACGGATCAGCCCGGCATAGGCAAAGGCTCCGCCAACCGGCGCGTTGGTGGTGTTCACCACATCGGCGCTGAGACCGTTGGTTTGGGCGTAGATTTGCTTGGCGATCCCGTCCTTGTAGCCATCCGGGTACTCGTAATTGCTGCTGAGCCCGTTCAGCACGTCGGCAAAGGCCGATTGCGCGCGCGGAACGCCGGGAAGCGAGACCCCGGAAATGTCCACATCGCAGCGATCCGGCGACGCGCCGTTTGCCACGGTGATGGAGAAGTCTTTCAGTTTGTCTTGCACGAAGATCAGGACGTGGCTGACCTGATCGTCCGATCGGATGGTCGAGACCGGTATGCCAAAGGCGCGGGTGCCGGGCGTTTCGACGGCAGTGTAATCGTATCCGGTCGCCTTGCCCGTCAGCGTTTCCAGCAGGAGGCGTGCCTTGGGCGAGACGTCTGGCCATATATGGGTGATGACCTCGCCGTCGTCCCAATTCGGTGGGGTGGAGGAGGCCAGTGTCAGCGTGACAAAGCCGCTATTCGCGCCGCTTTCAACCGTGACCGCGCCCAGATCAAGGGGCAGGGAGGGCACCGAGGTGAAAATAAAGTACGCCCCGCTGTCGCTGGTCGCCGAGGGAACCAGAACCGCAGGCCGATTGCCGGTATAATCGAAATAGGGGCGTTTGCCGTTCAGAATGTCGGGATCGTCGGGATTGCCCCCGGCCGCGCCGTTCCAGATGCGGGAAAGCTGGTTCACATCGCGGGGCAGCCCCGACCAGGTTTCGACACCCACGCCGTCGGGTGCGGAGACCACGATATCACACAAGAGGTCGGAGACCTTCGAGGCGCGCACCTCGATCGCACTTGCGTTCATATAGGTGCCGATCCGATGGGCGACGAAGTTCAGAAACCCCGATTGCGTCTTGTCGGGCGCGGCCATCACCCGGCGCGAAACCGGGGTCCACTCCGCAGCGGCCCAGCCACGGTAACTGGCCTGTTCGAAATCCTCGGCCCTGAACGCTGTGCCCCGCGCCTTTTCCGACCAGTTGGTCGTCCAGTCGGCATAAAAGGTCGCACGTGCCGAGGCGGTCGAGAACTGCGCGACCGAAAGCAGATCGTCCGCGCCCTGGTAGTAGAGGTGCAAAAGCGCGTCAGAGCCTTCAATCAGGCAGCTATCGGCCTGCGGGGTGATGAAATCGGCCAGGCCCGCGTAATAGGTCAGCCCCATCTCGTCGATGTGGAACGCCCCGCTCATGTTGCTGTCGACAGGCGAGGAAGATGGCTCGGGCTTGGGGCCGAAGACATTTGCCACCACGCCGCTGTCGCTGGTGTTTGGGGTGGTGGGGGGCGTGACGGTGTAATCGACCGTGTTGCAGGGAAGATTGACGATCACCGACTGGCCCGACTGGATCTTTACGGCGTTCAACGCGCCGTCAAACCCACCCGCGGCCGCACCGATCTGGCTGATGGGCGTGCCGGTGGGTTCGGCATCAACCTCGACGCCGGTCAAAGGCACGGTGGAGCCGTTCACGGCGATGACGAACGGATTTTTCCCCGCGCCATTGTAGGTCACGTTGACCGAGGTCCAGGTGCCCGCGATCAGAACCGGGTGCAGGGTGCGGGTCTTGATGGCCTTGGTGCCGTCGCCAAACCCGACCTCGATCTTGTCGCCATCGACGATGCGCAGATAGGGCGCGGCACTGGCCGGCGCGGCATCGGGATCACCGCCGATCACATGCACCTGATCGCCCAGGGCCGCGGGCGACATCATCAGATCCATGCTGTAGGGGCCCGTAATGGCCAGGGGGTTGTCTGATGTCTTCGCGGGGGTCAGCGACAGATACGAGACACCGTTGAACATCAGGTCGAATTCCGCCGGGGCCAGCTTGGTGGCAACGATATCGCCGGACAGATTGGCCATGACGCCAGTCGTGCCGACCGCCGTATCGATGGTTGCGGTCTGCACCTTCTGATCCACTATGACCGGCAGGGTGATCATCACCCGCGCCGCCCGCTTTACCCCGATGCTCGATCCGTCGGGCTGCACAACCTTCTCGTGCTTGACATAGACCGCAGCGCGCGGGGCATATTGCACGTCAAGCGGGTCTCCTCCGGCCTTCGCCAGCACAGAAAACGTGCTGTCCGGCTGGATCCGGTACGTTTTGTCGATGGGCTTTCCGGTGATGTCGAAAAGACCGTTCTCATTGGCCGGAAAGTTGAAAAGACTGATCCCGGTCTGCGCCGCATCCACGGTCATGAATTGCCAGGCAAAGCTGTCACTCCCCGAGATCGGAAGGAGGATCACGTCAAACCGGCCGTCCTTGACCGCATCCACCATCGACAGTTCCAGCGCAGGCTCAAGAAACGGCACACCGTCGGGGTCGAGATAATCCTGGGTATCGGAGGCGTCGGCTGGCACGTCCTCTTTATGGCTGCGCGAGTAGCGGACTTCCCAAGCGGGGGTCAGGCTGTAACTCTTTGTTTTCTGGTCTTTCCCCGATCTGTCGCTGAGCAGCCGGAAGCGGTTGATATAGAGCGTGCCACGCTCAGACTGCTGGACGATGCTGATGTATTTCTGGTCGGTCACCACCCGGAACGGAGCGTTGCTGGGTGCCATGGTCTGGGCATCAGCGACGACGGTGATCAGGCCCATTCCGACCTGTCGAACCTGGTTCGGAAACTCGACCTTGGTAAACCCGGTCCAGTCGAGATTGTCGTCGTCGACCTCGACATCCAGGCCCAGAACGTTGAAATAGATATCGTTGGACTGGCCCGACGCGACACGGCCAAAAACGACGACGACACCCTGAAAATTAACCGACACAAGTTGATTGAACTGATACATGGATTGTTCCTCCATGGCCTGAAATGGCGAATGATTTGATCTACCTTAGGGAGAACGATACGGACCCCCCGATCCGCCCGCAAAGCGCGTTTGGCGCCAAGGATCACCTGCGCGACAGCTGCCTTTGCCGCACAATTGGACGTAGCGTTAACTTTTAGCTGGAAATTCTCAGTGCAAATCGAGGTGAGTTTCCGGGGGGTCTCTCGGTAAAGAGGTTTGTTTCATGGGGAATTCTCAAAGGTAGGTCTTACGCAACGTAAGAATGGGCTGGCCTCCGCCATCAGGCTCAATCCGGTCTGTCTTTGGCACCCATCTCTGCGCATCAAGTGTCGCTTGGGCGACATGGAGCCGAATTGACGCGGGACCGCCGGCCCTCTGTGGCCCGGATTTGGGCCGCAAGACGATTCTCGGTGCCTGCTTGTGCGCCGCTTGGATGCTGTGCCTTCTGAGATATGACCTCATGGGAACTGCTTAGAGCGGGCGACTATCTCGGGCGGAACATACAGGCTTGTTCGGCCGCGGAACGCTTTGACCTTTTCGAGGCGTCCTCCGGCCTGCCGATGCGCTGGGCAATGGACAGGGGTCCAACAGGACCTGCTAGCCGAAGACCGTCCCGAACGTCTTCTTCAGCGCCACGTCCACGTCTTCAATGGTGACGGGCAGCCCAAGATCGACAAGAGAGGTCACGCCGTGGCCTTTGATGCCGCAGGGCACGATGCCGTCAAAATGCGAAAGATCAGGGTCAACGTTTATCGACACCCCGTGAAAAGAGATCCAGCGGCGCAGGCGAATGCCGATGGCGGCGATCTTGTCCTCGCGGGGGGTGCCGTCCGGCAGAGCGGGCTTTTCAGGCCGCGGGACCCAGACGCCGACCCGGCCTGCGCGCACCTCGCCGGTGACGTTGAATTCGGCCAGGGCGGCGATCACCCAGGCCTCCAGGTCACGTACGAAGCATCGCACGTCGCGCCCGCGCTGCCCGACATTCAACATCACGTAGGCCACCCGTTGGCCGGGTCCGTGATAGGTATATTGCCCCCCACGACGCGCCTCGAACACCGGAAAACGGTTTGGCTCGGTCAGATCCTCGGGCTTGGCTGATGTCCCCGCAGTGTAAAGCGGCGGATGCTCAAGAAGCCAGATCGCCTCATCGGCTTGGCCTGCCGCGATAGCCGCCACCCGCGCTTCCATCTCGGCCAGCGCGATCTCGTAATCGGTCAACCCGTCAGATCGAAGCCATGTCACCATGACTTCGCTTTATCGTTTATGGCAGGCGAGTAAAACCCGGCGGGGCAAGCCGTTGGCCGAAAGCCCATAGCTTTCCGCCGGGGAGGGCTGACTGCATGAAATTTCCGTCTTCACATTGCGTAATGGACACGCTAGAGAGCCTCGCACCAAGCTTCGGATCGTGCGGTCGTGGCGGAATTGGTAGACGCGCAGCGTTGAGGTCGCTGTGGGGTAACTCCCGTGGAGGTTCGAGTCCTCTCGACCGCACCAGAACCATCCTTTTGAGGGTTGGTCTTCCGGGTATTCCTTGCCGTTGGGATCCGCCCGGAAGAAACGAGGTATTTCGAATGAAAGAGGATCGTGATCAAGGCCCGGCGTAAGGCCGCCGAGGATGATCAAGTGTTGCCTTATGAGCATTGGCGAGAGGCGGTGGCGGGGTTGAGAATTCGTGGTGGCTAGTGATTTTGGTGCGCCGCCGATGAAAGGGTTAGGGGTGGACATGCAGACGCCCCCTGGAGTGGCGCCCGAAAAACCTGCGTCAGAATTTTGGGATTTAACTTTGGTCACATCTGTTTGTCAGGATGCGCAACCTCTCAGCGGACTCGATCGGCCAGGGCGTTGATCTGCTCGCGGATCGGTTCAAGCTGATAGCCGGCCCGTGCGCCCGCATCGATGATGGCGTCGGTGTCCATCCGGCCCGCTTGGGCCAGCCCCCAGACAATCGACGACCGGTTGCCGGAGGCGCAATAGGCCAGGACCGGGCCATCGGGCATGGCCTCGGCCTGGGCAGTGACATTCTCCATCGTCAAGGCGCCACCGATGATCGGGTTCGCGACAAACCGCAGCCCGGCGGCCTCGGCCGCTTCACGCATCGGATCGGTCTGATGCGAGGGCGGGATCTCGCTATCGGGGCGGTTGTCGATGATCGTCTTGTAACCGGCCGCCTTGATCGCGCCCATATCCTCGGGGTCGATCTGCGGCGAGACGGCGTAATCGGGCGACAGGGGGCGTATATCCATCATGGTCGTAGCTTTACGCCGGGCTTGGCATCGCTTCAAGCCGCGAGCGTATCGGCCGGGCGATCAGCATGCCCGCGAGCATCGCGGCGAAGAAGACCAGCCCCTCGACCCCGCCGAAGGTGAGTGACGCCATCGCCGGGCCGGGGCAGAGGCCGACTAGGCCCCAGCCCATTCCGAACAGAACCGATCCGCCGATCAGGCTACGGTCGAGCCGGACGGGCGGCTTTGGCGGAAAGACCCCGCCCAAGGCCGGGCGCCGGCCCTCGGTCAGCCGCCAGGCCACGGCCATCGGCAAGATCGCTCCGCCCAGCACAAAAGCCAGCGTCGGGTCCCAATCGCCGAAGATGTCGAGCCAGCCCTGGACCTTGCGGGTATCGACCATGCCCGAGACCAAAAGCCCCGCGCCGAAGAGGCCGCCGGAGAGGAAGGCGAGAAGGGCGCGCATGTCAGATCACCTCCAGAAGGTGGCGGAAGACCAGAACAGTGACCCCGCCCGCCAGCAGATAGAACAGCGTTGCCACAATCCCCCGCACCGACAGCCGCGAGATGCCGCAGACGCCGTGGCCCGAGGTGCAGCCATTGGCAAGCCGCGTGCCGATGCCGACCAGAAGGCCCCCCGCGATGACTACCCAGAGGTTCGAGGTGATGTGGGTGTCGACCTCGCGGTAGAGCGGGATGATCATCATTGGCATCAGGATGAGCCCGGCGAGGAACGCCACACGCTCCCCGAGGTTGCTGCGGCCTGAGCCGTCGATCAGCCCGCCAAGCAGGCCCGAGGCGCCCATGATCCGGCCGTTGGCGAGCAGGAACAAAGCCGCCGCCGAGCCGATCATCAGGCCGCCGATCGCGCCCATGATCCAGTCTTGTTGCAACATTTTCTCGTTTCCTCAGAGAGAGTTGAGAGGGACCTTCAGGTAGGACACCCCGTTGTCTTCCGGCTCGGGGAAGTGTCCGGCCCGCATATTCACTTGCAGCGAGGGCAGGATCAGTTTCGGCATGCCAAGCGTCGCGTCGCGGTCCTGGCGCATCTTCACGAAATCCGCGCGGGTGCGGCCCGCGCCCACATGGCGGTTGGCGGCCTTCTGCGCGCCCACGGTCGATTCCCAGGCATAGGTGTCGCGGCCCTCGGCCTTGTAGTCGTGGCAGGTGAACACGCGTGTCTCATCCGGCAGGGCCAGGATTTTTTGCACCGAATCCCACATCTGCTCGGCCGAGCCGCCGGGGAAGTCGCAGCGCGCGGTGCCGTAATCGGGCATGAAGAGCGTATCGCCCACAAAGGCCGCATCGCCGATCACGTAGGTCATGCAGGCCGGCGTGTGACCCGGCGTGTGCATCACGTCGACTCGCATCTGTCCGATATGGAGGCTGTCGCCGTCCTTGAAGAGGCGGTTGAATTGGCTGCCGTCGCGTTGAAATTCCGTGCCTTCGTTGAAGACCTTGCCGAAAGTGTCCTGCACCACGGTGATGTTCTCACCAATGCCGATCTTGCCGCCGAGCTTGTCCTGGAGGTACGGCGCGGCCGAGAGGTGATCGGCATGAACATGGGTTTCGAGGATCCAGACAATCTCAAGCCCCTGGCCGCGCACGAAATCAATCAATGCATCGGCGGATACCGTCGATGTGCGGCCCGAGGCCTGGTCAAAATCAAGCACGCTGTCGATGATCGCAGCCTTGGCGCCCGCCGGGTCGCGCACGACGTAGGAAACCGTATTCGTCGCTTCATCGAAAAAGGCAGTGACATCTGGTGACATGGGGCCCTCTTTTCGCAAGAAATACAAATATATGCATTGTTGCATGTGTTTTTCAAGCCGCCTTGAGTGCGAAACGCTTGACGTGGATCAACGCGTGGGCGAGCCTGTCTGAAAAAGATCGCCTGAATTGGCGACGAGGGAGCCCTATGATTTCTATTGATGAGCGTAAGAAAGCCTTGGAAAAGCGTCTGTCCGAACTGGACGGACGTCTACACCAGATCGAGGCCGACCTTGACCATGGCGAATCGAAGGATTGGGAGGATGCCGCGGTTGAGCGTGAGGATGATGAGGTTCTCGAAGGGATGGGCGAGGCCGGATTGCACGAGATCGAGATGATCCAGGCAGCGCTTGGGCGCATCGAAGACGGCACTTATGGCGATTGTGTCAAATGCGGCGAGGCCATCTCGCAGGAGCGTTTGAACACTCTGCCGGCCACCCCCTTTTGCCGGAGATGCGCAGTGTAATGGGCCGCTTTGCCTCACCCGCCGCTTTGCCTGGCACGCCCTTTGCGGTGTGGCTGGCCGAGATGCGGGGGGCGCAATCGGCGGCCGAGACACGGGCCGGTCACATCCGCATGCTTCTGGGCGATGCCAGCGTGGCAGGCCGCGTGCAGGCCGGATTAGACCACCGCCCCGAAATTCATCCCACGATGCCCCCTTGGCTGGCCGATTTTGTGCGCGAGAATGACGGCTCTCTCAGTTTGCAGTTCCGGCTGGGTGCTGCGCGGCGGCGGGCGGCGCGATTGCGGCGCGAGGTTTATGCCGGCGCGTCGGACGCGCTGCTGAATTACTTATCCGACTGAAGCGGCGGTGCTGCCCCCGTGCGGGCACATGTCTGACCAGGCAGAATATGGCATTGGCTGTTTTTCGCTCCAACGCGGCTTTCCCTTTGTGATGGACCGAAAATCGGGCGCTCCTGATTGCGTTCTTCGCCCGGGCCGTTACAGCTATGGCCATGATTGAGGGGTTGGGGATGACGCCCGAGGCGCTGGGCCAGTGGGCCGAGGCGCATGTGCCGGGCTTCCACGGCTTGCCTGCCGTGCATCGCTTTGGCACGGGCCAATCCAACCCCACCTTCCGGATCGAGGCGGCCAGCGGCGATGTGGTGCTGCGGGCCAAACCACCGGGGCCGCTTTTGCGCAAGGCCCATCAGGTGGGGCGTGAGGCCCGCGTCATGGCGGCCCTGGCGGGCAGCGGCGTGCCTGTGCCCGCCATTCTGGCGCAGGTCGAGGATGACGCCTCGCCCATCGGGCGGGCCTTTTTCGTGATGGAGTATGTTTCGGGCCGGGTCTTCGCCGACCCCGCCTTGCCGGGCGTAAGCGTGGCCGATCGCGGTGCCGTCTACAAGGCCATGGCCCGCACCCTGGCGGCCCTCCATGCCGTTCAGCCCAGCGCCGTCGGTCTGGAGGATTTCGGCCCCCCCTCGGGCTATTTCGCCCGCCAGACGGCCCTCTGGGCGCGGGCTTACCGCGCGTCGTCGACCGATGTTTCGGCGGATATGGAGCGGGTCGAGGCGTGGCTGGCAGCTGAACTGCCGCAGGAGGAGGGCGCGGCCTGCCTTCTGCATGGTGACTACCGGCACGACAACATGATCTTCGCCAGTGACGCGCCCCAGATGCGTGCGCTGCTGGATTGGGAGCTGGCCACGCGCGGGCCCGCCCTGGCCGATCTGGCCTATCAGGTGGCGCAATGGCGGCTGCCGCATGATTGCGCCATGGCCGGTCTGGGCGGGCTCGACCGCGCCGACTTCGGGCTGCCGAGTGACGCCGACTATGTCGCGGCCTACACAGCGGATGATTCCGTGATCCGGCACTGGCGGTTTGCGCTGGTGTTCTCGTTGTTCCGGCTGGCCGCGATCCTGGCCGGAGTGGGGCGGCGCGCGGCCGATGGGCAGGGGCCCAATGCCGATCGCGGGCGTCTTTATGGCCAGCTTGTGCCGGTCCTCGCCGCGCTGGCCCTGGACGAGACGCGGCGCAAGGCGGATGACCCATGACGGCGGCGGTCGGGTTTCAACGGCACGGCCAGGTCGCGCTGCTGACGCTCGATGGGCCGGCTGAGAATGCGCTTGGGCCAGACATGCGTCGGCGCCTGATGGCGGCGCTGGACCGGGCCGAGGCGGATGCCGGGATTGCCGCATTGGTGATCTGCGGCGCGGGCCGGGGCTTTTCGGGTGGGCTGGACATGCGGACCCTCGCGCCGGCCACCGATGCGCCCGATCTGGCCCGGATTTGCGACCGGATCGAGGGATTGGCCAAGCCCGTCATTGCAGCACTGCATGGCTATGCTCTGGGCGGCGGTTTTGAACTGGCGCTGGCGGCCGATTGGCGTCTGGCGGCGGCAGGCACGAAGATCGGCTTTCCCGAGGTGACGCTCGGGCTGGTGCCGGGGGCGGGCGGCACCTACCGCGCGCCGCGCCTGGCGGGCGCCGAGCGGGTGCTGGAAATGATGCTTACCGGCGCGCCGGCCCCCGCCGATGCGGCGGATGGGCTGATCGACGGCGTCTTGCAAGGCGATGTGGTCGAGGCGGCCCTGACACTGGCCGAGGATCTGGCGGGCAAAGGCATCGGCCTGCGCCCCACGACCGCGCGCAAGACGGGCTTTGCCGATCCGCGCGCCTATCTGCAGGCGGTCGCCGAGGCGCGGGCCGCATTCGGTCCGCACACCCCGCTTGCGGCGCGGCGATGCGTCGATTGCATCGAGGCGGCGTTGCTTTTGCCGCTGGATCAGGCCCGCGTTTATGAGCGTGAGGCGTTTGACACCTGCCGCGACACGGCCGAGGCCCGGTCTCTGACCCACGCCTTTCTAGTTGAAAAGCGGGCAACCCTGCGCCCCGACGGTGCGGCGCCGGGCGTGCAGGTGGCCGGGTTTCTGGGGGCCGGTCCGGGGGTTGCGGCCCTGACCAAAGCCCTTTTGGATGCCAAGGTGGCGGTCATGATCTGGACGCCAGAGGCCGCCGCGCGCAAGGCCTGCATCGCCCGGATCGAAACGGCCTATCTGGAAGCCATCGAGGCGGGCGAGCTGACCGAGGATGAGGCCGTCGCGACGCTGGCGCCGCTTGAGGCGGTCTCGGATCTGGCGCGTTTCAAGTCCTGCGACCTTGTGGTCGAGGCGATGGGGTCTCCGCTTGCCGAGACGCGCGCCGTATTGGCGCAGGTCGACCCCCTTCTGCCGGCGGGCGCGCTTTTGGCCAGCCTGAATGCGCAGGTCGATATCGAGGTTTTCGCGCAGGCCACAACCCGGCCCGAGCGGGTGATCGGCCTGCACCCGGATGCGGCGGCGATCGAAATCAGCTCGGGCCCGCTGACGGCCGAAAGCGCCCTCGGCACAGGCTTTGATCTGGCCGAACGATTGGGTCGGAAGGCCCTGCGCCTTGGGCCGTCGACACTGGGCGTCGGCGCCAGCGTGATACGCGCGGAGAGGACCGCGGTGGATCATCTGCTGCTGGTCGGTGCCACGCCTGATGAGGTCGACGCGGCCATGGCGGTGATGGGCTTTGCCGAGGGGCCGTGCGCCCGGGCAGACCGTCTGGCGCAGGGCGCGCTTGGAGAGCGGCTTGCGGCGGGTCTCGTTTCCGCGCGTCTGGCCGAGGCCGGGCTCGGATATCACGAAGAGGCCGCCCTGCCGGTGCTCGACGCCTTGCGCCGTGAGCATGGGGTGACCGTGCGCGCGGTTGCGCCCGCCGAAATCCGCCTGCGCCTTCTAACGGCGATGGCCGCTGAGGGTGCGCGGCTGGTGGCTTCTGGCGCGGTGCGCGACCCCGGGCTGGTCGATGCGGTGATGCTGTTGGCGCACGGCTTCCCCCGCCATCTGGGCGGCCCCATGCAATGGGCGGATGAGAGGGGCTTGGCCGTATTGCGGCAGGCGATGCGGGCCTGGGCGGAAGAGGCCGATATCTGGGCGGCCGACCCGATCTGGGATGATCTGATCAAGAATGGGCGGCGGTTTGGCGATTTGTGCCCGTGAGTCCTGCGGGCGCCGTTTGCGACTTGGCAGCCTAGCGGGATATCAGACGGTGGAACAGTCCGGCTATTGGCCTTGGCGTTCCGCCTCTTTCGCGGCGTTCCAGAGCGCGTCCATCTCGTCCAGATCGCTGTCTTCCGGCCGCTTGCCCTTCGCGGCGAGGGCCGCTTCGATGGTGGCGAAGCGGCGGGTGAACTTGGCGTTCGCTGCGCGCAAGGCGGCCTCGGGATCAGTGTGCAGATGGCGGGCGAGGTTGGCCATCACAAAGAGAAGGTCGCCGAATTCCTCGGCGATCTCGTCTTGGGTAAACCGCTCGCGCGCCTCGGTCAGCTCATGCGCCTCTTCCACGATCTTGGCTAAGACGTGGCTCGCATCGGGCCAGTCAAAGCCGACGCGGGCGGCGCGTTTTTGCAGTTTCACCGCGCGGGTCAGCGCCGGCAGGCCAAGGGCCACGCCATCCAGCGTGCCTTGGGGCCCGCGTTCGGCGGCCTTCAGGGCCTCCCAATCGGCGGTTTGCTGATCGGCGCTTTTGTCGCGGCTCTCATTGCCGAAGACATGGGGGTGGCGCGCGACCATCTTGTCGGCGATGGCTTGGGTGATCGAGGTGAAATCGAAACGCCCCGCCTCGGCCCCCATCTGCGCGTGATAGACCACCTGCAGCAACAGATCGCCCAACTCGCCCTCAAGCTCGCCCCAGGCCTCGCGCTCAATCGCGTCGGCGACCTCATGGGCCTCTTCGATCGTGTAGGGCGCGATGCTGGCGAAGGTTTGTTCGATGTCCCACGGGCAGCCGGTTTCGGGGTCGCGCAGGCGCGCCATGATCTGCAACAGGCGGGACAGGGCGGCATCCGGGCTTGCGGGCGGTGGCGGTTTTGTGCTCATGAAGGGGTAATAAACACAGAAGCGAGGGAACGCCACCATGCCAGTCATCAACCGCATTGCCGATATGAGCGACGAGATGAAGGGCTGGCGGCATTGGCTGCACAGGCATCCCGAACTGCAATTCGACCTGCCCCAGACGGCGAATTTCGTGGCCGAGCGGCTGCGGGAGTTCGGAGTTGACGAGATCCACGAGGGCATCGCAACCACCGGCATCATCGCGATCATCGAAGGGCAGGGCGCGGGGCCCACGATCGGCCTGCGGGCCGATATGGACGCCTTGCCGATCGACGAGGCGACGGGGGCGACCCATGCCTCGGAAACGCCCGGCAAGATGCATGCCTGCGGCCATGACGGGCATACGGCGATGCTGCTGGGGGCTGCGAAATACCTGGCAGAGACGCGCAATTTCGCGGGCCGCGTCGCGCTGATCTTTCAGCCGGCGGAAGAGGGCGGCGGCGGTGCTGACGTGATGGTGAAGGAGGGTGTGCTCGAGCGGTTCGATATCGGCCGGGTCTATGCGCTGCACAATGCGCCGAACCTTGAGGCGGGGCATTTCCAGACGACACCGGGCCCGATCATGGCCGCCGTCGACACGTTCGAGGTGGATGTGAAGGGCAAGGGTGGCCATGGGGCGATGCCCCATGAGGCGGTCGATCCAATTGTTGCGGCGGTGGGCATCGTGCAGGCGATCCAGACCATCGTCAGCCGCAACAATTTCGCATTAGATGATCTGGTCGTCTCGGTCACGCAGATCCACACCGGCACGGCGGACAATATCATCCCCGAGACCGCATGGATTTGCGGCACGGTCCGCACCTTCGACCCCAAGGTGCAGGAGATGGTGATGCGCCGGATGGAGGAGATCGTCGCGGGCCAGGCGGTGGCCTATGGGGTGGAGGCCAAGCTGTCCTACAAGATCGGCTATCCGGCCACTGTGAACGATGCCGACGAGGTCGCCTTCGCCGCCGATGTGGCGCGCGAGATTGCGGGCGATGTAGGCGTGAACGCGGCAGGCGGGCGCGAGATGGGGGCCGAGGATTTCGCCTATATGCTGAACGTGCGGCCCGGCGCCTATCTGTTTCTGGGGCAGGGGGCGAGTGCCGGGTTGCACCACCCGGAATACGACTTCAACGATGAGGTATCGGCGGCGGGTGCCTCGTTCTTTGCTCGGTTGGTCGAGCGGGCGCAGCCTGTCAGCTAGGCCTTTTCGACGATCACCGAGCCCACCGAATAACCTGCGCCGAACGAACAGATCAGGCCCAGATCACCCGCGGCCAGATCGGCGGAATTCTTGGCAAACGCGATGATCGACCCGGCGGATGAGGTGTTGGCGTAGTCTTGCAGGATGTTGGGTTGCTCCCCCGCCTCGGGGTCGCGACCCAGAACCTTTTTGCCGATGTAATCGTTCATCGTCTTGTTGGCCTGATGCAGCCAGAGACGGCTTAGCTGATCGGCGCCGATGCCCTCGCCCTCCATATGGTTGGCGATATGCTGGCTGACCAGAGGCAGCACCTCCTTGAACACCTTGCGGCCGTTTTGCATGAACTGCATGTCGCGCCGGTCGTCCATCTGGTCGCGGGTGCGGCGCAGAAAGCCGTCATTGTTGCGGATGTTGTTGGAAAACTGCGTGGCGCAGCGGGTTGAGCGGATTTTGTAATAGGGCGCGCGGGCCAGGTCAGCACGCTCAAGCACCAGGGCGGTGGCCACATCGCCGAAGATGAAGTGGCAATCACGGTCACGCCATTCCAGATGGGCCGAGCAGATCTCGGGGTTGACGACCAGCGCGCGGGCCACGCTGCCCGAGCGGATCATGTCGGCTGCGGCCTGGATCCCGAAGGTGGCCGAGGAACAGGCGACGTTCATGTCGAAGGCAAAGCCGCCCGCGCCCAGAAGGCTTTGGATTTCAACGGCAATCGCGGGATAAGCGCGTTCATGGTTCGAGGCGGCGCAGAGGACGCAATCGACGTCGCTACCCTCAAGCCCGGCCATTGCGAGGGCCTGGTTTGCCGCATCCAGCGCCATCTCGGCCATTAGGCTGGGGTCGTCATCGGCGCGTGGCGTGAGGCGGGGGAAAAGGCGCGCGGGGTCCAGAACGCCGGTCTTGTCCATGACATAGCGCTGTTCGATGCCCGAGGCAGAGACAATGAATTCGGACGAGGAATGTGGCTTTGCCTCAAGACGGCCCGCCGCGATGGCTTCGGCATTTTCGGCATTGAAGAGGTCGGCATGGGCGTTGAAGGCGGCGACCAGTTCGTCGTTCGAGATGGTCTCGGACGGGGTGAATACCCCACATCCGCTGATGACAACGCTGTGCATGGACGCCTCCCTGATAGGGGAATGACCCTATTGCGCCGGGGCCGGGCTTGTCCAGCCATGGCAATACGGTGGGCGTCGTCGCTTCGGAATACTCCCGCCGGTCAGGCTGCGTCGGACGGTTTGCGCCCCTCGTCGAGGCGGGTGACCAGGGCAGTCTCAAGCTCTTTATTGAATTCCTTCGCGCGGGCGACATAGGCCTGGTTCTCTTCCACCGGCACACCGGGTTTCCAGAGCGAGGCCAGCTCGCGCACCGAGGCGCGGTCGAGCTTGAAGAAGGTCTGCTCCATCTCGTGCGCTTCGTATTCGTTCAGCCCCATATTCTCCAACACGTAGCGACCGGCGCGCAGAGAGGAATCGAACATCTCGCGCACGATATCGTCGGCCCCGGCCTGATAGAGGCGATAGACATCGACACGGTCATGGCCGCGGGCGACGATATGCAGATCGGGGCGTTCGCGCCTTGCATAGCCCACAAGGCGCACCGCCGCATCGCGATCGTCCAGCGCCACGACCAGCACCTTGGCTGTGCGCAGGCCCGCGGCATGCAGCAGTTCGGGTCGCGTGGGATCGCCGTAGAAGCCCTTGAAGCCGAACTTGCGCATCAGCTCGATCGTTTCCAGGTTGTGGTCCAGAACGGTGGTCTGAAAGCCCGCGCTTTGCACAAGGCGGTTCACCACCTGGCCGAAGCGGCCAACGCCCGCGATGATGACGGGCTGCTGTTCGTCGATCTCATCTGCGGGCTGCGCTTCGCCCGCCTCGGACATGCGTTTTGACATCTGCTCCCACGCGATGAAGAAGAGCGGCGTCAGCAGCATTGTCAGCGCGACGACCAGAAGCAGGGTCTGCGCGGTGCCGGCGGGCAGCACGCTTTGCTGCAGCGAGAACGAGATCAGGACAAAGCCGAACTCGCCCGCCTGGGCCAGCCCCAAGGTGAACAGCCATTGATCGCGCCCGCGCAGCTTGAAGAGCCAGCCCAGCAGGAACAAGATCACCCCTTTGATCGCCATCACCCCCAGCGCCATGCCAAGGATCGAGAAGGGCGCCGAGAAGAGGACGGCGAAGTTGATGCCCGCGCCGACCGTGATGAAGAAGAGGCCAAGAAGCAGGCCCTTGAACGGCTCGATATCGGCCTCAAGCTCGTGCCGGAATTCGGAATTGGCGAGGACGACACCGGCCAGGAATGTGCCAAGCGCGGGCGAGAGGCCAACGATGATCATCAGCTCAGCCACGCCCACAACGAACAGCAGCGACACGGCCGTGTTGATCTCGCGCAGCTTGGCGGCGTGGATGAAGCGAAAGATCGGCCGGGTCAGGAAATGCCCGCCGAGCACGATCAGAGCCACGGCGGCCAGAGTGGCCAGCGTGACCCCCCAGGCGGGCAGGCCGTCGAGGATGGTCATCATCGCGGGGCCATGGTCGTCATGATCGGCGGCGTGGCGCACCATCGATCCGTCGGGCGCCAGGCTGGGCGCCTGAGCCAGCGCCAGCAGGGGCAAAAGCGCCAGCATCGGGATGACAGCGATATCCTGGGTCAGAAGCACCGAAAAGGCCGACCTGCCGCCGGGTGTCTGGATCAGCTTTTTCTCGGCCATGGTCTGCAGCACGATGGCGGTTGAGGACAGCGCGAAGATCATCCCGATGGCCAGGCTGGTTTGCCAAGGCTGGTTGAGCAGCATGCACGCCCCGGCAATGGCCAGCGTGGTCAGGACAACCTGCATGCCGCCCAGCCCGATCAGCCGCTCGCGCATCGCCCAGAGGGCGCGCGGGTCGAGCTCAAGCCCGATGATGAACAGCATCAGAACCACGCCGAATTCAGCAAAATGGCGCAGGTCCTCGGCCTCGGCGCCGATCAGGCCCAGGACCGGGCCGATCACGATGCCGGCAATCAGATAGCCCAGGACCGACCCCAGCCCCAGCCGCACAGCGATCGGCACCGCTAGAACGGCGGCGGCAAGGTAGATCGTGGCCTGAAACAGAAAGCCTTCCATATCCGACGTCTGTGCCCCCATTTGCCCGTGCAGACAGCCTAGACCGCGCCCGGTCCCCAAGTCCATCAGTGCGGCGCCGATCTTTGAACCCTTTCGCAGGCTTTCGCGACAGACAGGTGATGGAGGCGGGATTTGCCGGATATTTCGGCAGGTCCGCCCATCGCAGGCAGGGCTTACGGCCCGGAAACGAGAGGGAAGACAATGAAAAGATCGACTGTATTTGTGGCAAGCGCGCTGGCCCTGATGGTGGCAACACCGGTGGTGGCGCAGGATTGGAACGGGTTTTACGCAGGCGTCTCGGCGTCAAGCGGGACGTTCGGATTGTCCGGCCCCGCGCTGGGCGGGTTTGAATTTACGGGCTCGGACACCAGCCCCGGGGTTTTCATCGGCTACAATCACGCCTTGCAGAACAACTGGGTTGTGGGGGGTGAGCTGTCATACAGCGCCGTCGATAGCTGGATCGGTCTGCCAGGCGATGTGGCTGAGATGGACGGGCTTGCCATGTTGCGCGGGCGTGTCGGCTATGCCAACGGGCAGGTCATGCCTTACATCGCCGCAGGCGTCGCCAGCAGCGAATTCGGCGTGCCCACATCCGGCATCTCGGCGCAAAGCGAAACCGGCTATAATGTCGGGATCGGCGTGGAATACCTCTTTAGCAACAACATGAGCCTGCGCGCGGAATACTCGATCACCGAGTTTGACGACATCCTGTCGCCGCCGGCACCCCCCAATGGCGTCGATGCAAGCTATGAGGCCATCACTGTGGGCGTGGCCTGGCATTTCTAAAGGCCCACGGGCAGGGGCGCGTCGGGTTTGACGCGCTCCATCACGATCTGGCTCTGCACCCGGCTGACCGCCGGGTGCGGCAGCAGCACTTGCTGCACCAAAGCATTCAGCGCCGACAGATCGGTGCAATAGACCCGCAAGAGATAATCGGCCTCGCCCGTCAGGGTCCAGGCGCCGATGATTTCCGGCTGGTGCCGGGTCAGGCGCACGAAATCCTGCGCATTCTTCTCGGTATGGGTGGCCATCACGATCTGGATGAAGGCCTGCACCCCCAGCCCCACCTTTTCCGGCGCGACCTCGGCCCGGTAGGCGCGGATATAGCCCTCGGCCTCAAGCCGCTGACGCCGCCGACCGGCCTGGCTGGGCGACAGGTTCAAACGCTCGCCCAATTCCTGCGTGGTCAGCATGGCGTTTTCCTGCAAAGCCGCCAGCAGACGGGAATCGGCCTCATCAAGCATCGTGCGGACCTCACGCATCTTTTTGGCCCACCGCGCGATTTCTACGCGCGCTGGATGCTCATTATAGCGATTATTGCGCGCATCCGGCAAGCCCCGCGCGGTATGCTTCGACAAGCGAACAGGAGGATTGACCATGGGACCGTTCCCGCACGACGCGCCACGCGCCACGATCACCGACCAGAATCCCGCCGGCACCGATGGGTTCGAGTTTGTCGAATTCGCCCATCCCGAGCCGCAAGAGCTGCGCGATCTTTTCGCCAAGATGGGCTACACCCATGTCGCCACCCACAAGACCAAGGCGATCGAGCTTTGGCAGCAGGGTGACATCACCTATGTGCTGAATGCCCAGCCGGGATCGATGGCGATGCGGTTCGTGGAGGAACACGGGCCGTGCTGCCCCTCGATGGCCTGGCGGGTGGTCGATGCCGATCGCGCGCTGAAACATGCGGTGGCTAAGGGCGCGACGGAATATACCGGCGACGACAAGACCATGGATGTGCCCGCCATCGTCGGGATCGGCGGCAGCCTGATCTACTTCATCGACCAATACTGGGACCGCAGCCCCTATAACGAGGAATTCGATTGGACCCACAATGCCCATCCCGAGGGCGTGGGCTTTTACTATCTCGATCACCTGACCCACAACGTCCACAAGGGCAATATGGATGTCTGGTTCAAGTTCTACGGCGACATCTTCAATTTCCGCGAAATCCGGTTCTTCGATATCGAGGGCAAGTTCACCGGGCTGCTCAGCCGCGCGCTGACCTCGCCCTGCGGTCGCATCCGCATCCCGATCAACGAGGATCGGGGCGAGAAGGGGCAGATCGTGGAATACCTCAAGCGCTATAACGGCGAGGGCATCCAGCATATCGCGGTGGGCGCCAAGGATATCTATGCCGCGACCGACGAGATCGCCGCGCGGGGCCTGCGCTTTATGCCCAAGCCACCCGACGCCTATTACGACCTCAGCAAAACCCGCGTGGTCGGCCATGAGGAGCCGATCGAGCGGATGAAGACGCATGGCATCCTGATCGACGGCGAAGGCGTGGTCGATGGTGGCGAGACGCGGATTTTGCTGCAGATCTTCTCAAAAACCGTGATCGGGCCGATCTTCTTCGAGTTCATCCAGCGCAAAGGCGATGACGGCTTCGGCGAGGGCAATTTCAAGGCGCTCTTCGAATCGATCGAGGCCGATCAGATCGCGCGGGGTGTACTGGACGCGGCCGAGTAGATCACTCGGCCCATGGGCCCCAGTCGGTCCGTTCCGACGGCCGGCTAAACACAAGAACCTGGCCAGCCTGCGACCGCCCCCCAAGGGCCTCGGGGTCGCGCGTTTTTCCAGGCAGACCGGGCATCCCGATCAGCAGCCAATCGTCGGTGGCGACCAGCCGCTCGCCGAAGCTGTGATAGGCCAGGTCTGGATCGTGGGGCACGAGGCGGCGCAGCAGCGCCCCGGTCTGGCGGTCGTGGATCTGGATGTATCTGTCGGCGAATTGCGCGGGATCGATACTTCCGTCCTGGGCTATCGAATATCCCCGAGGCCCCGCCCGTGACAGAAAGACAAGATCGCCGCTGAAGGCCATGGCGCTGAAACTGTCCCCACCCCGCAGGCGCTGGCTTTCGCGGAAAATGGTGGTGACCTCGCCAGTCTCGATATCGATCTGAACGGCCTGGGCGCGGAAGGCGGGATCGGCGGGTGTCATCGAAAAGAGGGCGCTGTCCTCTTGCAACAGTATCTCCCGCCCGAATTCGGTATGCCCGCCCCAATCGTCGGGGTTCTCGAAGCTTTGCAGAACAGCGCTGCTGTCCATATCGATCAGATAGGCCTGGCCCGGATCGATATAAGGGGCATATTCGCTCTGGCTGCCGGCAGAGACCAGAAGCTTACCGCCCCGAGCCGCCAGGACGTTGCCAAAGTAATCCTCTGCCCTCGGATTAGGGTTGAGGACCCGACGGCGCAGTTCCAGCGTGGCAAGGTCGAAAATTTCGACGGCGCCCGAATTGGGAAGGGGGTCATCGACGCCCGCCCGTCCGATGATCAGAGCGTCCTCGGTAAGAGCGCTTGTGTAGAACGGGCCGGTTATGTTTTCCGGGCCGGATCCGGTTGGGCTGATCTCGTGCAACAAGGCGCCGGTTTCGATATCGAAGACATAAAGCGCGCCATCGCCCTGGTCTGTCGCCCCCCGCTGTTTGCCAAGAACCACAGCGTGCGCGGCGTTCAGAAGGACGCGGCGACCGAAGAAGTCGTCAGGTTCGCCGGACGGGCTTTCCAATATGTGCAGAAGCTGGCGCTTGGACAGATCGTACAGGAAGGCCCGGCCGGTTCGGGTAAGGTCCAGCCCCTCTCCGGCATAGGCGTTCGGTGCCCCGATCAGTGCGATGTCGTCGCGCAGCGCGATGCTGAACCCGAAGAGGTCGCTGGCGCCTCTGGGCGTTGCGGCCGGCTGAGGCGCGGACAGAACGAAAGGCAGCGGTTCGCTTGCCAGGCGCGGAAACGAGTCACTGGCGGCGGCGGCCGCCACCGCGCCGATCACCGCCAGCGCCAAAGCGAAGGGGCGTAACGGGCCGCAGAGCCTCATGGTCAAGATGTGCCGGTTGAAGGGCAGGGATGCCGGCCAGCGCAGCAAAGGATCATCCGCCCTGGCCGACCCTCAGCACGACATTGCGGCCGTTTTTCACCAGCCGCAATTCGCTGTCCGAGATCGCGGCGACCTGGCCGCCATCGACCCTGTCGCCGACTTGAACCTTGACGTACCGCCCCGAAGGCAGGCGGATCAGCGCCCGCCGGTCGGCAGAGCCGCCATAGATCCCGATCAGGTTCGTGCGGTTTAGCCGGATCGCGTTGTCGATTGTGGCCTGAGAGGCCACCGACGCGCGTGTCGGGATCTGCGGGCCTGCCGCCGCCGGTGCTTGCGCCGGTGCGGGTGCTGCGGCTTCTGGCGCTTGGGCGGGGGCGGATCGCGCAGGCGCCATGGCCGCGATATTGCCCGGGCGTGACCGGGGGCGAGGCGTGGCGGCCACCGCCAGGTCGGTTGCGTTTTCGAACGCGGATGACGGCAGCGGGTTGGCCACCGCATCGGCAACGGCCGCGGCGGCGGCAGCGGCTGCTGCACGCGAGGCGGCGTCGATGGCCGCGGCCTCTTCGATACCTGCGGGCCGGGGGCGTGGGCGGAACCCCGCAAGGGCTGGGTCTGAGGCGATCTCTGTCTCGGGCTCGGCCGTTGCGGTTTCGGGCGCGGTTTCGGGCGTGCTTGCGGGATCGACTGCGGCAGCGTCGGACGGCAACGATGTATCCGGCGCAGGTGTCTCGGCAGCGTCGGTGGCCGCCGCGACCTCGGGCGCCTCCAGCGTGGCTTCGTCACCGGCTTCAGGCGCGGTTTCGGTTGCGGGGCGCGGCCGTGGGCGGAATCCCTCCAGCGGGTCTGCCGCAACCTCCGGCACCTCTGTCGCCGCCAGAGCCTCGGGCCGGGGGCGTGGACGGGGCCCTTCGAACGGCAGGGCAGCATCGGGCGTGGCCGCCTCGGCGGGCAGTGCCGCCTCCTGCACCTCGGGGGCTGCCGGTTGGCCCTGGCGGCCGGCGGGTGCCATCGGGGGCCGCCCGAGGAAGACGATCGTTCCTTCCGGCGTCAACGCGCCCTCGGGTGTGGCAAGGATCAGGCCGTTCTCATCGAAGGCGAATGTTGCGCCCGGCGGGGGCGGGGCCACCTGCAACGCGGGCGGTGCGTCCAGCATGGCCGCCCCAAGCGCCGGCAGTGCGGCGGTGGGTGATTGCGGCACCAGCGGGTCGATCGCCACCGCCAAAGGCGCGTTCATCCGACCTTCGCGGGCTATTGCCGGTGGCTCGGGCGCCCGCGTCCAGATGCCGGTCGCGGCATATTCGACGGCCAGATCCTCGTCACTGGTCGGCTGCATGTTCGGCTCTGCTGCGGGTGTCAGCTGAAGCGGGTTCTGCGGCGCCTCGATCTCGGGGTCGGCGGCAATCGACGGTTCTCCGGCTAGTTCACTTGGCAGGCTCGGCGCCGGTTCCGGTGGGTGGGCCGCCACAATTTCGGGCGGCTCCGTAGGCTCCGCCGCCTCAATAGGTGCCGGGTCCTGCTCGGTTGGGGCCGGTTCGGGCAGGGCTGCGATTTCAGGTCCTGTCGCATCATCGCCGTCGAAGATCACCGACCACAGAACAGCTGCGGCCATGAAGGCCAAAAGAGCTGCAGTCAGCGCAAAGCCCATCAGAGGAGAGCGTTCGCGGCCAGGTTTCTTCGCGCCGAAGACCGAGGTATCGGGCTTGCTTGCTCTGCTTGCCTTGCGTGGCGCATTGGCGGGACGCGGCGGCGCGCTGAGTGGCGCGGCGACCGCCGCCGGTTTCGGCGCCGGGGTGATCGTAGGCAGAGGGGCCGGATGTTCGTCTGTTGCGGGATCTGCCTTGACGACAGGGCGCGGCGGCGGCAGTGGCGCAATCGGAGGCAGGTCACCGGTGCTGTCGTCGAACCGCGCACTGACCCCGGTACTTTGCGGCGGGGTCTCTGGCCCAGCTTGCGATGTTTCCTCAACTTCACGGGCGGCTATCGAGGCCGGCGGGTCGGTCGCTGATGGCAGGTCAGGGGCCGTGACAGAGGCCGCTATCGGGAAATCCGCCTGCCCTTCGTCGTGCGGCGCTTTTTCTTCGTCCGAAGTGCCGTCCTCGGCGTCGGCGGGCGCGGCCTCTGGCGCTTCCCCACGATTTTTGCTGGCGAAGACCGGGCGTTCCAGGTCCGGCTGAGCGTCTGGTTCGGCGGGCGCTTCTTGCGGCGTGTCCTCTTCCGCGATTGCATCATCGGAGGGGTCATCGGCAGCCGTTTCAGCCGACGGCGTGGGCGGGTCCGCCTCTGACGCCGCCAGAGCCCCGGTCAAACCCTGGTGGTCGTCCTCGCCCCGTTCGGCGATGTCGTCTTCACCGTCAGGCTGATCGGTGGCGGGCTCGGGCGCAGTTGCGCCCAATGCCGCGGCCAGGGCCTGTTCCGCCTCGGGATCGTCCTCATCCTCATCGGGGTCCACGCGCGGAGAGATATCCTCCGCGGCAAGTTCTGCAGCAGGTGCAGACTCGTCCTCAGGCGGTGCTTGTGCGGCCTCAGGCTGCGCGGCGGTTTCGGGGGCGATAACAGGCTCTTCTGCCTCGGTCTCCGCTTCCGTGGCCTCCTCGGCGCCGGTTTCCACTTGTAGCGGATCGTCTGTGGCGGTGTCAGGGGCGGCGACAGCGTCTTGCGCGTCCGCCGTTGCTGCCGTCTCGGGGTCGGGGTCGACCTCGGCCGGCAGCGGATCTTCGGCAGCGGTTTCGCGGGTGGGTTCGGGCGCCGCCTGCTGGGCGGGCGCGTCTTCCGGTGCCGGATCGGCCATCCTGCCCGTCGGGATCGTCGGGCGCAGGTCGCGCTTGACGCGCTCACCTTTGGGCAGAATGTCGGCCGCCGCGGCGGTTTCGCCAAAGAACGGCTCGCCCGTGAAGCTGCCGCCCCTTGGCAGGGCGACCAGAGAGACCGGGTTCATCTGATGATCCACGGCGAAGGCCTCGGCCTCGGCCATCGTCTCGCGCGCGACAACGGCGATGTGGAGCACCTCGCCCTCGGCTTCCCAGTCGAAACAAAGCTCGTCCAGGGCGTAGGGCGTCATCCCGTCCAGCGCCTGTTCGACCGCTGCGCGCCGTGCGGCGTCATCGGGGCCGGGGCTGGGAATGGAGGTGTTCAGGACCTGGCTTTCGGGCAGGATCAGCTTGGTGCGCATCCCCTGGGGCGCCAGCCTTGCGGCGGTTTCGCGCATCTCGGCCAGCCGCGTCTTCAATCCCGGATCGTCCAGCGAGGCTTCGCCGACAATCTGCCAGCCCCGCTTGACCCGATACATCAGGGTCAAGCCATCAGGCGACATGTTCAGGGCGAAATCGGGCTTCATCGATCTTCTCTAGCAGCAGATATCCCGCTCATGCACATAAAAGGCGGGTCTGCCTAGAGTTACAGCAGGTTTTTGCCGGAGGAAAGGGAAACGCCCAAGGATCGGCTTGCGGTCTGCGTCGGATAAGCTGAGGATTGGCGAAAATTGGAGGAGTGTCATGCGCCCATTGGGATATCTTTTGGTCGGAACTGTCCTTGCGACAGGCGCCTGGGCCCAGGAGACGGCCCATATCACCGTCATGGGCGAGGGCCGCGTTGCCGCACCGCCGGATATGGCGACCATCACGCTCGGCGTGACGGCAGAGGCCGAGACGGCCATGGCGGCGATGGACCAGACCTCGCAGGACGTGGCCGGGCTGATCGCGCGTCTGGAAGGGGCGGGCATCGCGGGCCGGGATATCCAGACATCGGGTCTTTCGTTGAACCCGTCCTGGAACCATCGCAGCTCTGAACCCGGGCCGCCCACGATTTCGGGCTACACGGCGTCGAATAACGTCACGGTGCGGGTGCGCACTTTGGACAGCCTTGGCGGTGTTCTGGATGAGGTGCTTGAGGCCGGTGCGAACACGTTCAACGGCCTCAGCTTCGGTCTGCAGGACCCGCAGCCACAGGAAGATGAAGCCCGTCAGCTGGCCGTGGCCGATGCGCGCCGCAAGGCCGAATTGCTGGCCGAGGCGGCGGGGGTGTCGCTGGGCCGGATCGTCACGATCAGCGAGGCGGGCGCCGTGGATCAGCCCCAGCCGATGTTTCGGATGGAGGCTGGGATGGCCTCGGACGCCGTCCCCGTGGCGGCCGGTGAGACCAGCGTCACCGCGCGGGTGACGATCGTTTGGGATATCGGCGGCTGAAGCGAAATCCCAAAAAATCTGACTCAGATTTTTTGGATGCTGCTCAAGCCAATTCTTCTGCGAAGAATTGGGAAGAACGATCTTTCTGGCGAAAGATCCTATTTTTCGCCAGAAAAATTGCGGGTTTGCAAATTTTCGCAGAAAATTTGTGGCTAGCTGGTCGCCTTCGCCAGCGCCTGATCCAGATCGGCGATCAGATCGTCCGCGTCCTCGGTTCCGATCGATAGCCTAACCACATTGGGCGCAGCGCCGGCGGCCACCTGCTGTTCCTCGGACAATTGGCGGTGGGTAGTCGAGGCCGAATGGATGATGAGCGACCGCGTGTCACCCAGGTTCGCGACATGGCTGAAGATCTCCAGCGCATTGACCAGTTTGACGCAAGCGTCATAACCACCCTTCGCGGCGAAGGTGAACAGAGCCCCCGCGCCTTTCGGGGTCAGCCGCTGTGCCCGTTCGGCATAAGGCGACGAGGGCAGACCGGCATAGGTCACGAAATCGACACGCGGGTCCTTCTCAAGCCATTCGGCGACCTTGCGGGCATTGGCGACATGACGCTCCATCCGCAGCGACAGCGTCTCGATCCCCATCAGCGTATAATGCGCGCCTTGCGGGTTCATCGTCATGCCCAGATCGCGTAGGCCGATGGCGATGCCGTGGAAGGTGAAGGCCAGAGGGCCGAATGTCTCATGGAATTTCAGTCCGTGATAGGCGGGCTCGGGCTGTGAGAGTGAAGGGAACTTGTCCGTGGCCGACCAGTCGAACTGCCCGGAATCGACGATGGCGCCGCCTGTGACGGTGCCATTGCCGGTCAGATACTTCGTGGTCGAATGCACCACCAAAGTGGCGCCATGGTCTATCGGGCGGCAGAGGTACGGCGTGGCCGAGGTGTTGTCGACGATCAGCGGCAGGCCTGCGCCCTCGGCGATCCTGGCGATTACCGGCAGGTCGGTGATGTAGCCGCCCGGGTTGGCGATGCTTTCGCAGAAGATCGCGCGCGTATTGTCATCGATCGCGGCCTTCACCGCGTCGGTATCGTCGAAATCGACGAATTTGGCCGACCAGCCGAAGCGTTTGATGGTCTGGCTGAACTGGGTGATTGTGCCGCCATAGAGCCGTGTCGAGACCACGATATTCAGCCCCGGCCCCATCAGCGGGAAGAGCGCCATGATCTGCGCCGCATGCCCTGACGAACAGCAGACCGCCCCCACGCCGCCTTCCAGCGTTGCGATCCGCTCTTGCAGTACGGCAACCGTCGGGTTGGTCAGCCGCGAATAGATGAACCCAACTTCCTGCAGGTTGAACAAAGCCGCCGCATGGTCGGCGTCGCGGAACACGTAGGCCGTGGTCTGATAGATCGGCGTTTGCCGCGCGCCGGTGGCCGGATCGGGCCGGGCGCCTGCGTGGATCTGAAGCGTGTCGAAGCCGTGATTTTGCGTGTCGGACATGGGGCCCCCTCCCTTGAGATGCGATTTGCGCCGGACGTTAGGGCAAGGCGCGGGTCCAGACAACAGGGCTTAGAGCGAGGGCTGGTTCACCCGTTTCGACAGCTGGGCCGCGCTTTCGACCCGTTCGCTGTAGCGGTCGGTCAGCCAGGGCGAGACGCCGCGGGTCAGATGCGTGAACTTCACCAGCTCCTCCATCACGTCGACCATGCGGTTGTAATAGGGCGAGGGCTTCATGCGTCCGTTCTCGAACTCCATGAACGCTTTCGGGACCGAGGATTGGTTGGGGATCGTCACCAACCGCATCCAGCGGCCCAGAACGCGCAACTGGTTGACCGTATTGAAGCTTTGCGAGCCGCCAGAGACTTGCATGACGGCCAATGTCTTGCCTTGGGTCGGGCGCATGCCACCCAGTGACAGTGGGATCCAGTCAATCTGGGTCTTCATGATGCCGGTCATCGCACCATGCCGTTCGGGCGAGCACCAGACCATGCCTTCGGACCACGTTACCAGATCGCGCAGTTCGGCGACTTTGGGATGGCTGGTATCTGCGTCATCGGGCAGCGGCAGGCCCGATGGATCATAGCTGCGCGTCTCGGCGCCCAGCAGGGTCAGCACGCGGGCGGCCTCTTCATTCAGGCTGCGGCTGTAGGATTGCGGCCGGACCGAGCCATGCAGCAGCAGGATGCGCGGCGCGTGGGTGAGCTGAGGCGCTTCGGGTACGGGGCCTGTGTTGAAGGCGGCCGCGTCGAGGTTCGGGGTGTCGGCGAAGGGGTTATCCGACACGGGCGCCGCCCTCATCGATCAAAAGCGTGCCGTCTTCCTTCGACATCGGGCCCGGCGGCAGCTTGTCCATAAGATCCAGCACCATTTCGGACGGGCGGCAGAGGCGCACACCTTTGGGAGTGCAGACGATGGGCCGGTTGACCAGAACCGGGTGCTGCACCATGGCGTCAATGAGCGCGTCGTCGGTGACGTCTTCGTCCAGCAGCCCCAACTCAGCCGCGGGCGATTTCGAGGTGCGCAGGGCCTGACGCGGTGTCAGACCGGCCGCGGCGAAAAGGCCCAGCAGCTGCGCGCGGGTCCAGCCGGTTTCAAGATAGGGAATCATGACGGGGTCATATCCGGCGGCTTGGAGGATCGCCAGCACGTTGCGCGATGTACCGCAATCGGGGTTGTGGTGGATGACGACCGACATCGGCTGCTCCCATATATCAATAAATCCAGAATTCATGATATATATGATGTATCCCCTTGCCAATGGCCTTTTCAGGGCGCGTCAGCCGGCTATCGCATCCAATAGTTTTCAGATTTCAGCCGGTTGCGGATGGCTTGTTCGCGGCGGGGCAGGTTGGCGCGGTCAAAGAGGGCGCGCGCCTTGTGGCCACGGCCCTGAAAGACAAGGCGCTTGATCGGGTCATAGGCTTTCAGCACTTTCTTGATCTTGTTGGGCGCGGCGATGGTTTCCAACACCTCGACCACGCGGTCATCCTCGCGTGCGTATAGCAGCGACAGCACGCGCCAATGGCAGGTGACGTCGCCGTCCAGCCCGCCCAATTCGGGCCCCGGCCGGCCGCCGCCCAGCGAGTGGACCACCAGCGGCAGGGCGATCTGGTCGAGCCAGGGGAAAAGCTCCTGACAGACCAGCGTCTCGGGCGGGTCATCGCGGATGGCCAGCGCGTAGTGCAGGAAGCGCTCGCCAAAGACCTTCGGGCAGGCGCCGAAGAACCAGCCCGCGTTGAAATAGAGGTAGCGCTCCCAATATTCATCGGGTTGGCTGAGGTCGAGCGAGCCTTCGTAATCCAGCCCGAACCGGTCGTAGAGCGAGGCCCAGATCGCGTTGTAACCTGGCCCGTAAAGCTCAATCTGCGGCCATGTCCCCTCGCGCCGCATCGAGGCGGCGGGGCGGGCGAAATCGAAGGGCACAGCACCCAGATCGCCGGTGATCAGCGTGTCGGTGTCGAAAAACACGAAGGGCTCGCCTTTGGGCAGGGCGGCCAGCGCCTCGATTTTGTTGCCGTAAGGATAGCTTTCGCCGAAATGCTGCGCCTCGAACGGCAGGATCGTCGCGCCAAGATCCTCCAACAGGCCGCGCACCGGGTCGGTCAGGCGCGTCTCGCCCCGCCAGGCGCAGGTGGGCTGCGGCTCGGCCACATAAAGCCGGCCTTTGAAATCGGGTGCCGCGTGACGCAGCGAGGCGGCGAACAGCACCGCCTCGTATTCCAGGCGGCCCCGCTGGGCCACGATCATCACATTGAATGGCTTCTTTCTGCGCGCGGCCATACTGCCCCTTTGGCTCTGACTGGCGCGAGTATAGGGGCCTTGGAGGTGACGAAAAGGTGAAACCTCAGCCGATCCAGGGCAAAAGCAGATAAGGATGGGTCAGCCAGGCCCACCAGCTGTAATTCAGGAACTGCCCGACCAGGATCAGGGCAGCCAGCCCCAACCAGAGGCCAAGGCTGAGCGCGGTCCATACCGCCCGCAGGACCCGCGACGGTCGTGGGGCTTGCGTGGCGGCAAGCCGGGCGCGGGTGCCGGCCCAAAGGCGCGGATCGATCCAGGCCGCCCGCGTAGCGGCGCGCGCGTAGACATGGGCGGTCATGTGGCGCAGCACCAGAAGAGAGATGAAGGCGTAAGCCGCAACGATCAGGTCGATCCGGCCCACGATCACCGCCAGTTCCTCGGCCGGCATGGCTTCGATCGCAGGGGCCATCTGGCCCGCAAATGTCGGCAGGCCGCGCGCTGCGAAAAGCGGGAGCGCCAGAAGGATCGTCACCGCCGCCAAGGCCGGTTGGCGCCACCCGGCCTGCGCGATCACCGCGCGAATGCGGCGCGCCTCAAAAACCGCATGCCACCGCCGTTCAACCGCCAGATGGGCCAGCGCCGTCGGCAGATAGGCCATCGCGAAAAGGCTGACCAGCGTGCCGCCTAGAAAGGTGACTGGGCCGATCCAGGCCTGCTCATACCCTTTGTTGAACGAGTTTTCCCAGCCCGCCCACCAAGCGCCGAGCCAGAGCAGCGTGAAGGGCAGGGTGATCGAGGCCAGCGCGGCCAGAGTGCCAAACCCCGCCCGGATACTAGCGCCAAGGCCCCCGGCAAATCGGACCACGACGCCCTTACCGGGCGGCCCCATCACCCAGCCGGGCGGCTCGGGCGCCTGCCCGAACCGGCTGTCGGCAAGGGCGGCCATGCGCCGCGTCAGCCATCCCAAGGCGATGATCGAGGTCAGCGGCGACAGACATAAAATCGTGCCGATGGCCAATGTGCGCAAGGCCGCAAGAGCGCGCCAGACCCAACTGCGCGCCGGCCGGGCCGAGGCAACCTGCGCGGTCACAGGAAGATCTCGCCCAACGCGCGGTTCTCGGCGCTGGTGGCCCGGAAGCCCATGACCGCGGCGATGGTAGGCGCAATGGCCGATTGGTCAACCGTCCGGTCCAGAGCCCGGCCCCGGACGATGCCTGGGCCGAAGATCACCGCCCAGGTCTCATGCGCGGTGGCCGAGTTGAAATGGTGCTGAAACGGCACGTCCATCAGCGGGTTGGCGTCGCGGCCGCAATCGGGGGTGATGACGAAAACGGTGTTGTCGCGATAGGCGGGGTTGGCCTCGGCCGCGCTGACCAGCCGCTGGAGACCCTCATCGATCACTGCGATGGCGCGGGTGTAATGCGATGGGTTGCCCCAATGCACGTAATCGGGGTCCTGATAATTCACCATCATCAGTGTGGGCTGCAATTCGGCCATGGCCCGCAAAGCCAATTCCGTCAGCAGGCGGTCGCCGCGGGGGTTGCGAAACCCGTCATCGCCATAATGCGCGCGCCAGCGTGCCCAGAACGCTTCGATCTGCGGCGATTGCTGGGGCGCGAAGTCGCGCGGGTCGGCGGCCTGGAGGGCGGCATATTGTTTTTGCAGCTCGGCCGTGGCCGCCCCATCCAGCCCGCCTTCGGCCAGCATCTGACGCGTCTTGAAAAGCTTGAAGCGATGCAGGCTGAGCATCTCGGACCGAAAATCGATGCCGTAATGGTCGTTCACGCCGAAGGTGAAGAATTCCTCCTGCGGCCGATCCTCGCCATTGATCAAAAGCGCCTGGTGCGAGGGGATGTCGAACGCGGAGCGCAGGTATTCAAACAAGGTGGGCTCGGTCGGTTCCAGCCGGTCGGTCAGGAATTTCGAGCCCGCATCGCGGTAGGCCAGATAGCGCCCGGTTAGCAGGTTCAGCGTGCCCTCGGCGTGCGAGGTGCTCACACCGTCCAGCTGCTCGATCCTCAGATCGGGGATGAAGACGCCGCGTTTCGTCAGCTCATGGCGCAGGAATGGGGCCCAGGTGGCCTGCGGGTCAATCGTCTCGTGCCGCCGCACGCCGCCGCCAAAGCGCACCAGAATGACATTCGGGCCCCGATAGCTGGCCGCATGAGCCGGGCGGGCAAGCAAGGTGGCGGCCAGGCCGGTATTGAACGCGCGGCGATCCATGGGGCGCAGATTAGCCGATTTTGCGATGCGGTGCGATTAATCTGTCGCATGCCGGCGGATTGGCAGCTTTCGGCCGCTTCGCGGGCCCTTGTGCTTCTAGGTCTTCGCGGGCAGAGACCGGACGAAGGCAACCCCCTGGTCAACCCAATCGGCCAGAGCCTGATCGGTGGCGATGCCGCCTGGATCGACACAGACAAAGGCGCGCGGGGCGCGGCCCGCGCCGATCTCCAGCGGCCGGACGTAGGGGCGGGCGAGGGCCGCTTCGCGCGCATCCGGCCCGACGCGCACCATCAGTGCCGCGCCCGTGACACCGCAGCACATATGGCCCTGCAGCGTGAAGACCAGACCGCCCATCATCCTGATCTCGGCGATCCCCTCGCGGCCATCGAGGTGCTGGCGCAGACGGTCCGCCAAGTCTGGATCATAGGGCATCTCAGGGCTCCTGTTGGGGCAGAAATGTGCGCTCGAAGACCGATCGCAGCCATTTCATCACGGCCTGTATCCGGCGGCTTTCCACAGTGTCGGGGTGAAGATGGATGTTCAGGGTGCGGATGAGTTCGGGTTCGCCTTGTGAGGCGCGGATCAGATTGGGGTCCTCTTCGCCCATGCACATCGGCAGGAGGCCCAGCCCCAGCCCGGCCTCGACGGCTGTATGCAAAAGTGCAGCATCGGTAGCCACGAACCGGGTTTTGTCCTGCGGTGACTTCAATCTGGCGATGGCGCGGCCGATGACGGCGCGTTCGGCGTTCTCGTCGTAGAAGGCGACCCAGTCGGTCTGATCCTGCGGCGCGGTCCGGGCGCGGTAGACGGCATAGGGCACCTCGCCCAGCTTGATCGTGTATTCTCCGGGGCCCGGTTCGGCCTCAAACCACAGGCCGACCGAGGCCTCACCACGCACCCGCGATTGCGGCGACAGGCTAACCATGCGGATGTCGATCCCGGGGTTCTTGCGCATCACGCCCGCCAGATCATTGCGGATCAGGCGCGCAAGCGTCCAGGCATTGCCGGCGATGCGCACAGTGCCAACCGCGCCTTTTTGCGTGCGCGAGATGTCGTCTTTCAAGGCGTTTGCCGCAAGCTCAATCTCTTCGGCGCGCGCCATCGCGGCCTGGCCCGCCTCGGTCAGCGCAAAGCCCGCCTTGGACCGCACGAAGAGGATGCTCCCCAGTTCCGCCTCAAGCGCCGAAAGCTTCCGCCCCACGGTCGTCTGATCGACACCCAGAAGATGCGCCGCGGCGGTCAGCGACCCGCTGCGCCCGACGGCAAGAAGTGCTTTTATGTTGTCCCACTGCATGTCGGACATAAACCTGCATTTTTGCAGGAATACTAGGCGCGCTTCGACATTTTCTTTGGCGGCTGCCCGGAGTATGTCGAATTGGTCGGGCAAATAGCTGTTTCGTCAAGAGTACCGAGTTCTGTTGAGCCGCTTTCTTTGTTGAGCTGACCTCGCCGCTGTCGGCAAGCGTGCCTCGACGGTGTTTAGTGTTCATAACACAATGAAATCAGCCACTAGGAGGGCTTCGATGGCGAACCTGCAGGATGTGAAGGGCCAACCTCCGCGCTGGGAAGACGCGCACGCTATAGACCCTATGCAGGGGGTACGATCTGTTAGAGCGGGTTTCGTGATTGGGTTGCTTTCGCTAGGCATTTGTGCACCGGCATTCGGTCAAGACGGTTTCTCGCTCTCGGCTGAAGGTGGATATGTATTGGGCGGTGCGCCTCAGGGATATACCCTTCTTCCAGATTCATTTCCGTTTGTTGTCGATGCCGACAGCAAAGCCGGTGCCTCAGGGGTGATCGGCCTTCAATACAATTGGAATGGCCAGTTTCTGCGGTTTCGCACGGAGCATGTCGACGTCGATACAGGCCAGTTCTACAATGGTTTTGGGTCAAATCAGGGCGAGATCGGTATCCGCTCAACCATCATAGACGTCGAATATGGCCGCGCCTTGAATTGGGGCGGAACCGATGCCTATTGGACGGCGGGGTTGCGCCACGCAGATATGGATTTCGAAGTTGATGTCGGTGCGGCAGGCTTTGGCCCGATCCATGAATTCTCAGGCACAGGCCTGCGACTGGGGCTGGAGACTGTGACACCTCTTCAGGCACCGGGATGGTCCTTTGCTACGACGTCCGGCCTGTCAGTTCTAGATGGTGAAGTGTCAACCTCGGCGCGCACTGATTTCTGGGATTGTTCCCAATGCCCAGAGCTTTCGCGAACGGCAATCGGGGTCGATGCCAAGCTTGGCTTGTCCTACGCCCAAAGTGATCGGCTGCGCTGGGACTTTGGCTATAAGGCGCAATACTGGCGCGATGTGAATGTGGAATATGGTGCCGAGAACGGTTTTGGCCTGAACGGTGGGTCGTCCGACCTGTTGACACACGGACCCTATCTTGGGCTGACCATGACGTTCAATTAAGCCCTTGGGGCCCTTATTGCTGCCCGCGAAAGACCGCGATGACGTTGTCGACCGGATCACCGGGGCGGACCTGAGCGTCGTAGACCGCGGCCAGAAGTGACAGATCGAGGTTCGTCTTGGGCTTCTCCAGCGTGTTGGTCAGCGAGAAATAGGGCGTGTCCTGCGCGTCATTCAGCAGGCCAAGCGACTGGATCAACTCCTCATAAGCGCAGATCAGCCGGGTTTCGGGCGCCACGGATTCGTTGATGAAGATGAACGCGAATTGCATGACGTTGTCGCGCGAAAAGCCTGAATAGAAGCACGGCGTGCTGCCTTCGATGAACTGGCGCGTCAGGCTGGCATTCTTGGTGATGACCCGTGTGAGGGTGGCAAAATAGGCGGCGGTGGTCTTGTTCACGACAAAGACGAAAATGTCCGATTCCAGCTGCACCCCGTCGCCGATGCGCAGCCTGCCGAAATGCGCGGGCGGCGCGTCCGAGAATTGCGGTGCCTCAAAGCGGGCAGGCTCCTGCGTATAGGCGAAATCATCCGCCAGTTGGAAATACTCCACCCCATTTGCGCCGATCTGCAGGCCCGTGGCGCTGGAAAACGACTCGGTGAAAGCAGGAAAGAGGGTGCGATCAACATCCGACTGGTGGATGACGGCAATGCGCGGGCTGCGCTCCCACCTGCGGACCTGACCTTCACCGGCATCCAGAATGATGCGGGCGTCCTTATACATATCAGCCTTGGCATCGGGCGCCGAAAGGGCCGCAAATAATGCCAGAAACAGCGCTGTGAGACGAGTCATGATCACTCCACCGATGATTGCAGCGGATTTATGCCGACATTCTGTGATTGAAAGCGCGATATTCCAAGGCATTTTCGTGACTTTTGGCGCCTCGCCCGGTGATCGCGGGTGTTTTGAGGCTATTGGGCAACAATGCATGGTTTTGACCGATGATAATGCACAAAACATTACCTGTCAGATAACGCTATCCGGGCATCAATCGCTGTAACTGTGATGCGATTGAACATGATTTTGCCAAAGTGGCTCGTTATCAGAAGGATCGACGGCCATCAGAAAAGATGGCACTTCGCTTGTGGGTAAGGAAAGGACGGGCAATGGCCGAAGCGGTTGCAAGGAGCTACGCAGATCTGCCGTGGATCAGAAATGCGCGGTTCGATACATGGTTCATTCTCGGGCTTTTGGGCATTTCGCTGGCCGTCGGCGCCGTCATCGGGTGGGAGCCCGCGCTTTTCTACCCGATCCTGCTGATCGACCTTTGGCTGCTGGGCTATCACCACGTCATCTCAACCTTCACGCGGCTGGCCTTTGACAAAAAGAGCTTCCGTGAAAACCGCTTTCTTGTTCTCGGAATCACCCCGATCGTGGCCGCGGTCACTGGCGGTATCGTTCTGATCTTCGGGATATGGGCCATTGTGACGATCTACTTCTATTGGCAATGGTGGCATTATGCCCGGCAAAGCTGGGGCATCTCGCGCATCTATCGCAGCAAGGATCCGACTGCAGAGTATGAAAACGGCTGGCTTGATCAGGCGATCTTCTATGCGGTGCCTGTGGCAGGCATTCTGTCACGTTCGGCCGAGCAGCACGAAACCTTCATCGGGCTTGAGCTTTGGTCGGTGCCGGTGCCTCCCTCAATTGCGTCAGCCTCGCTCCACATAGCGGGCGGGTTGTTGGTGTTGTGGTTTGCGCTGCGGATACGGGCGGCGATGCGCGGTCAGCTTGCTGTCGTACACACCCTCTACATGATGACGCATTTTGCGATCTTTGCTCTGGGGTACATCCTTGTGCCGGACATCACCTTCGGTTGGCTGATGATCAATATCTGGCATAATGCGCAGTACATTCTGTTCGTCTGGATGTTCAACACCAAGCGCTTCAAAGACGGGATCGACCCCGATGCGCGCTTTTTGTCCTATATCAGCCAGCCGCACCGGCTTTGGCTGTACCTGCTGGTCTGCGTGGCGATTACAGGCGTGGTCTATTGGGGCGTTTTGGGGGCGCTGGACTGGCTGTTCTTCGCGGGCGTTTCGGCGACGATCGTGCTGTATCAGATCGTGAATTTCCATCACTACGTCGTGGATTCGCTGATCTGGAAAGTACGTAAGCCCAAGATGCGCGAAACGCTTGAGCTGTCGACGACACCAGCGGAATGAGCTTGCCGTTGCGGCGTTGGCTTGAGGCTGGGTTTCCCCGTCACCCGGCCGATAACCCTTGGCTTGATGCGCTGAGGACCCTTGCCGTCGCGCTGGTCTTGCTGCGCCATGGCCAGCGCCTGATGTTGGCCGAGGTCGACCCGGACAGCTTTGGTGCGGCCGACTTTTTCATGCTGAACGGGTGGGTCGGGGTCGATCTGTTCTTCGTCCTGTCGGGCTATCTGATCGGCGCCAACCTGTTGCGGGCCCGGGCAAGCGGCAGCACGATGCGGGTTCCGACATATCTGCTGCGGCGTGCGCGGCGAATCCTGCCGGCTTATATTGCCGTCTTGGCGGCCACCGTTTTCGGGCTGTTTCCGGGATATGTCGTGTCCGAGGAAAACCTTGGTTGGCGGGTCATTTACCACCTGCTGTTTTTGCAAGACGTTCTGCCCAGTGACATCAACGTGGTCTTCTGGTCGCTCGGCGTTGAGGCCAAGTTTTATCTTGCCGCACCTCTGCTGATGATGCTGCTGACAATGCCCAAAACACGTGTAGGCATAGGGATTCTATTGGGGGTTTTGGTCCTGTCGGGCACGGGGCTGCGCAGCGCGCTCTATGCCAGTTTGCCCGAACAGATCGGCTATCCGACGTTCTGGGCCGCGTTTCGCAGCCCCGTCTACGCCTGTCTTGAGCCGCTTTTGCTGGGCGTCGGCGTCGCAATTTTTAACCACCACAGCAGGGCATTGCCGCCCTGGCTTGCAAAGGGTTTGCTGGCCCTCACGCTTGGCCTTGCCGTGATCTGGTTCAGCTCGTCCAATTTCATGGGGTCCATCGAGTTCTGGGATGCCAGTGTGCAGCCCCTCCTGATCGCGGTTCTCTTCGCCGGCGCTGTCCTGGCGGCCAGCGCTCTTGGCAAGGTGCGCCTCTGGGGCGAGCCTATGTTTCGCGTGGGCGCGCGTTTGTCCTATGCGCTCTACCTCGTTCACTTTCCGCTGCTGCCACTGGCCCAGGTCGTCAGCCAGATAAGCGGTGGAAGTGTCGTAGTCTTCTGGGGCGTCTACATTGGCATGTCGCTTTCGGTCGCGACTTTCGTTCATCTTGCCATTGAGGCACCGTTTTTGCGCAAACGGGCCCCACAAGCCCCGTCCAAGGATGCCGTCTCTCCCTAGCGGACGCCCTCGCGCAGATCGGCCAGCAATTCCGGAACGTCGCGGGTGTCAATCTCGGCCTCGCGGACCAACCAGTCGAAATGCTGGGTGAAGCTGCGCACGCGGTCGGTGTCGCGGAAGGCCAGGTAGTTGCGGCCGAGATAGATCACGGCCAGGAGCGGACCGAAGACGGTGATGGGCGCCGAATAGGTGCGCCTCGCGTCGAAGAAGAAAAGGCGCAAGCTGGGATAGAGCTGGTCATGCACGGTGAGGAGCCAGTCCAGCTGATAGCGGCGGGTGCGCGCATCGAGGCCGCGGTAATACCCCTCGGCGCGGGCAAAGGCGTGGATCTCGTGCAGGGGCAGGGCGATCTCGTAATCCGACCCCGCCTCGCGCATCCATTGCAAGCGGTCCTCGGACGCGCCGATGGCCTGGTCGACGGTGATACCCAGATGCGGCTCGTATTCCCAACGCAGCACCGCATTGGTTTTCAGCATGTCGGGCAGGGTGGCCGGGACATGACGGATCTTGTAGCCAGCCGCCTCGCGATGCCAGGCGAAGATCTGTTCATCGACCAGCGCGCGAGGTGCCTCGGTCATCAGCATGGACGCGGCCAGCAGATCGGCCGCGCTTTCGGGCCGGTCGGTCAGGCCCAGAAGCCAGTCAGCCGAAACGCCGAGTGCGGTGGCGCATTCGCCCACGACCTGCGCGTTGGGCAGGCGCGGCCCGCCGCTTTTGAGAAGCTGCGAGATGGTCGAGCGGTCGACACCGGCCGCTTCCGCCAGACCGCTTTGCGTCATCCCGCGCTTGGCCATCCCCTCGGCCAGGCGGGTCCGGAAGAGTGTTGCACGATCACGTTTGTCGAATTTTATCAACATGTGTGACTTATGTCATAAAAAGAGACTTTTGTTAATCACAAACAGAGTGGGCGCGCGCCCGGGCGTCGGATAGCCCTGATCCCATGGGAACAAGGGAGACGGGTATGGAGACGCGCAAGCGTTCGATCCTGAAGGCCGTGATATGGAATTTCGTCGGACTGGCGGTGATGGCAATCGTGGGGGTCGCCTTCACCGGATCGCTCGCGCTGGGCGGCGGGATGGCGGTGGTCAACGCGACCGTCGGTCTGACCACCTACTTCGCCTACGAGCGGATTTGGGCGCGGATCGGGTGGGGCCGGCATGCGTGATCGGATCGAATGGCCGACACTCTTGCTGATGGCAGTGACCTACGGCGTCTGGGCCCTGGCGACGACAGTTCTCTGGCAGGCCTTCGCGCCGTTGGGCTTTGTGCTGACCGCGCTGGCGCTGGTGCAATACTCATCGCTGCAGCATGAGGTTCTGCATGGTCACCCCTTTCGGTCGGCCGCGTGGAACGAGGCGCTGGTTTTTGCCGCGCTCCCGCTCTTCGTGCCCTATCGACGGTTCCGCGATACCCATCTGGCCCATCACCGGGATGAACGCCTGACCGACCCCTATGAGGACCCTGAGGCCAATTACCTGGACGTCGCAATCTGGGCCCGGCTGCCGATATGGCTGCGGATCGTGCTGCGGATGAACAACACGCTTCTGGGGCGAATGGTGATGGGGCCCGCGATCTCGATCCTGGCTTTCGTGCGGGGCGATCTGACCGTGGGCGACGCGGCTGTGCGGCAGGCCTGGGGGCTGCACTTTCTGGGGCTGGTGCCGGTTCTTCTGTGGCTTTGGGCGATGCCGGGGGCGAGTGTTCTGGGCTATCTGGGGGCGGCTTACCTGGCCTTCTCGATCCTCAAGATCCGCACCTTTGCCGAGCATCGGGCCCATGAAAAGGCGCGTGGACGCACGGTGATCATCGAAGATCGCGGGCCTCTGGCGCTGCTTTTTTTGAACAACAATCTGCATGTGGTCCATCATGCCAAGCCCGGGGTGGCCTGGTATCGTCTCCCGGGCCTCTACCGGGCGCGAAAGGCCGACTATCTGCGCCGGAACGAGGGGTATCTTTTCCGCTCATACGGTGAGCTTTTCGCCCGCTATTTCCTTCGGGCGAAGGACCCGGTCGCCCATCCGCTTTGGCCCGACAATATGGAGCGTCCCGCGCCGACGGACGGGCCTGCAACCGGATCGGCGCTGTCAGCGGCGTTTCCGGGCGAGGCGGTGGCCGAGGATCGGTCGGTCCTGCAACGCTCCTGACAGGGCGATGCCCCTCGACAGGACGTGCGCGCCCTGACACCAAGGGGCGATGAGCCTTTGGATAGCGATCACGATTGTGGCCGGTCTGGTGCAGACGGTACGTTTCATGTTGCAGCGGCAGCTGAAGGGCGTGGGTCTGTCGACCGGGGGCGCCACATTCTCGCGCTTCGTCTTTGCGGCGCCGTTGGCTGCGGGTCTGGCGGGCGTGCTGATCGCGCGTGAAACCATGCCAGGGTTGTCATGGGCCTTTTGGGGCTTCGCCGTGGTCGGCGGGATCGCGCAAATCGTGGCCACCTTCTGCACCGTGGCGCTGTTTTCCGAGCGGAATTTCGCGGTGGGCATCGGGTTCACCAAGACCGAGACGATGCTGGTCGCGGCCTTCTCGGCGCTGATCCTGGGCGAGGCTGTGCCGCTTTCGGGCCTTTTGGCCATTGCCGTCGGCGTGATCGGCGTGCTGCTTCTGACGCGGGCCAGGGGGGCGGGCGAGGCGCGCATCTTCAACCGCGCCACCGCGCTGGGCCTGATGGCGGGCGGGCTTTTTGGGCTGTCGGCCGTGGGCTATCGGGGCGCGATCCTGACCCTGGCCGAGGGCGATTTCTTTTACCGCGCGGTGGTGACGCTGGCCTGCGTGACGGCGTTTCAGACCATCGCCATGGCCCTTTGGCTGCGCCTGCGTGAACCGGGCGAGCTGGGTCGGGTGGCCGCCGCCTGGCGCCGCACGGCGCTGGTGGGGCTGACCGGTATGCTGGGCTCGCTTGGATGGTTCACCGCGTTCGCCTTGCAGAACGCGGCGCTGGTGCGGGCGGTCGGGCAGGTCGAGATGGTCTTCACCATCCTCGCCTCATGGCTGATCTTCCGCGAGCGGCTGACCCTTCGCGAGCTTGCGGGCATCGCGCTGGTGGTGGCCAGCGTGCTTGTGATCGTGCTGACGGTCCGGTGAAGAAGGTCAGAGGCGAATGAATTCGGACGTCTCGGTGTCGTTCTTGAAAAACGGCACGTTGGTGTGCGGCCTGCCGCGCAGGTGGGCCGAAACCTCGGCCAGAACGACCTGGGTGATGAAGGGCAGATCGAAATGCCGCGCATCGGCCAGCGGCACCCATTGCATCTGCGATAACTCATCAGTGGCACGGCTGAAATCGTCAAGATCGCCGGCGATGTGCCCCGCATCGGCCAGAAAGAACCGCGCGTCGAACCGCCGGGGCCGCCGGGGCGGGGTGATCGCCCTGAAGATGAAGCTGAGCCCGGCGGCAGCGGGGCGATGGCCGGTTGCGGCAAAGGCCTGCCAATCGGGCGGCGCGTCGGCCCAGGCGCCCGGGGCGCCCAGGATCAGCCCGGCCTCCTCCCACAATTCGCGGATCGCGGCGGCGGCCAGCGCCTCGGGCGTCGCGCGCGTGCCATGGGCCGCCAGACGCGCCCGGCAGTCGGGGCGGAGCGGCGTGGCCAGGGCGATGTCCGCATCGTCCTGATCGACGGCGCCACCGGGGAAGACGAATTTCATCGGCATGAAGGCGGCACGTTCCCCGCGCCGACCCATCAGAACCTCGGCGCCGGTATCCGCCTCGCGCGTCAGGATCAGCGTGGCGGCATCGCGGATCGGCGGATCGGACCTGTCAGCTGACACCGAAGCCATGCATCCGCTTGGCCCATTGGAACCCGACCATCATGCATTTCAGCCGCGGCAGCAGATAAAGCGACATCGCCACGGCCGCGATCGAAAAGCCCGTGGCCATGATCAGCGGCTCGGGCCGAAACTCGGTATAGATCCAAAGCATGAGCGGCCCCAGGACATGCCCGACGATCATGATGGTCAGATAGGCCGGGCCGTCATCCGCGCGCTGGTGGTGCAAAGCCTCGCCGCAGACGGCGCACCCCTCGCGCACCGTCAGATAGCCCTGCAAGACCGGCCCCGACCCGCAATTGGGGCAACGGCAGCGCCAGCCCCGCTTGAGCGCGGTCTTGACGTCACGCCCCTCTGTTTGGGCGTCTTCGACAGAAGGGGCGCTTGAATGCGATGTCATGGGGGTCCTTCCCAAAGCGGCATGGGGCGAATCTAGGCGAAGAGGCCCGGGGATGTAATGCCATCAAATGCCGCGCCTGTCGATTTTGCGTGACATCCCGCGACGGAAATGGCCGGGCCGGTCGTGAAAGGGTCAGGTTGCGGGGCCGATATGGCGGCCACCGGCAGCGCTGACACAGGAGAAATGAGATGAACACAGCTGATATGACACGTGCTCTTTTGGCAGGCTTGGTCGCGGGGCTGATGCTGACAAGTCCTGCCCTGGCGCAGGAGCGTCCCGCTTTCGAAGCAGCTGACGCTGACGGCGACGGACAGGTCACTGCCGAGGAATTGCAGGCGGCCCGGGCCGCGCGGGTTGCCGGGATCGATGCCGATGGCGATGGCTTCCTGACGGCTGACGAGATCGCGGCGGCAGGCCGCGACCGTGCCGCCGAGCGGGCCGACCGTCGGGCAAATGCGATGGTTGCGCGCCTCGATGCCGATGGCGACGGGCGGCTCAGCGCGGCTGAGCTGGCCGATGCGCGGGCAGGTGGCCAGCAGGGGCGCCGCTTTGCGCAGGCCGATGCCAATGGCGACGGCGTGCTGACGATTGAGGAATACGATGCCGCGCGTGAGGCGGGGCATGAGCGTCGGCAGGACCGCCGCGAGGGGCGCCGTGACGGCCGGCAGAACCGCTAGGGCCGCTGCCGGTGCTTTGGGTTTCGCGCCCTCAGCGTGCCGTTTTGGCCGGTTGGCTTTGTCCGGGCCACCGGCCAATATGGATCTGACAAAGGATGGACATGCGCCCCAAGCACTCAGCAGACCACGCCGCCGAGGACGTTCCGGACGAGGCGTTGCTGGCGCGCTATGGCGCGGGCGAGGCGCTGGCCGCGCGGCTTCTGGCGCGGCGTTTGTTGCCCCGGGTGCTGGCGGTCGCCACGCGGATGTTGGGGGGCGACCGGGCCGAGGCCGAGGATGTGGCGCAGGAGGCGATGCTGCGTCTATGGCGCATCGCGCCCGATTGGCGCCCCGGCGAGGCGCGGGTTTCAACCTGGCTCTACCGGGTGGTGGTGAACCTTTGCACCGATCGGCTGCGGCGGGCCCGCTCGGCGCCGCTGGACGCGGTGCCCGAACCGGCCGACGATGCGCCGGGGCCTCTGGCCGGGCTGGCCGAGGCCGATCGGTTGGCAGCCCTTGATGCGGGCCTGGCCGCGCTGCCCGATCGGCAGCGTCAGGCGGTGGTGTTGCGGCATATCGAAGGGCTGTCGAACCCCGAGATCGCCGATATCATGGGCCTGAGTGTCGAGGCGGTGGAAAGCTTGACCGCGCGGGGCAAGCGGGCCTTGGCCGCCGAGCTTGCCGGGCAGAGAGAGGCCTTGGGATATGAGGAGGGATGAGAAATGACCGAGCGTCCGGAAGACGACGATCTGGTAGAGGCCGCGCTGGCCGCAGGCCGGGCTGCGGTGGACCGCCCCGTGCCGGATGACCTCCTAGCCCGGGTCGACGCCGACGCCTTGGCCCATCTGCCGCCGCCCTTGCCGAAAACGGCCGGGCCGGGACGCTGGCGCATCCTCCTCGCCGCGCTCGGCGGCTGGCCCGGTGTTAGCGGCATAGCGACGGCGGGGCTGACAGGGCTGTGGCTGGGCTTTGTCACACCAGAGCTTTGGCTGGGGACGTTCGGACAGGTCTCCGACCACGCCGATCTGCTTTTGCCCGACGATTACACCATCGCTTCCGAGGGATAATAATGATGACCGATCCGACTGCCGACACCCCCACTGCCAGATCACCGCGCTGGATGCGCCTTCTTCTGGTGCTGTCGCTTGCGGTCAATCTTCTGGTGATCGGTCTGGCCTTGGGGGTGGCCTTGGGCCGCACTGGCGGCGAGACCGCCAGACCAGGGCGGGATGCGGTCAGCGGGTTCTACCTCAGGGCGCTTGAGCCCGAGCAGCGGGCGGATTTCATCGGCCAGCTGCGCCGCGAGGGGCGGGGCTTGCGCCTGGACCGCGCCACGATCCGCACCGAACTGCGCGCCACGCTTGAGCTGTTGCGGGCCGACAGTTTCGATGCCGAGGCCTTCGCCGACCGCCTGAGCGGACAGCGCGCCAGGTTGGCGGCCCGCGCCGATCTGGGCGACCGGGTCTTCATCGGCGTTCTGGCCGGGATGAGCGTGGAGGAGCGCCGCGCCTATGCCGAGCGGATCGAACAATCCCTGCGCCGACCGCTGCGGGAAGAAACCGACGGTTAGATCGTGTCCGGGCTGAGCGGAACCGCCACAACCCTGCCACGCGCCGCGTTCTCGGACTTTCGGCGATCAGTTGTTTTCGACTGTCCCGGAAAAGCTCTAGCGCCTTCGGCGGGCGCCTCTTCGGGTTTTGCCGATCCTTCCCACGAGGCGCGTAGCCCCGTCTCACGCGGCCGATTGGCTGAAGGTCACCTGGTTTCGCCCCTCGGCTTTCGCGTCGTAGAGCGCGCGGTCGGCCAGGCTGACCAGGGCATCGGCCGGGTTCTTGCCCGCGCTGCCGCCCAAAGCCACGCCGATGCTGACGGTCAGGGCCAGGGGCTCGGGCAGGCCTGGCGCCGAGAATGGCTGGGCGGCAACGGCCTGGCGCAGGCGTTCGCCGGCAATGCGGGCCGCCTCGACCGAGGTCTCGGGCATCACGACCAGAAACTCCTCACCGCCAAGGCGCGCCACCAGATCGACCGCGCGCAGACCGCCCGCGATGCGGCGGGCGACCTCAACCAGCACGGCATCGCCGACGACATGACCATAGGTATCGTTGACCCGCTTGAAGCGATCGACATCCAGCACCATCACGGCGAAGGGTTGCCCCGTTTCAACGGCATGGGCCGCGATCCGGGAAAGATGCGACAGCGCGTAGCGCCGGTTGTAGAGACCCGTCAGCGGATCGGTGACCGCCAGCCTAAGCCCGTCCGAGACCTGGCGGCGCATCCGTTCGGTCTGGGCCTTGCGCCGCATCTGCAGCCGCAACCGCAGCACCAGTTCGATCGGGTCGATCGGATGGCCGATCACGTCATCGGCGCCCAGATCCAGCGCAGTGACGGCGCCGGCCGCATCGCCCTCGTCCAGAACGGCCAGAATGCCGGCGATACGGCCCTCGGCATGGCTGCGCAGATCGGCGATCAGACCCAGCCCCTCCTTGCGCGCCTCGGGTCCGGTGTTGATGATGTAGACATCCGGCTTCACGGCCATCGAGACATCATCCAGCAGATCGGACGGCGTCATCGTGATGATGGTGTCGCGCAGATGCGGGGCCAGCATGCCCGACAGGGTTTCGGCCCGGTCGGTATCGTCCGAGATGATGGCGATCACGCCGGGCCCTTCGAAGGCGGGCGCGGCCTCGGCGAAGCCCAGGGCATCGCGGGCGTCCTGATGAAGACCGTATTCGGCGTTGCGGTACCGGGCGCGCATCAGCCCGCGAATACGCGCCAGCAGCAGCGCGTCGTCGCAATGGGCGTTCAGAACGTCGTCGGCCCCGGCCTCAAGTGCTGCCCGGCGTGCGGCCTGATCATTGGCGGCGGCCAGGGCGATCAGCGCGATATCGGCTGTTGCGGGGTCGGACCTGAGGGCGCGGCAGGCCGAAAGGGCTTCGTCCAACGTGCCGGTCAAACCCACCAGGACGACATCCGGCCGCCCGGCGCGCGCCAGCCGCACCACATCCCCTGCCGCCTCGGCGAAATCCACATAATAATGCGCCGCTGAAAGCTTGGCTTTCAGCAAGATGCGGTTGGAGGCTTGGCTATCAGCAACAAGGATGCGGCCCGCCATCTCAAGCTCCGGTTAAAGGTTTGTCCATGAGTATGAGTTTTCGTTGAGTTTAGTTAAGGAATCCTTTCCAATCCGGATCGCATTTTCGTGAAAACAAATCGGGCGCCCATGCACACAGATCAAGCCGAGACCCTTGCCCTGCAGGCCCTGGCCTGGCTGGCGGCGAATGATGAGCTTTTGCCGGTGTTCCTGGGCGCGACGGGGGCGTCGCTGAGTGACCTGAGCAAGGCTGCAAGTGATTCTGCGTATCTGGGCTCGGTCCTGGATTTTCTGCTGATGGATGATGCCTGGATTCTGGCCTTCTGCGAATCCTCAGGTGCGCAACCCACTGATATTGCAACCGCAAGGCGAGCGCTTCCGGGCGGCGAGGCGGTTCACTGGACCTGACCTTTTGGATAAGTTACCTTTGGTAAGGGGGTGTTTTGCAAGTGTGTTTGCCGGGTACGGGAAGGGTTCGACATGCCGAAGATCCGCGGCGTGCTGTTTGACAAGGATGGTACTCTTTTTGACTTCAACCTGACCTGGGTGCGCTGGATCCGGGCTTTCATCACTGATCTGGCTGGCGAGGATGTTCTTCTGGCGGCCAAGCTGGGCTGGGCGATCGGGTTCGATATCGACCGCATGGAGTTCATGCCGGGCAGTCTTTTCGCCACCCACACCTCCGTTGGCATTGTCGATGCGTTGCAGGAGCATCTGCCGGGCCATACGCAGGCGGAGTTACTTGACCGGCTGAATGCCGTCGCTGCGTCCGCGCCTGTCTGCGAGGCGGTTCCTCTGTCGCTGTTCCTCAACGTTCTGCGCAAGCAGGGGTTGGTTCTGGGCATCGCGTCCAACGATGCGCTCGACCCGATCTATGCGCAGCTCGATCAGGTTGGGATCACGCCGTTTTTTGATTTCATCGCGGGGTTCGATTCGGGCTACGGGTCAAAACCCGGCACCGGAATGCTGCGCGCCTTCGCCGAAAAGATGGGTCTTGCGCCGAACGAGGTGCTGATGGTCGGGGACGGGGTGCATGACATGATGGCCGCGCGCGCTGCGGGCATGCGTGCGGCCGCCGTCTTGACGGGCCCGACGCCGAGAGAGGATCTGGCCCCGTTGGCCGATATTGTTGTTCCCGATATCGGCTATCTGCCGGAATGGCTTGCCGGTCGCGGTGCTTCTGAATCGGTCGCCTGAGACCCCCAACGTAAAACTTGTCCAACCGATGGTGCGTGGCGGCGCTTTGCGTTTCAGCCTGAAGTTGAAACACTCGAGGAACACCGAAAAGCGACAGATTTGGTCGCATTCCGCAAAACCATTTGGGCGACGGCTTGGTTTGCTGGCAGCGTCAGATCTGGGAGCGACACGATGACCGATGCCAGCCCGCCCCGCCGCCGCCGTGCCGGGGGCCGCGCCGCCCATGCCGAGCGTGCGGGCCATGCTGCCATTGATCAGATGCCCTGGCGCCAGCCGATCAACCCCGACCGCCCGACCGAACCCTTGGACGAGGACGGCGTGCAGGCCATCCACAAGGGGGCGATGCGCATCCTGTCGGAACTGGGCATCGAAATCCTGAACCCAGAGGCGGTCGCCATCCTCAAGCAGGCTGGCTGCAAGGTAGACGGTGAGAACGTCAGGTTCGACGAAGATTTCGTGATGGAAATGATCGGCCACGCGCCCGCCGATTTCACCATCACCCCGCGCAACCCGGCCCATCAGGTCACCCTGGGCGGGCGCCACATGGCCTTCGTCAATGTCTCGTCGCCGCCCAATGCCTGGGATCTTGAGCGTGGCAAACGGCCCGGCGATTTTGAAACGTTCCGCGAATTCATGAAGCTGACGCAGTATTTCAATTGCATCCATGTGGCCGGCGGCTATCCGGTTGAGCCGATCGACATCCATGCCAGCGAACGCCACCTCGATTGCGGATACGAAAAGCTGGTGCTGACCGACAAGGTCATCCACGCCTATTCGCTGGGGGCCGAGCGGGTCGAGGATGTGATTGAGATGGTGCGCCTGGCGGGCGGCCTTGCCCAAGACGCGTTCGACGCCAGCCCGCACATGTACACCAACATCAACTCGGTCTCGCCCCTCAAACACGATTACCCGATGCTGGACGGCGCGATGCGCTGTGCCCGGCGCGGGCAGGCGGTGGTGGTCACGCCTTTTACGCTGGCGGGTGCCATGGCGCCGGTCACCATGTCGGGCGCCGTGGCGCTGAGCCTGGCCGAGGGCCTGTCGGCGCTGGCGCTTTTGCAATACATCCGCCCCGGCTGCCCGGTGGCGATCGGCACCTTCACCTCGAATGTCGACATGAAATCGGGGGCGCCCGCCTTCGGCACGCCGGAATACATGCGCGCAACCCAGATGACCGGGCAATTGGCGCGGTTCTATGGGCTGCCCTTGCGGTCCTCCGGCGTCTGCGCGGCGAATGTGCCGGACGGTCAGGCAATGTGGGAGACGTCGAATTCCCTCTGGGCGGCCGTGCAATCGGGCAGCAACCTTGTCTACCACGCCGCCGGCTGGCTTGAGGGCGGCCTGATTGCCAGCCCCGAAAAGTTCGTGATGGATTGCGAGGTGCTGCAGATGATCCAGCGCTATTGCGACGAACAGGTCTGGGCCACCGGCCCCGATGACATCGCCTTCGATGCGATCAAGGAGGTCGGCGCAGGCGGCCATTTCTTCGGCTGCCAGCATACGCAGGAGAGGTATGCGAACGCCTTCTACGCGCCCATCGCCTCGGATTGGCGCAATTTCGAGGCCTGGCAGATGGCGGGTTCGCTCTGGACGGCCGAGCGCGCGCATCGCATTTTCAAAGCGATCCTGGCCGAATACCAGCCGCCCCCAATGGACGACACGCATCATGGGGCGCTTTACGATTTCGTTCAGCGGCGAAAGGCCGAAGGCGGCGCGCCGACCGATTTCTGACACGCCCGGCTCTGGCGCGCGCCTGCGCAGACCGCTACGCTTGCCCGAAAGCGGAGCGGCCCGATGGCGCAGACAGGCAATCAGCAAGGCAGGATGGTGGGCCGTGTGGCCCTTGGCCTGATCGGGGCCCTGGCCGGCGCGGCATATTGGTTTGCGCTTGAGATCCTGCCCGACCTGCTGACAGCGGCCCCCCTTTACCTGTTCGTCTCCGCGCTGGTCGGCGGCTATTTCGGGGCGCTGATGGCGCTGACCGGGCCCATGCGCCTTGGCTGCGCGGTGGTCTGGGCCGTGGCTCCTGCGCTGGTATCCGCCGCCATGCTGACATGGGCCAGCCTCCGCTTTGAGACGCTGGCCGGTTTCTTTGCCCGGCCCGAGCCTTTGGTGGCCTATCTGATCCTCTTGGTTCTGCCACTGCCCTTTCTGATCGCGGCGCGGCGCGAGGGCACACATTGGCGCGATTACCCAATCCTTTTCGGCGAAAGTTGGGGGATCGTCGTGCGGCTGTCGACGGCGGGGCTTTTCGCGCTGATCGTCTGGCTGGTGATCGTTCTGTCCGACGAATTGCTGCAACTGGTTGAGATCGACCTGATCGAGCGGATGATCGCGGTGGATTGGGTACCTGCAACGCTCACCGGCCTGATCGTGGGCCTGGCGCTGGGGCTGGTCAACGAGATGCGCGACCAGGTCTCGCCCGGGCTGGTGCTGCGTCTTCTGCGGCTTCTGGTGCCGCCGGCGCTGTTGGTCGTGGGTGCGTTTGCCCTGGCGGTGCCGATGCGGGGGCTCGACGCGCTCTTCGGCATCCTGTCGCCCGCCGTCACCTTGTTGGTCATCGCGTTTCTTCTAATCACGCTGGTCAGCGCCGCGGTCGATGCCGACGATGATTGCGCCGTCCGATCGGGCGCGATGCGCTGGGCGACGCGGGGTCTGTCGCTGCTGATCCCTATCGTGGCCGCTCTGGCGCTGGAGGCGCTCCGCCGCCGCTATGGGGGCGATGGCCTCAGCCCGGCGCGGCTTGCGGGGTTTGTGGCGGGCGGTGTCCTTTTTACCTACGGGCTGCTCTATGCGCTATCGGCCCTCTCTGGCGCGAAATGGGCGGCGCGCATCCGGTCGGCCAATGCCTGGATGGCTCTGGTGGTGATCGCGCTGGCGGCCCTGTGGCTCAGCCCCGTTCTGAATGCCGAGCGCATCTCGGCCGCCAACCAGGTCGCGCGGTTTCGAAGCGGGGCGGCGCCGGTCGACACGCTGGACCTCTGGACATTGCGCAACGATTGGGGCCGGGCCGGGCAAGCCGCCCTGGCCCGTATCGAAGCGGCCGCCGATGGCCACCCCGAAGAGGTCGCCCTGCGCGATCGTCTGGCATTGTCGGCCCAGGCGCCCGACCGCTTCGCCTTCGAAAACGTACCGCGCGACCCGGTCAGCCTGAACGCGCGCGCCGAACTGAAACAGGCCATGCCGGTCCAGCCGCCCGAGGCGGCGGCTGAATTCGATCGCTATGTTCTGCCTTGGTATGCCGGGAGCGTTGACAGTTTTCTTGACGGCTGCCGCGATACTACCGCCTCTGGCCGCCCGGGATGCGTGTTGATCGTAGCCGATCTGGTGCCGGATAATCCGGGCAATGAAGCCATTCTTTTCTACAAATCTTTCGGACTTTTACGGGGCGAGGTGATCGTGCCCGAACCGGTCTTTCGCCGCGCGGATGCCGCGGACGTCTTCTCAATCCCGCCCGCGGATTTTGAGGAAACCGATGAATTGATTGAACAATTGCAAGACGGCCAGTTCCGTGCCGAACCTGCGCGGATCAATGCGATCAGTATCGGCGAGCGTCAGTTCACCCTGCCGTTCTAACGCCATTTCACCGCGCGCCTTTCGCGCTTTGTTAAGCCCTTTCCCCTAGGGTCGATCCCGGTGGTAAATGGGGTGTTTGCATGCATGGTTTGGTAAACCGGGCTCTCCAGCGCTTTGCGGAAGATACGCATGGGCTGGCAATCTGGTCGGAGGTCGCCGAGGCGGCGCAACCCGGTCTGACAGGGTTCGAGGCGATGCTGACCTATGATGACGCGCTGACCGAGGCAGTGCTGCTGGCGCTGTCGGACCGCATTGGATCGCCCAAGGACATGATCCTTGAGGATCTGGGCACCTACCTTGTCTCGCATGCCAACACGCAGGCCCTGCGCCGCCTGCTCAGGTTCGGCGGCGACGGCTTTACGGAGTTTCTCTATTCGCTTGACGATCTGCCTGACCGGGTACGCCTGGCCGTTCCCGATCTGGTGTTGCCGCCCTTGGACCTGACCGAACATGCGCCGGGCCGGTTCACGCTGGCCACCGGCCCGGGGATGCCCGGCCTCGGCCATGTGCTGGTCGGCCTTCTGCGCGCCATGGCCGACGATTACGGCGCATTGGCGATGGTTGAGCTTCTGACCGACGGCGATCAGGGGTGCCGCATCGCCGTTTCGGTCGCCGAGGTGGAGTTTGCCGAGGGGCGCGATTTCGATTTGGCGCCGCTCAGGGTTGTGGGATGACAGATATGGTGACCCTTTCGCCCGAGGCGCTGTCCGCGCTGATGCCGATGCATATGATCGTCGGCCCGACAGGCCATATCGTGTCGACGGGTCCGACATTGGCCCGGCTCTGTCCCGCGGCCGATCTGTGCGGCCGCCGCCTGTTGGAGGTGTTCGAATTCCGCCGCCCGGTGACGCCCTCAAACCTGGCCGATCTTCTGACACAAAGCGGCCGTCGCCTGTCGTTACACTTTCGCCAGCCGCCCAAAACGGCACTGAAGGGTCTGATCATGCCGCTGCCCAATGGTGCGGGGGCCATCCTGAACCTCTCCTTCGGGATCGGCGCGGTGCAGGCGGTAGCCGATCACCACCTCACCGCCGCCGATTTTGCGCCAACCGACCTGACGGTTGAGATGCTCTATCTGGTTGAGGCGAAATCCGCCGCGATGGACGAATCCCGCAGGCTGAACCAAAAGCTTGAGGGTGCACGCTCGGCCGCGCAGGAGCAGGCGCTGACCGATGCGCTGACGGGCCTGCGCAATCGTCGCGCCATGGAAGAGGCGATGGCGCGGCTGACGGGTATGCGGGCGCGGTTCGGCTTGATCCACCTCGACCTCGACCATTTCAAGGCGGTCAACGATACGCTGGGCCATGCGGCGGGCGACGCTGTGTTGGGCGCGGTCTCGCAAGCGCTGCAGGCCGAAGTGCGCGAGGGCGACGTGGCGGCGCGGGTGGGGGGCGACGAATTCGTGCTGATCTTCCCGGGCATGACGGATACTGACCGTCTGGTGGCCGTCGCCCGTCGGATCATCGCCAAGATCGAAGAACCGGTGCCTTTTGAGGACCAACTCTGCCGCATCTCGGCCTCGGCGGGCATCACGGTGTCCACCTCCTACGCGGTCCCGCAGACTGAGCGGATGCTGCATGATGCCGATCAGGCGCTTTACGCCTCCAAGCGTGCAGGTCGTGCACGTGCCACTGTTTACGGTGCATCCAATCCAGATGAAGGCGAAAGCGCGGCATGATGTTTGGCTGAACAGCGCAACATACTGCTACCCGAGATACTACCGCGCTTGCACAGCATCACATCCTATTAACGGCACCATCTGTGCGAAAAGAAGTCAGTGCGTCTAGTTTGGATGGCCTGGTGTGACAGGCGAGACATCAAAATATGCCGATCTGGGCAGAGTTTTGCCACGATCCGCAGCGACGTTCCGTTTCAATTGAAGACGCATTGATCGAAGCGCTCAAGTCGCTTGCGGTAAGCTCTTTCAGCAAATCCATGGCGTGCGAAAGCATGTAAGTGAGGGACACGGTAATGATGAACATCACGTTTTTTGGTTCAAACGTAAATTTTTTCGAAAATGCGTTCTTTCGGTTCGGAAATTTTGAAGCAGCCCCAACGTCGTTTTCCTCGACTTCGTTTGAGCTTGTGCGCTTCAGTACTTCTGGGGGCATTCCTCGGCTCGACGCGAGAACCCAAATCAGCGGTATCGACTTTTCGCTCAATTCGTCCGGTGTCATTTCGGGTGGCACAATCCAGGGGTTCACCTTCGATGTTGGTCCCACCTATATACGCGCCGCCAATGTCAGCGGTGTGAACTGGGATGTCGGCGATTTCTTCGAGGCTCTGGGCGATATCGACGCAAACGGCGACTATACCGCGTTGTCGGCTCTGTTCTCCGCGCAGAACATCAACCTGAATTTGACCCAAGCCACGATCCGCTTCGATATGAATGTCTGGGATGATCTCAACATCACCAGCAATATCACCGTCGCAGGATCGGCTTTTGACGACATACTGATCGGGGGAACCGGCGACGACACTATGAACGGCGCCGGTGATGACGACGACATCACGGGCAATGATGGCAATGACAGGCTGTCCGGCGGGGCGGGAGACGACCTGCTGATCGGTGGTCGCGGCAACGACACCATAGATGGCGGTGCCGGTTTCGATCAGGTGCGCTACAATGGCAGCGGCCTCTCGGGCGTAAATGTCAACCTGGTCACAGGCCGGACGGTCGACCAATTTGGCGATATCGATCAACTCAGCAATGTGGAAGAAATCATCGGGACGGCGCGTGCGGATTTCATGCGCGGCGGCGCCGATGCGGTCGCTTTTCACGGCAGCTCTGGCAACGACACCCTGCTTGGCGGCGTTGGAAATGACACGATTGAGGGCGATGACGGAGAAGATGTCCTGGCCGGCGGTGTCGGAAACGACAGCCTGATAGGTGGCAATGACAACGACTCGCTTGTTGGTGATGGTGGCTTCGACACGCTTGAGGGTGGTGTCGGTGCCGACACGCTGAGAGGCGGCGCGCAGTCCGACATGCTGAGCGGTGGTGTCGGAGATGACGTTCTGCGTGGTGAGGATGGGTCTGACAACCTGCTTGGCGATTCCGGTGCGGATGACATCAGGGGTGGTGCCGGCAATGATCGTTTGTTCGGCGGCGATGATGACGACTTTCTCTCGGGCGGCAGTCAGGATGACCGCTTGCTGGGCGAGGCTGGCAATGACCGGCTGTTTGGGGATGGCGGTTTTGACCACCTCGATGGCGGCGACGGCAATGACGTGCTGGCAGGCGGTGGCCAGGCTGACAACCTCTATGGCCGTCTGGGCGACGACACGCTTTCGGGCGAGGACGGCGCTGACCGGCTCTTTGCCGGTGCGGGCAATGACCTGGCCTCTGGCGGGGCGGGCAATGACGTGTTCTTTGCCGGCCAGGGCGACGACACGGTGCGCGGCGATGATGGCGATGACCGGATCTTTGCGGGCGCGGGCAATGATGAAGTCGGCGGCGGCACCGGCAATGATGAGATCGTGGGCGGGGTCGGGTTCGACACGCTGAACGGAGGCCTGGGCGACGACACGCTGACGGGGTCGTTCAACGCCGACACCTTCGTCTTCGCGGGCGCGTTCGGGGCCGATGTGATCACCGATTTCGCCGCGACGAACGATTTCGAGCGGATCGATCTGTCGGGCGTGGCCAGCATCACCGACTTCGCCGACCTGACGGCCAACCACCTGAGCCAGATGGGCAGCGACGTGGTGATCAACGCCGGCGGCGGCAACACGATCACCCTGGAAGGCGTCACCCTGGCCGACCTCGACGCGGTCGATTTCGTGTTTTGATCTGGGAACTTGTATGTAAAAGTCCTACTGCAGTCGGATGGTAACCTCATCCGGCTGCCGTTTTGTGTTCGGGATATCGTACGAGTGCAAGGAAGATCAGCTGGGAGACGCACACCGTGACGATACATCGAAATGGCTTCGCCGCCGCAATTCTTGACGATCAGTTTAGGCTCCATATTGGTCCTGACTCAGGGACGTCGACCAGTCTTAACCTTCTTTTGAAAGACGTTTTATGGGCCACGACAGTTGGTGGGGATGGGAACGACTCGCTGATTGGTACGGGCGGTAACGATTACCTGCTCGACGATCTGGGTAACGACACGCTCCGCGGAAGTGCGGGTAACGATTATCTTTCATCGGGGGCCGGGCGGGACATGCTCTTTGGCGGGCTGGATGACGACCAGCTTTATGCCGGCGCGGGGGCTGATACGCTAGACGGCGGCTTCGGTGACGACACGCTGGTAGGCGGCGCCGGGGCGGACATCATCGATGGCGGCGGTGGTTTCGATGAGATGTACTACTTTCGCTCCGAGGTCGCAGTTTCGATCAACCTGTCGACGGGCGTCATAACCGGCGGAGATGCCACGGGGGACGTCATTACGAATATCGAGAGCTGGCGAGGATCCGATCATAATGACACGATTGTCGGAGACGACGGTGGCAATATGCTGCATGGCAGTGACGGCGATGACGAGATTTCGGGCCTTGCTGGCAACGATACTTTGGACGGCGGCCGCGGTAACGACACGATCCTGGGCGGCAATGGGAATGACTTGATTGACGACAGTTTCGGCGAAAACGTGCTCAACGGCGGGTTTGGAAACGACACTCTTTCGGGTGGCAATGGTTTGGACACAATCCTCGGTGGTGGTGGTCACGATCTTATCTCGGGCGGTAACGGAGAGGACTTTATCCGGGGTGGTGGCTGGAATGACACGATCAGCGGCGGGAACGATAACGACACGATCTATGGCGAAAATGGCCATGACAGTATCTCCGGGGGCAATGGTCATGACTACGTCGATGGTGGAGCTAACGAGGATAGTATCTCTGGCGGCAACGACAACGATACTCTCCATGGTGGGCATGGCAACGATACGCTCTCGGGCGGCAACGACGACGACCTGATTTTTGGTGGTGACGGGGACGATAGCCTGTCCGGTGGCTCTGGAGACGATACTCTGAACGGAGGGGACGGCGCAGACACTATTGAAGGGGGCGGAAATGAAGGGGATTTTCTGTCTTACATCGGGTCGGATGCGGGTGTTGTCGTCAACCTTTTGGAGGAAACCGTCACTGGTGGGCATGCAACTGGCGATGTCATAAACGGTTTTCAGAACGTCGTCGGTTCGGCCTTGGCAGATACCCTGCTTGGAAACGCAGACGCTAACCGCCTTTTTGGCGGCTCGGGCAATGATTCATTCGTTGGAGGTGCCGGGTCGGACACGATCCGGGGTGATGGTGGATTTGACACCATCAACGGCGGCTCTGGTAGTGACGTGCTGTTCGGCGGCGGTCAGGCCGATCTGATCAACGGCGGATTTGGCAATGACGTCCTGTCGGGCGATACGGGCGCTGATCGTCTCTATGGCGATGCCGGTAATGATTTGCTGCAGGGCGGTGTCGGAAATGATCGTCTCTACGGTGGAACGGGAAATGACACGTTGCGCGGTGCGGATAATGACGACATCCTCTTTGGTGGCAGTGGCTTTGACCACCTTGAAGGTGGCGCGGGGGACGACATTCTGAACGGCGGCGGGCAAGCCGATATTCTGATCGGCGGGGCCGGTTTCGATACTTTGGCCGGGGACGCCGGCAATGACACGCTTTCGGGCAATTTCAACGCCGATACCTTTATCTTCGCCGGCAGTTTCGGGGCCGATGTGATCACCGATTTCGATGCGACCAACAACGCCGAGCAGATTGATTTGTCGGGTGTGGTCTCGATCACCAGTTTTGCAGACCTCACCGCCAACCATCTGAGCCAGGTCGGTAGCAATGTTGTCATCGACGCTGGCGGCGGTAATACGATTACCTTGAATGGTGTCAACCTTTCCGATCTAGACGCTGCTGATTTCGTGTTCTAGTTGTATGAATTAATGTTTTTTGTCAACTAGTTAGTGCGTCCAGCGCAAGTCCTGTTTAGTGTTCAGGGCAAACGAAAAAGGTTGTGACAGACCATCACACATTGTCCTGAAAGATCAAAATCAATGGCCACATCTGCCGGCCATTCAAAAGCAAACACGTGGGAGAGATAAGAATGTCCATCGGCTTTAACCCTACTGGCGGTGAATTCCTTGTGAATACAGAAACAGCTGATGCGCAGACTGCCCCGTCTGTGACGGTGTTATCCGATGGAAGCTATGTCGTTGTCTGGCAATCACTAGGTCAGGATGGCAGCAGTTATGGAATATTCGGCCAACGCCTCGATGCGACAGGCGCACCGGTGGGGATTGAGTTCCAGATCAATACCTATACCGACAGCCTACAAAGGGATGCGACCGTCGTTGCGCTCAGCACCGGTGGCTTTGTCGTCGGGTGGGAGTCGTTTGGTCAGGATGGCGACCAGCGTGGTGTCTACGGCCAACTCTTCAACGCAAGCGGATCTCCCGTTGGGGGAGAGTTCCGGTTCAACACCGAAACCACAGGCAATCAATATGAGCCTCAAATCGCGGCTCTTGCCGATGGCGGTTTTATTGTCACTTGGCCGTCTGATAAGCAGGATGGTGACGCCTTTGGAATCTTTGCCCAGAGATACGATGTGAATGGAAATCCCGTCGGCCCAGAGTTCCAAGTTAACACCACGACCGACGGTTTTCAGGCGACGCCTTCCGTAATAGGCCTGCCAGATGGTGGTTTCATTATCAGCTGGAAGTCGCAAAACGAAGGTGACGAGGCGGCCGGGATTTATGCCCAGCGCTATACATCTAACGGAACGCCGGTGGGCGGTGAGTTCAGGCTGAGCACGGATGTCGCCAACGATCAGCAAGTGGCGCAGATGGTCATCCTCGCAGATGGGGGGCTGCTGGTTGTTTGGGAGTCAAGCGGTCAGGATGGCGCGGCCGCTGGGATCTATGGTCAGCGCTTTGATACGTCCGGGGCGCCTGTGGGCGGTGAGTTCTTGGTGAATACGACAACCACGGGAAGCCAGGAAGAGCCCGCCCTCGTGGCGTTGCCGGATGGCGGGTTTGTCGTGGTTTGGATGTCACGCGATCTGGTTGGAGGTGGCTGGGACGTCTATGGCCAGAGATACGACGCCGCTGGGCAGCCGGTTGGGGGCGAGCTTCAGATCAATGATGTGACGGCTGGTACCCAGTATTATCCTTCTATCGCCGTGTCTGACGATGGTAGCTTTCTTGTAACCTGGGCCTCGGAAAACCAGGATGGCGATGCTCTTGGCGTCGTCGGCCAGCACTTCGAGGCGCGTTGGTTCGGAACGGCAGCGGCCGATGTGATTTCGGATTCGGTTGGCGCAGACTGGATTGATGGACAGGGCGGTGACGACACCATCTCAGCGGGCACCGGATCAGATGTCGTCTTTGGTGGCGCCGGCGATGACGTACTGCGCGGCGGCGGTGGTTTTGACACGATTGAGGGCGGGATCGGCAATGATACCATCCTCGGCGGCGCACAGGCGGATTTCCTGGAAGGCGGAGATGGTGATGACCAGATGGCCGGCGAGGATGGTGCCGACAATCTGCTGGGTGGCGCGGGCAATGATCGGATGACCGGGGATGCAGGCAATGACCGTCTTTTCGGCGGCGATGGGGCGGATGTTTTGCGGGGCGGCACTCAGGACGACCGCTTGCTGGGTGAGGCTGGCAATGACCGGCTGTTCGGGGATGGCGGTTTCGATCACCTCGATGGCGGCGACGGCAATGACGTGCTGGCCGGCGGTGGCCAGGCTGACAACCTCTATGGCCGTCTGGGCGACGACACGCTTTCGGGCGACGACGGTGCCGACCGCTTGTTCGCGGGCGCGGGCAATGATGTCGCCAATGGGGGCGATGGAAACGACGTGATTTTCGCGGGCCAGGGCGACGATACGGTGCTGGGTGGCACCGGCGACGACCGTCTGTTCGCGGGGGCTGGCGACGATGTGGTGAATGGTGGCCTTGGCAATGACGCATTGACCGGCGGGGTCGGGTTCGACACGCTGAACGGAGGCGCGGGCGACGACACGCTGACGGGGTCGTTCAACGCCGACACCTTCGTCTTCGCGGGTGCGTTTGGGGCCGATGTGATCACCGATTTCGCGGCGACGAACGATTTCGAGCGGATCAATTTGGCGCTCGTGGCCAGCATCACCGACTTCGCCGACCTGATGGCCAACCACATGAGCCAGGTCGGCAGCGACGTCGTGATAGACGCTGGCGGCGGCAATACGATCACGCTGGAAGGCGTCAGCCTTGCCGATCTCGACGCGGTCGATTTCGTGTTTTGAGATGTATCAGACACCTTGAAACAGCGCTTTTTCAGAGTTTCCGCCACGGATCCGTGGCGGAAACTCTGACTGCAAGGGCCTTACTCCGCCAGGTGGCACGCCACGCGCGACCCGCCGACATCGCGCATGATCGGCCGCTCGGCGCGGCAGATATCCGCGGCCAGGGGGCAGCGGGGGTGGAACGCGCAGCCTGAGGGCGGGTTTGTGGGGTCGGGGATTTCGCCTTCGGGCGGGGTCACCTCGCGCCCAAACGCGTCCATGCGCGGCGCGGCGTCCAGCAGCATCTGGGTGTAGGGGTGCTTGGGCGCCTCAAACAGGTCCTCGGGCTTGGCCTCTTCAACCAGGCGGCCCAGATAAAGCACCCCGATGCGATCGGCCATGTGCCGTACGACTGTCAGGTCGTGACTGATCAGCAGATAGGTCAGGCCGAAATTGTCCTTCAGATCGCTCATCAGGTTCAGCACCTGCGCCTGAACCGACACGTCCAACGCCGATGTCGGCTCATCACAGACGATCAGTTTGGGCTCGGACGAGAGCGCGCGGGCGATGCAGATCCGCTGCCTCTGGCCGCCGGAAAACTCATGTGGGAACTTGCCGGCATCCAAGGCGGAGAGGCCCACCTGCTCAAGCAGCTTCTCGGCCAGCCCGTCGGTGTTTCCGCCGCGGGCGGCCACCGGCTCGACGATGATGTCCCGCACGCGCCATCGCGGGTTGAGCGAGGCGAAGGGGTCCTGAAAGATCATCTGGATATCCGAGCGTACGGCATCCACCTTGGCCGCGTTTTGCTCGCGCGCCAGATCAACGCCCTCAATCTCGACCGAGCCTTCGGTGGGCTTCAACAGGCCCACCAGCATCCGCCCGATCGTCGATTTGCCCGACCCGCTTTCACCCACCAAAGCATAGGTGTTGTGGGCCGCAATCTGGAAATCGACATCAGACACGGCGGTCAGATAGGTCTTCGGCAGACGCTCGATCACCCGGTTCAGCCAGGGCCGCGAGACGTCGAAGACGCGGCTGAGGTTTTTGACTGTTACAAGAGCCATCACGACACCTCTTCGCGCATCAGAGGGAACCAGCAGGCGGCCTCGGCCGCGTGACCATCGGTGATGCGTGGGGCAGGGGACCTGCGGCATTTGTCCTGCGCGTAGTCGCAGCGCGGGTGAAAGGCGCAGCCCTCGGGCACGGCATCCAGACGCGGCATCGCGCCCTGGATCTGATGCAGTCGCGCCTTGCCTTGCGAGGCCAGCGGCGTCGAGGCCATCAGCCCGTGCGTGTAAGGGTGCCGGGGCCGGGTCAGAACGTCGCGCACCGTGCCAAGCTCGGCCAGCCGGCCCGCATACATCACCGCGACCCGATCAGCCGCCTCGGCGATCACACCCATATCGTGGGTAATCAGCATCACGGCCGTGCCACGGTCACGGCAGAGCCGTTTGAGGAGCGCGATGATCTGTGCCTGCACTGACACATCCAGCGCCGTTGTCGGTTCATCGGCGATGATCAGCGAGGGTTCGGCACAAAGGGCCAGCGCGATCACCACGCGTTGGCGCATGCCGCCGCTGAATTCATGCGGATAGCTGCCGATCCGCCGCGCTGCGCCGGGGATGCCGACCTCGTCAAGGGCGGCCACGGCGCGCTGCTCGGCCTCGGATTTGCTGATCGGCAGATGCGTCAACATCGTTTCGGTCAGCTGATCGCCGATGGTCAGAAGCGGATTCAGCGAGGTGAGCGGATCTTGAAAGACCATCCCGATCTCTTTGCCGCGCAACCGCCGCATCGCGTCGCCTGTCAGGTGGTCGATGCGCGCGCCGTTCAGCCAGATCTCCCCCGCCGCGATATGGGCGGGCGGGCTGAGAAGCCCGATGACGGCGTTGCCGGCCATCGACTTGCCCGCGCCGCTTTCGCCCACGATGCCCAGGATCTCGCCCGCTTCGATGTCGTAACTGACCCCATCGACGGGTTTCACGATGCCCGTACGGGTCGGGATTTCAACTGAGAGATTGCGGATGGACAGCACGGACGTGGTCATATGAACGATACCGGATCAAGCGATAAATGAAGCACCGGAAGACGACGCCCCGGGATTGAGGCCGAAGCCGCCGTACCCACAACGCGTCCACCCATACGCTCGTAGAATGGACGCGCATCTGGATCAGCCTCGATGTTCAGCGTGGACGCCCCTTGGGAGGCCGCCCTATCGCGGCACCACTGAAACAATTTGCGCCCAACCCCGATACCCATCGCATCCGGTGAGACAAAGAGTTTCTCCAATTCGGCATGTTGCCCGGCGACGGAAACCTGCGCGACACCGGCCACGCGGCCATCGTGCTCGGCAATGATCGTCTCGGGGATATCAGCTTCTCGCACACTCAACTCCTCCCTGCAGGCCGCCAGGAACGCGTCGTCGTAACCCCAGTAGGCCTTGGATCGCAGACAAAGGTCCGACAACATCTGTAGCTCATCAACTTTGGGGCGCCGCAGGCTGGTCCGTGTCATCGCAACCTCGGGTTCAGGGCGTCGCGCAGCCAGTCGCCCAGCAGATTGACACTGAGCGCCAGGGCTAGAAGCGTCATTGCGGGGAAGAGCAAAATCCACCATTCGCCGGAGAAGAGGAAGCCCTGGCCAATGCGGATCAACGTGCCGAGCGAGGGTTGTGTGGGCGGCGCACCGACGCCCAGAAAGCTGAGCGTGGCTTCGGCGATGATCGCCAGGGCCAGGCTGATCGTGGCGATCACCAGAACCGGCGACAGCACATTGGGCAGGATGTGGCGCAGCATGATCGCGTAGGGCGTGCGCCCGATCAGGCGCGCGGCCTCAACATATTCCTTGCTTTTCTCGACCAGCGTCGCGCCCCGCACGACGCGCGCGAACTGCACCCAATCGGACAGCCCGATGGCCAGGATCAGCACCCAGATTGCCATCTGGTCGCGATATTCGACCGGTGTGACACCCTTGGCGATCCCGAAGATCAGCATCGCCACCAGGATCGACGGAAAGGTCAGCTGCACATCGGCCGTGCGCATGATGATCGTCTCGGTCCAGCCGCCCACATAGCCCGAGATCAGACCCAGAGTGATGCCGAGGATCATGGCAAACAGCACCGCAGCCACGCCCACGAACAGCGAAATCCGCATGCCGTAAAGGATGGTCGAAAAGACGTCACGCCCCTGATCGTCGGTGCCAAGCCAGAACGTGTCGCCGGTGAAGGCGTTTGGCTGCATCGGTGGGGTGAAGCCGTTCATCAGGTTCAGCGAGGCGGGGTCGAACGGGTTCGAGGTTGCGATCAGCGGCGCGAAGACCGCCGACAACACCAAAATGGCCACCACCAGGGCCGAGACCACGGCCACGGGCGACCGGCGGAAGGTGTAGAACAGATCGCTGTCCAGCGCGACGCGCAGGCGCGACTTCTGGACCGGCTTCACCTCGGGCCGCTCGGGGACGGGTCGATCAGTCATCAGTGCCCTCCCGCCCTGTCGACGCGCAGGCGCGGGTCGATGAAGAAGTAAAGGATATCCACCAACAGGTTGATGCCCACGAACATGACCGAGATCAGCATCAGGTAAGCGGCCATCACCGGGATATCGACGAACTGGATCGCGTTGATGAACAACAGCCCCACACCGGGCCACTGGAACACCGTCTCGGTGATGATGGCGAACGCGATGATCGCGCCCAGTTGCAGGCCGATCACCGTGATGACCGGCACCATGGTGTTTTTCAGCGCGTGGCGAAAGTTCACCACCCGGTCCTTCAGCCCGCGGGCGCGGGCAAAGCGGATGTATTCCTGGCGCAGAACCTCAAGCATCTCGGATCGGACCAGCCGCATGATTAGCGTCATCTGATAAAGCCCCAGCGTGATCGACGGCAAGATCAGCGCCTTCAGCCCGCTTTCGGTCAGAAACCCGGTGGACCAATTGCCGATCCTGACCGTCTCGCCGCGCCCGAAGCTGGGCAGCCAGCCCAGCTCAACCGAGAAGATGTAGATCAGAAGGATACCGATCAGAAAGGTCGGCAGAGACACCCCGATCAACGAGGCGGACATGATGAAATTGGCCAGAAGGCCGTCGCGCCGGATCGCCGTGAAAACGCCAAGCGCAATGCCCAGAAGAATGGCAAACACCCCCGACACGGCGGCCAGTTCCAGCGTGGCGGGCGCGCGCTCCAGAAGAATCTCGGCCACCGGGCGCCCCTGGCGATAGCTGACGCCGAAATTGCCCTGCACCGCGCCTTCGAGGAACCGGAAGTATTGCACGACGAAGGATTGGTCGAGGCCCAACTGCTCGCGCAGACGCTCGATATCCTCGGCGGTCCGCTCCTGGCCCAGCATGTTGTCGATAGGATCGCCCACGAAGCGGAACATCGAAAAGGCGACAAGCCCGACGATCAGCAGGACAAGCGCCGATTGCGCGACGCGTCGGATGATATATGCCAGCATGTTGTCCCGAACCCCGTGGTGGAGGCCTTGACGGCCCCCGACCGGCCTTAGTTAACCGTGACCCAGCGCAAGATAAAGAAGTCATCTGGCCTTTGCGTCACATCGATGTTGCTGCGCGCACCCCAGACCAGCGGTTGCACATAAAGTGGCACATACGCCATTTCATCTTGCAGGATCTGTGCCACCTCATCCAGCATGGCTTGGCGCTGGGCCTCGTCGATCTCGGATTGGATCAGGGGCAACAGCTCATCCACCCGCGTGTTCGAGTAATCGCCGAAATTCCAGCTGCCCAGGCGCGCCTCCTCGTTCGGTGTGGCGGCCAGGAAGCGGATCGGGTGTTCGGCGTCGAAGGTGCCGGGCGACCAGCCCAGCAGGTACATGTCGAAGTTATCGGCGCGCAGCTCGGGCCAGTAATTCTGAACCGGCATCGCATCGAGCGTGGCGCGCAGACCGACCTGCGCCAGCATGCCAGTGATCGCCTGGCAGACGGATTCATCGTTCAGATAGCGGTTGTTGGGGCATCTCAGACCGAACGAGAAGCCATCGGGATAGCCCGCCTCGGCCAGCAGGGCGCGGGCCTGATCGGGGTCGTAGGATGTGGTGCCGAGACCTTCTGAATAGCCGCGCATCGCGGGGCTGACCAACTGGTTCACGGCCTCGGCATTGCCGCGCATGATGGTCTGCAAGATCGCCGGCACGTTCACCGCATGGGCGACGGCCCGGCGCACGCGGACATCCGCAAACGGGTTGGCGTCGTCCGTCTCGGCGGAGTATTTCAGCGCCTCGGCGCCATGGGGAAAGCCCAGCATGATGACCCGCGCCTCGATCCCCTGGATCACCTTGACATCCGGAGTGCCCTGCAACCGCGCCACATCCTGGATCGGCACTGGATTGATGAAATCCACGTCGCCCGACAACAGCGCAGCCAGCGCCGTGGCTGGGTTCTGGATTGGCGTCAGTTCGGCCCGGGTGATGTTATGTTCAACCTCGCCCCACCAGCCTTCATGCGGCTCAAGCACGGTTCGGAGGCCGGGCTCACGTGCGGTGATGCGGAAGGCGCCGGTGCCGTTGGCGTTCAGCGTGGCGTAATTGCCGCTTTCCTTGTCGGGGAGGGTGGCATTGTTGGCCTCGGCCCAGCCGCTATCCATGATCATCCAGTTGGCGATGCTGTCGGGAAAGATCGGATTGGGCGAGGCCATGATGAAATCGACCGTGTAATCACCGACCACGCTCACGCTTGAGACGGGCGCGAACCAGCTTGCCGTATCGGCCGCCTCGCTTGAGGCGCGCTCGTATGAGAACAGCACATCCTCGGCGGTGAACGCACTGCCATCCTGGAACGTCACGCCCTCGCGCAGGATAAAGCGCCAGCCGACGCCATCCTCGATCGGCTCCCAGGATGTCGCCAGCGCGGGTTCGATGCTCATGTCCTTGCCGCGCCGGACAAGCCCCTCATAGACGTTGTTGAGAAACCCCAGAACGGGCGCCGAGTTCACCGCATGCGGGTCCATCGTCTGCGGATCGGTGGTGACGGCCCAGGTGAAATCTTCGGCATGGGCAGCCGGGGCCAGGGCGGCAATCAGGGCGGCATATCGGACAGAGCGTAGCATGGCGTTTCCTCGATACGGGGGGGGCGGCAGGGCCGGTGTGGCGGCGGCCCCTAGGAAGACCCGGCGCGACCAGACAGGTGCGCCGGATCAATGGCTTAGTTCACCGTGAAGTACTTCACTTTCGGCTGATCCTCGGGATCGACCTCAATCCCGAACTGTTCGGCCATGCCCCAGTTCAGAACCTGGTGATGGATCGGAATGTAGAGGTGCTGGTCCTGCACCGTCCGCCAGATCGTGGCGATATCGGCATTGCGGGCCTCAAGATCGGTGTTGGACGCCAGCGACTGGATCAGCGCGTCGGTTTCGGCGTCGGAAAAGCCCGTGCCGTTCCAGGTGCCGATATCCGACCCACGGGTGTGGACCAGGAAGTTGAAGACGTATTCCGAATCGTAGGTCGGCACGCCCCAGCCCAGCATGTAGAAATCGGTCTGCCCGTCGGTGATCAGCGGGAAGTGCTGCGCCTTGGGCTTGGCATCAAGGTTCACCGTCACGCCGATCTGGCCCAGCATGCCCACGGCGGCCTGGCAGATCGCTTCATCGTTGATGTAGCGATCATTCGGGCAATCGAGCTGGATCGAGAAGCCATCGGCGTAGCCCGCTTCTTCCATCAGGGCGCGGGCGGCCTCGATATCGGTGCTGGATTCGGCGTCCATGGCTTCGGTCCAGCCGTTGACGAAGGGTGGGGCGATCATGCCGGCGGGCTGGCTTTGGCCGCGCATCACGACCTGCTGGATCGCATCGCGGTTGATCGCCATCGACATCGCCTGACGCACCCGCACATCGGCCAGCGGGTTCGCGCCGTCGACATTGTCGGCCTCGATATCGTCGGCGCCCATGTTCATCCCGAAGAAGATCACCCGGTTCTGCGGCGCCTGCTTGACGATCAGGCCATCGGCGGCGTTTACCCTCTCAAGATCCTGCACCGGCATGTCTTGCAGGAAATCGATCTCGCCCGACAGCATGGCCGCGACCCGCGTGGCCGCGTTCTGGATCGGGGTATATACGATCTCGGTCACGTCCATGGGGAACTGATCGATCCCCCAATACTCCTCATTGCGGACCATGACGGTGCGGACGTCAGGCTCGCGGCTTTGCAGCACGTAAGGCCCGGTGCCGTTGGCGTTGGTCGTGGCGAAGGTGATCTCGCCACCTTCGAAATCCTGCACGTTGACGGTGTTGTTGGCCTCGGACCAACCCTTGTCCATGATGAAGAGGTTCGTCAGGTTCGACGGCAGGATCGGGTTCGGCCCGTCGGTGACCATCTCGACCGTGTAATCATCCACCGCCCGGACTTCGGTGATCGATCCGATCAGTTCCTTCATGTCGGAATTCGGCTGTTTGGCGCGTTCGAAGCTGAACACCACATCCTCGGCGGTGAAATCTGCGCCATCGTGGAATTTCACGCCCTCGCGCAGGTTGAACACCCAAACGTTCGGGTCCCCGTCCTTGGGGGCCCAATCGGTGGCCAGCGCCGCCTCGAAGGCGCCGGTCACATCACGGATGATCAACGGCTCATACATCTGATGGCGGATCGTGTGGGTCGGGCCTTCGTTCTGGGCATGCGGGTCCAGCGTCAGCGCATCGCCCGAGCGGGCCCATCGCAGCGTCTCGGCGCTGAGAGGCGCCGTGCTGGCCAGCAGAATGGCGGCCAATGTCAGTGTCGTTGTGGTCTTCATGAGACCTCCCCTTGTTTTATATCTCAAGTGCCGTTCTCGGCATGCGGCCAGTGTTCGACAAGTGCGCGGCTTTGACAAGGACATGCCGGTGCAAAACCGACCAAGTTCCCGTTAGGACAGGCCAAGCAGTGATATTTTGGGCCTGCCTGGGCATGGTGCAGTCATTGCCGCTGCCCCACGGCACGCCCTGCACCGTTGGGTAGAGGCAGCGTCTTATGGGCCCTCCAAAGGCGATCCAGATGTTCGGCGACACGGGCGCCCGGCGGGCTGGCGCGGCGGGTCTCAAGGCTCACATGGATCAGCAAGTGCTCGCCCGTGGCGCGCACCTCGTCACCCACGCGAAGCTCATGCCAGAGGTGCATCTTCTTGCCCTCGTAGCCCAGAAGCCGGCTTGTCACCGTGAACCGCGTGCCGGCGACCACCTCGCCCAGATGGCGGATATGCGTCTCAACGGTGAAAAAGCTGCCGCCGGTTGCGATGTAATCGGCATCGCAGCCGATCGCCTCCATGAACCGGTCGGTCGCCCGGCCGAACGCGTCGAGATACCGTGCCTCGGTCATATGCCCGTTGTAATCCGTCCAGTCGGTGGGTACGGCGCGGGCATAGGTGGGGAAGGGCTGCGACAGGTCGTGCGGCCGCGCATCCATCCGCGCATCTGCCGTCCGCAATACCGCGCCCGCCCCATAGGCGGCCTGCGGGTTGAAGGCCGATTTCAACGCGTTCAGAAGGGCCACAAGATTGGCGTCGCGCGCCCGCTCCAGCGCGCCGATCGACAGGCCACCCGATTGCGCGTCCGACTGCGTGGCGATCATGTCGATCAGATCATCGGTCAGCTCCGGCACATCGGTCAGCTTGCTCCAGGGCCATTTCAGGCTGGGCCCGAATTGCGCCAGAAAATGCCGCATGCCGGCAGTGCCGCCGGCAATCCGGTAGGTCTCAAACAATCCCATCTGGGCCCAACGCAGCCCAAAGCCATAGCGGATCGCATCGTCGATCTCGGCCGTCGTCGCGACCCCGTCCTTGACCAGCCACAAAGCCTCGCGCCAGACGGCTTCAAGCAGGCGGTCGGCGATGTGGCCATCGATTTCGGCCCGCACCTCTAAGGGGTACATGCCGACCTCTGTCAGCAGAGCCTTGGCGTCGGCCACGATCTTGGGCGGGGTCGCGGGCGAGGCCACAAGCTCGACCAATGGCAGCAGATAGACCGGATTGAAGGGGTGTGCGACCAGAATGCGCGCAGGCTCCGCCGCGCCCTTCTGCAGATCGGAGGGCTTGAAGCCCGAGGTTGACGAGGCGATGACAACATCCGGCGCGATCGCCTGAACCTTGGCATAGATCCGGCGTTTCAGGTCCAGCCGTTCGGGCGCAGCCTCAAAAACCCAGTCCGCGCCGGCAACCGCCTCTGCGATCGTGGGGCTGACCTGTAATCTCCCCTCGGGCGGCAGCAACACATCATGCACCCCTGGCAGCGCTTTGCACGCATTGTCCAACACGGCCGCCACCTTTTGCGGCGCATCCGGGGCGGGATCGGCCAGACCGACATCCCATCCCATCAAAACGAACCGCGCCGCCCAACCGGCCCCGATCACACCACCGCCGATGACGGCCACCTTGCGCCGCGTCATAGCCCGGTTTCCGCATGTTTCGGGTCGCGATCACGGCGTGACCCAGCAATCCTCACCGCAAAGGAGAGCCCAGATGAACATCGCATTCGTTGCCCTTCCCTCCGGCGAGGTCGCCCGCATTCGCTCCACATTGCGCGATGCCTATGGGAAACCGGTTGAGACGCATATCGCGAAGGGCGACGCCTATCCCTGCCGCCACTGCCTGGACGAGACGCCCACGGGCAGCCCATACCTGATCCTTGCGCATCGCCCCTTTCAAAGCCGGAACCCATACGCCGAAACGGGCCCGATTTTTCTGTGCGCCGCCCCGTGCCCACCGGCCAAGGCAACCAATCAAGTGCCTGCAATTCTGCGGTCTTCGCATTATCTTGTGCGTGGGTACGATGCCGCCGAGAGGATTGTCTACGGCACCGGGAAGGTGGTCGAGACGGGTCATATTGCCGATTACGCCCGCACGATCCTTGCCGATGCGCAGATTGCGTTCGTCGATGTCCGCAGTGCCAGCAATAACTGTTTTCAATGCAGAATTGTTCGCCGTGATGATGGCGACGGCCCGTCGGGGGTCTGACCTTATCGCTGATCCTGCGGCTCAACGCGGCGCGACCTGTAGGCGCGACAGGTCATAACCGTTCCATTCCAGGATCTCGCGCGCGGCGCGCAGTCGGTCGGGCGGGATCTGCGGATCGCGGTTCAGGATCCAGCCGGCACGGCCCGAGGGGACGCCGACCACCGCCGTGCGATAGCCCTCATCCACCCAAAGCACCCAATAGGGCCCCGAGAAGGGCACGCCCTGAAAGGTGACATCGAACCGCCCCGGCCCTGCCGGGCGCGCTTGCCCGACAATCTGTCGAAACGGGGCCTCACCCGGGACAGTGCTGCCATCGTAGCAGCTGTTCACGACCGACAGAGTACCGTCCGGCTGCAGGGCGTAATCGGCAATTGTCGTGACACAGCCCGCTTGAAACGCCACTGGAAAGCGGGCGACCTCATACCAGCGCCCGGCATAGCGCGCCGCATCAAGCGACGCGATTGAGGTGAGCGGCACCGACCGATCGCGATAAGACGGCGCCAGCGCGCATCCCGACAGGGCAATCAGGGAGAGGAGGGCTATTCGTAGCACTCGGTGACCTCCTCGCCATTGTCGTCCAGCATGGAAAAGCATCCAATCTCTGGGATTTCGGCTGAGCAGGTGAAGGTGTCCGGGTCGCAAAAACTGGTGCAATCCGACGCGACCGAGCAGGCCTTGCCGGCATCGCGTGACGGGCGCTGGCAGAAGGTGGTGCCATCCGGCGCTGCCGCCTGGACGGTGCCCCCGCGCGCCATGCAGCGCCGCTCCTGGGCTTCGGTCAGCGATCTGGCGCCGCCCTCGGGGACACAGGCCGCGAGAACGGCCAGTAACGCAAGGCCCGCCCACTTCATCTTGCTGCCGGCGCGCGCTTGACCAGACCCAGCTTGGCGCGCACGGCCTCCGGGGCCATCACCTGCGCCCCCATCCGCTGGATGATGCCCACCGCACGCTCCACCAGTTCGGCATTTGTCGCCAGGCGCCCCTTGTCCAACCATAAATTATCCTCCAATCCTACTCGCACATGGCCACCTGCCAGCACGGCGGCCGCCACATAGGCCATTTGATGCCGCCCCAGCCCGAACGCTGAAAATGTCCAGCCCGCAGGCACATTGTTCACCATGGCCATGAACGTATTCAAGTCGTCAGGCGCGCCCCAGGGCACACCCATGCAGAGCTGAACCAGGGCAGGCTCGGCCAGAATGCCGTCGGCCACCAGCTGCTTGGCATGCCACAGATGGCCCGTGTCGAAAGCCTCGATTTCCGGCCGGATGCCGAGGGCCGTCATCTCCGCGCCCATCGCACGCAGCATGGCCGGTGTGTTGACCATGATGTAATCCGCCTCGGCAAAGTTCATCGTGCCGCAATCGAGGGTGCAGATCTCGGGCAGGCAGCTGCGGATATGGGCCATCCTGTCCGACGCGCTGGCCATGTCGGTGCCGGTGGCCGGCGGCAGGGGGGCCTCAGGCGGCCCAAGCATCAGATCGCCGCCCATCCCGGCGGTGAGGTTCAAGATCACATCCGTGTCGGCCGCGCGGATGCGGTCTGTCACCTCCCGATAGAGCGCCGGGTCGCGTGACGGGGCGCCGGTTTCGGGATCGCGGACATGGATATGAACGATGGCCGCGCCTGCCTGTGCCGCCGCGATGGCGCTTTCAGCGATCTGGCGGGGCGACCGGGGCACATGGGGGCTGCGCGACTGGGTCGCGCCCGATCCCGTCACGGCGCAGGTCACGAAGACCTCTCGGCTCATGGTCAGTGGCATCACCCGCCCCCTCTTCCCGCAGCAGAGGTCATTTCGGCGCTGCCCGCAAGTCCGGATTTTGCCGGTGTTCCAGTCGTCCGCTGGTGGGTCGGCGTGCAGGATGCGTCCGGCAGAGGCAGAGCCGGACGGACCAGCGGGGCGCACCCGCGCCGAGCCGCAGGCGAGGCGCCGGGCCCAACCGTGAGGAGCGGATCTTCGATCCGCGACGACGGGCGGGAGCGCCTCGGCCCGGAGACGCTCAGAACGGCAGCGGGTGCGCCTTATGGGCGCTGTCGATCTCGGCCAGAACGCCCTCCGACAGCGTCACCTCGACCGACCCCAGAGCGGTCTTCAACTGCGCCTCCGACGTCGCCCCAATGATCGGGATCATCGGGAAGGGGCGCGACAGGCACCAGGCGATGGCCATCTGCACCGGATCCAGATCATGTCGCGCGGCGATGCCCAGATAGGCCGATACCGCTTCCCAGACCCGCGGCGTGATCCGTCCGCCCAAGGTCGGCGTGCGCTCACGCCGCGTGCCGTCAGGTGTCACGTCGCCTGCATATTTGCCGGTCAGAAGACCTGCCGCCAGCGGCGAATAGGCCAGAAGCGTCACACCCTCATTCACCCCAAGCTCGGCCATATCGGTATCGTAATAGCGGCAGAGCAGCGAGTATTCGTTCTGGATTGACGCCACACGCGGCAGGCCCGCCGCCTCGGCCAGCGTAATCCATTGCGCCGTGCCCCAGGCGGTCTCATTCGACAGGCCGAAATGGCGCACCTTGCCTGCGGCGACCAGCTGCCCCATCGTTTCAAGCACGGCCTGCATATGGTCCATCGTCTCTTCGCGGCTCTGGTGGCTGGGATCGAAGCCCCAGACCTGGCGAAAATGATAAGACCCGCGGTTCGGCCAATGCAGTTGATAAAGATCGATCACATCCGTCTGCAAACGCCGCAGCGAGGCCTCGACGCAGGACCGGATGTTATCGGGTGTGATCGGCTCACCACCCCGGATCATCTCATTGCCCGCGCCTGTAATCTTGGTGGCAATCACCACGTCATCGCGCCGCCGCGATTTCGCCAGCCATGTGCCGATGATGTCCTCGGTCCCGCCCACCGTTTCGGGCTTGATCGGGTTGGTGGGATACATCTCGGCCGTGTCCATGAAATCGACACCGTGATCCAGCGCCATGTCGATCTGCGCATGGCCCTCGGCCTCGGTGTTCTGGCTGCCCCAGGTCATGGTGCCGAGGCAAATCTCTGACACTCTCAGGCCGGTTCGGCCAAGCGGTCGCTTTTTCATGGGTCGCTCTCCCCTTGTTTCTTGCGGGGCGGAGCCTAGCGTTACGGGGTCCGAGGGCAAGGGGGCAGGTCATTCGGTGGTGCGCTGCATGACCCGGAAGACGGCGTTTCATCGCAAGATGTCGCCCTGAGAGAAGGGCGCGGCTTGCAGCGCGAGGACCACGTCACCGTCGAGCTGTTGCAAGATAAGGGCCGCGCGCTCACCATCGGTTGTTTTTGTGTTCAGCAAGGCGGCGGCTGCTGCAAGTTGCGTGTCGAGCCAGGCAAGCTCGGCCGTGACTGGCGCTGACGCCTTTACCGTGGCGGAAAGATCGGTCACGGCGGTCTTTGCGAGGGTGAGAAACGCCTTGTCGTCGATCTGGTCAACCTGCGCCAGAATGTCATTCAGGCGTTTTTTCCATTGCCCCTGAAGCCCCTGCCATTTGTCCGCCGTCGTGTAGATGAGGGAGCTCTCATCGGCCAAGAGGGGGGCGACCTCTTCGTGAACGAAGGATTGCGCGGCATCCGCCGCGATCCGCCTGGCCGTTGCCACCTGATCTTGAAGGCCCTGCCACAAGGCCTGCCCGCCACTTTCGGCCCAGGCCTCGGCATCTTCAACCGCGCCGTTGCGGGTTGCCGACTGTGCCTTTGGTGCGGCCAGGGGGATGATCGCGTCAAATTTGTCCAAGGTTTCGCGCTCTAGACGGGCCAGCAGACGGGGGACCGATTTGCGCACCGATTTCAAATCGACATGGGTGACCACAAGCATCCCGGTCTTCCGCAAAGCCGAGGGCAGGTTTGACCAGGTGTGTTTTTCGCTTTCGCGCCAGGCATTTACGGCATTTGTGCACCAGATCAGAATATCGGCCTGGCCCGCGATATCGATCAGCAATTGCTCATCACGCTCGGGGTCATTCGTTCCGGGCAGGTCGATGATCTCAACATCGCGCAACATCTCGGACGGGGTCGAGACGCGGATGAAATCGACCGCCTCGGGAAGCTCTGCCCCAAGGTCGATCGGTGGGCCGATCACCCCTTGGGAATCATCCCATCGGCCGGCCGAGATATGGTGCGACGCGCCGTGGCTGAACACGATCGGGGGCAGATCCGACGCCAGAACGCTGGTCTTGATTACCGCATCGCCGACCAGCAGGTTGACCAATGTCGATTTGCCTGAGCTGAATTCGCCGGCAACGGCGACCCGCACAGGCCCAAGCGATGCCCGCAGCAACGCGGCGGCCTTGCCGCGCAGAACATCAAGCGGCGTGCCGGCTTCGATGAGAAGCCCATCGAGAACCGACAGAAACTCAGTGAGCGCTGCGATTTCCGACGCCGGCTCTTTCTCAGCCATTTTCGACGCGTCTGCCGGTTGCAAAGAGACTTTCAAGAGCCGTCAGCTTTTCGACATTGCGTGTCAGGCGGTCCAATTGCTCCTGCGTTTCGGCGATGCGTTGCCCGGCTTCTCTGCCTGCGTCGATCTGCTTAATCGAGACTGCCTGATCCTGTCCCGAGAGCTGGTCCAGCAATCGGGAAAGATCAAAAAGATAGTTCGAAAGGCTTGATTTCGTATAGCTTTCAAAGCTGCTCTTGCCTTCCGCGATAATCTGATCGCAGATCTCCGTGAACTGATCCCGCGCCGTTTCGATCACGGCTTTTGCACGCGTGTCCGATCGGGTCAGCAGGGTGCTAAGCCATCCGGTCGCCACGTCCAGGGTGACCGGCCGGTAAAGCGGGTCGGCCTTCGGTTCGATAGACAGAAATCCAATCGTGCCGATCCGCAGGTTCTTGATGCGCGCACGAACGGAAGCCTCCATATCGACGTCGCAGTCGAGGTTCAGCCCCCTTAGCGCAAGCCAGATCTTGTCCTGGATCGCTTCAAACCCAAGCAGATAAGTCCCCTTCAGATCATCGCGCAGCGCATCGACGCTTTCCGATATCAGTTTGGCCGACGCTGCCCCGCCGCGTTTCTTGTGGCTTTGATCAAATGACGTTTCAACAAAACGGTCGATCTCGTCCTTGAAGGCGGTTCTGAGCGTGTCCCAAGCGGTGTCATTGATTTCCAGAAGTGTTTCCTTGACCGCAGAGACACTGGATTCGAAGTCTTTCAGAATGGCGGTGCGTTGACCTGGGGACAGCGGCGCGGCGCGGCGCTTTTCCGGCTCTTTCAGCGCCTGAAGCTGGAAATTGACGCGGTCGATCGATTGGCCCAACAGCACGAGAAGGTCGTCGATCGCGCCGCGAAACACATTGGCGGCCGCACCGTTGTAGAGAACGGTGGACAGCGCACGCTCAAGCTGCGGCAGGCCCGAGGCCGCCAGCGCAGCCTGCCGATCGGGGCTCAGATCAAGTTGGCCTGCATCAAGCGGTTGCGAGATTTCGGGGCGCGATTGGGCAAAGCGCGCGATCAGGTCGTGGTCGATCTCGTCATCGGCATCGTCGCCGGTCAAGGCGTAGTGGGCCCAGGCGGCGCTCCCCAAAACCACAGGCACGTCGACCCCGATTGTCTTGCGCAGGCGCGAGGTCATCAGCGCTTGCAAATCCTCATGAACGCCGATGAGGTTGTCCACCTCGTCTATCCGGTTCACGAAGACCACAAGCTGGTCGCGCTTGAGGGCCTTCATGATCCGCAACAGCCGCAGATCGGATTCTGACAGGGCCTGATGCGCCGACAGGACAACGATAAAGAAATCCGCATTCTCAAGGTTTTGCTGTGTGATTTCCTCGCGGATCAAAAGTGGGTCGTTCGTGCCGGGCGTGTCCATGACACAAATCGGGCAACCGAAGGGATGCGCGTCGAAGTAAATCTCGGCCGTGTGGGTGATATCGCTGTAGCGGCCGGCTTCGGGGTTTTTCAGCCGCTCTTTCGGGGCATCGCCCGCGCAGACATACCGCTCCATCACCTCGGTTGTGATCGTCTCGAACCGTTGCGATTTGCCCAGCAATGCCTCGAATTTGTCGCCCAGGCGCAGGCGGGCCCGCTCGCGCATGGCTTGCACCTCGTCGAACAGCTGATCGCGCTTGTAGTCTTCAAGCAGCCCCTCGGTCAGCTCGCCCAATCGGCCGCCGCGCGTGGCAAGGCGCGTCCAGTGCGCGTCATCGAAAAACCAGAACCGCCCGCCTGACGTCTTGCCCGAGGGATGGCCGAAATAAAGCTTGCTGACGACCGAGGTCCAGGGGTTGATATCGGCAGGCATCAGCCCCGTGCGGCGTGTCAGGCAATTCACCAGGCTGGATTTTCCGGCCTTCACCTGACCGACGACCGAGATGTTGGCGATGTATTGCGAAAGCCTGTCGCGGATCGGCGCGATGCGCTGCTTCAGAGCGTCGCCGGCATCCTCATCAAGGCGGTCGCACGTCCGGAGCAGGGCAGTGCGCACCTGTTCGAGATCAGCGCCGACTGCCTCGCTTTCTGTCGACTGAAGCGGATGTATACTCATAGCGCAGGCGTGGCTGTCCCTCTGGCCCGGGGCCGTCCAAACGACGCGATGCTGCCTTTTGCGATTGCCGGTTGTGCCTGCCTGTCGCGGCGCCCACGCCTCTGCGGCTTGGAGATATCGTCGACCAGGTCGTTGGACAGCTCGAGATCCCACAGAAGCTGCTCGTCATTCAGCCCAAGCTGCTTGTCGCGAAACGCCTCGCGCATGATCTTCGCGGCCAGACCTGCGGGAAGGCCCATATGCACAAGCTGTGCGGCGACAGTGCGCTCGGCGTCAAGGCTGTCGGGTGTGACGACCACGGCCACCTTCTGACCGGATTTGAGAAGACGGTCGCATTCCTGGCAGAGCAACTGACAATCGGGGATCTGCGGCAGGCAGGTAGGGTCCATCGGGAACCAGACGCCGACCAGGCCTGCCTCGGCCAAGGCATCGAGGTCCGGCGGCCGGTTCTGGTCGAGCACGACAACCGACGAGATACCGCGCCGCGACATCGCTTTCAGTTCAGCGGCAGAGACAGCGCCCGGCGAGGCAGGTTTGAACACGGCCAGCTTGTCTTTCAGAACCCATTGCAATGTCGGATTGGCGTCCGGACCTTCCTGGGTCAGCTCCAGATCGGCTGGTATCTCACGCAGATCCGACATCAGATGCCGGGGGTCGGTTTCGGGGTTCGTCACGACGGCGCCGCCGGTGCGAATGAATTGCTGCCCTGCCGCGCTGACGGGGGCCGTAAAGAACTGCTTGGCTGGCGTAACCTCCTGCACACGTCCACCGGCCAGCAGCATCACTTGCTGCGCATGGCACGCGACCTGCAGCTGATTGTGCGAGATCATCAGAATGGGCATTTGCCGGGCGGCATCTTTAAGCCATTCCAGCACTTTTGCAGCGTCTTCCGGGGGCAGGAGTGCCGTCACTTCATCCACGCATAAAATGGGTGGGTGTTGTGCGATCAGTTGATCCAGACGCTCAATCGCCTGGTCCGCTGCCACCGCGGCCTTTTGCGGCAAGAGCGCCGGTCTGTTGCTGTCAGACAGGGGCGCGTCGTCGATGCTGATGTCGTCGTAGGTGGCATGAAAAAGGCTCTGGTCAGCCACACCGCACAGCCACGCGGCAAAGCTGGATTTCCCCACGCCCATCGGGCCCATCAGGCCAACGATACCCGTGGAAGGCAGATCAACACTGAGATTACGGAGGAGTACCTTGTCGGCCACCTGCAAAGACAGGTTTTTGATGCGCAGTCCGGTCATGAGGTGCCACCTGACCCCGCTTCGGCCCTTGCAAAAGCAAAAACACGGGAAAGATTTCGATTTTTAACGAGCGCTACCAAAACAAATCCGTCCTCAGGCACGACGCAAAGACAAATATCTTCGAGTCCCTCAGGTCTTAACACAATCAGGGCACCAGACCCAAGCGACGTTTCGGTCGCAGTTTGCCAGGCGGCCATGTCTTGGCTGAGTGTCTTTCCGATATCCTTGGCGATCGGCCTGGCGGTGTCCTCCTTGCCTTCGACGAGTTGGCCGGTCGGCGACAGGATGAAGGCGGTGTCGGCGAAGTCGTTGAAAACGGTCAGCGTATCGAGCAAGCCTTTTCCCGGCTTCGTCGCTGCTTTGGGGGCTTTGCTTGGTTTTGCCTTCTTTGCCGGGGCCCGTTTCTTGGCAGGCTCTTTCTTGCGGGCCGCTGGCTTTTTCGGTGCTGCGGCTTTCTCGGGTTGGGTCGCGTCACTCTCTGATTTGTCTGATGCCGTGCTCTTTTTCGGCGGGGCCTTCAACATCATGCAGGCTTCGCGCAGGGCCTCGACGCTTACGCCGTCGCCCGAAACATCGAAGTCCGAAGCCCGGTGGTCCGTGATCACTTCAAAATGTCCGCCTGCGCTGGTGAAATCGGTCAGCATCCAGGCAAAAGTAGCCTCGATATTTGCCTGCGGGTCGGCCAACGACATATCAAGTACATCTTGCGATGTTTCTTTGTCGAAAAGGGCGGCGTGGATCAGTTTGCGATCTGCCACCTGCGCGACAAGGCGCGAGGGCCCGCCAAGGTCCATGACAAGCGTGCGGGGCAGGACGGTTTCGTCAATGCATTGCAGGACGCGTGCAAGGGCGGCCTCGTCAGAAAGTGCGGGATCGGTTGTATCCGCATCTGGCGAGAGTTCCTTGCTGATGCGCTTCAAAATAGCTTTGATGGAAGCGCTAAGCGCCATAACCAATCACCACACCCAGTATCAGGTGAGAAAGACGTTTCTCACATGTCAGGCTCTGCGCCCTGAGCGGACGCAGAGCCCCAGTTTTCAGACGGCTTCGGCGACCGATTCCATGCCCATGCGCGCCTTCGTCAGCACCATGCCGGGGTTCGCATTCTTACGGCAGACGTAGCAGACCACATGGCCCGGATACTTCTTTGACCGCATGAAAACGTGCAGCAGGTTTTCGCTGAAGATGAACATCTCTTGGAAATAATGCTGCGTGTCTTTCTCCTGGCCGCGCGCCTTTTTGAATATGTTCTCAATATGAGTAACACTTGCGCCCTGAAACAGGTCGGCCGTGGCCGCGGCGAGTGTATCAAGAACCTCTTGCGGGTGAGAATCGACTGTATTCACACCCAGCAGCATGCCTGTCTCCATGTCGACATATCCTGAAGCGAGGCATTCAGGGATCGTTGACATGGTGGATTGGAGAGCTTTGTCGAGGGACATTTTCGTAACCTTATATTGTTTAACGTTAACGGACCATTGCGGCCCGGGCGAACAGAGTGCTCCGCCACAGAGCATTTTCAGCCACGCCTAGATCAAGGCTGTGAAAAAAGGCTTTATTGGGGCATTGTAAAAGAAAAACAGCGTTCAGATACCCTTTTCATGAAACAACTAAGGGTTTATTGCCGTTAACCTATTTGGTAATTCTTGTATGAATTGCATTTGCATATCAGACTCAATCCAAAGTTGATTTCTGTGCTTCGTATATCCTATCGCTTGTTCGGCCGTGGCGCCGTGCCAGATCAATTGGGCCGCAAGAAGCGTTCCGGTCCGTCCTCGTCCCGCTTTGCAATGATAGACCACGCGCCGCTTCGCCGCGATATCGTCGGCAACAGTCGCGCAGATCTCGATTGTCTGATCTAATGTGGGCGGGCACATATCGGGAATGGGGACATATTGGCTGATAAGCCCTTCTTTTTCGATGGCTTTGGTATCCGGCTCCCACTCATCAGTCAGGGTCACAAGCACGTCGGTTCCCATGCGCACCAGGCCTTGCAGATCGGCCTCGATCGGCTGGATCAGCCCTGGGCGCGACATGCCCGCAAGGCAGCCGCGAATGAGCCAGTGAAAGCCCTTGGGGCCGTGATACCCCGACAGCGCGCCGAAGTCGGTTTCGGGCAGCGGCGCGGCGCGCGCCACGTTTGAAAAGCGCATATTCAGATACTCTGCCTCACTCTAAACGTTTCCGCACGTCAGTTCGCAAGGCACGCATAACCGGCACAGAGGAAAACCCTTAACACTCTGTCACACAAAGTCTGTGTGATCTTCTTTGCTTTCGGAAGATAGCAGCATTACCGTTGGGCCAAAATACGGCTAAAACCAATTATCCTTGAAATTGAGGCCCCAATTTCGCCGGGTTTTACAGAAAAACTAAAGCGTAACGCCGGTCTTGTAAGGGTGCGTGCGATAAAGGGGCGTGTTGGTCTTTGATCGGCGAAGGGTCGCTCCACGTCTTGTGATGGTGTAAAGGGTCTGAATGGAAGGCCCCCGTGAAAAGTTGAGGGAAATAGTAGAGATGGACCATATGGGTGAGGGGAAATGCCCGTTCGGCTTTGGTAATACGGACACTCAATCTGAGTATTCGCATTCTGCCGTACCGCAGGCGATGTCGCGTGACAAACTGCCTGAACTGCTGAAAGACCCGGTTGCGGGCGGGGAGGGGGGCTTGCGCACCGGGCGCTGTCTCTGCGGCAAGGTCAGCTTCAAGATCCGCACCCCGGTCGAGAAGGTTTTCGCCAACCACGATGCGACGTCGCGGCGCTGGACCGGCGGTGTCTCGATGACGATGATGGTGCGGGCGACGAATACCTCTTTTCACGGCTGGGGCAATATCGTGCAATACCCGTCATCCGATCGTGAGCGTCAGTGCTTTTGCCGCCTCTGCGGGACCAGCCTGTTTGTCCGCCACGTGCAGCCCGAGGCGATGGACGGCATGATCAGCCTGTCGGCGGGATGCCTGGATGCGGCCGAGGGCCTGACGCTGGCGGCCGAGACCTACATCGACGCCAAGCCCGCGTTTTATACCTTTGAGGGCGAACGGCGGGGCCTGACCGAAGCCGAGGTCGAGGCGATGTACGCCCCCCGCACCGCCGCGGAGTAACGGGGTCGCGGGTCAACCCTGGCCCGCGCCCTCGCATCTGGTACAGAACAGCTCGCCCGTGCGTTTATGCATCCGCGCGGCTTCACCGGCTGCGATCTCGCCCATACAGCCGTCGCATATGGTGCCAACATCAGTCACCTCGGTGCTGTACCCCTCAAGATCGACCTCGATGCCACCGCGAAAGACGCCGCGCGCGGTGGTCTTGACGATATCGCGGCGGAACAACTCATGCAGGGCGGCCCATTTGCGGATCATCGGCTCTGGCAGATCATGGCGTCTGGCGACTAGCATCAAAAGGCGTTCGCGGTAGTCGAACAGATCGTTTGAAATCACCATCCAGTGGTGGGCGTTGAAGGGCTTTTCGCCGAAGTAATCGCGTGAGCCCAGCATGATGCTGCGCAGAAAGTTGTACTGCTTTTCGATGGCGCGCTGTTTGGTGACGCGGTGAAAGAAGGGCGCCAGACGGTCATCCTCATAGACCAGATCGTAGAATTCCCGCAAAATCGCATTCAGCTTTTGGCCATCTTCGAACGCGGCCCAGAGATCGGGCATCGTGGCAAGGGTGGCCATCTTCGCGGCGTCTTGCGGCAGCGTCGCGCCGTGCGCCTCAAACGGATCGCTGAAAAGGCGCGCCAGATCGGCGCCCTGGGCGACCGCGCGCACACGCGCCGCATCGACCATGTCGGGCGCACCGCAGAGGTAGACGGCCAACTGCGACAGGTCGGGATGGGCCTTGAATGCGATATCGGTGACCCGGACAGCCTCCCCTTCGCGGGACGCGCATGATGTCGTGCTCAGCGTGTCGCCCGCCAGGGCCGCGAGGTCTTCATCGAGATACAGGGCAGCCTGGGTGGCCGCGCCATGATAGAGGTGGATCCGCCCCTGATGCCCACGGGCCAGAGCCTCGCGCGCAATGCCCAAGATGGCACCCCCACCCGTGCCCGTGCCGATCAGCAGCAGGTCACGTGCCGCCAGAGCCTCATCATATATGAAATCGCCATGGGGCCCGAAAAACCGGACCATGTCACCGGGGTGCAGGGCTTCGGCCACCCAAGCGCTGACCACCCCGCCGGGCAGGTGGTGGATATGCAGCTCAAGAAAGTAGTCATCAGGCCGTGACGTGATGGAATAGGTGCGCGCAACGCCTTCGGGGCCGACCAGTTCGATCGCCTGGCCAGGCTGCCAGTGCAGGTCGGTGGTCAGTTCAAGCGAAAGGCGGATGATCCCCTCGAGCAAGACCTGCTTGTCGGCAACCATCGCCTCGTGACTGCACAGGGACAGGTCGGGATCGACGGCCTCGACCTCATGCACATCGCTGGCGCAGCAGGGCAGAAAGAACCCCAGGGCCTGCATCTCGTTCGGCAGCTTGGCGCGTGCGGCTTCACCAGGGTCGCCCGCCACCGCCTGCAGCATACACGACCGGCACGCCCCCTTGCGGCACGAGAACGAGACGGGCGCGCCCTGGCGCAGAAGTGCGTTCAGGGCCGGTTCACCACGCGGGACATGGTAGGTCGCCCCATGATACCTGATCCAACTCGATACGTCGTTCATCGCAACACTCAATTACGCTCGTCGATAAAGCGGTAGCACAGGCGGCGCCCTAAACTAAGGCACGAATAGGGCTGCCGCGCTAAAGGCTTGGAGAAACGCAATTCGGGGCGCGATGGCGCGCGCCCTCTGGCCCTTTCGGCGCCGGGGCGCTACATCTCGGCCCGCATATGGCGGGGACAGATATGGCGCGCATCCTGATCACTTCGGCGATCCCCTATATCAACGGGATCAAGCATCTGGGCAATCTGGTGGGCAGCCAGCTGCCTGCGGACCTTTTCGCCCGCTATTTCCGGGCGCGCGGGCATGAGGTGATGTTTCTCTGCGCCACGGACGAACACGGCACCCCGGCCGAGCTTGCCGCCGCCAAGGCAGGCAAGCCCGTGGCGGAGTATTGCGCCGAGATGTGGGCCGTGCAGAAGGACCTATCAGACGGCTTCCGCCTGTCCTTCGATCATTTCGGGCGGTCGTCCAGCCCGCAGAACCACGCGCTGACCCAACATTTCGCGGGGCGCCTGGCCGAGGCCGGGCTGATCCGCGAGGTGTCGGAGAGACAGGTCTATTCCAACGCCGACGGCCGCTTTCTGCCCGACCGCTATATCGAGGGTACATGCCCCAATTGCGGGTATGAGCGCGCGCGCGGCGATCAATGCGAAAACTGCACCAAGCAGCTGGACCCGACCGACCTGATCAACCCGCGCTCGGCCATCTCGGGATCAACCGACCTTGAGGTGCGCGAGACCAAGCACCTCTACCTGCGGCAATCGGCCATGAAGGACAAGCTGGACGCCTGGATCGACAGCAAGAAAGACTGGCCCGTCCTGACCACCTCGATCGCCAAGAAGTGGCTGCATGACGGCGACGGCCTGCAAGACCGCGGCATCACCCGCGACCTTGACTGGGGCGTGCCGGTCAAGAAGGGCGACGAGGACTGGCCGGGGATGGAGGGCAAGGTCTTCTACGTCTGGTTCGATGCGCCCATCGAATACATCGCCTGCGCCGCCGAATGGGCCGAGGCCCATGGCAAGGATGACGCCGCCTGGCGCCGGTGGTGGCGCACCGACGAGGGCGCCGAGGATGTCCGCTACATCCAGTTCATGGGCAAGGACAACGTGCCGTTTCACACGCTGTCCTTCCCGGCCACGATCATGGGCTCGGGCGAGCCGTGGAAGCTGGTCGATTACATCAAGTCGTTCAACTATCTGAACTATGATGGCGGCCAGTTCAGCACCAGCCAGGGGCGCGGTGTGTTCATGGATCAGGCGCTGTCGATCCTGCCCGCCGATTACTGGCGCTGGTGGCTTCTCAGCCATGCGCCCGAGAATTCGGACAGCGAGTTCACGTGGGAGAATTTTCAGACCTCGGTCAACAAGGACCTTGCCGATGTGCTGGGCAATTTCGTCAGCCGGGTCACCAAATTCTGCCGGTCGAAATTCGGCGAGGCGGTGCCTGAGGGCGGCGAAACCGGCGAACGGGCCGAAGCCCTGATCAATGAGCTGGAGACTCGCGTTCGTGCCTATGAGGGGCATATGGAGGCGATGGAGGTCCGCAAGGCCGCCGCAGAGCTGCGGGCAATTTGGGCTGCGGGCAACGAGTATCTGCAATCGGCCGCGCCCTGGACCGTCTTCAAGGAAGACCCCGACAAGGCGGCTGCCCAGATCCGTCTGGCCCTGAACCTGATCCGGGTCTACGCCGTCCTATCGGCGCCGTTCATCCCGGACGCATCCGCCAAGCTGATGGCGGCGATGAACACCGATGACTGGACCTGGCCCGGCCCGGTCGCCGAGGCGCTGCAGATCCTGCCGTCAGGCCATGCGTTCACGGTACCCGAGGTAACGTTCAAGAAGATCGCCGATGAAGAGCGTGAGGAATGGGCCAAGCGGTTCGCAGGGACGCGGGACTGACAGATCGCGCCCCGAGCTGGCCGGTGGAAATGAAGCAGGGCGGGCCAGTGATGGCCCGCCCTGTTCAAATTCCGTCGACGTTCTCGCTTAGGCGAGGGCGATGTTGGTCGCGCTTTCGCGGCCGTCACGGCCGGCTTCGATGTCGAAGGTCACTTTCTGACCGTCGTTCAGGCCACGCAGGCCAGCACGTTCGAGAGCCGAGATGTGGACGAACACGTCCTTGTTGCCGCCTTCGGGCTCGATGAAGCCGAAGCCTTTGGTGGCGTTGAACCATTTCACGGTGCCATTGGCCATCGTGAGATCTCCTTCAGTAGTTCCGCCCGCGGAAGTGCGGCGGCCTGGCGCAGTCAAAGCAAGATCGAGAGACTGTGGCCGTAAAGGAGACAGTGGTCGATAGAGATAACGTCGCGAGAAGGCATATGGGCGCTATTGCGCAGGAAATCAATCGAAATTGTGGCTAAATGCGAAACAGGCCGATTTTTGCCCGTTTCCGGGAGCTTATGACCGAAATTCAACCATGCCGTGTGCGAGGCGACAGCCTGTTGAGATGATCTTCATGAAATGTAACGCGAGATCAGCCACCAGCCACCGGCCAGGTGGGCGCCGGCCGTGAACAGATAGGCCAGCGCTGCGGTGATGGTCTGGCCAAGCGTCATCTTGTACTGGATCCGGCTCAGCGTGTCGGCGTGCATCACGCTTTGCGCGCCCATGACGGCAAAGGCGAAGAGGATCAGGGATTGGAGATAGACAGCCGCGGCGGCAAGTCCCGCACTCATCGCGATCGTGATGACATGGGCCAGGCTGGGATGGATCGCAAAGGCCAGAATGCGGACGCAGCGGCCGCCATCCAGCGGCCAGAAGGGCAGCAAGTTCAGGAAGTTGATCGCGGCCGTGACCGAGGCGAAGGTGAACAGGAATTGCGAGGCCAGCGGCTGCACGTCATAGAGCAATTCGCTGAGGCCAAATGCCAGAACCATCGGCGCTATACAGATGCCGGGGCCAAGCAATGTGATGAAGAAATCCTTCATCTGCGAGACTGGCATCGAGTCCGAGATCGCCACGCCGCCCATCAGCGGGATCAGCCGGAACCGCGCATCCGCATGACCGGCAACCCGGTAGGCGGCCACATGGCCGAATTCGTGGATCATCACGCACAAGACCAGGGCCAACCCATAAAGCGGGCCAAAAAACCAGGCGGCGAAAATGACAGCCAGCCCGCCAAGGGCAAGGCTTTCAATGTCAAACCCGACGATGGTCAAATGGGTCCGCCCGACCAGCCCGCCGCGGAGCGCGTAGAGGGTGAGTGCGGTAAAAATCAGTCCGGCGATGAACAATTGCATCAAATCACTCTCAGGAAATGGCTCGGGTTTTCGCTAATGGAAAAACGGGGCGGGATTTTGGCAAAGGCAAATCGCTTTTAAGATATGGGCTGTCGGGGCAGGGCCTAGAGATTTTCGGGCTGCAGCATGCCCAGCACATGATATCCGCCATCGACCAGAATGATCTCACCCGTCGTGCAGGCGCCGTAATCCGATGCCAGGTAGACGGCCGTTCCGCCGATAGCCTCCAGCGTGGCGTTATGGCGCAGCGGCGCGTTGGCCTCGGTCAGGCGGAAGGTCTTGCGGGCGCCACCGATGGCGGCCCCGGCCAGCGTTTTCATCGGCCCGGGCGAGATCGCATTCACCCGGATGCCATCAGGGCCCAGATCATTGGCCAGATAGCGCACCGAGCTTTCCAAAGCGGCCTTGGCCACGCCCATGACGTTGTAATAAGGCGTCACGCGGTTCGAGCCCTGGTAGGTCAGCGTCAGAAGCGTGCCGCCCTCTGGCATCAAGGGGGCGGCCCGGCGGGCGACGTCAATGAAGGAAAAGCATGAGATCGCCAGCGAGTTCTTGAAGTTCTCGCGCGTGGTGTTGATGAAGCGCCCCGTCAATTCGTTCTTGTCGGAAAAGGCGATGGCGTGGACCAGAAAGTCCATCGTGCCCCATTCGTCCTTCAGCTTGGCGAAGGCCGCATCCAGCGAGGCATCGTCGCTGACATCCACGTCCAGAAGGAAGTTCGACCCAAGCGAGGCCGCCAGAGGCTCAACCCGCTGTCCGAACATGTCGCCCTGATAGGAAAAGGCCAGCTCGGCCCCTTCTTCGGCCATTGCCTTGGCAATGCCCCAGGCGATCGACCGGTCGTTCGCGACACCCATGATAAGCCCGCGCTTACCCTGCATCAGGTTGGCCATATCACATCACCCGTTATATCTGCTGAGAAGCATTGAGCCATTGGTGCCGCCGAAGCCGAAGCTGTTGGTCATCACCGTATCGAGGCCCGCAGCGTCGACCCGCGCGGTGGCGATCTCGGATGGATCAAGGGCCGGGTCCAGCGTTTCCACATTGATCGAGGGCGCGATGAAGTCGTTCTGCAACATCAGCAAGCAATAGATCGCCTCCTGCGCGCCCGTCGCCCCCTGGCTGTGGCCCGTCATCGACTTGGTCGAGCTGATCGGCGGGGTCTGGCCCTGGCCGAAGACGCGGCGCACGGCCTCAACCTCGCCCACATCGCCGACGGGGGTCGAGGTGCCATGGGCGTTGATGTAGCTGACCTTGCGTCCTTCGGGGATCGTGGCCAGCGCCAGCCGCATCGCGCGCTCGCCGCCCTCGCCCGAGGGGGCGACCATGTCGTGCCCGTCCGAGGTGGCCGCGTAGCCGGTGACTTCAGCGTAAATCTTGGCGCCGCGGGCCAGCGCATGATCCAGCGCCTCGACCACCACCATGCCGCCACCGCCGGCAATGACGAACCCGTCGCGATTGGCGTCAAAGGCGCGACTGGCCTTTTCGGGCGTGTCGTTGAATTTTGAGCTCATCGCGCCCATCGCATCGAAGAGGCACGACAGCGTCCAGTCGACCTCCTCGCCGCCGCCGGCGAACATCACGTCCTGCTTGCCCAGCTGGATCTGCTCGACCGCATTGCCGATGCAATGCAGCGAGGTCGAGCAGGCCGATGTGATCGAATAGCTGATGCCCTTGATCTTGTAGGCCGTCGCCAGATTGGCCGAGACGGTCGACGACATGCAGCGCGGCACCATGTAGGGGCCCATCCGCTTGGGCGCGCCCTTTTCGATCACCGTGTTGTGGGCCACGAAGAAGTTCGAGGTCGACGGCCCGCCCGATCCGGCGACAAGGCCGGTGCGCTCATGGCTGATCACGCTCTCGTCCAGGCCCGCATCGGCAATCGCCTGACCCATGGCGATATAGGCATAGCCCGCGCCGGGCCCCATGAAGCGCAGCTGGCGCTTGTCGATATGATCTTCCAGGACGATGTCGGGTTTGCCATGGATCTGGCTGCGAAAGCCATGTTCGGCATATTCGGGCGCAAAGCTGATGCCAGACCGCCCCGCCTTCAGCGATGCGGTGACGGCCTCGGCGTCATTGCCGATGGCCGACACAATCCCGAGCCCTGTGATAACGACGCGGCGCATGGGCGTCTCTCCCTCAGCTGGCGGCCGCAAGGCCAACCTTCATGTCCTTGACAAGATAGATGGTTTCGCCGTCGGCTTCTACCCGTCCATCGGCCACGCCCATGGTCAAACGGCGGCTTTGCAGCGCTTTTGTGAAATCGACGTAATAGGTCAGTTTCTTGCGGTCGGGTCGCACCATTCCGGTCAGCTTCACCTCACCGACCCCCAGGGCGTATCCCTGGCCCTGCCAGCCGCGCCAGCCCAAGTTAAACCCCGTCAGCTGCCATAAGCCGTCAAGGCCAAGGCATCCGGGCATGATCGGATTGCCGGGGAAATGGCATTCGAAGAACCACAGATCCGGGGTGATATCGAATTCGGCCACCACATGGCCTTTGCCGTTCGGCCCGCCATCGGCCGAGATCTCGGTGATCCGATCCATCATCAGCATGGGCGGCAGTGGCAATTGCGCGTTTCCGGGCCCGAAGAGCTCGCCCCGGGCGCAGGCCAGAAGACCCTCTTTGTCGAAGCTGGTCGGAAAATCGCTCATCTGGTTCTGCCCCCCGGCCTATCGCCTTATTCTTCTCATCCCCTCTATCATCCCGTTCCGCGCCGGTGCAAGGGCGCCACGAAATGCCGCAGGCGCAGGATGCGACTGAAATTCAATTGAAATACCGCCCTGCCGCGCTTTATATAGAGGGCGACACTGGCAAAGGATATGCTGACCCATGCAAGTGCAGGCAGAGCGCAGAGGTGCAGAATGGCTGGCCGAGGCGGGCCTCAGGCCCACGCGGCAGCGTTTGGCCCTCGCCGCGCTGTTGGTGGGCGACGGCCAAAACCGCCACGTGACGGCCGAAAGCCTCTACGACGCGGCCCGTGCCTCGGGCGGCAAGGTGTCGCTGGCCACCGTCTACAACACCTTGCGCGCGTTTTGCGATGCGGGGCTGATGTCGGAGATCACGGTCGACGGCTCGAAAAGCTATTTCGACACCTGCGTCGACGATCACCCGCATTTCTACTGGGAAGACACCGCCGAGCTGACCGACGCCCCGGCCTCAGAACTTGAAATCGCGCGCCTGCCAGACGCCCCGAAGGGCGCCGAGGTGTTGCGGGTGGATGTGGTGATCCGGCTGAAGCGGGTCTAGCGCGGCGTGGCCGCCCCCCTTGTGGCAGGGCATCATCGTGGGGGGTCGATCACTTCGTCGAGCCATCTACCCGGATCGCTCACGAACGCTTCCCAGCTGGACAACTCCACGACTTCCGCGTGCTCTATGTCCACGGAAACGAGCTTTCCATGTGCCGACGACCAGGCAACGAAGCCATCTGCGGTGTAGTTTTCCACGTAGCTTGCGAGATCGATAAGGTGAAGGTCTTCCCAACAGAACTCGCGGATGTCCGCCAGCGCTTGGAATCCGATGCGCGGCACCTCTGCCGATTTCGTCTCCACTGTCCGCCCCTCTCCCGCGAGGAACTCGATCAGCGCTTCGGGCGCGCCGCTCTGGCGCAAAAGCTCGGCCTTGACCGAGGGGTCGTGCAGATGCGCCGGCTCCAGAGCACGCAGGTAATCCATCATCGGCGCATCACCGTTCCGCAGCGCCTGCAGGTACGGGCGCCAACCGAGTGCATCCGGAATTGCCACGTCGGCGCCGTGCTCGACAAGCAGTCTGACAACGTCAAAGCGACCACGTCGGGCCGCAGCGTTCAACGGTGTCGGGTTATCGGGAAAGACCGAGTCCGGCCGCGAAAGGTTCGGGTCCGCGACCAGTGAGAGGAGCAGCGCCACGACATCATGGGGGGATCTCCAGGCAGCGTGTCGCAACGTAATGCCATCGTTGACGGTGAGCCCACGGCCCGCAAGGGGTTCGATCAAGTCGTACCGTTCGTCGTAGAGCAAACAGGCCATAGCGTTCTTGCCGACGCTGTCTCTCGCATTAATGTCTGCGCCGGCATCCAGGAGCTTGTCGATCGTGGTGAGGTCGCAATTGCGCACCGCCGAGGTGATCGCTGGAAAGCCGGCGAGATTCAGATAGGCGCCGTTCTCGAGCAGGTAGTCGACGACGCGCAACTTGTTCTCGATGAGCGCGAGGTTGATGGGAAGCTCATCGATGTAGTTGGTCATTTGGAGGAGCGAGTTGACGCGCCACGCGCGGCCCAGGGAGTGATCCAGGCCCGCAAGATCCTCTTCCATGATCATCCTGGCGACAGGCGTCAACTCGGCCGTTGGCCCAAAGAGCGCGAAGCGTTTCAAAGCAAGCCTCCTATGCGCCGGCGGCCGTAGAAGCAGGAGCATGTCAGGCTTCGGCTCACGCAAACTGCTCCTGGATCAGCCGTTCCTCCAGGCCATGGCCGGGGTCGAAGAGGATGCGGTGGCGGACGCTGGGTTCGCTGGCCACTTCAACCGTGACCACCCGGCTGGAAAACCGGCTGTCGGCATCGGCCATGACCGGGCGTTTTGAGGGCTCGAGCACGTCGAACCGCACATGGGCCGTCTTCGGCAGCAAGGCTCCGCGCCAGCGGCGGGGGCGGAAGGCTGACATCGCGGTCAGCGCCAGCACGTCTGACCCGATGGGCAGGATTGGGCCGTGGGCCGAGTAGTTGTAGGCGGTCGATCCCGCAGGCGTTGCCACCAGCGCGCCGTCGCAGACCAGCTCTTCCATGCGGACCTTGCCGTCGACGGTGATGCGCAGCTTGGCCGCCTGCGGGCCCGCGCGCAAAAGCGACACCTCGTTGATCGCCAAAGCCTCGGTCACCGTGCCGTCCGAGGCGATGGCGCGCATGCGCAACGGGTTGATCACCTCTTCCCCCGCCGCTTCAAGCCGTTCGGTCAGGCCGGTCTCGGCATATTCGTTCATCAAAAACCCGATGGTGCCGCAATTCATGCCGTAGACCGGAATGTCCAGATGCTGTGTGGTGTTCAAGGTTTGCAGCATGAACCCGTCCCCGCCGAGGGCCACGATCACATCGGCCTCTTCCGGCGCCACGTTGCCATGGGCGGCGGACAGCGCCCGCAAAGCCTCGCGCGCGATATCGGCCTCGCTGGCCAGGAAGGCGGTTTTCTGTGGCTTTGCCATGGTTTGCGCTCCGTTGGCGTCAAGTCTTTGCCCGCCCGGGTCTGAAACACAAGGTCACATGTCGTATTCCCCACTTTCAGGGCGCGCGCCGATCGGCTATTGACGCCGCAACCCCGGGCCAAGGAGGGCATATCCGATGAACGCACCGCACCGCGATGACGGCTTTTTCACCGAACCGCTTGAAACCCGCGACCCTGAGCTTTTCGGCGCGATCCGGTCCGAGCTTGGCCGCCAGCGCGACGAGATCGAGCTGATCGCGTCGGAAAACATCGTCTCGGCCGCCGTCATGCAGGCGCAAGGGTCGGTGATGACGAACAAATATGCCGAAGGTTATCCGGGGCGGCGCTATTATGGCGGTTGTCAGTACGTGGATATCGCCGAGGAATTGGCGATCGCGCGGGCCTGCGAGCTGTTCGGATGTTCCTTCGCCAATGTGCAGCCGAATTCGGGCAGCCAGGCCAACCAGGGTGTCTTCACCGCGCTGATCCAGCCCGGCGATACGATCCTGGGGATGAGCCTGGATGCCGGCGGCCACCTGACCCACGGCGCCAAGCCCAACCAGTCGGGCAAATGGTTCAACGCCATCCAATATGGCGTGCGCCAGCAGGATCTGGAAATCGACTACGATCAGATTGCGACCCTGGCCACCGAACATCAGCCCAAGATGCTGATCGCGGGTGGCTCGGCCATTCCCCGCATCATCGATTTCGCCCGCATGCGCGAGATTGCCGATAGCGTGGGGGCCTATCTTCTGGTTGACATGGCGCATTTCGCGGGACTGGTGGCCTCGGGCCATTACCCCTCGCCGTTCCCGCATGCCCATGTCGCCACCACGACCACGCATAAAACCCTGCGGGGCCCCCGCGGCGGCATGATCCTGACCAATGACGAGGCGATTGCGAAAAAGGTCAACTCGGCCATCTTCCCCGGCATTCAGGGCGGCCCCCTGATGCATGTGATCGCCGCCAAGGCGGTGGCCTTCGGCGAGGCTTTGCGCCCTGAATTCAAGGGCTATCAGGGCCAGGTCATCAAGAACGCGCAGGCGCTGGCCGACCAGTTGATGAAAGGCGGCCTCGACATCGTGACTGGCGGCACTGACACGCACCTGATGCTGGTCGACCTGCGCCCCAAGGGCGTGAAGGGCAATGCGACCGAAGACTCCCTCGGCCGCGCGCACATCACCTGCAACAAGAACGGCATCCCGTTCGACACCGAAAAGCCGACGATCACCTCGGGTGTCCGCCTGGGCACGCCCGCCGGGACGACCCGGGGCTTTGCCGAGGCCGAATTCCGCCAGATCGGCGATTGGATCGTGCAGGTCGTCGACGGCCTGGCCGCCAATGGCGACGATAACGGCGATGTCGAGGCACGGGTGAAGGCTGAAGTGGCCGAGCTTTGCGGGCGGTTCCCGATCTACCCGATGCTCTGAAGCCATGACCGAGGGCGAGGCCAAGCGCCTCAGCAAGTTTCTGAGCCTCGTGCTTAGGCACGATCCGGGCAAGGTCGGCCTATCGCTCGATGCGGGCGGCTGGGCTGATGTGGCCGAGATCGTGGCGCGCGCTGGCTTCCCGACCTCCGCCCAGGCGATTGCAGAAGTCGTGCGCGACAGCGACAAGCAGCGCTTTTCGCTCAGCGCCGATGGTGCCCGCATCCGCGCCAACCAGGGCCATTCGATTGACGTCGACCTTGGCCTGACGCCGGTCGATCCGCCTGAGGTGCTATTCCACGGCACCGCCGAGAAAAACGTCGCGGCCATTCTGGCGGATGGTCTCCGCCCGATGAAGCGGCAGCATGTGCATCTCTCGGGTGATAGCGAGACCGCGCTGAAGGTGGGCCAACGTCACGGCCGCCCGCACATCCTGCTGGTGCAGGCGGGGCGCATGGTGGCCGAGGGGCATGTGTTTTTCCGATCGGTCAACGGCGTCTGGCTCAGCGGCCCGATCGCCCCCGGATACTTGAGTTCCGCCGCCGATGCATGATCCGAACACGCAAAGCGTAACACGTCGCCTTGAACGGCGCCTTGGGGATGGCATGCGCGCGCGGCTGCCCCATTGGGCGGCTGAATTGGTGATGTTCATCCTCAAGCAGGGCTGGGCCTGCCTCTTTGGCGGGCTTCTGCTGGTCGCGATCATCGGCACCAAGCTGATCTGGCAGGCCGATTGGGCGTTTCACCGCTATGACGCGCTGTTTTTGATCGCCGTCGGGCTGCAGGTGGTCTTTCTCTGGCTGAAACTTGAAACCTGGGAAGAGGCGCGGGTGATCTTGCTTTTTCATCTGACCGGGACGGCGATGGAGTGGTTCAAGGTCAATGCCGGGTCCTGGGGCTACCCTGAGCCGGGCCTCTTCAAGCTGTTCAACGTGCCGCTTTTCTCGGGCTTCATGTATGCCGCGGTGGGCTCATATATGGCGCGGGCCATTCGCATCTTCGATATGCGGTTCGCCCCTTATCCGCCGCTCTGGATGACATGGGCGCTGGCGGTGGCCATCTACGTGAATTTCTTCGCCCACCACTTCCTGCCGGACATTCGCATTGTGCTGTTCATCGCCACCATCGTTCTTTTCGCGCGGACGCGGATCTGGTTCCTGATCGGCGAGAACGCCTATTGGATGCCGCTTCCGGTGGCGGCGTTTCTGTCCAGCTTCGCGCTTTGGGTTGCCGAAAACGTCGGCACCGCAACGGGGACGTGGATGTATTCCGGGCAATTGCCGGGGCAGATGGTGAGCTTTGCGAAACTGGGGTCGTGGTATCTGCTGCTTTACGTGGCGTTTGTCACGGTGACGGTGGTGACACGGCGCGCGCTCTCCCCTACGCCGCTCAGCCGGGCCGATCTTGTCGCTAGAGGTGGCCCCGTTGCACCAGATATGTCAGCAGCAATGACGCCACCACGATAAGCCCGAAGGCGATGCTGGCCAGAACGCTGAGGATTTTTCCGCGGCGGCGATCGGCCACATCGATCTTTTGCAGATGCGTCTCGACCGATTTGTAAGCACGCGCCAAGGCCGCAGGGTCGGTTTGGCGGGCCAGGCGCGGGTTGCCCTCGCGCTTTTCGGCCTCGATGATTTCACTGGCATCGGCCCGAATACGGCGCGGCAGCAGGCGCCCGGCGCGGGCCAGCTTTGCCTCCAACCCGCCGCCCCGCACCCCCAGCTTCTGGTGTAAAAGCAGCGAAAGCTCGGATGCCATCTCGCCTGCTGTCTTGTCTGTCATGGATTCCCGTCGTGCCAAGGTGCGCGCAGACCCTAAGCCATGGCCTGCCGGCGACGCAACCGGCTCTGGTCATCGGGTGCATCTGGGCGCTACATAAAGGATATGTTGAATGTCGTCGTCACCGGTGCGGAAACGGCCGCGCGCCCCTTTCTGATCGCCCACGGTCTGTTCGGGTCCGCCCGCAATTGGGGTGTGATCGCCAAGCGCCTAGGCGAAGCGCGACAGGTTCTGACCGTTGATATGCGCAACCACGGGGCCAGCCCATGGGCGCCGTCACATAGCTACGGCGATCTGGCCAGCGATCTGGCCGAGGTCATCATGGCCCATGGCGGGCAGGCCGATGTGCTGGGGCATTCGATGGGGGGCAAGGCGGCGATGCGGTTGGCGCTGGACCAGCCCGAGCTCGTCAAGCGCCTGATCGTGGCCGATATCGCCCCGACTTCTTACGAGCATAGCCAGACACATCTGATTGACGCGATGCGCAAGGTCGATCTGAGCGGTGTGAAGGCCCGTTCGGACGCCGACCACCAGTTGGCTGAAACGGTTGAAGACGCGGGCGTTCGGGCTTTTCTGTTGCAGTCACTTGACCTTAAAGCCACACCGCCTCGCTGGCGCCTTAACCTAGATGCGCTTGAAGCGGAGATGCCCCGGATCGTCGGTTGGGAGGACGCATCGGGCCATTTCGCCGGGCCCGCGCTGTTCTTGTCGGGCGCGATGTCGGACTATGTTTTGCCTGAGCATCGCGACCAGATCCGGGCCTATTTCCCTGCGTCACGGTTTGCGAAGATACCCGGCGCTGGCCATTGGCTTCATGCCGAGAAACCGCGGGAGTTCGAGGCCGCCGTTTCTGCGTTTCTTGGTGCCTAAAGCGAAATCCCCAAAAACCTGAGTCAGATTTTTCGGACGCGGTTCTATTCATCGTCGGAAAGACACGCGCGGTCGTTGCAACAGTGAAGTGGACGTTTAATAAACGAGGCCTGAGGCTTGGTTTCGGGAACAGGAAACGTTCCAATGCCCCCTAATGCGCTTCGACTTTATGTTGAAACGCAAAGCGCTGTCCCTCGCTCAGCCTGGCACACGCGTTGCGGTTTGGAATGACCCAGCCATAAGTCGAAACGCTATAGCTGATCACGCTATCACATCGGGTCATTCCGAAGACCACGCGCTCGTGCATTCATATACGGCCGTTCTGCCGCATCAGGATGGCCTGGACGCGGGCCAGAAGTTCGTCGATGTCCAGCGGTTGGCGCAGTGCGTCGTCGGCGCCGTTTCTGAGGCTGTCCAGCATGTCCTCTCGCCCTCTCTCAGGCGCGATGTAGACTAGGGGAATTGAGCGCGTTTCTCCGTTTTCCTTGGCTGTTCGAAGGATGGTAGCGGCGCTCTGCATTGGCATGTCGCTGTCAAGTATCGCCAATGTGGGCGGTTCTTCCATAAGCCTGCGGGTTGCGTCACTTTCACTGGTCGCAAGGACAGTGCGGTGACCAAGATCGGCCAAGGCCTGGCGCAGCGTATCGCCCAGTTTTGCATTTGCGCTTGCAATCATGATCGGGCGCTTTTGGCTGGCCAGCGCGTCGGTGATCCGCCGTGACAGGGCCGTCAGGTCGAACGGTTTTGTGACGTAGTCCTGCGCACCCCCATGGATACCCTTGACGAGGTTGATATCCTCATTTCTTCGAGTCAGCATGATGACCGGAGTCCTCCGCCAAAGTGGTGAGGATTTGATGACCTCCAGAACCGAAAAGCCATCCGGGCCCGGCATGTTCACGTCCATGAGGATCAGGTCAGGTCTGAGTTCGGGTGCAGCACCACTCAGTTCCAGTAGTTTCTGAAGGGCGTCTGTTCCGCTTTTTGCTTGCGTGAAACGCCATCCCATCGCCGAGAAGCCGGTGGTGAGCAGATCGCGCACATATTCGTCATCGTCCACGACCATGACATGGACGGGGGGCTGGTCTGGCTGTGTCACGGGGGTGGCGTGCGGGCGCGGGGTGACGGCATCCTCCTGCGACAGCAGCAGAACGGAGGATTTCGCTGTCACGTCCGTATCATCGAAGATATGCTGGATCGCCTGCACAAAACGGTCGAGAGCGCAAAACAGTGCCACGGCACTTGATCCCGTCAGATCGGGGAAGATCTTTGGATCCAGCTGATCCTCAAGATCCGCTGCCAGGTCACTGAGTTGCGAGAAGCCGAATGTACGTGCCGAGCCGGCGATTTTATGGATCTCGGTGCGCAGATCTGTCAAGTCGACAGGCAGGGCAGCGCCGGCGCCCAGATCGGCCCGCATCGCTGTCAACTCAGGCATCATACGGTGCAGACGTTTAATGAAACGGCTGCGTATCTTATTCAAGCTGTTGGCGAAATCGCTGTTATGCTGCATGATGTGCGTCCCACATTTCGGTAATCTTCTGACAGAGTGTCATCGGGTCAAACGGCTTAACGACCACGCCGAGGGCGCCCATCTGCTTATAGATCTGCTGTTCATGCAGTTGGGCCTTTGCCGTGATGAAGATAACGGGGGCAATCTGGTCGCCGTAGATACGCTGCAGATGCCGCATGGTCTCGGGCCCGTCGAGTTCGGGCATCATGACATCCATCAAGACAAGCTGAGGGGCGTAATTGGCATATTCGTCGATCGCGGCGCGTCCGGAAAGGCAATGCTGCACCTCAAGACCGCCGATATCTTCCAGCGTCATCACCGCCACTTCGGCAATGTCCTCGTCATCTTCGACGTAAAGGATTTTCTTCAGTTCGTCTGTCATGAAGCCAGCCTTTCTTCGGGGGCGTCCGGCATCGCGGGCAAAACGATGCTGAATGTAGTTCCCACATTTTGCTTGGTGGTGAAGCTGACCGTGCCGTCGAACGCTTCGATGATCGCCTTGGTGATGCTCAGTCCCAGCCCGGTGCCGCCGCTGTTGCGTGTTGTCGAGCTATCGGCCTGCGCGAATTTCTCGAAGATCTTTGGGATGAAGTCTTCGGGGATGCCCGGGCCGCTGTCGGTGACGGAAATGCGGACGCTTTGCAGGCCGTCCCATTGCACATCGAAAACAACGTCTGATCCTTTTGGCGAAAACTTCGACGCGTTTGACAGAAGATTGACCAGGGCCTGGTTGAAGCGGCTTGTATCCAATCTGCAAAAGGCGGGCTCGGGCGCCTTGTTGACCCGGAAGTTGACGCCGTGCATCTCGGCGTAGCTTTGGTGACGGTCTACGATTTCATCGACCAGTTCCGAGATTTCGACCGTCTCCATGCGATATTCGATCTTGCCTGCGGCGATCTTCTCCATATCCAGGATGTCGTTCACCAAATGGGCGAGACGGGCGCAATTGTCGTAAGACAGATCCAGAAGACGGCGTGTCTTATCGTCCAGATTGCCGGCCATCTTGACTTTCAGCAGGCCGAGCGCGCCGCGGATCGATGTCAGTGGCGTGCGCAGTTCGTGATTAACAGTCGAGACGAATTCATCCTTCATCACTTCCATCTGCTTGCGCGCGGTCACGTCGCGCAGGATGCCCGTGAACAGACGCCCGTCCTCAATAAGAGTTTCGCTGACAGATAACTCCATCGAAAAGGTCGAGCCGTCCTTGCGCAGTCCGATCAGATCACGGCCTTTGCCGATGACCGTGTTGCGCCGGACCGGGTCGAAACCTTTCAGGTAAGCGTCATGGCGCGTTGCGTCGGATGAAGGCATGAGAAGACTTACATTTTTGCCTTCGACCTCCGAGGCCTGGTACCCGAAGATCGTTTGGCAAGCCGGATTGAAGCTGAGAACTTTTCCGGTTTCGCTGATAGTGATGATACCATCGACAACGGTATCCAATACGGCGCGGGCCTGCGATTCACTTCGCCGCAAGCGCCTGGTGAGCGCTTGGAACGACCGGGCTAGATCCCCCAATTCGTCATGGCGATGAATGGGGAGGTCCTCGGGCGCGTGTCCGGCAGGGGTTGCGGTGATCTGCTCGGTCATCCGTCGCACCGGCGCCGTCAGCTGGTCCGCCCCGAAGAGCGCTATACAAAGGCAACCCACGATCAAGACACCTGCGATCAGCAACGTTTCGTGCTGCGCCTCCAGGCTGCTGGCCAGTAATTTCGCGCGGGGCACATCCAGAACGATGCCCAGAAACGAGTCTGGATTGTGTATGTCGACGTTCACACGCACGAAATAGGCGATGTCTGACGCATCTATATAGGTGTCTTCGTTTTGTTGGCTTTCATTGAACGGTTCAATGAACCCGGGCGCCGCATAAGACGCATCCGTCCTCAGCGCGACTGAAACACGCCCGCCAGCGGCGCCTTCGTATAGAAGATAGTCGCCGGCATGGTTTGTGACGACCAAGGCCTTTGTCGGATTGATTTCACGCGCGATCGTTTCCAGCGCCCCGAAGTAATCGACATTGATAACGGCAATGGCGAATTTGTCTCCGTCGACCACAACGGGCGCGATGATCCGAATGGTTGGCACCGATTGTGCATGAATTGCGCCGTGTTCGCGGTTATAGGTCACCTCGGAGATGTGGGTTTGGCCGCGACCGAGCGCTGCACCATAGAGAAAATACGGCTCCGCCCCTTTAAGCTGCAGGTCTTCAGGCTCAACCCCTTGTAAACCGTCAGACGTGCGGTTGACCCGGACCAATTCGGGGCCACCTTCGCTTAGTCCGATGATACGGATCTGCGTGTAGTGGGGGCGCAATCGCATAATCGTCTTGAACGATTGCTGTATCTTTCGCCCCCAAGCCTCGGGCGTTGCGTCCGCTGCGGTCTGAGGTCCGCTTTCCCGCAGGCTGTGATAAAGGCCGGTGACGGGGGGAATCTGGCGCAGGATTTCAACGTCAGAGCGCATCTCATCAAAGGAATCCTCAAACTTCTGCGCGATCAAGCGGGTTTCCCAACCCAAGCCGTCCATTGCGGTATTGATCGTTGCCTGAACCGTCTGACGATAGGCGAACGTGCCCAGAGTGAGAGCGGCTATCATTGTAAGCCCGCAGGTGAGAAGCGTGATCCTGGCACGCAGCGTTCGGTAGGTTGAAGGCTTGATCAGTTTCAGCATTGGACCACAACCTGACAGATCGGGCGATATTCGGGTCCGCGGCGTGTATGCATAGGTCGGGCCTCGATCTGTTGGCGGGTCATCAAATCGCTTGTAGGACAAAACCTCTAAGTGCTTCTTAACGTGCTTTTGTGTGATGAATTCGCACAATTGTTGGGTATTATGTGCGCACGTGCACCAAGATGCTCGGAATCTTCAAAAGAATGACATGCGCATACAAGCGAGAGGTGCTGCGGACCAACATATCCTTCTCATCAAAGGGCGAACCACTCACGGGACGCCCGCAACCTGGAAGGACTAGAAAATGAACCGCATGACCCTCACAACCGCTCTCGTCGCCGCAACTGTTGCTTTCGGTGCGCCCGCCATGGCCAGCGATCAACTGGCCCGCTCGCTGGGTGTAGATGCCAGCCAGTACACCTTGGCCGAACTGGCGCAGCTTCAGGTTGCCATCGAAGAAGGTGATCAGACTCGCGTCGACTTCATCCTGAGCGGTGGCGCAAATGCCATCAGCGGCCAGGCATCTGGCGCGGCGCAGCTGGCAGCGAATGTTGGCGTGCAGCCTGGGAACTTCTCCCTGACCGAGCTGGTCCAGCTGAAAACCGCGACAGAAGCTGGTGACCAGACCCGCGTCAACTTCATCACCAGCGGTGGTGCGGACGTGGTCTCAACGCAAAGCTTCGTGTCGCCGGGCCAAGCGCAGCTTGCCGCCTCGTTGGGCCTTGACCCGGCCGAGTACACGCTGGCCGAGCTGGCGTCGATCGCCGCTGACCGCGAAGACGACTGATCCTGCTGACCACACTATTGGTCTAGCCGTATGGGCCCCAAGGTTATCTTGGGGCCCATCTACGTTGCCGGAAAGGAAAGCCCACGAAACGCCGGCGGCGCCGTGCGGCATGGGGTGCTACAGCCATTCCCGCGCCGCATTGCGGAAGTCATTCGTGGGCCGGTGTTAACGACGCGCGGATAATAGCGTCGGATCAAAGAAAGCTCTGAGGATCGATATCGATACTCAGGCGCAGGTTGGCGGGCAGTTTTAGCCCCTCGATCCAGGCTGCCAGCGCCTGTTGCAGTGGCGCGCCTTTGGCCGCCTTGACCAGCAAGCGCACGCGATGGCGGCCCCTGATGCGGGCGATGGGCGCCGGGGCAGGGCCGAAGACCTGGGCGCCGATCCGGCGCAAGGCGGCATCGTTGCGCGCCAGATGGTTTCCCAGATCAAACACGGTCTGCACGTCGGGAGCCGACAGGATGATACCGGCCAGGCGCCCATAGGGCGGCATGGCCATCGCCTCACGCTCTGCCGCTTCAGCCCGCCAAAATTCCTCTTCGTTGCCGGCAAGGATGGCGCGAATGACGGGATGTTCCGGCTGATAGCTTTGCAAAAGCGCGATACCGGGGCGGTCGGCCCGGCCGGCGCGGCCTGCCACCTGGCGCATCAGTTGAAACGTGCGTTCCGCCGCGCGCAGGTCCGAGCCCTGCAGCCCCAGATCGGCATCGATCACGCCGACAAGCGTCAGTAGAGGGAAATTATGTCCCTTGGCGACCAGCTGGGTGCCGATGATGATATCAGCGTCCCCTGCCGCAATCGCCTCAATCTCGGCCTTGAGCGCGCGGGCCGAACCGAAAAGGTCCGACGACAGCACCCGCGTCCGTGCCTCGGGGAAGGTCTTGGCGACCTCTTCCGCCATCCGCTCAACCCCCGGACCGACGGGCGCCAGCTTGCCCTCGACCCCGCAATTGGGGCAGGCGGCGGGAATGGGCGTCGTCTCGCCGCATTGATGGCACATCAGTCGTTTGAGGAAACGGTGTTCGACCATGCGGGCATCGCATTGGGCGCAGCCGACCTGATGGCCGCAGGCGCGGCAAAGCGTGACGGGCGCATAGCCGCGCCGGTTCAAAAAGAGCAGCGATTGTTCGCCCGCCGCGATCCGTTCGGTCACCGCACGCGCCAGGGTGGGCGAGATCCAGCGGTCGGACGGCAAAGCCTCGTCGCGCATGTCGATCGCACGCATCTCGGGCAGGTCAGACGGGCCGAACCTGGCGGTCAGATCAAGGCGTTTATACTTGCCCGCCTCGGCATTAGCCCAGGTTTCAAGCGACGGCGTGGCCGAGGCCAGAACCACCTGCGCATCCGATAGAGAGGCGCGCAAAACGGCCATGTCGCGGGCGTTGTAAAGCACGCCGTCCTCTTGCTTGTACGAGGTGTCATGCTCTTCATCCACGATGATGAGGCCAAGGTCACGGAAGGGCAGGAAGAGCGCTGACCGCGCGCCCACGATCAGTTCGGCGCCCCCTTCGCCGACCATCCGCCAGAGGCGGCGGCGTTCGGTCATCGTCACGCCGGAATGCCATTCGGCAGGGCGCGCCCCGAACCGCGCCTCGACACGGGCCAGAAAGCCCGCGGTCAGAGCGATTTCTGGCAAGAGGACCAAAGCCTGCCGGCCTTTCGACAGGCAGGCCGCGACGGCCTCAAGGTAGACTTCGGTCTTGCCCGAGCCGGTGACGCCTTTCAGCAAGGTCGTCGAATAGCGGCCCGCGCCTTGGCGCAGAATGGCGGCCGCTTTGGCCTGGTCGTCGGTCAGATCCAGACCGGGCCGTGTGACATCAAGCCTGGGGTAGGGCGTGTCGCGGGGGCTTTCCTCCTCGCGCAAGGCGCCTTGGGCGACCAGACCTTTCACGACGCTGCTGGTCACGCCCGCTGACTGGGCCAGCTCCGACAGGGTCACGGCCGCGTCGCCGAACGCGTCCATCGCATCCAGAACGCGGGCGCGGGCCTCTGTCATCCGGTCAGGCTCGCGGTCGCCGCGGAGATAGACCTTGCGCATCGACAGCGCGTCGCCCAGACCGGGCGCACGGGTGGCGAGGCGCACCATGGCATGCATGGGGGTCAGGGTGTAGTCCGCGGCCCGGGTCAGGAATGTGCGCATGTCTTCGCGCATTGGCGCTGCATCAAGCACACGGGTTATCGACCGTATTTTTGCAGGATCAAAGTCTGTATCGCCAGCGCCCCAGGTTACGCCCAAGACCCTTCGCGGCCCGAGCGGCACTTCAACAAAATCGCCGGTTCCGCATCCGCCGACGGGCGCCTTGTAGGTCAGGAGGCGGTCCAAAGGCTCGGCCGTGAGCACACCAACCAAAGCGCCGTGTGGAAACAGGCCGTCATCGGACATGGTGCATTGGCATCTGGTTTAAGGGCATGGGCATCGTTTCGCTGAGCGAAGCAGGATGCGCAAGTGTTGACGGACGATCAAGTGGTGGCGGAACAATTCTTCTGCGAAGAATTACCATACCATCGAATTTCCTGCGAAAATTCTGATTTTTCGCAGAAAAAACGTGCCCGGATGAAGAGGCACCGAGATTTTTCGCAGAAAAATCGCGCTAGCAGAACCGCGTGCAGGGGGAACCTCATGAAAGCGGTTTCACGGTCTTTCACCATGGGGTAGAACGCGTTGAAACCTTTGGCCGAGCCTGCAGGAGCCCTTCATGAAATTCTTCGTCGATACCGCTGATACCGATGCCATTGCCGAGTTGAACGATCTTGGCATGGTCGATGGCGTGACCACCAATCCGTCCCTCATCCTCAAGTCAGGGCGGGACATTCTGGAAGTGACGAAGGAGATTTGCGAGATGGTCGCAGGCCCCGTTTCGGCCGAAGTGGTCGCGACCGAGGCCGATGACATGATTGCCGAGGGTCGTAAACTGGCCGAAATCGCCCCCAACATTGCGGTCAAGGTGCCGCTGACCTGGGCGGGCCTGAAAGCCTGCAAGGTCATCTCGGGCGAGGGGCATATGGTCAATGTGACGCTCTGCTTTTCTGCGAACCAGGCACTGCTGGCGGCCAAAGCGGGGGCGACGTTCATCTCGCCGTTCATTGGGCGATTGGATGATCTCAACCTGGATGGGATGGATCTGATCTCGGATATCCGGCAGATCTACGACAATTACGATTTCAAGACCGAGATCCTGGCCGCCTCGATCCGCTCGGCCAATCACATGAGCCAGGCCGCGCTGATCGGCGCCGATGTCGCCACCGCGCCGCCCAATGTCATCAAGGCGATGGCCAGCCATGTGCTAACCGACAAGGGGCTTGACGCTTTCCTCAAGGACTGGGCGAAGACGGGTCAGAAGATCCTCTGAGATCAGTGCGCTTCGTCACCGGCGCGGCGGCTGACCTTGCGTCACGCCGCTCCTGCGGCGTTGCAATCATACAGCAGTGTCGCCGAAAGCGCCCCGATTTCGTGCCAGCGGCCAAGTTGTCATAGACGCGTGCGCCTCGTCTGAGAAATATAGAACAAGAAATTTCTGTGAGTTTCCTGTAGACTGCAGGCAACTCTTAAAGGGGACGGCATGGGGAATACGGCACGTATCGAGGGGGAATTGCGCGACCGCATTCTCTCGCGGCCCGAGGTTATTCTGGACGACCGCGATGTGATGCGCGCGCTGGTCGGCGCGAATGACCGTGCGATGGGCGGCAATATCATCGACCTGCGCGGCATCGCGATGGACCGGCTTGAGGCACGGCTGGACCGGCTTGAGGACACGCATCGCACGGTGATCGCCGCGGCTTATGACAATGTCGCCGGGACGCAATCGATCCACAGGGCGGTTCTGCAATTGCTGGATGCGGGGGGCTTTGAGGCGTTTCTGGCAGCCTTGTCGCATGACGTGCCCGGTATCCTTCGGGTCGATGCGATGCGTCTGGTGCTTGAGACACGCAGCGAAGCCGATGATGTGCTCGATCGGCTTGGCGGCTCGGTTCTTTGTGTCGCTGATCCGGGCTTCGTCGAAGCCTACATGGCGCTGGGCCGGCCGGCGAATGACCGGCCGATCATCCTTCGCAGCATGGAAGCCGGGCAGGGGCTGTTGTTCGGCAAAGCCGGTGACAAAGTGCAATCCGAAGCCCTGATCCGGCTGGATCTGGGGCCGCGCCGCCTGCCGGCGATGCTGGCCATGGGCTCGGCCGACCCAAGCCAGTTCCGCAGCGGGCAGGGCACCGACCTTCTGGCCTTTTTCGGCGGCGTGTTCGAACGCACGATGCGCCGCTGGCTGGGATGACGTTCCTCGCGCCCGCCCGCGCAGATGCGCTTGAGGCGTGGCTTGGCCATCTGAAATCGCTGGACGGCCGCGCCGAGGCGACGCTGACGGCCTATCGCACCGATGTGCTGGGGTTTCTGGCCTTTATGGCCCAGCATTCCGGGGGGGATGCCGGGATCGCGCAGCTGGGCCGCCTCAAGATCACCGATATGCGGGCCTGGATGGCGCATGAGCGGGGCCGGGGCCTGTCTGCCCGGTCACTGGCCCGTGCGCTGTCATCGGTGAAATCCTTCATCCGTTGGCTGGCCGACCGCGAGGGGTTCGACCCCACAGCAATTCTGTCGACCCGCGCGCCGAAATTCACCAAGAAACTGCCGCGCCCACTCAGCGAACAGGCGGCCCGTGACGTGATCAGCACGGTCGAGCTGCAGGCGCGTGAGCCCTGGGTGGCATTGCGCGATACCGCGGTCATCACGCTGCTTTACGGCTGCGGTCTGCGTATCTCGGAGGCGCTTTCGCTGAAAGGCAGCGACGCGCCCCTGGCATCCGTCATCCGGATCCGCGGGAAAGGCGGCAAGGAGCGCATCGTGCCGGTTCTACCCACCGCGCAACAGGCGGTGGCGGCCTACATGCAGGCCTGCCCCTATGATCTGCAAGGGCCGCAGGCCTTGTTCCGCGGGGTGCGCGGCGGCCCACTTTCCCCCCGCCTGATCTCCAAGGTGATGGAGCAGACCCGGATGCAGTTGGGTCTGCCGGCCACCGCCACGCCCCATGCGCTGCGCCATTCTTTCGCCACCCATCTCTTGAATGCGGGCGGTGACCTTCGTGCCATTCAGGAGCTTCTGGGCCATGCCTCTCTCTCGACGACCGAGGCCTATACCGCCGTCGACACCGCGCGGCTGATGGATGTCTATGAGAAGGCCCATCCCAAGGCCTGAGGGGCGGGGCACACACTTTGCCATAAACCGCAGGCCCCACCCGCGCCAATCCGTTGCGCCAGCACGCCTTTTCCGCCATGACGGACCGATGACATCGAAGCTAAGTGCGATTTTTGTCCATCTTTTCACCGCCACGGGCGCCGTCTTTGCGATGCTGGCCATGCTGGCGGCGGTTGAGGAACAATGGAGCCTGATGTTCCTCTGGCTGGTGGTCTCGTTCATCGTCGACGGCATCGACGGCCCCCTGGCGCGGCGCTATGACGTCAAGAGCAATGCGCCGCAGATCGACGGCGTGTTGATGGATCTGATCATCGACTACCTGACTTACGTCTTCATCCCGGCCTATGCCTTGTTCAAATCGGGCCTCTTGCCCGGCTGGACCGGCTGGATCGCGATCATCGTCATCACCTTCGCATCGGTCATCTATTTCGCCGATACCCGTATGAAAACAAAAGACAACTCTTTCGCGGGCTTTCCCGGTTGCTGGAACATGGTGGTCATTGTCCTCTTCGCGGTGCAGCCGTCTTTCTGGACGTCGCTCGTCATCGTGATCGCCTTTGCCGTGGCCATGTTCACACCGCTGAAGTTCATCCACCCGGTGCGCACCGACCGCTGGCGCGCGCTGTCACTGCCCCTGGCCGTGGCCTGGACGTTCTTTGCGGGTTGGGCGGCCTGGGTAGATTTTCACCCCGAAAGCTGGGCCCATTGGGGCTTGATCCTGACGTCGCTCTACCTGGTTTTCGCCGGCATCTTGCAGCAGATCGTGCCAGAGCGGGGGTGACGTATGCCGGACTTGGGCCCTTACCGCATTCTATGGGGTAGCCGCTGAAGATGTGCAGAATGCGACCGACGCTGTGAACGGCATCGCCGCAAACGGTTTTTTAATCTCATTCGCCTTCTGCCAAGCGGACGGCTGGACGTTTCGATCTGCAGCCCCATATGCCCCCCGGAAGAGGGAGTGTGTAATGCCAAGCCAGAAACCGAAAAGTTCCGATGCCTATGCCGACAAGACCGCCGCGGCGCTGGCCTCGATCGAGGCCAAAAAGCGCAAGAGCGAGGCGGCGGGGTATGGCGTCATGTCGGCCGCAATGGGGTTTGGCGAGGCGGTTGAGCGGCCCTGGATGAAGCGGCTGGTCTGGTTCGCCAAGGCGGGCTGCATCATCTTTGCCTTCGTCATTCCGAATGTCTTGTTCATCATGCTGGTCAGGTAACACGCGCAGGTCTGCCTGCGATGGCGCAAGGGTTTCTCACGGCGCGGCCTCAGATCAGCAGCGAGGCGGCGCCTTCGTGTTTCAAAAGCGCCACCTTGGTTTCGATCCCGCCGGGTGCCGAGAACCCGCCAAGGCCTGTTGCCGCCAGCACCCGGTGGCAGGGGATGAGGATCGGGATGCGATTGCCTCCGCAAGCCTGGCCGATAGCTTGCGGAGGGACATCCAATTCACGCGCAAGATCGCCGTATTCGCGGGTTTCGCCAAACGGGATGGCGCAAAGGGCTGCCAGAAAGCGCGCCTGAAAACCCTCGCCATAATGCAAGGGCAGGTCGAACCGGGTTCGGGCGCCCGCGTAGTACTCGAACAGCTGGCGCTCCGCCTCGGCCAATAGTGCAGAGGGCGCCGCCCCGTCTGCCGTATCGCCCCAGTCGAGCCGCGTGATTTCCCCCGCTTCCTCGGTCAGCGTGACCGGCCCGAAGGGGCTGGGGAAAGCCGCCTTCGTCATCCCAGCGCGTCGTTGCAGCGCTGGCAGGTGGCCGGGTGGGCGTGGGTGCCGACATCGGGCAGGATCTTCCAGCACCGCTGGCATTTCGCGCCCTCTGCGGTCTCGAACACCACGCCGATGCCGGGCACTTCCGGCAGGCGGAACGCCTCGTTCGGGGCGGGGTCGGCCGTCAGGGCCAAGCCGCTGGTGATGCAGAGATCGGCGAAATCCACTGATTTCAGGGCGGCGAGCACCTCGGCATCGTCCACATGGACCACCGGCGCGGCCTCCAGCGAGGCGCCGATCACCTTGGCGGTCCGCTGCACTTCCAGTGCGGCCGTCACCACCCGGCGGGCGCGGCGGATGCCGTCCCATTTCGCGGCCAGGTCCGCATCGCGCCAATCCTGCGGCGTCTCGGGGATGTCTTGCAGGTGGACCGAGCTGTCGTCGCCTGGAAAGCGCGAGAGCCACACATCCTCCATCGTGAAGACCAGCACCGGCGCGAGCCACGTGGTCAGCCGGTGGAACAGCAGATCCAGCACCGTCCGCGCGGCCCGGCGGCGGGCGCTGTCTGCAGCGTCGCAATACAGCGCGTCCTTGCGGATGTCGAAGTAGAGCGACGACAGATCGACGGTGCAGAAGTTGAACAGGGTCTGGAACACGCCTTGAAAATCGTACTTCCCGTAACCCTCGCGCACTGTCTGGTCCAGCTCAGTTAAGCGGTGCAGCACCCAGCGTTCAAGCTCGGGCATGTCCTCGGGCGCGACGCGCTCATCCTCGGAAAAGCCAGCCAGATTGCCCAGCAGGAACCGCATCGTGTTGCGCAGGCGGCGATAGCTGTCGGCCGTGCCCTTCAGGATTTCGGGCCCGATCCGCTGGTCATTGGTGAAGTCGACCTGCGCCACCCAAAGCCGCAGGATATCGGCGCCGTATTGCTTGACGACGGTCTCGGGCACGATGGTGTTGCCCAAGCTTTTGGACATCTTCATGCCCTTTTCGTCCAGCGTGAAGCCGTGGGTCAGCACGCCACGATAGGGCGCGCGGCCCTTGGTGCCGCAGGCCTGCAGCATCGAGGAATGGAACCACCCCCGGTGCTGGTCGGTGCCCTCAAGATAGAGGTCGGCGATGCCATCCGCGGCGCCATCCTCGCGGTCGCGCAGAACGAAGGCGTGGGTTGAGCCGGAATCGAACCAGACGTCGAGGATGTCGGTCACCTGATCATAGGCGTCATAGTCGTAATCGTTGCCGAGGAACCGCGCCTTGGCGTCCGGCGCATACCAGCAATCGGCCCCCTCGGCCTCAAAGGCCTCAACGATGCGGGCATTGACCCGTTCGTCGCGCAGGAGGAAATCGTCGTCGGTGGGCTTGGCGCCCTTTTTGACGAAGCAGGTCAGCGGCACGCCCCAGGCGCGCTGGCGCGACAGCACCCAATCGGGCCGCGCCTCGATCATCGAATGCAGGCGGTTGCGCCCGGTCTTCGGGGTCCAGGTGACCAGTTCGTCGATTGAGCGCAAGGCCCGCTCGCGGATGGTCTTGCCGTAGGTGTCCTGCCCGTCGCCCACCGGCTTGTCGATGGCCGCGAACCATTGCGGGGTGTTGCGGTAGATGACCGGCGCTTTCGAGCGCCAGGAATGCGGGTAGGAGTGCTTGATCTTGCCGCGCGCCAGCAGCCCGCCGACCTCGACCAGCTTGTCGATGACCGCTTTGTTCGCGTCACCCTCACCGCCCTTGCGGTTCAGGATATACTTGCCCCCGAAGAACGGCAGATCGTCGCGGAATTTGCCATCATCCTCGACATTATAGGTGATGACATCGCTCAGCATGCCAAGGTCGCGGTAAAGCTCGTATTCCTCCATCCCGTGCGAGGGGGCGCAATGGACAAAGCCGGTGCCTTCCTCATCGGTGACGAACTCGGCGGCGCGGAAGTCGCGCGGTTCGTCCCATTCGCCTTTGGAGCCTTCGGTCCCGGCGAGGGGATGTTGCAGGGAAAGGCCCGACAGCTCATCGGCACTCACGTCGCGCAGACGGCGGTACATCCCGTCTTCAAGGCGCGCGCGGGCCATCACGGTATCGGCCAACTTGTCGGCCAGGATGAAGCGATCCCCGACGCTGGCCCAGCTTTCCTCCGGCGTGCCGGTGACTTCGTAAAGGCCGTAATCAAAGGTGTCGCCGTAAACGACAGCCTTATTCGACGGGATTGTCCAAGGTGTTGTGGTCCAAATGATGATATAGGCATTTTCAAGGTCAGCGGCCGCGATCTGCGAGAAGTCCTTAACGGCAGTGCCACCCCCCCGAGCTTCAAGCCCTTGGGAGATTTTCTCGAGCCTCATTTGTTCGGCTGGAGAGCTCCCGAAAACCTTAAACTTCACCCAGATGGTGAAGCTTTCCTTGTCGTGATACTCCACCTCGGCCTCGGCCAAAGCGGTCTGCTCAACGGGCGACCACATCACAGGCTTTGAGCCCTGATAGAGCGTGCCGTTCATAAGGAAGGTCATGAACTCCTCGGCGATCACGCGTTCGGCGTGGTAGTTCATCGTCAGATAAGGATCGTCCCATTTGCCGGTGACGCCGAGGCGCTTGAATTCCTCGCGCTGGATGTCGATCCAGCCTTCGGCGAAGCGGCGGCATTCCTGGCGGAAGTCGATGACCGGCACATCATCCTTGTTGCGGCCCTTCTTGCGGTATTGCTCTTCGATCTTCCATTCGATGGGCAGGCCGTGGCAATCCCAGCCGGGCACGTAGCGTGCGTCGCGGCCCATCATCTGCTGCGAGCGCACCACCATGTCCTTCAGGATCTTGTTCAGCGCGTGGCCGATATGTAGGTGACCGTTCGCATAGGGCGGGCCGTCATGCAGGATGAAGGGCGCGCGGCCCTCCTTTTCGCGCAGGCGGTCGTAGATGCCGATTTTTTCCCACTTTTCAAGCCATTCAGGCTCGCGCGTGGGCAGGCCCGCGCGCATCGGGAAGTCGGTTTCGGGCAGGGATAGCGTCTCTTTATAATCGGGCGTATCGGCGCACATCTAGGCGATCCTCAAGGAGTTCTGACGGGGAGGGGCGGCGGCGCGGACATGCGCCTTGTCCCGGCGGCTCTGAGCGGTCAGAGCGCCGGGCCGGTAATTCGTATGCTGCCGATTGCCCATGTCATGGCCCGCCTTATAGGCAGGCGCCGGGGCGGCGTAAAGTGGCCCCTCGCGCGTTACTCGGCGTGGGCCTCGGGCGCCGGTGTTTCGGGGGGTGTTTCGTCCGGTGTGGCCAGTTGCTGAACCGCCCAGCGGTTGAGCAGGGCCAGGCCCGCCAGAACCAGACCCAACGCCAGGAATGAGAAGACGCGCAAGAGCCCCGTCAATTCGCCCGCATCGATGAAGAACACCTTAGCCACGGTCAGCCCGATGACGATCATCGCGATCCGCCGCAAGCCGGGGCTGCGGCGCGCAATGGCCTGGTAGAGCAGCGCGCCCCCCAGGATCAGCAGGGCGACCGTATGCGTATAGACCTCGGGCTGGGCAAAGCCGTGAAACGCCTCCATGTCATTGCCTTGCCAGAACCGACGGATGGCCAGGAAGGCGTAGACCGCCAGAAAGATCGCCCCGACCCAGCCGAACCAGCGATGCTTCGGCAGCCATGTCGCGCGTAACGCCAGCGCAATGAACACCAGACCGGGCAATGCATATCCAACCAAAAGCGTATCCAACGGTTGTGGGCCGCCAACATCGTCGAAGATGCCGATATAGGGGTTGAACACCGTCAATGTCGCCACGAAGGCCAAAGTGGCCAGCAAGCCATACCCGGCCCCCAGAGCGATCCGCAGCCAACGCAAAGGCGCGCGGTGTTTGATGCGGTAGGCCTGTGCCAGCGCCAACCCCAGCCACATCAACCCGAAGAGCGCGGCGGACCAGTGATAGCTTTCGCCCATGATCAGGCTGTCGACCAAGCGATAAAGCAAAATGGTCGCAAGCACGCCACCAAACGCCCAAATTGCACTCTCCAGAATGGCGCGCGTATCGCGCGAGCCCTCTTTGGGAAGCATCACCATGGCCGCCCCAAGCCCAAGGAGGGCCGAGCCGAAGGCCAGCAGAACCTCATAAAGAGGCGCCCTGTCGATGTAGATATCCAGCCCAGGATCAATGATCAGCCGCCAGCCCAGCGTTGCCACACCCGCCATCAGGAACCAGCGCATCTCGGGCAGGTTGAACCGCTTGTCCAGCGTCGCGGCCACGACCAGCAGCACCGACAGCGCCACGGTCAGCGCGGCCTGCGCCAGAAGGATGAAAAGGGCCAGCGCGATCAGCGACAGGGCCGAGAGCACCGCATAGGCCGCCCGGCGCTTGTCGTCGCCATCGGCGCGGGCAAAGCGTTCGGCCAGCACCGTCATCAGGGCGGCCAGGGCGATCACATGCCCGGCCCAGAAATAATCGCCGATGGCCGCGCGCGGGAACCAGAAAAGCTCAAGGATCACGGCCGTGGCGGGCGCGATCAGAGCGGCGGCTGCGGCCCAAAGGGCGGGGTAGACCCCTTGGAAACTGCGCCAGGCGGCGGCGACCGACATCGCGGTGGCCAGCGCCAAGAGGATGCTGATTGTCATCGGTACGGGCACATCTATTTCGGCGCTCATGACCGCGGTCATAAGTTCGCGGTAGAGCTGGCCGGACGTGCCCGCTTCGACCACCACTTTCGCCAGAAAAGCCGCAACCGGGATCAGCGCCAGATCGCTCAGGCCGCGTGCCTTGTGGGCCCACAGCATCAAGGCCAGGGCCAGGAACGTCAGCGCGAACAGCGCCAGCATTACGATGGCCGGTTCCTGATTAAACGACATCACGAACAGACCGGCAGAGCTTGCCAGCGCGGCCCCCGCCGCAATCCAGGTGGGCGGGATCAGCGGTTCGTCCTTGTGCCGGTTCAGGATCATCTCCAGCACCGTTCGGCCCGGATGGGTCGGCCAAAGCTGCAAGCGGGGTAGGGCGACGGCGGCCAGGGGCAGCCAGACCAGCAGGCCCATGTAAGGTGGGAAGGCGCCGCCTGCGAGGTACATCAGGCTGCCGCAGACATAAGCCAGAACCAGCCCCAGGATCGACACCCAACCCCACCGGCGGATCGCATCGATCGTCAGGGCGATGGTACCGATCAGCGCGTAGTAGAATTGCAGCGGGTCGACGTTGTTCGACCCCGAGCTGACGAAGAAGGGCGCGGCGGCCGCACCTATCAGGCCTGCAGCCGCAAGGAACGGCCCGTAGAACCAGCCGAAAACGATGGCCACACCAGAGATCGCGACGAGGGCCGCAAAGCTGACCTCGGGCCCGATCAGCCCGTAAAGCGACCGGGCGGCGATGGTCGCGGCATAAAGCACCACGATGCCGGCGGCGGATAATGTCGAGGGCAGGAAGGCCGTCACGCTGTCTTCGCCGTCGCCCCAACGGCGGCGGATATATTCGCCCGCCGCTATCAGGGTCAGGCCGAACGCGCCCGACGAGATTACGCGCATGGTGGGCGTCAGGATGCCCCGTTCGATCCCGTATTGCACAAGGAAGATACCGGCCAGACCCAGTGAGATGGCCGAGACGGCGTAAAACCAGTTCTCCTGCAACCAACCAAGCGCCTTGTCGAAGAAAGAGGGCGGTCGCAGGCCCGATGGCGCGGGGGCTGGCGTGGCGGTGACGGGCTGCGTTGTGGTGCGCGCCGCAGGGTCCATCGCCGCCGCGGGCTGCGGTGGGGGGGCGGAGGCGGGCCCGGATATGCCCTTTGCAGGCGGTAGGGCAGGTTCGGGCGCCTTTGGCTTTGGCGCGGGCGACCTTGCCGGGGCCGCATCAGGAGCGCCCGGTTTCGAAAGGGCCTGATCCGCGGCCGCCTTGGCGCTTTTCAGTTGGGCAAGTTCACGCTCCACAACGCGCAGGCGGTACTTCACGTCGGACATGCCGACCGCAAGAAAGATAACGGTAATTGGGATGGCAAGTACGATTAAGCCAATGAGAATGCCGAAAAATGCCACGCGGTGCCCGTCCCTATACCTGTCCCCCGCCGCGAGGCTATGCCGGCCGCAAGGCAATAGCCAGTAGGGTTTTCATGACCCTGTGCCGGGTGGCGTGATGCCCGGTGGGCCTTTTGGGGCTCGCCTCCATCCCCAAACGGGCGTATCCGAGGGGCCATGTATCGCACCAAGCTTCCTCTGGCCGAGGCGCGCCACTTGCCGGTCTGGCGGCGCCCGACGGCGCTGTTGTTCCTGATGGCCGCCGCGATGCCGATCGCCTTCGCCACCTGGTCGGCGCTTCTGAACAACTTCGTCATCGAGGCGGCGGGGTTCACGGGGGTTGAGATCGGCTGGCTGCATACGGTGCGCGAGATCCCGGGCTTTCTGGCCATCGGGGTCATCGCAATCATCGTCTTCGTGCGCGAGCAGGTGCTGGCGATGATCTCGCTCCTGCTCCTCGGCGTGGCCACGGCGCTGACGGCCTGGTTCCCGTCTTTCGGCGGACTGCTGTTCATGACGCTGCTGTCGTCGATCGGCTTTCATTATTACGAGACGGTGAACCAGAGCCTGCAGTTGCAATGGCTGCCGAAGGACCGCGCGCCCATCGTCTTGGGCCGGATCGTGGCCGTGGGCTCGGGCGCGTCGCTGCTGGCCTACGGCCTTCTGGTCCTGACCTGGCAGAGCTTCGATCTGTCCTACAACTTCGTCTACATGGCCGCGGGCGGCACCTGCGTGGCGCTGACCCTCTTCGCCACCTTCGCCTACCCGCAATTCGAGGCGCCCGACCCGCAGGTCAAGCGCTTCGTCCTGAAACGGCGCTATTGGCTCTATTACGCGCTGCAATTCATGTCTGGCGCGCGGCGGCAGATCTTCGTGGTCTTCGCGGCCTTCATGATGGTCGAACGCTTCGGCTTCGAGGTGCATCAGGTCACTGGCCTCTTCATCGCGAATTTCGTGGCCAATATGGCCTTCGCGCCGCTGATGGGGATCGCGGTAGCACGCTGGGGGGAACGCCGCGCGCTGATCTTCGAATATGTCGGGCTGACGGCAGTGTTCCTGGCCTATGGCGGCATCTATTATTTTGGCTGGGGCGTGGTGCTGGCAGCCGCACTTTACATCATCAACCACCTGTTCTTCGCGCTGGCCTTCGCGCTGAAGACCTACTTCCAGAAGATCGCCGACCCCGGCGATATCGCGCCCACGGCGGCGGTGGCCTTTACCATCAACCATATCGCGGCGGTGTTTCTGCCGGCGGGGCTGGGATACCTTTGGGTCACCTCGCCCGGATCGGTCTTCATTGCGGCGGCCTGCATGGCGGCCGGTTCGCTTGCGCTGGCCCTGCTGATCCCGCGCCATCCCGAAAAAGGCAACGAGACGATCTTTTCCCATCGCCTGCCGGTGGCGGCGGAATAGCTACCGGGCGTCCTGTTTCTCCAGCGCTTTCAGCGTGGCCTTCGCGGTCACGCCAAGCCCGAAATAGATTGCCACCCAACTCAGCGCGATGCCGATCACCGCGCCGATGGCGAGGATCGCGGCCATCTCAGCCAACGGCATGCCAAAGGCCATCTCAAAATCGGCTGCGGACAGGCCTGCGCCCGCGATCGCCATGAACATCCCGAAAAGCACAAGCGAAATGCCGATGACGATCATCGTGCCGAAGGTCGCGAAAACGGCCTTCTCGGCGGATGTCATGAGACGGCGGGTGGCTTTGACGAAAATCTGGCCCGGTGCCATGGCCGAGGCCATGATCGCAATGATGCCGGTCACGCTAGGCAGATCGAAGCCGAAAAGCATCGGAACCGCCGCCAAGACGAGAGTGACGGCAAGGTATACGCCCGCAAAGGTCAGGTACATCTTGCGGGTCGGTGCGGCGGTGTCTTGCATGCGCGTCATCTCCTGACGAAATAGGTCTTACCCAAGCTGGCGAGGCTACACTTTGGCCTGCCAGCGTCAATCCCGTGTGATCATGGTGGTCGAAAGGTCCTGTCGCGCCTATATCCTAATCAACCAAGCGGGAGAGACAGATATGTTCGGTTTTGCCACCAAGAAGACTGAGATGGTTACCCCGGATCAGGCCCTGCCGGGGCGGGCATTGGCCCTGCCGACGGCCGAGATGCATTTCGTCAACGGCAGGCCGCTGAAGGGCGAGGTGCCTGCGGGCTTTCAGGAGGCGATCTTCGGCATGGGCTGCTTCTGGGGCGTTGAGCGGATGTTCTGGGGCCTTGACGGTGTCTGGGTGACGTCGGTGGGCTATGCCGGCGGCTATACGCCGAATGCCACCTATGAAGAGGTCTGTTCGGGGCGCACGGGCCATAATGAGGTCGTGCGCGTGGTCTTCGATCCGGCCCGGATCAGCTACGAGGATCTGTTGCAAACGTTTTGGGAGGGGCACGATCCGACCCAAGGCATGCGCCAGGGCAATGATCGCGGCACGCAGTACCGCTCGGGCATCTATTATGCCGACGACGCGCAGAAAGAGGCGGCCGAGTGCACGAAGGCGGCCTGTCAGACGCGGCTGGCCGAGGCGGGCTATGGCCCGATCACGACCGAAATCCTGCCCGCGCCCGACTTCTACTATGCCGAGGATTACCACCAGCAATACCTGGCCAAGAACCCGGCCGGCTATTGCGGCGTGGGCGGCACGGGCGTGACCTGCCCGATCGGCACGGGCGCTTGACGTGACGCGCGGTGCGGCATAGGCGCAAAGCCCCAAGCACCCGAGGGGCGCCCCATGCCGACATTCACCGCCTTCACCACCCTTGCCGACCGCGACCGGGCCGAGGCGCTGGGCGCCGCGCTGGAGAACCTGACGCCCGAACCGCAGGGCGTCGGCGTTTTTGAGATCGAGGACGGGTCGGGCCGCTTCGAAGTGGCGGGATATTTCGACGGCCCCCCGGATGCGACCGGTCTGGCGCTGCTGTCAGCGGCCCATGGCGCGGCCGAGTTCGCCGTCTCGGAAGTGCCCGACACCGATTGGGTCGCCCATGTGCGGCGCGAATTGGCCCCTGTCGAGGCGGGGCGGTTCTTTGTCTATGGCGCCCATGATGCCGCGAACGTGCCCGCTGATCGCATCGCATTGCTGATCGAGGCGGCCATGGCGTTCGGCACCGGCCATCACGGCACCACGCAAGGCTGCCTCCTGGCGCTGGAGCGTCTGTTGCAGCAGGGATGGTCGGCCTCGACGGTCGCCGATATCGGCTGTGGAACGGCAGTGCTGGCCATGGCGGCGGCGAAGGTCTGGCCCGAGGCCGAGGTGATCGCCTCGGATATCGACCCGCTGGCGGTTGAGGTGGCCGAGGCCAACCTTGCGCCGAACGCCCTGGCCGGCCGCGTTCACTGCCTGACCGCCGAAGGGTTTGACCACGCCCACGTAAAAGCCGCGGCGCCGTTTGACCTGATCTTTGCGAACATCCTTATGGCGCCGCTGATCGCCTTAGCTCCGCAGATGGCCGAATCAATGCGGCCCGACGGAAAAATCATCCTCTCTGGCATCCTGAATGAGCAGGCGGACAATGTTGTCAACGCTTATGCCGAATTCGGGCTGATTGTTGCCAATCACGAAAAAATTAAGGAATGGTCGACACTTACACTTGCGCGAGACATTGCCTAACCGCAGGGTAAGATGCGCAAGAGCGCTTGCTTGCCGTATTTCGGCCACATTCCGCTTTGATATTTACACACTGTTATCCGTGGGGGTCGGAGGCTGCTATTATGAATGACCAGTACAAGACTTTTGGAACGCGCGTGAAGCGCATTCACCGACAGCATCGCAAGCTGTCAGATGGCTATGTGACAAGCGTCAATCATGACGGTTTGATCATCGCAACGCCGCGTCGTCGTCGCATGCGTGTTCCGTTTGCCGGGATCGCCCTTTTGGCGGTCGGCATCATTGCTTTCAAAGGCATCGTTCACGCGCAATTGGGTCCGGAAGTGTATGACGCCCGGATCGCGGCGCTGTCGGAAGGCTCACAGGTTGAGAAAGTGGGGGCCTGGATCATGCAGGCCGATCCGCTGACCGTGTTCGTGTCCGAGCAGATGCGCAACCTGGTTCCCGGATAAGGACCACTCTTTTTCCTATGGAAAAGGCCGCGGCAGGTTTTCCTGCGCGCGGCCTTGTCTCATCGGTCGGGCAGGGCGCCCGGCCGGAGTTTAGCGGATGTCTTCGATATCGCCGCGGTTCAGGCCGATATCGTCAAGCTCACGGTCCGAGAGCTTGCGCAGCGCGTCGCGGGTGACGCGGGCATCGTTCCATGCGGCCAGGCGGCCGACGACGGAATTGATGGCCGAGCCAAGGTTCACACCGAAGATGCGATCGTTCGCGCCGGTGCGGGTTTGATCAAAAGTTGCCATGTCCATTGTCCTTGCTGATGTCTCAAGCTGACCCGCTGGCCAACTCAAGGCCGCACTTAGTCTGGCCGGCAGGCGGCCACAAGACGGTGAAAACGCATACCACACATGCAATTGCTGCATTGCGGCAAGATCCGGTTAACTGTTTGTTACAATTGCGGAAATGACGCCGCGTCACGAGGCGTGTCGGCGCATCTTTCGGCCATTCTCCACCGATGGGACGACGATTTCGCGGCCAGACCCTAAGGCTTGGCACTGGCGGATGTTCTCTTTTCGTGCTAGTCGGGTTGAAAGCGGCGGCGTAACGGCGCAGAGCAGTGAGGGCGGCATGCGTGTTTTGGGGATCGATCCGGGCCTGAGGCATATGGGCTGGGGTGTGATCGAGGTTGATGGCGCGCGCCTCAGCCACGTGGCCAACGGCATCTGCCGCTCGGGCGAGGGCGATCTGGCCCTGCGGCTGTTGCGGCTGCATCAGGCGCTGAGTGGGGTCGTCGCCGAATACGCCCCTGACGCCGCAGCTGTCGAGCAGACTTTCGTGAACAAGGACGCGGTCGCCACCCTGAAATTGGGTCAGGCCCGTGGTATTGCGATTCTGGTGCCCGCCCAGGCCGGGCTCGGCGTCGGTGAATATGCACCCAATGCCGTCAAGAAGGCCGTTGTGGGCGTCGGCCATGCCGACAAGACTCAGATCGATCATATGGTGCGGATGCAATTGCCGGGGGTCGAGATTGCCGGGCCGGATGCCGCCGATGCGCTGGCCATCGCCATCTGCCACGCCCATCACCTTGCAACCGCAGGCCGCTACGCGGCCGCCTTGGCGAAGGCCGGCGCATGATCGGGCGGATTGCGGGCCGGATCGAGCTAAAGGGCGATGGCCATGTGCTGATCGACGTGCGGGGCGTGGGATATATCGTCTACGTCTCAGACCGGACCCTGGCCGGGCTGCCGCCGGTGGGGCAGGCCACGGCGCTTTGGACCGACCTTCTGGTGCGTGAGGATCTGTTGCAATTGTTCGGCTTTCCCACCTTGCAGGAGAAGGAATGGCACCGCCTTCTGATCTCGGTTCAAGGGATCGGGGCCAAGGCCTCGATGGCCATTCTGGGCACGCTGGGGGCCGATGGGCTGGCGCGTGCGATCGCGCTTGACGATTGGGGCAGCGTCAAGGCCGCGCCCGGCGTTGGCCCCAAGATCGCCCAGCGGGTGGTGATGGAGCTGAAAGGCAAGGCGCCCGCAATGATGGCGCTGGGCACGGCCGATGATACGCCGGTGGTTTTGCACGACGACGCCCCGGTGACCGAAAGCGCGCCGGTGGTCCCGAGACCGGCCGCCAGCAATGCCACGGCCGAGGCCTTGTCAGCCCTGATCAACCTTGGCTATCCGCAGGGCGAGGCGGCATCGGCGGTGGCCGAAGCCTCGGGCGAGGCTTCGCAGGCCAATACGCCCGACCTGATCCGTGCAGCGCTGCGCAAACTGGCGCCCAAGGGATGACGCGTCTACGCATGATCGCCGGGGGAGGGGGCTGTCTGCCCCCACCGCCTTCGGCGGCCCCCCGAGGATATTTCTGTCAGAAGGAAGCGGGCTATGAAGATCTTGCAGACATGGCCTATTCTGGGGACAGATCAATGCGCAAGCCTATCTGGTTGAGATCATGAGCGATCCAGATCCCATTCTGCGCCCCGATGCGCGGCCCGAGGATGCCGATCGGGCGATGCGCCCCCAGGCTCTGTCCGAGTTCATCGGCCAGGCCGAGGCGCGCGCGAACCTCAGCGTCTTCATCGAAAGTGCCCGGCGGCGAGGCGAGGCGATGGATCATACGCTGTTCCATGGGCCGCCGGGGCTGGGCAAGACCACGCTGGCGCAGATCATGGCGCGCGAGCTGGGGGTGAGCTTTCGCATGACCTCGGGCCCCGTGCTGGCCAAGGCGGGCGATCTGGCGGCGATCCTGACGAACCTCGAAGCCCGCGATGTATTGTTCATCGATGAGATTCACCGGCTGAACCCCGCAGTCGAGGAGGTTCTTTACCCCGCGCTGGAGGATTTCGAGCTGGATCTGGTGATCGGAGAAGGGCCTGCTGCGCGCACAGTGCGGATCGAATTGCAGCCCTTCACGCTGGTCGGCGCCACGACGCGGCTGGGCCTTCTGACCACCCCGCTCAGGGATCGGTTCGGCATTCCCACGCGGCTGACATTCTATAACGAGGCCGAGCTTCTGGAGATCGTGACAAGGGGCGCGCGCCTCTTGGGTATCGGGGCCGAGTCCGAGGGCTTGCGCGAGATCGCGCGGCGGGCACGGGGGACGCCGCGCATTGCGGGGCGGCTTCTGCGTCGGGTCGTGGACTTTGCGCTGGTCGAGGGGGACGGAACGATCACGCAAGCCCTGGCAGACGGGGCGCTGACGCGGCTGGGGGTGGACCATCTGGGCCTTGACGGGGCCGACCGGCGCTATCTGAGCCTGATCGCCGAGAATTACGCGGGTGGCCCCGTGGGGGTTGAGACCCTGTCGGCCGCCCTATCAGAGGCGCGCGACGCGATCGAGGAGGTGATCGAGCCGTTCCTTCTGCAGCAGGGTCTGATCCAGAGAACTCCACGCGGCCGGATGCTGGCAAGCAAGGCCTGGGCGCATCTGGGCCTGATCGCACCCAGAAACCCGGATCAGGGGGATATGTTCGAGCGCTGAATCGGGCCGGTGGAGGCTATCATGGGTTTGCGCTTGGCGGGTTCGGAGATGGGCCGATTATCTACGAGGTTTGCGGGAAACGCTGGCCGAATATCTGTTTCTCGGGCCTGCGCGGACTTGCAGTGCGGAGGTGTGATCAGCCGTCAGAAAGTACCAAGCTCTGGACAGCGCCGGGTCTCAAATGCGAATGCTGGGTCGCGCTGGTCATGATACTCTGGGCCGTTCGGCGACACTTGTACTCGCCGCGCCACCATCCAGATGGGCTTCGGTTCAAGCCGATTTACCAGCCTGCACCCCGCTTATAAGCAATTTCTTCTGTGGATATCCGTGAAAAGCACATAGATCGATAAATCGGACTCGTGCTATGGTTGTATCGCTGGGGGCCTCACAACCGATTGCGGGGTGCTTATGACTGATGACTGGATCCTTGATGTTCTGACCGATCTCAAGGACTTTGCAGAAGGCAACGATCTTCCCGCTCTGGCGGGCCGGCTTGAGGAAACGCGCGCGTTGGCGGCTGTCGAACTGGCGGTGCGGATGGAAGGAGGCTATGCCACCGTGATCCTCGACCCCGAAGCCACCGGGCGATATCGCCGCATCACGCGCCTGAACAAGCACGAACGCGACCTGCTTGATCCGTAGCCTCTGGCCTCTGCCCTTTGCGCATCCTATTGTCGGCTCATGGCCCTCCCCGCGATCCAGTTTTCCGAAGACCAGGCCGAGGCGTTCGACCGCGTGGCCGAGCTTTTGCGCGGTGCGGGCGTTGATATCGAGGCCGGACAGCTGACCCCTCTGGCTGAGGGCAAGTCGAACACGCTGGCCGTGATCGGTAAAGCCGGGTCCGGCAAAACCATGCTGCTGGCGCGTCTGGCCGAGGCGCTGACCGAGGCGGGGGTTGAGACGATCTCGGGCGATTGGGAAAGCAAGCGCCGCAAGGACAAACGCACCTTGGCGATCCTGGCCCCCACCAACAAGGCCGCCAGCGTTCTGCGCAATCAGGGCGTGCCCGCGACCACGATCCACCGCATCCTCTACACCCCTGTCTACGACCCTGAATATGAGAAGATCGCCGAATGGCTGGCCGGTCAGGGCGAGCGTCCGACGATCGAGGGGATGACCGACGCCGCGCTGGACCGGGCGCATGCCTTTTTCCAGCAGGTCAAATCCATCCCCGGCGCGCTGGCCGCTGCGGGTCTGCGGGGGTCGGATTTCATCACCGGCTGGAAGCGGCGCGAAGACCCGCTGGATATCGGGTTCATCGACGAATCCTCGATGTTGGACGAAAAGCAATTCGAAGACCTGCGCGAGATTTTCCCCACTTTGGTTCTGTTCGGCGACCCTGCGCAGCTGGCCCCGGTGGGCCAATCGGGTGAGATGGTGTTTGACCGGTTGGCCGAGCCGCGCAAGCTGGTCCTGCACCGCATCCACCGTCAGGAAAAAGGTAACCCGATCCTCGATCTGGCCCACGCGCTGGGCGATGAGGCGCTGGATTTCCCGACCTTCGAGCAAATGGTGCAAGACGCCGCCCGCCAGGACGACCGCGTCGTCGTGGCCGAACGGGTCGAGGCCGATCTGATGGCCCGCTCACCCGTTCTGGTCTGGCGCAATGCCACGCGCATCCGGCTGATCCACGCTTTTCGCAATGCGTATAATGCCCCCGCCGACGCACTTTTGCCGGGTGAGCCGTTGATCTGCGACGGCATCGAACTGCCGCTGAAACACCGCAAGAAGCGCATCGATCTTGAGGCGCGCGGCCTGATCAAGGGCGCGCAGGTCATCTATATCCGCCCCGGCGACCGCCCCGGTTTCTCACGCCTGCACCTGGTCGGCGCCGAAGATTCGCGCGTCTCGGCGGCGTCGATCATCAAGATCGAGATGCCGGATGAGGAGGAACCCTTCATCCCGTTCGCGGCCAGCATGGGCGTGGCGTTTCTGCACGGCGCGGCGGTGACGATCCATAAGGCGCAAGGCTCGCAATGGCCCGTCGTGCAGGTTTTTGCGCCCGACCTCTGGGTCGCCGCGCGGATGGGCCGGATCGAGGCGGGCATCCCGCTTTGGAAACGGCTGGCCTATGTCGCGATCACGCGGGCCGAGAACCGGTTGATGTGGGTGACGCGCAACCGCCTCGCCCGGCCGACGGCACCACTGGGCATCGACGATCTTGAGGTAAAGGCCAAGCCATTGGCGCTAAGCGTCGAGGAGGAGACATGAAAACCATCGTCATCACCGGGGCCAGTTCCGGCATCGGGCGCGTGACCGCGCAGCACTTTCTGGAAAATGGCTGGCAGGTCGGTCTGATCGCGCGCCGGGCCGACACGCTGGCCGAAATCTCCGATGGCAATATGGCGGCTCTGGCAGCGCCTTGCGATGTCACAGACGAAGCGCAGGTTGAGGCCGCCTTTGACGCAATCGCGGGGCATTTCGGCCGCATCGACGCGCTGTTCAATAATGCCGGGATGTTCGGCATGATGGCACCGATTGACGAGGTCACGGTCGAAAGCTGGCGTCAGGTCGTCGATGTGAACGTGACCGGCATGTTTTTCTGCGCCCGCGCGGCTTTTGCAAGGATGCGGCGGCAGAGCCCGCAAGGCGGGCGCATTATCAACAACGGCTCGATCTCGGCCCATACGCCGCGGACTGGCTCGGTCGCGTACACGACAACCAAACACGCGGTGACCGGGCTGACGAAAACGCTGGCGCTCGATGGTCGCGACTTTGACATCGCCGCCGGTCAGATCGACATCGGCAACGCCAAGACGCCCTTGCTGGAAGAGGTCGCCGCCAAAAACCCCGACAACCCGCCCCCGATGATGGAGGTCGCCGACGTGGCCGAGGCGGTGCTCTACATGGCGAACCTACCGCTTTCGGCCAACGTGCTCAGCCTGACGGTGATGGCCACCAAGATGCCTTTCGTCGGGCGGGGATGAAGCTGCTCTGGATATCTACTGCAAACCCAGATTGCCGTCGCCGCGTCAAGGGTGATCAACGACGTCCTCAGCTTTCGAAGATGCGCGCCATCTCGGTTTGGAAGCGGCTCCAACTCATGGTCGCGGCGTTCCCGGCATAGCCATGGTAGTGCGAGCGGCCAGAGGAGTTCGGAAGCCCGGCCCAGATCTTGGCGAGATTGTTCATGAAACCGCGTCGCGACAACGCGCCCGCGCGATATCTGTCGAGGCCTGCCTCCATCAGCAGGATATCGGCGAGGCGATCCTGCAATTCGGGTGAAAAGCGATCGTCGGCAGTGGCGCCGGCCATCTCGACAAGACGGGCGAGCGTCGGGGGAATGAATTGATAGCGTCCAATGGCATGGGGTTGGTTGGGGGTCGCCTCGATCCAGGCGAAGATCTCGCCCAGTGTCATCTGCGTCGGCGCGCGGGCTGGCCGGCGTTTGGCGCCGTGCTGGACCGCATCATATCCGTCCCGGCCCGCCTCGGCGCGCGCGATGAGGTCAAGAAGCATGGCAATTTGCGGATCGCGCTTGGCGGCGGTTTCATCCGTGGTGGTTTCATCGGCGGCGGGGGCATCGGGCGAGGGCGCGCCGTCACGTGCTGCCGGTGGCGCGAAGAGACCCCGGCTGGCCCGGCCAATGAAAAGGCTCTGCGCGTGGGCCCGCGCGGCCTCGGACGCGGCTGTTTCCGGTATCTCCGCGCGGGCACGGATCAGCGGCTGTGGCGCGTCCTCTGACAGGGGCGGCGCGACAAGCGGCGCCCGCGCGCCATAAATTGAGCCTTCGCTCAACAGAGAATAGCCTTGCGCCAGGGCTGCATTGATCGACGCCAAGAAGAATACTGCCAGGGCGAAAAGAGAGAGAGTTGAGCGCATGCGAATCCCGTTCTGAGATCTGAACGGGCAGATTTGCCGAGAAAGATTGAGATTCAGTTTTTCTCAGGTGGTCAGTCCGAAGGCCTTGGACTCAGACAACCCACCGCGGGCGCAGCCGGCATTCCTGTCCCAGGCGCGGCCATGCCTTGTATATGCCGATCTCAGATCAATCTCGAACGGGTGACATCCATCAACTCAGCCGCCCGGAGACTGGCCACTGGATAGCTCTTGCTGGCCATCAGCTGCAGCGAAAAGTCTGGTTCCAGTTGCCGCAGTTTCTGGAGCGCCTCCTCAGCGCCGGCGACATCGCCCAACTTGAAATGCAAAGCGCTTAGAAAGCGCAGGGCGGGCCTATAGCCCGGCGCATAGCCGTGCGAAATCAAGGAATGATCTCGGGCCTCTTCAAACCGATGTGCACGAGTTGCGGTCACGGCACAGAAATTTGCCCAACTCGCGGGACTAAGCGCGGATAGGGGCTCTTGTCTCGCACGCAAAGCCTCTGCGTGAGCCTGTGCATGGCGACCTGTTGCGGAAAGAGCAAAAGAAAGGCTTGCGCGGGCGAGTGGATTGCCTTGGTCTGCGCGGATTGCACGCTCTGCAAGATCTGAGCACAAAACAAAATTCTTACTTTGAAGCGCAACGATTGATGCGATTGCGAGCGCGTTTGCGCTTAACGGAGCCATCTGAAGAGCCCGTGTTGAAAACTCTCTCGCCTCTGCGAGGAGTTCATCACGGTTTGGACGAAAGCGTTCGATGTATTGTGTGTGGCGTATATAAGCTCGCCAGGCCAAGCTGATCGGGTTGTTATGCAGAACCGCCAATGCATCGTCGGCACGCTGAAGACGACTCGGAGAGAAGCTGAAAATGTCGGGAATGGAAACTTCCGAAGCTGCGGCTGAACCGTCAGTGGGTACCGAAAGCATGTTCAGAAGCGCAAGAGTGACTTCTCCAGAAACGCAACTTAGTTGCTGCCCGAGCGAGATCGTGTCGCTCTCAAAGGTACGGCTCCATAACTGACGACCCGTCCCCAGTCTGACTAATGCGACTTGCAGCGCGAAAGCCCCCCTATGGGATATACCCGTTGCGGAAAGCTCGATCGCATCCGAGAAGTCTAGCTGTGCCCGCTGATCGGAGAAAACCTGTATTGGCAGAAAATCCGCGGCGCGATCCGCCGCTCCGCGCAGGGCTACGTCGACAAATCGATCGGTATTGTCATGTCCGGTGGTCGCTGGACGCAGAATGACACATAATGGTCCACCTGCTTTTGAGGCGTGCTCTGATATCCCTGTCACCGGAAAATCAGGTGCGCGCCACATATTCCCAAAATGCTGACGCTGCAGCAAAAGCCAATCCTCAAACTCAGCATCCCGAACATTGAGGTCTTCAGCGAATTCTACGGTCCCTGGAGCGGCCTCTGCCGAGGGCGCCAGATCAACTTTTATTTTGCCAGTGTCCAACCCAACCCAACCTGGACCGGTGGTAAGCGCATCACCAACGGGGGCAAAGGCCCGGCGGATTTCGGTTAGAGTCTGACGCAGGCTTGCATTGCCCTGTTCGGGTTCACGATCGCTCCAGAGCTTATCCTGAAGTTTGATGCGAGACATGCGATTGTCGCGCGCGGTACCCAGAAGCGCCAATGCACCGCGCGCTTTCATCGACAGCGGCGTGTGGTCAAGGCCATCGGTGTCAGTGACCGAGACAGGTCCTGCCAGGTGGAGTGTCAGAACAGTCAAAAGTTACTCTTTGTCATCATTCGGGTGAGCCAAGCTAGAAGAACTCAAGATTGACGTATGGTCAACTCTAAGTAGTGTGCTTAGCATAGTACATAAAAATAGCGAACCTAGGGGGGATAGCGTGCCATTTTTGAATTCGCAGAATAGTCAGAACTCTCAGAACAGCCAGAATTCGCAAAACAGCCAAAATTCTCAGAATTCTCAAGATAGCAGCGGGGCGCATGTTGGCGGGCCCGCATCTACGCTTCTATCAACCGCACTCGCGCGCGCCCGCGATGGTATTATCGGAACAGACGTCATTTCCGGCACAACTGGAACGATACCAGATGTGTCGATCGGCGATCGATTTGGGCGTTTGTCTGCTCCATTCCGAAATGCCGCGCTGATGGCTGAGGTGTTGGGCGACATGGCGTTCTCGGATGATGCTGGCGAGAATGCTTCGGCAAACACGGCAAAGCTGTCGGTTCGGACAAATGACAGCAGCAAGGTCGAATACAAGGACCTGGTGTCGCTTTCACGGCCCAGCGACCTCGACTTCGCGCGGGACACTGAAATGGTAGCCAATTACGCCGATCTGCGGGCCGAGCGGTTGCCCGAGATCCATGTCCAGCGGGACGATGTGTTGTCGTTCTTCGGGGCGGTCGAGTACATGCATGCCACGCGCAACCGCTGGACGCTCTATCTGCTGAACATGTCGCTTGATGTCGCCACCGCCGCCGCACAGAGCATGAAGCTGGCGCTGGCCTGCCCCAGACCCATCGTCTTTGCGCAGCAATTGCAGCCCCTTATCCAGACACCGGAGCATGGCACTTACCCCAGCGGCCACGCCACGCAGGCCTTTACCGTGGCCACCGTGCTGCACGAATTGGCCAACGGCCCCGACACGCCCATCGCCGCCGACAGCCAGATCTTTCGCATGGCGGTCCGCATTGCGGCCAACCGCACTGTCGCTGGCGTTCACTTTCCGTCGGACAGTGCGGCAGGCGCGGTTCTGGGGGTGGCTTTGGGCCGGTATCTGGCGGCGCGTGCGCGAGGCTCTGGCGCGGCGCAAGGGCATGCGTTCAGCGGCCCCGACTACCACGACAACGGCACCACGCGCGATTTTCACTACGCCGAATTCCACAAGATGCTGGCCGGGGACAATGCCACCACGGCTTTGACCACAGTTAGCCCACGGGCCGCGCCGCTCTTGGGGTGGGTCTGGGGCAAGGCAATTGAGGAGCATGCACAGAGATGGCGGTAATCTGGACCACGCAAGATCAGGGCAATGAACCGGATTTCGAAAACGACGATTCCGCCTACGCCCATTACTGGCTGTCGACACTGCCGGTGCCGCTCAGCAATCGTGCCGCGCCGATCAAGAAACGCAGTCTCTTGGATCAGACAGGACGTCTGAACGGCTCGGTGGAAGACCTGATCGACAGGGCGTTCTCAGGATGATTGCGCAACAAACGCTCAGCGTGTTCGATGATCTTTTGGCCCACCTGCCCGGCATGGCGCCCAGCGATACGCTGAACACCGATCCGCAGCCCTATGACGAAGCGCTTGAGGATGATCCCGCCTTTGCGTTCCTGACGGACGAGGCCTTGCCCGAAGATCCGTCGAAGGCTGCGATCGTGGGGGTGATTGACGATGCGATACCTTTTGCACATCAGCAGTTTCGCCTGGGCCGCGCGTCCCGCATTGCGTCGGTCTGGTTCCAGGATGTGCCGCCGGATCCGGCGGGTCTCCTCGGCGCGGATCTGCCCCTTGGTCGGGAGTATCGCGGGGCGCAGATCACCGATTGGCTCGACCAGTTGGCCGATGGCACGCTTGTGGATGAGGACGCGCTTTACCGCGCGGCCGGTGTGATTGATTTCCGCAGGCAAAGCCCGCAACGGCTGGCCTTTGGTGACGGCCATGGCGCGGCGGTGTCGGGTCTGGCGGCAGGCTTTGGGCAAAAGGACGCGGCGATCGCGCGCAAATTGCCGATCATCGGCGTTTGCCTGCCGCCCTATGTCGTCCGCGACACGCTGGGCACGGCCGCGCCGTTCTACATTTTGCTGGCAACGCTGCACATCATCCATCGGGCCAGACGGCTCTGCCGCTATATCGAGCGGCGGCAAGGCAGACCGAAGGGGAGCGTCCGGCTGCCGGTTATCATCAACCTGAGCTTCGGTCTGACGGCGGGTGCCAAGGATGGCTCAAGCGATCTTGAGCGTTACCTCGACGCTGTCTCGCGGCAGACGGCGTCCGATCTGGGGCCGGTGCGCTTTGTGGTGGCCATCGGCAACCACAGGCTGACCCGTACCCAGGCGCATGTTGCCGCGAATGCCTCGGAATTCCTGCAATGGCAGATCCGCCCCGACGACATGACGCCGAGTTTCATGGAAATCTGGGGCCCGCGCTATCCCGACAGAACTCCTCCCGCGACGCCGATGCAGATTGAATGCACGCTGCCTGGCCGGGCAGAGCCATTGCGGACAGAGTTCAAGGAATACGGCACCTATCAGAAGCTGATGGTGAAACCGGCGAAAGTGGAAGGCCAGAAGGCTGAGGGCGAAGAGGACGAAGGCGAGGAAGTTGCGCGCGCCTACCTGCAACGCCGCGCCTTCAAGGGCGAAATACGAGAATTCGTGACGTTGGTGGTTCCGGCCACGCGGCCTGAAAACCTCTACAAGTTTGCCGGGGTGCCGGGTTATGGGGCTCCGGGCCGTTGGGGCGTAAAGGTGCTGTCGGAAAGCGGTGGCGATTTCGATGTGTTCCTCCAACGCGATGACAGCGTGCCAGGCTTCGGCCTTCAGCGCGGGCGACAATCGCAACTGATCGACGAGGCCGACCCGGTCTTTTCAGACGATGGCAGGGTTATTCTTTACGACCCATCGGACAAGACGCACGGCGTGTTCCGCGCGGGCACGATCAACGCGTTTGCCTGTGGCGAGCATCCGATCCGCGTGGGCGGCATATTCGCCGATACCGGCGCCATGGTGCCCTATTCCAGCCTCGGGCCGGACCCGGGCCTTGCTAATTTCGAGGGCGACGTTCTGGCGCCTGCCGCCAAGAATCCGAATTGGAGGGCGGTCGCGGTGATCGGCACGAAAAGTGGGGCGCGAAAGAGCATGTCGGGCACCAGTATGGCCGCACCGGCCGTGACGCGTCGTTTGGCCCTCGCGTTTGCGAATGGCGAGACGATCGGCCCGGACCGCGATGCCATCAGCGCATTCCTGAACGCGGGCTGACGACGGGCCGGAGGCTTGTTTTAGGGTTTTCCGAATGCTGTTTTTGACATGTCGGTCAAAACGGTTTCGTTTCAGGCGGGCCAAGATTGCTCAATACGCGCTGTCGAAAACAACGTTCTCGATGATGCGAAAAGCGCCTTTCCCGTCCACCAGAGCGACGTCGAGCCGCATATCAGTGTTCTGGCCGCGCGGTTGAGTCGCCGCGAATTCAGCGGCGGTGGCCCAGATGCGGCTGAGTTGGGCCTGGCTCAGCCGTTCGGCGGCGCGGGCGAAACTGCGCGATTTCTTGACCTCGATCAGGATCAGCGCTGCGCCGTCCTGGGCGATCAGGTCGATCTCACCCACCTGACCGCGCCAGCGCTCGGCGATGATCGGCAGGCCCTGCCGTGTGTAGTGATCAGCGATCGCGGCTTCAGCCGACAAGCCTGCATGGTACGAGACAATCCCGCTCAAACTTACCCATCCTTGGCCAGCTGCAACGCGGCCTGATACACCTCGCGCCGGGGTTGCCCCAACGCCTTCGACACCGCGTCAGCTGCGTCGCGCACCGACATCGTGACCAGCGCGTCGCGCAGCGCGGCGTCGATATCCTCGGGCGCGACCTCGGCTTGGCCCGGCCGATCGACCAGCACCACGATTTCACCACGGGCCGGACCATCACAGAATTTCTCGGCCAGCTCAGACAATGGGCCGCGCACGACCTCTTCGAACTTCTTGGTCAGCTCCCGGCAGACAACGGCCCGCCGATCAGGTCCGAAGCATGCGACCATTTCGGTTAACAAAGCGCCAACGCGCTTTGGCGACTCGTAGAAAACCAAAGTCGCGGGCTGGTCGGCCAGGTCGATCAAGAACCGACGCCGCGCCGCCTTGGCGCTGGGCGCGAACCCCGCGAAGAGAAATCGATCGGTCGGCAGGCCCGCCACCGCAAGGGCCGCCAGAACAGCCGACGCCCCCGGCACGGCGGTCACGTCATAACCGGCTGCCACTGCCTCGCGCGCCAGCACATAGCCCGGATCGGCGATCAGCGGCGTCCCGGCCTCAGACGCATAGGCCACCGATTTGCCCTCGGCCAACATCCCAAGCAGCCGGGGCCGGGCGGCGGGGCCGTTATGGTCGTGGTAAGGGATCAGCGGGCGTTGACCCAGGGGCACCCCGTGGATCTCCATCAGGCGGCGCAGGGTGCGGGTGTCTTCTGCCGCCAGAACATCGGCCGAGGCCAGCACGTCCAGCGCCCGCAAGGTGATGTCGCGGGCCGAACCGATAGGGGTCGAGACCAGATAGAGGCCAGGCGCGAGATCGCTTTTTTGCCACGCCATAGCCGCCACCCTTTCGTGCCGTTTACTTGCCCTGGCGAACCCCGTAGGCTCGCCGGCAAAATTATTCCCAACGCGCGATGCAGGGAGGACATGAACATGTTTTCGGTTTTCGGCGCCACACGCAAGCTTGCGATGCGGCTATTTGCACTGATGTCAGTCCTTTGGCTGGCGGCTTGCGACCCTGCGATGATGCAAGGCGCGAATCCGTCGATCGATCCCAACGCCCCGATTCGGGTGGCCCTTCTGGTGCCGCAGAATTCCGGGCGGCCAGGCGATGCGATTCTGGCCCGCAGTCTGGAAAATGCCGCGCGGCTGGCCATTCAGGACCTCGACGGCGTGCGCATCGATCTGCGCGTCTACGACACCGGCGGGCAGGCGGGCCAAGCCTCGGCCGTGGCGGTTCAGGCGGTCAATGACGGGGCCAAGATCATCCTCGGGCCGGTCTTTGCCGATGCGGCTAATGCGGCCGGCGTTGCCGTGTCAGGCCGCAACGTGAACGTGCTGAGCTTTTCCAACAATGTCGATATCGCCGGCGGCAATGTCTTTGTGTTGGGCAACACCTTCCAGAACACTGCGAACCGTCTGGTGCGCTACGCGGCAAGCCGAGGCAAGGGCAACATCCTGGTGGTCTACGAGCAGACCACAGCCGGTGAGGCCGGGCGTCGCGCGATCGAGACGGCGATTGGTCGGTCGAGTGCGACGGGCGCAGGCGCGATCGGCTATTCGTTCAGCCAGGAAGGTGTTGTCGCGGCAGTGCCGGGCATCGTGCAGAACGTCCGAAGCTCTGGCGCGCAATCGATCTTCCTGACCGCCGATTCCTCCGGCGCGCTGCCGCTTTTCGCGCAATTGCTGCCCGAGGCCGGGTTGTCGCCCGCAACGACGCAATATATGGGCCTGACCCGCTGGGATATCCCCCCGGCTACCCTGGCGCTGCCGGGCGTGCAGGGCGGGTGGTTCACACTGCCTGATCCGGGGCTGAACCAGCAGTTCCAGGGCCGCTATGCCGCCGTCTATGGTGGCGCGCCACATCCGATTGCCGGGCTTGCCTATGACGGCATCGCCGCTATCGGGGCCCTGGCCAAGCGGGGCCGGTCGGACGCGCTGTCAGCCTCGGCGCTGACGCAAGGGTCAGGCTTTGTGGGCGTGAACGGCATCTTCCGGCTCAGGTCCGACGGCACGAACGATCGCGCGCTGGCCATCGCGGCGATCCGCAACAATCAGGTGACCATCATTGACCCCGCGCCAAGAAGTTTTGCCGGCGCCGGGTTCTGAGGCGCCGGTTGCCTCCACGGGCGACCCGACAGATATGACGATCGCAGGCGGCCGGGCATTGATCTGCCCGGCCGCAGACATCGTTGATATCGACGCGCTGAACCGCCAGCTGGATGAGGCCGCCGCGGGCAAAGACCCGCGAGAGGTCCGCGCCGCGGCTGTGGCAACCCTGACGGCGGCGCGCCAGACCGGGCAAGACGCCATCGAAAAGGCCTTTACCGCCGCCCCCCACGCCGCGCGCGATACGGTCAACGCCTACGCCTACCTGACCGACGCGCTGGTCCGCGCCACCTTCCGCCTGGTCACCACGCATCTCCACCCCCTGCCGAACCCGACCGAGGCCGAGCGTCTGGCCCTTCTGGCCGTCGGCGGCTATGGCCGGGCCGAGATGGCGCCCCATTCCGATGTCGATCTGCTGTTTCTGACGCCCTACAAGATCACGCCCTGGGCCGAGAGCGTGATCGAAAGCATGCTCTATGTGCTTTGGGATCTGCATCTGAAGGTCGGCCATGCCTCGCGCACGGTGAAGGATTGCCTGCGCCTGGGGCGCGACGATTACACGATCCGCACCGCTCTTCTCGAGCATCGCCACGTCGCGGGCGATCAGGCCCTGGCCGATGAATTGTCGGAAAAGCTCTGGCACGATCTCTTCCGCAATACCGGCCCCGACTTTGTCGAGGCCAAGCTGGCCGAACGCGAGGAACGGCTGAAAAAGCAGGGCGGCCAGCGTTATATGCTGGAACCCAACGTGAAAGAGGGCAAGGGCGGCCTGCGCGATTTGCAGACGCTGTTCTGGATCGCGAAATACCTGCACAATGTCGACAGCTCGCGTGAGCTTTTGTCCTTGGGGTTTTTCCGCGCGGAGGAGTTCGAGGCGTTTCAGAAGGCCGAGGATTACCTCTGGGCCGTGCGCTGCCATCTGCACCTGATCGCGGGCCGCGCCGTCGATCAGCTGACCTTCGACATGCAGGTCGAGGTGGCCCGTCGCATGGGTTATGAGGATGGCGGCGGACGGCGGGCGGTCGAGCACTTCATGCAGGAATACTTTCTGCACGCCACCCGCGTGGGTGAGCTGACCCGCATTTTCCTGACCACCTTGGAAGAAAACCACGTCAAGAAAGCCCCCAGCCTGATCGGGTTTTTCCGCCGCCGCAAAAGCGCCCGCGCGCCCTACAAGATCAACCAGAACCGGCTGGATATCGGCGATGAAGAGGCATTTCTGGCCGACAAGCTGAACATGATCCGCGTGTTCGAAGAGGCGTTGCGCACGGGCGTCCTGCTGCACCCCAACACCATGCGCTTGATCGCCGCCAACCTGCCGCTGATCGATGACGAGGTGCGCAACAGCCCCGAGGCCAGGCGCATCTTTCTGGACCTGATGCTGAAACACGGCAATCCCGAACGCGCCCTCCGCCGCATGAACGAGCTTGATGCGCTGGCCGCCTTCATCCCCGAATTCAAGCCGATCGTGGCGATGATGCAGTTCAACATGTATCACAGCTATACGGTGGACGAGCATATCATCCAGTGCATCTCAACCCTGGCGCAGATTGAACGCGAAGAGCTGGTCGAAGAGCTGCCCATCGCCAGCCGCATCCTGAAAGAGGGCGTGAACCGGCGGGTGCTCTATGTGGCGCTGCTGATGCATGACATCGGCAAGGGTCGGCCTGAGGATCACTCGATCCTGGGCGCGCAGATCGCCCGCAAGGTGGCCCCCCGCCTGGGCCTGAATGCCGAGGAATGCGACACGGTCGAATGGCTGGTGCGCTATCATCTTCTGATGTCCGACATCGCGCAGAAGCGCGACATTTCCGACCCGCGCACGGTGCGCGATTTCGCCAAGGCGATCCGCACCCGTAAGCGGCTGGATCTGCTGACGGTGCTGACGGTTTGTGACATTCGTGGCGTCGGCCCCGATGTCTGGAACAACTGGAAGGCCATGCTGCTCCGCGGGCTTTACGCCCAGACGGCGGATGCGCTGGAGAACGGGCTGGAAGACCTCAACCGCGAGAAGCGCGAGAATGAGGCCAAGCGCGCCCTGCGCGAGCGTCTGAGCGATTGGGAGGCGAAAGCCCTGCGGGCCGAGATGGGGCGCCATTACGGGCCCTACTGGCAGGGGCTCAACACCGAAACGCAGGCCGTTTTCGCGGGCCTTCTGCGGGAACTGGGCTCCGACGAGGTCAAGATCGACTTGCAGATCGACGGCGACCGCGACGCAACCCGCGCCTGCTTTGCGCTGGCCGACCATCCTGGCATTTTCTCGCGTCTGGCGGGCGCCCTGGCGCTGGCAGGCGCGAATGTCGTCGATGCGCGGACCTATACCTCGAAAGACGGCTACGCGACGGCTGTCTTCTGGATTCAGGACGCCGATGGCGCGCCGTATGAGGCCGAGCGTCTGCCACGCCTGCGCCAGACCATCGCCAAGACCCTGAGGGGCGAGGTTGTCGCCCGCGACGCGCTGAAATCGAAGGACAAGATCAAGAAGCGCGAGAAGGCGTTTCAGGTGCCGACTTCGATCGTCTTCGACAATGACGGATCGGACATCTACACCATCATCGAGGTCGATACCCGCGACCGGCCCGGCCTGCTCTATGATCTGACGCGCACGATGGCGGCGAATAACATCTACATCGCCTCGGCCGTGATCGCGACCTATGGCGCACAGGTCGTCGATACCTTCTACGTAAAGGACATGTTTGGCCTCAAGCTGCATAACCAGGCCAAGCGTGAGGCGCTTGAAAAGAAACTGCGCGACGCCATCGCCGAGGGCGCCAAGCAGGCGCGCGCCTGATGAAGCCCATCCGCCTGATCTCGGGCTTTCTGACGGTGGGCATCTGGACGCTGGCCAGCCGCATCCTGGGCTTCGTGCGCGACATCCTGATCGCGGCCTATCTGGGCGCCGGGCCGGTGGCCGAGGCGTTTCTGGTGGCCTTTGCGCTCCCCAACATGTTCCGCCGGTTCTTTGCCGAGGGCGCGTTCAACATGGCCTTCGTGCCGATGTTCTCAAAACGGTTCGAGGCGGGATCGGACGCGCAAGGCTTTGCCCGGCAGGCGATGTCCGGGCTGGCTCTGGTGCTGATCTTGCTGACGCTTGTCGCGCAAGTTGCCATGCCCTGGTTCGTTCTGGCGATGGCCAGCGGGTTTCGGGGCGATGAACGTTTTGATCTGGCGGTCGAGTTCGGGCGGATCACGTTCCCCTACATTCTGTTCATCTCTCTAGCGGCCCTGCTGTCGGGCGTGTTGAACGCCACCGGCCGGTTTGCCGCTGCCGCTGCTGCGCCCCTGCTGCTGAACCTGATCCTGTCGGCGGCCATGTATGGCGCGCATCGGATGGGCGGCGATATCGGGCTGGCGCTGGCCTGCGGCGTGCCGATCGCGGGCATCGCGCAGATGGCTTTGGTCTGGTGGGCCGCAGCGCGGGCTGGCTTTCCGCTGATCCCCACGCGCCCCCGCCTGACGCCCGAGATGAAGCGCCTGGTGGTCGTGGCGTTGCCGGCCATGCTGGCCGGCGGGGTGGTGCAGGTGAACCTGCTGGTGGGCCGGCAGGTGGCCAGCTTTTTCGACGGCGCTGTGGCCTGGCTCGGCTATGCAGACCGGCTCTACCAACTCCCCTTGGGCGTGGTGGCCATCGCCATCGGCGTGGTGCTTTTACCTGACCTCTCGCGGCGTCTGACGGCGGGCGATACGCAAGGCGGGCGCGATGCCTTCAACCGCGCGACCGAGTTTGCGCTGATGCTGACCGTGCCCGCTGCCGTCGCGCTGATCGTGATCCCGATGCCGCTGGTCTCGGTCCTCTTCCAGCGCGGCGCGTTCGGCCCTGATGATACCGCCGCCACGGCGCTGGCACTGGCCGTCTATGGCCTCGGCCTGCCGGCCTTCGTGCTGCAAAAGGTGCTGCAACCTCTCTATTTCGCGCGCGAAGATACGAAATCGCCGTTTCGCTTTGCCGTCGTGGCGATGATCGTGAACGCGGCCATCGCGATCGGCCTGGCGGGATATATCGGCTTCATCTCGGCCGCGCTGGCGGCGACCTTCGCCGCCTGGACCATGGCCTGGCTCTTGTGGCGCGGGTCACGCGGCATGGGCGAGGCGGCGCATTTGGACGCGCGGCTGGCCCGGCGCCTGCCCCGCATCATTGTCGCTGCGATCCTGATGGGCGTGATCCTCTGGGCCGGTAACCTGATCCTTGCGCCGCTGTTTGTTTATGGCGGCGCCGACACCCTGGCGCTGGCCATCCTCGTCATCCTCGGTATCGTCAGCTATTTCGGCATCGGGCACCTGATCGGCGCGGTGCGTCTGGCCGAACTGCGCCGGGCGCTGCGCCGCAATCAGGGCTGACGCAGCTTGGCCAGAACCCGGCCCCACCCGCCCGGGCTGACCACGAAGGACAGCAAGAAACCCGCCGCGAAGCCAACCAGATCGGCGACCCAATCCACCCGCGTGCTGCTGTAGAAAACCCAGTTGAACACGGCGAAGACCGCCTGGAATACCAAAAGCGCGCCGATCAGCAGGAAGGCGCGCGAGCGGTTTTCGCCATTTTCCCCCAACCGGGTCCAAAGGATGAAGGTGAACGCCCCGATAAGCCCGTAGACCGCGGGATAAGCCCCGATCAGCGGGATCGGATCGTTCAGGAAAAGGCCATACACAGCCGCGCCGATGATCCCAGATCCGAAGAAGACCACTAGAACCGCCCAGGCGCGATAGACCTCGCCCACGAACTTGCCGAGCGCCAGTGTCAGCACCACGGCAAAGAGGGCTTGCGACATGCTCCAATGGATGAACGGGTAGGTCACGAACCGCATCAGATGCTCGGGCGGGAACCACAGAACCGTGATCATCCGGTCAAAAATGGCGTTGAAGAAGCCGAACGTCTCAACGGCCCAGTTGCGCCAGCCGATCGCTTGACGCCCGCCGAGAAACCCCGAACTGGCCGCGCTCAGCACCAGCTCGATCACGATCATCGGAAGGGTCAGCACCCAGACCACCGGCGGCAGAGGGTTCAGCGGCGGGGCGTTCTTGTTCGGATCCATCGGCAGCCCTTCTTGTTGACGGCGCGTCCTGCCAGCGATAAGCGGGCTTTTCACCGATTTCCAGACGGAGTTGGCCAAATGGCCCCCACTTTTACCCCGCGTGTGTTTTCCGGCATCAAGCCTTCGGGCGGTCTGACGCTGGGCAATTACCTCGGCGCGCTGAAGCGCTTTGTCGAGACCCAGGACAAGGGCACCGAGGCGGTCTATTGCATCGTCGATCTGCACGCGATCACCGTCTGGCAGAACCCCGCCGATCTGCGCCACGCCACGCGTGAGCTGGCGGCGGGCTTCATCGCCAGCGGCATCGATCCGGAAAAGTCCGTTCTGTTCAACCAGTCCCAGGTCTCGGCCCATGCCGAATTGGGGTGGATCTTCAATTGTGTGGCCCGCATGGGCTGGATGGGCCGGATGACCCAGTTCAAGGAGAAGTCGGGCAAGAATTCCGAGAAGGTCAGCCTGGGTCTTTTCGCTTATCCCAGCCTGATGGCCGCCGACATCCTGATCTATCACGCGACCCATGTGCCCGTGGGCGACGATCAGAAGCAGCATCTTGAGCTGACGCGCGATATCGCGGCCAAGTTCAACAACGATTTCGGGGTTGATTTCTTCCCGCTGGTCGAACCGGTCATCGAGGGTCCCGCGACCCGCGTGATGAACTTGCGCGACGGCACGTCGAAGATGTCGAAATCCGACACCTCTGACATGACGCGCATCAACATGACCGATGACGCCGACGCCATCGCCACCAAGATCCGCAAGGCCAAAACCGATTCTGAGCCCTTGCCCGAGACATCCGAAGGTCTGGAAGATCGCCCCGAGGCGCGCAACCTGGTCAATATCTACGCCGCCCTTGACGACAGGCCGGTGGCCGATGTCCTGCGCGAATTCGCAGGCCAGGGCTTTGGCGCGTTCAAACCGAAACTGGCGGAACTGGCGGTGGCCAAACTGGCGCCGATCTCAACCGAGATGAGCCGCCTGATGCAGGAGCCGGACGAGATCGACCGCATCCTCGGCCGCGGCGCAGAACGCGCCGAAGCTATCGCCCGCCCGATTCTGGAACAAACCTACGACATCGTGGGCCTTGTGCGCTCACGCTGAGAGACGCTGCGGTCGGTCAACTGACGTTGGCCTCTATGCCACTGACAGATCCCGTCAGGCGCAATGCGGCCGAAAATGTCCGCAATCAGCCCAGGCGGCCCAACTCTGCCAGCATAATGAACGTCTGTTTGGCACAGTGCGGCTTAGGGCTGGTCAGCGGTCAATTGAGCGCAGCGAGCGATTGGGTCATCACGGTATCCCCGAACGTCGGGTCAAAAGCCAGATCCCAGACCGCGTCCGATTGCTGTGCGGTATGATCGTAGACCTGACCGGATGTCGCACGCTCCTGCAAAAGGATCTTGATGCCAGCCTGCGCTGACTTCGCTGGTGTGCTGGCCCCGGGCAGGATGGGAACCAACGCGGGCAAAATCCGGCGCCAGGCCCATTGAACCAGTTTAGGCGCAGTTCGCACCAATCCCGTTCCCGGCATCAGGCCAGGATCAAGGGTCACAAATCGGATTGCGGGGTAGCGGCGTGCAAGTTCCGCGGTCACAGCCATGGCAAGCAGCTTGCTGGTGGCATACCGATCCATGCCTGCCTGCCGTTCACTGGACGCATCCATCTTTCCCTGGCTGAGTTCAGGTATCGACGAAAACCGGCCACCCTGAAAGCCAAACATCTTGGCAATGCGGTCGTTCGGGTTGTGCGTGCCGCTTCCGATGTTGAGAACTGTGCCGCCGGTCAGCTTCGGTAGCAATCCGAGGGTCAGTTGTAGCGGACCAAGGTGGTTGACCGCCAAAGTCATCTCGACGCCATCCGGGGACATTTCGACCGGTCCGGTGAACTGAAGGCCTGCGTTGTTGATCAATGCGCAAAGTGGCCCGGTCCATTGCGCGACAAAACTGTCGATGGACCGGCGTGACGCCATATCAAGGTGAAATGCTGTTGCATGGCCCCCTAGGCTGGCGGCGACTTTCTGTCCTGTATCCAGATCGCGCACCCCGAGGATCAGCCTGATATCCTGCTCTTTGGCGAGGTGCTGCGCAAAGGCGAGGCCAAGACCCCTGGTGGCGCCTGTGATCAGGATTGTTTTCATCGAAAGGCTCCGTTTGAGGTGTTGCTGATTTTCTGCCATACCAAGAATACGAATAAAGCTTCAGGTTTGGTATTCGCATTTGGGAGACAGCCCGTGCTGGCAACAAAAACACAACGAAAACAGCCTGTTCAGTCCAGGTCGCGGATGACGTGTGACGCGATTATCGAGGCGACCATTCAGGTTTTGCTGCGCGATGGGGCGGGGCGATTGACAACGACGCGTGTCGCGGACCGCGCCGGCGTATCGGTCGGAACACTTTATCAGTATTTTCCCGACAAGCGCGCTTTGGTGGAAGCGGTTCGAGAACGCTATTTCGGCTTGATGGCGCTGGCGGTCGAGACGATCGTCATGGATCAACCGAACGACCATCCGGCACGTGTTCTGGACGACGCCCTGGACGCCGTTCTTGAGATGAAGCGTCGCAACATCGAACTCAGCCGCGCCTTCGCCGAGCTTCCACGCGACCCGGACCGACCCGATATGGCCGCCGAGGTGGTTGAGCGGTTCACGGCGTTCGTGGTGCCGCTCGTCACAAATGGTGGTCCCGTGACCGACAGGGCGCGGGCGCGGGTCAAAGGCTGTTTGGCCGCACTGGACGGGATGCTGTCCTACGCTGTGAAGAATGAACCGGGCTGGCTCTCAGAGCCGTGGTTTCAGCAAGATGCCAAGGCGTTGATACGTTCGGTTCTTGCGTGAGTTTCGCTCACACGAAGCAGAATTGGCTTCGTCAGTGCAAATCCGACACTAGGGTCAGCGTTGCCGCGGGGATTAGGTCAGATTCGCCTGACTGATCGCGATGACGGGATTCAGAGAGCTCTGCGAACTGGATCGAAGTGTCTGCGATATCCTAGCTCTGGTGATTTCAAGAAAGTGAAACCAGGCCGTCTGCTTCAGATTTTCGCGCGTCAAGTCAGAGGCTTGCACAGGCACGATCACCTTGGTCGAGACCGCCAGAGGTTACCAGAACATCGCCGCGATCTGCGCGACCGAAGGGCTGGCCGCGCTGATGGTGGGCCCCTTCGATCTGTCGGTATCGATGGGCTTTCAGGGCGACTGGCGGAGTGAGGCCGTGTCGCGTGCAGTGGCCGATATCGTCGAGCTGGCGCAAGATGCCGGCTTACCCGTTCTGATGCCGGTTTTCGCGCCAACACATGCGGAGTGCCGTGCCTTGATCGAGCGTTGGAGCGGACGTGGTTTGTCCTGTTTTATGATCGGTTCGGACAAGACAATCATGGCCGAAGCCCTTGCGGGGTGGTCGTACACCCTCACCGGCCGCCCGTGATCCTCTTCATGGCAGACCTGCGATGAATGTGCCCGTGAACTCTGTTCTGCGCCTTTTCGGGAATACCTCCCGTCCGCGGTATTCGTGTTTGAACACGACCAGCGCATTTTCGGCCCGGCAGTCAGCATGAACGGCTGCCGCAAGCGCGCCTCATGCAGCTGCTAGAAAGCTTGGGCCCGTCCAGGCAGCCGAATGAATGACCGGTCAGAAATCCCTCCCGCCGCCGATCTTCGGGCCGTGGGCGTTTATGGCTTGCGCTCTTGATCCCCGCGGGCTGATCCGTGACATATGTCGCTGACCGGTGGCGGTGTGGCCTCGGGGTTTGAGAGAGGACATTCCGCTGGGCCTTGAAGCCGATCAGATCGAAGCGCTCTTCACCCGCTCGGACGGGGCTTATCTGTTCGCGCGCTGGGGGCGGCCGATTGCGCCTGTGGTGTTCGGGGTGGAGGAGGAGACGCTAGCCATTCTGAAGGGCGCGGTTGAGGCTGTGGCGGCGTTGGCGGGGCACCCGGTGGCCGAGACCGACCCGGAATTGGGCGCCAATCTGATGGTGTTCTTCCTGCGCGACTGGGACGAGTTGTTGGGCGTGCCGAACCTGGACCGGCTGATCGACGGGCTCGCGCCCCTGGTAACCCGCCTGACTGAGGCGGAGGCGAACCAGTACCGGGTGTTCCGTTTTGACGCGGACGGTGCGATCAGGGCCTGTTTTGCCTTCGTGCGCATGGATGACGAACTGGCCCAGGTGCCGGCCGAAACCCTCGCCCTGGTCACCGTCGTCCAGGCCATGGTGCTCTGGTCGGATCGGGCGTTCACCGACCGTTCGGCCCTGGCGCAATTGCCGGACGGTACGACGGTCCTGCGGCCCGAGATCGGCGATGTAATCCGGGCAGCCTACGATCCGACGATGCCGGTTGCGGCCAGCGACAAGGCGCATGCTCTGCGTCTGGGCGCGCGCATTAGGCCAGAGATATGACGGTTTGACCGAAAGGACTGCGACATGACCGACAGCGCGCCGCATGGATTTGCCGTCCGCGTCTATTATGAGGACACCGACCTGGCGGGGATCGTCTATTATGCGAATTACCTGAAATTCATTGAGCGGGCGCGGTCGGAATGGGTGCGGGACCTGGGCATCGATCAGCGCGCGATGAAGGCGGGGGGGGTCGTGTTTGCGGTGCGTCGGGTGGTCGCCGATTATCTGTCGCCCGCCGTTTACGACGATGAACTGCTGGTTGAGACGCATCTGACAGGCCTGACGCCCGCGCGGATGGTTGTTGAACAGAATGTCTTGCGAGGGAACGATCTTTTGTTCGAAGCCGAGGTCACGATCGTGGTGCTGAACGCCGCCGGGCGGCCCATTCGGATGCCAGCGGATGTTCGCCGAGCCCTTGAAATATAGGACCGTTCACAACCAAGTGTTGGCAATCCCCCTCAAACAAGCGTAGAATCACCTGTAATGAGAGCCGCACAATGTGGCCCAACACGAGCAGGTAGATGGAAACGGACACTCTAGCCATGGCGCAGGAGATTGATTTCTCCATGCTCGCCCTTTTCGCACGCGCCACGTTGACCGTGAAGATCGTGATGATCATGCTGATCATCGCATCGTTCTGGTCCTGGGCGATCATCATCCAGAAATTCATCAACTTCCGCCGCGCGCGGGGGGAGAGCCAGCAATTCGATCAGGCGTTTTGGTCGGGTGAGCCGCTGGACGAATTGTTCGACACGATCGGGGCCGAGCCCGCCAGCGCGTCCGAGCGGATCTTTTCGTCCGGCATGCTGGAATGGCGGCGCAGCCACCGCGACGACGGGCGCCTGATCGCAGGCGCACAGGCGCGGATCGACCGTTCGATGGACGTGGCGATCGCCAAGGAGGCTGAGGACCTGAACGGCGGTTTGTCGTTTCTGGCCACGGTCGGCGCCACCGCGCCCTTCATCGGGCTGTTCGGCACGGTCTGGGGCATCAAGCATTCGTTCGAGCAGATCGCGATCAGCCAGAACACCAACCTGGCCGTCGTGGCGCCCGGCATCGCCGAGGCGCTGCTGGCCACGGGCATGGGGCTTGTGGCGGCCATTCCGGCGGTGGTGTTCTACAACAAGCTGTCGGCCGATAGTGACCGGATCATCGGCGGCTATGAGGCGTTCGCCGACGAATTCGCCACTATCCTGTCACGCCAGTTGGACGCCTGAGCCATGGTTGCCACGGTAACAGGCGGGGGCGGTGGCGGGGCCAAGCGCCGCGGACGCAAGCGCGCGCGCCGTGCCGCCGCGATGTCCGAGATCAACATCACGCCGTTTGTCGACGTGATGCTGGTGCTTTTGATCATCTTCATGGTGGCGGCACCCCTGCTGACGGTGGGCGTGCCGGTCGATCTGCCCGAGGCGGAGAATGACTCCCTTCCCCAGCCGCAAGAGGAGCCTTTGACCCTGACGCTGACAGCGGATGGCAGGGTGTTCATCATGGAAACCGAGACGCCAGAAGCTGATCTGCCTGCGCGGCTAAGGGCCATTCTGGCAGAGCGTTCCGACGACGATGTCTATCTCCGGGCTGATGGATCGCTGTCCTATGAAAGGGTCATGCAGTTCATGGGTGCTTTGAACAGAAGCGGATTTTCCAGCGTCAACCTGATCACCAACACGGGTGGTCCAAGTTTTGGCGATGCACCTGCGTCAGAAGAGTCAGACGGGTAGCGGGCCGGAGCGGCGATGAACAAGGGGCAGTACATTTCGGGGGCGGGCCATCTGGCCCTGATCGGCTGGGTGCTGATCGGGGAGGGCCTGTTTCGGCCGACAGACCCGCGCATGGAGGTTGTGACTGCCACGTTCATTTCGGAGGAGGACTTCTCCAACTTGCAGGACGCCGCTGGGCCGCGTGCGGCTGACGAGCCCGCCATGATTGAACCGGCCGAGCCAGAGGTCCAGCCCGACCCTGAGCCAACGCCGCCACCCGAGCCTGATCCAGAGCCCGTGCCTGTGGGGGAGCCCGAGCCCCCACAGACCCCGGCCGAGCCGCCGATCCAGCCCGAGGCTGGATCGACCGTGCTGGACAATCAGGCCGATGATGCCAGCGTTCGGGAGGCCGATACCGTCTCGGACGTTGAAACCGAGGCGCCCGAAGATGTGCCAACAGATGTTGCCCCCGAACCTGCCTTGCGCCAGGACGAAGCCGAGACCGCCGAAATCGAGGCCGAGCCGAGCGACGAGACACAGCAAGAGGAAACGACGACCGAGATCGTGACCGAAGCTGACAATCCCGGCGCAGGCGAAGGCGCGACCGACCCAGTCGAGCCCGCGCCGGAGGTGATCGCAGCACCCGAAACCTCGCCCCGCCCGCGCCCCCGGCGTGACGCGGTGGCCGAGGCTCAGCCTGAGCCTGAGCCAGAGACCCCAGCCGAGCCAGAGGTGGTTGAGGCGCCGGAGCCTGAACCGTCATTGGAGGACCAGATCGCTGCTGCCGCTGAGGAGGCGTTGCAAGAGGCCCTGAACAATCCAGACGTCACCAGCGAAACCGGCGGCGCGGGCACGGCACCCAGCGGGCCACCCCTGACTGGCGGCGAGATCGACGGCTTCCGCCTGGCGGTACAGCGATGCTGGATCGTCGATCCGGGCTCGGAAGCCGCGCGGGTGGAAGTCACCGTTGCGTTCTCATTGTCGCAGGACGGCTCTATCTCGGGCGTCCCCCGCATGCTGAGTGCCAACGGCGGGTCGGACACTGCCATCGGCGTCGCCTACGAGGCAGCGCGCCGGGCGATCCTGCGCTGCGGCGCGAGTGGCTTTGACCTGCCGCCCGAGAAATATGAGCAGTGGCGCGAGGTCGAGATGACCTTTGATGCCAGCGGGGGGCGGATCAGATGAGGAATGTAGCATTTCTTTTATGCGTCGTAGTCGCCTGTCTGTCAGGCGCGGTCAGTGCGCGAACGCTGTCGCAAAGCCAGCCCGCCGATTCGGAGGTGTTTCAAACGGCGTTGGCCCAGACCATTCGCAGATGTTGGGTCGTTGATCCGGGCTCGGAGGCCTCGAAGGTCGCCGTGACAATTGCGTTTTCGCTGGCGTCGGACGGCACCTTGTCAGATGCGCCGCGCTTGGTATCGGCAACCGAAGGGTCCGAGGACGCCGTCAAAGCGGCGTTCGAATCCGCGCGCCGCGCGATTTTGCGCTGCGGTGGGATGGACGGGGGTTTTGCCTTGCCGCCCGCCAGATATGAGGAATGGCGCGAGGTTGAGATAACCTTTGATGCGCAGCCGGAGGGCGGGCAATGAGGCATTTTGAGCCCGAAACAGGTGTATTCGCACATCACAAGACCGGCAAAATCCCGCTTTCGCGCAAGCGAGGGAACCGGGGCCGTGTTATCGACTTGAGCATGAACAAAGGTATGAGGATCAGATGAAGAGCCTCCCGATGATACTCACCCTGGCGCTGGTCGCCATGATGGCGGCGGTGACGATTGGTGCGTCCACGATGGCGGTGGCGGAACCCCTGCGGTTGCGTCTGGAAGACCCCAATATCGAACCGGTCCCAATCGCGGTGCCCACCTTCCTGGCCGAAACCCCCGAGGCGCAGCGCTATGCCGAGGAGATCACCCGCGTGGTCGCCGAGGATCTGGTGGGCACGGGCCTCTTCCGTGAAATCGGCCCAGAGGCTTTCATCAGCCGGATCACCAATTTCGACAGCCCGGTGCAATATGTCGACTGGAAGGCGATCAACGCACAGGCGCTGATCACCGGGTCGGTCGCGGTGGGCGCCGATGGGCGGCTCAGCGTTAAGTTCCGGCTGTTCGATGTGTTCTCGGACGCAGCCTTGGGCGAGGGGCTGCAATTCGGCGGCACGACGACCAGCTGGGGGCGGATGGCCCACAAGGTGGCCGATGCGGCCTATAGCCGGATCACCGGTGAGGGCGGCTATTTCGACAGCCGCGTGGTGTTCGTGGCCGAAACCGGCCCAAAAGATGCCCGCCAGAAGCGCATCGCGATCATGGATTACGATGGCGCGAATGTGCAGTACCTGACCGATAGCGCGTCGATCGTGCTGGCGCCGCGGTTTTCGCCCGATGGTGGCCGGGTGCTTTATACCAGCTACGAGACCGGCAGCCCCAGCATCTTCATGCTGGATCTGGCCACGATGGCCCGGCGCCAGATTTCGGCCGATCTGGGCAGCATGACCTTCTCGCCCCGGTTTTCGCGCGACGGCCAGCGCGTGATTTATTCGATGAGCCAGGGCGGCAATACCGACCTCTGGATGCAGGATCTGGCGGGCGGGGTGCCGGTGCGGCTGACCAACGCGCCCTCGATCGAAACGGCGCCCTCGTTCAGCCCCGATGGCAGCCAGATCGTGTTTGAAAGCGACCGGTCGGGCAATCAGCAGCTTTACATCATGGACGCCAATGGCGGTGAGCCGCGCCGGATCAGCTTTGACACCGGGCGCTACGGCACGCCGGTCTGGAGCCCGCGGGGCGACTATATCGCCTTCACCAAACAGGAGAAGGGCGCCTTCTTCATTGGCGTGATGCGCATTGATGGCAGCGAAGAGCGGCTGTTGACGCAATCCTTCCTGGATGAGGGGCCGACCTGGGCGCCGAACGGGCGTGTCATCATGTTCCACCGCGAGACATCGGGCGCGGGCGGCGAGGCGGCGCTCTATTCGGTCGACATATCGGGCCGGAACCTGCGCCGCATCATCACGGAAACCGGCGGGTCCGACCCGTCTTGGGGGCCGCTGCTGCCCTGACGGCGCGGCGTTCCCAAACCTGCATTGAAATGCTATCTTCGGCGGAAATCGAGCCAATAACGAAAACAGGGTATCATCGATATGACCAAGCTCATCACCAAAGCCGTTCTTCTTGTGGCCATCCTCGGCATGGCGGCCTGTACCAACCCCGACCGGTTCGGCGCCGGCGGCGCGGGAGGTGCGGGTGGTATTGACAGCAGCGGCCTGGGTAGCCCCAGCGACCCACGCTCGGTCGCGTATTTCAACCAGACGATCGGTGACCGGGTTCTGTTTGCCGTCGATCAGAGCACGCTGACCGCTGAAGGGCAGAACACCTTGCGCCAGCAGGCCCAGTGGCTGAACACCAACACCGCCTATGCCGCCATCATCGAAGGCCATGCCGATGAGCAGGGCACGCGCGAATACAACCTTGCCCTGGGCGAGCGGCGCGCCAATGCGGTGCGCGAATACCTGATCAGTCAGGGCGTGGCCGGCAACCGGTTGCGCACGATCAGCTATGGCAAGGAGCGTCCGCTTGAGATCTGCTCGGACGAGACCTGCTATGCCAAGAACCGCCGCGCCGTCACGGTGATCTCGGCCGGGGCGGGTGTCTGACCCGATGCGCGCGCTTCTTGCCCTTGGCCTCGGTCTGATGCTGGCCTGTCCCGCGATGGCGCAGGACCGGGCCCAAACGCTGGCTGATATTCGCCAGCAATTGGCGGTGCTGTTTGTCGAGGTGCAGCAATTGCGGACCGAGCTGTCGACGACCGGCGCGCCGACTATGGGTGCCGGTGGCGGATCGGTGCTGGACCGGGTCGGATCGGTCGAGACCGAGTTGCAGCGCCTGACATCGAAGATCGAAGAGCTGGAGAACCGCATCAACCGGATCGTGAGCGATGGGACCAACCGGATTGGCGATCTGGAGTTCCGCGTCTGCGAGCTGGAAGAGGGCTGCGATTTCAGCGAGATCGTGGATACTCAGCCCTTGGGCGGCCTGGTTGAAGGGGGGGTGCCCGCGATCGTGCCAGGCGGCCAGACCGGCGGCAGCCAGCCCGTGGGCCAGCAATCGGATTTCGACCGGGCAAAGGCGGCCTATGATGCGGGCGATTTTGCCGGGGCGGCGGCGTTGTTCCAAAGCTTCACGCAGACCTACACGGCGGGTGATCTTTATGGCGCTGCGCATTACTGGCGCGGCGAGGCCCTGTCGCAGACCGGCGATACGGCAGGCGCCGCGCGCGCATTCCTGGAGAGTTTCTCGGGCGCGCCGGGGGCGGAATTGGCTCCGCAGGCGCTCTACCGGCTGGGCCAGTCGCTGGGTGATCTGGGCCAGGTGCAGGAGGCCTGCGTGACGCTGGGCGAGGTGGGCGTGCGCTTCCCCGGCTCAACCTCGGCCATCGACGCGCAAAACAGCCGGCAGGCGCTTGGCTGCCAGTGAGGCTTGAGACCCGTTTCGCCGAGGCGATGACAACGCTCTGCGGCCCGGACCTGTCTGGGCCGTTTGGCATTGCGGTGTCGGGTGGCGGGGACTCGCTTGCCTTAATGGCTCTCGCGGCGGAATGGGCCGCGCCCAAGGGCATTGCCCTGAAGGCCGTCACCGTCGATCACGGGCTGCGCGCAGAAGCGGCCGAGGAGGCCGCCGGGGTGGCACGGCAGGCCGATGCGCTGGGGCTGTCGCACGATATTCTGACATGGGACCACTCTAAGACGGGCGGCAATCTGCAAGACGCCGCGCGGCGCGCCCGCCTGACGCTGATCGGCGATTGGGCACAGCGGCACGGGGTGCAGGCCGTCCTGCTGGGCCACACTGAGGACGATGTGGCCGAGACGCTGCTTTTGCGTCTGGCACGCGGCGCAGGCGTCGATGGCCTGGCCGCGATGGCCGCGCGCCGGCGGGCGGCGGGCATGATCTGGCTGCGGCCCCTGCTGGGCGTCTCGCGGGCCGCGTTGCGCGAGGCGTTGCGGGCGCGGGGCCTGGATTGGGCCGAAGATGCCTCAAACGATGATCCGCGGTTCGATCGGGTCAAGGCACGGGCGGCGCTGGAGGCGCTGGCGCCTCTGGGGATCGACCGCGCCGGGCTGGCCGCAACGGCAACCCGGTTGGCCGCCTCGCGCGCGGCCCTGGAGGTGACCACGCAGGACGCCGCGCGGGGCATTGCGCGGGTGGGACCTGCGGGCGAGGTGGTGATCGAGGCAGCGGGCCTCGCCGCACTGATGCCCGATATCCGCCGCCGCCTACTGGTGGGCACCCTGCGCTGGGTGGCCGGCGCGGATTACGCCCCACGGCACGAGGCGCTTGTCCAATTGATGACCCAGATCGCGGCCGGGAAGGGCGGAACGCTCCATGGTTGCCGCATTGCGGTCGCCGCGGGCCGGGTGACGATCTGCCGCGAGCTGAAGGCTGTGGCCGGGATGCAGGTTCCGGCCCCGGGCCCCTGGGACACGCGCTGGCGCATTACGGGGCCCAAAAAGCGGGGTCTCAGCGTTGCGGCCCTGGGCGCGGACGGGCTGAATGCCTGCCCGGCCTGGCGTGAAACAGGCGCCAGCCGCGCGGCCGTGATGGCCACGCCCGCGCTCTGGCGGGATGGGCAGCTTGTTGCCGCCCCCCTTGCCGGTCGGGCCGATGGCTGGCATGCCGAGTTGATTGGCGGGCAAGAAGGTTACTTCTTAGCGCTTCTGACGCATTGAACCCGGGCGGGATATCTCTATCTTAGAGAAAACGGCCCGGCATGCCTGTCTGGCCGAATGAAGGAGTTTCCTTGTGGGCAACGCGCGTAACATCGCTTTCTGGGTCGTCCTGTTTTTGCTGATTCTGATGCTGTTCAATCTGTTCAACGGCAATCAGGGCACGATGGCCTCGCAAACCATCCCGTATTCCGAGTTCATCGAAAAGGTCGAGGCGGGCGAGGTCAGTGAAGTCGTGTTCGATGGCGAACGCGCCACGATACAATCGACAGACAACCAGCAATTCACCACCGTCATTCCCAACGGCAATGAAGGCGTTTCTGGCCTGACCGACCTGCTGATCGAGCGAAATGTTGAGTTTGAGGCCCGCCCGCAGAATGAAGGCGGCTTCTTCTCGGCGATGACGTTGTGGTTGCCCTTCCTGGTGCTGATCGCGGTCTGGATTTTCTTCATGAACCGGATGCAGGGCGGCGGACGCGGTGGCGCGATGGGCTTTGGCAAGAGCCGGGCGAAGCTGCTGACCGAAAAGCACGGCCGCGTGACCTTCGACGACGTTGCCGGCATCGACGAGGCCAAGGAAGAGCTGGAAGAGATCGTCGAATTCCTGCGAAATCCGCAGAAGTTTTCGCGCCTCGGCGGCAAGATCCCGAAAGGGGCGCTGCTGGTCGGCCCGCCGGGCACCGGTAAGACGCTGCTGGCCCGCGCCATTGCGGGTGAGGCGGGTGTGCCGTTCTTCACCATCTCGGGCTCGGATTTTGTTGAGATGTTCGTGGGTGTCGGTGCGTCCCGCGTGCGCGATATGTTCGAGCAGGCCAAGAAGAATGCGCCCTGCATCGTCTTCATCGACGAGATTGACGCGGTCGGTCGCTCGCGTGGCGTCGGCTATGGCGGCGGCAATGACGAGCGTGAGCAAACGCTGAACCAGCTGCTGGTTGAGATGGACGGCTTTGAGGCCAATGAAGGCATCATCATCGTGGCCGCCACCAACCGGCCCGACGTGCTGGACCCCGCGCTTCTGCGCCCCGGCCGCTTCGATCGTCAGGTGCAGGTGCCGAACCCCGATATCAAGGGCCGCGAGAAGATCCTGGGCGTCCATGCCCGCAAGGTGCCGCTGGGCCCGAATGTGGACCTGCGCATCATCGCACGCGGCTGTCCCGGATTTTCGGGCGCCGATCTGGCGAACCTCGTAAACGAGGCCGCGCTGATGGCCGCACGGATCGGACGCCGCTTCGTGACGATGGAAGATTTCGAGAATGCCAAGGACAAGGTGATGATGGGGGCCGAGCGGCGGTCGATGGTCATGTCCGAGGATGAGAAAAAGCTGACCGCCTATCACGAGGCGGGCCATGCCATCGTCGGCCTGAACGTGCCGCAGCATGACCCGATCCACAAGGCGACGATTATCCCGCGTGGTCGGGCTCTGGGCCTTGTGCTCAGCCTGCCTGAGCGCGATCAGCTGAGCGTGACCTACACCAAGTACAAGTCGAAGATCGCCATGGCGATGGGCGGCAAGGTGGCCGAAGAGCTGATCTTCGGGAAAGAGAACGTGACCTCCGGCGCCACCTCGGACATTCAGCAGGTGTCGAAGATCGCCCGCGCCATGGTCACGCAGTTCGGGTTCTCGGACACGCTCGGGAACGTCGATTACGCCAATGAACAGCAAAGCTATCTGGGCAATTACGGCGGCGGGACGAACCATTCCGGCACCACCCAGAAGGCGATCGATGATGAGGTCAAAGCGATCACCGATGAGGGCTACGAGCGCGCCAAAACCATCCTGACCGAGAAAAGTGAAGATCTGCACCGCCTGGCGCAAGGTCTCTTGGAATATGAGACGCTGACGGGGCCCGAGATCATGCGCGTGATCAACGGTGAGCCTTTGGGGCGCGATGACGACAGCGATACCGGGCTGGGGCCGTCGGGCGATACGCCGTCCATCGCCTCGATCCCGAAGACCAAGCGCCCGAAGGATCGCAAAGAGAAGGGTGGCGAACTGCCCGATCCCGAACCGACAGGCTGATCCCAAGGTTCAAAAAAACATTTAGCGGCCCCCAAACAGGGGGCCGTTTGCTTTTGTAGGGCTTTTGAGGGGCGCCTTGGGGGATGAAGCGCCCCTCATGCGGGCGTATTATTCCCAGTTCAGGATGCTGCGCACGCTGGCACCGGTTTCGCGGGCGCTTTCACCGGCATTGATGGCGTCGGTCAGGGCCAGAACCTGGCGCTTGCTCAGGTTGTCGATATCGGCGCCATTGGCGTGAAAACGTACCTGGCTTTCGACGGTTGCGGGCAGCTCGGTGGCCGAGGTCATGGCGGAGGCGCCGGCGGCAGAGGCAAGGACGAGGGCAGTGGTCAGGATGAGGCGTTTCATGAGGTCTTCCCTTTCAAGTTGAGGCTTTCGGTTTTGGTCCGAACCTTGTCTGGCCCGGTGAGACAAGAATGCACATCGTCCACCAATCTGGGAAATCACACTGCGCTCGCGCCCGCTCACGGCGAATTTCCCGGGCAGGGGGATTGCCATGCTGCTGGCGGCCAAGGCGCAGGGTGTAACGTGGCAAGAAGCCTTGTAAATAAGGTGTTTTTGCGCCGCAGATTGTGTTTCAAGCGCTCACACACCGGAGATGGCGTTAGGGCCGAAATGGTGAAAACACCGAATGCTTATAGTATGTGCGATTTTGCACGGGCGTGGAATGCACTAAAATACAGAGGCCCGAGGGCGAACCCTCGGGCCTCTGTTGCGATGCGATAACGGTCTTCGGGTACGCTTAGCGCACCCAGACCTCGACGCGGCGGTTGATGCGGCGGCCGTCGGCTTCGTCATTGCAGGCGACGGGAGACAGCTCTCCGTAGCCCAGTGAGCTGAAGCGGATGCCGTCGCGCACCTGACCGGGGAGTTCAGCAGTCACCGCCCGCAAGACAGAGGCCGCGCGCCCCTCGGACAGATTGGCGTTCGCTTCAAAGGATCCGATCGAGTCAGTGAAGCCTACGAAGACCACTTCGGTCGGCTGCGCGGCCGAGATGTAGTCGGCCACCCGCTGCACGTCGCTGCGGGCTCGCGTATCAAGCGCGCTTGATCCCAGGGCGAAGCGGAAAGTGGTCGACAGGCGGATCGACGACATCATCTCAACCAGGAAGGTGCGCAGGATGCCAAGCTCGTATTCATCCTGGGTCGAGCGGATGGTCTCCTGCATTTTCGTGCCCGCTTCGGTCTGGCCTTGTTCGATCACCGAAAGGTCGATGAAGCCCGCTTTTTGAACCAGATTGTCGATCTGTTCGCTGTCGAGAAACCGCAGAAACGACAGGGCTTCGTCACTGACCTGGGCGCGGTTATAGGCGTAAAAGCGGCGGTTCAGCAGATATTCCTCGTTCTTGATCGTGAATGGCGAGGCGGCGGTGATGATACCGCAGGTGCCTTCTACCGGGACCGCGCGGGTCCCACGCTGGTTGGTGTAGGGCACGACACCGATCCCGTTCGGGTCAGCCGCGACCTTCGAGGTCAGCTCGCGCATCGTCTGAACGATCGTCGCATCCTCGCTGAGTTCCTCGTCCGCCGGCTCTAGGATCATTTCTTCGATGTAATGGAAGGCGGCGTTGCCTTCATCGAACGAGTAGACGTTGATCGGGGCATCCGCGCCGCCCACTTCTGACCAATTGGTGATCTCGCCCGAAAAGATCTCGGGGATCTGGTCGATATTCAGCTTTTCAATGGGATTGCCGGGCGCAACGGCGATCACAACGCCTTCCACCGCGATGACCCGCTCCTGCCCTTGATCGGTGATGGTGCCACCGCCGCCGCGCGCAACTTCCTCAACCAATTCGTCTTCGGCAGGTTCGTCGAGAAAGATGATCTCGACCTCGCCCTCGGCCAGATTTTCGGCCGCGTCTTCCTCTTCCTCGATGATCACGGCATAGGCGTGGGTGATCTCGCCCTCATCCTCGTCCTCGAAGAGGATGCTGATCAGGTCGCTTTCCTCGTCATCATCATCGTCATCCCCATCGGCGCGATCCTGATCGTCGTCATCATCGTCTTCGCGGGGCCCGCCGGGCAGGGGGCGGCCGATATCCTCGGGCAAGGGTTGGCCCGCGCTATCCACGGCCCTGGCGTTGGCATCGTATTCCTCGATGGCGATGCCTTCCGCGATCACCGGCAACAGCTGATCGGCGATACCGGCCGAGGCCGAGATGCGCAGCGTGTATTCGTAGGCGTCATCATCGTCATCATCATCGTCGTCGTCATCTGCGTCGGCGACCCGATTGTCGTCATCGTCGTCATCCGCGTCGGTTGCGACATCATTGCCGGGGCAGGCCGCGCCCTCGCAAATGACCTGATTGGTCCGAAACGTCATCACGCCGATTGCGGTGTTGATCACGATGGTTTCCCGATCCGCTTCAACCAGATCGCCGCTGATGCGAGACTGCCCATCGCGGGAGGTCAGTGTCACCACATCAGCCAAGGCGGTGGAGGCAAGAAGCGTCGTTGCCAATGCCGCGATCGTGCCGCTGCGGGCCAGACCTGACAGATTTGGCCAAAGCGCTTGCGCCAAACCGCGCCCAGACATCTCACTCATCACGTTACCCCTCGGTCGTCTTTTTACTGACGCCTGCCGCTCGCGGGCCGCAGACTCACTTGTGCGATACAGATGCTAATCCAGTTGATGACCACAATTGCAGCAAAATTGTGCCCAATTTTTTCGCGTGGGGCAAATTTGACGATTTCGTTGAATTCCCGCGATTTTTTGGCCGAGCGGACATGCCAATAGGTTGAATTGCCACAAGCGATGAACGTCTGGCGTGTGCACCCGCTTTCACCGGCATCCTTGCCGGCCCTGCGGGACCGGCTGCAGCCGGAAAAATGGAATTAAATCAAAATTTTAACAGTGGACCGCCATGATCCGAGGTGAGTCGCGCGGCGGGCCATGCCAGCAGGGCGCGCCGAAATCCGGCGTATTTTCGAAGATTTGCTGCTGTTCTGGTCTGCCTTTGACGCAGGTCAACGTGGGGTCTGTGCGTTGCCCGCATGATCCGCCCGAACAGCAGCAAAGGGGCGCGCGATGGCTGACGATACGCGGAATGTGATCTGGTTCGAAAAACTCGCACGGGGCGATGTGGCGCTGGTGGGGGGTAAGAATTCCTCGCTGGGCGAGATGGTGGCGCAATTGTCGGGCTTGGGCATCCGCGTGCCGCCGGGCTTTGCCACGACATCGGACGCGTACCGCGCCTATCTGAAGGCCAACACGCTGGACCAGTTGATCGCCGACCATATGGAAGATCTGCGCCAGCACCGCATCACCTTGCAGCAGGCGGGCGCGCGGGTCCGCGCCGCGATTGCCGAAGGCGAGTTCCCCGAGGATACGCGCGCCGCCATCGTCCGCGCTTATGCAGAGCTGGGCGAGCGGGCCGGGATCAAGGACCTGCCCGTCGCCGTACGCTCATCCGCCACGGCTGAGGACCTGCCCGATGCCAGCTTCGCAGGCCAGCAGGAGACGTTCCTGAACATCCGGGGCGAGGCGGCTTTGCTGGCGGCTTGCCGGCGCTGTTATGCCTCGCTTTTCACCGACCGGGCGATCACCTATCGCGAGCTTCAGGGCTTCTCGCACGAGCAGGTCGCGCTTTCCATCGGTGTGCAGCAGATGGTGCGGTCCGATATCTCAGGCTCGGGCGTGATGTTCTCGATCGACACGGAATCGGGCTTTGACAAGGTGGTGCTGATCAACGGCGCCTGGGGCCTGGGCGAAAACGTGGTGCAGGGCGCGGTGACGCCTGACGAATACCAGGTGTTCAAGCCCTTCCTCGACAAGCCGGGCCTGACCCCGATCGTGGAAAAGAAGCTGGGCGCGAAAGAGATCAAGATGATCTATGCCAGCGGTGCGGGCGGCCCGGTCAAGAACGTGCCGACGTCAAAGGCCGAGCGGGGGGCGTTTGTCCTGTCGGATGACGAGATCCTCGATCTGGCCCGGCAGGCCGCAACCATCGAAAAGCATTATGGCCAGCCGATGGACATGGAATGGGCCAAGGATGGCGAGAATGGCTTGCTCTATATCGTGCAGGCCCGGCCTGAAACGGTGCAGTCGCGCATCAAGGCGGGGGCGTTTCGCAACTTTACCGTCAAGAATGGCGGCAAGAAGATCCTCAGCGGATTGTCGGTGGGCGCGCAGGTGGCGACCGGTAAGGTCTGCCTGATCGAGCATGCCTCGGATATCGACAAATTCGTCGACGGCTCTATCCTGGTGACCGGCACGACCGACCCCGACTGGGTGCCGATCATGAAGAAGGCCTCGGCCATCGTCACCGATCATGGTGGCCGGACCAGCCACGCCGCCATCGTCAGCCGCGAGTTGGGCCTGCCCGCCATCGTCGGCACCGGCACCGCAACCCATATGCTGCATGATGAGCAGGAGATCACGGTGGATTGCACCGGGGGCGACGAGGGCGCGGTGCTGGAGGGGATCGCCGAATTCGAGGTCGAAGAGCTGTCGGTCGCCGACATCCCAGAGACCAAGACGAAGGTCATGCTGAACCTCGCCAACCCGTCCGCGGCCGCACGCTGGTGGCGGCTGCCGGCGGCTGGCGTGGGGCTGGCGCGGATGGAATTCGTGGTGATGAACGCGATCAAGGCCCATCCTCTTGCGCTGACCCGGTTCGACCAGCTGAAAGACGAGGCCGCGAAGGCCGAGATCGAGGCGCTGACGGCGGGCTATGACAGCAAGCCCGACTATTTCGTCGATCACCTCGCCATGGGCCTCAGCCGCATCGCGGCGTTCTGCCATCCGAACCCGGTGATCGTGCGGATGTCCGACTTCAAATCGAACGAGTATGCCGAGCTTCTGGGCGGCCGCCAGTTCGAGCCGCATGAGGAAAACCCGATGATCGGTTTCCGCGGCGCCTCGCGCTACTACTCGCCCGATTACAAGGACGGCTTCGCGCTGGAATGCCGCGCGATCCGCAAGCTGCGCGAAGAGATGGGCTTCGACAATGTCGTGGTGATGATCCCGTTCTGCCGAACCCCCGGCGAAGCCGACCGCGTGCTGGAGGTAATGAAGGAGGCGGGGCTTGAGCGCGGCAAGAACGGCCTGCAGGTCTATGTGATGTGCGAGGTGCCGTCGAATGTGATCCTGGCCGAAGCCTTTGCGGACCGCTTCGACGGCTTCTCCATCGGCTCGAACGACCTGACCCAGCTAACCCTGGGCATCGACCGCGATTCCGACGCTTTGGCGGACCTCTTCCGTGAGGACGATCCTGCCGTGCTCTGGATGATCGAAAGCATCATCAAGCGGGCCCATGCCAAAGGCTGCAAGGTGGGCCTCTGCGGTCAAGCGCCCTCGAACGACCCGGCCTTCGCGCGGCACCTTGTGGAGTGGGGGATCGACTCGATCTCGGTCACGCCGGATGCGTTTCTGGCCGTCAAACGGCATGTATCCGAGGCGGAGGGCGCGTGATCCGGCGTTGTAGACGTGAGAAGAGCAGCGCGAAGCCCCGGTTCAGTCAGTTCCGCCCTGATCCGGGGCCTGCGGGCCCAGGGCCCGATAAAATTCGGTGAGAATCCCGATCGTCAGGAAGACGGAAAAGGCGATCAGCATACCTGTGAAAACGGGGAAAACGATACGTGCAAGTTCATGTGTCTGGGCGTCCATGACTTCAAACACGGCGTTCGCCAGAATTCGCGCGCCGAAGTGCACCACAAGTGCTGCGATCACGATGTGATGGATATTCTTCAGGCCCGCAATGAATGCCTTGCGAAAGGGCCATGGCCGCCCAATGGCATAGGCGGGTAGAAAAAGCCCGAACAAAACAGCGAAGATCTGCATCAGGATTTCCCGCAAATCAAACATGAGGAAGGTGGCCAGCAGAAAAAGCCAAGAGGGCCTGTCGGCCGACATTAGCGTTGGGCTAATCGTTATATTGTATTGGATGGAAATCGCCAGACTGCCGCCTACTGTGACACTCGTGACAAGAAGCAGGCGCCAGTAAAAGCCCCAGAAAGGCTGATCCTGAAGCACGGCCCATTTTGTCTTACGCAAGGGCTGCAGCAGCGTTCGATGCCAAGCGATCGCTACGATGGCCGTGAAGAAGATAATTGGAATCAATACGATGATTGCGATTGCAATGAGCGATAAATAGTTCATGCCGAAGTTGGGCAGCATGTGGATAACGGAGCTGCTGACAAGACGCGCATATGCGAAGCTGGCCGGTACATAGAACACGCCAAGCAAGGCAAAGATCAAAAAGTTTTGCCCGATCCCCCTGATCGCGCGCCAAATGACTTTCAGACCGAGCATAGTGTCTTTGTCCAATACGGGCACGCCAGGTCGAGGCTGCCAAGTCAGCGCACCTGACATCTTGGTTCGATATTTGTCAATCGAACGGCGCGCCGCTGATTTGGTCCGTCGGGTGCTTTGTGATACGAAAGGTAGGCCAAATTGACACAGTGAGAGATAGAAAGATGCATCTTTTCAAGGCTTTTGCGCTATCCCTTTTACCCGCAACCGCGCTGGCCGCTCCGAAGGTCGAGGACTGCTATCTTGATATCCGTGCCACCGAGGGCGGGCAGGTGACGGTTTATTCCGATGGTGGAGAGATCCGGCATGTCGTAGCCGACGCTTTGGGCGAAACCGGGCGGTTTTCGATGGCGGTGACGCCGATGGCTGACGGGGACGCCATTCTGGATTTCTCGCTCTACCGCTATTCGCGCCATATTGCGGTGGATGAGGGCCCGTTCGTCGTGGAACTGGTCGAAACCCGGCGGGCGATCGTTCTGGGCGGCGGTATCTGCGAGACGGAAGAATGCTTTCCCGGCAGCGGGGAAATCACGCGGGACGACGCGCAGGCTTTCTACGGCGAGTACCTGGAAGCTTTTCCGAACCGCAGCGACTGCCGCACGCGGTTTCAGTTCTAAGCGGTGGGCGCCGGGTTGGCCCGGCACCCACATTCAAGATCAGTTCAGGTCGGCGGCGCGGGCGGCGTCAACCTCGGCCTGGGCGTCGGCCACGGCCGCCTCGAAGGCTTCGAAGATTTCCGGGCCGCGGGTGACGTTGGCCTGGAACCACTCGAAGACCGGGGCGGCGGCCTCTTTGAACGCGGCCTTCTCCTCGGGCGTCGGCACGTAGATATTGCCGCCGCCGGCCACGAAGTCTTCATAGGCCTGGATCGATTTGCGCTTGGGGCTGGCGAAGGTGGCCTGCTGCAGCGCCGAGAACCCGTCGACCACGACCTGCTTCAGATCGTCGGGAAGGTCCATGAACCGTTCATTCCCCATCCACCAGAAGGCGCCCATATAGCTGTGACCATCCAGTGTGATGTATTGCAGGCCGGCCTCGGGGAACTTCATGCCCATGATGTCGGTGATGCCGTTGGCGGTGCCCTCAACCACACCCGTTTGCAGCGAGGTGAACAGTTCAGGCCACGGGATCGGGGTGGGCGAGGCGCCAAGCGCCGTCACCAGCTCCTGCGGTAGCTCGGCAGGCACGCTGCGCAGCTTCAGGCCCGCCAGATCGCCCGGGCCCTGCACCACACGCTCGGTATTGGCGAAGTTGCGCCAGCCGCCGGTATTGCCGACCGTCATCAGACGGATCGCCCCACCGGAATCCTCCAGCGCCATGTCGCGCATCGTGCGGACGAAATCGCCGGTCAGGACGGCTTCGGCCACGCGGTCATCCGACATGAGGTAAGGCAGGTCAAGCACCTGAATATAGGGGAAAAGGTTCGAGGCACCGCCCGAGGTCGAAATGTAGATGTCGATCGAGCCATCGGCCACGCCTTGCAGGCATTCCTCGCCCGTGGCGCAGAGCTGGGTGCCCATGAAGATCTCAACCGCGACGCGGCCGTTCGAGGCATTTTCGACATAGTTCTTGAAGACGACGAGACCGTCATAATCCTCGTCATTCTCGTTAGATTGGGCCGTGGCGCGCAAGGTGATCTCCTGCGCCATCGTCAGGGCTGTCGAGCCCATCAGAATGGACGCCGCCATCAGCGCCGTCAGGGTTGTCTTGAGCATGTTATTACCTCCCATTTTCAGGTTCTCTCTCAAGTCTAGGTCAGTCGACGAAACCCGCAAGGCGCGGGATCGTCAGGCAAAGGGCCGGGAAATAGGTGATCAGGAAGATCACGGTGATATGGACCATCAGAAGCGGGGCGATGGCGCGCACGACCTGCTCGACCTTCAGGCCCGCCACGGCGGCGGTCACGAACAGCACCAGCCCCATCGGCGGTGTCGCCAGGCCCACGGTCAGGTTGACGGCCATGATGATGGCGAAATGCACCGGATCGACGCCCAGCTCGATGAAGATCGGCCCCAGGATCGGGCCGAGGATGATGATGGCGGGCCCGGCATCAAGGAACATGCCAACGATGAAGAGCAAGATGTTGATCAGGAACAGCAAGATCAGCGGGTTTTCGGACAGCGACAGGATGAAGCCCGCCAGCAGCTCTGGCGTATGGGCCAGGCTGGCCACCGTCTTGAAGGCCATCGCCGCGCCGACCAGCAAAAGAACGACGGCCGAGGTTATGCCCGCCCGTGTCAGCACGCCCGGCAGCTCGGACATTTTGAGCGAGCGCATGACAAAAAGCCCGATGATGATCGCGTAACCCACGGCGACGGCGGCGGCCTCGGTGGGCGTGAAGACGCCGCCCAGGATGCCGCCCAGGATGATGACCGGCGTCATCAGCGGAAAGAAGGCCTTGAGGCTGGCCTTGCCGCGTTCGGGCCAGGTGTATTTGCGGGATGCAACGGGGAAGTCGTATTTGTTGGCCAGCCGCGCGATCATCACCATCAATCCGATGCCCACCATGGCGCCGGGCACGATGCCCGCCAGGAATAGTGCTGCCACGCTTTCGCCCATGACATAGGCGTAGATGATCATGATGCCCGAGGGCGGGATGATCGGGCCGATCACGCTTGAGGCGGCCGTGATGGCGGCGGCGAACTGGCGGGAATAGCCCTGCTTTTCCATCGCGGGGATCAGCATCGACCCCAGCGCGCTGACATCGGCCACGGCCGAGCCCGAGAGGCCCGCAAACAGCATCGAGGACATGACGTTCACATGCGCCAGCCCACCGCGCAGATGCCCCATCAGGGCCTGGCTGAACTCAACCAGGCGCATGGTGATGCCGCCGCGGTTCATCAACTCGCCCGCCAGCATGAAGAACGGGATCGCCATCAGAGGAAAGCTGTCCATCCCGTTGTAGACATTGCGATAAAGCAAAACGACGTCACGCTCTTGCCCGTTCAGATACAGCAAGATGCCCGGCGCGAAGACCAGGCCGAAGAACACCGGCAGGCCGATCAGCAGAAGGACGAGGAAGACGGGAAGAAAGAGGCTGAGCATGTTAGTCGGCCCCCGCGATGTTCACGGCTTCAGGGATCTCGGGCAGGTCGGGGCCACGGCCTAGAAGGGTGGCGACAGCGCGTAGAATCAGCTCGACATTCACCATGGCCAGAAGCGTCACACCGACATGGAGCGACATCATCATCCAGGCGCGCGGCACCTTGGTCCATTCCAGCGGGAAAAGGCCCGAGGGATACCACATCGCCGAAAGGGTGAAGCGCCCGCCAAGCCCCGTGACCTCGGCCCAGCCGATGCGGAACGCGACGATCAGAACGAGGAGCGACAGGAACAAAAGCACCAGTTGCAACAGTGCTGCCACGCGGGCCGGCATCATCATCTGCAGCATGTCGATGGCGACGAAGCCGCCGCGGCGGAAGGCGGTGGGGGCCATGAGGCCGGTCATCCAGAGCATCAGGAAGCGTGCCGCTTCATCCGGCCAGGGCAGGGCATCGCCCAGCACATAGCGAAACCAGACCTGCGCCAGGATCGCCACGACCATCAGCGCAAGACAGGCCGCCCCTAGCCATCGGCCGACCGCCAGCAGTGCTGCGTTGACCTGGCCCAAGGCCTTTGCGGCCCCGATCAGAACGCCCATTGGCGTCTCCTCTCCCTGTTGCGCCCGGTTTGGCGCGTTGCGGCCAGTTTTCCGGCCGTCTTGTTGTGATGCAAGGGCTTAGTGCCCGTGCTTGAAGTGCCCGTATGTGCCTTGCGAGAATACCAGCGGTGCACCCTCGGCCAAGGCGGCCTCCAACACCGCGCCGATGATGATGACATGATCGCCCGCATCATGCACGGCCTCGGTCTTGCAGGCGAAACGGGCCAGGCAGCGCCCCAGGCACGGGGCGCCGCCGGGGCCATCGGCATAATCGAGGGCGCCAAAATCCTGGCCATGTCGCACGAAATGGGCCGCCAGATCGCGCTGATCGTCGCCCAGGACATGGATTGCGAAATGGCGGGCCTCGGCGAAAACCGGAAACCGCGATGAGGATTTGGCCGGCGACCAGAGCACGAGGGCCGGGTCGAGCGAGACGCTGGCAAAGCTGTTGGCGGTGATGCCCACGGGGCCATGCGGACCTTGGGCGGTAACGACCGTTACGCCGGTCGCGAACCGCCCCAGCGCGTCGCGCAGGTCGCGCGCGGTCTCGGGGCCGGGCGTGAAGCTTTGCATCATCAGGGCTTTCTCCAGCGCGCCGTCCATCAGGGCACCTCATGCCCCATGGCAAGGGTGTAAAGCTCAAACCAGGTCTCGCGGTCGATCTGAACCTTCAAGGCATCCGACAGGGCCCGGATGCGGTCAAGGTTGTTTGTGCCCATGACAGGTAGGATGCCGACGGGATGCGCCAAGAGCCAGGCCACCGCAACGGCCGCGATATCGACGCCTTGCGCATCCGCCACGCGATGAAGACCGTCGCGCAACTGGCTGGAGGTGCTGGCAAAAAGCGACCCGCCGCCAAGCGGTGACCAGGCCATGGGATGCAGGCCACGCTCCTGCAGGAACGCGATATCGCCGTTGGTGAAACCCTCATGCGCGGTCAGGCTCAGCTCGATCTGGTTGGTGATCAGCTTGGTCTTCATCGCCGATTGCAGAAGGGTCCAGTCATAGGGTTTGAAGTTCGACACGCCGACCGCGCCGACCTTGCCGGACGCCACGGCCGCATCCAGTGCGGCGCCCGTTTCATGGTGATCCATGAACGGGTCGGGGCGGTGGATCAGCAGAAGGTCAATGCGGTCAATATTCATGCGCTGCAAGGAGTTATCGATCGACGTTGCGATGTGACCTGCAGAGGTATCATAATGCTTGACGCGCCTGTCGGGAAACTTGTCGCTGGTCAGCATGATATCGCATTTGGTCACGATCTCGATCCGGTCGCGCAGGCCGGGCGTGGCCTTCAGCGCGGCGCCAAAGAGGCTTTCGCTTTCGTAATCGCCGTAGATATCGGCCTCGTCAAAGGTGGTGATGCCCTGATCGAGGCAGGCCTCGATCTTGGCCTGCACATGGGCCGGGCTGGTATCGACATCGTCGCCAAGCCGCCAGAGGCCGTAGATCATCCGGCTGAGGCTCAGCCCGTCTTGCAGGGTCACACGTTCCATCCGGTCGGTCCTTCAGCGTCTGTCGCCGGCCCCGAGGGGCGTTTGCGGTGTGGTGGCGGGCACGCGGCCATATTCATGGGGCAGCGAGCAGGTCTTGATGTTGGGCAGAACCTTTTCGCCGAAATGGCGCGCCTCGTCGAGATGCGGGTAGCCCGAGAAGATGAAAGCGCGGATGCCCATTTTGCGATAGGCCTCGATCTCGGACATGACCTGATCGACCGACCCCACAAGGGCTGCACCGCAACCCGAGCGGGCGCGGCCGATCCCAGTCCAGAGATGGGGCTCGATATAGCCGTATTTGTCGGCCAGCTCGCGATTCTTGGCCTGATGCGAAACGCCGAGCGAGGTGGAATCAAGCGCGCGCTCGCGGATCATCTGGCCGTACTCGTCATCGAGTTTCGAGGTCAGTTCTTCAGCATATTCCTTGGCCTCGGCCTCGGTATCGCGGACGATCATGTGCACCCGTAGCCCGTAATCGAGCACCCGGCCATGCTGGGCGGCGCGCTCATGCACGGCCTTCATGCGGCCGGCAAGGTCGTCCTTGGTTTCGGGCCACATCAGGTAGACGTCGCAATGTTCGGCGCAAAGGTCGAGGGCGTGGGGCGAATAGCCGCCGAAATACAAGAGCGGCCCGCCGTTTTGCTGGTAGGGCTTGGCGGGGTCGGCCGAGACGCGGGCGATGTCATAAACCTCGCCCTTGTGCTCGATATAGTCCTGCGTCCAGGCCTGGCGGAGGATCTGCACGACCTCGCGGCTGCGCTGGTAGCGGTATTTGCTGTCGGCGGTTTCACCCGGGAAATCCGACGAGATGACGTTGAGCGTCAGGCGGCCTTTGAGCATGTGGTCGAGGGTGGCGACGGTGCGGGCCAGCATGACGGGCTGCATCTCGCCACAGCGGATCGCGGTCAGAAGGTTGATGCGATCGGTGATCGGCGCGCATCCGGCCACGAAGCTGAGCGTGTCCTGGCCCACCTGGTAGGAGGACGGGCAGAGCATGTTGCGAAAGCCCAAGCTTTCGGCGGTTGTGACGATCTCGGAGCAATGCTCCCACGAGGATTTCAAGGCGGGATCGGGCACGCCGAGATAGCGGTAATCGTCCGAGCAGAGGGCGGCGAACCAGCTGACTTCTGAAGCGTCGAGCCCGTCTGATTTCACCGGAACGATCGTCATGATTCTCTCCCCAAGGGCGCGCAATTTTTCACTTGCGTAACACTGGCCTTGATGTAGATCAATGGTAGATCAATTGCCGCAGGTTCCGCACATGAACGCCCCGAATGCCCTGCCGAGATATGTGCAGATCAGCGAGATGCTGATCCGTGAGATCATGGCCGGGCGTCTGATCGACGGTGAACGTCTGGCGCCCGAGCGCGAGATGGCGGCCGGGATGGGTATTGCCGTGGGCACCTTGCGCAAGGCGCTGGCCGAGCTTGAGGCGAAGGGCCTGTTGGAGCGGGTACAGGGGTCAGGCAATTACGTACGTCACCGGCCCGAAGTGGTCAGTCTTTATGCGATGTTCCGGCTGGAGCTGGTGCAGGGCGGCGGCTTGCCGACGGCCGAGGTGCTGTCGGTGGAGCGTTTGCCCAAGCCCGCGGATGCGCCCGGGTTTGGCCCCTCGACCGAGGGGTATCGTATCCGGCGCTTGCGGCGCCTGTCGGACATGCCTGTCGCCGCCGAAGAGATCTGGCTGGACGGCGCCCGGGCCGAACGGTTGCCGCGCGAAGACCTGTCGGAATCGCTCTACCACTTTTACAGAACGCGACTCGGCTTCTGGATCGCCCGGGCAGACGACGCGGTCGCCATCGCGCCAGCGCCCGATTGGGTGCCGGGCGCGCTGGGGAAGCGGCCGGGGGAGATTTGCGGCTATATCGAGCGGGTCGCGCAGGACCAGAACGGGGAGGCGTGCGAATACTCACGCACCTGGTTTGACGCAGACCGCGCACGCTATGTGCAGCGGCTGAGATAGGGGACGGGCATGAAGACAATCCGCTACGGCGTGATCGGCTGCGGCATGATGGGCCAGGAGCATTTGCGCAATATCGCGCTGTTGCCGGGGGCGGAGGTGGCCGCGATCTATGAGCCCGATCCGGGGATGGCGGCCTTGGCGGCGTCCTTTGCGCCTGGGGCTGTAATGGCCGGATCGGTGGCCGAGGTCCTGGCGGCCCCCATAGATTGCCTGCTGGTTGCTTCGCCCAATCATCATCATCTGGACCAACTGGAGGAGGTGGCGGCGGGCCGTGCCTTGCCGGTTCTGGTGGAAAAACCCCTTTTTACCGATCCGGCCCATGTGGCGCGCCTGCAGGCCTTTCGCGAGGCTTACGCCGCACCCATCTGGGTGGCGATGGAGTATCGCTACATGCCGCCCGTGACGGCTCTGCTGGCCGAGGCTGAGGCGGTGACGGGCGGCATCACCATGTTGTCGATCCGCGAGCATCGGTTCCCGTTTCTGCCCAAGGTCGGGGCGTGGAACCGTTTCAACCGCAATACAGGTGGAACGTTTGTCGAGAAATGCTGTCATTTCTTCGACCTGATGCGCCTGGCCCTGGGGTCTGACCCGGTGCGGATCATGGCCTCGGGCGGGCAGGCCGTGAACCATCTGGAGGAGAGATACGAGGGCGAGCGGCCCGACGTGCTGGACCATGGCTATGTGATCGTGGAGTTCGAAAACGGCACGCGGGCGATGCTGGAACTTTGCATGTTCGCGGAAGGCGCGCGTTATCAGGAAGAGATCTCGGCCGTCGGGCCTTTGGGCAAGATCGAGGCTTTGGTGCCAGGGCCGGGGCGGTTCTGGCCGGCCGATCTGGGGCCGGCCCCGGTGCCGCAGGTGATCGTCAGCCCGCGCCATCCGAAAGGGCCGCGTGTGCTGGACGTGCCGGTCGATCCGGCGCTGCTGGAGGCGGGTGATCACAATGGCTCGACCTTCTATCAGCATGAGCGGTTTGCGGCGGTCGTGCGTGGCGAGGCTGCGCCTGAGGTGACGCTGGAGGATGGCTGGTGGGCCGTGGCGATGGGGCAGGCGGCGCATCTGTCGGCGGCTGAGGCCCGTGCGGTGGTTCTGGCCGAGGAGGGGCTGACGCCCGCAGCCGCGCGGGCCGAGGGGCCGCGGGTGATTGCTGGGGTGTCTTGAGGTTGGGGTCTGACCGACCCTTTTCCTTGACCAGATTGAGCGCCTTGCGGCGCACCACCTTTTTGAAGCGGCCCTGGCGGGCCGGTGCCTTCGGCGGGGATATTTTTGTCAGAAGGAAGGGGATTGCGTTAGTCCTGATCCGGTGGGATCAGGCCGAGGCCGCGCAGGTAGATGCCGATGCCGGTTTCCAAAAGGTCTTCCGGCGGGAAGGGGGATTTGCGCCCCGGGGAGCCGCGCGCGAAGAGCTCGACCACGCCGTGGCTGAGCGCCCAGATATGGGCCGAGAACATCGATGGCGGCGGGCGCTTTTCGGGTGGGATGTGTTCGGAAAGCGAGGTGGCCGCGGCCTCGAGCACATCCCAGCCGCGCTTGGCGGCCATCGCCAGTTCGGGTGTCGCGTTGATGCTGACGCCGCTTTCGAACATGGCCACGTAATGGCCGGGATATTTGCGGGCGAAGGCCAGATAGGCGCGGCCCGTCGCCTCGAACGCTGCCAGCGCTGAGGGTTTGCCATCGGCATAGGCGTAGGCCATCAGATCGGCGAAGATCTCATAGCCCTGGCGCGCGATCTCGGCGATGAGGTCCTCGCGGCCTGCGAAATGGCGGTAGACGGCAGCCGGCGTGACGTCGGCATCCTTGGCGGCCTCGGACAGGGTGAAGCCCTGGGGGCCCTTCGCCTCGATCAGCTTCAGCGCCGCCTCAACCAAGGCCTGGCGCAGATTTCCGTGATGATAGCCCCGTTTAGGCATCCCAGATGTCGGGGCCTCCACAGATCTTGGGGTCGGCGGTGCCGACCACTTTGGCGCTCTTGCCCTTGTAATCGACAGCTGAGAGAAGCGCGCGGATCGTGGCGAGGCGCGCGCGTTTCTTGTCGTCCGAGCGCACGATGGTCCAGGGGGCATGGTCGGTATGGCTGCGGTCGAGCGTTTCGCGGATGGCGTCGCTATAAGCGTCCCACCGCTTCAGCCCCTCGACATCGATCCAGCTGAGTTTCCATTGCTTCAGCGGATCGTTCTCGCGCGCCAGGATCCGGCGGAGCTGTTCGGCGCGGCCGACATTCATCCAGAATTTCACCAGGATAATCCCCTCATCCACCAGCATGCGTTCGAAATCGGGAAGTTGGTGGAAGAAATGCTCGCGTTCGGCATCGGTGCAGAAATCGAAGACGTGTTCGACCACGCCGCGATTGTACCACGACCGGTCGAAAAGCGCGATCTCGCCCGCCGTTGGCAGGCGATCGATGTAGCGCTGGAAATACCATTGCCCGGCCTCGCGATCGGACGGTTTCGACAGGGCCACGACATTGGCCGTGCGCGGGTTCAGATGCTCCCGGATGCGCCCGATCGTGCCGCCCTTGCCCGCGGCATCGCGCCCCTCGAACACGGCGACGATGCGTTTGCCGGTTTCCTTTACATCCGACTGTAGCTTGACCAGTTCGATATGAAGCGCGTCGAGATCCGCCTTGTAGGCCTTCTTCTTCATCTCGGCGTCATAAGGGTAGGTGTCGGACAGGATATCCCTCTCATCCGCCGTCTTGATGGCGTGCCGAACGCTTTTGGGCGCATCTTCGTGGAAATAGCGGCTGATCTCGCCGTCGAATGGCAGGTCCATATCGTTCCCTTTCCGATGGCCCCCGGGGGCGCCAGTATCGCGACCCGCGGCGCTCAGCGCAATCCGGCGCGGGTGGCGGCGCGGTCGATTGCGGCGATCACCTGATCTTCGGCGACATGTTGCGGCATGTGGCCGATGCCGGGCAGGCGGGTCAGGTTGGCGTGGGGGGCATCCTGGATCATCTCTTCGGCATGCACCTGCAGAGATACGATCTCATCGGCCTCGCCATGCACCAGTTCGAAGGGCAGGGTCAGCCTAGGATAGGCTGGGGTCAGGACGGAAATCTGTTCTTTCAGCCCGGCGCGATGGCGTGCGTTGGCGCGCAGCGTCTCGCGCCGCAGGGTCAGGGGCGCGCCGATATGGTCATCATAGCCCGCTGGCATGGTCTGCGGTTCGAAGACGCTGGCCGTGGCGTCGCGCACTGTCGCCTCTGGCACAAGGGCCGTGATCAGCGGCACGGCCAGGGCAGAGCCGACGGGGTTGGAGGTGACGGTGTAAAGCGCCGAAAGCCCGCCCTCCCACACATGGGACGGGGCACCGAGGGTCACGAGGGCCGCAATGCTGTCGGGATAGTGCACCGCCCAGGCCAGGGCCACGGCGCCGCCATAGCTTTGGCCGAGAACAATGGGCCGTTCGGCGCCAAGCTGTTCCGCCGCCCTTTGCAGCAGAGCGGCCTGTTCGCTGATCCCGTCCGCGCCCTCGGGCAGTGGATCGGTCCACCCCAGCCCCGGCCTGTCGAACACGATGACGCGGTAGTTTTCGGCCAGTTTGTCTACCAGCGAAAAGGTGAAATCGCGCGCATTGCCCGATAGCCCGTGGATCAGCACCAGATCGGGGCCGCTGCCGCGCACCACGGCATGGACGTCTATGGTGCCCAGGGCAATGAACTGCCCCTCGGGCGGGAACGCCGCCTCGGCCGCGCGTTCGCGCGCATCGGCACGGAAATGCACGAAGACGGCGAACCCGAATGTGCTGATCACGACGAGACTAAGAACCAATTTTTTCACTGTCATAGGGTGTTGTCTGATAAATCTGGTTGATCCAGTTGCCATAGAGTAGATGCGCGTGACTGCGCCAGCGGTTGAGCGGCGTCTGCGCGGGGTCGTCATCGGGATAGTAGTTGACCGGCACGCCGATGGCGGTGCCGTTTTCAACGTCGCGGTCGTATTCCTCTTTCAGCGTGCCGCTGTCATATTCGAAATGGTTGAAGATATAGAGCGCGCGGTGCCCGGGATCCTCAAGCAGGCAAGCGCCCACATCGTCGGAGCCCAGAAGAGTGGTCAGCCCTGGCACGGCGTCGATCTCGGCCTGTTTCATCTCGGTCCAGCGGCTGACCGGGATCACGAAATCATCCGAAAACCCGCGCAGATAGGGTGAGGCGGGGGCGAGGTTCCGGTGCCGGAAGCAGCCAAACGCCTTGGCGCCCAGCATATGCTTGGCGACCCCGTGGAAATGATAGGCCATCGCCATGCCACCCCAGCAGACGCCGAAGGTGGAATGCACGTTGGTCTGGGTCCAGTCCATGACCTCGCGAAGCTCGTCCCAATAGGTCACCTCCTCGAAGGGCAGATGCTCGATCGGGGCGCCGGTGATGACGAGGCCGTCGAACTTCTCACCCTTGACCGCCTGAAAGGGGCGGTAGAATGCGTCCATATGTTCCGAGGCGGTGGTCTTGGTCTGATGTTCGGTCATGCGGATCAGCTGCAGGTCGATCTGCAGGGGCGTGGCCCCGATCAGCCGCGCGAACTGCGTCTCGGTCTGGATCTTCTTGGGCATCAGGTTCAAAAGCCCGATGCGCAGGGGGCGGATATCCTGCCGCGCGGCCTCATCCTCGGACATCACCATGACGCCTTCGCGGTTCAGCACGTCGTAGGCAGGCAGGGTCTCGGGCAGGGTGATGGGCATTGGGCCGCTCTCTTATCGCAAGGGGATGACTTAGGCGGCCTTGGCCCGGGCCTCAAGGGCATGGGCGATCAGATCGGTGAAGTCTTGAGCAGACGTGATCTGCGCCACATCCCTGGCGCTGACCGTCACGCCCCAATTGCGTGCCATCGCGGCATAGAGCGGCCGGCGGTGGGCCAGGGCGCGCGCATAGGTCCAGCGGACGAAAGCATCGGGGTCAACCTGCGCCTCGGTCAGATCGTTTTCTGACAGATATTCGTCCCATGCCGTTTGCAGGAAGGCGGGCTGATAATACATCGGTTTCGGCGCGCGATCAAAGCGGCGGACCAGCTCGGCCGTATGATCGTCGGACCCTTCGATCCAGACCATCAGCAGGTTCTGCGACAGGGCCGTCAGCACCGGATCCTCAGGGTCATCGGGATCGACCACCTCGCAGATCGACCCGCCGGTGTCGCAGACAAAGCTTTGATATCCGTAGATATCCGCGGCCCGGCCGATGAAGTGCGGTGCATCCAGTAGGGCCGCCACCTCGGCCACGCGGTGCTGGTCCTGGCGGTGCAGATATTCGGCAAAGGGCAGGCCGCCCTTGGCCGGGTCGCCGGGCTTGCCCAGATAGGTCGAGAGCGGCGCCAGATTGTCAAAGGTGATGTTGGACGCGATATAGACGCTGTCGGTCATCAGCAATTCGCGCAGAAGCGGCACGCGCATCGCCTCGCGTTTGAAATTATCGGCGATGTGTTCGCCCATATAACGGGTGCCGATGCGGTAATCGACCGAGTAGTGGAACCACCCGCCCGCCTCGCGCAGAAGGCCCGCCACATGGGTCTTGCCAAGCCCCGACATGCCAAAAAGCAGCACGCGCTTCTGCCCGGCCTGCCGCCAATCCTGTACATCTTTGTAGATCATCCGCCGCGCTCCCTGCCGCTACCGGCTTTACCCAGCCGCGCCGCGACCTCCAAGGAATTTCTGATCCATTCAGAGATCGGTTGAGCCTTCCGTGCCGTTTGGGCATGTTTCCACAGCAGCCGGGTTGGAGGTGTCGCCCATGTTTGTGAAAGTGAATGACGCGCGGCTTTACGTCGATATCGACGGGGCGGGCCTTGTGCCCGAGGGCCGGCACATGCGGCAAAAGCCGACCGTCATTCTGGCCCATGGCGGTCCTGGCGCCGATCATTCGCTTTACAAACCGGCCTATGCTCAGCCCTCGGATATCGCGCAAGTCGTCTATTACGATCATCGCGGCAACGGACGGAGCGATTTGTGCGCGCAAGAGACATGGAACTTGGCCCAATGGGGCGACGATCTGCGGGGCCTCTGCGATGCTTTGGGGATCGAAAAGCCGATCGTCTGCGGCACATCTTTCGGAGGGTTCGTGGCCCAATCCTACGCGACGCGGTATCCCGACCATCCCGCGAAACTGATCTTGATAAGTACGGCGGCGAAGATGGATTTCGAAGCGGTCTTCGCTGCATTTGAGGCTTTGGGAGGTGCAGATGCCGGGCAAGCGGCGCGGGCCTATTGGACCAGCCCAACATCTCAGACGCGCGCCCGGTTTCGTGAAATCTGTGTGCCCTTGTTTTACGTGAGCGACGTTGACACCAGCGATTGGCTATCGCGCATCGTGATGCGCGACGAGACGGCTTTGTGGTTCAACGGACCCAATAATGAGCAGGGACGGATGGATTTTCGCGAGGATTTGGCCAAGATCGCGTGTCCGGTCTTGCTCATGGCCGGAGAAAGCGATCCCATCACGCCGATCGCATTCAGCGAGATGATCGCAGAGTGCCTTCCGCCCGATCTGGTGACGTTTCTGCGGTTTGCGCAATGCGGTCATGATGTGGTCGTCGATCAGCCCGGCGCGGCCTTCAAAGCCATACGTGACTTCATAGAAGCCGCATAAAGCCTTTGCCGCACCGTCCATGAAAAACGCCCGCTCCTGTTAGGGGCGGGCGTGCGATTGGAAAGTCGCCTGACTTACCGCGGGGCGATCATCATCACCATTTGGCGGCCCTCAAGACGGGGCATGTTCTCGACCTTGGCGACCTCGGCCACATCGTCAGCAACGCGGTTCAGCAGCTCCATGCCCAGCTGCTGGTGGGCCATTTCGCGGCCCCGAAAGCGCAGGGTGATCTTCACCTTGTCACCATTGTCGAGGAATTTCAAAATGTTGCGCATTTTGACATCGTAATCATGCGTATCGGTTCCCGGGCGAAACTTGATCTCTTTGATCTCGATGATCTTCTGATTCTTGCGCGCTTCGGCCTCGCGCTTTTGGGTCTCGTATTTGTACTTGCCAAAATCCATGATCTTGCAGACCGGCGGTTCGGCATTGGGCGAGATTTCGACCAGGTCGAGGCCGACCTGCTCGGCCAGCTCCATGCCGCGCTGAGGCGTGACGACGCCGATATTTTCACCTTCGGCCCCGATGAGCCGGATTTCGTTGGCGCGGATACGGTCGTTTACCCGTGGGCCGGTGTCGCGCACCGGGGGGGCATTGTGAGGTCTGCGGGCTATGGCTTTGGTCCTTTTGTTGTCCAAATCGTCTGGCCTTGGAAAATAGACCTCTGGCGCCCAGGATTCAACCTGCATTTCTTGGCGGAAAGCCGCGCGGAACGGGCCCGATGGCGGCTTGGGCTTTTGTTTTCGCCCGGCATTCGACAAACCGGTGGCGAATGCGTGGCCGGTGCCATGCAGGCAGGGAGGCTTCAAGGATGAACCGGACTCTTCTGATACTTGTCGTGATCGCGCTGCTGGGCGGTGGCGGATACTGGTACTACACCGATCAGCAGGCCCGTCAGGCCGAGGCAACTGCCGCGCAAGAAGCGGCCGAGGCGGAAGCCGAACGATTGGCCGCCGAAGAGGCCGCAAGGCTTGCCGAAGAAGCAGAAGCCGAGGCCGCCGCTGCCGCTCAGGCCGAGGCCGACAGGCTGGCTGCGGAAGCCGCCGAAGCGGCCGCCGCGGTCGAGGAGGGGGCTGCCGGCCTCGTCGATCGCTTGGATCAGGCCCTGACGGCCGAAAATTTCGACTATGACCGCGCGGCTGCGGCCATCGATGCCTCGAATCTGACCGAGGCGGAAAAGACCGCCGCGAAAACCGCGCTGATTGCGGCCCGCGACAATCCCGCAATCCTCGAAACGGTGCTGGATCAGGTCAGATCGGCGCTGGACATGTAACGTAAAAGGGCGGGGCGGTTAAACGCCCTCGCCCACGAAGGCCTTTTCGACGACGTATTCCTGCGGATCGCTATTGGCGCCTTCGCGCAGGCCGAAGCCTTCCAGAACGGCCTTCACATCGGTGTTGAAGTCAAGCGAGCCGCAGACCATGGCGCGGTCGGTGGCCGGGTCCATGGGCGGCAGGTCCAGATCGGCGAACACCTTGCCCGATGACAGATTGTCGGTGATCCGCCCCATCTTGGGCCCGTCTTCGCGCGTGGTCGTGGGATAATACAGCAGCTTGCCCTCGACCATTTCGCCGATCAGCGGATCGTTTTGCAGGTCCTCGACCAGTTTCCGGCCGTACTCCAGCTCGGCCTGCTCGCGGCAGGTATGCATCATGATGACCTGCTCGTACTTCTCGTAGGTCTCAGGGTCGCGCATCAGGCTGGCGAAAGGCGCGATGCCGGTGCCGGTGGCCAGAAACCACAGCCGCTTGCCGGGCAGAAGTGCATCCAGCACCAGAGTGCCGACAGGCTTGGGGCGCAAGATGATTTCATCGCCGGGTTGGATGTGCTGCAATTTCGAGGTGAGCGGGCCGTCGGGCACTTTGATCGAGTAGAACTCAAGCTCCTCATCCCAATTGGGCGAGGCGATGGAATAGGCGCGCAGAAGCGGTTTGCCGTTATCGCCCATCAGCCCGATCATCACGAATTCGCCCGAGCGGAAACGCAGGCTTTGCGGGCGGGTGACGCGGAAGGAAAACAGCCGGTCTGTCCAGTGTTGAACCGCGGTCACGGTTTGCGCGTCGGGCAGGGTCGGCACGGCGGGAATGGGGGCGGTGTCGGTCACTTTGGCTCGTTCGTTCATGTCATTGCCGGGGCTTTTGGCGCCCCGGTCCTCTCTAGCGTCGAATGATGTGGGGGGAAAGCCTCAGCCGCGCAGACGCGCCTGATAGTCGTGGTCCTGCCAGTTGGCGCGGGCCAGCCATTGATCTTCGGGTTGACGCTGGGCCAGGGCCTCATCGATCTCGACCTCGTCGAAGCCCGATCGGCGCGCCATGGCATATTGATCGGCCAGAACGTGGCCCTTGGCGCGCAAGCGGCCCTTGTAGCCCATCGCGCGCAGACGGCGGGCCAGCGTAAAACCGCGCCCATCAGCGAAGCTTGGAAAGGCGATGCGGATAATCTGCACGTCCTCCAGCGCGGGCAGGCAGGCCAGATCGGCGTCTGGGCCGAGGTCGAGCGCCTTTGCCGTGGCATTGGCGGCAGGCTGTGCAAACCCTTGCTGCCAGTCTTCGGCGTGAAAGCCTGTATCGCGGACCAAGGTCATGCCGCTTCTCCTGTGGTTGTCTGGCGGACGATCTTGCCGTCCACGAAATGAATGCCGCATTCGGTTTTCTCGCGTCCGCGCCAACGGCCTGCACGGGGGTCTTCGCCTTCTGCCACGGGCGAGGTGCAGGGCGCGCAGCCGATGGATGGGTAGCCTTTGGCCACCAGCGGGTGACGGGGCAGGCGGTTTTCGATCATGTAATCCTGCACATCGCCCGGCTCCCAATGGGCCAGCGGGTTGACCTTGATCTTGCCGGCGGCGTCCGTCTCAAAGAAATCGAGGGCCACGCGCGCGCCGCCCTGGAACCGCTTGCGGCCTGTGATCCAGGCATCAAACGGCGCCAATGCCTGCGCCAGAGGCTCGGTCTTGCGCAGGGCGCAGCAGGCGTCGGGGTCGGTCTGGTGCAGCAGATTCCGGGGGTCGCGGGCGGTCAGGTGGCCCCGATCGGCGGTGATCCGGCGAATATCGGTCAGGCCCAGCTTGTCCGCCACCTCGGCCTGATAGGCCAGCGTTTCGGGAAACAGCATCTCGGTGTCGATGAAGATCACCGGCAATGTCCGGTCGATGACCGAGACCAGATGCAAAAGCGCCACCGATTCCGCCCCGAAGGACGACACCATCGCGATGCGGCCCACGGCGGGGTCGGACAGCGCGCGTTCCAGCACCGCGACCGCGCCGTGGTGCCGGTAGCGGCGGTTGAGGTGCTGGGCGCGCTCGGGCGCGTCTGGCAGGGGGGCCTCAAGCGGCATCGCGCTTGGCCTCGGCCGGGTAGAGCGCGGCCTTGAACGGCGCCACGCCGAGGCGGCGGTAGGCCATCAGGAACGTCTCCTCCTCGCCCTCGCGGATGTCCAGATAGGCCAGAAGCAACCGCTCAAGCGCCGGCACGATCTCATCATAGGCAAAGCCTGGGCCTGCCCGTTCGCCGATAGCGGCGTCTTCGGTGCCGTCGCCGCCCAGAGTGATCTGGTAGTTTTCCACCCCCGCCCGGTCCAGCCCGAGGATGCCGATATGGCCCACATGATGGTGGCCGCAGGCATTGATGCAGCCCGAGATCTTGATCTTGAGGGGGCCGATCTCATGCTCAAGCTTCAATTCCTCAAAACGCGTCGCGATCTCTTGCGCGACGGGGATCGAGCGGGCGGTGGCCAGCGCGCAGTAATCCATGCCGGGGCAGGCGATGATGTCGGAGAGAAGCCCGATATTGGCGGTGCCGAGGCCCGCCTGTTGCAGCCGGGCATGCAAGGCCGGCAGATCGGCGCGCGCGACATGGGGCAGGACCACGTTTTGCTCGTGGCTGATGCGCAGCTCGCCATAGCCATACTCATCGGCCAGATCGGCCATCACGCGCATCTGATCGGCGGTCGCGTCGCCGGGCGTTGCGCCATGGGCCTTCAGGCTGATCGTGACGATCGCGTGGTCGCCCTGTTTGTGCGCGGTCAGGTTGGTGTCGGCCCAGGCGCGGAACACGGGGTCGCGGCGTGCCTCCTCATACGCCGCGACCGGCTTCGCCTGCCAAACGGGTGGAGCGAAGCTTTGTGCGATATCGGCCAGCAAGGCCTGATTGGCGCCCGTATAGGCCTGGCGGATGCGCGCGAACTCGGCCTCGACCAGCTCGCGGATGCGCTCAAGCCCCTCTTCATGCACGGTGATCTTGATGCGCGCCTTGTACTTGTTGTCGCGCCGGCCGAGCAGGTTGTAGACGGCCAGAATCGCCTCGACATACGGCAAAAGATCGGCCTTGGGCAGGAAGTCCCGCACCACCTTGCCGATCATCGGGGTCCGGCCAAGGCCACCGCCCACGATAACCTCGAACCCGGTCTCATCGCCCCGCCGCACCATGCGCAGGCCGATATCGTGGGCCTTGGTCACCGCCCGGTCGTTGGAACTGCCGGTGATCGCGATCTTGAACTTGCGCGGCAGGAACTGGAATTCCGGATGGTCGGTCGACCATTGGCGCAGAAGCTCGGCATAGGGGCGGGGGTCTTCGATCTCGTCCTCTGCGGCGGCGGCGAAGTGGTCGGCGGTGACGTTGCGCACCGTGTTGCCGCTGGTCTGGATCGCGTGCAGGCCAACCTCGGCCAGCGCGTCGAGCATATCGGGCACGTTGCGCAGCTTCGGCCAGTTGAACTGGATGTTCTGCCGGGTGGTGAAGTGGCCATAGCCCTTGTCCCAGCGCTCGGCGATCACGGCAAGCTGGCGCATCTGGGCCGAGGACACGGTGCCATAGGGGATCGCCACGCGCAGCATATAGGCGTGCAATTGCAAATAAAGACCGTTCATCAGGCGGAGCGGTTTGAACTCATCCTCGGTCAGGCTGCCGTCAATGCGGCGTTCGACCTGGCCGCGGAACTGGCGGTTGCGCTCGCGCAGGAAGGCATCGTCGAAATCGGTGTAACGGTACATGCTCGGGGTCTCCTGCGCTTTAGCTCTGCGCGGTTTCTTGTTTGCCATGGGCATAGTTCGAGGGGCCACGCGTTCGGAACGCCTCGCGGAAATGCACCGGCTCGGGGCCATCGGCGCCGGGCTCAGCATCGGCCAGATAGGGGCCGACGACCCGGTCGGGCTGCCCTTGGGCGTGCAGCAGGCGCAGCTGGGCGTCGGCCTCATCGGTCAGCAATTCGGCTTGGCTGTGCAGCGGGCTCCAGGTATCGGCCTCGGTCTGGTAGACGGCCTCGCCCGACAGAAGATCATTGGCGGTGACCACTTTGGGTTTGAAAGCGCGGCTCATAACGCGATCTCCTCTCTCAGGCTGGGAAGGGCGGCCTGCGCATTGCGGGGGCTGAGGCCGAAAAGGATGATGGCGGGCCCGTCCATTTCGGCCGCGTCCAATGCCTCCGGCAGATGCGCAAGCGTTGTCGGCAGGGTGCGGGCCTCGGCGCGCGAGGCGTTTTCGACCACCGTCACCGGGGTGTCCGCGGCGGCCCCATGCATCATCAGGCGGCCGGTCACGAACCGCACCGCGCGCTTGCCCATATAGATCGCGGCAACCTCTCCCGGCCGGGCCAGCGTGCGCCAATCATGGTCGGCAAAGCCCTTCATGTCATGGCCGGTCAGGATGCGGATTGCGGCGTTCCGGCCCCTCTGGGTCAGGCTCTGGCCGATATCCGCGGCGGCGGCCGAGGCGGCGGTGATACCTGGCACGATGGTATAGGTGATGCCTACGGCCTCGATGGCCGTGATCTCTTCATCCAGACGTCCGAAAATGCCCGGATCACCGGCCTTGAGGCGGACGACCTGGGCCCCGCGGGCGGCCTCAACGACGAGACGTCGGTTGATATCATCCTGCGCGGTGGACGGGCCGAAGCCCTTCTTGCCCACATCGATCATCCGGGCGTTCTGCCCCGCCAACGCAAGGATCTCGGGCGAGATCAGCCGGTCATGGATCACCACATCGGCGCTGGCAAGCGCTTTGAGGGCCTTCACCGTGAGAAGATCCGGATCGCCCGGGCCTGCGCCCACAAAATGCACGTGGCCGGTGGCGCGGTGATCTGGAAAGGCGGTGTGCGACATGGATCAACTCTCCTGCTAGTCTCTCCACTATAGAATATTATCCCGTATATTTGCTATGAGCGCTTGAACATAAGGACATTTGTTCTGTATTGGATGGGTGTGGACGTTGAATGTTCTGCCTCACAGGATCGCTTGGAATGCCAGCCCAATTGGACGAGATCGACAGGAAAATCCTCGTGACGCTGCAGGAAGATGCCAGCCTCTCGCTGGATGAAATCGCGCGCAAGGTGGGGTCTTCGAAGACGCCGGTCTGGAACCGGATTCGCAAACTGCGTGAGGCGGGCGTGATAGGGCGGCAGACGGTGATCCTCGACCCCGAGGCGCTGGGGCTTGAGGCATGTTTCTTCGTGCTGATCCGCACCAGCGAGCATGAGGCCGATTGGCAAAAAACCTTTCTGGAAACCCTGCGCGCCCGCCCCGAAGTGCTCGAGGCGCACAGGCTGGCGGGTGATATCGATTACATCCTGAAGGTCCGCGTCCCCAATGCGCGCGCTTATGATGCGTTCTATCAGGCGCTGATTTCCGAGGTAAAGATTTTCAACGTCACAGCCCTGCTCAGCATGGAAGAGATCAAGGCGACCACGATCCTGCCGGTTTCCGCCCAGGCATGAGATTGCATCGCTGTGGCTTGTCGGCTAGTCACAACCGGCCAACGGAAGGGCGCTTGAGATGGGGCTGAAACGGTTCACCCGGCGAAACATGAGGGCTTTGGCCCTGCGGCCGCCGCGTTGGTCATTGACCAAGGATGAGCGGTTCTTGCGTGACGTCGCCTCGGGCCTGTCACCTGACGATGTGGTTGTCGATCTGGGCGCCCATATCGGCCTGGCTGCGCTGGAATTTGGCCATTTCGTCGGCAAGGTTTATGCGTTTGAACCGCACCCGGTGATCTTTGAGCAATTGCGGCATAACACCCGGAAAATGTCCAACATTGTACCCCTGAATAAAGCTGTTTCGGATGTTCCTGGCACCTGCACGCTTTACTCTGACGATGCGGATGAGGGGTTTACCGAAGGCTCGACCCTGGCCATGGGCAAATCGAATGTCAGCTATGATAACTCCTATCAGGTCGAAACGGTGAACCTGGCCGATTTCATCCGCGATCTGGGGCAGCCCGTGCGGATGATCAAGATGGATATAGAGGGGCTGGAGTATCGCATCATCAACACACTTCTCGATGGCGATGTGATGGGCTTGATCGGCATGGTCCATGTCGAGGATCATTGCGACAGGATCGACGGATTGGCGGCGGAACGTGACCGGGTCCTGGCCCGGATCGACGAGATGGGGCTAGCCGACAAGTTCGATTTTGAGTGGCCCTAGACACCATGCGCCTGTGCATCTTCACGGCCGATTATCGCGACCCGCATCACACGCAGGTCAATTTCCATGTCGACAATCTGTTCGGCGGCGACACCTGCGTTGTCTGCATGAAGCGCATCGGCGATGACGACAAGGCGGTGCTGGCGCGGCGTCCGTCGCAGCGGACCTTGGCCGACAATTTGGCGCTGCCCTACCATCTGGCGCGCAACAAGTTGAAGGGGCGACCCACGCGCAGCCCTTTCGGCTTGGAAAAGCGGCGCATCAAGGCCTTTCTGGCCGATCAAGGCGTCGAGGCGGTACTCTGTGAATTCGGCGATATCACCACCGGTGTCGGCCATGTCGTGGCCGAGACGGGGCTACCGGTCTTCGGCTATTTTCGCGGGGCAGACGCGACACGGCGGATCAACTCGCCCAAGCGGCAAGCGGCCTATGCCGAGGTTTTTCCTAAACTGTCCGGCATCATCGCGGTCTCGCAATTTCTTCTCGACAATCTGGCGCGGCATGGCCTGAGCCATCCCAATGCCCATGTTATTCCCAGCGGCGTGAATACATCGAAATTTGTACCCAGTGAAAAGGAGGCGCAGCTGTTCGTGGCTGTGGGGCGGTTCGTTGAGAAGAAGCGGCCCGACATCACGATCCGCGCGTTTGCGCAGGCCTCGGCCGAGGCGCCCGAAGCGCGGCTGGAAATGTTGGGCGATGGGCCGCTTCTGGCCGAGTGTCAGACCCTGGTGCAGGAACTGGGTGTTGCAGACAAAGTGATTTTCCACGGGGCCCAGCCCCATGACATTGTCCGCGCGCGCGTTCAGGCGGCGCAGTTTTTTGTACAGCATTCCGTCACCGCCCCCTCGGGCGATGCCGAGGGTGTGCCAATGGCGGTGCAGGAGGCCATGGCGTGCGGGGCGATTGTAATTTCGACACGGCATGCCGGGATCCCCGAGATCGTGATTGAAGGTGAAACAGGGTTCCTGGTGGACGAGGGCGATGAGGCTGGGTTCCAGCGCCACATCGCGCACGCTTTGGCGGGAGAGATCGATATTGACGCTATTGCCGCGAACGCCCGGGCCTTCGCCGATGAGCGGTTGGACAATCGCAAGCTGATCCGGCGCTTGGAGGCGGTGATTGAAGCGGGTGCGCAGCGCTAACCGCGTTTGACCCGCAGATTCTCAAGACCATGGAAATGGTACAGGTTCGCGTATTTGGGGTCCTCGGCCAGGTGCAGGTCTGGAATGTGGGTTAGTAGGATCGGAAGGGCGATCTTCAGTTCCAGCCGGGCCAATGGCGCGCCGACGCAGAAATGCAGGCCTGCGCCGAAGCTGGTATTGGGTTTGATGGGGCGGGCGGGGTCGAACGAGGCGGGGCTGTCGAAGGCCGCGGGGTCGCGGTTGGCTGCGGCCAATAACAGGCCCACCTGATCGCCGCGTTTGAAGCTGTGCCCGAAGGCGGTGAGGTCTTCGTAGGCGTGCCGCGTGAACATATGCAAGGGCGGATCGTGGCGCAGGATCTCCTCAACCGTGGCATCGATGCCCCCGGGCGCCAGCGCGGCGGCAGGCGAGGCGGCCTCGAGCAAAGCCTTCACCCCGTTGCCCATCGTGTGCACCGTGGCCTCGTGGCCTGCGTTGAGCAAAAGGATGCATGTGGCGATCAGCTCATCGGTGCTGAGTTTCTCGCCCGCTTCTTCCGCGGCGATGAGATGCGTGATCAGATCGTCGCGCGGGTCATCGCGGCGGGCGTCGATGTAGCTGCGCATGAAGGCCACGAAGGCCTCGGTCGCGGCGACGGCGGCATCCTCATCGGCGCGCGTGCGGCGGGCCTGATACATGCCGACCATGGCGTTGGACCAGGCCAGCAGATCATCGGCGCGCCCCTCCGGCACACCCAGAAGCCGCGCGATGATGATGACCGGAAGCTTGGTGCAGTAAGCGGGAATCAGGTCGAACGCGCCGTCGGGAAAGCTGTCGATCAGCTGATGGCAAAGCGCCTCGATCTCGGGCCCGAGGGCGGCGATGCGCCGGGTTGTGAAGGCGCGGAGCACCAGGCCGCGGAGGCGGGTGTGGCGCGGCGGCTCAAGCTCCAGCATCGAATGCGCCTCGACCGCGTAGAACGGCGCGAGGTGATCGGGGATCGGTGCGCGCACCTCGGGCGGGACTTCGCGACCGAAACGGCGGTCGCGCAGAAGGGCGTTTACGGCGTCATAGCCGGCAACCACCGGCAGCTCGTAATCCTCCCAAAACACGACCGGGCCCAGTTTGCGGACCCGGTCGTAGAAGGGGTAGGGGTTTTGCACAAAGCCCGGATCGGTGGGCGATTGGCGAACCCGCTCCATCTGCTCAGTCGGCGCCGCGGACCTGGATCGTGGCGTCGGGCTTGGGTTTGAAAAGCTTCTGGACCAGGAACAAAGCCCCGGCCAGGCCGACACCGGCAAGGTCGGTCAGAAGCCCGCCCTCGATCATCAGAAGCGCGGCGATACAAAGCCCCACCCGGATAAACCAGGCCACACGCCCGCCCAGGAACCAGCCCTGCACGCTGGATGACAACAGAAAGACCCCGATCATCGCGGTGATCAGCGCGCGGATGATGACGACCCATTCGCCCTCCATCAGAAGGGCGCCGTTGTAGAAGAACATGAACGGCACGATGAAGGCCGAAAGCCCCATCTTGAACGAGGCGACCGAGGTTTCCATCGGGCTCGCGCCGGATATCCCTGCAGCGGCATAACTGGCCAAAGCCACGGGCGGCGTGATGGCCGAGACGACGGCGAAGTAGAAGACGAAGAAATGCGCCGTCAGAAGCGGGATGCCCAGCTGCGTCAGGCCCGGTGCGACGACCGAGGCCGCCACCGCATAGGCCGCCGTCGTCGGCATGCCCATGCCCAGAAGGATCGAGATCAGCATGGCAAAGAACAACGCCAGAAGCTGCGAGGTATCGGCGATGCCCAGAAGCACGTTCGAGAACCGCTGCCCCACCCCGGTCAGCGAGATCACACCAACAATGATACCCGCGCAGGCGCAGACCGCGATGATCTGGATCGACATGACGCCCGCAATCTCGAAGGCCTTGATGACACCGCGTGGCGTCATGCCCGGACCTTGGTAGAACCAGGCCCAAACCAGAACCGCGACCCCGATCAGGATCAGGATCAAGGTCTCGGCCTGCGCGAACACCATCGAGAAGACCCCGCTTGTCATGTCCAGAATAGACCCAAGCGCAACGAGAACCAGCAAAGAGTAGGCGAATTTGCCGGGTTGTAGGAGGGACACCACCGCGGCCGCAACCGTGGCCAGGATGCCCGCGCGGATCACCGAATATCCCATGAAGAGCGCTGCGATCAGGATGATGATGGGCAGGAACAGGAAGACGCGGCGCACCATATTGCGCAGCTTGGGCAGCTCATCCTCGCGCATGCCGCGCATGCCCAGCTTTGCCGCCTCAAGATCGACCATGAAATAGACCGAGATGAAGTAGAGGATGGCGGGGATGATCGCGGCGATCGCGATCTCCTGATAGGGGATGCCCGTCACCTCGGCCATGATGAAGGCGCCCGCGCCCATGATCGGCGGCATGATCTGCCCACCGGTCGAGGCCGCGGCCTCAACCGCGCCGGCGGTGTTCTTGTGGTAGCCGAGCTTCTTCATCAGCGGGATGGTGAGCGAGCCGGTGGCCACCACGTTGCCCGCTGACGTGCCGTTGATCATGCCCATCAGACCGGAGGCGAAGATCGCGACCTTGGCCGGACCACCGCGCGCGCGCCCCGCAGCCGCGAAGGCGAAGTTGACGAAATAGTCGCCCACTTTCGAGGCCTGCAAGAATGCCGCGAAGATGATGAAAAGGATGATGTAGGTCGACGACACCGCCGTTGTCGCGCCAAGGATGCCCGCGTCGGTGTAGACCTGGCTGAAGAACCGCTGCCAGGCGATGGGGGGAGAGTTCAGGAACCCCGGCAGAAACTGCCCGGTGAACACATAGACCAGAAAGATGCCCGAGATGATGATCAGGGCCAGGCCGGTGACCCGGCGCGTCAGTTCCATGATCAGGGCAGTGCCCGCGATCGCGGCCAGCGACATGCCGATCGGCGCGAAGGGCGTGCCGGTGGAGTTACGCATCAAGGTGCCGAAGATGATGATGAGGTAGGCCGCAACCGCAGCGCCGCAGACCGCCAGCACCAGATCGGGGGCCGCGAACATGCCGCGTCCGCGCCGATGGACCCAGGACAACAGGATGCCGCCGAAGGTCGCCACAAGCAGAGGCGCGCCATAAAGCCAGGTTTCATTGAACCGGATGGTGGCATCGATGCCGTTCCACATGACGCCGGAATTGATCTGCATGCCGAACCACAGCGCCACGCCGAAGGACCAGAGCGCCAGCGCCATCAAACCCCAGGCGACCAGGGTGGTGGGTTTCAGACCGCCTTCGTCATCTTCGTCAAAGCTTGACGCCGAGAACAGCAAGAAGCCGAGAAGCAGGGCGCCGGCGATGTGCACGATGCGGAAATTCCAGGTCTCAAGCGGCAGGTTGGGCAGGAATGGCAGATCGATCAGGCCGCCCGTCAGATTGCTGATCGACACGCCGCCCAGATTGGCCACGTGAAACGCGGCATAGAAGGCGGCCAGCGCCGAGATCAGAATGAAGGCGCGGCCGGTGAAAATACGGCGGTTGCTTTCGATCGGTTCTTCGTCAACGCCGTCCGCGATAAGAAGCGTGTCGTCCTGCTCGGCTGCTTTGGTGCTCATATCCCTTCCCCCCGGGCTGTCTTGGCGCAGGTTATCGCCCCTGCGTGGCGTTGGGTACGAAAAGAGCCGCGCCTTGATGAAAAAGCGCGGCCCTTACTTACTCTGTCACGTCAGCGCTCAGCCGCCGTGGATCATGTCGGCGGCAATCGACGCGCCGTTCTCGTTGAACCAGCGGGCCGCACCGGGGTGCCACATCAGGACGTTGTTCTTGTCCCAGTTCTCGAACACGGTCGAGCGTGCGGCCTTGTGGATGTTCATCATCCGCTCATTGTCGGACATCACCACGTTGGTGGCTTGATAGACGAACTCTTCCGGCAGGTCGCAATTGGCGATGGCGAAGTTCCACATCGAAACCGCATTCGCGTCCTCGGCCAGCGACGTATAGGTGCCGGCCGGGATCTGGAAGGGCGCCACGGGGAAGGCCCCCGCCACCTGAGCGGCTTCCTCTTCGGTGAACTCGATGATGGTCACATCCGTCTGCACCTCAAGCTGGCTGACTGCCGGGATCGGAATGCCGGCGGCAAAGGCGATGACGTCCAGAAGGCCGTCCTGCAACTGGCCGCCAAGGTCCGACCAGCCGCCATTGCGGCGTTCGAACTCAACGCCCAACTCTTCCAGCATGGCCGGGAAGTAGGTGTCCGAGGTCGATCCCGCGGGGCCGAAGCCGATCTTGGCGCCTGCCGGGATTTCCGAGATCGAGGTGATACCCGACGAGGACAACGCCGTGATCGAGAACGGCGTCTGGTACATCGGGAACATCGCGCAAGCCATGTTCATCTGCACCCCGGGGGCGATAGGGTTGGTGCCGGCCAGCGATTCCGCCGCCGGGCCCATCGTGGTCATGCCGAAGGCGGCCTCGCCGGTATGGACCAGTGCCATGTTCTGCATCGGGCCGCCGGTCACCTCGGCGCCGCTGGACACGCCCAGCTCTTCACCGACCAGATTGCTCCAGCCCGAACCGTAGACGAAGTACGTGCCGCCCTGCGAGGCTGTTGCGACCGTAAAGCTGGACGGCCAATCCGACCGATCCTGGGCCAGGCCCGCCCCTGCGGTGACGGCCAGAGCCACGGCCGCGCCGGTCATTGCTGTGATTTTCATTCGTTATCTTCCTCCACTGTTAGCCTTCGCTTGCGCCCCCAAACGGACGAAAGCCTGGGCCTGTTTTTATAGCGCCGAGGCGCCGGTTCAACTGCAATACATAGATGTTACCGCAAACAAACGCTCATGCGGCCTCCAGCGCCGTCACGATCCCTGAAAAGTCCCTGGCCTTCAGCGACGCCCCCCCGACAAGAGCGCCATCAACATCCGGAATGCTGAAAATCTGGGCAGCGTTCGACGGTTTGACCGATCCGCCATAAAGCAGCCTTATGCCCTGCGCAGCCTGGGGAAAGCGTAGGGCCAGATGCCGGCGAAGCGCGCCATGCACCTCGGCGATCTGGTCGTCGGTGGGCGTGCGGCCAGTTCCGATGGCCCAGACCGGCTCATACGCGATGACCGTATTGGCGGCCGTCGCACCGTCGGGCACCGAGTTTTCCAATTGCCCGGCGATCACATCTAATGTCTCGCCGCCGTCGCGCTGGGCCTCGGTCTCGCCCAGGCAGATGATTGCGGTCAGCCCGGCCTGCCAGGCCGCTTGCGCCTTGGCGGCGACGTCGGCATCGCTTTCGCCATGATCGGCGCGGCGTTCCGAATGCCCCAGAATCACGTAAGTCGCACCGACATCGGCCAGCATCCCCGCCGCGATATCGCCGGTATGGGCGCCTTTCGCTTCGGCGTGGCAATCCTGCCCGCCGGTCTGGATGGCAGAGCCCTTGGTATGCGCGGCCATCGGGGCCAGGTGGGTGGCGGGCGGACAGATCAGAATGTCGCAGCCCGGATCGGAATGCAGTGCGACAAGGGCGTCGACTTCGGCCAGCATCGATCGGCTGCCATGCATCTTCCAGTTTCCGGCCGCAAGTTTTCGACGCATGCCCCTACCCATCACATCTTCCCGGCGCGTATCCTGACCGTCCGGCGCGGAACGTCAAGCGCCCAATCGGCTTATAAGTTATGCTGGCATAAAAATTCAAACCCAAGGGAGGGACGAACGATGACGAACTTTGGTGGGCTGCGCGCCCTTTTCATCAACACAACACTTAAGAAAAAGCCAGATGAGAGCCACACCAAGCTGCTGCTGAACGCAAGTGCCGCGATCATGGAGAAGAACGGTGTCGCGGTCGAGCATCTGCATCTGCTTAAGCATCAGGTGCCGCCAGGCATCTATCCCGACATGACCGAACATGGTTGGGACCGCGATGATTGGCCGGTGCTTTGGGAGAAGGTAAAGGCTGCCAATATCCTGGTCATCGGCACCCCGATCTGGCTGGGCGAGGAAAGCAGCGTCTGCCGTATCCTGATTGAACGCCTCTACGCCATGTCAGGCGAACTGAACGACAAGGGCCAATCGGTCTTTTACGGCAAGGTCGGCGGCACCGTGGTGACGGGCAATGAGGACGGCATCAAGCATGTCGCGATGACGACCGGCTTCGCGCTGAGCCATTTGGGCTACACCATCCCACCCCAGGCCGATTGCGGCTGGATCGGCGAGGCGGGGCCGGGGCCGTCCTACGGCGATGAGGTCGACGGCAAGCGCGTGGGTTTTGACAACGCATTCACCCAGCGCAATACAACGATCATGACGTGGAACCTGATGCATCTGGCGCATATGCTGCGGGACGGCATCCCCAATCAGGGCAACGACCGCAATGCCTGGAAGGCCGGCGCGCGGTTTGATTTCGAAAATCCGGAGTATCGCTCATGAAAGCCTTTGCCATTGCAGTCTGTCTTTTGGTCACGTCGGGCGCTGCTGGTGCCGAGACGGGTTTTTCACCGCGCCAGACCGAGGCTTGTCTGGCGGGCGGGTCCTCTGCCGACGATTGCGTCGGCACGTCGGCTGCCATCTGCATGGACGCCACCGAAGGCGGGCAGACGACCGTTGGGATGAGCAATTGCTTCAATGCCGAATACGTCTATTGGGACGGGCGTTTAAACAGCGCCTATCAGGCGGTGATGGCAAAGCATCGCGCGGATGACGCCGAATTGGCCGAACTTGGCGACTCGTCCCCGTCTCTGGCCGACGCGCTGAGAAACATGCAGCGCGCCTGGATCCCATGGCGCGATGCGGCCTGCGGCTATGAGCGTGACCTTTGGGGCAACGGCACCGGCAGCGGCCCCGCGCAACTGGCCTGCCTGATGGAGATGACCGCCGATCGCGCGCTGGCACTTGAGGCGCGATTGCTCTGGCTGGAAGAGGGCGCGCCCTGATAGAGGTGGGCGCGCTTCCAAGACCGAAAAGGACCGATACCGGATGATCCGATTGCACCATTGCCACCAGACCCGCTCGATGCGGGTTTTGTGGCTGCTGAACGAGTTGGGGGTTGAGTACGAGATCGCCGTCCATCCCTTCGACAAGTCTCTGCGCAGCCCCGAATATCTGGTGCTGAACCCCGCGGGCCGGGTGCCCGCGCTTGAGATGGAGGGCGAGGTCCTGTGGGAGACGGGGGCGATCACCGAAGTCTTATGCGAACGCTTCCCCGAGCGCGGTCTGGGGCGGCCGCCCGGTGATCTCGACCGATCCGATTGGCTGATCTGGGTGCATTTCGCCGAGACAATCAGCCAGCACACCGCCGCGCTGACCCAGCAGCATATCGCGCTTTACGACGATGCGATGCGCAGCCCCATCGTGATGAAGCTTGAGGCAAAGCGGCTGGAAAAATGCTACGCCGCTGTTGAGGGGCGCCTCTCGACCCCCGTCGAGAACCGCGATTATCTGCTGACCAGCGGCTTTTCGGCGGCCGATATCAGCGTGGGCCAGTCCATCTACATGGCCAAGCACTACGCCCGGATCGAACCGTTCCCCGAGCTGACCAAGTGGTATCAGCGGATCACCGACCGCGAGGCGTTTCGCCAATCGCTGCCGCCCGAAGGGGCAGAGCTGCTCTACCCCCAGGAATTCTATCCCCCATGGGAGGGGTAGGGGCGCCGCGCCGATCCGGGGCGCGTGCGGCCTTGGCCGAACGCCGAAACGGCGTCGGAGGTCACGGCAGGTGCCTCGCCAACCCCCCCCATGCGCCCAATGGTCGCCCGTGCATTGACCCCGCAAGGCGGCGGCGGTAGATCAGTCGCACGTCAGCGCATTGCGCCAAGATCGCGAAGAAGGAGCCAGAGGTGGACGATCTGCTGCGGGAATACCTGCCCATCATCGTTTTTCTGGGCCTTGCCATCGGCCTTGGCCTGGTTCTGATTCTGGCCGCCGCGGTCGTGGCGGTGCGCAACCCCGACCCCGAAAAGGTCTCGGCCTACGAATGTGGGTTCAACGCGTTCGACGATGCGCGGATGAAGTTCGACGTGCGGTTCTACCTGGTCTCAATCCTCTTCATCATCTTCGACCTCGAGATTGCGTTTCTGTTTCCCTGGGCTGTGGCTTTCGGCGATATCAGTATGACGGCCTTCTGGTCGATGATGGTGTTTTTGGCCGTCCTGACCGTGGGCTTCGCGTACGAGTGGAAAAAGGGCGCGCTTGAGTGGGAATAGCCGGTCGCGCCCGGCTGTATTTCAATGTCGATTTCGAACGAATATGTAGGGCCTCTGGCGATACTTGCCGCGATTTGTGTCGGTGTCTTCTGGCCCGATGATGATGCCCCATCCGATACAGACGTCCTCTTCTCGTCCGAGCCTGAGGTTGTGCCCGTCGCGATGCCGGCAGGCCCGCCGCCCGGTGTGATCGGTGTGGAAGGGCGGGTGCCGTTCGATACCTTTGCCCCCATCGAGGCCCCGTGGGTCTACCCGGCCGAACAGCGCCTGGCCGCAAGTGTGGATGTGCAATGTGGCGCCAGCGGGTCTGGCGCGCTGGTTGGGCAGGCGGATATCGTTCTCTTCGCCGCCCATCAGGTTGTGGCGCTGGACGGAACCTTGATCGATATCGATCAGTGCTCGGTCCGCAGTCTGGCGGGCGGTCCGCAGATCGATGTCGATCTGGAGACGCTCGTCACGGGCCGTTTCGTGGTGGAAACCGGGCAGGAGAACCGTTTCAACGCCGAGGTTTCGCAACACGATTGGGCCGTGGCCCGGCTGCAACGGCCGATGCCGGGTGTGACACCCTACACTTTGCCGGATCCCGCGCGCGGTGAAGGAGACCCGGGCAGGACAATTGATGTCGTCACGGCCGGTGCGCCGCAGGATAATTTCGACGAAGACACAGCGCTGGCACAGGTCTGTCGCTACGAAGGGTTGGCACCTGGCGGCGCGGACGCACCGGCGGCCCTTTACGATTGCGATGTGGGCCGCGGCGGGTCGGGGTCGGCCGTTTTGGCTGAGGGCTGGGACGGCCAGCCCTATCTGTTTGGGATCATAACCGACAGCAGTCGCGGGGGCGCTCCGTGCCATGAAATGGGAAGAGAGGGGTGTTTCACCGCCGGTCCCTTCGCAGCGGGTGCGATTTCAGAGACGATCAGCACGATGGCCAGCACACGGTGAGGGCGCGTCAGATGATCGCGCGCCGTTGACCGCACGGTCCAAGCGCTATAGCTGATGGCCAAGGATGAGCGAAAGGGTTCGTCATGGGCGTGACAACAGGCACCAACACCGCCGGAGCTGACCGCGAGGTTGCCACACAGGCGCTAAATCGTGAGTTGCAGGACAAGGGGTTTTTGCTGACCTCGACCGAGGACATCATCAACTGGGCGCGGACAGGCAGTTTGCACTGGATGACGTTCGGTCTGGCCTGCTGCGCGGTCGAGATGATGCATACCTCGATGCCGCGCTATGACGCCGAACGCTTCGGTATCGCGCCGCGCGCCTCGCCTCGGCAATCCGACGTGATGATCGTGGCCGGCACGCTGACCAACAAGATGGCGCCCGCGCTCCGCAAGGTCTACGATCAGATGCCCGAGCCGCGCTATGTGATCAGCATGGGCTCGTGCGCCAATGGCGGTGGCTATTACCATTACAGCTATTCCGTTGTGCGCGGCTGCGACCGGATCGTGCCGGTTGACATCTACGTGCCAGGCTGCCCGCCGACGGCCGAGGCGCTGCTCTACGGCATCTTGCAGCTCCAGCGAAAAATTCGGCGGACGGGGACGATCGTCAGATGACCTACCGTACGGCTGCCTTTGTAGTCGGACTGCTCGCTCAGGCTGTGCCCGTCGCGGCTGGCGACGAGGCGCTGTCCTGCATTCGTGAAGCTGTGAAGATCGAGGCGGTTGAGTATCGTGTCGTCGGGCTGGGCTTTCCGAAAGTGTCGGTCACCGTAATCAATGGCTTGAGTTGGCCTGTCGCCGGTCTCAGCGTCGACTATGAAATTCGGCGCCAAGACAATGGCGCCCTTGAGTACGACGGCGCCACCTGGGTCAATGATCTCGACCTGATCACGCCAATCGTGCCCGGCGAGACGCGGGAGATAGAAATGATCGGCGTTTACCTTGAGGACCGACCTCCCGAAACGCTTGTCACGACCGCTGTCCTTCGCGATGTGATGGACGTAGACCGGCGGCAAGTCGTAAAGGACGGAGGCATTACTCCGGAATCCTACGGCTTGCCAGCGACAGAGAGGCCCTGCCCATGACCGAAGCCCTGCAAGAGCTTGGCACTCACATCGAGTTGAAGCGCCCCGATTGCGTGGTCTCTTGGGCCGTCGAGAATGATGAGCTGACCATCCAGGTCGCGCTGTCATCGCTGGTCTCATTCGTCGATTTCCTCAAATCCGACGGTGCCTGCAAGTTCTCGACGCTGGTCGATATCACGGCGGTCGACTACCCCGCCCGCGCGCCTCGTTTCGATGTGGTCTACCACTTCTTGTCGATGTACCAGAACCAGCGCATCCGCCTCAAAACCGGCGTGCGTGAGGATGATATGGTCCCGTCGATCACCGGCACCCACCCCTCGGCCAACTGGTTTGAGCGTGAGGTGTTCGACATGTTCGGCATCTTGTTCTCGGGCCATCCCGACCTGCGCCGCATCCTCACCGATTACGGCTTTCGCGGGCATCCGCTCCGCAAGGATTTCCCGACGACGGGCTACACCGAAGTCCGCTATGACGAGGCCGAAAAGCGCGTCGTCTACGAACCTGTCAGCCTGGTGCAGGAATACCGGCAATTCGACTTCATGAGCCCCTGGGAGGGGGCGGAGTACATCCTTCCCGGTGACGAGAAGAAGGAGGGCGCGTGATGTCCAAGCTCTTACCGGGAAAATGTATGTGTGGCGCCTCGACCTTCACCGCGACACCCACGGCAGAAGGAACGGCAGGGGCCTGTCATTGCGGTATGTGCCGCAAGTGGTCCGGTGGTATGTTCCTCTCGGTCGACTGTGGCGATAGCGTTGAATTTGCCGAAGGCGCGCCTGTTGGCTCGTACAAAGGCAGCGCCTGGGGCGAGCGCTTGTTCTGCAAGGAATGCGGATCGTCCCTGCTGTGGCAGACACAGGACGGCAAGAACCAGCATGTCTCGATGCAGGCGTTCGAAGACCCCGGGCAGTTCGATCTGAACATTCAGGTGTTCATCGACCGCAAACCCGACAACTACGCATTGGCTAACGAAACCCGGACAATGACCGAAGCGGATGTCTTCGCGATGTTCGCACCGCAGACCTGAGGAGGGACGTGATGGACGGCGATATCCGGCGCAACACCTATGACGACGGCTCTCAGGACCTTGAGACCGGCGAACAGCGCATCCGCAATTTCAACATCAATTTCGGACCCCAGCACCCGGCGGCCCACGGCGTGCTGCGTCTGGTGCTGGAACTGGACGGCGAGATTGTTGAGCGTTGCGACCCCCATATCGGGCTTTTGCACCGCGGCACCGAAAAGCTGATGGAAAGCCGCACCTATCTGCAGAACCTGCCCTATCTCGATCGGCTGGATTACGTCGCCCCGATGAACCAGGAACACGCCTGGTGTCTGGCGATCGAGCGCCTGACAGGCGTCGAAGTGCCGCGCCGCGCCAGCCTGATCCGCGTCCTTTATTCCGAGATTGGCCGCATCCTCAGCCACCTTTTGAACGTGACCACGCAGGCCATGGATGTGGGCGCGCTTACCCCGCCGCTCTGGGGGTTCGAGGAACGCGAAAAGCTGATGATCTTCTATGAGCGGGCCTGCGGCGCGCGGCTCCATGCTGCGTATTTCCGCCCCGGTGGCGTGCATCAGGACCTGCCGCCCGATCTGATCGAGGATATCGATACCTGGGCGCAGGAATTTCCCAAGGTGCTCGACGATATCGACGGGCTTCTGACCGAGAACCGCATCTTCAAACAGCGCAACGCCGATATCGGCGTGGTGACCGAGGATGACATCCAGAAATGGGGCTTTTCCGGCGTCATGGTTCGCGGCTCGGGTTTGGCCTGGGATCTGCGCCGTGCGCAGCCCTATGAGTGCTACGACGAGTTCGAGTTTCAGGTGCCGATCGGCAAGAACGGCGATTGCTATGATCGCTATCTCGTCCGCATGGCCGAAATGCGCGAATCGACCAAGATCATCCGGCAGGCCTGCGAGAAGCTGCGCCATGAAAAGGGCGATGTGCTGGCCCGCGGCAAGATCACCCCGCCCGATCGGGGCGAGATGAAGACCTCGATGGAGGCGCTGATCCACCACTTCAAGCTTTATACCGAGGGCTTCCGCGTGCCCGAGGGTGAGGTCTATGCCGCCGTCGAGGCGCCGAAAGGTGAATTCGGCGTTTATCTGGTGGCCGACGGCACCAACCGCCCCTATCGCGCCAAACTGCGCGCGCCGGGCTATCTGCACCTGCAAGCGATGGATTACCTGGCCACCGGTCACCAATTGGCGGATGTGGCCGCGATCATCGGCACGATGGATGTGGTCTTCGGAGAAATCGATCGCTGAACTTGGTATGTGAGTTTTCGCAGAAAACTCGGGCCTGCAATTTTTCGCAGAAAAATTGTCTCCTCCTCGGCTTGATATCGGATGACAAGGCGGATTTCGGGTAAAATGCCCTTGGTAGACCTATGTCTGATGCAGGGTGCAGGGTTATCCTGCTGAAAAGGAGATAAAGATGATCCGTGTTCTCAGTTTTGCTTTGGGCGTCTCAGCGATGGCAATGCCGGCATTCGCTCAGGCAACCGAGGCCCAAAAGGCCGCTTTGGCGGCGGCGATTGAGGCGGCCGATTGCCGCGTGACGGCCGAAAACAACAGCGAGATTCTGGCAGCCGCGGGCCTTGATGAGGAAGACGCCACAATCGTCGTGCAGGCTCTTCTGGAAACCGGGCTTGCCGTGATCGACAACGGCGCGCTGGTCATGATCTCGGACAATTGCCCCTAAACATCGCGCGCAAACAGGCGTGATGACGGATTTGCGGACATCTTCTTATTTTGGGTGGGCCTGTTTGCTGTCTGCGGGGGCCTGCGCACGGTCAAACATGCCGTAATCACGCACGACATGCGCGATGCGGAGGCGATAGCCGCTGAAGATGCCGCCACGACCTTTGGCCTGGGCGCCCCGATGGGCGTTCAGGTTTCGCCAGCGCGCAATGGCCGCTTCATCCTCGAAGAAAGACAGCGACAGGATTTTGCGCGGGTCGGTCAGGCTCTGGAAGCGCTCGACCGATATGAAACCCTCAATCTCGTCCAGCATTGGCCGCATCTCGGCGGCAATGTCCAAATACGCATCCTTGCGCCCCTCTGCCGGCTCGACCTCAAAAATGACTGCGATCATGCTCTGTCTCCAAGCGGCGCCGAAGCGAGTTTCAGGAAGGTCCGATCTTCGCGGAGCAAAAACTTCTCTTTCTGCGCGAACGCGTAATTCTCACGCCCAAGCGGGTCGGCCGACAAACGCGCGCGATAGGCTTCATAATCTGCGAGGCTCGGGATGTTGTAAATGCCATAGGCAAGTGTTGACGAGCCTTCATGCGGGGCGAAATAGCCAATCAGATCGGCCCCGCAGCGCGGGATCGCCTGCCCCCAGTTGCGGGCGTAGTCTTCGAACTGGGCTTTCTTCGTCGGGTCGATGTGGTAGCGGATGATGCAGGTCAGCATGACAGCGTCCTCTTTTGATTTGCGCCCACTATAGATATTTGCGTCACGCTTATGCTTCGATTAAGGTCGAACCATGAAGGAAGGTCCTGACATAGCTCAAATTGCTGCTCTGATCGGAGATCCAGCCCGCGCCAACATGCTCACCGTGCTGATGAGCGGGAAGGCTCTGACGGTGAGCGAACTGGCGGAAGAGGCCGGTGTGACAATCCAGACGGCCAGCTCGCATCTCTCCAAGCTGAATGACGGTGGGCTGTTGCGACCACGCAAGCAGGGGCGTCACAAGTACTTCTCGCTGGCGAGCGATCAGGTCGCGTACGTCTTGGAGGGCCTGATGGGTCTGGCGGCCGGGTCAGGCCATCTGCGAAAGCGGACCGGCCCGAAGGATGTGGAGTTGCGACAGGCCCGCGTTTGCTACAATCATCTTGCCGGCGATATGGGCACGCAGTTGTTTGACAGCCTGATGGGGCAGGGGCATTTGGTTCTGACCAAAGAAGATCTGATCCTGACCGATCGAGGCGCGGCCTTCGTGGCAGATCTTGCGATCGACGTCGATGGATTGCGCAAGGCCCGCGCGCCGCTTTGCCGGGAATGCCTGGACTGGAGCGAGCGCAGATCGCATCTGGCCGGTAGCCTTGGCCGGGCGTTTCTGAGCCGGTTTGAGGACCTCTTATGGGCCAAGCGCGACCAGAAAACCCGTGTCGTCATCTTTTCGCGAAGCGGGGCGGACGCGTTCAACCGCCTGTTTCCGGTGAACGGATGACCGAGCCGATCGACCCAGCCGAATAACCGGAAAACAGTGGCAAATTCGCACTGCGAACAGCTCTCGATCCTGCAAAAGCTGTCGATAAAAGGGGGGTGATATTGAATAACCGACGTCGCTATCGTTATATTGGGCGCGTGCCAGTACCATTTGCAGGCGCAGCAAAAAACGCGGGCTCGAAGGCCAAGTTGCCACGTGCCCTGAGGAGACGAGCTATGATCCGCATTCTCACCCTTACCGCCGCAATGGCGGCCTCGGCCATGCCGGCATTGGCGCAGAGCGCTGCTGACAGGGCCGCGATGATTTCGGCCATCGAAGCGGCCGGATGCCGGGTGACGGCCAGCAACAATTCAGCCGTCCTCAGCTCGGCCGGGCTCAGCCAGGATGCGGCGGCCGCCGTCGTGCAAAGCCTTCTGAATGCCGGTCAGGCCGTCACCGAGGGTGGTGATCTGGTCCTGAAAACCGGCGCATGTTCGTAACTCCGGACGCAAGCGATGTATATTGATCTCTGGACGGTGCTGGTCGGCGCCTTGTGCGGTCTCGGCGCGGCATACCTGGCGCGGGGGCGGAACCGGTTGATCGCCGCTGCGGCGATCGGTGCGATAATTGCGCTTGTCATGGGCTTCCTCCGCGCGTTTGTCTGAGCTATGACACCCTCGCATGGTGCCGACACCTGGTCGGTGCCATGGCCGCACCCTCACGCGGCTTACCAGAGATGTGACAGACAAGGACCGCCCGATGCTCCGCCGCCTTCATCCCGATCAGCCCGAGAGTTTCGCCTTCACGCCGGAGAACCGGAAATGGGCCGAGGCGCAGATCACCAAGTACCCCGAAGGACGTCAGGCCAGTGCGATCATTCCGCTTCTCTGGCGCGCGCAGGAGCAGGAAGGCTGGCTGAGCCGCCCGGCGATTGAACATATCGCCCAGATGCTGGATATGGCCTATATCCGCGCGCTTGAGGTGGCCACGTTCTACTTCATGTTCCAATTGGCGCCGGTGGGATCGGTCGCCAATATCCAGATTTGCGGCACCACATCGTGCATGATCTGCGGCGCCGAAGATCTGGTGGCTGTCTGCCAGGAAAAGATCGCCAAGCGGCCGCATCAAGTATCGGCTGACGGCAAGTTCAGCTGGGAAGAGGTCGAATGCTTGGGGGCCTGCGCCAATGCGCCGATGGCCCAGATCGGCAAGGATTATTACGAGGATCTGACGGCCGAGCGTCTGGCCGAGATCATCGATGAGTTGGCCGCGGGTCGCGTGCCCGTACCGGGGCCGCAGAACGGCCGCTACGCGTCCGAGCCGCTGAAGGGGCTGACCAGCCTGAAGGATCAAGCCAAGGGGCGGCCCGATCACAACGCCTCGGTGCAATTGGCCGTTGATCTGGGCGACACGGTCAAGCGGATCGACGGCACCGAAGTGCCACTGACGACGCCCTGGGTTGGGCGCCCGGAAAAGCCAAAGGGCGCCAAGAAGGCCGATCCGAAACCGGCCAAAGGTCTGCCCGTCGACGAGACAGGGATCACCGTGCAGGAGGCGCCTGCCAAAGAAAAGGCGCGCCCGCCCGCAGGATCGGGCGCTACGCCCGCCAAGCCCCAGACGATGACCAAGGCGCGCGGCGGCCAGCCCGATAACCTGAAGCTGATCAAGGGCGTCGGCCCCAAGCTGGAAAAGCTTCTGAACAGCATGGGCTTTTACCATTTCGACCAAGTCGCCGCATGGAGCGAGGCCGAGCTGGCCTGGGTCGATGAAAATATCGAAGGCTTCAAGGGCCGCGCCACCCGGGATGATTGGGTGGCACAAGCCAAAGCGCTCGCAGCAGGCGGCGAGACCGAGTTTTCCCGGAAATCGAAGGAATAAATCGATGCGGGATGGTGACCAGTTCACGTCCGGGTGTACAAACGGGCGGATGGAACCTCAGCGGGAGTGGGACAATGACGAATAAATCCGGAGACTTGAGCTGTGTGATCGGCACATGGCTGGTGGCGGCCCTGGGCGGGCTGGCGATTGCCGTCTTGTTGATGGTGTTGGGCAGTTGGACGTTTCTGCAAGCGGCCTTTGTCGCGCTGATTGCCTGTGTGGCGGCCGGGCTGTTCATCAGCTGGGCGTTTTGCCGGCCGCTGCCCGGCCCTGGCGAGGTGAAAGTATCGGCGCAAAAGCCGGCCGCCAAACCTGCGCCCACGGCGACAGCAGCCCCTGCTGCGCGGGCCGAGGCCGCCGCGCCGACCGCAACCACGTCGTCGGCTCCGGTTGTGGACGCCGAAGATGCGCCAAAGAAAGCGCCCGCCAAGGCCTCCAAACTCGCCGCGAAGAAGCCCGCCGCGAAGGCCGCCAAGCCGAAAGCCGCGCCAAAGGCAAAGGCGGCCCCGAAGGCCAAGGCCGCCAAAACGCCCGCGGCCAAAGCGACGGCCACGCCCAAAGCTGCGGCCACGCCCAAGGCCGACCCCGTGCCTGCGGGCCAAAAGCGCCCTCGCACGCTGAAAGCCCCCCGCAAAGCCGGGGCCGACGATCTGAAGAAGATCAAGGGTGTCGGGCCCAAGCTTGAGACGCTTCTCAATACCATGGGCTTTTATCACTTCGATCAGATCGCCAAGTGGACCGGCGCCGAGGTGGCCTGGGTCGATGAGAACCTCGAAGGCTTCAAGGGCCGGGTCAGCCGCGACGACTGGGTCGATCAGGCCAAGATTCTGGCCGAGGGTGGCGAGACCGAATTCTCGAAGAAGGTCGGCAAGGGTGATGTGTATTGAGACCTGGCATGACCACCGGCCCTGATCGCCAGACCGCGTTTGCCGCGCGGCGCATCGCGATCGTGCTGGTGGTCACCATGGTGCTCTGGATGGGGGCGCAGTGGCTGGGCGGCAGCGTCGGTTTGCCGCTGGCTCTTGCGTTCGTTTTCGATCTTTTGGCGTTGGCCGCGTTTGGCTGGGCGCTATTTTCGACGTATCAGATCTGGCGCAAGCGCCGGGACGAGTAGGACAGACAGATGCTCAAGGATCAGGACCGCATTTTCACCAATCTCTACGGGATGCATGAGCGTACCCTGAAGGGCGCCAAGGCGCGCGGCCATTGGGATGGCACCGCGGGCCTGATCAAGAACGGGCGCGATTGGATCGTTGAGCAGATGAAGGCCAGCGGCCTGCGGGGCCGTGGCGGCGCAGGCTTTCCCACCGGGCTGAAATGGTCGTTCATGCCCAAGGAAAGCGACGGGCGGCCGCATTACCTGGTGGTCAATGCCGACGAGAGCGAGCCCGGCACCTGCAAGGATCGCGAGATCATGCGCCACGATCCGCACACGCTGATCGAGGGCTGCCTGATCGCCGCGTTCGCCATGGGCGCCAATGCGGGCTACATCTACATCCGTGGCGAATACATTCGCGAGCGTGAGGCGCTGCAAGCCGCGATGGACGAGGCTTATGAGGCAGGGCTTCTGGGCAAGAACGCCGCGAAATCGGGCTGGGATTTCGACCTCTATCTGGTGCATGGCGCGGGCGCCTATATCTGCGGCGAGGAAACCGCCCTTCTGGAAAGCCTTGAGGGCCGCAAGGGCATGCCGCGCATGAAGCCGCCCTTTCCGGCGGGTGCTGGCCTTTATGGCTGCCCGACCACGGTGAACAATGTCGAAAGCATCGCCGTCGTGCCGACCATTCTGCGGCGCGGCCCGACTTGGTTTGCGGGCTTCGGACGCCCGAACAATGCGGGCACCAAGCTGTTTGCGATTTCGGGCCATGTTGAGAACCCGTGTGTCGTGGAAGAGGCGATGTCGATCCCGCTGCGCGACCTTCTCGACAAGCATTGCGGCGGGGTGCGGGGCGGCTGGAAGAACCTCAAGGCGGTGATCCCGGGCGGGTCCTCGGTGCCGCTTTTGCCGGCCGACCTCTGTGACGACGCGATCATGGATTTCGACTGGCTGCGCGAGCAGCGCTCTGGCCTCGGGACGGCCGCCGTGATCGTGATGGACCAGTCGGCCGACGTCATCAAGGCCATCTGGCGGCTGTCGAAATTCTACAAGCACGAAAGCTGCGGCCAGTGCACGCCCTGCCGCGAGGGCACGGGCTGGATGATGCGTGTCATGGACCGGCTGGTGCGTGGCGAGGCGGCGGTCGAAGAGATCGACATGCTGCTCGACGTCACCAAGCAGGTCGAGGGCCACACGATCTGCGCCCTCGGCGACGCCGCCGCCTGGCCGATCCAGGGCCTGATCCGGCATTTCCGCGACGAGATCGAGGACCGCATCAAGCATAAGCGGACGCCGGTGGCGGCAGAGTGATGCGTCTCCTGCGGCGTCTTCTCGGTCTTGTTGCCGTTTCGGGTGTCTTGGCGTCGTCAATATCCGCGCAAGAGTTGAACGCGGCACTTCTCTCGGCCCTGGACGAGGCAGATTTCTGGTCTGCTGAAGACAAAGAAAATAGAGGCGAACTCCGCACGGCAATTGCAGAGAACGGGATTGGCGCGATCTACAACTCTGAACGGCTGATTATTTTGGACGCGGAGACTTTGGCCGAGGGTGGCATCCTAGATGCCCTTGAGCGGCTTAGGCCCCATCTGGAACTCCGCGGCGCAGTGATTTCGTCTCTCTCCGAGGTTCAGAACGATGGCGAAACTTATATCGTTGAAGTCAATGGTGCGCGCTATGATGTCTACTCGCCGGCAGAACTTGCTGGCGACCCATACTTAAGCTGGGGATTGGCGTCCGAGACGTTATTTCGGATTGTGAACAACCTTCTCGCTGACACATCGGATGATCGTTTCTTCGCGCTAAACGGCGGCAACGATTTGAGCGGGTTCTTCTTGCCGCCAGCGGTTGTTCCGCACTTTGCGGCCGCTGGTACATCAAAGCGCGATTTGCCGTATTTTCCGACAAGGCAGCCGCCATGGTTCGGAATGGGTCACGATGGCTGACGGCACGCTCCACCTCGCCGAATTTAACCTCGGCATCCTTCGCCACGACTGGAACGATCCGCGCGTGCAGGGCTTCGTCGACGGGCTGGACCTGGTCAACAGCGTCGCGATGCGCAGCCCTGGCTTCGTCTGGATGCTGGGCGAGGATCAGATGGACGCGGCGCAGCGCGACCCTGAAGGGCCGCTCGGCGGCAACCCCCGGACGGCCTCGACCCTGTCGGTCTGGGAGGATGTGGCGAGCCTTGAACACTTTGTCTGGAACACGGTCCACCGCCATTTCTACGAGCGCCGCGCCGAATGGTACGATGCCGTCGAAAGCCTGCGGTTCGTGATGTGGTGGGTGCCGGCAGGGCACCGGCCCGACATCACCGAGGCGATGGCGCGGTTCCGCCATCTTCAGGCGCATGGCGACAGCGATCATGCGTTCGGGTGGCGCTATCTGACAGAGGCGCAGCAATGGAAGACGCACGGATGTGCGCATGCGGCGGAGTAGTAACTTATGGTGTCCCTTGAGGTCGTCTTGTCGCTCAGCATCTACGCTATATTATGCGTGGCAATCGCTCGTATTTTCGCGCGGACCGGCCACGGTCTGGTTTGGCAGATCGCGTCTTTCTTGCCGTTTCTCACCGCGCTTGCGGCATATGGCCTTGAGATTCTGCAAGTTTCGGTCGCCCTTGGCCGGGCAATATTGCCGCTGGTTGTACTGACCTATGCCATTTTGCTAATTGTGCTGGCATCAAAGCGCTGGCCCACCGAGGAGACCTCAGCTTGAACGCCCAGACCCATCACCTCGCCCAACTCAACATCGGCCGTCTGATCGCGCCGACCGACGATCCGCGCGTGGCCGAGTTCATGGGCGCGCTTGACCGGATCAACGGGTTGGGCAAGCGGATGCCGGGGTTTGTGTGGATGATGGAGGGCTCGGGCGAGCCTGGCACGGGCAATACCGAGGCCAAGATCGGCGGCGACCCGCAATTCGTCAGTAACCTAACTGTGTGGGAAAGTGTTGAGGCGCTGGAACATTTCGTCTGGAACACGGTGCACCGTCAGTTCTATGAACGGGGCAGGGAATGGTTCGAAGTGATGGGCGACCAGCACTTCGTCATGTGGTGGGTGCCCGCGGGGCATCGCCCAACATTGGACGAGGCGCTCGAACGTCTCGCGCATTTGAAACAAGCGGGGGAGAGCGATCATGCATTCGGCTGGTCGTATCTCGATGAGGCGCGGCTTTACAAAACGCGCCAATGCAACATAGCAGCTGCGGAGTGACCCCGATGGCCTTTAACCTTTTGAAACCCTTGATCCTTGCGGTGGCACTTGTGCCAGCCGGCGCTGTCGCGGCCAGCGATCTGCCTCCCCTTGCGCAGAATGAGCGTGTGAAGGGCGAATTTCTGGCCGCCGCCATAGGCGATGAGATCCGCGAGAATTGCCCCACGATCTCGGCCCGGATGTTTTATGCGTTCAGCAGATTGAACGACTTGCGTGCTTATGCAAAATCGCTGGGCTACACCAATGACGACATCGATGAGATGCGCAAGAACCCAGAAAATAAGGCCGAATTGCGCCGCCTGCGTGATCGCTACTTGCAGCAGAATGGTGTCGTCGCGGGCAATGCACAAAGCTATTGCCGCCTGGGCCAGCAGGAGATTGCGAACCGCACGCTTGTGGGCTCGCTCCTGCGCGCGCGATAGCCTCTCGCGCTCCACAAAATCACCCCTTGCGGCGGGATGCCGTCTTGGCGCGGGCCGTCTCATGTGATTAGTGCTGTGCCAGATGCCCCCGGAGCCTTTGGGGGCGACGGGAGACGGACATGACCGAGCTGCGTAAGATTGTCATCGACGGGCAGGAGATCGAGGTCGATCCCGCCATGACGCTGATCCAGGCCTGTGAACAGGCGGGCGTGGAAATTCCGCGTTTTTGCTATCATGAGCGGCTGAGCATCGCGGGCAATTGCCGGATGTGTCTGGTCGAGGTCGTGGGCGGCCCGCCCAAGCCCGCCGCAAGCTGCGCGATGCAGGTCAAGGACCTGCGCCCGGGCCCCGAGGGGCAGCCGCCGGTGGTCAAAACGAACTCTCCCATGGTCAAGAAGGCCCGCGAGGGGGTGATGGAGTTCCTCCTGATCAATCATCCGCTCGATTGCCCGATCTGCGACCAGGGTGGCGAATGCGACCTGCAGGACCAGGCGATGGCCTATGGCGTCGATTTCAGCCGCTACCGCGAGCCAAAGCGCGCGACCGAGGACCTCGACCTCGGGCCATTGGTCGAAACCCATATGACGCGCTGCATCAGCTGCACGCGGTGCGTGCGGTTCACGACCGAAGTGGCGGGCATCCACCAGATGGGCCAGACCGGCCGGGGCGAGGATGCCGAGATCACCAGCTATCTGAACCAGACGCTCGACAGCGAATTGCAGGGCAATATCATCGACTTGTGTCCCGTGGGCGCGCTGGTCTCGAAGCCTTACGCCTTCACCGCGCGGCCTTGGGAGCTGACCAAGACCGAAAGCATCGATGTGATGGATGCGCTGGGCTCCAGCATCCGGGTCGACACGAAGGGCCGTGAAGTGATGCGGTTTCTGCCGCGCAACCATGACGGCGTGAACGAGGAATGGATTTCCGACAAGACCCGCTTCGTCTGGGACGGCCTGCGCCGCCAGCGGTTGGACAGGCCCTATATTCGCGAAAACGGCAAGCTGCGCCCGGCCTCATGGCCAGAGGCTCTATCGGCGGCCGCCGCCGCGATGAAAGGCAAGAAGGTGGCGGGCCTTGTGGGCGATCTGGCCCCGGTTGAGGCGGCCTATGCCCTGAAAGAGCTGATCGAAGGGCAGGGCGGGCAGGTGGAATGCCGCACCGACGGTGCCAAGCTGCCCGCGGGCAACCGGTCGGCCTATGTCGGCACGGCCAGCATCGAAGACATCGACGACGCCCGCTATGTCATGCTGATCGGCACCAACCCACGCGTCGAGGTGCCCGTGCTGAACGCGCGCATCCGCAAGGCGTGGTCGCAGGGCGCGAATGTCGCCCTGATCGGCGAGGCTGTCGATCTGACCTATGATTATGTGCATATGGGCACGGGCCGGAAGGCTCTGGACGATCTGACCAAGCACGCTTTCGGCGGCATCAAGGACGTGTCATCGGTGGTGATCGTAGGACAAGGTGCCCTGCGTGAGGCTGATGGCGAAGCCGTTCTGGCCGCTGCCATGGACGTGGCCGAAAAGACCAACGGCAAGCTTTTGGTGCTTCATACGGCCGCAGGCCGCGTGGGGGCGATGGATGTGGGCGCCGTCGCCGATGGCGGGATGGAGGCCATTGGTGCGGCCGAGGTGATCTACAACCTCGGCGCGGATGAGGTGGATGTCGCGGCCGGACCTTTCGTGATCTATCAGGGCAGCCATGGCGACCGGGGTGCCCATCGCGCCGATCTGATCCTGCCCGCGGCGGCTTACACGGAAGAAAACGCGCTTTTCGTCAATACCGAAGGCCGCCCGCAACTGGCGCTTCGCGCGGGGTTCGCGCCGGGTGAGGCCAAGGAAAACTGGGCGATCCTGCGCGCTTTGTCGGCCGAACTGGGGGCCAAGCTGCCCTATGACAGCCTGGCGCAGCTCCGTCAGGCCCTGGTCAAGGCGCACCCGCATCTGGGCCGTGTCGACGAGGTGCCCGATAACGAATGGCAGCCCTTGCCCGCCAAGGCCATGGGAGAGGCCGATTTCCGCAACGCGGTGACCGATTTCTATCTGACCAACCCCATCGCCCGCGCCTCGACCCTGATGGCCGAGCTGTCGGCGGCCGCGCTTGCGCGCAAATCGGCTCCGATGGCGGCGGAATAAGCACCGTCGCCCACCCGCCATCTTTAGCGTAATCATCGCGGAAGAGGCTGGCATTCGGGCGCAGGATGCGCTTTACACCGGGGCGCGAGGGGCGAAACGCACGCCCCCGCGCGCGTGAAGGACGAAGGCCCATGGACGGATTTCTAAGTACACCCCTAGGCACGCTGGTTCTGATTGCGATGCAGTGCCTTCTGGTCATCGGGTTCGTGATGGTCAGCTTGCTGTTTCTGGTCTATGGCGACCGCAAGATCTGGGCCGCCGTACAGATGCGCCGGGGCCCCAATGTGGTGGGCGTTTTCGGCCTGTTGCAGACCGTGGCCGACGCCCTGAAATACGTGGTGAAAGAGATAGTGGTGCCGGCCGGCGCCGACCGCCCGGTGTTCTTCCTGGCGCCGATGACCTCGTTCGTGCTGGCCATGGTGGCCTGGGCAGTGATCCCGTTCAATGACGGCTGGGTCTTGGCCGATATCAACGTCGCCGTCCTTTACATTTTCGCGATCTCGTCGCTTGAGGTCTATGGCGTGATCATGGGCGGCTGGGCCTCAAACTCAAAATACCCGTTCCTGGGGTCGCTCCGGTCAGCCGCGCAGATGATCTCGTACGAGGTGTCGCTGGGTCTGATCATCATCGGTGTGATCATCTCGACCGGGTCGCTGAACTTTTCCGGTATCGTGGCAGCACAAGACGGCGATCTGGGCCTCTTGAACTGGTACTGGCTGCCGCACCTGCCGATGGTGTTTCTGTTCTTCATCTCGGCCCTGGCCGAAACCAACCGCCCACCGTTTGACCTGCCCGAGGCGGAATCCGAACTGGTCGCGGGCTATCAGGTCGAATATTCCTCAACCCCGTTCCTTCTGTTCATGGCGGGCGAATATATCGCCATCTTCCTGATGTGCGCGCTGATGAGCCTGCTGTTCTTCGGCGGCTGGCTGTCGCCCATCCCCGGCCTGCCCGACGGGCCGCTCTGGATGGTGGGCAAGATGGCGTTCTTTTTCTTCCTCTTCGCGATGGTGAAGGCGGTCGTGCCACGCTACCGCTATGACCAGCTGATGCGGATCGGCTGGAAGGTGTTCCTGCCCCTGTCGCTGGCCTGGGTGGTGATCGTGGCGTTCCTGGCAAAATTCGAAGTGGCGGGCGGCTTCTGGGCCCGCTGGGCTGTGGGGGCGTAGGTTTGGGTATCGGTCACGTCGCATTTGGCCAGCTGGCCCGACTGTCCACCCGGTTCCAGCCCGAGGGGCGCAGCCTGATGCTGGGCCGTCAGAAGTTTCGGCTGAATGAACGGAGGGGCCGAAACCGCAAACACTTTGCCAAGGCCTTGGCCGAAAGTGGCGCGACGGTTGATCTTGGTTCGCTGGCGCAGGACGATGGTTATTCCGAAGCGATGTTTCGGGGCCTGGGCTTTGGTGAGATCGAAACACTGGATTTCTCTGACTTCGAGAATGCCTCACTGACCTGGGATCTGAACCAGCCAGTGCCGGAAGACTGGCACGGGCAGTTTGGCTTCATCTACGACGGCGGCACGCTTGAGCATGTCTTCGACGTGGCGCAATCGTTCCGCAATGTCGGCGATATGCTGGCCCCGGGGGGCCGGTTTGTTTCGCTGACGCCGTTCAACGGCTATCCGGGCCACGGCTTCTATCAGTTCAGCCCTGAACTGGTCTGGACCTACTGGAAAAATGGCCAAGGGTATGAGGTGCATGCCTGTCGCGCGCTTGAGATCGACGGCACATATCAGCAGGAGATGCCCGAACCACGCGCCGAGGGTACACGTGTGCAACCGAAAATCGGTGCCGCCTGGCGTGGCCGCATGCCTGCAACCCGGGTTGCCCTCTGGTACGAGGTGGAGAAAACAGAGACATCCACCGGAACCGGCGCCGCCTTGCAAAGCGATTATCAAGCCCGCTGGGCCGTGGGGGTACAATGACCTTGCGCGAATTTGCCACCCGAGCTGAACAGGTCCCCAACCGGATTGCGAGCGCTTGGGCAAGATGTCTCGTGCCCGACCTGCACGAGACCCTTGTCTCTGAATACAAAGCCGATCCATCTCCGCTCGCCAAGATGGACAGCGAAGATCTCCGCATCACGCTTCAATGGATACAGGAATATCGTCTGCCCTTTACGTGCGAGTCGATGGACGAATGGAGTGACGAAGCCGAAGCAGCATTCTGCGAATGTCTGCGCAATGCGATCCACTCAGAATGGCCTTCCGATGCGGCGACGTCGGCTGATCTGACAGAGGACGGCATGCTGCGAGCTATCCATGTGGCTCTGCAACTTGCAAAAGAGGAGAGACTCACGTGACCCAGATCGACTGGACCCGCGCCGGCAAGTACTTTCTGCTGGTCGACTTCTTCAAGGGCTTTAAGCTGGGTTTGAAGTATTTCTTCGCGCCGAAGGCCACGCTGAACTACCCGCATGAGAAGGGGCCGCTGTCGCCCCGGTTTCGCGGTGAGCATGCGCTCCGCCGCTATCCCAATGGCGAGGAACGCTGCATCGCGTGCAAGCTCTGCGAGGCGATCTGCCCCGCGCAGGCCATCACCATCGATGCCGAACCCCGCGAAGACGGCTCGCGCCGCACGACGCGCTATGACATCGACATGACCAAGTGTATCTATTGCGGCTTTTGTCAGGAGGCCTGCCCCGTCGACGCCATCGTCGAAGGCCCCAACTTCGAATTCGCCACCGAGACCCGCGAGGAGCTGTTCTACAACAAGGAAAAGCTTCTCGAGAACGGCGAACGCTGGGAGTCCGAGATCGCCCGCAACCTCGAAATTGACGCGCCTTACCGCTAGGAAACCGAGAATGGCACAGCCGATCCTCAGCAGTTTCGATGACGAGACGAAGGACTTCGTTCTGGGCGAGCTTGACGATCTCGGCGCTGCGTCTGTGATCGCCGGTCTGGAAGCGATCCTGATCGAGGAGGCCGGCGGCACGATCGCACATGGGGTGACCGACGAGATGTACGATGGCAGCGCCGCCATGGCGGTTGCGTCAGCCGATATGGTCGCGATTGCGCTTGGCCACCCGCGCGAGGATGAGGATGCCGAGGTGCTTGCAGCGCTGGAGCCTCATGCCGAGGAGTTGCGGGCGGAGACGGGGCTTGCCGATCTGGCTGGACGTGCTCTTGCCGTCATCGCGGATCCCGACAATGCCCGCTTTGCCGGCAGAAAGGGTGCTTGCAAGACCGCCGCGGAGTTTCGCGTGCTTCTGACCGACGTCCAGACCCGGGTGGCGCGCGCCAAGGTGGATCATCCGGGCACATGGAGCCTGGTCCCCGTCGAAGCGGGCGCCTTCACCATTACGATGCACCCCGATACCAGTGAGACGCCGTAGAATGACCGACAAAAACCCCTTCGAAGACATGATGCGCATGGGTCAGGATTGGGCCAAGGCGTTGAACCCGGCGCTTGAGAGCTTCACGCCCAAGGGGTTCGAGGCGATGTGGCCCACCATGCCCAAGGACCTGATGGAAGCGATGATGGGCAAGACCTTCAATCCCGAGGGCCTTGACGCCAAGACCAAGCTGCTGTTGACACTCGGCGCGCTGACGATCCTTGGGGCGCAGGCCGAGGCGCAGGTGCGGCTGACGGTGCGCCACGCGCTGGAAGCCGGCGCCAGCCAGCAGGAGATCGCCGAAACCATCGCTCTGGTCGGTGTGTTTGGCGGGGTGCCTGCGATGACCAAGGCGATGGAACTGGCCCGCGAGGTGATGGAAGCGGGCGGGGAGGACACGGAATGAGTGTAGCTGATCTGGCCTTTTATGCCTTTGCCATCGCCGTGGTCGCGGCGGGCTTTCTGGTGGTCGTCGCGCGCAACCCGGTCCATTCGGTGCTGTGGCTGATCCTGGCCTTCCTTTCGGCGGCGGGGCTTTTCGTGCTTCTTGGCGCCGAGTTTGTCGCGATGCTGCTGATCATCGTCTATGTCGGCGCGGTGGCGGTGCTGTTTCTCTTTGTCGTCATGATGCTGGATGTCGATTTCGCCGAGTTGAAGGCCGAGCTGGCCAGATACGTGCCGCTCGCAGGCCTGATCGGTGTGATCTTGTTGATGCAGCTGGTCCTTGTTTTCGGGGCCTGGCAATTCTCGCCCGAGGCCGAGGGGCTGCGGCGCGCCGTCTCGCCCGATCTGGCCGAGATGCACAATACCGAAGCCCTGGGCATGATCATGTATGACCAGTATTTCCTGCTGTTCCAGCTGGCGGGCCTGATCCTGCTGGTCGCGATGATCGGAGCGATCGTGCTGACCTTGCGCCACCGTGTGGACATCAAACGCCAGAACGTGCTGGCGCAGATGTACCGCGACCCGGCTAAGGCGATGGAATTGAAGGACGTCAAACCGGGGCAGGGGTTGTGATGAGAAAAGCGATCCTAGGACTTACGCTGGTCAGTTTCGCGCTCTTTTCGGGAGTTGGTTCGCTCGGGGGTCAGCCTGGACCAGAGCTAGGCAATGTCGGGGCCCCCAGCCCATCGTTGTCACGTATCCTGTCAGATTTGCGCGGGGATCATGTATTCCGATGATCAAATCGAGCTCATCTTTCAAGGTTCGGCCGCGAATTTCTCGCTTTGCTGCGCTTCTTATGGTGCTCACGGCGATTCCGGCTATCGCGCTGACGCCACTGCCGCCATGCAATTTGATCGAAGCTGACATGTATGTGAGGGAACAATATACGCTGGGCGGTGAGGCCTCGGGCTTTGTGGTCGAAGATTACAGTGATCCGTTTCAAGCCGACGAGAATGGTGTCTATGTCCACCGACAGGCCACGCTTGCGCAATTGCATGCGTTCGACGGTGTGCGTGTCACCGATTGCGCGACAGGGCAGTTTCTGACGATCCCCGATGTAAGGACCAATCAGGCGTCTGTCGCCCTTGAGGCCACCGAGTTTTTGCGCGATGACGTCCAGAATAGCCGGTCGGTCTCATGGCGTGACATCAGGCGCGCGGCAGAGGCGCTTTATGACGATGTCGGGCTCTTTCGCGAGACCGAGGAGACCTGCGGGTGCAACTGGCTAGCCCCGGATGTGCGGCCAGCGGGCATGACGCCTTTCGACCAGCGCACGGACGTTGAGGGATGATAGAAGGCAAGTCGGAATGATCGGACTGACCCATTACCTGACCGTAAGCGCGGCGTTGTTCGTGATCGGGATCTTCGGGATCTTCGTGAACCGGAAGAACGTGATCGTTATCCTGATGTCGATTGAGCTGATGCTCTTGGCGGTGAATATCAAGTTCGTCGCCTTTTCGGCCTTTCATGGCGATCTGGTGGGGCAGGTGGCCACGATGCTGATCCTGACGGTCGCAGCCGCCGAGGCGGCGATCGGGCTGGCCATTCTGGTGACCTTCTTCCGCAACCGCGGCACGATCGCGGTGGAAGACGTGAACGTGATGAAAGGCTGAAGGTATGGCAGGTTATCTTCAAGCTGCCGCCCTTGGGGTATTCGCCGCGATGTCGCTTGCAGGCGCCGCGCTTGCGCAGGCAGAGCGTGGCCCGGAATGCGGCTGGGATGTCGCCACGCAGCGCTTTGTGGACGGCGGCGCGCCGGCCTGGGTCGGCTTGGGCGGCAGCCCCGACTTCGCCGCGACCTATATCTGGGGCGATGCCCGGAGCTGGATGATCCTGCATCACTGCCCGTCCGACCGGTACATCCTTATCGTCGCGCGGAATTCTGATGCCGACCGCGTGCAGGAGCGGTTCAACTTCCTGCTTGAGACCGACACGAAATACACGATGGACCAGATCGGCGCCGATCTGGCGACGCTGGGGGCCGGTGTCCGGCGTGGGCAGGGCGATATCGGCCGCTGCGACTGCGACGTCCTGGCCTCGTGGGCCCGTTGAAATGAGAGGCTGAGAACGTGGAAACCATCATCCTCTTTGCGCCGCTGGTGGGCGCGCTGATCTGCGGCTTCGGCTGGCGCGTGCTGGGCGAAGCGGCGGCCATCTGGACGGCAACTGCGTTTCTGTTTCTGGCTGCCATCCTGTCATGGATCGTCTTTCTGGGCTTTGACGGCACGACCCAGCAGGTCACGCTGTTCCGCTGGATCGAAAGCGGTACGCTGGCGACCGATTGGGCGATCAGGCTCGACCGGCTGACCGCGATCATGCTGATCGTCATCAACACCGTCTCGGCCTTGGTGCATCTCTATTCGATCGGCTACATGGATCACGACGAGAACTGGCAGGAGGGCGAGGTCTATAAGCCCCGTTTCTTTGCCTATCTCTCGTTCTTCACCTTCACCATGCTGATGCTGGTGACCGCCGATAACCTTGTCCAGATGTTCTTCGGGTGGGAGGGGGTCGGCGTTGCTTCGTACCTGCTGATTGGGTTCTACTACCGCAAGCCCTCGGCCAATGCGGCGGCGATCAAGGCCTTCGTGGTCAACCGGGTCGGCGATTTCGGGTTTCTCTTAGGCATCTTCGCGATCTTCTTTCTGGTCGATTCCATCAGCTTCGACGTCATCTTCGAGGCCGCGCCAAGCCTGGCCGAGACGAACCTGACCTTCCTCTGGACCGAATGGAACGCCGCGAACCTGATCGCTTTCCTTCTGTTCGTGGGCGCGATGGGCAAATCGGCGCAGTTGATCCTGCACACCTGGCTGCCCGACGCGATGGAGGGGCCGACGCCTGTGTCCGCGCTGATCCACGCGGCCACCATGGTGACGGCGGGGGTGTTCCTAGTCTGCCGGATGTCGCCTGTCTTCGAATTCGCGCCCGAGGCGAAGGCCTTCGTGGTCGTCCTGGGCGCCACGACGGCCTTCTTCGCCGCCACCGTGGGCCTGGTGCAGAACGACATCAAGCGCGTCATCGCCTATTCGACCTGCTCGCAGCTGGGCTACATGTTCGTGGCGGCGGGCGTGGGCGTCTATTCGGTGGCAATGTTCCACCTCTTCACCCATGCCTTTTTCAAGGCGATGCTGTTTCTCGGCGCAGGCTCGGTCATCCATGCGATGCATCACGAGCAGGACATGCGGAATTACGGCGGCCTCAGGAAGAAGATCCCCTATACGTTCTGGGCGATGATGATCGGCACGTTGGCCATCACCGGTGTCGGCATCCCGCTGACCTATTATGGCTTCGCAGGCTTCCTGTCGAAAGACGCGGTGATCGAAAGCGCCTTTGCCGGCGGGTCGATGTATGCCTTCTGGCTGCTGGTGATCGCGGCCTGCTTTACCAGCTTCTATTCCTGGCGGCTGATGTTCATGACGTTCTACGGCACGCCACGGGGCGACGCCCATACGCACGAGCATGCCCATGAAAGCCCCTGGACGATGCTGGCGCCGCTGGGCGTGCTGAGCCTTGGGGCAATCTTCTCGGGCATGGTCTGGTACGGCAGCTTTTTCGGCGATCATCATGAGGTTGAGGAGTTCTTCGGCATCCCCACGGCCGAGGTGCATTCCGCCACGATGGTGGCCGCCCCCGAAGTGGGCGATACCGGTGAGGTTGCGGGTGGCCACAATGAGACCGAAGCGGCCGACAGCCATGGCGACAGCGCGCCGGCCGAGGGCGATGAGGCCGCGACGCATGCGGCCCCCGGCCAAGGCGCGATCTACATGGCGCCGGACAACCACGTGCTGGAAGAGGCGCATCACGTGGCGAAATGGGTCAAGGTCTCGCCCTTTATCGCGATGCTCTTGGGGCTGGGCATGGCCTATCTTTTCTACATCCTCCGGCCCGATCTGCCGGGGCGCCTGGCGGCCAGCCAGCGGCCTTTGTACCTGTTCCTCTTGAACAAGTGGTACTTTGACGAGATCTACAATTTCCTCTTCGTGCAGCCGGCGAAGGCGCTGGGCAACATCCTCTGGAAGCGCGGTGACGGGAATGTCATCGACGGGTCGATCAATGGCCTGGCCATGGGGATTGTGCCGTTCTTCACCCGCCTCGCGGGGCGCGCGCAATCGGGCTATGTGTTTCACTACGCCTTCGCGATGGTCATCGGGATCGTGCTGCTGGTCACCTGGGTCACGCTGACCGGGGGGGCCGGGTAATGGACAACCTGATTTCCATTCTCATCTTCCTGCCGCTGATCGGCGCGGCGATCCTGGGTTTTTTCCTGCGCGGCGACGAACCGGCCGCGCGCCGCAATGCCAAATGGCTTGCGCTGATCGCCACATCGGCGACCTTCCTCTTCTCCATTGCCCTGATCGGCGGGTTCGACCCCAATGATACCGGCTTTCAGTTCGTGGAAGAGCGTGAGTGGATCTTCGGCCTGACCTACAAGGTGGGTGTTGACGGTATCTCGGTTCTCTTCGTTATGCTGACCACCTTCCTGATGCCGATCACCATCGCGGCGTGCTGGAATGTCGAACATCGGGTGAAGGAATACATGATCGCTTTCCTGGTGCTGGAAAGCCTGATGATCGGCGTCTTCGTGGCGCTGGATCTGGTGCTGTTCTACCTCTTCTTCGAGGCGGGCCTGATCCCGATGTTCCTGATCATCGGTATCTGGGGCGGCAAGGCGCGCATCTATGCGGCGTTCAAATTCTTCCTCTATACCTTTCTCGGCTCGGTTCTGATGCTGGTCGCGATGATCACGATGTATATCGATGCGGGCACCACCGATATCCCGGCGCTCTTGAACCACCGCTTCGGGTCCGAGACGTTCAGCCTGATGGGCTTCCAGATCGTGGGCGGCTTGCAGACGCTGCTCTGGCTGGCATTCTTTGCCAGCTTCGCGGTCAAGATGCCGATGTGGCCTGTGCATACCTGGCTGCCCGATGCCCACGTGCAGGCGCCGACGGCGGGGTCGGTCGTGCTGGCCGCGATCCTCTTGAAGATGGGGGGCTACGGCTTCCTGCGCTTCAGCTTGCCGATGTTCCCGGTCGCGTCCGACCTGCTGGCGCCGCTGGTCTTGTGGCTGTCTGCCATTGCCATCGTCTACACATCGCTGGTGGCGCTGGCGCAGTCGGACATGAAAAAGCTGATCGCCTACTCATCCGTCGCCCATATGGGCTACGTCACGATGGGCATCTTCGCCGCGAACCAGCAGGGCATCGACGGCGCGATCTTTCAGATGATCAGCCACGGCTTCATCTCGGGCGCGCTGTTTCTCTGTGTCGGCGTGATCTACGACCGGATGCATACGCGCGAGATTGATGCCTATGGCGGCCTCGTCAACCGGATGCCGGCCTATGCGGCGATCTTCATGCTCTTCACCATGGCCAATGTCGGCCTGCCGGGGACGAGCGGTTTCGTGGGCGAATTCCTGACGCTGATGGGTGTCTTCCAGGTCAATACCTGGGTGGCGCTTGTGGCGACCGCGGGCGTGATCCTGTCGGCCTCTTACGCGCTCTGGCTCTACCGCCGCGTGGTTTTCGGCGATCTGATCAAGGAAAGCCTGAAATCGATCACCGATATGGGCGGGCGTGAGCGGGCGATCTTTGCGCCCTTGGTGGTGATGACCCTGCTTCTGGGCGTCTATCCCAGCCTGGTGACGGATATCATCGGGCCGTCGGTCGGCGCGCTGATTGAGGGCTACCAGACCGCACTTGCCGATTTCGACGCCACCCTGCGCGTCGCACAGAATTAAGAGGGCTGACATCATGTCGGGCGATCTCAACACCATCTTGCCGGAAATCATGCTGTCGGTCTTTGCGATGGCGGCCCTGCTCTGGGGGGTCTATACCGGCAAGGACCGCACGGCGCCCGCAATCCTTTGGGCCACCGTGGCCGTCTTCCTGGCCCTGGCCTTCTGGATCGGCACGTCGGGCCCGGGCACCGATCGTGCCTTCGACGGCCTTTTCGTTGATGATGCCTTCTCGCGCTTTTCAAAGGTGGTCATTTTGCTGTCCGCCGCCGCCGTCCTCTTGATGGGCGAGGGGTACATGGCCAAGCGCGATATCCTGCGGTTCGAATACCCCATTCTGGTCGCCCTGTCGGTGGTCGGCATGATGGTTATGGTGTCGGCCGGCAATCTGCTGACCCTCTACATGGGGCTAGAGCTGCAATCGTTGTCACTCTACGTGATCGCCGCCTTGCGCCGGGACAGCGTGAAATCAACCGAGGCCGGGTTGAAGTATTTCGTCCTCGGCGCGCTGTCATCGGGCCTCTTGCTTTATGGCATGGCGCTGACATACGGCTATTCGGGCACCACCGATTTCGAAGGGATCGTGGTTGCGGCGGGCAGTGACGGCCTGTCGGTCGGGCTGCTTCTGGGCTTGGCCTTCATCTTTACCGGGCTGGCCTTCAAGGTCTCGGCCGTGCCGTTCCACATGTGGACGCCCGATGTGTACGAGGGCGCCCCGACGCCGATCACCGCCTTCTTCGCCACCGCGCCCAAGATGGCGGCGATGGCGCTTTTCGCGCGCGTCGCCCATGACGCGTTCGGCGGCGCCACGGCGGAATGGGGGCAGATCGTGGCCTTCATGTCGGTGGCCTCGATGTTCCTCGGTGCGATTGCCGCAATCGGCCAGCGCAACATCAAGCGGCTGATGGCCTATTCCTCGATCGCGCATATGGGCTTTGCCCTGATGGGCCTGGCGGCGGGCACTGCGCTGGGGGTCGAGGCGATGCTGATCTACATGGCGATCTACGTCACGATGAATATCGGCACCTTCGCCTTCATCCTGTCGATGGAGCGTGACGGCAAGCCCGTCACCGATATCGCCAGCCTGAACATGTATGCCAAGCGCGAGCCCGGCAAGGCGCTTGCGATGCTGATCCTGATGTTCAGCCTGGCCGGCGTGCCGCCCCTGCTGGGGTTCTTCGGCAAGTTCGCCGTGCTGCAGGCGGCGGTTGCGGCCGACATGATCTGGCTGGCCGTGGCGGGCGTGATCGCCAGTGTGATCGGCGCGTTCTACTATCTGCGGATCATCTACTTCATGTATTTCGGCGAAGAGGGTGAGCCTCTGGACCCCGTGCGCTCTCCCGTCCTCTGGGCGTTCCTGATGGGCTCGGCCGCTGTTATGGTCCTGGGGATCGGCAACCTCTTCGGGGTCGAAGGCCTGGCGACGGCTGCGGCGGAAACCCTTGTCCGATAACACCTGGCCCGCGGGCTATGACCGCATCGTTCTGGATGAGGTCGACAGCACCAGCGCCCATGCTGCGCGCATTGCCGACACGCTGGGCGGGCCGACCTGGATTCTGGCCCACCGTCAGAGTGCCGCCCATGGGCGGCGGGGCCGGCCCTGGGCCATGCTGCCTGGCAACTTTGCTGCCACGCTGGTGATGCGCCCCGACGCCCCGCCCGAGGCGGTCGCGCTGAGGTCATTCGTGGCGGCCCTGGCGCTGGATGAGGCTTTTGTCGCCGTAACTGGCCGGGCCGAGGCCTTCGCGCTGAAATGGCCGAACGACGTGCTGCTGAACGGCGGCAAGGTGGCGGGCATCTTGCTCGAGAGCACGGGGGTGGGCCAGGCCGTCCGCAACCTGGCGATCGGCATCGGTGTGAACCTGGCCAGCGCGCCAAAGCCTGACGCGGTTGAGCCTGAGGCGACGCGCCCCGTGTCCCTGCAAGGGGAAACCGGCGTGGCCGTCCCGCCCGAGGAGTTCCTGGGCTATCTGGCCCCCGCCTTCGCCCGGTACGAGACGATGCTGGCCACATACGGGTTCGACCCGATCCGCAAGGCCTGGCTGGCGCGCGCGGCCCGCATCGGCCAGCCTGTCATCGCCCGCACCACCCAGGCCACCCATGAAGGTATCTTCGTGACTCTGGACGAAACCGGCGCCATCGTGCTGCAAACCACCGAAGGCCGCATCGCCGTGCCGGCGGCCGAAATCTACTTCTGAAGGGAGGGCAGGGGATGCTCCTCTGTATCGATTGCGGGAATACCAATACCGTTTTTTCTGTCTGGGATGGTGGCGCATTCCTGGGCACCTGGCGCACATCGACCGAATGGCAGCGCACGGCGGACCAGTATTATGTCTGGCTCAGCACCCTGATGGAGACGCGATCCCTGGATGTGACGATCGACCAGGTGATCATCTCGTCCACCGTGCCGCGCGTGGTGTTCAACCTGCGCGTGCTTTGCGACCGGTATTTCGGCACCCGCCCCCTTGTCGTCGGTAAGCCCGATTGCCTGCTGCCCGTGCCGCCCAGGGTCGAGGAGGGGGTGCGCCCCGGCCCCGACCGTTTGGCGAATGCTGTGGGCGCGTTTGACCGCCATGGCGGCGACGCCGTCGTGGTGGATTTCGGCACGGCCACGAATTTCGATGTGGTGGCCGAAGATGGCGCTTATGTGGGCGGTGTCATCGCGCCCGGCGTGAACCTCAGCCTTGAGGCGCTGCACCAGGGCGCGGCGGCCTTGCCGCATGTCGATATCACCAAACCCGACCGGGTGATCGGCACCAACACGGTGTCGTGCATCCAATCGGGCGTTTTCTGGGGCTATATCGGCCTGATCCAGGGCATCACCGACCGGATCAAGGGCGAATATGGCCGCCCGATGAACGTGATCGGAACCGGAGGGCTTGCGCCGCTGTTTGCAACGGGCGATGTACTCTTTGACGTGATCGAAGACGATCTGACCATGCATGGCCTGACGGTCATCCACCGCTACAACAAGGAAAACGGGACAGTATGAAAAAGAACCGCCTGATCTATCTCCCCCTCGGCGGCGCGGGGGAGATCGGGATGAACGCCTATGTCTACGGCTACGGGCCCGAGGGCAAGGAGAGGTTGATCCTGGTCGATCTGGGCGTGACGTTTCCGGACATGGATGGCACGCCGGGCGTCGATCTGATCCTGCCCGACATCTCGTGGCTGGCCGCGCGCGCCGACAGGCTTGAGGCGATTTTCATCACCCATGCGCATGAGGATCATATCGGCGCGCTGGCGCATTTCTGGGGCCAGCTGAAAGCGCCGGTTTTCGCGCGCAAGTTCACGGCCGCGATCGGGCGGCTGAAGATGGAGGATCAGGGCCTCGATCCGGCCACCATCACCACGGTCGACGCCTATCCCGAGATTATCGAGGCTGGTCCGTTCAACGTGTCGTTCCTGCCGGTGTCGCATTCCATCCCCGAAAGCTCGGCCATGGTGATCGACACGCCCGAGGGCCGCATCGTGCATACCGGCGATTTCAAGCTGGACGGCAATCCGATGGTGGGCGAGCCGTTCGATGCCAAGCTCTGGCACAGCGTGGCCAAGGAAGGCGTCAAGGTTCTGACCTGCGATTCGACCAACGTGTTCTCGCCCAATCCCGGCCGGTCAGAGGCCACGCTGGGGGCCGAGATCGAAGGGCTGGTTGCGGGTGCCAAGGGCATGGTCGCCGCGACGACCTTCGCCTCGAACGTTGCGCGGGTGCGCACCCTGGCGGTCGCCGCGCGCGATGCGGGGCGGTCGGTGGTGCTGCTTGGCCGGGCCATGCGGCGGATGGTCGGCGTGGCCAAAGAGACGGGCGTTCTGACCGACTTTCCGCCAACGCTCAGCCCCGAAGACGCGGCCCAGGTTTCGCGCGAGAACCTGATGCTGATCGTGACCGGCAGTCAGGGCGAACGGCGGGCGGCCAGCGCGCAGCTGAGCCGTGGCAAGTATCTGGGGTTTGAATTGGCCGAGGGCGACATGTTCCTGTTCTCGTCCAAGACCATCCCCGGCAATGAGAAATCCGTCGCGCGCATCATGAATGCCTTTTCCGAGATCGGCGTCGATGTGGTCGACGACGATGACGGGCGCTATCACGTCTCGGGCCACGCCAATCGCCCCGATCTTGAGGCGGTGCACGACCTGATGAAGCCGAAAATCCTGATCCCGATGCATGGCGAACACCGCCATCTGCGCGAGCACGCCAAGATCGGCCTGGCCAAGGGCATCGGCGCCGAAGTCGCGCCGAACGGGACGATGCTGGATCTGACGGGCGACACCCCCGAGATCGTGGAATACATCGAAACGGGCCGCACCTATCTGGACGGCAACGTGATGATCGGCGCGTTCGACGGCGTGGTGCGCGACCGGATCCGCATGGCGCGCAACGGCCACGTGATGGTGACGCTGATCGTGGAAGACAACGCGCCTCTCGGCGATGCCTGGGCCGAGGTGATGGGCCTGCCCGAGAAGGGCCGCTCAAAAACGCCGCTGGCCGAGGTGATCGAAAAGGAAGTGAACGAGTTCCTGGAACGCTCAAACGCCAAGACGATGCGCGACGACGACAAGATCGACGATGCGGTGCGCCGGATCGTGCGCCAGGCCTCGCTGGAAGAGGTCGGCAAGAAGCCCGAAGTGACCGTGGTGGTCAGCCGCCTGATGTCGTGATCGAAGGCCTGTTCGGCGAGAGTATGTTGCCGGGCTGAAGGCGCGGCCGAACGACGTCAGTCGTTCGCCGGGACCTTGAAATCACGCAGCAGGAAATCAGGGACGTGGTCGCCCAGGCCCACAACGCGGTTGTCATCGCGCCGGTCATTGCCACGGCCACGGCGGGGGCGGTCCTCACGCGGCTCTTTCGGCTGATCGGGCGCGTCTTGCGGGGCAGCTTCGGCCAGATCGGGCTTTGGCGCCTCGTCATCCTTGCGCTTGCGGCCGCCACGGCTGCGGCTGCGGGCCTCGCGCTTGGGCTCATCCTCGGCCTCGGGCGCAAGGGCAGGCGTGGCGCCCCCCGGCGCTTCGATGCGCGGGATCTCGGTTTTCAGAAGGCTTTCGATCGCGGCCAGGTATTTGTCGTCATTCGGGGTGGCGATCGTGTAGGCGGTGCCCAGACGCCCGGCGCGGCCGGTCCGGCCGATGCGGTGGACGTAATCTTCGGCATGGCTGGGCGCGTCGAAATTGAACACATGGCTGACATTCGGGATGTCCAACCCGCGCGCGGCCACATCGGACGCGATCAGGAATTTCAGCGTGCCGTCGCGGAACCCATCCAGCGTACGGGTCCGCTGGCTCTGCTCGAGATCACCGTGGATCGGCGCGGCGTCCAGCCCGTGCTTCTTCAGCGATTTCGCCACCACATCGACCTCGGTTTTGCGGTTGCAGAAGATGATGGCGTTGGTCAGCTTGTCGCCTTCGCTTTCGATCAGTGCGCGCAGCATCTCGCGCTTCTCCTTGGCGGTCCGGTCCTTCCGCGAGGGGCGGAAATAGATCAAACCTTGCGTGATCGTCTCGGAAGCCGAAGCCTGGCGCGCGACCTCAACCCGGGCAGGGGCCGAGAGGAAGGTGTTGGTGATCCGCTCAATCTCGGGCGCCATGGTGGCGCTGAAAAACAGCGTCTGGCGGGTGAAGGGGGTCAGCTGAAAGATCCGCTCGATATCCGGGATGAACCCCATGTCGAGCATCCGGTCGGCCTCATCCACCACCATGATCTGCACGCCTGTCAGCAGCAGCTTGCCGCGTTCGAAATGGTCAAGCAGGCGGCCCGGCGTGGCGATCAGCACATCGACGCCGCGGTCGATCAGCAGATCCTGCTCCTTAAAGCTGACACCGCCGATCAGCAGCGCCTTGGTCAGCTTGGTGTTCTTGGCGTAGACGTCGAAATTCTCGGCCACCTGGGCGGCCAGCTCACGCGTCGGCGCCAGCACCAGTGAGCGCGGCATCCGGGCCCGGGCGCGGCCCTTCGACAAAAGCGTGATCATCGGCAGGGTAAAGCTGGCGGTCTTGCCGGTGCCGGTCTGGGCGATGCCAAGGACATCCTGGCCTTGCAGGGCGGGCGGTATCGCGCCCTCCTGGATCGGCGTGGGCGTGGTGTAGCCGGCGTCCTCAACAGCTTTGAGGACCCGAGGGTCGAGGTTCAGCTCAGAAAATGTGGTCATGTGCGTCCTTGAGGGGGCGGTACCGGACCGCCCTTGAATAAGGGACGCTGTGTGCCGCGCGTCCCGGCGTCGTGGCCATCGAATATGGGTGCGATGCTGCTACTGCAAAAGGGGGGAGGCGTCAAGTTTGCTGGACGTGCAGTTGGGTTCACGCTTCGTTCACCACTTTCGCTGTAGATAGAAGATGCGAGGACTGAAAGGAGCCGACGCCATGCTAACGACAACTACGATGTTTCTGATCTTTCTCGCCTTCGGTCTGATCTATGCCCGCCACCTGCGCGAGCGTCATGACCGTGAATATCGCCTTCAGATGCGCCTGATCCGTGCCCTGCGGGCCGAAGCCGCGCCCGGTGCCGGGCTGTTGTTTCGTCGCAGCCACTAGGCGTCGGGCGGCTTAGACCATCATCTCTTTGGTGGCGGTCAGTTTGACATCCGGATAATCCCGCTCGACCCTGTCGATGTCCCATTGCAGGCGGGTCAGATAAACGATGTCGCCATCGCTGTCGGTGCCGATATGGCCCTTGTTCGCGTTGGCGAATTTCTCAACGGCGTCCTTGGGCCCCGAAACCCAGCGGGCGGACGTGAATTGTGAGCTGTCAAAGCGCACGGGCAGGCCGTATTCCAGCTCAATCCGGCTGGCCAGCACCTCGAATTGCAAGGCACCCACCACGCCGACCACAAAGCCCGAACCGATCATCGGCTTGAAGACCTTCGCCGCGCCCTCCTCGGCGAATTGCAAAAGCGCCTTGTCCAGATGCTTGGCCTTCAGCGGGTCGAGCGCGCGGACCGAGCGCAGGAGTTCTGGCGCGAAGGACGGGATGCCCGCCACTTTCAGCGCCTCGCCCTCGGTCAGAGTGTCGCCGATGCGCAGCTGCCCGTGGTTCGGGATGCCGATGATATCACCGGCCCACGCCTCGTCGGCCAATTCCCGGTCGGCGGCCAGAAACAGCACCGGATTGGTGATGGCCATCGGCTTTTTCGACCGCACGTGATGCAGCTTCATGCCACGCTCAAAATGGCCCGAGGCCAGGCGGACGAAAGCCACGCGGTCACGATGCTTGGGGTCCATATTCGCCTGCACCTTGAAGACGAAGCCGGTAACGGGCTCCTCATCCGGCGCGATCTGGCGGGGTTCGGCGCGTTGCGGCTGGGGTTCGGGGCCGTATTGGCCGATCCCGTCCATCAGTTCCTTTACACCGAAGGAGTTGATCGCCGAGCCAAACCAGATCGGCGTCAGCGAGCCTTCCAGGAACGCCGCCTGATCGAAGGCGGGCATCAGTCCGCGCGCCATCTCGACCTCTTCGCGCAGCTTCTCCAACTGCTCTGCCGGCACATGCTCGGCCAGCTTGGGGTCATCCAGACCCTCGATCTTGATCGACTCCGCCACCCGGTTGCGATCGGCGCGGTCCATTAATTCCAGCCGGTCGTGCAAGATGTCGTAGCACCCCAGAAAATCGCGGCCCTGGCCGATGGGCCATGAGGCAGGGGTGACATCGATGGCCAGGTTTTCCTGGATCTCATCGATGATCTCGAACGTATCGCGCGCCTCGCGGTCCATCTTGTTGCAGAATGTCAGGATCGGCAGGTCGCGCAGACGGCAGACCTCGAAGAGCTTGCGGGTCTGGCTTTCCACGCCCTTCGCCCCGTCGATCACCATGATCGCCGCATCGACAGCCGTCAGCGTGCGATACGTGTCTTCGGAAAAATCCGAGTGGCCGGGCGTGTCGACCAGATTGAAGCGGTACGGCCCGAATTCGAACGACATCGCCGAGGCCGAAACGGAAATCCCGCGATCCTTCTCCATCTGCATGAAGTCCGACCGCGTGCGCCGCGCCTCGCCCTTGGCGCGCACCTGACCGGCCATCTGAATGGCCCCGCCGAACAGCAAAAACTTCTCGGTCAGCGTGGTTTTGCCCGCATCGGGATGCGAGATGATGGCAAAGGTGCGCCGTCGGGCAATCTCGGGCGGCAGGTCGGCGCGGTTTGTCAGAGCTTCCAGCATGCCGGGCGATATAGAGGGCCGCGGCAGGCGGTGCAACGGCAGGTACGATCTATCTGGCCGATTTCACCAGGCGTTCACGCGCGGCGGCAAGCGCGGTGCTGGGCGCTTCGGTCGCCAGAACCGGGGCCTGCGACAGCTGCGGCAGGCTTTTGTCCAGCGCGGTCCGGGCATCCTCGGGCAATTGCCGACGTGTTACTTCGTTGACCAGAAGGCTCTCGGCGGGGATGCACTCGGCGTAGATCACCTCATGCCGGTCGAAGACTAGGCTGACATAATCGCAATAGCCGCCGCGGCGCAGGGTGATCGTCTGACCGTCGACCAGATCGTGGGCGCGGATCAGCATTTCGGCGCGGTCGACGATGCGATGCGGCCCGCGCTGGTACACGAAAAGCCGCTGATGCTGGCTCAGGACCAGATCATCGGCATTGCCCAAAATCCCCTTGGGGATCATCACGGGCGCGAAGCTGCCCACCGCGCGAACGGTTCGGGCCAGGATCTGGCGCACCGGCTGGGGCCCGTTGGTGCGGGTCAGAACCAGATCGCCGGGGCGCAGATGTTCGATCGCGCGCTGGCTGCCATCGGCCAGCGTAATCTTCGTGCCGCGGGCGAAGGCGACTGAGGTGATGTCGGACAGCTCAACCGGATCGGGTGTGTCTGAGGCGTCGATCAGAATGTAGTCGAGCCCCGGTTCAATCGGAGAGAGTGGCAGAAAGACCCGTTCGGCCCCGCCGTCCAGGCCCAGAGTCAGAAGTTCGGCACTGGTCCCGTCGGGGGCCATGAATGTCAGCTTCGCCTCGATCGTCACGGGCGTCCCCGGCGTTCCGATCTCGGCCCCGTCGGCCACAACCGCGCCGCCTGTGAACTGGCCCAGCGTTTGTGCGGCAGGGGAAGTGTCGTCGCCGATGGTCAGGCGGAATGGGGGCGGGTTCTCATCCAGCTCGTAGACGTCGCCGAGGCTGATCTCGGCCGGGTGCGCAAGGGGGTCGCCGGTATTGGCGCCGGTGGTCACGCGGATACAGCCTGCCTTGAAGACGTGGCAAATGTAACTTGGGCTTTGATGCGCGCTGCTATCGCCTGTCATACTCGATACTCGGCCGGTACGGATCATCATCTAACATGGAAAGTCTTATCAGACGATAATGGCCGGAGTTTGGCGGGTCAACGCGCGCCGCAGAGGTTTCGAATCGCGGCTGCCGGTGTTAGCCCCGGTGTGGCATCTGATCAGGGAGGATATCGGGATGGACCTGGGGATTTCAGGCAAGCGCGCGCTGGTGACGGCCTCGTCCAAAGGGTTGGGCCGGGGCTGTGCCGAGGCATTGGCGGCGGCCGGCGTCGATCTGGTGCTGAATGCGCGCGGCGTCGAAGCGCTGGAGGCCACGGCCGAGGCGATCCGTGCCGCCCATGGGGTCACCGTGACGGCCATCGCGGCCGACATCACCAGCGAGGCCGGGCGCGCCGAAGTGCTGGAGGCCGCCGGCGCCGTCGACATCCTCGTGACCAATGCCGGGGGCCCGCCCCCCGGCCTTTGGAGCGATTGGAGCCGTGAGGATTTCATCGCCGCGCTCGACGCCAACATGCTGACCCCCATCGCCCTGATGCAGGCCTGCCTGCCCGGCATGATGGAGCGTGGCTGGGGCCGTGTGGTGAACATCACTTCGCAATCGGTGAAGGCGCCGATCCCCGCATTGGGCCTGTCGAATGCCGCCCGCACCGGGCTGACCGGTTTCGTGGCGGGCACCGCGCGGCAGGTGGCGCCGAAGGGCGTCACGATCAACAACCTGCTGCCGGGCATCCATGCGACTGATCGGGCCGTTTCGCTGGATGGCGGTGTCGCCAAGGCCGAGGGGATCAGTGTGGAGGAGGCTAAGAAGCGCCGCGAGGCCACCATTCCGGTGCGCCGCTACGGCACGGCAGCCGAATTCGGCGCGACCTGCGCGTTCCTCTGCTCGGTTCATGCGGGGTTCATGGTGGGCCAGAACGTGTTGCTGGACGGCGGGGCGATCAACACGACCCTCTAGCCCAAGTCTTGCAGGGGGCCGGGCGCGCTGCTAAGTCGCGTAAACCCGATACTTTCGCTCGGGAATGAAGGGCAAGGCGTGGCGCAAGGCACCCCAAGATTGCAGGCGGAGAACCTGACCCGGCGGTTCGGCGGGCGGACGGTGGTGGACGATGTCTCACTTGCGCTGCAGCCGGGCCAGGTGACCTGCCTTCTGGGCCCGTCGGGCTGCGGCAAGTCGACGACCCTGCGCATCCTCGCGGGCGTTGAGCGGCAGGATACGGGCCGCGTGCTGGTCGATGGTCAGGTTGTGTCGGATGGGTCCGTTCACCTGCCACCGGAAGGCAGACAGATCGGCCTGATGTTTCAGGATTTTGCCCTCTTCCCGCATCTGAAGGTGGCGGCCAATGTGGCCTTCGGGCTGACCGGCCCCAAGGCCGAGCGGCAGCGCCGGGCCGAGAGCCTGCTTGAGCGGGTCAGCCTGGCGGGCTTTGGTGCGAAGTACCCGCATGAGCTTTCCGGCGGCGAGCAGCAGCGCGTGGCCCTGGCCCGCGCCCTGGCGCCCAACCCGCGTATCTTGCTGATGGATGAGCCGTTCTCGGGCCTGGATGAGCGTCTGCGCGACGGCATTCGCGACGCGACGCTGGATCTGTTGAAGGACGAAGGCACGGCCGTTTTGCTGGTCACCCATGAGCCGGGCGAGGCGATGCGGATGGCCGATGAGATCATGCTGATGCGCGATGGGCGCGTGGTGCAAAGCGGCGCGCCATACAACATCTACAACCGCCCCGTCGATCAGCGCGCGGCGGCCTTCTTCTCGGACGTGAACACCATTCGGGGCCGGGTTCAGGGCGCCCTGACTGAAACGCCGTTCGGCCAGTTTCTGGCCCCGGGCGTGCCCGACGGTGCCGAGGTGGACATCCTGATCCGGCCGCAACACCTGCGCATCGATTTCGACCGCGAGGGGCGCGGGCCCCATCCGACCCCTCAGGAGGGGGTTCCGGCACGCGGGATCGTTCAGCGCGCGCGCTTCATGGGCAAGGACAGTCTGGTCGAATTTCGGATGGAATTCGACGGATCGATTCTGCGCGCGAATGTGCCGGCGGTGTTTCTGCCCAAGCCCGGCACGCCGATGTGGCTGATGATCCGCCGCGATCGCTGCTTTGTGTTTCCGGCCCACCAAAACGCGGGCTGACCGGCGCTAGGACGGGTCGGGTTTCCCATTGGAAAACAGGCTGGGATACTTCTCGTAAGCCAACCCGATCAGCATCTCTTTCAACTCGTCCGCCTGTTCGGGGCGCCATTCATGGCGGTTCCGCCAAAGGGCGGTTTCAACCGCCGTGCCGGGCTCACGGTCGGCATCGAAATAGCCCATGGGCAGGCCGGGCACGCGGCGGGTGCTGTCGACGCCACGGACGTGCCAGAGAATATCATGCCGGGTATCTGTATAGAGCCGCGCCCAGAGCGCCTCGATCGCGTCCTTGGGGCCTTCGGCATATTGCAGATAGGTGTCGTTCGAGAACAAAAGCAGACCCGTGACGCCCGGTTCATCATTTCCGGCTTCCGAAACGCGGGCGATGTCGAGGATGGTTGCGGGCCAAGGTGTGGTTGTTGGGCGGCTTCGATAAATCAGCCAATGTACTGACACGTTTATACTTCTTTCGTCTTCATGTTCGGTCGACGAGTTATAGGTGTCTTGGGCAGGTGCAATAAGATGACTTTTTGGGCAGGTCTTTTTAGACCAGTTTTGCAAAAAACAGAGGTCTTTCATCGATTGGGGCTTTGATCTTGGGGTCTGAAAACATAAATGTAGCCGGTGAACCGACCGGTTTTTGCCGGGTTCGGCCCACTAAGGGAGTGAATTCATGCTTAACAACATCGGTCTTCCGGGCCTTCTGCTGATTGCCGTTGTCGTGCTGGTCCTGTTCGGGCGCGGCAAGATCTCGTCTCTCATGGGCGAGGTCGGCAAGGGGATCACCGCGTTCAAGAAAGGTGTCAAGGACAGCACCGACGAGCTTGAGGACGGATCGGCCACTGCCGCGCGCGACGTGACGCCCGAGGCGGAAAAAGACAAGGCCTGACGGCCCGAGGCGCCCTGAAAGGGCAGACACGTATGTTCGATATCGGTTGGGCCGAGCTTCTCATCGTTGGCGTCGTTGCACTGATCGTAGTGGGCCCCAAGGACCTGCCGCGCATGTTCGCCGCTTTGGGCCGTTTTACGGGCAAAGCGCGTGGCATGGCGCGCGAGTTTCAGCGCGCAATGGATGACGCTGCCAAGGAAACCGGCGTTGCCGAGACGGCCAAAGACCTGCGCGACATGACGTCGAAAAAGAACCTCGGGTTGGACCGGATCGAGGAAGCCGCCAAGAAATTTGAGACCTGGGACCCGGTCAAATCGGGCCGGGCCAAACCGTCGGCTGACGCATCGCCTGGCTCGGAAACCGCCAAGCTGGCTGAGAAGAAGGCAGCCGAGGCTGAAGGCCGTCGCGCCGCCAAGGCCGAGGCGCCCGCGGCTGGTACCGCTGCCAAAGCGACGCCCAAACCGAAGGCCGCACCCAAAACCAAAGCCGCATCGAAGGCGAAGCCCGCTTCTAAGCCAAAGGCGGCCGCCAAACCCAAAGCCAAGACAGGCAATACATGAGCGCGGCAGATGACATCGACGACAGCGCCGCCCCGCTGATCGAACATCTGGCCGAGCTGCGCACGCGGCTGATCCATTGCGTCGTGGCCTTCATCGTCGGCATCGTTATCAGCTTCACGGTGGCCACACCGATCTTCAACTTCCTGACCGGCCCGCTCTGCGAGGTTCTGGCCGAGCGCGGGCAGGATTGCGCACTGATCTTCATCAGCCCGCAGGAAGGCTTTTTCGTCGCCATCAAGATATCGATGCTGGGCGGGTTCATCCTGGGCTTTCCCTATATCAGCTACCAGCTGTGGCGCTTCGTGGCGCCGGGCCTCTACAAATCGGAAAAGGGAGCCTTTCTGCCTTTCCTGATCGCCTCGCCCTTCATGTTCTTCCTCGGCGCGGCCTTCGCCTTCTATATCGTCACGCCGCTGGCGTATGATTTCTTCCTGGGCTTCCAGCAGTTCACGCCCGAAGGGCAGGCGGTGCCGGCGGGCGACCCGCAGAACAACCCCGGGCCCAGCGTGGTCTTCCAGGGCTCGGCGCAGGAATACCTGAACCTGACCGTTAAGTTCATCGTGGCCTTCGGCCTGTGCTTTCAACTGCCCGTCTTGCTGACGCTGATGGGCAAGGCGGGGCTGGTTTCGGCCCAGGGCCTTGCGGATGTGCGCAAATATGCGGTGGTGGGCATCTTGCTGTTGGCGGCCTTCGCGACGCCCCCCGACGTGGTCAGCCAGATCATCCTCTTCACCGCCGTCTACGGCCTCTACGAGGTGTCGATCCTGCTGGTCCGCCGGGTTGAGAAAAAGCGCGAGGCCGAATTGCGCGCGCAGGGCCTCTGGTTCGATGACGAGGACGACGAGCCCGAGGATGAGGCTGGCGAGACGGGCCGCGCATGAGCGACGCGATGCTGACCCGCATCGCCGAGGCGCTGGAACGTTTGGCGCCCGCGCCCGCCGCCGCGCCTGATTTCGACACCGCCCACGCCTTTGTCTGGCACACATCGCCCGACCATCTTGCCCCCGTGGCGCGGGTCAACCGCGTTGATTTGCCTTTGCTGGTCGGGATCGACCGGGCGCGCGACACGCTGCTGGCCAACACGCTGCAATTCGCCCAAGGCCTGCCCGCCAACAACGCGCTGCTCTGGGGCGCGCGGGGGATGGGCAAGTCGTCACTGGTCAAGGCGGCCCACGCCGAGGTGCTGGCCCAGGACCATCCGCTGAAACTGGTGGAACTCTCGCGCGAGGATCTGCCTTCGATCACCCGCTTGCTGGCGCATCTGCGCGAGGCTGCCGACCACCGGTTTCTGCTGTTTTGCGACGATCTGTCGTTCAGCCATGACGACCAGCATTACAAGGCGCTGAAGGCGGTTCTGGATGGCGGGGTTGAGGGGCGGCCCGATAATGTGGTCTTCTACGCCACATCGAACCGCCGCCACCTGATGCCGCGCGATATGATCGAGAACGAACGGTCGACCGCGATCAACCCATCCGAGGCGGTGGAGGAGAAGGTCTCGCTGTCCGACCGGTTCGGGCTGTGGCTGGGCTTTCATCCCTGCGATCAGGACCAGTTCCTGGCGATGATCCGGGGGTATAGCGAGGCGTTCGGCATTACAGTCGATGACCAGACGCTGCGCGCCGAGGCGATCGAATGGGCCGCCACGCGTGGTGCGCGATCGGGCCGCGTGGCCTGGCAATATGTGACCGATCTGGCCGGACGGAAGGGCGTGCGGCTTTAGGGGGAGGGGTGTCATGGACGGGTTGGGGATTGTTCCGCAAGGGGTTTCGCATGTGCGCGGGCCTGTCGACAAACCCCTGATCGAGGTCACGATCCCGGCTGTGCTGGCCGAGACGGTCCGGCGTTTTTCCGGGCGCGAGGCGGTGGTGTTCTCGCAGCAGGGTATCCGCTGGAGTTGGGCCGACTTCGCGGCCGAGGTCGATGCATTGGCGGGCGGATTGCTGCGTTTGGGTCTGGCCAAGGGCGACCGGCTGGGCGTCTGGGCGCCGAACCGGCCGGAATGGCTGCTCGCGCAATTCGCAACCGCGCGGATCGGGGTGATCTTGGTGAACATCAACCCCGCCTACCGTGTGCACGAGCTGGAATTTGCATTGCGCAAGACCGGTTGCGCGGCCTTACTGTTGGCCGAGCGCTTCAAGGGCTCGGACTACGTAGCCATGCTGCGCGACATCGCGCCAGAGCTTGACGGCGCCACGCCCGGCGCTTTGCGGGCGGCCAGATTGCCCGACCTCCGATCGGTGATCGTGATGGCCGATGCCGCCCCACCGGGCGCCTTCGCCTTCGGGGATATCGTCGCCTCGGGCCGGGGCGTTCCGCGGGATCGGTTGGAGCCGCTGACCGACACGCTTGCCCCCGATGATGCGATCAACATCCAGTTCACCTCCGGCACCACGGGACAGCCGAAAGGCGCCACGCTGACCCACCGAAACATCGTCAACAACGCGGCTTTCGTGACCGATGCGATGGCCTTCACCGAAGAGGACAGGCTTTGCATTCCGGTGCCGTTCTATCATTGCTTCGGCATGGTCATGGGCACGCTGGGCTGCGTCACCAAGGGGGCCACGATGATCGTGCCCTCCGAGGGGTTTGAGGCTGAAGCGACGCTGACAGCCATCGCAGAGGAACGCGCCACCGCCCTTTACGCCGTGCCCACCATGTTCGTGGCCATGTTGCAGCATGACGGGTTCGACGCGTTCGATCTGTCGTCCCTTCGCACCGGTATCATGGCTGGCGCGCCATGCCCGATCGAGGTCATGAAACGTGTGCAATCGGGCATGCACATGCGCGAGGTGACCATCGCCTACGGGATGACGGAAACCAGCCCCGTCTCGTTCCAATCCTCGATCGACACGCCGCTGGACAAGCGTGTGGGGTCCGTCGGGCGCATCCATCCGCATGTCGAGGTCAAGATCGTCGATGAGGCGGGGCAGGTGGTGCCGGTGGGAGAACAGGGCGAGCTTCTGACGCGCGGCTATTCGGTGATGAAGGGCTATTGGGACGAGCCCGCCCAAACCGCCCTGGCCATCGACGCTGATGGTTGGATGCATACCGGCGATCTGGCCCGGATTGACCCGCAAGGCTATTGCAACATCACCGGAAGGGTGAAGGACATGATCTGCCGTGGGGGCGAGAATATCTATCCCCGCGAGGTTGAGGAATTCCTCTACACCCACCCCGATGTCGCGCAGGCGCAGGTCTTCGGCGTGCCCGATGACCGCTTGGGCGAAATCGTCTGCGCCTGGATCGTCGCCAAGCCGGGCAGCGCCCCGACCGAGGCGGGCATCCGCGCCTTCTGCAAGGACCAGATCGCGCATTTCAAGGTGCCCGCGCTTGTGCGTTTTCGCGACGAGTTGCCGATGACTGTCACCGGCAAGCCCCAAAAGTTCCTCATGCGCGATGCGATGATCGAAGAGCTTGGCCTGCACAGTATCGAAACCGCCTGAGGGCGGATTGCAATCGGTCAGAATTTCAGGTCAGGATTCAGGCTGGATCGGCATCACGCCGCCGATCTCTGCAACTTGGCGTTGAAATGTTCCTATAATGTTCTAGTCTCTCCGCTATGCAAACGGGATTCGATTTTGGTGTGGGGGCGGACCTCGGGTTTATGCGGTCGGCGCTTGCCCGGCACTTTGGCCTCGGCCCACAGATCCATCGGCGCGTGCCGATCGCGCAGCTTGTCAAATCGATGTTGGGCAGCCGGACCCGCGACGCGATCTCGCTGGCCGCGTTCGAACGGCTGGTCCGGGCCTATCCCACCTGGCGCGAGATGGCGGCCGCCTCGGATCGCGAGCGGAGGCGCCTGATCGCCGATGTGACATTTGCCGACGACAAGGCCAGGGATATCGGCCTGACCTTGCGGGGCATCGCGCTCGGCCGGCCCGGTTTCGATCTGACCTTCCTGGCTGACCGGCCCGTGGCGGAAGCTCTGGCCTGGCTTGAGCGCTTACCGGGGGTCGGGCGGAAAGTCTCAGCTTCAGTGCTGAACTTCAGCACATTGCGCCGCCCCGCTTTCGTGATCGACACGCATATCCTGCGATGCCTTCGGCGCTTTGGCGTGATCTCGGCCAAGGCCGATACCGTGACGGCCTATGACTGCGTCATGTCCGCCACCAGCGGTTGGAGCGCGGACGATCTGGTGCATCTGCACATTGTGCTGAAGCGCCTGGGGCAGACGATCTGCCGGTGGGACCGTGGGGAATGCCGGATCTGCCCCCTAAAAGGCCATTGCGCGTTGGCGACAGGGCCAAGCCTGGCACGGCGCGATAACGCGATGCCGATCGAATCACGCGACGGCGCTGCCTTGGCTCAGAAGAGGTAGATGAACAGCGCCGCGGCGGCCGAGACCGCGCCGATACCAATGGCGGCCAGCAACCCGTCGCGCACCAGAAGGGCGGTCGCGAAAAGCAAGACGGCGCAAGCCAGCGTCGTGGATGAGAAGGGGACCAATTCGAAAAGCGGCATGGCCATGCCGCAGATCATGCAGAGCGCCTGCACCAGAACCCGCCCTGGCCATACAAGAAACCACATCAGGCGCCGCTTGGTGTGGCGGTCGATATAGGCCGAGATCTTGTCAAGCCAGGTCAGCGCCGTCAGCAGCCGCGTGCGGCGCAGCTTCAGCCGCAGAATCCACCCCGGCAGCCAGACCCTCTCGCGCCCGATCAGCATTTGCGCCGAGATGAGGGCAATCATAATCCCACCGATCGACGATAGCCCCGGAATACCGCTGAGCGGTGTGACCACGATCATTGCAGGCAGCATCAGCAAGGCGGCATGCGAGGCCCGGCCCATGGCAGCGATCACATCGCTCAGCCGGACGGTCTCCTGCTCGGTCACCTGACGAATGCGTGCGAGCATCTCGCCCATAGACGAAATCTCAGACGGCTCGCTGTCCGCCGTGCCCGCCGAATGCTCCGCTTCGCCCCGCATCACCCACCTCTCGCTTTCTGCCAAATAGGCGTTGGACGGGGGGAAGACCAGTGCAATCGCGTGGATTGATCGCGGGATAGCCGAGAACCGCCAAAACGTGCGAACGTCTTAACTGCGATGCTCAAGACTGCGGCAAAAGCCGTCGGTCGTGCCGCTATCACCCCATATGCCGACGAGCGGCTGGGCGTTGAAGGCGAGGCGCATCGGCCACCTTCAGGGGGCTATTCCAGCGGGCCAAAACGTTTCCTCGATTTAAGCGCAAAGATCGAAGAAGCAGCAAACGCGCGGACGCGCAATTTCGAGGACAGGAACGACATTGCGCACCTTAATGTCGACCCGCCCGAGCGGCACTGTTGTTATCTTCCAGCCCGTCAAGACGGGGGTCATGGTGCGGTGGGTAAAGACGGTTAGCCGTCCAGCGGAAAGATGGCTGGGACACAAAAAACGCATGCGTTATTCACCGCATGTCCCTCGGGCTTGCGCCGTAGCGCGCGCGGAAGAGCCGGGTCATGTGGCTGTGAGAGGAAAACCCGCAGGCGAAGGCGATCTGTGACAGTGACAGGCGGCGATCGGCCAGTAGGATCCGCGCCCGCGCCAGCCGGCGTTCGCGGACGTAGGCGAATACAGGGCGGCCGGTGATACTGCGGAAGGCGCTCTGGAACCAGGAGGGCGACATCGCCGCCGCCTGCGCAATGGCGGCCACCGACAGGTCCTCGCCCAGATGCGCCTCGATATAGTCAATGGCACGGGCAATGCGAGGGTCGATACCGGCGATTGATGGGCCGCCTCGTTCGGTGCCGGTCCGGGCGACATTCAGAGAGCAGGCGAGGATTGCAAGGCTCACCCCTTCGACGAAGAGGCGATCTGGACTGCCGAAGCGCAAGTGGGTGATCAGATGCCGACCAAGCACGGCGGCTTGGGGTGCAGCGCGATAGGGCACGAAGTCTTGCGGGATGCCAACCTCTTGGGATGTTTCCGCAAATAGCGCGCTCACTTTTTCCGGAGAGACCTCCATAAGAAGCCCCCAGTCCACGTTTTCAGTTCTGATCTGGAGCTCTGTGGCCGGTGGTCCCCAGCTGATTGTATTGGCCTCGGTGATCGACGGGGCCAATCTGTCGCTGTTGACCGCCATCTCAAATTCCATCGCATTGATGTTCACGTCGATAATGTGTGGCTTAAGAACATAGCTGATCTCGGCCTTGCCAGGCGGAAGGGCAATGACACGTAGGCCGGCCAGGTCGAATTCGTGCTCCAGCGTCGGCACATGGCTTACCGGCGCGCCTTTGAGAGGGACATGCAGGGAATGGGTCATCGCATGTTCCTCGGGCTGACCCCGTAGCGCGCGGTGAACAATCGGGTCATATGGCTGTGGGAGGAGAACCCGCAGGCGAAGGCGATCTGGCTGAGCGACAGGCGAGGGTCGGCCAGCAGGATGCGGGCGCGTTCCAGACGCCGCTCGCGGACATAGGCGAAGACGGGGCGGCCGGTGACGGCGCGAAAGGCGCTCTGGAACCACGACGGCGACATGGCAGCGGCCCGTGCGATGGCCGCGACCGACAGGTCCTCGCCCAGATGCGCCTCGATGTAGTCCATCGCTCGCGCGATGCGGGGGTCGGTGCCTCGGGTCGAGACCAGGGTCGTCTCACGGTCGAAGGCAAGCGCGCGGGCCGCTAGCGCGATGGCCAGACCCTCGGTATACAGGAGGTCCGGAGGTCCGGCGCGCAGGTGGCGAATGGCGAGGTCCCCAAGGATGCGGAACGTAGGGTCGCTCGTATCCACGAAGAACTCGACCGGAACCGGCGCGCCGTCCATCCGTTCCGGGGCAAGGGCGCTCATTCGTGCCGGGTCGATCTCCAAGAGGCATTCCCAGGTATTGTTCAGAGCGCTGAGCGACAGATCACCGCCCGCATGGAACATCGCACGGGGGCCGAGGCTCTCGATATGGGACTGGTTCTCCCCATTGTGGCAGATATGCAAAACCCGGTCGCCCCGATAAGGAAGAACGTTCAGCGTCGGGACACTAATCTCGATCTCGACATCCACGCGCCCCGGCGGCATCGCCATGAGGGTAAGCCCGGATAGCGGGCAAACATGGCCGCGCGGCGTCAGATATTCGACGACCGATCCCGACCCAGAAGGGATGTCGAAGACGTAGTTCTCGGTCATCGCATCTCCCTCGGGCTGGCCCCGAACCTCGCGCGGAACAGTCGGCTCATGTGGCTATGCGAAGAAAACCCGCAGGCGAACGCGATCTGGCTGAGCGGCAGGCGCGGATCGGCCAGCAGGATGCGCGCCCGCTCCAGCCGCCGCTCACGGACGTAGGCGAAGACGGGGCGGCCGGTGACACTGCGGAAGGCGCTCTGGAACCAGGAGGGGCTCATCGCTGCGGCTTGAGCGATCCGGGCAATCGACAGATCTTCGCCCAGATGCGCCTCGATGTAGTCAATTGCACGGGCAATGCGAGGATCGGTGCCGGTCGTCGCAACGCTTGCCGCCTTATCGGTCGTAAGGGCCAGCGCGCGCGCAATCATCGCAATCGACAATCCTTCAATATAGAGGCGGTTATTTTGGTTCGATCGAAGATGCTCGACCACAAATAGGCCAAGCTGTCCCAACATCGGATCGAAGCCCCCGCTCAACGCGTCACGAAAGGTTGTACGCCCGTCAAACGCTTCGGCAACCAGTTCGGGCAACTGGTCTTCGTTCACCTCAAGAAGGCATTCCCAATCATAATTGGTGCAGCGCAAATCCAGACTGTCCAGCGGAGCAAAAAGATTGAAGTTGCCACCCTTGAGGCCGCTCAGTGTGGCCTTGCCACCGTTTACGGTTAAGGTGTCCAGTTCTTCACGCCGCGCCCCAGGCAATTGAACGTTAAGTACGGGTGCCATGCCTTTCATCGAAACATCGACGCATCCCGGCGGTTGCGCCATCACCGAGATTCCCAACAAGTCGAGCTTTGTGCCCCGCGGGCTAAGATAATCGGCCACCACGCTTGCACCGCTCGGCATGTCGAATACCGTCTCGGGGTCAGTCTCCATATAGCCTGCACCCTATGGCGTTGCTCTGAGACCGGCCCCGTACCGTGTGGTAAGGGGGCGGCTTGTGCGGCTGCGACTGTCCTGCTGATATAGCTGCCCGCATGCTCATGACATCCTGCTATGCTTCACGCCCCACGGCCCAGCGAATAAGCGCGTCCGAGACGACATTGGTGGATGCAGGGGCGGCTTCGACGAGCCGCTACCGTGCTGAATGTACAGGGCTTGATCACCAACAAAGCACCGGAAGAGCTGCCTACAAAAACCCCTCAGACCATTAACTTAGCTCGATAATCAAATTTTTATATTCGACTTATTCGAAGAGTGGTTTCGACTTCTGCAAGTCAGCAGGATTTGTCTGCAAATCAGCAGGATCCTGGAAGACCGAGAGCCCTAACAAATCACATAACCGCTGAGAGGCACGTGCAAGGGCACGATCTTGGGCCTCTGAATTAAGGCGATACAGACAAGGTTTCAGGATTCTTGTGAAAGGCAGAGGAGAGAAAGTCAGGCACATTGAGCACTCCAACCAATTCACATGGGGGTGGATGTGGCACATGCCTGGGTGGCGACGGCACTTGGTCTGCGGGCTGGTCTTGATGCCTGTCAAGCCGACGCCGGGTGCAACCTCGCTGCCCCAAAGAGAACGGCTGACCTACGCCTGGACACAGGCTTACGGCGGCAAGGCTGACGATCCAATAGCCCGCGCAAGGAGATGATCATGACGGACTTTATTCTCAACGGCGATCCGGTCACGGTCGACGCCGATCCGAATACACCGCTTTTGTGGGTCATTCGCGAGGAACTTGGCCTGACCGGCACCAAATTCGGGTGCGGAATCGGCGCCTGTGGGGCTTGCACGGTGCATCTGGACGGGCAGCCAGTGCCGTCCTGCGCGGTGCCGCTGAACGCGGTTGAGGGCGGCGCGGTGACCACGATTGAGGGCCTGTCGCCCGACGGCACCCATCCGGTGCAGACCGCCTGGATCGAGATGGACGTGCCGCAATGCGGATATTGTCAGTCGGGCCAGATCATGACCACGGCCGCCATGATCCGCGACGTGCCCGAGCCCACGGATGCCGATATCGACACCTATCTCGCCGGCAGTCTTTGCCGTTGCGGCGTCTACCCCCGAATCCGTGCCGCGGCCAAGCGCGCCGCCGAATTGTCCCGTGGTTGAGGAGAGCGCCATGACCATCACCACCCGCCGTACCTTTCTGGCAGGCACTGCCGCCGCGCTGAGCGTGCCGCTTGTCCTGCCCGCCACCGCGCAGACGGCCCAGGAACTCGAGAGCTGGCCCGACGCCTTCCTGCGCATCGACACTGATGGCTCTGTCACCTGCATTTTGCCCACCTGCGAGATGGGGCAGGGCACCCACACCGGACAGGCGCAGATCCTGGCCGAGGAATTGGGCGCAGACTGGCGCAGCATTCGCATCGAAATGCCGGTGCAGCCCGCCCCGCCGTACCGGTTGCCCTTCGGTCAGATGCGGTCCGTCGGTTCGTACGGCATCCGCTATTTTCATGACCCGATGCGCCGGGCGGCGGCGCAGATGCGCACCATGCTCAAGCAGGCCGCCGCAAACCAGCTGGGCGTGCCCAAGCCCGAACTGACCGTGCGCGACGGCTTGGTGATCCATGAGGCAAGTGGGCGCGAGATCGCGTTTGGCGATCTGGTTCAGGCCGCCGCGCTTCTGCCCGTCCCGGCAGAGCCGCATCTTCTGCCAGAGGCCGAGCGGACATTGACCGGTCAATCGATTCCGCGTCTCGATACGCCGGCCAAGGTTCGCGGTGAGGCGATCTACGCCATCGATGTGACGCTGCCCGATATGGCTTATGGCGCCGCGCGCATGGCCCCGGTCTTCTCGGCTGATGTTGAGGCAATGGACACGGCCAGCGTCACGGATATGCCGGGCGTGCTGGCTGTCACGCAGGTGCCCCGCGGGGCCGTTGTCGTCGCCGAAAGCTGGTGGCAGGCGCGGGCTGCCGCCGAGGCGCTCGACATCACCTTCACCGCGACCGAGCACGACACGCTCGACACGCCCGGCATGGAGGCCACCATCGCCGAAGGTTTGTCGCGTGCGGACGTGCCGATGACGCTGGAACGCGGCGAGCCGATGGGCCGCCTTGATGCTGCGACGCAAATCATCGAGGCGGATTACGCCGTCCCGATGCTGGCCCATGCCTGCATGGAGCCAATCAACTGCACCGCACAGGCCAGTGAGGGGCGCACCGAGCTTTGGGCCGGCACCCAGGGCCACGATTGGAAGCGCATGATGCTGGAGCGTGAACTTGGCATCCCGGCCGACGAGCTCTTCATCAACACCACCTATCTGGGCGGCGGCTTCGGCCGAAAGACCTGGCATCACGACGCCGTGCAGGCCGTGCTGGCGTCCCGCGCCGTTGGTGGGCGGCCGGTCAAGGTCATCTGGACGCGTGAGCAGGACATGACCTTCGGCATGTACCGCCAGACCATGCAGGCACGCTTTCGCGCCTCGCTGTCGGAGAGCGGCCGGATCGAAGCGATGACGGTGCGTGTCGCCGGGCCGCAGATGGGCGCGGCCATCGTGCAGGCCAACAACATGGACCCATTCTCGCTCCTCGGTCTGGTGGACACGCCTTATGCGATCCCGAATTACGCGGTCGATCATGCTGTGGTCGACATCCCCGTGCCGCTATCGGCCTGGCGCGCGATTGCGACCAGTTTCACCGGCTACTGGATGGAAAGCTTCATTGACGAACTGGCCGAGGCGGCGGGTATGGACCCGCTGGCCTTCCGGCTGGCCAATCTGCCCTCCGACGCCCGCGCGCGTGCGGTGCTGGAACGGGTGGCGGGGATGTCGGACTGGAACGGCGCCGCGCCCGAGGGCATCCATCGCGGGATCTCGGTGGTCGAAGCCTACGGCAGTTCTGTCGCACAGGTTGCCGAGATCCGCATGGACGGCGACCGCGTGAGCGTGCCGCGCGTCTTCGCGGCCATCGATTGCGGGCGGGCGATCAACCCGGGCCAGGTCGAGACGCAGATCCAAGGGTCGGTCATCGACGCGCTTGGCCCCACTTTGCGGGCCAAGATCTCGCTGGAAAACGGCGCCGCGGTCCAAGCGAACTTCCCCGACTACCCGCTTTTGCGGATCGACGAGGCGCCCGATGTCGCGGTCGAGATCGTTGAAACGGGCGCCCCCCTGGGCGGTGTCGGCGAACCGGGCGTGCCGCCGCTTGCCGGGGCGGTCTGCAACGCCGTCTTCGCGGCGACGGGGCGGCGCATTCGGTCCTTGCCGCTGTCAGATCACGACCTTGCGTAAACCCGGGAAGAAAGGATGGTCGCCCATGCGTTTCAAATGTCCCTCACTGCTCGCCGCCGCTCTGGTCGCCGGTGGCCCCCTTTACGGACAAGAGGCCGCCGGCGATCCGGCAAACGGCCAGATCGCTTTCGCGCAATGTTCGGGGTGCCATTCGACCCAGGAAGGGCGCCCGGGTGCGGGGCCCCATCTTGCCGGCCTTATGGGCCGGCAAATCGGGTCGGTGGAGGACTTCCGCTATTCTGACGCCCTGATCCAGGAGGACCGCGCCTGGGATGCCGGGCTTCTGTCCGCATACCTCACCGATCCACGCGGTACGATCCCTGGGTCGCGAAAAACCCATGTGCTACGCGACAGCACGACAGCCGCCGATGTGATTGCTTATCTTGCAAGCTTATCCGAATAAACACGCCGCTCCGCAGCGCGGCAAAACTCTTGTAGCAATGGCGTCCGTGGGAACCCTCCGTCTTTCCACGCTGCTGCCACTGGCCTTGGCATTGTTGGTGGTGGCTGCGGCCGTTCCGACCATCTTGGTGGGCTTCACGCTGTCGTCGCGTGCGACGGACCGGCTGGTCCTGCAACGCGCCGAGACGGTGATGGACGGGATGGAGGCCGAGGTCGAGCGGCTGCTGGAACCGGTTGTCGCGCAACTTGCCTATGCCCGCCTTGCGGTCGCCGAGGGGATCGTCACGCCGGAAGATACCGAAAACCTTCGTGCATTCGCGCTGGGTCTGCTGGCGGGCACGCCGCAGGTGTTTGGCGTTGGCTGGGTCCGGCCTGACGGGTCCATGCGCCGTTGGGAGCGTGGGACCTTCCGCGAAATCGAGGAGCCGTTGGAGCGTCTGCCTTTCACCCGGCAGGCCGTTGCCGATGCACGGGCCGGCAAGGTCGCGGTCTGGGCGGAACCCTTCGTGAGCGAGGCCCTGGGGGACGTCATTCTCAATTACCGCGTCGCGGTTGAGCGGGGGGAAGACATGCTCGGCCTGTTTGCAATCGGTGTCACCGGTGCAGGGTTGTCTCGCTACGCCGAGGAGGTTTCGGAACGCTATGGCGTGACGGCCTTCGTCTTGTCGGGCGATGACCGGCTGATCGCCTATCCCGGACGGACCGCAATGATCCCCGAGGCCGGTGTCACCGAGCCGCCGCATGTCGAGACCAGCAGCAACCCGGTCGTGGCCGGCATCTGGCAGGCCCGGCTCGGTCCGGTCGATGCGGGGTCCGGCACCGGGGCCCATCTGAGCCGGATCGATGGAGAGCTTTATGCCTATTTCATTCGCGAGCTTCCGGGCTATGCGCCCCGGCCTTTGACGATCGTCGTGGCGTCCCCCCTTTCGGCCACCGCGTTCGAGAGGCGCTCTCCCTATCTTGCAGCCGGGATTGGCCTTGTGTTAACGGCGATCGCGGCGGGGGCCGCCTGGATGTTGGGCCGGCACCTTGCCCAGCCGGTCGGGCGCCTCGATGCTGCCCTCGGGTCGATGTCGGCGCTTGATTTCGCGGGGGCCCGGCAGCATCAGCTTGGCCACTCGCGTGTTCGCGAATGGCGCTCGATCGCCGAGCGGGTCGAGGACACGTCGGCCACGCTTGAAAAATTGTCGACCTACGTTCCCCAGGCACTGACACGTCGCCTGCTCAGCCTTCCGGGCCGGGCCGCGGCGCCGGAGGAGCGCGACGTCACCATCCTCTTCATGGACATGGAGGGGTTCACCCATTTCGCGGCCGGACGCAGCGCGCCTGCAACCGCCGCCCATCTGTCGCGGATCTTCGCAATCGCGGGGCCGATGATCGAACGCCATGGCGGTGTCATTGATAAATATACAGGCGATGGGTTGATGGCCTTCTGGGGGGCGCCCGAGGCACAGAGTGACCACGCGGCGCGGGCATTGCGCACGGCGGCGGAACTGACGCGCGTGCTGCCTGCGGTCATCGCGGGTGGCCCCCGCGTCCGGATCGGGCTGCATGCCGGGCCGGCTGTCGTCGGGGATATCGGGTTCCCCGGCCGGGTCGACTATACCCTGACTGGCGATACGGTAAACGTGGCGCAGCGTATCGAGGCGGCTGTCAGGGGCCTACACCCGTCCGATCCGGTCATTGTCGGCGCAAGCCAGGCCGTGCTTGACCGGGCGGGGATGAGTGCGGCAGCGACCGGCACCACCCTTCGGGGCGCCCCCGTTGCGGCCTATGTGCTGGATCTGGGTGTTTTGCCTTTTGCCGAGGCCTCGGCCTGATCGGATGACGTCAAGACGCCAAGCCTGGTGCCGATCGCCTCGATAAGCCAGCGTCCGGCCATACCCGGTGGCTTCGCCCGCTTATGCACGGCATGCAGCGTCTCGACCGGCGGATCGCCTGGCAGAGCTTCCAGATCGAGGGCCATGAGCCGCCCAGCCGCCACATCTTCCACGACCAGGTGGGCCGGAACGACGCCCCAGCCGAACCCACGCAGAAGCAGCGTTCGGCGTACCGACTGATCCGCGATCGGCCAGACACCAAGCGACAGGGGATCGGCCGTGCCTGTACCTCGCGCACTGGCGGCCACAAGCTGCCGGTGGTTCCGCAACGCCATCGACGAAATCGGCCCCTCAAGGGCAGCCAGCGGGTGGCTGGGAGCCGAGACAGCGAGGATCGGAAGGCGGCCCGCAACTTCATGCGCGATGTCGTCCTGCGCCCCGCGCACGTTGTACGAGCCCACAAAGCCGATATCGGCCGCATTCTCGCGCACCATGTCCAACGGCCCGCCCGCCTCCTGCACCAGTAGGTCGAGGTCGGTCATGGGATAGAGCGCCGTGAAGTCTGTCAGCACGTCGGCCAGAGTGTCCGGCGGCACAAGCAGAGAGGCCGCGATGATCACACGCGGCTCGACCTCGCCGCTCAGGGCGCGGGCGCGCTCGCGCAGGGCATCCATGCGGTCAATGACCCCGCGTGCTTCAGCGACCACCGCCGCCCCGGCCGAGGTCAATGTCGGACGTCGCGTGGACCGATCAAAGAGTTTCAGATCAAGCTGAAACTCAAGCGACGAGATCGCATGGCTGACCGCCGACTGCGCGCGCTGCACATGGCCGGCCGCCTTTGTGAACGAGCCCTGATCCACGACGGCGATCAGCATCCGCAATTGGTCGAGCGTCACTCCATCAAGCATCATTTCTCCGCTTAGCAGTATTGACCGTTCTAAAAATCTTATAGTTCGGATCGATTATTTCCCACTACATCGATAGATGGCAGGGCGCCATATAAGAACCCATGAACGAGATACCCGCGATACTCGGCTCCGGCGCCAAGGTGACCAGCCCCACTGCGGTGGCGCTTGACGTGACCATCTGGGGCGCGCGCGGGTCGCTGCCGGCCTCCGGCCCGGCCTATGACCACTACGGAGGCGCGACTTGCGCGGTCGAGGTCGCGGCCGGTGATCGGACTATCATTTTTGACGCCGGGACCGGGATCGTTCCGATGGGCGCGGCCATGGGCCGGCGCGATGTGCGGGACATCGATCTGTTTCTCACCCATTTGCACTACGATCACGTCATGGGCCTGCCGTATTTCAGCCCGCTCCATGATCCGAACACACGGCTGCGCATCCATCTGGGCGGTGCCAGCGATACCGAGGCGCAGAACCGGGTCGCTGACTATTTTCGGCAGCCGTTCTTTCCCATTGCTCTTGATGCGTTTCCGGCGAAGGTCTCGGTCCATGGGCTTCCGGAAGGCGTGCACCATCTGGGCGATGATCTGCGCCTGACCGTCTTGGACCTGGCCCATCCGGAGGGTGCAACAGGTTTGCGGCTGGACAGGGACGGCGTTGCATTCGCCTACATCACCGACTTCGAACACGATAACGGCCCCGGAGACGAGGCCGTGATGGCCTTGGCACGTGGCGCCGATCTTGCCTTGCTCGACGCAACCTACACCCCCGAAGAATACGCCGCTCGGCGCGGCTGGGGCCACGCCCATTGGCGCGCGGCCGGAGAGCTCGCGACGCGTGCAGACGCGCAGGCCTTCGGTCTGTTTCACCATCGCCACGACAGAACCGACGGTGACCTCGGAAAGATCGAAGCGCTGACGCGTAAAGTGTTCCCCCGCGCTTTCGCTGCCAGGGCCGGACAGATGTTCCACCTGCGAAAGCGATAAACCAAAGGCCTCCAAAGGCAGTCTATGCTGAACTTGAGGCCGCGTTTTGCGCCAAAATCGAACTGGCGGTAGAGACCTGCTGCCTCCACCCGCAAAACGGCAAATGCGCGGCCGGTGGGGCTGCGCCCTTGGGGCCTCTCGGCGATCTTTGAAACCAATGGAACACTGGCATCGGCCCGGGCCGCGCCGAAGGCAAGCCCTGTCGACGCAACGCCAACAGGGCGCCCGTCATGGGACGCCCTGTGGCCGTCATTCCTTTGGGTATTGCCGGACCTCAAATTGCCTTTGCATTCTGAAAGGCCCGGATTTTCGGATGGCGCGTGGAGAAGGCAACCTCCACGCGCCATGCCCTCAATCATCTTCGCGGTCAGACTGGATCTGCACCAGTTCGGTCAGCGTATACTGGCCAGGTTCGACGCCAAGCGACAGGGCCAGTTGCCGCTCTCCGGGCGAGACAGAGGTGCCTTGCGTCGAGAGCACAGCGTCATCGCCTGAGCGGATCAGGTTGATGCGCTGGGTGTCGTTCTCTTCAATGGCGGTCCGAAGTGCGACGATCTCGCCAAGTGAGTACTCTTCCGCGTTGACACCGATGGAAGCCGCAAGCTGGGCGTGGCCGGCGCTGACGCCGAAGCTCTGGGTGGACATCACATCGTTGTTGCCGTTCAGGATGTTGCGGATGCGGCTCCGGTCATTGTCTTCCATTGCGGTTTGCAACTGAACAAGCTCGGTCAGGCTGTAGGCGCCGGGTTCAACCCCAAGCGAGCGTGCCAGTTGATCGTTGGCCAGGGCCGGTGTGGCCAGGCCGAGAACGAGGGCGGTGGTGAGAGCAAAGCGGGTCATGATATAGTCCTTTCGGGTTTGATTTGTGGTTCGTTTGTTTGGCGGAGCGTTGTTGTTGCCTCCGATGATCTAAATATAGAAATCAACAATATTGTTTGAACTGCGAAAAAATTTCTCAATACTATCAATTAAATTGATCATACAAGTGCGTCCGATTATTGATTGTTGGTTAACCACAGGAGCGCAGACCGAGATTTGGTATCCACTCTCTTGCCCGGTGCCGACAAAGCATTCGTTGTTCAGCATCTCTTCCGCGGATGTGAGTGCTGGTTTCTGAAAGAAAGTCCCCACGCTGATCAGAGCAATCAGCAATCCTGCGCGCAGATTTGATGTCTTGTTCGTTCCTGGGGTTCGCATCGGATTTCCTTTCATCTGCTAGGGTTTATGCAATTCGGTATGGCGGCCGTGCCGCGGGCGGACGCTGTCCCGGTTTCAGGGCAAGACCTTTTGCGATGCTTCCGGGTCGGTAGGTTGCACCGCCCCGTTTCGCGCGAAGAACAGCCGGTAGAGCGCGGGCACCCAGAAGAGCGCCAAGAGCGAGGCCAGCCCGAGGCCGCCCATCATCAGGGTCGCCATCGGCTCCCAGAGCGCGCCGCCGGCGATGGCCATGGGGGCCAGGCCGAGGACGGTGGTGAGCGAGGTCAGGATGATCGGGCGAAAGCGTTTGCGGGTGGCTTCAACGATGGCTGTGTCGCGGTCCATCGCCTCACGCTCGATATCGATTTGGTCGATGAGGACGATGGCGTTGTTGATGATGATCCCGGACAGCGCGATCAGCCCCAGCGTGCCGAAGAAGCTGAGCGGCTGGCCGAAAGTCAGAAGCGCAAGCGGCACACCCGCGATCACCAGCGGCACCGACAACAGCGTAATGCCGACACGGCGGAAGGAGTTGAACTGCGCCATCAGCGCCAGCAGCATCACGGTGATCGCGGCCGGAAACCCGCCGCCAAGTTTCTCGCGCACATCGGCCGAATTCTCGACCTCGCCAGCCACATTGATCGTGTAGGCCGGCCCCAGATCTTCGGCCAGATCGTCCAGCACCGGCTGAACGTGGTCAAGAAGTTCGAAGGCAGTGATGGCTTCAGAGATCGCCGAGACGGTGATCATGCGGCGCTGATCGACCCGGCGGATGGTCGAGAATTCCAGCTCGGGCACGAGGCTGGCGAACTGGTCGAGCGAGAGGACCTGGCCCTCGGCTTCGACCGCGGCATTGGCCAGCGCATCGTAGGACAGGCGATCCTCGGGCGCGCCGCGCAGCACGATCGGGATCATCTCGTCGCCTTCACGGAACGTGCTGATCTGGCGCCCGTCGAAGAACCCCTCCAGCGCCTGCGAGACGTCGCGCGAGGTCAGGCCGTATTCCCTCAGCCGGTCCTGGGCAATCTCGATCCGCCCCTCCAATTGCCGCGCGCCCCAATCGTGGCGGTTCTGCACAAGGCCGGGTGCCGTTGCAAAGGCCGCGCGGACCTCAAGCGCGGCCGCCATCAGCACATCGGCGTCGGGGCCGCTGATCTGGATATCGACGCCCGGCTCGCGCCCGCCCATGGCCAGCCGCTTGAAGCGGATCTGCGCCTCGGAGAAGGCAGCGGCGGCCTCGGCACGGGCGCGGGTGATGACCTCGGTCGAGGCCTCGAAGGTCGTGGTGTTGACGATCATGAACGCCGCCGCGGGGTCGGTATCGGCGGGATCGAGTGACAGGACGAAGCGCGGCCCGCCCGAGCCGACATAGGTCGTGGTGCCGGTCACCTCGGGCTGGCCGTTCAGCCAGTCCGACAGGCGCAGGCTCACCTCTTCGGTCACCGCGATATCGGTGCCGCGCGGCAGGTCGATATAGGCCAGGATCTGGGCGCGTTCCGAAAGCGGGAAAAGCTGGCTCGCGACCCGCGGCATCAGCGACGCGCTGCCCGCCACGATGGCCGCGACCACGGCGAGGGTGATCAGCGGCGCGCGCACCACGTGCCCGACCAGCCAGCCATAGCCATCGGCCAGCCGGTCGAAAATGCCAGGCTTTTCTTCCTTCTCGGACGGCTCGGGGATGATCCAGACGGCCAGACGCGGCAGCAGATAAAGCGCCGAGAGGAAGCTGCCGGTCAGCATCAGCATCACTACGATGCCCAGCGAATAGCCGTATTGCCCCTCGGTCCCATCCAGCAAGAAGAGCGGCAGGAAAGCCGAGACGGTCGTGACCGAGGCGATCAGCAAGGGCATCGTGTATTGCCGCCCGGCCGCCAGGGCCGCGTCCTCGCGCGCCTCGCCCGCGCGGATGCGCCGCTCCATATCCTCGACGATGACGAGGCCGTTATCGACCAGAAGGCCGAGGCTGATGATGATCGCGGCGATCGAGACCTGCTGCAGCTCAACCCCGAACGGGCCCATGAAGGCGAACGCAAAGCTGACTGCGAAAGGCACGATCGACGCGATCACCAGCGCCTCGCGCCAGCCGAGGAAAAGCAGCATCACGGCCAGAACCACCGCGAAGGTTTGACCCATATTGATCAGCGCACCATTCACGCTGGCCTCGACGATCTCGGGCTGGAACGTGCTGAACGTCGCCTCGATCCCGATGGGCTGATCGGCGACGAAGCCGTCCACCAGCGCGCGCAGCTCGGGGCCGAGCGCGGTGATGTCCTGCCCGTCCTCCATCTCGACGGCGACGACGATCGCCGGGGCGCCGTCATGGAAGACCGGCGCCGAGGCCGGCTCTTCCAGCGTGCGATGCACGTCCACGACATCGCCAAGGCGGATCAGGCCGAGGCCCGGCAGCTCGACCAGCAGCCCCTCGATCGCGGCCACCGAAGGCAGATCGCCCGAGGTCTCAAGCGGCACGCGCGCGTCGCCATTGACGACGGACCCGGCGGGCAGGCGGACATTCTGGCCCTCAAGTGCGGCCAGCACCGCGCTGAGCGTTCCGTTGACCGAGGCGAGGCGGGCCCGATCGAGCCGAAGCTCGATCACCTCGTCCTGCACGCCGTAAAGCGTTGCCGCCGCGATGCCATCCATCGCATAGAGCCGGTCGCGCAGGTCTTCCGCCGCCTCCTCGATCTCGGGCAGGGAGAACCCTGCGCCGGTCACGGCAATGGTCGCGATGGCCACATCGCCGAAATCCGAGTTCACCACGGGCCCTTGTGTGCCCTCGGGCAGCGTGCCCGCGATTCCCGCCACGTCGTCGCGCAGCTCGTCGAACAGGCGCTTGAGGTCCTCCTCGGGCACCGCATCGGCAACATCGACCTGAAGGACCGCCGCGCCACCGGTCAGTTGCGTGCGGACCTCATCCACGCCGGGGATGGCGCGGGCGACCTCCTCCAGCGGCTGCGCCACCAGCTCTTCCAGCTGATCGTGGTCAAGTCCGGGATTGGCGGCCAGCACGATGGCCGTGCGCACGGTGATCGCGGGGTCTTCGCGCTTGGGGAAGTTCAGGTAGGATACGAGGCCCACCGCCACGGTCAGGATCATCACAAGGATCGTGACGCGGCTGCGCTTCAGCCCCAGTCCGGTGAGCGAGGTCATTGGCTTTCCTCCACGCTCGTAGCTTGCACCGCCTGCGGTTCCAGCCGCACCGCCTGGCCGACCTCCAGGAACGGCACGCCGGCGGTCACCACCCGTTCGCCCTCGCTCAGTCCCTCGCGCACGACCAGGCGATCTTCGATGACGGCGCTCAGCGTCACCTCGCGCGGCTGAACGGTGTGGCCGCCCTCCGCACCCGGCACGACGATGAAGACCTCGGCCCGCCGCGCGTCCGGTGTGGACAGGTCGGCGGGGCGTTGCGTCGCCAATGCGCCAAGGGGCAGCGAGACACCGTGCAGGTCATCGGGCAAGGCGGTCTCGATCAGCACCTCAACCGCCATGCCCGAGCGCAGATCGGGTCGCGTTTCGGCCAATGTCACGACCACCGGAAAAGATGAGACAGCCGGCGCGCGGCGCGCGATCTCGGTCACCGTGGCGGGCAGCGGCGCCGGGTCGCCATTGTCGGGGCGCACCTCGACCGGCTGACCCAGTTCCAACACCGAGGCAATCTCGTAGCTGACAAGGATCGTCGCCTGCAGCCCCATCTGGTCCTGGTAGAGCGTCACCACCGGCTGCCCTGCCGCGACGCTGCCGAAATTCTGTACCTCGACGCTGTTGACGATGCCGTCGAACGGCGCGCGCAGATCGGTGTCCAGCAGGGTCTCTTGCACCAGATCGAGGTTCCGGCGCTGCTGCCGGGCCCTGGCCTCGGCCTGATCGGCCGCCGTGCGGGCGCGGTCGCGAGCGGCTTCCGAGACGACATTGCGCTGGAACAGCTGTTCCTGACGGCCCGCCTCCTCCTCGGCATTGGTAAGGGTCGCCTCCGCCTCGGCCAGCGCCGCCTCGGCCTGGCGCAAGCGCAGATCGGCATCGGCGGCCTCGACGCTGGCCAGCACGTCGCCCTGACTGACGGCCTGGCCGATCTGTAACCGCACCGGCCCAAGGCGCCCGCCGATATCGAAGGCCAGCGGTGTGATTTGCGGCGGCTCAAGCACGGCGGGAAAGCTGCGCGTGACGAGCGGATCAGCCATCACCGCGACCTCGGTCCGAACCGTGCGCACGGGGGCGGCGTCGCCTTCTGCCGCGCTGTCATCCTCGGACCAGCAGGCTGACAAAAGCATGACCGAGGCCATCAGAAGAGGGGTATGCCGTACCATTTCGTATCCTTCACATCCGGGTGGTATCTTGAAATACCATGTTGACGCACATATGGTACTGGAGGATACCAAGTCAAGAAAAAGGAGCAAAAAAAATGAACGAAGCAGTTCAGACTCCGGCAAATACCCGAAAAAGCAGCGCGCCAAGGCGGGATGCGCTGATCGCCGCGGCGCGCCGTGCCTTTGTGTTGCATGGCGTGGCGGGAACCTCGCTCGACGATGTCATTGCCGAGGCGGGCGGGTCGCGCCGCAACATCTACAACCTGTTCGGCGGCAAGGACGGCCTGGTCGAAGCCGTGGTCGAGAGCATCCTGAATGATACGGCGAAGATAGCTGAAGCGCCTCCAAGGCCGGACCTGACACCACGCGATTGGCTGATCGCGGTGGGTGAGGCTTTCACCCGGCGGATGCTTGATCCCGACATCGTTGCAGTTCTAAGGCACTTCATCGCCAGCGGCGGCGCGACGTTCGAGGCGGCCGAGCGCCTTTGGCAGATCGGACCTGCGCGGTTTCAGAGGGCTTTGGCGAAATGGCTTGAGATCCAGCACAAGGAGGGGCGGCTATACGTCCCCGACATCGACGCCGCCGCAGCTTTGCTGCCGACCATGCTCCGGGCGAATTTCCAGGTCGAAATGCTGATGGGCAGAAAATCCGTCATCACCGAAGAGGAGATCCAGTCTAACGTTGTACGCGCAGTCGAGTTCTTCCTGGCAGCGACGAAGGCACGGTGACCAAAGGGCAGCCAGCCATACAAGCCTGAAACGCTGGGAAATTGTTTTCGTGATCCTCGTATCGAGGGGGGCGTTGTCGCTGGATCAGCGCGCCGGGTACGCAAGGCCGGCGCAACCCGATCAGCGGACGGTGGTGCGTCTCCTTGGGAGATCGTCTCCTACCGAGCTCACGAAATCACAAAGACGGCCGACTTCTACTTACGTAAATTGAACTGGGCTCGACTTGCGGATCGCAGAATGGGGCGGCTGAGAAGTCTTAATCAGGAACAGTTTCTCTCCAACCAATCAGAAAGGTTGGACAATAGCTTAAGTCAAACCGCTGAAGGAGAAAGGAAAAATGAGTAAAGTGGCAGTGGCAGCAGTCTCGAGCTAGCCGGTCTCTGGTCGGAATTCCCGGATAGTTTGGAAAATGCAGATAAAACTCAGAAAATGCGCTGATTCTGCATGTGCCATTTCAATTTATTAAAATATATCAAAGGGTTAACGGCGATTTCCCTGCTGAGAAGAACAGGGATTTCATAGAGACTGATCAGGGAAAGCGGACGCGAAAACAGCGAAAGTGACAAGCATTCAGCGAAGCCGACATTCGTACAACGCGCGGCGAATTCACGTTTCGGGCGCAAGGTGTCGAATACTGCGCAGAGAGTGGATATGGTGCCGTGGCGAGAGGCTCGTCAATCACTCACGCGCGGCGCAGCGCGATCTCAGGTTACGTAGCTTGTATGGGGGACGACTGACATTCTGGAAATCACGCCCAAGACCGGCTTCCCGCCAAATTCAGGTAGCGCGAACTGGCGGCATGTATCAGTCAATTGCGAGTCGCAAGAAGCCCCATGCTGGTGCGAGAAGGTGGGCCGGAAGGAAACGAATAGAAATCCTCAACCGAAAAACCGGCCCCTTGGACAAGCTGCAAGATCTCGTCGCGGCCAAAGGTCCGATGCCGCCATTGAAGCCAGATTATCGCATTGCACCAATGAGGCTTGGAAACAACGAGGTGCAATCGACCACCTGGCAGTAAGGCCGCGCGAATGTGCCCGAGCGCTGCTGAAGGGTCGGGGCAGTGCTCAAGCACATGGGCGGCGAGGGCCTCGTCCGCGGGTTCAAGGTCGATTTCGCCCAACATGGCCTGAACAAGTTGCGGTTCCACGCCGCGGGCCCGCACGGAGTTTCTCCCCCGTTCAAGCATCGCACGACTTGGATCAAGCAAGGTCAACTTGTCAGGGGCCCCGTTGATCGCGATCCAAGCTTCCGCAAAGGCAGCGGTACCGGAACCGATATCAACCACGTGCGAACATTGGTCCGCTCTTGGCCGCTGCGCCGACAGCAACCCCAGATACCCGTCGAAGTATCCCAACGTTCGCATCTTGTCGCCCCATCTCGGTGCAGCGGCGTCGTAGCGCGAGGTGGCCGGCGCTTTCGTCTTGGGCATTCCTGAGCCTCCTTTTCAGTATTGCTCGACGCGAAGATGATCCCTTCGAAGGCCGGTCAGGGACAGCAGATCGCAGCGGCAGTGGCTGACCTTCGGACGAACCGGGACCCGGGACGACAAGTCGAGACTATCCATATCGAAGAGATCGGAGATCCGTCACGCCGTGATAGAAGTGCGCGGATCGACTGGGGCGATCGGACGCTCGCATCGCTCGGCGACCCAAGCCCGGATATACCGGTGCTCATTCGACCAGTCCAGCCAAGTCGCTTCCGCCCAATCTCGTACCTTGGATGCATGAGATGAAGATCCTGCGAAGGGAGCCGCATCGCTCGCGGTCAGTCTGAATACCGTCGGCGGCTTGAGGGGGCGAAGCGTCTTCTTGTGCCGTGCGAAGTCCAGCATCACGGCGTTGGCCTCGCGCGGTGGGTGGGGGCTGGCGAGTTGCAGCATCAGGCGGGCGAGGTGCAAGCCAACTGATTGAACGGCGCGGCGGTCTTCCGGGCTGCCGGGATGCTGAACGGCCCAGGTGTCGACCGTCAATCTGTTCACTTCCAACAGTTTCCCCGAACTGTACTCAGCCGCAATCAGCGTGTTGAAAGCGGCGAAGCATGCCGGCGACGACCGCATGTAGGGGTGGACAGGCCCCTCGGTGACCGGGAGTACTGCTCCGCAACCCACACACCGCTCCATAGGTTGTTCCATATTGGATTTGGCCATGAACGGAATAACCCTTGTCAAGTGTAGCCCATCTCAAGCCCGATCGGATCGGGCGCTCAATGCGTGCGCATTCGACACTTCCAACGGCGCGCCCATTGCGATCCGGCATCGCGTCACTGCCAATGACGCCAGACCGGAGTCCAGCGGTTTTCGAGCGGGCGACCGTGTCAAAAGCTCATCCTGTAAAGTGCGCCCACTCTGAACGCGTTGCCGCTCTGATCGCCCGAACTGAACTCGCCTGAAAGCGCGAGGCTCGCGCCGTTGCGCAGGGCAAATGTCGCATGCGCACCGAGAAAGCCCTGCAGTGCAAACCCGGATTGGTCCGTCCCGAAGACAACCGGCTGCCCGGCGACCATGGCGCTTATGTCATCGGCCCAGGTCGTGCCGAGATCGAGCCCGCCATAGAACGCGACCCCCAGATCCCCAAAAGCGGTCTGGCGCGGGGCCAGGTCGGCTTCGACTTTCGCGCGCAGATCTAGGCGCTGGGATACGCGCTCTTCGACCATCAAGTTGGCTTGCGAACCGGTCTCGGCAAAGGCGTCGGTCTGCTGCCAGCTGTAGCGCAGGCGCAAACTGGGCCGCACGGTTCTGTCGCGGAACAGGGTTTCGGTGCCGATGGTTGCCGACAGGCCGATGAAGGTGGCATCGGGGCTGGAGATCGCGTCCTCGATCCCGGTGGGCACGGTGTTGTTGGCCACGCGGCGGGTCGAATCGCTGCTGACCGTGCCGAAGCTGAGCACGGTTTCGAAAAAGCCCGAGCCGGTGGTGCCGCCCCAGGTCAGGCCGGCGAAGGTCGCCCGGCCTTCGATCTGCGAACTGCTGAAGGCGGTTTCGTACTCCGTGCTTTGGGTGCCGATGAAGAACCCCAGCTGGCGGTCGGCCGACAGGGCAAATGTGGCGCCCGCCATGCCCGATACCGCATCGGTATCATTCCCCGAGGCGATGTTGCCGGTGGCCCAGAAGCTGCGGCCTTGCGAGCCGATGGCGGCCTGGTGCTGATCGAGGGCAAAGGTGATCTGGTCGATCGCGTTGAACGCGGTCCGGTCCAGCGCCGCGAAATGCGTCGGATCGAAGACAAAAAGCGTGTTGCCGACCACAAGCTGCGGCCGCCCATCGCTCAGGATCGTGTCGGGAGGGCCGCCGAGTGCCGTCGACCATGTCAGTGCGGCATTGGGCAAGCCCACATCAAGGGTCGCGCCGGCGGCCAGAAACTCAAGCTCGCCCACGATGATCGAGCCGGGATCGAGGCGCAGATGGGTATTCAGACCGTCTGAGCTGAACGACAGATCGCCAGCGCCCAGACCGGAGAAGATGCGCCCAGTATTGCGCACAAAAACATCGTCGCCCCAGACCTCGATCCCCTGCATGCCCGGACCGGTGCGAATCTCCCCGGAATTCAGAACAGTCGTTGCATCGGTGACAACGAAGATGCCCTCTCCGGCGGCGCCTTCGGCGCGGATCAGGCCGCTGTTGATCACCGACAGGTTCGACCCGATGAAGGTCTGGATCCCGGAACCGCCATCACCCGTGACAAGGATTTCTCCGCTGTTGATCAGGACGGCACCGCTGCTGTCCAAGGCGTAAAGGCCGTTCGCGGTTTGGCCACCGACCTCAATGAACCCGCTGTTTTCGATCTGGGAGCCGGCTGCGGCCTCGTTCCATACCCCATGCGCCTGCAATCCGCTGGTCGTGATCTCACCGCTATTGACGATGCGCGCATTGTCACCGTCGTTTCGGATGCCGGCGGACCCGGCTCCGTTCGTGAAGATGTTCGCGCCGTTCAGGATCGTGCCCCCCGCCGTTGTCGCCGTCAGATAGATGCCGGATGCTCCATTGCCCTGGGTCACGATTTCGGCCCCGTTGGTCGAGCCGGTCTCGATGACGATCCCGTCACCGAAGCCGCCGACGATGCCATGCGCGCCATTGCCCGCCGTACTGATCAGCAGACCGTCGAAGAGAACCGCATTCCCATCCAGCCCGACGCTGATGCCCAGTGCGTTATCGCCGGTGGTGGTGATTTCCGCATTACCGGTGATGGAAACGGTATTGTTTGCACCGATCACAAGGATACCGACGGCATCGGTATCCGCGCCCGGCACAAAGGAGGTGGTGTCGATCGTGCCGGTGTGGCTAATGGTGTTTCCAGTACCCGTCACCTCGATCCCGCGGGAGGCCGTGCCGCCCAGCGTGATTGTGCCTAAGTTGAGCACGCTGCCATTGTCCGCGGTAAGCCGGATGCCCCGGGTTGAATCGCCGCTCTGTGCGATGGTTCCGAAGTTTTCGACCCTGACGCGATCGCCCGATGCGTCGATGCCGATCACATTGTCGGGCCCGCCGCCGCCGGAATTGGTGATGCCGCCGGTATTGATCACAAGCCCGTCTTCGCTGGCCAGGTCGATGCCGATGGAATTCGGAAGAACTCCGACTATGCCGATACTGCCCGAATTCAGGACGGTGACGCGATCTCCGCTGGCGATTATCCCATGGTTATTGCCCCCTATCAGATCGATGAAGCCGTCCGATGTCACGCTGCCGTCGTCGGCGAACAAACCGATCCCGCGGGCGCCGGACCCGGTTGCAATGATGACGCCGGTGCCCTGGAGTTCGATCGTGCCGCCGCCCCCTTCGACGATGATCCCGTTTGCGGAGTCCGCCACCAGCGAGTTTCCCGACACCTCGATCCGGCCGCCGACGATCACCTGAGTATTGCGGCCACCCACAGCAATACCGTCAGCCCCATCGCCATCGGCACGTAGGGCTGGCAGAGGCCCGCCAGCTTCGACGATGATGGTGTTATTGCTCCCGTTTGCCGAAATCGCGCTTTGACCGCCGCCCACGGTGATGGAGCCAGCGGGCGCGGTCACTGTCAGCGTGTCATCGCCGTCCAGGACAGCCAGAACGCCGCCATTGGTGACAAAGGTCGGTCCGTTGACCGAGAAGGTGTCCTGAGCCTGCGCTGGGCCTGCCGGCAAGGCCATGACGATCAAGACCCCAAGACCCAAACCGGGCTGGAGCGTGCTGAATGCTGGTTTCATATGTGGTCTGTCCAATTTCCGAAGTTCCGTGCCGCGCGATTTCGCATCGCCGCCGCCCGGACTTGTCCGTGTTGTTCAGTCACGCAGGCGCGCGCCGAATGCGCGCGATCACGGCCGATGCTTCGGTCCGTTATCCGCCCGGAGGCGGGGGTTGGGAATGCGCATCGCTGCAGCGTTGCTATGTGCAAATGCAGGTAGGAAATCCCCCAACGGGCGATGCCAAGGCACCAGCCTGCGGTCTATGCTGCCCCGCGCAAGATGTGGGGCTATCAGGGCGACCGCACGCAACCGGCGGTCACGCCGCAAGGCACGTCAATGGGGAAGGCGAGACAGCGATGATTATTTCGATCCCGGGGATTTTGTTGCTCCTGACGCTGATTGTACTGCTATATGTCTGGCCCGCATCCGCGCGGCCGGGCCGACCGCTTGCGGCAGCGATGACCGTTGCGGTCATCACGCTCGTGTTGTTCTGGCTCTCGGCCTATGTCGGCCCGATTGCCATGGAAGACCCACGCGGGTTGAGCGCGGCCATCGACCTTGCGTTTCGAGGGGTCGCCACGGGCTATGTGATCATGGCTGGCGCGGCACAAGGCGTTCGACGCTGGGCGCAGTCCAATAACGTGACCGCTTATCGCCACTGGGTTGTCGTGCTGCTTGGCGGGTTGATCGCGCCCGTGCTGATCGTGCCGTTTTTCTGACCGTGCGATCCGCCCCTAGATGTCCAGCGATTGCCTCAGAGCGGACAGCATGATCATGCGCTTCTGGGTTTGCCGGGCCACCGGATCCGTGATCGCGTTTCCCGCTTCCATCGCCACCGCGGGGCCCGCGAAGCCGCTGAGCGCGGTCACCAACGTCTCCAGCAAGGCATCGCGCATCTGGGGATCAACGACATCGCGCGCGATGCGCAGCGTATCGTCGAAGCGTTTGGCATAGACCAGCTGCATCATCAGGTGGCGCGTAATCTGGGACAGGCTTACCGGATCTTCGATCTGCGTGACGCTGTCCGTGGCGATCTTGAGATAGGTGGCGTACTCGTCCTCGGTGCCCGACTGCGCGGCATATCCCAGGTTCACGATGCGCCCGTGCACTTGCAGATTTGGATCATCCAGAAATCGCAGGCGGGTCTCGGCAATGGCGTAGCGCCCCTGGCTTGAGTCCAGTTCGGCCAGGCGGCTGATCGTGTAGGCATTGAGAGGGACCCATTCAGGGCCCTCGGCAAGCGCAAGCACTTGCGCCGTGGCGATTTCGCCGAACGCCTCGTATTGGGTGCCGTCGACTGCACGGGCCAGCCTGATCAGACCCTGCGCCTGTTCATCCGCGTCCTCATGAGCCGCCATGATCGCAATGGCTTCGTCATATTGGCGGGTGTTGATCAGACTGTGTGCAATGTTGGAGATATCCTCCTCCCGTCTGTCCGCGTCGCGCACCCGCCCAAGGGTTTCAACCGCCCAGCCGTCATTCCCGGACATGGCCATGGCCTGGGCAAGGCGCGCGAGGCTGTTGTCGAAACGCTCGGCAATCTCCTCCCCTTCGCTCGGGCCGGCCTCCAGCGTGGTCATTGCTTCCTGCAGAAGGGCGCGGAAATCGAAGTCGATCTGAAGGGAAAGTGCGATCTGTGCGAGCGTGACATAGGCGTCCACCTGATCGAACCGATAGGTGCTGACATCGGCGATTGCGGCGATGGCAAGGTCGTCTCGGCTGGCTTTGAGCGCGTCCTCGGCGAGAAAACCGAACGCGTAATAGCGCTGGTCCGGATCGGGCAGACTGGCCAGGTCGCCGCGCGCGGCGGCAAAGGCCTGTTCTGCCGCCTCTGTGTCGCCGATGCGGGCCAGCGCCTCGCCCATGCGTGCGCCGGTCATCACCCGCCATGTGGGATTTTCGATCTGCCCCAGTAAGGTACGGGCCACGTCAATCTGGCCCATCTCGATGCGGTCGGATGCCATCCGGTGCAGCAACGAGCCGCGTCTGGATGCGTCATCAGGGATGTTGTCGGCAACCAACTGCAGGGCTTCATCGATCTGCCCCCGGTCCATCAGGGCGAGCGCCAACTTGTCCAGCCCGACGAACGCCAGCGGTGCGCCGGTCCGGATCCCCGTGGCCAGGTCGGAAAGGGCGCGGTCGACCGCATCATGGTCTACCAAGTTCGCGATGTGATGGGCGAAAGCGCGATCATAGGTTTCGTCGTCCGCGATCATGTCGACAAGGTGCAGGCCGCGATTCAGACTCTCCGCGCCCAGAACGGTCATGACATCCAGGATCGCAGCATCGCGGATTCCGGGCTGCGTTGGCGGATCTTGCAGGCGGTTCAGCACCTCTTCGGCCGCGTCGAAAAGACCGCCCTCGGCCAGTGCTCCGGCCAGTTGTAGCTGGGCCCAGGCGCGCTGACGCGGATCGGATATCGCGCCTTCGATGACCCGAAGTTCGTCGGTTATGATTTCCGCACAAACCGCGTCCGGCGCGGCCAGACAGACTTCAAGGCTGGTCTGGGACAAGGCGCGGTCCGACGATGCCAGAACGGCACAGAGACCCGCAGCAAGAACGAGGGCCGCAGATCCGCATCGGCGCAGTCCTGACAGCGGTAACAGGCCGAAACCCCGATACCCGAGGGGTGCAAGATCTGATCGGTGGGCTTTGCACATCAAGAAACCTTCGTCCTTCTGGAAGACATGCCGCCGCCCGGCGCGATTTGGGCAGGGGCCGTTGAGCACCAAATTTTTTCTAGCGCCGACTTCGATGGGGCAGAACCCGCACGAACGCATGGGGGATGTGCGCCCGTCCTCAACCGAGCGACGGCCTCCCGGGAAGACCGACAAAGGGATGGATAGGCGCGCCCGGCCTTCTCGGCCCGCGCCACCGCACCTTGCAATGGCGATGCCCTGTCGATTGACCGGAGGCGCCGATGCGAGGCCGCATTCGCCGGGCTTGACAAGGCCCCGGCACCAGCGGCCGATCGCAAGCGCACGACCTTCGGCATGAGCACCTTCAGAGACCATCGAACGGCCAGACAAATGGCAGGACCAGGATTGGCGGCGCAAAGGCCATGAGCAGTACGACACGCCAGTGCCTGTATCCGGTTTGGCCGGACGACATCTTCCACCGGCGGACCCATTGCAGCGCACAGGCAAGACCAAGATATGCGGTTGCGGTCCAACGCGAGAAGAATTCGACATCCCCTGAAAGTCCGGGCAGCGGGTCCGTGCCATTGAAGCCGGCGGGTGCAGCGACCCAGTACGAGGCCACGAAAAACAAAGCGATAGAGAAGGCCAACAGGAATGGGCCCCAAAGGCGTGCCGTGGCCGGCCAGACGTAAATCAGCAGGAAGAGAATGCTGGCGACGAGAATTCCGATATACAGATATCCCAATGGGTCGGAACCCGCCATTGAACCTTCCTCAAATTCACGAACCGCACCCAGCTCAGCGTCCGGCGAGGTGGCTTTCGTGTTCCAATTCACGCCCACGCCGCCGTTTCGAACCAGAGCCTGCCAGGCCCGAATTCGCGCAGTGTGAGCTGGATCGTAGCTATTCCATGCGCCGTCTGACCAGAACCCGCGCCACGACACTGGCGCTGTGCATCCATGCATGACCGTGACGGTTGAGATCGTCGCCGCGATGTGCCCCAATCCCATCAAGCAAAAGGCCCGGTTCCGCCGGCAAGAGGTCACGGCCCGCAATTTGGTCGGGGAGAGACCAAAAGCCGGTGGGTCGAGCGGTTCTGAACGTGGTCCGGCAGCGTGTCATACTGATCGTGGAAAAAGTTGAAATGGCGCTCGCGCGAAAGAGTTTGATTGGAATCCTGATGATCGCGGGCACGATTGCACTCGCAAGAAGCAACCTGTTCGCGAACACCTATCTTCTTCTCACGGAATCCAGTTTCTACATACCCGCTGAAAGCAGCATTCTGAGTTTTCAGGTTCTTCAGCAGAACTCCGGGTCAGGCGACTGGTGGCTCTATGGCGTTGACGGAACGTATTACTACGCCCAATCCGATGGGGACCCGCGCGGATATCATCTTGTGGAAAAAAGCGGTCTGCCAGCAGACTTTGAGCCGCTCGATCACACAACTTGGACCGGCAAACAGAACAGTGTGGCGTCACACTAGCAATGGAGAACACAGCGATGTATCGGACACCCCTTTTTGCCCTACTGGTCGCCGTCGCGGCCGGGCCTGCAAACGCGACCGGTGAGGTATATTGCGAAGCGCCGGGGGCATCAGAGGTTGTCTTTTACTACGGGTTTGGCAGCGTTCCGGGGATTGCGATCGTGAATGCCACCATTCGCGCCGATGGAAAGCACTGGAGCCTCGTCGAAGCGGAAGGCGCCATCCCGATGACCCTGACGCAAGCCTCGCTTGACAACATGCGCACCATCATCGACTTCGCCGATCCGAATGTGGAACGCATTATCGCCTCGGTGCGTCTTCTCTCGGCGGTGGAGGGCGAGGACAGCGTAACGGTCGGCACGCTGCGCATTCCGGGGACGGGCGTGTTCCCGTTGCTGTGCGACTGAGCACCGGCCGGACCCTTTGGTGCCGTCCGATCAGACCGCGATGCTGTTCTCTTCGGGATAAGCCGCCGCGATCATGATCCGGGACATTTCCGAATATGCCTTTCGCCAGGTTGCGTAGTATTCCTGTGAGAAGTTCGTACCGAACACCTGCTCGATTGTCCGCATCAACGCCTCACCCACCTTGGGATAATGCTCCTCGAGGACACCATATTCGATATGCCGCAACGCCAGGTCTTCGATCATATTTCGGCAGGCTTCGGTATCATCCAGCAGGGCCACGATGGCGGAAAGCTCCAGCATGGTTTTTTGCGTTTGTCCGGCAATGTCCGGTCCGAACATCGACCGCAGGTTGGGCGACAGCGCAAACAGATTTGCGTAGAACAGTTCTGCCATGGCCTCGCGCTCGTCATCGAACCTCATGAGGCTTGCTCGCAGGATCGTCTTCTCGGCGTCGGAGAGTTGCATTTTTCCTCTTTTCCTCAGGTTTCAGGTTTGCTCCAGATCTGTCGTCAGGGCGTGAACAAGTCGCTGAATGACTCTCTCAACCATTTCGCGACGATCTGCACCCTCGGCGAATTCAACGAATCCGGGTGCAGATGCATGTAAAGCTGCCGGTCCACTTGTTCGGATGGGGCCGAGACCCTGATCAGCCGGGGATCGCGTTCCGCAAGGCACATCGGCAAAAGCCCCAGCCCCAGCCCGTTTGCGACGGCCGTCAGCAGAGTGCCGGCGTCCACCGCACGCATGCGAACACGAGCAGTCCCGCGGGTTCTCAGAGCCGGGAACTGGCTGGCCGAATTCGCCGGGTTGTCCTCGTCGTGAAAGGACACCCAAACGTCAGGATCGGCATTGCTGGCCTTGTAAACCGCAAAGGGAACCACACCCAGCTTTACCTGAAACGAGCGGTCGAGAGGGGCTGTTTCAAACCAGAGCCCGAGGCTTGGGTGACGATGCCACAGGCTGGCCCCCGGACGCCCGGAGATCAGATTGATCTCCAGCTCAGGTTGCTGCCGCAGAAGATCGGAAAGCCCACCGGTGACCAATCTGTCCAGCGTCCACTGGTTTCCAAGCACCCGCAAAACGCCGCCGGGCCGCTTCTCAGCGATCCGGACCTCGTCGACGATTGCCCCGGCCTGCCGTTCCATCTCGCCCGATCGCGCAATGAGAATCCTGCCAGCGCCGGTCGGCAGAACGCCCTTTTTGGACCTCTTGAAAAGCGTCGTCTCAAGGTAGGCTTCGAGCGCGGTCAGGCGTCGACCGACGGTCGACTGATCTATCTCCAGCAGCCTCGCAGCCCCGCTCAGCGAACCGGTACGCGCGATGGCGAGGGTCAGTTTGATGTCGTCCCAGTCGAAATCCCGTTCGGTCACGCCACCTCACCCCGGGCGAAGACTTCTGTCGCAGAAGATCGGGCCAAGTGGCTGTTCTGGCCGCGATGATCGTGCAGGATCGGGGGGATGACATGCGAGGCAGGCCTCTTAAGGCGCCGGCCGGCCGCCCCAAGCCGGACCGGGCCTCGCCGGTCGTCATTCGATACGGCGTCGGAGCCGATGAGGCGCCGCGCGCCGGTCAAACGGCACTCCGTGTCGTCAAAGCCACAAGGTAACGCGTGGATTCTCATCGCAAGGCCCTCATCCTTCCAATGCTTCCCTTCATTGTCCGGCGCGACTTTGCGAAGCACCGGACCCCGACCCCACTTCAACTACCGCAGGTGAAGATGTCGGCTTAAGGTAACCTTAAGCATCGCGGATGATGTCATGAGATAGATCAAGGGAAGTGCCTGGAATGCGTGTGCTCATAGTTGAAGATGATGTGATGCTCGGTGAGAGCATCGCTGTCGGGCTAAGGCTTTCGGGCTTCTCCAACGAGCTTGTGGGCACTCTCTCGGACGCGCGTCATGCCATCCAGTCCGACGCCTTCGATGCGGTGGTGCTTGACGTCATGCTTCCCGATGGCAGCGGCATGGATCTTGTGCGGGCCTTGCGCGGCCAGGGTTCCCGCCTTCCGATCCTTCTTCTGACGGCGCGGGATCGTCCTGATGATCGGGTCCAGGGCTTGGACATCGGGGCCGACGACTATCTTGGCAAGCCCTTCGACCTTCACGAGGTCGCGGCACGCCTTCGTGCCATCATCCGGCGTTCCGATGGGCGTGCTACCCCTTGCCTGACCTGGAATGGCTTCTCACTCGACCCGGCGCGGATGCAAGGCCGGCTCGGAAGTCGTGAGATCCAGCTCACGCGCAGGGAGTTCGCGATCCTGCATGCGCTGATGGAACATCCGGGGTCAGTGTTGAGTCGGGCGTCGCTCGAGGTGCGTGTCTATGGCTGGAACGAGGACGTCGAGAGCAACGCTATCGAGGTGCATGTTCACAACCTCCGTTCCAAGATCGGCGCCGGATACATCGCAACGGTTCGCGGGCTTGGCTACCGGCTTTCAGGAGATGCGGAATGAAATCCCTTCACTCCCGACTGGTGTTCGTCCTGCTTGGCGGAACCGCCATTCTCTGGGTCGTTGCGATGTTCTGGATCAAGCTGACCACATTTTCCGAGATTGAACGGGTGCTGGATGATCGTCTGGTCGAAGCTGCCAACATGGTGGCGTCCCTAGCGGCACAGCCTGGGCTTGGCCAGGCGGACGGGTTAGGCCGGGCGGCCGAAGTCTTGCAGACCTCGCCGGCAGGTCCCGACCCGCACTATCTGCGACACCTCTCCTGCCAGATCTGGGCCATGGACGACACGATCGTGGGAAGCACCGATCTTGCGCCATCACAGCCGCTTGGCAGCGACGCCCCCGGTTTCAGCGAGACGGTGATCGATGGCGAAAGGTGGCGGGTCTTTACTGTCGTCAATGCCGAGCAGGGGTTTCGCGTGATGGTTGGAGACCGTCTCGGCCTGCGCGACGAGTTGGTCGGCGGCCTTGCTCTGGCGATACTCTTTCCGGCGATCCTCATTCTCCCGGGCCTCGCTTTCTTGATCTGGATGACGATCAAGGGCGGGTTGAAGCCCCTGGAAAGGCTCGCCCGGGAACTGGAGCGCAGGCCCGCCTTGGATCTCGACCCGCTGTCAAATGCGGCTTCGATACGGGAGGTTGAGACGATCGTCTCCGCACTCAACGGCCTTTTCGCGCGCCTTCGCAGCACTCGTGATTCCGAGATCAGCTTCACGGCATTCGCGGCGCACGAACTCAAGACACCCCTCGCCGTATTGCGGGCGCAAGCGCAGATCGTTTCAATGGCCAGGGATGATGCAACACGCGATCAGGCGCTCAAGGGCATCGAGGACGGGATCCATCGGACGGATCGTATCGTCCGACAGCTTCTCGACCTGAGCATGGCTGATATGGTCGAAGTGGCGGAGCCTCTCGAGGTACCGATGTCGGTGGAAGACATTCTTGCGGCCCAACTGGCGGACCTCGAACCGCAACTTCAGGCGCAGGGCATCGCGGTCGCGTTGATGCCGGACGTGACCGCTTGGCCGCGACTGCGGGTCGGTGAAGCCTTGTTGTCTACTGCCGTGCGAAACCTCCTTGAAAACGCAGTTCACGCCTCTCCGCCAGGGGGGCGGATAGAGGTATCCATGAAACAGGGGCCCGCAGGTTGGCGCCTCGACGTCACGGATCAGGGGCAAGGCATCCCCGACAACGAAAAGGAAAGGGTCACCGAGCGGTTCTTCCGGGGCAGATCATCGGGTGCCGGTGGCACGGGTCTTGGCCTGTCAATCGTGACTGCCGCGATGGAGCGCATGGAGGGCGAGTTGAGCCTTGCCGCCGCGCCGGATGGCGGCACATGTGCCAGTCTGCACCTTCCGCATCGGGTGTTCGTAACGGCGGGGTCTGACAGGGCTGCGGCTTGATGCGCAGACTGAAACGGGCTTTTGGCCAGACGAACCAGGTGTTTGCGAATGACCACGCAGAATCCCCGGAAACGTCGGCCTTGATCGTCTCGGGGTCACGGGTAACCGACGAGATGCTTCAAGTGCGATGGACGAACGAAGAACCCGAGAGTTTTCTGGCCCCGCGCTCAGCACGAACAGCCCGTCTCGTTAGCGTTCGCACGGAAACCGATCGGGGCGACGGCCAATGTCACGACAGGGATCCAAACGAAAAAGCGTCAGGTCCCTTGGGGGAATGCCCGAGATGCGGGCATGTGGAATGCGCAGGCGCATATCGGCACCGCAGAAATGCATGGCATCAGCCGTCGCGAAAGATGCGAAATTGCGATAGCCATCAAGACCTGGATTGGTTGCAGTCCTGATGTGAGGGGAGACCGATGATGAAGCTTGTCGAGCCTAAGCAGGATTTTGACGGTCTGAACCAAAGTTGGTTCACCGAGATCCTTTGGTCCTTTCGATTTCGACAGTGCCGGCGGCGCGTGATCCAGTGGCGATTGGACGCGGAGGCGTTTGAGCGGGCCGTGACCGTATTGCCAAGGCTGGGCGATTTCGGAGACCGAACCTATGCGACTGCGCAGGTTTCCGGGCAAACATGGATCGTGCGCGAGCGCTTTTTTCACGGCTGGCCCGATCCGCCGCGCTTTGCCTTCTTCTCCCTGGAAGACAATCGCCTTTGGGCCGCCGCCGATTTTGCGGACTGGCCCGTCGCATGGCGCTGGGAAGAGGGGCCGCATGAGCCTGAGAAAGGGCCTGACGTGCTGCAGGGAGCCCAACCGTGATGCTGCCCGGAAGCTTGTTCATCGCGCCCTTAGTCTTTGGGCCGACTTGCCCGGAAAACTTGAGCGACGTCCCGGATGGCCTGCGCTTGGTCTACGAGGACCGTCCGGTTGGCTGGTACGTCCGCGAAACAGGGGAGTAGGGGTTTGCGACGGCGCCTGACAACGGGTCTGATGATCTTCGGAACTGTCGGTCTGTTGGCGGCAGCCTTTGCTGCCGCATTCATTCGCCTTGCACCGCCTTACATCGACCACGGGCATCAACCACCCCACGCCCGTGGCCCAGGTGACTATGAGTTTCCCGCCGGGCACGAGGCCGTGCGCCAGATCAACGGGGATGGCCAGGATTGGTTGGCTTTGGCCGATGCTGTAATTCTGGCGACACTGCGGACAAGATCGCTCTCGGACAAATCGCGGCTTTACGAGACGCGATCGCTCATCTGGGGGTTCCCCGACTATACCAGAGTGTGGATCGAAGCTGGAGATCCGGCCCTGCTCGTGATCCGGTCGACGGCGCGCTACGGCAATGACGATTTCGGGGTGAACCGGGCGCGGATCGAGAAATGGCTGGTCGCGCTTGGACTGGACTCAGCGCAGCCCTGAGCTACCGGTCGTTGGACGTGAAAACGGCGTCGATATCGTCGATAACGCGGGACGTCTCGGACATCGCGATGATGCCGCAACCGTCCACCATCGGGATAAGCCAGGCAAGCAGGTTCGGTATGTCGGAAGTCGGCGTGCGGCCGCTGCTGACAGCCAACAGGAACTCGCGCTCGCCCTGATCAGGGCGCGAATCCCGGGCATCAGCAGGAGGGCCTGGCTTCCCAGGCTCCAGTTTCCAAATGCAAAGAACAAGTCCGGCGGGGCGTGGCGGCAACGCGTCGATACAAGCGCGGGCAGGCTCCATCTCGACAGGATCGGAATATGCCGCACACAGGCCTCGATGCCGAGGCCATCGACGCAGTCGAACCGGTCTCTGCTGAAACCTCGCCGGCACCGGGACAGAAAGCTGATCCGGCCCAATCCGAGCAATGCATCAAGACAGGCGGTGCACTCTGCCTCGGTTGGGCACCCTTCGATCTCGTCGGCCAGAACGCCGTCCTGAACGGTTTCCCATAGCCAAGCGCCAACGAACAAAGCCCTGATTTCACCTAACGGCGCTTGTGTTACCAAAGGATGTTTGGGCGAGCATCTTCGGAAGGTCACGACCATGCACGTCTGCCCGTTTCTGGGACCTCGCTGCTACCCGGCGGACCCTCCGACGGTTCCAAGGCTGCCTGGACCCCTCGTCGGCGGGGTCGTAGGGTTGCCTGGCCTGTCGGGAAGAGGTTGCACACCAAATGGTCCACGATCTGGATCGCCCCGGTCGTCCGGACAGATGTACTCGCCCGTGGATGAAACAAATCCGCCCGGGCAGTCTTCCGAGGGCATGCACGGATCGGGCGAGTTCTGGTTTGCCGAAAATGTTCGCCCATCTGGAGCAACACATTCCGCTACCGATCCGAACTTGTTGAAGACCGGCTCGCCTCGAATTGGCTGGCGCTCCATTTGCGGCGAGCAGCCGACGACGAAGATGAGCGACGACAGGGCGAAGGCCGACGATTTGGTGAGACTGTTCATTTCTTGCCTAATTTCTTGTTGGATAGAGGTCTTGCATGAGTGGTGCATATGGGAAGTCAGGGTGCGCTGGAGGGACGCATCGTTGGGTCAGGGGTACACGAAGCATCACCATAGGGAAGCCGCATGGATGCAGTGCAGCCATGGCGGAATACATGGTTATCGGCACGTTGCATTCCATTGGTTCGCCTATTCGACGAACTGCCCACGCCTGTTCACGGAAACCATGGGATGATCCGGCACCCGGTCGTTCAGATCAGCGCGGCAGAACCGGCGGCATGCCAGGTTCAGATGTACCTCCTCGCGGTGCCGCGGCTCGAATCCTATGCCCAGACAGCAGCCCACCGATAGCATCCGGATCATTAGCTCCGGATCGACCGACGGGCAGCCTCGTGTGACTTTAGAATTCCACGAGATGCGAACGGATGCTGCCCAGATCGACGACGCGACCGGTCGATCGCAATAGGTGATCGACAGGCACATGATCCCCCGGCGACGCACACCTTCAGATCCCGCGCCTCGCGGCGCAGGTCCTTCACCTTGTCCGTCGTAGCCGTTCCAGCGCACTATCACGTCGCCGTACACGGTACTGAATACAGTGTACCAAATCGGTGGTTGGTCGGTGCGAAGATAAACACCAAGGCGACGGCCAACACCATCGAGGTCTATGCGGACGGCCCACACGTGCTTTGGTGTGAGTGGATATTTTTGCCCGACGATGCGGCCTTTGTCCCAAGCAGGGCGAAGTGCGCGAATGGCAGGTAAGTTTGGCATTTCCATGACTGATCCTCCGATCCGCCAATCCCTCCCACATCGACAACCCCACATTGACGAGGCAGTGTATCACAGCTTGCTACGCTGCATCTGAGGTCGGCTTAGAGCGCTTTTTACCAAATCTCTATCCCGCTGCTAATGTCAGATTTTGGTGTACGCCGAACCTTGGTCAGATCAGTACTTGCAGAGACAATTCATCAGACCAAGGTCTGAATAACTGTCCGACGTTCTCCGGCAATTGTCAGACCATAAGCCGCTGCGGCAAGCGTGCGGAACAAGCATATTGCCGACATGCAGCCCGACATGGGCCCAAAAACCGGAGAACAGACATGAAACTTTCCCAACTCCTGCTGACCACGTCGCTTTGTGCCGCGGTCGCGATGCCGGCATTTGCGCAACAGCGGACATTCAGTGACGTTGACACAAACGGTGACGGACAATTGTCGCGAAGCGAACTTGAAGCCGTATTCGGGACCCGTGGCGCGCGCAGCTTTTTGGACCAGAATGACCTGGATGACAGCGGGTCCGTGAGTGTCGCCGAGATCCAGGTGTCACAGGATGATGATGAGTCCGACGGCGATGATGAAAGCGATGAGACCGACGACGAAAGCGATGAAGACGACGAGTCGAACGATGAAAGCGATGAGTCGAGCGATGAGGACGATGATGAAAGCGACGACGACGAGGACGATGAGGACGACGACGAGGACGACAGCGATGAGTCCGACGATGATGAGGGCGGCGACGAATCCAGCGATGATGAGGATGGCCGCTGATCCGCAGACGTCGCAACGCGATTGAAAGCGCGACGATTGGCAACCGCAGATGTCCTGCGGTTGCCTTTTTGCTAAATTCAACCTCAAGAGAATAAGAGGATCGCCGCAGTGGAGACTGTCTCACAAACCAAATACGAAAAACTCTTCTCGACGCCCCTGTTTCGCTTTGCCGTGAATGACGCGGATGCTCTCAACACGGCGCTGCTTGCTGAAGGCGAACGCCTGCGGTCGGAAACCGAGGGTGTTTCGAAATCAAACCGGGGCGGGTGGCATTCGGCCGGTAATCTGTTTGAAAACGAGGCCCCTTGCATTCAGCTTCTGAAATCCGCTGCAGAGAGTTCTGTTCTGGCCGCAACGAAGAAAACAGGTGCCAAGGTCGACACGACCAAACTTGATCTCAAGCTGTTTGCTTGGATGAACGCCAATCCACCCGGAGGATACAATGCGCCGCATACCCATCCGGGCGCGCATTGGTCGGGCGTCTACTATGTTGCGCAACCGGATGTTGAAACCGGGTCGTCGGGAAAAATCGAGTTTCTTGATCCACGCAGCGATCTGCCCAACTGGCGCCTGCTTGAAACGCCCGCCTTCAGCGCGAAGAAAGCGATACGGCCACAGCCGGGGGAGTTGATCCTTTTTCCCTCCTATCTTGTGCATTGGGTCTATCCCAATGAAACAGAAGAAGAGCGGGTGACGATTGCTTTCAATGCGACCTTTCGGAAGATCCGCAAAGCCTCAAAAAACAAGACGATAATTCCCGAGCGCCATTTCCAGAAAGGTTAGCCGACCGATTTCTAATCGGTCCGTCCCCAAGCCTCATGCGCGATAAGCGCCGCCTCGACACGGTTTCGCGCATGAAGTTTGCCCATGATGACGGTCATGTAGTGCTTGATCGTTTTTTCCTGAAGCTCCAGCGCCCTGGCAACTTCCTTGTTGCTTTGGCCTTTGGCGACCAGCCTGAGAATGTCTTCCTCGCGCTTGGTCAGACCCTGCAGAAGTGAGGCGGGCTTGCCTTGATCGGTCTGCGACATGAATGTCAGCACTTTTGCGGCCAGACCTGGCGAGACATGCGCCTCGCCCCGCGCCACACCGATCAGGATCTTGCGGAGTTCGCTTGCCGAAACGCCCTTCAGAATGTACGCAATAGCCCCGGATTTGAGGGCGTTCGCAACATTTTCGTCTTCTTCCGAGACGGTCAGCATGGCGATGTTCTTGGCGCTACCCGCCGCCGCTATCGCGCTGACGGCGGTCAGCCCGCCGCCGGGCATCGAAAGATCGAGAAGGGCGATATCCGGGCGCTTGTGATCGGCGAGGCGAATGGCGTCTTCAGCCGAACTAGCCGTGCCGACAACACGGAATTCGCCCGTTTCCTCCAGGCTGGTCACCACCCCGTCACGGTAAATTGGATGGTCATCTGCAACGATGATGCGAATGGTCATTCCTGGTTCTCCGAGATCGGCAAACGAAGTCGAATTTTCGTCCCTTTGCCGGGTTTCGACGTGATCTCTATCTTGCCGCTCAATGTCGCCGCGCGATCCGACAGCCCCAAAAGCCCCTGGCCCCCGTCATCGCGTACTCTGGTGGGGGCTTGCGGATCAAAGCCGCGCCCGTTGTCCGCAACCTCGACATCGACCGACGCGCCATCGATACCCATCACCACGTTGATCTCCGTCGCATCGGCATGTCTGCTCGCGTTGGAAAGAGATTCCTGCAAGAACCGGTACACACAGAGTTTTGTCGCATACGAGACCTCGATCTCCGCCTGTACTTCGTCGCGCAGTTTAGCCTCTGCTCCGAAGCTCTTGTTGTGATCGCTGACCGCCTGGGCGGCACACCCCTTCAAATCAAGCGTCGCAAGGTCGGGAAGTGACAGCCCGCGCGAGATGGCACGCAATTCCGTCATGGCATTCGCCAGCGCCCGCTTGACGGTATCAGCGTCATCCGAGGGGCCCAGGCCCGCACCTTCAAGCCGCAGATTGGCAAGCGCCAGATGTTGTGCGACGCCATCATGCAGATCCTGACCGATACGTTGCATGATCTTCTCCGATTGGGCGGTTGATCGCTGTGCGGCTTGTGCAACGCGCTTTCGCAGCGCGTCATTGTTCTTGGAAAGCCTGCGGCTTTCGGCAAGTTGCGACCGCAGTTGCTCACGCTGGCGTTCTATCAAACGGCTGCCGGTGTGGACGATAAAGAAGAGCAGCGCGCCGCTCAGCCCGAAGATCTGAGATACCAGTGTCCAGCTGTCGCGACGCGACATCGCCAAAGCGCGCGCAAGATCTTCGGCGCGCTGGTAGAATTCGACGACAACCAGCACTTCGCCGGTACTTGCGTCCCGGATGGGAACATAGACTTCCAGCAGTGGAACGCCCAGTATTGCTTCGGGGTGATCGGCTTGCGCTTGAAGGGTCTGAAACTCTGAAGACACCTCGCCGGACAAAGCCGCCAAGAGCGCCTCTGAGGGTTCATAAACACGGCCCCTTTGTTCCGGGCGAAAGGAATCCAGGATCTCGCCACTCTGGCTCCAGATGTTATAGGTAACGACCCGTTCACTGAGGATACCTTCTTGAAACACCTCACGCAGTGCGAGACGGGCATCCTCGGAAAGGGCTGCCCCGTTGGTCTGGTTTCTTGACTGGCTGGGGATGAGGCTTTCGATGTAAAGCGCCGCAGATGCACCGGAATTCCGGACGACGCCCTCTTCGATACGGTTGGCAACCCACGTCCCCACCGCATAGGCCGCGACCACCATGACCAGCCCGCCAGCAACAAGAAACTGGACCGACAGCGAATAGAAAGAGCGGTAAATCGTCCTGTGCAAAGATTTCATTCGGCTTTGATGCACCTTCGCCCCCCGGTTTTCTATAGACCAAAGTCCAACCTCTGATAGACAAAAGTAGCCACAGAGCCGCCGTTGAAATATGCGAATTGAACAGCAGCTTGGTCTAGGGTCAGGACCCATTGATTTCCTCAGTGCGGCGTGATTCACGGGTCAAAAAACGGGCGGTGATATCAGCGACCTATACTGGCTGAATGACGTGCAGATGGCACGTCTGGCCGCCTACTTTCTCAAGTCCCATGGCAAACCTCGCGTCGATGATCGACGCGTACTAAACGGGATTATCTTCATCAATCGCAATGACTTACGGTGGCGAGATGTGCCTAAGGAATATGGGCCACACAAGACCCTATACAATCGCTGGAAGCGATGTAGCGAGAAAGGTGTCTTTGCTCAGATCATGATGGGCCTGGCCACCGAGCACGGCGAGGAAAAGACGGTCGTGATTGATGCTACCTATTTGAAATCACACCGCTCCGCGACTAGCACGGGCAAAAAAGGGGGGCGCGGACGTCTGATTGGCCGGACCAAAGGCGGCATGAATACGAAGCTTCATGCGGTCAGTGACAGCCAAGGGCGACCCATCAGCTTCTTTGTCACGGCTGGGCAGGTCAGCGACTACATCGGCGCACGGGCACTGTTGAGCAGCCTGCCGAACGTTGAGTGGCTGCTTGGGGACCGTGGTTATGACGCCGAGTGGTTCAGAGAAGCCCTGCAAGACTAGGGCATACGGCCATGCATTCCCGGTCGGAAGTTCCGCGCCAAACCCGTGCGATATGACAAACGCAGGTACAAACGTCGCAACCGCATCGAGATCATGTTCGGAAGGCTCAAGGACTGGCGACGCGTCGCAACCCGCTATGACAGATGTCCCAAGGTCTTCCTGTCCGCAATCGCACTCGCCGCAACCGTCATTTATTGGTTATGAGTCCTGACCCTACGCACTGATGCGCGCGGCGATCCGGGATGACAACCCGGTTCTGTTTCTGGAACACATGGCACTCTATCACGCCGGCAATGCGGAGGTGGGCGATGGCGCACCCGTCGCACTGGGCAAGGCAAAGGTCACTCACAAGGGCACGGATCTCAGTATCTATGCCTCGGTACTGATGACCAAACGGGCGTTGGCGGCGGCCAAGGTGCTGGCTGACAGCGGCATTTCGGCCGAGGTGGTCGATCTGCGCACGATCTCCCCGTTGGATGAAGATACGATCCTGATGTCAGCCCGCAAGACCGGGCGCGCCCTCGTCCTTTCCGAAGCCATCGGACGCGGCAGTTCCTCAAACGATGTCGCCGCACTTTTGGCCGAATACGCCTTTGACGATCTGAAGGCCCCTGTCACGCGACTGGCTCCACCCAATATCCCGACGCCATTTGCGCGAGAGTTGGAAAGGGAGTACTTGCCGAGCGAGGACAGGATCGTCGAGGCAACCAAGGCGCAGATGTGCTTGGAAAGCTCCCTGTGAGCTGGCGGGCGTTCAGGGCTGGATCTTGACCGCTTGCCACTGCATCACCGGGTTAGTCAATCGCTGGATGCCGCTCTCGGCTGGTAGCAAGCACCGTCGGGCTCTGGGATGCTGTTCTGCAGCAGGAGCGACTACAATGATTGTTCGGTGTGGGCCGCTCGCCGTTACGCGAGCAGCACGTCGGCCGATCTGAGTCGCGCGACGGCCTCGGTCCGGTTCCGAACCCCCAGCCGTCGGAAGATGCGGGTCATGTGCTGCTTGACCGTTCCTTCCGCCAGCCCGAGCTCCTCCGCTATTCCCCGGTTCGGTGTTCCGCTTGCCGCAAGCCGCAGGATATGGATCTGCCGCGCCGTCAGGTCTTGTCGTGCTTCATTCCCATAGGAGATTGCCCGCTCCGACCTGTCTGCAGTGAACGCGAGGTCATTCGCTGCAAGCACCGCCTGGGCAAGTGCGTTGAGCCGTTGTTCCAGATCGGAGAAGGAGTCGCGCTGGTCTGAAGTGACGAGGCACGCGAAAGCTTCAATGGCGCCGCGCAGCTCGTCGAGCCGGCGATGAACATCCTGCGCCGCGATGGCGGAAAAGCGATCCTCGGTCGTTTCGCTGTCCCTGACGCGGTAGAGCATGTCGGACAGGGTTTCGAGTGCCTCGCGGCGATCGTGGATATCGAGCGCGACGCCGTCCCAGATGATCGAACCGTCGGGCTGGCGCCGGGGATGGCCGACCGACCTGACCCAGCGATAGCCGCCCGACGGGCTTTCCACCCGCACCTCCTCGTCGAGCGGCGTCAGATCGCGCGCCGAGGCTTCGAGCCCGGCGAGGAACCTGGGGCGGTCCTCGGGGTGGATCCAGGCGTGATCGACCTCGGCGCGGGACATCAGGTCCTCCGGGTCGAGGCCGAAGAGCGCCTTAACGCCGGATCCGACGTAGCCGTACCGGTATTTCCCGTTCGCCGTCCGGATGCGTTGCATCGTGTGGCCCGGGAAGGTGCGGCCGAGCAGCGTCTCGACGGCGCGCGCGGGCTTTAGGGGAGTGGATTTATGGCTGGTCATGTAACTAAGGTTACCATGATGGGCAAAAATGGACAGGACTTATAACCAAAGGTTGGATTTCTGCCCTCCGATGGCGCACCGTTGCACTCAAGCTGAGGGAGGACGGCTTGGACAAGATCATCATCGAAGCGCGGGTCAACGAGCTTGCGAGCCGCAGGGGCAATCCGCATGTGCCCTTCCTGCCGGGCGAGATCATCGCCGACGCGGTCGCCTGCGCCGAGGAAGGCGCGTCGATCGTGCATTTCCACGGGCGCACCTCCGATGGCGCGCCGAACCACGACCCGGCCTTCTATCTCGAGACCAACGCGGGCATTCGCGCGCGCTCGGACATCCTGATCCACCCGACCCTCGGCTATGTCGCCAACGACACCGACGCCAAGGGCCGCTTCGCCGCAATCGAGGAGATGATGAAATCCGCCGAAACGGCACCGGATTTCGCGCCGATGGACACCGGCAGCGTCAACGTCGACTGGTGGAACCCCGAGGAAGGCGGCTACGACACCACCGAGCTCATCTACAAGAACTCCACCGGCACGCTCATGTATTTTGCCGAGCGCATCCGGCACTATGGCCTGACGCCATATCTCGTCAGTTGGAACGTCAGCTTCACCCGCCAGATCGAGCAGTTCCTGAAGATGGGGGTGCTGCCGCAGCCCGCCTACATTTGCTTCTGCATGACCGACGAGATCATCTTCGCGGGCCACCCGGGGACCGCGAAGGGCCTCGACGCGCACACGGCCTTCCTGCCGGAAGGCTTCGACACGGTCTGGACGGTGGTGAACTACAAGGGCGATCTCTTCGATCTGACCGAAAAGATCATCCGTGAAGGCGGGCATATCTCCATCGGCCTCGGCGACTACGCTTACACCGACGGCGGGCGGAACCTGACCAATGCCGAGGTGATCGCCAAGGTCGTGGCGCAGGCGCGCGCGATGGGGCGTGAACCCGCCAGCGTCGCCGAGACCCGCAAGATCCTGAACATGCCGGACAAACGCATCGCGGCCTGAACCGCGGGCATCCAATCACGAAAGAACGGGAGGACTAGGAATGAAGATCAGAACCGCCTTTTTGGGGACCACGCTCGCTCTTTCGGCCGGCGGCGCATCGGCCGAGGAATTCAGAATGCAGACCTTCCTTGGCGCGACGGCGGCCACGACCCAGGCCTTCGAGCAGATGGCTGCGGAGCTGGCCGATGCGACGAATGGGGAAATCGAGATCACCGTATTGCCGGGCGGGGCCGTCGTGGGTGCGGGCGAAACCATTGAGGCGATCCAGAACGGCATCCTCGAGGGCCAGTACACCGCGCCGTCCTACTTCGCGGGATCGGACCCGGCCCTGGGCGTGCTGGGCGACACGCTCGCGGCCTATCCCGACAGTGCGACGCGCGACCGCTGGTTCAGCGAAGGCGGCGGGCTAGAGCTCGCCCGCGCGCTCTATGAACAATACGACATGAAGTTCATATGCCCGGTATACTGGCCGCCCGAGCAGATCCCCTCGACCGTGCCGATCGAGACCGTCTCGGATTTCGAAGGCCTGAGAATGCGCGCCCCGGGTGGGCTTGCTTCCGACCTTCTGAGCCGCGCGGGCGCGTCCTTGGTGACGATGGGCGTGGGCGACAGCGTGACCGCGATGGAAACGGGGCAGCTCGATGCGACCGACCTTGCCAACGTCGCGCTGAACTGGGCGCTCGGGATGCATAATCAGGCGAAGTTCTCGGTCCTGGCCAGGCATTCCATGGCGGTGACCGAGATGTCGGTCTCGATGTCCAAGTGGGACGCCCTCAGCATCGAGGCGCAGACGGCCTTCGAAGACGCCTGCAACGCCATGTCGGCGCAGCTTGTCGAGACGCTGAGCGCGCAGGACGCCGAGGCGCAGGCGGCGGCCGAAGCGGCGGGCGTGACCTTCATCGAATTCGGCCAAGCCGAAGCCGAGACCTTCCGCGGCGTGACGCAGGAGGTCTGGGCCGATTGGGGCGCGAAAAGCCCGAACGCGCAAGCCATCGTCGACAGCCACAAAGCCTTTCTGGAAACCCTCGGGCTGAACTGATCTGAGCCACGGGGCGGGCGCGTGACGCCCGCCCCCCAAGCTGCGGAGCATGCCATGTCCTTCATCGAACGGTTCGCACTGGCTCTGGGCCGCCTCGCGGCCTGGGCCTTCGCTGGAATCGTCCTGCTGATGGTCTACGAGGTGGTGGCCCGCTACGGCTTCAACCGGCCGACGATCTGGGCGCATGAGGCGTCGGTGGCGCTGGCGAGCTTCGCGTTCATCGTGGGCGGCGCCTATTGCATGGCCGAGGGCACGCATATGCGCATCGGCTTCTTGACCGACGGCCGGCCGCGCCTTGCGCGGCTGTCGCGCTGGCTGACCGTCGGGGCGGGGGCCGTCTACCTTACGGGTCTCGCCTACGGCGCGTTCCGGCAGGCCGACCGCGCGCTCTTCCGCTTCGCGCTCGACGGCTCGTGGACCCCCGAACGGTCGGGGTCGACGCTCAATTCAGCCCTGCCGGCCTTTCTGAAGGGCCTGCTGTTCCTGGGCGCCGTCCTGTTCCTTCTGGTGCTTCTGCGCCAGGCCCTGCGGCGGGTGGGGTAGGCCTTGGACATCGCGACGATCACGCTTCTCATCGTAGGGGCGATGGCCGCCCTCCTGATGCTGGGGGTGCCGCTCGCCTTCGTCTCGGGGTCGATCGCCGTGGTCCTGGCAGTCACCCAGTTCGGGCCCAACGCGCTTTTCGTCCTGTCCAGCCGCACCGTCGAGTTCCTCGACAGCTTCGCGCTGATCGCGGTTCCGATGTTCGTGATGATGGCGAGCTTCATGGAGAAATCCGGCGTCGCGAAGGACCTCTACCGCGCCTTCCACGTCTGGGCGGGCACGCTCAGGGGCGGCGTCGGCGTGGTCACGATCTTCGTCGCCGTCATCCTCGGGGCGACGACCGGCATCATCGGCGGCGAGATCGTGCTTCTGGGCCTGATCGCACTGCCGCAGATGCTGCGGCTCGGCTACGACAAGAAGCTGGCCATCGGCATCATCACCGCGGGCGGATCGCTCGGCACGATGATTCCGCCCTCGATCATCCTGATCTTCTACGGGCTGACGGCCGAGGTGAACATCTCGCACCTGTTCCTGGCCACGCTTATGCCCGGCCTGATGCTGGCGGGCTTCTACGCGTTCTACGTCCTGGCACGCTGTCGGCTGAACCCCGCGCTGGGGCCCGCGCTTGGCCCCGACGAGGCGGCGATGCCGCTTCGCGACAAGCTGCGCCTCTTCCGGGGCGTAGCGCTGCCGGTCGCAGTGGCGGGCGGCGTTCTGGTGTCGATCTACGCGGGCCTCGCCTCGATCACCGAAAGCGCGGCACTGGGCGCCTTCGGCGCAGCCGTCGCCGCCTGGGTCCGGGGGACGCTGTCGCTGCGGATGATCGGCGAGGTTCTGATCCAGGCGCTCAGGACCTGCGGCATGGTGTTCTGGCTGGTCTTCGGCACCAACGCGCTGATCGGGGTCTACAACCTGATGGGTGGGATCGACTTCGCCGCGTCGCTTTTGGGCGGCGTGTCCGAAAGTCCCGCCGTGATCCTGCTGGTCATGGTCGCGGTCTTCCTCATCCTTGGGTTCTTCATCGACTGGATCGGCATTCTGTTCCTGACCATGCCGATCTTCCTGCCGGTGCTGAGCGATCTGGGCTACAACCCAATCTGGTTCGGCATCGTCTTCAACCTGTCGATGCAGATCGCCTACCTGACGCCGCCCTTCGGCCCGGCCTGCTTCTATCTGCAGGGCGCGGCGCCGCCCGGGGTGACGTTGCAGGACATCTTTGCCGCGCAATGGCCCTTCGTCGGCATCCAGATCGTGGCCCTGGCCATCGTGATCCTCTGGCCCGATCTGTCGCTGTGGCTGCCGCGCCTTGTCTACGGGGCCGTGTGATGGCCGATGTCTCGATCCTAAAGGGCCTGTCCTCCACCGTCCCGAACGCGCTGGGCCCCGAGGACCGGGTCGCCGCGCTGCGCCTGATGCTGCGCATCCGCCGGTTCGAGACGCGCACGAAAGAGCTGTTTCTGAAAGGCGTCATCAAGGGCACCGCGCATTCCTCGGTCGGGCAAGAGGCCATCGCCGCCGGCGCCTGCCCGGTCCTGGAGGACCGCGATTTCCTGCTGACCCATCACCGGGGCCACGGCCACACCATCGCCAAGGGGGCGGATATCCGGCTGATGTTCGCCGAACTCATGGGCCGCGCCTCGGGCTATTGCGGCGGCCTTGGCGGGTCGATGCACATCGCCGATGTCGGGCGCGGCATCCTCGGGGCCAACGGGATCGTGGGCGCGGGCATGGGGCTCGGCACCGGCGCGGCGCTGGCCGAACAGCTCGACGGAACCGGCGCAATCGGCATCACCTTCTTCGGCGACGGCGCGGCGAACGAAGGCATCTTTCACGAGGCCATGAACCTGGCGGCGATCTGGAAGCTGCCGCTGATCTTCTTCTGCGAGAACAACCAGTACGGCCTCTCGACGCCGACCGAACTGGTCACCGCCGGCCCCTCGATCGCCGCGCGGGGCGACGCCTATGGCGTGCCGAACGTGCGGATCGACGGCAATGACCTCGCCGCGATCCGCGAGGCGGTGACGCGCGCGGCGCTGCGGGCCCGCGCGGGCGACGGGCCCAGCCTGATCGAGGCGCTGACCTATCGCTGGGACGACCATTCGATGCGCGCCAACCTGCCCGCCTATCGCACCGGCGACGAGGAAACCGCCTGGAAATCCGCCGATCCCATTGTCCGGCTCAAGGCCGAGATGGCCGCGCGCGACGGACTGGACGAGGCGGCGTGGGATGCGCTGCTCGCCGAAACCGAAGCCGGGATCGAGGCCGCCATCGACTGGGCCGCCGACCAGCCCGAGCCCGACATGGCCGACGCCATGGCCCAGGTCGCACCGCCCCGCACCGCGCCGGCGCCCGTGCCACCGCCGCCGGGCGCGCGCGCCCTGACCTATGCCGAGGCCATCACCGAAGCCTTCGCGCAGGAAATGGCGCACGACCCGGACGTCATCGTGCTGGGCGAGGATGTGGGCCGCATCGGCGGCATCTTCGGCCTGACCTGCGGCCTCTACGACTGCTTCGGGCCCGAACGTGTCCGCGACACGCCGATCTCCGAAGGCGCCATCGCCTCGTGCGGGGTGGGCGCGGCGCTCCGCGGCAAGCGCGTGATCGTCGAGGCGCAGCTGTGGGATTTCGTCACCCTGATGATGGACGCGATCGTCAACCAGGCCGCCAAGGCGCGCTACATGCTGGGCGGCAAGGTGCAAGTGCCGGTCGTCTTCCGGGGGCCGCAGGGCGCGGGCATCCGGCTGGCCGCGCAGCACACGCAAAGCCTCGAGATGCTGTTCGCCAACATCCCCGGCCTCGAGGTCTACGCCCCCTCGACCGCCTATGATGCCAAGGGGCTGATGACCGCCGCCATCCGCCATGACGGGCCGGTGGTCTTCCTCGAACACAAGCTGCTCTACCTCGGCCAGCCGCAACCCGTGCCCGAGGCGCCCTATGCCATCGACCCCGGCCGCGCGCGTATCGTCCGGGAGGGGCGCGATTGCACCATCGTCGCCACGCTCGCCATGGTCGAGCGCGCCGTGCAGGCCGCGGAACGCCTGGCCCGCGACGGCATCGACGCCGAGGTCATCGACCCCCGCACGATCAAGCCGCTGGATGTCGGCACCATTTGCGACAGCGTGCGCAAGACCAACCGCGCCGTCGTCGTCCACGAGGCCCCCCTCTTCGGCGGCTTCGGCGGCGAGATCGCCGCGGCCATCATGGAGAACGCCTTCGATTGGCTCGACGCGCCGGTCGCCCGCATCGGCGCGCCGGAAAGCCCCGTCCCCTACAACGACCGGCTGGAACGCGCGTGGATGCCCGACGCGCGCCGCATCGCCGAGGCCGTGAAATCCGTCTGCTACAGGAGGTGAGAATGCCGACACGCAAGGTGATCGTCCCCGAGGGGATGGAGAACATCTACGACACCTATCACTACGCCCCCGGCATCCTGGTCGGCGACACGCTCTACATCTCCGGCCAGGTCGGCCGCGACGAGAACCTGAACGTGGTCGAAGGCCCCGAGGCGCAATTCGTGCAGGCCTTCGAGAACGTGGCCAAGGTGCTGTCGGCGGCGGGGGCGGGCTTCGACGACGTGGTCGAGCTGGAAACCTGGTTCGCCGACTCGATGGCCGATCTCAAGACCTTCCTCGCGGTGAAGGACCGCTACTTCACCAGCCGCTACCCGACCTGGACCGGCTTCGCGGTCAAGGGGTTCTCGATGCCGGGCATCCTGGTCGAGATCAAGTGCAAGGCCATTCTCGGCCTCACCGACGCATGAGACGCCTGGGTGACATCCTCGCCGCCGGGAAACCGACCTACGGCACCTGGAGCCAGATCGACTCCCCAGAAGTGATCGACATGGTCGGGCTGAACGGCTTCGACTTCATCGTCATCGATTGCCAGCACGGTCCCTTCGGGATCGAGACCGCCGAGCGCATGGCCCGCGCGGCCGCCGCGACGGGCCTTGCCGCCGCCGTGCGGGTATCCCGGCTCGACGAGGTGGAGATCCTCAAGGCGCTCGACGCCGGGATCTCCCATGTCGTGGTGCCCGACGTGGCGAGTGCAGCCCAGGCCAGCCGCGCGGTCGACGCGACCCGCTTCGGCCCGCAGGGCCGACGCGGCGCCTGCCCCTGCGTCCGCTCGGGCGGCCATTTCGTGCGCGACTGGCGCGACTACGTCGCGCGGGAAGAGGCGCGGACGGGCATCGTCGCGCTCGTCGAAAGCGTCGAGGGCATGGCCGAGATCGACGCGATCGCCGCGACACCGGGGCTCGCGGCCCTGATGGCTGGACCCTTCGACCTCTCGGTCTCCATGGGCCTGCAGGGCGACTGGCGCAGCCCGCGCGTGAACGACGCGCTCCGCCGTTTGGTCGGCGCGGCCCGGGAAAACGGCCTGCCCGCGATCATGCCGGTCTTCTCGCCCGACCCATCCGAATGCCGCGACCTCGTCAGCTCATGGTCGGGCGAGGGCGTGACGTGCTTCATGCTCGGGTCGGACAAGATCCTGATCGCCAACGCCCTCCAGGGCTGGATCGACACGGTCGGCGGGCCTGTGTCCTGACCGAGCGTGGCGCGGCATACCCTCACCGCAAGCGCAAGGTCGTGAAGGGAAATGGCCGATCGTCTATCGGAACCGTCGCCCACGATGCGGCCGTTGCGCGCCCAGGATGCCGCAAGTCACATGGATGTCTGCTGTGGCGACTGCTGCAAGCTGCACCTACTTCTGGAATGCCCACGTCAGCCGACCTTCGCGGGCGGCATGTGGGCTACCCGGTGGTGGGCGAGATGGATTGGATGCAGGTTCAGATACCTAAACTGCTTCGTCCGCGAACAGTGTTCTCATTTGATTCGTGATCCGACGCGGGGCGCCGCGCATGTCGCCGGTGCAACCGTCCACCCGCACCATCGTTCACTCACGGAGACCTGCGTGGCGGTTGCGGGGCGGATTGGCGGTCTTGCCCGCTGCGAGACCGCGCCGGCGATCAGTCGGGTGCGGCGCGAGTTCGACACCGTCGGGCACGTCCGACATCCGCCCGCCATTCGCCAGATCGATTGCGGCCTGCCAAACTTCGCGGGCGCGCAGCAACGGCACGTCCCTTGCGGTTATCAAGGCCCCGTCCGGCATGCGCAGCTCCGCCTCCCAGGCCGCATCGCCGAGATCCCTCCATTCGACATTGAGGTGCACTTCGGAGTGATGGAACAGGCTGCGCAGCGCATAGGGCGGGAGTGTCGCGCCGAGGGCGATCTCGGCGTCGCGTGCCTCGGGCGAGATATGCATGGGCGTTTCGGTGCCGGTCCGAGCCATTTCCATGAGGTGCGCCATGGCGCGGGCATGGTAGCTGACATGGGCAACCAGATGTGCCCGCGTCCACCCCGCGCGGAGGCAGGGGCGGAAGAAGTCGTCGTCCCGCAACTCGTTCAGTTTCCGGGCGAAATACGCGGTCCCCCGGCGCGCCAGGAGCAGGTCGTCATGCGGTGCCGCGGGGGCGTCATACCGCGCACCCTCTCCCTGCCGCGCCCGAAGGGCCGCCCGCGCGGCGCGGTCTTCGCCTGCCGGCTTCATTGTCCGTCGACCTGGATGCGCATGAAGTCGAGGCGCTCCATGATCGGGGCGTCGGAGAAGCGGAAGAGGTCGAACTGCGTCTCGGCCCGGAGCGACCACGGGACCCATGACGGCACGACGAAGATATCGCCCTTGTCGAGGGCATGGGTCTCACCGTCCAGAACCACCGCGCCCGTGCCGTCGAAGACCTGGAAGACCGAGGATCCGACCTCGTGCCGGGCAGGCGTCTCGGTGCCCGCGCGCAGGCGATGGAACTCGCAGCGGATCGTCGGCATCACGTCGCCGCCGGTCGTCGGATTGACGTAGCGGATCGCAGCGTGGCCGAGACCGAATGTGGCGGGCATCCCCTCGTCCTCAAGCAGCAGCTGCTGGGTGAGGGCCTGATCGGTGAATTCCCAGCGATAGGCGCCGATCGGCGAGGACACGGTGTTTTGTAATTGCGAAAGCGGGCGCAGGCCCGGATGGCACCAGAGCCGTTCGCCCCGGCTGTAGTTCGGTGTGGCATTGTCGGTGACCCGCTCGGAGCCGAATTCGAAGAAGCCCACATCCATCTGCTGGCTGAACGGGATGTCGAGCCCGTCGATCCAGGCCATCGGCTCGGTGGCGACGTTGTGATGGCCGTGGAAATTCCAGCCCGGCGTCAGCAAAAGATCGCCGCGCGACATGCGCACGGGATCACCGTTGACCACCGTCCAGACGCCTTCGCCCTCGACCACGAACCGGAACGCGTTCTGGGAGTGGCGATGTTCGGGCGCGTTCTCGCCCGGGCAGAGATACTGGACCGCGCACCAGAGCGTCGGGCTGACATAGGCGCGCCCGCCGAGGCCCGGGTTCGCCAGGCCAATGGCCCGCCGCTCGCCGCCGCGCCCGACGGGCACCAGATCGCCCGAGCGTTCGGCCAGCGGCAGAAGGTCGGCCCACTTCCACACATGCGGCACCGCCTTCGGCCTTGGATGCAGGGGCATCAGGTCGCCGGTCTGCGTCCAGAGCGGGTTCAGGTGATTTCGCTCGAACCCTTCGTAAAGCGCGCGAAGCTCGGGCGTGTCTTCGGGTTGCATGGCGTTGTCCATCGGTCTCTCCGTGAAAGGGTGGCGTCAGGCGGCATCCGGTTGCCGGGGCGGCGCGGCATCGGCAAAGGCCGGGAGACCGTCGAGTTCGGCGAAGATCCGGGCGATGGTCGGCCAGGGATCGAGGGCGATGCCGAACCGCCGGTTGTTCCACACCTGGGCATAGAGGCAGAGATCGGCGAGGCCCGGCCTGTCGCCGTGGCAGAACCGGCCGGTTTCGGGGCCGTTGCGCAATGCGGCTTCCAGAGCGTCGAAGGTGAGGGCCACCCAATGGGTGAACCACGCCTTCTGGGCCGCGTCGTCTGCGCCGAACTGGTCGCTGAGCCGGTTAAGGACGCGCAGGTTGTTCAGCGGATGGATTTCGCAGGCGATCATATAGGCCAGCGCCCTGACCCGGGCACGACCGAGCGCATCGGCTGGCAGGAGCGCGGGGTCGGGGTGCGTCTCGTCCAGCCATTCGATGATGGCCAGCGACTGGGTCAGGCTGGTGCCATCCTCAAGCTCGAGCGTCGGTACCAGGCCTTGGGGGTTTTTGACCAGATAGGCGGGCGCGCGGGTTTCGCCGTCGCGCAAGACATAGGCGACATAGTCGTAGTCCAGCCCCTTGAGGTTCAGCGCGGCGCGCAGCCGGGTGGAGGTCGACGAGCGGAAGAAGTTGTGCAGCCGCAAGGTCATGCGCGGGGTCCGATGGTGGTGGTCAGATCGCCGAGCCCCTCGATGGAAACGACGCAGACATCGCCGGGCACCAGCGGCCCGACGCCTGCGGGAGTGCCCGTCATGATGAGGTCGCCCGGTTTCAGCTCCATCGAGTGCGACAGGATCGAGATCATCTCGGGGACCGACCAGATCAGCTCGGCCAGGTCGGCGTCCTGCCTCACCTCGCCGTTGACCGTCAGCCTGATCGCCCCTGTCGCCGGGTGGCCAACCTTCGAGACGGGATGCACCGGCGCGATGGGCGCCGAGCGGTCGAACCCCTTGCCGAGATCCCAGGGCCGGCCCTGATCGCGCGCCTTCAATTGCAGGTCGCGCCGGGTCAGGTCGTTGCCCACAGCATAGCCCCAGACGTGACCCAGCGCCTCGCCCTCCGCGATGTTCCGGCCACCGGTGCCGATCACGGCCACCAGCTCGGCCTCGTGGTGGAAGTTCTCGGTCTGCGGCGGATAGGGCAGCGTGGCGCCATCGTCGACCACCGCATCGGCGGGCTTGAGGAAGAAGAAGGGCGGGTCGCGGTCGGGGTCCTTGCCCATTTCGCGGGCATGGGCGGCGTAGTTGCGGCCGATGCAGAAGATGCGACGCACCGGGATGCGGTCGGTGCTGCCTGCGATGGCGACCGTGGGCGTCGGGTGTGGGTCGAACGCGAATGCCATGATGCCTTTTCCTTTGCTACTTCGCCGCGATGCCCGAGCTCTGGCCGGCGTCGAGTCCGTTCGAGCCGTAGAGCCAGTTCAGCTGGTTGTACCAATCGCCCGGGGACATGCCGCGCATCACATGGTTGCGCACGGCGGCCTTCGCGTCGTCGGGGTGGTAGATGTATTCGCCGATCAGGCGCGAGTTCATCTGCACCCTCGCGGTGCGGACGCGGCGCATCTCCTGATAGCGCTGCAGCGCGGTCTCGACGTTTGCGCCGAAGGTTTCCATGCAATGCGACAGCGCCACCGCATCCTCCATCGCCATGCAGGCGCCCTGGGCGAAGTATTGCAGCATCGGATGCGCCGAATCGCCCAAGAGCGCCACGCGCCCGTCCACCCAGTTCGAGATCGGGTCCCGGTCGCAGAGCACCCAGAGCTTCCAGTCCGATCCATGCTCGATGATCTGGCGGGCCTTGGGGTGGATGTGCTCGAAGCCCTGCGCGACCTCGGCCGTGGTCGCGGGCTTTCCGGCAATCGCCTCCTGCACGTCGCGGTGATAGGTGACGACGAGGTTGTAGACCTTCCCGCCCTTCAGCGGGTAATGCACGATGTGGCATTTGGGCCCGGCCCAAAGCGTCGCGGCGTTCCAGCGCAGATCCTGAGGCATCTGCTCGGTCGGGATGACCGAGCGATAGGTGGTATGGCCGGAAATGCGCGGCTCGCCGTCGCCCACCATCTGCGCGCGAATGGGCGAGCGCAGCCCCTCGGCCCCGATCAGGCAGCGGCCCCGGATCGGGTCGCGGCCCTTCAGCAGAAGCGTCGCGCCGGTGCCGTCCTGGGCATAGCCAGTGACCACGTGGTCGGTGCGGATATCGACGAGCGGGCTCGCCTCGCAGTATTTCAGCAGCACGCCATGCAGGTCGGCGCGGTGCACCACCGCGTAAGGATTGCCGTAGAACTTGCGGAACGGCTCGTCGAGCGGGATCGAAGTGATGTCCTCGGCGGTCCGCGCATCCATCAGGCGCAGCTGGTCGATATAGACCGCGACCGACCGCGCCTCGTCGCCCACGCCAAGATAATCGAAGCAGTGAAACGCGTTCGGGCCGATCTGGATGCCGGCGCCGATCTCGCCGAGCTTCGGGGCCTGTTCGACGACGACGGACCTGAACCCTTTGCGCGCGAGGCCGCAGGCCGCCGCAAGGCCGCCGATACCGCCGCCGGCGATGAGGATGGGAAGGTCGGTCATAGCGGTCTCCTTGTCTCTCAGCCGCCGATCAGGCGGGGAACGATGAGGGTCAGGGCGGGCAGCATCAGGATGATGGCCACGCGGATGAACTCGGCCCCGAGGAAGGGCATCACGCCGCGGAACACGGTGGACATCGGCGTGTCGCGGGCCAGCGACGAGATGATGAAGACGTTGAGCCCCACCGGCGGCGTGATCAGGCCCAGCTCGACCACGATCAGCGCCAGTATGCCGAACCAGATCTTCAAGCTTTCGTTGTCCATCCCGAAGGCCGCGGTTTCGGCGGTCACGAACTCTCCGCCGTTCAACGCGATCAGCGTCGGCCAGAAGAACGGCACGACCACCAGGATCATCGCCAGGCTTTCCATGAAGCAGCCGAGGAGGATGAGGATCAGGAGCATGATGATGAGCACCAGCATCGGGTCGAGACCGCTGAGCGCGGCCCAGTCGCTGAGCGCTTGCGGAAGGCCGGTGCGGGTGAAGAACCCGCGCAGAACCTCGGCGCCGAAGAGGATCAGGTAGATCATGCCCGAGGTGATCGCGGTGGCCCGAATGGCGCGGAGAAGCCCCTGAAGGTTCAGGCCCTCCCCGGTGCGCCAGCGCAGCATGAACCCGTAGGTCGCGATCACGAAGACGCCGATCGACGCGGCGGGCGTCGGGGTGAAGAGGCCGAAGCCGAGCCCGAGGATGATCGCGCCGAAGATCGCGATCACCGGGATCAGGCGGCGGATGGCCACCCGGCGCTCGGCCGGCGGCATCGGCTTTGGTTCGGGCGCCAGCGAGGGGTCGAGGCGCACCTGCAGCGCGATCACGACGATGAAGCCGAGGACCGCCAGGAGGCCGGGGACGACCGCGGCCTGGAACATCTGGAGGATCGAGCCCTCGACAATGACGGCATAGATCACCAGCGCGACCGATGGCGGGATCAGGATGCCGAGCGTGCCGCCCGCCGCCAGCGCTCCGGCCGACAGCCGCGGCGCGTATCCGAGCGCGCGCAATTCCGGCAAGGCGACCTTGCCCATGGTGGCGGCCGTGGCGAGCGACGATCCGCAGACCGCGCCGAAGCCGCCGCAGGCCGCGACCGCCGCCATCGCGACCCCGCCCCGCAGGCGGGAAAGCAGCGCCTCGAGCCCCTTGAAGAGGTCCGACGACAGCCGCGCCTCGGCCGCGATATAGCCCATGAGCACGAAAAGCGGCACGACCGACAGGTCGTAATTCGCGACGTTCTCCCACAGGAGCGACTTGAACTGGCGCAGGTAGGGAACGAAGCGGACGAAGGGGACATGCAGGCTGAGAACCCAGGTTCCGCCGATGCCGACCGCGATCATCGCGATGCCGACGGGCATGCGCAGGATCAGGAAGCCGAAAAGGACGACCAGCGCGAGAATGCCGATGGTCATCGGGTCAAGCATGCCGCAGCTCTCCGAAGATCTGCGCCAGCGCGATGGCGGCCCAAAGCAGCATCGAGGCGATCCCAGGGGCGTAGAAGGGCCAGACGCTCCAGCCGAGAACCGTGGTCACGACCTGGTCGGACCGCGCCTCGAGCATCCCGAAGACCATCCAGTAAGCCAGGAAGACCGCGACAGCGCAGGTCAGCCCCAGCCAGAGCCGATCGACCAGGCGCTGAACGACGCGGGGCATGCGGTCGATGAACAGGTCGACCGAGACATGCCCGCGATTGGCCTGGCAGAACGGAAAGAACATCAACGCCGCGCCGCTGATCGCGAGCTGGACGAAATCTTCGTAGCCCGGAAGGCCCGAGACATCGGCCCCCGCCAGCCCCGCGATGCGGTCGAGGATGAAGGCGCCGGTATTGGTCGTGGTGACGGCGACGATGGCCAGCAGGATCACCCCACCGAGCACCGCGAACAGATCGGCGGTTCGCCAGAGAAAGGCGTTCATCGTCTCCTCCCAGGGCCCGGAATGTGCGACGACCGGGAGCCCGAAGGCCCCCGGGTGCTTGCTCAGTTCGACTGCGATGCGGCGGCGATGGCGGCGCGGGCATCCTCGACCAGTTGCGCGCCGTCGATGCCGGCGGCCGTCACCTCGTCGATCCAGCGCTGCACGACGGTTTCGTTCCGCGCGTCGAACTTCGCGGCCTCCTCCGCGGACAGAACGATGTTCTCGACCCCCGCGGCGGCGAGCGAGTCGATCCCGCCCTGCTCGAACCCTTCCCACATCGCGCCGATCTGGGCCGCGACGTTCATGCGCGAATTGGCGTCGATCACGGCCTTTAGATCGTCCGGCAGGGCGTCGTAGGCCTCCTGGTTCATCGCGACCATGAAGACGGCCGTCCCGAAGCGACCGCCGTTCGGCAGCTCGATCGTGTACTTGTCGAGCTCCTGAAGCTTCAGCGCCGGCACGATCTCGTAGGTCGTCAGCGCGCCGTCGACGACACCCTTCGACATCGCCTCGGGCAGCGCCGGGATCGGCATGCCGACGGGCTCGGCGCCCATCGCCTCGATGATCCAGGCACCAGTGCGGCCGGGCGTGCGCAACTTGAGACCGGCAGCATCCTCAAGCGTCCGGACGGGCCGGGTTGCCGAGTGGATCAGGTTGCCGTCATGCGCATGCAGGAAGAGGACGTGAATGTCCTGGAAGTCCTCCGCCAGCAGGTCGAGCGAGGCGTTCAGCGCGATGGTCGTGTCGGTCGCAGACCCGGCATGGACAAGCGGCAGTTCGAACACCTCGCTGCGGGGGAAGACGCCGGGCGTATAGCCGAGAACCGTCCAGACGATATCGGCCGTGCCGTCGCGCACCTGCCCGTAAAGCTCGGCCGGCTTGCCGCCAAGGGCCATGGCCGGCGCGATCTCGATGGCGATCCGGCCGTTGCTGTCGGCCTCGATCTTCTCGGCCCACGGCTCCAGCATGACCTTGTGGGCATTGGCGACCGGCGGAAGGAAGTGATGCATTAGAAGCGTGACCTCCTGCGCGATGGCCGAGGTGGCCGTGACCGCCGCCAATGCGGTGGTGCAGAGAAATGTCGAAACTCGGGTCATCCTGTCCTCCCTGGGATGTGTCGTCTCGCAAGCGACAATAATGTATGCATACTTATTATTAGTATGCTCACTATACCGGTGTCAATGAATTGGTATGTATGCCTACTTGTTGCGGCGCGGTTGACTATGGTCTGGAATGCCCCCCATGAAGCGCTACGATCCGTCGGCGCGGTAGCGAAAGCTTGCAAGGGGCAGAGAAACGGGATGGAGCTATTCGAGATGGCCGGACACCTGCTGAGGCGGCTGCATCAGCATTCTGTCCATGTGTTCCAGCTGCGCACCAGGGAGGCGGGCTTCGACATGACGCCCGTGCAGTTCGCCGCCATGAGCGCCATCCAGGCCCGTCCTGGCATCGACCAAGCGACCGTCGCCGCCACGATCGCCTACGACCGCGCGACCATCGGCGGCGTGATCGACCGGCTCGAGCAGAAGGGATGGGTCGCCCGCGAGGTCAGCAAGACAGACCGCCGCGCGAAGCAGGTGCGGTTGACCGAAATGGGCGAGGCGATCCTGGCAGAGGCAGCTCCGGTCGTGCGCGATCTGCAATCCGAGCTGACGTCAGGCCTCGACCCGGAAGAGCGCCAGACGTTCCTCAAGCTGGCCGGCAAAGCCGCAGCGCATCTAGCCGAAGAGTACGAACGCGCACGCTGACCGTCCTCCCTGCCGGTTCGGGAATTCCGGCTTTGGCTCTGCTCTGAAGGCGTTAATGATCTCTGCCGGTCTTCGGCCACGAACCTCGCTCACTGCAACACCCGCTCGCGATGAATGCCTTCGACATTATGCGTGTCGCGTGCACCGACACTGCCTACTGTGCAATCATCATTCGGGTCTGCAAACCGTTGGCTATCCGTACGGCAATCTCAACATAGCAGGCGCGATCAGGGTTTAGCTGGAGATGAAGGTCGGAGGGCTCTGTTGCACAAATCGGTTGAGGGATTCATCTCGTGAATCCAGCGTGGTAGCTGGGATGCATGAGCAGACCGACACCCCCCACTTACAAGACCAAGAACTGGCCAGCCTGCAATGAAGCGCTCAAGCGCCGTGGCTCGCTGACGATCTGGTTCGATCCCGAGATGACCTGGGAAGCCGCGCCATCAGGCAGGCGTGGCAGGCAGCAGAGCTATAGCGATGCGGCGATCCAGACGTGTCTGTCGATGAAGGCGCTGTTCGGCATGGCGCTCAGGCAGACCACAGGGTTCGTCGAGAGCTTGCTGCGGCTGGCCGGGCTCGACTGGACGGTGTCCGACTTCAGCACGCTGAAGCAGCCGGATCGGACGAGGTCTGGGCCATGGACTTCCTGCACAACCAACTCATAACCGCCCGGAAGCTGCGCATCCTGACCGTGATCAACACCCACTCGCGCTACTGCCCGGCGGTCGATCCGCGGTTCGCGTACCGTGGCGACGACGTGGCCCAGACGCTCGCAAGGGTTTGCAAATAGATCGGCTAGATGCGATGCGATCTCGCGGCGCCTGCCGCGGGATCTTCACCCTGATCCGGACGTCAGCGAACGGGAAGGCAGGGCGCTGTTCCGCTCTGCGCGCCAGGCAAAGTAAGACTTGAGGGTGACGAGCCGCCGCTCGATGGTTGCGGGCTTGGCGCCCACCTCATCGCGCAAGTGGCGGTGGTAAAGCGAGGGTGTCGGCTTTCGAAAGTAGATCAGTGAGCTGGTGCGCTTTGATGAAACGCGCGAAGGTTCGCAGATCATGGGCATAGGCCCGTAGCGTGCGGTGGCCGAGGCTACGCTCATCGCGGCGCGAATTGACGAACGCGGTGTCATCGAGATGGGGCATGCTGAACTTCCATGATGGGGTTCAGACAGTTCAGCATAGGCGGTCCAGCGTTCCGAAATCGTGCCTCGAAAGTGGCAATGATAATGGGACCCAATATCGTAACCGCACTATCCAACCGGCTTTCGCGCATCTCCGGGTAACGGCAAACGAGAACTGTCGTGACCGCCTCACCGCTCAACCGACTACGCCATTCCAAAGAACAACTCTCAAAAAAACATCATTCCCGATGTGCGCTGCTCGGAAAACTGAGATCTTGTTTGAAAACAACCGAAATTTCTCATGACACCGGTTGCGAAAGCAGTGGTTTCACGGCGCTTCCCAACTCGACCCGAAGAGACACTTGTTATTGAGCACTCGAAAGTTAGCCCAAAAACAGATCTATTGACGCTTCGACGTTCGATCGCGTTTCGGGGGCAGCCACGCGACGTTGGTAGACCTCCTCGGTCGTGACGATGGCCGTACCGGCCGTCAGCGACACAAGGTGCAGAAACAGGACCTCCGGGTCGGTGTCAGTTCGCCAACCAGATTCCTGCGCCGCCTTGATCTCCTGCCTCTGTCGATCCGCAAAGGCCGCAAGCAAGGCTGTCAGATCGTCAGAGGCGTGCCGCATTACGTCAGGATTTCTCAGTATGTGATGGAGTTCGCTATGTTCGATGGCCCAGTCAACGTAGGCCAGGATCATGGCGCGCAGACGTGCAACACCAGGTGGGTTGGCATCGACACCTCCTGTCGCCGCGATGAGGGAGCCCACACCCTCCACAGCAATTGCATTCAACAACTCGACTTTTGTTGCAAAATGACGAAGGGGTGCTGCGTGGCTAACGCCGAGATCGCGCGCCAGACCCCGTAAACTAAGGCCTTCCACCCCTTTTTCACTGAGTGTTTTGATCGCGCGGTCAAGCAGTGCCTGACGCAGATTCCCGTGGTGATAGGGGGTGTTCATCTTTTTCCGCTTTCAATGTTGACGTTGACTACATGCTGATCTATGTAGACGATGACAACATCTTCAACTCGGACATCTTTGTCAATGAGGTGCCCGAACGATCCTAGAAAGGAAACACGATGCCCGATGTCTTGATCTCACTTCTCACCGGCCTCCTTGGCCTTGGCGCCGGTATCTTTGTGGTGCTGTCGCTGATCGAGAAACCGGTCTGGAGACTGATGTGGTCGCCGCGTTCCACGCAGGTCGGCGACGACGAGGCGCGTAAGGTGCACGCCATCCTGAAACGTGTGATTCATCTGTTGCCGCCGACCATGATGACGACAATGGGGACTGTGACACTTCTTGTAATCGTCCTGCTGGTCCAGGCTGGGTTTTCGGCCGTCGCGATCGCGGTAGCGACGCTATTTTTCGCCCAGCTCGGCCTGATTGTAGCCCGCCTTTTCAAGGATATCCGCGGTGTCGATACCGTGCCCTCTGACGGAGACGTGGTCGCCGTGCGCGACGGTCTCGGCGCACTGACACTGCTCCATCACCGCGGGCTGTTGATGACGCTGAGCACGCTTCTGGCTGTGCTGGCCCTGCAAGCTCTCGCCTAAGCCCTACCACTCCAAAACAGGAGAAACCCGATGACCAACACACAATCAAAGACCTATAGCTACCGTCGATTCACCCCCGAAGAGTACGACTTTACCGTCGATGACGGCCTTCAGGCCGGCGACACGTTCAAAGATGCCGAACTGTGCACACTCGAAGGTCAGACCGTCCATCTTGCCGATTACCTCAAAGACAAGCCCCTCGTTCTTGAGACGGGCAGCATGACCTGCCCAATGTACGCGCAAAGCGTCCCGCCCATGATGAAGCTGATGGAGAAATATCCCGAACTTGACCATGTGCTGATGTATGTACGCGAGGCTCACCCCGGAGAGCTTCAACCGCAGCATCGGACCGAGGCCGAAAAGATTGCCGCCGCGAAAAAGACCAAGCGGCGCTATGGCGACCACCGGACAATTCTGGTCGACGACGTAAACGGGTCGGCGCATCGCTTCTACGGGACGATGCCGAACTCGATCTTCGTGCTCGCGCCAGACGGAAAGATCCTGTTCCGTAGCATCTGGAACAACGCAGAGGAGATGGACGCGATCCTGGGCGCCGTGGCGGCTGGTCAGCCGGTCCAGTCCCGTGAACTCAAGGCCGTACCGCCCTTCTCGTTCCGGGCGATCCGAACGCTCTTCATGGGCGGGATTGTCGCGATCTGGGACTTCGTTCGCGGCCTCCACCGGCTCGTGGCGAACCACAAGAAGGTCGGCAACATGTAAGCGGATGCGTCGCACGCCAGTGCCGCACTAGAGTGGACGCGGTGCCCGACGCCGGCGCAGCTTCCACCACCACATCAATCCCCGTGCCGCTACCACCGACCAATCAGGAAGGAAGGCTTCCAGGGTTTTACTCCAAAGTTCCAGCACTGCTTTTCTTTACGCTCGTTCTCGCTGGGTGTTGGGAAGAAGAAGTCATCGCACCTGAGGGCGAACCGCGCATGGTGCGCACTGTTGTCGCGGAAACGGCAGATCCCGTAAGGACGCGCAGCTTTGGCCGCATTGCAGTGGCCGCGCTTGAATAGGTTCGCTTCGTCCGTGACTTTAAGGTTCGTTCAGCTCTTGGTTTTGCTCGCGCAGCGGACGGCTGGTTTGACGGGCCGCACCGTAGCGTTGAAATCATGGGGCTAAGGTCCGGTTTGGGGCCGTTCTCCTTCCTTCCCGCTGGACTTGCATGCGCCTGCAAGCATGACTGTGGTCGTTGCGAATGCTTCGCCCGGCTGGCCGGGCTCTGCTCAGTACAAGGGTACGGATGGGCCGGCTCCGGTATTGAGAGGATCAGCAAATGGCGACCGAACTGGAAACCCAGGCAACTGCGGCAAACGCAGTTAACCGACATAAATCCCAACCCAAGAACACAGCGGCACCCCGGAAGACCAAGAAGGACTGCCTCACGGCGCTTCTTCGGTGCAAAGGAGGGGCCACAGCCTCGCGGCTCTGCAGAAGGAGCTTGGTTGGCAACCGCACACCGTACGGGCAGCGAACTCTGGGCTGCGCAAGGCCGGCGAACCGTTGGAATGCAACTCCGGCAAGTCCGGCTCGGTCTATCGCATCATCAAGCCCGCGGCCGCTCGCTGAGCTGAATCGGGCGCAATGTCGGGAAGGGTGGGCGCGCACTTTAAAGACAAACCCGCCAAAACACGCGTCCGTTTTGTTCATGCGGCGCGTCCTCGGCCAGGACATGCAACGCGGGAAGCTCGGCGGCTTCCCGGCTGCGACCTGACCGGCCTTGAAGCAGGTGCTGGCGGGTGATGAAGACAGCCAAGCCCGATCTGTCACGGATGGCGCCACGCAGGTCCGGGAGTGAAACGGGCGGGTGTATCGCGTCGTCGTCTCGCCCGAGGGCTATCTGCTGGACGGGAAGACCCATGCCTCCCTCAGCGCGGTTGCCGGCAGATCACCGGCGCGCGCTGGAGCGGACCGCGATTCTTCAGTCTCATCGAACAGTGGAGCGCCCGACATGCGTCGTGTTCGTTGTGCCATCTACACCCGCAAGTCCACCGAGGAGGGGTTGGGCCAGGAGTTCAACGCCTTGGATGCCCAGCGGGAGGCCTGCGAAGCCTATGTCGCTAGCCAGAGACATGAGGGTTGGGAGTTGATCGACCGTGTCTACGATGATGGCGGCACCTCGTGTGGGCATCTGGACTGGCCAGCGCTGCAACGGCTGATGGCCTGCGGCGTCCTTCCTGGCATATGGTCGCCGGTCAAGACCGGCCCGCTGATCCGCGAAGTGCAGCGCCATCTGGCCCAGTGGACCCTTCAGCCCATCGCGGGGCTGATGGCCGAGGAAGTCAGCCGGAAGCTGAGATCAACTGTCACGATGGACGTCACACGGTCCCTGCAAGCCTTCGACGCGGGCGGACGAGCGCGGGCAGCGAAGCAGATCGTCGACACGCTGGCAGCGGCAAAGGAAGCGGGTGTGGACCCAGAGACGGCGCTCAGGCTGGTCGACTGGGCGGAGTGAATTGGCAGGTCGCGCCAGTGGGCTTTACCAGCTTTCCCGCGAAGCGACTCGGATTAGACGGTGAGTGCCGAACGAAACCCCGTCAGCGCGCGGACCTTGCTGCCAGCGGGTCGCGGCGCGCGATCAGAGACGCTTTAGGGCAACATTAGTTCCATCGACGGTTACAACGAACGCCACGCCGTCGGCCTCAATCTGAAAGACATGCTTTATCATACTGAGGTTCAGCGTCGGGCAAGGATTTTCGATACCTTCAGGCGGTTCGACCCCTTCGTCGTCCCCGTGCGGATATTCGGGTTTGTAGCCCCGAAGAACGACGGTCTTCGGCGTTCCGCCCATGTCTTCGAATACGGCTTCGACAGCCAGCACCGCCGCCCCATTTCGGTTCAGCAAAGTAATCCTTCTGAAGTATGGTCGGATTTTCTCGTAGATCGTCCGCCACGCGCCAAGGTTTTCGACTATAGGCTTCCCGGAAAAGAAAACGGCCATCAGCCACGGCAACAATGGAACGATGTTTTCGGTGATCACTGTGACGAACGCAGGAAGGTCTGCGCCGGAACCGACATTCACTTCTTCGAATTCGCTTCCGAATTCAGCTTCGATCCGTCCCAAGAACGCTCGGCTTGCGGCATCGGTGGCCGCCGCCTCGTCGGGGTAGTCGTCCCAGTCCACATACTCGCCAATACGATCATAGCTTTCGTTGATGACAAAGATCAGGACTTCTTCCAAGCCTTCTTCACGCTGCCCTGCCGGTTCTTGCGGGGCGGAAGCCTCTTTATGCGGTCCCTTCAACAATCTGCGCAGTTGATCCGGTAAACCCATTGCAAGGCCCTTTTCGTATGGTGTCCTTTTTGGTGCCCCCGGATACACGCCGTCAATAAATCATTGAATTAAATAGGATTTTTGGGGAAAATGGCAGCCCGTAGGGGAATCGAACCCCTCTTTCCAGGTTGAAAACCTGGCGTCCTAACCGATAGACGAACGGGCCATGCCTTGGCGTGGGGCGTACTTAGGCAAATGTGGGCAGCCTGGCAAGCGGATTTTTGCGGTCGTTGCCGAGGATTTGCCGCAGGCCCGGCCTCTCAGCCATGTGACGCATCCTCAAGGCGCAACTGCACTGTCGTGCGGCCCTGCCAGTGGTTCAAGTCGAGGCGTCCGGCCAGATGCAGGCGCGCGCCGGCGTGGCCTTCCAGGAGGGGGCCCAGAGAGCCGTCGAGGGCGCGGAAGGCGATCACATCGAGCTTTGGGCCTGTGCCGTCGCTGACGCTGAGTTTGAGGTGGGTCTCTCCCACCCGACGCGCGTGGTGGATCAGGACGGATGGCAGGGCAAAGCGTGGGGCAGGGGCGGCGGCGCCGAATGGGCCCGCGGCCTCGAGCTGTTCGACCAGCGTGGGCGTGGCGGCGCCGGGCATGAGCACGCCGGCCAGGCGCAGGTCGCGCGGCCCTTCCGCGCCCGCGCCCTGGCGGGCCAAAAGATCGGATAGCCGCGCCATGGCCGGCTCAAGGGCCTCGCGCGCGACGGTCAGACCGGCCGCCATCTTATGCCCGCCGCCCTTCAGCAGCAGCCCCTCGGCCGTGATGCGCTGCACGGCAGCACCCAGATCGACACCGGGCACTGACCGGGCCGAGCCCTTGCCCTCGCCCCCATCCAGCCCAATCACCACGGCGGGGCGGTTGAACGCCTCTTTTAGGCGCGCGGCCACGATGCCGACCACGCCGGGATGCCAGCCTTCACCCGCCGCCCAGACCAACGGCGCCTCAGACCCGCGCGCCTCGGCTTGCGCCATCGCCTCGGCCAGAACGCCGGCCTCGATCTCGCGCCGGTCGCTGTTGAGCTGTTCCAGCCGCTGGGCGAGGGCCGCGGCCTCGTGCGGGTCAGCGGTGGCCAGAAGGCGCGCGCCCAGATCCGCCGCGCCGATGCGCCCGCCCGCATTGACCCGGGGGCCGAGGACGAAGCCCAGGTGATAGGCCGCTGGCGCCCGGTCAAGCCGCGCGACATCGGTCAGGGCCACAAGGCCCGGACGATCCCGACGGCCCATCACCACCAGCCCCTGGCGCACGAAGGCCCGGTTGACGCCGATCAACGGTGCCACATCGGCCACGGTGGCAAGTGCCACCAAGTCCAGCATCGCCATCAGGTCGGGGCCTTGCGTGCCATCCACCCGAAGCCGCCGGTTCGCCTCGACCAGCATCAGGAACACGACCGCTGCGGCGCAGAGATGGCCCAAGGCGCCATCCTCATCCTGGCGGTTGGGGTTGACCACGGCGCGGGCGGGGGGCAGATCTTCGCCACCCAGATGGTGGTCGAGCACCAGCACATCGCATCCTGCCGCCGCAATCGGGTCATGGCTGAGCGTGCCGCAATCGACGCAGATGATCAGGTCATGGGTGGCCCCAAGCTCGCGCATCGCGGGCACGTTCGGGCCATAGCCCTCATCGATCCGGTCGGGGATATAGAGCGTTGCCTGATGCCCCATCTCGCGCAGCCAGGTCAGCAGCAAGGCGGCCGAGGCGCCGCCATCGACGTCGTAATCGGCGAAAATAGCGATCCGCTGGCGGGATTTGACGGCCGCCAGAAACCGCTCGGCCGCGGGTTCCATATCGCGCAGGCTCATCGGGTCGGGCAGAAGGTCGCGCAAGGCGGGGGCCAGATAGGCCTCGGCCCCCTCAGGCGCCACCCCGCGTTGCACCAGAACGCCCGCAACCGCAGGCGGCAACCCGGTGGCCTGGCACATCGCCTCGGCCATTCTGTCTTCCTCGGCGGTTGGTCCGACCCATCGACGGCCAAGGGCCGAGCTTTCGACATTCAAGAAGGCTTTCATGGGTCGCGCTGGTCTCCTGCGATGGGTCGCGCCCTAGCGTAGAATGCGCGGTGTCGGGGTTGAACGGGAAATTTCAAACATTCCGACGGACCCCAAGGCCCCCCGCTTTTGAACCCTATTTGACCGGGTTGCGATAGCTCATCCGGCGGACCGAGCCCGTTTTCGACCGCATCAGAATGGTCTCGGCCGTCAGATACCCGACCTCGCGCTTGATGCCGGCCAGGATCGAGCCATCGGTCACGCCGGTCGCGGCGAAGATCACATCCGCTGTCACCATCTCGTCGCGGGTATAGGTGCGGTCGAGATCTTCGATGCCCGCCTTGGCGGCGCGGCCGCGTTCATCGTCGTTGCGGAACACCAGACGGCCCTGCATCTGGCCGCCCATGCATTTCAGGGCCGAGGCCGCCAGCACTCCCTCGGGCGCGCCGCCCTGGCCCATATACATATCGATGCCGGTTGAGGCTTCGGCGCAATGGATGACGCCCGCCACGTCACCATCGGTGATCAGGCGGATCGCCGCGCCCGTCTCGCGGATCTCGGCGATCATGTCCTCATGGCGCGGGCGTTCCAGCACGCAGACGGTGATGTTGTCGGGCCCGCAGCCCTTGGCCTTGGCCAGCGCGTGAACCCGCGCGCCGGGGCTCATGTCCAGCGTGACGACACCGGGCGCATAGCCCGGGCCCACGGCCAGCTTGTCCATATAAACGTCGGGCGCGTGCAGAAGGGTGCCGCGCGGTGCCATGGCGATCACCGTCAGCGCGTTCGGCATGTCCTTGGCTGTCAGCGTCGTGCCCTCCAAGGGGTCGAGCGCGATGTCCACCTCGGGGCCGTTGCCGTTGCCGACTTCCTCACCGATGTAGAGCATCGGCGCCTCGTCCCGCTCGCCCTCGCCGATGACGACGACGCCCTTTATGTCCAAGAGGTCCAGCTGCGAACGCATTGCGTTGACTGCCGCCTGATCGGCCGCCTTCTCGTCGCCCCGCCCGATCAACCGGGCCGAGGCCAGGGCGGCCGCCTCGGAAACCCGGGCAAGCCCGAGCGACAACATACGATCGTGAAAGACGGCAGCCAGGCTCATGAGGTCATCCTTGGTTTATGCAGGTTCTGGCGCATCTATCCTGCTGTACAACACAGGAGCAACCCTGAGCGCGCTAACGGCCATACAGGTGGCCCTCAGCCGCCGACGAAATAGGCGAAAGGCGGCTTTGAGCCCGAACTGACTGATGCTGCGCTCCGTCCCGACGGCCAGCTTGTGGGGGCGGCGCAGCCACTCCTACTTTTATGCTTGTGTGCTATATAGGGATATGCTTATCATAAGGTATGCCTTATGAAGATGAGTTGAAATCACTTTCGCATCCTGTTCGCCAGAACGTCATCGACGAACTTGCACGACAGCCGCTGTCAGTACGCGAGCTGACTATGAGGATTGATGTGTCGCAACCTGTAATGTCACAGCACCTCAAAGTTCTGAAAGACGCGGATATCATTCGCGTTCGTCCAGAAGGAACTCGTAACATCTATTTCATCAACAAACAGAAATTAAACGAGATGCGAGCATTCTGGACAGCTCATTGGTCAGATTTGTTAGTCTCAATCAACGAACAAGAAGAGTAGTCACATGCCGCTTGACCCGATCAAAGTCGTTACTACGATCAAACGCAATCCGCAGGAAGCCTTCGATGCTTTTGTGTCCAAGGTATCCCTTTGGTGGCCATTAGAAACACATTCAGTAAGCCCATATTTTGGCGAATCTGTCCCCGAGATTGTCGTCATTGAGCGCCACGAGGGCGGCCAAGTCTTTGAGATTTCCGCAAAGGGGGAGCGGAGAGCTTGGGGCACGATCCTTGCCTACGAAGAAGGAAAGCACATTTCATTTAGCTGGCATCCCGGACTGTCAGAGGCTGAGGCAACAACAGTTTCGGTAGAGTTTGAATCGGCAGACGACGGTAGCACCGTAATCACCTTGGTCCATACGGGTTGGGAAGCAAGAGGCGAGCAAGCCGTCGAAATGAGAGGTAACTATCTATCGGGTTGGGCTGACATCATGCAAAATCGGTTCGCTGGCTTCACGAAGTCCCTCTGACACGAAAGCGTGGAGTTATTACAAAGCAACCATTGAGAAAGTCGCAGCATAGGTCCGCTTAGTCCCACGAGAGTGAACAAATCTCTGCTCATTGTAGCAGCGGTGCGTGTAGGGCTGATAGGGATGCCTACTGGTCTGTGGCATATGCTTGCATTGCCGACTTGCCTTGCTGCGGGCTTTCAAAGCAGCCGCAGGACGTGGCCCCCTTTCCATCCTGTCAGGGGATCGCCTGTCAGACCGACTCGATCCGGATCGCGACCGGTGATCCGACGACCACCTTGGTGTCGGTGAAACCGGTGATGGCGTGGTCGAGTGCGTCGCGGGTGGTCTTGTGGGTCACGATCAGCACGGGCGCTGTGGCGTCCGAATGGCCGTATTGGCGCATCCGGTCAACCGAGATGCCGGCCTCGCCCAGAACGGTTGCCACCTTGGCCAGCGCGCCGGGCTTGTCCTGCAGGGTCATGCGCAGGTAGTAGGGCGCGGGCGCCGCGGCTTTGGCGGGAATGGCCTGGGTCAGGGCCGTCGCGGGCCGCCCGAAGGTACTGACGCGAAACCCGCGCGCCAGGTCGATCACATCGGCCATCACAGCACTTGCGGTGGGCCCGCGCCCCGCACCGGCGCCCCGCAGCACGATCTGACCGGCGCTGTCGCCCTCGATCACCACCATGTTGGTGCCGCCCTGCAATTGCCCAAGCGGGCTGTCATCGGGCACAAGGCACGGGCTCATCCGCTGTTCCAGACCGCGGCCGGTCATCTGCGCCACGCCCAAGAGCTTGATCTTGTAGCCCATATCGGCGGCCTGGGCGATATCCTCGATGGTGATCCGTCCGATCCCCTCAAGCTCGACCGCGTCAAAGCTGACCTTGGTGCCGAAGGCGATCGCGGCCAGAAGCGACAGCTTGTGGCCTGCATCAATGCCGCCGACATCAAGGTTCGGGTCGGCCTCAAGATAGCCCAGGGCGTCGGCCTCGGCAAAAACCTCGTCATAGGGCAGGCCCGCGCTTTCCATCCGGGTCAGGATGTAGTTGCAGGTGCCGTTCATCACGCCCATGACGCGCGTGATAACGTTGCCTGCCAGCCCCTCGGTCAGGGCCTTGACCACGGGGATGCCACCTGCCACGGCGGCCTCGAACCGGATCACGGCCCCGGCCTTTTCCGCCGTCTCGGCCAGATCCTGACCGTGATGGGCCAGCATCGCCTTGTTCGCCGTCACCACATCCTTGCCCGCGGAGATCGCGGCTTTGGTGGCATCCAGCGCCGGGCCGGTATCGCCGCCGATCAACTCAACGAAGACATCCACGTCATCACGTTTGGCCAGGGCGACGGGATCAGCCTCCCAGGCATAGCCGGACAGGTCCATCCCCCGGTCCTTGTTGTGACTGCGCGCCGAGATGCCGGTGATCTCAATCGGGCGTCCCGCACGGTGGGCCAGCAGATCGGGCTGTTTTCGCACGATATCGAGAACGCCGAGGCCGACGGTTCCGAGGCCGGCAATGCCAAGGCGGAGGGGGGCGGTCATGAGGGCGATGGCTCCTGAAAGGGCAAGGCGGGGTGCATCCGTCTGTTACCCCCTTCGGCCGCGCGCTGCAACGCAGCCGTAGATCAGCGGTCGGTGGCCGCAAGAAGGCGCAGACGCTCGGCCCCCTCCAGAACCGGGCGCCCCCGCAAGGCTGCGGCGCGCCGGCGGAGCGCGTTGGCGCGGGCCTCAAGGCCTTTGGTGCGGTCGATCATCGGGCCGCTGATCCGGGCGTCCAGGGACGCGAGGGGAACGAGGGTGGGGTAGGGCGCCTGCAGCGCCCCGCTGTCAGCCCGCCCCGTACCCTCAGGGAAGGGCGCGCAGGCCGACACCGTGAAAACCGTTGCCGCAAGGATAAGAAATACGGCACGCATGCTGGCCCTCCGGATCGATAAGCCCTTCCTAAGCGCGGGCGGCGGTTTGGTAAAGTCCACCTCTCGACCCCCGCGCCGTTGCAGGCTACAGCTTTGCCGTTGCACAGAGGGGCTTTGCGCCATGTCAGATAACGTCCTCGCCTACCTTTATCCCTCGCCCGCGCGCCGGATCTTCGGCTTGTCGACGTTGATTGCCCTTGGGGGTTTCATTGCCTGGGTGGCGTTGACCGCGGCGGAGATGCCTTTGGGGTGGCGGCTTTTTCTGCTGGCGATGGCGCTGTTGATATTGCTGTTGTCCGAAAAGATGCGCCGCGCCACCCGGGGCCACCTGGAGCTGACACGCACCGAATTGCGCGATGATGCGGGCAGGGCTTTGGCTCGCGTCGACAACATCGCCTCGATCGATCGGGGTGTCTTTGCGTTCAAACCCTCAAGCGGCTTTCGTCTGCGCCTGTCCCAGCCTATCCCGAGAGCCTGGGCGCCCGGCCTGTACTGGTGCTTCGGGCGAAGCCTGGGGATTGGCGGCGTAACGGCCGGGAATGAGGGCAAATACATGGCCGAGGTGATCGCTGCGATGCTGGCAGAGCGGGCATCCAAATAGAAACGGCGCCCGGTTAAGGCGCCGTTTGTCAGTCAAACACCTTATCCTTTACGGAAACGCAGTCAGCGGACCATCTACTGGAATCGCGGTCACGAAGCGTGGCCTGACAGGCGTGAAGGTGTTGAACACCCCATCGTGACCGGGAAATGTGCGATTGCCACCGCTTCTGGTTTCAACCAGCACGAAAGAGGCCGCATTCCCCATCAGGGGCAGGCGGTCTCGTAAGGCTTCTAAATCGCCGTCTCCATAAGGTCCAACGCCAGAGCCGAGCGAACCGTGCAAGACATATTCGTCGTTGATGCCGTCATAGCTGAAAGATGTCACACGAATCCACGTGTCCCCGCGGTTTTGCAGCATGTAGTCGTAGACGGTATGCACACCAGTTACGAAGTCCTGATCAATCGGCTCTGCATTTCCTTGCCGCGAGATGAGGTCCGCTATCGTATAGGCCGCTTTCTCATTGTGGTAGGCAACACGGTAAAGGTCGAACAGGAAAAACGTCAGGATGAACCACGACAGATACATCGGCAGCACAATAAGGCTTTCGATGGTGATTGTGCCGCGTGCATCCGTGGCAAATCGTGTAAGAGACTTGCCAGGACTTGTCTTCCGAAGCCAGTCAGGGGATGAAATCATAGCCATCTGAATTTCCCTCGGTCAGCTAGGTTCAACGACAAACACAGTGACGGCCGACACATAAACGCCGCCCTCGTCATCCGTTGGCAGGCGGTATACGAAAGGATTTGGTGAATCCGCCTTAAAAAGAACGCGGGTCAAAGCGCAGACGCGCACGACCATAAGCTGACTTTCGATACCGGGTTCGAAATCGGTTGCGGGGCGGATCAGATCACCGCCCGCATCGCGTTCTACGCAGGCCGCTCCGCCTTCGGGGCCAAGCGGAAGCCCGCCCCACGCGTCGGTATCGACCGGTAGCATTTCAATTGCGACCAAGTCGTTGCAATTTCCTTCAACCATTGCAGCCTGGCAGATCTGGTTAACAAAGGTTTCCCGCGATACGGCACCTGTATCTGGGTCGACAAGTCCGCCCAGACGCACCTCGCGGGCTGCCCTCTCAACGGCGCGGTCGAACATCGTCGACCGAGACATGAGGACCGCACCTTCAATAGCCCAGATGAAGATCATCAGGAAGATCGGAAACCACAACAGAAACTCGAAGGCGACCGATCCATCTTCCTTCGCGGCACCCCTGCGCAATCTGCGCAGAGGTGAACTTTCAAGAACAGCCGTTATCACTGGGTCAACCTCAACTTCGTGATGGCCCGAGCAATGCTGTCGAACGCGGTCTCGATACCCGGGCCATTCACGTCAAAGAAATGCTCGGACTTCGCATCGGACGCACAATCCCGCAAGGCGGCAACGCCTTCTGGGGGGGCCTCGAAGGCAATAGCGAAGACTTTTACGCCTTGCGTCTTGACCGCCGTACAAATCTCGGACGTGCGCTGGTCCTTCACATTGGGTCTGATCCGATCCATTATTCCAGTGTCGTCAGGATCACCCGCAGTGATGTTCCGCCATCTGAGGTCTTCTTTTTCGGCATTGCTCAGGTCAAGTGGATCTTGATAGAGTTCATCTAACACCCACTTGATCGAATACGTCGCCCAAAGTTCGGCCCAGCTAAGGCGGTCTGTATCGATCGCATCGCTACCGCCGTATGGCGTTGTTCTCCAGCGATTATTGTCGAACTGATAGTAATCCCGACCGCCACTTTCGCCCTCACCCGGATGATGAATGCTCAGCCGGCCGCTTGGATCACGGAAAACGGGTGAGTCGCCCTCGCCATACTCTTCAGTGATGATGTACTGGTCGGTATTCTTACCGTCCGACATGACAATGATATATTTGTCCGATCCATCGGGTCCATTGTCAAAATAGTCGAAAGGACGGTCAGCCAAGTCAGCCGAGACATCACCATTGGCAATCAGACCCGCCATCACCTCACGGAATGTCGGATCCATCAGGGTTGCACCCCACTTCATCCCGATATCGATCGACGTGTTACCGTCGGAGTTGAAACCGCGAATATGCGCCTTCAGAGCTTCAGCATTTTTTGACGGCAGGAAGATCGCACGGCCATCCTGCTGCGGGCAGTACGGACCTTCGCTATCAGTCACGCGCCATTCTTTACGATTGCTCCACGGATCGAAGACGTAGGCGCGCGGGATAATGTAGGTACTCGGGTCGAGAGGCGTTTCGCCAAACATGAAGGAAGCGAAGTTCACGCAATTGCCGAAAATGGGACCGCTGATGTTATAGTGAGACAACAGGGCCGCACTAGCATTCACTTGCCCGGCATACGGGACGATCGAAATGCTGACCTCACCACGTGCATCCTCATTATTGACAACCTTGTCGATGAAATCCTGAGCTGACTCTTTCAGGCGTACCATGCGATTCGAGCGTCCCATTGAGCCTGAGACGTCGAGAACCATGACAATTTCGATATTCTTGACAAGCTCTTCGGCCGTTGCCGCAGCAGGCGCACCAAGAAAGTCGATATTTGAGAAACTCATCGTCGACGTTTTGAGCACTCCGCGCGCATTTACGGTGACCCTGCGGCCTTCCCGCACCGCATCAGCGCCTTCAGGCTCGACGATAATGTCATCCGCTGAAATGAAATCACCAAGTCCAGCCTTTTCGAAGCAATCCAACACCACCGTACGCGGAGGAAGCTCCTGATCAATATCGGCGGCTGCAAGTGCGCACCGATCCGTCGCGTTCTGGATCATCACGCGCAGGTGTTCTGCCCGCGCGACATCGATCGCGATGCCGGAGAAGACCATAATCATGACCGTCCAAATCAACGCGATGAACGTCATTGCGGCGCCCGATTCGCATTGCCAGAACGCGGTCAGTCTATTCTTGAGCGGAAGAACCCCAGTGAAGGAGCCGAAAGCTGTATTGATCATGTTTTGTCACCCTCTGCCGGATACTGTCCAGCGCATCCCCCCACAGGAGCGTCCAGAATTCAGCGCGACCATCAATATTCACCTCACTCTTATGGCGAAAATAGGGCCATCAATCCAGCAAAACCTTGTGCAAGGGTCTGTTTTCCAACAATCCTTGCGTAACGAGGTGTTTGTTTCGCGATTCGTTTACGCAAATTTTAGCCAGGTCACCCGGGGCTTCCGCTGTATCAGGCGAATCGTTCCTCTCCTTGTTAACCGCCGTGACCTAGCGTTAGGCTGATTCTCAACGCACCGACGCACCGGCGCCGATTTTAGGGGAGGGATCATGGCCCAGCCGCAAGAGCCGACATTCCGGCAATCTGTCGATCTGATGTTCAATCGTGCCGTCGGCCTGATGGATCTTTCTCCCGGTCTTGAGGAGAAGATCCGCGTCTGCAATTCGACCTATACGGTGCGGTTTGGCGTGCGTCTACGTGGCGCGATCCACACGTTCACCGGCTACCGTTCGGTTCATTCCGAGCATATGGAGCCGGTGAAGGGCGGCATTCGCTACGCCACCAGTGTGAACCAGGATGAGGTTGAGGCGCTGGCGGCGCTGATGACGTACAAATGCGCCCTGGTCGAGGCGCCATTTGGCGGCTCGAAAGGCGGGCTCTGCATCGATCCGCGTGAATATCAGGAGCATGAGCTTGAGCTGATCACCCGCCGCTTCGCATATGAGTTGATCAAGCGCGATCTGATCAACCCCAGCCAGAATGTGCCCGCCCCTGACATGGGCTCGGGCGAGCGTGAGATGGCCTGGATCGCCGATCAATATGCCCGGATGCACACGACCGACATCAACGCGCGCGCCTGCGTCACCGGCAAGCCGCTGAATGCCGGCGGTATCGCGGGGCGGGTCGAGGCAACGGGGCGCGGTGTGCAATATGCCTTGCGTGAATTCTTCCGCCATAAGGAAGACGTGGCCGCTGCGAACCTTGAAGGTAAGCTCGACGGCAAGCGGGTGGTCGTGCAGGGGCTGGGCAATGTGGGCTACCACGCCGCGCATTTCCTGTCGGCTGAGGATGGCGCGAAGGTCACCGGGATCATCGAGCGGGATGGCGGCCTTTGGAACGATGACGGCCTTGATGTCGAGGAAGTGTTCCAATGGATTCGCGCCAATGGCGGCGTGACTGGCTGTCCGGCGGGCCGCTTCGTGCCCGAGGGCGCCAAGTTGCTCGAGGCGGAATGCGACATCCTGATCCCCGCCGCGATGGAGGGGGTCATCAATCTGACCAACGCCGCCAACATCAAGGCGCCCTTGATTATCGAGGCGGCCAATGGCCCTGTGACCGCCGGGGCCGATGAGGTCCTGCGCCAGAAGGGCTGCGTGATCATCCCCGACATGTACGCCAATGCCGGCGGTGTCACGGTGTCCTACTTCGAATGGGTCAAGAACCTCAGCCACATCCGGTTCGGGCGCATGCAGCGGCGCCAGGAAGAGGGGCGGCACCAGATTCTGATCGACGAATTGGAGCGGCTGTCGTCGGATAAGGAGCTGGGCTGGACCCTCTCACCCGGCTTCAAAGAGAAGTACCTGCGCGGTGCGGATGAACTGGAACTGGTGCGCTCGGGCCTCGATGACACGATGAGGATCGCCTATCAAAGCATGCGCGAGGTCTGGCACTCCCGCCAGGATGTCACCGATCTGCGGGTGGCCGCCTACCTGGTCGCCATCGGCAAGGTCGCCGCCAGCTATCGTGCCAAGGGGATTTGACCGTTTATCTGGTAAGGCGGCCCTTTATTGCAGTGTGGCGGCTAATGCTTCATCAGGCGTGTTCAGCCTCTCAATCTGTCCGCGAAGCGGTGCCAGAGTGACGATGCTGGGCATATCATAGATCCGCAGGCTTTTCAGCCGCACACGATTGATTTGGGTCAGATCCGTGAGTGCCGGCATGCGCGATAAACGAAGCTCCTCAATAGCTTTGGCTTGCAGCGGCGACAGATCGGAAAGCAGTGGGAGGCGGTCCATGCCAAGCGTCTGAATTGTCGTTTCTTCAAGTCCTTCGATCGAGGTCAGGTTGGGAAGATCAAGCAAAAGCAACCGCTCCAGTTCCAATCCACCCAAATCGCTTAAGGTTTGCAAATTCTCGAGCCGCTGAAAATGCAGAAGTTTTACGTCCTGTAATGGCAGGGTGGACAGATCTTTAACTTGTGGCAACCTGTCCAGTCTGATGGAGGTGAGTGGCATCTTGCTCAGCACGTCGAAATCCCGCAGGCCTTCCAAATCCTGGAGAAAAAGCTCAGTAACGGGCAAATCGGCCAGCGGCGAATAATCCGAGACTTCGGGAAGGCTGGCAAGGCCCAATTCTGTAATGGGCATGCCGCTGATAACAGATAGGTCATCTATATGTGGCATTCGGTGGAGGCCGAATGTTTCCAGTGCCATATTTTCGATCGGCACCAAGTCTGTGACCAGAGGCAGGTCAGAAAGAGTAAGATAGGTTAGTGGGATATCGCTGATCGGGGTCAGATCTATCACAGCGTCCAGCCCCCCGAGTTGAAGCCTTTCCAACTGCATTTCTGCCAGCGGGGATAAGTCTGACAGCAATGGTAGTCTGCCAAGTTCCAGCCTTTCTATTGACGTGCCGCGAAACCCCTCCAGCGACGTCAGACTGGGGAGATTGATAAGGGTCGCCTGCTGCAAATTCGCCCCGCCCAAATCTCCCACATTTTGCAAGTTCCCAAGCAGACCCAGGCTGAGGCGGCCGGTTAGCCCTTTCATCGGAACATCTGACAAGTCAGTGACCTGTGGCATCGCGTTCAGTCTGAGCGACGTCAGCGGCATATCTGCGAGAATATCAATGCTTTGCAGCCCCGGCAGTTCTGTAAGCGACAGATCGGTCACCGGCAGCGTGGCGATCGGCGTGTAATCGGTAACGTTTGGAAGAGTGCCTAGATAGAGGGTTGAAATTGGCATGCCGGCGAAAGCAGACAGGTCCTGAAGGCCCGACATCCGCTCAAGCCCGAGACTTTCCAGCGCCAGACCGCGGAGGGGTCGCAGATCGGTCACTTGCGGTAAGCCAATAAGACGCAACGATGTTATCGGCGCATCGCTGAGCGCACCAAGGTCGCTGAGATTCTGAAGCCCGAAAAATTGCACCTCCTCCAAGGTCAGGCCGGCGAGGGACGATAGATCGCTCAGCCCGCCGGTATCAGCTGGTCTGAAAACCATAATCGACAAGTCACGGAGTGGCGCCTGGGCGAGGGGTGTCAGATCGGTGATTGGGGCGGCGAACAAAAGATGCAAGGTTTCCAGGGGATAGCCGCGCACTGCCTCAAGACCAGTCAAATTTGAGGCGTTCCCGACAATAAGGCGGATAACCGGACCGGCCTCAGCGGCGGTGGTAAGTGTTGCGGCCAATTCGCTGTCGGTGAGCGCTTCGCCAAGCGCCAGCGACACGCCTGTCGTGCCATGCGCGCTTTCTCGCAACTCGATAGTCCCGAAGGGCGCGATGGCGTCCCGGACGTCTTCTGGAATGATCTGGGCGTGACCGGTCTCTGCTAGAAGAAAGCCCGCTGCCATGACAGCCAGCACTCTGTTTCGCAGGGACATAGCGGTCATGATGGATTTCCTCGCCTGATCGGGTTGAAAAGCGGCCCCGTACCCAAACATGAGGCTGAGGCCGATTTCTGCAACCCCGGCAGAGCTTTGCATCGCCTGTAAGCGGCGCAGGCGGACGCCGCGCTGTCGCAAATGTCGGCTTTACCACCCCATTCACATTGCTATGGTCGGCCCGAGACTGAATTGACGGGGCGATGATGCGGTATTCCGGCCTGCGGGTCATCATGGAGGGCCTGAGGGGCAACACGGGCTGGAAACCCGCGTGGCGAGACCCCGAGCCAAAGGCCGAATACGATGCCATCATCATCGGCGGCGGCGGGCATGGGCTGGCGACCGCGTATTATCTGGCCAAGAACCATGGCCTGACCAATGTGGCTGTGCTGGAGAAGGGTTATCTCGGCGGCGGCAATGTGGGCCGCAACACAACGATTGTGCGGGCCAACTACTTCCTGCCCGGCAATTCCGAGTTCTACAGCCATTCGCTGAAGCTGTGGGAGGGGCTTGAGGCCGACCTCAACTACAACGTCATGCATTCGCAGCGTGGGCTGATCAATCTGTTCCATTCCGACGGTCAGCGCGATGCGTTCGTGCGGCGTGGCAATGCGATGATCAATCAGGGCGACGATGCGGTACTGCTGGACCCCGACGGTGTGCGCGACCACCTGCCGTATCTCGATTTCGACAACACACGCTTTCCGATCTATGGCGGCCTTCTGCACCCGCGCGGCGGCACGGCGCGACACGATGCGGTGGCCTGGGGCTATGCGCGCGGCGCCGACCAGCGTGGTGTCGATCTGATTCAGAATTGCGAGGTCACGGGGCTCGACATCGCCAATGGCAAGGTGACCGGTGTTCAGACCGCGCGCGGTGCGATCCGGGCGAAAAAGGTCGGCCTCGTGGTGGCCGGTCGCTCGTCGCAGGTGGCGGCGATGGCGGGGATGCGGCTGCCGATCGAAAGCCATGTGCTGCAGGCTTTCGTGACCGAGGGGCTGAAGCCCGTCATCGACCATGTGGTCAGCTTCGGCATGGGGCATTTCTATATCAGCCAGTCCGACAAGGGCGGCCTTGTCTTCGGGGGAGATCTGGATTTCTACAGCTCCTATGCCGCGCGGGGGAACCTGCCGATGGCCGAGCATGTCATGGAGGCCGCGATGACGCTGATGCCGATGATCGGCCGCGCGAAGGTGCTGCGCAGCTGGGGCGGGATCATGGACATGTCGCCCGACGGCTCGCCCATCATCGACAAGACCGAGACGGAGGGGCTGTTCCTCAATTGCGGCTGGTGCTACGGCGGCTTCAAGGCCGTGCCAGCCTCAGGCTGGTGCATGGCGCATTTGATGGCGACGGGTCAGCCGCACGAGGTTGCCAAGGGCTACCGCCTCGACCGGTTCCTGACCGGCCATGGCCTGATGGATGAGGAGGGCACCGGTGCGCAGCACAATCTTCACTAGCCTCGCTGTCGCGCTGATCGCGGGCCAGGTAATGGCGCAGACACATTTGTCCGGCGGCTGCTACGCGCGCGCCTACACCGCCGATCACCTCGCCGCGAACCCCGACCAGGTCGTCGCCCGCATAGTGCTGTTCATCTGGGTCGAACCCGAAACACCCGATGAGATCGACCTGGCGGTCTGGACCGGCAACCAGGGCCATGTGGCGGCGTCTGGCACCGCGAACCGGCGTTTCGATCAATCGCTCATGTGCTGGCGTGAGGACATGGCCACAACCTGCGAGGTGGAGTGTGATGGCAGCTCGTTGCAGGTCGAGCGGGCTGATGGCGAGATGCTCCAATTCCGCACCAGCAACCTCACGGCGGGCCAGGGCGGGGGCTGCGGCGATACCATTGATCTAACCGAGCGTCCGGGGCAACCGGTCTCCTACCGGCTCAGCCGCGCGCCCCATCGCGTTTGTGCAGATGCGTTTGGTCGGAAGTTGCCGCAATGATCTGGGTGGCGAACAGCGCGGCATCGATGTGCCGCAAAGTCTTCATTGGGCGGTGGACCACGTCCATCTCCACCGTATGCATCGCGCTATTCGTTCTGACCGGATCGCCTGCGTCCGCCGAGATTTGCTTTAGGGTCTGTGGACATTCAGGATTCCCATTGGCTCTGATTTCTGATTCAAACTTCCAAAATGGAGGTTTGAATGAAC
>CANNFR010000004.1 GCA_947503935.1 uncultured Paracoccaceae bacterium
CATTCAAACCTCCATTTTGGAAGTTTGAATCAGAAATCAGAGCCAATGGGAATCCTGAATGTCCACAGACCCTAGCAAAGTCCATGCAGGTATTACGGCTAAGTTTATCGCAGAGAACAGCATTTCGTAGGTCATATTTGATGGTCTCCACTAAGTCGCGAGCCAGCCAGACGAGCGGGCGAGAAGGATCTTACAACATCAGACCTCGCTCCAGGAGTTTAAGGCTTGTATTACGGCGATCCGTTGAATCTGCGGGGGCATTTTTGGCGTTCAACGGCCTAGCAACGCAAGCATTGCCGTCACGAACAATGCATAACCTCCAAAGTGACGGCCACGAGTTGACCAGACGTTCCCCGCTGCTCCTACCACATACAGAAATGAAACTGTCACTGCGGCGAGAAAACGCCCGGCTGGGTCGAGGAGAAATGGAGCCAAAAGTAACCCAATGCCACCTACAAACCAGTACACGGTGCTCATCTGAAAGACGGCGTAGTTAACGTGCAGCAAGGTCGGGGAAACACCACTGACGTGCTTCAGAATTTTGTGATGTCCTATATGTCCATGTGCAATCGCTATCAACATTCCGGCTACGCCTGCCAGCATTAAGAAGAAATCACTCATGCGCCCCTCCATACAGTTATGTATGGTGGTTACATTAAGTGCTGGGGTGGGTCAAGACAGGTGTGTATAGTGGGTTCATGACTATCCGCATGACTAAAGAGAAATGGGTGCAACACGGCCTAAAATCCCTCGAAAAAAGGGGTTTTAGTGCTCTCAAAGCCGAACCGATGGCAAAGGAACTGAAAGTGTCTCGCGGCAGCTTTTATTGGCACTTCACGGATATTGGCGAATTTCAAAAAGACGTGCTTGAACTCTGGCGGCAACGCACAACCCTACAAGTGATCGTCGACATCGAAGGTTCTGGCGACAAGTCGGGCCGCCTAAATGTGTTGATGCAAAGAGCATTCAATGCAGGCAGGGATTTAGAGCGGGCTGTCAGGGCATGGGCAATACGGAATCCTGATGTCGCCGAAGTCGTCACTAGGGTCGACATCGAGCGGATAAACTACATTTGTGAATTGCTGATGTCAGAGGGTGTTTTGGAACCGGACGTGAGGAGCAAAGCCACATTTTTTTACTGGGCCTATCTGGGTCAAACGATGACGGCGATTGGCAATGTAAATCAATTGGCAGATTCTGATGTCGAGAAGATAGTTTCTCTACTTTTACTTTGAGCAGTTTCGAATGCGCGATTGGCTGCCATTCCTCCGTTGATTTCGTCCGTTTTGGCGTAGCCTTAGTGGCGCAATAACTCAGGTACCTATGCGTAAGCAGCTGTTGGAGCAACCGCAGCGAAGGTCCGCTAAGTCCCGCCGAACTGTGAGTTGGGCGGACAAATGATTTTGCGGTGGCAGCGAATGGCGGCAATGCGAAAGCTGCATGCACCGCAGCGCCGATCAAGGAAACGGACGGCGGCTGTGGGCCGTTGAATGACGGTGGTGCCGGCGACGTCAAGCAGTGATGCGGCGGTGCCTCCGACGGCAGCCGTGAGCCCAACCCGGAAGTCACGATTTCTTGCTGCGGGCGCTCGCAGCACAGTCTTCGCCGCAGTGCCGTGAATATACATGCTGTCAAGCAGCGGACAAAAAAAACTTGTCCATCATTTGATCAATATCAAAACGCAAAGCTCAATGCGACTGCATGTTAAACGGACGAAAGTATGGCACAAGCATACTGTGCGGGCAAAACAGAGGAACTCAAATGAAAATCGGCCTGGTAATATCGTTGATCAGCGTTGTCACAATCCTGTCGGGATGTGCGGAGGAGGACAGATATCCGATCTCTGGGGAAGAATGCGGACCGAACGACCCGGTCAAAGATATGTCAGTGCCCAATTGTCCGCCGGTTCTCTAGCGTTTGATCCCACGGTTTGATGGCGCGATGGTCAATGCAGCGGTTCTAAGATTGTCGCCCATCTTGTGACCATACATATGGCCAACCACAAGCGGCTAAGTCGGCTGCGCAGCGAAAGCGGTCACTGATCCTAGCGGAGCAAACGACCGCTCCGTCCGCGTCTGTTGAGTTCGACTTAGGCGTAGTGAAAGGCATGAACGCCCGAACCCGTCGTTCATGTCTCGTGCGGCGAAGGTGCTGGGAGAGCCCCAAAGTGACGGATGCTGCGCCTTGCATGAATGTCGGCAAACAGGAACCTACAACCATTCAACTACTCTTTGCCTACCAAGATGATTGCTCCAATGCTCAACATCCCCAAGACAGACATTAGAGTGCACGCCTCGCGCAAGTTGGTTAGGTCCGAAATCATGCCATAGGCGATTGTGCCGATAGCAGTTGAGCCAAGGCCCACCATGACTGATGCAAAGGTGGTTCTCGAAATAGCTGACACTTCGGCTATAATTTTCGATTTGCGTTTCATGGATCGCCTTGTTCATCCCTTTGGGGCATTCGCGGCGGATTTGGCTGAGGCAATGTGGTATCTGCAAGGAAAGACGCAAAATCTGGAAATCTATTGCGAAACTTGCAGTCTGCGACAGATGAAGCCCATTCGCTCGAGCAGTGCTACTCGGCTCAGATGGCAAAGCGGCTACTTGGGCATAGTTTTACGTCAGATGACTTTGCAACGACAGACAGGCTCTCACAAGACTTGTCCTATTTGTTTAAAGCTCCGTTGGAGAAAGACTTACCGTTTCTTGGCACGCTTGAAGATCTATTTCAGCGTTCAGAAATGTTCTTTCTTTCCTACAATGGTAACATTCTTTTTGACGTTTTGGCACTGATGGAGCACATCCATGCTGGGCCCGAGGCTTTCCGAGCAGTTGAAAACTCGGCAGAGCGGTTTCGTCACGAAATTATTCTAGGAAAATTCAAGAAATTGAGCGCCGAGGGAACATTGAGAACATTAGCCTTTCTGCTGCTCATTTACCCAAAGGTATTTAAGCCTGCACGCAAAACGTTATCATCGACCAGTGATGCAGCTTCTAGACTTTACAACGAGGCGCTAGAAATCACGGCCTCGTCGTAGCATAATCATGCCCAATCTTGTTGATCTTCGGGGCGAATCTGTTTTTAGAATAAGCAGACATTCACGTGTGGCGCAGCATCCCGTGATACGGTGCATGCCAATGTCGGGTTTTCGTTGTGGGAGGGTACGACGGATCGGAGGAACTGTCATGCAAACACCAAATACCCACCATTCGCGCACTTCGCCCGGCTTGGAACAAGGGGTGCATCGTCGGCCAGAAACGCCCCCTTAAGTCGAAACACGTTTGGGCTCACTCAACGACCGCATCGCCGGCAAATGGGCGTTTGAAATTCGCTAGCGATCCGAACCCACGTCCGGTGGGTCATCGTAGACCGACCATCCGAAATCTCCTCCGCTTTCCGGCAGATCCTTTTTGGTCAGGTTTCGGGCCAAATAGGCCTTGGCGATGAAATTCGCCGTGATCGGCGCCGTCAGGAACAGAAACAGCGAGATCAGAAGCTCGTGCACCGAGACGTGCCCGGTCTCGGCATAGAAGAAAATCATTGAAGCAATCAGGACACCGCCGACGCCCAGGGTTGTGGCCTTGGTCGGGGCATGCAGGCGTTGCAGCGTATGTTTGAGTTTGACCAGACCGTAGGAGCCCACGAAGCCGAAGATGCCACTGACGACAAGGGCAATCGAGATGAGGATTTCTGCAGCAAAGCTCATGTTTTCAGCCCTATTCGATAATGTCGCCGCGCAGCAGGAAGCGGCAATATGCAACTGTTGAAACGAACCCGACCATGGCAATCAGCATCGCAGCCTCGAAATAGATCGCGGTGCCGCGCCAGACTCCATACAGCACCAAAAGGGCGATCACATTGATCACCATGGTATCAAGCGCCAAGATGCGGTCGGCCTCGTCCGGACCGACGGCCAGGCGCCAGAGGTCCAGCAGAAGAGCAATGCCGTAGCAGCCCGCCGCGAAGAGAAGGGCGTATTCTAACATGGGAAGATCTCCATAAGGCGACGCTCATAGCGGGTCTTGATCTCGTCGCGGACAGCAGCGGGATCGTCGGTGTGAAGGCAGTGCACAAGGATCGCGCTGCCATCGGCCGAGAGCATCGCGGATACCGTTCCAGGCGTCATCGTTATGGTGCCCGCAAGCACGGTGATCGCCTCGGCCGATTTGAGTTCAAGCGGAATGGGTATCCATTGCGACCGAATTGTCGGCTCCCGCTTGAATAAGATGATCATGGCCACCTGAACGTTCGCCACGACGATATCCCACAGCACGATCAAGATGTATTCCGCAACCTTCAGCGGCCGGGCGATGGTGGGACGGTCCGGCCAATAGGCAGCCGTCAGCATCGGGATCACCAGGCCAAAGACCGTGCCAAGGATCAGGTTGCCCAGTGTGAATGTGTTCACCAGACCCAGCCACACCAGGATCAGCGTCAGGCTTAGAAGCGGGTGTGGGATCAATCGGGTCAGCATGGCTCAGTGATCCTCCTCAACGGCGACATCAGCATCCCCCGCGGCCTGAACGTCAACTTCCACTGGGCTGAGGACGGCGTCGACATACCCCTGGCGATCAAAGAGTTGGGCGGAGGTGTCGCCCAGATAAGCGGACACGGGACCGGCGAAGATTGCAAGGCCTGCAAGCCCGGCCAAAGCCAGCATGACCGGGGCAACTTGCGCCGTCGTCGCGGGTGGTGGCAGGGCCAAGACGGCATCTGCTTCAGCGTCTCCCTCGGTGGCCTGTCCAGTCATCGCTGTGGATTTCCAGAACAGGATACTTCCCGCGCGCGCAAAGCCCAAGATCGTCAGAAGTGACCCGACCAGGATCGCGGACCAGGCCCAGCCGATGAAGCCGGGCTCTCTCAGTGCGTCGAGGATGAGCAGCTTGCCCAGGAACCCGCTGAGCGGCGGCATACCGGCCATGGCAATTGCTGCGGCGAAAAACAGCGCCGCGAACAGGCCGTTTTGGACAGTCGCGGGCTGGGGGCGGAGCATGTCCGTCGACCGCCGTGAAACGACGAGATCGGCGACCAGAAACAGACAGGCCGCCGCGAAGGTCGAATGGACCAGGTAGTAGAGCGCGGCGGCTGTCGCATTGGGCGAGAACATCGCGACCGCGACCAGCAGAGCACCCATCGATCCCACGACCGAAAACGCGATCAGCGGCATCAGGCGGCGCGCCCCAAGGACCCCGACCGCCCCCAGGGCGATCGTCACGATGGCCGCCGGGAACAGCCATGTGGCCGCCAGATCCTCCGTTCCGGGGCTCCCCGGTCCGAACGCCGTGGTGTGAATCCGCAAGATCGCGTACGCGCCGACCTTGGTCATGATCGCGAAAAGGGCCGCGACCGGCGCAGGGGCGTTCGCATAGGTGGCGGGCAGCCAGAACTGCACCGGAAACAGGGCCGCTTTCACGGCGAAGACGATCAAAAGCAAGATGACCGCAACGCGGACAAGGGCGGCCTCCTCAACCGGGATTTCGGGGATGCGCACGGCAAGATCGGCGATGTTCAGCGTCCCGGTCGAGGCATAGAGCGTGCCCAGAGCGAATAGGAAAAGCGTCGATCCGGCCAGGTTCATGACCACATATTGCAGGCCCGCGCGCATGCGCGCCTTCCCGCCGGAGTGGATCATGAGCCCGTATGACGCAATCAACAGGACCTCGAAGAACACGAAGAGGTTGAAGATGTCGCCGGTCAGGAATGCGCCGCAAATCCCCATAAGCTGGAATTGGAACAGCGCATGGAAGTGGCGCCCCCGTGCGTCCCAGCCTGTGGCGATTGCGTGGATCAGAACGATCAGAGCAAGCGTCGCGGTCAGAAGCACCATCAAGGCCGACAGCCGGTCAAGGACGAGGACAATGCCAAATGGCGCAGGCCAGTCGCCCAGCCGGTAGACATGGGTCGTGCCGTCCGCTGCCATAAACGCAAGACCCACTGCGATGGCCAGCAAAACAGTGGTGCCCGCGACCGACGCCGTGCGCGCCAAGGTGATATCGTGGCGCATGACGAAGGCGATGATGGGCGCCAGCAAGGCCGGCAGGACGACCGGCAAGATGATCCAGTGCATCACGCGGACCCCTCGTTTTCGGCGTCAATATCGTCCTCTTCAGGCTCGATATCGATCCGGTCGCTATCCGCTTCCAGAAACGCACCAAGCCCGATCATCACCAGTACGGCCGTCATCCCGAAGGAGATGACGATCGCGGTCAGGACCAGCGCCTGCGGCAGCGGGTCGGTGTAAGTCGCCTCTCCGTACTTTGTGAGGATGGGCGACTGGTCGATGGCAAGCCGTCCACTGGCGAACAAGAAGACGTTCACCGCGTAGGACAGCAGCGCAAGACCAAGGATGACGGGGAACGTCCTGAGCCGCAGGAGCAAGTAGACCCCGCCAGCCGTCAGAACGCCGATACTGCTTGCGACGATAATCTCCATCTCAGCGCCCTGCCTCGTCTTGGGCGTTTCCGCCCGGATCGTAGTCCATCGGATCGACGTTCACCGTCTCGCCGGCGAAGCGGGCGATGCGGCTGAGGCTGTAGAGCATCAGCATGACGGCGCCCAGCACCGTCAGGAACACGCCAAGATCGAACAGCATCGCCGTGGCAAGCTCAAACTCCTCGATGGGTGGCAGATGGACGTAGGTGTAGGCGCTGGTCAGGAATGGCCGCCCAAGCAGCCACGCACCGATGCCGGTCAGCCCCGCGATCACGACACCAAGCCCGATCATGGTGTGGTATTCGATCTTCTTGCGCTCCTGGGTCCAGGCAAAGCCGGACGCCATGTATTGCATCAAAAGCGCAATCGCGATGACCAGGCCCGCGACGAACCCGCCCCCAGGCTCGTTATGGCCGCGCAGGAAGATGTAAACACCCACGACGATGGCGATGGGCATCAACACGCGGGTGACAACAACCATCATCAGGGGGTGGCGGTCGCGCGATCGATCCTGCGCATAGTCCCTATTCTTCAACCGCCGCCCCGCCGGTCCATCCAGTAGCGCGTGCATCATCGCGTAGATCAGCAGACCCGCGATCCCCAGCACGATGATCTCTCCGAACGTGTCGTAGCCGCGGAAGTCCACAAGAATGACGTTGACCACATTGGTCCCGCCGCCGCCCTCATAGCTGTTGGCGATGTGGTAGTCCGAGATCGTCTCAATATCGCGCATCAGGAACGCATAGGCCAAGGCTGCCACGCCGCCACCGGCTGTCAGCGCAATCGCACCGTCGCGCAGCTTCAGGCCTGCCGAGCTCTCCTTGGGGGTCAGCTTCGGCATGAAATGCAGCGCCAGAAGCAGCAACATAATGGTGACAGTCTCGACCGAGATTTGCGTCAGCGCCAGGTCGGGCGCCGAGAGATAAGCGAAGCCCGCAGAAATCGACAGCCCGATAATCCCGATCAGAACGAGAGCGCGGAAGCGGTGGTGGTGCATGGTCACAACCGAGACCGTGGCGACGACCAGCATCACCCACCCAACGGCAACGACCGGCGGCACCGGCAGCAGGCCGCGGGTTGGCGCCGAAAGGCCGCTGGATGAATAAGCGATCCAGCCAAGGGCCACGGAGGTCACCGTGAAGATGGCCAGGTAGCGGCTGATCGCGCCATTGTGGCTGACATCGGTAATTGCGCGTGTCACGGCAACGCTGGTTGCGACAAGCCGGTCGAAAATGACCTTGGCCTCTGGCCTCGGAAGGGCGATCCACGCTTTTTCAAGCAACCGGTGCTGCGACAGCAGGATCGCACCGCCCACCACCGCGCCAATCGACATCCAAAGCGCCGGGGTGACCCCGTGCCAGATCTTCAGATGCGGGTGCAGGTCCGCGCCAGTCACAGCGCTCGCAGCGGCCGTCACCACCCCTTCGGCAAGGAACGGCGCAACCCCGATCACGATCACCAGCACCGTCAGCAGGGCGGGCGCGGCCCACATTACGAAGGGCGGATCATGGGGTTTCTGCGGATAGTCATCCCGCACTGGCCCAAGGAAGACATGGAAAATGAAGCGCAGGGAATAGGCAACCGACAGAAGCGCGCCGATCGTGGCCATGACCGGAACAGCGTAGGGGCTGCCCCACCAATCGGTGTGCGATGCCTCCTCCAGCATCATCTCCTTGGACAAGAACCCGTTGAACAGCGGAATGCCCGCCATTGACAGGGCCGCGACTGTACCGATCAGGAAGGTGATGGGCATCAGGTGCCGCAACCCGCCCAGTCGCTTTATATCGCGCGTATGTGTCTCGTGATCCACGATGCCCGCGGTCATGAACAAGGCGGCCTTGAACGTCAGATGGTTGATGATGTGAAACACGGCGGCCACAGCGGCGGCTTGCGTGCCGAACCCCAGGAGCATCGTCAACAGGCCAAGGTGGCTGACGGTCGAGAAGGCCAGAAGCGCCTTCAGATCATCCTTGAAGAGCGCGATCAGCGCGCCCAACACCATCGTCACAAGACCGGTCGTTGCAACAATGTAGAACCAGGCGTCGGTGCCGGCCAGCGCGGGCCACATGCGCGCCATCAGGAACACGCCCGCCTTCACCATGGTGGCCGAATGCAGGTAAGCCGAGACGGGCGTTGGCGCGGCCATGGCGTGCGGTAGCCAGAAATGGAACGGGAACTGCGCCGATTTGGTGAACGCGCCCAGGAGGATCAGAATCAGTGCAGGCAGGTACCAATCCGAGGCACGGATAAGGTCGCCAGCCTGCAATATATCGGTCAGGTTGTAGCTTCCCACGATGTTGCCGAGGATCAGCATCCCCGCGATCATCGCAAGCCCCCCCGCTCCCGTGACGGTCAACGCCATGCGCGCGCCCTGGCGGCCCTCCGGCAGGTGCTTCCAATATCCGATCAGCAGGAAGGACGACAGCGATGTCAGCTCCCAGAAGATCAACAAAAGCAGGATGTTGTCCGATAGAACGATGCCCAGCATCGCCCCCTGGAACAGCAAGAGATACGTATAGAATTGCCCCATCGGATCTTCGCCCGACAGATAGAACCGGGCATAAAGCGTGATCAGCAGGCCTACGCCAAGGATCATCCCCGCGAACAAAAGCCCCAGGCCATCCAGGAAGAATGCGGCGGACAGTCCAAGCTGCGGCAGCCACTCGATTTCGGCCTGGACCACCTCGCCACGCAGCACGGCCGGTGCCAAGACGACAAGCATCATCAAGGCAAGAAATGTCGGCACCGCCGTCGAGATTGCGCAGGCATTGCGCCCGGCCCGTATCATGAGCCCCGGCAACAGCGCTCCGACAAAGGGCAGCAGCGCGATTATAAGAAGGATTGCCCCCCCATGACTCATGATATCGCCTTGTTGTTCTTAAGTGTCGGGCCAATTTGTAACGGGGGTGGCAAGGCACTACAATCAAGTGTTTTGCCGCGCAGATACCACACCCTTCACCACGTCATCGCGGAGATGTGCCTCACGGTCATTCCTTTGCGCTGTGCGACAGCGCATACCCGTCAAATACTGTCATTACCGGTGGGTGCAGATTTGAAGGTCAGACGGCGAAGCCGCCTGCTCCTGCAAATCACCCCCGATTTTCCGACTGGGAAGCGGGATCGAACGAAACAAGAGAGCCTGCGGACGGGAAGTGAAGGACTTCAAAATAGGAAAGAGCTTGGCGCAATAGGAAGAACTATGTGTCGCCTCACAAAGAAAGTATTGGCGGTGCGGACAGTTCCGAGCTATCCAGTCTGGGCTGCTCAGGTTCTGAAACAGGAAATTTTCAGGGTAATCCGGCGGTTTTTGCGGATCTGGAGCTGTATTCTGCGATCTGCACGTCTGTTAGGCGCACGATTCCAGTGGCTTGGCGGGCGTTTCCCTGTTCTTGAAATAACAGGGAAACGCCACTTAAGGAGCAGGGAAAGATCAGTGAAGCTGCAACGCTGAAAAGCCCTCGATCTGTGGTAAGCCTATTTTTCAACTGATTTGCTACCTCCATCTGACAACCGCGGCGGGAAAGCTTTTATCCAGCCTATTTGCTGTAAAGGACCGGTAGCTTTGCGTCTTTCAGAAGGGCGTAAGTCGTCGCGCCCAGCACGAAGTCATAGGCCCAGGAATGGCCGAGGGCACCGGTGACAATCAGGTCCGCGCCTTTTTCGAATGCGGCCTTGCCGATGGCATCGGCAATGCTCTGACCATCAAGCGTACGGGTTTCCAGAGTGACACGAAGATCGTGCCGCGAAAGCGATTCTGCCAGTTCAATGCCATCGGCGTCTCGCATGGCGTCGTGCTGGATGGGCCCGACCCGCAGGATGGTTACTGAGGCGTCCTTTTTCGTCACGCTCAGCATATCGTGTGCGGCACGCGCCGCTTCGCGCGTATCGCTCCACCCGAGAACTACTTCCGAGCCGACCTCCGCTCCATCGTAGCCGTTTGGAATGATCAGGACAGGTCGCCCGCTTTCACGGATCACCTGCACCTGGGCATTCCGCTGGTCGCCGCGATCAACGTCACGGTCTTCCTGCGCCATGATGACGAGATCGGCCGAGCGAGCGCTTTCCACCATCCGCTCGCCGGCGGATACGGATTCTGCACGGAGAAGTCGGAATTCGCTTGGAAACGTCTCTTTCTCGGTGTGCCGCATGAAGACGCTTTTGATCTTCGCGGCCTCTTCTTTTTGGCTCTCATTGAACGCAGCGAACGCGGCATTGGGGATGTGCATTGCAATGCCTGGATAGACCAATAGCGCCTCCACCGTGTGCATCCCGATCAGGTGGGCATTGTTTCTGCGCGCCAGGGGTACGGCCTGCTTCATCAGATCGTCGGCGTGTTCAACGGTCGTGAGGCATACGAGCAGGGTTTTCAGTTCCATCGCTGTCTTCCTTGCAAAAGGGAGGGACGTTGGAGCGCCTCCCCCTCATCTGCTAGCACACGGAACATCGATGGGATTGATGCCGATCAATCAAAATGCTGCGCATTAGGCGAGTAAAGGGAATGAGCATTCCGTCGACGTCTCTGATCGAAAGCATCCTACTCTTTCTCCTTGCTGCCAGCGTCGTCTGGGTGGCAGGCGCGCGGCTGGCTTATCTGGCCGATACGCTGGCCGACCGGTTCGCGCTCGCCAAGTCGCTGATGGGGCTTCTGGTGTTGTCGTTGGCGACATCGCTTCCAGAAGTCGCGACGACACTGACGGCAGCCGTTCAGCAGGCCCGCGATCTGGTCCTGAACAACCTCTTTGGCGGTATCGCCTTGCAGACAGCAATTCTCGCGATGTCCGATTTCTGGGCGCGAGGGCCGATCACCAATTATCCACGCAAGGCCAACCATGCTTTGGAAGCGACCTTGCTGGTCTTGCTGCTCTCGACCGCTTTGGTCATCACGAACCTTGGTGAGACAGTCGTGATATTCGGAGTTGGGCTCGGCAGCGTATTCATCGCCTGCGCCTACACCGGTGCGATCTGGGTTCTGCGCCGTTACGACGACTCGAGCGATTGGGTCCCCGTGGACTTGCCTGATCCGGAACCGCTGCCCTTCCCGGCACCATCCAGGCTTCAGGACAAAAGCAACAGCAACCTCGTCTGGCAGGCCGTCGCAGCGAGCGTGGCAATCCTGGTTTTCGGACTTCTTCTCGTCGTCTTTGCCGAGCGGATTGCCGAACAATCCGGCCTCGGCTCTGGCTTCGTGGGCGTGACCTTGCTGGCGGCGGCGACATCCCTTCCGGAACTCACGACCAGTATCACTGCCGTTCGGATCGGGGCTTACACGATGGCGATCTCGAATATCTTCGGCAGCAACCTGATCATGCTGGTTCTGGTCTTCCCGGCCGATATCCTGTTTCGATCGGGACCCATTCTTCAGGGCGCGTCGCGAACGGCAAGTTTGGCGCTGGCGTTCGGCATTGTCGTAACTGCGATCTATCTGACAGGTCTGATCATCCGAAGGAAACCGAGGGTGGGGACGGTCGGATTGGACTCCATACTCGTCCTCGTCACGTTTCTCGGGAGCCTCGTCGCCTATTATTTCGCCCGCCAGTAGCCATTGTCGCTAGGGCGAGCCCTTCGAAAATCTTTCGAGAAACGAGGTCACGATCTGCTCTTCTTCCGCAGTCCCTTCCTTTTTGTTTGCCAGTGCCGCTGTCACGTCCAGTGGCTGCCCAAGGTCTTTCTCTGCTATTGCGTATGCCTTTTCGGGAGGGGAATGATCTCCGCAGGTCAGGAAGAGGGAGACTGATTGTGGCCGCGCAGCTTGCGCCTGCAACACGGCCCGAAGCGGGAGCGCGGGGTAAGAGGTCCAGACCGGACCAACCAGAATGACCCGCTCATAGGCGGACAGATCGGGAATCTGCACCCGGACCTTCGAAACGGCCTGACGCAGACTGTCAAATCCGGCGCGAAGGTACCCGAATGCGCCGGGGCGATACTTCGGCGCTTGAAGCTCTGTGACAGGAGCATCCAAATCCTCGGCAAGTCTCTTCGCTAGCCTGGCTGAATGGCCGGAGAATGAGTAAACCACGATCGCTGTCGATCCCTTCTTAGGCATGTCCAAATCTCCATCGCCTCTGCTCCGCCGATTGGATAGCGCGGCAGCGGCTGGCTTGGTTGATCGTGATCAAGCGTGACCCGCCGATATGCTTCAGCTTACTGACAACGAAAGCCCGGGCGCGGCAATATCCGGTGCTTGTGTGATGCCGGTCGGATTGATCTGGCGCAATCGGCGATCAAACCGCGGATGTAGTCTTGAGGGCAGGATAGCTCGGAGGAGGAGCCTGCCATGTCCCCGATTTGTTGGAAATCCCTATTGGGTGTCACCCTTATCGCATTAGCGCCTTGTGCGGCGACGACAGCGACAGCTTTCACCGCCTGCCAGGTGACCGACACCGGTGGTATCGACGATAACAGCTTCAACCAGACCGCTTGGAAAGGGGTGCTGGACGCCCAGGAGGCGCTCGGCATCGAGGGACGGTTCCTCGAGTCGCAGGCCGAGACGGACTATGATGCCAATATCAATTCACTGATCGGCGGTCAGTGCGACATCATCTTCACCATCGGGTTCCTGCTGGGCGACGCAACGGAAAAGGCGGCGCGCGCCAATCCGGACCAGCCCTTTTCCATCGTCGACTTCGCCTATGATCCAGCGATCCCCAATGTGCTGGGGCAAGTCTATGCCACAGACGAGGCGGCGTTTCTGGCCGGCTATCTTGCGGCGGGGATGACCGAGACCAAGATCCTCGGCACCTTCGGCGGTATCAACATTCCGCCCGTTACAATCTTCATGGACGGCTTCGTGCGCGGGGTGGATCATTGGAATGCGGAGAAAGGCGATAGCGTTGTGGTCTTGGGCTGGGATGTCGAGACGCGCGAGGGGCTTTTCACGAACAACTTCGACAACCTCGATGACGGGCGCGCCTTTGCGCAGAACCTCTATGACGAGGGCGCCGACATCGTGCTTCCGGTTGCCGGTCCGGTCGGGCTGGGGTCGGCGACGCTGGCAGATGAATTGGGGACCGACAAGCTGAAGATCATCGGTGTCGATGCGGACCTCTATTTCACCGACACCGAACGGCAGCACGTCTACCTGACCTCGATCACGAAACGCATGGACTCGACAGTCGCGCAGGTCATCGAGGCCACGATGAACGGTGACTTCGCGGGAGGTCTGCTGGTCGGCACGCTCGAAAACGGCGGCGTCGACATCGCGCCGTTCCATGACATGGATGCCAGTGTCCCCGATGACCTGAAGGCCGAACTGGAAGCGCTGCGCGCCGGTATTATCGACGGCAGCATTCCGGTCGACGGCTAGGACAAGACGATGCGCGTCGAGCTTCGGAATATCACCAAGCGCTTTGGTCCGGTCGCTGCCAACAAGGGCGTAAACCTGACCATCGAACCGGGCGAGGTGCTTGGCCTTCTGGGCGAGAACGGCGCGGGCAAGTCGACGCTGATGAACGTCCTTTGCGGTCTTTACAGCCCGAGCGAGGGCGAGATCGTCATTGACGGGAACACGGTGGAGTTCGACGGGCCGGGTGATGCGATCCGGGCAGGCATTGGCATGGTACATCAGCACTTCATGCTCGTGCCGGTGTTCACTGTGGCCGAGAATGTCGTGCTTGGCGTTGAACCCGTGGGACGTGCGGATCACCTCGATCTTGCGACGGCGCGCGCCGAGGTGGAACGGTTGAGCGAGGATTACGGGCTTGCCGTCGATCCAGACGCGATCATCGAGACCCTGCCGGTCGGCGTTCAGCAGCGGGTCGAGATCATCAAGGTGCTCTATCGCGCGGCGGATGTGCTGATCCTCGATGAACCGACGGCGGTACTGACGCCGCAGGAAGTGGACGAATTCTTTCAGATCGTCCGATCACTCTGCGACGCCGGGAAAGCCATCGTGTTCATCACGCACAAGCTGAACGAGATCCTCGATATCTCTGACCGGATTGCCGTCATCCGGCGGGGCGAGATCGTGGGCAGCGGTGACCCGAAGAAACTGACGCGTCCAGAGCTTGCCGAGATGATGGTGGGTCATCCGGTGGACTTCGAAGTGGCGCGTGCGCCTTTCGCACCCGGCGGGGTCATTCTGGACGTAAAGGGCCTGACTGTGCTCCGAAGCGATGGCGCCGTCGCCGTTGACGATCTGTCGCTGCAGGTTCGAAGCGGTGAAATCGTGGGCATCGCCGGGGTACAGGGCAACGGACAGTCGGCATTGATCGAAGCGCTGGCCGGGCTGACCAGACCGGTCTCCGGGCAGGTCCTTTTTGACGGTCAGGACATAACGTTTGCCTCGCCGCGCGAGCGACATCGGATGGGCATTGCGCATATCCCCGAGGACCGGCAGCGGGCAGGACTGATTGGGACCTTCTCGGTCGCGGAAAATATGGTGCTCGACAGCTATTACGGGCCGCCCTACGCGGGCGGGGCCAGTATCGACTGGGCCAGGGTTCACACCGAAGCCGCCGACATCGCGGAGCAGTTCGATGTGCGCACGCCCTCGGTCCGGTCGGATGCGGCACATCTCTCCGGTGGAAATCAGCAAAAGCTTATCGTGGCCCGTGAGTTGTCACGCGACACGCGCTTCGTGATTGCCGGTCAGCCGACACGCGGTTTGGATGTCGGATCGATCGCCTACATACATTCGCGTCTGGTGGCGGCGCGTGACGAAGGCGACGGGCTCCTGATCGTGTCGTCCGAACTCGACGAGATCATGGCGGTTTCGGACCGGATACTCGTGATGTTCAAAGGTCGGATCGTGGCGGAATACGCACCGCATGAGACGCCGGTCGACAAGGCTACCATCGGGCTTGCAATGGCGGGGGCAGCGGCATGAGCGATGCGATGACCAGTGCCACTGAGGGGCGGCTTCTGGGGCGGAGCCAAATCGAGGACCTGTTCATCGTGCCGGCCTTTGCGCTTGTGGCGGCATTGGTAATCGGCGCGGGCGTCATGCTGGCGACAGGCGTGACGTTCTCGACCATCGGTCAGTCCTATGTGGCGCTGCTGCGCGGATCAGTCGGGTCGGTGAATGCCGTTTCCGAAACGCTCACTGCGGCGCTGCCGCTGGTCCTCGCCGGGCTGGGGCTCGCTTTGGGGTTTCGGGCCGGGCTCTTCAATATCGGAGCCGAGGGTCAGATCATCATGGGCGGCCTTGCCGCCGTCGTTGCAGGGGTCGCGCTTGGCGATCTGCCCGCCATTTTCGCGCTTCCTGGAGCTCTGTTCGCAGGGGCGCTGGCGGGGGCGCTCTATGCCAGCATCGCCGGTTGGCTGAAGGCGGCGACGGGGGCGCATGAGGTGATCTCCACCATCATGCTGAACCTGATCTCATACCGATTGCTCGACTATCTCCTTCGCACACCTCTGATCCAGAAAGAGGGCAGAGCGGATCCGATTTCAAAATCGGTACCGGACGCGGCCGAGTTGCCGAAGCTGCTCACCTTCATCGACATCAACCTGCGCCTGCATGCGGGCATCTTCCTGACGCTGGCGATGGTGTTCGTCGCCTATTGGCTTCTGTTCCGAAGCAAACTTGGGTTCGAATTCCGCGCGAGCGGAGAAAACCCCGTGGCGGCCCGTGTCGCCGGAATGAACGCGGGCCTGACCATCGTGCTGGCGATGGCCATTGCCGGGGCGCTTGCGGGGCTTGCAGGGGCGAACCAGACGCTCGGCGTGCTCGACCGTGCTACGCCGGGGTTCTCCGCAGGAATAGGTTTCGACGCGATTGCGGTTGCACTTCTCGGTCGGTCGCATCCGGTCGGTGTTCTGTTCGCCGGTCTGCTCTTCGGCGCGCTGGAGGCGGGCGGGCGGCAGATGCAAGTGGATGCGGGGGTGAGCATCGATCTTATTGGGATCATCCAGTCGCTCGTCATCGTGTTCATCGCCGCGCCGCTTCTGATGAAGACTATCTTCCCTTGGGGATTCCGACGGAGCGACGCGCCATGACGGTTCTACTCGACAAGGCCCGTCAGAGGCAGACGCGGGTGACAGGCGTCATCCTGATCTCAATCGCGCTCTTGCTGGCGCTTTTTCTGGCGCCTGACGCAACGGGTAACGCGACATTCCGGCTTTCCCGTCCCAACGATACCTGGCCGGTACCCAACCTTGTCGTGCCGGGTGGCGCCTTCATCTATGTGGTCTCAGCCTTCACTGCTTTTCTCGGGGTGCGGTTGTTCCTGAGAGGTGGTGCGAAATGGGCACCGCTGATCCTCGGGGTCGGTTTGGCCGTCGCGGTCGCGGCCTTCCTCGTCTGGGCGACGGCTGGCAAGTCGTTCTCTCTGACCGGCATGTTGCAGGCGAGCCTTGTTCGCGCGGTGCCCATCGCGCTTGGCGGTCTGGCGGGTGTGCTGTCGGAACGGGTGGCGGTCGTTAATATAGGTATCGAGGGGATGCTTCTGGCCGGGGCCTTCACCGGTGCGCTTGTCGGATCGCTTGCGGGCGGACTTGCCGGACTGGCGGCCGCTGTCGCGGTGGGCGGTGTGTTCGGCTTCGCACTGGCGGCGCTGGTCGTCACCTATCGCATGGATCAGATCATTGCGGGCGTCTTCATCAACCTCTTCGTCCTCGGCGTGACGAGTTATGTCTCGAGCCAAGTCTTTCAGGAATACCGCGCGCTCAACAATGCACCAGTTTTCCGCGCCATCGAGATTCCCATCCTGAGCGATCTGCCGGTGATCGGGCCAGTCTTCTTCAACCAGAACATCTTTGTCTACGGTGCGTTCATCCTTGCGGCACTGGCGACCTACTATCTCTTCCATACGCGCTACGGGCTGCGCGCCCGCGCGGTTGGAGAGCATCCTAGGGCGGCGGACACGCTGGGGATCAATGTCTATCGCACGCGATATGTGAACGTCACAATCGCCGGCATGGTCGCGGGGTTCGGCGGCGCGTGGTTTACGCTTGGCTCGGTCGGGCGCTTCGACGAAGGCATGACGGGCGGGCGCGGTTTCATCGGCCTCGCAGCGATGATATTCGGGCGATGGCATCCCGTGGGCGCGCTGCTTGCCGCGCTGGTCTTCGGGTTCGCGGACTCGCTTCAGCAGAAACTTGCCCTTCTTGGCACACCGATCCCGTCCGAGTTCCTCGCGATGGCGCCATATATCGCAACGATTGTCGTCGTCGCCGGTGTTGTCGGGCGTGCCCGTGCGCCAGCGGCGGATGGGAAGCCCTATGTCAAAGAATAGCCTGGTTGCCGATGTCGAGGGTTTACGCGCGCGGCGGTCCTTGGTCGAGACGAGGGAGACATCGAAGTCTTGGGCCTTCCTGACCGAGGATCGGGTCGACAAGCTCAAGAAGCCTATACGGAGCGGGTTGCAAGACCTGACGCCGCTCCGTGCGCACCGAGTTTTACCGCTCCGCCCCCGCCACCCGACTGACCGCAGTGGAGTTGATGACGGTGATCGAGAGCCAACTCGGACAAGCACCAGATGTTTTGCTTTAGCCAGAACTTGCGTCCCATCGTGGCACAGAGACCAAATGTTTTCAGAAAGATCGAGGACATCTGGCCGCAGATCGGTCTCACGGTCGACGAACGCGTTCAGGCGGGTGTCTATGTGGAAGGTCACGGCGACCTTTGGCCCGAGCATATCTGTCTGACGGATAAGCCGTTCATCTACGAATGCCTCGAATTCAACAGAACGCTGCGTCTCACCGATCCCTACAGTGAGCTTTCGTCTCTTGGACTGGAACGCGCCGTTCTCGGTGCGGACTGGATCGGGCCTTATCTCATCGACACGCCGGAGCCGGAGCTTGGACCACGACCGGGACACTTTCTCATGGCTGTTCATGCGACGCTTCATACCGTTCTCCGGGCGCGATTATGTCTGGCGCATCTTCTTCAGGAGAATCCGAGAACGCTTGAAAAGTGGCCTCCGCTTGGCAAATGGTATCTCGATTTTGCGGATCGCCGACTGGATCAGTCGCGCGCGAGTTCTCGAATGGCTAAAGCCAGGACCGGGACAGTAGAAACAAGCTGAGCGTTCGTGTTGCGCGCTGTCGGTACGCTGTCGCAGACAAGGACGCGTAGTAGTTCGGGCGCGTCGAACAAGGTATCCGAGCCTTCAGCGAACAGGCCGTGTGCGGCCACCGCCATGCAGCCATGCGCCCCGTTCCGGCGCGCCGCACGCGCGGCAGACAGGATCGTGCCGCCTGAGACGATCATGTCATCGACGATGATCATGCGCGTCCCAGCGACATCTCCGACAATTGCTCCGCTCGCGCGTCCGCCACCGCTGCGGCGTTTGTTGCAAAGGGCAAAGTCCACCTGTACGCCAAGCTTCGTTTCGAGGGCTTCGCGAAAGAACTGCGCGCGTTTTATCCCGCCAGGGTCTGGCGACATCACGCAAAGAGGCTTGTCCGCAAGGTCGCTGGAGATTGTCCCGGTGAAGACTGCTGCTATTTCCAGGTGCTGCGTCTCGCAACGAAAGGCGTTTTCAAACGCCATGACATTATGCGCCTTAAGCATGATAAGTCGGCCGCAGCCGACGGCCTCAATCAATTGCGCGACTTAGCGCAGCGTCAAAGGGTCAAAAGGCTTGGTCCGGCGGTTCTTGCGCCCGTAGCAAATTACGGAGTCACTGCCGTGATCCGCGCCGCTCCATGGTCGCGGAGCGCCGCAATCAGGAATGCCAGGCGAAACAGGCGGTCGTGGACCGACAGCCTATCCGCGCCGAGGAGCGACTGGAGAATGAAGGCATCGGCATCTCGGCCAGGTGACAATGGCCGCACCCTCACCCCGCCATCCTCGAACTGCCGGACTTCGAGCGGTTCTAGGGAGGTATTCAGCGCTCGCACGAGAGATTCTTCCAGGGAAAGCGCTTCGGGAGAGGCGAAGAGGAGGACCGGTGTCACGCCGCGCTGCGTGGGGAAAAGCGATCGATGATGCTGCGCACCGTAGCGTCGTCGACCTGAGGGAAGGCGCGATAGGCTCCACCGACCGCTCCAAAGTTTCTGAGGTCGCTGAGGCAGATCACGGAGTCGGCCAGTCCGTCGAGTGTGTTGTCGAGATCGGACGGACCCACGGGCAAGGCCACGATGATCCTCGTCGGGCTGGCATCCTGCAAGGCCATCAAAGCTGCGCGCAGCGTGGCGCCGGTCGCGACGCCGTCGTCGACAACGACGACCGTCTTCCCTTCGAGTGGCAAAGGTGCACGACCCGACAAATAGGCTTTCCGGCGTCGTTCGATCTCCGGGATCAGGTCACGTCCTCTGACCTCGACTTCGACGTGTGACAGTCGGAGGTGTCGGGCAATATCGTCGTTCACGACGGTCTGCGGCACGACTCCGCCGGTCACCGCCCCGAGTGCCAACTCAGGTTGACCGGGTGCCCCGATTTTTCGGACAAGGATAAGATCAAGCGGCAACCGGTGCGCTTCACAGATTTCGGCAGCCACCGGTACACCGCCACGCGGAAGTGCCAGTACCACAGTTTTGGCCGGGTCGAGGCGGGGCAGGGCTGCCGCCAATTGGCGGCCCGCATCCACACGGTCACGGAATATCCAGGGCTCTTCTTGCATGGCTTTCCCTTTCGGCGGCGGCAGCGTAGCGCGCGACCGGCACCACGGCCTTGACCAATCTCAATTCGGGTTCTCAGGGCAAATCACCCATATCGAAGCTGAAACCCTCGTTCACGCGGTAGACCTTCTTGTTCGGAATCTCATCCCATACATCCAACTGCGTCACCGGCTCGGAGGCGACCTCGACGGCGCGATAGCTTTGCTGCGGTTCATGGTGCACATGGGGTTTCTTGCAAATCGGGCACTCGAAGACATGGTCGCGGAAGAGGTAAACCAGGCTCCTGTTGTAACGCGACCCGATCATGGTTTCGCCGTCAGTCAGCACGATGTTCAATCCGGGGCGCGCATCCGGATCGATCTTGTCGACCGAGGCGATGATCCGAGACAGACCCTGCCGGACAGTTTGCAGGAGCCCGTGCTCCGGATGACGGAGATACAAGCTCATCAGATAGCGAAAGACGTGCTCGCTGTCGGTCTGTCCTTCGATCTTACTGCGGTGGAGCGGGTCCATGGCCTCCAGCATCTTGTGCCTGATCGCATCGAAATGCGGCACCGTGCCATTATGCGCGAAGATCCAGCGACCATGGTGAAACGGATGCGTATTCTCCATGCTCGTCGGCCCGACGGTCGCCCGACGCACATGGGCCACCACGGTTTTTGCATAGACGCGGGATGTCTTGCGGCTGAAGTGCTCGCCTTGAAACGCCGCCCAAGTCTGCTTCTCGATGATGGGCAGGCCGTCATTGTAGTCCGCTACCCCCCATCCGTGCCCCTGCATGACACCTTGCCTGTCGCTTTTGCTCTGCGCCATCAATGCGTTCTGCGAGCGGACCAGTCCGCATTCGACACGTGTCGGTTCGTTGGCATGCATGGCGTACAGGCGGCACATGGGCGGGCTCCGGTATGTTTCGCCTCAGTCAACGCGATTTCGCGGCCTCTGGGACGACATTTATCAATTTCCAGATGCAAAATTGCGATTGAGTGCTTTGCAGGAAACTGCGGAACTGATGATGCCTACTGTCACTGAAAACATGAACGACCCAGAGTCGGCAGCGTCCGATCGCATGGAGATTGAGCGCATTGCAGTTTCGTTGATCGACGACGAGCCGGCGTTTTTGAGTTCGCTCGATTTTGGACCGTTTGTCGTGCAGGGTGAAGGCGATGGTCGTAAGATCATTATCGGGGACCAATCGGAAATTCCGCTTCTGACGATTGCGGAGCGGCCCTATCTGGATCATCGCATGGCGCTTCTGGCACGATCGGGTGACCTCCTTGTCGTGAGCAGGCCCGTACAGAGCTTCTTCCGTTATCTGTCGGAAACGTTGGGGTCCAAGAACGTCAGCGTGATGGGCACAGGTCACCATCCCCTTGAGTCGGTCACGCGACTTTGCAGGACAAAGGCGGACTTGCGCAGGTCTCTGTTGGGATTTGTAAAGGGCGGTGAAGGTACGACGCTGCAGAGCTACTTGACGACCGGGAACACGTGGCGCCTCGCACAATGGCTTGGCGAAGCGTCGCGAAAGAAAGTCCATGTGGCTGGTCCGTCGCCGCGCCTGGCTCGGCGAGTCAACGACAAACTCTGGTTTGCCGATTTGGCGCGCTGCGTTCTTGGCCGGGACGCCGTCCCGCCGACCCTTCGCGCCTTCGGTCCGGCGGCCGCGGCGGGCCATGTTCGGCGGATTGCGCGCCAAGGGGAACAGGTTGTTGTCAAGGTGCCTGACAGCGCTGGCTCCACTGGAAACATCCGGTTGGACAGCGGCGAAATCGCGGCCGCGCCGCTCGCCCTTGTGCAACGGTTTCTGAGGCGCCGCCTGCATGCCATCGGATGGACGGGTCGTTATCCCCTTCTTGTTGGTGTTTGGGACAAGGACGTCACGTGCAGCCCGTCGGTCCAATTGTGGATACCTTCCCTCGACGACGGGCCACCACGACTGGATGGAATTTTCGAACAAAGAGTCCAGGGTCTTGGCGCCGCATTCGTGGGCGCTGAACGTACGACGCTTTCCGAAGGCTTGCAGTCTCGGTTGACGGCCGAAGCGTTGCGCATCGCATGTGTCCTCCAGCGCATCGGTTACTTTGGCCGGTGTTCTTTTGACGCCGTAATGGTGAAGAGCGGTGACGGCGGACTTCAGCCACACTGGATTGAGTGCAACGGGCGTTGGGGCGGGGTCTCCATTCCGCTGACGGCTGCAATTCGTCTGAACCAGGGAGAGGTGCCAAAGGGCCTCGTTCTTCTTCAAGCAACCTTGGGCACGCGCAACCTGTCGATGACCGATCTGTACGACTGTCTGGATCCATTGCTGTACCGCAAAGGATTATCGCGGGACGGCGTTGTCATCGTGGCACCACCGAGTGCCGAGCCGGAGCCGCAGATCACGCTCATGGCGATGGCGGACAGTCAGGGACGCGCTGGGAGGTTGATGGAAATTGCCGTCACCCGGCTTCGGTTCTGATCCGTGATGGGAGGCGCATGTTTTGGAAGCATCGCGCGCCTCGGTACTGTCAGGTGCCCAACGGCGCAACCGAACCATCGAGGTCCATGAACAGCAGTTCGACGTCAAGGCCCGGCTCGCGGGTTCGGATCTCGTCGGCCAGAGCCTCCATCTTTTCCATGTGAACGACGAGTTCGTGCTCGCGATCGGCGGCGCAGTCCGCCCCGACAAAGGCTTTGCAGGCGCCGCAGTCTTGGTGGTCGATCACAATGACCTTGCTGATTCCGTGCAACTCGCGCGCAAGCTTCACATGGGCCCAGAAAGTCTCAGCCCAAGGGGCTGCCTGGTCGGACATGATGCCGATGGCGCCACCCGCGAGCGAGATCTGATCGTATCTTCCAGCCAGTCCACGTGCGCCGAGATAGTCGGCCACGGCCCTGATCAGCCGGTGATCCATGCAACTGAGCACAAGCGCCTCAGCCTGTTGCGGAGGTGTGGTGAGGCGGATGGCCCGGGGTTCCTTGGTCATTGGGAGGGTCATGTCTCATCTCCTGGCGGGGGACCGCTCAGCGAACGGTCCCCTGGTCGCTATCAAAGCTGGTTGATCGGGATCTTCAGGTAGGAAACGCCGTTATCTTCCGCCGGCGGCAGCTCTCCTGCACGGATGTTCACCTGCACGGATGGCAGGATCAATGTCGGCATGTCGAGCGTTGCGTCGCGCGCCTCGCGCATCGCGACGAACTCATCCTCCGATTTGCCTGCGCCGACATGAACGTTGGTGGCCTTCTGTTCCGCGACGGTGGTTTCCCACGCGTATTCGTCGCGACCCGGCGCCTTGTAGTCGTGGCACATGTAGAGGGTCGTGTCGTCTGGCAGGGCCAGAATCTTCTGGATCGACTGGTACATCACTCGCGCATCGCCGCCCGGGAAGTCGGCACGCGCGGTGCCGTAGTCCGGCATGAAAAGCGTGTCGCCGACAAAAGCTGCGTCGCCCGCCACGAAGGTCATGCAGGCGGGCGTATGTCCCGGTGTGTGCATCGCCTTGACCTCGAGACCGCCGATCTTGAAGGTCTCGCCGTCCTCGAACAGGTGCTCGAACTGGCGACCGTCGGTCTGGAATCCCTTCTCGACGTTGAAGAGCTTGGCGAAGACGTCCTGCACTTCGGTGATGTTCGAGCCGATTGCGGTCGTGCCGCCGAGCGCTTTTTGAATGTAAGGTGCGGCGCTCAGGTGGTCGGCATGGGCGTGGGTTTCCAACTGCCATTCGACCTTTAGGCCGTGCTCCTTGACATAGGCGATGATTGCGTCCGCTGACGTCGTATCGGTGCGGCCCGACTTCGGGTCGTAGTCCAGAACCGAGTCGATGATGGCGGCGCTTTTACTGCCGGGGTCTTTGACGACGTAAGACACCGTGAAGGTGGCTTCGTCGAAGAAGGCTTTCACGTCGGGTTTCATGGTCAAGCTCCTTGCTTGGATCTGTCTACAGTCTCGCGAGACGGGCTCTTACACGTTGACCTAGCTCAATCGCATGGCGCGGTCGGTCTTTAGGGTTGCGATGTCTCGCCTGCTCTTGACTAAGTAGGAATGCCTTCTTATCTGCGCAAGTATGAAGTTAAAAGAAATGAACTCTGCCGCGGACGAAGTCTGCGAATTGATGACCCTCCTGTCGAACAGGAGCCGATTGATGATCCTGTGTCTTCTGACCGAAGGCGAGAAATCTGTCGGCCAACTGGCCGAGGCAGTCGGTGCCAGGGACACGGCCGTGTCCCAGCAGCTTGCCATCCTTCGGCGGGAACGGATCGTCAAGCCAAGACGCGAAGGGCAGACGATGTTCTATCGCATCGTCGATCCCAACGTCGCCGAGGTTCTGGAGTTTCTCTACGCGAAATACTGCGGCGCCGCCGCAGAGCAAAAAGGAGAGCAGACATGACGCTCAAGAAAATCGACGCCCGGAAGGCAAATGAATTGCTGAAGTCCGGCAAGGCCGTTCTGATCGACGTGCGCGAACCCGACGAGTGGATCAAGGAACACGTGCCGGAGGCGCATCTTGTGCCGCTGTCAGGCTTCAACCCGGACGACTTCCCGAAAGATCACGGCAAGATCGCCGTGTTTCACTGCCGCTCCGGCGGTCGGACCGAAGCCGCCGCGCCACAGATTCTACGCACCGGCTTTCGCGAGGTTTACCAGCTTGAAGGCGGTATCCAAGGCTGGCGCGAAGCGGGCTACAAGGTGAACGAGACCGCCAAGGCGCCGATCAGCATCATGCGGCAGGTTCAGATCACCGCCGGAAGCCTCGTGCTCCTCGGCATTGTTCTGGCCGTGCTGGTCGACCCCTGGTTTGCCGCACTCAGCGCCTTTGTCGGCGCAGGCCTGACGCAGGCCGGCATCACCGGCACCTGCGCTATGGCCAGCATGCTGAAGCATATGCCGTGGAACCGGGTGATCTCGGGCCAACAGGCGGTGGCCGACCCCGCGCTCATCTGAGGAGAGGACCCATGTCCACCCAAAGCCTCGGGCGCGTATTGCCCATTCTCGATTGGCTACCCGGCTATGGTCGCACGGCGCTGGCCAGCGACAGCATGGCCGGGCTGATCGTGGCGATCATGCTGGTGCCGCAGGGCATGGCCTATGCGCTGCTTGCCGGTCTGCCGCCCGAGGTGGGGCTTTATTCGAGTATTGTGCCCTTGGTCTTCTACGGCCTGCTCGGCTCCAGCCGGGCGCTCGCCGTGGGGCCGGTGGCCATCGTGTCGCTTATGGTGGCGACGACGCTCGGCGAAATCGCCCAGGCGGGGAGCGCAGGCTACCTGGCCGGTGCGGTCTTGCTGGCGTTCCTCAGCGGCGCGATCCTTCTCGGGATGGGCGTCGCACGGCTTGGCTTTCTCGTGAACTTCCTGAGCCATCCCGTGATCTCGGGGTTTTCAAGTGCCGCCGCGCTGGTCATCGGGTTCTCCCAGCTCAAACACCTGCTCGGCTTCGACATTCCGCGCAGCCACCTGATCACCGAGACCATCGCCCACGCCGCGACACATGTCGGACAGATCAACCCAGCGACGTTTGTGATCGCAGCGGCGTCATTTGGAATACTTCTGTCGTTCAAGTCGCGCGTTGCGCCCCTGCTCAGGTCATTCGGCCTAAGCGCAGAGGCCGCCGACGCCATCGCCAAGGCGGGTCCGTTGGTGGCAGTCCTCTTGACGACCGTCGCGGTCTGGCTTTTCGCCCTGAACCAGACGGCAGGTGTCAGCATCGTCGCCGAAATTCCGGCCGGTCTGCCGCCGTTCACCGTTCCGACCTTCGATCTTGCGTTAATCGAACAATTGTTGCCTGCTGCCGCGCTGATCGCGGTGGTCGGCTTCCTTGAAAGCGTCTCGGTGGCAAAATCGCTTGCCTCCAAACGCCGCCAGAAAATCAACGCAAACCAGGAGCTGATCGCACTGGGTGCCGCCAACATCGGCGCATCCGTCACTGGTGGCTATCCTGTGACCGGCGGCTTCAGCCGCTCGCTCGTCAATTTCACGGCTGGCGCCGTGACGCCGATGGCGTCGATCATCACCGCCGGTTTGATCGCGCTGACCGTGCTTTTCCTGACGCCGCTTCTTTACTTTCTTCCCAAGGCGACACTCGCGGCGATCATCGTTGTCGCGGTGGTGAACCTGATCGACCTGAAAACGCTTCGCCATGCCTGGGGTTACGACAAGGCCGATGCGGCCTCTCTCATCGCGACGTTCCTCGCCGTGCTGACCCTTGGTGTCGAAATCGGCATCGTCGCCGGGGCGGCGCTTTCCATCGCGCTCTACCTCTGGCGGACCAGCCGCCCGCACATGGCGGTCGTCGGGCGTGTTGGAGAAACCGAACACTATCGGAATGTTCTGCGCCACGAGGTTCAAACCGATCCCAAGGTGCTGATGGTCCGCGTGGACGAAAGCCTCTATTTCGCCAACACCGCCTATCTGGAGGATCAGCTTCTCGCTCGGATCGCCGACAAGCCGGACATTGATCACCTTGTTCTGATCATGAGCGCCGTCAACTTCATCGATGCCAGCGCTCTGGATACATTGGAGACATTGGCCGAGAGACTGCACGATGCCGGCGTGACCTTGCATTTCGCTGAAGTGAAAGGCCCTGTGATGGACCGGCTCGATCGCGTGGGTTTCGCGGAAAACCCACTGTTCGGTCAGGTTTTTCTAAGCACGCACGCGGCGGAACGCGCACTCGTGGGGGGACAAGACACTCCGGGTTGAGGGATTGCAATTGGAACACGCAGGCCCGGTCGCATAATGCGTTCACCAAACGAGCGCGACCGATGTCCGAGATCCTCACCATCACGCTGAACCCTGCGCTGGACTTCGCCGCGGCAGTCCCGCGGATCGTCGCGAACGAGAAGCTTTATTGTGGGCCGGCACGGGTCGATCCGGGCGGCGGCGGCGTGAACGTGGCCCGGCTCATCGGCAAGTTCGGCAGTGAGGCGGTGGCACTTGTCGTCACAGGTGGGGCGATCGGACAAAGGCTGCTCGACCTCCTGTCGGCCGAGGGGGGCGTGCGCCTCGTTCCGTTCGAAGTGGTAGGTGAAACCCGGTTCAGCTTCGCGGTGACCGATGCTGACACCCGTGATCAACTTCGTTTCAGCCTGCCGGGAGAACCGCTGACGGCCGCCGAACGCACAAAACTGCTCGCGGCGATCTAGAACGTTGTTCTACAGGACGGTTTCGTCGTGCTGAGCGACGGCTTCGCGCCTGGATTGCCCGATGATTTCCCTCAGCGCATACAAAGCGAGATCCAGTCAAGGACCGAGTGTCTGGTCGTCGACACGCCCAAAGCCCCGCATCATAATTTGATTACTACGCCGATTGCGCCTCTGTTCTTGCTCCGCGTTGATCAGAAGGAAGCAGCATGGGTGGCGCATCATGCGATGGACACTTTGTCGGATACTCGTGGTTCTGGTTCCGATTGTCCGGCCGCATTATCCCGAGTCGCGCTTACATCGGCACCCTTCACACCGCCCCGAAGTGAGATTGACACCGGTCAATTTCCGTTCCAGCGGAACAGTTATGCTCTCGGCAGCAACAAGTCCGAAGGCTGCCATGCCGAGTCAATCCAAGGAAATTGCCGGCCGTTCAAAGGTCGAGAACCTGTTCATCGCCGAGAAACTGGCCGAGGTGGCTGATCTCCTTGCGGGGCAGGGCACCGATCCGTTTCGTATTCGCGCATATCGCGAAGCGGCCGAATTCGTCGGTAGGATGCCGGACGAAGCTCGGGCTGTCTTCGGAGCCAAGGCTTTGCCGGCTCTTGTCGAACTTCCAACGATTGGAGAGTCGATTGCAGGTGCGATCGTGGAGATATTGCAGACCGGCGATCTGGGGATGATCCAACGCCTCAGGGGTGAGATCCATCCCAAACCGGTCCTGCGAACCGTCCCGACGATCGGCCCGGAACTTGCGCGCAGAATTCACGCGGATCTTGGGGGCGAAACCTTGGAGGGCCTGCAAGTGGCCGCCTATGATGGTCGGCTGGAAGGGCTGTCCGGCTTCGGTCCGAGGCGGCTTCGCAGCATCCGGCATTCACTGTCCGGATTGCTGGCCCACCGTCGTGTCGCACACCCCAACTGTAAGATTCCGGCACCATCGATTGACGCGATCCTGGACGTCGACAGCGAATACCGGTGCCGCGATGCGCAACACGATCTTCCAAGAATCGCACCGCGCCGCTTCAATCCGATGGACACCGCTTTGCTTCCATATTCCTTACCAAGCGCAGCCCATGGCGACCCACCGCGCTATACTCGAACACACCCAATGCAAATCGACTCAACCGGACGCGGGACGAGGGTGTCGTTCATTTGGAGAAGGACGGAAACGCCGAGGGTCAATATACGACCGTCTCCGAGGCGCGCGGCCCGTTCAAGGGCAGACGTGTCGTGGGCGGCCATGAGCCGAACCATCCTTTCCGGTACAACAGAAACGAGGACATCAAAACATGAAACAAAAGAAGACTTGGGTGATCGTCGCCAATGGAGAAACAGCACGCCTGTTCGACCTTCCAGCGCGCCACATGCCGCTTGTGCCGCTTGATGATCACGTCTGGGCTGCGCCAGAGATCAACGATTATGCCGACAATCAGGGCATGTCTCATTCTAGCGCCGGTTCTTCGCAGCGGCGCATGTCACCGCGCACGGACCCGGAGGAGCTTGCACTCGACGCTTTTGCACGGGAGATCGGGGACAAGCTTTCGGCTGCCCTCAAAAGGGGAGACTACGAACGTCTGGTAATCGCCGCTGCGCCGAAGTTAATGGGCTTCTTGCGGGAACACCTCGATTCTGCCGTGAAAGCGACGGTCTGGGTTGAGATCGACAAGGATTTTGCTCAACTGCCCCTGGAAAAACTGGGAAAGGTGCTTGAGCCGCAACTTACCACCTAGCTTCGTGAACGTCAGGGACGTCTATCCCCAAGATACTTCGCGAGGTCGTCGAAACTTTGCATTTGCGGATAGTCGGCTTCGGGCATCGGGATGTTGAAGCGTTTGCCGAGAGCGGTCACGAGATTGAGGAAATCCATCGAGTCGATGTCGAACTCCTCCCGCAGATCGGCGCTGCGATCAATGTCGGTCAACGCCACGTCGGGCGCGATCTTGTGAAGCTCTTCGGTAAGGGCGGATTCCGTGTCGGTCATAGGTCCTCCGGAGACTGCAGGTGTTTGTCGATGGCGCGCAGAAACAAGGCGCCCCGATGGCCGTCACTCACGCGATGGTCGGCGGCGAGCGTGAACGTCGCCATCTTGCGGGCGACCAATTCACCATCGACAACGGCGGGGTGCGTGCGCGCGGCGCCCATCCCCACAATCGCGACTTGCGGCGGATAGATGACGCCGAAGACCGCGTCGGTACCGCGATCGCCCAAGCTGGTCAGTGTGATGGTCGCATCAGATAGCTCGCGGGCACGAAAACGCCCCGTTCTGACACGGGCGGTCAGGTCACGCAGGTTCCGCATCAGGTCGTTCAGGCTCTGATCGCCCGCATCGAACAAAGCCGGGGCAACAAGGCCACCGGAGCGGATATTGATGGCAAATCCAAGATGCACGGCTTCTGACGGCTGAAAACGTCCGTCAGTGTAGTGCCCGTTGAATTCCGGAAACTTCGAGATCGTGGAGGCTACGGCCTTAGCGCAGAGGGCACCGAGCAGCAGGCGATCCGCCGGTTCGCGTTCTGCGTTCTCGGCAATGAGATGTTGCTCTGCCAGCGTCAGATCGATGTCATGCGACAGGTAGTAATGTGGAATTTCCCTTTTCGAACGTGCCATTGCGGCGGCAATTGCGGTTCTGAAGTCGGTTGATACGGTGCGAGGTTTCGGCAATTCGATCGTTTCGATGTCGCGGCGCGTAATCGGTTCTTTCAGATCAGATGCAAGTGTTGTCACATCAATCCCGCGGGCGGCAGCAAGCCGTCTAGCAGCCGGTGTAATCCGTCGCCTGGTCTGTGATGACAGACCTTCTTCGTACGGTTCGATCTCGGGTGGCACATCGGGTTCGACAGGGGAGGGTGGCGGACATTCCTCGGGGGGGGCTGTGGGCCTCGGCTCTGAGGGTTCCGGCACTTCAGACGGCCGCGGCGTGATTTCCGGGTCGGCGGGCTCTGGCTGGATCGGCTCGATCTCGGGTGGCAAGGGCACGATTTCGGGCGGCGCCGTTGGCTCGGTGGGAACGTATGGTTCCGTTTCGGGAGGGATCGGCACCGTCTCCGGTGGGGCGGGTTGCGGCTTTGTCGGGGTCGGCTCCTTGGGGTCCGATAGGGCGTCCTCACCGGCGCCCCGGATGACGGCAAGCGGGGCGCCGACAGGCACCGTCTGGCCGATCTTCGCCACCCAGTGGTCGAACGTGCCGTCTTCGAAAACCTCGATCTCGATCACACCTTTCTGAGTTTCCACCGCTCCTATGACATCGCCGGATTGCAGCGTGTCGCCCGGTGACACCACCTGTTCAACGAGGGTCCCAGCCTCCATGTCCGAGCCGAGCGATGGCATCCTGAACTCCTTCATGGCTTAGCATCAACGAGGCGCCGTGCAGCCTCGATGATCTTGTCTGTCTGCGGGATGGCGGCCTGTTCGAGGTGCCGCGGATATGGGATCGGGACTTCTTCGCTGCAAACCCGTGCAAGCGGCGCATCAAGCTCGAAGAACACATCTTCGGCGAAGCGCATTCCGATCTCTGCGGCGAGGCTCCCGCTGCGCCATCCCTCATCCACCATCAATGCGCGCCGGGTTTTGGTTACCGATGAATAGATCGTTTCCATGTCGAGGGGGCGCAAGGCTCTCAGGTCGATGACATCCGCGCTGATCTGATGTTCCTGCCAGAGCCTCTCGGCAGCGATCACCGTCTTCTGAAGCGATCCGCCATAGGTGATGAGGGAAATGTCGTCACCAACATGCCGGAGCATGGCACGGTCGATGTCCACCGGGCCGGCGTTATCGGCCAAGGATCCTTCCATATTGTAGAGCATGACGTTCTCGAAGATCAGCACCGGGTCCGGGTCTTCAAGGGCGGTCCAAAGCATGCCGCGGGCATCCTCGACGGTTGCGGGTGTCAGCACGCGCAGGCCAGGGATGTGCGCGTACCATCCTTCCAGACTATGCGAATGCTGCGCCGCCAGTTGCTTGCCTGCTCCTGTTGCCATGCGGATCACCAGCGGCACGCCGAACTGGTTGTTGGACATGTGCCTCAGCGTTGCAGCGGTGTTCAGAATCTGATCCAGCGCCAGCAGTGAGAAATTGACGGTCATGAGCTCGACAATCGGACGCAACCCGGCGAGCGCGGCCCCGATGCCTGCGCCGGTAAAGCCGGATTCCGAGAGTGGCGTGTCGCGAATACGATCCGGGCCGAACTTGTCCAGGAGGCCCATGCTCACGGCATAGCAGCCGCCGTAGTGTCCAACATCCTCGCCCATCAGGAACACGCGCGGATCGTCAGTCATCGCCGCGTCGATGGCTTCCCGGATTGCGTCGCGGTATGTCACGACGCGCATTTTCTTCGGTTCGGCGGGTGGCGGCGGTGCGGGAGGTCGGTCAGGCGAGGTGACATATCTGGTCAGAAACTCGACCGGTTCGTCATTGCCGGATTCCGCGAAGGCGACAGCTGCGTCGATCTCGGTATCAACTTCCGCCGTCAGATCATCGATTTCGAGCTTACGTAGAAGACCATTTTCCGTCAGCCAGTTCTGGAACCTTACGACCGGTCCTTTTTCGCGCCATTCTGCAACCTCGTCCTTTGACCTATAGAGTTGCGCGTCGAACATGGAATGCGGCCGGAAGCGATAGGTCTTGCATTCAAGGAAGTAGGGCGCACCGGTCTCGGCAACTCTTGCGAGGGCCTTGCGGGCGGCCGCCTCCACCGCCACGACGTCCATCCCGTCGACCGACACAGCTTCCAAACCATAAGAGGCCGCTTTCGCCGTGATATCAGTTTCACTTTCGGTCAGGTCGAGCGCCGATCCCATGGCATAGCCGTTGTTTTCACAAACGAACAACACCGGCAGCCGCCAGAGCGCGGCGAGGTTCATGCTTTCGTGGAACTCGCCTTCCGCGACCGCACCTTCCCCGAAAAAACAGGCGGTCACCAGACCGCTTTCCTCCATCCGGTCGGCCAGTCCAAGCCCCACAGCCATCGGCAAGCCACCCCCCACAATGGCATTTCCGCCGTAGAAATTGTGTTCCCGGCTGAAGAGGTGCATCGACCCGCCGCGCCCTCCGGCGCATCCCTCGGTCTTGCCGTACATCTCGGCCAGCACTTCGCCCATCGGGACACCGCGCGCCAGCGCGTGGCCGTGCTCGCGATACGTCGCAACGACCCGATCACCTTGCTTCAGAAGCGGTATGATGCCGACCGCGATCGCCTCCTCTCCGTCGTAGAGGTGCAGAAACCCACGAATTTTCTCCTGAGTGTAGAGTTCCGCACACTTGGCTTCGAACCGGCGGATACGGACCATTTGCTTTAGAAGCGCGCGGACATGCGCGTGATCGAGGCGGGGTTTAACGCTGGTTTCGTTCATTGCTCATCACTTTCCAGAGTTGAGATGTCGCCTTCTGGCAGACCCAGTTCCCGCGCCTTCAGGAGCCGTCGCATGATCTTGCCGCTGCGGGTCTTGGGCAGGTTGGTGCGAAAGGCGATGTCTTTGGGCGCTACCGCAGGACCCAGTTTCTTCCGAGCGTGTCCGATGAGCTCCAGCTTCAGATCTTCCGTCGCCCCGTGCCCTGACTTCAGCGCGACGTAGGCTTTCACGATCTCGCCCGACGTCTCGTCCGGGACACCGATGACGCCAACCTCGGCGACAGCGGGATGCTCCATCAAGGCGCTTTCCACCTCGAACGGTCCGATAAGGTGGCCCGCGCTCTTGATCAGGTCGTTGCTGCGACCAACAAACCAGAAATACCCGTCTGCGTCGCGCATCGCGAGGTCACCGCTCAGGTACCATCCGTCGCGGAAACATTTGGCGTATCGTTCGTCCTCGTGAAGATACGCTCGCATCATCGAGGGCCATCCGGGACGCAAGGCAAGTTCGCCCATCGCAGATGGTTCGGTGATCTCCCTGACACCGTGTTCCGTGACCTCGACGATCCCCGCATCGATCCCCGGCAGTGGCTTGCCCATGGAGCCGGCTTTGACATCCATACTGGCGAAATTGGCGATCATGATGCCGCCCGTTTCCGTTTGCCACCAGTTGTCGTGGAAGGGCATCCCGAAGGTTTCGTTCCCCCAGATGACGGCTTCCGGGTTCAGGGGTTCGCCAACGCTGGCCATAAACCGCAATTTCGGGAAGGTATGCGCGCGCGCCGCGTCTGCGCCTGCCTTCATCAGCATCCGGATCGCGGTCGGTGCGGTGTACCAGACATTTACGCCTTCGCGTTCTAGCGACCCGTACCATCGCTCGACGTCGAACTCCGCTTCGTCCACGATCATCGTGGTGCGATTGGTGAGCGGCGCGATGATCCCATAGGAGGTTCCGGTGACCCATCCGGGATCGGCCGTGCACCAATAAACGTCGCCCGGGCGCAGATCCAAGGCGATGCGGCCGGTCATGTTGTGCGTGACGACGGCTTCATGGACGTGCACCACGCCCTTCGGCTTGCCCGTGGTGCCCGACGTGAAGTGCAAAAGTGCCATGTCCTCGGGGTCCATCGGCGTCGTGTCGAATGCCGGGGAAGCCGTCTCCATCAGGGGGGCGAGGTGCAGCGTTTCGTCGACCTCCCCGTCAGTCAGGAATATCTCTCGAAGTGCGGGCAGCTTGGCCCGGATGCCTTGCACCTTGCGCTTGTAGAGACGCGTCGACGTGATGAGCGCTGCCGCATCACCGATTTCCATCCTCGATTGGATCGGTTCGGGGCCGAAGGCCGAGAAAAGCGGGCAGAACACCGCGCCCGCTTTCATCGTGCCAAGTGCCGCAATGTAGAGCTCCGACACACGGCCCAACAGCGCGTAGACGCGTTCGCCTTTCTTGATCCCACGCGCTTTCAGAATATTAGCAAACCGGTTCGTGCGGTCTTGCAGTTCGGCGTAGGTGAAGTCCGTTCCTTCGCCGGACTTCGCGATCCAGCGGAGCGCGATCTGGTCGCCATGCCCGGCCAGCACGTGCCGATCAACGGCAACGTGGGCGATGTTGAGTTTCCCGTCGGCAAAAGATGCAATATTGGCTTTCGCATCCTGCCAGGAAAAGTCGGCCCGATAGGCATCGTAATCGGGCATGTTGGCGGCGTCGCGAACACGAGCGGCTTTTTCAATGGTCGGCAACGGCATCTGCGGGGTCCCGTAAGCTATGCGACTGTGGGAGTCTAACAGAGCACCGCCGGGCCAGGATGACATACGTCAATGTGGGTTATGTCTTGGTTTGGCGATCTGGTGAGGTATCCACACCCGGGTTGCGCACCGGCGTCGTTCGCAGAACGCCGCTGCATTCATTGCGCCCCCGCACTCCTATGTCTGATGAACATAAGTGCCCGGAGCATCGTCCAGCAGGTCATTGCGCTTCGTTCCCATCGCGGGTGGTTTCGTCTTGCGACCACTTTGCCTGGCCAGCCAGGCCGCATAGGCGGGCCACCACGATCCCGGTACCGGCGAGGTGTCGGGCAACCACCGATCCGGACCCACGTAAAGCGCGCCGCTTTCGCGGTGCGAGATACGGTAATGCCGTCCGCGATGGCCCGGCTCGCTCAGGATGCCGCCGTTGTGACCGCCTTTGGTCAGCAGAAATGTCAGGTCGCAATCGGTAAACAACCTTGTCTTGTAGACGGACCGCCAAGGTGCGATGTGATCCTGCTCGGTCGCGATGACGAACATCGGAAGATCGATATCCTTCAGCGCAATCACACGACCCTCCACAGCGAACCGTCCGGCGCTCAAACGGTTCTCGAGGAACAAACCCCGCAGGTACTCCGAATGCATCCGTGCCGGCATGCGGGTTGTATCTCCGTTCCAGACAAGAATGTCGCTCGGCAGGTCCTTTTTGCCCAGGAAGTAGCGGTTCACCGCGCGTGTGTAGATCAGGTCCTCGGCACGTATCGAGGCAAAAGCCCGCGTCATTTGGGGACGATCGAGATAGCCCTGGTCCCACATCATGTCTTCGACAAACGCGACCTGGCTTTCGTCTACGAAGAGCAGAAGTTCGCCCGCTTCTGCAAAATCCACCTGCGCGGCCATGAGCGTGATCGAGGCAAGCCGATTATCGCCGTCACGGGCCATGGTCGCCGCTGCGATCGCCAAGAGGGTGCCACCAAGGCAATAGCCGTTCGCATGAATTTTCCGGTCGGGAACGATTTCGTTTATCGCATCAATTGCGGCTAAGACGCCGCGCCGCCGATAGTCTTCAAGCGACAGTTCCGCTTGGTCAGCGGTCGGATTGCACCAGGAAATCATGAAAACGGTGAACCCCTGCTGTACGAGGTATTTCACCATCGAATTCTCGGGCGAGAGATCGAGAATGTAGTATTTCATGATCCACGCGGGGACAAACAGCACCGGTTCCGGGTGCGTCTTGCCGGTTTGTGGAGCATATTGGATCAATTCAAACAGATCGTTGCGAAACACGACCTTGCCGGGCGTGCACGCAAGATCGGTGCCGATCGTGAAGCCCTCGGGGGCAGGTTTGTGCTCCTGAGTCAGCGTCTGCATAAGGTCCTCGGCAAAATGCCGACTGCCGTCGATAAGGTTCTGACCGCGTTGTCGCATCGTCGTTTCGATGATCTCGGGATTGGTCCACGGGAAGTTGGAAGGCGACACGAGATCGAGCATTTGCCGAACCTGAAACTTCGCCCGATCCGCATCCTGCTTGCGCAGACCGCGAATGTCGTCGGTGGCGTGGTCCCACCAATCTTGAACTGCCAGAAAACCCTGTTTCCAGAGGTTGAACGGCGGCTTGTTCCACGCCGGGTCAGCGAAGCGGTGATCATGAGCTTTCGGAGAGAAAGGCGCAGCCTCCGGATCAAGTTCGTTGCTCCAGGTTCCCATGGCGTAGGCCATCACTCGCGCCGCATTGTTCTGCGCGCGCTCCATCAATTCCAACTGTCGACCGGGAGAACGGCTCAGGTGCAAGAACCAGTCTTGCATGGTCTCTGTGGCTGAATGTGGAGACATGCCGCCGGTGACCCTCGCCACAGCCGCTCGGATGGCGCGATCAAGGTTTCGATATGGAACCGGGGCAGGGGCTTCGGGTTTGGCAAGCACCGCGTATGGAACCACGATGGGCAGTTTTCCGTCTTCTCTGTCGCCGGTTTGATTGTGGTAAGAGACTGGATTGTCCATTATCGCGCTCCAAGACCGCTATTGCTGTCTTTGCCTACCCCGTATTGCATGTGTGGCCATTGAGGCAGATCAGACGGACCGCGTGGGTGACGAACTCCTCTGACCCGCGGTCGGGTGCTTCGTACTGGATCAGGGCGCTTGGCAGCTCACAACCAAATCAAGGGATCGGCGATGCTTCTCCCGCTGGTAAACGTCATTGAAGGACTGGACGCCTCCATCGGTTGCGGGAACTGGGTTCAGAAGTCTAGGCCTGAACTGACCAAGCAAACCGAGAAATAATTGCACCGGACAAGTGTCGATTGGCAGGTCTCCTCTCGGGCATTGCAAGCAATGCCCTGCCGGGCGAGGGACGAAACCTATATCCGCGTTGGCGGCAAATGGCGCTATCTGTGGCGCGCAATCGATGCGAACGGTCAGATGGTCGGCTTCCGGCTGACCGCACAGCGCGATGCAAAGGCTGCCAGGGCGTTTCTGCGGAAGGCAATCGAACGTGTGCGTCTACACCGGCCCGTCAAAAATCTGCACGGATAAGGTCCACACCTATCGGCGTGTCATCCGCGAGATCAGCCACCGATATGACCGCATCTCGACCGAAAGTGGCGGGACAACCTGATCGAGAGCGGCAAAAGCGACCTTGAATGGTATTGAGACGACCTGAACCATCAAGCGCGGCCACATCCATTACAAGCAACAAGGCGTCAAAGGCGAAATCGAATTCATTGGCCGCCTATTCGAAGCTGCCGCATGACCTGATATAACGCTATGAAACCCACGCAGCCTCATCCAGGTAAGGCGACAGTCCCGTTAGCAATCACTTCGGGGGTGGGCATTGGCATGACATCAAGGTCGTCGCGATGTGGTCGGGCCTGGTTGTCTGCGTGAACACGAAGGCGACCGGCATCAACAACTGCATCGCGGGACATCAGGCTTTCAGATCTCAACCAAGCCCACGACATAATTCTGTCCGTATGCTCTCGCACATCGCGGACAGGTCGTGTAGAACATGAAAACCCGGCCGGGCGTTTTGCCTCTGGCCTGCGCGAAGACCTCCATCTCATGCACCCAGTCACCGGCTTTTCTGTATGGCCCTTCGAACACGCGGGTCAGAAAGTCGCCTGAGAGCGTTGTCATCTCCTCATTCCTGACATCGCGCGTGACGGCAAAGAGATGCTCGCCTTCCCACGGGCTCAGATCTCGGCTGAGCACGAGGATCTGGCTCATTTCAGGCAAGGCGGCGGCGTCCTCGATATGACCCTGCACGCGCGTGAAGACGCGACCCATGTTCAGCGGCACGTGCATGGCGCTTTTCGTGGTCGCGCGCACAAAGCGCTTATCCTTAAAATGCAGAAGACGGCTATCCCATCCCTCTGGGTTGAATTTCGGGCAGCATCCGGTCGTATTGACGCTATCGTCGAAAACGGGTGTCACATTGGTTTGCATGGCAGGCCCTCGCGGATTGGCAGGCAACCAGTCTGTCAGGTTTGCAGTCGTGTCAGTTGACCGCGGTCAATCCAGCCTCGGAATCAGAGTTTCCCAAGGTCACAAAGCCTGTCAATTCGATGGAAATCAACTCTCGGACGATAAGTCCCCACAGGCGAAACCGTTTTGATTCCCCGGTCTCTGCGTGCGGCGTAGAAGCTCGCCAAGGCAACCTGCAACTGGCAGATACGCCGGACAATAGCATCATCGCAGATCCCCATCTCGGTTTTTTCGGGCCGGGATTGATCGCGATCAACTGCCGAGCGGCAAGATATGGTGGGGTCAGGATGATAGCCTGAAAAGGGAGTATCCCCATGATCGTCCACCGCATGTTTCTTGTTATACCGACGCTCGCCGCCCTGGCTCTGTCGACGCCGGCCGATGCCCAGCCGGTCGAGGTCGGCGGCGACTGGTTCGTCACCGGCTCCGCTGTGACGGCCCCGTCCGACATCAAGCGGGATCTCCTGGCCTTTGGCGGCAGTGTGACGGTGGCCCAGGATGTGGCCGAAGACCTGCATGCGATGGGCTTCGATGTCGAGATTGACGGGTCGGTCACCGGAGATGTTTTGGCGGCAGGTGCCTCGGTCAGCCTGGACGGTGACGTCGGCGGTGACTTCACCGCAAGTGCCTTGACCTTGCGCATCGGGCCGGGATCCGAGATCGCCGGCAATGCCCGACTTGCGGCCGCAAGCGTCATCATCAACGGACCTATACTCGGCGCGCTGGTGGCAGCAGGGGCCGAGGTTGAGCTGAACGCACCGGTGATGGGTGATGTGGTGCTGACCGGCGATGACATCCGCTTTGGCCCAGATGCCCGCATCGATGGCCAGCTGACCTATTACAATGTGGATCAGATCGATGTGCCCGAGCGTGTGATCAGCCCCGACCGAGTGCGCTACGAAGCCGTGCCCAAACGCGAGATGTTGCGTGACTTCGGCGACGATTGGCAAGACTGGGGCAGTCCTGTGAAGCTGACGCCTTGGGCCATCATCGGTGGTTTCCTCATCAATCTTGGGCTTTTCATCCTGATCGGAGCGCTCTTTTTGTCGCTGGCGCCGAAGACCGTGCGCCGTCTGCGCCGCACGGCTGAAACGCGGCCCGGATTGGTGATCCTTACCGGTGCAATTGGTCTGTCGATCCTGTTTGGAAGCATCCCGATCGCCGTGCTCAGCATCGTAGGTTTGCCGCTTGTTCCGATCATCTTGCTTCTGATCGTTCTGATGTGGTTTCTGGGCTACATCCTGGGGGCCTATGTGATGGCGATGCGGATTCTGCGCAGCTTTGGAGCAGAGGAATCCCCCGGCATGGCCATGCGGCTTCTGGCACTTGCCATCGGCATCACGCTGGTCGCGCTTCTCAACTTCATTCCGTTCATCGGTTGGATGATCAACTTTGCCCTGGTTCTCTTCGGGGTCGGAGCGATCACCAAAGTCCTATTCGACAGTTTCATAATCGGTAACGGCCAAAACCCAGAATCGGAAACACCCGCAAAACCCTGACAAACGGAAAGGACCCAGCCTATGAGTGCTCAAGGTCTTGAAGTGATCGACCACACTGTCGAGCTGACCCATCAATGGATCAACGAGTTGCGCGAGCGGCTGGATTGGAGCAGCAGCCGGGATGCCTTGCGCCTGTTACGGGTGCCGCTGGTGCTGATCCGCGATCACATCGGGCATGGGGAGATCGCGCAGCTGTCGGCGCAGATGCCGCTGCTGATCCGCGGCATGTTCTTCGAGGGCTGGACACCAGCGCACACACCTCTACCCGATCGCAGCGCCGCGGGCTTTGTGAGCGCCATCGAAGCCAAGATGGGCGATGTTCTCGACTGGCGCGGCCCGGAAGATATCACCCATGTCTTCCGCACCTTGGAAGACCGGATTTCGGATGGTGAGATTGCCGATGTGAAGGCCAACCTGCCGGGTCATATCCGGGACCTCTGGCCGGACTGATCCCGTGGTAAGTCAGACCGGCGCTATTCCGGTTTGGCCCAAGCACGCAGACCGGCGATGTCTTTGGCAATCACATCCTGCACTGTCTCCGGTCGGATCAGCCCAAGCTTGCGAAGCGGGGTGACCTTATGGCGAAAGCTTTTCTGGCGTCATCCCCAGAAAATCCGCGATATCGACTCAGCATATGACCAGATTGACGGCAATGCCGCGACCACGCGACCCACCTGTCCGCTCGTCCAAGGTCAACAGGAACGCGTCAACTCTCTCGCTCGCGGATTTCGACGAGATCATCATGAGGGTGTCTTGCATAGCGCAGCCCCGGTTGGTCGGGTCGCATCCTCATGAAGCAGTGTCGTATGGGTACGATGCGGACTTATCAAAACGTATCATCGGAAACGCCAAGCCGAGTTTTGCAAGTCCAGTCCAAATAAATTCGTAGCCCTAAGCCAGCGACATTCATTTCGCCGAAGCAAGCTGGCGCGAGACATTGAGATAGGCGATCACATCGCTGAGTGTCACGACACCTTGCAACACGTCCCCGTCCACGACCAGAAATTTGCGCCGCCCGGTGCCCGATATCCGCTCCAGAAGGTCCTGAACCGGAAGCCCTGGCGGGATCGCGTTGTCGCCGGCCAGCCCCTCCGCGACGCTGCCGGCCGTGGTGGTCGCCCAATCCTCGCGGTCGATGCTGCGTACAATGTGGATATCCACATAGCCCAGAAGTCTGCCATTTTCGACCACAGGCGCAAAGCTGATACCCTCAGCCAGAAAAACACAGTCCACGACCTCAGCCAGGGTTTGATCGGGCCGCGTGGTGACCGGGTCGCGGGTCATCAGATCGGCCACCATGCGCCCGCTGACCAGCTGTTTCATCTCGGCCTGCTGGTATGAGGCCCGCCCGATGGCCAGCAGAAACAGGCCCAGAAGGATCGGCCAGAGCCCGGCACCCGGACCCGCGCTGAACATCCCGAAAAGACCAAGAAGAATCAGCCCCCACGCAAAAACGGCAGACAGATCGGTTGCTGTCCGTGTCGCGGCCAGCAGATCGCCGCGGCGTCGCCAAACCATCGCCCGATAGACCCGCCCGCCGTCCAGAGGGAAGGCCGGCACCAGATTGAACAGCGCAAGGATTAGGTTGATCGCCGCCAGATATCCCAAGACCGCGAGGACGACGGGTTCAAGCCCGAGGATTTGCGCAACCCCCATGCCCGACCAGAAAAGCGCGGCCAGGGCGAAGCTTGCGAGCGGTCCGACAATGGCCACGTAAATCTCGACCGTGGGGTTGTCCGGTTCTTTCGCCATCTCTGCAACACCGCCGAACAGAAACAGCGTAATACCCTTGATCTCGAGCCCATGGCGGCGGGCCATCACGGAATGCGCCAATTCGTGCAGGATCAGCGATACGAACAGGCCCAGCATTGCGATGATCGCCGCAAGGACCAGCACGGCCTGATCGGCCTCGGGTAGGATCTCAGGGAAATACCCGGTCGACAAGCTCCACGTGACCAGACCCGCGATGAGCAGCCAACTTGCGTCGATCTTGATGTCGAACCCGCCAATGCGAGTGAGAGTAATTGCGCGGCCCCACATATCGCCTCCATCTGTTTGTCCGCAAAAGAGTACGCGGGCAGTCGGATGAAAAGACTATCGCGCGACTGAGCTTGGAGTGTGTTGAGCGAAGTCAATGGCGGCGATCGGGACTGTTGCGTTAATCGCGGATCTTGGCGAGATTTTGGTTTTCGAGGTTGAGCATGCCGCGCAAATCGCCATTCAAGCATCACCGCTTTCCCCGTGAAATCATCCTTTGTGCCGTACGCTGCTATCTGCGTTATCCGCTGTCCTACCAGGATGTCGTCGATCTTCTGGAAGAGCGCGGCATCGTGGTCGACCGATCGACACTGTATCGCTGGGTCCAGCAGTTTGGGATGGATTTGACCAGGCGAACTGAGAAACACCTGCGACGGGCGAGCGTCGACTGGCACGTCCCCTCTCGGGCATTGCAAGCAATGCCCTGCCGGGCGAGGGATGAAACCTATATCCGCGTTGGCGGCGGCAAAAGGCGCTATCTGTGGCGCGCAATCGATGCGAACGGTCAGATGGTCGGCTTCCGGCTGACCGCACGGCGCGATACAAAGGCCGCGAGAGCCTTGCCGCGCGCAAGTCAATCGAACGGGTACGGCTTCACTGGCCGATGACGATCTGCACCGACAAAGCGCATGCCTATCGGCGCGTCATCCGCGAGATCAACCACCGGTATGACCCGCATCTCGACAGCACCCGGCATGCCGACCGAAAGTGGCGGAACAATCTGATCGAAAGCAGCTCCCGGGGTACCGGCAGAGCTTTCGATCCCCGCGAACTGCAAAGGCACCTTAAGCGGAATTGAAACGATCCGAACCATCAAACGCGTCCACATCCATCACACGCAACAAGGCGTCAACGGCGAAATCGCGTTCATTGGCCGGCTATTCGAAGCCGCCGCGTGACCCAATGTACCGCCCATTCACACGGCCTCATCAAATTGACGCAACAGTTCCCTATCTCGCCAGTGCGCGCAACAGCGGCTTTCCACGCGTCGGCAATCTCGTCGGTTGGCCCGTCTTTTGCCACCAGAACGAAGTCCATATCGCTAAAAGCATCTGCCCTCCCGTTGCCGAAGCTGCCGCTTAGGAACGAGCTGCGAATGACGGGCTGATCGCGAAGCGCATCGGTGATCGTACCCATGACACGTTCTAACTGCATGATTTCATCCTTTCCTCAGGCACACGGCTTCGCTCCGCGGTGAAGTGGAAGCTCCGCAGGACCATCCAGAAACCGGAGCCGGTAGGTGGCCTTGTGCTACCGCTTGATGGACCAGACCATCGCGGTCTCGTAACCGGCGGCTTCCAGCAGCTCTATCTTGGACGTCCATCCTGCCGGGCAAAAGACAAAGGCGGATCCTATGCCACGGTTTGCAAACGCGGCTTCGGCGGCTTGCAGAAGCCCGCTTGCACCCTCCCTGCCGTGGTCAAGTGCAGCCGGATTGGCCAACTCGGGGTGGTAGTAATTGTCAATCACACCAGTTCCTGTGATATCATGGGCAGGGGAGAGTGCAGCCGCGAGGCAGGCTGTGCGATAATGTAGCCCTCAAGATCATCGGGTGAACCCAAGACCATCATGTCGCGATCTCGCAGGGTAAGGCTGCGCGTTATCCACGCTGAAAGCCGTGGGTCGGCTTCGGAATGGATTTCCCAGAAGGGGTCGATGTCGAAAAGAACCTGCCGGTTCTCGGCACTGTGCGTAGCGATCCCGGGAACATCGTCTTCTGTAGCTTGCCCATCGGCAGGTATCCCCTGAGCGAGATCGATGGGCTAAAATATGTCTGGCATGACGGCGATATCGCCGAGCTTTTTGATCTCCGTGCCGATCCGTATGAGACGACCAACCTCGCCGAGATGCCGGAGCGCGCCGGCGACCGGAAAAGGCTTTATGGCGCTCTTGGCGCGATGATGAAGGACCTCGACGATCCACTCGCCGACAAGGCGGCGGTTATCTGATCTTGCTCTCATCCTTTAGCCGGATATCGGGCGCAGCCTGATAGGCGGCTTTGGCGTTCGTATCCTCTCGCGCGTTTTCGCCATAGCAGATGACGCCCAAGGCGCGCCGGGACCGATCCGGCTTGTGTTCGCGCGCCCCAGTGGCCCGGTTTGGCATGGTAGAGAAGGACGGCACTGGCATTTCCCGGCTCGGCCACTTTCCCTACCTTATCCGCCTCGGTTCCAAAATCCGTGATCCCCTGCGAAAAGCCGAGCACTCGGGTCGGCGTATGGTCGCGAATGCCGTCTTCAGCATGCGAGCCTCGGACATGGTGAATGCATCCGTTTTCGGCATCGACCTGTTCGAAACCAAGCCACCCCGTGACCGCCTAAGACGGCGTGAGATGAAAGAAGCAACCTCGGGGAAGACCTCTAATCGCTACCTCAAACGACGTCCGACCCACCAAGCCAATCGCGGAGAAAAGCGTTCGTTGTGCTGAAGATTTGCGGACCCAGCTGTTCTGCGCTGGCGAAATGCGCGCCGCCTGACAGTTCGGCGTAGCGTTTGGATTGCGTTCCCAGTCGGTCAAAAAGCGCCAGCGCATCGCTGCGCGTCGAGGTCGTGTCCGCGCTTCCACGGATAAGCAAAGTCGGACATGTGATCCGCGCTGGGTCGTAAAGCGGGCGTGCGTTGAACGCCTCCCACAAGTCCAAAAGTGTGCCATTTGGCGCGAGAAACGCAGGCGGATCGCGATGGGGAGCCCCCGGATCGTCAGATAGGCTCGACTGAACCAAGGCCTGGAACACGTCCTCGTCACGCCAACCCGCATCTTGGGGAATTTCGCTGTCCCAGCGGGTGCGAGTGCTGCCTTCGCAAATCGCACGCGCGGCGCGGAACGCAGGGTCGAACATTGTGCGATCGGAGGAATCCGAGAGGAAGTCGAGCCAGCCGGAGTTCTTATCTGCGAAGATGGGGGCATAAAGTACAAGCGCCGAGACCTTTGCACTGCCAGGCCCGGCCGCGAACATCGCGGTTGTGATCGACCCCCAGGAGCCGCCGAGCAGCCCGATCCGATCCACGCCATGCCGTTGGCAGATCCAAGTGACAGCATCGGTGATATCTGCCACCGCATCCCGGCCTGTCGCGTACGGTTTCTCGGCGTCCTCCAGCCCGGACACCTGCGATTTTCCGTATCCGCGGATATCGAGCGCATAGGCGGCGAACCCGGTCTCGGTCGTCGCTTTCAGCCAACTCGCACCGGAGTGGGGCACATCGTAAAGGCGGCTGGCATAGGTTGCGCCGTGGACAAACAAGACCGGTATGCGGTCGGGTTCATCGTCGTGGGCACGCAGGTGCAGATGCAGGTCCGGCTCGTCGGATGAGACAATGAAATGCGAGTTAGCTGTGTCGTGTTTTCTCCAACTCATTGCAGAAGCCCCGGAACAAGTGTGACCATGCCCGGCACGGCCCAGAGGATGACCATGCCGAGGATGAAAATGCCCACAACGGGCCAGGCCGCGCCAAAGACCTCGGCGGTCGAGAGCCTTTCATTCGCGCCTTTAAGCGCAAAGAGCGTGTATCCGAACGGCGGTGTCAGGCTGCCCACGGTCAGGTTGATCATAAAGAGCGTCCAGAACCAGATCGGATCAAACCCCATCGCGGCGACGATCGGTTGATAAATCGGGATCGCCAGCAGCATGAAGGCGATCTGATCGATGAACATGCACAGAACGAAGGGAATGAGCATCATTACAAGGAAGGTCAGATCCGGGCCCAATCCGAGATCCGAGATCAATCCCACCAGATCCCGCGTCGCCCCGGCAAAGGACAGCAGCTGGCTGAAGAGTTTGGCAGAGGCCACGATGATCAGGATCACAACGCTGATCGTCAGAGCAGAGGTTATCGTTTCGCGCAGCATCTGCATATCCAACCGCCCGAACAGCGTCGCAACGATCAGCGCCCCGACAACTCCGGTTGCCGCCGATTCCGACGGTGTCGCGATGCCTAGGATGATCAGGCCCATCACCGCAAAGATCACCAGGAGAAAGGGCAGCATGTCCAGCACTGCGCGCAGCGCCGTGCCTTCTGGCGTGGGCAGGTCCGGCACCTCGGTACTGCGTTCGCGCAAGAACACATAAGCCAGGGTCAGCGTGGCAAAGAGCAGCCCCGGCAGAAGCCCAGCCACCAGAAGACCCGCGATGGATACATCGGCCAGCGACCCCACGATGATGGCGAGCAGGCTTGGCGGAATGATGGGCGCAAGGCTCGCCCCCGCAAGAATTGTTCCGGCCGAGCGGCGGGTATCATAGCCGCGATCCTGCATCAGCGGCAGAACAGATCGACCCAGCATAGCCGCGACCGCGACAGCAGAGCCGGAAAGCGCGCCAAACACGGTCGAAAGCGCGATAGTGATCACATAGAGCCGACCCTTCAGGTTGCCGATCAGCCGGTCAACGCTGCGAAACAGGATATCAACCGTTCCCGAGCGAAACAGGATCTCTCCCATCAGCACGAAAAGAGCGACGGTGACAAGAGTGGGGGAAGTTGCGGTCTCGAAGATGGAATTGGTGAACAGCCCGAAGCCGCGCGGGCCGATCAGGACAAGAACGCCCACCAGATTGAGCGCCAGAAACCCGACAAATATCTTGGCACCAGAAAAGAGTATCACTAGCAGAAGGCCAATGGCGAGGCAGAGAAAGGCAAGCCAAGTCATCCGCGCCGCTCCATCGCGTGGCGCAGGAAATGCAGCGCGGCACTTGCCAGTCCCAACGCGATCAGCGCGGTGATCCACCAGCGGGGTATAGGATTGGCTGCGTTTGTCATCAGACCTTTCTCGAATTGACGCAGGCTCTCTCCGGCAACGATCCAGGCGGCAATACCTGTCGTCAATGTCGCGACGCCATTGTTGAGCCGGTCGATCATGGTGCGCATGCGGTCCGGCAAGGCCTCGGGCACGATGTCGATGGCCACATGGGCCGCGCGCCGGGTCACATCCGGCAAGGCACAAAAGATCAGGATGGCGAGCGCGTATTGCACCGCTTCTCCCGACCAGGTGGTGGGCGCATCAAAGAGATAGCGCGCCACGACTTCGAAAGCATAGAGAGCGACCGCCGCCATCAAGGCCGCTCCCGCCAGTCGGAACAGCCAGCGAGAGCTTGTGTCATGCCAATGTCCAAGACGTGTCATTCCAGATCAGTCCGACAGCCCCGCCTCGCGCGCAAGGGCGCGCAGCCCGGTGACAGTTTCGGGATCGCCCTTCTCTGCGACGGACCAGACACCGCCGGACCACAGCTCTTCGAATTGTACGCCTTCTGTTTCGGCGAACGCGGTCATCTTCATGCCGAGGTCTAGCAGATCTTCTTTTTCCTGGGCGGCAAGCGTGTCGAACCGCGCGATGCTTTCGGTCTCAAGCCGTAGAGCCGCGCGTTCGATTGCGGCCTGCTCCTCGGCCGAAAGCGCGTTCCAGCTGTCGAGGTTCATGAAGATCATCAGGCCGACCTGACCAAATACGGGATCGGCCATGTAATCTGCGACCTCGTACCATTTGAAATCACTGGCACCGGTCAGGCCCCAGGCCGCGCCGTCTACGACGCCGGTTTGCAACGCGGAATAGACCTCACCTCCGCCCATGACCACGCCAGAACCGCCCAGTGCCTCGATCATCGGGTGGTACGAGACCGTGCCCCGGATTTTGCGGCCGTCAAGACCGGGCTCTCCGTTGATCGGCTCTTTCAGGAAGTATCGAAACCCCTTGGAGCCTGTGGCAGGGGCGGTGATTAGCTTCATACCCAGCGTTTGATAATGCTGGTCGATATAGTCGATAATACCGGCTTCGCGCCGTATTATGGGATCTGCCGCTATAGCGTCGATGGCCAGACCCACAGGCGTCGTGCCTGCGTGATAGGCGGGATGTGTGAAGAGCGCGTCGAAGACACCGGCCTGCACAGGTTCCAGCTGTTCCAGTGGCGGTACGGCATCCGGGCCGGTCAGCGCGAATGTCACGGCGCCACCGGATTCCTCTTCAACAAGCGCCATGAAGGGTTTGACGATTTCCTCGGTGAAAACGAAGCCTTCGGGGAAAGCGCCCACCATACGCAATTCGTTCGCCGATGCGGTCGCAGTTGACAGACTGAGCGCGGCTGCACCCGCCCATGCGGTCATCTTGTTCATAGTATCCTCCCAGTAAAGACAGCTTCGTTCCCTGCATCTATAAAGTCCCAAATGGAACCAGTAGTAAAGTTCCATTCTGAACTAATCTGGATTAAGACGGCACCATGACCAAGCACGACAAGCAGATCCCCGCCCCCGCTTCAGTCACCGAGACTTTCGGATCGCTTTCGCTGGTGATGTTGGATGACAGCGATCTTCGCCACGCGTGGCGGCTAAACTTCGTCGCAAACTTCTTTACAGGGCCAGTCTATCGTCAGATAGCCGAACAGTTTGGTGTCACGCGACCGGAATTCGTGATCCTTTATTGTCTGAAACATGTGCCTGGGTTGGTGGCGCGGGATGTGTGCCGTGTGACGGGACAACCGAAAAACTCAATCAGCCGCGCGGTCTCGGACCTTTTGAAGAAAGGATACATCGATCGGGATACTGATCCTACAGATAAACGCGCGAAGCCCTTGTCGTTATCGGCGGAAGGGGCAAAAGTCCTCGATCAGGTAGCTCCTGTGATCCTCGCCAGACAAGAAAGTATGCGTCAGGCCTTGAGTGACGATGAACTGAAGCAATTCGATGCACTCATCCGGAAAGTGATTTTCGCCATGCCGGAATGGGTGACGCCCGATCAGCACTAGCGGCCAGTTTCCAGACGTCATCGTGTCAGACCGCCCTGCGACGTCGCTTCACCGAACCGGCCATTCGCTGCGCCCGAGAGATCGATGTGTTACCCGAGGTCGACAGTGCGAGACCAAGCGGGCGTCTGCGGAACAGATAAATGTCTGCTCCCATTTGAATACGCACAGATCGATTGAAGTGAAACCGACATTGTCTTGACGGAAAAGACATCGAGGCCGGGCTTACAGAAAGCATTCAGAATCCGTCGGACATTCACTGCCCAGCATTGCTGACACCGACTTGACGAGCATATGCTCGGTTTTCATCGACGGTTCCGATAGCGTGCAGATCTGATCCTCATTGTGGAGGATTACAAATCCGTGGATCAAACTCCAGACGGCATTGATACGCACGTCAAAACTGGGGTGACGGGGGGGTAGATCAGGCAAGGTCGCACGGACAGCCTCCTGAAGGAGAAGATAGGCCCGGCGCGACTGACTGGTCGGATCGTTCGACTTTGGCGGTGCGGTGTCCTTGTCGAACATCAGGCGCAACATCACCGGATAGGCGATGCCGAACCTCAGATAGGCAATCGCCATCTGGCAGAGAACGTCTGTCGGCGAAGGTGATGCGCCGGCCTTTGCGGCCTCGAGCGCGTCTGAAAGCTCTCGAAACGCATCCGACCGGCACTCTGCAAAAAAGGCCTCCAGCGTCTTGAAGTGATGGACAGGGGCGGCGTGCGACACCTGTGCCTTCCGCGACAGCGCCCGCAGTGAAAATCCGCGCAAACCATCGGCTTCCAACATCTCGCGGCCGGCGGCGATCAGCGCATTGCGAAGGTCGCCATGGTGATACGAACCACGCTTATCGGGGACGTCTGACATCGACATACCATATCTTACCATCAGACTTGTCATTGACAAGATTGATTTGAGCACCATAACTTGTCATTGCAAAGATAGAAGGAATTGATTGATGAAGCTCACGCCCAAAGTCGCCTGCGCCCTGACGTGCCTTGCCGCAGGATCCCCATTATTCGCTGAAACGACCCAGTCCGATCTGATTGGTGTGTGGCAAACCGGCTTGACCGAAGAACAGGCGCCCGGCGGCGGCCCGAGCGCCTATCTGCGACAGACGACGATCTTTACGGACAGCTTGCAGGACATACGCGCCGAGATCTTTGCCGACCCGGACGGCGAGATACCGATCTTCACCTATGCCTCTTCCGGTCCCTACACGCCTGTTGGCGCCTCTGATGTCGTTCCGGGGGCGTTGAACGTGGAACTGATCAACGAGACATCGGAGGTGACGATTTACATGGACGTGCCGGATCTGATGGCGGCCGTCGGCATGGGAGAGTGCGATCTGGTTCTGAATGAAGCCGTGAACGTCAGGGACTGCATCTCGGGGCCCCCGTTCCTGGTGACGGACTGCACCGACCTTGATCTGGTCCTGGTGGATGAGGGCGGGTCGCGTCTGCGATTTGGTGATCAAAGCGTCGACCGCTGCGTTTCACGACCGACGAAACTGGACGACGTGCAGTTCTTCAAGGTCGAGTAGATAGGAGGATACTCTTGCAGACTGCAACGTCGTGCGGTCTGTGCTCGAAGCGGTTATTGATGCGTCACGGCAGTGCCCTTACCTTGGTAAGCCTGGACGGGCAGGGCGGCCCTCAGCGATTTTTGTGAAGCCGAGGCGATGGATGAGGGGCGCGAGAGCATGGTGGGTCTAGCGGTCAACGCGTGCTCTTCCTTGCACCCGAGGCCGAACGCGACGGACATGTAGCGCGCGCATTGGTCGCTGTGATGGATGAAGTCCGATGGCTTGCACTGGCCGATAACCTTGTTCATCGCGTCCATCGCCCGTCAGTGCATCGCGGCGAGATGTCACGAAAGCGGAGAACAAACTGCGTCTTCAGGGTCGTCCCAATCGCCCAGCCAATGGGGGCCGTTGATGCGCCATTGGTTCAAGCACAATAGCGACCGCGCGAGACGGCATCGAGGCGCAGGCCCCCGGCCCATCTCGGCACATAACCGTCTGCGAAAGCGGGGGAACTTCATACCCCAATCGCACCGTGTTTTTGCGAAAGCATGTCTGCAGGAGAGTTGACAGCTTTCGTAAGTCAGCCCATCATTTTAATTGACGCGTGTAAATATCACGAAGAAAGGATCACCTGACGATGCGGCCGGAAAAAGTGAGAACGATGGAAGAGCTTGCCTCGGCGAGCGGGATATCGCGGCCGACTTTGTCGAAGTTTTTCAACGATCCGCGATCAGTTCGGACGTCTACCCGCGCGAGGATCGAAGAGGCGCTTGAGCGCTATGACTACACGCCCAATGTTTATGCGATCAACCAGAACCGGCAGCTGACGCGCAATATTGGGATCATTGTGCCGTTTTTGGCAGACCCCTTCTTTGCCGAGATCGCCAGAAATCTTGAGTCTCTGTGCGGCAATGCGGGCTTTAATCCCATCCTGCTCAGCTCCCATGGCGATCCCGACCGAGAGATAGCCAACCTTGACAGTCTGCGTGGCATTCGACCTGCCGGTGTCTTGCTGGCGCCGATCGGTCGACGTTCAAATCGCGACGCGCTTGAAGAGTTCAGCGAGGAGGTCGCAACCGTTCTCTTTGACTGCGATGTCGAGGATGTCGGCGATGCCATGTTTGGGACTGATCACAACCAAAGCACTGGTTTGATTGTCGAATATCTCAGCCGAACGGGTGAGCCGCCAGTTCTGTTTGAAATGGCCAACGCGCCAAACCCGAACGCGAACAAGCGCAGGGCCGCCTATGAGGCGGCGATGCGCAGATTGGGGCATGAGCCGATTGTGCTTGATGTTGAAGGCTCCGGATGGTCCTTCGAAGAGATCGCCCATCGCGAGGCGCGGCGCATGATCTCTGAACGACGTCTGCCAACCAACACGGTGTTTTGCAGCAACGATCGCCTGGCGATCGGGTTTCTCGCGGCGGCTTATGAGAAGGGGCTGCGCGTGGGCGTTGGCGAGGGATGCGCATTGCGGGTGGCAGGGCATGACGATCACCCGTTCTCGCGGTTTACCTGTCCGTCCCTTACGACAGTTTCGCAGGACTATGACCAGATCGCTGGAAGCAGCCTTGATCAGTTGCTGGCGATCGTTGCGTCGGGTGAAAGACCTCAGGCGAAATCTTCTACCCTGTTCAACGGATCCTTGGTGATGCGAAAGTCCGCATAAGTTACCGCGCGTAAAGTTTCTGATTGACGCGAATCTGTCTTTTCATTAACCATCCGGCATCGCATCCAAATTCAGGGAGGATAACGGATGTCATTCAAGCGCGTTCTTGGCGCCACGGCAGCGCTTGCGCTGATCGCGGGCGCGGGCCTTGCCCAAGACACCACGATTACAATCGCCACCGTCAACAATGGCGACATGATACGAATGCAGGGCTACACCGATCAATTCACCGCGGAGACGGGTATCGGTGTCGAGTGGGTCACTCTGGAGGAGAACGTGCTGCGTCAGCGCGTGACCACCGATATCACGACCAATGGTGGCCAATTCGATATCATGACCATCGGTATGTACGAGACGCCGATCTGGGGGGCCAATGGCTGGCTCGTGCCGCTGGATGGCCTGAGCGAGGGATATGATGTCGACGACATCCTGCCTGCCATGCGCGGCGGTCTGAGCCATGACGGCACCTTGTATGCGGCACCGTTCTATGGCGAAAGCTCGATGGTCATGTACCGCACCGACCTGATGGAGGCGGCCGGGCTTGAGATGCCCGCAGCGCCGACCTGGCAGTTCATCCGCGAGGCGGCGGCGGCCATGGACGACCCGGCAAACGGTATCAACGGTATCTGCCTGCGCGGCAAGCCCGGCTGGGGCGAGGGCGGTGCCTTCATCACCGTGACCGGCAATTCCTTTGGTGCGCGCTGGTTTGATGAAGACTGGAACGCCCAGTTCGATCAGCCTGAGTGGGAAGAGGCATTGACGTTCTTCGTAAATCTGATGAACGATTATGGCCCCGACGGCTACGAGACGAACGGCTTTAATGAGAACCTGTCGCTCTTCCAGCAGGGGCTCTGCGGCATGTGGATCGATGCGACCGTCGCCGCGTCCTTCGTGACCAACTCCAATGACAGCGAAGTGGCCGACAGCGTGGGTTTCGCATTGGCGCCGAACAGCGAAGGTGTCGACCGCCGCTCGAACTGGCTTTGGGCATGGGCCCTTGCCATTCCGGCGGGCACGCAGCAGGCCGATGCCGCGCAGCAATTCATCGAATGGGCGACCTCGCGCGACTATATCGAGCTTGTGGCCGAGAACGAAGGGTGGGCCAACGTACCCCCGGGTGCGCGGACCTCGCTTTATGAGAACCCGGACTACATCTCGGTGCCCTTTGCGCAAATGACGCTCGACTCGATCCTTGCGGCGGACCCGACGAACCCGACGGTCGACCCTGTGCCCTACGTCGGTATCCAGTTCGCGGCCATCCCGGAATTTGCCGGCATCGCCACCGAGGTGAGCCAGGAATTCGCTGCCGCCTATGCCGGTCAGCAGACGGTAGAGGAAGCTCTGGCGCGGGCACAAGATATCACCAACGAAGCGATGGAAGCGGCCGGCTACCGCTAAGCCACAGACTTCCCATCATTCCGGAAGGCGGCCGAGGCGTCGCCTTCCAGACCTCGGACAGGCTTTACATCGACGACGCGGACAAGATGGGCCTTGCGCCCGCCAAGGGAGGACTTTTCCATGGCGACCCAACATTCCCGTACAGCGGCGCGCATTATGATGGCCCCGGCGGTGTTCGTGCTTCTGGTTTGGATGCTTGTCCCGCTTTCTATGACGTTGTGGTTTTCATTTCGCCGGTTCTTGCCGTTACGCGGCGGCGATCAGGGTTTCGTCTGGTTTGAAAATTATTCCCGCTTCATTTCCTCCAGCGCGTTCTGGCCAGCTGTTCAGACGACCCTGATCATTGTCGGCGGTATCCTTCTGATCACGGTTCTTCTCGGTGTTCTTCTGGCATTGCTGCTTGATCAGCCGCTGTGGGGGCAGGGTGTTGTGCGCATCCTTGTCATCGCTCCGTTTTTCGTCATGCCAACCGTGTCTGCGCTGGTCTGGAAGAACATGTTCATGGATCCGACGAACGGCCTTCTTGCCCATCTTTGGCGGGCGTTCGGGGCGGATCCGGTGGTGTGGCTGAGCGAGGTGCCGATTTTCTCGATCATCCTCATCGTGTCGTGGCAGTGGCTGCCGTTTGCGACGCTGATCCTGCTGACGGCCGTGCAATCGCTCGACAGTGAACAATTGGAGGCAGCCGAGATGGACGGGGCCGGCCCGCTTTCGCGCTTTGGCTTCATAACCCTGCCACACCTGTCACGCGCGATCACCATCGTGATCCTGATACAGACGATCTTCCTTTTGTCGATCTTCGCCGAGATCTTCGTCACAACCGGCGGCGCCTTTGGCACCCGGACGCTCACCTATCTGATCTACCAGCGCGTGTTGGAAAGCCAGAATGTGGGCCTTGGGTCTGCGGGTGGTGTCTACGCCATCATCCTCGCCAATATCGTCGCGCTGTTCCTGATGCGTATCGTCGGCAAGAATCTGGATAAGTGAGGGACTGAATATGGCACGCGCCGTCACGACCCAACGCAAGGCCGTCAACACCGCAATCGCGTGGGCCATCGGGCTGCTCATCTTCTTTCCGATCCTTTGGACGATACTGACCTCGTTCAAGACAGAGGCCGAGGCGATCGCGAACCCGCCCTTGTTCTTCAACTTCAACTGGACGCTGGAGAATTACGCCGTTGTGCAGGAGCGGTCGGATTACATGCGGTTTCTGTGGAACTCCGTGATCATCGCGGGTGGCTCGACGATCCTGGGTATCCTGATCGCCGTTCCGGCCGCGTGGTCGATGGCCTTCGTGCCCTCAAAACGGACGAAAGACATCCTCCTGTGGATGCTGTCGACCAAGATGCTGCCCGCGGTCGGCGTGCTTTACCCGATTTACCTGATCTGTATCGAGCTGGGCTTGCTCGACAATCGTTTCGCTTTGGTGGTGATCCTGATGCTGATCAATCTGCCGATCATCGTCTGGATGCTCTACACCTACTTCCGCGAGATACCGGGCGAGATCCTCGAGGCCGCGCGGATGGACGGCGCGACCTTGAAAGCGGAAATCCTCTATATCCTCACGCCCATGGCGGTGCCGGGCATCGCATCAACCGTCCTTCTGAATTTCATCCTGGCCTGGAACGAGGCGTTCTGGACCCTCAATCTCACCGCGGTCGATGCGGCACCGCTTACGGCCTTCATCGCCAGCTATTCCAGCCCGGAGGGCTTGTTCTTCGCCAAGCTTTCGGCCGCCTCGACCATGGCCATTGCCCCAATCCTCATTCTCGGCTGGTTCAGCCAGAAGCAACTCGTCCGCGGCCTCACCTTCGGCGCCGTGAAGTAAAGGAATACGCCAATGGGACAGATTACGCTGGAAAAGGTCACGAAAAGCTTCGGCGACGTGCAAGTAATTCCGCCGCTGGACCTGACCATCGAAGACGGCGAGTTCTGCGTTTTCGTAGGCCCGTCAGGGTGCGGCAAGTCCACGCTTTTGCGGCTGATCGCCGGGTTGGAAGATATCTCGTCCGGCACCATCCGTATTGATGGAACCGACGCCTCCAACACGCCGCCTGCCAAACGTGGACTGGCCATGGTGTTTCAGTCCTATGCGCTTTACCCGCACATGAGCGTGCGCAAGAACATCGCCTTCCCGATGCGGATGGCTGGCATCCCGCAGGACGAACAGCACCGCCGGATCGAAGCGGCCGCGAATGCGCTGAACCTGACCGATTATCTTGACCGTCGCCCAGGCCAGTTGTCGGGTGGCCAGCGTCAGCGCGTCGCCATCGGCCGCGCGATCGTGCGAGAGCCCGCCGCCTTTCTGTTCGATGAGCCGCTATCGAACCTCGACGCCGCGCTTCGGGTCGGCATGCGAATGGAGATCGGCGAACTCCACAAAAAGCTGAAGACAACGATGATCTACGTCACCCACGACCAGGTCGAGGCGATGACAATGGCCGACAAAATCGTGGTCTTGCGCGCCGGCAATATCGAGCAGGTCGGTAGCCCGCTTGAGCTGTACCGCGCCCCCCGCAACCTCTTCGTCGCGGGTTTCATCGGTAGCCCGAGGATGAATTTGATTGAAGGCAACGCCGCGGAACAGCATGGCGCTTCGACCATCGGTATCCGGCCCGAGCATATAGACGTGGCCGAGACCGGGCCCTGGCAGGGGACCGTCGGTGTCGCCGAGCATCTGGGTTCTGACACGTTCCTGTATGTCCACGGCACCAACCTGGCCGAGACCTTGACGGTGCGCGCAACGGGTGAGATCGGCTTGAGACATGGCGATATGGTCCACCTTGCACCGCGCAGCGACCAGATCCACCGCTTCAACGCAGACGGCCTACGGATCGCATGACGCGGCTGGCTGGCAAAACGGCTCTCATCACCGGGGCGGCGCGGGGCATTGGGCTGGCATTTGCCCAACGCTATGTGGCCGAAGGCGCGCATGTCGCGCTGGCCGATATCGACATCGCCCGTGCGCGTGAGGCGGCGCGCGACATCGGCCCGGCTGCCATCGCGGTCGAGATGGATGTGACCCGGCAAGACAGCATCGATACCGGTCTTGCAGAAGCGATTGACGCTTTCGGCCCGATCGACATCCTGATCAACAACGCCGCCATCTTTACCGCCGCACCGATCACCGAGATTACGCGTGAGGATTACGCGCGCGCTTTCGATATCAACGTATCGGGGACGCTTTTCACCTTGCAGGCTGTCGCGCGGCACATGATCGAAACCGGCACGCAGGGATGGATCATCAATATGGCAAGTCAGGCCGGACGGCGGGGTGAGCCGCTGGTTGCCGTCTACTGCGCGACAAAGGCCGCCGTGATCTCGCTCACGCAATCGGCGGGGCTGAACCTGATCCGCCATGGGATCAATGTGAACGCCATTTCGCCCGGTGTGGTGGATGGCGAACACTGGGATGGCGTCGACGCGTTCTTTGCCAAATACGAGAGCAAGGCCCCCGGCCAGAAAAAGGCCGAAGTGGGGGCAGGCGTGCCGTTTGGCAGGATGGGTACGCCCGAAGATTTGACCGGCATGGCAGTTTTTCTGGCCAGCGAAGACGCCCGGTACATCGTTGCGCAGACCTACAATGTGGATGGCGGGCAATGGATGAGTTGAGGATGACCCCTCCGGTTCGGCTAAGCCGCGCCGCCCTCGACGCATTGCCCGCGACGGCTGCAAAACCCACCTACGCGCGCCAGGACTTGCGTTGCGGCATCGTCCATATCGGCGTGGGCAACTTCCATCGCGCGCATCAAGCGTGGTATTTGCATCGTCTTATGAACGAAGGCGCGGCCCATGATTGGGCGATCATTGGGGCCGGCGTCCGCCCTGGCGATGCCGTCATGCGTGAGAAGCTGTTGGCGCAGGATTGTCTGACGACCCTGATCGAATTGCGGCCAGACGGCAGCTCTGCCGAGATTTGCGGATCGATGATCGACTTCCTGCCTGTTGAGCCGGACAACGCCGCCTTGATCGCGCAGATGGCGAACCCGGCCATTCGCATCGTGTCGTTGACCGTGACGGAGGGCGGGTATTTCGTAAACCCGTCCAATGGCCAGTTCGACGCCAATCATCCCGACATTGCCCACGACGCGGCAAACCCCGCCCAGCCGCGCACTGCCTTCGGCGCTATCGTCGCAGCGCTGGGCCAGCGCCGATCTGCGGGACGCGGCCCCTTTACGGTCCAAAGCTGCGACAATCTGCGCGGCAATGGTGCTGTCACCCGCGAGACGGTCGTTGGTCTTGCACAGCTTTCCGATCCCGATCTCGCCGATTGGATCGCCAGGCACTGCACGTTTCCGAACTCAATGGTCGATTGCATCGTCCCTGCGACCGGCCCGGCCGAGATTGCCGCCGCGCGCTCATTCGGGCTGGATGATGCTGCCCCCGTCACCCACGAGAACTTTCGCCAATGGGTGATCGAGGACGCCTTTTGCGCCGGTCGCCCCGATTGGGACCGCGTGGGGGTGACATTCAGCGACCGCGTGCATGATTACGAAGCCATGAAGATCCGCATTTTGAATGCGGGCCACCAAGTCCTCGCCAATGCGGGCGAACTTCTGGGTCTTCTGACCATCGCGGATTGCATGGCGGACACACGGGTTTCAGCGTTTTGGCGCAAGGTGGAGCTGGAAGAGATCGTGCCCCATGTGGCTGACGTACCGGACATGACCGCGCCGGATTATGTCCACCTGATCGAGCGTCGTTTCTCTAACCCCGCGATCCGCGACACGACGCGCCGCGTCGCTTTCGATGGATCGTCGCGCCATACCGGGTTCGTTTTGCCGATCCTTCGGGATGCCCTTCTTGCGAATGCGCCGCTTGACGGGCTTGCCTTGGTCGAAGCGCTCTGGGCGCGCATGTGCTTTGGAACGCGCGAGGACGGATCGCTGATTGAGCCGAACGATCCGGCATGGGATGTGCTGCAAAGCAGTGCCCAGGCCGCGCGGGCCCAGCCTGTCGCCTGGCTGCAGCAGGGGCACATCTATGGCACCCTCAAAGATAACGAACGCTTCGCAGCAGCCTTCGACAGATGGCTGCGCATGATCTGGGAAGACGGAACAGCAAGCACCCTTGAGGCCTATGTCAATGGGGGCTAGGCGGGTTGAAACGCGGTGGTGGTCATTGCGTCTCCCTTCGGCAGTTGGGGTGACATCGACTTGAGATTCACTCAGCGCATCAGAATTTTTGATGGAAAGAGCGACGTCAGCCATCGGCATTCGATGCAGGTTTTCCGGAGCAGGTCCTAAGGGCTCAGCCTGCCACCACCTGAACCAGTACCGCCGCATAGAAAACCATGCTGGCGACAAGGACAAAGACGTGCCAGATCGTGTTGTGAAAGGGCAGCCTTTCCCACAGATAGAAAATAACGCCAGCCGTGTAGAGGCCGCCGCCCACCAGCATCAAGATAACCACGGGCCAGCTTAGCGCTGTCAGCAGAGCACCGCCCGCCAGAACGCCGGCCCAACCCATACCGAGATAAAGCGCCAAAGCCGCCCAGCGAAACCGGCTGGGCGAGATCATCTTGAGCGCCAGGCCCGTCAGAGCGGCACCCCAGAGGCCGGCCGTCAGCACAGCCCCGTGCCCCGAAAGCAACGTGAACGGCGTGTAGGTGCCCGCGATTTTCAGATAGATCGCCGAATGATCGAGGCGTCTCAACAGCCCGTTCCACCGGGGATGCTCGACCATGTTGTAAAGCGCCGAACAGAGGATCATCAGGATCAGCGTCGCTCCGTAAACGGATGTCCCCACCATCGCAGCCGTGTCGCCCCGTTGCAGGGCCGTCAGAACGATCAGCACAGGCACGGCTCCAATGACGGCCACCAGGCCTGTCACATGGACAGCCGCGTCCGACCAATATTCGGCGGCGCTGTAGGCAGGGCGGTAATTCGGAGGCAAGAGCATAAAGAAACCATAGACTATCCCGCAGATCTGGCGAAAGGTTCGTTACGTCACGACTGCGTCAGTGCCATTTGATAATTCCGATCGCGCTATGGTGACGCGGTCGGCGAAAAACGCGCATTTTACCATGCCCCCTTTCCCTTTGGCCCCGGTCCGGGCTATCCAACAAGCATGAGGTGGAACCTTCCGAACACGCTGACCGTGCTGAGGCTGCTCGCGGCGCCCGGTGTTGCGATCATGTTTCTCTATTTCAGCCGCCCTTGGGCGGATTGGGCGGCGCTGACGCTGTTCATCGTGGCGGCGATCACGGATTACTTCGATGGCTATCTGGCCCGCGCGTGGAAACAGGAATCCAAGTTCGGCGCCATGTTGGACCCGATTGCCGACAAAGTGATGGTCGTTATCGCGCTGTTGGTGATCACCGGCTATTCCGGTATGAACCCTTGGCTGATCCTGCCGGCCACGGTCATCCTTTTCCGCGAAATCTTCGTGTCGGGTCTGCGTGAATTTCTAGGGGCCAATGCCAAGCTCCTGCAAGCCACCAAGCTCGCCAAATGGAAAACTACTGCCCAGATGGTGGCGATTGCGGTTTTGTTCCTCGGGACCGGGTTGGAGTTTATCCAGATCAAGGCCTATCAGACAATGAATCCCGCCGACTACGACGCGCTGCTGCGGTCGGGCCCCGAGGATTGGAATTCGCTCTGGATGGCGGCCACTGGCGGCTGGTGGGCCGGGATGACCGGCTTCGTTCTGATCTGGATTGCCGCCGTGATGACCCTGGTGACGGGATGGGATTACTTCCGCAAGGCGCTGCCCTACCTCAAGGATGAGGGGACCCCATGATTGACGTGCTGTATTTCGCCTGGGTGCGCGAACGCATCGGCCTGCCGAAGGAACGGTTGGAGACCGAGGCGGAAACCGTTGCCGCCTTGGTGGAGGAGCTGAAGGCGCGGGAGGAGCGCTATGCCGCAGCCTTTGCCGATCTCACCGCGTTGCGGGTGGCGGTCGATCAGGAGTTGACCGATTGGGACGCACCGCTGGCCGGCGCCCGCGAGGTCGCGTTCTTCCCGCCGATGACGGGGGGCTAGCGTGGCCGTCCGCGTACAGGCCGAGCCGTTCGATTTCGGGGCTGAGGCCGGGCGCTTTGCCGCCGGCCGCACGGATGCGGGCGCCGTCGTCACCTTCACCGGCATCGTGCGCGACCGCCCCAGCGGCGGTCTGTCGCGGATGGAGATCGAGCATTACCCTGGCATGACCGAACGCGCTCTGGCCGCGATTGAGGACGAGGCTGTCAGCCGCTGGGCTTTGTCGGACAGCCTGATCATCCATCGCCACGGGCCCCTCGAACCCGGCGCGCTGATCATGATGGTGGCCACCGCCGCGCCGCACCGGGCGGATGCTTTCGCCGCCGCCGAGTTCCTGATGGACTACCTGAAATCCCGCGCCCCGTTCTGGAAAAAGGAATACGGGCCAGACGGCGCCGAATGGGTCGCCGCCAAGGACGAAGACGAGGCGGCGCTGGACCGTTGGTAGTGGTCGTACAGCCCTTGGAGCGGGAGGTGGCGACCTCCGTAGGTTTGTTTGCCTATTCCAAAGAGTAGCTAACGTTTGGCGTATCGCGCCAACCCAAGGCGCTGAAGCTCGGCGCCCGAAACATAATACATCTGGTGGGCAGGGGTTTGTTCGGCTTTTTGAAGAATCTCCTCCGAGATACCGAGTGTGCGTAACTCCGCAATCATGGTTTGCGTCGCCATACGGGCGGCGAAACGTCCGATCTGGCTGTCGGTGCTGGCCACCGCACTGCCATTGTGAAAGCCGAACTGCGCTGTCGGGGTGACGTAAAGCTCGGCTCCTGACAAAGCGATGATCACGCAGGCGCTTTCACAATACGTCTCGACACGGGTCGTGATCGCGTTCTCCTTGACAAAGGTCCCAAGCTCCATCGCGGATCCGATAAGGCCGCCACCGCTTCGCAGTTTCAGAACCCTGATCTGGCTGGCGCGGTGTTGGTCGACAAGCGAGCCGGGTGTTTCTAACCCGATCTCTCCGTTAAGCAGGGCAACGCCCTTTTTGATGGGGACGACCCGTGCGCCGCCTGTGGCGCTGACCGCCACCATCGTCTCAAGCGTCGCTGTGTAGTTGACAACGCCGCCGATCGCGAAGCCTGCCTGAGGAACAAGAAGTATCCAGCAGAGCAGCTGCGAGAGTGATGTGGGCGCGACCAATCTGCCTTTCGTGTCGGTCGACGCAAGGATCGCCACGGCCAAGCCGACCAGAAAGAGAGACAGACAGGCCGCAATCAAACCGCCATGGATATAGGCGATATTCTCGGCCAGATAACTGAATTCGGCGGCCGCCCAAAACGCCCCCCAGCAGGCGATAGTCAGCGCGATGGAAAGAGCGATAAGCAGCATGGCGCCTCGCGATGGGTCAGAGCGTGGCCAATGCGCGCAGGATTCCTATCAGGAGAAATATCAACGCTATTCCGATGACGTTCAGCAGGATCTGCGCGGAGCCTCCGGGACGGTGCCAGACGATGTATCTGTCCTCGTCCCAGCTTGAGACGCCTTCTTTTCTGAGGCGGTTGTATGCCGTCAACATCGTGATCAGCGCGATAATCGGAATGCCAAGCCCGACGCCTTTCACAAGCACGGTGAAGTCGCGGGCCAGGCCGTGCCACAGCCCCAGCTTGCCGCCGTCAAGACGGGTCACTTTGACACCAAAGATCACCTTGCCAAGGGTAAGGCCGCTGACACCGATAAGCGCGCCACCGATCAAGGATGCTATGGCGGCGGTCATGACCGCATCAAGAATTCTCCCCAGGGGGGTCTCAAAAACCACGAAGAAGCTGTCCGCGGTTGCAGGCGCGATGGCGTAGAAAGAGACGCCGATCAGGAAGAACCCGATAGCCCCGTTGAGAAGAGTATCCAGCAACCGGGCGCCGTATCGCCTCCATGGTGTGGCGGGCTCGGCGCGCCAGGGGGTATCCAAGGGGGGTGCGCTACCGTCCGCAAGCGCCGGTGCGGCGGCTGTGGCATCAGAAAGCGGATCCGGTTGAACGTCGGCTGGCGTAGCGCTGGCTGAATTTTGCACCCCTCCGCCGTCCATCGGGCTGGGCGTCTTGTCCGGCCCCGAAAGACCCAAATCCGCGCCTGCCTTGCCGTCAAGGATCTGTCCGAGGGGCTGCCATGAGGGGGTGTCGGAGTGGCGTACCAGAGTGCCGTCGCCAATGATCCCGTCATCCTTCAGAGCCGCAAGCTTGTCCAGGCCGAAGGGACCGATCTCGCGCTCGCCGTCATTGTAATAGTACAACAGCCTACCCTTCTCGCCGTCTTTTTTGGGCCATGCGGGCCTGAGTCGTTTCGGGAAAGACTATGGGGCCACCCCACCCTCCGCAATCTTTCCATGCCAGTGCTCGGGTGGGTGTCTGGCAAGCGCTTTCGTGTGCAGGGGAAGCGGCCGGCAGGTTCTCAGCCCACATTCATGCGTTCGATGTAGCCGCGCAGTTCCTCGGCTTCATGGCGGGCGTCGCGCAGGCCGTCCATGGCGGCGCGAAGCTCTGCCTCGGTCTGGGCGATCTGGTTGGTCAACTCGGCCTCACGCTGCTGCATGTAGGTGATGGCCTGATCGCGCATCTCTTCCGCGTCATGCAGCTCCTGCGCCATACGCTCAAGCTCGCCCATCTCGGCGCCCGCGACGCGGGTGAAGCGGTGCATGATCCAATAGGCAAACCAGCCCAACGAAAAGGCCACGAAAAGGATAATCGCCGTGACGATGATGAATTCAGTTCTGTTCATTCCCGTCCTCTGACGTTTCTTCGCCTTCGGCGGCTGTTTCGCCCTCTGGCTCTGCCGGCGCTTCACCTTCGCTGCCGTCTTCCGCCGCGGCATCCTCGCCGCTGTCTTCTTCAGGCACAATCAGCGTGAATTCAATACGCCGGTTCGCCTCGCGCCCCTCTTCGGTGCTGTTGTCGGCAATCGGGTTCGCCTCGCCATAGCCGACCGCCGTCAGGTTCGAGGTCAGAACCCGCCGCGCCAGAAGGCCGTTCAGCACCGAATTGGCGCGCTGCTGGCTGAGCGAGAGGTTCATCTCTTCGCGGCCCTGGCTGTCGCTATGGGCGGCGATCTCCATCGGGACGTCCTCGCAATTCTGCAAGGCCTCGGCGATCAGGTCGAGGGTCTTCAACCCGTCACCATCGATATCGGCCGAGCCGGGGGCGAAGGTGATTTTTTGCACGCTGAGGATGGTGTTGACGTCGGCCACGCATTCTTCCGGCGTTGGCAGTCCAAGCTCGGGGTCCAGCTTTTCCTCATAGCGCACCGAAATTTCGAACTGCGCGCCATTGCCCAGCTTTTCGGCCAGGATGCGCGCGATTTCGGCATTGGCGCCCTGATTACCGGTGGTGCCGCTGATCTGCACCAGATCGGGTTGCACCAGGGCCGATCCGTTGGCCAATTCGGCCAGCGCCTCAAGCGCGGCCAGAACGCGGACGGACCAGCCGCTTGGCAATTCGCCGTCAAGCCGTACGGCGTTATAGACGCTACCGGTACCGAACCGCGCGGCGGCGAAGCTTTCGACGACAGTGCGCAGACGTTCATCGGTCAGCCGGCCGCGCATCTGCAACTGGCCCTCGGGGCTGAGCGTGGCGGTGAATTGCGGCGGGCCGCTGCTATTGGCGTCGGGCGGCAACATCAACACGGGCGTGACCGAAAAGGCCTCGGGCAGGGCACCGTCAAGCTCGCCCACAACGCGGTCGAAATCCTCCTGGCTGACGGTATCCTCGGCGATGAGCGAGATATCGGCGTCCGAAAACGTCAGGCTGCCCGCGCCCAGTTGGGCGAGCGCCGAGATCCCGGCCTCAACCGCTTCGGCCCAGCGCGGCGATGGAACGCCGAGGCCGATGGTGCAGGTCGATTTCCCTTCGGCCCCTGCCGCAACCGCTGCGGCCAGAATGCGGGTGCGCGCCTGATCGGTGTCGGCCGAACAGGCATCGAAACGCGCGCCATCAGCGTCGATCAGAAACCGCAAGGTGAAGGGCGTGATCACCGGGCGCGGCGCCGACAGATCCAGCCCTACCCGCAGCCCCGGCGGCGCCCGGCGGGCCAGCTCCGCCTCAAGCCGCGCTTTCTCAGCCGCGCTTGCGGTGATCGCGGTGACATTCACACGCTCGGCCGTGATCGAGATCTTGGCGCGGGGCAGGCTGGCAAGGGATTCCAGGCCAAATTCCACCGCGGCGTCCCATCCCGGCGGGGCGGGGTAATCGGCGGTCTCCAGCATGTCGGTGACGCGCCCCTGACCCGCCAAGTCGCCCAATTCGCTGACGATGCTCTCGCGGTCGTCCGTTGCGGGGATCAGGCCGATCAGCGACACGCCGTCATCGTTGCGCAGAACCTCGACCGAGAAGTCGGGCGCGCGCAATTCCTCGGCCGGGCGCACCTCCATCGCGTCGATCACGCGGCTGGCATCGACCACGGTACCCGCGATGGACAACGCGCGAAACCGCAACGCCTCGGTCTCGGCCATGCCAGAGAGGCGCACGATCAGGCCATCAGCCTCAACCGCCGCCCAGTCCTGCCCCTCGATCGCCAGAGCCGTGCGGACTTCGGCCATTGATCGCGCCTCGATCACCCTTGCGGTAAAGGCCGCCACGCCCAGCGCCAATGTCGCCGCAAAGACGAACACGATTGGAAGTAAATGGTTGCGGCCGATCTTCATGCAAGAATCGCTTCGTAGTTTCGGACATGCCTGATTAGGCCCCTAAGCGGCGGGGTTCAATCAGACGAATATGGCAACAGCAAGAAACAGCACAGGGATCAGACCGGCATCGCGGTTCGACCGGAACAAACGCAGGCAATTGTCGGGGTCTTCGGTATCGAGCCGCACCAGTTGCCAGGTCATATGCCACCCCAAACCCCAGGCCCCGCACAGCGCGATGGCCATTTTCAGGGCGTTCGACACGTCTGCGGCCAGCGCAACGATCACGGCAAGTGACATCAGGCCCACTGTGACAAACATGAAGCCCCGCAGCCATGTCTTGGTTCGGTCGGCAAAAAGGCGGGCGGTGGATTTTATGCCGATCGTGGCGTCGTCTTCCTTGTCCTGGTGGGCATAGATCGTGTCGTAGAACAGTGTCCAGCTTATCCCGGCGGCATAGAGCAGCAGCGCCGGCAGGCCCAGGCTGCCGGTATGGGCCGTCCAGGCCACCAGCGCGCCCCAGTTGAAGGCCAGGCCCAGAAACACCTGCGGCCACCAGGTAAACCGTTTCGCAAAGGGATAGATCGCAACCAGCACCAGCGAGGCGACACCCAACATGATCGTCGCGGTGTTGTAGGTGAACAGGATCAGCGCGGCGATCAGCGCCTGCACGATCATCCAGATGACCGCCTGCCGTACGGTGACCTGCCCCGATGGCAGCGGGCGCGACTTGGTGCGTTCGACCGCCGCGTCGAAGTCGCGGTCCGAGATATCGTTCCAAGTGCAGCCCGCACCGCGCATCAAAAAGGCGCCGATACCGCAGCCGAGGATGATCCAGATGTCCCATTGCCGGGGGCCCGCTGGATCGGCGGCAGCGGCCAGCCCGACGCCCCAGAGACAGGGCAGGAACAACAGCCACGTACCGATGGGCCGGTCGGCCCGCGACAGGCGCAGGTAGGGGCGGCTCCACGCCGGGGCATAGCGATCAACCCAGTTGCCGCGGGGGGCATCGGCGACCTGTCCATCAGGCTCTGGAATCTGGGTGGTCTCGGGCATATGGTCCGGCCCCATGGCGGCGAAGATCAGGCTCTATGTAGACCACCCCTTGGACGAGGGGCAAGCGGTGCCACTGTCGCGGGACCAGGCGCATTATCTCTTTGCGGTGATGCGGCTGGGGGTCGGGGCCGAGGTGCTGGTGTTCAACGGCCGCTCGCCCGAATGGCGGGCCGAGGTGGCTGAGGCTGGCAAGAAGGGCGGAGTATTGCTCTGCCGGGCTCAGACGAAGCCGTTGCACCCACCGCCCGACCTTTGGCTTCTCTTCGCGCCAATCAAGAAGGCGCGCACCGATTTCATCGTGGAAAAGGCGGTTGAGATGGGGGCTGCGCGCATCCTGCCCGTGCAGACCGATCACACCAATGCCGAGCGCATCCGCCCCGACCGACTGCGGGCGCATGCCGTTGAGGCGGTCGAGCAATGCGGCGGGACCTACCTGCCTGAGGTAGCCGATCTGCAGAAGTTGAGCCGTTTGCTGGACGATTGGCCACAAGAGCGTCAATTGATGTGGTGCGATGAGGCTCTGGTCGGGGCAAAAGCCACGCTTGAGGCGGCCGAACCTGGCCCCTGGGCGATCCTGATCGGCCCGGAAGGCGGATTTTCAGAAGCCGAGCAAACCCGACTTCGCGCGGCCGTCTTCGTCACGCCGGTCAGCCTGGGCCCGCGCATCCTGCGCGCAGATACGGCGGCGGTGGCGGCATTGGCTTTGTGGCAGGCGACATTGGGGGATTGGCGGTGAAGATGCCATGTCTCTGCGCAGATAGATATCTTCGACGCGGTGCGCTGCGTCACGCCAATCTGCCGCTGGTTTTTCTTGCGGAGCGCGCGGGGGAGGATGACTATGGTTAATATGCTTCAAATCGGATGCAGAGGCATCGTCGCCATACTCTGCGCATCAGGATGCTCAATGGACGGAGACGGCAGATGACGGACTTCCTGCGGCCTCAGGCACGTGCGTTTCTGACCCGCTGGCGTGAGGTTGCCGGGACGCTGGCTTTGGCGCTGGCGGGTGTTTGGCTGTTTGCTTTGGGCGGGTGGTTCTATCAGGGTGTGGGGCTGCTTGTCGGCCTTGCCGCTCTGTTGGGCGCCGTGATCGCAGTGCGGCGGGTGCAGTTTCAGCGCGAGGTCGATCAGCCCGGCGTGGTCGAGATCGATGAGGGTCAGGTGCGCTATTTCGGGCCCCATGGCGGGGGCTTCGCCGCGATCCGCGAATTGGTCGAGGTCGAGCTTTTGACCGACACCGCGCAACAACGCTGGTGGCGGCTCAGCGAAGCCGGGGGGAATGTGCTGTCGATCCCGATCGCCGCGACGGGCGCGGACCAATTGTTCGATGCGTTCTCAAGCCTGCCAGGCCTGTCGCAGGCCCGCCTTCTGCAGGCAATGGACGGGCCGGTTGACCGCCCGATCACAGTTTGGCGACGCGAGGCGCGCCGGGCCTTGACTTGACCGGCGCGGCGGGACAGGTCTGATCGCCTGACGCCAGCCATCAGGAGCCCGCCCCAATGTCCATTCCCCAAACCGGCGGCGGCCCGATTGAGCGTCACGAGCAATTGGCCGAATATCTGGCCGCGGGCAGCAAACCCAAGGATCAGTGGCGCATCGGAACCGAGCATGAGAAGTTCGGCTATTGCAAGGATACCCTGCTGCCGCTGCCTTACGAAGGCGAACGATCGATCCGCGCGATGCTGGAAGGTCTGCGCGACCAGTTCGGCTGGGCACCGATCACCGAGGGCGGGCATCTGATCGGGCTTGAGAAGGACGGCGCGAACGTATCGCTGGAACCCGGCGGGGCGCTGGAATTGTCCGGCGGATTGCTGGAAACGATCCACCAGACCTGCGACGAGGTGAACGACCACCTGCGTGAGGTGAAAGCGGTGGCCGATGGCATTGGGGCGGGCTTTATCGGTCTCGGCGCCGCGCCTGAATGGACGCATGAGCAGATGCCTCTGATGCCCAAGGGCCGCTACAAGCTGATGGACGCCTATATGCAGCGCGTCGGCACGATGGGCACCACGATGATGCGGCGCACCTGTACCGTGCAGGTGAACCTCGATTTCGGGTCCGAGGCGGACATGGTGCAAAAAATGCGCGTGGCCCTGGCCCTACAGCCAGTCGCCACGGCCTTGTTCGCCAATTCGCCCTTCTTTGAAGGCAAGGTGAACGGCCACAAAAGTTGGCGCAGCCGGGTCTGGCGCGATCTTGATGCCGCGCGCACCGGCATGCTGCCTTTCGTCTTCGAGGACGGGTTCGGGTTTGAGGCTTACGTGCAGTATGCGCTGGATGTGCCGATGTACTTCGTCTACCGCGATGGCAAGTATATTGATGCGCTCGGCCAGTCATTCCGCGATTTCATGCGCGGTGAATTGCCTGCCTTGCCGGGGGAAAAACCGACGCTCAGCGATTGGGCCGACCATCTGACCACGATCTTCCCCGAGGCACGCCTGAAGAAATTCATCGAAATGCGTGGCGCCGATGGCGGCCCCTGGCGACGACTTTGCGCGCTACCCGCGCTTTGGGTCGGGTTGCTCTATGACCAGACCGCTCAGGATGCGGCCTGGGATCTTGCGAAGGATTGGGATGCCGAGACACGGCAAGGCCTGCGCGTGGCTGCCTCGGAGAATGGCCTGCAGGGCGCGGCTGGCGGTGTGAAGTTGCACGATCTGGCGCGCGAAGTGGTGCAGATTTCTGAGGCGGGCTTAAAGGCCCGGGCGATGCCGGGCGCTGGCGGATTGATCCCTGATGAGACTCATTTTCTGAACGCCCTGAAGGAAAGCGTCGAGACCGGGCGCACGCCGGCGGATGAGTTGCTTGAGAAATACCGGGGTGAGTGGGCGGGTGATCTCACCCGCCTCTACCCGGAATACAGCTATTAGAGCGACGTCCGGAAGATCTGCACTGCAGATTTTCTCGTCGCCAAGACCGGCGCTTAGGGTTTACCTGTCTTGAAATCAAAAATCCGTGTCTGATTTTTCGGATAACGCTTTAGGTGACCGGCGCGCTGCCAGCCAGTGGATTGGGGCCGTACTTGTTGGCGCTTTCGTCGCTCGGCTGGATCAACCACCAAAGCAAAAGAAAATTGACCAGCGGAATTAGGCTCAGAAGAAGCAACCAGCCGGTTTTGTCGGTGTCATGCAGACGACGTGCACCGACCGCGATAGCCGGCACAAGACTGCCGAGGGCGAAGATCAGCATGAGAATTCCGATGATTGAGCCGATGACATTGGTAAGGATCGTCAGCACAACGTAGACAACCATAAAAAATAACTGGAACCACCAATATTCCGAGCGTGGCGCTCGGCCAGAGAAATTGGCGTAATTAGAATAAACCGACTTAACAGCTGTCATAAAGTCCATGATTTTGTTCCCTTCATTTTGGACGACGCAATCTTTGCTTTCTGATACAAATTCTGTCCAGTGCTGGACTGCAACACATCCGATACGAAATCGCGGACTCTCACTTCTGGCTTTTGCCCGTCGGACGCTCGTCAGCGTGGTCGCAGACCCTGAAACCTGTCCGCGCCGGACCTATCCAGCAGGGCTTTTGGCGCTCCCCAAGTGAATTTCTCATGTTTTCTCGCCGATCTTGGGTTCGGTCTGGTCCTTCAGCCTTTGTAGATTGGCTTTGTGTTTCCAATGCATGAAACCCAGCAGCAATCCCGCCAGGATCAACCCCTTCATGCCGCCCAGAAGGATCATCCAGATCGGCGCGCTGCCAGCAGCTGATAGCGCGGCCACCGAGGAATAGCGCGTGGCATAGGCCATCGCCAGCCAGGTGCCACAAAGGGCCAGGCCCAAGGGCCAGTGGAAGGCCAGGAAGATGCCCAGATAGGTCGCCACGCCCTTGCCGCCGCGGAAGCCCAGCCAGATCGGAAAGAGGTGACCCATGAACGCCGCGAAGGCCGCGACCTGCACGGCATCTTCGGCGACATACATGCGCGCGATCAGCACGGCCGCGGCCCCCTTTCCGCCATCAAGCAACAGCGTCAGCACGGCCGCTGTCTTGTTGCCGGTCCGAAGGACGTTGGTCGCCCCGATATTGCCTGACCCGATCTTGCGCAGGTCACCCAGCCCCATGATCCGTGCCAGAATGATGCCGAAAGGGATCGACCCCAGAAGGTAGCCGATCAGCGCCCAGAGCCCGTAATCGGCCAATGTGCTTTCCAAAAAGGGCATCAAAGATCTCCGAACACTTGTTTACCGTCAACAAAGGTGGCGCGCACCTTGCCCTGCATCTTGGCGCCGTCAAAGGGGGTATTTTTCGATTTCGACAGCATTTTGAACCGATCGAGCACGAAAGGCGCATCCCGGTCGAAAAGGACCAGGTCGGCCGGGGCGCCTTCGGCCAGCCGCCCGCCGGGCAGCCCGAGCCGCCGCGCGGGGTTCAGCGACAGCGCGCGGAAAAGCTGCGGCAAGTCCATCGCGCCTGCATGGACCAGGCGCATGGCGGCCGGCAGCAATGTCTCCAGCGCCACGGCACCGGCGGCTGCCTCCTCAAACGGCAGGCGTTTACTCTCTTCGTCCTGCGGGGTGTGCATGGACGAGATGACGTCGATGAGACCCGAGGCCACGGCCTCAACCACCGCCAGCCGGTCGTCCTCGGACCTCAGCGGCGGTTTGACCTTGAAGAAGGTGCGGTAATCGCCAACGTCCAACTCATTCAACGTCAGATGGTGGATCGAGACACCGGCGGTCACGTCAAAGCCGTTCTTCTTGGCGCGCTCCAACGCCGGCAGGGCGCGGGACGTGGTGATTTGGTCGGCGTGATAGCGCACGCCCGTCATCTCGACCAACGCGATGTCGCGGTCCAGCCCCATACGCTCGGCCATCGGGCTGACGGCGGGCAGGCCGCGCAGCGAGGCGAACTTGCCGCTGGTCGCCGCGGCGCCTTGCGACAGGCTGGGGTCCTGCGGATGGCCGATCACCAACGCGCCCAGACCCTTGGCGTAGGCCATCGCGCGGCTCAAAACCTTGGCGTTGGTGACGACCCGGTCGCCATCGCTGAACGCCACGGCGCCGGCATCCAGCAGAAAGCCGATCTCGGTCATCTCGCGCCCGGCGCGGCCCTTGGTCAGCGCGGCCATGTGCCGAATGCGCACCGGGCTGGCCTCGGCCGCGCGGCGGGTCACGAATTCCAGCGTCTCGGGGCTGTCGATGGCCGGGTCGGTGTCAGGCCGCGCCACAATGGTGGTGATGCCACCCGCCGCCGCCGCCAGCCCGGCCGAGCGAAAGCTTTCCTTATGCCGCTCGCCCGGTTCGCAAATCTTGACGCCGATATCGACGATGCCGGGGGCCAGGCAGAGCCCTCCGCAATCGACGACCCGCGCGCCTTTCGGTGCCTGGGTATCGAGGCCAGCGATGAGGCCATCCTCTATAAGGAGCGCACCCGAGCCCTCGGCCAGCTTCTCGGGGTCGATCAGCCGGACATTGGTCAGATGCAGGCTCATGCCGCGCCCTCCGTCTGGACCTTGCGCATCAGCGCGAAGACCTCGCGCGCGTCCTCGATAAGGTCGAAGCCGACCGCGTCGGCCTTTCGCCCGCGCCAGGTCTTCCGCAACAGTCTACCGCGGGCGAAGAGGATCGATCCCGGGCTGCCGTCAATCAGCTCAATCTCGGTGGTGGCGGTGATCGGATAGCTCGCCAGCCGGTCCCTGCCTGAGCGCTTGGTCGCGATTAGCGCGCGTCGTGAGGTCAGCGCGTAGCCCGTGTGCCGGCGTCGCCAGGCATCCGAGAGATGGGTGCCGAAGAGTTCGTAAAAGCTGATCGCAAGAAAAAACAGTGCGATGATCCACAACGGGCCGCCGGCCTGTGCGGCGCTGAACACCAGAAGGACCGAGAAGCCGAAGAAGAGCAGGGCAAACACCGCCTCAAGAGGGTTGCGAAACACGAGACGAAACCTTGGCGAGGGTCGGCCCTGCCAGAGAATGCGCTCGTCCGGGTCGAGATATTCGGCCAAGCCGTCGGCCTGCGTGTCGCTGGGCCTGTTCACACCATCACCCCCGCCGCCGCGCGGCCACGCTCGGCACGCAGGTTGCGGGCCAGAAGGTCCATCGCGGCCATGCGGACGGCGACGCCCATCTCAACCTGGTCCTGGATGACGCTGCGGTTGATGTCGTCGGCGAGCGTCCCGTCGATCTCGACGCCGCGATTCATCGGCCCGGGATGCATGACGATCGCGTCTTCCTTGGCGGCGGCGAGCTTTTCGGCATCAAGGCCGTAGCGGTGAAAGTACTCACGCTCTGACGGGATGAACCCGCCATCCATCCGCTCTTTCTGCAGGCGCAGCATCATCACCACATCGGCACCCTCAAGGCCCTCTTTCATATCCTCGAACACTTCGACCCCGAACTCTCCCACCCGTGTCGGCATCAGGGTGGGTGGGCCGACCAGGCGGATGCGGTTTTCCATCTTGCCCAGAAGAAGGATATTCGACCGCGCCACCCTGGAATGGGCGATGTCGCCGCAGATCGCCACGGTCAGGCGTTGCAGCTTGCCCTTGGCCCGGCGGATCGTGAGAGCATCGAGAAGCGCCTGGGTCGGGTGTTCATGCCGCCCGTCGCCGGCATTCAAGACCGCGCAATTCACCTTTTCGGCCAGCAGGTTCACCGCGCCCGAGGCGCCGTGGCGGACAACCAGCAGGTCGGGATGCATGGCATTCAGCGTCAGCGCCGTGTCGATCAACGTCTCGCCCTTTTTCACGCTGGACTGCGCGACCGACATGTTCATCACATCCGCCCCAAGGCGCTTGCCCGCAATCTCGAACGAGGCCTGGGTGCGGGTCGAGGCCTCGAAGAACATGTTGATCTGGGTCAGCCCCGCCAACGCATCGCTGCGCTTTTCGGTGCGGCGGTTCAATTCGACATAGCGTTCGGCCAGATCGAGGATGGCCAGGATTTCCGGCGGGGCGAGGTGATCGATGCCAAGCAGATGCCGTGCGCGAAATGCCATGTTGTCCCCGTCAGAGCCCCTAGACCCGCTTATGGCAAAAGCGGGCGCGCCGGGCAACGCTCAATCGGGCAGGCCGGTTTGCGGGACCCCCGTTTACCTTGGGCACGGCCCGGCTTAGCCTGCGGCCATGCAGCGCGACCCTCACGATATGGATTCGGCCAGCGCCCTTGCCGCCTTGCAGTGGCAGGTTGAGCTTGGGGCGGATGAGGCGATCCTGGATGCGCCGGTGAACCGGTATGAGGCGGTTGAGACCAAGTCGGCGGTGGCGCCCGCCGCCACGCCCCAGCCTGTGGCGAATGCGCAGCCCGAGGCGGCGGATGCCGTTCAGGCGGCCCGCATGGCTGCAAGTTCCGCTGACAGCTTGCCCGATCTGGCAGAAGCGATGGCCGCCTATGAGCATTGCGAGCTCAAGCGCGGCGCCCGGAACTTTGTGTTCTCGGACGGCAACCTGGCCGCGCGGGTGATGATCATCGGCGAGGCGCCGGGGCGCGACGAGGACCTGCAGGGCAAACCGTTCGTGGGCCGCGCAGGGCAATTGCTGGACCGGATGTTTGCCGCCATCGGGATGGACCGGGCCAGCGCGGACGCCAATGCCGCGCTTTACATCACCAACATCCTGCCCTGGCGCCCGCCCCAGAACCGCGACCCATCGGCCGAGGAAATCGCGATGATGCTGCCGTTTGTCGGGCGTCATGTCGAATTGGCTGCGCCGGATATTCTGGTGCTGATGGGCAATATCTCATGCGGGGCGATCCTGGGCCGCAAGGGTATCACGCGGCTGCGCGGCAATTGGACCGAGGCGATGGGACGGCCCTGCCTGCCGATGTTCCACCCCGCCTATCTGTTGCGCAATCCTGCCGCCAAGCGTGAGGCTTGGGCCGATCTTCTGGACCTGCAGGCGCGGCTGAGGGACGGTTAGATGAAGATACTCGCATTTTCCGATCTGCACCTCTCGCCGCCGCGCGCCGCCGCTCTGGTTGAGGCTGCGGCCCACGCCGATCTGGTGATCGGGGCGGGAGATTTCTGCAATGCGCGGCGCGGGCTGGACGAGGCGATGGCCCTGCTGGAGGGGATTGCCGCGCCCATGGTCGTCGTGCCGGGCAATGCCGAAAGCGCCGATGAGCTGCGCGCAGCCGCGCGTGACGGCACGATCGTGCTGCATGGCGAGGCAACGGATATCGATGGCATCAGGCTGTTCGGTCTGGGCTACGGCGTGCCGGTCACGCCCTTCGGCGCCTGGTCGTGCGATCTGACCGAGGACCAGGCCGCCGATCTGCTGGCGGGCTGCGATGCGGCGGATATCCTGGTGACCCATTCGCCGCCCAAGGGCGTGGCCGATGTCACCTCGGCGGGTCAATCGGTCGGGTCCACCGCGATCCGCGACGCGATCGGGCGCATCGGGCCCGAACTGGCCTTGTGCGGACATATCCATGACAGCTGGAATGCCGAAGGCCGCATCGGCCGGACGCGGGTGGTGAACCTTGGCCCCACGGCGCATTGGTTTGAGGTGACACGATGATCGACCCCATCGTCCTTCTGGCCTTTCTGCCAGCCGCCCTGGCGCTGAACTTCACGCCCGGCGCCGATATGATGTTCTGTCTGGCGCAAGGCGCGCGTGGTGGCGCGCGGCCGGCCCTGGCGGCGTCGGCCGGGATCTCGGCGGGCGCGATGGTGCATGTGACGGCGGCGGGCCTGGGCCTTGGCGCGCTGATCGCGGCGTTGCCCTGGGCTTTCGATGCGATCCGCTGGATCGGCGTGGGCTATCTTCTCTGGCTCGCCTGGCGGACGTTGCGCACCCCCATCGGTGCCACCGACCGACCCGCCGTGCGCCCGGCCCGCGCCTTTCGCGACGGGCTGATCGTCAATCTGACCAACCCGAAGGTGATCTTGTTCATCCTGGCCTTCGTCCCGCAATTCGTGGACGCGGACGCGCCGGTTTTGCCGCAATTCCTGATCTTCGGGGCCGTTCTGGCGCTGGGGGGCTTTGTGATCAACGGTCTGGTCGGCGTGTTCTCGGGCAGCCTGGGCCGCGCACTGGCCCGCGATGCGCGGGTTGAGAGGGTGCTGCGCGCCGTCACGGCGACGGTTTTCGGCGGCCTCGCCCTCCGCCTGGCTTTGGAGGGGCGCCGCTGATGTCGCGCATCGACGAGACGAAGGATTTCATCCCGGTCCGCTTCGGCGTGCTGACCGTGTCGGACACGCGCAAGCTGGAGCAGGACAAATCCGGCGACACACTGATCGGTCGGATCGAAGAGGCTGGTCATGCCGTGGCCGACCGGCGGATCGTCCCCGACGAACGCGCCGATATCGCCGCGATCCTGCGCGGCTGGTGCGATGATCCGGGCATTGATGCCGTGCTGACCACAGGCGGAACCGGCCTGACCGGGCGCGATGTGACGGTCGAGGCACATCGCGACGTCTATGAGAAAGAGATCGAGGCGTTCAGCACGGTCTTCACCATCGTCTCGATGCAAAAGATCGGGACGTCCGCGGTGCAAAGCCGCGCCTGCGGCGGTGTGGCCAACGGCACCTATCTGTTCGCGCTGCCCGGCAGCCCCGGTGCCTGCCGCGATGCCTGGGACGAAATCCTGAAATGGCAATTCGATTACCGCCACCTTCCCTGTAACTTTGTTGAGATTTTTCCGCGTCTCGATGAACACCGGCGACGGAAATAGCGTCCCACCACGTAACACCAACGTGGCTTGGACTGGGCCGGGCCGCGCGCTAGGGTAAGTACGCTACCTTGGGCAGTTCCCTTTGCGGAGTACCGATAGGGCATGAGATTTTTGAGGCGTAGCCTGGTTGGGCTTTTCCTGTTGGCTGTGACAGCCGCCTTGCTGTCCTGGGCCGGCATGACGGTGGTCGGGGCGTTCCAGGACCGTATGGCGCGCGAAAACCGCGCCCGCCCCGCTGATGAGCGGGTCTTTGCGGCCAATGTGGTGGCCATCGAAGCCGCGACGATCACCCCCGTTCTGACCACCTTCGGCGAGGTGCGCAGCCGTCGCACGCTTGAGGTGCGGGCAACGGCCACCGGCACGGTCGTAGAGCTGTCGCCCAATTTCGACGAAGGCGGCGCGGTGACGGCGGGCGAGCTTTTGGTGGCGATCGATCCGCGTGATGCGCAATCGGCGCTGGATGTCGCGCGCACAGATCTGGCCGAGGCCGAGGCGGGCCTGCGCGAGGCGGAACGCGCGCTTGCGCTGGCCGCCGACGATCTGACCTCGGCCGAGGCGCAGGCCGCCTTGCGCGACCGGGCACTGACCCGGGCGCGCGATCTGGCCGCGCGCGGTGTCGGCACCGAGGCCAGTGTCGAGGTCGCCGAACTGGCCGAAGCGCAGGCCGCGCAGGCGGTTCTGTCGCGCCGGCAGGCGCTGGCCCAGGCCGAGGCCGAACTCGACCAGGCGCGAAACACGCTTGACCGGCGCCGGATTGGCCTGGCCGAGGCCGAGCGGCGCCTGGCCGACACGCGCATCCTGGCCGAATTCGCGGGCACGCTGGCCGATGTGTCGGCGGTCGAAGGCGGGCTTGTCAGCACCAATGAGCGCTTGGCGCAATTGATCGATCCGGCGGCGCTTGAGGTCTCGTTCCGGCTCTCGACATCGCAATATGCCCGTCTTCTGGGCCCCGGTGGGCGGCTTTTGCAGGCCGAGGTTGAGGCCGTTCTGGACGTCTTCGGGGCTGACCTGACAGCAACCGGCCGGATCACCCGCGAAAGCGGCTCGGTGGCCGAGGGCCAGACGGGACGGCTGCTTTTTGCGGCCTTGCAGGATGCGGGCGGCTTTCGCCCCGGTGATTTCGTGACCATCCGCATCATCGAGCCTGCCTTGGACGGTGTCGCACTTTTACCTGCGACGGCATTGGACGGCTCAGGCAGCGTGTTGGCGCTGGGGCCCGACGACCGGTTGGAAGCGGTGCCGGTGCGCGTGCTGCGCCGGCAGGGCGACGATGTGATCGTTGATGCGGGCGATCTGGCGGGGCGTGAAGTCGTGGCTGAACGCTCGCCCCTCCTGGGCGCCGGTATCCGCGTGCGGCCCTTGCGCCCCGGCGCCGAGGCCGCGCCGGAGGAAGAGATGCTGGAACTCAGCCCCGAACGCCGCGCCGCCCTGATCGCCTTCATCGAGGCCAACGGTGACATGCCCGACGCCGCCAAGGCCCGCGTTCTGGCGCAGCTGGCCGAAGATCGCGTGCCGGCCCGCGTGGTCACGCGCATCGAATCGCGGATGGGGGGCTAGGGCGATGGCCCCGCGCAAGTTCGACGGGGCGGGCGGCGTGCTGTCGTATTTCACGCGGCACCGGACCATTGCGAATTTGCTGTTGGTTCTGATGATTGCGGCAGGCCTCTGGGCCGCCCCGCAGATGCGCGCGCAATTCTTCCCCGACGTGGTGGTCGATGATGTCAACGTCTCAGTCCGATGGGACGGCGCGGGGCCTGAAGATGTCGACCGCGCCATCGTGCAATTGCTTGAGCCTGCGTTGCTGGCTGTCGAGGGCGTGGACGAAAGCAGCGCCATCTCGCGCGAGGGGTCGGCCAGCATCAATCTGGAATTTGAACCCGGCTGGGATATGGGCCGCGCCGCCGATGACGTGCAATCTGCCGTCGATGCGGTGACGAACCTGCCTGACGAGGCCGATGAGCCCCGCGTCACCCGCGGCAATTGGCGCGACCGGGTGACGGATGTCGTGCTGACCGGCCCTGTCGGCGTCGACCAGCTTGCCCGGTTCGCCGATGAGTTTGTCACGCGGTTGTTCAGGGCGGGCGTGACGCGCACGACGATCCGCGGCATCGCCGCGCCCTCGACCGTGGTTGAGGTGCCTTCGGTCAATCTGATCAAGCACGACGTGACCATGGCCGAGATCGCCCAGGCGATTGCGGGCGAGGCCGAGGTCAGCCCGGCGGGCGATGTGACCGGCGCCAATGCGCGGGTGCGCACCGGCGTGGCCAAGCGCAGCCCCGATCAGATCGCCGCCATCGTCATCCGGTCGAACCCCGACGGATCAACCCTGACTGTCGGCGATGTTGCCACCGTCCGGCTTGAGGGCGTCGACCGCGAGCGCGCCTATTACGTCGATCAGAACCCGGCCATGTCGATCCGTGTGGACAGGTCTGCACAAGGCGACGCGATCGAGATGCAGACCATCGTGCAAGATGTCGCCGCCGAGATGGAGCTGGGGCTGCCGGACGGCGTGACGATCGATCTGGTCCGCACCCGGGCCGAGGCGATTACCGGGCGCCTGAACATCTTGCTCGACAATGGCCTTCTGGGCCTGGCGATGGTGGTGGCGCTGCTCTTTTTGTTTCTGAACGCGCGGACCGCCTTTTGGGTGGCCGCAGGCATTCCGGTGGCCATGGCGGCGGCGATTGCGCTGATGTACGGGTTCGGGATCACGCTGAACATGATCTCGCTCTTTGCGCTGATCATCACGCTGGGCATCGTGGTGGATGATGCGATCGTGGTGGGTGAGCACGCCGATTACCGCGCGCGCGACCTGGGCGAGCCCCCCGTCGTCGCGGCCGAAAACGCCGCGCGGCGCATGGCCTCGCCCGTCTTCGCCTCGACCATCACCACCGTCATCGCATTCCTGGCGCTGGTGGTGGTGGGCGGGCGGTTCGGCGATCTGATCGCGGATATCCCGATCACCGTCAGCCTGGTTCTGATCGCCTCGCTGGTCGAATGCTTTTTGATCCTGCCCCATCACATGGCCCATGCCCTGGCCAATCAGGCCAAAGAGGCCGTGTTCAGCCGCGCGAAACTGGTGGCGGGTGCTGTCGTCTCGGTTTCGACCATTACCATTCTGGGATCGGCCGCGGTTCTTTTCGTGGCATGGGCTGTGACACGGCTGATCGCGACGGGGTTCGACGTTGCCGATATCTGGGCGGCCGGGCCGTTGACCCCAGCGCTGGGCGCCTTGGCATTCTGGGCTGCAATTGCCGCAATTTCCCTGATGATCCTGCGCCCCCGGATGCGGGCACAAACACTGTCCATGATCGGCAAACACGGCATCGACACGCCCTCGATGGTGGTGAACCGGGGGTTCTCCTGGGCGCGGCAAACGCTCTTCCGGCCGTTTATCGCGGGCGTGATCTGGGCGCGCTATCCGGTCATGGCGCTGACGATCCTGCTCCTGGCGGCGCAGGCGGCGCTGTTCATTCGGGGCGACGTGCAATGGCGGTTTTTCAACGCGCCTGAGCAGGGCTCAATCTCGGGCAATTTTGCGATGATGCCCGGGGCCGCGCGGGAAGATACCTTCGCCATGATGCGCGAATTGCAACGCGCGACCGAGGTCGTGGCCGCGCGATACCAGGCCGAGCATGGCACAAGCCCACTGACCTACGTGCTGGCCGAGATCGGCGGCAATACCGGGCGGCCGCTTTCGGGCGCCGACACCAAGGATGAAAGCCAGCTGGGGTCGATCGCGATCGAATTGATCGATGCCGATTTGCGGCCCTATTCGTCGTTCCAGTTCCTCGCCGATCTGCAGGAAGAAGTGCAGGGCCATCCGCTGCTGGAGGAGCTCAGCTTTCGCGGCTGGCGCTCGGGGCCCGGCGGCGACGCGCTGGCCGTGCAATTCTACGGCGCCGATGCTGACACGTTGAAAGAGGCCTCCGAGGCGCTGAAAACCGCGCTGTCGGCTTTTCCGGAAGTGTCGGCCTTGGAAGACACGCTGGCCTACGACAAGGAGGAACTGGTGCTGGACCTGACGGCGCGTGGCCAGGCGCTGGGCTTCACGATCGACGGGATCGGCAGCGTGCTGCGCGACCGGCTGAACGGGATTGAGGCCGCGACCTATCCCGACGGCCCGCGATCCGCCACGATCGAGGTCGAGCTGCCCGCCCGCGAACTGACGGCCGACTTTCTGGACCGGACGCTGATGCGCACGCCCGAGGGCGCCTATGTACCGCTGGCCGATATCGTGACGGTCGACCGGCAGGCGGGCTTTTCCACGGTCCGGCGCGAGAACGGCCTGCAGGTGGTCAGCGTCACCGGCGATATCTCGGAAGACGATCCCGCCCGCGCGACTGAAATCATGCAAGCCTTGCAAACGACGATTCTGCCCGAGATCGAAAGCATCCATGGCGTTGCCTGGCAGCTATCGGGCCTGGCCGAGCAGGAGCAGGAGTTTCTGTCGGACGCGGCCCTTGGCTTTATGCTGTGTCTGCTTGGCATCTATCTGGTTCTGTCGTGGATCTTCTCGTCCTGGTCGCGGCCTTTCGTGGTGATGGCGATTATCCCCTTCGGGTTGGTCGGCGCGATCTATGGGCATGCGGTTTGGGATGTGCCGTTCTCGATGTTCTCGGTCGTCGGGCTGATCGGAATGACGGGCATCATCATCAACGATTCCATCGTTCTGGTGACGACGATTGACGAATACGCCAAGGATCGCGGCGTGATCCCGGCCATTATCGATGGCGCGGCCGACAGGCTGCGGCCGGTTCTGCTGACAACGCTGACAACCGTTCTGGGCCTGACGCCTTTGTTGTTCGAGACGTCGCAGGACGCGCAGTTCCTCAGGCCCACGGTGATCACGCTGGTCTATGGGCTGGGCTTTGGGATGCTTCTGGTGCTGCTGGTCGTGCCTGCGCTTGTGGCGATGCAGCAAGATGTCGGGCGGCAGGTGCGCGCCCTGCGCCGGGCTGTGCGGGCCGGGCGGCGAGGCCGCTGGATCGGAGGGTTCGCCTGGGCGATGATGGCGGCGGTCACCGGGCTTTTCGCCGCCACCATCGGCTGGTGGGCCGTAACGGGCGGACTGCCTATGCCCCTTGCCGCGCTGCAAACGGAAGGTGGGGGGCTTCGCCTGGTCGTCGCGCTGTTCGTCGGGCTGACGGCAGGTTTGCTGATCCTGGCCTATCTGGCCGCCGTTTTGATCCGTCTCCTCAGCGCGCGACAAGCTGGGTAAGGGGGAGGTCCCGGGTCAAGCCCGGGACGGCTTGGGAACGGGGCTTAGCCGGGCTCCTCCAGTACCCTCAGCCCGAGCAGCCCTTCATCTCAACCGCGCGGCCATCGCCAAAGACGGTGATCCGCACGTCCGACCGGTCCAGCATGAACGGCGCGCCGGAAGGCGGCACCAGATCGCTGCTGGCAACCAACTGGGCGCCCTGACGGTTGCTGGCTGCTTCGGAAATCCAGATCGTCTGATCCGGCAGCTCAAAGACCGCGACCTCATTGGATCCGATCGCGGGCATGGTGATCTGGGCGGTCAGGCGCAGACCGTCGCGGATGGGTTCGATCCGGCATGTCACGCCCGCAACGCGCCCCTCGCGCGCGGATGTGGGCTGCGCGTTCAGGGCTGTCGCGATGCGGGCATCGCTGGCACCGGCGGCATTCAGATCGGCAGAGATCCGGGCGGTCATCGGAATACAGACCTCCTGACAGACGCCCATCTCGATCTTGGCGGTCAGCGCGATATCCTGGGTGGCATCCGTCGGCGTCAGCTCGATCGGCAGGATCAACTCGCCGTAATACCCGATCGAGCGCATGCCGTTGATCGTATAGACCTCGGGCCGGGGCCAGTGGAACTGCACGGCGGACAAGTTGCGCGAGCCCGACCAGCCGAACCGGGGCGGAATGCCGGCATCGCCCGGTGCGCGCCAATAGGTCTTCCACCCCGGTGCCAGGGTGATGCGCAAGGCAGCCATGTGGGTGCCCTGCGGCGTGCGCCATCCGGGCAAAACGTCCACCTCGGCCACCGGGCCATCGGGAATGCCGTGGCCGCCGGCAAAGGCCGGCAGAGCGGTCACCAAAGCGGCCAGCGCCAGCGCAAGGATTCGAAATCTGGTCATGGCGCCAAGATAGGCAGCGGAGTGCCGAACAGAAATCACAATTCGGCGATGGGGCGCCGGGTGTGGCGCTGCGCACACTTGCGCTGGGTCACGCGACCGGCGCATTGTTGCAAGATGACCCGACCTGACAGCCAGATCGACTTGACCGGCAAATTGCTGATCGCCATGCCCGGCATGAGTGATCCGCGGTTTGAGAAATCGGTGGTGCTGATGTGCGCCCACACGCCCGATGCCGCGATGGGCCTGATCGTGAACAAGCCGATCCCCGAGCTCAGCTTTTCCGACCTCCTCAAGCAGCTCAACATCGCCGAGGGCGCGGCACGGCCCCAGGTCAGCGTGCATTTCGGCGGCCCGGTTGAGCATGGCCGGGGGTTCGTGCTGCATTCGGCCGATTACGCGGCCAGCCCCTCAACCCTGGAGGTGTCGGACGGTTTTGCGATGACCGCGACGCTGGATATTCTTGAAACGATCTCGAACGGTGACGGCCCTAAGCGCGCGTTTCTGGCGCTCGGCTATGCCGGCTGGGGGCCGGGGCAGCTGGAGGGCGAGATCGGCGCCAATGCCTGGCTGACCGCCGATGGCAGCCCCGAGATCGTCTTTTCCAAAGACAACGGAGCGAAATGGGGCGGGGCTTTGAAAACCCTTGGCGTCGATCCGCTGACCCTATCGGCCGAGGCGGGGCGGGCCTGATTGTTTGCCTCCGACACTGTCAGGGCCGCGGCGCGGCGGCGCGGCGCAGGCGGTCATTGATCGCGCGCCCAAGCCCGGTCTCGGGGATCGGTGACACCGCAATGGGGCGACCTGTCTCATCGAGTTGGCGCAGGTGGTGGAAGAGGTTCGCGGCTGCTTCGACAAGATCGCCAGAGGGTGAAAGGTTAAGCGTCGCGTCACCCGCCTCCGGCCCGAAGCCCAAGTGAACCTCACCTTCGGCAGCGTGCCGCGCGTTAAGCCGGACGGCGGCATTGGGCGCATAATGCGAGGCAAGCTGACCGGGGGAAGACGGCGCATCGGCATTGCCGTCGATCGGCAGAGGGGCACCGATACAGGCCTCCAGCGCCTCGACGGGCAGGCCCCCTGGGCGCAGCAATTGCGGGGCGCCCACCGCGCTGACGATCGTCGATTCAACGCCAACATCGCAGGCCCCGCCATCGACAACAGCCGCGATGCGGCCATCCAGACCCTCCAGAACGTGGTCGGGCCGGGTTGGGCTGATGCGGCCCGACGGGTTTGCCGACGGCGCGGCGATGGGGCCACCGAAGGCCGCCAGAAGGTCTTGCGCCACCGGATGGGCCGGCATACGGAGCGCCACGGTGTCGAGCCCGGCTGTCACCAGGGGCGACAGGCCGCCACCGGGCTGCAAAGGCAGAACCAGCGTCAAGGGGCCCGGCCAGAACGCGCCCGCCAGACGCTCGGCCACGTCGTTGAAGCGGGCAAGGTCGCGGGCCGCCGCAAGATCGGCCACGTGCACGATCAGCGGGTTGAAACTGGGCCGCCCTTTGGCCTCAAACACCCTTGCCACAGCGTGATCGTTGCGCGCATCGGCGCCCAGGCCGTAAACCGTCTCGGTCGGGAAGGCGACCAGATCGCCGGCCGCCAGCAACGCCGCGGCGCGATCTATTCCTGCTTGATCCTTAGGCAGAAGCTGGGTCTGGGGCATTTTGTGACGTGGCGTTTGGCTTGGCTTGGCCGCGCGCATCCTTAACGTTGCGGTTTGAATAGGCCACATACGCCCGGCGCGTGGCGAATCCAAGCGCGCCATCTGGAGGAACCGATGCCCTACCGCGCGCCGCTATCCGAATTCAGCTTTCTGTTCGATCATGTCGTCGGCTTCGATCATGTCTCGGCGACCGATCTTTTCGCCGAGGCCAGCCGGGATGTGACCGATGCGATCCTGGCCGAGGCCGGGCGGCTTTGCGAAGAGGTTCTGGCCCCCCTGCAGCGCCCCGGTGATCTGCACCCCGCGCGGCTGGAGAACGGTGTCGTACGCACCTCGCCGGGCTATGCCGAAGGCTATCGCGCGATGGCCGAGGGCGGCTGGATGGGCATTGCCGCCAGCCCCGATTTCGGCGGCATGGGCCTGCCGCAGGCAGTGACGAGTGCGGTAAACGACATGATGTCGGGCGCGTGCCTCTCGCTGCAATTGAATCCGCTGATGACGCAAGGCCAGATCGAGGCTTTGGAGCATCATGCCAGCGATGAGATCAAGGCGCTTTATATCCCGAAGCTCGCCAGCGGCGAATGGTGCGGCACGATGAACCTGACCGAACCGCAGGCGGGCTCGGATGTCGGTGCGCTGCGCTCAAAGGCCGAGCCGAAGGGGGATGGCACCTATGCGATCAGCGGCCAGAAGATCTATATTTCATGGGCCGATAACGACTTTACCGAAAATGTCTGCCACCTCGTTCTGGCGCGCCTGCCCGATGCGGCGCCGGGGACCAAGGGGATCAGCCTGTTCATGGTGCCCAAGCGCATTCCCGATGCCGAAGGGAATCCCGGCGTGGCCAACAGCCTGCGGGTGGTCAGCCTTGAGCATAAGCTGGGCCTGCACGGCTCGCCCACCGCGGTGATGGAGTATGACGGCGCGACCGGCTGGATCATCGGCGAACCTGGGGCCGGGATGAAGGCGATGTTCACCATGATGAACAACGCGCGTCTGGGCGTCGGCGTGCAGGGCGTGGGTGTGGCCGAGGCCGCCTATCAGCACGCGCTGGACTACGCCATGGGCCGCAAACAGGGCCGCGCGCCGGGCACCGGCATGATCGTAGAGCATGCCGATGTGCGCCGCATGCTGACCACCATGAAGGCCGAGATTTTCGCCGCCCGCGCCATCGCGCTGGCCTGTGCGGTGGCCATCGATATGGGCCGCGCCGAGGGCGACGCCGATTGGCAGGCGCGCGCGGCCTTCCTGACGCCGATTGCCAAGGCCTACGGCACCGATACCGGCATCGCCATCGCGTCGACCGGCATTCAGGTGCATGGCGGCATGGGCTTTGTCGAAGAGACCGGGGCCGCGCAATTCCTGCGCGATGTGCGGGTTACGGCCATCTACGAGGGCACGAACGGCATTCAGGCAATGGACCTTGTGGGCCGCAAGATGATGGATGGTGGTGAGGTGGCATATCGCCTGCTGGAAGAGATTGAGGCCGGCGCCGAGGCTGCGCGCGGCACCCTGCCCGAGCTGGCCGAAGATGTGTGGTCGGCCGCAGAAACCCTCCGCGAGGCGACCGAGGCATTGGTCGCCGATGCGCCGGATGACAGGTTCGCGGGCGCCGTGCCGTATCTGCGCGCCTTCGCGTTGGTCCTGGGCGCGCACTACCATCTGCGCGCGGCGATGGCCGAAGGGGCAAGTGGCCCCCGGACGGCTCTGGCCCGGGTTCATATCAAGCGCATCTTGCCTGAATACATCGCCCTCATCGCCTCAACCCGGCAGGGGACGGCAGACCTCTTTGCGCTGTCGCCCGACGATCTTGCCGCCTGATGGACGGTGCCGACCGGCAGATCCGCTATCCATTTGAACACCCCCCCGCCGAGGGGGAGGCCATCGAAGTCGCGGACGGCATCCTATGGATGCGCCTGCCGCTGCCAATGGCGCTCGATCACGTCAACGTCTACGCGCTGGACGACGGCGATGCCTGGACGCTTGTCGATAGCGGCTTTGACAGCCGTCGTACCAAGGCGATTTGGCAGAGCCTGCTGGACGGCCCCCTGGCCGGCAAGCCTGTGGCGCGCGTCATCGCAACCCATCACCACCCCGATCATATCGGTCTGGCCGGGTGGTTCCAGACAGACCACGGCGCAGAGCTGCTGACAACGCGCACGGCGTGGCTTTTTGCGCGCATGCTGACGCTGGATGAGCAGGACCGCCCGACACCCGAAGCCCTGGCTTTTTGGCGATCGGCAGGTATGGCGTCCGACATCTATGCAAAGCGCGCGGACGAGCGGCCTTTCAACTTCGCCGATATCGTGGCGCCTCTGCCGGTGGGGTTCACCCGGCTTGACGAAGGGGGTGTGCTGCAAGCGGCAGGCCGGACATGGGACATCCGCCTCGGTCACGGCCATGCTCCCGACCACCTGACATTCTGGAGCCGCGAGGACGCCCTGGTCATTGGTGGCGATCAACTCCTGCCCTCGATCTCGCCCAATCTGGGGGTCTATCCCACCGAACCCATGGCCGACCCGCTGGCCGATTGGCTGGAAAGCTGCGCACGCCTTGCGCCCTTCGCGACCCCCGATCAGTTGGTTCTGCCGGGCCACAAACTGCCCTTCACCGGTCTGCCCACAAGGCTGGACCAGCTGGCCGAGAATCACCATGGCGCGCTGTCCCGCCTGCTGGATCATCTGGCCCAGCCGCGCAAGGCCGCCGATTGCTTTCCGCCACTCTTTAAACGCGAGATCAATGAAGCGGCCTACGGTCTGGCGCTGGTCGAGGCGATCGCCCATCTCAACCATCTTCTGATCCGGGGTGACGCGACCCGCGAGATGGGCGAAGATGGCGCATGGCGTTGGCAGCGGAGGCAACATGGCGACCAGTGATATCAAGACGACGGCCGAATTGTTCGAAGGCGATGCGCTGCCTTTGGCCCATGTCGTGCATTCCGACCCCAAGGCACCGAAAACGGCCGAACAGAAACCTTTGCCCGCAAATGTCGCAAAAAAACCGGTCGACAGCAAAAGCCCCGCCGAATGGGCCTATGAGCGGCTGATCCTCTTCATCCAGAATTTCGAAGAGCAGTTGGACGAGGAGCACGAGGTCGCCATCGGGTCTACCGGCGGCGATGCCGGTGTGCTCAGGATCGAAGGCCTTGGATACTTCGCGCCGGATATCGTGACTTTCTATGGCACCGATGAAGGTGGCCTGCGCACCCAGTTGATCCAACATGTCAGCCAGCTGAACGTGATGCTGCGCGCCTTGCCGAAGGCGCCGACCCAAGCCGAACCGACACGGATCGGCTTTCGCCTGGCCGCGGATCTGGACGAGGAATAGCGGCTTTGTGCCGCGCGGCCTGATCTTTCGTGACAGCGTCGCGTGAATCGTCTATTTCAACGTCAAACAGGCCTATGCCAGACAAGTTTGGGAACCAGAAGATGTCAGACTACAAACCCGGTGAGATGGATATCCGCGATCATGAGAAAACCTTTGAAGGGTTCGTGCGCTGGTCGACCCGCATTGCGATTTTCAGCATCGGCGTGTTGATTTTCCTGGCGATCTTCAACTCCTGATTTCCCACTCAAAGCATCATCGGATACTTCATGCGTTTCATTTACGTTATTTTCGCCGCTCTGGCGCTTGCCGGCTGCGGAACCACGGCTGAACCAATCTGGGCGCCAGAGGCCGAGGTTCAGCGCGCGATCTACACCCATGACGGGCCGCCGAAGGTCACGCTCTATACCGTCATCAACAATGGCTCCGAAGAAGGCGGGCACACGGCTGTTATGGTCAATGGCGCACAGCGGATCATGTGGGATCCCGCTGGCACTTGGTGGAACCCCCGCTCGCCCGAGCGCAATGACGTCCATTACGGTCTGACCCCGCGGATGGAAGACATCTATGTCGACTACCACGCGCGCGAAACCTGGCGTGTCGTCATCCAGGAAGTGCAGGTCAGCCGCGCCACGGCCGATGGTTTGATTGCTGCCTTCCAGGCCCGCGGAGCTGTGCCGAAGGCACAATGCTCAACCTCGACCACCACGATATTGCGCCAATTCCCTGAGTTTTCCAGCATCCGCACCACCTGGTTTCCGAAGGCAGTGATGCGCCAGTTCGACGCCTTGCCCGGCGTGCGCAAGACCATCGTTTACGATGACGATGACGATAACAACCAGCCGCTTCTGCGCCAGCAGATCGCGGCGGGTCAGGACGCGCTCTAGAGCTTTTCCGGTACAGTCTAATACGACCTATCGCCGAAAGCCCGAAGCGATCTAACCGCCCAATGCCCAAAGCATGAGGTAAAGCGTCCCGCCGCCTGCAAGAATGGCGACAAAGACGCTGCGGGTGAGGATGCCTGCGGCAATGGTCGCCCCCGCGGCCAACAATCTGGCCAGGTCAGGCGCGCCACCCGTGGCATCTGGAAACAATACCAGAGGTGTGACAAGGGCGGGCATCACCGCCACCGGCGTATAGCGCAGATGCCGCAACACCCATTCGGGCAAGGCCCTGTCGCCGATGAGGCCCAGGAAGGAAAACCGGATCACGTAGGTGCCGACGGCAAGCGCCGCGATCACGATCCATGTCGTCATAGGGTCCAGCATCACCGCGGCCGCCGCTCAATCTCGGCGCCGACCATCATGGCCAGCGTCGCGGCAACAAGCAGGCCGCTATTGTAGGGCATCCAGGCAAAAGCCAGTGCCGCCACGATCGAAACCGCGGCCGCGGATACATGCGCAAAGGTCTTCAGCATCGGCGCGATCAATGCGAGAAACGTGATCGGCACGGCGAAATCCAGGGCGTATTCCGGCGGAATGCCCTGCCCCAGCAAAGCCCCTGCCAACGTTGCCCCATACCAGACCGGCACCACAGGCGCGGCCGACCCGAAGAAGAAGGCAACCTTCTCGGGCAAGGTCATCTGCGGTTTGCGCTCATATTCCGCCAGCGAGGCGGCGAAGGTCTGATCAACCATCAGATAAGCGGCGAGCGCGCGCACCCGCAGTGACGCCGCCCCAAGATGGGGCGTGATGGCGGCCGAATACATCGCTGTGCGCAGATTCACCGCCAGAGCCGTCAGAATGACGATCAGCGTCGGGGCCTGATCCAGCATCAGCTGAAGCGCGGTGAATTGCGCGGCCCCGGCGATAACCAGCACACTGAAGCTCATCACGGCCAAAAGATCGAGGCCCGCTTCACTGGCCACCACCCCGAAGAGCAGGCCAAACGGCCCAACGACGATGACAAAGGGCAAGGCCCCGTAAGCCCCGCGCCAGAATGCTGATTTTGCAGATCCGGTTTCCATTTGTCCGCGATAGGTGCCTGCAGGCAAAGATGCAATCACCTGCCTGGCCTCTTCCCCGTCAACCCATGCGACGATGCCGCAAAGCGCGGGCCCGATAGCGTAACTGACAGGACAGCGCGCGCGGTTGGCCGAGTCGGGCCTGCACCCTCAAAACCCAATCAGTCAAACGTCCCCGCAACGCGGCCCAGCAGCATAAAGGCCCGCGCCGTGCGGGTTTCGGTCAGGTCGGCGATCTCCTGATCGGTGGCAATCGGCGTGAACGCCGCCAGCGTCTTGTCGAAATGGCGCAGGAAATGATGGACCGCATCGCGGAAGATGACATCTTCCCGCATCCGCGCCGAGGTCAGCGCAAGCGACGCGCGGTCGCGCACGCCGCCGATCGCCGCCACTGTCGGCCCACGCTCGCCTTCCGCAAAGCGCCGCCAGATTTCAGGGCGGGCGCGGTCGGGCTTGAAGTCGTCCATATAGATGCCGTCCTGGCTCAGCAGGGTCAGCACGTCCTGACTGGCGCGGACCAGCTTTGCCGCATCATGATCTTCCAGCGCGCGGCGGAGCGCGCGGAAGCCTTCCTTGTCATGCTCATCATCTGGAAAATTCATCGCCCGGATGAATTCCTCGGGCGTCAGCGGGTTGCGAGCGTCCTCTGGCACCTCTTCGAGTTCCAGCCGCGACTGAGGATCGGACGGCGCGGCCTTCATGGATGTCTGGGGGCGAGTGGTGATTGTCGGGCGGTCATTCTCATCATTTGTTCCATGCGACACGATGGCGGCCACGGCGGCATCCTCGGTCACCTTCTCCGCCGCACTGCGGGGCGATTTCACGGCCCCGCCAGCCGCCTGGCTCTGCGTGACATAGGCATGGCGCAGCGCATCGATGGCCGCCTGCAGCCGCGCGGCATCCTCGCGCCAGATCCGCGTTGCGCGGGCCGCCATTGCCGCCACCCAAATCAATCCGATGGGCAGAAAAACCGCCAAAAGCGTGACCAGCCAGTCCAAACGGCCGCCACCCTCAGCCGCGTCATCGCCCCGCAGAAAGAAGACACCCATCACCACAAGCCACACCAGCGACAGGCCCGCGGCGATTCCCTCGGTCGCAGTAAAGCGTTCGGGCGCATCGCGGCGCCCGAAGACGCCCAGATCGATCCCGGTGTCGTCCTTGCCTTTGGTCATGGCCTCACGCCCAGCGGATTTCAGATGTATCGGATGCTGACGACTTCATAGCTCCGCTCGCCCCCCGGCGTGCGAACCTCGACGCTGTCGCCTTCATCCTTGCCGATCAGGGCACGCGCCAAGGGCGATTTGATGTTGAGAAGGCCGTTTTCGATATCCGCCTCAGCCTCGCCCACGATCTGGTAGGTGCGCTCTTCCTCGGTGTCCTCATCGACCAGCGTCACCGTCGCACCGAACTTGATCGTGCCCGACAGCTTCGCCGGGTCAATCACATCGGCCCGGCCCAGCAGCCCCTCGATCTCCTTGATCCGGCCCTCGATGAAACTCTGCTTCTCGCGGGCGGCATGATATTCGGCGTTTTCCGACAGATCGCCATGCTCGCGCGCTTCGGCAATCGCCTTGATCACGGCCGGGCGTTCGGCCGATTTCAAGGTCTTCAATTCACTGTCGAGGGCGGCATGACCCGCCCGTGTCATCGGTATCTTTTCCATTGTCCCCCACCAGATCAGGGTCTCTGCGCCCATGTTCAGGCCGTGTGGTTTCTTTGCACCTGACCTGAGGATGCCACCATTTGCAAGGGGGCGCCCCGCAGCTTTTCTTGTCAGACCGGGCGCTTTTCCGCCCTCCGTGTGATGTTGCGTCACAATTGCCCTTGGGCGCAAGCCGGGCTAACCATCGCCTTGAAGAACGCGGACAATGTCCGGCGCAAGAAAAAGGGGATGGCACATGGCCGAGATCGAACGCGAGGCAATGGAATATGACGTGGTCATCGTGGGCGCAGGCCCCGCAGGCCTGTCGGCGGCGATCCGGCTGAAGCAGCTGGACGCCGATCTGTCGGTCGTCGTTCTGGAAAAGGGGTCCGAGGTTGGCGCGCACATCCTGTCGGGCGCTGTGCTGGACCCGTCGGGCCTTGATGCCCTGCTGCCCGATTGGCGCGAGATGGGATCGCCCATCACTGTGCCGGTGCGCGAGGATAATTTCTATATCCTGGGCGAGGCCGGGCAGCTGCGTATCCCGAATTTCCCAATGCCGCCCCTGATGAACAACCACGGCAATTACATCGTCAGCATGGGCAATGTCTGCCGCTGGATGGCGGAGGTGGCCGAGGGTCTGGGGGTGGAGATCTTCCCCGGCATGTCGTGCTCGGCCCTCGTGATGGCCGAGGATGGCGGCGTGAAAGGCGTGGTCGCCGGTGAATTCGGCCTGAACCCCGACGGCACGCCGGGCGACGGCTATGAGCCGGGGATGGAGCTGCACGGCAAGTACGTCTTCCTGGCCGAGGGCGTGCGCGGATCGCTCTCGAAACAGGTGATCGCCGGGTTCGATCTGGCGAAGGACAGCGAGCCGCAGAAATACGGCCTCGGCATGAAAGAAATCTGGGAGATCGACCCTGATAAGCACCGCGAGGGGACCGTGACCCACACGATGGGCTGGCCGCTCGGCAAGAATGCCGGGGGTGGCAGCTTTATCTATCACCTCGATAACAATCAGGTCTATGTGGGCTTCGTCGTCCACCTGAACTACCAGAACCCGTACCTCTCGCCCTATCAGGAATTCCAGCGCTTCAAGCATCACCCGATGGTGGCCGACCTGCTGAAAGGCGGCAAGCGTGTGGCTTACGGCGCCCGCGCGATCAGCGAAGGCGGCTGGCAATCGCTGCCGAAAGTGGCGTTCCCGGGCGGCGTGCTGCTGGGCTGTTCGGCCGGTATGGTCAACGTGCCGCGCATCAAGGGTAACCACAACGCGATGTTCTCGGGCATCCACGCCGCCGAGGCCGCGTTCGAAGCGATCCAGGCGGGCCGTTCGGGCGACACGCTGGAGGGTTATGACGACGCCCTGCGCAGAGGCCCCATAGCGAAAGACCTCAAGCGGGTGCGCAACGTCAAGCCGCTCTGGTCGAAATACGGTCTGATCGCCTCGCTGATGGGCGGCGGCATCGACATGTGGGCGGCGAACCTGACAGGCTGGAACCCATTCGGCACGATGAAGCACGGCAAGAACGATGCCGAGGCGACCGGCCTTGCCGCCGATCACAAGCCCATCGATTACCCGAAGCCCGACGGCACGCTGTCGTTCGACCGGCTGACCAATGTCAGCTTCTCGATGACCAATCACGAGGAAAGCCAGCCCGCGCATCTGAAGCTGGTCGATCCATCGATCCCGATCGACGTGAACCTGCCCAAATATGCCGAACCCGCCCAGCGCTATTGCCCGGCAGGCGTCTACGAAGTGGTGGGCGAAGGCGACGAAGCGCGATTTCAGATCAACTTCCAGAACTGCGTCCACTGCAAAACCTGCGACATCAAGGACCCCAGCCAGAATATCGTCTGGACCGTGCCTCAGGGCGGCGATGGGCCGAATTATCCGAATATGTAGGCCTGTCGGGCCGAACGCCGCATTGCCAGAGGGCTGGAGGGCCGCTACCTTCCCCCGACGCCATGCTTTGAGGGAGGCCCCATGCCCCGCCTGTTTGTCAGCTCTGCCACGTTCTGCGCCGCCCTGGCGCTAAGCGTTTTTGCCAATCCGGCGCCCGTTGCCGCGGATAATGGGCTAGTCGGTTCGTACCTTGCGGCCCGCCAGGCGTCGAGCTTCAGCGACTATCAAGCAGCGGCCGATTACTACACCCGGGCCCTGGTGCGCGATTCGTCGAACCCGTCGCTTTTGCAATCGGCGCTGATCTCGCAAATGGCCGTGGGCAATCTGGATGCGGCTGTTCCGATCGCCCGGCGCCTGCGCAGTGCCTCGGGCGGCAATCAGCTGGCCGAGGTGGTGCTTTTGGCCGATCAGATCCGCCGGCAGGACCACGAGGCGCTCTTTGCCGATTACGACGCGGGCCGCGAGACCGGGCCGCTGGTCGACGGTCTGGTCAAGGCCTGGGCGCATCTGGACCAAGGCGATGTATCCGAGGCGCTGAGCGCCTTCGATACGCTGGGCGAGGACACGGATTTCGCGGCATTTGCCTTCTACCACAAGGCCCTTGCCTTGGCCTTGGTCGGCGATTTCGAAGGGGCCGACCGCCTTTTCGCCGCCGATGACGGCAGCGGTTTCCGACAGACCCGCCGCGGTGTGATGGCCCATGCCGAGGTCTTGGGCCAGCTTGAGCGGTTTGACGACGCGCTTGCATTGCTGGACCTGGCCTTCGGGGCCGACCCCGACCCGGCCATCGCACAGATCCGCGCCCGGCTTGAAGCCGGTGAAACACCGCCCTTCGATCTGGTCACAAGCCCGTCTGACGGTATGGCCGAGGTGTTCTTCACCGTCGCCGGCGTGTTGAACAACGAGGCGGACGATACATACACGCTGATCTACAGCCGCATTGCCGAGGCTCTGTCACCGCGCCATACCGATGCCATTCTGCTGTCGGCGGCCCTGCTTGAGCGGCAAAATCAATACGAACTGGCCACAGCCGCCTACAACCGCATCCCGCGCGCGGATCCGGCCTTTCATCTGGCCGAAATGGGCCGGGCCGAGGCGTTGCGCGCCTCCGGCAAGATCGAAGCCGCGATCGAGGTGCTTGAGCAGCTTGCGAAAAGCTATGCCGACCTGCCCGACGTCCATCGCGCCCTCGGCGATCTGCTGCGCGGGGAAGAACGCTATGACGCCGCCTCTCGCGCCTATGACGCAGCCATCGCAGCCCTGCCGATGGAGGACCCGACGCATTGGGTGCTTTATTATGTGCGCGGTATCACGCATGAGCGGGGCGACAGATGGCCAGAGGCCGAGGCGGATTTTCGCAAGGCGCTAGATTTGGAGCCAGATCAGCCACAGGTGCTGAATTACCTCGGGTATTCGTACCTTGAGAAGCAGACGAATTACAAAGAAGCCCTGTCGATGATTGAGAGGGCCGTCGCCGCGCGGCCGAATGACGGCTACATCGTTGATAGCCTGGGCTGGGCGCTCTATCGCCTGGGCCGGTATGAAGAGGCTGTCGCCCCGATGGAGCGTGCGGCTGCGCTGATGCCGGTGGACCCTGTCGTCAACGATCATCTGGGCGATGTCTATTGGGCCGTCGGCCGCAAGATTGAGGCCGAGTTCCAGTGGCGCCGGGCCTTGTCGTTCGAGCCTGAGGAAGACGAGGCCACCCGCATCCGTCGCAAACTTGAGGTCGGTCTGGACGTGGTGCTGGCCGAAGAAGGCGCCGACCCGATCGCGGTGGCGAATGACGGCTGAGGCCGAGTTTGCGCCAGCCAAGGTTAACCTGACGCTGCATGTCACCGGCCAGCGGGACGATGGCTATCATCTGCTGGACAGTCTGGTGGTCTTTGCGCCGGTCGGCGATACCGTCACGGTCGCGCCGGCGCCGGACCTGACGCTGAAAGTCACGGGCCTTTTTGCCGACGGGCTTCCGACCGATAGCGGCAACTTGGTCATGCAGGCGGCCTCCGCGCTGGCCCCCGGGCGCGGCGCTGCGATCACGCTTGAAAAGAGGCTACCGGTTTCCTCGGGGCTGGGCGGCGGCTCGTCCGACGCGGCGGCCGCCTTGCGCGCGCTGGCCCGGCTTTGGGACGTGCCACTGCCCGAACCGGACACCTTCGTGTCACTGGGCGCCGACGTTCCGGTCTGCCTTGAGCGTCGCGCCACGCGGATGCGCGGGATTGGCGAAAAGCTGGACGCCTTGCCAGGTCCGGTGCCCTTTCACATCCTTTTGGTGAACCCCAATGTCTCGGTCTCGACATTGGACATTTTCGCGGTGCTGCCAGAGCGTCGGAATGACCCAATGCCAGACATCCCGCCCTTCACCACAGCCCGCGATGTCGCAGAGTTCGCGGCCCGCTGCCGGAACGATCTGCAAGCGCCCGCCCTGACACTGGTGCCCGAGATCGTGCAGGTTCTGACAGCGATCCGCGCGACCGAGGGGTGCCTTCTGGCGCGCATGTCGGGGTCAGGCGCGACCTGCTTTGGCCTTTATGCTGACGAGGTCGCTTTGGAGCGCGCGCGCGATTTCCTGACCCGCGAGCATCGTGATTGGTGGGTGGCGGCCTGAGGCGGCGCGGAAGGCCGCTTTAGCTGATCCGCTCAACCACATAATCGGCCAGATCGACCAACATCTCGCGAATGGGATGATCGGGCATGTCAGCCAAGGCGCCTTTCGCGGTGCCGGCCCAGTCGAGCGCGGTCTGCCGGGTGCTGGCAAGCGTGTCATGGCGCGCCATGATGGCCATGGCACGATCCAGATCACCCTCGTCCTGGCGGCCCTTTTCAATCGTCCGAACCCAGAAGGCGCGTTCATCCGCATCAGCCTTGGCAACGGCCCGGATCACCGGCAGCGTCAGCTTGCGCTCGCGAAAATCGTCACCGACATTCTTGCCGATGGTCTGGGTAGCCCCGCCGTAATCCAAAAGGTCATCGACGATCTGAAAGGCGATGCCTAACGCATCACCATAGGCGAAAAGTGCCTCGACCACGCGATCGGGCGCGCCCGCGATAACGCCGCCCACCTCGGTCGCGGCCGAGAAAAGCGCCGCCGTCTTGCCGCGCACGACCTTCAGATAGATCTCTTCATCGGTCGCCAGATTCTGGGCAGCGGTCAGTTGCAGCACCTCGCCCTCGGCGATAGTTGCGGCTGCATTTGCCAGGATATCAAGCACGCGGAGCGAGCCGGTTTCCACCATCAGTTGGAACGAGCGGGCAAAAAGATAGTCACCGACAAGAACGGATGATTTGTTGTCCCACAGCAGGTTGGCCGTCGGCCGGCCGCGCCGTTGCCCGCTTTCATCGACCACATCGTCGTGCAAAAGCGTGGCCGTGTGGATGAACTCAACCGTCGCGGCCAGATTGATATGGTGCGCGCCCTCATAGCCGCACATCCGCGCGCTGGCCAAGGTCAGCATGGGGCGCAGCCTCTTGCCGCCGGCGTCGACCAGATGCGCGGTCACCTCGGGGATACGGGGGGCATGTTCCGAGGCCATGCGCGCGCGGATCACATCGCCCACGGCGGCCAGATCGCCAGACAGCGTTTCGGCCAGGCGTTCGTGCGGTTTGGCGCGGGGTTCGTCCAGGCTCATCAAACGTCCGTCAGTTGTCTCGACAAAGCCGAAACTTTGCCGTTAAGTCATTCGGGATGAAAGAGCTTCTGCGCACAAACGACCCTACGGTGATCGCCTATGCCACCGCCCTTCTTGAGGGTGAGGGTATAGCTTCGTTTACGATGGACGTCCATATGAGCGTGCTGGAAGGGTCCATCGGCATATTGCCGCGGCGGTTGATGGTGCGCGAGGCGGACCTGTTCATGGCGCGGGCCGTGATGCGCGATCTGGGTCTGTCGGTGACCGAGGATCATTAGGTGGAGGCCGACGATCTGACCGAGGACGATTTCCTTGGTGGGCGCGTCAGGTTGCTGCAACCGAAAACCGGGTATCGCGCGGGCATCGACCCGGTGCTTCTGGCCGCCGCCATTCCGGCCGAGGCCGGGCAGACGGTGCTTGAGCTGGGCCTGGGCGTCGGGGCGGCCAGCCTTTGTCTTGCCGCCCGCGTGCGAGGGGTAAAGCTTGCCGGTATAGAAATGCAGGCCGCCTATGCCGCCTTGGCGCGCCGGAATGCCGAGGCGAACGGCATCGCGTTGGAGGTGTTCGAGGGCGATCTGGCGACCATGCCACCCGCGTTGAAGGCCCGCCGGTTCGACCACGTGATCATGAACCCGCCCTATTTCCGCCGCGAGGCCGGAACGCCCGCAAGCGACACTGGCCGCGAAGTGGCCCTGGGCGAGGTGCTGCCCCTGATGACCTGGGTCGAAACCGCCAGCCGCCGTCTGCTGCCTGGGGGGCGGCTGACGGCCATCCACCGGGCCGAGCGGCTGCCCGAATTGCTGACCGCCTGCGCGACGTCTCTGGGCAGTCTTGAGGTACTGCCTATCCAGCCCCGCATCAGCCGTGAGGCGACGCTGGTCCTGATGACGGCCCGCAAGGAAGGGCGCGGTGCCTTTTGTCTGCACGCGCCGCTGATTCTGCATGACGGGCCACGGCACCTGCGTGACGGCGACAGTTTTCGCGCCGAGGTACAGGCCATCCTGCGCGATGCGGCGTCCTTATCTCTGGCGCGGGTTAAGGTTTGAGCAAGGTTTTGCGCGCAGCCTTGCGGCATGGCCACCGCATTCCCAAATAAAGTGACATGGGGCCTGCTTTGTGGTCCTATTATGTTACCGAAACATCATGACAGGAGGAACGATATGTCGCTGACTTCGCATCTGCAGGAACTTCGCAGAAAGCATGAGGCCCTCTCGTCGCAAGTGGAACAGGCGCAACGAAGTCCTGCGATGGACGGGCTGATGCTGGCGGATCTCAAAAAGCAGAAGCTGAAGATCAAGGAAGAGATCACGCGCCTGTCGCAAGCCTGACCGGCCCTCGAAAAGCGGCGCCCACAAAGCCGCACGGCCCAAGCCATGTGGGCGCCCAAGCAGCGTGAGCTTACATCTCCCGCCCCGCCGGGATGAATGTGCGACCGGCCTCGAACTGTTTGATCGTGCCTGTTTCACTGCTGACCCAATCCAGAAAAGCGCGGATCTTCGGCCGTGCCTCGGCGCCCTCGGGGCAGACCAGCCTGTAATGCGCTTCGGTTGTCAGCGCGATCGGGTAGGGCGCCACCAACAGGCCATCGCGCAACGCGCCTTCGGCCAGCGATATCCTCCCCAGAACCACGCCAGCACCCGCCAAGGCCGCGTCGATCGCATGGTCGGCCTGGCTGAAACGGGGCCCACCCCGTGGCGCCGCACCAAGCTTTGCCACGCGAAACCACTCGCCCCAATCGGCAGCGGGCTTGAGGAAGGCGATATCGTCCTGATGCAGCAGGGTCGCTTTCGCCAGATCTGACGGTTCGGGGAAACGCGCGGCCATCTGCGGCGTCATCATCGGCGTCAGCCATTCATCCATCAGCGGGCGCGAGAACAGCGCCGTATCCTCGCCCACGCCAAAGCGAATGGCGATGTCGATATTGTCGCGGTCGAAATCAAGCAGCCGCAGGGTGGCGGCAAAGCGCGGCTCAATCTGGGGATGGGCGTTGGCGAACTGGAACAGACGGGGCGACAGCCACTTCGCCGTGAAGGCGGGGCCGGCCGTGATCGTCAGCGTGGTGTCATCGGCCATGCGCCGCGCGGCGCGCCATGCTGCCTGCAGGCTTGCAAAGCCGTCGCGGATGCCAGGTTCCAGGCGCTGACCCGCTTCGGTCAGTTCGACGGCCCGGTTCAGGCGCCGGAAGACGGGCTGGCCCAGATGCTGTTCAAGCGATTTGATCTGATAGCTCAGCGCCGCGGGCGTGACGCTCAATTCCTCCGCTGCTTTTGCAAAGCTCATATGGCGAGCCGCCGCCTCAAAGGCGCGGAGGGCGGTGAAAGGGGGCGGGCGATCGCTCATGTTCAGTTCAATAATACTTAACTGAACGCATGAAAAGTCTCGTTTGTAAAGGCATGGCCCAAGATCGATATTCAGATCAGTTCAAGTCAGCTGATCGAAAGGATCACTCAGATGTTCGAAGCCAGCACAAACCGCCGCACACGCCACGCCTTCCGCTCGGCCCATCAGTTACGGTCAGACGTCCTGAAAGATGCGCTGACGCGCCTTTTCACGCGGCGTTGAGGTGACGGGGCGCCGAAAGCGGCGCCCCGTTCCGCCCTCAGGCCATGTACTGGCCGCCATTTGCCGACAGGGTCGAGCCGGTGACAAAGCCCGCATCGTCCGAGGCCAGGAAGACCACAGCGCGCGCGATCTCGGACGCCTCGCCCAAACGACCCACGGGAATCTGCGGCAAGATCACTTCATTCATCACCTTCTCGGGGATCGTGCTCATCATCTCGGTATTGATGTAGCCCGGGCAAATCACGTTGACTGTGATCCCGGCCCGGGCGCCCTCTTGGGCCAATGCCTTGGTAAAGCCGATATCGCCGGCCTTCGCGGCGGCGTAATTGGCCTGGGCGAACTGCCCCTTCTGGCCGTTGATCGAGCTGATCGTGATCACCCGGCCAAACTTCCGCTCGCGCATGCCGGGCCAGATCGGATGGGTCATGTTAAACACGCCAGAGAGATTGGTGTTCATCACCTCGCTCCACTGCTCGGGCGTCATCTTGTGGAAGGGCGCGTCGCGGGTGATGCCGGCATTGTTGACCAAGACCTCGACCGGCCCGAGATCGGCCTCGACCTGCGCGATCCCGGCCTTGCAGGCCTCATAATCGGCCACGTCCCATTTATAGGTCTTGATGCCGGTCTCATCGGTGAAGGCCTTGGCCTTTTCATCATTGCCGGCATAAGTGGCGGCAACCTGGTACCCCTCGGCCTGCAGCGCTTTTGAGATCGCCGCGCCAATACCGCGCGATCCTCCGGTCACAAGTGCAACTCGTCCCATCTTACTCCTCCTTTTGGGTTGATGTTGCGCGCGCCTCCGACAGATACGCGCGTCCGTCCTCCTCCCCAAGAGCCCAGCTTTCCCGCAGCTTCTCAGGGTCAGTGAAATCGATCTTGCCGTCCAGCACATGCTGTGACGGGGGGATGTAGGTCACGTTGGCGTCTTCGTTAGCAAAGGCCTCGGCCATGTTGCGTGGCAATTTGCAGCCCCGGTCGGTCAGACGGCTGTCGCGCCAAAAACGCCGGATCCCGCCGCCGGAAAAGACAAGTTGTTCGAAGGGCAGCGGGTCACCGGCCATGTCAGGCGCAAAAAGGGGCTTGCGCCCCCTTGCTCAGCCCTGCTCGAGGCACATCGCCACGCCCATTCCGCCGCCGATACACAAGGTCGCCAGGCCCTTCTTGGCCCCACGGCGCTTCATCTCGAACAAAAGCGTGTTGAGGACACGCGCGCCGCTGGCCCCGATCGGGTGACCGATGGCGATGGCGCCGCCGTTGACGTTCACGATTTCAGGGTCCCAGCCCATATCCTTGTTCACCGCGCAGGCCTGGGCTGCGAAAGCCTCATTCGCTTCGACCAGATCCAGATCGCCGACCTTCCAGCCCGCTTTCTCCAGCGCCTTGCGGCTGGCATGGATCGGGCCCACGCCCATGATCGACGGGTCGAGGCCCGCTGTAGCATATGAGGCGATCCGCGCCAGAGGCGTCAGCCCGCGCTTTTCCGCCTCATCGGCCGACATCAGAAGCACGCCCGCCGCGCCATCATTGATGCCGCTGGCATTGCCTGCGGTGACGGTGCCGTCCTTGGTGAAGGCGGGGCGCAGCTTTTGCATGCCGTCCATATTCGCGCCGGCCCGGATGTATTCGTCATGCTCCACCACGATATCACCCTTGCGGGTTTTGACGGTGAAAGGCACGATTTCATCGGCGAACTTGCCGGCTTTTTGGGCTGCCTCGGCCTTATTCTGGCTGGCGACGGCGAATTCGTCCTGCTGATCGCGGCTGATCTGCCATTGCTCGGCCACGTTTTCGGCCGTCTGGCCCATGTGATAGCCGTTGAACGCGTCCCAAAGGCCATCTCGGATCATCGAGTCGATGAACTTCATGTCGCCCATCTTCTGGCCGGCCCGCAGATGCGCGACATGGGGCGACAGGCTCATGCTTTCCTGGCCACCGGCGGCCACGATGCTGGCGTCGCCCAGCTGGATATGCTGCGCGCCGAGGGCGACCGCACGCAGGCCCGACCCGCAGACCTGATTGATCGACCAGGCCGAGCTTTCCTTGGGCAGGCCTGCATTGATATGCGCCTGGCGCGCGGGGTTCTGGCCCTGCCCGGCGGTTAAGACCTGGCCCAGGATCGTCTCCGACACTTCGCTTTTGTCGACGCCGGCGCGGGCCACGATGGCCTCCAACATCGCCGTGCCCAGATCATGCGCAGGCGTGTTGGCGAACGAGCCGTTGAAGCTTCCCACCGGAGTGCGGGCAGCGGATACGATCACAACATTGGTCATTGGGCAGGCCTCCCTTTTGCCTTTTGCAGGCCGGGCGGCGCGCCGTGAGTCGGGCTTCTGCCGCCGGGCTGTTCCCCTTTTGGTAAGGAGAACGCGCGGCGAGGGCAATGGTAACGGCCTGTTATGGCGCGATCAAAAGCGTAAAGAACAGTTTCGGCGAGGGTTTTTGCGCGATCAGCCCGCGCGCCGCTGGTCCCGCGCGGCCTGCCAGGGCGGCACCGTCGTAGGGGCGCCGAAATAGTACCCTTGCTGACAATCGATCCCAAGAGAGGTCAGAAAGGCCGCGTCCTGGGCAGATTCCACGCTTTCCGCCACTGTGAACATGTCGAAATGCTCGGCAATCGACATCAAGGCGCGGGTCAGACATTGGTTGTCGGCATTGTCGTGGATGCCGCGGATGAACTGTCCGTCGATCTTGATGGCGTCGAAATAGAATTCGCGCAGATAGCGGAACGACGTGAAGCCTGCGCCGAAATCGTCCAACGCGAATGAGATGCCCTGCCGCTGTAGCCCGCGCATGAAATGCGTCACGATATCGGGCATCACCATGGCCGAGGCTTCGGTGATCTCAAGGATCAACCGCTCGGCAATCGTCGGTTCAAGATCAAGACCCTGGCGCAGTGTCTCGGTCCACCTGGGGTAGCCGATCGACCGCGCCGACATGTTGATCGACAGGCGCAGGCCGGGTTCCTCAGCCAGCGTCTTGAGGCCCATTTCAAGCGCGAGGCAGTCGATGATACGCCCCATTTCCGTCGTCTCGACCGCGCCGATGAAGTCGCGCGCGGGGATGATGCGTCCGGTTTCGTCAAGAATGCGGATCAGCCCCTCGTGAAAGGCCGCCGCGCTTTGGTTCTGCGACTGCACGACGGGCTGAAACGCCAGCAGCACGTCGCGCTTGTAGAGCGCACGTTTCACCATGGCGATCGTGGCACGATCACGTTGGCCGACAGCATAGGCCAACGGGTTTTCGTTGCCCGATTCGATCACCCCGTCATCCGTCTTCGACCCTGCTGGCATGTCACGCTCCGTCATTGGTTGATCCACCTTTGTCGTGCAAGTCTTTCGCTTGGGTAAATGATCGTATTTGCTTCCAATTATGCTAAAAGACGCATGATCCCGTTGCCTGTTGGAACAGAAGGAAAAACCGGTGGAGCGCTGTGGCTGGTGCGGGAATGACCCGCAATATATCGATTATCATGACGCCGAATGGGGCGTGCCCGAACGCGATTCCCGCGCCCTGTGGGAGAAACTGATTCTCGACGGCTTTCAGGCGGGCCTGGCCTGGATCACCATCTTGCGGAAGCGCGAGAATTTCCGCACGGCGTTTCAGGGGTTCGATCCGGCGGTTATCGCGACATGGGGCGAGCCCGAGGTTGAGCGGCTGTTGCAAGATGCCGGTATCGTGCGCCATCGCGGTAAGATCGAAGCGGCCATCGGAAATGCCCGCGCCTATCTTGAGATCGAAGAGCGAGAGGGGTTCGCCCCGTTTCTCTGGAAATACGTCGACGGGGTACCAGTGCAAAACACCTGGGCCAGTCTGGCCGAGGTTCCCGCCGAAACGCCCGTGTCGCGCAAAATGTCGAAAGACCTGCAGAAGGCGGGGTTCCGGTTCTGCGGGCCGACGATCGTCTATGCTGTCATGCAGGCCACAGGTTTGGTCAATGACCATCTGGTGACCTGTCCACGCCACAGCGCGGTTCGCAACCTCTAGGTGCTCTGCCCCATGTAAATCGGGGTTTGCGGGTCGGTCCCGATGGTCGGCAGATCGTAATAGAGGAACGGAACGCCCATTTGCTGCACCTCGGCCGCGCCCTCATCAAAACTTTGGGCCCGGGGGATCGATCTGACCTGCAACCAGATCAAGTGCCGCGAAAGCCTGGTCGGCGCCGCAACGCCAAGCTTTTCCGCTCTTTCCTGATGACGCGGCGCCATGGCCGCCCCCCGGCGGATTGATTCCAGCAGATGGCGGGTCATCCGGTAGACATGGGGCTGGTCCGCCAGGGCATCGATCTGCTCGTTGCAGATCGTGATAATGCGTGGCCAGTCACCTTTGCCATTGGCGGCCGCGATCGCGTTCAAAGCGGTGTTCAGGCTGACCTTGCGCAGGCTCTGGCGAAAGTCGATATGCTCGGGAAATGTCTCGATGAAATCGGCCGGGTCGAGCATGTCGAGAAACTCTTCCGCCACAATCGGAATGCCGCGCCGCTGATACCGATTGCCCCGCAGATCAAACCAGAAGGTCGCTGGCAGCGACATCCGTTCACTGCGGATCAGAGCGCGGGAATAGCGCCACGAGCGCCCGTCGCAAAGCCGGGCATAGAGCGGCGCACGCCGTGTGTTCACACGGATGGCATCCCGCATGTGGCGCGTCATCTCATACATAGTACAGCATGGGCGCCGGTTAACTGCCGGCCATGAGCATGCGCAGAATCGCCTTGGCGCTGTCGCTGTCCCAGGTCGCCTCGCCCATCATGCGGGCGACCTCCTGACCCTCGGGGTTCAGGATCAGCGTCACCGGCAGGCCCATCACACCCATGCGGCTGGCCAGGCCATTGCGCGGATCGACGTAGAGCGGCAGCGAGTTGACGTTGATCTCCTCAAAGAACCGCTTGATGCCTTGGGGAGAGTTGCGGCCTGTCGCGATGGTCACCACCGCGAAGTCGTCGCCGCCGAATTCCTCCTGCAAGTTGGCTAGCATCGGCATTTCCTTGCGGCAGGGCGCGCACCAGGTAGCCCAGAAGTTCAAGACGACCCATTTGCCGCGATACTCCTCCAGGGAATGGGTGGTGCCGTCGAGATGGCCGAACTCCACCTCCGACACCGCCACGGGTTCAGCATGGAACATGAGCTTTTTCATGTCGCCCTCACGCAGCGCCTCCAGCGCGGCGGTATCCGCCATGGCGGTGTTTGCGAAAAGGCCAAGGGCCGTGTAGAGGACGGCCAAGCGTAGAAAACCCATATTCCCTCCGAGGGGCAGATGACCGACAAAACCCGAAACACCATGTGGGGCGGGCGCTTCGCCGCCGGGCCGGACGCGATCATGGAGGCGATCAATGCCTCGATCGGGTTCGACCAGCGGCTTGCGCCCCAGGATATTCAGGGCAGCCGGGCCCATGCAGCCATGTTGGCGGCCACAGGCATCATTAGCGATAGCGATGCGGAGGCCATCGGGGAAGGCCTCCTCACGGTGTTGTCAGAGATTGAAACGGGCGCCTTCCCGTTCCGGGTTGAGCTGGAAGACATCCACATGAATGTCGAGGCGCGTCTGAAGGAGCTGATCGGCGAACCTGCCGGGCGCCTGCATACAGGCCGGAGCCGCAACGATCAGGTGGCGACCGATTTCCGCCTCTGGGTGCGCGACCAATGCGATGCCGTGACTGAGGGGCTGACGGCCCTGATCCGTGCTTTGCTGGGCCAGGCCGAGGCGGGCGCCGATTGGGTGATGCCGGGCTTCACCCATCTGCAGACCGCGCAACCGGTGACCTGGGGCCATCACATGATGGCCTATGTCGAGATGTTCGGCCGCGATGTATCGCGGTTCCGCGATGCGCGGGCACGGATGAACGAAGGCCCGCTGGGCGCCGCGGCGCTGGCCGGGACGTCGTTTCCGATTGATCGCGAGATGACAGCCAAGGCGCTAGGCTTCGACCGGCCCGCCGCCAATTCGCTCGATGCCGTGTCCGACCGCGACTTCGCGCTGGAATTTCTGGGGGCGGCGTCGATCTGCGCGATGCACCTGTCGCGGCTGGCGGAAGAACTGGTGATCTGGTCATCGGCACAGTTTCGGTTCGTCACGATCTCGGACCGGTTCTCGACCGGGTCCTCGATCATGCCGCAGAAGAAGAACCCCGATGCGGCCGAGCTGCTGCGGGCGAAGCTCGGGCGAATTCTGGGGGCGAATGTGGCGCTTTTTACCGTGATGAAGGGTCTGCCATTGGCCTATTCCAAGGACATGCAGGAAGATAAGGAACAGGTCTTCGACGCCGCTGATACGCTGATGCTGGGGCTGGCCGCGATGGAGGGGATGGTGCGGGACCTCACGGCAAATCGTGCCAATCTTGAGGCCGCCGCAGCGTCCGGCTTTTCGACGGCAACGGATCTGGCCGACTGGCTTGTGCGGGCGCTGGGCCTGCCGTTCCGCGACGCGCATCATGTGACCGGCGCCCTGGTCAAGCGGGCCGAGGAGAAGGGCTGCGATCTGCCGGATCTGACGCTGGATGAGATGCGTGACGCCCATGCCGACATCACCGATGCGGTCTATGAGGTGCTGGGCGTGCATAACTCGGTCGCCAGCCGCACCAGCTATGGCGGCACTGCGCCAGAGCAAGTCCGGGTGCAGATCGCCCGCTGGAAGGAAAAGCTGACATGAAGTACCTCGCCCTGATTTTGGTCTTTGCATTGGTCGCCTGCGGCGCCGACGGTCCGCCCCAACGGCCTGATGCGCCGGAACCCGGCATTAATGTCTCCGGCACTCTTGAAATTGGCGTGACGGGGGGCAGTTGAGGAGTATCCACCGATAAGGAGTATCGCCCCCCGTGTCGCCCCTGCGCCTTCTCTTCCTTGCCCTCGCCATCTGGGGCGCCATCCACCCGATGTATTGGTTCGTGACACATATGCGTGAAACCGGAACCGGGCTTTCAGGTCTGATAGATGCCTGGTACGTCAATGCGTCGACCACCGGTCTGACCTGGGACCTGACGATTGCGGCCATCGCACTGACGATCTGGGTTCTGGCCGAAACGCTGACGCGCCGCGACTGGATCGGATTACTGGCTATTCCCGCAACATTCTGCATCGGCGTCAGCTGCGGTCTGCCGCTTTACCTCTTCCTTCGAACCCGCCCGAGTCTAGAGCGAGTGTGAGAGATTCGCCGCGCGCGAATTTTCTGCGAAAATTCTAAGGGCCACGATTTTCCTGCGAAAAATCAGATCCTTCGCAGAAGGATCGTCTCTCTCATTTTTCGCAGAAAAATTGGCTTCTTCCAGCTATGGCTTCAGGATCGCGTTGGTAAGCGGTGCGTCAGCCTCGGCCAATTCAGCGATCACATCGAAATGGTGCCGGCCCTCAGCGACGGTCAACTCCGTTTTCCAGGCGTCCTTCAGCCAGCGCGCCTGATCCAGAAAGACCGGGCGTTCCTCGGCCCCGACCCATGTGTGAACGTCCACCGAAGGCGCGGGATGAAGGATCGGGCTTTCGGCCGCCGCTTCGGCGGTATCAAGTTGCAGGTCAGAATTCATCGCGGTCTTCAGAAGTGGCCGCAAATCTGCCAGCGGAGAGATCGGGACAACACGGCGGATCCGATCCCCGACGGCCAAGCCGATATCGGCGCACAGCATCCGGGCCACCAGATGTCCGCCGGCGGAATGGCCGCTGAGCACGATCGGCCCGTCCACCTTGCCCGCCACTGCCGTGATCGCTTGCGCGATCTGCCGGGTGATCTGCGCGATCCGGGCCTGCGGTGCCAATGTGTAGGACGGCATCGCCACGGACCACCCCCGCGCAATCGCACCCTGTGCCAGATGCGACCACGAGGATTTGTCGAAGGCCCGCCAGTAGCCGCCATGGACGAAGACCATCAGGCCCTTGGCGTGATCCGTCGGTAAAAACAGATCATAAACCTCGCGTTCAGCCTCACCATACCGCAGGTCTAGCGCGGCACGACCCTCGGCCTGCGCCGCGTTGCGGTATTCGCTGGCCACCGCAGCCCAGCGCGGCGGGTAATCAGCAGCCCCGGGAATATGCGCGGCATTGGCGTAGGCGTCGTCCCAATCCATGGTGGAACCCTTCCGATCATCGCTCGTTTGTCTGGACAAGGCTTAGCGCGCATGCTTTGCCAAGGGAAACCATAACGCGGGGAGCATCGACCATGTTGGATACGGCAACCGATCTGAAGGGCACGCTGAACGACCCGTCGCTTTTGTGCACCAAGGCTTTCGTGGCCGGCGAATGGGTCGGCGCCAAGGACGGCGCAACGTTCGACGTGACGAACCCGGCGCGCGGCGATGTAATCTGCGCCGTGCCCGATCTCAGCCGCGAAGAGGTGGCAGGTGCCATCGATGCGGCGCAGAACGCGATGGGCTCCTGGGCCACAAAAACTGCCAAGGACCGCGCGCAGGTGATGCGGCGCTGGTTCGATCTAATGGTCGAGAACGCCGACGATTTGGCCGCGATCCTGACTGCTGAGATGGGCAAGCCCAAGGCCGAGGCGAAGGGCGAGATCCTGTATTCCGCCGCCTTCATCGAATGGTTTGGCGAGGAAGCCAAGCGGATCTATGGCGAGACGATCCCCGGCCATCAGCCCGACAAGCGGCTGATGGTGATCCGCCAGCCTGTGGGCGTGGTCGGCTCAATCACACCTTGGAATTTCCCCAGCGCCATGATCGGCCGCAAGGTCGGCCCGGCTCTGGCCGCTGGCTGCGGGTTCGTGGCTCGGCCCGCGAAGGAGACGCCGCTTTCGGCCCTGGCCATGGCGTTGCTGGCCGAACGCGCAGGCGTGCCGAAAGGCCTCTTGTCCGTCGTGACCTCGTCGAAATCCTCCGAGATCGGTAAGGAGTTCTGCGAGAACCCAAAGGTCCGCAAGCTGACCTTCACCGGGTCGACCGAGGTAGGGCGGATCTTGCTGCAGCAGGCCGCCGATCAGGTGATGAAATGTTCGATGGAACTGGGCGGCAACGCGCCCTTCATCGTGTTCGATGACGCCGATCTGGATGAAGCCGTGAAGGGCGCCATCGCCTGCAAATACCGCAATAACGGCCAGACCTGTGTCTGCGCCAACCGGATTTACGTGCAGGCCGGTGTCTATGACGCCTTCGCCGAGAAGTTGAAGAAAGCGGTTGACGACCTGACGGTCGGTGATGGGTTGGAGGAGGGCACTGATCTGGGCCCGCTGATCAACCATGACGGCTTGGAGAAGGTCGAGGAGCATATCGCCGACGCCAAATCGAAGGGTGCCACGGTGATCCTGGGCGGCGATCGCCATGAGAAGGGGGGCAATTTCTTTCAGCCGACCATCGTGACCGGCGCCACCAGGGACATGGCCTTCGCAACCGAGGAAACCTTCGGGCCGCTGGCGCCGCTTTTCAAATTCGAGACGGTCGATGAGGTGATCGAGCTGGCCAATGACACCATCTTTGGCCTTGCCTCGTACTTCTACGCCAAGGACCTCAGCCGGGTCTACAAAGTCGCCGAGGCTCTGGAATATGGCATCGTTGGCGTGAATACGGGCATCATCTCAACCGAGGTGGCGCCCTTCGGCGGTGTCAAGCAATCGGGCCTGGGCCGCGAAGGATCACGCCACGGGATCGAAGATTACCTCGAGATGAAATACATCTGCCTCAGTGTTTGACCTCATCGGGCTCAAGGCTCCAAGAATAAAAGAAGTTGTCACCGACGTCACGCGCATGTCGCAGGACCTGGGACGCGTCTTCCGGCGCCATGATCCTGGCCTTTGTGCGGTACATCCAGTTCAGCGTCATACCGCCGTCTGGTTTGCTCTTCCCGGAAAAGGTGAACAGAAAGGCAGGGTTCGATAATCGCAAAGAGTCGGGGGGAATGAAATCGATCGGTGCGTTGCGAACGTCTACGCGATGCGAGACGATCCGCTCCCGGCCGACAAGATAAGGTGTTTGGCGATCTGCATTTATGGTGTTTGCGATATGGCTGGCGTAATTCTCGCCACCAAAGCCGAAATCCGTCCGCAGATCGTTTTCGAAAAGCGCCGGTGCGGGCAGAAAATAGCGTTCCCTCAAGCTGACAAGGTTTTCGTTCCGGCCATCTTCAAACGAGAGGGGGACAAGCCGCTCAAGCCCCGGATACCGGGATCGATAGAAATCGAGAAATCCGTCATCAATTTCGCGCAATGCACTGGTGGCCAGTTCGTACCGCCAATAATCTGCCGCCGCCCCGGTATAACGCGTTTCAACCGCGATCATGACGCCGAACAAGCTGAAATCAAACGTCTCGTGAACGTCCGATAACCACGCCATCGTCCGCGTGCTTGGTACCTCTACCAGAGCATTTTCTGCACCAACCCCCAAGGGTAGGGCAAAGCCCACATCGGGGGCGACATTGCTATTGATGCTTCCACCTTGATGTGACGACGTCGCATCCAGCCAGTACGATGTCCCACCGATCACCACGCGAACGATCATATGATCAAAGGCCGATAGTGACGGCATACGGCTTGCAAGTGCGTGGCCCGCATCAAGGTCGGTCAGCGCGACTTCGGCCTGAATGCCCATGCGATTGAGCATCGTGACAAGCAAAAGCGATTTGTCCTTACAATCGCCAAAACCTTCTTCCACCACCACCGAGGGATGGCGCGCCAGATACCCCCCAGCGCCGACGGAAAGGCTGACATAGCGGATCTCATCCTGAACCAATCTCAACGCCGCAATGGCACGATCTTCGGGATTGGAGAACCGTGCCATTATCTGATCGACACGCTCTTCCCACTCAGCGGTGAGGGGGTAATCCGCCGTATAATAGGGCTGAAATGCCTCTACGACACCTGCCCAGCTGTCGGTATCGCTATACTGCACTCGACCGTAGATTGCGGCTTCGACGGGCGTGTCGGTTTCCGCACGCGGCGGCAGATTGAGGCGGCGGTCCCAGATGTGGCGCGTTATCCCATCGCCCTCAACCGCCTGGTGTGAGATCCTGTCCGAAGACGTGGTTGCAAAGAACGGCCAGTCACTTGGCCAATTTGCCACGTGACGGGTGTAGAGCGCCGGATCGGAATACTCGAGCGCGACGCGCACCGATCGATCTGCACCGGGAAAAAACGGCGTCGAGGCACGAATAATGCTGTAATCGATCAGATCGCCGGTGCGTAACCCGGGAACCTGAATGACGCCGGTCAGCGAGCCATCGATGATGCCGGCCTCCAGGCGCGTTTCGCGGCGGTATACCTCCCATTCGACACGGTCCCGGAGGTCGATGCGGGTTCCATCGCGGATCACCTCAAGTCGCGTCAAGGTTACGCTTTCGCTGACCGGATCGAACGCATATTGGATAGTCGCTGCGGTTTCGAGCCCGGCACGATCGGTGACTTCCTGAACAACGCGATAATAGTCATGACGATGGGTTTCGTCCCAGAAGGCTTGTGTATCGACCATATGGAGGAAGATGCCGCCCCGCGCGCCTGCACGCAGTTCCGAGGCCCGTTCATCCACGATGTCCGGCAGATCGATGACCTCGACCCAATCGGGGTTCTCGTCGATGTAGGTTTCTTTTGCAACGAGGCCGAGGGGAAGGCAGCAGATAATCAGGATAATAAGAAAACGCATAGTCGCTTGATCTCGATGATGTGACAGCTTTTATGATTCGGAATGGCTTAGCACCAAGAACCTTATACCTGCGTTATCGAATGCCCCGGCATTCTGGCACCGAAAAGGCGATTTGTGTTCGCAGTTGCGGCTTTCGTGCAATCAGGCGCGCACGCCGGCCTGCGAGGTGAGCGAGACAAATACATCCTCAAGGTCAGCCTCTTCAGTGGCGACGTCGCGGATGGTGATGCCGGCCTCGGCCACGATGCGCAGGATCGCGTCGGCCGAAATCTCGGACCGGTTGTAGGAAAAGGCCAGCGCGCCGCCGCGCCTTTCTGTCACGTCCACATGGTCCGGGACGGCGGGCAAAGGCGCCTCACCTTCGGGCTGGATCACCAGGGTCTTGCGGTCCATCCGGCCGATCAGCGCCTCGGTCCGGTCGCGCACGATGACCTCGCCGTGGTTGATGATGGCGATCTCGTCGCACATTTCCTCGGCTTCTTGCAGGTAATGGGTGGTCAGGATGATGGTCATCCCCTCGTCATTCAAGCGCCGCACATTGGTCCAGAGCATCTGGCGCAACTCGATATCGACGCCGGCGGTGGGCTCATCCAGCACCAGAACATGCGGGCGGTGGACCAGCGCCTTGCCCAAGAGCAGCCGCCGCCGCATGCCGCCCGAGAGCGAGCGCGCATAGGCGTCAGCCTTGTCGGTCAGCCCGATGATATCGAGGATCTCATCCGTCCGCCGTTGGGCCTTTGGCACGCCATAAAGGCCCGCCTGCACCTCAAGCGCGGCGCGGGGCGTGAAAAACGGGTCCATGTTCAGCTCTTGCGGCATCACCCCGATCGAGGCGCGGCTTTGGCGCGGGTTCACATCTTGATCGAACCCCCAGATGCGCACCTGACCCGCGCTTTTCAGAACGAGCCCCGCCAGGATGTTGATCAGCGTCGACTTGCCCGCGCCATTTGGGCCCAGAAGCCCGAAGATCGAGCCCGCCGGGATGGTCAAGTCGACGCCCTTAAGCGCCTCTTTCGGGGGTTGGTTGCCTTGGGCCGCATAGGTTTTGCGCAGCCCCTCGATCTCAATCGCGTTTTCCGCCATTCCGCCCCCTTGCCCGTGCCGGGGCAATCGCTATCATCTTGCCGACTTAAGCCGCGCGACAGGGCGTGGCAAGCAACGGAGCCCGCCCCATGCCCATCGATGTGCCCGAGACCGAAGTGGTGAGCGCCTGGAAAGTGGCCTGCGACGGGGGAGAAGGCGCGCTGGGCCACCCGCGCGTCTGGCTGGTCATCCCGCCCGACAGGGGCTGGGTCGAATGCGGCTATTGCGACAAGCGGTATATCCACGAGGATTTCGCCGACACGGCCGATAACGCCTGACCCTTCGCTGCGTTTCGGTCTTTATCCTGTATCGCAAAAGGTCTTGCGCCTCGCACGATCAATGCACGACGCCCCGAGGGGATTACCCGGAATTTCCCTACCGGCCCGACCGCGCCATGAAGGCCAGGCGTTCGAACAGGTGCACGTCTTGTTCGTTCTTCAACAGCGCGCCGTGCAGGCGGGGGAGGGCGTTTTTGCCGTCGCTGCGTAGGTCTTCGGGGGCCAGATCCTCGGATAGAAGCAGCTTTAGCCAGTCGAGCACTTCCGAGGTCGAGGGCTTTTTCTTCAGCCCCGGCGTCTCGCGCACCTCGTAGAATTGCGTCAGCGCGGTGGTCAGCAGGGCGTCCTTGATGCCGGGGTGATGCACTTCGACGATCCGGCGCAACGTCTCCATCTCGGGGAAGCGGATGTAGTGGAAGAAGCAGCGCCGCAGGAAGGCGTCGGGCAGTTCCTTTTCGTTGTTCGACGTGATGATCACGATCGGGCGATGCTGTGCGCGCACGGTTTCGCCGGTCTCGTAGACGTGGAACTCCATCCGGTCGAGTTCCTGCAGAAGGTCGTTCGGAAATTCGATATCGGCCTTGTCGATCTCATCGATCAGCAGCACCACCTTGCCGTCGGCGGCAAAGGCCTCCCACAGCTTGCCGCGGCGGATGTAATTGGCCACATCATGCACGCGTTTGTCACCCAATTGGCTGTCGCGCAGGCGGCTGACGGCATCGTATTCGTAAAGCCCCTGCTGCGCCTTGGTTGTGCTTTTCACATGCCACTCAATCATCGGTAGCCCCAGGGCGGATGAGACCTGGCGCGCAAGCTCGGTCTTGCCGGTGCCGGGTTCGCCTTTCACCAAAAGCGGCCGCTCAAGCGCGACGGCGGCATTCACCGCCAGGGTGAGGTCTTCTGTGGCCACATAGGCCTCGGTGCCTTCAAATTTCACGATTTATTTCCACGCGTTTCAGGGAAAATCAGCTCTTTTCTAGGCATCTGTTCAAATTCCCGCAACCCGGACTGTCGAGTAGTGACATTGCCGGGGAGGTGGGCTAGAGGAACGCCCGAGGGAACCGGATGACAGCACAAGACACCGACAAAAGCACGGGTCTGCAGGAGGGAGCAGAAATGAAAGCAGAGGTCTTTCTGCCTGACGATTATCGTCCCGCCGAGGATGAGCCGTTCATGAACGAGCGTCAGCTTGAGTATTTCCGTCGCAAACTGAATGCCTGGAAAGCCGATTTGCTGGACGATAGCCGCGAAACCATCGAAGGCTTGCAGGACAGCGCCCGCAATGTGCCCGACATCGCCGACCGCGCCAGCGAGGAAACCGATCGCGCGCTGGAACTGCGCACCCGCGATCGTCAGCGCAAGCTGGTCTCGAAAATCGATGCGGCATTGCGGCGAATCGATAACGGGGAGTACGGGTATTGCGAGGAAACGGGTGAGCCGATCTCGCTCAAGCGGCTCGATGCGCGGCCCATCGCCACACTCAGCCTTGAGGCGCAGGAGCGTCATGAGCGGCGCGAAAAGGTCCACCGCGACGATTGATCGCTGAGCGACGGCCTATGAAACGACGCGCCGGGGCATTTACGCCCCGGCGTTTTTCATTCACGACACGCCCATGGATCTGAGCGGATATCCCATCACGGTTCTCGGCGGCGGCATTGCGGGCCTGGCCGTGGCGCGGGCCTTGGCGCTGCGCGGGGCCGAGGTGACGGTGCTGGAGCAGGCCGAAAGCCTCAGCGAGGTCGGTGCCGGCCTTCAGATCAGCCCCAACGGCGCCCGGGTTCTGCAGGCCCTGGGCCTTGGCGATGCGCTGGCCCGAACGGGTGTGCGCGCCGAGGCTGTGGAATTACGCGATTACCGCGGCGGGCGCGTGCTTCGGCTGCCGGTCGGCGGGCTTGAGCCGGGCTATACCTTTGTCCATCGCGCCGATCTGATCGATCTTCTGGCCGACGGGGCCCGGGGGGCTGGTGTGAAGGTCCGCCTGTTGCAGCAGATCGAATCCATCGATCTGGGCGATGACGGGGCTCATCTGACCACCGCGCAGGGCGGCACGCATCACGCGCCTCTCCTGATCGGCGCCGATGGCCTGCATTCGAAGGTGCGCGCTGTGCTGAACGGCCGGGTGGTGCCGTTTTTCACGCGGCAGGCGGCGTGGCGGGCTGTTGTGCCGGCTGAGGATGGTGAGCGGCCGGTGGCGACCGTTTATATGGGGTCGAAGCGGCACCTGGTGACCTATCCCTTAAGGGGCGGCAGCCTGATCAACGTGGTTGCCGTGGAAGAGCGCGGCACCTGGGTCGAGGAGGGGTGGCATCACACGGATGATCCCGATCATCTGCGGGCCGCCTTCGCAAGCTTCGCGCCCCAGGTTCAGGCCTTGCTCGATCGGGTGGAGCAGGTGCGCCTCTGGGGTCTGTTCCGCCATCCGGTCGCCAAACGCTGGCATGCGGGCGGCGCGGCGGCGATCTTGGGCGATGCGGCCCATCCGACCCTGCCGTTCCTGGCCCAAGGCGCCAATCTGGCGCTTGAGGATGCCTGGGTTCTGGCCGCTAAACTGGCTAAGCATAGCACGGCCGAAGAGGGGCTTGCCGCCTATCAGGCTGCGCGCGCGGCCCGTGCCGCGAAGGTCATTGATGCAGCCTCGCGCAATGCGCGCAACTACCACCTCAGCGCGTCCCCCGTGCGCTTTGCGGCCCATACTCTGCTGCGGCTTGGGGGTTTAGTGATGCCAAAGGCGCCCCTGCGCCGCTTCGACTGGCTCTATGGCTATGACGCCACGAAGATCGATTGAGAGGCTCTAGGCGCGGGGCCGCGCGCGATACATCATCAGCAAAAGCGGTAGGGTCAGGGCGCCGGCCAGGAAGGCGGGGAGGGGCGCGGTTCCGACATTGGCGACCACGACAGCGATCAACGCCCAGATCACGGTCGCGCTGTACTCAAAGGCATGAGGCGCCGCCCTCTGCACGAACTGCGCCGTGGCGGCCGCGCCCAGCAATGCGACGATGGCGGCCAACTCGGGCCCGGTGATGCCGTACCCGCCAAGGATCAGACCGACCGAGACCCAGCTGGCCGCCGTCAGCCACCCGGCATAAAGCGCAAGCGGCGCCGTCAACAGCCATCGCTCATGATCCGGTGTCGTGCGCAGCAAAGCCATCACCGCCAGAACCAGCATCACGACGATCTGCACGCTGGCCCAGACGGGCGAGATATTAGCCACCGCCAGCCAAGAAGCCCCGATGGCCATGCTGCCGAAAAGCGGCCAGCGGGGCGCGTCCCAAACCGGATCATCCGCGCGTTTGAACAAGCCATAGGCCGCGTGCACCAGCAGCCACAGATAGATCAAACCCCAGATTGAGAACGCATAGCCCGCAGGCTGCACGGGCGGGTTCTCCTGTGGGATCGGAAAGGCGTTCGGGTCAAACCCGTTGAAACCCCGCACGTAGAGCGGCGACAATACGAAAGCCAGCGTAGCGGCAAAGACGAGGATGGCTTTCAGCCGGGCGTTATCTGTATCCATGCCATATTATATACTGCGGCGAACGCCCGGGGGCCAGTGATCACCATGCCTCGGCCAGCGCCCAGTCGCGGCGCGCGCGGTATTCCGGGTCTGACAACAGGGTTTGGATACGCCCTTCGTGGGCAGCACAGGCGGCCTCGTGCAACTGCGCAAGCTCAGGATCGGCGATCAGCTTGTCATACTCCGCCCGCGCGGCCAGATCGGCCCGCTCGAATGAGCTGGTATTATCGTCGTTGCGGTTGCGCGTACGCCAATAGCGTTGCGAGACCTGCTTGCCCGAGACCACCACATCGCCCCGGAACATCTTGACCAGATAGGAATCGAGCGATCGCAGCGCATAATGGTCAAGCACCACCAGATCGTAAGCGCCTCGGCAATCGATCCCGTTCAGCGAACGATCCTCGGCCAGCGTCGTCATCGCGCGCCCCGATCCATCCAGCCAGACCGACTGATCGGGCGGGATGGCCAGATCGGGCCGGTGATTGCGCACGGCCTCGACATTGGGGCCAAGCCGTACGATGCTTTTCACGCCGCGCATGGCTTTGTGGCGGCCCGGGCGTTGGTCTGGTGTTCGGGGAAAATGTCCTTCACCCAGCCACGCTCAAACCCCTCTTTGCGGTTGCTGCCGTGGTTGAGCTCGAACATCGACAGCACGTCAAAAACGCCGGAGGCTGCGAAAAGATCGGTCAATTTACCTTCGCCTGCGCGGAGGTTGATGAACTCATCCACATCCATCGAGATGAAGAAATCGGCCCTTGCGAAGATCCCCATCTGCTGCACGTAGCTTAGTGCGACTGGCTGAAAATAGGTTGATTTCATCACCGTTGCCGGGTTCGGCAGATGGCGTATCAGCCCCATCTCGTGCAGCCGGTCAAGCATCTTGTCGGTGCCGTCGGCGCAATAATTGGTGAAGACGACGAAATCGGTCACGCCGATGGCGCTGTGCCAGGCGATCCATTCCAGGATGAACGGCTCTTCATCCTTCATGCAGGTGGCAATCAGGATGCGCGGATCTGCCGGCGGCCAGTCGGCGCTGTCGGCCTGGGTCTGCTCTGCGGTCCGCGCGGTCGGGGCGTTCATCCTTGGCGTCGCTTCTCGTCTGGCGTCAGAGCGCCGTTATGGCCGAGCCGGGGCGCGCGCGTCGACGATGGCCTCAGACAAGGTTACCCTCTGCCGTGATACGCGCCTTGCCACCAAGCCACGGATGCAGAGCCTCGGGCAAGGTAACCGACCCGTCCGCTTCCTGTCCGTTCTCCAGCACCGCAATCAGGCAGCGGCCTACTGCCAGGCCCGAGCCGTTCAGCGTGTGCACGAAATCGGGCTTGCCGCCCTGGGCGCGGTAGCGGGCGTTCATCCGGCGGGCCTGGAAATCACCGCAGAGCGAGACAGAGCTGATCTCGCGATAGGTGTTCTGACCGGGCAGCCAGACCTCGATATCGTGGGTCTTCTGCGCGCCAAAGCCCATATCGCCGGTGCATAGGATCACCGTCCGGTAGGGCAGGCCGAGGCGTTCCAGAACGGCCTGCGCGCATTCGGTCATCCGGCCGTGTTCGGCGCGGCTGGTCTCGGGTGTGGTGATCGACACCATCTCGACCTTCTCAAACTGATGCTGCCGCAGCATGCCGGCCGTGTCCTTGCCCGCGCTACCAGCCTCGGAGCGGAAGCATTGGCTATGCGCAGTCAGGCGGAGGGGCAGGGCGGCCTCATCCAGGATCTCCTCGCGGACAATGTTGGTCAGCGTCACCTCCGAGGTCGGGATCAGCCACCATCCATTGGTGGTCTGATAGCTGTCTTCGGCGAATTTCGGCAATTGATTGGTGCCGTACATCGCGTCTTCCCGGACGAGGACGGGGGCGATGGTCTCAAGCAGGCCATGTTCGGAGGTGTGCAGGTCCAGCATGAATTGCGACAAGGCGCGATGGACGCGCGCGACGGCCCCCTGCAGCACCACGAAACGCGCGCCAGAGAGCTTGGCGGCAGTCTCAAAATCCATGCCGCCTTGGACGGCAGGCAACTGGTAATGCTCGACCGGGTCGAAATCGAAGGTGGGGGGGGTGCCCCAGCGGTGGATTTCGACGTTGTCCTCCTCATCGTTGCCGTCGGGTACCTCGGGCAAGGGACTGTTCGGCAGGGTCAGAAGTAGATCGCGCAACGCTGCATCATCAGCCTTGGCAGCCTCTTGCAGGCGTGCCACTTCGGCTTTCTTGTCGGCCACAAGCGCGCGCAGGCGCTCAAACTCGGCCTCATCCCCTTTTGCCTTGGCCGCGCCCACCTCTTTCGAGGCCGCGTTCTGGGCCGCCTGCGCCGTCTCGGCGGCAAGGATCTTGGCGCGGCGCGCTTCGTCAAGTTTCAGCACCTCGCCCGAGACAGCCGCATGCCCACGCCGTGCCAAGGCCGCATCGAAGGCGGCGGGGTCGTCGCGGATCAGGCGGATATCGTGCATCGAAACTCTCCTCAGGCGGTGTTGGGGCGTGATATGCACGATTGCAGTGATAAGGGAAACGGGGAATTGGAGCGCGGCTGCAAACCTTTGGCGATCATCGCCTGTGTTTGAAAACCCCCATTTCCAGCATGCGTCCCGCTTGCGAGCTGACCTTCAGCCCATCGAGAGAATGGCGGCGGGCTGTGGATATTAACGGTTCGGTAACCATTATGAGAGATTTTTCCGTCACACCGCTCGTATTCGGCGCCGTGTTAACGATTTCGCTTGGGAGTCCGGCTATCTTCAACGGTGCTGAGGTCGGGTGGTGCCGCCAAAGCATTGGGCTTTTCGGCGTAAAGGGGCAGTCCCATGTTCACAGTTCTCGTAGGTCTTTTCGGGGCGCTTCTGGCGGGCTCAATGATCGACATATCGTCGTTCTTCGAGGATGAAGACGAAGAAGGAGCTGGGGGCGAAACGCCGACCGATCCGGGCGACACCGATGGCGGCACATCGCCGTTGGATGAGCTTTCGGGCGAGCATCTGACGGGAACCTCCGGCGACGATATTCTGTCAGGCACCGAAGACGACGACATGATCGAAGGCGGCGACGGCAATGACGTGATCGGCGGATATGCTGGCGACGATATAATTGACGCAGGCGCCGGTGATGACATCGTCTTCGGGGCTGAGGGTGACGATGAGATACTCGGCGGCGAAGGCCATGACGACATCTATGCCGAAGGCGGCGCGGATGTGGTCGATGGCGGCGCTGGCGATGACGAGATTTTTGGCGGCATGGGTGACGATAGCCTGGCCGGCGGCGAAGGCGACGACAGTCTGAATGGTGGTGATGGCGCCGATAGCCTGGCCGGTGGTGCGGGCGATGATGCGTTGCAGGGTGGCTGGGGCGACGATGTGCTGGATGGCGGCGCGGGTGCCAATGCTCTGCAGGGCGGCGCTGGCAACGACACGCTGATCGGTGGCGAGGATGATGAGCAGGAGGCCATCCTGCGTGACTACTTGAACGGTGGCGAAGGCGATGACAGCCTGATCCTTGGCGCCGACGATTACGCCACGGGCGGCGAGGGGGCCGACACGTTCGTCTTCGGCCCGAACCCGGATGGCCCGGCGCCGACGATTGCCGATTTCGACGCCAGCGAGGATAGCCTGGTTCTGGAATATGATCCGGCCATGGGTCCCGCGCCCGATATCTCGGTCGGCACCGACCCGAACGATCCGGCCAATTCTATTGTCTTTGCCGATGGTTTGGCGATGGCTGTAGTCGAGGGTGGCGCCGATCTGACCGCCGACATGATCATGTTGCAGCCCATTCAGGCCGCCGCCTGACCTGCTGTGACACCGCGCCGACCGCTCGGTCGGTGCGTTCGGGCAATTCCGGGCTTTTCTTTTCCGCAGCTTTCCCCTATACGCGCGCATCCGCCATTCGGGCGGCACTCTCCACGGGCCCTGCTGGACGACATCCCGGCTTGCGCCATAACCCCATTTCCGAAAGGAGACCCCGATGTCGATCACGGCTGAAGAAAAGACACGTATCATCAAGGAATACGGCACAAAGGACGGCGACACAGGGTCGCCCGAAGTTCAGGTTGCCGTTCTGTCCTCACGCATTGCCACGCTGACCGAACACTTCAAGACCCACGCGAAAGACAACCATTCGCGCCGCGGTCTGCTGATGATGGTCGCGCAGCGCCGCAAGCTTCTGGACTACCTCAAAGCCAAGGATGAAGGCCGCTACAAGTCGCTGATCGAGCGGCTCGGCCTGCGCCGCTAAGGCTAAGATGACGCGCCCTCTGGGGCGCGTCTTGCGTTTCACCGGTCCGGATGTTCCGGGCCAGATATGCCCGATACCTTCCCCAACGGGCCTCGTGGGGTAAAGGCAGGGCAAACCGAAAAGAGGCCACGGGGCATACGGCCCCGTACGTCAACGCCCGCTGGGGAGGGTCCCCCGGGCAGTATAGGAAACGAGATGTTCAACGTAACGACGAAATCGACGCAGTGGGGCGACGAGACCCTCACTTTGGAAACGGGCAAGGTTGCCCGTCAGGCCGACGGCACCGTCATCGCCACTCTGGGCGAGACCTCGGTGATGGCCAACGTGACCTTCGCCAAGGCGGCGAAGCCGGGTCAGGACTTTTTCCCGCTGACCGTTCACTATCAGGAAAAAACATACGCCGCCGGCAAAGTGCCTGGCGGCTTTTTCAAGCGCGAAGGCCGCCCGTCCGAGAAAGAGACGCTGACCTCGCGCCTGATCGACCGTCCGATCCGGCCGCTCTTCGTGCCGGGCTTCAAGCATGAGGTGCTGGTGATCTGCACGGTGCTGAGCCACGATCTGGTCAACGACCCCGATATGGTGGCGATGATCGCCGCCTCGGCCGCTCTGACGATTTCGGGCGTGCCCTTCATGGGCCCGATCGGCGCCTGCCGTGTGGGCTTCGTGGACGGCGAATACATCCTGAACCCCGAGGTTCAGGATATGGACCAACTGCGCATGAAGCCCGAGCAGCGGCTGGACCTGGTTGTCGCTGGCACCAAGGATGCGGTGATGATGGTCGAGTCCGAGGCTTATGAGCTGACCGAGGCCGAGATGCTGGGCGCGGTGAAGTTCGGCCATGAGGCGATGCAGCCCGCGATCGATTTGATCATCGATCTGGCCGAAGCCGCCGCGAAAGAGCCGTTCGACTTCCAGCCGCCGGATTATTCCGCGCTGGCCGCCCGCATCAAGGAACTGGGCGAGGCGCAGATGCGTCAGGCCTTCACCGTGCAGGACAAGCAGGAGCGGAGCGCCGCGATCGAAGCCGCGATCCATGCCGTCAAGGATCAGCTGACCGAAGAAGAGCTGGCCGACGAAAACCTCTGGCCCGCTTTCAAGAAGCTGGAATCCGAAATCCTGCGCGGCGATGTCGTGGCCAATGGCATCCGGATCGACGGGCGCGACACCAAGACGGTGCGCCCGATCGTGTCGGAAGTGGGCATTCTGCCCCGCACCCACGGTTCGGCGCTCTTCACCCGCGGTGAGACGCAAGGCCTGGTGATCACCACGCTTGGCACCGGCGAGGATGAGCAAATCATCGACGCGCTGCACGGCAATTATCGCTCAAACTTCCTGTTGCACTATAACTTCCCCCCCTATTCGGTGGGCGAGGTCGGGCGCTTCGGCCCTCCGGGTCGTCGCGAGATCGGCCACGGCAAGCTGGCCTGGCGCGCGTTGCAGGCGGTTCTGCCCGCACCGACTGACTTCCCTTACACGATCCGCGTGGTCTCCGAGATCACCGAATCGAACGGGTCGTCCTCGATGGCGTCGGTTTGCGGTGGGTCGCTCAGCATGATGGATGCGGGCGTGCCGCTGAAGGCGCCGGTTGCCGGTGTAGCGATGGGCCTGATCCTGGAAGATGATGGCAAATATGCTGTTCTGACTGACATTCTGGGTGACGAGGATCACCTGGGCGACATGGACTTCAAGGTCGCTGGCACCGAGAACGGCATCACCAGCTTGCAGATGGACATCAAGGTCGCCGGCATCACGCCCGAGATCATGGAAACGGCTCTGGCCCAGGCCAAGGACGGCCGTCTGCATATCCTGAAAGAGATGTCCAAGGCGCTGGCCGCCGGCCGTCAGGAATTCTCGGCCCATGCGCCGCGGATCGAGACGATGCAGGTGCCGACCGACAAGATCCGCGAAGTGATCGGCTCGGGCGGCAAGGTGATCCGCGAGATCGTCGAGGTCTCGGGCGCCAAGGTCGACATCAACGATGATGGCGTGATCAAGATCGCCTCGTCGAACGGTGAAGCGATCCAGAAGGCCTACGATATGATCCATTCGATCGTGGCCGAGCCGGAAGAAGGCAAGATCTACAAGGGCAAGGTCGTCAAACTGGTCGATTTCGGCGCCTTCGTGAACTTCTTCGGCAAGCGCGACGGCCTGGTCCATGTCAGCCAGATCGCCAACAAGCGCCTGAACCACCCCTCCGACGCGCTGAGCGAAGGCCAGGAAGTCTGGGTCAAGCTGTTGGGCTTCGATGACCGCGGCAAGGTGCGCCTGGCGATGAAGGTCGTCGATCAGGAAACCGGCGAAGAGATCGCGCCGGAAACGCAGAAAGCCGACGCAGAATAGATCGTCGCATCAGACGACAGAAGGGCCCCGCTTCGGTGGGGCCTTTTCCATTTTGGCGATGGTCCAGATGGGGCGATGGACGGCGCTGACGCTCAATCCAACTGTGCAAATTCCGACGACCTGACATCTATCTTCCAAAGTCTCAGGATAAGCTGTACATTTTCAATCGCGTTTTCTTTGGTGAAATTGCGCCTAGAACGGCAGTTTGCCGACTGATCCGCCGGGAAATGTTCTGGCGAGAAAGAGCGTTGACGGTTGTTTGCGAGGTGGCTGGCAGGCCGTGAGCCGCTGCCTGACAGACTTTCCGTGCGGCCATGCAAAAAGGCAGGAGCTATGTCTTATCTTATTGACTTGGATGTCTCGGGTGGCAAACAGGTTTGCGTAACAAGGTGAAAGCTCCTCTATCTCAGGCAACGGATAGACGGCAATCGTGGGGTAGAGGCGCGGCTATGGAAACCTGTTTCAGGCTATTATTGAGGGATGAGACACGCGCAGAGCATGAGCGCGTTGACCGGCTGCTGTCATCCTTCGATATTGGCAGGAGGGGCGACCTTACAGCATTTCTTGGGATCCACCGCATGTGCTTCAGCGCCATGGCAAAGGTCGCGGCCCAAGGCGGATACGCGCATCGCGCTCTTGGCGAGATGCTGCATCACATCGATGCCGATCTAGCGGTCCTTCAGGCCACGGATCTCAACAGATCTGCGCCAAGGTTGGGCGAGACGGACCCACTTGCGCTCGACTATATGATTGAAGGGTCGCGCCTCGGCACCCAGGTACTCAAGCGCAGGTGGGCTGCCTCGCGCGACCCGATTGTTGCTCGTGCCAGCGGCTACTTTTCGAAAGGGCCGACGCCCGGACGGTGGCGGAAGGTTTGCGACGACCTCTCCGCCGTTCCTGCAGAGAGTGCGCGCGCCGCCAGGATAATCGAAGACACACAGAAGCTTTTTGCACTTTTCCATGACGTATCCAGCAATTGGATGTCTGGTCAGAGCTTGGGCAAGGAACTCATCTCATGAAACAACAAAAAGAACAGACGGCCGCCGTGCAGCAAACTGACCTCACCAATTGCGACCGTGAACCGATACACCTTCTTGGAAACGTCCAGGCCTATGGATGTCTCATTTCGACCTCGTCCGATCTGATGATCAATCATATGTCGGCAAACTGCGCGGCCATATTGGGCCTTGATCCGCAGGAGGTGGTGGGGCAACGGCTGATCGACCTTCTTCCCGAGCAGACCATTCACGATCTGCGTACGAAATTGCAGGTAAGCGCCAGTTCGGGCGCCGGCGTCAGCCGTCTTTTTGGCTACGATGTTCTGGCAAATGGAGCTCTCTTTGACATTTCGATCCATTTGTCCGGCAGCTCTTTCGTCTTCGAGTTCGAGCCAAAAACAGGTGGGAAAGATCGTGATGATCTGGCCATCGTTCAGCCTTTGATCGCGCGTGTGAAGAAGAAGGCCAAGGTGCTCGCCGCTGCGCAAGAGGCGGCCATGGCGCTTCAGATCTTGTCGGGATTTGACCGGGTGATGGTGTACCGCTTCGCATCGGACGGGTCCGGCGAGGTTATCGCCGAAGAGCATGCCCCGGGCATGGAACCCTTCCTTGGCTTGCGGTATCCGGCCAGCGACATCCCGAAACAGGCCCGCGAGCTCTATAAGCGCAGCACGTTGCGTCTGATTGCCGATGTCGACGGCGAGGTGTCGCCTCTGGTCCCTGAGCGAAACCCCAATGGCGAGCCGCTTGACCTTTCGTTGTCGGTGACCCGTGCGGTATCGCCGATTCACATTGAATATCTGCGCAACATGGGTGTTGCGGCCTCGATGTCGGTCTCGATCCTGAAGGATGGAGAGCTTTGGGGCCTGTTTGCCTGTCACCATCGCTCAGCGCGGTATGTGGATTACGAAAGGCGCACTGCGATTGAGCTTTTCGCGCAGTTCTTTTCCTATGAGCTTGAGCAGAAGATCGAGGCCGAGATCCGCGAAGAAGAGCGTGAGTCGCGCGCATTGCATGACCGCCTCATGGTTCGTCTATCCTCCGATAATGATCTGATCGACAGCTTCGACATCATTGCCGATGAACTGTCCCGCATTGTTTCAAACGACGGTGTCGCTGTCTTCTCGGAAGGGCGATACACCGCGCTGGGCTCTGCCCCAACCGCTGAGGAGTTCAAGCGCCTCGCCCGCTTTCTGAACACCGCGCCGACGGGCAAGGTTTTCGCGACCGACAACTTGCTTGCAAACTATCCGGATGCCGATGTTATCGCGGATCGTGTTGCGGGCCTTCTGGCCATACCGATCTCGCGGACCCCGCGCGATTACATCGTGTTCTTCCGTCAAGAGATCGCACGCTCGGTCCGTTGGGCTGGCAACCCCGAAAAGCCTGTGGAGGTTGGGCCTAACGGTGCCCGGCTTACCCCGCGAAAGAGTTTCGAAGCCTGGACGGAAATGGTGCGGAGCACCTCTGCGCCGTGGTCGGAAAGCGAATTGCGGGCGGCCGAGGCTTTGCGCATCTCGTTGATCGAGATTGTGCTGAAACTGACCGATGAAGCCAATGCGCACCGGAAAGCGGCCGCGGAAAAGCAGGAGTTGCTGATCGCCGAGCTGAACCACAGGGTGCGAAACATCCTGAACCTGATCCAAGGGCTTGTGTCGCAGAGCAAAAGCGACGCTATGACGATTGAATCCTACACGAAGGTGCTTGACGGTCGCATTCAGTCTCTTGCGCGCGCGCATGATCAATTGACGCGGCAGGAGTGGTCTCCCACTGCGATGCGCGACCTGATCCAGGTCGAAGTGAATGCCTTTCTCAGCGGGCAGAAAGACCGATTGACCGTAACGGGCGATGCCCCGCTGCTTGCGCCGGAAGCCTTTTCGACAATGGCCTTGGTCATTCATGAGATGGTGACGAATTCGGCGAAATACGGCGCGCTGACCGATCGGTCCGGTCGTGTGAGCATTGATCTGCATATTGCGGATGACGGTGCCCTGATCATCAAATGGCGCGAAATGGGTGGGCCGCCGGTTCAACCGCCGAAGCGCCGTGGTTTCGGCTCGACAATCATTGAGCATACGGTGCCCTTTGAACTGAAAGGCAAGGTCGAGACCCGTTTCAAGCTTGCCGGTTTCGAGGCAGACATCATGATCCCGTCGAAATTCGTCTCGGAAGGGACGATAACGGAGGTCGAGCATACCTTTGCAGAAGACCAAACTGCACCCGACGAAACGGCCGCTCTGTCTGGGACGGTTCTGGTGCTTGAGGACAATATGGTGATCGCGCTGGATGCCGCCGACATTCTGACCGGTAACGGCGCCTCCGACGTCAAGCTTGCCAGTTCGGTCGAGGACGCCCTCAGGATCATCGGCGATGAAGAGATCGCCCTGGCGGTGTTGGACATCAATCTGGGGGAACAGACGTCGCTTCCCGTGGCTCAGCATCTGGACAGCATGGGAATCCCGTTTGTGCTGGCCACCGGATACGGGGAAGTCGAGAGTATTCTGGCGGACTATCCGGCTGCGCCCGTAGTACAGAAACCCTTCACATCGGAAAGCCTTACAAAAGAGGTCTATCAGGCGCTGGCCCGGACAGTCACATAGGATAGCGCGCCGACTTCCGCCCTAAGGTCGGATTTCCGGCCCTTTGCTTATGCCGCAGAGCAGATCTTGCGGCCGATGATCACGAAAACAGGCGTATCACCAACGGGTTAACGCCTGTCTTCCGATCACTGCCGCCATGCTAGGCCGCCAGCTTTTGGATCTCACCCTTGGCGCTTGCGATCTTCTCGTCCGCGCCGGCACCCAAGGCATCGGCCGTGACGAACGTCACGTCATGGATGCCGAGAAAGCCCAGAACATGGCGCAGATATCCGCTGGCAAAGTCGATATCCGATCCGACCGGCGTTCCGCCCGATGCCATCGCAACGATGGCCAGCTTGCCCTCAAGCAAACCGACCGGCCCGGTTTCGGAATACCTGAACGTCACGCCGGCCCGCGCCACCAGATCGATCCAAGCCTTCAATGCGGCGGGTACCGCGAAATTGTAAATCGGCGCGCCGATCAGGATGACATCGGCGTCCTGCAATTCGGCAACCAGCGCGTCCGATTGCGCCAGTGCGGCCTGCTGCTGGGCGTCGCGCTGGTCAGCCGGCGTAAAGTTCGAGGAAACCCAGGTGTCGGTGATCTGCGGCAATGCGGATTGCGCAAGGTCACGGCGGGTGATGCTCTCTGCGCCCAACTGGCTGACGATCTCGTCCAGCAGCATGCGTGTCACCGAACCTTCCGTCCGGGCTGAAGCGTCGATACGAAGATATTTGGTCATGGGCCACTCTCCTGCGGTGTTGATGTTGAGCCAGAGGTATTTTGTGCCTCTGCGCACCTCAACCACCCAAACCACACAGCCTCTGCGCATCCACGCACATCGATCGATTGTTTAGGGCGTCTCGTTTTGGCCGTTGCATCGCATGCCGCCTGCCATACACTCGCACGTCTCAGGCAGGAGGTGCCATGACGTGCAGTAACCAGAACGGTCCCCTCCGCAAAGGCGGCAAGGCCGTATGAACCAGCGCCTTGCCATCCTCTTCATTTTGATCACGCTGATGATCGACGCGATGGGGATCGGGCTGATCCTGCCGGTGATGCCCGACCTGATCCGCGAAGTGACGGGCGGCGACCTCAGCCAGGCAGCCCTTTGGGGCGGTGTTCTGGCCACGTCCTTTGCGGTGATGCAGTTCCTCTTTGGTCCGACATTGGGCAGCCTGTCCGACCGATATGGCCGTCGCCCGATCATCCTGATCTCGCTTTTCGTGATGGCGGTGGATTACTACGTCATGGCGCTGGCCGGCACGATCTGGCTGCTTTTACTGACCCGCATCATCGGCGGCATCACGGCGGCCACGCAATCGACCGCGACCGCCTATATCGCCGACATCTCCAAGCCCGAGGAAAAGGCCGCCCGTTTCGGTCTGGTCGGCGCGGCCTTTGGTGTGGGCTTTGTCTTTGGCCCGATGATCGGCGGGCTACTGGCCGAATTCGGCACCCGCGCGCCGTTCTATGCCGCGGGCACATTGGCGCTGATCAACATGGTCTTCGGGTACATCGTGCTGAAGGAAACGGTCGATGACCGCATCCGCCGCGCCTTCGACTGGCGCCGCGCCAATCCGTTCAGCGCGTTTCGCAAGATGGGCGCCCTGCCAGGCGTGCAGCGGCTGCTGCTGCTCGTTTTCCTCTACGAGTTCGCCTTCATCGTCTATCCCGCGACCTGGGCCTATTTCACCACCGCGCGCTTCGGGTGGGAGCCGCAGATGATCGGCTGGTCGCTGGGGGCGTTCGGCATCGCCATGGCCATCGTGCAGGGCGGGCTGATCCGCTATATCCTGAGATATCTCGGCGAACGCGGCACGGTCCTTTGGGGGATCACCTTCAACGCGGGCGCCTTTCTGTTTCTGGCGTTGGTGCAGAATGGCACGATCGCGCTGATCTTCACGCCCGTTACCGCCCTCGGCGCCGTCGTCACGCCCGCGCTTTTGGGGATCATGTCGCGCACGGTGTCCGACGACACCCAGGGCGAGTTGCAGGGCGTGGTCTCATCGGCGCGGGCGGTGGCGATGATCCTCTCGCCGCTTGTGATGACCTCCGTCTTCGCGGCCTTCACCGGCGATGGGGCGCCGGTTTACCTGCCCGGCGCGCCGTTTTTACTGTCAATGGGCTTGATGGTCGTTTGCGGGCTGGTCTATGTCGCGCATTCACGGGAAGCGGCGGCCCCCTGAGATAGCGTGACGCCGAAAGGGAGAGCCACATATGCCAAAAATCCGCGCCGCCGTCTGCCACGCATTCGGCCAGCTCCTGTCGATCGAGGAGGTCGACTTGCGCGCGCCCGAACCGGGCGAGGTCGAGGTGACGCTTGCAGCCTGCGCGATCTGCTTTTCCGACATCTCGTTCATGGATGGTGGCTGGGGCGGTACGTTGCCCGCGGTCTACGGGCATGAGGCGGCGGGGCAGGTCACCGGGGTTGGTGCGGGCGTGACGGGCTATGAAGAGGGCGACACGGTCCTCGTCACGCTGATCCGGTCCTGCGGCACATGCCCGACCTGCGCGGTTGGGCATCCAACGCTTTGCGAGGCGCCTTATGACCGCACCAAAGGCCCGTTGAAAACAGTCGATGGTGGGCCGATGCAACACGGGCTCAGCTGTGGCGCCTTTGCCGAGAAGGTCGTCGTGCATGCCTCGCAACTTGCGAAGATACCAGCCTCGATGCCGATGGATGCAGCATCGCTTCTGTCCTGCGGGGTCATCACCGGCGTGGGAGCGGTGGTCAACACCGGCCAGGTGCGCCCGGGCGAAACCGTGGTGGTGATCGGCGCGGGCGGTGTGGGGCTGAACGCGATCCAGGGCGCGCGCATCGCAGGCGCCGCCCGCATCATCGCGGTCGACATGTCCGAGGACAAGCTGGCCGCCGCGCGCGAGTTTGGCGCCACCGATGGCATCCTGGCGACCGAGGCCAAGCCCTGGGCAAAAGCCAAGCAGATCGCGGGCCGGGGCGCCGATGCGGTTTTTGTCACCGTGGGCGCGGTCCTCGCCTACGACAGCGCGATGAAGTACCTCGCCACCGGGGGGCGCATGGTGATGGTGGGGATGCCCCATTCCGGCGCAACCTCCAGCTATGAACCCGTCATGGTTGCCGCCACCGGGCAGGCGATGATCGGCTCGCTTATGGGCGACACGGTGCTGGCGCGCGATATCCGCTGGATGACCGACCTTTACGAACAGGGCCGCCTCAAGCTTGATGAGCTGATCTCGGGCCGCTGGAGCCTTGACGAGATCAACGAGGCGATCGCCGATACCCGCTCGGGCGCCGCCCGCCGCAACGTCATCGTGTTCTGAAGATCTGCGCCATGAAACTGAAAGACCTAGAGATCTTCGTCGTCGCGCCCCCGGCACCGGGCTGGGGTGGACGCTATTGGATCTTCCCCAAGCTGACCACTGATGACGGCCTTGTCGGTTATGGCGAATGCTATGCCTCCACCGTCGGTCCGGACGCCATGAAGGCCGTGATCGAAGACGTGTTCCGTCGCCACATGGCCGGCGAAAGCCCTGAAAACATCGAATTGATGTTCCGCCGCGCCTATTCCGCCGGCTTCACCCAACGGCCGGACCCTACCGTGATGGGCGCGTTTTCGGGGTTGGAGATCGCCTGCTGGGATATCCTCGGCAAAGCGCGGAACCGCCCTGTCTGGGCGCTGCTGGGCGGCAAGACCAATGAACGGCTGCGCAGCTACACCTACCTCTACCCTGAGGGTGACGAAAATATCGATGCCTTCTGGAACGATCCCGACAAAGCCGCCGAAGTTGCCGCCCGCAATGTCGACCGCGGCTTCACGGCGGTCAAATTCGACCCCGCGGGCCCCTATACCATCCGCGCGGGCCACATGCCGGCCATGTCCGACATCACCCGCTCGGTCGCGTTCTGTGCCAAGATCCGCGAGGCCGTCGGTGACCGGGCCGATTTGCTCTTCGGGACCCATGGCCAGTTCTCGGTGCCCGGCGCGATCCGCATGGGACAGGCTTTGGAGACATACTTGCCGCTTTGGTACGAAGAGCCGATCCCGCCGGATGACCCGGCCGCTATGGCCGAGGTGGCGCGCGCCGTGCGCATTCCGCTGGCCACAGGCGAACGCCTTACAACCAAGGCCGAATTCGCCGCTGTCCTCAAGCTCGGCGCCGCGCGCATCCTGCAACCCGCCCTCGGCCGCGCGGGTGGCATTTGGGAGGTCAAGAAAACCGCCGCAATGGCCGAAACCTTCTCGGCCGAGATGGCGCCTCATCTATATGCGGGACCAGTCGAATGGGCCGCGAATATCCACCTCGGCACCGCCATTCCGAACCTATTGATGCTCGAGACGATCGAGGCGGGCGGCGGGGCCTTCCATCAGGCGCTAACGGGCCACAAGCTGCGATGGGAGGAGGGGTTCATCCTGCCCCCCGAAGATCCCGGCCTCGGCATCGCTTTCGATGAAGACCTGGCCCGCGCCCACCCCTATACCGGTAGCCGCTTGCACCTGGAAATGCAGGAGGCCCCTTGCAACTATGGGCGCGAGAACACATTTAAGGGCGGGGCAGCCGATTAGCACTGGCCAGACGCCTGCCCTATCTCGATTTCTAGCCGACTTTGTGGTAAAGCACATGCGTTGCCGCAGTCTGGGTCTGCTGCGAGACGACACTCCGACCAATTCGACGGCCGGGAATTATGACAACGCGCCTGCAAGGCGTGGATAACGGGAAAGTTTGGTGACGGTAATGATGGACGGGGTCGATCCGACGGCGCCTGAGCGCGAAGACGAAGGGCCGCTCGACACAGGTGACATGATCGTCAAGGCGCGCGCCGCGGCGCAGTTCCTCAAGGCACTCAGCCATGAGGGGCGGCTGATGATTTTGTGTCACTTGACCCAAGGCGAGAAGTCTGTGACCGAACTGGAAACGCTGCTCGACTCGCGCCAGGCCGCCGTCAGTCAGCAATTGGCCCGGCTTCGCTTCGAAGGGCTGGTCGACAGCCGCCGCGACGGCAAGACCATCTATTACAGCCTAACCGACCCGCGCGCCGAAAAAGTGGTCGGCCTGATGTACGAGCTGTTCTGCAAGCCCGACTGACACGCCGCGGGGCGGCCTATGCCGCCCATTCCCATGGCCGCGTGAACTCTCCCATCTTGTGGCCCAAGGCGTCTTCGTCGACATCGCCCGTTTTGACCAGCTGTGCGACCAGACCCTTTTTCTGGTGCTCATAGACCTGCACGACTTCCACGTTCAGACCCGCCTCGGCCAGGGCCGCGTTATAGACACGCTGGATCGCGAGCTTGCGCAATTCGTTCTTCAAGATCTTGCCGACGGCGGTTTTCGGCAACTCGTCAACGGCCTCGATGTGCTTCGGAATGGCGGCACGTTCATGGATATGCGCGCGGGCATGCTCCATCAATTCGTCCATCGTGACCTCGGCATCCTTGACCAACTCGACATAGGCGCAAGGCAGCTCGCCCGCGAAGGCGTCGGGCTGGCCGATGGCGCCGCACATCGCCACGGACGGGTGGCCCGCCAGCGCCTCTTCGATCTCGGCGGGGTCGATGTTGTGGCCGCCCCGGATGATCAGGTCCTTCGCGCGGCCCGTGATCCAGAGATACCCGTCCTCGTCGATACGGCCCAGATCGCCGGTGCGCAGGAACCGCAACTCGGCGAAAAGGCCGTTGTTCTTGTCGGGGTCGTGATAGGTGTTGCCGTCATAGACGCCCGGATTTGCCACGCAAATCTCGCCGATTTCATCCACCGCGCATTGTTTTGACACTTCACCATCTGCGCCGACCTTGAGGATACGCACATCCGTGTAGGGCAGCGGGACACCGACCGAGCCCACCTTTTTCAAACCGTCAACCGGGTTGCAGGACACCAGACATGTGGCCTCGGTCAGGCCATAGCCTTCGGCGATCTGCACGCCGGTGGCTTTCTCAAACCGGTTGTAAAGCTCGATCGGCAAGGGCGCCGAGCCCGAAATCGCGGTTCTCAGCGTCGAGACATCGGCATTTACCGGGCGCTGCATCAGGGCCGACAAGGCTGTTGGCACCGTGATCATGAAGGTCACGCCCCATTGTTCGATCAGTTTCCAGAAATTGTCGAACACCCCGTCGCCGCGATACCCCGCAGGCGTCGGAAAGACGACATGCGCGCCCGAGGCGATGCACGACATCAGGATCGGGTAGGCCGCGAAGACATGGAAAAGTGGCAGAGGGCAGATCAGCACATCGGTTTCATCAAACAACAGACGCCCGCCCAGCCAACCGTTATAGATCATGCCCGAGGCCCGGTGCTGCGCGACCTTGGGCATGCCCGTCGTGCCGCCGGTGTGGAAATAGGCCGCAATGCGATCTTCCTTCGTGTCCTCGAAGGTCAGGCGGTCGGACGGCATCTTGGCGCATTCGGCGTTGAAATTCAGCACGTCGGCCTTGTGCTCAACCGGGTTCTTGGGGCGGACCAGCGGCACGATCCAGCTTTTCGGCGGGCTCAGATAGCGGTTCAGGTCGACCTCAAGCACGTATTTCACATTGGGCGCGTACTTCACGGCTTCCGCCACTTTCTGCGCCACATCCGTCTTTGGAAACGCCTTCAGCGTGACCAGAACTTCGGCCTTCGTCTCACGCAGGATGGCCGAGATCTGCTCAGGTTCCAGAAGCGGGTTGATCGGGTTCACGATGCCCGCGATCGACCCGCCCAAAAGGGCCACTGCGGTCTCTACGGTGTTCGGCATGAGGTAGGCGACCGTATCGCCCTTCTCGACACCCAGTTTGCGGAAAAGGTTGGCCGCCTGCGTCGCGCGGCCGTGCAGGTCGGACCAGGTCAGCGTTTCGGCCTTCGAGCCGGGATCGGAGAAGATCTGAAAGGACAGCGCCGGCCGCTGCGCATGGGCATCGCGGGCAGAAGACAGGAAATCGTAGATCGTCTTCGGCGGATCGCGCTCTTCCCAAGGCATTTCTGCCTCTACAGCATCACGATCTGCAAGACCTCCGAAACGTCCCATAGCAATCTCCTCCCTGCCGCCCGTTATCGGGCTTTGCCTTTGGCTTGAGGATGATGAGAAACGTTCTTACGCGCAAGCGTGACGCAGCGCAAAAAGCCGCGTCACGCCGTTTTGTGAGGGGTCAGTCCTGCGGGATGCGCAGCACCTGGCCGGGATAGATCTTGTCGGGGTCGCTCAGCATCGGCTTGTTGGCCTCGAAAATCTTCATGTAGCTGTTCGCATCGCCCAGCGTTTCCTTGGCGATGCCGGACAGCGTATCACCGCTTTTCACAGTGTAGAATTTCGGGTCCTGACCCGGCACGTCATCTTCAACCTTGGCCACGCCTTCGACGTTGCCGGCGGCCATGATGACCTTTTCCTTCATCTCTTGGCTGGCGGCCTTGCCGCTGACCTTAACGGTGTCACCCTCGACCTTGATGTCGAGGCCCGACATATCGAGGCCCAGATCGCTCATCTCTTTCTTGATGGCTTCTTCCTTCGGCGCTTCCGACGCCTCAGCGGCGCCGAAAAGCGATTTGCCCGCATCCTTCACGAAGTCCCAAACACCCATTGCTGCTCTCCCTGTCAGCTGTGATTAAGCGAAGGGAACGCCTGGATCGATCAAACGTTCCGTCTGCCGGGTGTCATACTATTCGGCCGCAAGGCCTTCGGTAAACTGCAACCGGGCCAGGCGCGCATAAAGGCCGCCTTCCGCCACCAGGGCCTCATGGGTGCCCTCGGCCGCGATCTGGCCGTCTTCGAAGACCAAAATGCGGTCGGCCTTCTTCACGGTGGCCAGACGGTGCGCGACGATCAGGGTGGTGCGCCCCTCGCTCATCGCCTCGAAGGCGTCCTGCACGGCGCGCTCGCTTTCGGCGTCCAGCGCACTGGTCGCCTCATCCAACAGCAGGATCGGCGCATCGCGCAGGATCGCGCGGGCAATGGCGATGCGCTGCTTCTGCCCACCGGACAGCATCACGCCGCGTTCACCGACGTAAGTGTCATACCCTTCGGGCTGGGCCATCAGAAAGTCATGGGCCGCCGCCGCGCGGGCCGCCGCCTCAACCTCGGCATCGGTGGCGCCGGGGCGGCCGAAGCGAATGTTTTCCCGCGCCGTTGCGGCGAAGATCACCGGGTCTTGCGGCACCAGCGCGATCGATTTACGGAACTCCGACCGCGCGACTTGCGTCAGGTCAGTGCCGTCGATGGTCACCCGGCCCTCTTGCGGGTCATAGAACCGCAAAAGCAATTGCAGGATCGTGGTCTTGCCGGCGCCCGACGGGCCGACCAGAGCCACCGTCTCACCGGGTTTGACGGCAAAACTAACGCCATCCAGCGCCGATTGCCCCGGCCGCGTGGGGTAGGCAAAGCGCACATCCTCAAACGCGATCCGTCCGGTCACCGGCGCGGGCAGGGCCAGCGGCTGGGTCGGGTCATCGACCGTGTCGACGGCATAGAGCAGCTCTATCAACCGCTCGGTCGCGCCCGCCGCGCGCTGCAATTCGCCCCAGATTTCCGACAAGGCGGCAACGGACCCCGCCACCATGATCGCGTAGATCACGAATTGCACCAGCTCGCCCGGGGTCATCACCTCGCCGCGTACATCATTGGCCCCGATCCAGAGCACGCCCACCACGCCCGCAAAGACCAGAAAGATCACGATCACCGTCATGACCGCCCGCGTCGCGATCCGCTTGCGCGCGGCGACAAAGCTTTTCTCGGTCACGTCGTCAAAGACGCTGCGACTTTCCACCTCGTGGGTGAAGGCCTGGACCGTCTGCACCGACAAAAGCGCCTCGGAGGCATTGCCGGACGAGGCCGCGATCCAGTCCTGATTCTCTTTCGACAGCACCCGCACCCGGCGGCCCAGCACGATGATCGGCACAATCACAGCGGGCACGATCAGCAACACCAGCCCGGTCAGCTTGGCGGATGTGAACAACATCAGGACCAGCCCGCCCGTAAACATGAGCGAGTTGCGCAAAAACCACGACGCTGACGACCCGATGACCGACAGGATCAGCGTGGTGTCGGTGGTGATCCGGCTGAGAACCTCGCCGGTCATGATCTTTTCGTAAAAAGCCGGGCTCATCCCCACCATGCGGTCGAAGACGGCCTTGCGGATATCGGCCACGACCCGTTCGCCGAGGCGTGTGACGATGTAGAACCGCAGGCCCGAGCCGATGGCGAAAAGCGCGGCGATGAACAGGGCGGCGGCGAAGTACTGATCGAGAATCTCAGCGTTTTCGCTGTTGAAACCGTCCACCACCCGGCGGACGGCCAAGGGCATCACCAGCGACACAGCCGCCGTCAGCACCAGCGCCAGAGCCGCCAGAACCACCATCGTACGATAGGGCCGCAGGAACGGCACAAGCCCGGCCAGGGCGCCGATGCGCTTGGATCCGGCGCGCTCTTCCTCGGCAGAGACAGGCGGTTTTGCCATCAGATTTCGTCCTCCGTCCGCCCGTCATAAGGGGGTATGGTGCGCCCGACAAGCGGCGGGTGGTCGCGGGGCTTGGGCCGTGCTGATCAAAATGATTCTCATAAAACTGAAATAAAAAGAAGCAATCTGGCCCGGAATGGCCGATCATTCCCCTGCATCCCGGCCCTCTGGGGTCGCTGCAAGAGGGAGAGTAAGCATGTCGAACATCTTCGTTGCTGCCTATGATGGCAGCGAGGCGAGCAACCGTGCCGTTCACTTCGCAATCGAACGGGCCAAGATCACTGGATCGTCCCTGATCGTTGCCTTTGTCCTGGAATGGTCGCCCTACAGCTTTCTGACACCTGAGGAAATCGCCGAACGACACGTCCGACGAAAAGAGGAATTGCAGCGCGCCGAGGATGCGATCATCGCCCCCTTGATGGAGCAATTGCGTGAGGAACACGCCAACGTGCCCGTCAGCGCCATGGTCAAGTTCGGCCATCCGGTTGAGACCTTGATCAACATCATCACCGAAAGCGGGGCCACGCAGGTCTTCATCGGCCGTACGGGCCATTCCAGCGTCGTGTCCCGCATCTTTGGGTCGGTCACCGGATCGCTGGCACAGGTCTCACCCGTACCATGCACAATCGTACCATGAAGGGGGGCGTTCCCATGTCTCAGACATTCGTTACACGCGGCGCAATGGCCGCAGGCGCCCTTTGGCTGATGGCCAGCGCGGCTGCCGCGCAATCACTGGATGAAACCATCAACGAGGTTTTCGCCTCTTCGACTGGCTGGTTTGTCAGCTTCATCTTCTCATCCTTCCCGGGCACCAACTTCCCCTGGATCGTCGGCTGGCTGGTTGTCGCGGCCTCGGTCTTCACGATCTATTTCGGGTTTATCCAGTTCCGGGTCGTCAAACACTCGATCCAGCTAGTGAAAGGCGATTATTCCGACCCCGATGACGCTGGCGAAGTCAGTCATTTCCAGGCGCTGGCAACTGCGCTGTCAGGCACCGTCGGCCTCGGCAATATCGCGGGCGTTGCTGTGGCCGTGGGGATCGGTGGGGCCGGGGCCACGTTCTGGATGATCCTTGCGGGCCTTCTGGGCATGGCCTCGAAATTCACCGAATGCACCTTGGGTGTGAAATACCGCAACGAATACCCCAACGGGACCGTTTCGGGCGGGCCGATGTACTATCTGACCAAGGGATTCGCCGAACGCGGGGTTCCCGGCGGCAAGATCCTGGCGATCCTCTTTTCGATCTTCTGTATTCTCGGCGCCTTGGGCGGCGGGAATATGTTCCAGGCCAATCAGGCGCATCAGCAATTGGCCGGTATCTTCGGCGACTATCCGGGCTGGATCACCGGGCTGATCTTCGCCGCGATCGTCTTCATCGTGATCATCGGCGGAGTGAAATCCATCGCGCGGGTCACTGAGAAGGTCGTGCCGTTCATGGGCATCATCTATGTCGGCGCCGCTCTGGTGATCATCTTGATGAACATCGATCAGGTCGGGTCAGCCTTCGGCCAGATCTTTGCGGGCGCTTTCACCGATACCGGCATCGTCGGCGGTGTTGTCGGGGCGCTGATCCAGGGCTTCCGTCGTGCCGCATTCTCGAACGAAGCGGGCGTTGGCTCAGCCGCCATCGCCCACTCGGCCGTGCGCACGAAAGAGCCGATCACCGAGGGCCTGGTCTCGCTGCTTGAGCCCTTTATCGACACGGTTGTGATCTGCACAATGACTGCCTTGGTGATCATAATCACCCAGCAGCTGATCATCGATCCGGAAACCGGTCTTTATGTGCTTGACGGGGCCGCCATCGCGACGGTGGGCGGCAATTCAGGGGTCAGCCTGACCTCGGCAGCCTTCGCCTCGGCCTTCTCATGGTTCCCTTACGTGTTGGCGTTGGCAGTGGTGCTGTTCGCGTTCTCGACGATGATCTCGTGGTCCTATTACGGCCTCAAAGCCTGGACCTACCTTTTCGGCGAGGGCGACAAGCAGGAGCTTACCTTCAAGCTGATCTTCTGCCTCTTCGTCGTCATCGGCGCGGCCGCCAGTCTTGGTCCGGTCATCGACTTTTCGGATGCCGCGATCTTTGCCATGGCAATCGTGAACATCATCGGTCTCTACGTTCTGATGCCGGTCGTGAAGCGCGAATTGAACAGCTACATGTCGCGCCTCGAGTCGGGCGAGATTCGCAAGTTCAAGTAAGAGGATGGCCGGGCGGGACACTGCCCGGCTATCCGACAGAGCTTAAGTAGGCCGTTCAGCCCAAGACGCCTTCATGACCGCCAGTTCAGTCATGTGCCCCGGTTTCCGCTGAGGGAACGAGCTCAGCGAAACGTCGCGCCAGGGTCGGGGCCTCGCCCAGGTGATTCTCCGCCGCCAGATATGCCCGCCAATCGCGGCCGGGATAATTCTGTGCGGCGATATCGGCCAGCGTTATGTTCTGAGCGATGGCCTCGGCCACCATGGCCTTCACTTTGCGCTGGGCTTCGGGCCGAGGCATGGTCTGGGCCAGTGCGAAGGTCAGCGCCTCGGCCGCCCAGAGCCCCAGGCCTTGATTGAGCGGCGCGCGCAAAGCGGCGGCGTCGGGGGTGAGTGTGCGTGCAACATCGCCTGCCAACATCAAGGCCCGGCCCGTGGCGAGGCAAAGCTGCGGCAGGGTCAGCCATTCGGTCATCCAGGTCGCGCCGTCCCGGGCCTCGCGCGCCATGGCGGCGCCTTGGATGGTGCTGTTCAGACCCACCGCCAATCGGGCCAGCGCGACGATCGCCGATGGCGCCACGGGGTTCTGCTTTTGCGGCATGGTGGACGAGGCGCCCGCGGCCCCAAGCCGCACCTCTTGCCGGGACGAGCCCGTCATCAGAATAAAATCTTCGCCGATTTTGCCCAAGCTCGCCGTCAGGCCCGTCATCCAGCCCGCGAAATCCGTGATGCGGTCCCGCGCCACGTGCCAGCTTTCCTGAGGGTCGCCCAGGTCAAGCGTCCGCGCCAACGTGGCGCGCACCTCGGGGCCTTTCGGCCCCATAGCCGATAGCGTGCCTGCCGCGCCGGACAGGCTGACGACCAGCAGATCGGGCTTCAGGTCCGACAGACGCGCGCTGTGACGGATCAGCGGCGCGCCCCAGCCTGCCACCGTCGCGCCGAAGGTGGTGGGCACCGCGTCCTGACCATAGGTGCGTGCCATCATCGGCAGGTCGGCATGGGTTGAGGCCAAGGTGCCCAAAGCGCGGATCAAGGTGGTTAGCCGGGCCTCGTAGATCGCGATGACCTGCCGCAGGCGCAGGATCAGGGCGGTATCCATGATGTCCTGGCTGGTCGCGCCGTAATGTAGCCAGGCGGTGTGTTCCGGGGCATTCAGCGCGTCGCGGGTGGCGGCCACAAGCGCGGGCACCGGCACGGCATTCCGGCCCGTGGCGGCGGCCAGGCCGGCAGGGTCGATCTGCACCTCATGGCTTGCGCGGTGTAGGAATGCGGCCGAGACCTCGGGGATTAGCCCAAGCTCGCCCTGCACTTTGGCCAGCGCGCCCTCGACCAGCAGCATCGCGCGAAGTTCGGTCGTATCGCTGAAAAGCCGCGCCAGATCGGCATCGCCGAAAAGGTCGCGGTAGATCGCGCTGTCGAAGGGCGATGCGGGCATCAGGCGGGCCTCAGGCCAAGGATCGCGCGCGCCTGCGCCGGGCTGGCGACGGGCCGGCCGTACTTCGCACAGAGGTCGGCCGCGCGGGCCACCAGGGCTGCGTTCGACGGGGCCAGCGTCTGGCGATCCAGGCGCACATTGTCCTCAAGCCCCGTCCGGGTGTGGCCGCCTGCCGCGATGGCCCATTCGTTCAGCACGATCTGGTTCGGGCCGATCCCGGCGGCACACCATTGGGCATCAGGGGCCAGCCGCCGCAGAGTCTCGATATAGAAATCGAAGATCGGCTTATCGGCGGGCATGGCGTTCTTCACCCCCATCACGAATTGCACATAAAGCGGCCGGGCCAGACGCCCATCCTCGGCCATCCGCGCGGCCTGAACGATATGGCCGAGGTCAAAGGCCTCGATCTCGGGCTTTATCTGATACGTCCGCATTTCCGAGGCCAGCCAATCGACCAGATCGGGCGGGTTTTCATAGACGCGCGTCGGAAAGTTGTTCGACCCTACCGAGAGCGATGCCATATCGGGCCGCAGCGGCAGCATACCGCCCCGCTCGCGCCCCGCGCCGGATCGGCCGCCGGTAGAGAGCTGGATGATCATACCGTGGCAATGCCTGCGAACCCCCTCGATCAGCGCGGCGAAACGGTCGGGGTCGGAGGTGGGGGTTTCGTCGTCATTGCGCACATGGGCATGCACGATGCTGGCGCCCGCCTCGAACGCCTCATGGGTGCTTTCCACCTGCTCGGCCACCGTGATCGGCACGGCCGGGTTGTCGGATTTGCGCGGCAGCGATCCGGTGATGGCAACGCAGAGGATGCAAGGGTTCGACATGCGCGCGCCCTCAGATATCGAAGAACGTGGTCTCATCCGGGCCCTGCAGCCGGATGTCGAAACGATAGGCGCCGGGCGCGGTCTGGCGGGCGATCAGCGTATCGGGGCGGTCGGCCTTGCTGAGGATAGGGCAGGCGGCGTTGGCCCGGGCCTCATCGGCGAAATAGATCCGCGTCTGCAGGCCCGTATTGATGCCACGCGCCACGAGGAAAACCGAGACATGGGGCGCCATCGATGCGCCGTCAGGGCCGGGAACGGCGCCCGGTTTGATCGTGTCGAGCTGCCACGCGCCGGTCTTGAGATCCGTGATCCGCCGCGCCCAGCCGGTCACGTTGGGGTCCGCGCCCTCGGTGCCGGGGTAGCGTCCGCCGGCATCCGCCTGCCAGGTCTCCAACAGCGCATCGCGGATCAGCGTGCCGTCGCCGTCCAGCACGTTTCCGACAATCCGGATCTTCTCGCCCATAGCACCGTTCTTGATCGGCGACGCCCCAAAATCGTGCGGGTAAAGCCCCGAAATGCCAAGTAAATTGGGCACAAGCCCGATATGAACGTAAGGGCCTGCCGTCTGTGACGGGCTTTCGGGCAAACGTTCTGTCACAGGCCCTCCTTGCAGTTTTCGAACATGGTTTGGTCACGGCCCCGCAACACGATATCGAACCGGTAGGCCAGCGCATCCATGGGGATTGCCGTGTCCATGTCCAGCCGCGCGACCAATCGGTCAACGCCCCCCTCCGGAACGGTTTGCGCAATCGGGCAAAGCGCGATCAGCGGGTCGCCTTCGAAATACATCTGGGTGATCAGCCGCTGGCCGAACCCTGCGCCGAACAGCGAAAAGTGAATGTGCATTGGCCGCCAATTGTTGCCACCATTGGGCCAGGGATAAGCGCCGGGCCGCACGGTGAGAAACCGATAGCGCCCTTGATCATCGGTCAGTGTCCGCCCCGCGCCGCCGAAATTGGGGTCGAGTGGGGCGAGGTAGCTGTCGTTCTTATGGCGATAGCGCCCGCCCGCATTGGCCTGCCAGATCTCGATCAGCGCGCCGGGTATGGCGCGCGCGTCTTCATCACGGACCTGGCCATGCACGATCACCCGCTCGCCCAAAGCCGGGGTGCCGGTGAAATTTACGATCAGGTCGCTGTCGTTCGGCTCCAGCATCCCGTGGCCGAAAACCGGGCCGGTTTCCTCGCTGAGGGTCGAGGGCAGAGCGACCAGCGGCCGCAGCGGTGCGCGGAGCCGGGTGCTGCGATACTCAGGCGTCAGCGCAGGCGGATGCAGAGCGCGGTTGCGAGGCAAAAGGCCGCTCACCCCTCGGCCTCCATTTGGGCGTAGACCTCTTTGGCGATCTTGATCGCGTGGTTGGCGCGCGGCACGCCTGCGTAGATCGCCACATGCAAAAGCACCTCAAGCACATCCTCGCGGCTGGCGCCGGAATTGGCGGTGGCGCGCAGATGCAGCTTGAATTCCTCGATATTGCCCAGGCCCGCCAACAGCGCCAGCGTCAGCATCGACCGCTCGCGCGGGGTGACCCCGTCGCGCGACCAGACATGGCCCCAGGCGGCTTCGGTGATCAGGTCGACGAAGGGCGCCTCCCAATCCGCCTCGGTCTGGCTGCGGTCGACATGGGCGTCGCCCAGAATGCGGCGGCGGGTCGCCTCACCTTTCTTGCGGCGCTCAGACATGGCCGATCTCGCGCAGGAAACGGGTCAGCACCTCGGCGTATTCGTCGGGCTTTTCGACGCATGGCAGATGGCCCGCCCCCCGGATCAGATGATAGCGCGATCCCTTCACCAGATCGGCCGTCTCACGCACCAGATCGGGCGGGGTTGAGCCGTCTTCGCTGCCTGCGATGGCGAGCGTGGGTAGGGTGAGAGAGGCGGTCGTGGTGTAGAAATCGGCGCCCGAAATCGCGGCCGAGCAGCCGATATAACCCTCGTCCGGCTGGCGCGTCAGCATGTTGCGCCAAAGCGCCAGCTCGGGAGTGGCACGGAACGCTTTGGAGAACCAGCGTTCCATCACCGCATCGGCCAGCGCCTCGATCCCGCCCTTGCGGACGCCGTCAATCCTTTGATCCCAAAGCGCGCGCGTGCCGATCTTGGCGCCGGTGTTCGAGATCACCATCCCGCGCACCAGATCCAGCCGCTTCACGGCCAGCCCTTGCGCGATCATGCCGCCGATCGACAGGCCCACAAAGACGCAATCGCGCACCCCCAGATGGTCGAGCAGCCGCTCGGCATCGCGCACCAGCGCACCCATCGTATAGGGTGCGGAGGGGCAGGAGGACAGGCCATGGCCGCGCTTGTCGTAGCGGATAACCCGCAGCCCCGGCGGCAGCAGAGGCACCACCTTGTCCCACAGCCGAAAATCGGTGCCGAGCGAGTTGGCGAAGACCACAGGCGGCCCGGCGCCCTGATCGCTGTAGTGCAGTTGCACGTCGTCTAGATCGGCAATCTGCATCAGTAGGGCAGCCCCACGTAATTCTCGGCCAGCTGTGTCTGCGCGGCGGCCGAGCTTTCCAGATAGGCCAGTTCGCTTTCCTGGATGCGCTGGTCGAACTCGCCCTGGTCGGGAAAGCGGTGCATCGTGGTCGTCATCCACCAGGAAAACCGGATCGCCTTCCAGACGCGGGCCAGCGCGTTGGGGCTGTAGTGGTCGAGCGCCAGACGTTCGCCCTGGTAATGCTGGGTCAGCGCCTTATGCAGGTAATGTACATCCGACACCGCCAGGTTCAGGCCTTTTGCCCCGGTCGGCGGCACGATATGGGCCGCATCGCCCACCAGAAACAGGCGGCCATAGCGCATCGGCTCGGCCACGAAGGACCTGAGCGGCACGATGTTCTTCTCAACGCTCGGGCCTTTTACCAACGCGTCGGCGGCCTCATTCGGCAGGCGGCGCTGCAATTCGTCCCAAAAGGCGGCGTCGGTCCATTTCTCCATCGGATCGTCGGTGGGGGTCTGGATGTAGTAGCGCGAGAGCGCATCGTTGCGCATGGAACAGAGCGCAAAGCCGCGGCGGTGATTGGCGTAGATCAGCTCATCCGACACGGGCGGCGTCTCGGCCAGAACGCCCAGCCACCCGAACGGATAGACCTTCTCGAACGTCTTCAGCTTGGCCGCGGGGATCGAGGCGCGGCTGACGCCGTGATAACCGTCGCAGCCCACCACGAAATCGCAATCGATGCGCTGCTCGGCATTGTCCGTCACGTAGGTCACATACGGCGCGTCACTGTCCAGATCATGCAGCGCGGCGCCCTGCGCCTCGTGTACGATCACGCCGTCCAGCTTTTCGCGCGCCTCATAAAGGTCGGCCGTCACCTCGGTCTGGCCGTAGATCATCACCTTGCTGTCGATAAGCGATTTAAAATCAACGCGGAACCCGCGATTGGCGGCGGCCAACTGGATACCTTCGTGCAGGAACCCCTCCTTGTGCATGCGCTCGGCCGCCTCGGCCCGCTCCATCATACGCACGGTGCCCCATTCCAGAACGCCCGCGCGGATGCGGCTGAGCACATGGTCGCGGGTGTGGCGTTCCAACACGACGCTGTCGATGCCTGCCAGATGCAGAAGTTGCGAGAGTAAAAGCCCCGAAGGCCCCCCGCCGATGATACAGACCTGTGTGCGCATGGGTCCCCCCTTCGCGCTATCTTCGCCCCTTGGCCGACCTTGCGTCAACCTTGGGCCTTACGCGCCGAACCGGTCCAGCGCCATGCGGAAGACATCCGCGTCTACATTGCCGCCGCTGGCCACGGCGATCACCGCGTCGCCCTTTATGTCGTCAGGCCGCCAGAGCGCTGCGGCTAGTGCGACGGCCCCGCCCGGCTCCAGCACGATCTTCAGGCGCGAGAAGGCCAGCGCCATGGCGTGCAGCGCTTCATCCTCGGTCACCACGATGCCGGGGCCACAATGGGCGGCCATTATCGGAAAGGTGATCTGCCCCGGCTCGGGCGAGATGATCGCATCGCAGAGCGAGCCTGAGGTGCGGGCATTGCTCTGGATCGTGCCGGTGGCCAGCGATCGGGCGACATCGTCGAATTCCTCGGGTTCCACGGGCCGCACCCGCATTTTGGGCGCGCGATCCGCCAGGGCCAATGCGATGCCCGACGTCAATCCACCACCGCCGCAACAGACCAGCACATCCGCTTCGGTCACGCCTTCGGACGCGGCCTGTTCGGCGATCTCAAGGCCCGTCGTGCCCTGGCCCGCGATGACCTGCGGCTCGTCATAGGGTTTGATCAGCGTCAAGCCGCGTTCGGCCGCCAGCTTCGCACCGATGGCGCTGCGATCTTCAGTGTCGCGATCATAAAGCAGAACCTCGGCCCCATAGCCTTTCGTGTTCTCGATCTTCATCTGCGGCGCGTCCGAAGGCATTACGATCACTGCCGGGACGCCATGCAGCCTGGCGGCCAGCGCCACGCCTTGCGCGTGATTGCCCGAGGAAAACGCGATAACACCCCTTTTGCGCGTTGCGGGATCAAGCGCCGAGATTGCCGACCAGCCGCCGCGAAACTTGAAGCTGCCGGTTTGCTGCAGGCATTCGGCCTTGAGCAGCAAGCGCCGCCCGGCAATGTCGTCCAGGAACGGCGAGGACAGCAAGGGGGTGACCCGCGCATGACCCTTCAGGCGCTGGGCAGCGGCCTCGATCATGTCGATATTCATCCCATCAACTCCAGCCACGCGTGGATCGCCGCCACGCTTTCGGGTTCATCGAGGAATGGGATATGGGCGCGGTCCGGCACCTCGGCGAAGATCATATCGGGGCGGCGGCGACGCATCTCGGCCGCAGCCTCGGGCGCCAGAAGGTCTGAATTGGCGCCCCGGATCAGCGCCATGGGCAGGCCTTCGGCGGCCTCGAAAAGCGGCCAGAGGTCAACGCCCGGCCCATCGAACGCCGCCAGAAAGCTGTCGCGGAGGCCGGGATCGTAGGTGATTTCCAAGCCTGTATCGGTCTGCTTGTAATGCAACTTTGCCTCGGCCAGCCAGCGCTCGGGCGGGACATTGGCAAAGCCCGGGCTGTTTTGCGGCAGGGCGTCGGCCAGCGCGGCATGGGTGCGGGCCGCAGGGTTCCGCCCGACATAATCGAAGATCCGCTCAAGCCCCTCGCGCGCGATCACCGGGCCCACATCGTTCAGCGCAAGGCCCATCAGCCGGTCTTTCGCCATGGTGGCCAGCATCATGCCAATCAGCCCGCCGCGCGACGTGCCGAGGATCGCCGCCTTTTCCAGCCCCAGATGATCCAGAAGGCCCAGCACATCGCGCGCCTCGTTCGGGACGGTGTAGCTCATCGGGTCGTCCGACCAGTCCGACTGGCCGCGCCCGCGATAATCTGGCCGGATCAGGCGGAGCGGCGGCAGATGGGGTGCCAGATAATCGAAATCGCGCCCCGTCCGGGTCAGGCCGGGCAGGCAGACCAAGGGCAGGCCCGCGCCTTCATCGGTGTAGTGCAGGCTTAGCCCATCGAAGCTTTTGTAGGTCGGCATCAGGTGGTCCTCGCGATGTCGGGAATGCCGGACAATTCGGTCAAGATATGTTGCGGTTTGGCTGGCAGCCGGTCGACCGGCTCGCCCGCGCGGTTGACCCAGGCTGTCGTGAAGCCGTAATCCGCCGCCGCCGCGGCATCCCACCCGTTGGACGAAACGAACAGCACCTCATCCGGTCTGGTGCCAAAGCGCTTGCCGACCATATCGTAGACGACGCGTGAGGGCTTGAAGATCCTGACGCTCTCAATGCTGAGCACATCGTCAAGCAGCGCCTCCAGCCCGGCCGAGGTGACGGCCCCTTCCAGCATGTCGGGCGATCCGTTCGACAGGATCGCGGTATTCAACCCGTCCGCCTTCAGAGCGGCCAGCATGTCGGGCACTTCGGGGTAGGCCGACAGCTCCCAATAGAGCGCCAGCAGCCGCTCGCGCAGCTCGGCATCATCGCCCAGGCCCTGTGCCTCCATCGCCCAGTCGAGGCCGTCTTGCGTGACGTCCCAGAAATCCTTGTGATGGCCGGTGATCGCCCGTAGCCAGGTATATTGCAGCTGCTTCAGCCGCCAATCCCGCGCCAACGCCTGCCACACGCCGGCCAATGCCGCGCGCCCCGGTTCTTCGGCCGCCTGCCGCGCGGCGGCGGTCACGTCGAAGAGCGTTCCATACGCATCGAAGATACAGGCGCGGATCGGCATTGCTGGCCTCCCTTTTCGCGGTAGGATGTCATGGCGGCAGGCCAAGGGAAAGGCCTCTGGGGTTTACATCGTCAGATCGAATCGGCAGGCTGGCCCCCAGCACGGAGCACCCGCGCGCATGCGGCCTCCCCCATTCATCCCTCTTTTCCGAAAGGACAGCCCATGACAGAGGTCAAGGCGGGCGACACGGTTCGCATTCACTACACCGGAACACTGGCCGATGGTTCGGTCTTCGACAGCTCGGACGGGCGCGACCCGCTGGAATTCACCGTGGGGTCCGGCCAGATTATCCCCGGTCTGGACAGCGCGATGCCCGGCATGACGGTGGGTGAGAAAAAGACGGTGCCGGTGCCGGCCGAGGCCGCCTACGGCCCGCATGATCCCGCCGGATTGCAAGAGGTCCCGCGCGATCAGATGCCGCCCGAGATTCCGCTTGAGGTGGGCACGGCTTTGTCGATGCGCACCCCAGATGGCCGCGACTTTCCGGTCACCGTGGCGCAGGTCTCGGACGATGTCGTGGTGCTGGACGCCAATCACCCGCTGGCGGGCAAGGACCTGACCTTCGCGGTGGAAATGGTCGAGATCGTCTGACCCGAGGGGTCAGGCGATTTCCGCCGCTGGAACGATCACGTCCGCAAGCAATCGTTGCAACTCGCCCACATGCCCGTCCGATCGGGCGGGCAGGTTGGGGTCGGAAATCGCCACGGCCGTCAGGGCCAGTGACGGCACGACCCAGAGCATCTGGCCGCCATAGCCGCGCGCATAGGCCACGCGGTGTTCGCCCGCGCGGGTCAGAAACCAGCCATAGCCGTATTCGTGGCGCGAAAACGGTGATCGGGTATGGGCGGTCCAGCTGGCCTGAACCCAGTCCGGGCTGACGATGCCGCCGCCGTCCCGGCGATAGGCCTCGCCGAATGCCAGAAGAGCTGCGGGCGTCAGCGCCATTTCATTGCCGCCCAGATAGCGGCCCTGGGGGTCGCGGGTCCAGGCGGGGATGTCGATGCCAAGGGGGGCGCCGATCCAGTCGCGGGCTAAGGCCAGCAGGCTTCGGCCCGACACTTCGGCCAGAAGCGCGCCCAGAATATGCGTTGAGCCCGTCGAATAGAGAAACCGCGTGCCCGGATCGGCCAGCATCGGCCGGGCCAGAGCATTCGCCACCCAATTCCGCGATGAGACCCAATCGCCGTAATTGGCGCCCGACGTGCGCTCAAGGCCCGCGCGGAGGGTGACCAGATGCTCGACCGTGATGTCGGCCACGCGCGGGTCGGCCGAGGCCGGGATCAGCCGAGGCGCCAACGCGCCGATCGAGGCGTTGACGTCCGGGATCAGCCCGCGATCGATCGCCGCCCCGGTCAGCGCTGAGACGATGGTTTTCGAGACGGATTTCACATTGACCGCGCGCGACAAAGCAGGCCCGCGAAACGCCTCGGCGAAATGCGGTGTGCCATTCTGGGCGATGCTGAGGCTCCAGAGTTGCGGCAAGGCCCTGGCACGTTCGCGCACCGCATCGAACGCGGCTGCCGATCGAGCGGGGCGGGTCAGAAGCGGTAGCGCGGCGGCGCCGGCGATCAGGGTGCGACGGGTCAGTGACATGCGGCTAAGAATAGGGTGCTTGGCTGCCGGGAAAAAGCCGATTGACGGATATGTGACTGCATTACTCCACGGTGTAGAGGATCTCAATCGCACCCTCCGGCCGGAACACGGTTGTCGCAGATCAAGCCGAAACCTTAGAAGGGGCTCTTCAACGTCAGGCTCAAGCCTGCATAGCCGCCGCCCCCAAACGGCGCGTCTGACCGGAAGTCGCCGCTGGAGGTGCCGGCGAAAACGGTCATTTCGGTGCGATCGCTCAGACCCCAGGACAGGGCCATGCGCATATCCTCGCCATCAAAACTGCCATCTGATGACAGGGCATTGTCATAGCTGGCCGTCAGCAGCGGGCCGTTGACGAAAGCATGGTCCAGAACCAGGCCGATCGTCGTGTAATCGTAGGCTCCCAACACATCGTCTTCGCTGTCGACGTACTGGACGTAGCCTTCGAAGCTGGTCCGGTCATCTGGCGTGTAACCAAGCCAGAGATCAGTCGTGTAGGTCGTTGAGCCGACGGCGAAAGCCGTGCGTGGTTCAACCCTGTCAACACTTTGCGCGACCGACCAGGTGATGAGCGTGTCGTAATTTGCCACCCCAAAGGTCGCGAAATATCTGTCCGCATCCAGGGCCGGATAAACGAAGGGATTGGGTGTGTCGACCTGGCGGTAGCGTTCGGCCGACAGACCGAAGGTGAATTCCGGCCCGTAACCGGGGTCGTAATAGCCATCCATCGACAGACGGGTGCTTTGATCGGTCGGCAGATTGGGATTGTCGAGGACGTTGTCGACCTCGTGCGCGATCTCGGCATTCACCGACAGACCGCCGCGTTCGTAAAGCAGGCCGATCGCGGCATCGCGGCTGTCACCGCCATAGCCGGGATTGGCGAGCGAGGTGAAGTTCTCATCGATCTGTCCGATCCGCCAGGTCAGCGTCAGCCCCGGCGCGTCAAGGCCATCGGGCAGCAACAGATCATGCTCGCCCCTGAGCTCAAACGCCCGGCCCGTCTCAGGCTCGAACGCCAATCCGTCGGCATCCCGGTCGAACCGTGTCAGCGCAAGTGCAGTGGACAGACGCGTCAGGCCCGAGGGCGAGGACCAGCCCGCCCGAAAGCTCACGCCCGTGCCCTCGCCGTCCGGCTCGCCCTCGTAAGGCGCGCCTTCTCCCCAGATCGCCGCCGTCGAGAAACCGATGTTGCCAAGCTGAAATCGCGCCCCCACGCCGCCGAACACGGCAAGACTTTCGCCGAAATCGTCAAGCTCGCTGGGGATATCAATCGTTTGCATCGCAAAGGCGGCCAGCGCCACCGCATCATCGCTGCGGGTCAGATCGAACGAAAGGCCGCGCCGATCATAGGTGGGCATCAGGAAGGGGTCATAGCCCAGCCCATGATCGCCCAGCCGAAACCGCTGCTGCCAATCGCCGGCCTGCCGCGATAGGGTCAGAAGGGCCCGGATACTGTTCTCATATTGCTCAACGGGGTTTTCCAGGGTCGACAGCGCCCCGTCGGCCTCAAAGGTCAGGTCCCAGCTGCCCAGCTGGGTCGTCAGTGCAAAGTCAGCTTCGATCTTTCCGAAAGTCTCCGACCCGTTCTCGGTGCTCGCCGCGCCAAGGGAAAAGCGCAACTCGCCGCTTGACCCCGGGGCAGGGCGCCCGACCACGACCGACCAGCTGCCAATGGGAACCAGCGCCCCCCCGGTATCCGAGAAGAGCGCAATGCGGTGCGCGCCTTGTGTCAACGGCACCCCCGGTGTCACGATCAGCTGATCCCCGGCCAGGATCGTTGCATAGCTGACGTCGATCTCATCAAGAATGACAACCAGCGACTGCATATCGGCCGCGCTGGGCGGCGCTGCCAGGGTCAGTGTGACAACATCGGTTGCCGTCACGCTTTGCACGATGATCTCGGCCGATGCAGGCGCAGATGCGAAGGTCAGACATACGGAGAGAGCTGCCGTTTGCAGCCCCGTCATCCCAAATTCAGGCAGATATCCCCAAACGGGCCTGGCCATCTTCCCCCTTAACCGACCCTTTGCAGAACCGACCCCAAACTATCAAAACCGGCAGCCCGGCTACGGAAAGCTTAGCCTCAGCCACCTTTTGACGCAAAGTCACTTATGATCAATAGTGGCGCGAATGGCGGTATGGGTTGCAGCAAGATCACGTTTGCCGATGCGCGAAATGGTCCAAGGGGGGCGGGGCTGGCATGGGAAATACTCTGACCTCAGCAGGTTCGATGGCAGTGGGATGTGCTATTCGGCGGGCCCTGCGCATCTTTTTTGAACCTTCTGCAGATGTCCGGCGACCCAGTGATGTGACACGCCATCTTGCGAAAGGATCACATCATGAAATTCCTCACAGCCCTTGCGCTGAGCCTCGGCTTTGCCGCGCCGGCGCTTGCGGGCCCGAATTATGTGCCGGGCTTTTCGGTTCAGACCGGAACGATCAGCGTAAAGAACGCGGGCGATGCGGCGGGCGGCCGGTCGTTTGCGACGGTCGAATGCAACGCGATGGGCGGCGGCAGCTGCCCCGATCCGGCACCGGCACAGGCCGCACCTTACGAGAACGCAAGTTTCCCAAATCAGGCGACACGAGCCTTTTCGTCAATTGCCGCGGGCGACACTGCAAATCACACGATCGCGTTTTTCGGCAGCTTGGTCTTTGCGCCCGGAAGCTATGTTTTCACCGTCTGCGTGGACGCCTCGGACCTGGTGGCCGAGACGAACGAGGGCGACAATTGCCGACGGTTCATCAAAAGGGTCCGCTAGACCAGTGGCGGATCCCGCCGGGCGGCCCCTTCTCCCCCGTCCGCCCGGCACCTTACCTACGGAGCACCCGATGAAAGACGATATGGCCAAACAGCTGATGACGCGGATCGCCAAAGGCGACAAGACCGCGTTTGCCGAGCTTTACCGGGCCTATGAGGCGCCGCTTTATCGCTTCATCACGTCCAAGCTGCGTGATCCGTTCGAGGCCAATGATGTACTGCACGATGTCTTTATGGAGGTTTGGCGCGCGGCGGCCAAATTCGAAGGCCGGTCAGCGGTGAAGACCTGGCTTTTCGGGATCGCCTACCGCAAGGTGATGGACCGTTTCCGCAAATCCGCCCGAACCGAACTGACCGATGAGCCGCCTGAGGAGGTGGATGAGCAGGACGGATTTTGCGATCTGGCCCAGGCGCAGGAGGCCGGTCACGTGCGGTTCTGCATCGAAACCCTGAAGGCCGCGCATCGGATGGTGATTGAGTTGGTTTTCTATCAGGAGATGACCTGCCGGGAAGTGGCCGAAACGGTCGATATCCCTGAAGGGACGGTCAAGACCCGCCTTTTCCACGCCAAAAAGCTGCTGATGCACTGCATCAGCGGCCGTATGCAGGGGCAATTCGTATGACGACTTCCGATGAAGATGACGACCTTGGTCTTGAAGGCCTATTGCCGTTCTACGTCAACGGAACTTTAGACGCCGATGATCGGGCCCGCGTTGATGCCGCTTTGGCCGAAGATGCTGATCTGGCCGCCCAATTGGCTGTTTATCGCAGCATGTCCAGCGATGTAACGGCGCGTGAGACGGCGAACACGCCCGGTGAGTTCGGCCTGGCGCGGCTGATGCGCGATATCGATGCGGAAGAAAAAACCACACCGCCTCAGATCCAAATGCAGTCCCCGCTCTGGCGGTATGCCGCGGCTGTGGCCCTGGCCTTGCTTGTCTTGCAGACGGCTGTCGTCATGTTGGCGCCGGATCAGGGGTTTGAGCTGGCGGGCGGCGGCACTGGGGCGGGTGATGGCCCTGCGCTGACTGTTGCTTTCCGGAGCGATGCCGCCGAGGCCCAGATCCGCGATGCACTGCTGGGGCTTGATCTTGAGATCGTATCGGGGCCTTCTGCAATTGGGCTCTACACCCTGCGGGCGCTTGATGATCAGGCGGCGGCCGAGGCCGTCTCGCAACTGGACCAGATGGATGATCTGATCGAAAGCGTCGAACTGGAGGAATGACATGCGTTTGGGTCTGCTGCTGATCGTTTTCATCTTGGCGCTGGCAAGCCACGGTCCCGCCGTAGCGCAGCCATTCGTCGGTAAATGCGTCAGCCCGAACGAGCCCTTCACCATCCGTGGTGGCAATTTCGGCCCCCAGCCCCCCAGCCAGGTCATTTTGCTTGGTGAGCGGCGGGTTCGGTTGCGCGTTTTGGGCTGGTCGAACAGCCGGATCAGGTTGTTGCTGCCACGCAGACCGCGCGGCCTTGATGAGACGAGTTATCCGATCCAGGTCACCTTCGGCACCGCCGGTGCGCAGACCATCGGACGCATCACCCTTTGCCCGGCGGCACCACGGGGCGAGCGTGTTACCCGCCGCGCTGGCCGTGATGAGGTGGCTGCCCCCAATCGGTCGCCGGAATACGTGGTCTCGGTCCCGCCATCTCAGGCCGGCAATGCGCAGAACGCCTTGCAGCAGGCCGGTGCGACGTTGTTGCGGACCCGGCCGTTGCCCTCGATCGGGCGGGTTCTTCTGATCGTACAATTGCCGCCCTCCTTGCCCCTGGCCTCGGCTGCGCAAATTCTGCAAGGGGCGGCGCCCGCGGCGCGGATCGACGTGCATCGCATCTATGGCCTGGCAGAAGGCCCCCGCCAATTCGCCGCAGCACTTGTGGGGGATGATCCCGCCCGCCGCTGCACTCTGCGCCGGTCTGTGCGGGTGGGCCTGATTGACGGACCGGTCGATCGCGCGCACCCCGCGCTGGCCGGGGTGCCGCTTGTGCAGGCCTCGTTCCTGAACCGGGGGCAACGCCCCGTTTCAGCAGCCCACGGCACCGGGATCGCTGCCCTGATCGGCGGGCGGGCGGATGCCGGCCCGTTCGCGGGCTTTGCCTCAGGTGCGTCGCTTTATGCCGCCAATGCCTTTTATGCCTCGCGCGGCCGCAGCCAGGCCAACCTTGAAGGCGTCGCGGCCTCGCTTGACTGGCTGACCGGGCAGGGCGTGCGGTTGGTGAACATGTCCTTCGCAGGGGCGCCGAACGCCGCGCTTGCCGATGTGATCTCGGCCACGGCGGGGCAGGGTGTGGTGATGGTGGCCTCGTCGGGCAATGATGGTCAGCGCACCCCGGCCTTTCCGGCGGCCGCGCCAGAGGTCATTGCGGTGACCGCCGTCGATGCCCGCGCGCGGCTTTACAATCGCGCCAATACCGGCCCGCATATCGAATTCGCGGCACCCGGCGTTGATGTCTTCGCCGCCGAAAGCCGTCGCGGTGGCTATGTCTCGGGCACGTCCTACGCCTCGGCCATCGTGACGGGCCTTGCCGCCCGGCTGCAAGCTCAGGGCGCCGGTAGCAACGCGATCCGCCGCAGCCTGCAACGCGGCGCGCGCGACCTTGGCCCGGCAGGCCGCGACGATCGGTTTGGCTGGGGGCTGATCTCATCCGGCGGATGCTGATCGCGCCTTTGCCTATCCCGGCTAAGGGGCAGGAGCCTGGATCGGCTGGGAGGGGTCAAGTATAGGCTTTCGAGAGGCGCTGGCCGATGTCGGCCGTTTTTCCTCAGCGCGGGGAAAACGGCTTGATCTGCAAGCAAGATATCCTCGGATGGATAAAACAGGCTGCTGGCGCAACGTCTTCTGGTGACGGGCGGATACCGCGCGTTTTACGTCATCCGCCCTGGAAGTAATCGTAGACCGTTTGCGCGACTTTCTCGGAAATCCCCTCGACCGCTTTCAAATCCTCCACGCCTGCGCGGGCCACGGCCTTGGCGGACCCGAAATGCGCCAGCAACGCCCGCTTGCGGGTGGCGCCGACGCCGGGGACGTCGTCGAGGGGAGTGGCGGAGACGGCTTTTGACCGCTTCGCGCGGTGCGCGCCGATGGCGAAGCGGTGCGCCTCATCCCGCAGGCGTTGCACGAAGTAGAGCACGGGGTCATTGTGGCGGAGCGCGGTGGGGCGTTGACCGGGGCGGTGGAATTCCTCCTTGCCGGCGTCGCGGTCGATGCCTTTGGCGACACCGATCATCGCGATGTCGTCGACGCCAAGATCGGCCATGATGCCCGCCACTGCGCTGACCTGCCCCGCGCCGCCGTCGATCAGCAACAGGTCGGGCCAGGCCTCGGTCTGGCGATCGGGATCTTCCTTCAGGAGGCGCTGAAAGCGGCGGGTCAGCACCTCTTTCATCATGCCGAAATCGTCGCCGGGCGTGATCTCGGTGCCCTTGATGTTGAACTTGCGGTACTGGCTTTTCAGAAAGCCCTCGGGCCCCGCCACGATCATGCCGCCCACCGCATTGGTGCCCTGGATATGCGAGTTGTCATAGACCTCGATCCGCCGCGGCGGAGCCTCAAGCGCGAAAGCCTCGGCCAGACCATTGAGCAGCTTGGTCTGGGCCGCACTTTCCGACATGCGGCGGGCCAGACTTTCGCGGGCATTCTTGGCGGCATGGGCCACAAGCTCGGCCTTTTCGCCGCGGAGCGGGACGGCCAGTTCAACCTTGCGGCCAAGCTTTTGGCACAGCGCTTCGGCCATCAGATCTTCGTTGTCGATGGGGTTGGACAGAAGAATCAAGCGGGCCGGATCCTTGGTATCGTAGAATTGGCCCAGAAACGCCTCGAGCACTTCCGGCGCCTCGGCGCCCGCGCCGGTGCGGGGGTAGTAATCGCGATTGCCCCAGTTCTGGTTGGCACGGATGAAGAAGACCTGCACGCAAGCCTGCCCGCCTTCCATGTGCAGCGCAATCACATCCGCCTCGGGCACGCCTTGCGGATTGATGCCCTGGCTGCCCTGGATCTGGGTCAGGGCGCGGATGCGGTCGCGCAAGGCGGCGGCGCGTTCGAACTCCATCGCGTCTGAGGCCTCAGACATTTCGGCGGCGAGGTTCGATTGCACCTTGGTCGACTTGCCCTGCAAGAAGCGTTCGGCATCGGCGACCAGCGCGCCATACCCCGCCTCGTCGATATACCCCGTACAGGGGGCCGAGCAGCGCTTGATCTGATAGAGTAGGCAGGGCCGCGTACGGGTGGCGAAGGTCGCGTCGGAGCAATTGCGCAGCAAAAACACCTTTTGCAGCTGGTTCAGCGTGCGGTTCACAGCGCCCGCGCTGGCGAAGGGGCCGTAATAGCTGCCCTTCTCGCGCTTGGCGCCGCGATGCTTTTTGATCTGCGGGAAGGCGTGTTCGCGGCTGACCAGAATATTGGGAAAGCTCTTGTCGTCGCGCAGCAGCACGTTGTAGCGGGGTTTCAGCTGCTTGATCAGGTTCTGTTCGAGAAGCAGCGCCTCGGTTTCCGTCTCGGTCGTCAGGAACATCATCGAGGCGGTTTCCGCGATCATCCGGGCGATGCGCGGGCTGTGGCCGGTCGGGCGGGAATACGAGGTGACGCGGGCCTTCAGGTTGCGCGCCTTGCCGACATAGAGGACGCGGGATTCAGCATCCAGCATACGGTAGACGCCGGGGCCGGTACCCAGCGTGCGGAGGTAGGATTGGATCCGGGCGTGCCCGGTCTGATCCTTCCTTTGCGTCATACGAACGGCCCCCTGATTCTGTGCCTAGCGCTGCATCGGCTGGCAGCCAGCTTCAAGGAAAACCTTCTCCACCACTTCTGTGGATAAGTCGGGTGATATGTTTTGGAGCATGCGGATTTTTCCTTGTTTTTGGCCTGCTTCGTTACTTTGCCTAAAAAATAGGCGGTTCTGTAACGCACTGATTTTCAAGGAAAGAATTTTGACTAGTGGTCAAATCCCTGAAAACCTTCACAGAATCGAAACGAGTGTGTCACAAATGTGCCAATGGTGCACAAGTCAACCCCTCTGGCCGGGTGAAGCACCGAAAATTTCACTCAACTCCAAGGATATCGGGGGTCTCCCAGGCCAGATGCTGGCCTCCGTCGATGCACAAAAGCTGGCCCGTGACGGCGGGCGCATCGAGGAAATATCCAAGCGCGGCGGTGATGTCGGACGGGTTGGCGCCGCGTTTCAGGATCGTGGCGTTGCGCTGACGGGCGAAGTGGTCTTCGGACTGGCGCCCGCCCCGCAAAGTCGGCCCCGGGCCGATGGCGTTCACCCGCACTTTCGGGGCCAATGCCTGGGCGGCGGTCTGGGTGAAGGCCCAAAGACCCATCTTGGCGATCGTGTAGGTCATGAATTCGGGCGTCAGCTTGCGCACGCGCTGGTCGATCATGTTGACGACCAGAGCCTGCGCCAAAGGTTCATTGTTGTCGTCGGCCAAAGGCTCGGGCGCAGAGGCGGCCAGCGCCTGCGTCAGGACGAAGGGCGCGCGGAGGTTGGATTCCAGATGCCGGTCCCAGCTTTCGCGGGTGGCGGTGTCGATTCGGTCGTATTCGAAGATCGAAGCGTTGTTGACCAGGACGGTCAGCGCACCGCCCAGCGCCTCGGCCGCCCGGGGGCCAAGGGCTTGGGTTTCGTCCTCGTCCAGCAGATCGGCTTGCAGAGCCGTGGCCTGACGCCCCATGGCGCGGATCTGGGCGGCGACCTCTTCGGCCGCATCGGCGGAGCTTGCGTAATGCACCGCCACGTCATAGCCCCGCTGCCCGAGGTAGAGCGCCATCGCCCGGCCCAGCCGTTTGCCCGCGCCCGTTACAAGTGCCTTGCCCATCCTGCGCGCCCCTCAGACCAGAAGATAGACCATGTAGGACACATAGCCCGCCACGAACAGGCCGCCCACCACGGGGCCGATATCGCGACGCATGAAGACGAACGGCACCAAGACCAGCGAGGCCGCCAGCATCACCCAAAGGTCAAAGCGCAGGAATTCGGCGTCGACCGGGATCGGGCCGACAAGGCTGGCCACGCCGATGATGCCCAGAAGGTTGAACACGTTCGACCCGATGACATTACCCAGCGCCACATCGGCCGACCTGCGGATCGCGGCCATGACGGTGGTCGCAAGCTCGGGCAGCGAGGTGCCGAGGGCGACAAGGGTCAGCCCGATCACCGCCTCGCTGACCCCGATCACTCGCGCGATGTTGACCGCGCCGTCGACCAGAAGATGCGCGCCAACCGGCAGCCCGATAATGCCGAGCCCGAGGAAAAAGGCGATCTTTCCCCGCGAAATGCTGGGGTCGGCGCCCTCGAGGTCTTCCACGTCATCATCATCCGCGGCCGCCGCGCAGGCCGCTTTGTGCCGCCGCGCATGGGCGTAGGATTGCCAGAGCATGAAGGTCAGGCCCGCCAGCAGGATCAGACCCGACCACCAGGCGAAGACACCGACAAAGGCCAGGCCGATGAAGAGGAAGGTGCCCAGCATCATCGTGATGTAGCTCTGCGAAGTATCCAGGCGGCTGGTATGCAGGGTTGAGATCAAGGCAGGCACGCCCAGAACCAAAAGCACATTGGCGATGTTCGAGCCGACCACATTGCCCAGCGCAATGCCCGGCGCGCCGTCGAGTATGGCCTTGATCGAGACCAGAAGCTCAGGCGCCGAGGTACCGAAGGCGACGACGGTCAGGCCGACCACAAGGGCAGGGATGCCCAGACGTAGTGCCAAGTTCACGGCCCCCTTGACCAGAAAATCCCCCGCGAAGACGAGGATCACCAGACCGGCGGCGACGGCGAGCAGATCAAAGATCAAGGAGGAGCCTCACTTACTCTGGCAGGCGCAAGGGCTCTGGCCGATGACGTAGGACCCGCAATCGGGGCATTTGCGGGGTTTCGGCGGCAGATCGGTGCGTTTGGCCCGGCGCGGCAGACGCAGGCGCAGCTTTCCGAACATCGCGAGAACCGCAATGCCGACCAGAAACAGCGTGATGATCTTGAACAGCACCGGTCAGAGCCCGAACCGCGCCCAAAGCGCGCGCTCCTCAAGCCCGTCCAGCGCATCGCCGACGATCGAGGCGCCGAGCCTTTGCAGAAGGGGGCGCTTCTGGCCGTACCGGATAAAGCGCACCTTGTCGCCGAACCGGTCTTTCATCACCGGCACCAGATGGCCGATGGCATCGGCCAGCCCAACCTCGACGGCCTGCCGCCCGACCCAGACATCGCCGGTAAAAAGGTCCTGCCCCTCAGGCAGCTTGGCGCCGCGCCGGTCCTTGATCTGGGCGATGAAGCTGTCGTGGATCGGCTCCTGAAGGGCCTTCAGGCGGGCGACATCCTCGGGCTTTTCGGGGCTGAACGGGTCCATGAAGCTTTTCGACTTGCCGGCGGTGTGGATGCGCCGCTCGATCCCCTGGCGATCGAGGAACCGGTTCACCCCGAACGAGGCGTAGATCACCCCGATCGAGCCGACGATCGAGCTGTCATCGACGATGATCTCATCGGCGGCCGAGGCCAGCCAATAGCCGCCGGAGGCCGCGACGTCCTCAACGAAGGCGATGACCGGCACCTCCTTCTCATCGGCAAGCCGACGGATGCGGGCTGCGATCAGCGAGGATTGCACCGGCGAGCCACCCGGAGAGTTCACGACCAGCGCCACGGCGGCAGGCTTGCCCCGCCGGAAGGCGCGTTCGATCATCGGGGCGAGGGCTGCGTCCGACATACCGCGCGGGCCTGCGGCGATCATGCCTGACAGGCGCAAAACGGCGACGGCGGGGGCGCGGCGGAAAATATTGGGCATCGTTACCATGTGGCCCCATGTAGAGCGCCGGGCCACCGGGAACAAGGCGCGCCCGTCAGACATATCCGGCCTGTGGCAACGAATGGACATCGCGCGGCTTAGATGGCCTCAGCTATTCCCCACTACGAAGGGCGAGGCCCCCGAAATGGTTTGATCGCAGCTGGCCATCGTGCGGGCTTTACAGCCCTTCGCCAACGAGAATCCAATGCTGGCTTCCTACGCTTTGCGTTCCGCTATTTCCGACAAGATCAGGCCCCACTTCGCCAATAGCTCAGCTTTGCCCCGTGATGGCCGCAAGACGGCTTCAAGAGTTCTATCGTCCCAGGATCGACCTTTCTCATGTCGGACCTTTCGTCGTGACGCCTCAAATCAAACCTTTTCAAGACGCACTGCTTCGACCCGGCGATTTACACCGCCAATCAGATGCCGATAGACCCACATTCGGAAACCGTCTGGCCGGTTTCTGTAATTCTCGCTCTCATAATATGCGGATGGATCATCCCAGGTGCCGTGGTCATCGGTTACCGCGGCCATCTGTTGATAGACCTCATGATCAAGGTCCAAATTTGCACTGGCCTCGCCATCGTCCAGCGCGACCGAAAAGCCAACCGACCAGCCCAGGCGTTTGATCTTGGCCTTTGCGGCGTCAAACAATGTCTTGTCATTGATAAACGTGTCGATCCGCCGCCAGCGGCCCTCGATCTCGACTTCGATCCACGAATGGGAAATCTCTCTCGGCATCAACCAATAGGCCAGGCCCGTAAAGAAACCCTTTTGGATATCCTTGGAGATCAGCGAGAAGTGGATGCGCGCCGGAATGCCGGCCGCCTTGCAAAGGGCCAGCAACAGCGTGGCCTTCGTGTTGCATTGCCCGTATCCCAGCCGGATCGTGTCCGACGCTTTCACGAAATCGCCATCCAATGGAAAACCGAACCGGACATCATCACGCACATAGTGGAAAATCCGGTCGAGTTTGCCGCGCGCCGTTTTCTCGGACTGGGTCAAACGAGCGGACAATTCCTTGATGGTCGGATGATCGTAGTCAGCAAGCTTGTCCATAGGCACGGGATACCAAGCCCACCTGTCCGTCGCATTGACGCAAGTCAACCGTCTACCTCGGCCTCGCGCCGCAACTGGCCAAGGGCTGTAGGAAGAACTGCTACCCGGTCGGCATGAGATCGATGCAACGGGCGGCTAGCAGCGCCATCCGTCTGTAAGAATGATACGTGGTTCCAGGAGAAATGGGCGCAGTGCGATTCCTCGAGAGTTGGTTGTAATCGCCTGCAATATCCTCGGGCACTTATCCATCTCGGCTAGGCCTCGAAGTTTTGCACTTCACGTGGATAGCGGCATCGCATTCTGACGACGGAGGCTTTGGTCAGGCCACCATCTGGGCTGCGACCTTCAGATCGACGCTGACAAGCTGGCTGACGCCCTGCTCTTGCATGGTCACGCCGAAGAGGCGGTCCATCCGGCTCATCGTCACTGCGTGGTGGGTGATGATCAGGAACCGGGTGTCGGTGCGGCGGCACATCTCGTCCAGCAGGTCGCAGAAGCGGGTGACGTTGGCATCGTCCAGCGGTGCGTCGACCTCGTCCAGCACGCAGATCGGTGCGGGGTTCGCCAGGAAGACGGCGAAGATGAGCGCCAGCGCGGTCAGCGTCTGTTCGCCGCCCGAGAGCAGCGAGAGGACCGAGAGTTTCTTGCCCGGCGGTTGGCACATGATCTCAAGCCCCGCTTCCAGCGGGTCGTCGGATTCCACCAGCACCAGCTTGGCCTCGCCGCCGCCGAAAAGGTGGGTAAAAAGCATCGAGAAGTTGCTGTTCACTTGTTCGAACGCCGTCAGCAGACGTTCGCGCCCTTCGCGGTTGAGGCCCGCGATGCCGCCGCGCAGCTTGCGGATCGCCCCTTCCAGATCTTGCTTTTCGGTGACCAGGTTGTCGTGCTCTTCCTGCACCTCCTTGGCATCCTCCTCGGCCCGGAGGTTGACCGCGCCCAGGGCATCGCGCTGACGCCTCAGGCGCAGCACATCGGCCTCGATCGCATCGGCGCCGGGCATTTTCTCAGGGTCGGCGCCGAGGGTTTCCAGCAGCGCCTCGGGCGTCGTTTCCTGTTCCTCGCGGATGCGTTCAGCGGCTTGGGTCACGCCGTCGCGCGCGGCTTCGGCGCGGGCTTGGGCACCGGCGCGGGCTTCGCGGGCTTCTGAGGCCGTGCGCTCGGCCTCGCGCGCGGCATCGGCGGCCTTGCGGCGGGCGGCCTCAGCCTCGGCCAACGTGTCGGCGGCGGCCTTGCGGCGCGTTTCGGCTTCGGCCATGGCGTCGGCCAGCTCGGCACGCTTGGCGGCAATCTGCTCCGGCTTGGCGCGGGCGCCCTGCAACTCGGCCTCGGAGGCCTCTTCGCGGGCGGCCAGTTCGGCGATGCGCTTGGCGGCGGTCTCAAGCCGGTGCTTCCAGCCGCTGACCTCCTTGGTCACCTCTTGGCGGCGTTTGGTGCGCGCCTCGCCCTCGCGGCGGACCTCATCATGGGCGGACCGTTTCGCCAGCATTGTCATGCGTGAGGCTTCGACCGTCAGCTTGACATCCTCTACCTCGGTCCGTGCCGAGGTGAGGTCGGGCAGCGCCTTCACGCCTGTTTCAGCCTCTTTCAGCTGGGTGCGGGCGGCCAGTGTTTCCTCTTCGTGGCGGGCCATCGCAAGTTCGGCCGAGTCGAGCTTGCCGCGGGCGATGTTGCGGTCGGCCTCGGCCTTTGACAGCGCGCGGTTGGCCTCGGTCACGGCGCGGTCGGCTTCGCGCCGGGCATCTCGGGCACGGCGGTCCGCCTCGGTCAGGTCGGCCAATTCGGTCGCCAAGTGCTCATGCGTGGTGCGGGCGGCGTCGGCGGTACCGGTCGCCGTGTCGAGGTCGCGCTTCAACTCGGCCAGACGATTGAGCTGCTGCAACCGCAAGGCGGCGGCCGACGGCGCGTCAGCGGCGCCCGCGCGAAACCCGTCCCACCGCCAGAGATCGCCCTCGGCCGAGACCAGCCTCTGGCCCGGCAACAGCGCCTCTTGCAGGCGCGCGCCATCGGCGGCGGCGACCAGGCCGACCTGGCTCATCCGGCGGGCCAGCACGTCGGGCACCTGCACATGATCGGGCAGGGGCGTGACGCCGCCCGGAAGCTGCTGCGCCGCGCTATAGCCCGGCAGTTTCGCCCAGCCAGACGCGGCGTCCGCCCCGACCTCGGGCGCGCGCAGATCGTCGGCTAGCGCAGCGCCCAAAGCCTTCTCATAGCCCGGCGTCACGGTGACCTGATCAATCACCTGACCGCCATCGCCCGCGTCGCGGTCAACCAGTTTCGACAGGGCGGCCACCTCGGCGCGGAGGGCATTCGCCTCACCCTCGGCCTCGGACCTGGCAGCACGGGCTTCGGCCTCGCGCGCCTGTGCCTCGCCGCGCGCTTCATCGGCGTCAACAAGCGCGGCCTCGGCGGCTTCGGCGGCCCCGGCGGCCTTGGCCTGCGCGGCCTCGGCTTCGGCGAAATCGGCCGCGGCCTTCTCAAGCGCGGTCTTGGCGGCGACGCCGGCCTCACGCGCCTGCGCCGCCTGGGCTTCGGCCTTCTCAAGGGTGCGCGTTGCATCCTCATGCAGGCGATGCGCCGATTGGTGGCGGGCCGACAGGCGCGCGACATCCTCGGTCAGCTCGGACAAGGCCGCCTCACGCTCGGTCAGGACCTGGCCCGCGGCGCGTGCGGCCTCGGCGGCCTCTTCCAGCCGCGCCTCATGCCCGTCATGGGCCTTGGCAAGCTGCGCCTCCTCCCATTCCAGCCGCTCAATCGTCTCGCCCGCGTCGCGGTTCAGCGCCTCTTCCCGCTCCATATCCGCGCGAAGCTGGGCGATGCGGGCGACCAGCGTGTCGATGGCTTCCCGGGCCCGCGCCTCATCGGCGGCCATCGTGTCGCGCTCAACCACCAGGCGTTGCAGGACGGCGGCGGCGATGGCTTCTTCCTCGCGAAGCGGTGGCAGCTTGGCCTCGGCCTCGGCCTGGGCGGCGTCGGCAGCGCGCGCTGCCCCTTCGGCCTGGGCGGCCAGCTTTGTAAGCTCGGTCAGCGCCGCCTCGGCCTCGGCCCGCGCCAGATCGGCCTCTTTCCAGCGGCGGTAGAGCAACAACCCCTCGGACCGGCGCAGATCGGCCCCGATCTCGCGATAGCGCGCCGCCTGGCGGGCCTGACGTGCCAGCTGGGCGATCTGCCCGGCCAGCTGTTCGACCACATCATCGACACGCGCCAGGTTTGTCTCGGCCGCGTTCAGCTTCAGCTCGGCCTCATGGCGCCGCTGATAAAGGCCCGAGATCCCGGCGGCTTCCTCCAATACCCGGCGGCGGCTTTTCGGCTTGGCATTGATCAACTCGCTGATCTGCCCCTGCCGCACCAGCGCGGGCGAATGGGACCCGGTCGAGGCATCGGCGAACAGCATCTGCACGTCGCGGGCGCGGACGTCCTTGGTATTGGCCTTGTAGGCGCTGCCCGCATCGCGGGTGATCCGGCGCACGATCTCAATCTGGTCCTGATCGTTGAAGCCTGATGGGGCCACACGCTCGGTATTGTCGATGACGATCGAAACCTCGGCGAAGTTCCGGGCAGGCCGGGTGGCGGCCCCGGCGAAGATCACGTCCTCCATCCCGCCGCCGCGCATCGCGGTCGGGCGGTTTTCGCCCATGACCCAGCGCAGCGCTTCAAGCAGATTCGACTTGCCGCAGCCATTGGGGCCCACAACCCCCGTCAGCCCATCCGAGATCAGCAGATCGGTGGGGTCGACGAAGCTTTTGAATCCATTCAGTCTGAGGCGGTTGAAACGCAATTTGGCGGGCCCTGGTGATTCCGTTGACCCGCAATCCTTGGCAGTGCGTGGCCATGAGTCAACTGCGTTCCACCGCATATCGGCATATAGGCGGGGTTATCCACAACATATGGGATTTCAGCCCGGGTTGACGATTGCGTTAACACAGCGCCAAATGAGGTGTCTTCCCAATGGCTTGCTGCCCGATGTCGCTTACGATTGCCAAAACCTCGCCCCTGTCAGCCGATAGCCGCGCATTGGTGGCCGAAAGCCAGCGCGCCTTGGAGGAGGTCTATCCCCCGGACGAGATCTTCAGTTTCGATGCCGAGGAACTGGCCGGCGAGGACACGACGTTCCTGGTCGCGCGGGGGGCCGATGGTATGGCGCTTGGCTGCGTGGCGATGGTGCGCTGCGGCGACTATGCCGAGGTCAAGCGGCTCTATGTCCGCCCCGAAGGACGCGGCCAAGGGGTGGCCCGGGCCCTGATGTCCGCGCTCGAACGGGAAGCCAGGGCGCAGGGCTGCGGCGCGGTTCTGCTGGAAACGGGCGACAAACTGGCCGCCGCCGTGGCGCTCTATGACCGGTTGGGCTACCGCGTGCGCGGACCGTTCGGCGCCTATCCCGAACATCCCGCCAGCCTCTTCATGGGTAAGGTGCTGGCATGAACACGGGGGCAGAGCCGCTGATCCCCCGGCGTCTTGGCCCCGACGATGCCGCCCTGCCCGCCGTCCTGGCACTGATCCGCACGACATTCGCTTATATGGAGGGTCGGATCGACCCGCCGTCTTCGATGCACCGGCTAACGGTTGAAGAGCTGTCGCGCCAGGCCGAAACATCGGAAATCTGGGCGATCGAAGAGGGCGCGCGCGCCGTGGCCTGCGTGGTGCTGACACCGCGGCCCGAGGCGCTTTACCTCGGCAAGCTGGCTGTCGCCAACACCCATCGCGGTCGCGGTCTGGCCCGGCAATTGGTCGCGCTTGCCGAAGATCGGGCACGGGCGCGGGCCCTGCCGGCGGTCGAATTGCAATCGCGGGTCGAACTGACCGAGAACCATTCCGCCTTCGCGGCGCTTGGCTTTCAGGTGGTCGCCGAAACCGCGCATCCAGGCTTTGATCACCCGACCTCTCTGACCTTTGCGAAATCGCTTTAGCGTCTTCTCTCTGATGGGACCATCCTTGCCGGGCTACCGGGAACGACGGGGCGGACCCGCGCCGAGCTGCAGGCGAGGCGCCGGGCCCAACCATGAGGAGCGGATCTTTGATCCGCGACGACGGACGGGAGGGCCCCGTTTCGGGCCTATGCTTTAGGTCAGAATTTGCGGCCAGAGGACGCTATTTTTGCGCGAGAATACCTTGATATGGCCGATACGGTCGAGGCCGTGATCGCCTGGTCTGAGTGTCAGTTGGGTTTTGCGCGCCTCCGGATAATGCTGCATCAGGCGCCAGACGGCCGCGGGGGGCACCAGGCCGTCATCGGCCACAGCGACGGCCTTCATCTCGCCTTGCATCGCCGCCCAATCCGGCATCGGCAGGCTCTGCCCGATATCGCCCAGATAGAACCCCCGGGTCGTGCACCAGCGGCGCCATTCGGTATAGACGCCGCGCGGCAGATCGGCGCCGAGGCCGAACAATTTGCCGGGAACAAAGCCCAGAGCCCGCACCGCGGCGCGGGTCGCTGGCGACCAGAAAGCGGCAGCCGCCACGCGCGCCATGCCGGGGTGATCGCTGGAATACACCGGCCCGCTGGCCACAGTAATCAGCCGCGAGACGCGCGCGGCACCGGGATGAAACGGCAGCATCAAACCCCCCAGCGAATGCCCGATCACCCAGATCGGCGCGTCAGGCACTTGCGCCTCAAGTGCGGCCTGGGCGGCGGCCTGATCCCGCAGGCCCCAATCCGACATCGTGGCGTTCGACACCCGGACGTGGCCCACGGCCGAGGCGCCGAAATCGCGATAATCGTAGGTCAGGCAGGCATAGCCCTGCTCGGCCAGCCAGGTGGCGAAGGCGCGATAATAGCGCTGCGGCACGCCGGTGGCGCCGTGCAGCACGATGGCCGCGCGGGGCGGGGCGCCGGGGCGGAACAGGCGGCCCTGCAACCGGGCCCGGTCGGCGCGAAACGTGACCGGTTCGTCATCCGATACCGGATGGGCGACGCGCAATGTGCCGTGCGGCGCGGTCATGACGGCCCTCCTTCGCTAGACCATTCGGTCTAATAGCATGACTGGACCAATCGGTCTAGAGCCCCTATCTATTGTTCATGACCGACACGCCCACCAAAGATCGTTTGATCATGACCGCCGCCAGGCTTTTCCGCCAAAAGGGCTATCACGGCGTGGGCGTGGCCGAGATTCTGGCCCTTTCCAAAACCCCCAAAGGCTCGCTCTATCACCATTTCCCGAACGGCAAGCCCGATCTGGCCGTCGCGGCGGCCGATTGGGCCTCGGCCGGGCTTTTGCGCATCATTGACGATGCCTTCGGGCCTGCCACGGATTTCACCGATGGCGCGACCACGCTTTGCTACAAGTTGGCCAAGTTCTTCGATATTTCAGGCGGTTGGGATGGGTGCCCTGTCTCGTCGATCCTGCTGGACGGGCCCGAGAATGACCTCTTTCGCGACAAGGTCGCGGCCTGCATCGAGGATTGGACCGCCCGCGTGGTCCAGCACGGCACCCGGCTGGGTCTGACGCCGGGGCAGGCGGCGGCGCAGGCCGAATTGCTGATGCTGGGCATTCAGGGCGCCTGGGTCATGGCCCGCGCGCGCCGGTCGTCGGACGAGCTGCGCAAACTTCCCGCGCGGCTTTACTGATCTTGCGAATCCCGCTGTTTCACCCTATCTGGAAGGTGAGAGGTTGGCGCGGGCAGGCACCTCGCCAACCCGGTCAGGTCCGGAAGGAAGCAGCCGTAACGAGCCTCGCTTGGGTCGTTGTCCAGCCTCTCACCCGTGATCCGCTTGCTTGAGGAGGATGAAGATGATTGTCGTTTCAACCCTCCGGGCGGGCCGGGGCTGAGGGGGTACACCCCGACATGTCTGCTTTGCCCGAGTATGATTAGGCGTAAGGGTATCCCCGGCGCCTTTGATATCTCTTTCTTCAAGGCAGACCTATGACATTTTCCAATGCACTCCTTGCCGGCCTCGGGTGGTCGGCGCATTTCCTGCAACAGCTGAGCGTCGAGGAGGTCGAAACCCTGACGCCCCTGCGCATCGCCGAGGTCAGCCGCTCGCGCGCGGTGGGGATCGGCGAAGACGAGGGGCCGCAACTTCTGGTGTTTCCGCCCGATCTTTCGGCGGGCGATATCGCCGTGGGAGACTGGGTTTTGGCCGACGGCGCGCGGATTGTCCGCCGTCTTGAGCCGCGCTCGGTGCTCAGCCGCCGGGCGGCGGGGCACGTCGCCTATTCGCAGCTGATTGCCGCCAATGTCGACACGCTGTTCATCGTCACGTCGTGCAACGAGGATTTCAACGTGGCCCGGCTTGAGCGCTACGTGGTGATGGCGCTGGATGCCGAAACGCAGCCGGTGATCGTGCTGACCAAGACCGACCAGACCGATGAGGAAGAGGCCTATGTCGCGCAGGCCCGCGCGATTTCCGACAAGGTCGAGGTGATCGCGCTGAACGCTAAGGACCCCACGCATCTGGCCCGGCTGGCGCCATGGTGCGGGCCGGGGCGGACGGTGGCCTTGCTAGGCTCCTCCGGGGTCGGCAAATCGACCCTGATCAACGGGCTGACCGGCGGCGCGCAGTCGACCGCCGATATCCGCGAGGATGACGCCAAGGGCCGTCACACGACCACGTCGCGGTCACTGCATCGCACGTTGGATGGCGGATGGGTGATCGACATGCCGGGCATGCGCGAGCTTGGAATGCACGATGTGTCGGACGGCATTGATCTGCTCTTCGACGATCTGACCGATTTGGCCGCCAGATGCAAATTCCGCGATTGCGCCCATGAGGGCGAGCCGGGCTGTGCCGTCGGGGCGGCGATTGCCGAGGGCACGCTTGATGCCGACCGCCTGGCGCGTTGGCAAAAGCTGAAGCGGGAAGACGCCCATAACTCGGCCAGCATCGCCGAAGTGCGGCGCCGTGATAAATCGTTCGGCAAGATGGTGAAGGGGGCGAAAGCCGTCAAGGCGGCTACGAAACGGTCCCGCGATTAGGGCGCTTTGTGAGGGCCTGAATTGCCCGCGGCGATAGCGCTATCCGTCTCGTCCGGGTTCGTCTGGATTGCTGGAAAATAGTGCTATCTTGTTGCCTTGAGGGTCGCGTAGGTAGCCGACATAGAATTGAGGCCCATAGGACGCGCGAAAGCCCGGCTGGCCCTCGTCAGAACCGCCTGCGGCGAGGGCGGCGGCATGAAGGTCACGAACCTGGGCTTGATTGCGGGCCTCGAACGCGATCATGGTCCCGTTTCCAGCCGATGCCGGAGATCCATCGAAGGGTGATTTGACGTAGAAATCCGGCAGGGCGACCGGCCGCCCAGGTTCCTTTGGCAATACATAGCTCAGGTCCCCGTGATACTCTTCCAGCTCGTAACCTAGGGCGGGTAGGAACGCAGAATAGAACCGCTTTGCACTTGCAATATCGTCAACGCCAACGGTGACATAGGCAATCATGCTGTCTGTTCCTTTCCTGAGCGCCGATTGATCCGGGGCGCTACTGCAGTGTCGTCGGCCACCGTAGGATAAGGTCGAAAACCCGCGACATAAAGCGCCCACGTGATCGATTTCAGGCTTCAAACGCGGGCTCAGCGATTTAGCGCGCCGCGTGGGCCCTTGTGACCTGCTGGCCGGCCGCCGCCCAGGCGCGTTGCCCCGGTGTCTCAACCGCGCAAGGCCGCACCGCCCGCAGGCGTGTCAGGGCGGTCTCGGGCGCTTCGCCCATATCGACCATCAGACGCATCAGCGCCATGCCGGACCGGCCGCAGCCGCCATAGCAATGGGCCAGAACCCGTCCGCCTTGGGCCAACGCCGCCTGCGCTTCGGCCGAGACCTGCGGCCAGAGCGCCATGACATGCGCCTGCGGGGCGCCGAAATCGCAAACCGGCAAGTGGCGCCAGGTGACGCCTGCCTTGATCAGATCGGCGCCCAGTGTCTCCGCGCCGCCTGCTTCCAGCTCAATTTCGGGGTTCATGGACAGAACGATGGTTGGCGTCCACGCCAGCATCTTGGCCAGATCGCTGCTGTACTGGCCCGTCCGTCCCGGCAGCGGGCAGATGCCGATCTTCCCTGCGCCGAGGGACACTTCAGCGATGTCAAACATAACAGACCGCCTTTCTTCCCCCTATAACAATGAGTCTCGCACCGAATCCGGGCCAGAGGAAGGCATGGCCAAGGCGGTCTGGCGGCCCTGTTGCGCCGGGGCCGCAGCGATTGCGGCCATTGTCGGGCAGGGTCATACCGGTCTAGGGTGCCGCGATGAGCGAGAAGGACAACAAGACCCAATGGGCCGAAGACCGGACCGATTGGGCCGAGGATCGTACCGTTCTGGCGAACGAGCGGACCTTTGCCGGCTGGATGCGCACCGGCATGGCCGCACTTGCCATCGCCATTGGCCTCCGCGCCGTTTTCGGCCCGTTTGAGCCGACCTGGGCGGCCAAGGCCGTGGCCAGCGCCTTTATACTCATCGCCATCTTCATCTTCTGGGCGGCCCGGCGACAGGCCTGCAAGACGATCGAGCGGATGGAATCGCATGATGCCAATGCGCAGCCGACCCGCGTGATGACCATCCTTGCCGCTGTGCTCAGCCTCAGTTCGGCGGGTGTCGGCGTCATTCTTTGGCTGCTATAGGCCGCAGGGCGGGTGGACGTTGGACAGGCCAGGCCCTAACCTGACCGTCGCCGGAACCCCAGCAAGAGGACCCATGCAAGACGCCCCCGAAACCTACCAGGTCCTCGCCCGAAAATACCGCCCCGAGACCTTTGCCGACCTCGTCGGGCAAGAGGCGATGGTGCGCACGCTGAAAAATGCGTTTGCGGCCGATCGGATCGCGCATGCTTTCATCATGACGGGCATCCGGGGGACCGGCAAAACCACCACCGCGCGGATCATCGCTAAGGGCATGAACTGCATCGGGCCGGACGGTGAAGGCGGGCCCACGACCGACCCTTGCGGCCAGTGTGAGCATTGCGTGGCCATCGCCGAGGGGCGCCATGTGGATGTGATGGAGATGGATGCGGCCAGCCGCACAGGCGTGGGCGACATTCGCGAGATCATCGAAAGCGTGCATTACCGGGCCGCCAGCGCGCGCTACAAGATCTATATCATCGACGAGGTTCACATGCTGTCGACAAGCGCGTTCAACGCGCTCTTGAAGACGCTGGAAGAACCGCCCGAGCATGTGAAGTTCATTTTCGCCACCACCGAGATCCGCAAGGTGCCGGTGACGGTGCTGTCGCGGTGTCAGCGCTTCGATCTGCGCCGGATCGAGCCCGAGGTGATGATGGGCCTTCTGCGCAAGATCTCGGATGCCGAAAAGGCCCAGATCACCGATGACGCGCTGGCGCTGATCACCCGCGCCGCCGAGGGGTCGGCCCGCGATGCCGAAAGCCTGCTGGATCAGGCGATCAGCCATGGCGCGGGCGAGACGACGGCCGAGCAGGTGCGCGCCATGCTGGGCCTGGCCGACCGGGGCCGGGTGATGGATCTGTTTGACCTGATCATGGCGGGCGATGCGAGCGGCGCCCTGTCAGAGCTGTCGCGCCAATATGCCGATGGCGCCGACCCGATGGCGGTGCTGCGCGATCTGGCCGAAATCACGCATTGGATTTCCGTGGTCAAGATCACGCCCGAAGCCGCCGACGACCCCACAATCGCGCCCGAGGAACGGAACCGCGGCCAGGGCATGGCCGACAAGCTGCCGATGCGGGCGCTGACCCGGATGTGGCAGATGCTGCTGAAAGCGCTGGAAGAGGTCGCCGCCGCCCCGAATGCGATGATGGCCGCCGAAATGGCGGTGATCCGGCTGACCCATGTCAGCACCTTGCCCTCGCCGGAAGAACTGGTCGCCAAACTGCAGTCGAACTCGCCCCCGGCGCCCTCGGGCGGTGGGGGCGGGTCTGCGTCGTCGGGGCAGGGGACCAGTGCGGGTGCCACCGCGAGGTCGGCCCCGGCCCCAGTCAGCGCTGGTCCAACAGCCTCGGGCGCCGCCACGGCGCTGGCCGTCGCGCCCGAGGCCGCGCTGGCCCGCTACGCGCAGTTTGAAGATGTGGTGCAACTGATCCGCGCCAATCGCGACATGAAGTTGTTGGTCGAGGTTGAAGGCTATGTGCGCCTGGCCCGCTACAGCCCCGGCCGGATCGAGTTTGAGCCCGCCCCAGGCGCGCCGAACGACCTGGCCGCCCGCCTCGGCCAACGCTTGCAGGGCTGGACGGGCAACCGCTGGGGTGTCTCGGTCGTGGGCTCGGGCGGCGCGGCGACCATCACTGAAGCGCGCGAGGCCGAACAGAACGTCCTGACGTCCGAAGCCATGCAGCACCCACTGGTCAAAGCGGTTTTCGATGCCTTCCCGGACGCAAAGATCGTCGAGCTGCGCACCGCAGAAGAAATCGCGCAGGAGGCCGCAGTCGAAGCCCTGCCGGAAGTCGAAGACGAATGGGACCCGTTCGAAGAGGATTAGCATTTGTCCTGCTTTGGCCCAGCATAGCTTGGGCTGAAGTCTGCGACAAAGTACGGCCTGACTGGGCCCTCTCTGATGGCCCATTATCCGCCTTCGATGAATTGCTGCGGATATTCCATTATCCAAGTGGGCTGATAATGGTCGCCTGTATCCTTGCGGCACTGATCATCCGTGCACCCTGGGCGTGGTGGATCACCGTAGCATGGTCAGGGTTGATGATTTTCAGGGTAATGATTGTTTTCTTCATCTTCGCCGATGATATCGGGCAGATCAAAGAAGCTGGACAGCTCGAAGGATGCATAGGGCCGCGTCATCTTACGGTGCTGTTCTTTGGCAGCATCTGCGGGCTGGGCATCTTTCTAGCATTGCGCAAAAGGCGAAAGCCGGCTGTTCCTTGAAGCGATCTATTTCGCGTAGGCCTCAAGCACCGTCAGCGGCACGACTTCAAGTGCCTTTTGATGCGTTGCGGCCAGGTTCACGCGCGGGGCGCATCCTTCTTCGTGGGCTTGCAGGAACCGGCTGGCGCAGAGGCACCATTTGTCGCCCGGCTTGAGCCCTGCGAACCCGAATTCCGGCCGCGGCGTCGACAAATCGTTGCCGACATATTTTGAGAACGCGAGGAACTCGGCTGTCATGACCGCGCAGACCGTATGGCTACCCCGGTCCATCGGCCCGGTATCGCAGCAGCCATTGCGAAAGAACCCGGTCAGCGGGTCGGTTGAGCAGGCCTCAAGCGGCCCACCATGCACATTGAGAGAAGCGTCCTTTTCCATGACCCGTTATCTAGGTGCTGGCGCTTGCCAGTCTACCCAGCGGCCATGGAAATCGATCCGGCCAAGCGGGATAATTTCCCCATCGGGCCAGACCTGCAGGGTCAGGCGGGCGCCACGCCCGTGATCGTCGGCTTCCATCGCCAGGCGCGCCAGCGGGGCGTTGGCGGTGGCCACGGCCCCCGCACGGGCCAGCATCGCCTCGCCTTCGGCTTGCACGGCGGGCGGAAAGTATTGCCAGGCGATCGTATGATAGATCAGGTGCAGATGGCCCGGGACGGGATCAAGCCTAGTGGCCAGCCAAGCGATCGCATCGGCTTTGTCCACCTCAGCTGCGGCAACGCTTATCGCGGCATCCGTCAGGGCGCGGCGGTGGGTCTGGTCGGGCCAGAGGTACGCGCGCAGACGCAACTGGCCTTCGGGCGCGGACGGATCGAGCGGGTTGAGGTCAACGCCTCGGCGGTTATTGATGCGCAGATCGGCCTTGGGCGGCGGCGGGCCGGTCCAATCCGGGGCCAGTACGACGCCCGCATCCGCCGGGCCGAAGCGGGCGCCGCCCGCCTCCAACGCGAAGTGATCGAACATCAGGTTCAGGCCCGCGCTGGCCCCCAGTTCGGACAGGTTGATCGGCAAGCCATAGCGTGCTGTCAGCCAATGCGCGGCCGCGATCATGGCGGCGGACCTGCGCACCTCGTTCGTCTGAGGTGCATTGTCGAGCCAGGCCAGAATATCAGCCTCATGGTCCGTTAATGCCCGTTCGACGGCGGCCCACAGGGCGTCATCATCCACATCATGGGGCGGGTAGACCTGTGCCAGATCTTTGTCCCCCGACAGGACAAGCGCATGCAACGCGCCACCAAATCGCAAGGGCACCGAGGCGCCTCTCGGGCTCAGATCGCCCGACCAGCCGAACAGGCGCCGGCCAATCGGGCCGTCCCCGGACAGCCGCTCGGCCGCCAGGGCCATCAGCCGCCCCATGAAGGGCGAGCCCAGATCAGCGCAGGCGCGTGACTGGAACAGGAAGGCCTCGCGCAGTTTCATCGGAACCGATCCACCAGGCGCTGGAGGGCCGAACGGGTGTCGGCCTCCGGTTCGGGCGCCGGGTCTGACTTGGGCGCGGCATCGGCTTTGGCGGTCGTCTTCTCACCACCGCCGGACCGGGGCGGCGCCACGCGCAAGGCAACGGCATTCTGGAACTTGCCGCCGTCGCCTGCCGCCAGGTCGGGGGCCCCGTCCGAGATGCCACGGAGAAGATCGTCGAGCCAATCCTGATCGGCCTTGGCAAAATCATGCAGCACGTAGGAGGCCACCTTGTCCTTGTGGCCCGGATGGCCGATGCCCAGCCGCACGCGGCCATAGCTGTCGCCGATATGCTGGTGGAGGGAGCGCAGGCCATTATGCCCCGCATGCCCGCCACCCGTCTTCAGGCGGCATTTGCCGGGGACGAGGTCCAGCTCATCATGGAAGACGGTCACGTCTTCCGGGGTCAGCTTGTAGAACCGCATCGCCTCGCCCACCGATTGGCCGGAAAGGTTCATGAAGGTGCCGGGCTTGAGCAAGATCACCTTTTCCGCGCCCAGCCGCCCTTCGGTGGCCTCGCCCTGGAACCGCGCGCGCCAGGGCGCAAAGCCGTGGTCGGCCGCAATCCGGTCAACGGCCATGAAGCCGATATTGTGGCGATTGCCTGCATATTTTGGGCCTGGATTTCCCAGACCAACGAAGAGTTTCATGGCGACGGCCCCAACTGATCCTGGCGCATTTAATGCCGCGAACCCGGCCAAAAGGCCAGAGCGGGCCGCAAAACGAAAAGCGGGGCCCGAGGGCCCCGCGATCTTCAAGACAGGTCGGACAAGGGTTACTCCTCGGTCGCGGCCTCTTCTGTTGTTTCCTCGGCTGCTTCGCCTTCATCCTCGTCGTCTTCGCCGGACGATTTCAGACCGGACGGCGCCGAGAGGTTCGCGATCACGAAGTCACGATCAACGGTGGGTTTGGCGCCGGAGGGCAGCTTGACGTCACTGATATGCACGACATCGCCAATCTCAAGACCTGCCAAATCAACCGTGATCCCTTCGGGGATATCGCCCGCGGTCACTTCCAGTTCGACTTCCTGGCGAACCACAACCAGCGTACCACCCTTTTTCAGGCCGGGGGCCGCCTCATGGTTGATGAACTCAACCTGAATGAACAGCTTGATCTGGCTATTCCGACGCAGGCGCATCAGATCGAGATGCGTGGGAAGGCCTTTCACCACATCGCGCTGCACGTTGCGGCAGATCACGCGCACATCGTCGTGCCCGTCAACCTTGAGGTTGAACAGCGTCGACAGAAAGCGGCCTGCCCTGAGGTGCTTCATCAGCGCGTTGAAGGGGACGTTCAGCGGCAACGGGTCAACACCGCCACCATATACAATGCCAGGTACTTCGCCATTGCGGCGAGCTTGACGGGCGGCCCCCTTGCCTGTCCCCGTCCGTACCTTGGCGTGAAGATCTGGGATCTCACCAGCCATGGGTCGTACTCCTGTTAGTCGGGCATCCTCCAAGGGTGCATGCCCAGATGAAGCGCGGCGTATAGGCGAGATCGCGCGCTTTGAAAAGCAAATTCTCGATCGCGTCGATTGGCCCTTGCACCGTTTGCCGGAACGGGGTCCAGATCAGACCCATGTCGCTGATCTTGGATATCAGGGCCTCGCGCCCGTCACTGCCCGCTTTTGCGGTGGTGGGCATCTATTGGGGGGCGTTTGCGGCCCAGGTGCCCGACCTGAAGGCGGGCATCGGCGCGGATGACGGCACGTTCGGCCTGACCCTGCTGATCGGCGCGATGGGGGCCGTGACCGCGATGTGGCTGGCCCCCCGATTCGATGCCGCCCTGGGCGCACGGGCTTTGCAGGTGGGCGGCTTGCTGACGGCGCTGGCGTTCTTGCTGCCGGGCCATGCGGGCGGGGTCGTCTTTTTCGCGGGCGCGCTTTTCTTCTGTGGGGCGGCGACGGGGGTGTTGGACGTGGTGGCGAATGCCCGGGTCAGCCAGCTTGAGGCCCGCCATGCCCGCAGCCTGATGAACCTCAACCATGCGGGGTTCTCTTTCGCCTATGCGGGATCGGCCGTGATGGCGGGCCTGGCGCGCGAGGCCGGTATTCCGCCGGCTGTTGTGTTTACGGCTTTGGGCGGCGTGGCTGTGATGCTGTCGCTGATGATGCGCATGGCGCCCGAGGTGGCCGATGAGGCCCCGGGTGGCCCCCTGAGGCAGCCGATCATCGGCCGCGTCGTGATCTGGGCGGGCCTCATCACCTTCGTGGCGTTCCTGGCCGAGAATGCGACCGAGGCCTGGTCGGCCTTGCATATTGAGCGGACATTGGGCGGTGGCGCGGCAGAGGGTGCCTTGGGCCCGGCGCTGTTGGGCCTGACGATGGGCATCGGGCGCATGACCGGTCAGATGGTCACAAGGCGCGGGCATGAGGGGGCGACGATCGTCGGCGCGGGTCTGATGACGGCCATGGGTGCGGCCCTTGCGGCCGCGGCCCAAAGCCCGGCGATGGCCTATCTGGGCTTTGCGATCCTGGGCCTCGGCGTGTCTGTCGTGGCGCCTTTGGCCTTCGCGCTGGTCGGCCAGAGGGTTGCCGCACGCGACCGGACCATGGCCATCTCGCGCACCGCCGTCATCGGCTATATGGGCTTTTTCATCGGCCCGCCGGTGATGGGCTTCGTCTCGGAAGCGTTCGGCCTGCGTGCCTCATTCGGCCTGGTCGCCGGCCTTATGCTTTTGACGCCGCTTTTGCTTTTGCCCTTCCGCGCGGCTTCGCGCGGGGGGCCGGAGGTGCCTGCCACTCGCCCTCAAACCCCTTCGGAATAAGCAGCGCATTCCGGTCGAGCGTCTTGACATCCTTGTAGCCGCAGAGCGCCATGGTGGTGTCAAGCTCCTTGTGGATCACCTCCAACGCGCGGGTCACGCCCTTCTGGCCCATCGCGCCCAGGCCATAGACGAAAGCGCGCCCGATATAGGTACCACGTGCCCCCATGGCGAGCGCCTTCAGCACGTCCTGGCCCGAGCGGATGCCGCTATCCAGATGCACCTCGATCTTGTCGCCCACCGCGTCGAGGATCGAGGGCAGCATGCGGATCGAGGATAGCGCGCCATCCAATTGCCGCCCGCCATGGTTCGACACGACAATCGCGTCGGCCCCGACCTGCAGGGCCATCCTGGCATCCTCGGCATCCAGGATGCCCTTCAGGATGAACTTGCCGTCCCACATCTTGCGCAGCTTCTTGACCTTCTCCCAATCAAGCTGAGGGTCGAACTGCTCGGCCGTCCAGGACATCAGGGATGAGGGGTCTTTCACCCCCTTCACATGGCCCACGATATTGCCGAACTGACGGCGCTTGGTCGACAGCATCTCAAGCCCCCAGCCCCATTTGGTGGCCAGGTTCAGCATTGTCGGGATCGTCAGCTTGGGCGGGGCCGACAGGCCGTTCTTGAGGTCCTTGTGACGCTGGCCGAGGATCTGCAGATCCAGCGTCACGACGAGGGCTGAGCACTTGGCATCCTTCGCGCGCTGGATCAGGCGCGCGACGTAATCCTCGTCGCGCATCACGTAAAGCTGAAACCAGATCGGCGCGGGCGATTTTGAGGCCACGTCTTCGATCGAGCAGATCGACATGGTCGATAGTGTGAAGGGCACCCCGAAATTCGCCGCCGCCTTGGCCGCCAGGATCTCGCCATCGGCGTGCTGCATGCCGGTCAGGCCGACAGGGGCCAGCGCCACGGGCATCGCCACCTTTTGACCCACCATCGTGCTTTCGGTCGTGCGCCCTTCCATATCCACGGCCACGCGCTGGCGCAGGCGGATCTGGTCGAAATCCGACGTATTCTCGCGGAAGGTCTGTTCGGTCCAGCTGCCGGATTCGGTGTAGTCATAGAACATCTTCGGCACGCGGCGGCGATAGATGCGTTTGAGATCGTCGATGGTGGTGATGACGGGCATGGGCCGGCTACCTTCGTTATTGGTCAAAAACCATTACCAATTCACCCGTAACCTGGCAACGGCGCAATCGGTATCTTTGCAGGTTTGACATTAGTACGACATCGCACTATATAGTGCGATGTCGTACTAATGGAGAAATCACATGTCCCTGTCCCGTCGCAAAATGCTGGCCATCGTCGGAGGCGGCACGATCGTCGCCGCCACGGCCGGTTTCGGATTTCACATCACCCGCACGCCCGATGCGGCCGTCGCGCCCTGGGCTGCCGCCGGCCAATATGACGACCCGCGTATGCGGGCGCTGAGCTGGGCGATCCTGGCGCCCAACCCGCATAACAGGCAGCCTTGGAAGGTGGATCTTTCGACCCCGAACCAGGCGGTTCTCTATGCCGATACCGACCGGATGCTGCCGCATACCGATCCGTTCAACCGCCAGATCACCGTGGGCCTCGGCTGCTTTCTTGAGCTTCTGAGGATGGCCGCGCTGGAGGATGGACTGGTTGTCGAGACCGAGCTTTTTCCAGAGGGCACCGACCCCCAGCACCTGGACGCGCGGCCCGTCGCCATCTGCACCTTTACCCCAGCCGATGTCTCCCGCGATCCGCTCTTTGCGCAGGTACCGCACCGCCGGTCGTTGAAAGAGCCCTTCGATGTGGCACGCCCCGTTTCGGCGGATGCCCTGGCCCGGATCACGGCCGCTGCGGCCCATGGCACGATGGTCGGCGGCACCGTCGATATGGCCGAGGTCGAAGCGCTTCGAGCCTTGTCCCGCGAGGCATTGATCATCGAGATCGAAACGCCGCGGACCTACAAGGAAAGCGTCGATCTGTTCCGGATCGGGCGGCGCGAGGTGAACGCCAATCCAGACGGCATCGATTTCTCGGGCCCGATGTTCGAAACGCTGCGCGTTCTGGGCATGTTCAACCGCGATGTGGTGATGGATACGACGTCGATGAGCTTTCAGCAGGGCATGGCGGCGGTTCTGGAAAATGCCGACACCGCGATGGGCCATGTCTGGCAGGTGACGCCCGGCAATACACGGGCCGATCAGATCGCTGCAGGCCGCGATTGGCTGCGCCTGAACCTGGCGGCCACGGCCGAGGGCGTCGGGATGCAGCCGCTCAGCCAGGCCTTGCAGGAATATCCCGAGATGGACGCGCTTTACGCCGACATTCACAAGCGTCTGGCCCCTGAGGGCGGAACCGTGCAAATGTTCGGTCGACTGGGCTATGGGCCCGACGTGGCCGCCAGCCCGCGCTGGCCGGTGGAGGCAAAAACGACGCATGCGTGATGAGGAGGCCGGGCTGATCTTCCGCTTTTTCAACGAAGTGGGCATCATCGAGCAGCTAAGCCGCACGATGTTGGAGGCCCGGCTGCCGCACGGATTTCTCGCCAGCCATTTTACCGTGCTAAACCACCTGACGCGCGTGAAGGATGGCCAGACCCCTCTGGCCATGGCGCGCGCGTTTCAGGTGCCGAAGACGACGCTGACCCACACGCTTGCAGGTCTTGAAAAGGCCGAGCTGATTGAGATGCGGGCCAATCCTGCGGATGGACGCTCAAAATGCGTCTGGCTGACAGAGGCGGGCAAGGCATTCCGGCAAGACGCGATTTCCGGGCTGACCAGCGACATGGCCGGGATCGCCGAGCAGATCGGGGTAGAGCGTATGGCGGACGCACTTCCTCTGCTGACCGATATCCGCACCTACCTCGACAAGGCGCGCGATTGACGGCGCTTCAGGCGCGATGTGCCCCGTCAGCCAGGCCTTTGACATAGGCCAGGATCTCGGGCACCGGACGCCCCTCTTCGATCAGCTTGACGATGGCCGAGCCGACCACCGCACCGTCGGCCACCCCGGCAATCGCCTCGGCCGCCTCCGGCGTCTTGATGCCGAAGCCCACGATCACGGGCAGGTCCGTCTGGGCCTTGATCCGCGCGACCTCGGGGCCCACATCGGCCGCCTGTGCTTCGGCCGCGCCGGTGATGCCGGTGATCGAGACGTAATAGACGAAGCCGCTGGTGTTTTGCAGCACCTTCGGCAGACGGTTATCGTCGGTCGTAGGTGTGGCGAGGCGGATGAAGTTCAGGCCCGCCTTCTGGGCCGGGATGCAGAGCTCATCATCCTCTTCCGGCGGCAGGTCGACGACGATCAGTCCGTCGATCCCGGCCGCTTGGGCATCGACCAGAAACCTTTCGACCCCGCGCGAAAAGATCGGGTTGTAATAGCCCATCATCACGATCGGCGTTTCGTCATCGTCTTTGCGGAATGCGGCCGCCATATCCAGCGTCTTCTGCAGGGTCTGACCCGCCTCAAGCGCGCGCTGACCGGCCAGCTGGATCGTTGGGCCATCGGCCATCGGGTCGGTGAAAGGCAGGCCCATCTCGATGATATCGACGCCCGCACCGGGCAGGCCCCTGATGATCTCAAGCGAGGTTTCGGCATCGGGATCACCCGCCATGACATAGGCCACGAAAGCCTTCCGGCCCTCGCCGCGAAGCTGGGCGAATTTGGCGTCGATCCGGGTCATGCCGTCTCCTCACTGCGTTTGGTTCTGGCGGTGTCGCGCAAACCGGCAGCGATGGCAAGTGTCACAAAGGGGATCAGCGTCTTGCATGAGTGCGATCACGAATAGGCATTTGCGCCCGGGCGGCAGGCATGGAAGGCTGCGTGCGAGAGGTGGGACATGGCCGAAACATCAGTTCAGCGCATCGCGGCCTTCTCGGCCGATGGGGTCGGCGGCAACCCGGCGGGCGTGCTGTTGTCCGACAGCCTGCCAGACGCGACCAAAATGCAGCGGATCGCAGCCGAGGTCGGCTATAGCGAAACCGCCTTTGCCGCGCCCCAAGGCCCCGCTTTTCGAACCCGCTATTTCGCGCCCGAGGGCGAGGTGCCGTTTTGCGGCCATGCCACCATCGCGCTGGGGGCAGCCCTGGGTGCGGCCCACGGGCCAGGGCGCTATGCGCTGATCTTGAACGACGCCGAAATCAGCGTGACCGCGATGCAAGGGCCAAATGGCTGGGGGGCCGAGCTGACCTCGCCCGCCACCTCGCATCGCCCGGTCGGGCCTGATTTGCTGGCCGGCGCGCTGGCCCTGTTCGGGTGGGGGCAGGGCGATCTGGACGCCGATCTGCCGCCGGCCCGCGTGAACGCAGGCGCAGAGCACCTGTTACTGCCACTTTCACGGCACGGCCTCTTGCAAGACATGGCCTACGATTTCGACCAGGGTGCCGCGCTGATGCAGGCGGCGGGGCTGGTCACGATCAGCTTGGTCTGGCGCGAGACGGCGGATCTTTTCCATGCCCGCAATGCCTTCGCGGGCCACGGCGTCTATGAAGACCCGGCGACCGGCGCCGCAGCAGCGGCTCTGGCGGGATATCTGCGCGATACCGGCATTCATGCCGAGCCATTCGAGATTCTGCAGGGCGTCGATATGGGCGTGCCGTCGCGACTGCGCGTGGCGCCACTGGCGGGTCGTGGTGCGGCCATCCGCGTGGCGGGCGAGACGCGCGTGATCGCCGTCTGACCCCGGAACCAACCGTCAGCCTCTGCGTTGATCGGCCGACCACTGGTAAACCCGATCCGCAATACATAGCTGAGCGTCATGAATTATCTTCTTGCGATCCTTCTGCCACCCCTGTCCATCGTGCTGACCGGCCGGCCCATTGTCGGCATCCTGACCTTCTTCATCTGGGTGCCAGCGCTGATTTTCAGCGGCGGCCTGACGCACCCGATGTTCATCATCCTGGCCTGGCTTTTGATCTTTCAGTCCCGCGAAAAGCATAGCTGACAGCGCCCTTGCGCCCTTCCTTCGCGCGCCCTAGACACCGGCCCATCGAAGGAGAAACCAAGATGGGCTTCAAAACCGGAATTGTTGGGCTGCCAAATGTGGGCAAGTCGACCTTGTTCAACGCGCTGACCCGAACCGCCGCCGCGCAGGCCGCGAACTTTCCGTTCTGCACGATCGAGCCGAATGTCGGCGATGTGGCCGTGCCCGACGCGCGGCTCGACAAACTGGCCGCGATTGCCAGGTCGAAGCAGATCATTCCGACCCGGATGACCTTCGTCGATATCGCCGGTCTGGTGAAAGGCGCGTCGAAAGGCGAGGGCCTTGGCAACCAGTTCCTCGCCAATATCCGCGAATGCGACGCCATCGCCCATGTGGTCCGGTGCTTTGACGATGGCGATGTCACCCATGTCGATGGCCGCGTTGACCCCATCGCCGATATCGAAACCATCGAGACCGAGCTGATGCTGGCCGATCTGGAAAGCGTCGAACGCCGCCTGCAAAACCTCAGCCGCAAGGTTCGCGGCGGCGACAAAGAGGCGGTGGATCAGGAGCGCCTTCTGAATGAGGCGAAGACCGTGCTTGAGGCCGGGCAGCCCGCGCGCGATGTCGATGTGGCGGCGGAAGACCGGAAGACTTGGCGCATGCTGCAACTGATGACGGCCAAGCCCATCCTCTACGTCTGCAATGTCGATGAGGCGGACGCGGCAAATGGCAACGCCTATTCCGCCAAGGTGGCGGAATATGCTGACCGAAACGGTGCGGCGTCGGTCGTGATCTCGGCCAAGATCGAGGAAGAGATCAGCCAACTCGATGCCGAAGAGGCCGAGATGTTCCTGGCCGAGATGGGTCTGGACGAGGCGGGCCTCGACCGGCTGATCCGTGCGGGTTATGCGCTGCTGAACTTGCAAACCTACTTTACCGTCGGCCCGAAAGAGGCCCGCGCCTGGACCATCCGCAAAGGCACGCTGGCCCCCCAAGCGGCGGGCGTGATTCATGGCGATTTCGAAAAGGGTTTCATCCGGTCTGAAACCATCGCCTACGACGATTTCGTCACCCTCGGCGGTGAACAGGCGGCCAAGGATGCCGGCAAGATGCGGGTGGAAGGCAAGGCCTATGAGGTGAAGGATGGCGATGTCCTGCACTTCCTCTTCAGCGGGTAAGGGTATGGGGCTTTTGGCGCATGCGTAACGAAACCACATGACAAGGCTTAGCGCTGTTCTGGACGCTATAGATGCGGCGAATGCGGCAGACCCGGACCGACGTGAAGGGGCGCCCGCTGCGCTGCTCTACGGTCAGCGGATGAGCGCGGAATTGGCGCATCTGCACGCGGGTGCCTCGGAAATCTTGAAAATCACGGCGCGCGGCCAGCATATTGAACGCTGGGTTCTAAAGAGGGGCGATTACCCCGAAGGGCGTGCGGGATATCTGACCTGGCGGCGCGATCTGGCGCAACACCATGCCCGGCGCGTCGGCCAGATCATGGCCGAGGCCGGGTATGACGCGGGCGACATCGCGCAGGCCGGTCAGATGCTCCGCAAAGAGGGGATCAAGCGCGACCCCCAGGTGCAGGCGCTGGAAGATGTGATTTGCTTTGTCTTCCTCAGATGGTACTTCGCGGATTTTGCGGAAAAGCATGAGCCTGATAAGCTACAGCGGATCGTTGAGAAAACCGCGCGCAAAATGTCCCCCGAGGCCCGCAGGCGCGCTTTGGACGAGTTCGCCTTGCCCGACCCCTTCGCGGCGGCCTTCAAGGCTTGATCAATGCGGCCATCGCGGTGGATTTGGACGTCGCTGACGCTATGCTTCGATGGCGAGCGGAGTTCCCGATATCGGCCTCGCCCGCGACGCCGGTAAAACGCCAGTTGGAGAACGCGATGTCTGGAACAAGATCGCCATCCGAGACAATGCCAGATATACGCTCAAGCGCCATTCTGGTCAGTCACGGTCAACCCTCTGAGCCCGACGTGGCCGAGGCCGAGTTGGCTGTATTGCGCGATCAACTCCGCGATTTGCTGCCCGACTGGCAGATTCTCAGCGCAACTCTGGCCGCCCCGTATGCGTTGCAGGCCGCTTTGGACCTGGCCGGCCCCGACCCGCTGATCTATCCGCATTTCATGACCGATGGCTGGTTTACCAAGACGGCCCTGCCCGGGCGCATCGCGCCGGTCAAAGCGAGGATGCTGCCACCGTTCGGGGTTGATCCAGGCTTGCCGGGCCTGGCGGTACGATGGCTGACCCAGGAACTGGCGCAGAAGGGATGGGCGGCGTCCGAAACCTGCCTGATCGTGGCCGGCCATGGGTCAGGCCGCAGCCGCAACGCGGCCCGCGACACCCAAGCCTTCGCGAATGCCGTACAAGCCAGGATGGGGTTCGGCGATCTGCGCTTGGGATACATTGAGGAGCCGCCCTATCTGGGTGACGCGGTCGTCAATGCCGGAGAAAGGGCCATTTGCCTGCCCTTCTTCGCCGCCCGCCGAGGGCACGTTCTGGACGATCTGCCCGAGGCCCTGGATCAGGCCGATTTCACGGGCCTGCGCCTGGACCCGATCGGGTTACACCCCGAGGTCCCAAACCTGATCGCCGCCGTACTTGGCAAGGCGCAGTTGGTTCACTCGGCACCCGCATGATGCGGCGGCTTGCGTAACCGACACACCGTGCAAGCAGTTTCCACTTGTTCTGCCGCATTTATTGCTGATAGACCCACCAGCGGAGACGTGGCCGAGTGGTCGAAGGCGCTCCCCTGCTAAGGGAGTAGGCGGGAAACCGTCTCGAGGGTTCGAATCCCTTCGTCTCCGCCACACTAAGGCTATAAATTATTGTTTTTATTATTTTTTTGGAAAATAGAACAGCCGTTCCCACACCTGTTCCCACGGATGAGCGCTGTGCTCTGATAGCTTATTCGTCCGGATCATCCGATGTTTGCCCCGTGATCAGTCGGCGCTGGTCATCACGGTTGATTTGCCCGTAGCGGCGCAAGGTCGTGAGAACATCGCTATGCCCAAGGTTTTGCGATGTGGCGACCAGTTCGGCAACGGATTTGCCGTGACGCGCGGCGTGCCGTGCCAGCATGTGACGGAACGAGTGGGTGCCGTAGGCCTGCAGACCGGCGTTTGCAAAAGCGGCGTTCACGATCTTGCGGACGGGTTCTGTGGTAGTCCAGTGGCGGCGCTCGAAGCCGATAGCTTTGAAGCCCATATTGCTTTGCGGTTTATTGGCAGTTGCAGGAAACAGCGGATCATTAGGACCATAGAGGGCCGTCTCATCCAGGTGTGCGATCCATTTGGCCAGTACCGCCTCTGCATCCGCGAAGTCTTTCGCGAAGAACGTATCGATGTTTTTGCCGAACTTGGTCGCTACCTCACGTGGGTTTTGCTTGATCGATTTTTCTTCGATATCGACGTGTTTGATCTTGAGCGACACAAGAACAGCAACGCGGACACCTGTGAGGCACAGAAGCGCGAAGAGGGCTTTGTCGCGTAGCGCGCGGGGGTTGTCCTCCTGCATCAGAGCCAAAGCGCGCTTGGCCTGTGAGATACTGGGCGCTGGGCGTTCAGGTGCGGCTCGTGCCTCTGCCTCATCGCGAAGGGACAGACGAAAGTAATCGGCATCGGCCATTTTGATCCGGCGGCGAAAGCCCTCTTGCTGAGACAGCCAGAACGTGAATTCACGCAAGGTAGCCATGATCGCGCGGCAACTGGATTTGCTCAGGGGTTTGCCGGTTGCACTCTTGGCCTGCTCAAGATGCGCACGAAACCCCATCGCCCATTCGACGTGGAACTTCGCAAAATCTTTGCGCCCATTCCAAACGTCGAAGCGCTCCAAGGCCGCAAGTTCGCGGTCCAGAGTCTTTTCTGAGAGCCGCTTTGAATGCTTGCGGAAGCCCATGAATTGCCGCTTGATCCGCTCGTTCTGTTCATTTGGTCGCTTGGTCATTTTTGCCTCCAAAATGCTATGTTTATAACCGTCCAAAAGCTCGCCAAAGCCGTGGGCCTTGAAGTGGAAGTTTAGGGAGGCGTCTGTTCACCACCTTACCGTTCAGCTTCTGCTTGGTCACACCAAGATGGACAGTACGGCCCGGTATATCGGCGTCGCGCTTGAGGATGCATTGGCTATCGCGGAAGCCATTGAAATCTAGAGCTGCAGGGCCGTCTGCAAGGGCGGCCCCAAGCTGCCATTGGCCGGTTGACCAGATGCCGCAATGCAATCTTGCCAAAGCCGCTTTCGTACATCTTGCGCTTTTTGTTGGCCTCACCGACCATCAGCGAACAAGACTTATCTCCCCTATTCGGGCCAGGCTTGCTTCGTCCCCTATCGCCAATGCCCTCTACGCCGTGAAATGTAGGGCCGAATCCCAGCCGCCCAACGCGTTGTTGCTGAGTCTGGCACTCAACGCGCAGGGCCCAAGTTCGAGACGATATGGTCTTAACTCGTCGTACGCGCTGATGTCCTGACGTCCAGTCCAATGGGAAGCGCGGCAGAGCACGTCTGTACTCTGCCGCGCTTGCAATCAGATTCCATATTGCTCCCGGGCATAGTCGCCCAGACCTACGGCATCAAGCTTGCTCAGCGGCGCCAGGAACGTCACCTGGATCACACCCGGCGCGCGTCCGATCTCAATCGCGCCGTTGACCGTCGCCCGGTTGCGGACTTCAGCCACCGTCATATCCAGTAGCTTTGCCGCACGCGCCAGACCGTTCTCGATCGCCTCGTTCAGGTTGGCCGCCGTCCCGATGACCGAAATCGGTGCCAGCGCCTCGATCTTGGACACTTGCCATTTCTCGGCCAGGCGCGCGCCCTTCGCCTTCTCGGCATCGGTGAACGGCTTCGCCAGGGGAGGCAGGTCTTCTTCCAGCGGGAAGAGGACCGGACCGTCCAGCGGGTAATTCTTCACCACCTCGACCTGCAGCGTCACGCTGCCCGCGACATCCATCGTGTGGCCGGCAATTTCACCATCACCCTGACCGGCATGCATGTCGCCCATATAAACGCCCGCCCCCTTCACCTTCACCGGACAGACAAGAATTGCACCGGCGCGCACGGCGTCGATATCCATGTGACCGTCGGTCTTGTGTTCGGCCAGTTGCTCGGCGGTGATGGCGTAATCATGGGGGGCGCCTACCAAAAATGCACCGAAATCGCCCGCATTATGGCTGTCTGGCATCGGCATCGACGGGCAGGTGCCAAGTTGCCCCATGAAGGGCCGCATCCGCACCAGCGTACCCGGCATATCGGAAGGCGCGAAATTCAGGATTGAGTGCTGGCGGCTTTCATCCGGCAAGGCCGCATAATGATCGGCGCTCTTCGCAATCGTCTCGGCGCCGTCCTTCGGTAGCGTCAGGCCAACGCTACGCGTGTCGTCAAAGGTGACGGTATAGCCGTGCACGATCTCGAACGGTTTGACCGCATTGCCGCACGCATCGCATTTGACCGCGTCCTGGCCGATCCCCTCGATATGCGTCTCGGGCCAGACCGTGTCGCAGGTGGGGCAGCGCGCGGCCACATAGGGGTCTCCCAGGCAGAACCCCTCGGGAGAGCTGTCGTGGCCCGACGCCGTCGCGCTTGAGGTGACCGTTATGTCGCGAATGCGAATGGCGACACCATCGCCGATCTCGGCGCCGTCGACAAAAACAGGCTGTGTCACTTCGTGGCCGCCCCGCAGGCTGGGCGTGATCATCGGGCCCCAGCAACCTGGCGCGGTGTTGGCAATGATCGTACCACCATCTTCGACCGGGCCCAGCATGGGGGCATCCGGGTCAAGGACGCTATTGGTGAATTCGTGAACGACGACGCTGCGCCGTGCCCGGTTTTTCGCTGTGCTTCCGTCCGCCATTCTACCTCACCTCCCTTTTGAAGCTCCGTCCCGCAATGATACGTTACAGGGTGCAAACCGCAAGATTTTACCTGCTCAACCGCGGCTAGTACTTGTACGGACTTTGCCTTGCGCAAACCGGAAAGGGATACTGTGTTGCGGCCCCAAGCTGCCATTAAGCCGATCTCCGACTGCTGCGGCGCAGCGTTCAAAGACCGGACATTCGTCAATATCACAAAAATTTTGTTGGCCGGAAGACGGGACTAACAAAGGCCTGTTTTTGTGCCCCGCTGAAACAATGTCCCAACACCCGATAGCGACATCTCCAGGCTTGCAACTTCACCCAGACGCCACGCCAGAACCTGATTGCTCGACAAAACAGGTTTGTTGATTTGCGCCTCGACTCGCTCGATCACATCCAATGTTCGCAAGTTTGTGCAGGATAAGAATACCGCCTCACAATTGGGGTTTTGACCAACGTCAATTGCGGCTTGCCTGATCGCATCAGCCGGAATGCGCACCACTTTTTCTTCAACTGGCTCATCAAAGCTTTTGAACCGGGTGACGGTAATGCCGGCATCAGCCAACACCACGCGCAGCCGATCCGAAACAGTTGCGATATAGGGGCTGACCAAGCCGATGCGGGTCACATTCAACGTCCTGCATGCTGCAATCAGAGCGGACACAGGCTCAGTTACAGCTGGGGTAGAGACACCGGCTTGAACAAGCGCTGAGATGCGATCTGCGCCGATCTGAGCCGTGCCAGAGGTGCAGCCATAAGCGACGGCTGCAAGTTTAGCTCCGCCTGGAAGCAAGCTGGCGGCCTGCGTCAGCGCAGTGTCCATGGATTGCAGGCTATCAGGTGTGACACTCTGTCCGGAAGGGACCCGTGTTACGAGGTATTCGACAGTCCGTGGAAGAAGAACGCGCATATCGCGTTCAATCGTTTCATCAGATTGCAGGACGATCAGGCCAATCTGCGTGGGGCGTTGATCAGGGGACATAGGCATTACAAAATCCGGATCTGACGATCTTGCGGAGCGGACAGATATTCCGCGCCGCCATCGCGGATCACAATGTTTTCTTCATGCACCATGATCTTGCCATTCTGCAACTTTACCGAAGGTTCCAGCGTCAGCACCATGCCTGGAACCAGCGAGGTATGATCGACAGCGATAATGGACGGCCATTCAGTCAGTTGCATGCCCAAGCCATGCCCAAGACGCCCGGCTTCCATCGATTGTCCATCCGGGTTTGTGACTGCATTCATGGCGTGGAACAGGTCAGATATCGCGGCGCCGGGCTTGGCGGCCTCGCGTCCAGCCGCCGCCGCGTCAATCAATTTTCTATGAGCCTGCTCAACGGCAGTGGATGGGAAACCCACACTGAAGTTGCGATCAAAGTCGCAAAAATACCCATCCCAAACCAGCCCAGTATCCAGCATCAGCACATCGCCTTGGGCTAGTGCCTTTTCTGTCGCTGGCGAAATAACATCGCCATAGCCACCTTGATCTGCCGCACCCGCAAGGTAAGGCACCCAATCGGCACCTTCATCCAAACAAAGCGCCTGGAAGGATCGAAACACACCCGATAGCGGCACCCCAATTTGGGCAATCTCAGATAGGCGATCAAAAGCCCGATCAGCGATCCGAGCTGCAAACCGTATTTTGTCAATCTCGGCCTCAGACTTTATCATGCGCAAGTGTCGCGTGATGCATTCGTCAGACTTAAGGACCCGCGTTTCAAGTCCTGCCTCGAGCGTTTTTAGATCGCTAAGCGGCATACGCACATGGCTTTCCATCTGGTCAGCAATGCCGATCTGACCTCCCACCGGGGTAACTTCGCGCAGCGCCTCAGCAAGCAGTCCAACGCCGTCATCTTCGTAATTTGGCGCCTGCCATGTTCGGATGTCCTTGATCCAAGTCTGGCCCATCAAATGCGCGCCGATCGATGGAATGACCGCTATTGGTGCGCGGTTTATGGGTAAGACAACAAACCATGGGCGGGTCGGGCTTTCCCAAAAACGGGTTAAAAACCCTGTGTAATATCGCACTTCTGGCTCAGTCGTGAGCAGAATTGCTGACAATCCGGCTTCTGCCATAAGGCTTTGTGCGGCCCTCGTGCGCTGCTCAAATTCCGCATCCAGAAAACCACGCGGCGGGGCGGGCGTCACGTTGATTCTTCGCTGAGGATGACGAGTACGCGGGACTCCTCAGACAGACCAAATGCCGCGCGATCAGCTTGCGCAGCCAACAAGCCGGCGAAACCAGCTGCGCCAGACGATGTTGATGCGTATCCGGCAGCAGCACAGGCTGCACTTCCTGCGGCCCCCTCAGCCTCTGTAATCAGGACGAAGTCATCAGCGTCATGTGCCAGTCCCTTCAAAGCGATCAACGATGGCTCTTTACAATCTAACCGTCCCATTTGTGAACTTGGGCCTGTCGTGATCTGCGGACTTCCGGCTCTAATCGAAGCGAAGATTGCCGGTGCCGCGTCAGGCTCGACCACGATGATCCGTGGCGCATCTCCCCATGCTTTGCGGGCATAAGCCGCACATGCCGCAGCAAGCCCACCAACCCCTGCTTGCAAAAAGATGTGAGTGGGTGCCTCGGGGATCTGTGCACTAGCTTCATGCATCAAAACCAGATAGCCCTCCATCAACGTGTGAGGCTTGTCGCAATACCCTTCCCAAGAGCTGTCAGAGAGAAGTATCCATCCGTTTTCTTCGGCTGCAGTGGCGGCACCCGACATGCTTTCTTCATAAATTGCACCATGCCTGCGTATGTTTGCACCTAATCCACGCAGCCGATCTGCGAAAACTTCTGGTACTGTATCAGCAAGAAAAATGACCGCCTGCGCGCCAAACGCCTGCGCGCCTGCAGCAACCGATAGGCCGTGATTGCCGGCACTTGCGGTCACATAGGTTTGGCGCGACACGTCACCATTATGGGCGTCAACCGCAATGACATACGCCGCCCCCAAAGCTTTGAAACTGCCCAGCCCCATCCGGGCGCGCTCGTCTTTCACGTAGACTTGACCCACGCCAGCCAGCTCGGCCAGTTCGGGAACTTCTTGTAACGGGGTTTCACCAGCAACAGGACAGCGCGACAAAAGCGACAAAGGACGATCCGCGTCGACACTCGGCGATGGCATATGCGTGAGAGCCTGCATCAATGCAGCGGCCTGAGCGGTGGGTTTATGCAAGAATTCCATTTCATATTGCTAACAGTTAGCTACAGATAGCCAAGACACGAATTTGGCGCTTGGGATAGTAGTTGCCATTGAACCAAGTTGGGTGCCCCAGGCTTCAGCGCAATCATATACCTATCGACCCAAACCTGCCGTTGCCGATGTCGTCAAGCGCTGCGATGCAGCTTCACCAGACCGGACTTTCGTTACGGCTGCATGATCCAAGCACCCTCAAACTGACAGTCTGCGGGACGAAACGGACATTGGACCGCGCTGCGGTAATGACCGCTTCAGAAGATCTGACGAAATTGGCAGTACAAGTCATACGACCCAATTCACATCGTAGCACCCCCGTTTGCGAGCGTATGCTGGCCGGTGATCCATGCGCCACCATTACTCGCAAGAAACGACACGACTTTAGCAGTGTCTTGCGGCGCACCGAGGCGTCCAAGGGGCGAAGCCGCGGCGGCTGCTGCGCGCAGATCCGGCCCAGCAAAGCTGAACATGCCCGGTATCGTTGGGCCGGGCGAGACGGCATTCACGGTGATCTGTCGCGGCCCCAGTTCCTCTGCCAGCACCTTTACCCAAGTGCGGACGATGACCTTGCTGCCGGCGTAAGCTGCCATGCCAGTGCTGGGGAAGTCGACAAGCGAGGATGAGATGGCAATGATCCTGCCGCGATCGGCAGCTGTTTTTGCTGCCTGCCGTAATACTCTGAGCGTCGCCTTGACGTTGGTGTCGACGACCGCGTCTAAATCCTGGTCGGTGATGTCCTGGAAGGCGGCGGGCCGCGCTCCTGCGCCAGCATTCGCCACAACAACATCCAATTGACCAAAGCGGTTGAGCACGGTCTCCAACAGGGTCTGCACCTGTTTGGTCCGGCGCAGGTCAGCCTGAACGGAAATCGCTGTCCCCCCGCTCTTCTCAATGGTGGCAACACAGTCGTCGGCCCCGGCTCGGTTCGTACTCCAATGAACAGCCACAACCATGCCATCCGCTGCGAGTTTCTGAGCGATGGCGGTTCCGATGGCGCCACTGGCCCCGGTCACGAGGGCGACGCGCGCCACCCCCGTTTCTGCATTCCTCGACTGTTTCATATCAGGAACCAACCGGGATCGCGCCGACCTGTTGCATCAGGCCAAGAGCATCGACGAACACGTTGTCTTCGGCGATCTTGCCGTCGCGCAACCGGTAAGCGCACGGGAACAGGATCGAGGTTGAAAGGCAGCGTTACTGTGGAAAGTCCGAACCGCGTAGCATGATACAGCGCAATGGGTTTGGGCATTGTAGCAATGGCTACGGTTCTCATAATCAAATCCGGGATTGATCCAAAACGTGGAGTCCATGCAATTACGCTGCGCTTATGTCCCATAGCCAGCTACAAAGTGATATTTTCGACAGACTACGTAGGGGTGACGATCGACTTGCATCACCGTTTTCAAAGGCTTTCGACTATCAGACATGGATCAATGCCGAGAAGGAATGCAGTGGCTCAGTACGAGACCAGGATCTCCTTGCATGCGGTCTCTTTGTAGCTGGGCAGCTTAACGCACTCAGAGGGACTTTTTTTAGGAAGCTTTTTTCTGGCTTGTCAAAACGCACCGCCGTCCGGCTGGCATTGGCCAGCGCAAATCTTGAGTACTTTGCCTTCCGGAAGCACTTTCGTCGATTGATAGAGAAGCAATTTGAGCGCGGAGAGCCGCTACACATTGAAGAGTTGCGAGAAATCGAGTTCCTTGGGCCAGGGAATGCTACATCCCCAGATGACTTTGTGACGGCAGTAGTCGACTCGGTGCCGCATTGGCTTTTCGAAGCTAAGGACTTGAACGATGCGCGCGAGGGATCTTACTTTAAGTTTCAAGATCTCCGGCGGCGATGCTCGTCAATCTTATCGGTTGAACATGCCCTGAGAATGTCTGGGATGCCGCAATGTGGGAGGGATGGTTTTTTTACCGAAACAGGTTAGAGCCTGTGTTTGCGGCTAGGCGAGGACTTGCGAGCGCGGCAATCGAAGGCAAGGGCCAGCGCGTCGATCATCTTCGACACACTCGCTCGCACCGCATTGATCTCTTTCGCTGAAACTGGAACGAAACCCGTGTCCGGGTAAAAGAAACCGTCGCGCCCCTTATGATACATGATCTCGGCATCGTGCGGGGCATCGCGATTCAAACAAGGGAAAGACTGGACCACACCGGCCTGTTCAAGAAACCCACGCGCCAAGAGTTCCGAGAAGCACTCCGAATGCATCCGTGCCGGCATGCGGGTTGTATCTCCGTTCCAGACAAGAATGTCGCTTGGCAGGTCCTTTTTGCCCAGGAAGTAGCGTTTTACGGCGCGCGTGTAGATCAGGTCCTCGGCACGTATCGAGGCAAAAGCCCCGTTTCAAACGACCCGTGCGAAGCCTGTAATCAGCTGCCGCAAGCCGAAAGCCGCGCCGATGAGGATGGCGATGAAAGCGACGGGCGCGCTGTATGCCAATACCGAGAAGGCCGAAATGCCCTGGCCAATACTGCAGCCGACGGCCAGCACCGCTCCGGGCCCCATGAGTGCAGCCCCGAAAATCTGGCGGCGCAATTCGCGCGGATCTTCACAGGCTTCCCATCGGAAATGACCTTTCGACAAAGACCCCAAAGCTGCACCGATTAGGACGCCCATGACCGAGCCGACACTGAAGGAAAGCGCGGTTCCGGACGCGGTCATCCCGTAGAGAATTGTGTCTCCGATCGGGGCGGCGAAGGTGTGGGTCTGAACAGGTTCGGCCGCAAAGCCATGGGCGGCAATCCATGCCGTGCCGGCCCACCCGGAGACAATGGAAAGCCCGACGACGCTTCCCCAGAACATATGTTTGGGTGAGCGCAACATCTTTCGGCTTGCGAGCGCGAGCGCCAGGAACGCGCCGCCGATCAGGAGCCCTGATGCTATCGGGCTGATACCGTAATTCGCTTGCAGAAACTGACTTATCCCTTGTGGGTCAGTCGCATTGTCCTTGACCGGAAAGAGCCAGACGCGGGCCTCGGCAAGCGGGCCTGACATGACGAAATAGGCCGAAAGCCCCATCACCACCACAATGACGAAAGAGCGCAGATCGCCACCGCCCAGCCGGGCAAGCGCCCCGTATCCACAATTCCCGCTAAGCGCCATGCCGTAACCGAACATCAACCCACCGATGATCGTGGCCACGGGGTTCCAGACGCGGTCGAGATAGGCGGTGTCGGCGGCATCAAGCCCGCCAAAACCCATCGCCAGATGCGCGCCGATGATCGCCGTGCCGATGGCCAAAGCCCACATGCGCATGCGCCTATCATCGGATGAATAAAGAAGGTCTTCGATCGCGCCAAGTGTACAGAATCTGCCGATGCGGGCGGCAAGACCAAGGGCGACCCCGCCAAACAGGCCGACCAGCGCAGCGGCGTTCGCTTCGCCGAGCATCTCTAGCATTCTATCTCCCCCCAACCGACGCCTGGCGAGGGCCCGGTCAGTCGTGCCTGCAGAACAGGTCGTAGACGACCTCCATGATTTGTTTGGGCCGGTCATCTGTCAAGCTGTAGTAGATCACCTTGCCCTCGCGGCGGGGGGTGACCAGGCCTTCAAGCCGCAAGCGGGACAGCTGCTGCGACACCGCTGCCTGACGCGCCGAAAGCAGGTCCTCTAGCTCGGTCACCGACTTTTCGCCGGTGGCAAGGTGGCAGAGGATCATCAGACGGCCTTCATGGCTGATTGCCTTGAGAAAGTTGGATGCGGCTTGTGCATTCTTGACCATCTTCTCCATGTCGTCGGCGCAGACATCTGCGTCAAAGACGGGGAGCCGGGTTTGCCTGCTGGTATTGCCTGTTTCGAGTGCTGTCATGTTCTAACCAGTCTCTTCGAACGGAATGTCGGCGTCTTTAAGCAACATCCCCAAAAGCCCCCAAAAGAAGTCCTCGCCCGGATATCCTTCTATTCGGCCCACTTCCACACCGTTTTGCACCAGAATGAACGTCGGTGTGAAACGGACCTTTTGGCGCAGCTCTGCCGGCGCCTCGTCAGTATGTAAATCGTAGCGGACCAGAGGGGCGGCTTTGCCTTCGGGTGTCTTGGGGTAAATCTCGGCAATCTCGGCATTCCAGCGGGCGCAATAGATGCAGCCCACCTCCTCGGCCATCAGAAGGCGCACCTCGGCCGTGGCGGCAGTGGGCAGCCACAGAAGCAGAACGGCCAGAAGCGCCTTGATGCGAAACAGAGACTTTACTCCGATTGACGAAATGGTGCGATAATCATAATTCTATTTATGAATATGACAAGGGAAGGACAGGCGCGCCCATGTTCGATGTGACTTTGATCGGCGCGCTTGTGGCGGGGCTTTTGTCCTTCCTGTCGCCCTGTATTCTGCCGATGGTACCCTTTTACCTCAGCTATTTGGCCGGGGTCGGGATGAACCAGATCTCAAGCGAGACAGAGGTAACACCGCAGGTGCGCCGCCGGGCGGTCATCTCGGCCACGTTCTTCGCTCTGGGAGTGATCACCGTGTTTATGGGGCTGGGCGCTACGGCGACTGTCTTCGGGCAGATGGTGCGCGAATACTTCGACATCCTGCGCTGGGTCGCGGCGGCGATCATCATCACGATGGGGCTGCATTTCCTCGGGCTGATCCGCATCGGCTTTCTCTACCGCCAGTTCTGCGCGGATGCGGGGTCGACACGCAATGTCACCTATCTGGGCGCCTTCGTCATCGGGCTTGCCTTCGCCTTCGGCTGGACGCCTTGCGTCGGGCCGGTGCTGGCCGCGATCCTGTTCACTGCCGCCGGGCAAGAGACCGCCGGACAGGGGGCGTGGCTTCTATTCGTCTACGGCGTCGGGATGACCCTTCCTTTCATCGTGGCCGCCCTCTTTGTCGGGCCCTTCATGCGCTTCATGGCGCGGTTCCGAAAGCACCTGGGCCTGATCGAAAAGCTCATGGGGCTGCTGCTCATCCTCTTCGGTATCCTCATCGCAACCAATTCCATCAACATCATCGCGCAATGGATGCTGGAACATGTTCCATGGTTCAGTGTCATCGGCTGACAAGGGAGAATGCCATGCGATTTCTTCTGACGATCTTCACGGTTCTATGCATCGGGACTCAGACCCAGGCCGCCGATTTGGGGGATGATGGCCTCTACAAGACGGACTGGATGCGCGAGACTTTCAACGATCTTTCCGAAGACCTTGCCGAGGCAAATGCCGAGGGCAAGACATTGTTGATCCTGGTCGAGCAGCGCGGCTGCATCTACTGCAAGAGGATGCACGAGGACGTGTTCGTACAGCCCGAGATCAACCAATTCATCACCGACAATTACTTCGTCGTTCAACTCAACCTGTTCGGAGATGTCGAAGTCACGGATTTCGACGGCACCACATTGCCCGAGAAAGACATGATGCGGCGCTGGGGCCAATCCTTCACACCGACGATGATGTTCTTTTCCGGCGAGGTGGAAGACGGGCAGACCGCAACCGAGGCGGCAATCACGATCGTCGCGGGCGCTTTGGAGGCGCCTCAGACCCTGAGCCTTCTCATGTGGGCGAACGATCCGCAAGCGCGGCAAACGTCGGGCCTCAGCGAATTTCACGACCAGCGCGTCGGTAATTGACGTATAGCCATTGTCCAAAACATCTGCACATACCTGAATATGTTGTTGCATGAACCGTTTCCGGTGCGCTACGGTATACCTGATGGAGGATTCATCGGCGTTGGGAGGTGCCATGAAATACGCGGTCAAACTCACGACAGGATGTATGGTGGGATGTGCGGCCCTGATCGCCACGGTCGCTTTTGCAGAGACAGTCGAACCCACACAGGTCGCCTACGGCGATTACGGTGAGGTCGAGACGTCTCTGACCGGTGTTCCGGGGGACCCAGAGAACGGCAAGCTGATCATGGTGGATCGCGGCAAGGGCAATTGCATCGCCTGCCATCAGGTGACGAGCCTCGAAGAGTTTCCCTTCCACGGTGAGGTCGGCCCATCGCTTGATGGTGTGTCCGAGCGCTGGAGCGAGGCCGATCTGCGCGGGATCGTGGCAAACGCCAAGATGGCGTTCCCCGAGACGGTGATGCCGTCGTTCTACAAGACGCAAGGCTATTTCCGCCCCGGCGACGCCTATACCGGCAAAGCAGGGGAAGAGCCGCTGCCGCCGCTGCTGGCGGCACAGGAAATCGAGGACGTCGTCGCGTACCTCATGACGATCAAGTACCCGGATTGAGGATGCCCGCAAATCCGGGTTTGCAGGAGGTTAAGATATGAAACTGACCAGAAGACAGACCATGCTGGCTGCGATGGGGACTGCTGCAATTGCAGCTCTGCCGATCAAGGCCTCAGCCGCAGCAGACGACGCGATCGCCGCGTTCACCGGCGGCGCAGAACTAGGTGAGGGAGGCATCACGCTGACCGCGCCCGAGATCGCCGAGAACGGCAACACGGTGCCGATCGAGGTCTCCGCACCGGGTGCGGAAGCGATTGCCATCTTTGCCGACGGCAATCCGACGCCTGCCGTGGCCACGGTCCTGTTCGGCCCGCTTGCTGCAGAGCAGATGGCCGCGACGCGGATCCGTCTGGCGGGCACACAGGATGTCGTCGCTGTCGCCAGAATGCCCGATGGCAGCTTCGTGCAGGCCCGTCAGGAAGTGAAAGTCACCATCGGCGGCTGCGGCGGCTGAGGACAGGATAGAGGATCAGAGAAATGGCAGAGAACGTCAAACCCCGCGTCCGGGTCCCAGGGACCGCCTCGGCTGGCGAGGTGATCACCATCAAGACCCTGATCAGTCACACCATGGAAAGCGGTCAGCGCAAAGACGATGACGGAAACACGATCCCGCGATCGATCATCAACCGCTTCGTGGTCGACTTCAACGGCGAGAACGTCATCGACGTTCAGCTTGAGCCGGCGATCTCGACGAACCCGTTCTTCGAGTTTCAGGCGACCGTGCCCGAAAGCGGCACGTTCAACTTCACTTGGTATGACGATGACGGGTCAGTCTACACGGAAGCAAAGGATATCACTGTTTCCTGAGCAGAGAACTTGGGGCGGTATGTCTAGGGAGGAACATCCGGATGAAGAAACTAGCAGTTGCAGCGGTGTTGAGCGTCAGTGTTGCGGCGCCGTCTGTGGCCGATGAGACGGCCAACCTGGTGCTCAACGGCGAAACTCAGATCACGGTTCGCGCCGATGCGCCGGCCCATGTCGATGGCCTGTCCGAGATCATTTCGGGCTGGGTTTTCCGCTCGGACGAGACCCAGGCGCTTCAGATGGATGACTTCGACAATCCAGGCATGATCTTTGTCGACGAGGCCCGCGATACGTGGAACGAAGCCAGCGGCGAGGCGGGCGAGTCCTGCGCATCCTGCCATGGCGAGCCCGAGAGTATGGCCGGTGTCCGCCCCGTTTACCCCAAGTGGAACGAAGAGGCCGGCGAGGTTCGCACGCTTGCGATGCAGATCAACGATTGCCGTGAAACCCGCATGGAAGCCGAACCCTGGGGCTACACCTCGGGTGCGATGGCCAATATGGAAGCGCTGATCTCATCCGTCAGCCGCGGCATGACGATCAACGTGGCGATCGACGGTCCGGTGGCCGCAACCTACGCGGCCGGTGAAGAGCTTTACTACACCCGCACCGGTCAGCTGGAATTGTCCTGCGCCTCCTGCCACGAGCAGAACTACGGCAACTACATCCGTGCTGACCATCTGAGCCAGGGCCACATCAACGGCTTTCCGGTATACCGTCTTAAGAACGCCAAGCTGAATACGGTCCACGCCCGGTTCAAGGGGTGTGTGCGCGACACTCGTGCCGAGACCTTCAGCCCAGGAAGCCCGGAATTTGTCGCGCTTGAGCTTTATGTTGCCTCTCGCGGAAACGGACTGAGCGTCGAAGGCCCCTCGGTCCGCAACTGAAGATCAGGCCCGCCTCGCGATCCGTGGGGCGGGCCTTTTTGTCTGAGAAGATATGCAAAAACACGAATATATGGGTTCGCTATGATCGCCAGACGTCACTTTCTTCAGGCTTCGCTGTCCGCCGCCGCACTTGTCGGCGCAAGCGGCTTCGGCAATTGGGGTCGCCTTGCCGCGCAGCAGGCGCTGTCGCAGTCCGACCTTCTTGATCAGGAGACGACCGGCAACGTTACGCTGATCCACATTACCGACATTCATGCCCAGACCCAGCCCGTCTGGTTCCGCGAGCCTGAGATCAACCTTGGCGTCGGCAATGCCGAGGGCAAACCACCGCATATCGTCGGTGCCGATTTCCGCGCGATGTTTGGCATCCCCAAAGGTGGGCCGCTTGATTATGCCCTGACATATGATGATTTCACCGCATTGGCCCAGACTTACGGCCGGATGGGCGGGCTTGACCGGATCGCGACGGTCGTGAAGCATATCAAGGGCGACCGCGAAGATGCAATCGTGCTGGATGGTGGCGATACCTGGCAGGGCTCGCTGCCTGCGCTGCGCACTCAAGGTGCCGATATGGTGCGGCTCTTCAACGCGCTTGGGACCGAGGCGATGACCGCGCATTGGGAATTCACCCTTGGCATCGACCGGGTCACCGAGATTGTCGAGAGTGAACTGAACTTTCCCTTCCTTGGCGCCAATATCTTCGACGCCGAATGGGATGAGCCCGCCTTTGAGCCGACCCAGATGTTCGAGCGTGGCGGAACCAAGATTGCCGTCATCGGCCAGGCCTTCCCCTATCTGCCGATCGCCAACCCCAAGTGGATGTTCCCCGATCTCAGCTTCGGTGTCCGCCAGGAGCGGATGGCCGAGGTGGTCGAAGCGGCGCGCGCGGCCGGGGCGGAATGCGTCGTGGTCCTCAGCCACAATGGGTTTGACGTCGACCGCAAGATGGCTTCCGAAGTGCCGGGGATCGATGTGATCCTGACCGGACATACCCACGACGCCATCCCCGAGCCGGTGCAGGTCGGGAATACCTTTCTCATCGCCTCTGGGTCGCACGGTAAATTCGTCAGCCGCGTCGATCTGGATATCCGTGATGGTGCTCTGCAGGGGATCCAACACCGGCTGATCCCGATCTTTTCAGATGTGATCGCCCCTGACGCCGAGATGACCGCGCTTGTGAACGAAACCCGCGCCCCGTTCACGGACGAGATGGCCGAGGTGCTCGGACGGACCGACAGCCTTCTCTACCGGCGCGGCAACTTCAACGGAACCTGGGACGATCTGATTTGCGAGGCGCTTCTCTCGCAGCGCGAGGCGGACATTGCCCTGTCACCCGGCTTCCGTTGGGGGGCATCGGTGATGCCTGGAGAGGAGATCACCCGAGAGGACGTCTTTAATGCCACCGCGATGAGTTATCCGGCCGCCTACCGCACTGAAATGACGGGCGAGATGCTGCACATCATCCTTGAAGACGTGGCCGACAACCTCTTCAACCCCGATCCCTATTACCAGCAAGGCGGCGACATGGTGCGTGTCGGCGGTATGGGCTATCGCATCGACGTCAATCAGCCGCAGGGCAGCCGGATCACCGATATGACGGTGCTGAAAAGCGGCGCGGCCGTGGATCCCGCGAAAACCTATGTCGTCGCCGGTTGGGCCAGCGTCAACGAAGGCACCGAAGGCCCGCCGATCTGGGATGTGGTCGAAGCTCACATCCGGGACCAGGGCACCGTCAGCGTCCCGCAGAACACATCCGTCGCCGTCGTCACAGATTAGGAGGGCAGAATGGTTATCAAGATCAAGGGCACCAAGCCCAGCCGCCGAAACTTTCTCAAAGCCGCCGCTGCCGCCCCTGTGGCGGCTATGGCGGGGGGGCAGGCCTTCGCTGAGGAGGCCGATCCGGCGATCATCGAAAAGCAGCCCTGGACCCAGTTTCTGGGCGATGGCGTCGATGCGCGGCCCTATGGGATGCCCTCGCAATACGAGGCTGATGTTGTGCGCCGCGACGTGCCCTGGCTGACCGCCGATCCCGTCTCATCCGTCAACTTCACGCCGCTGCATGAGTTGGACGGGATCATCACCCCGAACGGGCTGTGTTTTGAGCGCCATCACGCCGGCATCGCAGAGATCGATCCCGGACAGCACCGCCTGATGATCAACGGCTTGGTGGACACACCATTGGTGTTCACCATGGAAGACCTGATGCGCTTCCCGCGGGAGAACCACGTCTACTTTCTGGAGTGTGCGGCCAATTCCGGCATGGAATGGCGCGGCGCGCAGTTGAATGGCTGCCAGTTCACCCACGGTATGATCCACAATGTGATGTATACCGGCGTGCCGCTGCGCCTGATCCTGGAAGAGGCCGGGGTCAAGACCTCTGGCAAGTGGATCCTGCCGGAAGGGGCCGATGCCTCTGCCATGACCCGTTCCATCCCGATGGAGAAAGCGATGGACGATTGCCTCGTCGCCTTCAAGATGAACGGCGAAGCGCTGCGGCCGGAACAGGGCTATCCGGTGCGCCTGGTGGTGCCCGGTTGGGAAGGCAATATGTGGGTCAAATGGCTGCGTCGGATCGAGGTCGGCGATCAGCCGTGGCACCACCGCGAAGAAACCAGCAAATACACCGACCTTCTGGAAAACGGGCAGGCGCGCCGCTTTACTTGGGAGATGGACGCAAAGTCCGTCATCACCAACCCAAGCCCGCAGGCTCCGATTACCCACGGGCCGGGTCACATGGTGCTGACCGGCGTTGCGTGGTCCGGCCGGGGTACGATCCCGCGTGTGGACGTTACGATTGATGGTGGCGAGAACTGGGTGCAGGCGCGTATGTCCGGTCCTTCGCTGAACAAGTCGATGCACCGCTTCTACCATGAGTTCGACTGGGACGGCTCGCCCCTGCTGCTGCAAAGCCGGGCGCATGACAGCACCGGCTACGTGCAACCGACCAAGGATATGCTGCGCGAGGTGCGCGGCGAAAACTCAATCTACCACAATAACGGAATCCAGACTTGGTACGTGAACGAAGAGGGGATCGCCGAGAATGTCGAAATTTCTTAAGATACTAGCCCCCGCCGCAGGTGGAACGGCGTCGGTCCTGACCCTGGCTTACGTGCTTGTCGACCAGTTCGTGGTCGATATTCCGGCCCCCGCGCGTGGCATCGTGGCCATTTCGCCCGCCAGCGCGCAGACGGTTGAAACCCCCGCTGCCGCTTCGGCCGAGGACGGTTTCGGATTGGGCCGCCCGGCGCTGGATCCAGAAATTGTGGCCTGGGACATCGACATCCGCCCCGACGGGATGGGTTTGCCCGTGGGGTCGGGGGACGTGTTCACTGGCGAAGAAATCTTCATCGAAAAATGCGCCGTTTGCCACGGTGACTTCGGCGAGGGCGCAGGCCGCTGGCCTGTGCTTGCGGGGGGTGACGGAACATTGGCGGGCGAAGATCCCAACAAGACCATCGGGTCTTACTGGCCCTATCTATCGACCGTCTATGATTATGTGAACCGCGCCATGCCGTTTGGCGAGGCGCAATCGCTGAGCCCCGATGAGGTCTACGCGATCACAGCCTACCTGCTGAACCTGAATTATATCGTCGAAGATGATTTCGTGCTCAGCAATGAGACCTTCGCCGATGTCGCCATGCCCAACGAAAGCAACTTCTTTCTTGACGATCGTGCTGAGGTGGAGCTGCCGAGATTTTCGGGCGAGGTCTGCATGTCGGATTGCAAGAACGAGGTTGAGATTGTCATGCGTGCGGCCGTCCTCGACGTGACGCCAGAAACCGACGAAGGGGACGCCCCGACCGAAGAAATGGCCGCATCTGCCCCCGACTCAGGCGATGCTGACGTCGAGATGGTGGCCGTCTCTACCGATCCGGCGATGATCGAGGCAGGCGAGGGTGTTTTCCGCGCCTGCAAGGCCTGCCACGCGGTCGGCGAGGGCGCGGCCAACAAGTCCGGCCCGCAGCTCAACGAACTTGTCGGGCGGCCGATTGGTGGGATCGAAGGCTTCCGTTACTCGACCGTTTTCCAGGACGCGCATGAGGCGGGCGAGGTCTGGACGGTCGAGGCACTGACCGCGTTCCTCGCCAACCCGCGCGAGGCCATGCCAGGTACGAAGATGAGTTATCGCGGCCTGCGCGATGACGCCGATATCGAAGCGCTGCTGGCCTATCTGACAGCGACCGGTGGTTAAGCGCGCTACCATATCCGTGTTCGCGGGGGTGGCCCTTTTCGCCGCTCCCGCTGTCGCGGATGTGGGCGGCGACGTCACGCGGGGCGAGCGGCTTTACGAGCAATGTTCGGGCTGCCACCAGATCGGAGAAGGGGCGGTCAATCGGATCGGACCCAAGCTGAACCTGATCTTCGACCGACCCGCCGCCTCGATTGAGGGCTTCCGCTATTCCAATGGAATGGAACGGGCCGCCAGGAATGGCCTTGTCTGGGATCATCCGACCCTGGACGCGTTTCTTGAAGACCCGCGCAGCCTGGTCAGCAATACGCGGATGAGCTTTCGGGGCATCAAGGATCAGACCGATCGCAATGATCTGATCGCCTATCTGCGCGTCTTCTCGGATGATCCGCAGAATATCCCTGAGGCCGCGCCGACCGCGGCACCTGTCGATCACGAGGTCGCGCCCGAAATCCTGGCGATTGTCGGTGACCCGGCTTACGGTGAATATCTTTCCGGTGAATGCACCTCATGCCATCAGGCCAGCGGCGCCGCCGATGGCATTCCGTCCATCACCAATTGGCCCGCGTCGGATTTCATCATCGCCATGCATGCCTATAAGGACGGCGTGCGCGCCCATCCTGTCATGAAGATGATGGCAGGCCGTCTCTCGAACGAAGAGATCGCGGCCTTGGCGGCATATTTTGAAGACGCCAAGTAATTGGCGCAACAGGGAGAGAGACGATGACAATCAACAGACGAGTATTTCTGGGGTCCGTGGGCGTCACGGCCGGTATCCTCGCGGCCCCGATGGTCCGCGCCCAGGGCACACCACGGGTCGTGGTGATCGGCGGCGGCGCGGGGGGTGCCACGGTCGCCCGCTACATCGCCAAGGACAGCGAAGGCGCCATCGACGTCACGCTGATCGAACCGACGAAGGCATATTACACCTGCTTCTTCTCGAACCTCTATCTGGGCGAGTTCCGCGAGATGGACAGCCTTGGCCACAGCTATGGCACGCTGGCTGCGGATTACGGCATTAACGTCGTGCATGATTGGGCGGTGGGCGTGGATCGTGACGCCAAGACCGTCGCCCTTGCGGGGGGCGGAACGGTTCCCTACGATCGACTGATCATCAGCCCTGGCATCGACTTCATCGACGGATCGGTTGAAGGTTGGAGCCTTGCGGCCCAGAATGCCATGCCGCATGCCTATAAGGGCGGCAGCCAGACCGAGCTTCTGAAGGCGCAGATCATGAACATGCCGCAAGGTGGAACCTTCGCGATGGTCGCCCCGCCGAACCCCTACCGCTGCCCGCCGGGCCCTTATGAGCGGGTCTCGATGGTTGCTCATCTGCTGACCCAGATGAACCCGACGGCGAAAATCCTGATCCTCGACCCGAAGGAAAAGTTCTCAAAGCAAGCCCTTTTTGAGGCAGGTTGGGCCGACCACTACGCTGGAATGATCGAGCGCATTGACCCCGATTTCGGCGGTGCCGATGTGTCTGTCGACCCCGCAGCGATGACCGTGACGGTGGACGGTGAGGTCACGCCTGTCGATGTCTGCAATGTCATTCCCGCGATGAAGGCCGGCCATATTGCTGAAGTCGCGGGCATCACCGAGGGGAACTGGGCGCCGGTCAATGCGGCGGATATGTCCTCGAAGAGGGATGAAAATATCCATGTTCTCGGCGATGCCACTCAGCAAGGCGATATGCCAAAATCCGGCTTCTCGGCAAATTCGCAGGCCAAGGTCTGTGCCAACGCGGTGCGCGGTGCGCTGACTGGCTCTACAGTCTTCCCGGCCCGCTTTGCCAATACTTGTTGGTCGCTGATCGGTACGGATGACGGCGTTAAAGTCGGCGCCACGTACGAGGCCACCGAAGAGAAGATCGCCAAGGTTGATGGCTTCATCAGCGAGGTCGGCGAGTCCCGTGAGGTGCGCGAAGCCACCTATCAGGAGTCGATCGGTTGGTACGAAGGCATCACCAGCGACATGTTCGGCAAGGCCTGAGGAACGCAACTTGCGATCGGTCAAGGTAAAAGGCCGGTCGCAGGTTTAGTGCCGACGCAAAGGAGGACTGAGATATGAAACACCTGATTGCCACGATGCTGATCTGTGTTGGAACCGCCGCAATGGCGCAGAACGTTGTTACGTATCCGTTCGACGGTACGGTCGAGGATGCCGATTTTGTCATCACAAGCGCCATTCAGGATGAAGGTTTGGTCATCGACTATGTCAGCAATGTCGGCGCGATGATGGAGCGGACCGGCGCCGATCTGGGCCTTGGCCCGTCACCGGTGGGCAAGGGCGCGAAGTCCTATCTCTTCTGCTCAGCCACCGTGTCGCGCGAAGTGATGGAAGCCGATCCGATGAACCTGGCCCATTGCCCCTATGCCATCTTCGTGGCCGAAATTGACGGACAGGTCGTTGTCGGACATCGCATGTATGACGAAGCAAGCATGGACCCGGTAGAGGCCCTTCTGACCAGCATCGCCACGGCTGTAACAGAGTAAGGAAGGCTTCTGCACCACAGTGATCGGACAACGCATCTGACGAAAGAATGGTGCTTTTGGTCTGCGGTTTTGACACCGCTCAAACCAAAGGTGTTTTCAGTACAGAGCACCCGCAGCAGAAATCGATACATCTGAATCAGAATTCTTTGGCTATTAGCCGGCATCTTATTGATTTAAAATGTGATTTCTGACGCAGTTTGTTGCAGACTAAATCGATTCCGCTCTAGAATTCCCACTCCATTTCCTCGTAAACCCGCCCTGCATTTTTCCGGGCCAGTTCGTCAAAGGTATCGAGGTGCGCGTAAGGCGACTGATCGACGTAGTATGAGCCCGCCAGATCGCCGCCAGCCTCAATATGCTCGCTGATCCGTTCTCGTAGATACACAAGATAGTCACGAGTATAGCGGCGCACCTGATCCATATTGGTCGGATGGCCATGGCCGGGGATCACGTAGGTTGCGTTCAGCGGTTCGAACCCCGTCTCCCAGGTCTCGATCCAATTCTTGACATTGGTATCGGCAAAGATCGGCAGCATGCGCTCGTGAAACGCCATGTCACCCGCGATCACCAGGCTTTGCTGGGGCAGCCAGACCTGCGTGTCGCCGGGGCCGTGGGCTGGGCCCAGATGCAGGACTTCGATCGTGAAATCGCCCATTTCGATAATGCGCTTATCCTCAAAAGTCTCGGTCGGCATCGCGATCGTCGTGCCTGCGGCTTTGTCTCGATTATAGCGCTGCATCCCTTCCAGTATCGAACCGCCATGCGCCTCGACCTCGGCTGCGGCGTCCACGTGGGCAAGGATCGGTACACCCTGCTCGGCCCAGTATGAATTGCCCAGCATCGCGTGGCCTTGGCCGTTCTCATTGATAACCAGTTTCACCGGCTGATCGGTGATCTGTTTGATCTCGCCATGCAGCGCCTCGGCCAGAATATAGGCCGCGCCGCCGTTGATGACGATCACCCCGTCGCCCGTCACGATGAAGCTGAGGTTATTGTTGTGCCCGCTATTCTCATAGGTGGGAGGGGCGGTGGCTCCGATGGCCGACCAGACATGGGGGATCACCTCGACCGGTTTGGAATAGAGCGGCGAGCCCGGATATTGATCGAGGATGTCCTCGTCCGCATGGGCTGGGTTGGCAAACAGAAGGCAGAAGGCAAGAAGCACGCGCATCACATATCCTCCGATACGAAGCGATAGGCCTCGCCATTCGCTTCCACCCGGCCCATTCCGCCATCTGGTAGATGGAAGCCTGCAATCTGAAGAGTGTCCGCCATGATCCGGTCGAACAGCATCTTTCTTGTCGCGGCTGCCCGAGGCTGATCCTGATCCGAGCCGCTGTGCCAGTCAGGTCTCTCGAAGGCGACGTGGTGATTGCCGATGGCATCCCCGATGACGAGCGCTGCATCCGAGCCGCTGCGCACCTCAAAACTCATATGTCCCGGTGTATGACCGGGGGTTGAGATCGCAGCGATACCGGGCAGGATTTCTTGTCCACCGTCGAAAAGCTCGACCGCGTCTTCAATGACCTCCATCCGGCGCTTGGCTCCGACAGCGAAGGCGGCCCTTGCTTCGCCGATTGTATCCACGGTCTCGGGGTTCCACCAGTAATCCCATTCCTCCCGACCCATCATATAGGTCGCTCCGAAGAACATCGGGTCGCCAAAATCGTCCAACAGACCCCAGATGTGATCGGGGTGGGCATGGGTGAAGACGACATGGGTGATATCCTCGGGCGCGACACCGATGGCATCAAGCGAGTCCCGAAGCGCCCCCGCGCTCGGCATGAAGTCAGGTCCGGAGCCCGCATCGAATAGCACCGTGTTTGTCCCGTCGCGATAGAGCGCGAGGTTGCATTCAGGCTCAAGCTGGTCGGCGGAAAGGCCGTAGGCATCGATGATCGGTCCAAGGTCGTCCTGCGGCATCGGCCCGAAGATGAAGCTTCCCGGCAGAACGAGGTGCCCGTCACTGACTGTGGTCAACGTTCCGGGCCCGATCGGGATCTCGGCAATGGCGCGCTGGGGCAGGACGCTCAGAAAGGGCGTACTGGCAGACCAGGCCAGGAATGAGCGGCGGGAGAGGGGCATCAGGATCTCCTTTGTATTCTCGAAATTGAATATGATAGGATTACCCTCAAATCGCAAGGAAATTGGAAGGTTGGCAAATGTTAGTGCAAGCCGTTCAATTTCCTGCTGTGGCGTTGATCCAGAGGTCCCCACCAGCCATGGCAGCACCAGCCCAGCCTTGATAACAAAGCGTGCCGCGAAGGCCGACACGGATCGCACCCAGATACATGACCAGCAGGCCCGCGATCCCAATCCCGCAACCAACCACCATCGCTCGCACCGCGCCAAGGCACCTGGTGACATTCGTCATGAACAGCAAGATCGTCAATGGAGCCATCGCGTCTGAGGGCACATGAGACACCTCCCTTTTGCGCCGAGGATGTCCCTCGATCTTAGGCACACCATGCCACACGATAAGGCATCTCTAGTATCCAGCCGAGATAGGCGCCTAACACTACTGCAGCACTGATGGCAGTAGTTGCTCAGATATGGCGCTCTTGTCACTTATTTCTACGCGCTGTCACAGATTCCTTTTGCGACTGCTGTTGTTTTGCAATCCACGGACCCGGTGTTCGTGCCGATCCTAGCCTTTATCGTGTTTCGCCGGTTTTCAGACCGTTTTGTCTGGCTGGGTGTCATAATCAGTTTCGTCGGCGTCATCTTGATCGTCCGCCCTGATCGCATCGAAGTATCTTTGGGTGAAATCTCCGCCTTGCTCGCGGCGCTCGGGGGCGGCCGCCGCTGCCCTCGTCATCTGGTCCCTGTCGTCAACCGAATCTGTTGCAAGGCAGCTGCAGCGCGGACAGCAAGCACACGAAAAAGGAGAAGTAGAACATCTGCCTTGGTCCTAGCAAGTGCCAACGATTGCACAGTTTCCCCCGATTATTGCCGTGGCGGGTTTTACGACTGTTGGCCAATTGCTACTAAGCAAAAGCCTTCTCAACTGCCCCACGCGACAAGGTCATCGCGTGGAGCCAGATGGCAATCGTCTTTGCGGCAGTTTTCGGCTTTGTTTTCTGGGGAGAACGCAGGAGTTGGACTTTTTTGGAAGTTTGAGGACAGATTACTTTCCTCTCAATGAATAGACCCCATCTTCAAAAAGCTAACTTAAGAGTTCTACGGAGCTAACCTGTTTATCAAATTCGATATTCAGTAGTCGTGCTGTTAATGAAGCTAACTTTGCGCGCCTGATCAGATTGGAAACATCAGCATGCGGATCATGGTGCATTGTGCTCGAAAACTCACTTAAAATTGCTGCTATACCGTTAACTGATTGCAAAATTAGATCAAATTTCTGCAATTCGCCTAACTCGCGGCTTCCTGGTGCAGCGATGCCTGTTTTGATGAGTTTGGGAAAAAGAACTTCTTCCAAACGTCGGAGATCTGAACAAATGCAGTACAATTCTTCAGAGATGCGACTGATGGCATCCGCTGCCATTAAGGGTTCATTCTTGATTTCAGACATCAGAGTGGGCCTACAACTTGCTCAATGCACGTCTTCATTTGCTCTTTCGTAAAGGGTTTTAAGATCATGTTGTTCATCCCGAGGGACCGACCCTTCGCCATCATCGTTTCGTCTGCGCGGCCCGTGACAAGAATGAAGCCTGTTCGCTCAATTCCCTTCGTCGTTCGTAGTCCGTGAAGTAATCCCAAGCCATCTAGACCCGGCATATAGTAATCCGAAATCACCAGGTGGACGGGGCTTTGCGAAATAGCCTGAAGCGCTTCTTTGCCGTCATTGCAAGTTTGATAGTTTTCTATTCGTAGCCAATCGAGCACTTGGGTAATCAGGCCGCGGCTGACTGCGGTATCATCGACCACCATTATTCTCAGTTGATCTTTGCGTGACATAGGTTTTCCTTGCTCGCCTAGAAGCCGTCTGGGGCCTGTCGCTGCTTACTGTCTTACGTAGGTCGTGATGCCTGTGGCCGACATCTGGCTGGCCGCAGGGCCTGAAACACGCTCGGAATGCCCGATCATGATATGACTGCCCGGTGGCATCAGATCCACAAACCGGCGCCAGAGGATTTCTTGTGTCGGTCTGTCGAAGTAAATCACCACATTTCTGCAGAAAATCACATCGAAGGGTCCTTTCATTGGCCATTTTTCAAGCAGATTCAGCTGTTTGAATGTGATCAAGGCTTTTACCTCATCACTGATGCGGATGTGATCTTCGTCGTTCTCAACGGGATCGGTATACTTCTGCATAAGGCGCTTTGATATGGTCTGCTTTGTTGTTGCAGGGTAAACTCCTGTCTGCGCTCGGTTGACCATGTTTCTATCTATATCCGTCGCCAGAATTCGAATATCCAGCTTTGCGGCTTCGGGACATGTGCCGAGGATCGTTAGTGCCAAGCTGTAAGGCTCCTCCCCGGATGAGCATGCCGCAGACCAGATCCTGACACGGCCACCGGCCCGAGCCCTAGCTATAAGATCTGGGAGCAGATTTTCTTCCAGAAATTCGAAGTGATGACGCTCACGAAAAAATGCAGTTACGTTCGTTGTGATTGCCAGGATCAGTTCTTCCCGCTCATCTTTGCCATCGCTGCCCTCTACAAGCGTGCAGTAGCTATCGAAGTCCTTCAGCTTGAGAGACCTGAGCCGCTTTGCAAGGCGTGAATAAACAAGCGGGCGCTTGGTGTCGTGGAGAACGATTCCGGCAGTTTTGTGCACAACCGCGGCGATGCGGCGGAAGTCTTCCGCACTCATCTCAAATTCACGGACTGCCTCCGTCGGCGTTACGGCATTCATGCTGCCGCCCCGCCTGCTTTTGGCAGAAGCTGCGTGATATCTATTTGCCGAATAAGCCTTTTTTCCTTCGCTATAACGCCACGAATAAAAGTGCGCGCAGTATCGGATGCCACATCAGGGGTTGGTTGGATTTCGGATGCAGGAATGCTGAGAATATCGGTGACAGCTTCAATCAACAGACCCGCGATCTGTGTCCCAATCGTCGTGACGATTATGACATTCCGGTCGTTTGCGGCGATTGGCGGCAGGCCCAGACGCGATGCTAGATCGATAATAGGGACAACAGAGCCGCGAAGATTGATCACGCCTTGTACGTAACTGGGTGCGTGAGGCAAACTCGCGGGCCGGGTCCAGCCACGGATTTCACGGACGGACAGGATATCAAGGCAAAAATCCTGATCTGCGGTTTTGAAGACGACCAATTCTTGGGTGTCAGGGTCAGCTGTATCGTTTGGGTTTCGCATTTTTTACTCCGCGGCTACCGGCTGCAGCGCCGAACGTTGAGAGGATGATGGATTTGCCAAATCGCTTGGATCAAGGATCAGCGCGACACTGCCGTCACCCAAAACGGTTGCTGCGGCGATGCCCGGAATATGGCCGTAGTTTCCTTCCAATCCCTTAATGACGACCTGACGCTGATCGCGAATGCCATCGACCATCAGAGCCAGGCAATCATCGTCATCACGCTCGACCAGAACGACGATCGAGCCGCAATCGGATGCTGTAACCTCACGAAAACCAAGGCGCGTTCCAACGTCTATCAGCGGCACGAACGTACCGCGTACGTCAAGAACCGTGTCACCGGTTCCGATGCTGTGTTTCGCCTCGGCTTCAGGACGCAGTGTTTCAATGATCGAGCTTACGGGCAGCACCAAAAGCTGACCTGAAACCTCGACAACCATACCGTCCAAAACGGCGAGAGTGAGCGGGAGACTGATCGTCAAAGTCGTACCCTCCCCACGAACGGACGCGATGGAGACGCGGCCACCTAGACCAGCGATCTCGCTCTTTACGACGTCCATGCCGACACCGCGCCCGGAGAGGTTGGAGACCTCAGAGGCAGTTGAGAAGCCAGGCAAGAAAAGGAGATTGTCGATTTCGGATGGTGTGAGATCGGCAGAAGCCGGAATTAGGCCCTTACTGATTGCCACTTGTTTGACACGGTCACGATCGATACCACCGCCGTCGTCGGACAACGTGATGAGAACGCGGCCTGAGCGATGTGCGGCCGACAACGTGACAACACCCTCCTCCGATTTGCCGGACTCCAGGCGCTTTTCCATCTTTTCCAAACCGTGATCGACCGCATTTCGGATCATATGCGTTAAGGGGTCGGCAAGGCGTTCGATAATCGTCTTGTCGACTTCGGTCATTTCGCCTTCGGTGATCAGGCGCGCTGTTTTATTGGCAGCAGCGCTGGCTTCCCGCACGATCCGATGCATTCGGTCAAAAAGCGGTTTGACCGGTTGCGCGCGGATCGACATCACGCTTTCCTGAATTTGTCGCGAGAGCTGGCGGAGTTGGTCAAGACCCCGCTCGACCTCGGCTTCGATCCGCAGGCCGGATTGTTCAATGGCTTCGCTCAGCATTGCTTGGTGAATCACCAACTCGCCCACGACATCCACGAGACGGTCGACACGCTCGATATCCACACGAATTGTCTGTCGTGGGGCGGCTGTACTTCCCGATTTGGACTTTGCCGCTTCCGCTTTCACGGGCTGCGGCGCGAGTTCGGACACCTCAGCAATCACGTTCTCTGCGGTGTCTTGCGGTTCTACGAGGTCGGGGAGGGGCGGCAGGTCGGGAACGGGCGCTTCGATTTCGCTGATATCGAGTTCGCAATCGTCCTTGGCAAAATCAAAAACCTCTTCAATTTCGGCCAGCGAATGTTCCGTCAGTAGGTCGGCGGTCCAACCGAGGTAGGACTTGTTGGGATCAAAGGCAGTGGCGTCCGGTAATGCGCTTGCGTCGATTGTCGTGCTCAATGTGCCCAATTCGGCCAATTGCTGCAGCAATAGGGCAGCGTCATGGCCTGCATTTATCGCAGAGTCCTTTGGTTTGAGCGCAATGCGGAAATTACGCCCCTCTGGCCCAGTGACAGGCAGCGGAAGATCGAGGTCGAGCGCCAGCGGCGCGAAAACGGGTGCGCTTATCTCAACGCTGTCTGCAGGAGCGTCATCCTGACCGCCTGCCATGTTAAGCGCGGCGATTGCTTTTTCACTGGCCGAGGGATCAGTCTGAACGCCGTCGCGCGCTGCAGCCACCAGGTCCGCGAGATGGTCACCCGCAACGAGAAAAGCTCCGAAAAGGGTTGGATTGGTCTCAATGCGCGATGCGCGTACATCATCAAGGACGGTTTCAAATTTGTGCGCGAAATTCACCAGATCGGCTAGCGCGAACGCTCCAGCGCCGCCTTTGATCGAGTGGACCGCGCGAAAGACGGCATTGACCGTTTCAGGGTCGGTCGAGCCAGCTTCCAGTTCCCTCAGGCCCTCGTCCATCGCGACCAGAAGGTCTTCGCACTCGACGAAAAAGACGTCTTTCAGGTCAATGCTTGACATCGGTGCCTCACCAAGCCGCGACGCGCCGAATGGCGGCGACAAGCGACGTCTCGTTGAACGGTTTGACGATCCAACCTGTGGCGCCGGCAGCGCGCGCACGCTGCTTTAAAGGTTCGGCGCTTTCGGTGGTCAGAACGAGAATAGGCGCGCGGCTGGAATGTTCGCCGCCGCGGACAGCCTCAATGACGCCAAAGCCATCCATGCGCGGCATGTTCAGGTCGGTCACGATCACATCTGGCTTGGCGTCCGGCAAGCATTCAATGGCGTGAACGCCGTCTTCGGCAATAGCCACTTCAAAGCCGGCTTCGGTCAGAACGTGACGAAGCAATTCCCGCATTGTAAAGGAATCGTCGATAGCAAGAACACGCAAGGTCATGCGGAGCCTCCTGAAAGCAGGTCTTCTGCGCCGAGGGTTCGCAGGCCTTCCAGAAAGGCGTCCGACGGCGACAGAAAGTTGAGTTGCTGTCCATTGGCCCGGCAGGCCTGATCGGCGACCAGAAGGACTTGCAAGGCCGTCGCACTGATATGACGCACATCGCTGCAATCCAGCTCAATCGTGCTGCCGGTTTTGTCCGACAGATCGTTCCACAAGCTGACGGCCGCATCATGGGCCAAGCGGCGTTCAAGCCGGATCGTGGATGTCATTGTTCACCTCAAGACAGCAACGCGGATGTTGACGCAGGCCTGCCGGCCGCTTGATCCGCGCCGTCTATGTGGACGGTGAACTCTGAACATTGTCTTTACTCGACCAATAATTCGGCCGGGCTTTCCAAGAAAAATCGATCAGGTTTTTCTCTTTTTGGGTCTCGACCCTTTCGGCAGGCGCCATTAACCGCTGCGATTCGCGCCTTTCGACCAGTTGGCGATGACGCCCGTCAGATCTGTGCGCGCAACTGACGCAGCCGCGATTCCTGCTTTGTCGGATGCAAAGCAGAGGGCCGGCGCGTCATTGGATCTATTGGCCATCACGACCAGTCGGCGACCGGGCATCACACCATCCATAAATGGGGCGGTCATCGAAATCTGCGAAGCAAGACGCTTGGCCAGAGCTTCGGGTGGCAGTTTTCCGTCGCCTGGATTGTTGGATGTAACCTCACCCTCGTTATTGGCCATAAGATGACTTTGTGCCGACCCATCGGCCGCCGCAAACAGGGCATCGGCCGCGTCGGCTATCGCAGCTATTTCAGCAGTTTTCGCCGGTGCGGGAGGCGGGCTGTCATCCGTCGCCGGGGCGGGACTGCCTGCCGCCTTGGCCAAATCATCCGCTTCAAAACCCTTATCGACGATACTGGGCGGCAGATTTGAGGGCAGCGATTGCACGTTCAACTGACCCTCGCTTTCGGAGAAGCCAAAGATCACATGCGACATCGCCGCACACAGAGCTTCGCCGGTCGTACCGCCCTCTGCCAACCGTTTATAGGTTTCGGATTGCGGAACGTTGCCGCTGATGTCGCCAAACCGGACAGCCCGCCTCGCCCGAACCTCCACAACCAGCTGCGCGCCATCTTCACGTGTGAAATTCAGCGCCCGTGGCAACATCGTCTCATCGATTTCCGTGAGAATGGCGGTGAGCCGTCCCTTCGCATCCGAGCCTTTCAGCTTTCGCACCGCATTATGTTGAGGGGTTGCGGCGGTTTTCGCGCGCGACAGGATTTCGGCAAGTTTCTCCTGGTCAATCACGGTCTGGTCCCCGCATTCTCGGTGATAATCGTGCGCATCTGGGTCAGCAGGCCTGCCGGGTCGGACAGATCGCGCGAGATTACACAAATGACCTGGTTGGGATTTTCGTCCATTCGCAAAAAGACGTGAGCTTGGTCGTCAGTCAGAACAAGCATGTCTTCGAAATACGGTGCAAAGGCATCATCGACGCCGGCCGCATGCCGAAACATATCTTCAATCTGGACCATATGAGTGCTTTCAAAGGCGTTCATCACAGCCGAAGCGAGCGTTTCGGCATCGTCACGCGAATAGTGATTTGCAGGCAAGGCACCGCGGAGCATCGCGACTTCCAGATCGATGTATCCCGTAAAGACACAATCCGAGATCTCGGCCTGAGCAGTTTTTAGAACATCCTCCAGAGCCATCCTAGACCGCCTCCGCCGAGGTCGACCAAGCGAAGTCACGCGATAATTGCAACATCAAGATGGCGGCATCCATGCAGGGACGTTCGCCCGGCTCCATTTGCAGAAGTGACAGGGTGACAAAGGCCTCTTCGACCTGTGTGCGCATCCATGGCGCCTCCTGCCGAAAGGCATTGCGGTCCGCCGTCAGAAGGGACAGTTCGTCGCCCAGCTCTGTGATTTTTGTCATGAACTCCCAATCCTTGAAGCCATCCTTCTTGGCGTAAGCGATCAGGTCGTCCAGTCCTTCGACAAGGCGCTCAAGCGATGGCGAGGCGGTCAGCGGAATGTCATTTTTGCTATCTGCGACTTCAGCCTTTGAAGCCTTGATCTTGGTTGCTGGCACCGGCTCAGGCGCGTCGGCCAGAGGTGTTTCGGGCTCTGATTTTGATGGTTGCGGCGTCTCGGCCTTGGGCGTCCGCGTGACCGGAATACGCATTACACGCGGTTCGGGCACCTCTATCGGGCCGCTTGGCCCGTCAAATGCCGCAAGTGCATCGAAACCAGTCCTGGCCAGATCGCCCGCCGCCGCGATGTCGGCTTGGCGCACGGCGCGGCCCACCGTCAGCAAGGCGCCGACTGTCGCGCGCCCGCCACTGGCATCCCATGCGGCGGCATCGGTCACGCGCCCCGACGGGGCCGCGTCAAGCGCTTGAACGGTCGAAATACCCACGACCGAGTGGAAATTGCCCCGCGTGATCATCGCCAGACGTTCCGAGATCGTCTGTTCGGATTTGCCGGCAGGGGCCACATCCAGATGCGTCGCGACCAGAAGACTACGCTCCTGCAGGCGTTTGGGCACTAGGGACCAGAGCTGCCATTCGTCGTCCAGCCAGGGGTTCTTGGCATTGGTGCACCAGATCAATGCGTCGGCCCGGCTGGCCACCCACCGCATCTGCTCTTTCTGGGCCGTCCAGTCGTCAATGCCTGGCATGTCGAGAAAGCTGATATATTGCAGAACCGGATTGGGCAGCCTGATTTCGACGTAATCAGGCTTGTGAGAGACCGCCGCCTCGAAATCGATCTCCTTTTGCGAGATCTCGACGCCGGTCCACCACCCCGCGATGCTTTCCGCGCGATTTCCATGGCGCAGAATAACAGGAACATTTCTGCCATCGCCGGTTTTCAGCGGGCGATAGCTCTGCCCGGCTAGGAAAGACGCAAGTGAAGATTTTCCCGATCCGGGAAGCCCGACAATAGCGATGCGCACCGGGTTTGCGATGCGCAGCGCCAAACGCTGCACGCGCTGTCGCAACGCTTTCAGATTTGCATCGGCCGCGGCATCTTCGGGTAGATCGACTGCCAGAAACCGCTCTAACTCCGCAAGTTCCTTTTCGGCACTGGGGAAAGGCGTCATTCAGGCAGGTCTCCAATGGTCAATGCTGCGCAGCAGCGCGCCACATTCTCATATTCGCAGACCTGTGGAAATACTCTAGGGGATTTCCTGCATCCGGTGCGATGAAGTTCGCGCAAATGACCGATGGCAGAATGCCGTGCCCTGAACAAGACGGTATCAGTTGGGTTGGCCGTGGCAGAATCCCGATACGGAGCGCGTATCACAAGAGGGTCACCAAACATGCGACATAGCCGCCTTACTTTATCTTGATCACCACCATCGAGATATTGTCCTGATCGGGGTGTTTCAGGCTGTGGACGGCCTTGATCAAGGCTTCAGCTATATCGGCACTGGTCTTTTTCTGGTGCTTCTTCAGGACAAGGGCGATTTCCTTGTCAGTCAGGAATTGCAGGCCGTCGCTGGCTACGACAACCAGGTCGTCTTTTTGCAGAATTGTGGGTTCTGTCGGGCAATCGATCAGCGGAATGCGGCGGCCCATCACAACCGATGTCAGCGAGTTACGATCGGGATGGTTCATCGCTGTTTCTTCATCGAGCTGGCCGGTTTTCACCATCAGATCGATCTGGGGCGCGAGAGAATGGTCGTCGTTCAGCTGCTTCAAGGTGCCTTTGCGGTAGTGGAACAGGGGCGAGTCGCCGATGGATATCCAGTGAAGGCGGCTTTCGAACAAAATGGGCGCCACCAATGTCGCGCCCATACCGCGCAAATCGGGGTTCTGCGAGACATGGGCGTCGATGCAATCATTTGCACCCTGGGCCGCGCTGCGGAGAACGTCATCAACGTCACGCTCAAGCGCTTCGACATCGCCCATTTGCAGTTTCAATTCGCTGAAAACCTCGGTCACCACGATCTTGCTGGCGACATCGCCCGCGGCATGACCACCCATACCGTCCGCAAGGACGGCAAAGCCGAAAGGGTTTCCGATGTTGAAATCGGCGATCACCGCGTCTTCTTGGTAATCGCGCTGGCCAACGCTGATGGCCGTCGCTACGTCATATTTCATGCTGTCCGTTTGCCGCGCCTAATTTTTATGCCTTCTTGTCCCACGAGAAACTCTCACCGCAGAGTGCCACCAAACGCAAGGTCGTTTCCCCTATCTTGACCTCATCCCCATCTTTCAGCCGCTCAGTGCTCAAGAGTGGTTTCCCGTTCAGTCGAACAAGATTCGATTTCCCGCCATGTCCTATGAAAAATGTGTTTTCTTCGGGGTCAAATGCGATCGCAGCGTGGTTTTCTCGTGAAATTGTTGTATCACCGAAGTCCAGTTGAATGGCTTGATCCTCTCCGCGTCCAATCTGAGAGGCTCCGGCCTGGATCGGGATTGACGCACCTCGGCCCGGGCCGCCAATGACGACCATCCAGCCGACGGGGAACATGATCTCTTCGGTCTTTACGCTTTGTGACGCTTTTTCAAAGACATCCGTTGCTTGCGGGTTGGCATGTTCAAAGCCTAGAAGACGTGTTTTGACGCGCCCCCCTCCGCTGCGGGCGGTGGGCTTTGGAGCGGGAGGCGGCGGTGCGGGCGTAACTGCTTGCGGCGCTGTTTCGACGGGCAGGGCCGGTTCGGGTGGTACTTCAACAGATGGCCCCTTATCTACCGACGTGGCTGGGGCGGTGGGACTGTCCGGCGCGGGATCGGCGCGCGGTGGCTCACGATCGTTCTCAGCGGGCTCGGCCACAAGATCCCACATGCTTACCGCTTCGGAGGCTTGTGAATCTCGAGGTTTTTCAATACTATCAAGGGGTTCTGCTTCAGGTCCGGCGTCACCCAAACGGGTATCGGCCTGATCCTCTTGACCGGATTTGTCGGCCTCAGGCGGCGAGGAGCCCCGCCGCTTTAATGCTCTCAACTTGTGCAGTACCGACATATCCGGATTATCCATCTTGTGAGACCATTACTCGTACAAAATGCGGAGATACCAAGTATCACCGCGGAAACCCGTTACATAAACCACGCCCTCAGTATCAGAGGTCTAGTCGTTCTTCGCAAGAGACATGGTTGCAATCGTTTCTTCACCGTTGCGCAAAACGCTGAAAACGGCTTCAGGTGTCTGCTCGCGCGCCAGGGTTGCAAGGGTGGCTTCCAGATCACGCGCAGCATTCAGATCCTGTCCGGTGCTCTGTTCGCTCAGCAGAATATCCCCAACCTCAAGCCCTCCGTTCTCCGGCACGGGGACGTCGATCACGCTGGTTTGCCAAACACCATCGATCGATTGCGCGCTAAGGGTGATGCCGTCCGCCAAGCTGACATTCAGCCTGATGGGAACAGCCAGCGTCACTTCCCGAAATGGGGCCGATCGGTCGGTTTTTATCCGTGCCCCGGCGTATAGATTGGGGCTGTCGCCCGTGATGGAGGCATCTGTCAGTACAGCTTCAATTTCCGACTGATTTCTGACGAAGGTTCCGTTCACGGCATAGATGATCACCCCTTCACTTAGCCAAGCATTCTCTGGCGTCGATCGGGCCGCTTCACTGACTTGGGTGATCTGCGGAAACGACCCGGCAGCGTCTGTCGTGTCCGCTGTGAAGGGCAGGGCGATCTCCCAGTCAGACGCGATAATCTGACGTGGCGATATGTCTACATCCTGCGTCGCCGTCGGCTGTTCGCCAACGTCGCTGTCCGCGATGTTCTCAATGACTGGCTCATCTGCAGGTTGTTGGGTGGGGGCCTCTTCAACGGCCGCTGTATCGGCCGTGGGCGCTTCGTCTTCTGCGGGACTGGTTTCCACCAATGCCAGATCTGGCGTCGCAACGGAGCTCTCGATCGCAGATACGGCCTGTTGAGTGGGCGTCTCTTCAACGGCACTTGTCGTGCTGGCTGCGTCGGCGGCGCTTGCGGCATCGTCAGAACCAATCTGCGTGACCGCAATGCCGACCCCTATCACGATGATTGCTGCGGTGCCTAGCAGCATCGCCATCCGGTTCCCGCCTGACTTTTCTTCTTGCGTGACTGAATCAGGCACCTGGGCTTCGTCCGCAATCTCGCTCGTTGCGGTCGCCGCTGCATCGGCCGCTGGGCTTGTATCATCGCCACGCATTGGAACGACCTTCAACTGAGGCTTGCTGCCGATCATGTCCAGCCATTCTTTTGCAGACTGAATGCGATCTTTCGGCAATACATTTGCGGCTTTGTCCAGCGCCTCCAGAAAACCGTCGGTGTATCCATCGACCTGACCCGCCAAATTGACGTACGGATCAGCGCCTTCCTGTGCGATACCGACAAGTCGGGCCTGACTATTTGGCGGCGGCGACCCGGTGATGAGATGATAGAATGTTGCGGCAATGGCGTAGAGATCACTCGCGCTGCTCTGCGGGCTGCCACTGACATAGAATTCCTGCGGCGAATAACCGTCTTTCACAACCCTGAGAGCCGACAGGGCTTTGCCGCCGATCACGGTTGCCTGCTGTCGCGCGGCCCCGAAATCGATCAGAATCGGATCACCTGACTTCGTCAGCAGAATATTGTCTGGTGAGATATCGCGATGCAGCATGCCATTGTCGTGAACAAATGCGATGGCCCCCAGAACCTTCTTCAGCATCACGACGATAGCGTCTGGTGCCAGGCTTTTGGGGTCGTTCTCAATAACTTGTAAAAGATCCCGGCCATCAATGTAGTCGATTGCCATGTATGCGGTGTTATTGTCCTCAAAAACCTGGTGAACCCCCACTATGTTGGGGTGGATCAGGCGTGACAGGCTTTTCGCCTCCTGCACAAAGAGCTTTACGATCTGATTGAACTCTGCCTGGTGGGCGCGTGATCGTGCGGCAACAGACGTCAGGCTGCGACGACAAAAAGATCCTGGAAAACACTCCTTTATCACGACATCGCGTTCAAGACTATTTTTAGCCAAGTATGTGATACCAAACCCACCTGCGTTGATGAATTTGACAATCCTGTACTGACCCTGAAGTAGCTCTGTTCCCGGCTTTAATTCGTCAACAAAATCTTCAGCTTTCAGATTTTCCTGATTCTTCGCCATCACAAGGCACCCTTTTTTACCATTACATAGACGATGGTAACCACTTAGAATTGCACATTTCACTTCTTGAACAAGATTATTATAGCATCCTGAAGCTGGCGACAATATGGCATATTAGTAAATAAACAAACTACAACCAGAAATTGAAAATATCTTTATAATTCAAGCTATAATTGTTTTTTAAACGATATTTTAAATGACGAAATATAAGATCTTCATTGAGCGGAGAAATACAGGTTTTTCAATCTAAAAGTACGAAATTGACGCCACGAAACCTTGCGGCGCAGCCTCAATAAGGTCATCATTGGCAGATATACATATTAGGCTTACGAGTATCGGTGGCAGGAAGAGCTATGTTTTCGACATCTTTTGTGAGATCACGCAGATCATTCCTCTTGGGGGGAGTTGCTATTTGTTTTTTGTCCAGAGCTGACATGGCGTCTGCTCAGAAGATTTCGGTGGAAGCGACAAAGCTGAAGATCAGACTGGCGAATGATCTCTATGTCTTGAATGAACGGCTTGTGGCTGAGGCCGCTGCCATGAAAATGGGCCATAACGTTCAAGAGGCGCGGACATTGATGCTTTCAGCTTTTGAGAGTGTTAATCAGAAGCTGGCGTCGCTAAGCGATGGTGATACATCCGCTGGTTTGGACAAGGAATATAGCGTTGCAGTTCAGTTCATTTTGACTGATCTGCAAGACGTTTGGAATATTTATGGTGCGGACGTTCAAGCTCTTGCTGGGAAAGATGCGATCACTGTCGAGGACATTGAGAAAGTCCTGGTGGACAATGATGCCTTTGGTCAGAAGGTGAAGGAGTTGGTCGATATCATTTATGATGTCTACGGTTCCGTAATTTTCAGTACAGAGGATTTGCGAGCATTGACTTTGCTGTCGCACGAGAGACGGCATATCGAAAAGATAAAGGAAAATATGGTTCTTGCGGCAGTTCTGCCTGATCGCGAGAAATACGTTGGCGAAATGGTGAGACTGGGCAATGTTTTCACGCAAACCATAGATGTGTTGATTAGGAACGGGGCCATGTTCGGAGTGGCATCTCCACCCTCACCCGAAGCGGTGGCAGCGCTGGAGCGTGTCGAAGCGGATTGGTTGCCAAAAAGCGAGATGATAGTCAAGATCGCCGAAAATGGTGCTATCACGTTGGAAGAAGTCACAAGCTTCTTTGGGAAGGCAGATACTGTCGCAGATGGGCTGGATGCTGTCATCGAAGCCTACAATGCGGCCTTGCCACGCAGTTGATCCACCCTGGCATTGTGGATTAACTTAGACTTTCTCATGCAGAATTCAGAAAGATTTGAAGCCAAATTCCAAGATCTGATGTAAATTGATTTCTCCTACGTAGGAAATTCTGAGCCCGACAAGGTAATTGAGGATTTCGCTCTACCGCTGCCAAATCTCGACCCTGCGGTTGATAGCGCGGCCTTCGAACGTGGTGTTGCAGGCAACAGGGGCCAGCTCACTATAGCCTCGGACCTCGATACGGGTATTTTCCAACTCACCATTTCTGGCAGCTTCGGATAGCAAATCGGCAACCTGACGGGCACGCTCTTCCGACAACCGCTGGTTTTCGCTAAAAGGTCCAGCCGAGTCGGCAAAGCCGGCTATATAGAGTGTTTCAGGCTGATTGCGTGCGACATAGTCAACCATACGCGCGATATCGCGGCGCGCCCGATTATCCAAAAGACTTGACCCCGGCGCGAAGCGAAACGTCGTAGACAAGCGTTGTGTACCGGCTAATTCAGAAATTATAGCCTCTGAAGCGACGCGTTCAGTAGCAAATGCAGGCGCCAAGCGAATTGCCCTCATCCTCTCTTCTGTTCTTGAGAGATCCTCTTCAACAATTGACAAGTCGATGAAGCCTGCCTTGGAAACCAGACCGTCCAGATCTGCATCATCAAGATGATCTAGAAAACCCCGAGCCGTGTCTTGAATATTCGTCCTACTGTAAGCAACGATACGTTTCTCAAGTGGATATTCCTCATTCTTGATCGTAAAAGGTGAGGCCTCGATGATCATACCACATTCATTCGATAAAGGTATTGCTCGAGTGTCGCGCTTATTGTGATAACCGATCGCAGCAATACCAAATCGGTCCTCACTTACGGCTGCGGTAAGTTCGCGGTTTGAATTTACTATATTGGCGAAAGACGTCAGATTATAATTGAATGGGCGCAGCAGAAAATCTTGAATATCGTCTATGTTGCCAGATGTGGGCGAAAACGAGTAAACGTTAATTCTTCCATTTGGGCCGCCCACCTGTGACCAATTGGTGATCTGGCCGGCAAAAATCGCAGCGACATCTTGAACTGAGATCTCTTCAATCGGATTGTCAGGATGTGCAATCACAGCCAAGCCTTCAACCGCAACAACATGTTCCTGTTCAAAGCTGGCGAGGTTCCCGCCGCCGGACTGCGCAACCGCTTCTATGTCAGCGGCGCTTGCCGGCCGATCGGTGAAGACGACCGCTGCTTCTTCCGTTGCCAGAAGGTTGAGGCCGGACCCTTCAGAGGTCTGCAGTAAGCCAAAATTGGCGACCTCTTCACCGTCATAATCCACCATTTGCAACGGGATGCGTGTGCCTTGACCAAGAGCTGATGACATCTCGTCTTCCTCTATCGGGAAGCCAGTCGCATCCAGGGCAACGATCTCAGCGTCATTTTCCGATGCGAAGCCGTCAAACAGGATCGGAATCAGAACTTCAGCGACATCACCGGGCCCGGCGAGGGTGAAGGCATAGTCAAACTCTTTCGGGCGAGGACACGCGGCGCCCTCACAAACGACGGCAGACTGACTAACCGTAATCTCTCCGATCGGCGTGCGAAGACGCAGCTGTCCGGCATCGGATGACAAAAGCTGACCCTGAAGATCAAGGCTGCCATCTTTCGCGATGATGCGAACCTCTTGAGCGGACACCTGGTTCGCCAAAAGAAAAACCGCTGCGCAGAAGGCTGCAGAATTGCGAAATGCCGATAGGACCATCATTTTACCCATCCCATTTTCTACGCTTCAGGCAGCTGTATCGTTGTTTGACCAAACGCCAACTAGCTGAGGAAAAGCGGTGACAATTGTTGTGTGCAGTACCTGAAAAACCCGAAAGTCGCGCGCTGAGTTGAGATCGCGACGCGCGGCTTCCCGCCCTTACTTCACCCACATCTCAACGCGTCGATTGGTGCGCCGGCCTTGTGGCGTGCTATTACAGGCTGCAGGTGACAATTCGCCAAACCCCATTGCGGTGAAGGTGATGTTGTCCAGCTCGTTTTCTTCAGAGGCATTCTGGATCTGCCGGATCACCTCTTCCGCGCGCTGCTCGGACACCAGAATGTTGGCATCAAAGGTTCCTTTGTTGTCAGTGAAACCAACCGCAAGAACTTCTTCCGGCTGACGCTCGTTCAGGTAACGCAGCATGCGGGCCAGATCCCTGCGTGATTTTGCATCAAGTTCGTTTGAACCAGGCGCGAAGCGGAATGTCGTCGAGAGACGCTCATACTCGCTCTGACTCTGCATCAATGTCTCCATGTAGCCGCGCTCATAGGGATCTGCCGACTCACTGGCAGCCAAGGCCACACGCTCGGCGGCATCCACTTGGATCTCGGAGACAACCGACAGATCAACGAAGCCCGCTTTCGACACCAAGCCATCCAGATCCGGGCCGTCTATATATGCCAGAAAATCGCGGGCATACCCTTCTACATCCGGACGGTTATAGGCGTGCACGCGGTGACCCAGGGGATACTCCTCGGTCTTGATGTTGAAGGGCGACACGTAGAATGTCATGCCACATTCATTGGTCAGCGGAAGCGCACGGGTCCCACGACGGCTGTGATAGCTGATAACACCGAAACCGGACTCATCGCGGGTGATCGCGGCGGACAGCTCGCCTGAGTTTCGCACGATATTGGCTTCGGGCGAGAGAGCGTAGTCAAACGGCTCGAGCAAAAGTTCACTGATCGTGTTGAAAGTCTCGGAGTCGCTATCGAAGCTGTAGAGATTGATCGGTCCTGCTTCGCCACCCAATTGTGCCCAGTCGGTGATAATGCCCGAGAAAACACCCGCAACCTGTTCAATCGTAACGCCGTTGATGGCGTTTTTCGGGTTCACGACGACGGCAAAGCCTTCCACCGCGATAACATGATCCTGCTCGTAGCTCCGCAGATCGCCTAGGCCCGCCTCTTCGATCAAATCGCGTTCGCGCCGGGTTGCCCTGGTATCGCTGAACAGGATGGGTCCTTCACCGCTGACCATCAACTCATAAGCCGGTATACCTTCGGCGCGAATGATCCCAAGATTGGCGACCTCTTCGCCCTCATAATCGATGATCTCGATATCCAGTTGGTCTGCTTCGGTGAATTCGTCCATGATGCGATCTGCATCGATCGGCGCGCCGTTGGTATCGACCAGAACGGTTTCGGCATCCAGAGTGGCTGCAAATCCCTCCGCGATGATGGGCAGCAGCACGCCGGCCACCTCGCCCTCGCCGACCAATCTGAGATCATATTCCACATTGCGTTCTTGCGGGCAGGCCGCGCCTTCGCATGTCACAAGCGATTGTTCGATTTCAAACTCGCCGATTGCAGTGCGGACCAGGAACCGACCGCCTGATGTCGACAACAAGGTGCCCGTGATGTTCAGTGGGCTGTCTTTGCCTTTCAAAACAACTTCTTGTGCGACCGCAGGTTGCGAAACGCTGAGAAAAGACGCGGCAGCTGTCAATGCCAATGCAAATTGCGACAGACGTAATGAAAGCACCATTTCTACCTCGACCACTCACCAAACCGGTATCGTTCAGACAGTGATTCTCTGAACCAATACCGTTACGTCACCTGATTTCCATTGAATCTCGGCAACAATATGACCAAGCCTCACCAGAAGGTTCGGCCCGTCGGTATGAACACTCGACAAGGTCATGGGATACAATGGTTAATTTTCACTGAACTGACATGTAAGTCTGAAGGATTTTGTCAGAAAATTGAGGGGGTGACGCCGCGGGCTCAGATTTGGCGATGTGCGTCAATTGTTCGCATACGCGTTGAAGGTCATTTTAGTCTCCGGGAATTCTGACATCCAGAGACTGCGCCTCTCCATGAAAAGCTGGTCTTCCGGCAGATCTTAATGGCACAATTGTGCAGATGGCATCCCAGATCCGAGGCCGATATGGCGCTGATTACAAGTCTACCACGCAATGAGGCCGGTCTTACCACCGCGCTTGGCATCCTCAAGCAGCGGCTGGGCGACCGGTTGCAGACGGGTGAGGCGATCTGTGCGCAGCATGGTCACACCACCACCTGGATCGCGAACCAGGCCCCCGATGCCGTGGCTTTCGCTGGATCGACCGAGGATGTCGCCGACATCGTGCGCATCTGCGCAGACCATCGCGTGCCGGTTATTCCGTTCGGCACCGGCACGTCGCTTGAGGGCCACGTGAATGCGCCGGCCGGCGGGATCAGCGTGGATCTCAGCCAGATGAACCAGGTGCTTGCGGTGCATCCAGAAGACCTCGATTGCGTCGTGCAGCCCGGTGTGACGCGCAGCCAGCTCAACACCCATCTGCGCGATCAGGGGTTGTTCTTTCCCATTGATCCCGGCGCCGATGCCTCGCTGGGCGGTATGGCTTCAACCCGCGCCTCGGGCACGAATGCGGTGCGCTATGGCACGATGAAGGACAATGTGCTGGCGCTGAAGGCGGTCATGCCCAATGGCCGCATCATCAAGACCGCCGCGCGGGCGCGCAAAACATCCGCAGGCTATGACCTGACTCGCCTTCTGGTCGGTGCCGAGGGGACGCTGGGCATCATCACCGAGATCACGCTGAAGCTGCATGGCATCCCCGAGGCGATGTCGTCGGCCACCTGTTCCTTCGCGTCGGTCGAGGAGGCGTGCAATGCCGTCATCGCGACGATCCAGATGGGCATTCCCGTGGCCCGCATCGAGCTGCTCGACGCGCTGACGGTGCAGGCGGTGAACGCCTATTCCAACCTTACTTTGCCAGAGACGCCGCTTTTGCTGCTGGAATTTCACGGCTCCGAAGCCTCGGTGGCCCAACAAGCCACCACTTTTGGCGAGATCGCCGACGATATGGGCGGCACCGGGTTCGTCTGGACCGCCAGCCCGGAAGAGCGCACCAAGCTCTGGCAGGCGCGCCACGATGCCTATTGGGCCACGCTGGGGCTGCGCCCCGGGGCCAAGGGGATTTCCACCGATGTCTGCGTGCCGATCTCGCGGCTGGCCGACTGCGTGACCGCCGCGCAGGAAAAGACCGCCGAGCTTGGGCTGATCGCGCCTGTTGTCGGCCATGCGGGCGACGGCAATTTCCACACGCTTCTGCTGATCGACATGGAGAACCCTGAGGAAATCGCCAAGGCCGAGGGGTTTGTGGGCTGGCTGAACGATCTGGCCATTTCGATGGAGGGCACCTGCACCGGCGAACACGGGATCGGACAGGGCAAGATGCCCTATCTGGTGAAGGAGCTTGGGCCTGCGACCGATTATATGGTCGCGATCAAACAGGCGCTTGATCCACAGAACATCATGAACCCGGGCAAGATCGTGGCGCGTGGCTAAGGCTTTGTGCCGGTCGCCTCAACAGTTTTGTCCAGCCTACAGAGGGCTGACCCCGACCGAGGGTGGGGGTGAAGCCCCCGCCCGTGGGGGCGGTCGGGGGCTGCCCGGCGGTGCCGCCGGGCATGGCGCTCGTCTTACTATGCTTTAGATTTCAAACCCTAATCCGCCTTCCAGCGGTTCGCCCGCGCCTCGATCCGCTGCACCAGGCCGTATTCGATCACCAGCATCAACGCCACAAAGCTCAGCGCATAGGCCAGCACATGGGCCACATCGAACAGCTGAAAGTAAAAGTGGATCTGAAAGCCCACGCCATCGGGCCGCCCCAGAAACTCAACCACCAGAACCAGCTTCCAGATGATCGCCAGTCCGTTGCGTGCGCTCGCCGCCAGAAATGGCGCCAGTTGTGGCAACACGACATGGCGCAACCGCGCCGCAGGCGACATCGCGAAAACCTGTGCCATCTCGCCGACGCGGGTATCGAGGGCCCTCGCGCCCTCGCGCATGATCACCAGCACCATCGCGGTCTTGTTGAAGGCCACCGCCACGATCGCGGCCACCTCATTCAGCCCGATCCAGATAAAGCACAATACGATCACCACCAGGGCCGGCAAGTTCAGCGCCACTACCACCCAAGGGTCGGCCCAGGTGTTGACCCGCGGCGACGTGCCCAGCCAAAGCCCCAGCACACACCCCGCCAGCATGGCCAGCGTGAACGCATAGAACACCCGTACCAGCGTGGCCCACATATGCCCCCAAAGCGTGCCTGACGCAGCTTCGCCCGCCAGCACGTTGCCAACCTGCCAGGGCGTGGGCATCGTCACCGGATCATCCGCCGCCCATGCCACCACGGCCCACAAGGCCAGCATCGCCAGCATCGAGGCCGCGAAGATCGCAGCGGGGCCGAACGCGCGTCTCATCTACAGGCCAAACCTCCCCCGGGACCACCCCAGCATTGCGCCCCCGTGCTGCCTGTCAACGCCCCATGACGCGGGCTTAGACTTAGGTCGTATGGGTGGCGCCCACGCGGGCGGACTAGGCTTCGCCTCATGTCAGTGCTGCGTCTGTGCCTTGCCCTTTTTGCCGCGATCTTCCCGGGCGGTCCGCTGGCGGCGGAACCGCTTAGCCGCGAGGAACTGGCCAGTTACGTCTTCCCGCCCTTTTCGCTGGGCGAGAAGGTCAATGACCAAAATGTGTGGACGCTTCTGAATTCAGGCGGCGCCGAGGCGGGGTTTGTCTTCGAGACCGAGCCTATGGCGCCGCTCCCCGGTTTTTCCGGCGCGCCGATCAACCTTTTCGTCATGCTCGACCTCGAAGGCCGGTTCTTGGACGTCAAGCTGATCTCGCATAACGAGCCCATCTTCGTCTCAGGCTTGGGTGAGGCACCCTTTCGCCAGTTCTTCGAACAGTATCCGGGCTTGTCGATCTCGCAATCGCTTGTCGTGGGCACGCCCTATGGCGCGGCAGATTCAGGGTCGGCGCTTGTCTATCTCGACGGCGTCACCAAGGCCACGGCCAGCGTGCGTATCGCCCATGAAAGCCTTCTGGCCGCCACGCGTGAGGTGGCCCGCGCCAAGATGCAGGGCGTCGCCACAGGCCCGCCGGCGCATCCCGACCCTGATTATGCCGAAGATCTCACCTGGGCCGATCTGGTCGATCAGGGCCTTGCTACCCGCAAGCTGGTCACCAATGCCGAGATTGACACGGCTTTCGCCGGCACCCTCTGGGCCAGTGATGATCCGCTGGCCAAGGCTGAACCCGAGGCGCCTTATCTCGACCTCTGGGTTGTTGACCTCGGGCCGCCGTCCATCGCCCGCGCGGCGCTGTCCGAGGGCACCTATGCCGAGCTTCAGCGCTTCATGCAGATCTCAGACACCGATGAGCCGATCCTGGTCATCGATGCCGGGCGGCATGGTCTGGTGTCTGAAGAGTTCATCCGCAACACCTCGCCCGACTGGCTGTCGGCCGAGCAGGATGGCCTGCCCATCGCGCTGCGTGACGCCGACCTCTTTGTGACGCTGACCGAAGACGCGCCGGAGGGCACCGCGATGATCCTTCGGACCGATCGACGGTTGGGCTTCGATCCGACCCGCGACTGGACCCTGAATGTGCAGGCCATCCGCAAACATGGCTCGTTCCAGCCCGAAATCGGATCGGTGGTCCTCAGCGCACAGCACAGCACCGATGAGCGGTTCTATATCCGCCCTGGCGCGGTTGAACAAAGCGCCCCCTGGCGCGATGCGCTGCGCAATCGTCAGGCCGACATCATCCTCGGCGCGGGCCTCCTCGTGGCCATTCTGGCCCTCGTCGGGCCGCTGATGCACCGGATCGCCGGGAAGGTGCTGTTGACGCCGGTTCGCCTGACTGTGTTGGCAATAGTGACCGGCTTCATCGGCTGGTGGGGCCAGGGGCAGCTTTCCATCGTCACAGTTTTGGGCGTGATCCGCACGGCCTGGGAGGGGGCCAGCTTTGCCTTCCTCCTGTATGACCCGTTTTCGCTGATGATCTGGGCGGTTGCGATATTGGGTTTCGTTCTTTGGGGCAGGGGACTTTTCTGCGGCTGGCTTTGCCCTTTCGGCGCCTTGCAGGAATTCGCAAGCCATCTGGGCCGCCTGTTGTGCATCCCGCAATGGGAGCCGTCGGGGCGGGTGGATTCCACGTTGAAATGGGTCAAATACGTAGTCCTCGCAGGCCTCGTCGCCACCGTGTTCATCGCGCCGCAGCATGTCGATACGGCGGCCGAAATCGAACCCTTCAAAACCGCCATCACCGTCTTCTTCGTGCGTGAGTGGTACTATGTTCTCTACGCCGCTTTCTGGCTGGTGCTGTCGATGGTGCTCTTCAAGGGTTTTTGCCGCTACGTCTGCCCGCTTGGCGCGGTCATGGCGATCGGCGGGCTGATCCGGGGCCGCGACTGGATCGAAAGGCGCGAGGGTTGCGGATCGCCCTGCCAGCTTTGTCGTGTGCGCTGCCGCTATGGCGCCATCGAAAAGACCGGTAAGATCGACTATTCCGAATGCTTCCAATGCCTCGACTGCGTGCAGATCTACGATGACCCCCAGCAATGCGTGCCGTTGATCCTGGACGGCCGCCGCGAGACCCGCGGGATCGCCGCCAGATGAAGCGTCGCCGGTTCCTCCAGATCGCGGCCGCTGCGGCGCTGACCCCCAGAGGGGCGGTTGCAGAAACGCGGAGCCGCATCGCGCTGGGCGCCGAGACCCGGATCACCCTTTATGGCCCGCGGGAGATGACCGGTCCGGCCCTGGCCGAGGTTGAGGCGTTGCTGGATCATGTTGAGGCGCTGTTCAGCCTCTACCGCCCCACCTCTGCCTTGTCGCAATTGAACCAATCCGGCGCGCTTGACGCGCCTTCGCCGACATTTCTTGACCTTCTGCAACTTTCCAGGCGCTTGCACGATCAGACAGCCGGGCGGTTCGATCCCACCATCCAACCGCTCTGGCGGGCACTGGCCGAGGGGCGTGACCCAAGCGCTGCACGCAGGTTAATCGGTTTCGACAGGGTTCAGATCGGTGCCGATCGCATCACCCTCGGCCCCGGCCAGCAACTAACTCTCAACGGCATCGCCCAGGGCTATGCCACCGATCTGGTGACCGCGGCACTGGCTCGCCATGGCCTGACCCGCGCGCTGGTCAATATCGGAGAGCATCGCGGGCTGGGTGGGCCGTGGCGTGTAGGCCTGTCCGACCCTGCCCACGGCGCGCTGGGCCAGATCACCCTGACCGACCGCGCCGTGGCGACGTCCAGCCCGGGGGCTCTGCACTTGTCGGGCAGTGAGGCGCATATCCTCAACCCGCTGGGTGGCAGCGCCGCGCAATGGTCAACCGTCAGTGTCACCGCCGACAGGGCCGCCCTGGCCGATGGTCTGTCCACCGCGCTCTGCTTTGCAGACCTGGCCGAGATCAGATCGATCGCGGCACGTATGGAAGAGAATGTTACGATCCGTCTGATCGACCATAGCGGTGATCTGAGAACGCTCTGAGCCGCCGATAAGTATAGGTAAGACTCTAGCCGATAACTCTATAATATTATTCTATATTAGATGTTTAGACGGGCGCCGCACTCTGCAACACCCGCCTGATCTTTAGCTTGCAGCGGCCACGGCCCGTTTGGTCATGACTTTGACCAGGTTCGCCCGATAGGCCGGGGTTCCGTGGAGGTCTCCGATCATCCCATCTGGCGAGACGCTGAGGCCATCCACCGCTTCGGGCGCGAAGTTGCCCGACAGCGCCGTTTCGGCCTCGGTCCAGCGGAACACCCCCTCTTCTGAAGCGCCGGTCACCGCCACGCGGACCCCCTCGCTGAAGCGGGCCACGAAAACGCCTGTCAGGGCAAAACGCGACGCGGGTTGGACGAACTTGGCGTAAGCCCCCGCCTGCGGCACGGGGAACCGGACCTCAGTGATGATCTCGCCCTCGTCCAGCACGGTGGTAAACATGCCATCGAAGAAGGCATCCGCCGCGATCTGACGTCGGTCGGTGACGATCGTGGCGCCCGAGGCCAGCACGGCGGCCGGATAGCAGGCCGAGGGGTCGTTATTGGCCAAGCTGCCGCCGATCGTGCCCCGGTTGCGCACGGCCGGATCGCCGATATGGCTGGCAAGATCGGCCAGACCCGGATAGGTCAAGGCCGCCTCGGCTGCGACAATGGCATGGGTCGTGGCGCCGCCGATGACCAGCTGATCACCCTCGGCCTTCACGCCCGACATCCCCTCAACCGCGGCAAGGCTGACGAGCTTGGCGGGCGAGGCCAGCCGCGCCTTCAGCGTCGGGATCAGCGTTTGCCCACCGCCAAGCGCCTGTGCCTCATCGCCCGCAAGGGCCGCCTTGGCCGCATCGAGTGTCTTGGGCCGTTCCAGTTCGAATGCATACATGTTCCGGCCCTCCTCAGCCTTGCATCGCGGCCCAGACCCGGGCGGGGCTGAGCGGCATGTCGATATGGGTGACGTTCGTGTGGCCCGCGCGTTGCAGCGCATCGACCACGGCATTGACCACCGAAGGTGGCGAGCCTATGGCGCCCGCCTCGCCGCAGCCCTTTACCCCCAGGGGGTTGTGGGTACACGGCGTCTGGCAGGAATGATCGACCGTATAGAACGGCAGATCATCAGCCCGCGGCATCGTGTAATCCATGTAGCTGCCCGAAACCAACTGACCGGCTTCGTCGTACGAAGCGCCCTCCATCAGCGCCTGGCCAATGCCTTGCGCGATCCCGCCATGGACCTGGCCATCGACGATCATCGGATTGACGATGTTGCCGAAATCGTCGGCTGCGGCGAAGCGCTCAATAGTGACCTTGCCGGTCTCGGGGTCAACCTCGACCTCGCAGGCATAAGCGCCCGAGGGGTAGGTGAAGTTGGCGGGGTCGTAGAATGCCGTCTCCTCCAGCCCCGGCTCCAGATCGGCCAGCGGATAGTTGTGCGGCACGTAAGCGGCGAGACACACATCACCCCAGGCGAGCGACTTGTCGGTGCCCGCCACGGTGAAGCTGCCGTCCTTCAGCTCGATATCCGCGTCAGAAGCCTCAAGGATATGGGCCGCGATCTTCTTGGCTTTGGCGATGATCTTTTCGGTCGCCCGCACCATGGCCGAGCCCCCGACAGCCAGCGAGCGTGAGCCATAGGTGCCCATGCCCATCGGCGTATTGGCGGTGTCGCCATGCACGATCTCGACCATGTTCTCGTCGATGCCGATCATCTCGGCAATCACCTGCGGGAACGAGGTTTCATGCCCCTGACCATGGCTATGGCTGCCGGTCATCACGACCAGACCGCCAGTGGCATTGACCCGCACGGTGGCGCTTTCATACAAGCCCGCGCGCGCACCAAGCTGACCCACAAGGTTCGAGGGCGCAATGCCGCAGGCCTCGATATAGCAGTTCATCCCAAGGCCGCGCAGCTTGCCGTTGGCCTTCGACTTGGCCAGACGCGCATCGAAGCCCGCCACATCGGCGATCTCGAGAAGCTTGTCCATCGTGGCATGGTAATCGCCGGTATCGTATTCCACGGCTACGGGTGTGGCATAGGGAAACTCGGTGATGAAGTTCTTCCGGCGAAGCTCGATCGGGTCCACCCCCATCTCGCGCGCGGCCTTGTCGATCACACGTTCCAGCTGAAACGTCGCCTCGGGCCGGCCCGCGCCGCGATAGGCATCGACCGGAACGGTGTTGGTGAAGACGGCCTTCACGTTCACATAGATCAGCGGCGTCTTGTAATTGCCCGCCATCAGCGTGCCATGCAGCCAGGTTGGCACGCTTGGCGCGAAGGTAGAAAGATACGCGCCCATATTGGCGTAGGTGTCGGTGCGCAGGGCCAGGAAGTGGCCATCGGCATCCAGGGCCAGTTCGATCTTGGTGACGTGATCGCGGCCATGGGCGTCGCTGATGAACGCCTCGGACCGGGTCGCGGTCCATTTGACGGCGCGCTTCAACTCTTTCGCGGCGAAGGTCACGAAGGCTTCTTCGGCGTAATGGAAGATCTTGGTGCCGAACCCGCCGCCCACATCGGGGGCAACAACCCGCAGCTTGTGCTCGGGGATACCCAGCACGAAAGCCCCCATCAAAAGACGGATCACATGGGGGTTCTGGCTGGTCGTGTAGAGCGTGGAGGAATCGTCATGCTGGGCGTAATCGCCCACCGCCACGCGCGGCTCCATCGGGTTGGCGATGAGGCGGTTGTTGACCAGTTCCAGCGTGGTGACGTGATGCGCGCCCTTGATGGCGGCATCCACGGCCTCTTTGTTTTCTTCGACAAAGCCCCAATCATAGCAGAGGTTCGATCCGATCTCGTCATGCACCAAAGGCCCGCCCTGAACGGCGGCCTTCATGTCGAGCACCGGCTCAAGCTCGGTGATGTCGGGCACCACAGCCTCGGCGGCATCGCGGGCCTGCTCCAGCGTCTCGGCCACGACCACGGCGATCGGGTCGCCCACATGGCGCACCTTGCCATGGGCCAGAACCGGGTGGCGGGGTTCCAGCATGACCTCGCCCTTGCGGTCGGTCACCTGCCAGCCGCAGGGAATGCCGCCCACCGCCTCGAAATCGGCGCCGGTGAAAATGCGCAATACCCCGGGCATCGCGGCCGCGTCAGCGGTGTCGACGCCGTTCAGCGTGCCGTGGGCCACGTCGCTGCGCACGAACCAGGCATAGGCCTGGCCATTGATGTTGATGTCGTCGGTATAGCGGCCCTTGCCGGTCAGAAACCGCACATCCTCGCGCCGCTTTGTGCTGGCGCCGATGCCATGATCTTTGGGCATATCTCTCTCCTCCCTTGGGTCGTACGGGCAAGCGCCCTCGACCGTTATTCGTTACTCGGCGGCGATGGCGGGCACGTCCTGCCCGGACGCCGCAAGGATCGCCTTTACGATGTTGTGGTAGCCCGTGCAGCGGCAGATATTGCCCTCAAGATACTCCCGGATCTCGGCCTCGCTGGGCTTGGGGTTGTCCTTCAGAAGGGCCGCGGCCGACATCACCATGCCCGGCGTGCAAAACCCGCATTGCAACCCGTGATGTTCCTGAAACGCGGCCTGAATGGTGCCGAGCGACCCGTCCGCCTCGGCCATCCCCTCGATCGTGCGCACCTCGGCGCCTTCGGCCTCAAGCGCGAACATCGCGCAGGCCTTCACGGCCTCGCCATTCACATGGACCACGCAGGCCCCGCATTGTGACGTGTCGCAGCCCACATGGGTGCCCGTCAGCCCCAGCGGGCCCCGCAGAAAATCAACCAGCAATGTCCGGCCTTCGACATCGCCCGAAACCGGCTTGCCGTTCACCTTCATGGTCACGTTAGACATGAAATACCTCCCTAGATCCCTGTCTTGGCGTCAGCTTGAGACCAAGCGCTTCAGCCAGCTTTTCTTGACCTCGGCCACCTCGGGCGGGGCCTCGGTATCGTCTTCGCCTTCTACCACGTTCTGAAAACGCTCAAAGAACTGATCGGCCATCTTGCGGGCGAACCCGTCAATCAGGCGGCTGCCCAGCTGCGCCAGCTTGCCGCCGACATGGGCCTCAACCTCATAGGACAATTGCGTGCCCTCGGCCGTCGGCGCAAGCGCCACCTTGGCGCCGCCTTTGGCAAAGCCCGCGGCGCCACCTTTCCCCTCGCCCGAGATCGTGCAGCTTTCGCCGGGCACGATATCACTGACGCTGACAGCCCCTTTGAAAGTGGCCTTCACCGGGCCCACCTTCTGCACCACGACCGCCTCGAACCCCTCTTCTGGGGAGCCTGTCATCTCCTGGCAGCCGGGAATGCAGGCTTTCAGCACTTCGGGGTCGAGAAGGGCCGCCCAGACGATTGCCGGATCGGCCTTGATGTCGCGTGTGTCATTCATCTGCATGGGTCGTCGTCCCCCCGGGGCTTTTGGACCAAGCTTATGTGGCCCGCATAGCCGACACTATTCGACCAAGGGTGTAGATGGCTACCGTTCTGGCGGATGAAAGCTGAGGCCATGGGTCGCGAAGATCTGCGCAATGCGGCCATCGGCGAGGCCGGCATAGATCGCGTCGTCAACCGCATAGGCCAGCGGGCGATAGGCCTGGTGCACCGCCACGCCAAGCGTCCAGCGACCCACGGCAAAGCCGGGCAGGGGCGGCTGGTGCAGGGCGGTCGTCTCACTCAGCCCATGTTCCAGCTGTGCCCGTGGCCCCATCGCGGCCATCACCTCGCCAGCGTTCAGCGCGGCCATCGCCTCGGCCATCGTCGGAAAGCGCCTGATATTCGCGCGAAGCTGGCCACCGGCCAGGCCTGACAGATAGAAGTCCGAGATCGAATCGTTTTCGACCGCGACGGTATCGAACCTGAAATAGGCGGGCACCGGCGGATCGTCCGGGTAGTCCGCCTTGCTGTAGGCGATGGCGATGCTTTCGGAATAGTACTGCCCGGTAAAGACCACCTGTTCGATGCGGCAGGCAAAATTCGTGTCATAGGGCACATGCAGCATCACGTTCGACACCCGGCCAGCGATCAACGGGCCTTTCCAGACGTAGTTGCGTAGGTCGGCTTCTACAGTCTCGGCCGCGGCGATGAACTGAAAGCGGGCCTCGACCCCAAGCTCATCAGCGATGAGGCGGCCGACATCGATGTCGAGGCCAGCGGGTTTGCCGGCCTCCTGATACGAATAGGGCGGGAAATCTTCATAAACCGCGAATTCGATGAAACCACGCTCGGTGATCGTATCGAGGTCGTGGCCCACGATGTCGCGGGCGGTGTTCTGTGGTCGGGCCTGCGGGATAACGTCTTCGCACCGTGCCCATGTTGCCCCTGGGCCGGCTGCCACGACCAGCCCAAGGGCAAATGAGCCGATCAGCCGCCACATCGTCAATGTGCGGCCGACAGGCCCACGGTCAGCGTCTCGGCCGCCAGCTTGAACGAGGCGGGCGAGCCATCGATCTGCCGTGCGGCGCGGAAGGCCACGCTATCGGCCAGGGGCGCGCCCGACAGCGTCTCGATCTCGGCGGCAAGTGCTGCCAGTTCGGCCTGGGCGACATCGGGGGCCGGATTGCCCTCGCCATCGGCCCAGCTGGCCAGATCGTCACGGATTGCCTTCAGCTGATCGGTGCGTTCGGTGACGGCCAGGTCATCGGGCCGCGTCTCGATATAGGTGCGGATCGCCCAGGCGGCTTTCTGGCCCAGAAGCTCGCCAAAGGCGGGCATCTTGGTGATGCCGTTCTGGGTGTAGCCGGTCCGGAACCGTTCGGCATACCAGCTGTCGCCATATTCCTCGGCCTCAAGATAGCGCAGATCGGGCGCCAGCCCGCCCGAGACAGCCCCCAGGCCGTGGCAGCGCGCGCAATTCTGGTTGTAGCCCGACGCGCCGATATCGATAGCGGCCTGCCAGACATCCTCGCCCGCATCGCGGTAGGGGTTCTCCTCAAGCCATTCCTCGCCGATATCTGGCAGGGCTTCGGTATTGACCGGCTGCGGCGCCACGTCGCCGTGGCCGAAAGCCAGGGTGGCGGCGGCCATCAGCGGGGCGGCCAGCAGGGCCATTCTTGGAAGATCGCGCATCATCATCGCTCCTGTCAGCGGTGTTTCGGCCTTTGTAGCGGGGCAGGGCGGGGGCATCTATGCGACCTTGGTTTGAGGCAGTGATGTTGACCTACGACCTTGGTCTAATGGGTGCGGCCGATCGCCGCTTGTTAGCCTGTGACGGACGGGAGGGGTGATGCGGAAACTGGCAGCATTTTGCATAGCGACGATCTGGGCATGTGCGGCGCAGGCTGAGATTGCTGTTGAGGTCGGATACCTGCGGATCGAGCAGCCAACACCGGCCACATTGTCGGACCTTTACCTGCCGCCCGAGGATGACGGGGTGGCGGGCGCGCAATTGGGTCTGGCCGACAACCAGACGACCGGCCAGTTTCTGGGTCATGTCTACACACTGACCACCGTCGATGTGCCCGCCGACGGCGATGCGTTGGGCGCGGCGCGCGAGATGCTTGCGGCAAGCGGACTGCTGATCGTCGACGCGGCAGCACCCATTCTGACCCAGATCGCCGATCTGCCCGAGGCTGCGGATGCGGTGATCTTCAACGTCTCCGCCTCCGAGATGGCGCTCAGGGATGCGGAGTGTCGGGCAAACCTGCTGCACACGCTGCCGTCTTACGCGATGCGAACCGATGCGCTGATGCAGTTCCTGGTGCAGAAACGCTGGACCGATCTGGCGCTGATCGCGGGGACGCATCCAGGCGATCTGGCCTATGCCGACGCCTTGCGCGCCTCGGCCGCCAAGTTCCAGCTGCGGCTGAGGGGCGAGAAAACCTGGGAATATGACGCCGATATGCGCCGCAATGCCGCGCAGGAGGTGCCGCTGTTTACCCAGGATTTGCCCAGCCATGACGTGCTGCTGGTGGCCGACGAATTGGGCGACTTCGCGCGCTATGTGATGTACAATACTTGGGAGCCGCGCCCCCTGGCGGGGTCCGAGGGGGTCAGCCCGGTGACGTGGTCTCCCGCAGTCGAACAATGGGGGGCAGCACAATTGCAGAACCGCTTTGCGGACCTCGCGGGCCGTGGCATGGCCCCCAAGGATTATGCCGCCTGGGCCGCAATCCGCAGCATTGGCGAGGCGGTCACCCGCACCGGCGCCGCCGACCCGCAGGCGCTGCGATCCTACATGCTGTCGGACGCGTTCGAGTTGGCCGGGTTCAAGGGCCGCCCGATGAGCTTTCGCACCTGGAACGGCCAGCTGCGCCAGCCGATCCCGATCGTCCATCCGCGCGCTGTTGTCGCCACTGCCCCGCTCGAGGGGTTTTTGCACCAGCGGTCCGAACTCGACACGCTGGGCCTCGACATGGCCGAGAGCGCCTGCACCGCTTTTTCCGGAGGAACACCATGAGATGCCTTCTGGCCCTTGCCCTTCTGGCCGCCCCCGCGCAGGCGGGCGAGATCTGGGTGACGAATGAGCGTGACGATACGATCAGCGTCATCGATGTCGAAACGCTTGAGGTGGTGCGCACCATCCCCACCGGCGAACGTCCGCGCGGCATTACGTTTTCCAAGGATTTCACCCGCGTCTACATTTGCGCCTCCGACAGTGACACGGTGCAGGTGATGGACGCGGAAACCGGCGATATCCTGCACGAATTGCCCTCGGGCGAGGACCCCGAGCAATTCGTGCTGCACCCCGATGACCGTCACCTCTGGATCGCCAATGAGGACGACGCGGTCACCACGGTGGTTGATGTGCAAACCCGCACTGTCGTCGCCCAGATCAATGTGGGGATTGAGCCTGAGGGGATGGCCGTGTCGCCCGATGGCAAGACGGTAATCACCACCTCCGAAACCACCAATATGGCCCATTGGATCGATACCGAAAGCAACAGCATCTTTGCCAACACGCTGGTCGATAGCCGCCCGCGCCATGCGGAATTCACCGAAGACGGCACGCAGCTTTGGGTCAGCTCGGAAATCGGCGGGACGGTGACAGTGTTCAGCACCGACGACCAGAGCGAGATCGCCAAGATCGATTTTGAGGTGACGGGCGTTCATCCCGATCGGGTACAGCCCGTGGGGTTTGAGTTTACCGAGGATCAGAAATCGGTTTTCGTGGCCCTCGGCCCGTCGAACCACGTGGCCGTCGTGAATGCCGAAACCTTCGAGGTTGAGGATTATATCCTCGTCGGTCGCCGTGTCTGGCATATGGCGTTTTCACCCGACAAGACGCTTTTGTTCACGACGAACGGCGTGTCGGGGGATGTGACAGTGATTGATGTTGCGGCCCGTGCGGCCACCAAAACCATCAAGGTCGGTCGCTTCCCCTGGGGCGCGGCAATGCGGCCGTGAAAGGAGCTTTCATGAGATATCTGGCCTTCGCTTTTCTGCTGGCCCCGGCCATGGCTTTCGCCGACACCCCGGCGACGTTCGGTCTGGCCGGCCTTCTGTCTGGCAGCAACAAAGAGGATTTGCCGCCGATCATGTTGTCGTCCGGCATGCCATTGGCCGATGCACCGCTGTCGCTGAAATCGGGCACGTATTACGAGATTGAGATCGAGGCCGATGGTAGCCAGGAATTGGCTCTGGTGGGGGCGGAGTTCTTTCGCGCCATCTGGATCGATGAGATCGTGATCGAGGGGCTGGAGATCCGGCCGCTCGGCCTCGATAGTGTCGAATTCGATCAGGCGGGCGTGATGGAGATCGGCTTCGTCGCCATCAAGCCCGGACGCTACGCATTGCGTGTGCCTGGGTCGACGGGCGACACCCAGCGGCTGGAGATTGTCATCGAGTGAGCGGCCTTGCGCTGAACGGCCTGAGCTACCGCTACGGCGCGAAAAAGGCGCTGCGGGACGTGTCGTTCAGCGTGGCGCCCGGCACATTCTGCGCGCTTCTGGGGCCGAACGGGGCCGGCAAGTCGACGCTGTTTGCGCTGCTGACCCGGCTTCTGGTCAGCGCCGAGGGGCGCATCGAGATTGCCGGGCACGATCTGGCCCGGCATCCCACACGGGCGCTGGGGCAGATGGGTGTGGTGTTTCAGCAGCCCACGCTGGATCTGGATCTGACCGTCCGCCAGAACCTGCGCTATTTCGCGGGGCTGCAAGGCCTTGGTGGGCGTGAGACGGACGCGCGCATCGCCGAGGTGCTGGGCCGCCTCGACATGGCCGAACGGGCCGGTGAGAGGGCGCGCGACTTGAATGGCGGCCACCGGCGGCGGGTTGAGATTGCGCGCGCTCTGCTGCATCGCCCGACGGTGATGCTGCTGGACGAGCCAACCGTCGGTCTGGATGCCGCCTCGCGCGCGGCGATCACTGCGCATGTCCATGCGCTCTGCCGGGATGAGGGGCTGACGGTGCTCTGGGCCACGCATCTGACCGATGAGGTAAAGGCGACGGACCAACTGGTGATCCTGCATCAGGGCCAGGTGCTGCGCGACGGACGTGCGGGCGACATCCAGGGCGGCCGATCCCTGACCGAGTTGTTTCTGGACCTGACCGGAGAGACGGCGTGAGGCGCGGACTGACCGCGCTTCGCGCCATCGTTCTGCGCGAGGCTCTGCGGTTTCTGGGCCAGCGTGGCCGGCTGGTCGCGGCGCTGGTGCGCCCCCTGGTCTGGCTCTTGGTCTTCGCCGCCGGGTTCCGCGCGGCGCTCGGCCTGTCGATCATCCCGCCCTACCAGACCTACATCGCCTACGAGACCTACATCGTGCCGGGCCTCTGCGGCATGATCCTTTTGTTCAACGGCATGCAATCCTCGCTCAGCCTGACCTATGACCGCGAGATGGGGTCGATGAAGCTCTTGCTGACCAGCCCCTTGCCGCGCTGGTGGCTTCTGGTCTGCAAGCTGATGGCGGGATCGGTGATCTCAATCCTGCAGGCCTATGCGTTCCTGGCGATTGCCGCGCTCTACGGCATTCAGATGCCATGGCAGGGCTATCTGCTGGCCTTGCCGGCGCTTTTCATCGCGGCGCTGATGCTGGGGGCGCTGGGCCTGGCGCTGTCTTCCTTCATCAAGCAGCTTGAGAATTTCGCGGGCGTGATGAACTTTGTCATCTTCCCGATGTTCTTCCTGTCCTCCGCGCTCTACCCCTTGTGGAAAATGGCCGAGGCCGGGCGCGTGTTACACTCAATCTGTGCGGCCAATCCCTTTACCCACGCGGTCGAATTGATCCGTTTCGCACTTTACGCGACGCCCAACCTGCCCGCGCTGGGCTGGACCCTGTTGGCGCTGGCGGCCTTCATGGCGCTGGCGCTTTGGGGCTATGACCCGGCGCGCGGGATGATGCGGCGCAAGGGGTAACAGGCGGCCTACGACCATCGTTTCGATGACTTTCGGGCATATTCGGGCTATATTTGGCGCTGAAGGAGTGTCGCCATGAACCTACGCGCTGTGGCTTTTGCCAGCCTGTTCGCCCTGCCAGCCTGGGCGGAAGGCGAGGAATTCGGCACGCTCAACCCCGAAGAGCTGACCATGAACAAGGTCTTGGAGAATGTCGATCGTGGCGAGGTCGACATGACCACCTGCGCGGCCGGCTACCTGATGACGAAGGGGGGCCGCCATGGGGCCGCGCGACGTACGTTCGAGGCCTGCGCCGCCGCCGGCTATACCGGTGCCATGACGTGGATGAGTTACATGGACGACAACGGGTTCGGCGCCGAATACAACCCCGATGCCGCCAGCGATTGGGACCGGCGGGCGGCTGAGGCAGGCGATCCGGTGGGGATGTATAATTACGGCGTCGATCTGATGCGCGGCCATGGCGTGGCGGAAGATGACGAGGCCGGGCGCCTGTTAGTCGACCGCGCGGTCGAGGCGGGCCTGCCGATCGCGCGCCGCCTGCAAGGTGCGGGCTATGACCTCGACGAGGTCACGCCCGACGCCGATAATTGGAAATACGCCCCCTCATTCTGACGTTCTTCGGCAATCGTGGCCGGGCGTCCGTCCAGCCGTAGAATGCGTGTGGCCAGTTTTTCGGCCTCATCCATCGCGTGGGTCACCAGCAATGTCGCGGTGTCGCGCCGGGCACGGAGCGTGGCAAAAAGCGCCATCATCTCATCGGCCAGCGCGGCGTCGAGCGAGACAAAGGGCTCATCCATCAAGAGAAGATCGGGATCGGCAGCGAAGGCGCGCGCCAGCGAGAGGCGCCGCTGCTGACCGAGGGAGAGTTGATCGGGATAGCGCGCGGCCATATCAGCGAGGCCGACTTCGGCAAGGGCCTGCCGAGCGATATCGGGTGAGACGCGCGTGGCCAGCGTGATGTTCTCAAGCGCTGTACGCCAGCGCAGAAGCGTGGGTTCCTGAAAGACGAATGCGAGCTTGCCGCCCATCTGGCGTGCACCATCAAAACGGGTCTCGAGTCCGGCGACAATCCGTAGAAGGGTGGTTTTTCCGATCCCCGACGGGCCGGTGATCGCCACCGTCTGGCCATGATCTATTGCGATATCGATCGGCCCGAGGCATGGCGTATCGCCGTAGCGCATCGAGGTCAGTTGCAGATGCAGAACCGGCGGGGCGGTCATGGATGGCCTGACCTCACGGGCCTTAGGTCCCCGGGCGGAAGAAGATATCATCGGGCAGGGTGGTCACATCGCCCAAAAGCTCGGGCCCGCCAAGCTCGGCCATCAACCGCAACATCCGGTCGGCGGCGGCCTCATCGACGGGGCCGGGTGCGGGGATGCCCGCCAGAAAGCCCGCCTTCAGCGCCTCGAACTGCGCCTCATTATCGACGCGCATCCGGTCGCGCAGACGCTCCCAAGCGGCAGGGTCGGAGGCCAGAAGGTCCTTGGCGGCCCGCGAGGCCTTGGCGAAACCTTCGATCAGGTCGGGGTTTTCGCGCAATGTCTCACCGCGCACCACGTAGCCCAGAAGCGGCGTCTCGGGGTCGAGACCCAGGGCCTGGGCAGCCTCCGACACGCTGATCACCTGACGCATGCCGGCGGCCTCCATCTTGGCCATGAAGTGCCAGAAATTGATTGCGCCATCGACCTCGCCCGAGAGAGCGGATTGAAAGATAAGCGGCGGGGCGCCAAAGACCTGCTCGGTCTCGGCGGCCAGATCCAAGCCATATTCCTGCTGCGCGTAGGCTCGCAGGATCAGCCAGCTTTTGTCGACCGGTCCACCGGCAATGCCGATCTTGCCGCCGGCGAGGTCAGCGAGGCTTTGCACGTCGGACCCGTTCGGCACCATCACGCCGCCCACGGCCTTGGAATAGGGGATGAAGACGAAATCCTGCCCCGCCGCGCGCTGCCGCGCGACCCAAAGCCAGTCCGAGACGATGACATCCACCTCGCCGCCCTGAAAGGCCACCTGCGTGGCCGGGCCGCCGGCCAGATCGCTGACCTCAAGGGCAAAGCCGTTCTGGGTGTCGAGGCCATAATGGCGGATCGTGTCCAGCTCCCAATTCACGGTGCCCGAGGCGCGGACACCGGCCTTCAGCACCGGCATGTCAGCCGCGGCGGACAGGGCCGTAAGGGCAAGGGCGGCAAGCCCCGTTGCAAGGGTGCGAAAGATGGTCATGAGCGTCCTCCCAGATTTGACGCTCAGACTAGCATCAGTGGCGCCGGGCGAAATACGACCAAAGGCGGTGCTATTCGATCAAAACGCGCGGCAGCCAGTGCCCACCGGGGTCGACCTGGTGCAGATCACCGGCTTTCACCGGGCGTAAGCTACCGTCGGGCGGTGGCGCCGAGAGGACATCCATGTTGATCTCATGCAGATCCCCCACCAGCCCGGTTTCGGTGGCCTCAAGCAGGTAGTAGACGCCGTTCCACATGTTGATGCCGTAATCGGCGGCACCCTTCCAGACGAACAGCAGATCGTATTCCAAATCGGTCAGATCGTCGCCCGAGATTGTGCGGTTGATTGGGTAGGGGTAGGGCACATGGCACCAAAGCTTTGCCGGCCCTTCCATGCAGCGAAACGGTCGCATCGACAGGAAATGATCTTCGAAGGCCGAAGGGGTCCACGTGATGGAATAGCTGGTCTGGTCCCCTTGGGGCGTGAATGTCACGCGCCCTGCCGCGTGGCGTATGCCCTCGCCGTCGACAAAGATGATCTGCCGCTCTCCCGACAGCGGTTCGGCGAAAGTCGGCATGGCCAGCAACGCGGCCAAAGCGGATATTATCAGCCCCTTCATCGGTTGTGAGCATAGGCGGATTTTCGGTCGTCACCCCTACGACCATGGTGCAATTTCGCTGCACGCCCTTGCGCCAAATAATGCAGGCCAAGGCCGGGGTCTGTCTGTACCTGTCGGTCAGGGCTGTTTTGAAACGGCAGAGGGAGGATAGTGATGAACCGGTTCGTGATTGCCGCTATGGCGGGAGTTCTGGCCTGTGGGGGCGCCAATGCGCAGGTCACCGAAGAGGATCTGGCCAACGATCAGGCCAACACAGCGCAGGTTGTGACCAATGGGATGGGCCGCGGGCTGCAGCGTTACAGCCCGCTTGAGACGCTGAACAAAGAAAACGTGCAGAACCTTGTTCCGGCTTGGGCCTTCTCGCTGGGTGGCGAAAAGCAGCGCGGGCAGGAAACGCAGCCCCTGGTCTATGACGGGATGATGTACATCACCGGCTCGTATTCGCGGCTTTATGCCATCGATATCGAGACGGGCCGCGAGGTCTGGCAATACGATGCCCGCCTGCCCGAAGGCATCTTGCCCTGCTGTGACGTCGTCAACCGCGGCGCGGCCATTTATGGCGACAAGATTTTCTTCGGCACGCTGGACGCACGCCTGGTGGCGCTGGATCTGAAAACCGGCGATGTGGTCTGGAACAAGAAGATCGCCGATTACAAGGCGGGCTACAGCTATACCGCGGCACCGCTGATCGTGGACGGGCTGATCATCACCGGCAATTCCGGCGGCGAGTTTGGTATCGTCGGCGAGGTCCAGGCCCGCAACACCGACACGGGCGAGATTGTCTGGACGCGGCCCGTGATCGAAGGCCATATGGGCACGCTGAACGGCGAAGAAAGCACCATGACCGGCACGCTGAATGCCACTTGGCCGGGTGACATGTGGAAGACCGGCGGCGGGGCGACCTGGCTTGGCGGGTCCTACGATATCGACACCGATACGATCGTCTTCGGCACCGGCAATCCGGCGCCCTGGAACAGCTGGCTGCGCGATGCCGGTAACCCCGAGGGCAATGAGGGCGACAACCTCTATGCCGCCTCGCGCCTGGGGCTCGATCCCGCGACGGGCGAGATCAAGTGGCACTTCCAGACCACCCCGCGTGAGGGCTGGGATTATGACGGCGTAAACGAAGTGGTCTCGTACACAGATCGCGCCGGAAATGCGCGCTACGCCACGGCGGATCGCAACGGCTACTTCTACGTTCTGAACCGTGAGGATGGCAGCTTCGTCAGCGCCGTGCCTTTCGTGCAGGAGATCAGCTGGGCCAGCGGCATCGATGAGAATGGGCGCCCGATCTTCGTTGAAGACAACCGTCCCGGTGACCCGGCCGCTGCCGCCGATGGCGCCAAGGGCGAGACGGTCTTTGCCGTGCCGGGCTTCCTCGGCGGCAAGAACTGGATGCCGATGGCGTTCAGCCAACGGACCGGGAACTTCTATATCCCGTCCAACGAATGGGGCATGGATATCTGGAACGAGCCCGTGACCTACAAGCAGGGCGCCGCCTATCTGGGGTCGGGCTTTACCATCAAGCCGCTTTTCGAGGATTACATCGGCAGCCTCAAGGCGATCGATCCCGATACCGGCGAGACCCGGTGGGAATACAAGAACGAGGCCCCGCTTTGGGCCGGCGTCATGACCACGGCCGGTGGTCTGGTCTTTACCGGCACGCCCGAAGGCCAGTTTCTGGCGCTGGATGATGAGACGGGCGAGACCTTGTGGAGCTTTCAAACAGGGTCGGGCATCGTCGGTCAGCCCATCACATGGGAGCAGGACGGCGAGCAATACGTCTCGGTCATCTCGGGCTGGGGCGGGGCCGTGCCGCTCTGGGGGGGTGAGGTGGCCAGCAAGGTCAACTACCTCAATCAGGGCGGTATGCTCTGGACCTTCAAGCTGCCGCGCCAGTTCGCCCAGGCCAACTGAGCCTACCGATCCCGGTCACTCAAAAGCGCGCCCTTTGCGGCGCGCTTTTTCCATTTGCGGCCATAAGACCATGGTGCAGTATGGACCCAAGCCTCACTTTGCTAAGGTCGGGGTCAGGAGAAAGCCGTTGAACCACATGTCGGATCATGACCCTGACAAAATGGCCCGCGCGCTGCGTTCGGCGCTGATCGTCGATGATCATCCGCTGTTTTGCGACGCTTTGTCGATGACGCTGAAGGCCATCGTCGGTATTCAGGAGATCACGACGGCCGACCACCTGGAAAAGGCGATGATCTATTTGGCGCAATCCGGCCCGCCGGATGTGATCGTGCTGGACCTGAACCTGCCCGATGTCAGTGGGCTGGACGGGCTGATCCGGCTTCGCAAATCCGTGGGCGACACGCCGATCGTGGTGGTCTCCTCGCTGGCCGATCATCGTATGATCGGCTCGGCCATCCGGGCGGGCGCCACGGGCTTTGTGCCCAAACACAGCCCGCGCGAGGTGTTTCGCACCGCCTTCGATCAGATCGCGGCGGGGCAGACCTTCGTGCCTGACGGCGTCAAGTTGGACGCCGATCCGCAGGCGCCGGTCACCGATCGCGAGGATGCAATCCAGCGCCTGTCGCTGTTGACCAAGCAGCAGGCAACGATCCTGCAATTGATCTGCGAGGGCAAGCTGAACAAGCAGATCGCCTTTGATCTGTCGATCGCCGAGACGACGGTGAAAGCCCATGTCACGGCAATCATGCGCAAGCTGGGCGTGCAAAGCCGCACCCAAGCGGTGCTGATCGCGCAGGAAGCCAGCTTCTCAAATGTCTTGCACGACACCTTCTGACGCGATTACCCTTCCCCCCAAAGAATAAGAAGAACCGAATGGGAGGATGCTATGGGGGGGCTTGCCGAGCCGCCGCCGAAAGTGGCTGTTGGTCACACGACGATAAGAACAGCCCAGGTGCGCCATGACCGGCCGGACGCCGTTCGCCATCTGGCGGGCCTGGTCGGGGGCGAGCCTATGGCGATGGTCGCCCTTTTCGTGACGCCCGACGCTGATTTCGCCGCCGTGATGGCCGAGGCGAATGCACGCTTTGACGGGGCGGTTGTCCTTGGCTGCACAACCGCCGGCGAGATCGGCGAGGCGGGCTATACGGAAGGCGAGATCCTCGCTTTGGGCTTGCCCGCCACCACGTTTGCCGCAGCGCCGATCCTGATTGAGGATCTGTCGCGGATCGACAGCCAATCCCTTGTTGATCAGATGATCCGCACGCGCCGCCAGCTGATCGGGCCGCATCCCGATTGGCGCCACGAATTCGCGTTTCTCGCGGTTGACGGCCTGTCGGTGCGCGAAGATGAACTGGTCGCCGCGATCGTGGGTGGCCTGGGGCCTGTGCCCTTGTTCGGAGGCTCGGCCGGGGACGGCCCGCGGTTTCAGCGGACATATGTCTCGTTGGATGGGCGGGCCATGCAGAACGCTGCTGTCTTGTGCTTTGTGCGCACGAAATGCCCGGTCGAGGTCTTCAGCCTTGATCATCTGCAGCCGACAGAGACCCGCATGGTCGTGACCGAGGCCGACCCTGTGCGCCGCATCGTGCGTCAGATCAACGCCGAACCGGCCGCCCGGGAATATGCGCGCCTTCTGGGCAAGGATCCCGAACAGCTGTCCACCTTCACTTTCGCCGCGCATCCCGTCGTTGTCCGGTTCGGCGGGCAGCACCATGTCCGGGCCATCCAGAGGGTGCTGGACAACGGTGATCTGCTTTTCTTCTCGGCCATCGACGAAGGGTTGGTGCTCACTCTTGCGGAGCCCGAGAACATGGCGCCACACCTCGACCGCGCACTTGCTAAACTGGCAAGAGGCGGCCCGCCCGAAGCGATCTTGGCTTGCGATTGTGTGTTGCGCCGGGTCGAGGCGCAACAGAACCAGCAAACCCGGACCATGTCGGATATCCTGTCGCGCAACCGCGTTCTGGGCTTCAGTACCTACGGTGAGCAGATCAACGGGATGCACGTCAATCACACGATGACCGGCGTCGCGATCTACCCGCCCGAGGCTGAGAGCTAGGCCATGCCCGGGCACATGCTGACCGACCCGTCCGACTCGCTTGAGCGCCAGAACGAAAAGCTGCGTCAGATCAGCGAAGTTCTGATGCGGCGGGTTGAGCAGAACAACGACGATGGCGGGGCGGCTTACGCGCTGTTTCAGCGGGCGGTGATGCTGGAGGATCAGGTGCGCGAACGCACCGGCGATCTGGAACACGCGCTGGATTTGCTGAACGAATCCAACGCCCGCTTGGCCGAAGCCAGCCGCGAGACGGAAAAGGCCCGCGCCGATCTGGCCAATGCGATCGAGACGATCCAGGAAGGTTTTGCGCTGTTCGACGATCAGGACCGTCTGGTCCTTTGCAACAGCCGGTTCGGGATGCACATGCCCGATATCGTGCCCGGCCTGAAACCCGGCCTGACCTTCCACGACTATGTCGACGCCGTCAGCCAAAGCGATTTCCTGCATCTGCCCGACGAACAGACACCCAAAGGGTGGGCAGAGCAGCGCATCAAGCGGCATCGCGAAGATCATGTGATGTTCAACGTCGCGATGACGGGCGACCGCTGGGTGCAGGTCAGCGAACATCGCATGGCCGGTGGCCAGACGGTGATCATGCAGACCGATGTGTCCGACATCATCCGGATGGAGCGGATCGAGCGCAGCAAGATCCTCGACGACCAAGCCCGCCTGATCCGCGCGACGTTGGAGCATATCAATCAGGGCGTCTGCATTTTCGATGCCGGGCGGCGGTTGGTGGGGTTCAACCAGCGTCTGGCGACGCTTCTGTCCTTGCCGCTGACGCAAATCAGGACCGGGCTCGATTTCGATCTGATCTTCCTGCGGATGGAGCGCGAGCTGACATTCTCGGACGGCACGACGCCGCAGACGATCCTCGATTGGGTCAACCGCACCCAGCCGCGCCCGCCGCTCAGGTTCGAAATCCGCCGGGGCGAGACGCAGACGCTGGACGTCTTTGCGCAGGAGATGCCGGACAAAGGCTTCGTGATCAGTTTCAGCGATGTCAGCGTCGAACGTCAGGCCGCCCGCGCGCTGCATGATGCGAATGAACGTCTTGAGCACCGTGTGGCCGAGCGCACGCTGGAGCTGGAAGACGCTCTGGCAGCCGCCGAACGCGCCAATGCAGCCCGGTCGCGCTTCATCGCCGCTGCGAGCCACGACCTCTTGCAACCTTTGTCAGCGGCCAAGCTGTTTCTGGCCGCGATCGAGGAAGAGGTGTCGAGCGATCGACAGCGTGACACGGTCGGCAAGGCGCAGAATGCCCTGGCTAGTGTCGAAGACATCATCGAGGCGCTTCTGGACATCTCCAAGCTGGAATCGGGGCATGTTTCGGTCGAGCTGTCGCAGGTCAGTCTGGATGTTGTTCTGCGCCAACTGCACGATGAATTCGCGCCCATCGCCGCGCTGAAAGGCGTGACGCTGCGTTTCGTTCCGACCTCGCTGCAGGTCGAAACCGACGCGCGCTATCTGCGCCGCATTCTGCAGAACCTTATTGCCAATGCGGTGCGCTATACCATAAAGGGCCGGGTTCTGGTGGGGGTACGCCGCCGCCGCCGCAATGTGCGCGTCGAAGTGTGGGATACCGGGCCGGGCATCCCTGAAAGCGAGCACGAGAATATCTTCCGTGAATTTCACCGTGTGGATACCCGGGCAAGTGCCAGCGAAGGGCTGGGCCTGGGCCTGGCGATTGTTGAGCGCGCCTGTGCGTTGCTGAACCACCCGCTGTCCTTCTCGTCGCAGGTGGGTCTCGGCACGACGTTCGGGGTCAGTGTGCCTGCGGCGCGGACGCAGGTGGCGCAGTTCCGCCGCGCCGAGCGTGTCGGCAGCGATGCGGGCTGGTCATCCGAGGGACTGGTCGTGTTGCTGGTTGAGAATGACCAGGACATACGCCGGGCGCTTGGGCTGGTGCTGGAGGCTTGGGATGTTCAGGTCCTCGATGTCGGATCGGGCAACGAGGCCGCCGCGCTGATCGCCGAGACGCAGCTGATGCCGGATGCCTTGCTTGTCGATTTCCAACTTGACCACGGCGAGGTCGGAACCGACGTCGTGCGCCGCCTGCATGCGCTCACGGGCCCGATCCCGACGCGGATCATCAGTGCGGGCCGGACCGACACGATGAATGCCGCCTGCGCGGCGATCGGTGTGGACGTTCTGTTCAAGCCGCTCGACCCGGGCGATCTGCGCCACTTCCTCGAGCCGATTGCGAGAGGGGGTTCAGACCACGCGCCTCTCTTGGCTGATGTGAAATCTGTTTGATCTATAACAGGTTACAGTCCCGGCCACCAAACCCGCCGCCCTTGGCATAAGGCGGCGGGCTGTCTTGAGAGGGGCGCTTTACAGCATCATCTGGTAGGAAACGGGCACATAGCGGAAGCCGCCCTCGCCGCGGGTTTCCACATAACCCATCGCCGGGAAGGGCATGTGATAGCCGATGAACGGCACACGGTCGGCGGCGAGCATGCCGTAGACATCCTTCCGTGTCTGGGCGGCCGCGGCCTTGTCCATATCGAACCGTACCTCCCAATCGGGATAGGCCAGCGACCAGACATAATGATTGGCCGTGTCGGCGGTGATCGCAAGGCTCGCACCGTCGCTTTCCAACATATAGACCATATGGCCCGGCGTGTGGCCGAAAGCGGCCATGGCAGTGATGCCTGAGGCGACCGAGCCACCGTCCGCAATGAAGGTCATGTTGTCGGCAAGGGGGCGCACATTGGCGTCGAAGCCCTCGTTACCGGCGCCCGCCCAGTGATCGTATTCAACCTGGCCCGTCACATAACGGGCATTGGGGAACGTGGCGCCGCCGCCGAGGCCACCGATATGATCGCCATGCATATGGGTCAGCACCACCACATCGACCTGATCGGGCGTGTAGCCCGCCGCCGCCAGCGCGCCGGTGATGCCGTCGGGGTTCAGGCCGGTGTCGAACAGGATCAGCTCGGCGCCTGTATTCACCACCGTGGGCGTGAAGAAGAACTGCGCCGCATCGGTCGGGATGAAATTGGCTTGCGAGACTTCAGCGAATTCCTCTTCCGACACATTCATGCCAAAGATGCCTTGCGGGTTGTCGGTGACCGTGCGGGTCCCGGCGAGAAGCGCTGTCACCTCGAACCCGCCCAGCGTAAACCGGTTGGCTTGCGCGAACATCGGGCCTTTCATCTCGGCTTCAGCCGAAGCGGTTGTGGCAAGGCCGGCGGCCAGCGGCAGGGCGGCCGCGGATGTCAGGGTTTGGCGGCGGGTCAGCATGGAAAATCCTCCCTCAGGGGTTACGCTTGATATCTCGAAATAGCGTCGGCGGCGTTGGGGTCCAGTGCGCGGCGCCGCACGGGGCCTTGTGCATCCTTGCAAGATCTATCATTCCCACCAGCGATCAATATGGGCGATATCGTCATCCGACCAGCCAAAATGATGGGCCAGTTCATGCACCAGCACATGGGCCACCAGATGCCCCAACGCCTCAGTCCCGCGCTCGGCCCATTCGTCCAGGATCGGGCGGCGGAACAGCCAGATCGTGTCGGGGCCATGGGGTTGATCCATCACTGATTTCTCGGTCAGCGGAATGCCGTCGTAAAGGCCCGTTAACTCGAACGGGTTATCCAGCTCGACCTCGGCCAGAAGGTGATCGGGCGCGAAATCTTCGACCCGAAGCGCGATGGCCAGCGCGGCGGCGCGATAGGGTTCGGGCAGGCTGTCGCGCGCGGCCTCGGCCAGCGCTTCGAACGCGGCGAGGTCGGGCGGCATCATCTGGGTCCAGTCGCGGGTCATGGCGTTCATATGGACAAAACCGGGGCTTTGTGAAAGAGCAGCCCGATCAGGAGAGCTACCCATGACCGTCACCCGTTTCGCCCCGTCCCCGACCGGATACCTGCATATCGGCAATCTGCGCACCGCGCTCTTCAACTGGCTGATCGCACGGAAGGCGGGCGGCACGTTCATCCTGCGGCTGGACGATACTGATCCTGAGCGGTCAAAGCCGGAATTCGCCGAGGCCATTCAGGAGGACCTGACCTGGCTGGGCCTGACCTGGGACCGGATCGAGACGCAATCCGCGCGTCTTGACCGCTACGCCGAGGTGGCCGATCAGCTGCGCGAGAAGGGCCGCTTCTATGAGGTGTTCGAGACCCCGACCGAGCTGGACCTCAAGCGCAAGAAGCAGCTGAACATGGGCCAGCCGCCGGTCTACGACCGCACGGGGCTGCGCCTGTCGGAAGATGAAAAGGCCAAGCTGCGGGCTGAACGGCCGGGCTATTGGCGGTTCTTGCTCGAGCATCAGCGGATCGAGTGGGAGGACGGCATTCTTGGCCTGATCTCGATCGATGCGGCCAGCGTGTCGGACCCGGTGCTGATCCGCGCCGATGGCCAGGTGCTTTATACCATTGCCTCGGTCGCCGACGATGTCGATATGGGGGTCACCCATGTCGTGCGCGGATCGGACCATGTGACGAATACCGCAACCCAGATCCAGATCATCGAGGCGCTGGGCGCCACCCCGCCGCAATTTGCGCATCATTCGCTTTTGACAGGGCCGCAGGGTGAGGCTCTGTCGAAGCGCCTTGGAACGCTGTCCCTCCGAGACTTGCGCGCCAAGGGCGTGCAGCCTATGGCGCTCTTGTCGCTGATGGCGCGGTTGGGCTCGTCCGACCCGGTCGAGCTGCGCACCAGCCATGATGAGCTGATCGACGGCTTCGATCTGTCGCATTTCGGCGCAGCGCCCACAAAGTTCGATGAGGGTGACCTGAGGCCGCTGACACAGCGCTATCTGGCCGCACTTCCGTTCGAAAAGGTCAAGGATCGGATTTTGGCGGCGGGTGTTCCCCCGGAATTGGCCGAGCGGTTCTGGACCGTGGTACACGACAATATCGCCACGCTGGATGAGCTGGACGATTGGTGGACGTTCTTCGCCAACGGCGCCGCGCCCCTGGTTGACGCCGAGGATAAGGAGTTCGTGGCCGAGGCCTTTGCTTTGCTGCCCGACCTGCCGTTCGACGACCAGACCTGGGCCAATTGGACCTCGGCCGTCAAAGAGGCGACCGGCCGCAAGGGCAAGGGCCTGTTCATGCCGCTCAGAAAGGCCATGACGGGCCGCGAGCGGGGGCCCGAGATGGCAGATGTGATGGCGCTTTTGCAAAAGCACCCCACGCGCTGATGGCCGGCCCCTCCGCCAGATTTCTGGAGGGGAACCTGTTTCGGCACATCACCGTGATGTCGCTGACCTCTTCGGTCGGGCTGATGGCGGTGTTTCTGGTCGATTTCGTCGACATGATCTTCATCTCGATGCTGGGTAAGGCCGAGTTGGCGGCGGCGGTGGGCTATGCCGGGGCGATCTTGTTCTTCACCACGTCCTTCGGGATCGGCATGGCGATCACCGCAGGTGCCCTGGTGGCCCGTGCCATCGGGGCGGGCGACGATGATCTGGCGCAGAAGCGGCAGACCACCACGCTGATCTGGGGCGCGTTTTTCGGCGCGGTCTTCGCCGCGTTGGTCTGGCTGTCGCTGGATCCGCTGGTCACCTTGATGGGGGCCACGGGCGAGACGCACAGGCTGACGGTGGAATATCTGGCGATCGTCGTGCCCTCGCTGCCGCTTTTGCTGATCGGCATGGTGGGCGGCGCGATCCTGCGGGCCCATGGCGATGCGCGGCGCGCGATGATGGCGACGATCTGGGGCGGGCTGGTCAATGCGGTGCTGGACCCGATCCTGATCTTCGGCCTCGATCTTGAATTAACCGGCGCGGCCTTGGCCAGTGTCGCGGCGCGGGTGACAATCGCGGTTGTCGCGATGCTGCCGATCCTGCGGCATTACGGTGGTCTGGTCTGGCCGGGGCTTGCGGGCCTGATGCCTGATCTGCGGCCCATTCTGGCCATTGCCGTGCCCGCGATCCTGACGCAATTGGCCACGCCCGTGGGCCAGGCCTACGTGACCCGCAGCATGGCGGAATATGGCGAGAACGCCGTGGCCGGCATGGCCATCGTCTCACGCCTGACGCCGGTGGCCTTCGGAGTACTGTTCGCCTTGTCGGGTGCGGTGGGGCCGATCATCGGGCAGAATGCCGGCGCCGAGGCGCATGGCCGGGTGCGCCGCACCTTTACCGATGCGCTGTTGTTCACCGCGCTCTTCACCGTGCTGGTCACGGCCCTGCTGTTTGCCCTGCGCGGACCGATTGGCGCGCTCTTTCAGGCCGAGGGGATCACGCTGGATCTGGTCTACCTTTTCTGCGGCCCCCTGGCGCTGCTCTTCTTCTTCAACGGGGTGATCTTCGTCTCGAACGCCGCGTGCAACAATCTGGGTCGCCCGTTCCTGTCAACCTGGATCAACTGGGGCCGGCATACCGTAGGCACCATCGCAATGGTGGTGATCTTCAGCGCCTGGCTGGGCGCGCCGGGAGTGTTGATCGGGCAGGCGCTGGGCGGGGTGATCTTTGGTGGCATCGCCTGGGTGCTGGCGCTGCGGGTGATCGCGACCGCCGGGTCCGGTGGCGATACGCCGCCGTTCCAGCGCGAGGGGCGGCTTCTACAGCTTTTCCATCGCGGTGGGCGATAGACGCGCGAGCCAGCCATCAATGAAGTCCCGCTCGGCATCGGTGACCCGCTGCGCGCGCGGATAGCGGGGATCGGCGCGGTCGTTCAGGATGGCGGTGTCCCACCCGTCAGTGGTGGCAAAAAAGCGTTCGGCCCCTGCAACACCGTAAACCTGCAGATAGCCCTGCACGACCGTGTCGATGTAACTCAGCAGGATCGGATGCCGGGTCGAGGGCGGTGCCGCGCGATGATCGGGCACGGCATAGACGTGGACCTGCAGATCATCGCCCGCCTGATGGGTGACCTGGTGGCAGACCTTGTGCCGCTCATAGGCCCATTCGCGCGCGTCGAGGCCGGCCCAATCGGCGCCCGGCACCGCGGCAATCAAGCCGTCGATCTGGGCGCTGGCATCGCGCACGGCGCTCAGGAAAGCGACCTCGCGCAGCCCGGTATGCCGCCAGGCCCGGCGCCAGCCGGTGATCTGTGCGGGTTGGCTTTGCGCGAAATCATGGGTCGCGCGGTTCACCAGGCTGCCATAGCCAAAGAAAAACGGGTCGGACATGTTGCCCTTGGTGCCGGACACATCGCGCGCGCGCAACCCTCTTGCCCGGTCCCGCGGCTTGGGCTAAGCCAGAGATGTCAGGAAGGGAGAAGCCGGACGCCTTCTGCAGGGGGCCGGTGCCGAAGGAGCAACCGCCCCGGTAAACTCTCAGGCAAAAGGACCGACCTGACAGACAGCTCTGGAGAGAGGCGCGCAGGCGTCCGCCGAAGGGATAACGATCTCAGGCGAAAGGACAGAGGGGGCATCGGAGGGCGGGCCGGACCTGCCGGGACGATGCCGCGCTTTTCCAGATGCGGCGGGACAGAGAAGGGAGGCCGCATGGCCGATCTGAAGCAAACCCCATTGCACGGGCTGCACACGCGGCTTGGCGCCAAGATGGTGCCGTTCGCGGGCTGGGACATGCCGGTGCAATACCCGCTGGGCGTGATGAAGGAGCATCTGCAGACACGCGCGGCGGCGGGGCTGTTTGATGTAAGCCATATGGGTCAGGTGATCCTGCGCCCCCGGTCCGGCAAGATCGAGGACGCGGCCCTTGCGCTCGAGCGGCTGGTGCCGGTGGACATTCTGGGCCTGAAAGAGGGTCGCCAGCGCTATGCGATGTTCACCAATGATGAGGGCGGCATTCTGGACGATCTGATGGTGGCCAATCGCGGCGATCATCTGTTCCTCGTCGTCAACGCGGCCCGTGCCGAGGCCGACATCGCCCATCTGAAGGCGCATCTATCCGATGCCTGCGAGGTCGAGGTGATCGCCGACCGCGCGCTGATCGCGCTACAGGGGCCTGCGGCCGAAAGCGTGCTGGACGCCATCGCCCACGGCGCGGCGACGATGAAGTTCATGGATGTGGGCATCTTCCATGTCGGCGATGCCGAGCTTTGGGTCTCACGCTCGGGCTATACCGGCGAGGACGGGTACGAGATTTCGGTGCCTGCCGACAAGGCGATCGGGTTTGCCGGAGTTCTGCTGGCGCGGCCTGAGGTTGAGGCGATCGGCCTTGGCGCGCGGGATTCGCTCCGCCTTGAGGCGGGGCTCTGCCTGTACGGTTCGGATATCGATGAGGGGACTAGTCCGGTCGAGGCCGGTCTGGTCTGGGCAATCCAAAAGGCCCGGCGGGCCGGTGGCGCCCGTGAAGGCGGCTTTCCGGGGGCCGAGCGGATTTTGGCGGAACTGGCCGATGGTCCGGCCCGCGTCCGCGTCGGCCTTTTGCCCGAGGGCCGGGCGCCGATGCGGGGCGAGACCCTGCTTTTTGCGTCGGAAAAGGCCACCGATCCGATCGGTCATGTGACCTCGGGCGGCTTCGGCCCCTCGGTCGAGCGGCCCATTGCCATGGGCTATGTGGCCGCCGATCATGCCGCCACCGGTACGGCCCTCTGGGGCGAGGTGCGCGGTAAGCGCCTGCCCGTGACCGTGGCCGATATGCCTTTCCAGCCAAACACTTACAAACGATAGAGGGATTGTGCGATGAAATACACCGAAGAACACGAATGGCTGCGCGTTGACGGCGATCTGATCGTTGTCGGCATCACCGAGCATGCCGCGACCCAACTGGGCGATATCGTTTTCGTCGAATTGCCGGAAACCGAGACTAAGGTCGCCAAGGGCGACGAAGTGGTGGTGATCGAAAGCGTCAAGGCGGCCTCGGACATTCTGGCGCCGCTGGATGGCGAAGTGGTCGAGATCAACGAAAAGCTGGTCGACAGCCCCGCCCTGGTCAACGAGGACCCCACCGGCGAGGCGTGGTTCTTCAAGCTGAAAGTCGATGATCTGTCGGTGATGGACGATCTGATGGACGAAGACGCCTACAAGGCCCTGATCGAATGACAGTCAAGCGGATCGTGGCCAACCTCAACACAGAAGATCCGGGCGCCCTGGCCGGGTTCTATCGCGCGGTTTTCGGGCTCGATCTGCTAATGGACCAGGGGTTCATCGCCACTGTCGGCTCTGACGCCAATGCACCAGTTCAGCTGAGCCTTGCCTCGGAAGGCGGATCGGGCACCAAATTGCCCGCGATATCGGTGGAGGTTGACGATTTGGACGCGGCGCTGAAGCGGGCCCGCGCGGAAGGCGCAGCGATTGAATACGGGCCCGTCGATGAGCCCTGGGGCGTGCGCCGGTTTTACCTGCGTGACCCCGCCGGAAATCTTGTGAATATCCTTTGCCATGCCTGAACGGGAAACTGCCATGACCTTCACACCGTCCGATTACGACCCCTATGATTTCGCCAATCGCCGCCATATCGGCCCCTCGCCGTCTGAGATGGCTGAGATGCTGCAGGTGTTGGGGGTGGAGAGCCTGGATCAACTGATCGACCAGACGGTGCCCAAAAGCATCCGCCAGGCCGAGCCGTTGGCCTGGCCGCCGATGAGCGAACACGCTCTGCTCGAGAAGATGCGCAAGGTGGGCGAGAAGAACCGCGTCATGACCTCGCTGATCGGGCAGGGCTATTACGGCACGGTCACGCCGCCCGCGATCCAGCGGAACATTCTGGAAAACCCCGCCTGGTACACCGCCTATACGCCTTATCAGCCTGAGATCGCGCAAGGTCGGCTTGAGGCGTTGCTGAACTTCCAGACCATGATCAGCGATCTGACCGGTCTGCCGGTCGCCAATGCCTCGCTGCTGGACGAAGCGACGGCGGCGGCGGAAGCCATGACGATGGCGCTTCGGGTGGCCAAGTCGAAGGCGCGGGCGTTCTTTGTCGATCGCGGCTGCCACCCGCAGACGATTGACGTGATCCGCACGCGGGCCGAGCCACTGGACATCGAGGTGATCGTGGGCGCGCCTGCCGAGATGGATGCCGAGGCCGTCTTCGGCGCGATTTTCCAGTATCCCGGGACCTATGGCCATGTCGAGGATTTCACCGACCACATCGCCGCCTTGCACGAGGCGAAGGCGGTTGCGGTGATCGCTGCCGATCTTCTGGCGCTGACGCTGTTGAAAGAACCGGGCGCGATGGGCGCCGACATCGCCGTGGGCTCGGCCCAGCGGTTCGGCGTGCCGATGGGGTATGGTGGCCCGCATGCGGCCTATATGTCGTGCAAGGACGAGATGAAGCGCGCCATGCCGGGCCGGATCGTGGGCGTCTCGGTCGATGCGCGCGGCGGGCGGGCCTATCGCCTGTCCTTGCAGACGCGGGAACAGCATATCCGGCGCGAAAAAGCCACGTCGAATGTCTGCACGGCGCAGGCCTTACTGGCCGTCATGGCGTCGTTCTACGCGGTTTTCCACGGGCCGCAGGGCCTGCGCGCGATTGCCGAGCGGGTGCATTTCATGACCAACCGGCTCTACCGCGCGCTGCATGCCGCGGGGGCCAAGGTGGCGCCCAAGCATTTCTTTGACACGATCACGGTCGATGTGGGTGTGGGCCAGGCCGGCATTCTGGCCGCCGCCCGGCATGAAGGCTTGAACTTCCGCAAGATCGGGTCGGATCGGGTCGGTATTTCGCTGGATGAGACCACCGATGAGGCAATTCTGCTGCGGGTGCTGCGCGCGTTCGGCATCGACATCGCGCCGCCGCATCGCGCAACGCTCAGCTTTCCTGAGGAGATGCTGCGCACCTCCGACTATCTGACCCACCCGATCTTTCACATGAACCGCGCCGAGGCCGAGATGATGCGCTATATGCGCCGTCTGGCCGACCGTGACCTGGCGCTGGATCGGGCGATGATCCCCTTGGGCTCATGCACCATGAAGCTGAACGCGGCGGTTGAGATGATGCCGGTGACCTGGCCGGAATTCGGCGCTCTGCACCCCTTTGCGCCGGTCGATCAGGCAGCGGGATATGCCGAGATGATCGAGGATCTCTCGGCCAAACTGTGCGAGATCACCGGCTACGACGCGATGTCGATGCAGCCCAATTCGGGCGCTCAGGGCGAGTATGCGGGGCTTCTGACGATCCAGGCCTATCACCGGGCCAATGGCGACGATCAGCGCCGCGTCTGCCTGATCCCCACCTCGGCCCATGGCACCAATCCGGCCTCGGCTCACATGGCGGGGATGGATGTTATCGTCGTGAAGTCAGCCGAAAACGGCGATATCGACGTGGCTGACTTCCGCGCCAAGGCCGAAGCGGCGGGCGACAGCCTGGCCGCCTGCATGATCACCTATCCGTCCACCCATGGTGTGTTCGAGGAAACCGTGCGCGAGGTCTGCGAGATCACGCACAAACATGGCGGGCAGGTCTATCTGGACGGCGCGAACCTGAATGCTCTGGTCGGGCTGGCGAAACCGGGCGAGATCGGCGCGGATGTCAGCCACCTGAACCTGCACAAGACGTTTTGCATCCCCCATGGCGGCGGCGGCCCCGGCATGGGCCCGATCGGGGTGCGCGCGCATCTGGCGCCGCATCTTCCGGGCCATTCGGTGACTGGTGGCGAGGCCGGGCCGGTTTCGGCCGCACCCTGGGGGTCGGCCTCGATCCTGCCGATCTCGTGGGCCTATTGCCTGATGATGGGCGGACAGGGGCTGACGCAGGCAACGCGGGTCGCCATCCTGAACGCCAATTACATCGCCAAGCGGCTGGAGGGCGGATATCAGATCCTCTTCATGGGCGGCCGGGGTCGCGTCGCGCATGAATGCATCGTCGATACCCGCCCCTTTGCCGAGCATGGCGTGACGGTCGACGATATCGCAAAACGTCTGATCGACAACGGCTTTCACGCCCCCACGATGAGCTGGCCTGTCGCCGGCACGCTGATGGTCGAGCCTACCGAATCCGAGACCAAGGCCGAACTGGACAGGTTCATCACCGCGATGCTGGCCATCCGTGATGAGATCGCAGCAGTCGAGCGCGGCGATCTCGCGGCCGAGGACAGTCCGCTGCGCCACGCGCCACATACGGTCGAGGATCTCGTCGCGGACTGGACGAGGGGCTATCCGCGCGAACAGGGGTGTTTCCCACCCGGCGCCTTCCGCGTCGACAAGTACTGGCCCCCCGTGGGCCGGGTCGACAACGTCGCGGGCGATCGCAACCTGATCTGCACTTGCCCGCCGCTTGAGGCCTATCTTGAGGCGGCCGAATAGCGCATTACGCGCCCTCGACACCGTCGGGCAGTTCCGCCTTCACGCGCTTGAGATCGCTGGACAGGCGCAGCGCTTCTGCGGCATGCGCATAGGCGCGCGCCGCCATCTCGCGTGCAGCCTCGGCCAGCCGCGCGTCGTCGTGGCCGGCCAGTGCGGCCAGCGCCTTTTGCAGGCGCAACTGCACCTCGACCATGTCGGCACCGTCGCGGGCCAGGGCACCAAACCCGTCCTCGACCAGATCGGTGGGATCGAGGCAGGGCAGGAACACCCGCGCCTCTGCCTCGGCTTTCTCGGGGTCAGGCCTTTCCCACGAATTGAGAATCCGCAAAAGCCGCCCGATCACATCGATCGCCGTGCCAGGGTCGTTGATACCGGGAGAGAGCGCGCGCGAGGCGATTTCGGAGAGCACGATCAGACCAAAGCGCGGGTCCTGATCAAACCCGCGCGTGTCGCCAATCGTGAAAGCTGCGCGGATCGCCTCGGCGTGATCCTCGCGTGAGGCCAGCGCCAGGGGCACGTTGGGGGCAACCAGGCTGCCGGGCAGGGCCAGAAGGCGGATGTCGCAATCCTCCTCCTCGGCCAGTTCAGCCAGCGCCTTGGCGTCGACATGGCCGACATAGCCGATCTGGTCAGAAAAGATCTTATGGGCAAGGGTATCCGGCGCGTCCTCCTCGGGCTGCCCGCCCAGCCAGGGCGCGGCCAGCCGGATGTTGAGGGCATCCGTTGCAGCGCGTTCGACCACGCGCGTCGTCTCCAGCATGCTGCCCAGACGCGAGAGATGCTCAATCCAGCGCAGGATCGCGATGACGACCAGGAGGATCACGAAGACCGTCGCGAAAAAGCTGACGGTTATCGTGCGCGCATCATAGACCGAGGCGTTGATCAGCACGATCGAGGTCAGCGCGTAGATGAACGCGCCGAGGAACGTGGCCAGCACGGTCTGGGTGGTCGTATCGGCCAGCAACAGGCGATGGGTCCGGGGTGAGACCTGGTCAGAGGCGGCGCGATGCGCAGACACCATCACGCTCAGCGAAAACGTCGTAACCGCCAGCATGCTGGAGGCCAGAACATTCAGAATGGGGCGCACGGATGACGCCCCGATCCGCTCGGACAGTTTCTCGGGGATGAAGGTTTGCAGCAAGGGCGCCGCGGCCGCTGCGACGATTGCCAGGATAGAAATCATGGTCACACGGACCCATACCCGGCGCGAAAAGCGCAGAAGCTTCCAGATCAGGCGCGAGGGGTTCTTGAAGAAACTGTTCATCCGCAATTCTGTGGGCCAGAGATGCCCCATGCGCAAGTGCGATCACGCCCGGCGCGACCCTTGACAGACAAGTGTTCTTCCGTCACATACCGCGCCGTTGGGGTCGTAGCTCAGTTGGGAGAGCGCGTCGTTCGCAATGACGAGGTCAGGGGTTCGATCCCCCTCGACTCCACCAAGCCAACTTTCTATAACTTTGAAATCTAATGAAATAATCCGGGAGTACTCATCTTTTCCCGGCGGCGTACGCTTGCAGCATCCTTATGCGGCGTCGGTGCCCATTACATTGTTACATTGCGGCGTAAGAGGCGGTCGTGCGGTGAGCTACTGAAGCCGTTGAAGGTGATAAGCGTATTGCGGAAGCCAAAGCGAAATCCCAAAAGTCTGGATCAGACTTTTCCGACGCCGCTCTAGGTGGGGCCGTGTTTCAATGCCTGGCCCAGCACCCCCGCCGGGGGGATTGCCCCACGCATCACTGTCTTTCCTTCCGATCGTTGCGCAACGTCGAAGCACGAACCTTGAGCGTCGATCCGAGGTCGACACACCGGTTTTCAGGCGGCTGCTGTCCGGCATTGCGATCAAGGATATAACGCGCTGCCGCCGCACCGATATCAGCGCGAGGGGTAAATACAGACGTAATCGGCGGGTTCATCTGCGACGTCGTTCCAAGATCATTGAAACCACAAAGGCCGAAGTCATCGGGGCAGCGCATATTCCGGTTTTGGCATTCCAGCGCGATGCCGACAGCCACGTCGTCGTTGTTGCAAAAGGCACCGTCGCAATCCGGCGCTGTCTCAAGCAGTTCACCAAGCAGATGCCGCCCAATCTCGACGCTGGATTTCTTGGGCGTGGTGATCAGAAGTCTTTCGTCGAATAGTCCGTATTTTTCCAATGTTTGGCGATAGCCCCTCAATCGCTGTTGGGTGCGCGGGTCCATGCGCGTTCCGACAAAGGCGATACGCCGAAAACCTTGTTCAACCATATGCTCCACAGCCTCGACTGCGGCCTGGAAATTGGAAAAACCGACGATCAGGTCGATGGGATCATCCGAGACATCCATGATCTGCACCACCGGGCAATCGGCCCCTGCCAGCATGTCCCGCGTCGCCTGCGTCTGGTCCACTCCGGTTATGATCATCCCGGCTGGCTTCATGGTGAGAAAGCGCGGAACCAATGCCTCTTCTTTCAGGGCGCTGTAGCCGGTGTTGGCGATCTGAACGGAATACTTGCTGCCTTCGATCGTATCGCTGGCGCCCGCGAGCACGTCCGAGAATACGTGGTTGGAAAATGACGGAACGAGAATACCGATAACTGTTGATCGTCTTGATGCGAGCGTCGAGGCCGCGGAATCCGGTACATAGCCCAACTTTTTTACAGCGGCATACACCCGCTCGCGCAGTTCTGGCGAAACCCGTTCCGGGTTTCGCAGCGCCCGCGATACTGTGATTGCGCTAACCCCAGATTCTTTGCCAACATCGATGAGAGTGACGCGTTTCATAGATAACTCTTTTATTTTCTGTAAGTTACCAGAAAAAATTCTGACTGAAAAGTGAGTTTGACAAATGATTGCGCAATCACGTAGATTTCGAAATGGGGAGAATTCGTATGAGCGCAACCAGCGCAGCGACTGTGTTTATCGTGATGGGTGTGTCTGGCGTCGGGAAATCGACAGTTGCCCGGACACTCGCCGCCCGGATCGGGGCGCGGTATCTCGAGGCAGACGATTATCATGCGGATGAAAGTCGTGACGCGATGTCCAAGGGCATCCCATTGTCGGATGAGATGCGTCTGCCCTGGCTTTTGCGTCTTGCCGAGGTGGGCGAAAACACCCGACGCGACGGTCCGGTCGTCATGGCGTGTTCGGCGCTGAAGCGTAGCTACAGGGACCTGTTCCGGGCTCGAATTGGCAAAGTTCACTTCGTCTATCTCCATGCAGAGCCCGCGTTGATTGCCAGCCGGATCTCGACGCGCACCGACCATTTCATGCCGCCATCCCTGCTCGAAAGTCAGCTCGCGCTTCTCGAACCGCCATCCGCCGATGAGGATGCAATTGATGTCGAAGTGAACCTGCCAAAGGAGGCCGTGAACGACCTCGTTGAGCGCAAAGTGCGCGAGAGGCTTTCGGCCCCCGCCAAAACCTAACGTCAAAGCATTGAAAACGAGGAGAAACTCAATGTCATCTACACTTATGAAATTCGCCGCTACTGCGTTGGTCTCGCTTGGACTGGCGACGTCGGCACTCGCGCAGGATTATTCACTGCGGTTTCAATCGTCCGATCCGGCAGGCAACCCGAATTTCCTATTGAAGGTAGAATGGGCGGAGAGCGTGGCCGAACTGACCGGCGGACGCGTTGCCATCGAAATGCTGCCCGTCAATTCGATCGTACAACATACCGAGAGCCAAGACGCAGTGGCCGCCGGTATCATCGATGGTCACATCACCGACACGTCGTATTTCACCGGCAAGGATGCCGCTTTCGGCCTTATCGCGAATCCCGTCGGTGCATGGTCTTCGCCCTACGAGATGTTTGCATTTCTCGAGTATGGCGGTGGTAACGAATTGATGCGCGAGCTGCTTGAGCCCTATGGCCTGCATTTCATCGGTGCCACCACGCCCGGCCTCGAGGCGTTTATCTCGAAAGTGCCGCTGAATGGCGTGGATGATCTGGCCGGCCTCAAGATGCGCGCGCCCGAGGGGCTTGTGCAGCAGGTGTTTGCCGCCGCGGGCGCCGCTCCGGTCAACCTTCCGGGGTCCGAGGTTTTCACATCGCTCGACAAAGGCGTGATTGACGCTGCCGATTATACCGTGTTTTCGACCAACCATTCACAGGGCATGCACGACGTCGCCAGGCACCCCGTGTACCCGGGTTTCCACTCAATGCCGCTGGTTGAGGTTTCGATCAACAAGGCGACATGGGATGGGATGCCGGCGGACATTCAAGCGATCCTCGAGATGTCGGTGCGTGATTTCGCCCACAACATGGTCGGCAAGTTGGCCGCCAATGACACCATTGCCGTGGCTGAGGCCAATGCTGATCCGAACATCACGGTGCACAACTGGTCTGCGGCCGAGCGTGCACGGTTTCGGACCATCGCCCAGGGTGAATGGTCCAAAGTTGCAAGCCAGTCCGCCAATGCGCAGCGTGTCTATGACGTGCTGACCGAATACCTCGTCTCTCAAGGCATGATCTCGGAATAACGGGGCTAACGGTTGTCCTGCCGGTACGCGCCGGCAGGACACGAACAATACGGGGGGGAGGGTCTCATGGCCGAAGAAATCGTCGAGCAATTGCATAAAGACCCGGGCCCCGACCCGCATGCAGGTGCATTGGGCCGCATCATTGACACCCTGGGTATCGTCTTTGCTGTAGGCTTGCTCGCCTCGGTCTGCATTCTCGTATCCGAGATTTTCCTGCGTTATGCTTTGAACTCGCCCACGATCTGGGCCCATGAGACCGTGATCTTTCTGACCGCCTGCGCGTTCACATATGGCGGGTTGTATTCCGTTGCTCGAAACACCCACATCCGCGTGGTGTTGATCTACGATTTTCTGCCTGTGAGAATCCGGCGGTACTTCGACATCGGCATTTCGGCCACCTGTTGCTTTGCGACAGGCATGTTCGCCTGGGCTGCTTGGCAAGGCGTGCAGCGTGCCATCTGGACGCCCGCTGGCGAATTCCGCCTGGAAACCTCGGGTTCGGCCTGGAACCCACCGACCCCAGGCATCGTGAAGCTCTTCCTGCTCTTCATTCTGATCGTGATGACCGTCCAGTTCTTCATCCTGACCATCGCCTATTTGACAAAAAAGGACGGTTAGATGGACCTTCTCGCGCAACTGACCGACTTCAAGGCGATGGGCATCGAATGGGCGACCTTCGCAATGTTCCTGGCGCTCCTCATTCTGCTTCTCAGTGGGATGCCACTTGCATTCGTCACCCTTCTGGTTGCGCTGATTTTCGCGCTTGGCTGGTTCGGACCGATGGCCGTCCCGCTCATCACAAGCCGCATTTTCAGCTTTGTGAACTCATTCGTCTTTGTCTCGGTGCCGATGTTCGTTCTGATGGCGGCCATCCTCGATCGCTCTGGAATTGCACGCGATCTCTTCGACGCCATGCGGCTGGTCGGCGGGCGACTTCGCGGTGGGGTCGCCATTCAGACGCTTTTGGTCGCGGTCGTTCTCGCCGCGATGTCAGGTATCATCGGCGGAGAGGTCGTTCTGCTGGGCCTGCTCGCTCTGCCACAAATGCTCCGCCTCGGCTACGATCGCAGACTGGCCATCGGCGTCTGCTGCGCGGGCGGGGCACTTGGCACCATGATTCCACCGTCGATCGTGCTGATCATCTATGGGCTAACGGCCAATGTTTCGATCGGAGATCTGTTCACTGCGTCATTCGTACCGGGCCTCATGCTCGCGGGCCTTTACGTCCTGTACATTCTGGCGCGGGCCTATCTGAACCCCGCACTCGCTCCGATCCCTGAACAGGACGAGATCCCGGCGAGCGAGAAGATACGCTTGCTGAAAGGATTGATCCTTCCGCTTCTCGTGGTTTTCTTCGTGCTGGGGTCAATCTATGGCGGCATCGCAAGCGTCACCGAAGCGTCGGCGGTTGGGGTCCTCGGGGTGACGTTATCCACACTTGTCCGCGGCGAGTTTTCGATGGCTCTGTTGATCGGCGCGGCCCGTCAGACCCTCTCGACAGTCGGCATGATCGTCTGGATCGGTATCGGGGCGACGGCTCTTGTCGGGGTCTTCAACCTCATGGGCGGGATTGCATTTGTTTCGCAGCTGATTACCGGGATATCCGAGGAACCGTGGGTGATCATTCTGTTCATGATGTTGATCCTGTTTGTCCTTGGCATGTTCCTCGACTGGGTGGGTATCGCACTTCTGACGATGCCGATATTCGTTCCGATCGTTGTGTCGCTTGGTTACAATCCGGTGTGGTTCGGCGTGGTTTTTGCGATGAATATGCAGGTCAGTTTCCTGTCACCACCATTCGGGCCGGCTGCTTTCTATCTAAAGAGCGTCGCCCCGCCCGACATTTCATTGGGCGAGATCTTTCAGTCCCTTTTGCCGTTCATCGCCCTGCAGATCCTCGCATTGGCCCTGCTGCTGATCTTTCCTGGAATTACGCTGATCGACGGATTGTAAGATGGGCCGCTTAACTTAGCCCCTGCGCACAGGACCATTTCGGGGTAGGGGTTTTTAGGCCAGCTGGCATGATACCTACCGTCCGAACTATGCACCCCAGAAAATCTTGCAGCTGCCAGACGGGAACCACCAATCATGTCAGCCGTCGTCTCACTGACTGACCTCGTTCAGCAGCCATTCTGCGCGCTCTTGCTGCTCCGTTGCCACCTCGAGCTTCCTTTCCAGGCGAGCCCGTTTTTGTGGTGATTTGGCCGACGCAATCTCTCTGCCAAGCTCGTCAGACTTCTTGTGCAGTTTCTCCAGGACTTTTTCGACGTCACTCGGCTTGATCTTGCTCGCCTTACCGCTTTCTAGCCGCATGTTGTATTCGGCGACCTTCGCCGCAAGTTTTTTCAGGCCCATCCGCGCGCTCCCGCTGTCGTCACGTGCATTCCCCATTACCTCTCTTTTGTGACGCTGGTGTTACGCGTGTCCGGCGCCTCCGGTGCATCCACACGCTTCGCTTGGGACATTGGCTCGTCCAGTTCTTCATCTTCAAGCGACAACAGCCGCTCGACCTCGGCGATGGCATCGTCGCGTTCAATATAGTAGCTCCGGGCCGCTGCGATCAGATCACGCATCGCGTTGTAGGCGTATCCGGCGTCGTTCAGGAACGAGGTCGCCGCGGTGGGGTTGAGGTCGCCACTCCGGATCAGTGCATCGACACGTGCCGTTGTCGACCGCGTCGCGTTCTCTATCTCGACCCGTTCCTGGTCGAGCCAAAGCGCGCTGCGCTCCTCGGGTGCGACAAGGCCCAGCTTTCGGATCTCCACGGCGATCCGCGCGATCTCGGTGCGCAGCCCGTCATAGAGTTCGGTGACGACGCCCTGCGGCCGCGTCGTATAGCGCTGGACGTTCTTGCGTAGATGTTTGACAGACTTCACCGCCTGCACGATATCGCTTGCAACCTCGCGCAAAGCGTAAATCCTGCCTGCGATCTCGGGGGCAAGGCGCTTGTCTCCGGCACGTGTGGCAAATTCCACAATCGCAGAATAGAGCGTCTTCACGCGGTTCTCATAGCGTTCATCAATGTCGAGCTCTATCGGCGTCCGGCTTCGGCGTACCGTGCCCGCGATGTCATCGGTCGCGAAGATCTGGTCTCGGTGCAGGTTCAGACCGTGCAGGATCAGCTCTGCTGCATTCTCGTAGAGATGAAGTGTTTCCTTTTGAAGCGCGATCTCTAGCGTTTGCGGGAATTCGTCGATCGCCTCGTTCAGGAAATGCGGACGGCTCACGTCCGGCAACGGTTCGGGAATGCGGTGTTCGAGAAAGCTGATGAGCTTGGTCAGCAGGGGTAGCATCAGAGCCACGCCGAGCGTGTTGAAAATCGTGTGAAAGACGGCGAGCTTCATCGCGAAATCGCCCGATGCGATTCCAACGGCGGCACTGATCCAGTCGACCGCATCGCGCAGCGGCGAGATGAAAACAAGGGCCACGAAAGCGGTCAGCACATTGAAGATGAGATGGGCCAGCGCCAGTCGCTTGCCTTGGAAGTTCGCGCCCAGCGAGCCGATGATCGCCGTGATTGTAGTGCCTATATTGGCGCCGATGGCGAGCGCGAGGGCGTTCTCATAGCTGACCTGGCCTGCGGCGAGGGCGGTGAGGATCAGAACCATCGTTGCATGGCTCGATTGCATGACAACCGTCGCGGCGGTGCCGATCAGCGAATAGATAAACAGCCCGAGTAGACCAGACAGGGCGAACCTCGTCAGATCGATCTGATCATTGAAGGCTTCGAATCCAACTTTCATGTGATGGATGCCAAGGAACAGGAAGCCGAGACCGGCCAACGCGTAGCCGATGCCGCGCAGCGCCTTCGATTTCTGGAACACCAAAATGATGCTGAGCGCGATCATTGGCATCGCATAGGCTGCGATATTGACCTTCAGACCAAGGCCGGCGACCAGCCAGGCGCCGGTTGTCGTGCCGATATTCGCCCCGAAAATGATGCCGACCCCGCCGACAAGTGAAATCAACCCGGCGCTCAGGAACGAGATGGTGATGATCGAGACAAGCGAACTGGATTGCAGAAGCGTGGTCGAGATGATCCCGAAGGTGATCGCCCGTGGCGTCGAGCCGGTCGCTCTCTCCAGGACCTTCTCCAATGCGCCACCGCCGAAGAGCTTGAAGCCATCCTCAAGCATCATCATGCCGAAGAGGAAGATCGCCACACCGGCTGCAATCTGCTGGGCGTCCGGGCTGAACCAGAAAGCCAGAAGGAGCGTGGCGATGACAATGGGAAGGTAGTAGCGGGTCATCCGATACGCCTCGCCCAAGCGGGCGCCAATGGCATCAGAAAGGACTGGCCGCAGCAAAGTATCGAAGTATTGGTTGTCTTCTTTTGCAGCGGCAAACCTCCCCTCTTGGCGTTGCAATTACGATACATACCGCCTGCGTATGCCATGTCGTTGACCTGTGTCATTCGTGCCCCTGCAAAGATCACGATGATCCCGATTGTTGCGTGCGCAAAAGGGGGGCCAGGTCGTGCTACGAACCGAGAATATCGAAGCTGCAGTTCAGCGAAACCGGGATGAGTTGTTTCGGTTTGGGACGGCGTTGATCTTCATCGTCGGCATCATGCTGTTCACGATTGTGCGAACCGATGGTGGCGTAGATGGCATCCTTCTGGTCGCGGCCGCGATGATCGGCGGCTATATGGCGATGAATATCGGCGCGAACGATGTGGCAAACAATGTGGGCCCCGCCGTCGGTTCCCATGCGATCACCCTGACCGGCGCCATCATCATAGCCGCGTTCTTCGAGGCCGGGGGCGCGCTGATCGCCGGGGGCGAGGTCGTCGGCACCATCAAGAGCGGTATCATCGATCCGGATCTCGTCGCTGATCGCGACACCTTCATTTGGCTCATGATCGCAGCACTTTTGGCCGCGGCAGTCTGGCTCAACTTCGCGACGGCCATCGGCGCGCCGGTGTCCACCACACACTCCATCGTCGGCGGTGTGCTTGGCGCGGGCATCGCGGCGGCGGGTTGGAACATCGCGGACTGGTCCGTGGTTGGACAGATCGCGGCAAGCTGGGTGATCTCACCTCTGCTGGGCGGGCTGATCGCGGCGGGCTTTCTCTACCTTATCAAGCGGACCATAACCTACCAGCGGGACCTGCTCGGCGCAGCCAACGGCATGGTGCCGGTGTTGATGGCGCTCATGGCATGGGCCTTTGCAACCTACCTGATGCTCAAGGGCGTCAAGAAGCTCGTCGCGGTGTCTTTTCCCGTCGCTGTGCTCATCGGTGTCGCGGTCGCCGTTGTCGTCTACGTGATCATGCGGCCCTATATCGCGCGCAAGACCAAGAAGCTGGAAAACCACAAGTCAAGCGTGAACGAACTGTTCACTGTCCCTTTGATCTTCGCGGCGGCCCTCCTGAGTTTTGCCCATGGCGCCAACGACGTGGCCAACGCCGTCGGCCCGCTTGCCGGGATCAACGAGGCGATTGTTTCAGGCGGAATTTCCACATCGGCCGGGATCCCGCTTTGGGTGATGGGGGTGGGCGCGATTGGCATTTCGCTGGGGCTGGCTCTCTATGGCCCAAAGCTGATCCGGACCGTCGGCAGCGAGATCACAGAGCTCGACAAGATGCGCGCCTTCTGCATCGCCATGGCCGCGGCAATCACCGTCATCATCGCGTCGCAACTCGGCCTGCCCGTCAGTTCGACCCATATCGCGGTTGGCGGGGTTTTCGGTGTCGGCTTTCTGCGCGAATACATCAAGTCGAGCTATGCACGCATGCTGGATGAAATCCGGGATCACCATGCAGAGAATGATCCCAAGGCCGTTGAGGATTTTCTGGCACAATTCGAAGAGGCAGATGTGACGACAAAGGGTGAGATGCTGCGCACCATGAAGGCACAGGCCTCTAAAGACCGGCTGTTGGGAAAGCGGGAACGCCGGGGGCTTGGGCGCGTTCACCGAGTGGAACTGGTAAAGCGCAACCTACTTCTGCGCATCGCTGCAGCCTGGATCATCACGGTTCCGCTTGCTGCAATTCTTGCTGCAATGTTCTTCTTCATGATCCGTGGCATGTTGCTGCCTTGATGAGATCGCCGAAGAGGCCGGTCTGAGGGCCTGACTTTCAGCCGCCGAGACGCCTTTCTCAACCGTCAGATTTCGTTGGTAAGCGGCCCAATCCTAACCTTCGACCGGCCGTCAAGTTGATGCGGTAGCTATCCGCTTTGCTAACATTCACTGCGGCAGCATACTCTGGGGGTCCTGTGAACTGGTACGTCGCCCGCCCTTGGGCGCCCCGTCGTTGGTCCATGTCACGTCAGGGCGCGCAATAATGTCGGCGGCTGGCTTGCTTTACTGCATCGCGATGCGATCGGGGTTTGGGCTATCGTTCCTCAGCGGCGTCAAACTCTCGAATGACGCGAAATCCAATATTGATGTCGCGAGTTATTTCTAATGGTCGCGACCGCCAAGCCAACCGCGTACCGTCCATCGCCGCTGTGAATGATCCACCCTTTTTGACACGGCGACATTCAGTCTGTGATTGCGCGAGGTCCAGATAGGCGCTGGCACTGGGCAGCCCCAGATGCTCTTGCGTCCAGCACGATTGCGTCCATTCACCCACATTGCCGGACATGTGGCGCAGGCCCCAGGCATTGGCTGCGTCCAGCTCATCGACGGGCACCGGCAGGCGGCGGTTTGTCAGGTGGGTCATCGGCTCCTGCTGGATGGTCTGGCGGAGGTGTTCCGTCGCTTTCCGCGAAAAGTTCGCCTGATCGGCGGTCAGCTCATCGCCTTGCGCAAACCGGGTCTCGGTGCCCGCGCGGGCCGCATATTCCCATTCGGCTTCCGTCGGCAGCCGGTACACGTCGGCGCCCACTTGCGCATTGAGCCACGCCACGTACTCCAAAGCGTCAAAATAGGAGACATTGATCACCGGATGGGTCGGTCCCAGCGCGACGCGGCCCCGACGAAGGGTCAAAACCTTATGCTCCGGGTCATGGGAACATCCGCCATCCTCGACACAGACCATCCACTCCGCATGGGTCACCTCATTGCGGCCGATGGCATAGGGGATGTCCATCTCGACCAGATGCCGCGGATGCTCACTGGGAATGATGTTGATCTCATCCGGGCGCCGCACCCCGCCTGTTGAATTCTCGCCATAGAAGTCAAACGGATTGCGCGACTCGCCCGGGATCGCGCCCATCATGAACGCGCCCGGCGGCATGACGATCATCTCGGGGCAGACATCACATTCGCGGAACTGTTCCAGCGGCGCCACCGTTTGGCCGTCGGTCAGGGTGTAGGTGACGGTCTCTTCCGCAGTCCCGGAAACGGGGACGAACGTGAGGAGCGATGTCAGAATGGCTCGGGTGACATTCAGCATGGAAATGGATTTCTCTATTCCAGAGGTCTTCGGGTTCGATGGCGGTCGAGTATAATGCGTTGGGACAAATTAAAGCCACACCCGGGCGTATGAAAAGACGATGAGCGGGATTTGTTTGGGCCCCGCATCGTCAGCTCAGATCCAATCCTATCAGGGCAGGGGGCGACCGTCTGCAAAATCGGCCACAATATTTGTCCGGCCCGCAAAAGAAAGGCCCCGGCGGTGCGGGGCCTTTCAGGATCAGTGCACCACGGCGTCCTGTGGTGGCTGCCGGGTTGAGGATGACACCCGGTCGCCCACCAACAGCCCGTCGACACCGGCGCTGACCGGCACGGTGTCGCCATCGCCCACGTCGCCGGCCAGGATCATCTCGGCCAGCTGGTCTTGCAGCGCGCGCTGGATCACCCGCTTCAGGGGGCGTGCGCCGAAGACCGGGTCGTAGCCCTCATCGGCCAGCCATTGCCGTGCGCCATCGTCCAGCTCCAGCGCGATATTGCGCTGCGCCAGACGCCGCTCAAGCCGGCTCAGCTGGATATCGACGATGCCGCTCATGTCGCCGCGTGTCAGGCGATCGAAGACGATCTGATCGTCCAGTCGGTTTAGGAATTCCGGCCGGAAATGCGCGCGCACCGCCTCCATCACGTTGCGCTTGGCCTCGGCCACATCGGCGCCCTCGGGCAGCTGGCTCAGCGCCTGAGACCCGAGGTTCGAGGTCAGCACGATCAGCGTCTGCTTGAAGTCGACCCGGTGGCCCTGACCGTCGGTCAGCACGCCATCATCCAGCACCTGCAACAGCACGTTGAAGACCTCAGGATGCGCCTTCTCGACCTCGTCGAAGAGGATCACCTGATAAGGCCTGCGACGCACGGCCTCGGTCAGAACGCCGCCTTCGTCATAGCCCACATAACCGGGGGGCGCACCGATGAGACGGGCCACGGAGTGCTTCTCCATGAACTCGCTCATATCGATCCGCACCATAGCGCTGTCATCGTCGAAGAGGTACTCGGCCAGAGCCTTGGTCAGTTCGGTCTTGCCCACGCCGGTGGGCCCGAGGAACAGGAATGACCCCAGCGGGCGGTTTTCATCCTGCAACCCGGCACGCGCACGGCGCACAGCATTCGACACCGCTTTCACCGCCTGGTTCTGGCCGATCACACGTTTGCCCAGCTCCTCTTCCATATGCAGAAGCTTCTCACGCTCGCTTTCCAGCATCTTCGACGTGGGGATGCCGGTCCAGCGCTCCACCACTTGCGCGATCTGCTCGGGGCGGACGGCTTCCTCGACCATCACATCGCTTTCGGCCTCTTCCGCTTCGGACAGCTCTTTCTCAAGCCCCGGGATGATGCCGTAGGACAGCTCACCCGCGCGGGTCAGGTTGCCTTCGCGTTTGGCTTGGTCCAACTCGGCCCGGGCCCGGTCGAGCTTTTCCTTCAGCTCGCGCGCGGATTCCAGCTTGTCGCGTTCGGCCTGCCATTGGGCCGTCATCTCGGCCGAGCGCTCCTGCAGGTCACCCAGCTCACGCTCCAGCTTTTCAAGCCGGTCTTTCGAGGCCGTGTCGTCTTCCTTCTTCAGCGCTTCGGCTTCGATCTGCTTTTGCAGGATCTCTCGGTCCAGCGCGTCAAGCTCTTCTGGCTTGCTGTCAACCTCCATCCGCAAGCGGCTGGCGGCTTCGTCCATCAGATCGATCGCCTTGTCGGGCAGGAAGCGGTCGGTGATGTAGCGGTTCGAAAGGGTTGCGGCCGCTACCAGGGCGCTGTCGCTGATCCGCACACCATGGTGCAACTCATACTTCTCCTTGATGCCGCGGAGGATGCTGATCGTATCCTCCACCGTCGGCTCCTGCACCAGCACCGGCTGGAAACGGCGGGCCAGGGCTGCGTCCTTTTCGACATGTTTGCGATATTCGTCCAGCGTCGTGGCGCCCACGCAGTGCAACTCACCCCGCGCCAAAGCAGGTTTCAGAAGGTTTGAGGCATCCATCGCACCTTCGGCCTTACCCGCGCCGACCAGCGTGTGCATCTCGTCGATGAAGAGGATCACCTCGCCGGCCGCGGCGGTGACTTCCGACAAGATGGCTTTCAGACGCTCTTCAAACTCACCGCGATACTTGGCGCCGGCAATAAGCGCGCCCATATCCAGCGCAAGAAGTTGCTTGTTCTTCAGGCTTTCGGGCACATCACCATTGACGATCCGCAGGGCCAACCCCTCGGCGATCGCCGTTTTACCCACGCCGGGGTCGCCGATCAGAACCGGGTTGTTCTTGGTCCGGCGGCTCAGCACCTGCATTGCGCGACGGATTTCCTCATCCCGTCCGATGATCGGGTCGATCTTGCCGTCACGCGCGGCTTCGGTCAGATCGCGCGCGTATTTCTTCAGCGCATCATAGCCTTCTTCGGCGCTGGCGCTGTCGGCCGTCCGGCCCTTACGAATATCGTTGATCGCGGCGTTCAGCTTTTGCGCCGAAACGGCGCCTGCCTCCAATGCCTCCTTGGCCTTCGACTTTACCATTGCCAAGGCCATCAGCATCCGTTCAACCGGCACAAAACTGTCGCCCGCCTTGGTGGCGAGCTTTTGTGCCTCGTCCAGCACTTTGACGGTCTGATTGTCGATGTAGGTCTGTCCGGCATCGCCGGTCACTTTCGTCACCTGCCCCACAGCGGCATCCACCGCTTCGGCCACGCGCTTGGGCTCTCCACCCGCGCGCGAGATCAGGTTCGAGGCAAGCCCCTGGTCATCATCCATCAAAGCCTTCAGCAGATGTTCGGGCAAAAGCCGCTGATGGCTTTCCCGCATCGCGATTGTCTGCGCGGCCTGAAGGAACCCACGCGACCGTTCCGTGAACTTTTCCATGTCCATCGGTCATTCTCCTATCTTAAGCCCCCGGCCAACCGGTCGCCCGCATTCGGCACGACACTTTCCGGGTCCTGAGAGTTAGATGGTTTCACGCCTTTGTGCTTTCAAGCATCCCTTGCCAAGGAAACCTTTCGTCAACATATGCGTTCTAGCGTCAGAGAGGCTTTTCATAAGGACGTATCCGATGAAATCCACATCAGCCCGTATCGCATCGGTCATGTATGATGCCGCGAAATCCTCGTGGCACGGCGTGGTTGAATTCTTCGCGCCCGGCCTTCCGGGATCGCTTGCCATTCCCGTGCGCCTTGAGGGCCCGGGCAATGTCCCGCATGAGCGTTTGGTGTGTGCGATGATGCGCGAAGCTCAGTATCGCGGGATCGGACACTAGCAGCGCCCTTTTCGCAACGTTCGCTATGTTAGCGGTTTGTTCACTACGAATCGCAGAACATAGGCGGAACGTTGATCCAGAAAGGATGCCGCCCATGCTACATTCCACCTCTCGCGTTATCGCAATGCGCTTTGATGCCGTGACACGCCGATTTGTCGGCGATGTGTCGCTGACCCGGGCCGACGGCACCGTTGAAACGGTGCGCGCCTCAGTTGTGGGCAACGCACGTTGGCCGATGGAACGTGCAGCCCGCATGCTGATCGGTGCGGCAAGATTGGACCGCGTCGCCTGACACCCTCTTGCCTGACCTGCCCGTGGCGGCTAAGCCGGAGGCAGATATAGCAAAGGGGCTGTTTTCTTGCTGAAAACACATCTGACTTTCGTACTTTCCCTCGGGCTGCTCGTGGCCTGTGCACCACCGGACGTGGACGAGACCGCCAGCATCTTCATTCGCCTGACCGGCGCCGAAGGTCCTGCGGCAGGCCAGGTCGGTACCGCCCTGATCCGCCCTGACGACACGGTTCTTTGCCGGTTCCAGACCCCGGGCCAGATCGGCGGACCGATCCCACCGGCGATCCAGACCACGGCCCAGGCTCCGGACCTGTTCCAAGACGTGCAGAGCTTTCTTGAAGAAAATGCCGATGTCGGCGCCCCACCCGCTTCGGGCGACATGGTCTTTCTCAATAGCGATACCGCGACATTGGCGATTTCGGAGGAGCGTCTGAATGAAGGTGGCCCCGACACGTTGAATGTCCGCGTTGCGCAGCTGATCAATCAGGCGATCGCCCCGCAGACCTGCTTTCCCTGGGGATAGGGCCGATCCCGCCCGCTTGCGGTGCCTGCCCGTGCCGTCGTAGAGACGGGCGCATGGGGAAACGGAGGGTGCGGAATGTCCAATATCGCCGATGACAGGCTGATCGTCGCGCTCGACGTGCCCGATGCGCTAAGCGGCCTGAAGCTGGCCGAGGCTCTGGGCGACAGCGTTTCGTTCTACAAGATCGGGCTGGGCATGCTAACCGGTGGTGGGTTGGCCCTGGCCAATGAGCTGAAGCAAGAGCACGGCAAGCGCGTCTTCCTCGACATGAAATTGTTCGATATTGGCGCCACGGTTGAGGCCGCGGTACGGGGCCTTGCGCAATTCGACCTCGATTTTCTGACTGTCCACGGTGATCCCCATGTGGTGCGCGCGGCGAAGACCGGGGCAGGCGGATCGGATCTGAAAATCCTCGGCGTGACCGTTCTGACGTCGCTCGACCGCAGCGATCTCGACGCGGCACTGATCCGCGACGGCGCCGTGCCTGATATCGTCGTCGATCGTGCGGCCCGCGCATTCGAGGCGGGCGCCGACGGGGTTATCGCCTCACCCTGGGAAGCCGCCGCCATTCGGGCGTTGCCGGGCGCGGAGGGTCGCTTGATCGTCACGCCGGGTGTGCGCCCGGAGGATGCGGAACAGAATGATCAAAAGCGTGTCGCTACGCCGGCGCGGGCTGTTGCGGAGGGCGCCGATCATGTGGTGATCGGCCGCCCCATCTGGCAGGCAGCCGACCCTCGGGGGGCTGTTGAGAAAATCCTCTCCGAGATAGGGCCAACCTAGCTGTTTTGCCCTTCGTGGCTCCAGCGGATTCTGTGACCAGTCGGTCAACTCCTCCGACTGGATCGGCCGGGAGCAGCCCCAGCTCTACAGAGCGGGTATCAGCGTGAAGCTATCTCCCTCCCGCTCGACCCGATGCGCCCCGGGGGGAACATGCATGCCAGCGATCCGCAAACCGTCGGCCGCAGCCATGTCGAGCATGCGCAACCGCGCCATCGCTATGCTTAATGCCGCGATCCGGCAAGAAAGGGGCGGCTGATCCAGCCACAGTGCCGAGAAAATCCTCTTCCGGGCCTAGCCGAACAAAAGGTGCTACCAAGCCCGCCCGCTGATCGTGGTCGTCTGGACGCTGTAGAGAGATGTCGTCGCCGTAATGTAGAGCACTGACAAATCAGGCCCGCCGAATTCGACATTTGTGACCATCTCGGGCACCGGCACGTGTCCGACTTGTTGGCCTTGGGCATCCCAGACATAGACGCCGTCGCCCCCAGCAACCCAAAGACGGCCCCTCTGATCGATCCGCATTCCGTCCGGCACGCCCACGGGCATGACAGCGAAGTCGCGGGGGTTCGCGGTGCGCCCGGACGCGTAGTCCAACGCTATGACTTTGTGATGTTTCTCGGACGAATCTGACACGTAAAGCGTCGCCTCATCTGGCGATAGGCACAAGCCGTTCGGGCGGTAGATGTCGGTGACGATAGCACGCGGTGCATCGGCCGTTTCGCCGGCGGCAAAGACGAAGGCGCCGTCGATCTCCTGCGCTTGTTGATAGCCGTGCAGCGCGCCTTCGAGGGTGCGCACGCCGAAGGGTGGATCGGTGAAAAGGATCTTGCCGTCGCTTGCACAGATCACATCGTTTGTGGAATTGAGCACCCGGCCTTCGAAGGACGATGCCAGCACCTCGCGGTTGGAATACGCGCCGTCGGGTTCCACGGTCAGCGCCGACAGCGATCGCGTGGAATGCTCGCACGCAATCACCTGGCCCTGACGATCGCGGGTCAGGCCGATGGCGAAATGCGCGTTGTCGGACCAGGTGGACAAGCCGTCCCTCTCGGACCAGCGCAGGATCGCGTTGCCGGGAATATCGGTGAAAAGAAGGCAATCGTGCTGGGCCAACCAGACTGGCCCTTCGGTGAAACTGAACCCCGTGGCCACCTGTTTGAGCGTGCCGGTCACCAGATCGCTCATGTTACTGTTCCTCCCTTACCGCGGGCCCACCGGTCGATCAGCACGACGGCGATGACCAGAACCCCTTTGATAACCTGCTGCGTGTTGAAGTCGACGTTCAGGATGGCCAGGCCATTGTTCAGGACCCCGATCAGCGCGACCCCCAGCATCGTGCGCGGCATTGAGCCATAGCCGCCACCCAGCCGCGTGCCGCCAATGACCGCCGCGGCGATGGCGTCAAACTCCAGACCGATCGCGCCATCGGCCCGGGCATTGCCGATCCGCGCGATCAGGATCATGCCGACAAGGCCCATCAGCGCGCCGGTCATGGTGAAGATCATGATGCGAAGCCGCCCCACCGGCAGGCCCAGCATGGCCGCGCTTTCGGCGTCGCCGCCGAGGGCATAGGTATTGGCCCCGAACCGGGTGCGGGACAAAAGCCACCATGAGGTGAGCGCCACGGCAACCAGCCACCAGAAGGCCGCGCGGTTGCCCAGTAATGCACCCGTGGCGAAAAGCGCCCGAAACCAATCGGCGTCAAACAAAATCGTCTGGCCGCCCGTCAGCGTCAGGGCGACCCCTTGCGCGATAAAGAAGCTGACAAGCGTCGCAATGAAACTCGGCACGCCGATATAGAGGATCAGCAAACCGTTCAGCAGGCCGAACAACGCGCCCGCCAACAAGCCGATCGGGATGGCCAGAACACCGAAACCCTGCGACAGGGCCAGCGCGGTGACGACGGCCGAGGCAGACGCGACGGCGCCTATGCTCAGATCGATCTCGCCTGAAAGGATCACGAAGGTCATCGCCGCCGCCGCTATGCCGAGGATCGCGACCTGCCGGCCGATGCCGATCAGGTTCTCGATGTCACGGAAGGCGGGGCTGAGGACCATCAGCGCGCCGATAATCAGCACCAGCGCGACCCCCAGGCCGTAATCGGCCAGATTGGTGCGGCCAGCCATCATGTCCGTGCCCCACTGGCCAACCGCTCCAAGACGACTGCGATCAGGATGATCACGCCTTTGACCAGATATTGCGCGTCGATATTCACATTCATCAGCACCATGCCGTTATTCAGAACCGCGATCAGCGCGGCTCCCATCAACGTGCGCACAAGCGAGGCGCGGCCCCCGAAGAGGCTGGCCCCGCCGATAATGACCGCCGCGATGGCGTCCAACGTGAGTGCGGGCACCGACGCGGGCGCGCCCGACCCAAGGCGCGCGGCGGATAGGATGGCCGCCATGGCGACAAGGACGCCCATGATGGCAAAGACCGTGATCTTCCGGCGGCGTAAAGGCACGCCTGACAACCGCGCCGCACCGGGGTTGGCGCCGACAGCAAAAAGCTCTCGCCCCGGCACGGTGCGCATCATGAAAACCAAAATGGCGGTAAAGGCGGCCCCGGTGATCCAAAGCGGCACCGGCAGGCCCAGAAAGCGTGCATCGTAAAACAGCATCAGAAACGGCTCGTTCATGATTGCGATCGAGATCGCGCCGGTGAAAACGAACGACAGCCCCGTGGCTATCGCCATCATGCCGAGCGTGACGATGAACGAGGGGATATCGCCCAAGACGGTGACCACCCCGTTCAGAAGGCCGATGGCAAAGCCCAACCCCAGAACGGCCAGCACGGCCAGAGGCCAGGAAAATCCGGCATCCATGATCTGCGCAAGGATCACCGCAAGAAGGGCGACGACGGCACCGACGCTGAGATCGATCTCTCCCAGCAGGATGACCAGCGTCATACCAAAGGCCACCAGCATGAGGGTGGCGGAATCGGTCACCAGACGCTCAAAATTGCGTAGGTTGAAGAAGAAGTCGGAGGCAAGGCTGAAGAACACGACCACCGCGACCAATCCGGCATAGGGCAGAGCGTCGCGCATCAGGCGGGCGAGCCTGCGTTGGCCGGTGGGCACTCCGGCCCTCATGCGGCGTTGCCTTCCTGGAAGGCGAGGTCCAGAAGGCTCTCTTCGGTGGCCCCGGCTGTAGGCACGATCCCGGCGATGCGGCCATGAGCCACGACGGCGATCCGGTCGGAGATCTGCATCAGTTCCGGCAGTTCGGACGAGATCGCCAGCACGGCGGTCCCGTCAGCGGCCATCTGGCGGATCAGCGCATAGATTTCCGCCTTGGCCCCCACATCGACACCGCGCGTCGGTTCATCAAGCAAGATCACTTTCGGGAGGATCGCGAGCCATTTGGCCAGCGAGACTTTCTGCTGGTTCCCACCAGACAGAGTTTCGACTGCCACCTCGCCATTTGCGGCCTTCACGCCCAATTTGCCCATCCATTCGGACGCGAACTCCCTGATACGGCCCGGCGCCACCACGCCGTGTCGGGCAAGTCGGCCAAGGCTTGGCAGCGCGATATTGTCCGCGACCGAGAGCGGCAGAACCAAGCCCAGCCCTTTACGGTCTTCGGACACGTACGCCACACCTCTGGCCAACGCGTCCCCTATCCCGCGCGGCGCATATGGCGCGTCGAAAAGGGTCATCTCACCTGCATCGGGCCGGTCAATCCCCGCCAGAAGCCGCGCAATCTCGGTCCGGCCGGCACCCATCAGACCTGCGATGCCGAGGACTTCGCCCGCGTGAAGCGTCAGATCGACGCCGTGCACCGCGGGCGCCCGGGTGAGACCGCGTGCGTCAAGGGCCACGGGCAGGGCACCGGCGTCGACCCCGTGGCGGGTCTCGGCCACATCGCGGCCGACCATCGCGCGGATCAGTGCGGGCCGGTCAAGGGTGGCGGTGTCGCCTGTCAGCACGTAACGCCCATCGCGCAGGACGGTGATCCGGTCCGACAGAAGGAACACTTCCGACATGCGGTGGGTGATGTAGAGGATGCCGACATTATCGCCCCTCAGACGGCGGACCAGCGCGAACAAAAGCTCCTCTTCCGCGCGGCCAAGCGAAGACGTCGGCTCATCCAGGATCAGCACCTTGGGATCTTGCGCGCAGGCCCGCGCGATTTCGACCATCTGGCGTTGCCCGGTAGAGAGCGTGCCTGCGGATTGGTCGGGGTCAAGCTTGATGCCAAGACGATCAAGGATCGCCTGCGCCTCGGCCCTCATGGCCGCCTTGTCCAGCCAAAACCCGCCCGCCCGTGTCGGCTCACGCCCGATCAGCAGGTTTTCGGCCACGGTCCGGTTGGGCAGGATTGTGAGTTCCTGAAAAACGGAGTGGATGCCTGCGGCCTTGGCATCGGCGGGGCCCGCAAAGCTGATCGGCTGGCCGTCTCGAAGGATTTCGCCCGCGTCCGGCCGAAAGAGGCCGGCGGCGATCTTCATCAGGGTCGATTTTCCCGCGCCGTTTTCGCCCATGACCGCGTGGACCTCGCCTGCCCGAAGGTCAAGCTGCACGCCGTCAAGGGCCAGGACGCCCGGAAACCGCTTGGTGATGTTGTTCAGAGCAAAGAGCACACGCCAACCTCGGGCAAACTTCAGGGTCCGGAAAGGCGCGCGATCGCGCCCCTCCGCCGGTTGCGCTCAATTCTCCCAGGGGGGTGTGGCGCCGGGATATTGAACGCCCCACATCTCCTGATAATTTTCAGCCGTCACCAACAGGTTCGGGGTGATGATTTCCTCACAAAGTTCCGCCCCCAAGATCGCCTGGCTCAGCCCCTCCAAGGCGGCACGACCCTGAAGCGCGGCCTGCTGGCCCGACAGGGCGACGATGTTGGTATCGCCGGAATGAAACTGCATGTAGCCCGGCACTTCGCTGTCATAACCGGCAATCGGAATGTCGCGACCCGATTGGGCGACGGCTTCGGTCGCCGCGTTCACCGCCAGCGACCAGGTGGCCACGATGCCGGCCAGATCGGGGTTGGCCTGGATCACGTTCGTGGCAAGCTCCAAGAGGCGGTCCTGGCTGAAATCGGATTGCAGCGAGATGATCTGACCGCCATTGGCGCCGACCGCATCGAGCACGCCCTTCTCTCGGTCGCGGATCGTTTGCAACGCAAAGGGTATGCCGAGGATGGCGATTTGTGCGTTGGGCTCGCCAATGGCCTCCATCATCGCGGCGGTGGCATCGTAACTGCCTTGGTACGAGGCCGCGTTCATCACGCTGATGACCTCGCCCCTGGCGGGCGCGCCACCGACGATGAAGACGGGGATGTCCGCGTCATTGGCGCGCCGCACCGCCTGTCCGATTGAACCCGCATCAACAGCCGTCAGGAAAATGCCGTCCACGCCGCGCTGCACCAGGGCATCGAATTGCGATAGCTGCGTGTTGGCATCGAAATCGGCGTTGTTGACGACAAGCGTAACGCCAAGTTCCGTGGCATGGGCCTCGGCACCGGCGACAAGGGTGCGGCTGAAATCGTCCGACAGATTGTTGGTCAGAAACCCGAAGGTCAGGCCGCGCGCGCCGATATCGGCAGCCTGTTCGGCCGTCAGGTTCAAGGCCTCGGCCGTGCCCAGACATTGCTGCGACAAGGCAGGATGTGCCGCCAACAAAGCGGCGGCCAGCACGGCCCCCGTCTTGAGGGTCGATTTCGTTGAGCGTGTCATAGCGCCTTCCTCCCAAGTTTTAACGGAAGGAAACCGCAAATCACTGTAACAATCAATACAAACGTTTGTATTAGTGCTGAGATGCGCCCAGCCTTGCAATCTACGGCCGGATGGGAAGATCGGCACCGTCGCGCAGGAAAACCGGGATGCGGTCAATGGAGACCTCGGCCTCGATCATGTTGCCGCCTTCATGCTCCGCTTCCGTCCAGGCGTCGCGCCAGCGGGACCCCATTGGCAGATAGACCGGCCGCGCTGTGGCGCCCGCTGTGAGGATTGGCGCGACCAAAAGGTCCGGACCCAGCATGAATTGGTCGTCGATCGCCACCGCAGCGGGATCACCCGGAAAGTCAATGAAGAGGGGGCGCATGGGCGGCAGCCCCGTATCGCGCGCCGTCGCCATCTGCGCCGTCAGGTAGGGGCGCAGCCGTTCGCGCAGCGCAAGGCAGGCGGTCAGGTGCGCCTCAACCTCCGGCCCGAAGCTCCAGATCTCATTATCTGCGCCGCCCGCCAGGAAGTCGCGCCCGAGGCGGGGATCGCCCGCGCTGTCCTGGCGGAAGCCATGCAGGCGGAAGACCGGGCAGAAGACGCCATATTGGAACCAGCGGATCAGCAATTCATGAAAGGCCGGGTCGCGAATATCGCCACCCTTGAAGCCGCCGATATCGGTCGTCCACCAGGAAATCCCGCTCATCGCCATGTTGAGGCCGGCACGCACCTGCCGCGCCAGATCGGGAAAGGTCGATTTCACGTCGCCGGACCAGACCACCACCGGGTAACGCTGCGTGCCCAGCCAGGCGGAGCGGGTCAGAAGCAGCCCGTCTGCGATCCCGTCGGCCGCCATATGTTCGGCATAGCCTTGCTGGTGCAGAACCGGATAGGCATTGGTCACCGCGCGCCCGTCGCCCAGATGATAGCGCATGTTGTCGGGATGGGTCGGATAGACCTCAGGCTCGTTGGCATCCAGCCAGAAGGCGCCAAAGCCGTACTGCGTATAGCCCTCGCGCACACGGTCCCAATGATAGGTGCGGGCCTCGGGATTGGTCGCGTCATAGAATGACAAGGGAACCGCGCCTTCGGTATTGGCGTCGATGAAGATGGATGAGGCCTGCACGCCCCGGCGGCTTTCGATCAGATAACCGGCATCGCGCATCTCGGCGAAGTTGCCGGCATTGGCGTTGACCGCGGGCCAGATCGAGATCATGGGTCGCATTCCCATGTCCTGCAACTCGGCCACCATGGCGGCGGGATCGGGGAAGGCGTCACGATCGATCTGCCATTCGCCGCCCTTGGTCCAGTTGAAGAAGTCGATGACGAAACAGCCGACGGGCAGACCCCGGCGATAATATTCACGCGCAATCTCCAACACCTCGGCTTGGGTGGAATAGCGCAGCTTGCATTGCCAGAACCCCAAGGCCCAATCGGGCATCATCGGCGGATGGCCCGTCAGGTCGGCGTAGCCTTTCAGGATCGTCGCAGGCTCCGGCCCCGCGACCACCACGTAATCCACCTGCGGTGAGGCATCGAGGACCCATCGGGTGCGGTTTTCAGCCAGTTCCACCCGCCCGGTGCCGGGATTGTTCCAGATCAGGCCATAGCCGCGGGACGAGACGAGGAAGGGGATGACGACCTCGGTGTTCATCTGCAGAAGGTCGATCACGCATCCCTTCTGATCCAGCCGCCCGTGTTGATGCTGGCCGAGGCCGTAGAACCGCTCACCATCCCGGGCGCGAAACTGGGTTTCGATGCGCCAGAGGTCCCCCTGTTCGGCGTCATAATTCCGGGTGTTGGGATAGAGGATATGGGGCATCTCCTCCTCCAGCAGCACCTCGCCCGTCTCGGTGTCATGGAAGGATAGTTCCAGCGTCGGCTCAAGCCCCCGCGGCATTTTGCGGATCTCGGCCCGCAGGCGGCCGTTGGTCAGCATTGCGGTGTCGCCGTTGATCGCGATCGCGGCGTCGGTTGGGGCAGGCGGGTCCGCCAGAAGCCCGCTTGGCAATGTGTCGTCAAACCGCGCATTCTGCGTGGCGCGGACACGGATTGATGCCGCGCCCAGCGGTTCGATCAAAAGCATCTCGCGCCCGATGCGGCAGATCAGCCGGTGGTCTTCGGTGGTGAAGGTCTTGTAGGGCATGGTGGTGTCCTTGAAGGGCCGGTCGGGGCGTCATGGCCAGAGGCTGTTGAATGGGGAAGCCGCACCGGGCCGCAGCGTCTTTCTGGGAGGCGGAGCGCACTTGTCCGCACTGACCCGGGCGCCGGACCCCGATTGGTCATAGCGAGGCATTTCGATGTCCTGTTTCGGCGTTGGCCCACTCTGGGTCCGAATGTCGGCGGGTGTCAATCCGCTTGCGTCTGTGTGGACGTGCCGATCTGGTGGGCGTCAATGAAAATCCCGGGATTTCGGGATCACCCGCACATTGCGCGGATGGCCGCGGATGCCGACCTGGCCGGGGATCGGGTGTGTCGGGTGGTCGCCGCGCGTGGTGATTTCGGGCAGGCGCGCGTCGGACAACCCGTCCAGCCGGGCGCTCCGATCCTCCAGATGGTCGGCGACGACATGGATCACCCGGCCATCGGTCTGCACGCGGCCATGCACCACCAGCAGCCGGGCCGACATGATGACGGCGCGGTAGGCTTTGAACATCTTGGGCCAGATCACTAGGTTGGCGACGCCCGCCTCATCCTCAAGCGTGATGAAGCAGACGCCCTTGGCGCTGCCGGGTTTCTGGCGCACCAGCACCAGCCCCGCCAGCGAGACGCGCGCGCCGTGGCGCATGCGCGCCAGATCGGATGTGGCGCGGTAACCCTGGGCGCGCAGGCTGGCGCGATAGAAGCTGATCGGATGCGCCTTCAGCGACAGGCGCAGCGTCTGATAATCGGCTACCACATGTTCGGCCTTGGGCATGGCGGGCAGCTGCACCTCGGGCTCGGGCCCGTCGGCCGCGGCCCGGGCATGGTCGAAGATCGGCAGGGCAGGGGCGTCCTTCAGGGCCTGCGCCTGCCAGAGCGCCTGCCTGCGGTCGATCCCCATGCTGCGCATCGCATCCGCCGCGGCCAGGCGACGGATCGTGCCCACATCCAGATGCGCGCGGGATTTCAGCATGGCGACATCGCCGAACGGGTCGTCGCGGGCGGCCATGATGCGCAGGGCGGCCTCCTCCCCCATCCCGTCGACCTGACGTAGCCCGAGGCGGAGCGCGAAGCCGCCTTCGCAAGGCTCCAGCGTCGAATTCCAGTCCGAGTAATTCACGTCGACTGCCCGCACCTCGACCCCGTGATCGCGGGCATCGCGCACGATCTGGGCAGGCGCATAGAACCCCATCGGCTGCGAGTTGAGCAGCGCGCAGGCGAAGGCCGCCGGGTAATGGCATTTCATCCACGAGGAGACATAGACCAGCTTGGCAAAGCTCGCCGCATGGCTTTCGGGAAAGCCGTATTCGCCGAAGCCCTTGATCTGATCGAAACAGCGCTGCGCGAAGACCGGATCGTATCCGCGATCGGTCATCCGCCCCACCATCTTTTCCTGCAAGGTCTCGATCGTGCCGCGCGACCGGAAGGTCGCCATGGCGCGGCGCAGCTCGTTACTTTCCTCGGGCGTGAAGCAGGCCGCATCCATGGCGATCTTCATCGCCTGTTCCTGAAAGATCGGCACGCCCTTCGTGCGGTGCAGGATTTTCTCCAGCTCGTCCTGAGGGTGCTCCGGCCCGGGCGTAGGGTATTCGACATCCTCGATCCCCTGGCGGCGGCGTAGATAGGGGTGCACCATATCCCCCTGGATCGGGCCGGGGCGGACGATGGCGACCTCGATCACCAGATCGTAGAATTCGCGCGGGCGCAGCTTGGGCAGCATCGCCATCTGCGCGCGGCTTTCCACTTGGAACACGCCCAGACTGTCGCCGTTGCAGAGCATGTCGTAGGTCGGGCGGTTGCCCTGCAGATCCGGCAAGCGGTCTTCGACCGGGATCGTCGCCAGATCGTAGCTTTTGCCGTAATGCGCCTCGAGCAGGCCAAAGCATTTGGCGATGCAGGTTAGCATGCCCAACGCCAGCACATCGACCTTGAAGATGCCAAGCGCATCGATATCGTCCTTGTCCCATTCGATGAAGCTGCGCTCGGGCATGGCGCCGTTGCCGATAGGCACGATCTCGGTCAGCGGGCGCTCGGTCAGAATGAAGCCGCCAACATGCTGGGACAGGTGGCGGGGCATCCCGGTCATCTGCTGGGCAAGCCTCAGGACCATGCGCAGATAGGGGTCGGACAGGTCCATCCCCGCCTCGCGGGCGCGGTCATCCTCCATCTGGCCCTCGAAGCTGCCCCAGATGGTGCTGGCGAGCTTCGAGGTGACATCTTCGCTCAGCCCCATCGCCTTGCCGACCTCGCGGATTGCGGATCGGGGGCGGTAATGGATGACGGTGGCGCAGAGGCCCGCGCGCTCGCGGCCGTATTTGTCATACATGTACTGGATGACCTCTTCGCGCCGCTCATGTTCGAAATCGACATCGATATCGGGGGGTTCATCGCGTTCCTCGCTGAGGAAACGTTCGAAAAGGACATCATGTTCGGCGGGATCGACCGAGGTAATACCAAGACAGAAGCAGACCGCCGAATTGGCGGCTGAGCCCCTGCCCTGGCAGAGGATCGGCGGGTCGGCCTCTTCGCGGGCGAAGCGCACGATGTCGCGGATGGTCAGGAAGTAACGCGCGATTTTCTTTGACGCGATCAGCGCGAATTCCTTGCGGATCGTCCGGGCGACATGGTCGGGTACGCCAGCCGGATAGCGGCCTGCCGCGCCTTCCCAGGTCAGGCGCTCCAACTCGGCCTGGGGCGAGAGGCCGTCGGGCACGATCTCGTGCGGGTATTCGTAGTGCAGGTCGGTCAGCGCGAAGGTGATGCTGTCGGCCACCTCCCGCGTGGCGGCGATGGCATGGGGCCAGTCGGCGAACAGGCGACACATCTCGGCGGGTGGCTTAAGATAGCGCTCGGCATTGGCCTCAAGCAAAAACCCCGCCTTGGCGATCGTCACCCCCTCGCGGATGCAGGCCATCACGTCCTGCAGCGGGCGCCTGTCGGGCGCGTGGTAGAGCACATCGTTGGTGGCCAGAATGCCCATGCCGTGGGCCCGCGCCATGGCATCTAGCCGGTTGATCCGCGCCCGGTCGTCGCCCCGGTAAAGATGGCTCGCCCCGATATGGCGCATCCCCGGCAGCGCGGCGCAAAGGCGCGGCAGGCCGGCCTCGAACAGATCGAGCTTGTCGCCTGGCATCGCGATCAGGTGCAGGCCCTCAGCATGTTCGGCCAGCATCTGCAGGGTCAGATGCGTCTCGCCCTTGTCCTGCCAGCCGCCATCGGCATTGCTCATCTTGCCTTTCGACAAAAGCGTGGAGAGCCGCGCATAACCCGCGCGATCCACCGGATAGGCCAGGAACTCCGCCCCGCAGAGCAGGACTAGCCGCGCCCCGATCAGCGGGCGGATGCGGGCAGTCTGCGCCTCGGTATGCATGCGCACCACGCCGGCCAGCGTGTTGCGGTCGGCGATGCCGATAGCGTCATAGCCCAGCAGATTGGCCGTGGCCGTCAGATCGACTGCGTCCGAGGCCGCGCGCAGGAACGAAAAGCAGCTGGCCAGGCCCAGTTCGACATAGGGCGCGGGCGGGTTCTGGCCGAACCCGTTCCCCTCGGCCAGAGTGCGCCGTTTATGACCCTCCTGCAGCGGCACTACGCAAAGAACCCGTGCAGAAACCAAAGCGGGTCGCCGCCGCGCCCGTCATGCATCAGCCCCTGACGATAGAGCCAGAAGCGCCGGCCATCCTGCACCTCGACCTTGTAATAGTCGCGCAGTCGCGTGCCGGGTTTGTCCTGCCACCATTCCGGGGCGATGCGTTCGGGGCCCTCGTGCCGGGTGGTCCTGTAGGCGACACGGCGCCAGCGGAATTGCGCGGGCGGACCTTCGGGAACGGCATAGAGCACGGTGATCTCCTCCGCAGGGTCAAGAATGCGGATCGGCCGCTCGCGCGTCAGGACGAGGGGCACGGCGGGCGGGCCCGACATGGCAGGGCGGCGCGTCTCGGCCCGCTCGGGCACATGGCTTTCGCGCCAGTCCGGCCAACTGATCCGCTGCGCCCCCAGCCGCGCGCTCAGCCGGTCCAGAAGGGCCGCGACATCGCCATCGGCATCGCGCGCGCCGTCAAGCCGGTCCTGAACCAGCGACAAGGGCTCGGTCCTGAGCGCCTCGAGCGTCAGAAGGTCGAAGCCAAATCCCGGGTCAACGCCCTCAAACTTACCGTTGAAGAGCCGCAGGATATGGGCCGGGTCACGGGTGGCCTGAGCTGTGCCCACCTCGACCGCGCGCCATTCGCCGTCGATCCGGTAGATCGTCAGTCTGAGCCGTCGCGCGCCCTGTTCGGCGCGCGCCAAATCGGCGCAAAGCGCCTCGGCCAGCCCCTGCAGGTGCGGCACCGGATCGATCACCGGCTCGGCCAGCGCCGCCCGCGCCAGCCAGCGCGCCGGATCGGCGGGCGGGCTGAGCGTATCGGCCAGCCGCCCCATGGCGCGGTCCATCAGGATCAGCGGGTTGCGGTCTTTCTCAAGCCCGGAAAACCGCCGCATCAAGGCGGTGCGGGGCACCGCGGCAAGCTGGCCGATGGTCTTCAACCCAAGCCGGTCGAGAAGGCGCGCCATATCGGCCTCAAGCCGCAGTGAGGCCACGGGCAGGGGCGCAAGCCGCGTCGCCACGTCTTCCGGGCCGCAGATCACGCCGCTATCGCCATAGCGCGCCAGGGCCTGCGCCGCACCACGCGTGGGCGCCATTGCCAGCTGCGCGGTCAGGCCCTGAATGGCAAAACGGGTCCGGATATCGCGCATCAGCGCGGCCTCGCCCCCGAAGAGATGCGCCGATCCGGTGGTGTCGAGGATCAGCCCGTCCTGCACATCCGGCACCGTCCAGGGGCACCAGCGCCGCGCCCAATGCACCAGCCGGCCCAAAAGCGCCTCGTCCCCCGGCAGGTCGGCGGGTTCCACATGCAGATCGGGATGGACGGCCTGGGCATCGACCACCCGCGTTTCAGGGCGCAGACCGCGCGCCAGGGCGGCCTGGCTCAGCGCATGGATTACCGGCCCATGGGTGCCCTCGCGCGCCAGCACGACCAGCACGTCATCCCCCGGCAGCGTCCGCTCGCGGCTGACCCTCTGGCGCCATCTCTCGATCGCCAGATCGGGGAACCAGACGGAGACGATCCGCGGGCTGCGCGGCGTGCGGTTCATGTTCCGCCACCCATTGGCCGGGCGGGCGCCCCCGTGCCCGGAACAGCTCGGCCTCCCAACGGGGCGGGCCGGGGGCGCGCGGGTCTTGAGGGTTGGGATGAGAGGGTAGCGCGCCGATCCGCCAGCGCTCGCGCGCCGCACTCAGCGTGCCGGGGTCGCCGCTGCGGATCAGCCAGACCGGCACGCCAGAGGCTTCGGCCCGCAACGCCAGCCGCTTGGTCGCCGTGAAATCCAACGTAGAGGGCGCGCCATGGATCTCGCCGACAATAGCCGAAAGCCCACCGCATGCCGCCCCTTCCTCCATTGCCCAAAGCGCATCGCGGGGGTGGTTTGCGCTGACCCTCAGAACTGGAGCGGTCAGGCCAAGCCGGGCCAGGCCGAGCCCATAAAGCTGGCCGTTCTCCTGCCGTGACAGGCGGTCTTGCACCCAGAGAACCGGACGATCGGATTGGGCAAGCTGCGCCAGCACAAACGCGGTCGCGGACATATCCAGCGACCGGGACAGCAACACATCCCGCAGCACAGCCGTACCAAGCCGGGGCGGGCCGTGGTGGCGAGACCCGGAAAGGCGCTGAGGCAGGCGCAAAACCCGCCCATATGCAGAATCGGCACTCATACACGTATCCATATGTTCACATTTTGTTCCGCATGTGAAGACGAAAGCGTCTTACATGAAAACCGCATCAGGTTTGGCGGGAGAGGCAAAGGGGACGTTTCTCTGATAGCCATGCATTGCAGCGGCCTGACCCCCGCATTGTTGGCCAGAGCGGCGCCCAGGCAAGGCCGCACTGCGCTTTTGGGAGCAATGAAGTGGTTGTGAACGTCGCCCTGTCCTTCAGGGCCAAAATGCGTGGCCCAATCAGCCGTTGAGCATCCGCCAGATCTCATCCTTCAGAAAGGCCCGCTTCTTGCGAAGTTCGTTCTCGTGCAATTCCTCGGTCGGCTCGACAAGTGTCTCGGCCCTGTGCACCGCGCGATTGACCTCGTGATAGTCGTCCATGAGCTTGGCGAAATGGGCGTTCGACTGTTTGAGTTCGGTCATTTTGTCGGTGTGCTCAGGAAATTCCTCGTGCAGTTCGTGGGGCGTGTGGCTCATCTCGGCGGTCCTTTCGCGCTTGGTTTTCTTGGGTGAGATTATCCGTCAGGCCACCTGCCACCTTGACCGGGATCAAAGTGGATCAACGGCGTGCGGGTCGCCAGCCGGCCTGGGCGGCTTCGGCCTCGGTGCAGAACCATCGTTCGCCCTTGGCTGCACTGATGCGGGTCGCGGCGTAGTGCTGCTGGCCCGGCATGTGATAGATCCGCCCCGAGGCAGAGACGTTGCCCTTGATCGCGCAGGTGTCCGGCGTGGGATCGGCCCAGGCGGCGGTGCGAATTGCGGATGGCGCCTCGGCCTCGCCCGCCCAGAGGCCGCGACGGGCCGCGGAGGCCTGTGCCTCGACCTTGATGTAATCCAGTGAATAACGGCGATAGGCGAAGGCGGCACCTAGGTGTACCAAGGTATCGGCAAGATCAGCGCCATCCACGTGGCACGTCGCCACAAGTCGCCCGTAGCGGTCATGATCGTGGCCATGGCAAATGACGGTCTTGCGGCCGACAAGCTGTTGCACGACGTCCTTCGCCCAGGCGCCGCATGCCCATTCCCGACCCGCCCGGGTGCAGCTTTGCTGAAGCTCGGGCGCGTCGATGCCATGGAGGCGCACCCGCTGGCCCGCCACATCGATCGTATCGCCATCGATGACATGCGCCGCACCTGTCAGTGTTTGCGCCGAGACCGGCAGGGCGAGAAGAACGAGGAGTGAACAAATTCTTAACATGCCCCTCAGATGGAGGCTGTAGGCAGGAATGGCAACGACGAATTTAAGAAAAGGTTACCGCTGGGCGGTTCGCCAATGGGGGTGAATCCAGGGCTCGGCATTTTCGGGCGGCAGGGGGGTGCGGCCCAGAATGTGGTCGGCGGCCTTCTCACCCACCATGATCGACGGGCCGTTCAGATTGCCATTGGTGATGCGCGGAAAGATCGAGCTGTCGGCCAAGCGCAGCCCCTCGACCCCGATCACCCGGGTCTCGGGGTCAACCACCGCGTGGGGGTCATCCGCGCGACCCATCCGCGCCGTGCCGCAGGGATGATAGGCGCTTTCGGCATGCTCGCGGATGAAGGCATCGAGGTCCTCGTCCGATTGCAACGCCTCGCCCGGCGCCAGCTCGCGCGCCACATGGGGGGCCATTGCCGGCTGGCCGAAAATCTCGCGTGTCAGGCGCAGGGCGGCGCGGAACTCGGCCCAATCATCCGCATGCGCCATGTAGTTGAAGCGGATCACCGGCGGATCGACGGGATCGGGCGATCGCAGGCTGACCGCCCCGCGCGATTTCGACCGCATCGGCCCGACATGCGCCTGAAAGCCATGCGCCTTGACCGCCACGCTGCCATCGTAGCGCACCGCCAGCGGCAGGAAGTGGTATTGCAGGTCAGGATACTCGACACCTGCGGCCGAGCGGATGAAGCCCGCGCTCTCAAACTGGTTCGAGGCGCCGGGCCCGGTGCTGCTGAACAGCCAGCGTGCGCCGACCCAGGCTTTGCCCAGCAGGTTCCAATAGCTGTAAAGCGTGATCGGCTGACGCGCGGCGTATTGCACATAGACCTCAAGATGATCTTGCAGGTTTGCGCCGACACCCGGGCGATCGGCCACAACCTGGATGCCATGCTCGGCCAGATGCGCGGCGGGTCCGATGCCCGACAGCATCAGCAGTTTCGGCGAGTTGATCGATGAGGCCGCCAGGATCACCTCGCGTCGCGCCCGGATCGTCTGCCGGTTATACCCCCTTTGCACCTCAACGCCCGTGGCGCGTCCGTCATCGATCCGCACTTTCAGGGCGAGCGCCCGGATCAGCGTGCAGTTCGCCCGGGTCAGGGCGGGCTTGAGGTAGGCGTTGGCGGCCGACCAGCGCCGCCCCTGCCAGATCGTGGCCTCCATCGGGCCAAACCCCTCTTGCCGCTGGCCGTTGTAATCGTCGGTCACGCCATAGCCTGCCTGCCCAGCGGCGGTGACGAAGGCCTCATGCAGCGGGTTGTCGCGGGGGCCACGGGTAACGTACAAAGGGCCGTCTTGGCCGCGCCAGCCGGCATCGCCGTGCCCGTGCCAATGCTCCATCCGTTTGAAGTACGGCAGCACATCGGCGAAGGCCCACCCGGCGGCGCCGGTCTCGGCCCAATGGTCGAAGTCGCGGGCATGGCCGCGGACATAGACCATCCCGTTGATCGAGGATGACCCGCCGACGACCTTGCCGCGCGGCACCGCCATGCGGCGGTTGTTCAGATGCGGCTCAGGCTCGCTCCGAAAGCCCCAATCGTAGCGCGCCATGTTCATCGGAAACGACAGCGCGCCGGGCATCTGGATGAACGGCCCCGCATCGCTACCGCCATGTTCGATGACAATCACCGAGGCGCCTGCCTCGCTTAAGCGATAGGCCATGGCGCACCCGGCCGAGCCTGCGCCTACGATGACGAAATCGGCCTCCATCATCGCGCGACTTGGCTTTGGGTGAGGGGGATGAGCGTCCGGCTTGCGGGGGTTTCACAGCCTCGCAACCCCGTGGGGTATTTGGGATAGAATGAAGACCAACGAAGAACGTGTGGCTTTCGGACGTGGTGCAGCCCCGATCTCTCTGGCGCAACCGCGCGCGCGTCAGCGCGCGCCGGGCCCAACGCGAGGCACGGATCTTTGATCCGGGGCGAGGGGCGGGAGGGTCCCCTTCTACCAGGGCGCATCGACACCACCTTGGCCGACATAAACCGTTTTGACTTCGGTCCAGTGTTCAAGCGCCGCCCGCCCATTTTCGCGCCCGACGCCCGAGGCTTTGGTGCCGCCAAACGGCATCTCGACCGGGGTCAGGTTATAGGTGTTGATCCAGGTGGTCCCCGCTTGCAGCAGACCGGCCACGCGGTGGGCGCGGGCAAGGTCTTTGGTGAACACACCGGCCGCCAGCCCGAATTGGGTCGCGTTGGCGCGGGCGATCACCTCGGCTTCGTCGTCGAAATCGAGAACACACATCACCGGGCCGAAGATTTCTTCCTGCGCCACAGTCATCGTGTCGGTCACATCTGCAAAGATCGTTGGCTGAACGAACCACCCTGTGCCCGCCTTCCCGCCCGCGACCAGTCGCGCGCCTTCGGCCTGCCCCTTGGCAATGTAGCCCATCACCTTGTCGTGCTGCGCCGCGCTGATCAGCGGACCCATCGTGGTGGCCTCATCCAGCGGATCACCCAAATGGATCGAGGCTGTGCGTTTGGCCAGACGCCCTAGAAAATCCTCCTTCACCGAGGCTTCGACAAAGACCCGCGTGCCGTTCGAGCAGACCTGGCCGGCGGAATAGAAATTCCCCAGCATCGCTGCTCCCACGGCTGCATCCAGATCGGCATCGGCGAAGACGATGAGGGGCGATTTGCCACCCAGCTCCATCGTCACGTGCCGGATGCCTTCGGCGGCCGCCTGATAGACGCGGCGCCCCGTCGGTACCGACCCGGTCAGCGAGACCTTGCGGACGCGCCCGTCCCCGATCAGCTGTGCACCGACGCGGCCTGCCCCCTGCACCACGTTGAACACCCCCGGCGGGGCGCCCGCCTCAGTCAGGATTTCGGCCAGCTTCAGCGCGCCAAGCGGTGTCACTTCCGAGGGTTTGAACACCATCGTGTTGCCGCAGGCCAGCGCCGGTGCCGCCTTCCAGCAGGCGATCTGGGCGGGATAGTTCCAGGCCCCGATGCCGATAGCCACTCCATGCGGCACCCGCATCGTGTAGGCCCAGTCGCCGCCCAGTGGGATCGTCTCGCCCGTGATCGTGGCCGCCAGCCCGCCGAAATACTCCAGCGCATCGGCGCCCGAGGGCCAGTCGGCCACACGCGTCTCCGAGATCGGCTTGCCGGTGTCCAGCGTCTCCAGCCGGGCCAACTCCTCGGCCCTATCGCGGATGATCTGTGCGGCGCGGGTCAGGATGCGCCCCCGCTCAACCGGCCTCAAGGCGGCCCAGTCGGATTGCGCCCGCGCGGCGGCGGCCAGGGCGGCTTCGATGACTGCATCGGTTGCCTCGTATACCCGGGCGATGGGCTTGCCGGTTGCGGGATAGAGCACCTCGATCGCCGCGCCGTCCTTGTCTTCATGATAGCTGCCATCCACGAAATGGCTTGCGGTCGGGTCAGCCTGCATCATTCCCCCTTGGAAACCGCTGATTGGTTTCCAGAACGTTCAAATCCATATGATTGCGCATGTAGCGCTCGGATGCTTTTTGCAGCGGTTGAAAATCCCACGGATAATATCCGCCTTGCCGCAGCGCCTGATAGACGATCAGCCGCCGCGCCTGGCTTTCGCGTACCTCGGCATCGAAACGCGCCAGATCCCAGCGCGCTTCGGACTTGGCGCGCAGGCTGTTTAACGTGCCGGCATGGGCCGGATCGCCCGCGCAATTGGTCAGTTCATGCGGATCGGCCTCAAGATCGAACAATTGATCGGGGTCAAGCGCGCAGCGGACGTATTTCCACTTGCCATAGCGCAACGCCACAAGAGGCGCCTCCGAGGCTTCGGCGGCATATTCCATCGCCACGGGTTCGGTGCGCTCGGCCCCGTGGGCCAGAGGCACCAGGCTGGTGCCGTCCGTCCAGGGCATCACCTCGTCCATCGAGACACCGGCTAGGTCGCACAAGGTGGGTGCAAGATCGATGGTCGAGACGGGCGTGTCGATCCGCTCCGCCGGCAGGCCGCCCCCCGCGATCATCAAGGGCACGCGGGCCGCGCCTTCGAAGAAGGTCATCTTGTACCAGAGCCCGCGTTCGCCCAGCATGTCGCCGTGATCCGAGACGAAGACGGTGATCGCCTCTTGCCGGGTCGCCTCAAGCGTCGCGATGATCTGGCCGATCTTGTCGTCGAGATACGAGATATTGGCGAAATAGGCTCGTCTGGCGCGGGCGATCATTTGGTCGGTCAGATCATAGCTGCGCCAATCATTGGCATCGAAGATGCGGCGCGAATGCGGATCGTGATCGGCGTAGTCCATGGCAGCGATCTGAGGCGCGAGATGATCGCATCTCTCGTAGAGGTCCCAATACTTCTGGCGCGCGACGTATGGGTCATGCGGGTGGGTGAAGCTGACCGTCAGGCACCACGGGCGCGGATCGGCCCCGCGGGCGAGGTCCTGCACCTTGCGGATGGCGTGGTAGGCGACCTCATCATCATATTCTAGCTGGTTGGTGATCTCGGCCACGCCCGCGCCGGTGGCCGAGCCCAGGTTGTGATACCACCAGTCGATCCGCTCGCCCGGTTTGCGGTAATCCGGCGTCCAGCCGAAATCAGCGGGATAGACGTCGGTTGTCAGCCGCTCCTCAAAGCCGTGCAGCTGATCGGGGCCGACGAAATGCATCTTGCCCGACAGGCAGGTCTGATAGCCCGCCCGGCGCAGATGATGCGCGAAGGTGGGGATGGCCGAGGCAAACTCGGCCGCATTGTCATAGACGCCGGTGCGGCTGGGCAATTGACCCGACATGAAACTGGCCCGCCCCGGCGCGCAGAGGGGCGAGGCGGTGTAGCTATTGGCGAAACGGGCCGACCGGTCGGCCAGCCGCGCAAGGGTCGGGGTGTGCAGCCATGGTGCCGGACCGTCGGGAAAGAGCGTGCCGGTCAACTGATCGACCATGATGATGAGGATGTTCGGTTTCATGCCGCGTCTTCGATCAGAGAGGCCGCAAGCACGCCCTCAACCAGCCGCACGGCCTTTGCGCGGTCGGGGGGCTGGCCCGACAGGGCCTCGCGCAGATAGACCCCGTCGATCATCGCGGACAGCCGATCAGCCAGCTGCCCGGCCCGATCACCGACGAGCCCGCGCAGCGGGACGAGGAGGTTTGAGCGCAAACGTCGCTGATAAATCCGCAAAAGCCGCGCCGCCTCTGGCTGGGTCTGTGCGAGCACATAGAAATGCAGCCAGGCTGACACCACCTCGCGCCGGAAGCTGCCTTCGGAAAAGCTGGCGCGGATCACTGCGCGCACGCGTCCCTCATGGCCGTCGGCCGCCGCCAACGCGCCGCGAATCTCGGCGCCATAGATCGTCAGGATATGGCGCATCGCGGCCAGAAAGATCTGCTCTTTGCTGCCGAAATAATGATGGGCGAGGGCCGATGACATGCCCGCGCGCCGTGCGATCTGCGCGACTGTCACGTCCAACGTGCCCGCGCGCCCGATCTCGGTGATCGTGGCGCGCACCAGCGCATCGCGGCGCAGCGGTTCCATTCCGACTTTCGGCATGATCATCCCCGATTTCAACTCAGGGCTATCGGATTCTTTATTGACCCGTCAATCAATAAAAACCTTCCCCGCGCAGCAAAACGGTTGCGTTTCGCCCGCCAGCACCGTTTCATAGGCGCAAAGCAGACATAACCAACAGGGAGCCACGGCCAATGCGCCTGACACCAACACTCTCCGCCCTCGCCCTTGCCGCTTTCGCGACCCACGCGGCCGCGCAATGCGACAGCGTCACCTTTGCCGATGTGGGCTGGACCGATATCACCGCGACCACGGCGACAACCAGCGTCATCCTCGATGCGCTGGGCTACGAGACCGAGACCAAGCTGTTGTCGGTGCCGGTCACCTATACCTCGATGGCCTCGGGCGATATCGATGTGTTCCTGGGCAATTGGATGCCGACGATGGAGGCCGATATCGCACCCTACCGCGAGGCCGGCACCGTCGACACGGTGCGCGAAAACCTGGAAGGGGCGAAGTACACGCTGGCCACCAATGCCGCTGGCGCCGCACTCGGCATCGCGGATTTCGCCGATATCGCGGGCCAGGCCGAGGCGCTGGACAGTGAGATCTACGGGATCGAGCCCGGTAATGACGGCAACCGCCTGATCCTCGATATGATCGAGGCCGATGCCTTCGGCCTGTCAGGTTTTGAGGTCGTCGAAAGCTCGGAGCAGGGCATGTTGGCGCAGGTCGCCCGCGCCACCGATCGGGATGAGCCGGTGATCTTCCTTGGTTGGGAGCCGCACCCGATGAACGCCAATTTCGACATGACCTACCTGACCGGCGGGGATGACTGGTTCGGCCCCGATCTGGGCGGTGCGACCGTCTACACCAATACCCGCGCGGGATATGTGGACGAATGCCCCAATGTCGGCCAGCTGCTGCAAAACCTGAAATTCACCCTGGCCATGGAGAACGAGATCATGGGCGCGATCTTGAATGATGGCGCCGACCCTGAAACCGCCGCCACGGCCTGGCTGGCCGCGAACATGGACACGATCGGGCCATGGCTGGAAGGGGTCACCACCAAAGATGGCGGCGACGCCATGGCCGCGGTCACGGCCGCCTTGCAATAAGCGCAAAGCCGCCCCGGACCTGATCCGGGGCCCCGACCGTCTCATAAAAGCGGTCGAGGCCCCGGTGTAGAGGCCGGGGCAGCGTGCCGCCAGATATGGACCAGCTGGACATCCCCAAGATCCCGATCGGGCGCGGCGCCAAGGCCGTGTTCGACTGGTTGAACGAGAACCTCAGTTGGTTTTTCGATGGCCTGTCGATCGCCATGGAATGGCTGATCGACGCGATCCTCTGGGTGTTGCAGACCCCGCACCCCCTGATCGTGATCGCTGTTTTCGTGGCGCTGACCTGGGCTTTGCAGCGTAACTGGAAGACCTGCCTGCTGGTCTTCCTCGGGTTCCTCTTCATCCTCAACCAGGATTACTGGGAGGAGACGACCGAAAGCCTGACGCTTGTCCTCTCGGCTTGCGTCGTCTGCATGGGAGTCGGCGTGCCCATCGGCATCGCGGCGGCACATCGCCCCAAGCTTTATGCCTATATGCGCCCCGTTCTGGACCTGATGCAAACGCTGCCGACCTTTGTCTACCTGATCCCCGCGATCGTCTTTTTCGGCATCGGCATGGTGCCCGGCCTGATCGCCACGGTGATTTTCGTGCTGCCCGCGCCGATCCGCCTGACCCATCTGGGCATCTCGACCACCCCCGACACGCTGCTTGAGGCCGCGACCGCCTTCGGCGCCACCCCGCGTCAGGTGCTGTGGAAGGTCGAGCTGCCCTACGCCGTGCCGCAGATCATGGCCGGGTTGAACCAGACCATCATGCTGTCGCTCTCGATGGTGGTGATCGCGGCGCTGGTGGGCGCAGACGGGTTGGGCGTGCCGGTGGTGCGGGCGCTCAATTCGGTGAACACGGCGCTGGGCTTTGAGGCGGGCTTTATCATCGTGGTTGTCGCCATCATCCTCGACCGGATGCTGCGGGTGGAGCGCAGATGAGTATCGCGGTTGAGTTTGACAAGGTCAGCATCGTCTTCGGCGAGAAACCCCAATCCGCGCTTCCCCTGATGGACGAAGGGAAAAGCCGCGAGGAGGTGCGCAAGGCTACGGGCCAGGTTCTGGGCGTGCACGATTGTTCGCTGGCCGTCGAGACGGGCGAGATCCTGGTGCTGATGGGGCTGTCAGGCTCGGGCAAGTCGACCCTTCTGCGCGCGGTCAACGGGTTGAACCCGGTCGTGCGCGGCGCGGTGACCATCCATGACGGCGATTGGTCATGTGAGGTGGTCTCGGCCTCAAAACCCGATCTGCTGCGCGTGCGGCGCGAATGTGTAGGCATGGTGTTTCAGCAATTCGGCCTGCTGCCCTGGCGGAGCGTGCGCGACAATGTGGGGCTTGGCCTGGAAATCGGCGGCATGAACACCGCCGACCGTCGTGCCAAGGTCGACGAACAGCTGGCGTTGGTGGGCCTGTCGGATTGGGCCGAACGCAAGGTGGGTGATCTGTCGGGCGGCATGCAGCAACGCGTCGGGCTGGCGCGCGCCTTTGCCACCGATGCGCCGATCCTTCTGATGGACGAGCCTTTCTCGGCGCTCGACCCGCTGATCCGCACCCGGCTTCAGGATGAGTTGCTGGAGCTGCAGCAAAAGCTGCATCGCACGATCATCTTCGTCAGCCACGACCTGGACGAGGCCTTCAAGATCGGCAATCGCATCGCCATCATGGAAGGCGGGCGGATCGTGCAATGCGACACGCCACGCGGCATCTTTTCGGCGCCCGCATCCGAGTATGTGGCCGATTTCGTCGCCAACATGAACCCGCTGGGCGTGCTGACCGCGCGCGATGTGATGGGCGCCATCGGGCCGGTTCTGCCGACGCAAACGGTCGAGGCCGAAATGCCCGTGCGCGATGTGATGGGCGCTTTGCAGAAGGCTGAGGCCATCGGCGTGTCCGATCAGGGGCAACTGATCGGAGAGATCACGCCAAGTGGCCTGATGGAGCGGTTGCTGAACCCGAAGGGCTGACGCACCCTATCACGCCTCGTTCGCCGAAGTCCTCAGCGCACCCAAACCTCAACCCGGCGGTTTCGTGACTGGCCTTCACGGGTATCGTTGCAGCCCATTGGCGCAAGCTCGCCAAAGCCCATGGCGACGATGTTGCGATCGCGGATCAACCTTGCGTTCGGATGAAAGCGCAGTTCTTGCACGACCGACGCCGCACGTTGCTGGGACAGCCTCTGGTTAAAGGTGAAATCCCCACGGGAATCGGCGAACCCGACGAACATGATCTCTCTCCCGGCAAAGTCTGGGCGGGCCAGAAACTCTACCAACCGGTCCAGATCACGTCGGGCCTTGTTGTCGATGTCCGAGGATGCGGTTTCAAACCGGATGGTTGTCGACAGGCGTGACGCGCCCCTGAGGTCGTCTTCCATGGCGCGTGTGGCGCGGTAGATCGTGTTGCTCGATTGACCGACCAAAGATGCCTGAACCAGTCGCCCCAGCGCCTGGGGGTCGGTGGCAATTCCCAAATCGATATACCCCGATTCCGCCGTCAGCCTGTCAGCCGCAGGTGAGATCATCAGATCCAGCAGTTTTTGCATCTCGTCGCTGCGCGGTGCGTTGTCGGTGTAAAGACGGATGCGGCGGCCCATCATGTATTCTTCGGCTTTGGTCTTGAAGGTCGTCGCATCCATGACGATCCCGCAATCAAGCACGAGGTCGATTGGCTTTGCCTCAAGCACGTTGTCGCTGATCGTGTAGCCGACGGCCCCTGGCTCCGCCATGACCTGGCGTGTCAGTGCCTTGCCACCATCGATGATCACTGCATCAGGCGACAAAACAGGCGGGCCGTCGAAAGCCCAGTTTTCAAAGTTTGCCCGGGCCGATCCGTCAGGACGGGCCACAACCATGACTGGCAGGTTCGGACCGCCGACCTGAGCCCAATTCTTGATCCGGCCCGAGTAAATGTCACGCAGCTGTCGGCGGGTCAGCGACTGGATCGGGTTTGACGGATGCAAGATCATCAGCACGGAATCGACCGCCACGATGAATTCCTGCGAGACATCGCGCAGGTCACCGCGCCCTTGTCTGCGGAGGGCGGCGACCTCTTCATCATTCGCAGCGCGCGACGACATAGCGATGTCGGCCTGCCGGGCCAGGAGGGCTTCGAGGCCCGGGCCTGAGCTTGTCGATTCCACCTCGACCAGCAGGATTTCCCCGCCAGATCCACTATTGGAGCGGATCGGATACTGCATCAGCGTTTTCGAGATCTCGATGGGTTCACCCAGAACACCGCCAAGCATTGCCGCATAGGGTTCAAGAATAAGCGGCATGAGGTCTTCGCCGACATTGTCGGAACCGACCATGACCAGATCGGCCTCACGTCGTTCGGGTGCCGGACAGGCGACACCTTCACATTGGACCATCTCGCGCGGGATCGTCATGGTGTCTCCGCTTGCGGCAACGCGGACGTAGAAGAAGTCGTCATCGACAGAAATCAGGTCGACAAGAACGTTAAGCCCTTCCTCTTTCGAGATCAGCCTGACTTCCTGGGCGGCCGAGGGCGTGATCAGGATGGCACAAGCCAAAGCGGCGAGGCCAACGCGGCGGATTGCAGATAAAAACATGGCGATCCTCGTACGAATGTTGGCATTTACGTCACGTCAAGCAGTAGTTCCACCAAACGATCAAAGTTGGCAGAATTTTGTTTCTTGCTGCTTTCAGAGGCATTTTGCCGCCTTTGGTTGTCTTGGATTCTGCCCAAGACAACCCTGAAGGCTGCTGCGACCTATCAACCGCGGTTTGATACCTAAAGGCAGATCGTCAAGCGGAAGTGAGTCGCCAGGGATCGTCAGACCTTGGTTTCCGGCGCCGTCGGCGTAATCTGCCGGCGTTTTGCCACGGCTTCGCGCCAGCTGATAAAACTGACCGCTGCGATGATGATCGCGCCACCAAGCATGACCCATTCGTCCGGCGGCTCTCCGAAAACCACCGTACCCAGGAGCACAGCCCAGACAAGCTGTAGAAACGCAACGGGCTGGGTCACGGTCACCGGCGCGGCTGCAAATGCTAAGGTCATCGTGTAATGTCCAGCCGTCGCAAAGGCCGCGACGAGGAGCAGCCAGCCGAGTTGGTCAATCGTTGGCGTGACCCAGACGACGGCAGCGAACGGCGCCAATCCGATGGTCACGGTGATCGACAACATCCCCACAATCACCGCAGCGCTGACGGTATCCGACATCCGCTTGGCGATCAGGTAGGAGGCGGCGAAGAAAAGCGCGGTGAACAGCATGGCGATATGGCCCGGTGACAATTCGCGAAAGCCCGGTCTGAGGATGATCACGGCGCCCAGCAATGCGGCCGCGACCGCTGTGATCCGCCGCAGGGCCAAACGCTCGCCCAGAAAGAACGCGGCCCCCAATGTCACATAGACCGGGGCAAGGTAGTTCATCGCCGTGACCTCGGCGATGGTGATCTGTGTCATCGCATAGAACCAGCAGATGACGCCGCCGGTATGCACCACTCCGCGCAGCCCGAAGAGGGACAGCCCCCGCCGCGTCAGGCCGGCCTGCAGCATGGGGCGGATCATGGGCACCAGAAAGACCAGCCCAAGCGCGTAGCGCAGGAAGGCCGCCTGTGCCGCGGGAATTTCCGAGCCTACGTGTTTGACGATCGCGGTAACTGCGACGAAGCATCCCCCCGTCACCAGCATCCAGAGGATGCCTTTGAGCGGGCGTTGGGACGTGGTGGTCGCATCGGTCATGGCGGCCAGATTGCGCCCGCAAGCGACGGTCGGCAAGGGCGGCTGTTCCCGGCCCCGACCGAAGCTGGGTGCGATGACGGCCGCTCAGCCTGTTCCGGCGGCAAGACCTTGTGCTTCGATCGCTGCGACCGCGCAGGCCTCGTCATTGTCGGAGGTGTCGCCGGTGATGCCCAACGCGCCGATCAGGGCCCCGTCGCGGCGGATCAGCACGCCGCCTGGCACAGGCACAAGGCTGCCGCCCTGCAGGGCGTTCATGGCGTCGATGAAATAGGGTTGCTCCTGCGCGCGGTTGAAAAGCGCGCGTGAGCCAAGGCCCATTGCAACCGCGCCCTTTGCTTTGCCTTGCGCGATTTCTGCACGCAGGTTGCTTGTCCCGTCCTGGCGCTGCAAGGCGACCAGGTGGCCGCCTGCATCGATCACGGCCACGGTCAGCGGCTTCATTCCATGGTCGCGACCGTGGGCCAAAGCAACGTTGATGAGGGCGTTGGCAAGCTCAAGGTTCATGGTGGCTCCTCTGAGGTAAGGTGCCCCGCCCGCCCGGAAGGGCGAGCGAGGCGGGGAGAGTCAGCGATAGAAATATTCCACAAGGAAAAGCGGGATCGAGGGGATATAGGTGCACATCAAGAGCACGGTCAGCAGAACCGCGATGAAGTAGATATTCACCTTGGTGACATCCCAGATATTGGCGCGCGCCACGGCGCAGGCGGTGATCAGCACACTGGCCACCGGCGGGGTCTGCTGACCGATGGCCAGGTTCAGCGTCACGACCAGACCAAAGTGGATCGGGTCGATGCCCGCGGCACTGATCAGCGGGATGACAATCGGCACCACCAGAATGATGGCCGCCGCCGAGTGCAGGAAGAACCCGATGATCAGGAAGAAGAAGTTCAGGATCAAGAGGATCAGCCATTTGTTCTCGGTGATCTGCAGAATGCCTTCGGCCAGTTCCTGCGGATATTGCGCCCGGGTCAGAAAACCGCCCATGACGACCGACGCGGCCACCAGCAACATCACCACGGCAGTCTGCATCCCGCCGTCCAGCATCGAGCGCTGGAGGTGCTTCAGATTGACCTGCCTGTACCAAAGGCTAATCACGATCGCGGCGAGGACCGCCAGACCGGCCGCTTCGGTCGCCGTGACGTAGCCGCCGAAGATGCCGCCCAGAATGATGACGGGCAGGGCGAAGGTGGGCAGGGCCTCGACGAACGCCTCCCACAGGCGGCGGCCCGAGAAGGCCTCTTCTCGCGGCAGATCGTAGCGACGGGCAAAGTAAAAGGCCACGCCCATCAGCCCCGCCGCGCCCAGCAAGCCCGGAACGACGCCTGCGACGAACAATTGCTCGACCGACACGTTGGCCGAGGTCGCATAGAGGATCATCGGAATGGACGGCGGAATGATGATCGCCAGCGAGGCCGATGAGGATGTCACGGCCGCCGAGAACGCGCCGGAATAGCCGCGCTTTTTCATCTGCGGGATCATGACGGACCCCATCGCCGCCACATCCGCCACCGCCGATCCCGAGATCTCGGCAAAGAACAGCGACACGCCGATATTCACATGGGCCAGCCCACCGCGAATGAAACCGATCAGGGCCGTCACGAAATTGATGAGGCGGTCGGTGATACCGCCTGCATTCATGATGGCGCCGGCCAAAACGAACATCGGGATCGCGATCAGTGAAAATTTGGTCGAGCCGCTATACATATCCAGCGCGACGTTCACCAGCGACCCGGTCCCCTCAAGGGCCAAGAGGCCCAGGATGGCCGATACCGCAAGCGCCACGGCAATCGGCACGTTCAGACAGATCATCGCAACCATGGCGATGAAGATACCCAGCATCAGCATCACGAATTCCCCGCTTTCTTCATCTCGGCTTCGACCTCTTCTTCGATCTCGGCATGTTCCAGCGACACACCGGCCGCGGTTTTGCGCCAATAGTCAGGCAGGCTCAGCGCCTGGCAGATCAGGAAAAGGACCGCGCCGAAAGGAATGACCGATTGCGTGAAGCTGACCGGCACCCAGGTCAGCGACACAAGCGACATACCCCCCAAAATGGACATGACGACAAAGCCCGCCCAGGCCAGCAATATGAAGAAGGCCGCTGTGGTCGCCTCGGCAAAGGCCACGGCAACCATACGTGCGGGCATCGGTATGGCCAGCAACACCGTATCGAACCCAATGTGGCGGCGCCGCAAGGCGGCCAGAGCCGACCCGTAATAGGTTATCCAGGCCAAGAGAATGGCCGCCACTTCGTCATACCAGGCCAGGCTGGACCCAAGCAGGCGATAGATCACAGCCACGATCACGATCGTTGTCAGGATCAACATGAGGAAGATGACGAAGTATTCGAGGACACCCTCGAAGGCTTTCCGCAGTGAATCTAGCATGCAGGGCTCCAGCCGGGCCTTGGGCCCGATGACATGAGAAGAAGCTGTCGTCGTTCGTGTCGCGATGCGGGCCGGGGGGCCATGTGATGCCCCCCCGCCGCCTGGATCAGGACCCGGAGGCAAGCTCCTGAATGCGCTCGATCAGATCCGCGCCGCCGTCGACGGAGCTGGCAAATTCTTCGTAAATCGGGGCCGACGCTTCAATGAAAGCCGCGTTGTCGGCTTCGTTGACCTGCACGCCGGCGTCACGGATTTCCTGCAAAAGCTCCTCCTCCAGTTTCGCGGCGTGTTCGTAGACAAAATCCTGGGTCTCGGCGCCGCAGGTTTCCAGATCGGCGCGCACGTCCTCGGGCAAGCGCTGCCAGCGGCTTTCGGCGACCAGAACGTAGCCCGGCGTGTAGACATGGCCGGTGATCGACAGGTACTCCTGCACCTCCTGAAACTTGGCCGATGCGATCTGGGCATAGGGGTTTTCCTGCCCGTCGATCACCTTGGTCTGAAGCGCGGTGAAAACTTCGGAGAAGGCCATGGGCGTGGGGTTCGCGCCATAAAGCTGGAACATTTTCACCCGCCACTCACCGTTTGGCGTGCGCAGCTTGATGCCTTGCAGATCCGCGGGCACGGTGATCGGGCGGATGTTGTTCGTGATATGGCGGAAGCCGTTTTCGAAATAGCCGATGATTCGATAGCCTTCCTCCTGCGCGGCCTCTTGGAAGACATCGCCCAGCTCGGCCTGAATCCGGCGCATGTGATCGCGATCTTGCACAATGTAGGGCATCTCGAAGACACCGAACTCAGGCGCGACCGACGACATCACCGAAGACGGCAGCGAGAAATCGACCTGGCCGAGTTTCAGCTTCTGCAAAAGCTCTCGGTCATTGCCCAACTGGCTTGCGCCGAAGGCCTGCACCTCGGCGCGGTCACCCAGCCGGCCATTGGCGCATTCGGCAAAGGCGTTCGCCGACGCTTCAAAAAGCGATCCGGGGTTGCCCACATGGCCAAAGCGCAATGTCATATCGGCCGCCATGGCGGAGATCGGTAGGGTGACCGCGGCCACACTGGCAAGAAATACCGTCTTGAGTTTCATTGTCGTTCCTCCCTTGATGCCCGTTTCGGGCGTTATTCTGCGGCAACCCGCTCTTTCGTTGTGTCCTTGAGATGCTCCATGGCCGCTTGCGCGCCCCCAGATTGGTGCGGAACGCCGGCCTTGGCCAATCCCATCTCCACGCCGGACAGGGTTGCCATCAGCATCAGATCGTTGAAATCGCCCAGATGGCCGATGCGAAACACCTTGTCGGCGACCTTCGACAGGCCGTTGCCCAGCGAGATGTCGTAATGTTTCAAGGTCGTCGCGCGGAACCCATCGGCCGAGTGGCCTTGCGGCATCATGACGGCCGTCAGCACGCCCGATTCCTCGCCCTGGCGGGCGCAAAGCACTTCAAGCCCCCATGCGCGGACGGCGGCACGGGTCGCCGCGCCATGGCGGGCATGGCGGGCGAACACGTTGTCGAGCCCTTCTTCATGCAGCATGTCGATGGCCTCGTTCAGGCCGTAGAGCAGATTGGTGCCCGGCGTGTAGGGGAAATATCCCGTCTCGTTGGGGCCGGCCATGTCGTGCCAATCCCAATAGCTGCGGGGCATCGTTGTGGTCTTGGCATGCTCCATCGCGCGCGCGCTGACGGCGTTGAAGCTGAGCCCGGGGGGCAGCATCAGGCCCTTTTGCGAGCCGGACACGCAGACATCCACGCCCCATTCGTCAAACCGGAAATCAATCGAGGCAAGGCCCGAGATCGAATCGACCATCAACAGGGCAGGGTGGCCCGCCGCATCGATGGCCTTGCGAATCTCGGCGATAGGCGAGACGGATCCGGTGGACGTTTCATTATGAACGACGCAGACGGCCTTGATCTGGTGGCCCTTATCCTCGCGCAGGCGCGCTTCGATCCGGTCAGGTTCGGCCCCGCCACGCCAATCGCCTTCAAGAAGCTCCGGATCGATCCCGATCTTCCGCGCCATCTTGCTCCAGAGCGTCGCGAAATGGCCTGTCTCGAACATCAGCACCTTGTCGCCCGGCGACATTGTGTTGACCAGGGCCGCCTCCCAGGCGCCGGTGCCTGACGAGGGGAAGATGAAGACATGCTGCTTGGTCTTGAAGATGGTCTTCATTCCGTCCAGGGCCTTCTGGCCCACAGCGGCGAAATCCGGCCCCCGATGGTCGATCGTCTGCTGGCCGATGGCGCTGAGAATCCGGTCGGGAACCGCACTTGGGCCCGGAATTTGCAAGAAATGTCTGCCGGCTTGGCGCATGAATATCGATCCTCCCATATGCGCCGTCGGGGCGGCACGATTTGCTGTTGCTATGACGTAATTATGAATTCATAATTCAGTCAACAAAAAACTTTGACGCTGGGAATCCGGTTGCGCCAACTGGGAGGGTTGGATGGCGAATGCAGAAAAATACTAGCCTTTGCAACAAGTTGTCTGCGGCGATCGAGGGTGAGGTGCTGTCCGATCCCGCCTCGCGGGGGCGCTATGCGACGGACGCCTCGATCTATCAGATGGTGCCTGAAGCCGTCGTGATCCCGCGGTCGACAGCCGATGTCGAAGCCGCGATGGACGTCGCGCGCGACATGGAAGTGCCGATCCTGCCGCGCGGTGGCGGCACCTCGCAATGTGGCCAGACCGTCAACCGGGCGGTGGTGCTGGACAACAGCCGGCACCTCAACCGTGTCCTCGAGATCGACGCGGACGGGATGACCGCCCGGGTGGAACCCGGCTTGGTCTTGGATGAGCTGAACCGGGCGCTGGCCCCCTCCGGCCTCTGGTTCCCGGTCGATCCCTCGACCGCGTCGCGCTGTACGCTGGGCGGGATGGCGGCGAACAATTCGTCAGGCGGCAAGTCGCTACGCTATGGCATCATGCGCGACAATGTGCGCGCGATCTCGGCCATTCTGGCCGATGGCACCCGCGCGCGGTTCAATGGCGCCGATCCCGAACCGGGCGTTTATCGCGATCTGGTGGCCGATATGCGCGCGCTCGGGCGGCGCGAGGCGTCCGAGATTGAGGCGCGTTTCCCCAAGGTGCAGCGGCGGGTCGGTGGCTACAATATCGATGCGCTGACCGGCAATGACGTCAACATGGCGCATCTTCTGGTGGGCTCGGAAGGCACGCTGGCCTATTTCACCGAGCTTGAGTTGAGCCTGACCCATCTGCCGGGCGAGAAGGTGACGGGCGTCTGCCATTTCCCCACCTTCTATGCCGCGATGGAGGCCGCCCAGCATCTTGTGAAACTGACCCCGCAGGCGGTTGAGTTGATCGACGACACGATGATCGCCCTCGGCCGCGACATCCCGCTTTTCGCGAAGACCATCGATGCGTTTGTCGAAGGTGTTCCGGCGGCGCTGCTTTTGGTTGAGTTCGCCGAAGGCAGCGCCGGGGCCAATGCGGCCAAGCTGGCCCAACTGTCCGAGATGATGGGCGATCTGGGGTTTTCCTTCAGCGGCACGGGCGCCCAGTGGGGTGGGGTTGTACCGGTCACCGACAAGGCGTTGCAGGGCGCGATTGCCGAATATCGCAAATCGGGCCTCAACGTGATGATGTCGATGAAGGAGGCGGGCAAGCCGATTTCGTTTGTCGAGGATTGCGCCGTTGCTCTGCCGGATCTGGCGGACTACACCCAAGGGCTGACTGAAATCTTCACCCGCCATGGCACCAAGGGCACGTGGTATGCGCACGCCTCTGTGGGCTGCCTGCATGTCCGCCCGGTGCTGAACATGAAGCTCGACAAGGATGTGGCCACAATGCGCGCGATCGCCGAAGAGGCGTTCGATCTGGTCGCCCGCTACAAGGGCTCGCATTCGGGCGAGCATGGCGACGGCATCGTGCGATCTGAGTTTCACGAGAAGATGTTCGGGCCGCGCATCCGGTCGGCCTTCGAAGAGGTCAAGGCGCGCTTTGACCCGGGCGGGCTGATGAACCCCGGAAAGATCGTTTTCGCGCCCGCGATGGATGACAGGCGGGTTTTTCGCTACGGCAGCACCTATGAGGTGCCGGAGTTTGAAACCGCCCTCGACTGGGGCGCCTGGCCCGGCGCGGGGGGCGGTTTTCAGGGCGCGGTTGAGATGTGCAACAACAATGGCGCCTGCCGCAAGCTGAAGGGTGGGGTCATGTGCCCGTCCTTCCGCGCCACCCGCAGCGAGCGTGACGCGACGCGCGGGCGGGCCAACACGCTGCGGTTCGCCATTTCGGGCCAGATGCCAGGCGGGCTGACATCGGATGCGATGGTCGAGACGATGCGCTATTGCGTCTCGTGCAAGGGCTGCCGCCGCGAATGCCCCACCGGTGTCGATATGGCGCGCATGAAAATCGAGGTGCTGGCCGCGCGTCGGCGCGAAAGGGGGCTGAGCTTTGCCGACAAGCTGATCGGCTATCTGCCGCGCTATGCGCCTTATGCCGCGCGGGTCCATCGGCTGATGAACCTCCGCAACAGGGTGGGTTTTCTCCGGCGGTGGTCGGAAAACCTGACGGGGATTTCCCGGCACCGCGATCTGCCGCTTTGGGCGGCCAACCCGTTCCGCGATCACGAGGCTCAGGATGACAAGCCGGATGTCGTGCTCTTCGTGGATGTGTTCAACCGCTATTTTGAGCCTGAAAACCTGCGCGCGGCTATCCGTGTGATGCGCCACGCTGGCCTGCGTGTCGCTGTGGCGGCAGATGGCACGGGGCGTGCCTTGGACTGCGGCCGCACGCTCTTGGCGGTTGGCTGCGTTGACGAGGCCCGCGCCGAGGCGCGCCGCGTGATCGCCGCGACCCGCGCGGCCGTTGCGCGCGGAACCCCGGTCGTCGGGCTCGAGCCATCGTCGCTTCTGACCTTCCGCGACGAATTCCTGGCGCTCTGTCCGGGGCCCGAGGCCGAAGCCTTGGCCGCCGCGGCACTGACCTTTGAGGAATTTCTGGTCCGGTTTCCGGATCTTCGGCTGCGGCCCCTCAACCGGCCCATCCATGTGCATGGCCATTGCCATCAGAAGGCGCATGATGCCATGGCCCCCGTCCAGGCGGTGCTGGAGTGCATTCCAGGCGCCGAAATCCACGTCATTGAAACCAGCTGTTGCGGTATGGCCGGGGCTTTCGGATATGGGCCGGACACGATAGATTTGTCTTTGAAAATGGCTGGGCTTGACTTGTTTCCGGCGATAGAGGCGACGCAGGCGGATGCGTTGATCGTTGCGGATGGCACGTCTTGCCGTCATCAGATCGCCGATGGCACCGCGCGGCGCGCGTACCATGTGGCGCGCGTTCTTGATATGGCACGCGCGTAATAGGAGAGGCCGATGAACCTGCCCCAAGCCCTGAAGCGCCCGACTTTGCATGAAGAGCTGGTCGAACGCCTGCGCAACCTTGTGGTTGAGGATGCCCTGAAGCCGGGGGAAAAGGTGCCCGAAAAGGACCTCTGCGAGGCCTTCGGCGTCTCACGCACGCCGCTGCGCGAGGCGTTGAAGGTGCTGGCCTCGGAAGGTCTGGTCGTGTTGCAGACCAACCGGGGCGCGCGCGTGGCCAAAGTCACCCGCGAAGAGCTGGAAAAGACCTTTCCGGTGATCGCGGTGCTTGAGCAATTGGCGGGCGAGCAGGCCTGTCTGCATCTCGATAATGCAGGCATCGCGCGCATTCAGAAGCGCCATGATGCCATGGTCAAAGCGTTTCACGCGCGCGACCGTAAGGCCTATTTCAAGGCAAATCAGGACATTCATAACGCACTGATCGAAGGCGCGGGCAACGACATTCTGGAAACCCATCACCGGCTGCTTGCCGCGCGCGTCCGCCGGGCACGGTACATGGTGAACCTGTCTGACGAACGCTGGGCCCAAGCCATCGACGAGCATGAGCAGATGATGGCTTTGCTCCATGCCCGTGATGCCGAGGGGCTTGGTCTGTTGATGAAGACCCACATGATGAACAAATTCGCAGCCCATATCCGGGCGCTGAGCTTTGCTGAGGAAGATGGCTTGGGCTAAGTCCAGCGCGTACTGACCCCCCATCGCGCTCGCGATTGGTTGAGGGTCGCAAGCGCCTCAGCCGAAACGCGTCAACAGCGCCAGGACGTCAGATCGGTGCAGCAGGCCGGCCACGCTGCCCCCATTCATCACCGGGAAGACGCGATGGGGATGGTGGAGGAACATCTCGGCGACGCGGATGACCTCGTCCTCGACATTGACCGAAATCACGTCGCGCGACATGTGATCGGCCACGCGCCCCGTCCATTCGCGGTGGTAGCTGGCGTGAAGCGCGGGCCGAAAGCAGTCCTTCTGGGTCAGGATACCGATCAACCCGCCATCATCGCCGATCACAGGGGCGGCCGCGGCACGGGTATCGACCAGAACCGCAACCGCGCGGCGGATCGGCGTTTCGGCTGTCAGGGTCGGGATATCGGTGCGCATGATCGCACCAACGCGGTATTCGGTCATGCCGCGTCCTTTCGTGCCGTGCGGCGTCGCAACGGACAATCCGCGCAGCGCCCGATCGTCAGGTGATCCGCCGCGCCGCAGCTTGTCCGTGCCGGGCCACGCCCGAAGGCCAGACCAAGGCCGATCCCGCCCGCCGCCAAGGTGACAAGTATGATCGCAAACAGGATTTCCGTCATCGTGTTCCCCCTGTAGTCAAAGGATCAGATCCATGATCGCGCCCGTTTGAACCTGCCGCATCCCGCTCGGAGCCTCGATCAGAAACAAGGCGGCGATGTCATGCGTGCGGGCGAGGTCCGGTCCGGCCGCGTCGCCCGCTGCGCAAAGGGCCGTGGCCCAGCCATCCGCGATCATCGCGGTCTGTGCGACCACCGTCACCGACCGAAGTTTGCCCGCTGCAGGGGCTTGTGCTGCCGGATCGATGATGTGGCTATAGGTCCGCCCGTTCCGGGTGTAGCTTTGCGCCTGCACGCCGGATGTGGCGACCGCAGCGCCGGCGGGCAAATGCAGGGCTGGCGGGGCGGAAAGCGGTGCCTCTACCGCAACACGCCAAGCCCGGCCCTCAGGGTGTTGGCCGCGCGCGATGAACTCACCGCCCAGTTCGAACAAGAAGTCGTCGAAACCCGCATCGCGGGTCAAGGCGGCGGCCTTGTCCAGCGCCCAGCCCTTTGCAATGCCGCAAAGGTCAAGCGTCAGATCGGCGCGCGCCTTCGACACGTCCCGCGGCCCCACGGACAGGGCACGCCAATCGGGTGCGCCGCCGCCATCGATCGGGCCAAAACCCCAGCGTGCAACCAGGGGGCCGACCGTGGGGTCGAAGGCGCCCTGGCTCTGGCTGGCAATCTCAAGCGCCGCAATCGTCACCTCAACCACCGCTGGGTCCGTTGCCTGCGCACCTGCGGGACCGGCATTGAAAAGGCTGATCGCGCTGTCGGACCGCCAGGGTGACAATTGCCGGTCGACCGCTGCAAAGAGCGCGTCAATCCGGGGCTTGAGCTGCGCGACACCACTGCCGGATGGCGCCACCATTCGCCAGGATGTTCCGAAGGCGGTTCCCGAAAGCACCTCAAGGCTGCCCGCGAAGGCAGCCCCAGGCACCGCAAATGCCGCGCCGATCAGACCGAGGGCTGTGCGGCGGGACGGGCGATATGGGCGTGTTGTCATCTCTCAAGCTCCGAAATCGTCGTAGAAGATGGATGCAGGCTCGACCCCCAGCCGTTCGAGCGTCGACAAGACCGCCGAGACCATGACCGGCGGTCCGCAGAGGTAGTATTCGCATTCCTCCGGGCTGGGATGGCCGCTCATTTCGGCCTGGAGGGTGTCGTGGATGAAGCCGGTCGCCCCGGTCCAGCGGTCGCCCGGCGCCGGATCGGACAGCGCGGGCGTCCAGCTGAAATTCTGGTACTGGGCGGCGAGTGCGGTGAACTCTTCGGAATAAAACAGATCGGCGGCGGACCGCGCGCCATAGAAGTAGCGGATGCGCCGCGTCGTGCCCTGGCCGAGCTCCTGATGGATCATCGCGCGCAGCGGCGCCATGCCGACACCGCCGCCGACATAGATCATCTCGCGTCCGGTGGGCTGGACGTGGAAATCACCGAACGGGCCGGAGAGGGTGATGTCGTCACCGGGCCGCAGCGAAAAGAGCCAGGACGACACGATGCCCGGCGGCACCTCGGCCTCGCGCCCCGGGGGCGGTACGGCGAGGCGGATGTTGAACACGGCGCGGCCCGCATCCTCGGGCCGGCTTGCCAGCGAATAGGCGCGCGTGACCTCATCCTCGGACCCCGCCCGCAACGATCGCCAGCCCGCAATCTCCCACGCCTCGTGGAACTCTGGCGGCAGGTCGAGCGTGGCGAAGTCCAGCCGGTAGGGCGGGGCGGTGATTTGCATAAAATCCCCGGCCCGAAAGTCCGACGAACGATCCTTTGGCAGGTCGACTACGATCTCGCGGATCAGCGGCGCCAGCATCCTGACAGAGGCGACTTTGCAGCGAAATCCCCCGCCCGCGCTGAGGATGTCGTCGGATACCTCGACCGCGCAGTTCCCGCGCAGGCTGGTCTGGCAGGCAAGGCGGATATGGGCGCGCCGGTCGCGGGGCGACAGGACGCCGCGCTCGGTCGCCTGGGGTTGGCCTGCGCCCTCGCCGGTCACTGTCACACGGCAGAGCCCACATGTGCCGGTCCCGCCGCAGGCTGCGGGGATCAGGATGCCGGCCTTGTGCAGAACGCCCAGAAGCCTGTCGCCTCGGCGTGCGGTGACATGCACCCGGTCATTGACCGCGATATCAAGACCGGTATCGGGGATCAGCCGCCGTCGCAAAACCACAAGCCCCAAGGCGAGCCCGACGATGAGGGCGATGATGATGGAGGTGCCGAGAAGAACCTCTGTCATTGCGCCGCTGCCATCTGTGCGAAGGAGGCAAAGCCAAGCGACATGAGCCCGGCCAGCACGAACGCGATGCCAAGGCCGCTCAGCCCCGCGGGCAGGTCGGCATAGCTCAGCCGCGTGCGGATCGCTGCCAGCATCGCCACCGCCACAGCAAAGCCGACGCCACTGCCCAGGCCGAAGACGGCGGATTGCGCCAGGGTGTAGCTACGCTCAACCATGAACAGACTGCCCGCAAGGATCGCGCATTGGACGGTCAGAAGCGGCAGAAATACCCCGAAGGCGGCGTGGATCGCCGGGAAAAACCGATCAAGGATCATCTCCAGAAACTGTACTGAGGCCGCGATCACGCCGATGAACGCGATCAGCGACAGGTAGGAGAGGTCAAGATCGGGCAAGCCCGCCCAAGCCCAGGCGCCGGGGGCTAGAAGGCCCACGTAGATGAGGTGGTTCAGCGGCACCGTCACGCTCAAGACGCCGGTCATGGCCACGCCGAGACCAACGGCGGCTTCGGGCCGTTTGGATAGGGCCAGAAAGGTGCAGAGCCCCAGAAACAGTGTCAGCGGCATGTTGTCGACAAAGGCCGCCATCAGGAAAAGGCCCCAAAGCTCGGTCATTCCGCGGGCTCCGCGCGCAGGGGCGGGGTGTGCTCCGGTGCTTCGGTCTGGCCCGGATAGAGACTGCGCACCGTCCAGACCAGCAATCCCAACAGGAAGAAAGCCGAGGGCGCGAGCAGCATCAGGCTGAGCGGTGTGAACCATCCCCCCGCATCGGCCAGTGGCAGAACCTGATGGCCGAAAAGCTCGCCCTTGCCGAAAAGCTCGCGCAAGCCGCCGATCAGGATCAGCACAAGCGAATAGCCCAGGCCGTTGCCGAACGCATCGACCATCGCGGGCAGAGGCGCATGATGGCGGGCATAGGCCTCGGTCCGTCCCAGAACCAGGCAATTGGTGGTGATCAACCCGACATAGACTGACAGCGCGCGGCTGATCTCGGCAAAATAGGCCTGCAGGATTTGGTCGATGACGATGACGAGGGATGCGACGATCACGATCTGTACGATCAGGCGGATCGTCTCGGGTATGTGCCGGCGGATCACACTGACAAGGCCAGCGGCGAGGGTTAGCACCACCGTCAGCGAGATCGACATCGTCAGGGCGGTCGCCAGTGTCGTCGTGACGGCAAGGGCCGAGCAGATCCCGAGGATCTGCAAGGTCACGGGATTTTGCCGGATCAGCGGATCTGTCAGCGTGGTCCAGACATCGGTGCGCGCGGCCATCGCCTAGAACTCCCCGCGTTCGATGGCGTCCAAAAGCGGCCCGTAGCCGTCGGGACCCAGCCAGAAGCGCACCATCTCGGTCACGCCGCGCCCTGTCCGGGTGGCCCCGGTGATGCCATCGACCTCGTGCACGGTTGAGGCAGGGCCGCGCGCGACGCGAAACCGCATCTCGCCGCTTTCGTCCCTCAGTTCGGTGCCTGGAAAATCGGCCTGCCATGAGGCTTCCTCGATCCGTCCGCCAAGGCCCGGCGTCTCGGAGTGCTGGGTCACCGCGAGGCCCGCGATCGTGTTCATATCGCCCCGCAGCGCGAGGATCGCGTCGATCCGGCCGCCATAGCCCCGGCCGCTGAGCGGCAGTAGCACCAGCGATATCTGGCCCGCATCGCGCAGCAGGAAGATTTGCGCGAAATCGGGCCGCTGACCGAGACCGGCCAAGTCCTGACCGGGGCCAAGCGCTGTCCAATTGCCGGGATCGCTGAGCGCGGCATCGAGGGTCTCGGGCGAGACCTCGGCTGCGGCGCGCCCGGTCGCCAGGTCGATCACGACGGTCGACAATGTGCCGCCCGATTGCTGCAACAGCGCCGACATGCCGGGGATGCCTTGGACCAGCGCCTCGATCCGGGCCTGTTCCTCGGCCGCACGGTTGGCCGCCTGAATGGGCCGCAGCATGACGGTGGCGCCGCTGACCAGCGCGGCGCAGCTGGCCGAGACAAGGAAGGCGATCAGGACCGTCTTGGTCCGGCTCTCATTCGGCAGTGCCAACAGGCGGCGCCAGGGGTTCCAGTCACGTCCGGCCATGGCGCCTCCGTCTTCTGGCGATCCAAAGCGCCAGCGCGATTTCGTCGAGAAGCGGCACGGCAAGCGAGGTGAGCAAGGCGGCGGCGACGGCGATCTGCACAGGCGCAGCGCCTGCCCAACCGGTCGCGAAGAGCGTCACCAGGCCCGCATAAAGCGCGCCGTTGATCCAGCGGCCCAATGTCGTGGCCGCGCTGGTCACTGGGTCGGCGACCAGTAGGACAAGGACGATCCCTGCCGCGAATAGCACCTGTTCAGGTAAAACCCCGCTGGCCGCCGCCACCGCCCCGACAAGCGCCGCGCTGGCCAGCACCGCAACGGGCACCGTGCCGGTCACCCCCGCGATCAGGGCCGCGGGGATGGCGGCCCAGGCGACCGGATCGTCGAAGACGGGCCATGCAAAGGCTGGAAAGCCAAAGCCGAGGAATGAGAGTGTCACCGTCGCGGGGTTGACGACATTGCGGCCCCAGCCGCCGAAAACCAATTCGCCCATCACCACGCCGAAGCTGATACCAAGGATCATCCGAAAGCCGCCGAGACCTTCGGGTGCAAGCATCGCGATGGCAAGCGCCGTGATGAGGGCGGCCAGTGAGGGCGGCTGCGCGCGTGCCAGCAAAAAGACCAGATGCCAGACCCCGACCACCAGGAGCGACAGGCCCAACCGGGCCAGCGCCTCGGCCCCGCCAAACCAGAGCCAGAACAAAGCCAATGGCAGATAGGCCGCCAACAGCATCAGTGCGACTGTTTCACGGCTCCATAGCCCCCGGGTCATGCGGCGAACTCGGTCTTGATGCGGTCAAGCATGCGGCGCAGTTGGGCCACGAATTGCCCCCCCTCGCCGAGCACGTAGTCGGCCAGTGCCACGTCTTCTTCCAGAAGCGACAGAAGGCCGAAAGCCATCGCGGTCTCGTCATCGCCGGCGCTGAGCGCGCGGATGAACGGTGTCGCCGGTATCGCGCCGCCGAAGGCCTGGGTCAGGGCGGCGGTCGGGATCGCAGGCCTTGGCGTGGCCGATTGCGTCAGCGCCGCGACCAGCCAATGCGGGCGTTGGCGCGTGGCCTCACGGGGCACGACAGTAACCTGCCGATGGCGCGGTGCCAGCCAGCGCGTGGCGTGCCAGTCAAGCGGCGACCCCGATGTCAGAATGTGGGGTCCCGGTGAGACCAGCCGTTGGGTCAACTGCCGCAAATCGGCGCCGGGATGGGTCCAGACGGTCTGGGCGTCGCGAAGGGCGGCCCCGGCGATATGCACCAGACGCCGCATCGGCAGCGAGCCGGTCTCCAGCAATGCGCCAAGCGCGGCTGCATCCTCGGCATGCAGGTCCCAGATCGGTGTGTCGAGGCCCGCCGGGAAGAGCTGATGGATGCGGATGCCAGCCGACCCTTGGGGATGTCGCGGGCCGCAGGTGACAACCCGAATGCGCCCCTCGCCGATACCGGGTTCGATCAATTCCGGGCCGGCCTGCTGGCAGAGCATGACCGGGCCGTCCGTCAGTTGCTCAAGCGCGATCAGGCCGCGCGTAAGATCATCCTCGCGCCCCTCAAGCGCGCGCCGCGGATCGGGTGCGAACGGGCGGGTGTCGGTGGCCATGACAACAATGGCGGCGGGCTTTTCGTGGGGGGCGGGCATGCCGCCGAAAGGCCGCCGCCGCAGCCACGGCCACACGCCCGAGCTTTGCATCAGCCGCCTCAGGCCCCCAGCGGTTTTTGCCACCTTGCAGTCATGACGTTCCACATCGCCCTCGGCCTCGCGGAACAAAACGATCTCTGAAAGCTTCCGCCCCGGCAAAAGCGAAATGCGCGCCACACGCCCAGCCAGGGGTGCCACGAAGCAAACATCGGGCGCATGGCGCAGGCACGCTACCGCGGCCCCTTGCCTCACCACGTCGCCCTCATTCACAAGCGGGGTCACATGAAGTGACGGCCCCACCGGCGTCTGAACCGCCGCCTCTTCGGTCAGCACCTCCGCTATCCCGGACATGTCCGGCGGCGAGGGGAAACGCGGACTGAGCCCTGCCGCGGATCCGAACCCTGCACGTATCATCCTGCCTCCGACCAACTGCGTCGTATCGCCGTCATGACGCATCCCACCGACTTTGGCCGAGAGAATATCAAAGGGGGTATTGCCGGATATGAGCGAGATCAATGCGGCGAGTCGAGCTGCGGAATATGCTGCTCTGGATTCAGCGTGATCCATGCAAAGGAGTCCGACCATGCCGTTGCCTTCATCCGCTTTCTTGACGCCCGTGATGTTTTTGGCGGGTCTCGTTGCGCTGTCTCTTGTTGATCCGGCCCTTGCCCAGACCGCCAATAATACTGCGGACGAAGAGAGCGACACCGCGATTCCCTTCGCGCTGCCGCAATCGGGGCCGTTTACGCCGGCCGAGATCGACATCGAGAACGACCAGGCGATTGCGGACTGGTTCCGCTCGGCCCACGCCAATGCGGCGGCGGAAGCATTCAGCCATTGGGACGACGATGGTGAGATTCGCGCCGCTTGCGCCACCTGCCATTCCGGCGAGGGGTTCCGCGATTTCCACGGGCTTGACGGGACCGAGGTGGGCGTTGTCAACGGCACGATCAATGTCGGTGGCGTGGTCGATTGCGGGACCTGCCACAATGAAGGGCTGGCCGAGATCAGCGAAATCACCTTTCCCAGCGGTCTGGTCCATCCGGTGCAGGGCGTCGAAGCATCGTGCCTGACTTGCCATCAGGGCCGAACCGCTGGCATCGATGTTGTTGAGGCGACCGCAGATATGGCCATCGATGAGCCCAACGCAGAGCTTCGCTTCATCAACCCGCATTATGCCACCGCCGCCGCCACCTGGCTGGGCGGCTATGGTGCTGCGGGGTACCATTATGACGGCCGTGATTACTCGGGCCGCTTCTTCCATGCCCGCCCCGTGGCCAGCTGCAATTCCTGCCACGAGCCCCATACGCTTGAGGTTGAGTTTGAGCCCTGCCTGACCTGCCACCAGGCCGAAACGCCGCAAGACATCCGCATCGCGCGGCAAAGCTATGATGGCAGCGGCAATACCTCGGTCGGCATCCAGTCGGATATCGAAGCAAATGCCGAGACGCTGATGGACATGATCCGCGCCTATACTAACGATGTCGTTGGCGCACCGGTCATCTATGATGGATCGCGCTATCCCTATTTCTTCGCCGATGCGAACGGTGATGGGGTTGTCGATATGGCCGACGGCAAACCGGTCGTCTATGGGTCCTGGACACCGAGAAGTCTGCGTACGGCCTTTAACTGGAAGCTGGTCACCGCTGATCCGGGGAATTACGCGCATAACCCGCAATATTCGCTGGAACTTCTTTATGACTCCATCGCGGATCTGAGTGATCCCTTGGGGATTGACATGGAAGAGCTCGATCTGCTGCGCTAGGGATCGCGTATCCCCGTACGCATAAACCATAGAACAAGGCCAACGGCATGGATCAGGCGATATTGCTGGTGACGCTTGGGGTGCTGTTCCTGGGCGGTTTGGCGGCCGATCACCTGGGCCGGATGACCCGCTTGCCCAGGGTGACGCTGCTCTTGCTGCTGGGCCTTGCGGTCGGCCAGTCGGGCCTCGACCTTCTGCCGGACCAATCCGAGGCGTGGTTCGAACCGATTTCGGTCGTCGCGCTGACGATGGTTGCGTTTTTGCTTGGTGCGGAACTGACCCGCGAAAACATGGCGCGTCATGGTCGGGCGATTTTTGCGATCTCGATTTTGATTGTCGTCGGTACGACGGCGATCGTCTGGGCTGGCCTGGCGGCGCTTGGTCTCGATCCCGGCCTCGCTTTGCTGATGGGGGCGATTGCCACGGCCACGGCACCTGCCGCGATCGCCGATGTGATCCGTCAATCGGGCGTCCGGAACGGTTTCACCGAAACTATCAGCGGCATCGTGGCGATTGATGACGTCTGGGGGCTGATCGTGTTCAGCATTTGTCTTGCCCTCGTCCATCAGTCAGGAGCGTGGTCTGGCCCGCTTTTGAGCGCATCGCATGACATCGGCGGGGCGGTTCTGCTTGGCCTCGCGGTTGGTGTGCCGGCGGCTTATCTGTCGGGGCGGTTAAAGCCGGGGGAGCCGCTTCAGACCGAAGCTTTCGGCATCGTCTTTCTGACCGCGGGCCTCGCGCTCTGGCTTGAGGTCTCGTTCCTTATCGCGGGTATGACCGCAGGCGCCCTGATCGCCAATTTCGCCCGGCACCACGAATATGCGTTCAACGAGATCGAACATATTGAACTGCCTTTCATGCTGCTGTTCTTTCTGCTAGCGGGCGCCTCGCTTGAGCTCGATGCGCTTTGGGCGCTTGGCTGGATCACGGCGGCCTATATCGGGCTGAGGGTGGTCGCCCGCCTGATCAGTGGTGAATTGGGCGCCAGGCTGGGCCGGGTGCCGAAAGGCGAAATCCACCTCTACGGCCCGGCGCTTTTGCCGCAGGCAGGTGTCGCGGTCGGCATGGCGCTGGTTGCGGCGGAAACCGTGCCGGAATGGGGCGCCACGATCATGACCCTGACAATCGCCGCGACCGTCGTCTTCGAGATAATCGGCCCGCCCTTCACACTGGCCGCAATCCGCCATGTCGAGCGCCAGAAAAAGCTGCGCGATTTGCTTTAATGAAAAATGCCGGAGCCCTTATCGTTCTCTCAGACAGATCGAAACATGGGATAACAACCACCTATAGTTCTCCGTCAGTTTTGCTGTGCTCTTGTTCCTCTCAGGGCAGTCCCGACTGGCGACCTGATCGGTTTACTGCGCCATCAGTCCGTCAAGCCTACCGCGCAGGCGGTGGCCGCGGGCGGGGTTGACCTGTTCGACCCACGCGATTTGGCCCGAGAGGCGGGCGAGGAACGCGGGGTCGGCGCGGCGGGGGTCTGACGTGCGGGTCAGGTGATGCAGGACGGCTTTGAGGCGGTCGTAGTCGGGGCGTGGGATGTTGGCTCTCTGATTGACGACGATACCGGTGACACTCTGGCGGTCGGTCGCCCGGGTGATGCGGGTCTTGGCCGGGTTCAGGCGGAAATTCTCCTCGCGCACGATCTGTGGCACGGCGCGGGTGAGGATTTCGGCGATGCAGGTGTCGCCCGAAAAGGTCAGGTCATCGGCATAGCGGGTATAGGCCGCGCCGACAGACCGGGCGAGGCCAGTCAGGCGACGGTCAAGCCGATGGGCGACAAGATTGGCCAATGCGGGAGAGGTCGGCGCGCCTTGCGGCAGGTGGCGATGGGTCAGGCTTTCGCGGGCGGACAGCCCTTCGGCTTGCAGAATATCGGGCGGTGTGATGGCGGTGGTCAACCCGGCCAGCGCGCGGGCCACTTGTGGCGGGTAGCCCAGCGTGCGGAAAAGCGCATAGATGCGGGCAAATCCGATGCCAGGAAAGAAATCGGCCAGATCGAAGCTGATCACAACGGCTTCGCCTGCGTGTTTCGCGGCAGCCTGGATGCAGTTCCGGCCCGCGCGAAAGCCGAAGGCGGCGTCATGGGGCGGGACATAGCTGAGCATCCCGCTCAGGATCCGGCGCTGGAGGGTTTTGAGGAAAGGTTTGGGCTCCTCGATCAAGCGCAGACCGCCCGCGCGCTTGGGTTGCAGATGATGGCGATAATGCTGCGCAAAGTGCGAGGGGCAGCGGGCCGAGAGCCCCCGCAGATCGGCAAACCGGGTGAGTTGATCTGGCGTCAGCGACAGCCAGTCGGCCAGATCCGGTGTGGTAGCAAGCTGCGGCAGTTTCAGATCGGCGAGAGCCGGATGCGGGTGGAAGGTATGGGGTGTCAGAAGGTGGTAAGGGGCTTTACCGGTCCGACGGATCGCGGCCCTAACCCGATCCATGCCGGGCGCCTGAACCAGCGCCTGCGTAATCCGCGCGGCATCGGGGGCAACACCTCCGGGAAAGCGGCGGATAAGCCATCGGGACAGAACCGATACCAGTTTTGGCGTATTGCCGGGCAAGCGTTGATGCAGGTGGGTTGCCAGGCTGCCCCGATCCCATTGCACCTGCGCCAGCGAGGCGGCCAACGGCCTGAGAGCGTCTTTGAGGGGAATATTCGCGGAAACGGGATCAACCCTCTCTTGTCCTGCATGGCCAGCTCTGGGTGGCAACCCAGTCACGGCCATGCGCCGAATGTAAAGCGTCGCGATAAACGGGCGGGGATGCCCCGCCCAGCCGGTCTTGCCGGCATCTTGATCCCGTTTCCGCTGCCGTTGACCGTATGCAAGCGGGCGTCGCCGTCAAGCCCCGGCGGTTCGGTTTGACGCGGGCCCGGTTTGGCCGCAGATTGCCGCGCATGACACAGGAAAACTCTGCCGAAGCTTATGCGCCCGCCTACCGCCCCGCTCAGGACCGGTATGAGCGGATGGTCTATCGCCGCTGTGGCCGATCGGGGCTGCGCCTGCCCGCGATCAGCCTCGGTCTCTGGCACAATTTCGGCGAGGACACGGCGCATGACGTCAAGCGGCAGATGTGCCGGACAGCGTTTGACCATGGGATCACGCATTTCGATCTGGCCAACAATTACGGGCCGCCGCCGGGGTCTGCCGAGACGGCGTTCGGGGAAATCCTGCGGACGGATTTTGCAGGCCTGCGTGATGAGCTGATCATCTCATCGAAGGCGGGGTATGACATGTGGCCCGGCCCCTACGGTATCTGGGGCAGCCGGAAATATCTGATTGCCAGTTGCGACCAGTCGCTGAAGCGGATGGGGCTGGATTATGTGGATATCTTCTACTCGCACCGCTTCGACCCCGAAACGCCGCTGGAGGAGACGATGGGCGCGCTGGACCATATCGTGCGGTCTGGTCGGGCGCTCTATGCCGGGATTTCGTCGTATAATTCCGAACGGACACGGCAGGCCGTGGCGATCTTGAAGGATCTGGGCACGCCGTGTCTGATCCATCAGCCGTCCTACAACATGCTGAACCGCTGGGTTGAGCATGACGGGTTGCTGGACACGCTGGACGATCTGGGCGTTGGGTCGATCGCCTTCACGCCTCTGGCGCAGGGCATCCTGACGACGAAATACCTCAACGGCATTCCCGAAGGCAGCCGCGCGTCACAAGGCAAATCGCTGTTCACCTCGATGCTAACCGACCAGGCCTTGGCCAGCGTGCGGGCGCTGAATGACATGGCCAAGGCGCGCGGGCAGACATTGGCGCAGATGGCCTTGGCGTGGGTCTTGCGCGGCGGGCGGGTGACGACCGCGCTGATCGGGGCCTCGAAGCCCGAACAGATCGTGGATTGCGCGGGTGCTGTGGCCAATCTGGACTTCACAGATGCCGAATTGGCCGAGATTGAGCGGATCGCCGAGGAAGAGGACATCAACCTCTGGGCCAAATCGTCGGAAACCGACTGAGATGAGGGAAGGTTGGCCGCTGGCGATGCCCGGGCAGGCGGTGGGTCTGTTCGGCGGGTCCTTCGATCCGCCCCATGCGGGGCATGTGCATCTGACGCGCGAGGCGCTCAAGCGGTTCGGCCTGGACCGCGTGTGGTGGCTGGTCTCGCCCGGCAACCCGCTGAAGGCCGAGGGGCCGGCGCCCCTGGCGCGGCGGATGGCGGTCGCGCAGGCGGTCATGCATCACCCACGGGTGGCGGTGACGGATATCGAGGCGCGGCTGGGCACGCGCTACACGGCCGAGACGATTGCCGGTCTGCGCGCGCGCTATCCCGGCGTGCGGTTCGTCTGGCTGATGGGGGCCGATAATCTGGTGCAGTTTCACCGCTGGGATAGCTGGCAAGCGATCATCGAGACAGTGCCAGTGGGGGTGATCGCACGCCCAGGCGCCCGGGCGCCTGCGCGAATCTCAAAAGCCGCCGAGCGGTATGAGCGGTGGCGCGTGCCGGCCGAGGCCGCGCAATCGCTGCCGCTGAGGCAGGCGCCAGCCTGGTGTTTCGTGAATGTTCCGATGCTGGACATCTCCTCGACCGAAATTCGCACGCAAGGGGGCTGGAGCCGATAGGCGGGCTCTTGCCGATTGCGTTGCGAAAGGGTTTACTTGGCGTCATGACGAAAGACTTTTCACGACGCTTTATTCTGGGCGGACTTGCGGCCAGCGCGGCGAGTACGGCGCTGGCCAACGCGCCCGAACGCTCTCTCAGACCGCATCCGCGACATCTTGTGCCCGCGCAGGCCCGCGCGTCGTCGGCTGATGCGCTGATTGCCGCGGCCGGGCTTGGCGGACAGGTAACATTCGCGGTGGCCGATGCAAGGTCGGGCGTGATGCTTGAGGGGTACGGCGCGGGGCGGAAGATGCCGCCGGCCAGTGTCGCGAAGGCCGTCACATCGATGTACGGGCTGCGGACGCTGGGCCCGGGGCATCGGTTCCGCACGCAGGTCATCGCGGCGGGTGCCATCCGCAACGGGCGGCTGGACGGCGACTTGATCCTGGCGGGCACCGGCGACCCGACTCTGACCACCGATGAGTTGGCCGCGCTGGCCGCGAGCGTGAAGGCGGCGGGCCTGCGCGAGGTTTCGGGCCGGTTCATGGTGCAGTCCGGTGCGTTGCCTTACGTGCGCTCGATCGACCCCGATCAGCCCGATCATGTGGGCTATAACCCCTCGGTGTCCGGGCTGAACCTGAATTACAACCGGGTGCATTTCGAATGGAAGCGCGGGCAGGGTGGGTATCAGGTGTCGATGGATGCCCGAACCGACCGCTTTCGCCCCGCCGTCAGTATCGCGCGGATGCGGGTGGCTGACCGCAGGTCGCCGCTTTACACCTATGCCGACCGCAACGGTGTGGATGACTGGACGGTGGCTGCGCAGGCGCTGGGCAATGGCGGTAGCCGGTGGCTGCCGGTGCGGCGCCCGGCGGAATATGCCGGCCAGGTGTTTCAGGTTCTGATGCGGTCGCACGGGGTTGTTCTGCGTGACCCCGCGCCCATGCGCGGGTCGGCGCGGGGCACGGTTCTGGCCGAGCATGTCTCGGATGATCTTGCCGGTATACTCCGCGGCATGCTGCGCTGGTCGACCAATCTGACGGCTGAGGTGGTAGGGATGTCGGCCTCGTCGCGGCTGGGCGGCGCGCCGGCGTCTTTGCGTGCCTCGGGCCAGCGGATGAGCCGCTGGCTGGAGGGCAATTCAAGCGTGCAGAATGCGCGATTTGTCGATCATTCCGGTCTGGGGGAAGACAGCCGGATCAGCGCCACCGACATGGTCCGGGCGCTGGTACAGGCGGGCCCTGACGGCGGTTTGCGCCAGCTTATGCGGCGTATCGACATGAAGGATGGCAATGGCCGGGTGATCCGCAACCATCCCGCGCAGGTGGCGGCGAAGACCGGCACGCTGAACTTTGTCAGCGGCCTGGGTGGCTATGTGCAGACGCCGTCGAATGAGGTTCTGGCCTTCGCGATTTTTTCGGCCGATCTGGACCGGCGCCGGGCGCTGGGCGCAAATCAGCGCGAGCGGCCCGAAGGCGGCCGCGCCTGGACCCGCCGGGCACGAGCGTTGCAGCAGAAGCTGATCGAGCGCTGGGTCGCCGTTCATGGCACCTGAGGACGCGCTTTACCGCGATCCGGCGCTGGCTGATTTCTATGACATCGAAAATGGCTGGGCCGCCGACATGGCGTTTTGCGCCAATTTGGCTGAGGGCAGAGGGACGCTTCTGGACCTTGGCTGTGGCACGGGCGAATTGGCGGCCACTCTGGCGATGCGCAATGGGATGGATGCGGTGGGTGTCGACCCCGCCCGCGCGATGCTGGATGTCGCCAGCGCCAGGCCGGGCGGTGATCAGGTGCGCTGGATCGAGGGGGATGCGCGGTCGGTGCGCATCGATCGCAGGTTTGATCTGATCGTGCTGACAGGCCACGCATTTCAGGTCTTTCTGACGGCAGAGGACCGGGCGCAGGTCCTGAAAACCATCGCCGCGCATCTAAGCCCCGATGGCCTCTTCATTTTCGACAGTCGGAACCCGGATGCCAAAGCGTGGGAGCAATGGACGCCGGCCTTGTCGACGCGAAAGCTGGATCACCCTAACCACGGGGTCGTAACTGCTTGGAATGAGGCCGATTGGAATCCTGAAACCGAGATCGTCACCTATCGGACTTTCTACCGGATCGAACGGACGGGGATGTGCCTGTCTGCACAGTCTCAGATTGCCTTTGCGCAGCAGGCTAGTATCGCAGAGGCGATCGCATCGGCAGGTCTGCAAGTCGAACGCTGGATCGGCGACTGGGATGGGGGCGAGATGACGAAGGCATCGCCAGACATCATCCCGCTTGGCCGACTGGCATCTGGAACTTCGTAACATCACCTGGAAGATGAATGCTGCGTTGGTTTCCGCTGATTGGTTGCACTACTTGTAACGCGTTTAGTGCGGCGAAGTGTTATAGGCCTAGATCGTAAGATGGCGTGCGCGGGCCCCACGCTCGATGGCGGCGGCGTGCAGGCGGTCGATGTTCAGCTCGTGGCGCATCTCTTCGAGAAGCCGCAATTCGCCTTCGCGAATCAAACCATCGGATGCGGCGACATCGCAGGCCATGGCATAGGCCGTCTCGTACAGCTTTTCGGGCAACGCGTCGCGGATCAGACCGAAAAGCGCGTCAAGCCCGTCTTCCTCGCTAAAGAGGTCGAAAACCGTTTGCGACACGGGGCGCAGGCGATCCTGGTCATAGCCATTGAAAACCGGAAGGTGGTTTACGATCCGCTCAATGGTGACCAATTCGGCCGTCCGTATGGTCTCGTCCGATGCCGAGACCGCGATCATGATGGCGACAAGCGCGTCCTGAGCGGTCATCGAGGTGGAAATATCGATCATTTTACCAAGGCCTTCTGATAAATTCTGCACCTGCGAGAATATTGACGCCACCGCGGGCCCGCAATAGGTAGCGGGCTTTGCTGCGGTCTTTGACTGCATAATGCCTAGGGGTAGCACAATGTCCGATCTGCGCGACGCCGCGATGCGTTCAAAAGCCTGGCCTTTTGAAGAGGCGCGCCGGGTGTTGAAACGCTATGAGGCGGGGCCGCCGGAAAAGGGCTATGTGCTGTTCGAGACCGGCTATGGCCCGAGCGGTCTGCCGCATATCGGCACGTTCGGCGAAGTGCTGCGCACGACGATGGTAAAACGCGCCTTTGAGGCGATCAGCGATATCCCCACGAAGCTGATCAGCTTTTCCGACGACATGGACGGCATGCGCAAGGTGCCCGACAACGTGCCGAACCGCGAGATGCTGCAGGAGCATATCCAGAAGCCTTTGACCAGCGTCCCCGACCCGTTCGGGACGCATGAAAGCTTCGGGCATCACAACAACGCCATGCTGCGGCGGTTCCTGGACACTTTCGGGTTCGAGTATGAGTTCGTCTCGGCGCGGGAGTTCTATACCTCGGGCCAGTTCGACGAGACGCTGCTACGCGCGGCCGAGCGGTATGACGACCTGATGGCCGTGATGCTGGAAAGCCTGCGCGAGGAGCGGCAGCAGACCTATTCGATCTTCCTGCCGATCCATCCCGAGACGGGGCGAGTTCTCTACGTGCCGATCAAGCATGTCGATGCCCGCGAGGGGAGTGTGACGTTTGACGACGAGGATGGGCGCGAATGGACGCTGCCCGTCACCGGCGGCAACGTAAAGCTGCAGTGGAAGCCCGATTTCGGCGCGCGCTGGGCGGCGCTGGGTGTCGACTGGGAGCCCTATGGCAAGGAGCACGCGCCGAACACGCCGATCTACACCAAGATCTGCTCGATCCTTGGCGGGCGGTCGCCCGAAGTGTTCACCTACGAGTTGTTTCTTGATGACCAGGGTCAGAAGATCTCGAAATCCAAGGGCAATGGCCTGACGATTGATGAATGGCTGACCTATGCCGCGACAGAGAGCCTGTCGTATTTCATGTATCTCAAGCCGAAGACGGCGAAGCGGATGCATTTCGACGTGATCCCGAAGGCGGTGGACGAATATCATCAGCAATTGCGCGCCTTTCCCGATCAGGAGATCGACCAGAAGCTGGCGAACCCGGTCTACCACATCCATCGCGGGCAGCCGCCTGCCTCGGACATGGTGGTGCCGTTCGCGATGCTTCTGAACCTGGCCTCGGTCGCTGGCGCGACGGACAAGGTGGGGCTTTGGGGCTTCATTCAGCGCTACGCGCCCGACGCGTCGCCCGAAACACATCCGCATCTGGACGAGGCGGCGGAATTCGCGGTGCGTTACTTCCGTGATTTCGTGGCACCCAAGCGTGAGTTCCGGGCGCCGACCGATGTCGAGCGCGCGGCGATCGAGGATCTGCGCGATCGGCTGAAGGCCTGGGATGGCGGGCTTGATGCCGAGGAGCTTCAGAGCCTTGTTTTCGCGGTTGGCAAGGACCATGGGTTCGAGCCGCTCCGCGATTGGTTCAAGGCGCTCTACGAGGTGCTGCTCGGCGCCTCGCAAGGGCCCCGCTTTGGCGGGTTCATCGCGCTTTACGGGGTCGATGAGACCGTCGCGCTGATCGACAAGGGCCTTGCAGGCGACTTGGCTGCATAAGGCGCGGTTGTCTAGCAAAAACAGGCCAAAGTTGACCGAAGCTGTCGGCGGGTTACCATCCTTGTTGCTTCACAAGAGGGGTCATCTGCCCATGCGCCGTCTGTTTTGGGTTCTCGTGTTTTCTGTCATGGCCTTCGCGGCCCCGGCTCAGGACAGCCCCAATCGCGCCATCGAAAGCGTGATCCAGGGCCAGATCGATGCGTTTCTGGAAGATGATTTTGCGACGGCCTTTTCCTACGCATCGCCGTCGATCAAAGGTATCTTCGGAACGCCTGATCGGTTCGGTCAGATGGTGCGCGAGGGGTATCCGATGGTCTGGCGCCCGTCTGACGTGCAGTTTGGTGAATTGCGCGAGGTGGCTGGACGGTTGTGGCAGAGGGTCATTGTCCGCGATGCGGACGGTCGTGTCCATGCGCTGGATTACAACATGATCCCGACCGAGGATGGCTGGCAGATCAACGGCGTGCAATTGCTGCAAGCACCTGGCCTAACCACCTGAAACCCATCACAAGAAAATCGCAATGGTTAACCGAGCCTTAGGGATTTCGTGTTACGCCTGTGCCATCCGGGGTATTTCATGCCCGGATTTTCCCCTGAGAGCGGCAGACATGTGAGCGGAGCCTTGGCGCCTGATTTGGTGCCATGCCCGCCCGTCTTCCGTTCCGTCGAATATTTGAAAGGGCATAGGATGAACAAGGCGATTACCGACGGGCTGGTGCTGATGCCGCCGCCTTTCGCAAACGGCCTCGACGTATGGTCGAGCGGCGATGGCACGCCAGGCTCGGCCACCTACGACGGCGCCTCGAACGCGGCCTTCGTGCCGGCCGACCAGGACTTTAGCGGCTGTCTTGAGTTGCTGAAGACGCAAGGCACCCAAAAACTGCGCTACATGGGCGAAACGCCGATCCTGCCGGGCTGCTACTTGCGGATCACGGCAAGGGTTAAGGCGGTGTCTGGCAACCTGCCGTCGGTGCGGATCGCGGGCTGGGCGGGACGGTCCAACAATTCGGCCGTGTCGGGTGTGGTAACCACCGGCCCGGCTGTCACGTTGACGTCCTATGGCGAGGTCGTGACGGTCAGCGCGATCGTCGGCACCGGCGTCCGCGGCGGGGTCGATATGGCGTGGGGGACCAACGCGGTCTACGGCCATTTCGGCCTGGACCTGACCGGACCGAACGGTGGCGTGGTCCGGGTGGACGACATCGTCATCGAAGACGTCACGTCGGCCTTCCTGCGCACCCTGATGGATTGGGTCGACGTGCGCGATTATGGCGCGGTGGGCGACGGCGTGACCGATGACCGCGCTGCGTTCGAGGCCGCTGACGTCGCCGCTGCAGGGCGCGAGTTGCTGGTGCCGGCGGGCAATTACTACATCGGTCAGAGCATGACCATCGACAGCCCGGTGCGCTTTGAAGGCAAGCTGGTGATGCCGGTGGCCGCGCGTCTGACGATGACCAAGAACTATGACCTGCCCAGCTACATCGAAGCCTTCGGTGGCGACGAGATGGAGGGGTTCCGCAAAGCGCTGCAGGCGTTGTTCAACTATACCGACCACGATTCCCTGGATATGGGCGGACGCCGCATCGAGGTGACCGAACCGATCGATGTGCAGGCGGCGGTTGAGAACAAGAACAACTTCGCGGTTCGTCGTGTTTTGCGAAATGGTCAGCTGAACATCGTCTCGGGGCCTGGTTGGAACGTGACATCGGTAACATCGCAGGGCACCTACTCGGCTTCAAACCCGCTGGAGCTGACCAATGTGGCCAACGCCGCGAATATCGAGGTGGGGTCGCTGGTGCAAGGCACCGGAGTGGGACGCGAGGTTTATGTGCGCGAGAAGAATGTCGCGGCAAGCACGCTGACCCTTTCGCAGCCGCTCTATGATGCGGTCGGCACGCAGAGCTATACGTTCACGCGCTTCAGATATGCGCTGGATTTCTCGGGCTTTGCCTATATCGACAAGTTCGTCGTGCAGGAGGTCGAGATCCAGTGCAACGGCCATGCATCCGGCATCTTGCTGCCGCCTGACGGCTTTGCCTTCCAGTTTTCGGATTGCCACATCATCCGGCCCAAGGATCGCGGCATCACCTCGCATGGCAAGGGATGTTCGGGCATTCAGATCGATCGCTGCCAGTTTCTGTCGAATGAGCAGTCGGTGCGTGCCCAGGACCGCACCACGGTGGCTTTCAACGTCAATCACAACGATGCCAAGGTCCGCGATTGTCGCGCGATGCGGTTTGCCCATTTCGGCATTCTGAACGGAACGGCCCATATGATCCTCGACAACCATTTCTTCAATGGCGATGACGAGCCCGATGGTGTGAGGAAAGCAGGCCTGGTTCTGACCGAACCGACAAGCCGGACCACGATCAGCGGCAACTACATCGATAATTGCTATGTCGAGCTGACCAATGAACACGATGCACGGCCCGAGTGGAACAGCGAGTTCTCGTTCGGTGGTTTGACGATCACCAGTAATATCTTCCTCTCGATCGGGGTTGCGCCATGGTTCCGCTGGATCGTGATCAAGCCCTATGGGCCGGGTCACTTTATTCAGGGGCTGAACGTCAGCGGGAACACGTTCCAGGCGGTAAACGGCTCAGTGGACCGGGTCGAGCTTGTCGATACGTCCTTCGCGGCGCTCGACATGACGCGGGCGCGCAATGTGACGTTTGAGGGCAACTCATACAACGGTGTGGGGCAATGGACCGCGAACCCGATCTCCTTGCCGATCAGTCAGAATACGGCGCAGACGGTTTGGAACTGCGAATTCGGCGCGATCTTGCCCTTCGGTGGCCGTGCACGGGTGGTCGAGGGTCTGGTCTCGGAAGGGGCCATCACCAATGCGGGCAATCAGCGGCTGACCGAGATGCCCTATGTTGATCTCGAACAAGGGGCAGGGGGTACGCAGGTTCGGCTGAACTGGTCGACGGCCGCCAAGGGCCGGATGCGCGTTCTGGCGCGCATGGACAATCCTGCCTGATCCTTGCGAGATGCGCGCGCCGGTGGGTCGTCAAGCCTGCGGCGCGCGCGTTTAAGACGACGCTTTCGGGCATCTCAAAACGGTTGTGTCCGGGACAGACCTTTCCCGGGCTTGACCCGGAGCCTCTCACCATCAGGCGATTTGGAAGACGCGCGGCGTTTGAGGTGTTTGCGCCGGATACGCCAAGGTGCCAATCGCTGATTTGGGCAATTTCAAAAAGATCATCGCGGTGTTCTTGATGTTATGCCGTGCCAGGGCCTGCGGAAGATCCTCAGGCGTGCAGGGAATGATCTGCTGATCCGGCTTCTGGGCATTGGCGACGATGGTAACTTCGATCGCCTCGCGGTGGGGCAATTTGCGAAGCTGCGCGGCGATCATGGGCGCCGATGAGACTGCCATGTAAAGCGCGACGCAGGTGCCGGGCGCCAAGCGCGCCAGCCAGTCCGGCGCGTGGGGGCCGTCATCCAGATGGCCGGTCGTCAGGATCAGCGTATCGACTTCGCCGCGCTCGGTCAGAACCGCCTTCTGCGCTGCCGCCGCCGCACTGGCAGCGGTGACGCCGGGCACGATCTCAAACGGAATGCCCGCGGCCTCAAGGGCTGCGATTTCTTCCGCACCGCGCGCGAAGATGCCAGGGTCGCCGCATTTCAACCGCACGACCCGCTGGCCGCATTGCGCCGCTTTGATCAAAGCCGCGTTGATGCGCGATTGCGGCCAGCTGTGACAGCCGGGTTTCTTGCCGACATAGATGCAATCTGCCTCGGGTCGCGCGAAGTCCATGATCTCGGGGTCAACGAGGCGATCGTAGAAGATGACATCGGCCTGCTGCACTTTCTGAAGGCCGCGTAGCGTTATCAGATCCTTCGCGCCCGGCCCTGCACCGACGAGGGCGACACTTCCCGTCGCCTTTCGCGGTCGGGCAACAAGCGAGAGCGTTTTGTCAGTCATCTTGCGGGCCTCTGCCTTCTTGTTGTCCATCATGGCTATTCCGCCGCCATCGGCAGGGGCGCCTTTTGCAACAGGGCGGCCAGTTCGGGCCTGCACGAGCCGCAATTGGTGCCCGCGCCGGTCATGTCGCCCAAGGCGCTTGTTGTCTGCGCGCCCTTCGCCACCGCGGCAAGAAGCGTGTTGCGCCCCACATTCAGGCAGGCACAAACGGTCACCCCCGGGTCGGGCTGATTGGCAACGGGACGCCCGGCCAGCGCGTCTAAAGAGTCGGCTCGGGTCCCGACCAGGGCGATCGCGGATGTGCGCGAAAGGGCGACAGGCCGCCGATCCACGAAAAGCAGCGCTTGGATCTGGCCGCTTTGATGGATCGCCACGCGCACGCGACCGTGCGACGGATCTTGCACGAGGGCAACCTCACCCGCCGTGAGGCCTGTGATCCTTCGCGCCTCGGCGATCCAGTCGTCGGGGGCCTCAAGGCCTGCCAGTTCCGCCTGCCAGCCAGTCCGGGTCCGCGCGATGGCCGCATAGGAAGAACGCGGCTGCATCTCTGACATACTGACGGCAAAGCCATACCAGTGGGGGTTGAAGCGTTCGGCATGAACGGGTCCGGACTTCAGGGCGGGCTGGCCCGAAATGGGGTCGGTGATCGGCGCGGTGACGCTGTTGATAATGCCCGCCGTCGTTCTTTGGCGCGTCCAGTGCATCGGTGCGAAGATCTGACCAGCGGCGACGCGATCCGTCACGAGGGCCCGCAAGATGACGCGGCCCTGTGTGTTGTGCAGCACAATCAGGTCGCCGGGGCCAAGCTGTAACTCAGCCGCGTCGCGCGGATGGATTTCGGCATAAGGTTCGGCCAGATGCGCGCCAAGCCTGGGCGCCTTGCCGGTGCGTGTCATGGTGTGCCACTGGTCGCGGTTCCGGCCGGTATTGAGCGTGAACCGGGCGGCGCTACGTGCCGGTGCCTTCACCGGGATCATCCGCGCTTTCCCGTCGGGGTGATAAAATCCGCCTGTCGCAAAGAAGCGATGGTCGTTGCGGGGCCATTGCGTCGGGATCAGACCCGCATAATCGACATCGGCAAAAACGCTGAGGTCGAGGTCACGCCGAAACCCGCTGGTGGCTTGCGACAAGGCGACGTATTCGCCGAAGATCTCGGCCGGTGTCCGAAAGGCAAACGCCTGGCCCCAGCCCATGCGGCTGGCGACATCGCAGATGATCTGCCAGTCGGGCCGGGCCTGGCCCGGGGGCGGCAGGAAGGCCCGTTGGCGCGAGATCCGACGTTCGGAATTGGTGACGGTGCCGTCTTTCTCGCCCCAGCCCGTGGCGGGCAGCAAGACATCGGCCAGATCGCCGGTATCGGTGCGGGCCATGATATCGGAGACGGCGACAAAGGGGACATTCCTGATCGCCTCGGCCACGCCATCGGCATCGGGCATGGATACGGCCGGGTTGGTCGACATGATCCAGAGCGCCTTGATCTGGCCGCGCGCACAGGCCTGAAACAGATCGACGGCCTTCAGGCCCGGCGCCTCGCAGATCGTGGGGCTCTGCCAGAACGCCTGCACGGCCCAGCGGTGGTCGGCGTTTTCGATGTCGAGGTGATTGGCCAGCATGTTGGCCAATCCGCCCACCTCACGCCCACCCATGGCATTGGGCTGCCCGGTGACCGAGAAGGGGCCGGAGCCCGGCTTGCCGATGCGCCCGGTGGCGAGGTGGCAGTTGAGGATCGCGTTGACCTTGTCGGTTCCGCAGCGGGACTGGTTGACGCCCTGCGAATAGAGTGTGACGACCTTCGGAGTTCTGCCCCAGAGGTCGTAGAATCCCGCCAATGCCGCGGGCGCCAGCCCCGATTGCGCGGGGTCGTCGGCCGCTGCTGCCGCAAGCGTCGCCTCGAACCCGTTTACATGCGCATCGATATAGGCCCGGTCCAGCGCATTTGCCTCTGCCAGATGGGCCAGCAGGCCGTTGAAAAGCGCGATGTCGCCATCGGGCGCGATTTGCAGATGGAGGTCGGCCAGATCGGTGGTGGCGGTCCGGCGTGGATCGATGTTGACGATCCGCATCTCGGAGCGCGCCTCTTTCGCGGCGGCCAGACGTTGATGCAAAACCGGATGACACCAGGCCAGGTTTGACCCGACAAGCACCACCAGGTCGGCCTCTTCAAGATCGGCATAGGTGCCGGGCACCGTATCGGTGCCGAAGGCGCGCTTGTGCCCGGCGACCGAGGAGGCCATGCAGAGCCGCGAATTGGTGTCGATATTGGCCGAGCCGATGAAGCCTTTCATCAGCTTGTTGGCGACGTAGTAATCCTCGGTCAGAAGCTGGCCCGAGACGTAGACGGCAACGCTGCCGGGGCCGTGCTGGGCGATGGCTTGGATGAATTTTCCGGCGACAAGATCAAGGGCGCTGTCCCAGTCGCTGTCTTGCCCCGCGATCTGCGGACAAAGCAGCCGCCCCTCAAGACCGATCGTCTCGCCCAAGGCCGAGCCTTTGGAACAAAGCCGCCCGAAATTGGCGGGATGGGCGGGGTCGCCCTTGATTGTCCCGTCGGCGCCCGCCAGCACGCCGCAGCCGACACCACAATAGGGGCAGGTTGTGGCGGTCAGGCTCATGCGGCGGCCCGCGCGCGCAGGAAGGACCGATCCAGCAAGATACGCCCGTTTTCCACCCGCGCGGCATAGGTGGCGACCTGGCCCTCATCGGCGCCTTGGACCTTGCCCGTCTCAAGCGAGATCACCCAATTATGCAGCGGGCAGGTCACCGCGCGGCCATGCACGATCCCCTCGGCCAGAGGCCCCCCCTTGTGCGGACAGGCATTGTCCAGCGCGTAGACCTCATCACCGGCGGTGCGGAAGATCGCCACGCATCCCAGCGCGGTCTTGATCATGCGCGCCCCGCGCAGCGGGATGTCGTCAAGCGCGGCGATGTCGATCCAGGTGCTCATTCAGCAGCCTCCAATGACAGGTTGGCCAGGGGGCGATAGGTCTCGGCCTTGCGCTTGACGTGATCGGCCCACGGGTCCTTGCGGTAGATCGATTGGCTCAGCTCGAACCGGTCGACCAGGGCGGCGCGTTCGGTCAGGTCGTCCACCACGCGGGCTTTGATCCAGTCCAGCCCGACCTTGTTCATCCACTTGTAGATCCGGTCGAGATACTTGGCGTTCTCGCGGTAGGCCTGGGTCACGGCCTTGATGACGTCGATCACCTCGGCTTCGGTGGCAACCTGCACCAAAAGCTCGGTCTCCTTTACATCCATGCCGGCCGCGCCGCCGATGCCGATCTGATAGCCGCTATCGACACAGACCACGCCGATATCCTTGCACGTCGCCTCGGCGCAGTTGCGCGGGCAGCCCGAGACGGCCAGCTTCAGCTTGTGCGGCGTCCATGAGCCCCAAAGCTCCTTCTCCAGCTTGATGCCGAGCCCTGTGGAATCCTGTGTGCCGAAGCGGCAATGATCGGTGCCGACACAGGTCTTCACCGTGCGAAGGCCCTTGGAATAGGCGTGGCCCGAGACCATGCCGGCCGCATTCAGATCGGCCCAGATACCCGGCAGATCCTCGCCCCGCACACCCAGCAGATCGATCCGCTGACCGCCGGTCACCTTGACCGTGGGCACGGCATATTTCTCGGCCGCATCCGCGATGGCGCGCAACTCATCCGGGGTGGTGATGCCGCCCCACATGCGCGGCACGACGCTGAAGGTGCCGTCTTTCTGGATGTTGGCGTGCTTGCGTTCATTGACGAACCGGCTTTGCGGATCGTCCTGATACTCCAGCGGCCAATCGGCCAGCAGGTAGAAGTTCAGCGCCGGGCGGCAGATGTGGCAGCCGCATGAGGTGGTCCAGCCGCATTCCTGCCAAACGGCGGCCATCGATGTCAGCTTCTGCGACTTGATCATGCGTCGCACATCTTCGTGGGTCATGCTGGTGCAGCCGCAGATCGGTTGCGCCGTGGGCAGGACGAAGTCCTCTCCCAGGGAGACGGCCAGAACCTGTTCGACCAGCCCCGTACAGGTCCCGCACGAGGCAGAGGCCTTGGTCACCGCCCGCACGGCGCCCAGATCAATGGCGCCGCCTGCAATCGCGTCTTCGATCTGACCCTTGCAGATGCCGTTGCAGCCGCAGATCTCCGCGTCACGCGGTAAGGCTGCAACGGCCGCTAAAGGGTCCAGGGGGGTCCCCCCCTGATAGGCAGGGCCGAAGATCAACGTATCGCGCATCTCCGCGATGTCGGTCTTGTCGCGGATCAGGCCGAAGAACCAGTTGCTGTCAGAGGTATCGCCGTACATGACGGCGCCGATCAGAATGTCGTCCTCGATCACCAGGCGGCGGTAGACGCCCCGGCCGGGATCGCGAAACACGATGTCCTCGCGCCCCTCGCCATCGGCGAAATCGCCCGCGCTGAACAGATCGCAGCCTGTGACCTTCAGCTTCGTCGATAGCTCTTTCACAACAAAGGCGTCGTCCTGGCCGAGCAGGCCATGGGCCACCACCTTGGCCTGATCGTAAAGCGGCGCGACGAGGCCAAAGAGGGTGCCGTCGAACTCAACACATTCGCCGACCGCAAAGATATCGGGGTCCGAGGTTTGCAGCTGCGCGTTCACCTCGATCCCGCGGGCCACCTCAAGCCCGGCATCGTTTGCCAGCCGCGTCTCTGGGCGGATGCCGACGGCCATGACCACCAGATCGGCCTCAAGCCCGGTATTGTCCTCAAGCATGACGCCTTCGACATGGGCCTCGCCCAGGATGGCGGCGGTCGAGGCGCGGCAGATCACCTTGACGCCTTTCTTCTGCAAATCGCGCCGCAGAAGGAAGCCCGCACTTTCGTCCAACTGCCGTTCCATCAGATGGCCCATCAGGTGCAGGACTGTCACGTCCATGCCGCGCTCGGCCAGCCCGGCGGCGGCTTCAAGCCCCAGAAGGCCGCCGCCAATCACCACAGCTTTGCCGCCCCTTTCGGACGCCGCGATCATCGCATTGGTGTCGTCAAGATCGCGGTAGGTGATCACGCCCGGCAGGTCCTTGCCCTGCACCGGAATGATGAAGGGCGCCGATCCCGTGGCGATCAGCAGCTTGTCATACGCGACCGCGCCGTTCTGGCCGACGACCTGCTTCGCCTCACGGTCAATCTGGGTGACATGTTCGCCAAAGCGGCAGGTGATGTTGTGGGCGGCATACCAATCATCATCATGGGTGACGATATCGGCATAGGCCTTCTCGCCCGACAGGACCGGCGACAGCATGATGCGGTTGTAGTTTCCGCGCGGCTCGGCATTGAACAGCGTGATGTCGTAGGCGTCGGGGTTCTGATCGACCAGATGCTCCAGCACCCGACCCGAGGCCATGCCCGCACCAATGACGACAAGTTTTTGCTTCATGGGCTTACTCCGCGGCGATGGCTTTGGGTTTCGGCTTGGCGCCGTGTTCGTATTCTTCGAGGAAGTCGAGCACATCCTGGCGGTACTCGTAGTAATCGGGGTGTTCCAGCAGCGCCTTGCGGGTGCGGGTGCGGGGCAACTTCACATCCGTGATCTTGCCGATTGTGGCCTGCGGCCCGTTGGTCATCATCACCACGCGATCGGCCAGCAGGATCGCCTCGTCGACATCGTGGGTGACGCAGATCGCGGTCACCTTGGTGCGCGACCAGACCTCCATCAGGACCTCCTGCAGCTCCCACCGGGTCAGGCTGTCGAGCATCCCGAACGGTTCGTCCAGCAAGAGCAGCTTGGGCGATAGCGCGAAGGCGCGCGCGATCCCGACACGCTGCTTCATCCCGTTCGAGAGGCTGGCGGCCTGCTTGTGCATGCTGTCGGCCAGGCCCACGCGTTCGAGGTAATACTCAACCACATCCTGCCGCTCGGCCTGGCTTGCGCGGGGATAGACCTTGTAGACCCCGATCGCCACATTCTCGCGCGCGGTCAGCCACGGGAAAAGATTGGGCGACTGGAACACCACGGCGCGTTCGGGATCGGCCCCCTCGACATGGCGCCCGTCAAGCTTGATCGCGCCTTTCGAGATCTCGTTCAGGCCAGCGGCCATGGTCAACACGGTGGATTTGCCGCAGCCCGAATGGCCGATCAGGCTGATGAACTCACCCTTGTTGATCTTCAGATCAAAGTTTTTCACCACGGTCAGCGGGCCATTCGGCGTGGGGTACACCTTGTCGAGCTGCGAGAAATCGAGAAAGCGGTTTTCGATCATCCCTTCCTGGGCCTGCGCGACCGCCGCCGGAATGCCGTGGATCGGGGTCACATCGGGCAATTGCCGTGTGCCTTCGACCTTTGCCGCGATGCCCACATCCATCAGGTACTTCGTGATCTCGGCGCGCAGCTTTTTGAAGCCTGCGTGGTGGTTCATCTCGATCCGGTCGCGGGGGCGGGGGATCTCCACCGAAACCGGATCGGCCAGAGTGCCGTCGGGGTTCAGCGGAATGATGCGGTCGGCCATCATGATGGCCTCATCCACATCGTTGGTGATCAGGATGCAGGTCTTCTGATCCTGCTCCCATATCTCAAGGATCTCGTCGGCCAGATTGGCGCGGGTCAGCGCATCGAGCGCGCTGAGCGGTTCGTCCAAAAGCAGCATTTCGGGGTTCATCGCCAGGGCGCGGGCCACGGCGACCCGCTGGCGCATGCCGCCCGACAGCTCGGCCGGGCGCCGGCCCATCGCGTGGCCGAGGCCCACCATCTTGACGTAATGGGCGACCTTTGCCGCACGGTCGTCCTTGCCGAGCCTGGGAAACACCGCATCAACGGCCAGACCCACATTGCCCGCGACGGTCAGCCAGGGCATCAGGGAATAGCTTTGAAACACCAGCCCCCGTTCAGGCCCAGGGCCGGTGACAGGCGCGCCCTTGAACTGGACAGTTCCGCCATCCGGCATTTCAAGCCCGGCAATCAGGTTCATCAGGGTGGATTTGCCGGTGCCCGAGAACCCCAGTATCGCGACGAACTCACCCTCTTTCACGTCCAGCGAGATGTTCTTCAACACCTCGGCGCGCGCCGTTCCCGTGCCGAACCCCTTGGAGACGTTGTCTAATGTCAGGATGCTCATGATCTACCTCTGCGCCGAGAAGGTGAACATGGATTGCAGGGCATACATGATGCGATCCAGCATGAAGCCGATGATCCCGATGGTCAGCACCGCCACCATGATCCGGGCCAACGATTGCGAGGAGCCGTTCTGGAATTCATCCCAGACGAATTTCCCAAGGCCGGGATTCTGGGCCAGCATCTCGGCCGCGATCAGCACCATCCAGCCGACACCGAGCGACAGCCGCAAACCGGTGAAGATCAGCGGCAGGGCCGAGGGCAGGACCAGCTTGGTGATCTTGGTGTAGGTGTTCATTTTCAACACCTTCGAGACGTTCACCAGATCCTTGTCGATGCTGGCCACCCCGAGGGCCGTGTTGATCAGCGTGGGCCAGAGCGAACACAAGGTCACGGTGATCGCCGAGACCAGGAAGGATTTCGAGAAGAGGCCATCATTGGTCACGTAGACCGCGCTGACGACCATCGTTACGATGGGCAGCCAAGCCAGCGGCGAGACCGGCTTGAAAATCTGGATCAGCGGGTTCAGGGCGGCATTCGCCGTGGGGCTGAGGCCCGCCATGATGCCCAAGGGGATCGCGACCACCGAGGCGATCAGAAAGCCGAAGAAGACCGTTTTGATCGACGTCCAGATCTGGTCGTAATAGGTGGGTTGGCCTGTATAGACACGCTCGCGCACCCTGTCAGGCTCACCATTGGCGATGTGTTCGGCATTGCGCGCGTCCTGGCGTTCGTAGAAGGCGATTTCCTTTTCGCCCTCGCGGACGGCATCGGCATGCAGGTTGATCACCTGCTCCCACACCTGTGCCGGGCCGGGAACGGCTCCGAGCGAGGTTTGCACCTTGGGCGCCAGCGTGCCCCAGGCCAGCAGAAACAGCGCGACAGCCAGAAGCGGCACGCCCAGAAGCCGCCAGATCTCGGAGGCCTGGGCCCTTGGGTTGTCGCCCGCCGCCGCCTTCAGGATCGGCGTCATCCAACTGAGGCCCAGAACCTGGAACCAGGCATCGGCCTTGTTGATCCGGGTAAAACGCCGGGCGCGGCGCGCCGCGATCTCGGTGGTGTCTGGATCGATCGTGGTCATCGGGGGTCTCCTGCATCTCCAAACGAAGGGGGGAGGTGTGGGTGAAGGCCCGCCCGCCGGGGGCGAGGGCGGGCCCTGCGGCTCTATCCCTGGATTTCGCTGCCCACGATCACCTGATCGCCCTTCAGCCCGATCGGCAGGCTGTCGAGATAGGCGTTGGGTGCGCGGCCGTCATAGGGGATGCCATCGATGATATCGGCAGCTGGCGTGGCCTCTTTGAAGCCATCGCTGTCCCAGGGGAAATCGGCCTCGTTCGCCAGCCCCTCATCCACCAGCATCCGGGCCGCTTGCAGGTAGATATCCGGCCGATAGACCTTTTCGGCGGTCTCGAAGTACCACTCATCGCTTTGCGCTTCGGCGATCTGACCCCAGCGGCGCATCTGCGTCAGATACCAGATGGCGTCCGAGTAGAAGGGATAGGTCGCGTGATAGCGAAAGAAGACGTTGAAATCGGGAATCTCGCGCACATCGCCTTTTTCAAACTCGAACGTGCCGGTCATCGAATTGGCGATGACATCGTAATCGGCGCCGACATATTCGGAGCGCGCCAGTATCTCAACCGCGTCGGGGCGGTTGGCATTGTCATTCTCATCCAGCCAGATCGCCGCGCGGATCAGGGCCTTGGTCAGGGCCAGCGTGGTGTTGGGGTTCTCTTCGGCGAATTCGGCCGTGATGCCAAAAACCTTCTCGGGGTTGTTCTTCCACATCTGGTAATCGGTGATGACCGGCACACCGATGCCCTTGAAGACCGCCTGCTGGTTCCAGGGCTCGCCCACCGCATAGCCGTAGATCGTGCCGGCCTCCATCGTGGCGGGCATCTGCGGCGGCGGCGTCACCGACAAGAGCACGTCGGCGCCGATCTGGCCCGAGATATCCTGCGGCGAGTAGTAACCCGGCTCCAATCCGCCCGCGGCCAGCCAATAGCGGATCTCGTAATTATGGGTCGAGACCGGAAAGACCATGCCCATGTTGAAGGGGATGCCTTGGTCCTGATACTCCTCAACCACCGGGGCAAGCGCGCTGGCGCTGATCGGATGCTGCGGGCGGCCATCCTCCATCAGGGGCACGTTGGGTTTCATCTGGTCCCAGATTTCGTTCGACACGGTGATGGCATTGCCGTTCAGGTCCATCGAGAACGGCGTGATGATATGCGCCTCGGTCCCGTAGCCAATGGTGGCCGCCAGGGGCTGACCGGCGAGCATATGGGCCCCGTCAAGCTGGCCGCTGATCACGCCATCCAGCAAGACCTTCCAGTTCGCCTGTGCCTCCAGCGTGACGAAGAGGCCTTCATCCTCAAAATATCCCAGCTCGTAGGCGACGGCCAACGGCGCCATGTCGGTCAGCTTGATGAAGCCCAGCGTCAGTTCATCTTTTTCAACATCCAGCAATTCGGCAGAGGCTGCTGTGGCGATCAGGCTTGTTGAAACAAGCACCCAAGACAGTGTTTTCCGCAACTTTCCAATTCCTTTCCTAGACGCTGACCTTGCCAGCAAAACGCGAAAAGCCGCACGTAAGGAGGCACGGAGAGATATCTCCATGATCCGTACGAGCGGCTTTGCTCTGGGAGGTTTGCAGCACCATCATCGGTATCTGCGCACAATGTCAGGCAGCGTTGCCCTTCATCCATCAGCCTCACGGCGAATGCCGATTGTCGCAATCAAAATTGCTGCATTGCCGCAAAATTTCCGCGGCGATGCAGAAAGTGCTTAATCATTGATCACGTATCCCCTGAAAAATCGAAGGTTTTGCCATCGAAAAAGGCATCCGGCCCCAGAATCATATGCCCGCGTGACGAGGCGACGGCGGTTTCGTGGCGCATGTGTCCCTCGATCTTTTCCGACGCGCCCGGCATGTCGACCCCGATGGGCGCCAGGTTCTGGCGGTAGAGATCGCTGCGGAAGCACAGCTTGGCCTGCGCGATCTGCGCGGCATCGGCGCCCAGTTCTGCGGCGATCCAGGCGGCCTGGCTGCGCCAGGGAAAGTGCGCGGCTTGTTTGTGGAACATCAAGAAGCGCTCGACTGCCACGGGCGATGCGCCTTGGCGGGGGGTGATTTGCCCCGATATCGCGGGGTCGATCAGGTCGGGCGCCAGGTTCAGATGCTCGCTGCGGGCTAGGATTTCGACAGCCAGGGGCTTGTTGCGCGCCTGATCCAGCCAGCGCGCGGATTGATAGACCGCGCGCATCAGCCGTCGGACGGTTTGGGGATTTTCCGTGATCCAGTCGTTCCGCGCGGCCAGCACCTTTTCAGGGGCAAAGGCCCATATATCGCGGCCCGTCAGCCCCAGATCGGCCACGCCCCGCATGACGGCCGTGCTGCCCCAGGGCTCTCCCACCCAGAAGGCATCAACCCGGTCTTCGGCGATGGCATCCGCCATGCGCGGCGGCGGGATGGCGACGACCTCGATCGCCAAATCGCTCTGATCTTTCATCCAATAGGACAAAAGCAGCCGGTGCATCGCATAGTGAAACGGCACGCCGACGCGCAGCGTCCCCAGCCCGGCCTCGCCCAGTTGGCGGCGCAGGGCGTAGGCATCGCCGAAAGCCGGCGCCTGCAGGGATTGCGCGACCTCTTTCGACATCCCGAAGACCGTGCCGTTCACCGAAAGCACCATCAGCGCGTCAATCTTGGCCGTCAGGCCGCCGAGGCCCAATGACATCGCGATGGGCATGGGCGACAGCATCTGCGCCGCATCCAGATGCCCCAGCGCCAGCATGTCGCGCAGGGCCGACCATGACGGCTGCTGAACCAGGCAGAGTTCCAGGCCTTCCTCGGCGGCAAAGCCCAGCTCTTTGGCGATGATCAGAGGCGCGCAATCGACCAGCGGCACATATCCGCAATTCAGAACGGTCAGGCTCATGACAAAAGGTCCGCGGCGGTCACCAGCGCTTGGGCGACATCGATCACCTTGCGCCCCTGATCCATGGCGGTCTTGCGGATCAGCTTGTAGGCCTCATCCTCGGACATGCCCCGCTGCCGCATCAAGATGCCTTTGGCCCGATCGAGGGTCTTGCGGTCTTCCAACGCGCGCTTGGCCGCGTCCAATTCTGACTGCATCTGGCGCATGATCTGAAAGCGGGCAATGGCCGTCTCAAGCACCGGCTTGATCCGGTTCATCTGCAACCCGTCGACCACATATGCGCTGACCCCTGCGGCCAGGGCTGCCTGGGTCAGGTCGTCATCGGTCTGATCCACGAACATCGCGACGGGCCGCGTTTTGGTGCCCGAGATCAGGCTGAGATGCTCCAGCGTGTCGCGATCAGGGTTGGCGACGTCGATCAGCACGATATCGGGGTCGTGCATCTTGATGGCCCGTTCAAGTGCCGAGGTCTGGGCCAGCGCATGCACGTCATTCCAACCGGCGTCGATCAAGGCATCAATGATCTGCCGCGCCCGGGCGGCATCCTCTTCGACGATCAAAATGCTCAGGTCACGGGCCATTGCTGTTGCTTACAGCCGAAAGGCCTCCGTGAACCGATTGCGACCCAAAAGGCATGTGCCACGGCGCGATTGCGCATAAGAAATGGGCGTTTTGGATCTGTGTCGATGAATGTGCGGTCGGATCGGGCTTCGTGCTGGCCGGCTCCGATCTTCAGGTCGGTCAGTTTTCTGTCTCGGCCTACATGTTCGAAAAATCTGCCCCGGGCCCTGCTTTTTTTACACACCAACCGCCCCGACTATTGCGTCGGCACACCCACCTCGATGCGGATGCCGCGCTGTTGCAGGACCCAGCCGACAGCCTCGCCGATCACGCGGGTTGTGGCGCGGTCATAGGCGTCCACAAGGGCTTCGGTCGAGGTGTCGGGCGAGGCATCACCGGCCGCGAAGGTGCGGCTGGCGATCACGGCGGCGTCGTCCTCGCGCACCAGCCGCAGGGTCAGCCGAACCTCGATACGCGCGCCATCGGTTTCAGGCACGAGGGCTGCGTGAAAGTCGACAAGATTGCCGACCAATGCCACATCGCCGGACGCGCCAAGTGGCTTGCGCCCGACGAACCTGAACCCGCCCGACCGCTCCAGCCCCTCGACGAGGGCCGATTGGATCATCTCGGGCACCGGCTCGATCCAGCGGGCGTCGGGCAGGTATTGCACTTGCGTCGTTTGCGGTCTGATCAGGATGCGGTCGGTGTCGATCGCCCCGCTCGCCGCGGGAATCTCGACGACCAGATCTTCTGCCCTGGGCCGGCCCCGCGCCACCGGCCCGACAGCCGGCGCCTGAAGCTGATAGGCGTCCTGCGGTGCGGTCGCCTGATCAAGCACGCCAAGCGCGGTACACCCTGAAAGCAGCGCAAAGGCGCCAAATGCAGCGGCGGCAGAACGGAGCATGGCGCACCTCATCGTCTGAATTCCGGAGAATCGCGGCCCAGGAAATACCGGGCCGGGTCGCGTTCGATCCGCCGAACCAGCTGGTCGAGACTATCCACCAGCGTCCGGATCTCGCGGGCAAGGCGGGTATATTGCGGCAGGCCCTCGCGCGCAAAGTCCTGAACCGAGGGGGCGGCGGCATCGACGGCGCTTTGGAACCGGCCGATGGCAGCATTGGCTCGTTCGGCGGTTTCGCGCAACTCGGCAGTGATCACCGGCAGATCGGCCGAGACCTGCACCATCGCCTCGTCCAGCCGATCAAGCGTTGCGCGCAGATCGGCGGCGATCACCCCGATCTCTTCGTTCAGCACGCGGTCGGCCGAGGTGAAGGCGCGGTCGGCTGAGGCTAGGGCCTGATCGCCAGTGTCGATGGCATCGTTCAACTTCGTGAGTGTCTCATTGGCCCGTGCGAATGTGTCGGTGACAGTGGTCAGCGCCGTTTCGGCCGCTTCCGACAGCCCGTCGATCCGCCCTGTCGCCGATGACAGATCGGCGCCGACCTCTTCCACCACCCGGGCCGCGGTCTGGCTGGCGCTGCGGATATCCGCGACGATGGCCGGTAGATCGGTCTCGGCAATATTGGCTGCCGAGGCGATCACCCGCTCGGCATTGGCGATCATGGTGCGCGTCTCGGTCACAAGCGCGGTGCCGTCGCCTTCAACGAAGGCCTCAAAGCTCTGTGAGGCGCTATCGAAGGCGGCCAAAGCCTCGGTCATCTGCGCGAGCATCTGATCGGTCGCCTCAAGCGTCGCCTCAGCCTCGACCAGCCTGTCGGCGGCCAGGCTTCCGGTCTGGCGAAAGTCCTGCATCATGGCGCGGGCTTCGTTGCTGACCAGGTCCAACTGCACGCGGAACCGCGCGGTCGTCTCGTTCAGATCGTTGATGGCGCGGGGCAGATCGTCCTTCATGAAGGCATCAGCGGTGTCGAGCGCGCGCCGCCCACTGCCTAACGCGTCTTCGGCCACATCCAGGGTGCCGCCTGCTTGCTCGGCCAGTTCGGAGATTTGCGTCAGTGTGGTGTCGGCGGTTTCAAGCGCGGTCGTCGCTGCGGCCGAAACTGTCTCAAGCTGAGACGAGAAAACCGCGATCTGTTCCGTGGCCTCGGCGACGGTACCAGTGACGGCCGAGAAATCGTCCAGCGCCTGGCCCAGATCTTCCGATGACCTTTCCAGATTGGTCAGGATCGCGGTGATCCGGTTCTGGTTCTCCTCATTCAAAACCTCGCCAAGCTGCCGGACGACCGCAAGCACCTCTTCGACGATCTGGGGGGCGTCTTCGGTGAGGGATTGCAGCGCCGACCGGCCCGAGGCGATCATCGGCACATCCTCGATCGAGACCTCCTGCAGAAGCGGATCGGCCGGGTTTCCGGCGCTGAGGCCAACAAAGGAAACACCCGTCACGCCCTGCGATTCAACCGTGGCGATGCTGCTGGTCCTGACCGGGGTATCTGCGCCGACCTCGATCCGGACGCGGATCTGGCCGGTGCCGTCCAGGGCTAGGCGAACCTCGGCGACCTGGCCCACGGGAAACCCGGCAAAGCGCACCTCCGAGGCAGTGGCCAAGCCCGAGACGCTGGTAAAGTTGATATCGTAATAGGCGAATTGCCGGTCGAACTCGACGCGGGCAAACCACAGGAAGAATGCCAGAATGCCCAGAAACCCAGCCAATGCGAAGGCTCCGATCAAGACATAATTGGCGCGGGTTTCCATTGCGGCTTATCCCTGCTGGGACCCGGCCGAGCTCTGCGCAGCGCGCGCCCTCGGCCCTTGGAAGTATTCGCGCACCCAAGGGTGGTCCACAGTTAACATGTCCTCCATGGTTCCGCTCACAAGCACCCGCCTTTCCGCCAGCACTGCGACCCGATCGCACACAGCATAGAGCGTATCGAGGTCATGCGTGACCAGAAACACCGTCAGGCCCAGCGTTTTGCTGAGCTTGCGGATCAGCTCGTCAAAGGCCGCCGCCCCGATCGGGTCGAGACCCGCAGTGGGTTCGTCAAGGAAAACGACCTCGGGGTCAAGCGCAAGCGCACGGGCAAGGCCCGCGCGTTTGCGCATACCGCCGGACAGCTGGGAGGGAAACTTGTCACCGGCGCTCCAGGACAGCCCCGCCATCGAAATCTTGAGCCGGGCAAGGGCTTCGCGCACATCCGGGGCGAGGTCCGGTATGGCCCGCAGCGGCACCTCGACGTTCTCACAAACGGTAAGCGAGGAAAAAAGCGCCCCGTCCTGAAACATCACCCCGATGCGACGGCTAAGCGTGGTCTGCGCGCCTTCATCGGCCTCGGAAACCGATGTGCCAAGCATCCGCACCGTCCCCGCCGCGGGGGTCTGGAGGCCTGCGATGGTGCGCAAGAGCACCGACTTGCCGGTGCCCGAGCCACCGACGACACCGAGGATCTCGCCCCGGTAGACATCGAGGTCGAGATCCTCGTGCACCACATTGCTGCCGAACTGGTTCCTCAACCCCCTGACTTCGATGACGGTCTCGGCCATTGGTCAGATCCCCATTTCGGCGAAAAAGATCGAAAAGAGAGCGTCGATCACGATCACAGCGAAGATCGCCGCGACGACGGCGTTCGACGTCATCCGGCCGAGCGACTCGGCCGTGCCACGCACCCGCAAGCCCGCCTGACAGCCGATGATCCCGATGACCACCGCAAAGACCGGCGCCTTGATGAGCCCCACAAAGACATGGTCGACGCTGGTGCCTTCGATCAGACGGGTGCGAAACATTGCGGGCGAGATGCCAAGCTCGATCCACGACATTAGCGCCCCGCCGAACAGGCCCGCGATATTGGCGATCAGCCCCAGGATTGGCAGCATCAGGACCAGCGCCAGGACGCGCGGCACGATCAGCACCGTCGTCGGGTCGATGCCCAGCGTGCGCATCGCATCGATCTCCTCGCGCATCTTCATCGACCCGATGGCCGCCGTATAGGCCGAGGCGGTGCGGCCCGCGACGATGATCGCGGTCAGAAGAATGCCCAGCTCGCGCAAGATCGAGATCGCGATCAGGTCGACCACGAACACCTCGGCACCGAATTGGCGCAGCTGGGTTGAGCCCTGAAAGGCCAGAACCACGCCGATCAGGAAGGCCATCAGCGCGACAATCGGCACGGCGCCCAGCCCCGCAGCCTCGCAATGATGGACCAGGGCGGTCAGCCGGAACTCACGCGGCCGGATCAGTGACAGCGCCAATCGATGCAGAAACAGCCCCAATGTGCCAATTGTCTCGGCAAGCACTGCAACGCCTCCGGCAAGCACGCGGCCAAGCGCTTCGAGCATTCGCCGCAGGCTCAGGGCGCGGCCAGGTGGCTCCTCCGCCTCCGGCAAGGCGGCCAGAACCGTCTCGGTCAGCTGTTCCGCCTCGGCTGAGGCGCCTTCGATTGTAAGCCGCGACCCCGCAGCCTCCATCGCCCTACGCTTGACCGCGATGGCCCAGGCGATACTGGTGTCGATCCAGCGCGCGCCATGAAGATCGAGGGTCAGCGATGCCTCGTCCGGTATCTCAGCCAGCGCCGCCCGGACGCGCATCACGTCGGCAACCCCCAACCGTCCGGTCAGAAGGACACGCGTTTCGTGCGGTTGGGTCTCAACCCTGATGGTTTCACTGGGCACCATAAGCCTTCCGACAGTTGGGTCTGCATCGCTAAAGATGGATCGCACCCCGTTCCTGATGCGAAGAACACCATAAATCGGCGAACAGGCTTTGTCCTGTATCAAGCCACCCATGCGGAACACGCCATCCAAGATCACCGCTTCCGGTTTCGCGATCTCTCACGCGTTAGGCCGTCCATGCGCAGATCTGTGGCGTGGCTGAAGACACCCGATCAACTTCCATCATCACACTTGAGCGTCGGGATCAACGCGTCCTCTGTCAAACCGAACCCGCCAAGGTCGGGCGCGGTTTTGCTGTTTACCGTTGATCAGGATCAACCCGAAAAGGCGTTGGCTTGTTATGAGGTTGCCACATTCCTGACTTTTCAAGCAAAGGAGATGAACGGTGACAAAGCAGACCCCTCCCTCCAACCTGAATGAGCGTCAGAGGCCCTTCTTCCAATCCATGCAGCGCGAAATGAACCAATTTCTGGATCGGTTCCGCGGGCAGCCCGTGACCACGCCAAGCGAGTTTTTCGAGGCGCTGAGCGGACCGATATTTCCTGCGCTTGATATGGCCGAAACCGATGATGCCATCGAAATCACTGCCGAGATCCCCGGTGTGTCGGAGGATGATCTGGATATCTCCATCGCGCAGAATTCGGTGGTTCTGAAGGGTGAGAAATCCAGCGATCACGAAGAGAAGGAGCAGGATTATCACATGGTCGAACGCCGCTATGGAAGCTTTCGGCGACAGATCCCTTTGGGGTTCATGCCCGCAGATGGCGCCGTTTCCGCGACCTTCAAAAATGGTGTGCTGAAGCTGACCATTGCCAAGCCCGAGGAGCAGAAACAAACCGTCCAGAAGATCAAGGTTACCCGAGCGTAAGCTCTTTGCGAGCCGCTGCCCATGTGGCCCCGAGAGACGGCATCGGCCGCCAGTTCAAAGGGTGGTTGACCGATCAACATCCGACATGGTCCACAAAGGGGCTTTGGTCACTTTGTCCGCAATGCCGAACGGCGTGACGCGCGCCGGTCAGCCACGTAATCCGCGAGGGTCTTCCTCTGTCGGCAGAAATCGGTCAAACATACGCGCATGTTCATTCGCGCAGCCGCCAATTGGGATTTTCCAGTCATCGAAACGCTCCTGATGGACGCCTTCGGCGGGCCCGCCGAGGCCCGACTAGTCGACGCTCTGCGCCGTGACGGCGACAAGGTGATTGAGCTTGTGGCGGAGGAGGACGGTGCGCTCTATGGCACGGTCATGCTGTCGCGCCTGCATGCGCCCGATCGCTGGCTGGCGCTGGCGCCCGTGGCCGTCGCGGCCGAGCGGCGGGGGCAAGGCATCGGCGTAGCCCTGATCCGCGAGGCGATCGCCGCTTCACGCACCTGGGAGGCCGCCGTGGTGGTGGGCGAGCCGGCCTATTATGCCCGGTTCGGGTTTTCCGTGGCCCTGGCCGGCGCGCTGAGAACCCCCTATCCAAAAGACAAAACCGGCGTTCTGCAATTGGGCATCACGCGGCCCGAGGCTCAAGTCGAACTGCGCTATCCTCCCGCGTTCAAAGACGTCTGATGCGCCTTCTCGCGCTTGTGGCGGTGGTGATGGTGGCCTTCGCGGCCAATTCCGTGTTGAACCGTCTGGCCCTGGCGGACGGCGATATCGGGCCGGCGGCCTTTGCCGCGATCCGGCTGGCCTCGGGCGCTCTGGTGCTGGCGGGGCTGGTGCTGGCGCGGGGCGGGCGGTTGCCGCTGCGCGCGCCCGGGCGCGCTTTGGGGGCGGGGTCTCTGGCGCTTTATGTGCTGGGATTTTCCTTCGCCTATCTGACGCTTGATGCCGGATTGGGCGCGCTGATCCTGTTCGGTGGCGTGCAGATCACCATGTTCGTGGGCGCCGTTCTGGCGCGTGAGGCGATCCCCGCGCGGCGCTGGCTGGGCGCGGCCGTGGCTTTTGCAGGGCTCGTCTGGCTTCTCTGGCCAGAAGGCGCCGGCGCGCCTGACCCGGTGGGTTCGGCCCTGATGGCGGCGGCGGCCTTGGGCTGGGGGGTCTATTCTCTGATCGGGCGGCGCGCCGCTGACCCTCTGGTCGCGACGGCCGCGAATTTCATGCTGGCCCTGCCGTTCGGTTTGGTGGCGCTGGCCTTAGTGCCGGATATCGTGGGCGCGACAGGCTTTGGCATCGGCCTGGCCATAGTTTCAGGTGCAGTGACCTCGGGCTTGGGATATGCGCTGTGGTACGCGGTGCTGCCGCGGCTCGATGCCTCGCAGGCCGCCGTCGCGCAGCTGACGGTGCCGGTCATCGCGATGCTGGGCGGCGCGGTATTTTTGGCCGAGGCGCCGGGCCTGCGCATTCTGGCGGCGGGTGCGGTGGTGCTGGCCGGTGTGGCGATCAGTGCACGATCGGCTCAAGCGGGTCGTAGATAAGCGCATCACCCCAGGCCGCTTCGGGCAAGCTGTCGGGTTTGTAGCGGATCTGCGCCAGCTGTGGCCGACGGAAGAATTGGCGCTGGGTCACGATGCCCTCGGGGTCGGTCCAGTCGGCGGGCATTGCGCCGCTGGTGATGGTGCAGCGGAAATAGATATCGACCTGGTGAAAGGTGGCTGCGGGGTCGTGGAATTCGTTCACCAAGGCCGGCGCGCCGACCTCAATGGAAAGCCCCGTCTCCTCCATCACCTCGCGCGCCAGATTGTCGGGCAGCGATTGGCCCCGCTCAACCCCGCCACCCGGGGCGCACCAAAGATCGCTCCGGCCGCCGCCATAGGCATTGACCAAAAGCAGTCGATCCTCGTGCAAAATCAGGGCGCGAACGGCCAGTCGGGGGGTGCGAAGCGTCATGGCGCCAGAAAATGACGCAACGATCCGATTGTCCAGAGCGCGCGCCGCCCCCATTTATAGCAAATGCGTGTATTGGCTTTTATCCTTTTCCTTCTGCCCACCCCGGCCCTAGCCGATTGCGTGGTGCTGTTGCATGGGCTGGCGCGCAGCGAAAGCTCGCTGGTGCTGGTGCAATTGGTGCTTGAGGATCGCGGGCATAGGGTGATCAATCACGGCTATCCCTCGACCACGTCGGAACTTGAGCCTCTGGTGGCCGAGGTGGGCGATGTCGTTGCCCAATGCGGTGACGAGAAGGTCGATTTCGTGACCCACTCCATGGGCGGCATTCTGGCGCGCGCCTGGCTAGAGGACAATCGCCCACCCAATATGGGCCGTGTGGTGATGATGGCGCCGCCGAACCATGGGTCGGAACTGGTCGATACATTCGGCGATTTGGGTGCGTTTCAGTGGCTGAACGGCCCGGCCGGGCTTGAGCTTGGCACAGGCACCGACAGCTGGCCCAACCGGCTTGGCCTGCCGCGGTTCGAACTGGGCGTGATCGCGGGCGACCGGACGCTGAACCCGCTCTACTCAGCGCTGATCGAAGGGCCGGATGACGGCAAGGTCTCGGTCGAAAGCACGCGCGTGCAGGGGATGGACGATCACATCGTCCTGCCGGTGACCCATACATTCATGATGAACAGCCCCCTGGTGATCGCGCAGATCGTCGAGTTCATCGAAGAGGGTGCCTTCGACCACGACCTGACGCTGACCGAGGCCGTGCGGCGGATGACCGAAGCACTCTAGGTCGGTTTCACCCATTCCATGACCATGAGGTAAGGGTTCTTCGCGTAAGCCGCGACCCTGTCTGGCGGGCCACCCGTGGGCTGCGGTTCGTCGAAATGGGTCAGCGTCAGGCCCGCTTGCAAAAACCACTGCATGTACCGCGACAGCGGACGATGCCAATTCCTGATGCGCAAGCCGTCCCATTCAAACCACGTCTTTTCTTCGGTCAGGTAATGCCCAAGCGGGCGGATATCCTCGCCGGTCTCTTTGCAGATACGGTGGCCCGCGATCGCGCCGGACGTGGAAAAGCTGCTGAGGTTTGCGACCAGAATGCGCCCGCCGGGTTTCGTCACGCGGGCCATTTCGGCGATGGCCCGGTCTGCGTCGTCGATATCAATCAGCGACAGATAGCTGACGATCAGGTCGAAGCTGGCCTCCGGAAAGGGCAGGTTTTCGGCAAAGCCCTGGATATATTCGCCTTCAGGGTGCGTCCCCTGCGCCGCCTTGATCATCTCGGCCACCGGATCAAGGCCGGTTGTCGCGATGCCGGTTCGGCTCAGAAGACGGCAAAACCGCCCCTCGCCGCACCCGATATCCAGCGCATTCTGAGGTCTTTGGGCGGTGGCCCGGCCCAGCATGACCCGGTCAAGCACATGGGCGCGTGAGAAGTCGCCGCCATCATCCATCCGGGCGATCCAGGCAGGCGCCGAGGATTGCCAGCCATTCTCATCGGGGTCGCGGTCTTGCATGGGGCCTTCTGGGGGCTATGAGGTCAGCGGCGTTATCCGGTTTACATGGCCCATCTTGCGGCCCCCCCGCGCCTCAGCCTTGCCGTAGAGGTGGAGGGCCGCGTTCGCTTCCTCAGAGAGGTCGTGCACGCGCGCGATATCTTCGCCGATCAGGTTTTCCATCACGACATCCGCATGGCGCGACCCGTCACCCAAGGGCCAGCTGGTGATCGCGCGGATATGCTGCTCGAACTGATCGACGGCACAGCCATTCTGTGTCCAATGGCCGGAATTGTGCACGCGCGGCGCGAATTCATTCACGACAAGGCCCATATGCGTGACGAACAGCTCAACGCCGATGACGCCGACATAATCCAGCGTGTTCAATACTTTGCCTGCTAGAAGAACCGCAGCATTGCGGTGCTCGGGCACGATCTGGGCGGGAACGGTGGTGGTATGCAAAATGCCTGATTTGTGCACGTTCTCGCCCGGATCATAGGCGGCGACTTGCCCCCCGAGAGACCGCGCCGCGATCACCGAGATCTCACGCGTGAAATCGACGACGCCTTCCAGGATTGCGGGCGCGCCCTTCATGGCAGCAAAGGCGGCCTCGGTGTCGGCGGCCTTGCTGATCCGCACCTGGCCCTTGCCGTCATAGCCCAGCCGCCGGGTTTTCAGGATCGCAGGCGCGCCGATCTGCACCAACGCCGCGGCCAGATCGCCCGCCGTAGCGACTGTCGCGAAGGGCGCGGTTTCCAGCCCGAGCGAGGTGAGGAATTTCTTCTCGTCCAGCCGGTCCTGACTGATCGCCAGCGCCTTGCGCGACGGGCGGATCGGCGCGTGATCCTCGATCAGGTCCAGCGCTGCGGTGGGGATGTTCTCGAATTCATACGTCACGACGTCGACCGACTTGGCAAAGGCGGTCAGCGCGGCGTGGTCGTCATAGGGAGCGGTGGTCAAGCGGTGGGCCACATCACCTGCGGGCGGGTTTTCGCCCGGCTCAAAAATGTGGGTGCGGTAGCCCAGCCGCGCGGCAGCAACTGACAGCATGCGGCCCAGCTGGCCACCGCCCAGAATGCCGATGGTGGCGCCTTGCGGCAGAGGTTTAGTCATCGCGCGGCTCCTCAGGAATTGAGGCCGTCAGCGCCTCGCGCCAGGCATCGAGGCGCCCGGCCAGATCAGCGTCGGACAGGGCCAGAATGCCGGCCGCCATCAGGCCTGCATTAGCCGCCCCAGGCGTCCCGATCGCCATGGTCGCCACGGGATAGCCCTTGGGCATCTGCACGATCGAATAAAGGCTGTCGACACCCGACAGGGCCTTGGTCTGCACCGGCACACCGATCACCGGCAACCGGGTCTTCGAGGCCATCATACCGGGCAGGTGGGCGGCCCCTCCGGCACCCGCAATGATCACTTGCAGGCCACGGCCCGCAGCCTCTTTTCCATAGCTCCACAACCGGTCAGGCGTGCGGTGGGCCGAGACGATGCGCGTCTCGTAATCCACGCCAAGCTCATCCAGAAGGACCGCCGCCTCGCGCATGGTGGCCCAGTCCGACTGACTGCCCATGATGATGCCCACGCGTGCGGCCATAGCCTGCCCCCTGTCATTGCCGAAAGTGCACTATATCGGGCGCACCGGATCACGCAATGATGTCTGGCGTCAGCTCATCCTCGATTTTGGCGATGCGGTCCTTCAGCACCAACTTTTGCTTCTTGAGCCGCCGAAGCGCCAGAGGATCGGCCCGGCCTGAGTCTTGCAAAGCGTGGATCGCCTGGTCCAGATCGCGATGTTCACGCCGCAAAACCTCAAGTTTTACGCTCAGAACCTCTTCGTGGCTCATTTCTTCTGGTGTGTTCATTTTAACCGATGTGTTCCCGGTATTTTTCTTATCTTAGCGCAGTTAAGCACTTTTGCGTTAAGAAATAAGAGGCATTCGTGAGAATGGCCAGGGGTTGCAGCCCGCGTCTGCGGCTCCCATATTTCTAGGGCGGTTGCCGATGATCGGGGCCGCATCTGTTGCAGTGTCGCTTGCTTAAGGACATGGCCTATGACGAAACTGACCTTTGGTTCGCACCCTTTCTTGCTGGGGTTTGAACAGCTTGAACGCCTGGTGGAACGCACGGCGAAATCGGCTAGCGATGGCTACCCGCCCTTCAACATCGAACAGACGAGCGAGCGCAGCTATCGCATCACCCTGGCGGTTGCGGGGTTCGGCGAGGATGATCTGTCGATCACCGTCGAAGACCGGCAATTGGTGATCCGCGGTCGCAGCGGCCCCGACGATGATGAACGTGTGTTCCTGCATCGCGGCATCGCGGCCCGCGCATTCCAGCGCAGCTTCGTGCTGGCCGAGGGCGTTGAGGTCGCCGGCGCCGCGATGGAGCATGGGCTCTTGCATGTCGATCTGGCCCGCGCCGTGGCCGAGCCTGTCGTGCAGAAAATAGACATCAAAACGCTCTCGAAGGGGTAGGATCATGAACACCAAATTTGATTTCGCGACTGAAACGGACGAGCAGATCGTCTACGTGCGCCCCATCGCGGTGGCCGATCTGCCAAAGGAAATTCAGCTGCAGGCCGAGGGGATCAAGACGCTCTATGCCGTCCATTCCGAGGATGGCGAGCGGCTGGCCCTGGTGCGCGATCGCGGCCTCGCCTTCGTGCTGGCGCGGCAAAACGATCTGGCACCGGTCAGCGTGCATTGAGACAAAGCTGGCCCGTCGATTGGGTCGACGCCTTCACCGATCAGCCCTTCGGCGGCAATGCCTGCGCGGTCGTCCACGATGGCGGCGCGCTGGAGGGCGCGACCTGCATGGCCCTGGCGCGTGAGACCAGCCTAACTGAATGCACCTTTGTTGGCCCGTCCAAGGTGGCTGATGCCCGCGTGCGATACTTCCTGACAGACCGCGAGATCCCCTTTGCCGGGCACCCGACCATCGCAACGACGGCTTCTCTGCTTGCGCGCGGTTTGGTTGCTGGCCCAGATGTGCGTCTGGAAACGCTCGGTGGCGTGATCCCGGTCATCGTCTCGGTGGAAGATGGCCGGTGGTCCTTCACGATTACCCAACCCGCCCCGACCTTTGGTGCCGGGGTCGCGTCTGAGACGATCGCACGGGTCAGTAGAATCGATGTGGAAGACATCATTGCCCCACCGCAAATCGTATCATGCGGCCTGCCCTATCCCGTCACTTTAGTGCGCGACCCCGATGTGCTGGCGAAGGCCGGACTGGATACGGGGGCCTATCAGGCAGAGCTTGCGCCGCTCAGCCATCCACATGGCCAGCCGTTCGAGCCTTTCCTTATTGCTCTTGATGGCACCACCCTGCATGCAAGACATCTAATGGTTCCGCCAGGTCCGCCGGAAGACGCGTTTACCGGATCGGCGATGGGGCCTGTCGGGGCATATCTGTGGAAAAGCCAGCTGATCAATGATCCGCAATTCAAAGCGACCCAGGGCCAGTCCATGGGCCGCCCCGGTCTGGCTGAGGTTGAGGTCCTCGGAGATCGCGATGACATCACCGGCATCAAGGTTACCGGTTCCGCCCATCTGCTGATGACAGGCGAACTGATGCTCTGATCTTCTTTCTTGTTTGGAAATATCCTGCGGGGGTCCGGGGGTGCAAAACCCCCGGCCGGTTGCAAGCAGCGCCTCAGGCTGCGATCAGCCCCATGCTTTCCAGCTTCAACAGCACCTGCTGCGCGCAATAGTCGACATCCATGCCTTCTGTATCGACGCGCAGTTCCGGCTCGACGGGTTCTTCGTAGGGGTCCGAGATGCCGGTGAACTCCTTGATCTTGCCCTCGCGCGCCAGCTTGTAGAGGCCCTTGCGGTCGCGGCGTTCGCATTCTTCCAGCGACGTTGCCACATGCACTTCGACGAAGGCGCCGAAAGCCTCGATCATCTCGCGCACTGACCGACGGGTTGCGGTGTAAGGCGCGATGGGCGCGCAGATGGCGATGCCGCCGTTCTTGGTGATCTCAGACGCGACGTAGCCAATACGCTGGATGTTGATGTCGCGATGCTCCTTCGAAAAGCCCAGCTCGGATGACAGGTGTTTGCGCACCACATCGCCATCGAGCAGCGTCACAGGCCGCCCGCCCATCTCCATCAGCTTGACCATCATCGCATTGGCGATGGTCGACTTGCCCGAGCCAGACAGGCCGGTGAAGAAAACGGTGAAACCCTGGTTCGACCGGGGCGGATAGCGGCGGCGCAGCTCGCCCACCACCTCGGGGAATGAGAACCATTCGGGGATCTCGATCCCCTCGCGCAGGCGGCGGCGCAGTTCCGTGCCCGAGATATCGAGGATCGTCACGCCCTCTTCCACCTCGTCGCGCGGCTCATATTGCGCGCGTTCTTGAACAAAGACCATCTGTTTGAAATCGACCATCTCGATGCCGATTTCTTCCTGATGCTTGGCAAAAAGCTCCTGCGCGTCATAGGGCCCGTAGAAATCCTGACCGGCCGAGTTCTTGCCCGGGCCCGCATGGTCGCGTCCCACGATCATGTGGCTGCAGCCGTGGTTGCGGCGGATGAGGCCGTGCCACACCGCCTCGCGCGGGCCGGCCATGCGCATGGCCAGGTTCAGAAGTGACAGATGCGTGGTCGAGGCCGGGTATTTGTCCAGCACCGCCTCGTAACAGCGCACGCGGGTGAAATGGTCGACATCGCCGGGCTTGGTCATGCCGACGACCGGGTGGATCAAAAGGTTGGCCTGGGCTTCCTTGGCGGCGCGGAAGGTCAATTCCTGATGCGCGCGGTGCAAGGGGTTACGCGTCTGGAAGGCCACGATCCGGCGCCAGCCCATCTTGCGGAAGAAGGCGCGCATCTCGTTCGGGGTGTCGCGGCGGGCGCGGAAATCGTAATGCACCGGCTGCTGGATGCCGGTGACCGGGCCGCCCAGATAGACGGGGCCCGCGCTGTTGTGCAGGTAGTTCACCGCCGGATGGGCCAGATCGTTGGCGCCGAAAACCTTCTCGGCCTCGTTGTCCTTGTTCGGCACCCATTTGTCGGTGATTGACAAGATCGCCAGGATCACTCCTTCGGGATCACGCAGCGCGATGTCTTGCCCGGGCTCGATGCTGTCGGCGAAGGCCTGCGAGACGTCCAGCGTGACCGGAATGGGCCAAAGCGCGCCATCGGCCGTGCGCATGTCTTCGACCACGCCATTGTAGTCCGCTTCGGTCTGAAACCCCTTCAACGGGTGAAAGCCGCCATTCATCAGCAGCTCCAAATCGCAGATCTGGCGCGGGGTCAGGTCCCATGACGGCAGCTCGGCCGCCTCGGCCTTCAGCTTCTGGGCGCTGTCATACGAGACGTAAAGCTCGGGGATCGGGGCGAGGTTGGGCTGGGACATGGGGGAGAGGCCTTGTGCGAAAATGATAAGAGCGCGGTTCGGGGCGGCTTACAGCCTCTCCGCCCGCTCTTTCAACTCTTTGCAGCGCGTTTGAGCGATTTTGGGAGGATTTCTGCGGATTTACACTGCGTCAGGGCGATTGGTCCGCCGAAAAGGGGATAGCCGGGCCATTTATGCTGACCTGCGGGCCGCCCGTGCCGTTCCAGCGAAACAGCACCAGATGCCAGCGCGAGGGATCGCTGCGTGAGGTGTAGATCATCCCGTCAGCGTTCGTCGCGCGGGCGGCATCGCTGGCGATCCAGCTTATGGCGGGCCTCCCTGCCGCACGCTCCCGCCGCCAATGGGCGCTGGGCTCATGCCCCTGCAGGCCGAGGGCGGCGCGGGTCTTTTCTTCGCGCAGATCAACAAGTGCGGCATCGTCAAGCTGGACGGGAACGATGACCCGCTCAGTGTCGCCCTCGCGCAGATAGGCGGCGGTGGCGATGCGGGTCGCCTCGGCCGTGGGCGACAGGTAGAGGGCCGGTTCGCCATCGTGGTGAAACCGCCCCTCGGGGCTTTTGACGCCGTTCAGAACATCGCCCGCGTGATGGGCGAAGATCGCGCGGTAGAATTGGCCCGAAACCGTGCGGATCACTCGGCCGCGTCAACCGTGGCGGCGTAGACACTGGCCTGCGGCTGGGCATCGCCCTCCTCCGCGGCCAGAAACCGCTCGGCCTCCAAAGCGGCCATGCAGCCCATCCCCGCACTAGTTACGGCTTGGCGATAGACGTGATCGGTGATGTCGCCGGCCGCGAAGACCCCGGGGATCGAGGTTTCGGTACTGTCGGGCTTGGTGACCACATAGCCGCCCATATGCGTCTCAAGCTGGTCTTTCACCAATTCCGAGGCGGGCGCATGGCCGATCGCCACGAAGAAGCCCGCGCATGGGATCTCGGTGATCTCACCGGTCTCGACATGGCGGGCCTTCACGCCGGTCACGCCCGCGCCGCCGGGTTCGCCCACGACGTCGGCAATCTCATGATCCCAGACGAACTCGATCTTGGGGTTCTTGAACAGCCGGTCCTGCATGATCTTTTCCGCGCGGAGCGAGTCGCGTCGGTGGACCAGCGTCACTTTGGTGGCGAAGTTGGTCAGGAACAGCGCCTCTTCCACCGCCGTATTGCCGCCGCCGACCACGACGATCTCCTTGCCGCGATAAAAGAAGCCGTCGCAAGTGGCGCAGGCCGAGACGCCGAAGCCCTTCAGCGCCTCTTCCGACGCGAGGCCCAGCCATTTGGCCTGCGCGCCGGTCGCCAGGATCACTGCATCGGCGGTATAGGTCGTGCCGCTGTCGCCCTCAGCCGTGAACGGGCGCTTCGAAAGGTCAAGTGACTGGATGTAGTCGCTGATGATCTCGGTGCCCATGGCCTTGGCGTGCTCTTCCATCCGCACCATCAGATCGGGGCCCTGCACATGGGTGTCGCCGGGCCAGTTCTCGACCTCGGTCGTGGTGGTCAGCTGGCCGCCGGGCTGGATGCCCTGGACGAGGATCGGGTTCAGCATCGCCCGGCTGGCATAGACGCCCGCCGTGTAGCCCGCGGGGCCCGAGCCGATGATCAGAACCTTGGTATGCCGTGTCTCGCCCATCGGACCCCTCACTACTATCGCTGCTGAGGCACCTGATATAATCCGCCAAGCCCGTCAGCGAAAGCCCTTGCATAGCAGACATGCCGAAACGGAATGTTGCGCGATCTTGAAATAATATTGCGCCCATCACATGTGTGGCGTAAGGTTTGACAAAGTTTAGAAAAAGGGACGCTGGGTGCCGGGAATGAAGCTTGATCCGATCGATCGCATGATACTGGCCGAATTGCAGGCGGATGGCCGGATGACCAATGTCGAATTGGCCCGCCGCGTCGGCATCTCGGCGCCGCCCTGTCTGCGCCGCGTCCGTACGCTGGAAGAGCAGGGCTATATCCGCGGCTACCACGCCGATGTCGATGCCCGCGAATTGGGGTTCGAGGTGCAGGTTTTCGCCATGGTTGGGCTGCACAGCCAGGCCGAGGCCGACCTCTCGGCGTTTGAGGCGCGATGCCGCGACTGGCCTCTGGTCCGCGAATGCCACATGCTGAACGGCGAGATCGATTTCATCCTGAAATGCGTGGCGCCGGATCTGTCGACGTTTCAGAGCTTTCTGACCGAACACTTGACCGCGGCGCCCAATGTGGCCAGCGTCAAGACCTCCCTGGTGATCCGCGGCGCCAAGGATGACCCCGGCGTGCCCTTCGAGGTGTTGGAGGAGCGCTTGGCGCGATCCGCCTGACGGGGGCCCATGGCGGGCCCCTTTGGCTTGTGCTAGCAGAGGCGAAAATGCCTCTGCCCGGAGCCCCCGCCCCATGCCCAGCCCTGACAAGACCCAAGTGATCCGCGCCTATCAGGCGGCCCAGCGCCTGCAGGCGCAAGGCAAGGCCGATGAGGCTCTGGCCGCCTATCGCCGCATCGCCAAGGCGGCCCCCCGGCTGCCCGAAGTACCGTTTCAGATCGCGCGCATCCTGGCGGACCAGGGCAATTGGCCCGACGCCCGCGCGGCGGTCGAGGCGGCGCTGAAGCTGAAGCCCAAGGAAGAGGCGATCTGGGCCGTGCTGGTCGACATCGCGAAGAATGACGGCAAGCCGGCCGCCATTTTGGCACGGGCGAGGAAGGCCGGGCTGTCCGATGTGGCCCTGGCCCGGCTTGACGCGCGCGCGAAAGTGCCGATCGCCCGGTCGGCCGAACCCGTGGTGCCGGGCGCGGCCGAGCCGTTTATCCGCCGCGCGTCCGAGGCCACCAGGGCGGGCGATGATGCAGGCGCGCGCAAGCTGCTCGACCGGGCGCTGGCCAAGGCGCCGGGATCGGCGCCGGTCCTGATCCGTCGGGCCGAGACGCTGATGACATCGGGCGAACTGGACGCCGCGCGCGCCGACGCCAAGGCCGCGGTCGAGGCCGCGCCAGAGGTGGGCGGCTATTGGCGGGTCTGGGCGCGGGGCCGCAAGGTTATGGCCGACGATCCTCTGCTGACCCAGCTTGAGGCGCGCTATTCCGAGGCCGAGAACGGCAGCGATCACCGCCGCCAGATGGGCTTCGCGTTGGCCAAGGCGATGGAGGATATCGGCGCGGATGACCGGATGTTCGGCTACCTCAACGAGGCGAACGCCCTGACGGCCGACCGCTTTCCCTACAACCACGCCGCCGATCTGGAAGTGGCCGAGCTGCTGCGCAACGCGTATACGGCCGATCTGGTCGCCGAATGGGACGGCAAGGGCGATGACAGCGTCGCGCCGATTTTCGTGACCGGCATGCCGCGATCGGGCACGACGCTGGTTGAGCAGATCCTGGCCTCACATTCGCAGGTGACAGGCGGGGGAGAGCTGGCGTTGCTCTACAAGCCGCTCGCCGATATCGCCCGGCGGATCGACCTGGACGGGGTGAAGGCGGGCGCGGACTTTGCTAAGGCGGGTGCGGCTTTCGCGACCCAGATGGCGCGCCGCTTTCCGAAGGCGGCCCGCATGACCGACAAGTCGATCGCCACCTATGCGGTGTTGGGCTACGTGCCTCTGGCGCTGCCGCGCGCCAAAATCATCGTGGTGCGCCGCGATCCGCGCGATACCTGCTTGTCGGTCCTGAAAACGCAGTTCGCCGACGGCCAGCACCGCTATTCCTATTCAATGGAATCGACGGCCGCCTTCTACAAGCTCTTCGCCGGTCAGGTCGCGTTCTGGCGCGAGCGGGCGCCCGAGGCGTTCATCGAAGTACAATACGAAGACCTGGTGGCTGACCTTGAGGGGCAGTCCAGGCGTCTTCTGGACGCATGTGATCTGGAGTGGGAGGAGGGCGTTCTCGACTTCCATACCGCCGAGCGGAAGGTCAAAACGCTGAGCACCGCGCAGGTGCGGCAACCGATCTATTCAAGCTCGGTCGGGGCTTGGAAGCGTCATGAGGCCGACCTCGCGCCGCTTTTCGCGGCGCTGGGCCCGATTGACGCCTTGCCTTAGGCGGCGGCCAGGGTGGCAGCGCGGCGGCGGCGTGCCGAGCGGCCGTAAGGAAGGGCAACGCCTTCTTCGGTGTTGTCGAGCATCCAGCGCATCCAGCGGCGATTGGCTTTCATTTGATCGTCTCCCGTTCCCGTCCCGTGGGATGACATTTCCGTCGTCCCGTTAGGATCGAATAAAGCGGGCCATTGGGGCGCCAGAATGACCGGGTCGTGAAACTTTGACCGAAACTCCAAAGTTGACGTCCACGGAATGTGGCGCCTTTCTCAGGGTGCAGGCTGATGCGTTTCTTTCGGAAAAACAGAGTGTTGGTGGATCTGTTGCCGCGGCGTCAACAATATATCTGGTGGCGGCGTGAAGAGATTGTGGCAGAAATCCGCTTATTGCCGCCTTGATCTTTGCTCTGCCCGTGGCTGTCAGAGCATGACCGCCGACAGAAGACGCCCGTAATCGGCCTCGGCCTCGTGCACGGAGCGGCGATAGGAATAGAAGCGCGCGGGATCCGAATAGGTGCAATGGCCGGTCCATTCGGCATGGCCGACGCCCGCTTCGCGCAACAGGTGCAAGCCGAAACCGGGCAGGTCGAATTGCACGCGGTCGCCCTTGCCGCCCGCGAAAAAGCGGCTGTAATCGGGATCTTCGTCGAGGAAGCGGTCCATGAATTCGGGGCCGACCTCATAGGCGCGCTGGCTGATCGTGGGGCCGATGGCGGCGTGGATGTCGATGCGATGTGCGCCCAGACGCTCCATCGCCGCGACGGTTTCCTCGATCACGCCGTCCAGCGCGCCTTTCCAGCCGGCATGGGCCGCGCCGATCACGCCGGCCTCGGGATCGGCCAGCAACACAGGCTCGCAATCGGCGGTCAGAACGGCCAGCGCGATGCCAGGCGTCGCGGTGACCAGCCCGTCCGCCCGCGGCCGGGTGCCGTTCAGCGGTGCCGTCACCTCGACCACATCGGCTGAATGCACCTGATCGACGGTGACCAGGGCTTCGGGCTCCACCCCCAGCGTTTGGGCCACCCGCTTGCGGTTGATCGCCACGCATTCGGACAGATCGGACGAGCCGGGGCCACAGTTCAGCCCGGCGAAGATGCCTGACGAGGCGCCGCCCTTGCGGGTGAAGAACCCGTGCGACACGCCGGACAAGGCTTCGGATCTGAGGACTTCCAGTGTCATGCGAAACCAGGAGGGGCGGGGACGTCCCGCGGATAGATGGCAACCGACTTGAAGAGCCTCCCCATTTCATCGGGGTGCGTCAAGCGTCTGTGTGCGGCGATGTGATCTGACAGGGCAGGTTCGCCCAGATTTGCGGCAAGCGCCTGGGCCCGGGCGGTGATGCCCAGCCGCTCGAGAAGCACACCTTGCGGGGTCATCGGCGTCACGGCGGCGGGCGACGCGCAGAGCGTCAGCGCCTCGAAATCGACATGGGCTGTCAGGTCCGACTGGCCGGGCCGGGCCAGCGGGCTGTCATATTCGTGATCCTTCACGGCCTGCAGCGTATCGCCTTTTGAGCGCCAATCGCCGTAATCAAGCACCAGCGCCGCGCCGCCATGGGCCGCGATCCGGCGGCCGATTTCTGTCGCGATGGCGGGCAGGGCCGGGCAGATCTCAACCATATCGCCGGTGGCGGTGTCGTCCAGCCGGTGCTGCAGCATGGCGACGGGCATCGGGTCGGTCAGCCCGAAGGACAGCGCGCCGTCCCTCACGCCGATCTGGCGTTCACGCCAGCCGCCCTCATCCCGCACGAATTGGCGGATTGGCAGGGCATCGAAGAATTCATTGGCCATCAGGAAAAGTGGCCCCTCGGGCAGGGCGGTGATCTGATCGTGCCAGGTGATTTCGGGCCCGAGGATCTTGGCCTGGGCGGCGCGAAGCGCGGGAGAGGCCTCAACCAGATGCACCTCGATGGCGGCGCGGAAATCGGGCAGGGCGCGGGCCGCGCGCAACACGTCAGCCATCAGCGTGCCGCGGCCCGGCCCAAGCTCGGCCAACACAACGCGATCCGGTGCGCCCTGATCGGTCCAGGCCTGCGCCAGGCAGAGCCCCAGGCATTCGCCGAACATCTGACTGATCTCGGGCGCGGTGGTGAAATCACCCTTCGCGCCCAGCGGGTCGCGGGTGGTGTAATAGCCGTGCTGCGGGTGCAGAAGACACTCGGCCATATACTCGGCCACGCTGATCGGCCCGGTGGCCGCGATGCGGCGGATCAGAAGGTCAGCCAGCGGCGTCATGCAGCCCGGCGGGCGCGCAGGATCAGCCAGAGCCCGATCAGCACCATCGGCAGCGACAGAACCTGGCCCATCGAAAGCCCCCATGTGTCGCTGAAGCGGATCACGTGGCCCAGCGGATTGTCGGGGGTAAGGTAATGCCCGTCGGCCTGCCTGAAGAGCTCAACGAAGGCGCGGGCCAGGCCGTAGCCTGCCAGAAACAGACCGGTGATCAGGCCGGGCCGCATCAACCCGCCACGCCAGACCGCGATCATGAGGATCAGGCCCAGCAACAGCCCCTCAAGCCCCGCCTGATAAAGCTGGGAGGGGTGGCGGGCCAGTTCGTCGCCACGATAGAACCACTCGCCCGCAACGGGGCAAAGCTGCTGGAGGGGGTCGACGCACATCTGCGGAAATTTCATCGCCCAGGGCACATCGGTCGGGCGGCCCCAAAGCTCGGCATTAATGAAATTCGCAAGCCGCCCGAAAAACAGCCCCGCCGGGGTGGCCACGGCCAGCGCATCGGCCAATTGCAGCTTGGGTATCCGGTGGCGCTGGGCAAAGAGCCAGGCCGCGATGATAACCCCCAGCATGCCGCCATGAAACGCCATGCCGCCCCGCCAGATGATCGGAATCTCCAGCGGATTTTCCAGATAATAGCCGGGCCGGTAGACAAAGACATAGACCAGCCGCCCGCCCAGAATGATGCCGAGGATCACGTAGGTCAGCAGATCCTCGACCTCTTGTGGTGTCATAGGGCTTTGCTGCGCAGCCCAGAGGCGCGGGCGCTTGACCAACGCCACCACAATCCGCCAGCCCAGGATGATGCCCGCGATATAGGCCAGCGCATACCAGCGCAGTGCGAAATCGAAACTGCCGATCGAGATCGAGAAGATCTCGGGCGAGATTTCGGGAAAGGGCAGGACCGCTTGCATGGCCGATCTGTCGCTGGGCCTTGGGGGGAAGTCAACCTTGCGTTGGGGCCTCCCCACGCCCATATCTATGACAAAGCCACTGGAGGGCGATCATGCAAAGCCGTAACAAGATACTCGACGATATCTCGCAGATGATGACGAACGCGATGGGCGTGGCCCAGGGCGCCAAGGACGAAGCGGGCACAGCGATGAAAAGCTGGATGGACCGCTGGATGGCCGAGCGCAATTTCGTCACGCGCGAGGAATTCGACGCCGTGCGCGCCATGGCCCAGAAGGCCCGCGAAGAGAATGAGGCGCTGAAAGCCCGTCTGGATGCGATGGAGGGCAAGCCCGCCAAGACCGCGCCGAAACGCGCGGCCGCCAAGAAGGCGGCGCCGAAATCTGCGACGAAGGCATCCGGCGGCACGTCGACACGCGCTAAGAAATCCTAAGGCGACGGCCGAAAGACCCCGTGTCAGGTCTTCAGGATTTCGCCTTAAACCTCGGCCGGGCCGTCGCCGTGTAACTGGCCTGACCAGACGACCCGGCCCAGAAGGGTCACCTTGCCGCGGTCCTCGCCCACCAGAATACGGGCCGGGGCCGCGACAGTCTCGGCGAAAATCACGGTGACGTCGGTCTGAAACTGTATCCGGGCCAGCGTCGCCCCACTGCCGTCGCGGCAACACCAGAGATGCGGGCCGCCATTCTGCCGGGCCGTCACGTCGATCAGCGCCACTTTGGGGTGTTCACTTGCCCCGTCCAACTGGCGCACCGCCGCCAGGTTGGCAGGGTCAAGCCCCGCCGCCTCAAGCCAACGTTTTGAGAACGCCACCGGCGTCATCGGCGGGTCGCCTGCGCGATGCGAGACATCGTGCCAGCGCACCGGCACATAGCCCGCCCGTTCGGCATCGCGTTGGTGCAGCGCGGTAATGGCGGGGGCTTCCGCGAAACCGGGTGCCGCGGCCGCCTGCCGCCGGGGGCCCAGATAGAATTCCAGCCCCAGATATTCGAACAGCGCCTCAAGCCGGTCCACGCCGGGAAGGCGCCCCGCACGGATATCGCGGATCAAGCCATCATTGCCCACAACGTCCAGCGAGGCCCGACGCGCGGACATCTTTCGGTCACGCAGCCCGCCTTCCACGGCGGCCTGAATCCGGGTCTTAATTCTCTCTGTGCGTTCGGGTGTCACAAGCATCGTCCGCGCACTTAAACAGACGATAGCCGAGAGATAAATCGCCTTTTGATTGTGTGAATGGAACAATCTTGACGCGGCAAGATTTTTATATCTTATTGAGGTGATTGGGAAAAGTTTGGTCGCGCCTGATTCCGTTAACCTTTGTTAACGATTTCGCGCGGCTCCGGGGTGGGAAAGGCAACGGCGACTTGGCTGAACAAACAGCGTCCGAGACCTGGCGCATGGTTGAAACCCACCTGGCAGAAGTGCGCCTGGCCCGGCAGGTGATGTCTGACCCCGCAGCCCCGCAGCAGGCGCGCGACGACGCGACCGGCCGCTACGTGCGCGCGGCCGACGCGTTGATCGATGATCTGGAAGTGCTGCGAACCGATGGCGTGCTGCGAGCGATCGCCGATTTTCTAGGTGGCCGCGCCTAGCTAATCCGCCAGCGCTACGGCCGAGATGTGAAGCGCGCCATGGCCCGCGCTCTGTGCCCTTTCGAAGGCTTGCAGGGTGGTTTCGGTCAGCGGCGCGGCCCATCCATCCAGCGCATAGCGCAGGTCCTTGATCATCAGATCGATCGGGAAAAGCGGGGCGTGCTGGCCCTCGGCAATCTGACGAAGAGAGATGGCCGTGGCAGGGCTTGTTACCGGCAGGTCTGCCAGCAGGCGCGCCGTGTCGTCGGGCACCACGCCATGGATCTTGCCGAAAGTCGTCAATTCGGCCGCCAGCGCCGTTTGCGTGGCCAGCAAGGTGTTGACCATCAGCTTCAGCACCGCCCCCTTGCCGGTCGGCCCGGCATGGACGATCCGGCTGCCCATCGCCTCGACCAGGGGCGCGAAGCGCGCCAACGCCTTGTCGGTGCCGCCCGCCAGAAAGATCAACTGCCCCGCCTCGGCCTGGGGCGGGGTGCCAGCGACTGGGGCGTCGATGAAGGTCAGGCCCTTCGCCTCGGCCTCGCCCGACAACGCGGCGATGCGGGCGGGCGAGAGTGTGCTCATCTCAACTGCCAGGGCGCCGGGTTTCGCGGCCAGCAAGACCTCGGCCCAAACCTGGTGCGAGGCCTGATCGTCGGTCAGCATCGTCAGGATGATGTCGGCGGAGGCCGCTGCCTCGGCGGGGCTGCCCGCGCGCGCGGCGAAGGCCTCCGCCGGGCCGGATGAGCGGTTCCAAACGATGACGTCATGGCTCGCCGCAACCAGATTGGCGGCCATGCGGCGGCCCATCTGACCCAGGCCCAGAAATGCGATTTTCGTCATGAGGATGTCCTTTCAGGCAGCGTTTGCGGGCAAAAGATCGTGCAGCGCGGCTTTTGCGGCCTGCATGCGCTGGGCGACGGTGGCCTCATCGGCAGTCGTCGCCTCGGCGGTGATGAAATCGACATGGCCGATACCCAAGAATCCCAGCAGGAACGCCAGATAGGGGCGCAGGAAATCGGTCTGCTCCAAAGGCCCACCGGCCGCATAGCCATCCGCGCCATAGGCCAGCGCGACGATCGCGCGCGGGGTGCGAACAAGGCCGCGAAACGCGCCGTCTTCATAGGCGAAGGTGTGGCCGATGCGGGTGATCTGATCGATCCAGGCTTTGAGGCCCGCGGGCACGCCGAAATTGTAGATCGGCGTGGTCAGCAGCAGGCAATCGGCCGATTGCAACTCGGCAATCAGCGTGTCGGACACCGCCGTAGCCCGGCGCAGATCATCGGTCATTGCGTCGGCCGCGGTGTAGAATCCGGTGATCGTGTCTTGCGCGATGGGTGCCATGTCGGGGCCCGACACGTCGCGGGCGATGACGCTGCCAGCCGGATGAGCCGCCTGCCAGAGGGCCTGGGCATGGTCGCCCAGAACGCGGCTGTTTGACCCGGCAAGCCGGGCCGATGCGTCGATGCGAAGAAGAGTTGGCATGGTGTATGCTCCTGATCTGTGATGCGGGGCAGAATACAAATGTCAATGAAGCAATAAATAATATGAAATACATTATGTTCATGCGTATAATGCACGAATGAATCTGGACGATCTGCACCTCTTCCTTGATGTGGCCGAGCGTGGTGGCTTTGCCGCCGTCGCCAAGGCGCACGACCTTGACCCCTCGAATGTCTCGCGCCGCATTGCGGGGCTTGAGCAAACCCTGGGCTTTCGCCTGTTCGAACGCTCGACCCGCCGGATCGCGCTGACCGAAGCGGGGGCGGCCTATCGCGACCGCATCGCACCGCTGGTGGGCGAGCTTTCGGTGGCGGGCGAGGCGGCGCGCGATATGGTCAGCGCCGCCAAGGGCACGCTGCGTGTTTCGGCCTCAACCGCGTTCGGGCAGATGGTGATCGTGCCGATGCTGGCCGCCTACCAGGCAGCCTGCCCCGCTGTAACGGTGCGATTGCTGCTGTCGGACCGGCGCGTGTCGCTGATCGAGGACCGGATCGACCTGGCTGTGCGGCTGGGGCCGGGCGCGTCGGGCGACGCCATCGTCTCGCGCCTGATGCAGACGCGCTACCGGGTGCTGGCGACGCCTGAGTACTGGCGCGCCAACCTCGTCCGCACCCCGTCAGATCTGGCGCGGCTGAATTGTTTGCTCTTCCCCTATGACGGGTTCCGCGACCTCTGGCGGTTTCGCGGCCCCGAGGGGGAAACCGAGGTGCCGGTAAAGGGCAATGTCGAGATTTCGGCGGCCCTTGCACTTCGCGCCGCGGCGCTGGCCGGGATGGGTCCGGCGCTGCTGACCGACTGGCTGGTGGGCGATGATCTGGCCGCCGGGCGGCTGATTGACGGCTTTCCCGATCATCAGGCCACCGCGACCGATTTCGACACCGGTGCCTGGCTTCTCTATCCCTCGCGCGCCTATCTACCGCTAAAGACTCGGGTTTTCATCGATATGCTGCGGAAGCACGTCGGGTCACCCACAACTTCCTGAGGGTTTCACGCACTTTCTTCTTTACAGGAGTCCCCCCATAGCCCACCATATGTTGTAAGGGCCCGGCGCGGGCAACGCCGACCCTTGTAAGCCACGCAGCTTCTGGTGGGTCAGAACCCCGAGGAAGCTAAAGCAAAAGAGGCCGGGGCAAAATGGCGCTTTCCGAGCAGTATCTGAATACAGACGACCTACATCCGATCGACGTTGTCGAGACGTTGGCCGAGCATCACGCCTGGGATTTCGACCGCGTCACCGACGACCAGATCGCCATGGCGGTTGAAGGGCAATGGCGGACCTATTCGATCACGCTGGCATGGTCACCGCAGGACGAAACCCTGCGGCTGATCTGCACCTTCGAGATGGAGCCGCCCGAGGCGCGGCTGCCCGCGCTTTACGAGGCGCTGAACCGCGTGAACGACACCTGCTGGGCCGGGGCCTTCACCTATTGGCACGAACAGCGGCTGATGGTCTGGCGCTACGGTCTGGTGCAGACCGGCGGCCAGATGGCCAACCACGATCAGATCGACCACCTGATCGGCACCGCCGTCGGCACGGCCGAAAAGTTCTACCCGGCCTTCCAGTTGGTCACCTGGGGCGAACGCCCGGTGGACGAGGCGATGCAGGTTGCCATTGCCGAGGCCTACGGCCGCGCTTAATCTCGCCCCCGGATGAAGGGGGCGCTTTATGAATATGGATGATCTCCGCCGCCGGGGCCTTGTGCTGCTGGGCTGCGGCAAGATGGGCTCGGCCATGCTAGCGGGCTGGCTGAAGGGCGGTCTGCCGGCCCAGTCGGTCTGGGTGATCGACCCGCATCCATCGGACTGGCTGACAGATCAGGGCGTGCATCTGAACGCCGATCTGCCCAAAGATCCCGCCATCGTTCTGGTCGCCGTCAAACCTCAGATGATGGCCGAGGCTTTGCCGGTTCTGAAAGGCTTCGGTGGCGGCGGTACGTTGTTCCTCAGCGTGGCGGCTGGCACCGCGATCCGGTTCTATGAAGAGGTGCTGGGTGCAGAAACCCCGATCATCCGCGCGATGCCCAACACGCCCGCCGCCATCGCACGCGGCATCACGGCAATCTGCGGTAATGTCCAGGCGACCGGCGCCCATCTGGATCTGGCCGAGGCGCTGCTTTCGGCCGTGGGGCAAGTCGTGCGGTTGCAGGGCGAGCATCAGATGGATGCGGTCACCGCCGTGTCAGGCTCGGGGCCCGCTTACGTGTTCCACCTGATCGAGGCGATGGCCGCCGCAGGCGTGGCCGAAGGGTTGCCCGAGGACCTGGCGCTGCAATTGGCCACGGCCACTGTCGCGGGCGCCGGTGCGCTGGCCGAAGAGGCCGCGGAAGACCCCGCCCAATTGCGCGTGAACGTCACCAGCCCGGGCGGCACCACCGCCGCGGCTCTGGCTGTTCTGATGGACGAAGAGGCGGGCTTTCCGCCCTTGTTGAAACGTGCCGTCCACGCGGCGGCCGAGCGCGGGCGGGAGCTGGGCAAATGATCACGTTCGACGATTTCCAGAAGGTCGATATTCGCGTCGGCCGCATCGTGGCGGCCGAGCCGTTCCCCGAGGCTCGCAAACCGGCCTATAAACTGCGCGTCGATTTCGGGCCCGAGATCGGCGAAAAGAAAAGCTCGGCCCAGATCACGGTGCATTACCAACCCGAAGAGCTGATCGGGCGGCAGGTGCTGGCGATCGTCAATTTCCCGCCGCGTCAGATCGGCCCGGTCATGTCGGAAGTGTTGGTGCTGGGCGTGCCGGACGCGGATGGCGAGGTTGTGCTGATCGGCCCTGGCCAGGATGTGCCGCTGGGAGGGAGGCTCTATTGAAACCCAAGGTTCTGATCACCCGGCGCCTGCCGGACGAGGTGCTGGACGCCGCCAAGGCCGCGTTCGACGTCACAATCCGTGACGATACGACACCCATGGCCGAGGATGAAGCCGCCGTCGCACTGGCCGCTTACGACGCCATCCTGCCGACGCTGGGCGATGCCTTTCGCGCGCCGGCCTTCGCGCGGGTGCCGGCCCCCCGGGTCAAGCTGTTGGCCAATTTCGGGGTGGGCTACAACCATATCGATGTCGCTGCGGCTAAGGCCGCCGGCGTGTCGGTGACAAACACCCCCGGGGCCGTCACCGACGCCACCGCCGACACCGCGATGACGCTAATCCTGATGGCCGCCCGCCGCGCGGGCGAGGGCGAGCGAATGGTGCGATCGGGCGCGTGGGAGGGCTGGCATCCGACCCAGATGCTGGGCTTGCACGTCACCGGCAAGACCGTCGGCATCATCGGGATGGGCCGGATCGGCAAGGCGATCGCGCACCGCTGCCACCATGGCTTCGGGATGGAGGTGGTGTTCCACAACCGCTCCCCCGTCGCCGACCCGGGCGTTCCCGCGCGCCAGTTGGAAACGGCCGAGGCTGTCGCGGCGGCGGCCGATATCGTGGTGGTCGCCGTGCCTGGCGGCGCCGAGACGCACCACTTGATCGGCGCGGATTTCTTCGCTGCGATGCGTCCGCACGGCATTTTTGTCAACATCGCCCGGGGCGATGTGGTGGACGAAGCCGCGCTGATCTCCGCCTTGCAAACCGGCCAGATCGGCGGCGCGGGCCTGGATGTGTATGAGTTCGAACCGAAGGTGCCCGAGGCGCTGATCGCCTGCGAAAATGCCGTGCTGCTGCCCCATCTCGGGACCGCGGCGTTGGAGGTGCGGGTGGCGATGGGGATGATGGCTGTCGATAACCTGAAGGCGTTCTTCGACGGGCGCGATTTGCCGAATTCGGTCTAAAGCGAAATCGATTTAGCCTCCAATAAGTTGTATCAGAATTCACGTTCGAAATCAGCATGATGCTGATTGAGAGGCAGGGAAGTCTGATCCAGATTTATCGATTTCTGCTTCAGCTGCCCGTGGCCTCGCGCCAGTGGCGGCGGCAGAGCGAGACGTAGCGGTCATTGCCGCCGATTTCGACTTGGGCACCTTGGGTAACGACCTGACCGGCCTCGTTTTTTCGCACCACCATGGTAGCCTTCTTACCGCAATGGCAGATCGTGCGCACCTCGCGCATCTCGTCGGCCAGCGCCAGCAGTGCCGCCGAGCCGGGGAAAAGCTCGCCCTGAAAATCGACCCGCAGGCCGTAGCACATCACCGGAATGTGCAAATCATCGACGGCGCGGGCCAATTGCCAGACCTGATCCCTGCTCAGAAACTGCGCCTCATCCAAAAAGACGCAAGCCACCGGGCCGTTGGCCAATCGCGCCTCGATCTGCGCGAAAAGGTTGGTGCCTGCATCGAATGTATCGGCATCGGCACCAATGCCGATGCGGCTTGCGATGCGTCCCTCGCCGGCACGCCGGTCGAAACGTGCAGTGATCAGATAGGTCGCCATGCCGCGTTCGACATAATTGTGCGAGGCTTGCAGAAGTGCGGTCGATTTGCCCGCATTCATGGTGGAATAGTGAAAATAGAGCTTGGCCATGGCCGCCGCTTAGCGCGAGGCGCAGGGGGCTGGCAAGAGGGTGTGCCTGCCGCGGGGGCGCCTGGTCTGACCGGCGCACTCCCTCCAGAAGAGACCACGCGGCAGGCTCACCCGGTCCGGCGGGGGAGCGCCGGATACTCGTACAACCCCGTTACCCGTGGGGCGATAAGAGATTGGCAGAACTGTGCGATCGGCATAATGGGAAAAGGGGGAAAGATTTCCCCGTAAAGGGGGAGGCGCGTATGGCCGGGATGGAAGGATATCTGAAAAAGCACACCGAAGCCTTGGTGAAGGATGTCGGCATCGAGGCCGCCTGCGAGGTGACGGGCAAATCGAAGGCGACGCTCGGCCGATACTATTCCGACGCTGACGAGCATGCCGACCGGTTCATGCCGATTGACACGGTCGCCGCCCTTGAGGCGGCGGCCTCGTTCCCGCACGTGACCTCGGCGCTGGCGGATCTGCGCGGCGTGACGCTGAGCTATGACGAGACACCTAGGAACGACCGCAAAACGGGCGGGGTCAACGCAGATGTGGTGGCGCTCAGTCAAAGGTTCGCCCAGCTGATGGCCGAGTACCACGACGCGATCCAGGATGGACGTATCACGGGTGCCGAGGCCAAGCGCATGCTGCACGAAACGCTGGCCATCCAACAGGTGATCCTCGAGATGAAGTTGAGCCTGGAAGAAGAGGCGATCAGCAAGCTCATTGGGGTCGGCAAATGGAGCCTCTTGATCCAGCTTGAAATGCGCATTTGTTGCAACTTCTTTTGGAACCAATTCGGCGACCCGCTTTAGCGCGACCTCCGTGCCCGATACACTCGCCGCACCACGCGCCACCGCTTGCGCCATCGTTTCGATGTGCCCGTAAGAGGAATAATAGAAAACCAGAACTTTTGTCATTTGATGACCCATTCATTTTGTTGTCAGACGAATTTGGGGTGTGGTTTGTTGGCAAGATTGATCGCGATCAGCCCGATAGCGAGCAATCCCAAAGCGATGGAAAACAGCGCGAAGACTGTGCCGAGCGATACTAAGGCGGAAAGTAGACCCGCGATCATGGGCGACGCGAATTGGCCGGCAAACACAAAAGTGGTAAGCACCCCGGCCGCACGACCGCGTGTGCTTTCATTGACTTTTGACATCAGCCAGCTGTTCTGGTTCGGCATCGTCGCACCCAACCCAAGACCAGCGATCAGCGTACCTGCAATGATTTGGCCCAATCCCGTTGCCGTGGCGATCAAGGCATAGCTGATTGCCATAAGGAAATAGCTGAAGGCAAACAGGAACAACGGCGATAACTTTGCACGCAGCGGCGGAAATGACAGGGCCGAAACGATGCTGGTTGCCGTCACTGCTGCAATCGCCAGACCCGAGGTTGCAGGTGCTGTCAAACCGATCTCAGCCATCAAAAATGGCAGGCGGGTCGGAATGATGTAGAACATCACCATCGTAAAGAACCCCAAGCCTGCAATCGGCGCCACCGCACCCCATTCAATCGGTTGTCTTGGCGCACCGACCTCATGCGACGGCGTCTCACGTTCCGGCAACACGATCCACGTCGCGACCGCGATGGGCATTGCCAGCAAGTATATAAGAAACGGGCCGCGCCAGGAACTCTCGGCCAGCCATCCACCCAGCAGCAAAAAGACAATACCGCCTGCCGAAATGGCCGCAGCCTGACGGCCCATGAACTGCACTCGTGCGCGTCCTGTCCACAGGTCGGCGGCCAGCATGGTGGCAATTGTCATGGTTCCGGCAACACCCACCCCTAGCGCGACACGGCCAACCAGCAGTTCAATCATTGTCGTGGCGAAAAACCCTGACGCGCCACCGACGGCGTAAAGCGTCATTGCAAAGGCCAAAAGCCGTCGTCTGCTGACGCGATCCGCAAGGGACCCAAAGATTGCAGCGGTCAAGATGATGGCAAGCGATGGCAGACTCAGAACAAGGCCAGAGAGGGTCTCGATCGCAGGCACATCGGAGAATGCCGCTGCCAGACCGGGCAGCGACGGGGCGATAGTAGCATTGGCCATAATCGTAAGGCTTGAAACCGCAAGGACTGTGGCGGCGACCAATGGCTTTGGCGACATTCCATCGGGCATGTTTTCATCAGATGTCATGATCGGGGCCCTACAACGCGGTTTGGTCGGCAAAAGCCGTCAAACGACCCATCGCACCGCTGGCGAAGGCGCGTTTGAAATCTGTCAGCTCTTCATGGTTGCTGGCTACGAACGGGCCACCGAAAACAGGGGCCTGTTTCAAGGGCTCACCAGCAAAAAGAGCGAAACGCGCGCCGTCCCTGCGCGCTGTTGCCGCGAGCGACGTACCGCTTGATTCGGTAAACAGCACGTCACCAGCTTTCGCGGTAAGATTGCCAACGCTGACGGCGCCGGAAATCACATAAAGATACGCTATTTCGGTTGCGCTCAGATCCTGCTCAAAACTTGCGCCCGGATTTAGGGACACATCTATCAGCCGGAACTGCGTTGGAATGTCGATCTTGGCCTTAAGGCCGTTTGATGCTCCTGCGAGGGCACGGATTGTACCATTCCCGCTTCGAAGGGTTTCGACCTCGGCATGTTTCAGGTGGGTCGCGGTTGGCGCATCACGGCGATTGGCATTTGGTATGTCGAGCCAGATCTGGAACCCAACCGCCGACTGGCCTTCAACCTTGTTGGTTTCTTCATGCAGCAAGCCGCTACCCGCAAAGGTAAGATGAACATCACCCGGCGCAATTTCGTTTGAAAACCCAGTGCTGTCCTGATTGACAAAACCTGTTTCGCTTTCGGGAAGAATGTAAGTCATCACCGCAAAACCGGCATGCGGGTGTGGCGGAAAGACCGGCCCTTTCATCTCAAACAGACTGACGATCAAAAAGGGGTTCATAAGATCGCCCATGTCTTGACGGGTGACGTCGTGGGTCTGGATCAACGGCGATTCCATTCCCTGCGGTGCGCTGATAATTTTCATTGGGTTGCGAATTTGCATAGCACTTCTCCATCTGCTTGTGCCTTGCAGTAGAAACTACGTGCATCCCAAAAAATGCACTAGTGACGCATACTGGGTTTCATTGTCTATATTTATGGATAATGTATGCCTATGGACATCAACGCGCTCAGAGAATTTACAGCCGTCGCAAACGAGGGGTCTTTCGCCGCCGCCGCGACTGCGCTGGCCATGCCAAAATCGACCGTGTCAAAACGCGTCCAAGACCTCGAAGCAGCGTTGGGTGTCCGGCTGATCGAACGGACAACCCGTAAACTGCGTCTGACGGCAGAAGGGGCAGCATTGCTGCCCCGGGCAGAGCGCATTCTGGCCGATGCAAACGAAGCCGAACGTTTGGTAAGTGCCGCAAGCGTAGAGCCGGAAGGCGCATTGCGCATCAGGATGCCGCATCTCTTCGCCCAAGCGTTTGCCTCATCAATTATTGCAGAATGTCGCCGCGCCTACCCCCATATCAAACTTGAAATTGTCCTGCTCGACCGTCCCGTCGACATCATGAACGAGGGGTTCGATGGTGGTGTTTATATTGGATCGCTACCGGACAGTGGACAGGCCGCGCGGACGGTTGCCCATGCAGAGACCATTCCAGTTGCATCGCCCAAGTTGTTCAATACAGCCAAGATGCCGACCCATCCCGACGCGTTAGCAAAGCTGCCCGCCTTGACGCTTACGGCTGATCGCCAGACACGGTGGTCGCTGTCAAAGGGCGGGACATCACTGAAAGCCCGTGTGACATCAGTCGCCTCTGTCAACTCGCTGACGGTTTTGCACGCCGCCGCCACCGATGGGGTCGGTATCGCATATTTGCCCGAATTCCTGGTCAAAGCCGATATTGAGAAAGGGGTTTTGTTACGTCTTTTGCCAGACTGGGAAGGGATCAAAGTCCCAATTTCATTCGTCTACCCTTCTCCGCATTCTGTCACCGCTCGACTGCGAGCATTTATAGATGTCCTCGTTGCGCATTTTCCGGACCGAAGGCTGCCTGACATACTGGCGTGATTTCGGAATAGCTTTGAATCCTTTACCTACGTGACGTTTTTCAACTGTTCTTTTGCGAGCGTTAAAAACTCGCGAACTGCTGGCAACGTACCGCGGTATGACGGGGTGAGACCGCTAATTTCAGTCTTGGGAAGGTCCCAGTCGGTTAGCACGGCCACCAATTGATGGGAGGCGATGCTGCTGGCAGCCACAAAACGAGGAAGCTGCGCTACGCCAAGCCCGTTTAAAGCCGCAGATAGAAGCGGCTGAAAATCATTGCAAGTCATTCTTGGGGATACATCAAGGTCGTGGATGTGACCGTCCTTTGAAAGGCTGATCTTCGTTCGGTCGAGGGATAAGCTAGGCAGAAACATCGCATGTGATAGCAGGTGTTCAGGCGCACTGATGGGTTGGCGCGCCTCAAGATATTTGGGGCTGGCGAAGAAGCCACTGGTTGCGGTGCCCAATCGTGTCACGGCGAGGCCAGAATCAGGCAAACGTCCGACCCTGATCGCAATATCAAAGCCCTCTTCGATGATATCAACCCGGCGCCCCGTCAGTTCCAGCTTAACAGAGACCGCCGGATACCTAGCCATGTACTGAGTCAGAATGTCCTGCACAAAAGCCTGGCCTAAAACGACAGTGCTGGTGATGCGCAGCGTTCCGCCAGGATGTGCCTGTAGCGCTTGCAAGGCAGATGTGGCCGCCTCACCTTGTTGGACCATAAGCTTGGCATGCTCATAAATTCGGCGCCCGGATTGTGTCAGCGCCACCTTGCGCGTTGTTCGGTCAAACAAGCGTGTTTCCAGCTTTTCTTCCAGTGCGGCGATACGTCTACTGACGGTCGCTTGAGGTATGCGCGTCAAGGCAGATGCGGCTGAAAACCCACCGCTATCAGCGACGCGGACAACCAAGGCGAGATCAGATAGCAACGGGTCTATTAATTCACTCATGGATTAATAATACCCATTTTTCCCAACTAATCACAATCACTCTTAACAGCTAGATACTTCTCAACTTCAAAACAGGAGGCTGAGAATGAGAACGCTTTACACATGGAACACCCCGAACGGTCAGAAACCGGCAATTCTGCTGGAAGAGCTGGGGCTGACCTATGACATCAAGCCGGTCGACATCGGCAACGGCGATCAAAACAAGGCCGATTTTCTGCGGCTGAACCCGAACGCGAAAATTCCGGCATTGGTTGAAGATGAGACCACGTTGTTTGAATCCGGTGCTATCCTTTTGCACTTGGCTGAAAAGAACGGACAGTTTCTGCCGCATGATGGGCAAGCGCGCGCCGATGCATTGGCCTGGACGTTTTGGCAAGTTGGCGGGTTGGGGCCGATGATCGGTCAATGGGGCCACTTCCTGATGGCCGATGAAAAGCTTCCCTATGCAATTGAGCGGTATCTGGCAGAAACAATCCGCCTGTTCGAGGTGCTCGAAACCCGCCTGACCGACGCCGCCTATCTGGCGGGTGATGCCTATTCGATCGCTGACATGATGAGCTTTCCTTGGGCAAAGGGTGGGTTGCAGTATCTGGAGCAGGCCGCCTCCGATAGGCTGCCGGAATTGACGCAGACCCGCCGCTGGATCGCAGAAATTGATGCGCGCCCGGCCGTGATCACCGCGTTGTCCAAGTTAGATGACATCGCACAACTCGCAGCGGCATGAGGGCAGGCCAATGAACAGACGTACTTTCCTTTCAACGGCGATAGCAACCGCTGCCATTTCAACCCTGAAACCAGAGGCACTCATGGCCAATCCAGTGCAACGGCGCGTTCTTTGGGCTGCAAATGTTCGCAATAAATCTCTCGATGATCGTCTGATTGCCGCTAACGAAGGCGACTTCAGCGCAATGTCCGTTTTCCCGATCGACTACAAGACTTGGCGGTCGGTGGGCCTATCAGCGGGCGACATCCGCCAACGATTTGAAGACGCAGGCGTTCATGCGGCGATCGTCGATCCGTTTGTCCAATGGACGCCGGACTTCGCTATTCCAGAAGGCTACCCTGAGGAAAACGTGGCCTTCATTGACCATTCCGAAGAAGATGTTTTCGAGATGGCCGATGCCCTGGGTGCCACGCAGATGAATGTGGTCGAAGGCCTTGGTCAATCACATGAACACAGTGCCTTGATGGACGCTTTGGGCGGGTTTGCTGAACGGGCGGACCAGCGCGGCCTGAGGATTGGTCTGGAACCCATGCCGATCTCATCCATCGCCACGTTGGCGCAGGGTTGGGATTTGGTGCGAGAGATCAACCGCCCCAACCTTGGGCTGACCTTCGACACCTGGCATTTCTGGAGGGCGGATCCAGACCACGATCTGCTGCGCACTATTCCCGGCGACAAGATATTTGACGTGCAACTCGTGGACGCGACCACCGAACTCAAAGGTGATCTGCTAAACGACTTGTTGCGTCACCGCCTGTTTGCGGGCGAAGGCGACTTTGACCTTCAAACCACAGTCAACATTCTCAAAGACATTGGCGCTTATCGTTCGGTCGGACCTGAACTTTTCTCTGATGCCATGGACGCACTGGATGCCCGAGAAGTGGGGCGTCTTGCAGGCCTCAACCTGACCAACTGGTCTTAAGCTTACATCTATCACAAGGAACTTGTTTAATGAAAACTCTACTCACATCCGTGGCGATGCTCGGGCTATCCGCCAGTGCCGGTTTTGCCGACGTCACTTTACCTGACGGTTTTGAAAGCGCCAGAATGACCGGTGCCGAGGTAAATCTGCACTACGTCCGCGATGGCGGCGACGGTGAGACCGTTATCTTGTTGCACGGCTGGCCACAGACTTGGGCGTCATGGATCGAGGTTATGCCGCTGCTTTCTGCTGACTATGATATCATCGCTGTCGACCTTCGCGGTGCGGGCGATTCCGATAAACCGGACGCTGGATACGACAAGCGCACCATGGCCACTGACATCATGGCACTGATGGATGAGTTGGAGATCGAAAGCGCAAACATCGTCGGACATGACATCGGCGGGATGACGGCATTCGCGTTTGCCAGCCAGTTTCCAGATGCAACCGACACTGTCACGATCATTGATGTCCCACTGCCCGGTACGCCAATTTTCGATATGATTGCGGCCGATCCGCGTGCTTGGCATTTCGCTTTTCATGCCGCGGCTGATGTGCCCGAAGCGCTCACAACAGGTAACGAACAGTTCTACTATAGCCACTTCATGCAACAGATGGACGCGGGTTCCGGCGGGATCACGGATTATGAGATTTCGATCACGGTCGACGCCTATAGCGATCCTGCCAATGCGACCGCCGGTTTCAATTGGTATCGTGCCTTCACGCAAGACGCCGAGGACAACAAGGTCTTCATGGAGACACCACTTGAAATGCCGGTTCTTGGCTTAAACGCGGAACGCTTGGCACCCTTTCCATATGTCGTGCAAATGATGGAACCGCTGGCAATCCAAGTTGAGGGTCAAACGATCGACAGTGGTCATTGGATTCCCGAAACCCAACCTGAATTGCTGTCGGAACTACTCGACGGTTTCTTCACACGGAACTGAGGTCGCGACGATGTCTCCCCAACCTGACCATCATCTACCTGTCGTATTCGTCTCTCACGGGGCCGCGACGCTGACAATGGATCCGCGCGAGCAAAGCTACGCAGATTTTGCAGCCGTTGGTGAAGCTTTGGCAGGCGTTCAGCCCGACGCCATTATTCTGATCTCGGCCCATGACGAACGTGATGAATTCACAGTATCCTCAGCCAATGTCATGGCGATGATTGCCGATCACCCGGCTGCGGCTGGATTGGCGTGGTCAAGTCGGGGCGATTTCGATGTCAAAGAGCGGGTTTTGGCGGCACTCGAGGCCGCAGATGTAACAGCGGTCTCTGGGGATCCATCGCTTGATCACGGTGCATGGATACCGCTCGTGCATATGTTTCCAAAAGCTGAAGTGCCAGTTGTAACTGTCTCGATACGTCGGGGCGGTGACGCGGCAGCGCACTTCGCCCTAGGCGAAGCACTAGCGCCACTTGCCGACGAAGGCCTGCTGATCTTGGCAAGCGGCGGTGCCACACATAACCAGAACGAATTTCGAGCAAGTTACTTTGCCAAAAACCCATCAAATCACACTAAGGACTTTAGTGATCGGTTTGACCGTTGGGTGCGTGACGCACTTTCCTTGACGCCTGAGGCACGCAAATCAACTTTGTTGAACGCCGTCGACCACCCTGATTATGCCCAAGCCCATCCAACCCCTGACCACTGGATGCCTCTGCTCGTGGCGGCTGGGGCTGCTGGGGCAAGGTCGAGCAGGTCACTTTCAGCAGGTTTTCAACATACGCTTTCGATGGCGGCATATCGGTTCGATTATGACAATATGAAAAGCAGCCATTCGAGCGATGCGCAGCATCGTTTAAAAATGGCTCTTTTTCCTCATTTGCTGCGCCATTTATGAAAGACTGCTTTGCTCTTAGCGCAAAATTCTGCCCCGTCGGGCATTCGATCCAATACTCTGGCTCATGGCATCCGTCAGTGATGAAGCTTGAGAGAACTGGAGCAGGATAGTGCCTGTTTGAAAGGGCTCCTTTCAGATTCCCACTTGATCAGGCTGCGTTGACGGTCTGACGCTACGTCGGCAGCCGTTTCGATAAACCCGGCCGCAACTTCCTTGCGACCGCCCGTATTGCGGTCGCAATCTCGTACTCAATGAATTGAGTCCTGAGATTAGCGGACGCGGGAGGTCTATGGATGAGTCACTCATTTCGGCATCGACGAGCAAGTTGAAGTTCATCGGAGTGCCCGTATTGCAGACGTCCGTCTCGGATCGGAGACGCGATGTTTCAATTCAGTCGGAGCCACATCATGACCGCGCGGGCGTTGGCGTAGGTCCAGACATCAGCCGCGCCGAGCTTGCCCACCCAACGACTTTCGACGTCTTTCGCGGCCTCCGCTGCCACCATGTCGAAGTAGACCTCGACTGTAAGGAACGGGTTGGCATAGCCGGCGCGCTCGGCCGCGTCCTGATAGGCCACCAACTGCAATGCCCGCATGACAGAAGCGACGAGGTCGACAACATACGCGCGGTTGGTTTTGACGTCCTCGCGTGTCGCTAGTCTTCCGACATGACCTGATACCATCACGTCCCACTCCTCGGCCAAGATGGCGTCATGCGCCGCGACGTATCCGCCGATGTCTTCCGCTTCGCCGAGCGCCTGGAATGGGATCCATCCAGCCCAAACTATGTCTACCGTCATTGCGATCCGATGCTTAGGGATCAGGATCATCAGGTCGTTATGGGTATGCGAAACTGGCAGTTCGATGAAACGCAGCGTCTGCGATCCCACGGTCAGTGTCTCGCCATCTGCGACGATACGTGTAACGTCTGGTACTGGCTGCCCTCCGACGAATGTACCGAATGGCGGCAGGGTTCGCCCTGACGCGTTGCTCAGAGCTACCGCTTCGGCTACCGGCTCCGTCGCAAGAATTTCTATCCCAGCGGGGAACTGGTAGGCTCCGGAAATGTGGTCGGCATGGGCATGGGTATAGACGAGATGGGTCACCGGCTCGTCCGTGACCGAGGCGATCGCGGCGGCGATGTTGACGCCGAAGATGGGTGGTGCGTCAACCACGACGACCCCCTCGCCAGTGGTCAGGAACATTGCCTGGTGCGATCCCTCCGTGATCCACCACGCGCCGCTCCCCGGCACGATTTCATCAACAGCGTAGCCGATAGCGTAGTCGACCTTCGGTCCATACGCCGCAGAAGGCACTTCGGCGGCAGTTACGGTATCATCTCGGGTGTCGACCTGGGCTAAAGCGGTGACTGGCAGCAAAAGAGCAACAAGTGAGAGTGCGCGGAACATATTCGGTCCTTTCGAAGCGTACTTATTAAGAAATTTCAGTCGATCAGCGCGGCTCTTACGGTCGGTATCAGAGTTTCGGGGCCAAAGACGTCGACCGTGATAATACCTGTCTCTTCGGCCAGGGCCTTCAGCGCAGCGCGTTCCGGCTTCGGAACGCCGCCACCCATCGCGAGTAAGGCGATCTCTCCGTGGCGCAGACGCGCCTCGGCCTCGATGACACTAAACACACCTTCGGCATCGATTACTGCTGCCCTGAGCGCCTCCAGGGCTCTCGTCATTATCCCCGGCGTCTTTCCAAACACTAGAACTTTCATGTGTTTTCGTCCTCATTGCCAAGATCAAGACCCCCCAGAGCGATCAGCATCTGGGCAAGACCCTCTCGCATTGCCGCCTCGGCGCAGCGGTCAAGCGGGTGCGTGAATTGCCGCTCCAGCGCTTCCGTTTCCCTATGTAGTTCCGCCAAGACACGCGCGCCATCGTCGGTCAACTCAAGAGACCAAGCACGGCGGTCGCCCGGCAATGGCCTGCGCCGTAGCATTCCTGCCGCTTCCAGCTTGTCCACGATCCGGCCGTACGTACTGACATCACGGGACTGTAATTTCGCATATTCCTTTTGCGTCCGTCCTGGCATTAAGTGGATCATCCACATCACACCGACCAAGACTGGATCGAGACCGCTTTTCGCGAAGATCGAGTGTGCCCGCGCGCTCAGGAGCCGACCGATCGTATTGATCAGGAACCCCAGTGGCAGGTCAGGAGACGATGGTTTCATCTATTTAATATCGATTCGATACTGCATAATAATGATATTATCTCATAGCGAGTGCTTACCGCAAGTGTGCTCTCAGCTTTTAGGACGCGATCACCCCTTGCACGTTAGGAGCCCTACCCACCCCATGCTGCTGGTCTTGTTGCGTTTACATTTGGAGGAGATACGCGCGAGACAATCGCCAGATATCTACGAGAAGCTGGACTGTAGCTTTGGTTTGGAGCACCGAGAGATTCCGCGATATTCATACTCGGTCAATTGCCTACTGATGCCGCTTCGAGACAAAGGGCTGAGCGGCTTTACATGCCTGCATGATTGATTTTTGCCGCGCGCGGCTCTCGGGGCCGGGGGAAGCCGTCGTTCGCTGCGAATGCGAAGTTAGTTCACCAAATTGCGAAAGCGGACATTTGTTGGGTAGCGTCCTTAAGGCTTTGGTTGGCCGAGCGCAAGGTGATCCACTTTAAGTAGATATGTTTCATTGATGGTAACAAAAGACTAATTCTTGTCCTTTCGCACGGCAACGGCACCTTCGATCAATCAGTAAGCCAACGTCGAATCTAGCTGATTCAGGTCAAACATTACTTTGTTGTCCGTGGACTGACTTCTGCGCAAGGACAAGCGCTTCAAGCCTAACAGGCCAAGAACTGTCTTCAGCGCTGCCTTGTCTCGGCAGGGGTTCGACCTGTTTCTCGTTTGAAGACTGTCCAGAAGTAGCTCACGTTCCGAAAGCCGCAGATCGCGGCGACTGCCGTGACTGGCATTTTCGTCTTTCGCAACAGCTCCTCTGCCTTTCGGCATCGGCGCTGCGTGACGTACTTGGCCGGTGTTTGCCCAAGCGCGATTTTGAAGCTTCGGCTGAACTGGGTTGTGCTCATGCAGGCGATGGCGGCGAGATTTCCGACGCATAACGGTTCGGACAAATGCTCTTCTATATACTCAACGACCCGTCCCAATCGCGCGTCACCGATTGCTGAGGCTGGCGCTAATCCGAGTTTCTTGTCGGTATCCGCCAGCAATTTGGAAACCAAGCTCAACCACAGCCCGTCGATCATCAGGTTTGTGGCTGGATCGTCGTACAAAGAAAAACGCCACATGTCTTGGATCAGCGCAAAAGCCATGGCCGATGACCGAAACTGACCGGAAAAGCCCTCGAGGGCCGTCAATGACATCCCCCGTTCATCGAGCAGCGCGCGAAGCTGTTGTTCGGGGGCAAAAGCGATGCGCAGGTGAAGATCAGGCAAACGGAACCTGCATTCCTGGTTGGGGGGCTGAATATCAACGACGCCTTGCGTATAGCTGTGTGTTTTCCAGCCATCGCCAAAGTCATATTGGAACGCGTCGTGCTTGTTCATCGTGGTGACAAACGGAACCTCGGGGATGGCCGGGTCTGCCGTCTCAATGGCACCCTGCTTTACGTCCAGAAAGGTAAGCCCGAATGTGCCGCCACGTCGCAAGTCTTGCTCGAAGGAAGCATATTCTGAGTTTTGGTAGAAGTCGGCGAATGTATCCATTGATACAGGACATACCGCAACTTGCGGTGCACACAAAGCTTGTTGCGATCTGGCTGTTTGAATTTCGACCATCTTTTTTCGAATTCAAAGCGTTTCTGACCTCGCCCTGTATTCAGGCTCAAAACGACGCGTAAGGTTCCGAACACAGGCGAGGTGAAAATATGCGCATACTTGACTTGTTATTAGCCGCAGTCGGCGTGGCCGCCTTATACGGCGGCTATTTGCTTTTTTCGCAGCCACGTACGGCAACAGAACTCGCCGAGGCGCTCCCGACGCGCTTGCCGGTCGTGGAAGTTGCACTTGTCGAGCGTGCCGATGTGGAAGCCAGCGTCAATCAAACCGCGCTTTTGAAAGCATCGTCGGAAATACCAGTCACAACAGAGCTGGCGGGCCGCGTCGTATGGATCAACGAGAGGTTTCAACTGGGCCAGCGGCTGGAGCGTGGCGAACGCATTTTTGAATTGGATTCTGCGCGGCTCGAAACGGACGTCATCAGGGCACAGGCCGATATCTCAGCTGCTGAGGCTGAGCGCGAGCGCCTTGAGAAAGAACTGACGCGTATCAGCACACTTGCCGAACGAAATATCTCGTCCCAGGCCGCACTTGCAACCACGACAGCAAACCTCGCAGCCGCAGAGGCGCAATTGAAGCAACGCAACGCCGCCCTTTTGTCAGCAGAGCTGGCGCAACAGCAAGCGACCATCACCGCCCCCTTCGACGCTGTTGTCGCGCAAGAAACCCTGTCGCTTGGCCAGTTCCTGCAGCCTGGAACTGAAGTGGGCAGGTTAGTGGCCGCGGATGAAGCCGAACTGTTGGTGCGGCTGAATGCCGAGCAGCTTTACGCCGTCGAGCAAGGTGAAGATCTCATCGGTCGGCAGGTTACGGTCACTGCGACGGATGGGTCGGGCGCACAGAAGCCAGGCGTCATCAGTCGGATCGCATTGACGAACGAAGCGGCCACACAAACAACGGGCGTACTGGTCACGGTCAGCCAACCTTTTGACACAAGGGGTGGGGTCTTTCGGATCAATTCCCTTTTTGATGTCTCCATTCCATTGCCGGGCAATTCAGACAGGTTGCTGTCGGTGCCGGTGGCCGCTGTTCAAACGGGTGATCGCATTTGGGGCTTCGTGGATGGTGCGCTCACGCAGATACCGGCCGTGCTGGATCGGCGCGCGGGTGATCGCATGATCCTGCGGTCGGGGTCGCTTGAGGTTGGGATGGCTGTGGTGACAACGCGCCTGCCAAACGCCATCGAGGGGTTGAAAGTGCGCGTGTCCTCGGAAGGTGCGCAAGCCGCACTTGGTGAAGGTGCTGACCAATGAAAGGCCTTATTCGCGCCGCCGCTTCCAATCCTGTCTTTTCCAATCTGCTCATGGTCGGGCTGATCCTTGCGGGTCTGTCCAGCCTCTTTTCAATCACGGTGAAGAATTTCCCCAAGATCGACCTTGGCGCGATCCAAGTATCGGTCGCCTATCCTGGGGCCACACCACAAGAGGTCGCCGATACGATCATCGTCCCGATCGAGGGCAAAGTGCGCGCGATTGATGGCATTCGCCGCGTTTCGGCGGAAGCTGTGACAGGCAACGCGAGCGTGACGCTGTCGCTGGAACGCGGTGCAGACCCCCGGGTGGTCCTTGATGATGTGAAGGCCGCTTTGGGGGAAATCACCGTGTTTCCGTCCGGATCAGAATCCCCGATTGTGGTTGAGGCGGAGGCACCGGAATTGGCGATCCAACTGGTCGTGACCGGTTCACTTCCCGTGACAGACATCAAGAATCTGGCGTTTGAAATTCGCGAGGAGCTGCTCGCCTTTCCAAACATCACAAGTGTCGACATGTCAGGTGCGCCCGAGGATCAGATTGATATCCTGGTGTCTCAAAGAACGCTGGATGCCTATGGCACCGGCCTGCGCGATCTGGCCGCGAGGATTACAAATGAAAGTTTGAACCTGTCCGGTGGCACGCTTTTGTCAGATCGCGAAAGGCTTCAACTGAGAACGGAAGGGAAGGCACAAACAGGCACAGAATTTGGTGCGATTCCCATTGTAAGTTCGGCCGATGGTGCAGTCCTGACGTTGAGCGATATCGCCATAGTTCAAGACGGCCTTGCGGATAGTGGCATCGTATCGACGTTGAACGGTGATCCGGCGGTCTTTCTTTCGATCAATCGCGAAGGTGACCAACAAATCCTGGAGCTTGTTGAGACCACGCAAGAATACCTAAACACGCGTCTGAAACCACGCCTGCCGGAAACCGTGGACGTGATCGAATGGCGAAATGAAGCGGAGCTTTTGAACGGTCGCATCGATCTGTTGTCCGCAAATGCGATTGTCGGCTTTGTTCTTATCCTTGTATTGCTGGCGGTCACGCTTGAGGTCAGGGTCGCTTTCTGGGTTGTCATCGGAATTGCGACCGCCTTTATCGCTTCGTTTTCGCTGATGGCGGTCTTTGGAGTTACCATTAATCAGCTGTCACTCTTTGGGTTCATCCTGGCATTGGGCGTCGTCGTGGACGATGCCATTGTCGTGGGTGAAAACACCTTCTCTCGAAGGCAATCAGGTGATGCCCCCCTAAAAGCGGCGCAAGAGGGCATCCTGCGGGTGGCGGGTCCTGTGTTCTTTGCAGTAGCGACCACAATGTGTGCGTTCGTCCCCCTCCTGCTGCTGCCGGGAACATCAGGCTCGTTTATTGCCCCGGTCGCTTCGGTTGTTTTGCTGGTTTTGTTTTTTTCGCTAATCGACAGCTTGTTTATTCTGCCCCATCATCTGGCCAGCATTTCAGACCGCCCAGCAAGGCGTTGGTCACCGTTGCGTTTGCTGGCGCTGCTGCGCAAACTGATTGGCGGTAGCCTTGATTATGTCGGGCGCACGCTGATCCGACGCACCGCCCAATTTGCCGTGCGCCAGCCGCTCTTTGTCATATTGACCAGCTTTGGTTTGTTCTTCGCCTCGTTAAGCCTGTTGTCCGGCGGGCAGGTCAAATTCGTCTTTTTCCCCGATATCGAAGGCGACTACGTTGTCGGCACGCTCGAGATGCCGGAGGGGGTGTCAGAAGTTGAAACCGCGGTTCGCGCGCAAGCCGTTGCTGAAGCAGCGGAGCGTGTAGCGGCAAGGATCGCCGATGATCGGGCGCTTGCATCTGATGATGTTCTGCAAGCAACCGTTATCGCCATCGGCTACGCACTGGCCGCTGGTGACCCGGGCGGCGTTGGTACGGGCTCCACAGATACCGCGACGATCGAAGCCAAGATCATGCCGGCAGAACAGCGCAGTTTTAGTGCTGCGGTCTTTGAACGGCTGTGGCGCGAGGAAACCGCCGATATCCCGGGGATCGTGCAGCTGACGTTCTCATCGTCTGTCGTTCCGATCGGCGCCGATATCGCGCTTCAGGTCGGCAGCAAAAGCGACGATGCGCGCGTCTTTGCCGTCAACCGGATCAAGGACGCGTTCGCGGCGCGGCAGGGTATCCTGTCGTTACGGGACTCAGACGCAACAACATCGCAAGAGGCTGTCTTCATTCCGACCGAGAACGCAAAATCACTAGGCGTTACTGTCAATGATGTGGCCCGCGAGATACGCTCTGCAGTGTTCGGCGAACTGGTGACGACGCTGCAAAGGAATGAAGAGGAGATTGACGTACGCGTCCGCCTTCCCGAAAGCGAGCGCACCGATCTCAACGACCTCGCCGATTACCGGGTGCGCATCGCAAGCCAGCTTGTTCCGATCAGTTCGCTTGGGTCATTCACGCTGTCGAATGCGCCAAGCACAATTTCTCGGGTCGATGCCCGCCGCATCACAACCATTCTAGCGGATGTGGATGAAACCATCACCACCGGCGCCGCGGAAATCGGCCTGCTACAAGAAGAGGTGCTGCCCGAGATACAAAAACGCTACCCGGATGTGACGATGGAGCTGTCGGGCGAGGCCGAAGAACAGAATGATTTCGGCCCGTCGCTTGCGGTCAACTTCGGCCTCGCGCTCTTTGCCATTTTTGCACTGCTGACATTGGCATTGCGATCCTACCTCAATCCAATCCTCATTCTGCTGACGATCCCGTTCGGTTTCATGGGCGCGCTGATTGGTCATGCGGTTCTTGGTCTCGACCTGACGCTGTTGTCGATTTTCGGCGTGGTTGGCCTGTCCGGCATCGTGATCAACAGTGCCCTCCTGCTCATCACGACTGCGAACCAAAATGTGGAAGATGGTCAGGATTGGAGTGCTGCGGTCGTGGGGGCGGTTGTGTCCCGGTTCCGTCCAATATTCCTGACGACGTTGACGACATTCCTTGGCGTGACGCCTCTGGTATTGGAAACCAGCATCCAGGCGCAGTTTCTTGTCCCCACGGCCATTTCGCTGGGTGCGGGGATTCTGATTGGTTCGCTGTTCGTATTGTTTTTGGTTCCCGCGTATCTGGCGGCGGCCAGTTACGCTATGGCTTTCTTGCTGATGCCCGTTCCGGGCCGCCATCGCGCCATCAACTGAAAGAATCCGGAAAAACAGATCACCTGTCATCGTCCCGCTTTGTTTTCTGATGTCCTGTAGCGCAGTCGGACCTAACTACGTGGCGTCAACCTTTGATCTGCCAAGCAGATTTGCAGGAGGAGATGCCGAAAGCATCCTCAATGCACCTCAAACCGTCTGGTGGTCGCTGGCATAATGCCAGCACCCTTTCCAAACATAAGACTCTACCGCGACGAGCCGTCTATTGGCCCGAGAACCAGTTTCCATTCATTCCGGACGATATGGTCGTCTGGCGTGAGGACGGCGGCTTTAACGCCAAAAACGGCCGTTTCTGATTAATCTCCACACTTCACCACGTATCAACCGATTATCTGTGACAAAAATCGCCGGCGAAATCTCCGCAGTTGTGGTATGTTTTTGCCGGTGGTTCAGTGGAGGCGCTTCGCAACCTTTCAATGTCTGCTTTTGGGGAAGCTGCAGTACAAAATGCGACGACATCGGCAAGGTCCGGTATGGGCCGAGGCTGTGTGGAAACTCGGGCCTGGTGTATAGTCGTCTCCAATAATTGGAGGCGGGCATGTCGGGCTATATTGAGGGCGTTGACCGCGAGCAGGTGACGCTGTTTCCGGAGCGGCTGGAGGATTGGGTTGGCGAGGATAACCCGGTTCGGGTTGTCGATGCCTTTGTCGATGCGCTGGATCTGTCGGA
>CANNFR010000005.1 GCA_947503935.1 uncultured Paracoccaceae bacterium
AACTGATTGCAGCTACGCAGCGTGTTGGAACCTTGTCGCTACACTCATAGCATCAAGATGATGGTCCACAGGCCCTAATCGGAATAGATCCCCGGGGCTGTTTTCTCCATGGGGTTCTCTATGTGGATATGAGGCGGCGGTTGGACGATTCAATTCTAGGACTGATAGAGGACATTCACGAGATGCATATTGTTGGCGCGGATCTTTCGGGAAAGCCGTCGGTATACGTCACAATATGGCACGACCTGAAGAGGGGGCGCGGCGAAGAACTTGCGGAAGCCTTTGCGCACGACGATCCGTCGTTTGCGGAAATCTCAGAAGCGTTTGAAGCCGGTTTGGAAACCGCTGTATGCGGATACAGCATGTATTTCCTAAATTCTGGAGTTGTTGAGTTCACGCGTGCCGGCGGGGTTGTCTTCTGCACCGCCAGATTGATAAGTCACGCCGATGCAGGCCTTGGAATGTTTAGTAGGACGATTGCAGAAGTCTCAACCACCTGCGGCTTTGATTAGATGCGCCTGACCTGTTACCTACCGGCTGTTTCGCACCGACGACGCGGCCTGAACGGGGTTCAAGTATGATCCGTGATCTGATGCCCCTGAGCAGCAAGGGTGGCCTTATGCGCGGCGTCATCTGCCTGACGGCGGCGCTCTGCGCCGGGGCGGCGGGCGCGCAGCCCGAGGCGGGGTGCTACACCCGTGTTTATGGCGAGCGGCACATGGCCCAGAACCCTGATCAGGTGGTCGCGGCGATGCGACTTCGCTTTTCTCCATTCGACGAGGATGGGATGTTGAAGATGCAAGCCAGCCTCGAGGCCATCTTCGCCAAAGATGTCCGGGGGGTCTTCGCCGATCAGAGCCAGACGGCAGAGAGCGGACCGCGTGGCAAGGTCGTATCGCAACATCTTCTCTGCCGCAAAGAGGACGGTGCGGCCGTTTGTCGGATCGAATGCGACGGCGGCGCGTTTCAAATCCTTATGCAAGAGGACGACGTTCTCGAAATCCAAACAGACCACCTGCTGATAGGCGAGGGCGATGCTTGCGAAGGCTATTATTCTCTCGACGAGGAATACGGCGTCGCGACGACCTACCGTCTTTTCCGAACTGCCGATGAGGCCTGTGAGGGATTGGTGTTTTATGAATCTTGAACGCCAAGGACCGATGCCATGCGCCTGACCTGTCCCCTCTGCGGCGCGCGTGACCGGCGTGAGTTCACCTATCAGTGCGATGCAGTCGCGCTGGATCGGCCGGCAGCCGAGGCTCCGCCTGAGGACTGGCACGCCTACATCCATCTGCGCGACAACCCGGCGGGTGAGACGCGCGATCTGTGGTATCACGACCCCTGCGGCTCTTGGCTGGTTGTCACCCGAGACACGCGGACCCATGCCATCCATGCCACCGCCCTTGCAGCAGAGGTCAAGCGATGAGGTTTGCCGTGCTCATAGCCACGCTGATCCCTGGCGTCGCCGCGGCCGACAGTCAAACCGCGATCACGCAATGCTTTTGCGGCGAGGTGTCCCAGGCAGGGCTTCGGCATTCCTCTGGCGAGGTGCTTGCGCATCTCGCGGTCCGCACGACCCGCGTGCGCTTTGCCGCCCAATCCGATGGCGCGATCAGCCTTGTCGCACGAGGGGGCGATCAACTGGGCCGCGCGATGTTCCTCTGCCGGGCCGAGGACGGTGGCGGACATTCGGGGGTGGCTGCCTCGCGGCTGTCTTGTGGCGCGGTGCGGCTGGACGAAGCACAGGATTGCGAGGAGGAGAGCAGGCTTGTCGCGACTTTTCCCGATGATGGCGGGCCGCTTCACATGACCCTTGGTGGTGTCCCGCTTTCGGCCTCGGAGGGGGACGAATGCGGCACCGCAGGGCGCCTTGAAGCACCAGCACAGGCCCCGCTTGCTCTGACCCTTCCAAACTGCCCGATGGAGGCTTGTACCCCTTGATGACGAACGCCCCCAAATCGGACAGCACCGCCGTGTTGACGGAGTGCGCGAGATGAGGATCGACGGCAAAGGTCTGGTCGACCGCACGCAGCCGCTGACCTTCACTTTCGATGGCGTCAGTTACCTCGGCTGTGCGGGCGATACGCTGGCCTCGGCGCTTCTGGCCAATGATGTGCGGCTGGTGGCGCGGTCGTTCAAATATCACCGTCCGCGCGGCATTTTCAGCGCCGGCAGTGAAGAGCCGAACGCGCTAGTCACGATCGGCCGCGATGCGGACCAGACGCCCAATGTGCGCGCCACCGTTCAGGAGCTTTACGAGGGGCTGGCCGCCCGCAGCCAGAACCGCTGGCCCAGTCTCAACCATGACCTGATGGCGGTGAACGACCTCCTGTCGCCGTTCCTCAGTGCCGGCTTTTACTATAAGACCTTCATGTGGCCGCGCGCGTTTTGGGAGGGGCTTTACGAGCCGGTGATCCGTCAGGCGGCGGGGCTGGGGGCGCTTTCGGGTGACCACGACGTTGCGCGCTATGATCGCGCCTGGGTGTTTTGCGATCTCTTGGTGATCGGCGCGGGCCCCGCGGGGTTGATGGCGGCGCTGGCCGCGGCCGAGGCGGGGGCGGATGTGATCCTGGCCGAGGAAGACAGCCTGCTGGGTGGGCGCCTGAATGCCGAGACCGATGAGGTCGGCGGCAAGCCCGGGCAGCTTTGGGCGGCGGACATGGTGGCACGGCTCAGCGCGATGAGGAATGTGCGGCTGATGCCGCGCACCACGGTAACGGGCGCGTATGATCAAGGCACCTACGGCGCGCTTGAGCGGGTCAGCCTGCATCAGGCCGACCCGCATGCCGATACCCCGCGAGAGACGTTCTGGCGCATTGTTGCCAAGCGCGCGATCCTGGCGGCGGGCGCCTTGGAGCGGCCCATCGCGTTTCCGAACAACGACCGGCCCGGCGTGATGTCGGCGGCGGCGGTACGGACTTATCTTAACCGCTACGGCGTGGTGCCCGGCAAGGCGGTCACGATTTTCTGCAACAACGATGATGCTCACCGGACCGCGCGCGATCTGGCGGCCGCCGGCGTCACCGTCGCCGCCCTGATCGATGCGCGTGACGATGTTGAGGTCGCCGGCAATTTCCCGGTCTTCAAGGGGGCTCACGTGATCGGCACTGGCGGGCGCAAGGGCCTGCAGGAGGTCACGATCCGCCACGCCCAGGGCCAGCGCAGCATCTGGACCGATTGCCTCGCCGTCTCGGGCGGCTGGAACCCGACCCTGCACCTGACCTGCCATATGAACGGCAGGCCCGTCTGGGATGAGGGCCGGGCGGCGTTTCTGCCTGCCGAGGGCGCGATCCCTGGCCTGACGGTGGCCGGCGCGGCGCGGGGCGTCTTTTCCACCGCGGGATGCCTGGCCGATGGGCTGAAAGCGGCGAACGAGGCGCTGATGGATCTCGGGCTGAAGCCTTCCAAGTCGACTGTGCCAGAGGCCGAGGATGACCCCTATCGCATCACACCGCTCTGGCAGGTGCCGGGCAAGGGGCGGGCCTGGCTCGACTTCCAGAACGACGTGACGGTGAAGGATGTTCACCTCGCCGCGCAGGAGAATTTTGCCAGCGTCGAGCATATGAAGCGCTATACGACGCAAGGGATGGCGCCTGATCAGGGCAAAAGCTCGAACGTGCTGGCCCTCGCGGTTCTGGCGGATGCAACCGGGCGCGCCATCCCCGAGACGGGAACCACGACCTTCCGCCCGCCTTTCGTGCCGGTCAGCATTGCGGCGCTGGGGGCGGGCGCGCGGGGCAAGGGCTTTGCGCCCGAACGCTTCACCACCTCGCACCGGGCCAGCGTTGAACGCCGTGCGCCGATGATCGAGGCGGGGCTTTGGTATCGGCCGTCCTATTTCCCGCGTGCCGATGAGGCCACCTGGCGCGAGGCCTGTGACCGCGAGGTTGCGATGGTGCGTGAGGCGGTCGGCATCTGCGATGTCTCGACACTCGGCAAGATCGATATCCAGGGGCCGAATGCGGGGGCGTTTCTGGACTTCGTCTACACCAACACATTTTCGACCCTGCCGGTCGGCAAGGTGCGCTACGGGCTAATGCTGCGCGAGGACGGCCACGTGATGGACGATGGCACCTCTGCGCGTCTGGCCGAGGACCATTACGTGATGACGACCACGACGGCGGCGGCCGGCCTTGTGATGCGGCATCTGGACTTCGTGCATCAGGGCTTGGTGCCGCAGATGGATGTGCGCATGATCTCGGTCACCGAGCAATGGGCGCAATTCGCCGTGGCGGGCCCGAAGGCGCGCGCGCTGTTGAACACGGTGCTGGATGAGCCTCTGGCGGAGGGCGCGTTCCCGTTCATGGCCTGCGGCGCGCGGCGTGTTGCCGGCGTTGAGGGGCGGCTGTTCCGGATCTCGTTCTCGGGCGAGCATGCCTATGAGGTGGCGGTGCCCGCGCGCTATGGCGAAAGCCTCTTCCGCCTGCTGGTCGCACAGGCCGAAAGCCTGGGCGGCGGCGCCTACGGGATGGAGGCGCTGAATGTGCTGCGCATCGAGAAAGGCTTCATCACCCATGCCGAGATCGACGGGCGGACCACGGCCTTCGATATCGGCATGGCGCGTATGATCTCGGCCAAGAAAGACTGCATCGGCAAGGCCGCCGCCGCGCGCCCGGGGTTGTTGGGGGAAGAGCGCGAACAGTTGGTGGGCTTACGGCCTTTGCTGGTGGAGACGCCGCTGCAGGCCGGGGCGCATCTGTTTTTGGAGAATGCCGAGGCCGTGCGCGCGCGTGATGAGGGCTATGTCACCTCGGTCGGGTATTCGCCGACGCTGGGGCAATATCTGGGGCTGGGGTTCCTCAAAAATGGCCGTGCGCGGCATGGCGAGATCGTGCGCATGGTCGATCATCTGCGCCAGGCCGAAGTTCCGTGTGAGGTCTGCGACCCTGTCTTCTTCGACCCTGAGGGAGGGCGCTTGCGTGACTAGGCTGATCGCGAAAAGCCCGCTTGCGGGCGTTCTGCCGGTGGAGGTCGAAGGGGCCGCGTTGCGCGAGGTCGCCGTGGATCGCATGACCTCAATCGCGCCGTTCAAGGGGAAGGAGCGGGCGGTCTCGGCCGCGCTGAAAGAGGCGCTGGGCGTCGGCTTTCCGGCACCGAATCGGAGTGCGGCCAAAAACGGCGCGCGGATCGTCTGGACGGGGCGGGGGCAGGCGATGCTGATCGGGGCCGAGGCGCCCGAGGCCTTGCGTGGGATCGCGGCCCTGACCGATCAGAGCGACGCCTGGGCGGTGATGCAGCTGGAGGGGGCGTTGGCCGAGGCGGCTCTGGCGCGTCTGGTGCCGCTGGATCTGCGGAGCGGCGTGTTCAAGCGCGGGCACACAGCGCGGAGTATGCTGTTTCATATGACATGTTCGATCACGCGGGTTGCGCCGCAAGGGTTCGAGATCATGGTGATGCGGTCGATGGGGCAGACGGCTGTGCACGATCTTGCGGTCGCGATGAGAAGTGTGGCCGCGCAATCTGAGGGGTGACTTGGGGGATGCCCATCCCCCAAACCCCCGAGGCTTGGGGGCCTGCTGCCCCCAAGGCCCCCCGCGCCCTTTTGCCGGCGGTGCAGAGGCCGCTCTTTACTATGGCGCCTTGGAGACCGATATCTAGACCATGAGCCTGCCCCCGACATTCCTCGATGAATTGCGTACCCGCCTGTCGCTGGGCCAGGTTGTCGGCCGCAAGGTGATGTGGGATCAGCGCAAGTCGAACCAGGCCAAAGGCGACCTCTGGGCGCCATGCCCGTTTCACCAGGAAAAGACCGCCTCATTCCACGTGGATGACCGAAAGGGCTATTACTACTGCTTCGGCTGCCACGCGAAGGGCGATGCGATTTCCTTTGTGCGCGAGACCGAGAATGTGGGCTTCATGGAGGCGATCGAGATTCTGGCGCGCGAGGCGGGCATGCCGATGCCCGAGCGCGACCCCCAGGCCCAGGCCAAGGCGGACCGGCGGACCCAGCTGGCCGAGGTGATGGAAGCCGCCTTGCAGCATTACCGGCTGCAGCTGAAAACCGGCGCGGCGGCCGAGGCGCGGGAGTATCTGGCGCGGCGCAAGCTGAACGACGCCGCGTTGGAGCGGTTCGAGATCGGCTTTGCGCCCGACATGCGCCAGGGGCTGTTCCAGGCGTTGACCGCCAAGGGGATCGCGGCCGATCTGATCGTCGATGCGGGGCTTTGTGCGAAACCCGATGATGGCGGCGCGCCCTACGACCGGTTCCGCGGGCGCATCCTGTTTCCGATCCGCAATGCGCAGGGCCGGTGCATCGCGCTTGGCGGGCGCGCGATGGACCCCAACGCACGGGCGAAATACCTCAACTCGCCCGAGACCGAGCTGTTCGATAAGGGCCGCAGCCTCTACAACCACGGACCCGCACGGGAAGCCGCCGGCAAGGGCCAGCCGCTGATCGTGGCCGAGGGGTACATGGATGTGATCGCGCTGGTCACGGCTGGGTTCGAGGGCGCGGTGGCCCCCTTGGGAACGGCGGTGACCGAGGATCAACTGCGCCTCATGTGGCGGATGCATCCCGAGCCGATCGTGGCTTTGGATGGTGACAAGGCGGGCCTGGGGGCGGCGTTGCGGCTGATGGATCTGGCGCTGCCGCTGATCGAGGCCGGGCAATCGCTGCGCTTTGCCCTGATGCCGCCGGGCAAGGACCCGGACGACGTGCTGCGCGAGGGTGGACCGCCTGCAATGCAGGCCCTTCTGGACCGGGCCGAGCCGATGGTCAGCCTGCTCTGGCGGCGCGAGACGGAAGGCAAGGTCTTCGACAGCCCCGAGCGGAAGGCGGCGCTGGACCGGACGCTGCGCGAGGCCCTGCGACGCATCAAGGACCCGTCCTTGCGCGGCCATTACGGCGAAGAGATCAAGCAGCTCCGCTGGCAATTGTTCGGCGGCACAAGGGGCCCCGCAAAAGGGGGCCGTGGCTGGACCCCGCGCGGCGCGCAGCCGGCCGCCCCCCTGGCCAGCACCCGGGCCTCGCTTCTTGCGGTGGGGGATGCGGCTGCGTCGGAGGGCCTGCACGAGGCGGTGATCCTGGCGGTGCTGATCGCGAAACCCGATCTGCTGCCCGAGTTCGAGGGGCCGCTGGAAGACCTCGATTGCAGCGCGCCTGACTTGCAGGCCATCCGCGACGCCATTCTGCGCCATGGTGACGAAGGCGCGAACCTGGCCCATGCCGTTCAAGCCGAATTGGGCGAGGGCGCCCTTGAAAAGCTGCTGACGACAGGCCATGTGCGCAATGCTCCCGCCTTGCGGCGCGGCGACGATGCTGAGATCGCGCGCATGTGCCTGGCCGAGGAGTTCGCCCGCCTGTCGGCGCTGCGCGGCGCGCGGCGCGAATTGGCCGAGGCGCTGGATGATTTTGACGACCTGGCCGATGAAGGCCTGACATGGCGCTTGCGCCAGGCGGCCGAGGCAAATGAACGCGCGGGCCGCAGCCAGACGGAGGATCGCACCGAATACGACGTGGCCGAAAACGGCCTGCGCCTCAGCCGTCAGGAGCGTGGCGCGCTGGATGAACTTCTCACCCGCATCGGTTTTGCCACAGGTGCCGATGATCTTGGTGAGGAAAAGGTAAAGAAATAAGGGTAGACGGGTGGCATCCCCGATGATTCGCGCTATTGATTCGTTTCAGATGGATCAGGCGAATCACCCGACCCGCCAAGGAGCATTGCATGGCCGCCAAAGATAACGACGACCAGAAGCCCGACGATCAGGACACCGAGACGATGCTCGACATGAGCCAGGCTCAGGTCAAGAAGATGATCGCGGACGCGCGTGAGCGTGGCTACATCACCTATGATCAGCTCAATCAGGTGATGCCGCCCGACCAGGTCTCCTCGGAACAGATCGAGGATGTGATGTCGATGCTCTCCGAGATGGGGATCAACATCATTGAGGATGATGAGGCCGAAGAAGGCGCCGAGACCGGCGGCGAGGTGGTCGAAACCTCAACCTCGCGCGAGGTCACCGTTGCCACGACCGAGCAGGAGAAACTGGACCGCACCGATGATCCGGTGCGCATGTACCTGCGCGAAATGGGCTCGGTCGAGCTCTTGTCGCGCGAGGGCGAGATCGCGATCGCCAAGCGGATCGAGGCCGGGCGCAATACGATGATCGCGGGCCTCTGCGAAAGCCCGCTGACGTTTCAGGCCATCACCATCTGGCGCGACGAACTGCTGACCGAAGAGATCTTGCTGCGCGATGTCATCGACCTTGAGACCACCTTCGGCCGCTCGATGGAGGATGACGAAGAGGCGGGGGCCGTCGATCTGACCCCCGGCACAGCCGCGGCCACCGGCGAGACCGCGAAATCGGACGAGCCCGAGCTTGACGCCGATGGCAACCCCATCGCCTCGAACGACGATGACGATGATGATGACGAACAGGCCAACATGTCGCTGGCCGCGATGGAGGCCGCACTGAAGCCGCGGGTTCTGGAAATGCTCGACGTGATTGCGGGCGATTATGCGCAGCTGGCCGAGATGCAGGATCTGCGCATGTCGGCGACGCTGAACGAGGATGACAGCTTTTCGCTGAACGACGAGGCGGCGTATCAGAAACTGCGCTCTGAGATCGTTGAGCTGGTGAATGAGCTGCACCTGCACAACAACCGGATCGAGGCGCTGATCGACCAGCTCTACGGGATCAACCGCAAGATCATGTCGATCGATTCCGGCATGGTGAAGCTGGCCGATCAGGCCCGCATCAACCGCCGTGAGTTTATCGAAGAATACAAAGGGTACGAGCTGGACCCGACATGGGTTGAGCGGATTACCGAAAAGCCCGGCCGGGGCTGGCAGGCGCTGATGGAGCGCTCGGCCGACAAGGTCGATGATCTGCGCGCCGAGATGGCGCAGGTGGGCCAGTATGTCGGCGTCGATATCAGCGAATTCCGCCGCATCGTGCAGCAGGTCCAGAAGGGCGAGAAAGAGGCGCGTCAGGCCAAGAAGGAAATGGTCGAGGCCAACCTGCGTCTGGTGATCTCGATCGCCAAGAAATACACGAACCGCGGCCTGCAATTCCTTGATCTCATTCAGGAAGGCAATATCGGCCTGATGAAGGCGGTCGACAAATTCGAATACCGCCGCGGGTATAAATTCTCGACCTACGCGACGTGGTGGATCCGCCAGGCGATCACCCGGTCGATCGCCGATCAGGCCCGCACGATCCGCATCCCGGTCCACATGATCGAGACGATCAACAAGCTGGTGCGGACGGGGCGCCAGATGCTGCACGAAATCGGCCGCGAGCCGACGCCGGAAGAGCTGGCCGAGAAGCTGCAGATGCCTTTAGACAAAGTCCGCAAGGTGATGAAGATCGCCAAGGAGCCGATTTCCTTGGAGACGCCCATCGGCGATGAGGAAGACAGCCAGCTTGGCGATTTCATCGAGGACAAGAACGCCGTCCTGCCGCTGGATTCGGCCATTCAGGAGAACCTGAAAGAAACGACAACCCGCGTTCTCGCCTCCCTCACCCCCCGCGAAGAACGCGTCCTGCGCATGCGCTTCGGCATCGGCATGAACACCGACCACACGCTTGAGGAAGTGGGCCAGCAGTTCAGCGTTACCCGCGAGCGCATCCGGCAGATCGAGGCGAAAGCTTTGCGGAAGTTGAAGCACCCGAGCCGTTCGCGGAAGTTGAGGAGCTTTTTGGATCAGTAGTTTTGGGTCGCATCGCGATTTAGCGTCATTTATCTGATGTAGACATCTCTTTATGGAAACTAGCAATCCTGATTTCCTTGACGCTGTGGCAAGCGCCTGGAGTTGGTCTGGACTCAAGCCAAACCGCATCTCAGAGATAAGCGGTTTCGGGAATCTGATCGTTGAAGCTGAAGATGGCCGATATTGGCACATCAGTCCGGAGTTTCTTTCTTGCGAGGTAATCGCTGCCTGTGAGGAGGATCTCGCGATCCGCTGGGATGACCCGAAGCTCCGCGAAGACTTTGTTTGGACGGAATGGTGCGAATTGGCGCGCGATTACATAGGTCCTTTATCGGACACGCTAGTCTATACCTTTGTTCAGCCCATTCCATTGGGAGGTCAAATGGAGCTTAAAAATGTCCAGCTTGTACCTCTGGCCGCATTGTTGAAAGTCACAGGTGTGATGGCCGGTCAGGCGAGCCAAATAGGTGAGGTCGATGTAACGATCACCGTAGACGGAAAGAAGCCTGCGAAAGCAGGTTTCTTTGCCCGTTTGTTCCGGCTTCGTTAGAAGGCCATTTGGTGGAAAATTTCTGGAGTGGCGACATGGTTCGATCGCAGCTTGCTTAAGATGCGCCCACGGCATTAAGCATTCGTCTTCCGACAAAAGGGCGAAATTCGCTAACGTTCCTTCGTGCCCGGAATGAAGGCGAAGCCGCCGGGCAGCGCCCGCCCGTCCGGGCGGGTGGGCGCTTTGCGACGTTACGCACCCGCATATCCATTGGATGTGGGCTGCACGATAAAGCGCTGACCTCGGCCCATAGCGCGCCCACCCACGGGCGGCCGCCGCCCGGCTGCCGTTGCACTCACGTTTCCTGGCCGACCGCGTCGAGCGATGGGTGAAATCACCCATCCTACGTCGCGGCAGCTGGCCTGCGTCGACCTGCCTCTTTCCCTTTGCTATCGGGCGGCCTACCGTCTGCGCCATGAGCGATGTGCTGACCAAGTTCCCCGATCTGCGCGGCCGCAAGGTTATCGTTTTCGATGGTGATTGCGTGCTCTGCTCGGGCTTCATGCACTTCGTGGTCAAGCACGACCCCGACCAGCAATTCGATTTCATCGTGGCACAGACGCCTTTGGGCGAGGCGCTTTATGTCCATTACGGGCTGAAATCCCAGGATTACGACACGAACCTCGTTATCATCGATGGGCAACTCTATCAGGAACTCGACGCGCTCGCCGCCGTTTTGCGCGAGATCGGTGGGTTTTGGCGGGTGCCGGCCGTGATGCGCTATCTGCCGGGCCCGCTCAAAAGCTGGGTCTACAACCGCATCGCGCGCAACCGCTATGCGATCTTCGGGCGGCGTGAGACGTGCTATCTGCCCACGCCCGACCTTCAGGCGCGTTTCCTTGGCTGACACCATCCTGATCCTCGGCGCGACAGGCCTGTTCGGCGGCCATCTGGCGCGTCAGCTGATCGCGGACGGCTATGATGTGGTGTGCGCCGCGCGGTCCGAGGGCAAGCTTGACGCGTTCACCGCCGCGCATGGCGGCCGCGCGCAGGTTCTGGGCCGTACCGATGCCCAAGCAGTCACCGACGCGCTGACCACTCTGGCGCCGCGCATCGTGATCGACGCCGCGGGCCCGTTTCAGGCCTATGGCGACGATCCCTACCGCTTCGCACGCCAGGTGATCGAGGCCGGCGCGCATTATCTGGACCTGGCCGATGCCAGTGCGTTCGTCGCGGGCATCGGGGCGCTCGACGATCTGGCCCGCGCCAAAGGCGTGACCGTGCTGTCCGGGGCCAGCAGCACGCCCGCCCTGTCATCCGCCGTGGTTGACGCTCTGGCCGAGGGCCTCGACCACGTGGAAACGATTGAGACCGCGATCATGCCGGGCAACAAGACCGACCGGGGGCTGTCGGTGATCCGGGCGATCCTTGGTCAGACCGGGCAACCCTATCAGCAATTCATGGGCGGGCGCTGGGTTATCGTCCATGGGTGGGACAACACCAAGCGCGTGCCCTTCGCCGCCGGCGGGCGCTATCTGACCCGCTTGGCCGCGCTGAATGAGACGCCAGAGGTGGCGCTGTTCCCCGGCCGGTACACCGCGCGCACCTCGATCTTCCGCGCGGGGCTTGAGCTTTCGCTGATGCATCGCGGCCTGGCCGCAATGCGCTGGCCGGTGCGCTGGGGGCTGGTTGGCAGCCTTGAGCCTCTGTCGAAGCTGGTCCTGCGGGTCTCGACCTGGATGAAGGGCCTTGGCAGCGATGCGGGCGGCATGAAGGTCAGCGTGCTGGGGCAGCGGGATGGCGCGTGGGTCCGGCGCACATGGTCGCTTGTGGCGGGCGATGGCGAGGGGCCGCGCATTCCGGCCACCCCGGCCGCGCGCGCCGTGCCGCGCCTTCTGGCGGGTCAGATCGAGCCTGGCGCGCGGCCAGCCTGCGGGATCGTGCCGCTGGACGATCTTGAGGCCGCGATGGCCAAGTTCGGCGTTGTGACGGAACGCGGCGAGGAACAGCTGACTCCGATCTTCGCGCGCGCTTTGGGCGACGATCTGGCGCGCCTGCCTGCACCGATCCGTGACTTGCACACGGGCCTCGGCATACGCCGATACGAAGGGCGCGCCGATGTGGACGGACCTGAAGGCGTCATGGCCCGCATTGCCGCCTGGATCGCTGGCTTTGCGCCCACGGGCCGCGATGTGCCGGTTGAGGTGACGATCGACGCCGATGAGACGCGCGAGATCTGGACGCGCAACTTCGCGGGTCACAGGTTCCGCTCGATCCTCAGGCACAAGGCGGGGCGGACCACCGAACAATTCGGCCCCGCGACCTTTACGCTCGGCCTGAGTGTCGACGGCGAGGAACTGGATTACCCCGTGGGCGCCGGGCGCGCTTTCGGGCTGATCCCGATCCCGCGCTTTCTGGTGCCGGTCAGCGTGACGCGGGAACGCGTCGATCCCGAGGGCCGGTTCGTCTTTGACGTCCGCATCAGCCTGCGCTCGGGCGCCTTGATCGGCCATTATCGCGGCTGGCTGGTGCCGATTTCGCCAGCTTGACGTTATGGTCGCAACGGGTCAGGAAGCGGCCCATGCAGACGACATTCACCCTCCAGACGACGGGCCAGGGCCTTTATGAATTCACGGGCGAGGTCGCCCGCTGGACGTCAGGCAGGGGCGACGGGCTGTTGACGCTGTTCGTGCGCCATACCTCGTGCTCGCTGCTGATCCAAGAGAACGCAGACCCGTCAGTGCAAGACGACCTGCAGGGATTTCTGCGGCGTCTGGTCCCGCCGGGCGACGATGCCAGCATGCAATGGCTCACCCACACGCTGGAAGGCCCCGATGACATGCCCGCCCATATCCGCGCCATGCTGCTGCCGGTCAGCCTGTCGATCCCGGTGGCCGAAGGGCGGCCAATGCTCGGCACCTGGCAGGGCATCTATCTGGTCGAACACCGCGACCGCCCCCATCGACGTGAGGTCGCCGCGCATCTTGCCTGACGCTTCTTCGGCCACCGCCAAATTTTCGCCGCGATGGCTTGAAATAGGAGCCCCTGAAAGTTTCAAAAGGAATACCCCCTCGTGATTGACCGCCGCCATACGACCCTTCCCAACGGGATCGACCTTGTCACAGATACCGCGCCGCATTTTCAGGGCGTGGCGATTGCCGTGTCTTTTCGCGTGGGCTCGGTGCATGAACCTGACGACAAGTCGGGTATTTCGCATCTGCTGGAGCATCTGGTGTTTCGCGGCTCGGAAGACCGCCCGGGGGCCGATATCCAGGCGGCCTTCGGCCAGCTTGGTGGCTATCTGAATGCCCGCACGCAGGAGGATGAGACCACGTTCGAGGCGATCACCCTGGCCGACGATCTGGACGCGGCACTGGGCCTGCTGGCCGAGATGGTTAGCCGCCCGGCCTTGGCCGATGACGATATCGAGATGGAAAAGCAGATCATCGAGCAGGAGAATTGCCGGGGCTGCTACCAGTGTTCAATGCGTGATGCGTTTTTCGATCAGGCCTATCCCGAACAATCGATCCGCAATCCGGTGATCGGATATGAGGATACGCTGCAATCGATCACCCGCGACGATCTGCTTGCCTTCCACGCGCAAGCCTATGTCGGGCGCAACCTGACCATCGCGATTGCGGGCAACATCACCCATGAGGCGGCGCTGGACCTGGTGGCGAAGGCGTTCGGAGACCTGCCCGCGGGCAAGGCGGCGGGCTATCCGGCCTTGCGCTATAACCCGGGCGAGTTGCTGCTGGCGGTGAATGGTGAGCAGGGCCGCCTGCGCATCGGGTTCTCGACCACCGGGTGGGATGTCGCCTCGGGCCGCGCGGCGGGGTTCTATCAGGATATTCTGGGCGGCCACGCAATGTCGCGCTTGATGATCGAGCTGCGCGAAAAGCGCGGGCTGGTCTATGGCGCCTGGGCCGATACGCAGGAGATCGCCCGGCAGAGCCTGGTGATGGTCGAAGTGGCGGGCGAGACCCGCAAGATGGATGAGATCAGCCGCGTCGCCATCCAGACCATGCGCGACACCGCCTATGCGCTTGATGAGGGTGAGCTGGCACTGGCCAAGCGCCGCGCGCATGCAGGGCTTTTGATGTCGCTTGATAACCTGACCGCGCGTGTGTCCGAGATGACATATCAGATGGCGCAGTTCGGGCGGCTGTCGGATTGGACCGAACGGCGCGCGGCCTATCAGGCGATGACGCTGGAGGATGTGCAGGCGGCGGGGCAGCGCATCTTGGCGACCGATCCGGTCATGGTGGCGTCGGGTCCGGTGCGGAACATGCCGAAATTCGTCGACCTCAGGGCCGCGATCTGCGGCGCCGACGCCAAGTCGGTTGTTCCGCGCGAAGGCGGCTTGCGTCTGGTGCACTGACCGGGGCGGGCGGAGGGGCCAAGGTGCCCTCCGCCACCTGAACGCGTCAGTTGTTGGGCATCAGGAAAATCTCCTGCACGGCATTGCGCGGATCGGCTGACAGCGCATGCATCACGGCATCGGCCACGTCTTCGGGTTGCAATTTGTCGGGCTTGGCCTCGCTGAAAAACGCCGTATCCACCATGCCGGGCGCGATCACCGTGCAGCGGCCGCCCCACTCGCGCATCTCTTCCGCCATATTGCCCGCGTATCCATGCACAAACCATTTCGTGGCGCCGTAGATCGACCCCTTGATATGGCGCCGCCCGGCGGCCGAGCCCGTCAGCACCAGATGCCCCTTGGTCTTCTTCAACTCAGGCAGGGCGGCGCGCGCGGTGTAGAGCAGCCCCATGATGTTGACGTCGATCATGTTGCGCCATTCGTCGGGGTCGCCCTCAACCGTGCCGGGCGTGTCGAGGCCGAGGCCCGCATTCGCAAACGCCGCATCGAGGCCGCCGAATGTCTGCCCGGTTTTCGCGACGGCATCGGCCACCTCATCCGGCTTGGTGACATCGCCACTCAGCGCAAGGGCGCGATCGCCGATCTCGCCCGCCAGCTTGTCCAGCTTGTCGGCGCTCCGGGCAAAAAGCGCGACATTCCAGCCGGCCTTTGCGGCGGCATGTGCGGTGGCGGCACCGATGCCGCTGGAGGCGCCTGTGATGAAGAGAGTCTTGGCCATGGGGGGTCTCCTTTTCAAATCTGTCGCCTCCCAACGCCCATTTCTCGCTTTGGGTCCCATATCCGGGGCTTCCCGTATCTTGGGGGCCAAATTCGCCTCTACCCAAACCCTAGCGGCTGGCCTATAGTCCTGTGCATAACTCGGGATGGGACGACGAGGAGAGGCAATGCGCTGTCCGTTTTGCGGAAATGTAGACACACAGGTCAAGGATTCACGGCCTGCGGAAGACCATGTTGCCATAAGGCGCCGCCGCTTCTGTCCCGCTTGCGGGGGCCGGTTCACGACCTATGAACGGGTCCAGCTGCGCGACCTTGTGGTGATCAAGACCAATGGCAAGCGCGAGGATTTCGACCGCGACAAGCTGGAACGCTCGGTGCGCATCTCGATGCAGAAGCGCCCGATTGAGCCTGAGCGGATCGATCAGATGATCTCGGGCATCGTGCGCCGGCTGGAAAGCATGGGCGAGACGGATATCAGCTCAAAAGTCATCGGCGAGATCGTGATGGAGACGCTGGCCCGGATCGACACGGTCGCCTATGTGCGCTTTGCAAGCGTTTACAAGAACTTCCAGGCGGCCGATGATTTCGAAGATTTCGTGGCCGAGCTGCGCCCCGACCCCTTGCCGGAGACGTGAGGCCGGGCCTGTGGGGCCGGAGGGCCGGGGATGCAGGATGATCAACGATGGATGCGGCTTGCCCTGTCGCTTGGGCGGCGGGGTCTGGGGCGCGTCTGGCCGAACCCGACGGTCGGCTGTGTGCTGGTTCGCGAGGGCCGCGTCATCGGCCGTGGCTGGACCCAGGCGGGCGGGCGCCCCCATGCCGAGACGGTTGCGCTTGCGGCCGCCGGTCAGGCCGCGCGCGGCGCCACCGCATATGTCAGCCTTGAGCCTTGTGCCCATCACGGGCAGACGCCGCCCTGCGCCGAGGCGCTGATCGCCGCCGGGATCGTGCGCGTGGTCACCGCTCTGGAAGACCCCGATGCGCGTGTCGCGGGGCGGGGCCATGCGATGCTGCGCGAAGCCGGCATCACGGTCACCACCGGCGTGATGGAGGCCGAGGCCCGGGCGCTGCAGGCGGGGTTTCTCTCGCGGGTTCAGCGTGGCCGACCGCTGCTGACGCTGAAGCTGGCGACCAGCCTCGACGGACGGATCGCCACGGCCAGCGGCCAGAGCCAGTGGATCACCGGGCCCGAGGCGCGCCGCGCCGTCCATGCGATGCGCGCCGACCACGATGCGGTCTTCGTGGGCGCGGGAACGGCGCGCGCCGATGACCCCAGCCTGACGGTGCGCGGCCTGGGGCTAGCGCAGCAGCCGGTGCGGATTGTGGCCTCGCGCGGGTTGGATGTTCCGGCCGACGGCATCCTTGGGCGAACTGCGGGGCAGGTGCCGGTCTGGCTTCTGCATGGCCCCCGCGCCAAGGGGCACGCGGCCTGGGCCGCCACCGGCGCGCGGCTGATCGAGGTGCCTGAGGGCGCTGGCAGGCTGGACCCCGCCGCGATGCTGGCGGCCTTGGGGGCGGCTGGGCTGACGCGGGTTTTCTGCGAAGGCGGCGGCGCGCTTGGCGCGGCTTTGCTGCAGGCCGGGCTGGTCGATCGGCTGGTGGTGTTCACCGGTGGCCTGGCGCTGGGGGCCGAGGGGCGCCCGGCGCTTGGGGCCTTGGGCCTCGACCGTCTGGCCGATGCACCCCGGTTTCGGCTGCTGGAGACAAGGCCGGTCGGCGCCGATACTATGACGTTCTGGGAGGTGGCGTAAGCGCCCCGGCTATTTCCGCCGCCCGCGCCAGAGGAAGGCGTAACTGGAAAACACCCCCTGAAGTTTCGACAAAGCCCGCAAGGCGGGCGGCGGGTGGCCGGTTTTGCCTGTCGCCAGACGCTCGACAATCACTTCCGGCGGGCAGGGCAGGCCCGAGACGGGGTCGCGGTAGCGCGGATAAGCGATCAGCGCCGCATGGGCCAGGGCCGCCAGAGACGGCCGGGCCGCGCGGCGCGCCGGTGTCTCGGCCAGATCGCGCGTCAGCCCCCAGCCCGCATAGAACGGGACGCCGAGGCAGGTGACGGGCGTGCCGCGCAACAGCGCCTCGAACCCCAGAAGCGAGGTCAGCGTCCAGACCTCGTCGCAGGCCTCGATCAGAGCCGCGGGGTCGGCATTTTGCACCACGATATCTGCCAGCCGTTCCAGATCGGCGGGCGCGACGGCGCCGGGCCGAAGGCCGGCCTCCACATCCGGATGCGGCTTGTAGACCAGAATGGCCCCAGGGTTTTTGGCCCGGGCGCGTTCGAGAAGCGAGAGGTTCGTCCGCTCCCCAGGGCAGGCGGCGCGGATCGAGGCGTCATCCTCAACCTGGCCCGGCACTAGAATGCGATGGCCGGCGGGCAGATCCGGCAAAGCGTTTGTGCCGGCCATGTATTTGCTGACCTGACCGCTGATAATGCCACCGATCAGATCGTCCGCCCGGCGTAGCCGTTGCTCTGGCAGGGTCGCGGCCTGGGCGATCAGTTCCTCCAACCGGCTGGGTTGCCGGGGGTCGTAGTAGATGCCCAGATCGTCGGCGACGAGCGACAGGGGCGGGACCAGCGCGGCGCCAAGCCCGCGCGATCGGAGAAATCCGTCCTCGACCCGGACCAATGGCACCTCCGCCGCGTCTGCCTCTTCCTCCAAAAACTCGGATTTTCCTGCCCAGGTCAGAACGGCTTGCCCGGTGGCGGCGGCGCGCGAGACTGGCGCGCGGTCATCGAACCTCAGCGGGACCTGGCTGCCGAAAAAACTCTGCAGGGCCGGGCGCTTCCAAAGGCGCATGGCCGTGGCGACATACCCCCAGCGGTCCTCGCGATAGGGGCGCAGGGTGGCCTCAAGGTGGTCGATGACGTCTTCCAGCGCGCAAAGCCGGTCGCGGCAGGGGTCGTACCAGGTGGGCGCCAGGATCATCGCGGCGGCGAAAAGCTGGGCGCGCGTCAGGCGTCGGGTGCGGCGGGGCAAGGGCGTGTGGTCCTGCGTCAGACCCCAGCCCGCGTAGAACGGCTGGCCGAAGACGCGGGGGGCGTGCCCGGCCAGGATCGCCTCGAACCCCAGCTGCGACGACACGGTATAGACCGCCACCGCCCCCTCCAGCAGCGCGTAGGGCGGCACCGGCCCCTCCAGCAGGCGGATGCGGCCCCGCGCGGCATCCGGGCCGAAATAACCGGGGCGGAACCCGGCGCGGGTTTCGGGATGGGTCTTGATGTAGATATCCGCGCCGGGATGTTCGATTTCGGCATAGGCCAGCATCTCGGCAAAGGTGCCGGCATCGGCGCTGCTGGCGGTGACCGAGGCATCACCCTCGGTCTGGTCGATGACCAGCACATAGCCGGGCGGCGGGACGGGCTGGTCGGGATGATGGGTGTTGTATTTCGAGATCTCGCCATCGCGCAGCCGCGCCATCGCGGCGCGCGCCCGTTCGAGCAAGGCGAAGTCGTCCAGCGGATCGGTGGCCAAGATCGTCTCAAGCTGCGAAGGGCGGGCGGGGTCGAAATGCAGGCCCTGCCGGTCAAGCAGAAGGCCGATGGGGGGATCACCCGCGCGACCGGGCCTGATCGAGCGCAAAAACGCGTCTTCAACCCGCAAGAGCCCCGCGCCGCGATGGTCTGCCACGGCCTGACCCCGCCCAGCTGTGGGGCTCTGCCCCCAGACGCCGACCAGATCGTCGGGGCCGGGCGCGCCGAGGCGGATATCATAGCCCGCAAGGCCCAGGATGCGCCGGATACGCGCCTGGGTCAGGAAGCCGCCATTATAGACGTAAAGCCGGGTCACCTCTACGGGGTCGCCAGCGGCCATGGCCCCGTCAGTCGTCGTCGGCGAGGTTCGCGATCGAGGCGGCCGGTCCGATTGTCCCCGTGATCGCCGAGAGGATCTTCTGCCATTGCACGAAGGGCGCTTCGGTCACGTAGATCGTGTCTTCGTCGCGGATCAGAAAGTCGCGGGCCACGAAAACGCCGGACGGCTCGGTCAGGTTGATGAGGTAGACCAACCGCTGATCCCCCACCAGATCCGAGCGGCCCAGCACGTTATTCGCAATTTCGGCCGGTTCATCGCGGAAGACGAAAATACCTGTCGGATCGGCGATGGTTGCGTTCAGGCCGCCGACCTGCGCGACCGCTTCGATGGCCGACAGTTCCTGGCTTTCGAAGGTTACCCGGGCCTGACCGCCGGTCGCGCCGATGGCGGTAAAGGCGCGGGCGTCTTCCTCAACCAGGATGCGGTCATCGGGACGCAGGGCAATATCGTTGCGTGGATCGGCATAGAGATCAGGCAGCCAGATCATCCCGCGCTGGCCGTTGCGGATGACGGTGATCTGGGCAATCTCGGGCTCGATCGTCACGCCGCCGGCGCGGGCCAGCATGGCCGTCAGGGTGCGGGTCGGACGCTCAATCGCGTAGACGCCCTGGCCACCGACGCTGCCGATGACCGAAACGGTGGCCCCGTCGCCCGCGGCCCGCCGGACCAGTACCTGAGGATCGGGGGTCTGGCTTTCCAGGAGGCGGGTGATGGTCCGGCGCAGAGCCTCGGGGCTGTTGCCCGCCGCCCTGATGCGGCCAGCATAGGGCACGAAGATGAAGCCCGCGCCATCGACCTGCACTTCGTCCAGCGTGGTGGCATTTGCCCCGGCGCTGGCCAGGATGCCCTGATCGACATTCTCCCAGACCGTGATCGCCAGAACATCGCCCGGGCGAATCGTGTCGGATCCGATCTGCGCGGCCCCGCTCAGCCCCGCCGAAAAGCCCAGCGAGGGTGGTATGACGGTGGCCCGCGCGATGCGGTCATCGACCTCGACGATGAACGCGTCGCCGCGCTTTTCGACCGAGCTTGACATGATCTGCTGTTTCGATGGGCCAGAACGCGGCAGACCACAGGCTGCAACCAATAGCATCAGGAACAAAAGGGTTGCGCGCTGCACCCAACGGGTTGTCGCCATGGATATCAAACGAATGCCCCTCGAACACTGCACGTTTCACCTGTTTGCCGGACCCTACTGAACGCGGCCGGTCATTTCCAGAGCCTATTGGCCCGATCTGTGGACGATTTGCAACTGTTGCCGAGGGGCCGCGGCACCGGATTGAAGCGCATCATAGGGGTCTTCGGGCGCCAGGATCATATCGACGACCTGACGCAGCGCCGCCCGCCGCCCACGCAGGGAATAAAATCCGCCAGGCACCTGCGATGTTTCCAACAGATAGCGCCGGTAATCCCTGTAGGCGCGGCTATCGGGGCGCTTGGGCGCCTTGAAGAAGGCCTCAAGCGGCTGGTCCGACACGAAATCGGGCTTGGCATAGACCGCGTCGCCGAAACACTTGACCGGCAGCCCCCGCCACAAAGCCTGCTGCGCGGCGGTCGAGTTCACCGTCACGGCCGAGCGGGCCTCGGCCAGAAGCCGGGCCAGCTTGCCACCGGGCACGTAATGCACCCGCGCCGCAACGCCGTGATCGCGCGCCAGTTGACGCAACGTCCGTCTGATCGGCGCGCGGCCGTCTTCCAGCGGATGCGCCTTGATGACCAGATGGTGATGGCCTGGCGCGCCCTTGGCGAATCCCTCGATCACCGTTGACAGGAAATCGGGCATCGTCGCAAACGGACCGTGCATCTGAAAGCTGGCATCATGTTCAAGCTGCAAGAGAACCAGATGGTAGGGGTGCCCGCCAAAGGCGATACGGGTCGTGATCAACCGTCGTTCCAGCGCGATGAAAGGCATGGCCAGAAGGCGCTTTAAATGCAAACCAAATTCGCGCGACACGGTCAGGGCGCGATGGGGACGAAAGGCACGGTAGCCCCTGTTCCAGAACAGAACGAAAAAGTGGTAGAGCGCGCCGTAAAAGACGTGCTGGCGCATATCGCCCCAATGGGCGGGCGCCTCGGGGTGATCGGTTTCGATCCGCGCCATCGCGACCTGCATCGCGGTGACGGACATCTCCATCACGCGCGAATGGCCGTTCGATCCGTTCCGCTCATAGGTGATCCAATAGGGCCTGAGATACCCCTCTTCAAAGACATGTATCGTCAGACCCAGCGACTTGGCGTGCTCAACCGCCTGGGCGTGGATCGGCCGCGTGTCGCCGTAAAGGACCAGATCGGTGATGCCATGGCGGGCCACAAGCGCCGCGAAGGTTTCGGGCCAGGCCTCTTGCGGGTCACGAAAGGGGATATAGCTGTCGCGATCGGGCCAAAAGGCGCGGTCGCCCGCATTGAAGCCCACCCGCCAGACCTCTGTGCCCGCCTCTCGCAACATGCGGGCCAGGCCGTGGAAGAACGGCCCATGGGGGCCCTGGAGGAACAAAAACCGACGTTGCACACCCAACACTCAAAACTCGTAACCGTTACACCCTTATGAAGTCCCTACCTTGTTTTGGCCTGTCTTGTCACTCTGGAACTGATCCGAGTCTCGCCACGTCGTGTTAAGAAAAGGTAACCGGCCTTGCATGGCCCCCGAGGTCAGGCTACCCCAAGCGACAAGGGAGGCGCGCATCATGTTCACTGGCATCATCACCGATATCGGCCATGTCCGCGCTTTGGAAAACCGCGGCGACCTTTGGGCCCGCATCGGCACGGCTTATCGGCCGGACAGCATCGATATCGGGGCCTCGATTGCGTGCGACGGGATCTGCCTGACGGTGATCGACCGGGGTAAGGATGCCGAGGGCAATTGGTTCGATGTGCAGATCTCGGCCGAAAGTGTCGGCAAGACAGCGATCGGCGGGGCGGACACAAACACGGGATGGACCGTGGGCCGCCGCGTGAATCTTGAGCGGGCGCTGAAGGTGGGCGACGAACTGGGCGGGCATATCGTGTCTGGCCATGTCGACGGCGTGGCGCGGGTTCTGTCGGTGCGTGATGAGGGCGAGAGTACGCGCTTTCGGTTCGAGGTTCCGCACGATCTGGCAGGCTTCATCGCGCCGAAAGGATCGGTCGCGCTGAACGGCACGTCACTGACGGTCAATGAGGTTGAGGGCACCGAATTTGGCGTCAACATCATTCCCCACACGAAAGAGGTGACCACCTGGGGCGATGTGGCCGAGGGCGACATCGTCAACCTCGAGGTCGACACGATGGCCCGCTACGTCGCGCGATTGCGTGAGTGGGGTGCCTAACGGACGGTTGTCTGTGAAGGCGGTCGCCTCCCTCCAGCGACCCCCGGACGGAGGCGCCCACCTCTCCCTGAGCAGGGCCGCTTGTCTCTGGCTGCGAGAGCGGACAAAGTGGCGAAAGATCATGAGAGGTACCCGCGATGCCCCTTGCATCAATCGGCCACAATAACGGCCCGACCCTGGAGCCCGGCGGCGCTTGGCGCACACATTGCTGGACGCGCGCGCGGGCCGAGTTGCTGCCGACCCTGCCGATCGAGGTCGTGCGCCTGAGGGTCAGGCGCGCCGCCGAAATCGGGCTGGACTACCGCACCTATGCGTCATTCCGCGCGGCCTCGGGCCATGACATCGTGGCGCTGCTCTTTTCAACCAACGCGCTGCGCCTGCTACCGCCGAAGCCTGCCCTGCCGGCGGATCGGCACGCAAAACTGGAACAGATCGTTGCAACGGGGCGGGGCGCGCTGGTTCATCGGCCTTTGAGCATTGAGGATTTGCTTGAGGCCGCGCCGGGGCTGTTGGACCAGATCGCCCCCGCGCCGCGCGCCTTTGCCAGTTGGTCCGAGACCCGCCAGGCGGTGACCAGCGCCATCAGGGCCGCTTGCTGGCCCGCCGACGGTGTGCTGATGATCGGCGACAATGGCGAGGAACGCGGCTGGTCCGAAGCGGGGCGTCTGGCGGGCTATCTGCCGGCCGAGCGCTACTTCGCCGCGCCCGCCTGAGGCGCATCGCCTCTGGCCAAGCCGCCCGGCCTTGTGTATCTGCCCCCTGCGCGACCCGAGGAACCCCATGGCCGATACCAGCCCGCACTCCTATTCCGATGCCGTCTCGTCGATCGAAGAGATCCTCGATGATGCGCGTAACGGACGGATGTTCATCCTGATCGATCACGAGGATCGCGAGAATGAGGGCGATCTGATCATCCCCGCCCAGATGGCCACGCCTGAGGCAATCAACTTCATGGCCACCTATGGCCGGGGCCTGATCTGTCTGGCCTTGCCGGGCGAGCGGATCGATGCGCTGGGCCTGCCGCTGATGGCGCCCTCGAATTCGTCGCGCCACGAGACCGCCTTTACCGTCTCGATCGAGGCGCGCGAGGGCGTGACGACCGGTATCTCGGCCTATGACCGGGCGCGCACGGTGGCCGTGGCCATCGACCCCTCGAAAGGTGCCCCCGACATTGCGACGCCGGGCCATGTCTTTCCGCTGAAAGCCAAGGAAGGTGGCGTGCTGGTGCGCGCAGGCCATACCGAGGCGGCAGTGGATGTCAGCCGTCTGGCGGGGCTGAACCCCTCGGGCGTGATCTGCGAGATCATGAACGAGGACGGCTCGATGGCGCGGCTGCCCGATCTGGTGGCCTTCGCGCAGCGCCACAACCTCAAGATCGGCACCATCGCCGATCTGATCGCCTATCGGCGCCGCAACGATAACCTGGTGAAGGTGACGACCGAAAAGGTCATCCAGTCGGAATTCGGCGGCGAATGGACGATGCGCATCTATGCCGATGCGACCCACGGGTCCGAGCATATCGCGCTGATCAAAGGCGATCTGTCGGGCGACGATCCGGTCCTGGTGCGGATGCACACGCTTGATCCTTTGCTGGATGTGGTGGGCCTTGGTGGGGACGGGCGGGCGGCCGAGTTTGGCCATGCGATGAAGCTGATCGCGGCCGAGGGGCGCGGCGCGCTGGTTCTGCTGCGCGACACGCATATGAAGCTGGTGATGGAAGACAGCGTCTCGCCCCAGACGTTGCGACAATACGGGCTGGGCGCGCAGATCCTGTCGTCGCTGGGGCTGTCGCGGTTGATCCTGCTGACCAACTCGCCCACCCCGAAGGTCGTCGGGCTGGAAGGCTACGGCCTGGCGATCGAGGGCACGCGCCCCATTCCGAAGGAGTAACCCGATGGCCGGATCCGAGACACATCATGATCTGCCGCTGCCGCGTTTCGATAAGGGCGTACGCCTGCTGATCGTCGTGGCGCCCTATTACAGGGACATCGCCGAAAATCTGGTCGCGGGCGCCTGTGCCGTAGCGGCCGAGGCAAGCGTCGAGGTTGAGGTGGCCGAGGTGCCCGGCGCCCTTGAGGTGCCGACCGCCATCCGCCTGGCACAGCGCCACGGCGATTTCGATGGCTTCGTGGCGCTGGGCTGTGTGATCCGGGGCGAGACGACCCATTACGAGACGGTGTGCAACGACAGCTCGCGCGCGCTCAGCCTGATGGGGCTGGACGGGGTCTGTATCGGCAACGGCATCCTGACCGTCGAAAACCGCGATCAGGCGGTTGTGCGGGCCGATCCCGACGGCCAGAACAAGGGCGGCGGCGCGGCCGCGGCGGCCCTGCATCTGATCGCGCTTCAGCGCCGCTGGACCGGCACTACAAAGGGCATCGGCTTTCGTCCGCGCGGTGAAGACACATTGATCGCGGGCGACCCGCAGGGACCGAAAACCGTATGAAACCCTCACGTCAGATGAAATCGGCCGCCCGGCTTTACGCCCTGCAGGCGCTCTTTCAGATGGAGACCTCGGGCCAGACGGTCGAGACGGTTGCCCGTGAGTTTGAGACCCATCGCTTCGGGGCCATCTACGACGACGAAGAGATGGCCGAGGGCGACCTGGATCTGTTTCGCAAGCTCTTGGATGACGCGGTGAACTGGCAGGCGCAGATCGACCAGATGACCGATCGGGCGCTAGTGGCCAAATGGCCCATCGCGCGGATCGATCCGACCTTGCGCGCGCTGTTCCGGGCCGCGGGCGCCGAGCTGACCCATGGCGACACACCGCCGAAAGTGGTGATCAACGAATATGTCGAACTGGCCAAGGCGTTCTTCCCCGAGGGGCGCGAGGCCAAGTTCGTCAATGCGGTGCTGGATCACATGGCGCGCGCGGCGCAGCCCGAGGCGTTCTGAGGCGAAATCCCAGAAATCTGACTCAGACTTTTCGGACCCGGCTCAAGCCCGTCCGCTCAGTCTGAGCGTCAGATCACGCCCGGCAAGCGCAGTGGGGTGCAAGAAGGTTGCCCGCCGAGGTGATCTGAACGCCCAACTGACAGCCCGGTTCAACGGATCAACCGGAGCTACCAGGGCGGCAAGGATAGTCATGGCCTTTGACCCATGAAAAAGTTTGCCGCCTAGAACCACAACGATGCCTCGCGACAGATCGATCCCTTCCCTTTCGGTCCGGTCTAACGCCGGGTGACTGGCTTCGCGGGCATTCACCAAGGTCACCGGCCCGACCGCGTTTCGAAGACGCACTTTGCGCATATAGGCCGCGCTCAGTGGGCAATCGCCGTCGTAGATCACGATCGGGCCGGTTGCTGGAGTAGTGGATGTTGTGGTCATGGGGCGATGTTAGCCTGCCGCGATGCCAGGTCTGTCTGCCTGAGGTTTAGAAGGGGCCCCGTATACCTCTGGTTTATGGGCAAAGTCTGGCCGCAGCGAAACTGTCGCAGGGGGTGGGGGTGGTCGGATGCAGAGGCGCGGGCTAGTATTCATTGAGGTAAATGGAGGTCGCCTCATGCCCGCACTTGTTCGCTTGTATATCCGCCACGTCATTATCGGTTATCTGCTGGCGCTGGTTTTTACCGGCCTGCTTTTCTGGCTGAACATCGCGAATCTCTGGCATCTGGTGACCCATACGGCCGACGGGCCTTTGGCCGCGTTCCTTTTGGTCATGTTCAACGGCATCGTTTTTTCCGGCGTGCAGTTCGGCATTGCGATCATGCGGATGGCCGATGACGATGACTCTGGCGGAACGAAGGTGCGGACCCAGATGCAGCCGGTGCCGGTTCGGGTTCTGTCGCACCGCCGATAGGTCAGGCGGTTTCCGGCGTCAGGCGTGTTGCCAGTTCGGTCTCGCTCAGCTCTTCCGGCAACAGGATGTAAATCTCATCCGGCGGCGTCTGCAAGGCAGGCCGCATCAAAAGCGGGCTGACCCCCATCTCGTCAAGATAGGCCATCACCTCGCCCTGGCCGCGCTGGATATCCTCGACCGCGACGAAGGCGGGCAGGATCGTGTTTTCGCCGAAGTAATGCTGATGCACACCCACCTGCGCGCCGCGATGGACATCGCGTTCGGTCCCCGCGGCCAGAATGTAGGGGCAGGCGGAAAAGCAGAAGGCGCCGTCTTCCATCAGCGTCGGCAGGCCCGCCTCGCGGATCGCGCGCCCGATCTGCAGCGCATCGCGAACCGATCCGCCGGGGCTGAAGAGGGCGATGCGCTGAGGTGGGGTGGACAGCCCCGCCAGATGTTCCGCAAACCGCCCGCCATCGCCTTCGGCAATCTGGCCGGTCAGGCGCAAGGTCGTGCCATCAGCCTCAAAGGCCAGGCGTGTGGGCATGCTGTCGGGGAAGGCGAAGGGCAGGCCGGGGCGCCGTTCGGGCAGATCGCGCGGGGCGTAGCGGCGGGTCTGGTCGCCGGGGCGGATGGGTTCGGACGCGGGAGGGGCCGAGGTGGGGAAGACGAGGCTGGGCAGAACCCGCGCGAAATCACCGCCGATCAGCAAAAGGGCCAGGCCCAGCTGCAGCCAGAGGATACCCTTGATCGCGCGGCTTGCGCTGAACCCTTTCGCTTCGGTCGCCATCAGCTGCGCTCGGCATTGTCGCGCGGCGGAACCTCCAGCACATGCGGGGCCGGGCGCGGTGGCGCGGCGCCGGGCTCGGCCCGCTCCATCGCCTCGACATCCTTCAGCGCCACCATCGCGGCGCGGAGCTCGCCCAGGGTGATCGCGTTCTCGACCGAGACCGGCGCGCGCCCGCCGCGAATGGCGGCCTGCACCACCATCAGGATGAAGACCAGCACGGCCGGCAGAAGATCGATCGCGATGGCGCCCGCCCAGGACGGCACGAAGTTGCGCGCATAGCGGATCACGGCATCGGCGGCAGAGAGCGGTGTGTAGGTGATCTCGGCCGGCGGGGTCAGCGCGATCACGGCACTTGCGGCGGCCTCCAGCGTCTCGGCGCGCTGGCCGAGCACTTCCAGAACCGAGGTGATCGTAGCGGCCTGTCCGTTGCGGATTTCGGCGGAGGAGCCGTCAAGCTCGGGCAGGACGACCGAGGCCGCCAGATCGCGCGCGGCCCGCTCGACAAAGGGCGCGGCCGAAAGTTGGCGCAGCTGCGTGATGACGCCTGCCAGGCGCACGGCTTCTTCGGAAAACGCGACCGAGCGGGCCTCAACCGGCCCCCGCTCAACCGTGAGGGCGCGCATCCGGCTGAGGATGGCGTTGCCCTCTGCAAATGCCTGGTCGATGGGCGCCTCAAGCGCCGCGATCTGCTCCTCCAAGGCCAGCAATTCAGCCGATTTCTGGCGCAGAACCCGGAATACGGCACCGCGGCCCGCGATGCCCGAGAGGTCGCCGGTGGCTTCCTGTTCCGAGAGGTCTTCGAAACTCTGGCGGACGCGGGTGACGTCCTGCTCAAGCGCTTGGGCTGACAGCGCGTTGAAATGCGCGTCCTCCAGTGCGTCCTGATAGTCCTGCACCGTGGCGGCCAAATGCTGTTCCACCGCCGCCGCGCCCGCGAGGGCGGCCGCATTCAGCCAGGACGACATTGCCACGATCGCCAAAGACCCCAGGCCCATCGACATGAAAAGACCCACCCGGGCCGAGGCCGTCCGCACGGCGGGCAGAAGGCGCAGAAGATAGCTCCAGAACACAAAGATGCCGACCGAGACGGCGACTGAATAGGCGACAGCGGCGAAAAACGACAAGGCGCCGGTATCATCCAGCAGCGACGAGACGCCAAGATAAGTGTAGATCCCCGAGGCCACCGCCAGCACGCCCAAGGCGGCGGGGGTGAAGGCGTCAAGCCAGCTCAAGTGCCCCTCAAGCTCGCGCGCGTGGCGCAATCCCTCGGCCTGCTCGCGGCTCAGCCGTGCGTCATCATCCATTTGAAAAAGCCTCTGTCCCGCTCTGATTTGGCTTTATAGGCCATCGCGGCCCGAAGGCCAATTCACGGGCGCGGGAGGTGGCGGGCCCACCACAGCCGTGGAGGCGTCGATTTCCCGAGAGCCTGGGTATACCAGGTGGGCGCCAGATACCTGGACCACGGTCCAGGCAGAGCCAGCTCCCTCGAGAATGCTTATCGGCCACTGGAAAAAGGCCTCTGCACGTGAGGGGCAGAACCCGCCACGGCAGAAGGTAGTGCCGCTCCCCCGCCTGCGCAAGGGGCTGCGCGCGTTGCCGAGATGCGGCAATCGCCGCCTTTTTGGGCAGCGCGGTTGACCCGCACGCCCTTCGTGGCAAGGCTGGTCCTTGCTTTGCGCATTCCGGCAAGGCGTAACATGAAGGGGAAGACCGATGCGTCAGATCGGCTCACTATTGGTGTTTTTCGGTATTTTTGCGATTGTGCTGGATTTCCTGAACCGTGTCCCGACACTTTTGATCTGGATCTACAATTGGGGCGATGGCGTCGCCTGGGGCATCAAGATCGCCCTGGTCGTGGTCGGCGGCGCCCTCTGGTTGATGGGCAGCCCGTCCTCCGAAGAGGCGGGCGAAGAGTAACGCCCAGACGTCGCCGTAGCGAACCCCGGAAGGCACCGCCCTTCCGGGTTTTTCGGTAAAAAATCCGACGCTCGAATGGCCGGAATTAGCCTGTCTTACCGTATTTCCGCATTGCCACGAATGTCTGCTTCCTCTGCTTCTGCTAGAGCTACTTCATACGCTTCGCGAATAAGCGCTGAGGGTCGTGTCCTTTGGTGTGGGTACGGCTGACCAAGGTGAATCTCTCGCAATTCATCCATGAACGCCTCCTGTAGTTGGGGTCCGCCCTCGGCAAGCACCCTGTTGGGGGCCGACAGCTCCGGCGATGTCGGCAGAAAGCGGCGCGCCCAAGCGCCGAGCGCGATTAGTGCCGGGACCAAGGCAATGGACTTCTCCGTGAGGCTGTAGATCGTTCGCTGCTTGTGGGTTGGGTCGGGCGCGGCGGTCAAAAACCCCTCAGCAAGTAAGGACTTGAGGCGTGCTGCTAGAATGTTTGTCGCGATCCCCTCCATCGAATTGTGGAGGATCGACCGGAACGTTCTGTGGTTGCCGAACATGACATCTCTGAGCAGAACCATGCTCCACCCGTCGCCAAGTGCTTCTGTCGCGAGATTGATCGGGCATCCAGACCGCGCCTCCATGTTGACCTCCACACCGGTTGTGCCTTGCAATCGGATTATAGAATGGCATACTGATTGTAATATGCAACCGCTTTTTGTCGTCTTTCTGTGAGTTGATATGACCGAGATCACCCTGACCACGTTCGAATGGCTTCCCGAGTTTCCACGCGGCTATGTCCGTGACATCCGGATCAGATGGGCGCTCGAAGAGGCGGGACTGGCGTATACTGTCAAAGGCGTTCCATTCAAGGATCGTAGCAATGACCATTTTCAGCATCAGCCGTTCGGCCAAGTGCCGTGGCTGTCTGAGGGCGACATCTCGATCTTCGAGAGCGGCGCAGCGGTTCTGCATGTCGCCGAGAAAAGCGAAAAGCTGATGCAATCAGATCCGAAGGGACGCAGCGAAGTTATCAAGTGGCTCTTTGCTGCTCTCAACTCGGTCGAGGCGGCAAGCCTGCCCTGGTTCATTTTTCAGTTTTCAGGCGATGATAAAGAAACCGAAGGCGGCAACGCAATCAACAGCTTTCTGGCCTCTCGGCTGACGCACATGGAAGACGTGCTTGCGGAGCGGGAATGGCTGACACACCGTTTCTCGGCAGCTGATATCGTGATGGTCGATGTCTTTCGTGTGATCGACCGCTTTGATGGATTGGACGATCATCCGAACTGTCGGGACTACATGCAGCGCGGGGAAGATCGACCAGCGTTCAAGAAAGCCTTTGCCGATCAGATGGCCTTTTTCGCGGAAGCCGACATTCGGATGTGTGGGTCAGACGACAGCTAAGTCCCAAACAGCGGAATTTTCTGTATCAAACCCTCAGCTTATCGCGCATGAAATTCAATGCCACGCTCAGCCCGTCTGGCGCGATGCCGTGGCCGGTGCCTTTCATGACGTGGGCGAAGACCTCGAAACCCGCGGTTTGCAGGGCGTTGCCGGCCTCGGGCAGGGATTGGGGCGGGACGACATCGTCGGCGTCGCCGTGGAGCAGCAGGATCGGGGGGCGGGTGGTGGTCTGGGCCAGACCTTCAGGCTGAAGCAGGCGGCCTGAGAAGGCGACGACACCGGCGACGGGGTCAGGCCTGCGGGGGGCGATATGCAGGCTCAGCATCGTGCCTTGCGAGAAACCCAGAAGGATCGTCTTGTCGGCCGCGATCCCCTCATCCGCCATCGCCTTGTCGACAAAGGCATCAAGGTCGGCCGCGGCGGCTTGCATGCCTTGCAGGGCGGCCTCTTCCGAGGACCCGTCGATCCAGGGGATCGGGAACCATTGAAAGCCCATCGGATTGCCCGCGCAGCGCTCGGGCGCGTCGGGCGCGAGATATACCGTGTCCGGCATATGCGGCGCCAGAGGGTCGGCCAGACCGATCAGGTCGGCGCCATTCGCCCCGTAGCCATGGACGAGGATCACAAGGGCCTTGCCTTCGCCCTTGGCCGGTCCGCGCCGTTCATATGTCAGGTCTCGTGTCATCTGATGCCTTCCCGTTCTTTCGCCACGCGGTAGTACGCCCAGAGCAGCCGCGCTGCAACGGCCCGCCACGGCGACCACGCCTCGGCCATCTGGCGGACGGCTTTTTCCGTCGGGCGGTCCGGCAGATCGAAGATCAGCCTGGTCGCTTCCTGCAAAGCCAGATCACCCGGCGCGAAGACATCTGCGCGCCCGAGCGACAGCATCGCATAGATCTCGGCCGTCCAGCGCCCGATGCCTGGCAGGGCGATAAGGGTCGCGATGACCACCTCATCGGGAACGTCGCGCAAGGCGTCATAGTTGATCGGCGCCGCGGCCAGCGCCTTGGCGTAGCGCACCTTGGGCCGCGAGAGGCCGCATTGCCGCAAAGCCTCATCGCTTGCCACGGCCACGCGGGCGCGGTCGGTCAGGCCGGCCTCGGCCAACCGCCCGACGATCGCGCCGGCCGCGGCGGTGCTGACCTGCTGCCCCACGATGGCCTCGAGCAGTGCGCCGAAGCCATCGGGCTTGCGGCGAAGGGGCAGGGGCCCCGTGCGTTCAAGCGCCGAGGCAAAGCGCGGCTCGCGCGCGGCAAGCCAGGCCGCCCCTTCGGCGACGCAGGCGGGGGTCTCGATCAGGCGTCCGGTCATGGGGGCGACCTTGGGATCACCGGGGCAGAGAGGCAAGGCCCTTGTCCCCTCTTCTGGCCGAGGATAGGCAGGGCGCATGAGCGATCTGGCCACCCCCTCACTGCCCGCGCGCCGCAACGTGGCCGTCCTGGTCATGGCGCAGGCGTTTCTCGGCGCGCAGATGCCGCTGATCTTCGTGATCGGTGGGCTGGCGGGGCAATCACTGGCGGCCAATGCCTGTTTTGCGACGCTGCCCATCTCGCTGATCGTGCTGGGCTCGATGGTGTCGGCGACGCCGCTTTCGGCGCTGATGCAGCGGTTCGGGCGGCGCGCAGGCTTCATCACCGGCGCGCTTGGCGGCGCGGCGGGGGCGGCCGTCTGCGCCTGGGGGCTGATAGAGGCCAGCTTTCCGCTGTTTCTGGCGGGCTCGGCGCTGACGGGTATCTATATGTCGGCGCAGGGGTTTTATCGCTTTGCCGCGGCTGACACGGCGGACGATGACTTTCGCCCGAAGGCGATTTCCTATGTGATGGCGGGGGGGCTGCTGTCGGCCCTGATCGGGCCGGAACTGGTCAAGCTGACCTCTGACGCGATGGTGATCCCGTTTCTGGGCGCCTATCTGACGGTGGTCGCCCTGAACCTTGTCGGCCTCTTCATCTTCTTCGCGCTGGATATCCCGGCGCCGAAACCGCCCGCAGAAGGTGCCTCGAAAGGCCGATCGCGGTGGCAGATGCTGACCACCCCGCGCATCGCCGTGGCGGTGATCTGCGCCAGCGTGTCCTATGCGCTGATGAACCTGGTGATGACGTCGACCCCCCTGGCCGTGGTAGGCTGTGGGTTCGGCAAGGCCGATGCGGCCGATGTGGTGCGCGCGCACGTTCTGGCGATGTTCGTGCCGTCTTTCTTCACGGGCCATCTGATCGCGCGGTTCGGGGCCGAAAAGATCGTCGCCACAGGGCTGGCGATCTTGGCGGGCGCAGGGCTGGTTGCGCTGTCAGGGGTACAGCTTGAGCAATTCTACCTGGCCCTGATCCTTCTGGGCCTCGGCTGGAATTTCGGCTTCATCGGGGCAACGGCCATGCTGGCAGCCGCCCATGCACCGGAAGAACGCGGCCGGATGCAGGGCCTGAACGACATGATCGTCTTCGGGTCGGTGACACTGGCCTCGCTGGCTTCAGGGGGCTTGATGAATTGCTCGGGCGGCACGGCCGAGCAGGGCTGGGCGGCGGTCAATCTGGCCATGGCACCGTTCCTGGTCCTGGCCGGCGCCGCGCTGATCTGGCTGGTCATGCGCCCGAAGGAGGCGGTGTGATTTGGCGCCGCAAACCGCGCCTCGGCGCGGATCTGCGCGACTGGGTCGCCCAGAATTTCCTCTGGTCGATCCAGACCACACCCAATTGGGCACGCACGCCCCTTGTTCTGCCGACCCGCGATTTCTTCACCGCCCCGAAGGGCGATGGGCATGACGTGGCATTGGCGGTGCTGGAGGATCTCAAGCGCCTGATGGGGCTCGGCGGGCGCAACATCGCGCTGCATCCCCTGCCGTCTCTGCCCGATGAGTTGTCGCACGAATATGGCAAGTTGTCCCAGGTGGCGGGTACCTATGCCCATGACACTGACCTGCCCGAGATCACCTATGACCCCAAGCTTCTGCGCCGCCCGATCACCTTCATCTCAATCATGGCGCATGAATTGATGCACCACCGCCTCGCGGGCCGCGAGGATGACCTGCCGGGCGGGGCGGGCGCGCATGAACTCGCAACCGATCTGCATTGCATCATAGCGGGCTTCGGCGTCTTCCAACTGCAATGCGCGGAAGAGATGGGGTGGTCGGGCTACATGACGCAAGACAGCCGCGCCCATGCTCTGGCCCTGTTTCTGCTGCTGACCGAAACCGACCCGGAGACCGCCTGCGCGCATCTCTCACCCCGCCCGGCAAAAGCGCTCCGCCTGGCCCTGCGTGAGGTTGAGCGTGACCCAACCCCGCTCCAACCGCTCCAACAGGCCCTCGGCGCCGACTAACCTGCCCCTTCCTTCTGACAAAATATCCCCGCCGGAGGCCCCGGCCCGCACCCCAGCGGAGCGATCGGGCCGCGCACCAGGCTGGCGGTCAGGTCCGGTTCATCCTATCTGTCACACATGACCTTGCAGATCCCCTTCGACAATTCCTATGCTACCCTCCCAGAGCGGTTTTACACCCGCCTCGACCCGACGCCCGTGGCCGAGCCCGCGCTGATCCGTCTGAACGCGCCGCTGGCGCGCGACCTTGGCCTTGATCCGCAGGCGCTTTCCGCGCCGGAGGGTGTTGCGATACTGGCGGGCAACCGCGTGCCCCAAGGGGCCGCGCCACTGGCACAGGCCTATGCCGGCCATCAGTTCGGCGGCTGGGTGCCGCAGCTTGGCGACGGGCGAGCGATCTTGCTGGGCGAAATCGTGGCGCCGGACGGGCGCCGCGTTGATCTGCAGCTGAAAGGATCGGGCCCCACGCCTTACTCGCGCCGCGGCGATGGCCGCGCGGGGCTGGGGCCGGTCCTGCGCGAATACATCGTCAGCGAGGCGATGCACGCCTTAGGCGTGCCCACGACGCGGGCCCTGGCCGCCGTCACGACCGGTGAATGGGTCTACCGCGAAGACAAATTGCCCGGCGCCGTCCTGACCCGCGTCGCCTCCAGCCATATCCGGGTAGGCACCTTCCAGTTCTTCGCCGCGCGCCAGGATATCGACGCGCTGAAGACCTTGGCCGATCACGCCATCGCGCGGCACTACCCCGATGCGGCCCAAGCCGACCGCCCCGCTCTGGCGCTGCTCGAGGCCGTCGTCGCCCGGCAGGCGGCGCTGATCGCGCAGTGGATGGGGCTTGGCTTCATCCACGGCGTCATGAACACCGACAATTGCTCGGTCGCGGGCGAGACGATCGATTACGGCCCCTGCGCCTTTATGGATGCCTACCACCCCGAAACCGTCTTCTCGTCGATCGATCAGTTCGGCCGCTACGCCTATGGCAATCAGCCCCAGATCGCGGTCTGGAACCTGGCGCAACTGGCCACGGCATTGCTGCCGTTGATCGATACCGCCCAAGACCGCGCGATTGAGCTTGCCACGGCCGCGGTACACCGTTTCGCCGATCTTTACGCGGAACGCTGGGTCATGATTTTTCGCAGAAAAATCGGGCTTGCGGGTGAGGAACCGGAAGACGCCGATCTGGTGCAAGCGCTCCTCAGCCTCATGGCCCAGAATGGCGCCGATTTCACCCGCACCTTCCGGGCGCTGTCGCACCTGACGGATGCGCCGGGCCGAGATGAGCCGGCCCGCGCCGAGTTCACCGACCCCACAGCTTTCGACGCCTGGGCCGCAGACTGGCGCGTGCGTCTGGCGCGCGAGGCGCGGCCCGAGGCGGACCGCCAGGCTGATATGCGCCTTGCCAACCCCGCCTTCATTCCCCGCAACCACTGCGTGGAGGAAGCCATCGCGGCTGCCCATCAGGGCGACTACGCCCCGTTTGAGCGGCTGGTGACCGTTCTCGCGCGGCCTTACGACGATCAGCCCGAGGCCACCGACCTGCAAGCCGCGCCCCAGCCTGATCAGGTCGTGCGCCAGACGTTCTGCGGCACCTGAAAGGCTTGCCGCCTGATCGCCAGCCCGTATGATCGGACTTTTGGATATCGGGTTTCGCGATATGAAAAGCAGATTTTTCACGGCATTTGTGGCGGCCCTCTGCATTGCGCTGCCCGCAGGCGCCGACCCCAGCGCCGATTGCCTGACAGCGCGCGACAGGGCCTGCCTGGCCGATCGTATCGCGCCCGAGATGGCGGCGGTTCTTCAGGCCGAGCCGCCGCACTGGGGCTATTCCGCCCTGACCTTCGCGGTCAAGCATCGGCAGCATGACGCCCTGCGCCCGATGTTGGAGGCGCTCCGCCCCCGCGCGGCGGCGGGCGGGGACGCTGATTTCGCCGCGGACCTGATCGGCGCCTACACCCATCTGAAAGACCCTGAGGGATTGATCGCCTATGCGACGGGCCTGCCGGGTACTCGGACCAGCCTGCCCAATGCTATGGCCAACCTGCATTATTACCGTGCCCGTGACGGTGAGGCAGATCACTCCCCGGCGCTGACCGATCGCTCCGCCATGGGGGATAACGCTGTTTTTGTCATGCTCGAAGCCGCAGCGCGGCAGGGTCGCTGGGATGCCGCCTTCGATTGGTCATGGCTGGCCAGTGTCGATGCCAAGCTCGCGGCCTCGCAACGGGTCGCCTGGTATGCCGCGCAATCGGGCGATGCGGATGCAATGGCGCGCGCGGTCGAGGGGCTTTTGTCGTTCACGCGGGCCGAGACGGCACCGCAGCGCCACCGCCCCGGACTACTCGCGCATATTGCCGCATGGCTTGAATTGCAGGCCACGGGCGACCCGGATGCGTTGGTTGGAACGCTTGAAGAGGGGTCGTTGCCCGAGATCAGCGATGACCCAACGCTGATCGCCTTTCAACAGATCGTCGCGGCCATCCTGCTGACCCGGCTGGGCGACACCGCAGGGGCCGGTGGGCTGGCCGAGGCCGCCCTGGCCGCGCTGGAGGGTGAGATCCGCGATTGGGATGCCGAGTTGGATGGCGAGCTGATCGCGCTTGCCGTCGCCGCCCATGAGCTGGGCCAGCCCGATCTGCGCGACCGGATCTTCGCCTTGCGCGCCATCGGCCCCTTCTCGCCCTACAACTTCTTTTTGTCCTGGCTTGAAGGCGACACGCTGGCCCACTTCGTTCCGCTGTTTGACAGCCAGTTTCTGCAAATGGCGGAGGACGCGATGGCAGGGCGCTCACGCCCGGACTACTTCGAGTATTCCGTGGAAGAGGGATTTTTGGGTGATGTCGGGCCAATTTGTGAGGGCTATCTGCGTCTGGATCAGCCTGCCGAGGCCGCCCGGCTCTATGCTGATACGATGGCCCTAATGGCCCGTGTGCCGGGCAGTGCCTATGCGGGGCAAGACGTCAACAGGGCCGTGATGCGCGCCTATCTCTACGGCGATTGTCACCGGCCCGACCACGACCCCGCCACGTTCGAAGCCATGATCCTGGCGTCCGAAAGCGATCACGCGGTCTTCGAATATCTGGTGGACACGGCGCAATGGTCGCGGATCGTGCCCGCCCTGCGCGCGCAAGGCTACGTCAGGACGGAACACATGCTGGGCCTGCTGGAGGGTGTATCGGGCGGGCCCGATTTTGACACGATGCGGGACGAGGTCTTTTCCCTGATCGCTGAAGGCGCGGCTGAAGAACGCGCAAGATACCCCGACCAGGCTGATGAGGATCTGGCCCTTCTGGTGCAATATGCGATGCTTTTCAAACAAGGCGACGCGGCGGGCTACTTCGCCCGGATCAAAGCGCCTGACATGCGCGTCAGAGCTCTGGTCGGTGCGATGTGGGCCTTGGACGAGGGACCGCCCGAGCCTTGGGTGGAGCACGACGATGGCCATGTCTGGTTTGACAGCCGGGTGAACATGCGACCCGGTCTTTAGCGCGATGGGCGCGCCCGGCTATTTCGAGGATTTGCGGAAGAAGCGCTTGTTGTCTTTGATGAATTGCCCGATCGGGCCGGTCAGGCCACCCAAATACCAATCCTTGAGGTAGAAAAACCCCAAGGCAGCCCCGATGATCGCACCGATCGTGTTCACGATGAAATCCCACATCGTGTCGACCAGACCCGATTTCTGCATGTTCAGACCAAAATTCTGGTCCATCGCGAACTCGAAGATCTCCCAGATCACGCCGATCATCACGGCAAAGCAGAAGGCGAAGAAGGCGATGGCCCAGGGCGGCGCGGCATAGCGGTCGCCCTCAAACAGCATGAAGACCAGAAGGAAGCCCACCAGCCCGAAGGCCATGGCCGACCCCGAATGCAAGGCCACGTCCCACCACCAGTAGCGATTGTAGAAGTCGAACGCCTCGCCCAGAAAGATCGTCGCGAAGATGAAGATCACGATCGCGGCGAAAAAGCTGGTGGGCAGGTGCACGCCTGCCCGGCGCGCCACGAAGATCGGCAAGAGCGACAGGACAAAGGTGATCGCGGCCACGAAAGCCGACGACCAGAGGCCGCTGAACACCGCCAGGACGAATTCTATCGCCAGCGCGGCCCAGATAACCTGAACGATGATGGATTGTTGTCGCAATTTCGCCCACATAATCTTGAATATCGGCAGGAACGCCCGCTGTTTCAAGTCGGGCCGCGCAACCCTATATGGTGGTCATGACTGTCCTTCGGCTGGCAACATATAACGTGCACAAATGCGTGGGCCCCGACGGGCGCCGCGCGCCTGGGCGGGTCCTTGACGTGGTCAACGCGCTTGAGGCCGATGTGGTGGCCCTGCAGGAGGCTGACCGCCGTCTGGGTGCCCGCCCGGCCGCTTTGCCGCAAAGGCTGGTCGAAACGATGACCGACCTCGCGCCGGTCGAAACGGGCCAGGTCGGCCCCAGCCTTGGCTGGCATGGCAACGCGATCCTGCTCCGCCATGGTCTTGAGGTGACAGCGGTTGAGCCGCTCAACCTGCCGGGGTTTGAGCCGCGCGGCGCCCTGATGGTGGAAATCGCCGCGCCAATCGGGGCACTGCGGATCGTGGCGGTGCATCTGGGGCTGATGCGGCGCCACCGCCTGCGCCAGCTGCGCGCGATCCGCGCGGCTTTGTCCAGGCGTCCGGCCATGCCGACGACGGTTCTGGGCGATTTCAACGAATGGTCGCTGACCGACGGGCTTGAGCCTTTGGCGCAGGGCTTTGAGATCCATTCTCCGGGGCGGTCGTTCCATACGCTGCACCCGATCGGCCATCTCGACCGCATCGCGCTCTGCCGTGATCTGTCGCTCCATGATGCCGGTGTGCAGGATACCAGTGCGTCGCGGCGCGCCTCGGATCACCTGCCGGTCTGGGCGGATGTGAAATTGGCAGCTTGACCAAGGGCTTCGCCGCGCTTCTATGGCGGAGCGTTGGCGAAAGGTTTCAGAGGCACAAACGCGTATCGCGCGATGACGGGCCGCCCTGCCCGGAGGGCCGTTCTGTGCGACGCGATGTTTAAGGCCGCGATCGTGCCCAGAAGAAGCGTTTCGGGTTGCGTGCTGCGGGCCGCCAAGGCCGTTTGCGCCGCGGCGGCCAGGCCCTGGCCCGCATGGGCCGGCAGCACGACCTCTTCCGTCACCACGTCCCCGTCGATCCACTCGACCTTGCCGGGATCTGTGGCAATCAGACCCGTGATAGGCCCGGACTGGCGGAGGGCGTGAAGCGTTCCGTTGGTGTGCCAGCTTTGCAACTCCTTCGCCGTGGCGGGTGTGATCACGCGCGCAAGGTCGGGGGCCTCTGTGGCGAGAGCGTCATATCGCTGGCGAACCATTGCAATGGCGGCGTCAACGGTTGGAAACTGCGTAAGCGTCACCTCTGCCGCGGGCTTCGCCATGGCCCGGTAAGGTGCGGCATGCACGTTCATATCAAGCTGCGCTTCTGGCGGCATCTCTTCGGCTGCCGTCAAAAATACGCGAAAGGACCTGGGGCGAAACAGCTGCCATTCAGCGGCAATGGCCCGCGCTATCTTTGCCCAGTCGACCGGCGGTCGCAGGTCATGGGCGATCAGCTCAACAAAGGGTCGCGCAACATCGCCACCGAAAAATCGAATGCCACCAAGCACTTTGCCGTCGGGCAGGGTAACGATAAGGTGCAGATAATCGTCTGCTGTGGCACCGGGCCAGTCGATATGATCCGTGAAAAGCGTGGAGAAGTTGCGATCCGTCGTGCGTAGAAGCGCGGTGTTGAGCCAATCTGTGACCCGTGTCGATCCGTCGGAAAAAAGCTGCCCTGCTAGTGCGATATGCGGCCCAAGCGACGCCCAGCTATTCAGCGCGCTCATCCCGCGCGGGCCTTGCGTGACCCCGGGCGGTTGATCAGCACGATCCCGGCCGCCACCAATACCAGCGCCCCTATGATCGAAAGCGATATCTCCTCGCCCAGCAGCGCCCAGCCCAGGGCGACGCCGAAGACGGGTGTGAGGAATGAAAAGCTGGCCACGCCCGAGGCAGGGTAGCGCGACAAAAGCCAGAGCCAGCCGATGAAGCCTAGCGTGACGACCATGACGGCCTGAAACAAAAGGCCCCAGATGTGCAGCCAGCCGGGGTCGCGCAGGAACGGGCCGAAAAAGACCGAGGCGGCGAAAAGCGCGGGGATCGACACGCCGACCTGCCAGAGCAGCTGGATTTCGGGCTTTACCCGCGCCATCGCCGTGCCGCGTGCGCAAAGTGCGATACCCGCCCAGCTTGCGGCTGCGGCGAGGGCGCAGAGGTCGCCGGCCAAACTGGCCTGACCCCCGGCGCCCCGGTCGAGGATCGCCCAGGCGACGCCGGCAACGGCCAGCGCCAGGCCCGCAGCCTTGCGGCGGGTCATCGCGTCGCCCGGCAGCAGGAAATGCGCCCCCACGGCCAGCCAGACCGGCATCGAATAGAAGATCACCGACGATCGCGCGACCGAGGTCAGATCAAGCGCCAGGAAAAGAAAGACGAACTCGGCCGAAAAGAGCGCGCCGATCAGAAGACCTGCCGGGATCGTGCCCGGCGCGATGGCCAAAGGGATACCGCGCAGACGCATCCAGGCCAGGATACAGAAAATCGCAATGGCTGACCGCAGGGCCGCCAGAAACACCGGCTGAAACCCGCCATTGGTCACCTTGATGACCACCTGATTGACCGCGAAAAGCAGCGCGAACCCAATGAGGGCCGAGGCGCCGAACGCGTCGATATGATCCTTGCGCTCCATGTGGCCCTCCTGCGGGGGGCAGGCTTGGTCAGAGGCCGCCGGGGTGTCAAGGCGAAAGCCTTTGCGCGGCGCGCCGGCTGGACCTCGACGACCCGATCACGGCTAAGATCAATGATGTGATGGACAAGGAATGGGGGGAGGCAGACTTCATGTCACCATCTGCCCCAAACTCTCACAAGGCCTGCGCGACTGGGCAATCCAGACCCGCAAGCGCCGCGCTGCTGCCGCCGCCAAGCGTGCGCAAAAGAAACCACAGCGTTAAGTGGCGAATGCGTCGCGTCTGTTGCTTTATGGGGTCGCGATGTTATGGACGGCTCCAAAAGCCTTTAAGGGACGCCCCCGTGAACGTTTTGCAAATCGCCTCGTTTCTGATTGTTCTGGCCGCTATTTTCGGCGCGGTGAATTACCTGTTTCTGCGGTTGCCGCGGGCCATCGGCATTCTGGTCGTGGCACTGGCCCTGTCCTTGCCGCCCGGCGAGCGGAAACCGCTGATCCTGAGGGCGACTTATGTGATCGTGGTCTTCTCGATCATCGTGCAGGGGCTGACGGTGGCCAGGCTTGCCCGTAGACTGGGGCGCGAGCCCGAATTGGGGGATTGAGGGATGTCGATGATCTCAGCGGTGCGATGCGCGCTCTTTGCGCTGCTTGTTCTGGCCGCCCCGGCAAGGGCCGAGATCGCCGGCCAATCTGATCTAGCCTTCACGGATGCCGTCGGACTTTGGCTTCAGGGCGAGGATGCCGAGGCCTTGGCGGCCCTTTCCGCCCTGTCAAACGTGGGCAATACAGCAGCGCAGGTGTTTTTGGGTCGGATCGAACCGCTGCCCTATTTTCACGCGCATGTCACGGCTGATATGGAGCGGAAGGATCGCATCGCCCTTCTGCGGCGCGACGGTGGGTTGTCTGGCAAGAACTGGCTTGCGGTGGCCGCGGAGACCGACCCCCTGGCGGCCGCCCTGCTGGACAGTCGCGACGTCACGGCGCGGGCTGCCGCGGTGCCGGCGCTTGCCGAGGCCGGCGAGGTGCGGGCGCTTCTGCGCATCTTTATCGGTGAGATGAGTGCCGGCAATGGCGCGGCGATGATGGATGCCATGTTAGACCCCCGCGTCAGGCCCCATGTGGGAGAGCTGGCGCGCCAGACCTTGGCGGACCTTCACACCACTGCTGCCGGCATGCCCCCCGTGACCGCGGATCAGCTTGCCGCCTGGACGGCGCAACTGGCCGAGGTGCCGCCGACCGATGCCGACCGCCTGATCGCGGCGCTCAATTTCGCGGATCTTTATAGCAATAGCTCTCTGCGGTCGTTCGCCAGCGGTCAGGTCTTCGCCTCGGCCCCGGTTGTCAGGCCGCTGGTGTCCGTGTGCGAGGCGCTCTGCCCCGATCAGGTTCCGGGCTGCGCGATGGTGCTGGGGGCGGCCTCACAAACCATGGGCGGGGCCACGATGGCCACGCTGAGCCCGGTGGAAACGCTTTTGCCAAGTGCCACCTATCAAAACGCGCCGAGGTTTCAGGCCGATATCCTGCGGCAGGCGGCTGGCGTTTTTTCCACCCTACCGGCATCGGCGCAGGCTGACGCCTGCATCGTGGGTCACATCGATGGAGAAAACTAGCATTCCGCCCGAATTCTCTCCCCTCTCCGCCTTCGATATCCGCGCTGACGGAACGGCCGTTGCACTGGAAGACGGCTGGGTCGGCACCCAAGCCGGCGACGGTGGTGTCTGGCGTTGGCTGCATTGCGACCGGACCGATCCGGGCTTCGCGCTCTGGGCCTCGGGGCATCTGCCGATGCCGGTCCGCGCGGCCCTTTTGCAGGTCGAAACACGCCCGCGCTGCGAACCGATGGAGGGGGGGCTTCTGATTACCTTGCGCGGGATCAACACCAATCCCGGCGCGGCGAATGAGGATATGGTGGCGATCCGCCTTTGGGTGACCGAAGGGCTGGTGGTGACCACGCGGTTCCGGCGGGTCTTCGCGGTGGATGAGCTGAAGGCCGAGATGGCCGCCGGCGCCGTGCCGGCCACGACCGCGGCCTTCGTGGCGCGGCTGGCGGGGCTCTTAACCGAGAAGATCGAAGAGGTCTCGGCCGCGCGCGAGGACGCCACCGATGCCATCGAAGAGGTGCTGCTGGATGAAGAGCCCGACGCCATCGGCACCGGCGAACGGCAGGTCAGCCAATTGGCCCGCTCGATCATCAAGCTGCGCCGCCATATCGCGCCCCAGCGCGAGGCCTTGGCGAAGCTGGCGGTGCTGGAGAGCGACCTGATCAACCCCATTGACCGCTACGCGCTCCGCGATGTGGCCAACCGCAGCCTGCGCCTGGTGGAGGAGCTTGACTCCACCCGCGACCGTCTGGCCAGCCTGCGCGCGCATATTGACAGCTTGCATGCGGGCCGCATCGGCAAACAGGGCTTCGTCCTGTCGGTGGTCGCGGCGATCTTCCTGCCCTTGGGCTTTCTGACCGGCCTTTTCGGCGTCAACCTGGCCGGTATGCCCGGCACGGAATGGCCACAGGCCTTCATCGTGATGACCGCCGCCAGCGTGGTGATCGGCCTGATGCTGTGGCTGCTGTTCCGCTGGCTCAAATGGTTCTGACCTGACCGCATTCATGCCCGGCTCTGGGGCTTTTCCCCCAACCGCAAAGCCGCTAAACCGGGTCTGCGGCGAGAGGTTTGCAACAGATGACCGACACCATCCTTGAGCGTTGCGAGGCAAAGGGCCTGCGGGTGACAGGCCAGAGGCGCGTGATCGCGCAGGTCCTGGAAGAGGCCGACGATCACCCCGACGCGGAAGAGCTTCACGCTCGCGCCACCGCTATCGACCCCAAGATTTCGCTGGCCACGGTCTACCGCACCGTGAAGCTTTTCGACGAGAAGGGCATCCTCGACAAGGTCGATTTCGGCGATGGCCGCGCGCGGTATGAAGATGCCACGCGCGAGCATCACGACCATCTGATCGACATGGAAACCGGCCGGGTGATCGAATTCGTCGACCCCGAGATCGAGGCGCTGCAGGACAAGATCGCCCGGCGGCTGGGATACCGGCTGAGCGGCCACAAACTTGAACTTTACGGCGTGCCGCTGAAAAAGAATTGATGCCAGATTTCGGCGCGGACCCGGGAACGTCATCGAAGTGATGCGCTCGATTTTCTGAACCTGAAATGCGTGAGCGTCAGGCAACCTCGGCCCAAACACCAAGCATTTTTGACCAAATGTCGCCGGAGCGGGACGAAGCGGTCGCCCTTTCAGTATCTGATCGTGTCTGCTTTGCGCTTGTTTTAGTCATTGTGACAAATCAGACTAGACAAGCCCCCTAAGGAGAACCGCTTTGAAATCCCTCATTCTGCTTGTCACGGCAACTATTTTTGCTAGTCCGGCGCTGGCCGAAACAGCGACGCGCGAGATCTTGGCGGCTGCGATGGCTACCGACAATTCAGTTATTGTCGCCGCGCGAGACAGCGCGGGCGCTATTGACGTCGAAAGCGGGATCGACGTCAAAGTCGCGGGCGCTGACGAGATCGTGGACATTGGATCGATTACCAAGACTGTGACGGCCATAATGGTCTTACATCTTATCGAAGACATGGGCATGACGACCCAGACGACGCTTTCTCAGCTTCTGCCGAATGTCCCTCAGGACAAGGCTGAGATAACGCTTCATCAGCTGCTGACCCACACGTCTGGTGTCATCGAGTCGACAGGCGATGACGCGGAAAAACTGTCGCGTTCCGCGTTCCTTGAACGCGTACTTCAAGCGCCATTGGAGAGCGGACCCGGGGCAGTTCATTCCTATTCAAACGCAGGATATTCCATACTTGCCGCCATCATCGAGCTACAAAGTGGTCTGGATTATGAGGGCTATCTCATTGAGCGTGTGATCCCGAAAGGTTTAGACCCCATCGGCTATGGGCGGGCATTTGATGAAGATCGATCCATAATCAGCGACAGACTCTGGTTAACCGGGTATCAGCGCCTTCATGTCGCGGAAGCAAGCTGGGGTGGCTCTGCGCCGGGGTGGAATCTTGTAGGAAACGGCGGGCTTGTAACGACAGCCGACGGCTTCTTGTCGTTCTGGGCGGCATTCCTTGATGGCGAAATTGTAAGCGAAGAATACGTGGCTGCCGCGCTGGTTCCTCACGTCGACGAGGGTGAAGGTGACACGTTCTATGGGTACGGTCTTGTCGTCGAACCACTTGATGATGGCGGCCTACTTTTTTGGCATGATGGGGGCAATGATATCTTCTCGGCTGAATGGCGCCACCATACCTCGTCAGGAACCACCTTTTTCTCGGCAGGAACGGGCGGGTCTGCTTTCGAAGCAATGGCAACTATCTTGAAAAATACCCGCTCTTGAGCCCAATTCGGTGCTCGCATAGTGGCCTGAGCATAGCCAGTTTTCCCAGAACCAGTCATTCACGCGTTGCGCAGCATTGGTAAAGATGGGCTTAAATCGGCCATTGGCTGCACCCGGCCCATATGCCGATCTGGCCAGTCTTGTGACCCATGATCGAAACCTTCCTTGTTCGATATCTTGCCGCTGTGCGATCAGACTCTTCTTTCCGGGGGTCAGATGATCCGGTGCTATGGTAAAAACGTCAGTTTGCCGGGCGATGTTTCTTTGAATTTGCGGCGCTTTCGCAGGGTGGGCGTGTCCTGTATGCCCTAAGACTTGAGCTTATCTCAGAGGATACAGAATGCCTGCCTTGCACGATTGCGCCAAAGGGTGAGCGATAACGTCCGCGCCATTCTTCTGATGGTTTTTGCGATGGCCTTCTTTTCGCTTGAGGACATGTTCGTCAAACGTGCCTTGGCGACGTTGCCGGTGGGGCAGGTCCTGATCATGCTGGGCGCGGCGGGGGCCATCATCTTGGCGATCGCGGCCCGGGCGCGGGGCGAAGCCGTCTGGTCGCGCGCAATATTCAGCCGCCCGGTCTGGCTGCGGAACCTGGGCGAATTGGTGGGCACGATCGGCTTCGTGACGGCGCTGGCGCTGATCCCCCTCTCGACCGCTTCGGTCATCTTGCAGGCGGCGCCCCTGGTGGTAACGATGGGGGCTGCACTCTTTCTGGGCGAGACGGTGGGATGGCGGCGGTGGAGCGCGACGCTGGTCGGTCTGGCCGGCGTGATGCTGATCCTGCGGCCCGGAATGCAGGCGTTCGATCCGCAGATGCTCTGGGCAGTGCTGGGGGTGGCGGGCCTCTGCCTGCGCGATCTGGCAACGCGGCGTGTGCCGCGCTCGATCACGACCTTGCAACTCTCATGCTGGGCGTTCGCCAGCATCATTCCGGCGGGCTTTTTGGCCCTTCTGCTCGACAGCGCGGTCGCCATGCCCGAGCCGCGTGTCATCGCCGAACTGGCAACCGCCTTCTGCCTGGGGCTGACGGCTTATATCGCGATCACCATGGCGATGCGGGCGGGCGATCTGTCGGTCGTGGCGCCGTTTCGGTACACGCGGATGGTCTTCGCGCTGATCCTTGGCGTCTTGATCTTCGATGAGCGCCCCGACTGGCCGACATTGGCGGGTGCGTCGCTGATCATCGCTTCGGGCCTCTACACGCTGGCCCGCGAGGCGCGGATCAAGCGCGCCAGGCCTTCCCCCGTGCCCTCGGCCCCGGTATAGGTCGGGGCGAACACCACCCTTTCCCCTCGGAGGACCCGCCCCATGAGCACCATCATCGACATCCACGCCCGCGAGATCCTCGACAGCCGGGGCAACCCCACGGTCGAGGTGGATGTGACGCTGGAGGACGGCACCCAGGGCCGCGCCGCGGTGCCGTCCGGCGCCTCGACCGGGGTGCATGAGGCGGTCGAAAAGCGCGACGGTGACAAGGCGCGCTACAAGGGCAAGGGCGTGCAGGATGCGGTCGCGGCCGTCAATGGCGAGATGGCCGAGGAACTGGTCGGCTTCGACGCGACCGAGCAGGTGGCCATCGACCACGCGATGATCGAACTTGACGGCACCGAGAACAAGGGCCGGTTGGGCGCCAACGCCATCCTCGGCGTGTCGCTGGCTGTGGCTAAGGCAGCGGCCGATTTCACCGCGCAGCCGCTTTACCGCTATGTCGGCGGCACCTCGGCCCATATCCTGCCAGTGCCGATGATGAACATCATCAACGGCGGCGAGCATGCCGACAACGCCATCGACATCCAGGAATTCATGGTCATGCCGGTCGCGGCGGAGAGCATCGCCGAGGCGGTACGCTGGGGCTCGGAAATCTTTCACACGCTGAAGGGCGAGCTGTCGGCGGCGGGCCTGTCGACCGGCATCGGCGACGAGGGCGGCTTTGCCCCCAACCTGTCCTCGACCCGCGAGGCGCTCGACTTCATACTGAAAGCGGTCGAGAAGGCGGGCTTCAAGCCGGGCGATGAGGTCTACCTGGCGCTCGATTGCGCCGCGACCGAGTATTTCAAGGATGGTGCCTATGTCATGGCTGGCGAGGGGCAGACGCTGACGCCGGATGAGAATGTGGCCTATCTGCAGGCGCTGGTCGCCGATTATCCGATCATCTCGATCGAGGATGGCTGTTCGGAAGACGATTGGGACGGCTGGCGCACGCTGACCGAGGTTCTGGGCAAGAAATGCCAGCTGGTGGGCGATGACCTCTTCGTCACCAACCCCAAGCGTCTGGCGCGCGGCATCGCCGAGGGCTGCGCCAACTCACTTCTGGTCAAGGTGAACCAAATCGGCACGCTGACCGAAACGCTCGATGCCGTGCGCATGGCCGATCGCGCGCGCTTTACCTCGGTGATGAGCCACCGGTCGGGCGAGACGGAAGACGCCACTATCGCCGATCTGGCCGTGGCCACCAATTGCGGACAGATCAAGACCGGCAGCCTGGCGCGGTCGGATCGTCTGGCCAAGTATAACCAGTTGATCCGCATCGAAGAGATGCTGGATGACACCGCCGTTTATGCCGGCCGCAGCATCCTGCGCTGACAGGGTCGGGCCGGGGGTCACGCATGATCGGTTTTCTAAGAAAGCTGTTCGACAAACGCCCACCCCCGTCGCGGCCGGAGGGGGAAGGCTGGCAATTGATCGACCCCCGTCTGAGGATTGCCGAGAACCCTTACACGTTCTTTGTGCCATCCGATGCCGAAAAGGCCGCCCTTGAACCCGGCGATACCGTCAAGATGCTGTTCGAGGCACTCGGTCCGGAGTCCCGCTCGACTGAGGGGATGTGGGTGATCTTTGAGGGGCGCGATGCCGATGGATATTTCGGCAAGCTTGACAACACACCCCTCGATATCCCCGGGATGATCTGGTGCGCTTCGCCGATTATCACATCATCTCAGTGTTGGAGCCGAAGTTTTCCAGCGCCGAGGATGACCATGCGGAGGCACGCGCATTCAGCCGGTGCCGCGTCGACCCCGCGATCATCGATGACGGGGCGCGGATCGGCACGATTGAGCGGTTGGCGCCGGACCCGGGCGAGGGGGCCCGCTTTTCCGATACCGGCTGGCGCATCTTCGCCGAAGGCGCGCCGCGCCCGGATGCCGATGACATGCTCTACCTCGCCATCGGCGTGGTTCTGAACAAGGATGACAGCATCTTGCCCTATCTCGATGCGCCGGTGGGCACCTCGTTGCGCAGAAACGCGGCAGGGTCTTTCGCGGCGAATTGAACCAGGGGCCGCGGCCTTAACGCCAGAACATGACCCAATCGAGCAGCCCATAAGCCTTCTTCAGCACGAACAACGTGCCCCCCCAGCCCATCGCCATATCGAGGGCGACGGCGCCGACGATCAATGCGAACAAGATGAGGGCCAGGCGCGTGGTCAATGGTCTCTCTCCAGCTTCCCTGCGAGGCAGCAGTGTTGCTCTGGCTTAGCGGATGTCGGTAAAGGCTTTGATACCCCGTTCCTCATGCGCCGCGCGAGACCAACATAGCCGGTCTTGGACCAGGATCGAAAAGCGCGTCAAGAGAGGTGTTCAGCCGGCCCAGAATTGCCTGTATCTTTTGCGTGTCCAGGAGGGTTGCCTCGGTTGCGCCGCGATAATCGTCCTCGTGTTCATAACGGGTGGCGGGGCCATCTGCGATGCCTTCCCACCAGGGAGGTGAGGGCGGTGTGCCGGTCGGCACCGTACAATGGCACAGGACACGGCGCTCGGTATTGCCGTCGCGGTAGAGGTGAAAGTCATAATGCGGCTCATGCGCGTTCGGGCCGGGTAAGCGGAAATAGAGGATGTCCTGTCCCGGCATGGCCATGGAAAGCTGAAAGCCATGCATGCTCATGCCGCTGACCATGTCGAAGCATTCAACCAGCGTCCAGCCCGAAAGGGTCGGCGGCGTGGAGAGGCGGATGGCCTCAAGGTCTCCGCTGTCATAGACACCGTTTGCCGTCGCATGTTCGCGGCCGGAGGCGCGCCCGATCGGGGTTCCGGGCCAAACGCCGTCCCGCGAAATCGCAAGGGCAGATTGGTCACGATGGATTTCGCCGTCAGCCGGTTCGAACATCTCGTCAGGCGGCGGGGCGTTGCGCAAGCCCATGATACGCATCAGAAAACGCAGGAAAAATCCGGGCCTCACCGGTTCGACCGGTGGGTTGGCCGCACATTCCGCCTGTTGTGTCTGCCCTTCCTGAATGGCGCGCCCAACCGACTCCAGAGGGGCTTCGACCAGCAGAAAGTCAACATATTCCAGGTTTTTGACATGCGCGTTGAAACTCACCTTGACCCTCATGCATTCCTTTGGAGACCGACAAACAAATCAAAGCTGGCGAAACTATGACACGGCAAGGCAATATCGCGGGGTTGTCTTGCAGGGGGCAGCCGTTAATCTGGCACGGATTTGATCGCAAAGGCACCTTTGTATGAGTGGATTACTGGCACTTCTCGATGACGTGGCCGCCCTGGCAAAGGTGGCGGCCGCACAGGTTGATGATGTGGCGGGGCAGGCGGCCAAGGTCGGCGCCAAGGTGGCCGGCGCCGTGGTGGATGATGCCGCGAAGGCGGGCGCCAAGGCGGCCGGTGTGGTGATCGACGATGCTGCCGTGACACCGAAGTACGTGCACGGCCTGCCCGCTGCCCGCGAATTGCCGATCGTCTGGAAAATCGCGCGCGCCTCCATCTTCAACAAGCTGGTGATCTTGCTGCCCGCGGCGCTTTTGTTGAAGGCCTTCGCGCCTTGGGCTCTGCCACCGCTTTTGATGCTTGGCGGGGCCTATCTGTGCTTTGAAGGCGCCGAAAAGGTCTTCCATCTTTTTGTGCCCCATGACGATCACGGGCCAGAGCCCGAAACGCTCGACGCCGCGCATCTTGAGAAAAGCCGTGTGGCCGGCGCCATCAAGACCGATTTCATCCTGTCGGCCGAGATCATGACGATTTCGCTGGCCGCCATCGATGCCGAGAATGTCTTTCTGGAAGGGGTGGTCCTGGCCGTGGTGGCGGTCGGTATCACGGCTCTGGTCTATGGCAGCGTTGCGTTGCTGGTGAAGGCCGACGATGTGGGCCTGAAGATCAGCCAGGTTGGCCGTCTGGAGGCAACACGCGCATTCGGCCGCGCCATCGTGCGCTACATGCCGGCTTTCATGACCCTGATCAGCACCGTGGGAACCGCGGCCATGCTCTGGGTCGGCGGCAGCATCATCGTTCATGGTTTGGGTGATCTGGGCTATCCACAAATCTATGATTGGATCCATCATCTGGCTGAGGGCGCCAGCGCCAATGGCCTTGTACAATGGATGATCACGGCCGGCCTGGACGGTATTCTGGGGCTCGCAATCGGTTTTGGGTTGATCCCGGTTGTGAAATTCATCATCGCCCCGATCGCGGGTCTTTTCAATGGCCGGAAAGCCGCTTGAGTCCAACACAATTCTTCTGCGAAGAATTTGCCAGACGATCCTCCTGCGAAGGATCTGATTTTTCGCAGAAAAATCGCCTCGAGCAGAATCTTCGCAGAAGATTCGTTTTGTCATAGCTTGAGGAGCATCTTGGCCCTTTCTGCCACGGCATCGGCGGTGATCCCGAACTCCTCATAAAGCTTTTCAGCCGGTGCGGAGGCACCAAAGCCATGCATACCGACAAAGCCCGATTTCTCGCGTTTGCCGCGCTCGCCATAGAGCCACCGATCCCAGCCCAGCCGAATGCCGGCCTCAACCGCGACGCGCACCGGTCCTGCGGGCAGAACCTTGCGGCGATAGGTCTCAGGCTGCTCCTCAAAGAGCTCCCAGCAGGGCATTGAGACCACACGCGTCCCGATCCCCTCCGCTTGCAGGATGTCGCGCGCGGCCATCGCGATCTCCACCTCCGAACCCGTGGCCATCAACAAGGCCTGCCGTTTGCCCTCGGCTTCGGCCAGGACGTAGGCGCCCTGCGCCACGAGGTTCTTGTTGGTGTGCTTGGTCCGCACCGCCGCCACGTTCTGACGCGTCAGCGACAGAACCGATGGTGTGCTCTCGCTGGTCAGCGCCAGTTCCCACGCCTCGGCGGTTTCCACCGTGTCGGCAGGACGGAAGACGTGGCAATTGGGCGTGGCGCGCAGCATGGCCAGATGCTCCACTGGCTGGTGCGTCGGGCCATCTTCGCCGAGGCCGATGGAATCGTGGGTCATCACATAGACGACCGGCTTGCCCATCAGCGCAGACAGCCGTATCGCGCCACGGGCGTAATCGGTAAAGCACATGAACGTGCCGCCATAGGGTTTCAGCCCGCCATGCAGGCTGATCCCGTTCATGGCCGCGGCCATGCCATGCTCGCGCACGCCGTAGTAGACATAGCGGCCCTTGCGGTTCTCAGGGCCGAAGACACCAAGATCGGCCGTCTTGGTGTTGTTGGACCCGGTCAAATCCGCCGAGCCGCCGATCATCTCGGGCGCGATCGGATTGACCACCTCAAGCACCAGTTCCGACGATTTGCGCGTCGCCACTTTGTGCTGCGCCTCGGCGGCTTGCTTTTTCAGGGCGCGGATGGTGCCGGAGAGCTTGCCGGGCGGCTCGCCCGCCTCGCACCGCGCGAATTCGGCCTGCTTGGCTGAGGACAGGGCGCCCAGTCGCGCCTCCCATTCCTGCCGCGCGTCCGCGCCGCGCGCCCCGATCTTTTCCCATTGCCCCTTGATCTCGCCCGGAATTTCGAACGGGCCATAGACCCAGCCATAGGCGTCGCGCGTGTCCTGGATCAATTGCGCATCCGTCAGCGCGCCATGGCCTTTCGAGGTGTCCTGGGCCGAAGACCCCAACGCGATATGCGTCTTGCAGGCGATCATCGCGGGGCGGGGCGAGGCTTTGGCCTCGGTGATGGCACGGTCGATATCTTCGGGGTCGTGCCCGTCACATGCGAACACATCCCAGCCCGCGGCGGCAAAGCGCGCCTTCTGATCGGTGATGTCGGCGATCGAGACTTTGCCGTCGATGGTGATGCCGTTGTCATCCCAGAAGACCACCAGCTTCGACAGCGCCAGCTTTCCGGCCAGCGAAATCGCCTCGTGGCTGACACCTTCCATCAGACAGCCGTCGCCGGCGATGCAATAGGTGTGGTGGTCGACGATCTTGCCCCCCCAGCGGGCGCGCAGCATCTCTTCGGCCATGGCGAAACCCACCGCGTTCGAGATGCCCTGGCCCAGCGGGCCGGTCGTGGTCTCAATCCCGTCAGCATGGCCATATTCCGGGTGGCCCGCCGTTTTCGACCCCCATTGCCGGAAATCCTTCAATTGCCGCAGGGTCATGTCCTCGTAGCCGGTCAGATGCAGCAGGGAATAAAGCAGCATCGATCCATGCCCGGCCGACAGGATGAACCGGTCGCGATCGGGCCAATGCGGGGCTTTGGCGTCGAACTTGAGGTGTTTCTCAAACAAAACGGTGGCCACATCGGCCATCCCCATTGGCATGCCGGAATGGCCCGAATTGGCGGCCGCCACAGCGTCAAGCGTCAGCACGCGGATCGCGCAGGCGCGCGCCCAGTGATCGGGATGGGTCTTGCGAAGCGTTGCGATGTCCACGGGGGTGTCGTCCTTTTCGGCAATGGCACGGAACTTGGCTTTGGTGGGTGATATCAGCCCGGGCGGCAAGATCAAGCGCGCGCCGTAACGCCTTGACCCGAAAGGGGGCGCAATTCGCGGCAGCCTTGGGTAAACTGCGCCTTGCGAGGTGCGCGGCCCGATTCGCGGGAAGAGGTGCGCCCGCATGGGGCCCCTGGAGCAGGGAGGGTACGATGACCGATATCGCCGCGATTGAGGCGCGTTTGCAGGCCGCGCTCGACCGGATCGCAAAAAGCGCCGACAAGGTGCCTGCGGCCAGTGCCGTGGCCGAGGCCGAGAGCAAGGCCAAGGAGGCTGAAGCCAAGCTCAGCGCCGATCTGGACGCCGAAAAGGAGGCCAGCGCCGCGCTGACGGCCCGTGTCGAGGCGATCCGCGAGAAGCAGGACCAGATCGTTCAGCAGCTTGAAAAGCGGGTCGCCAGCCTGCAGAACCGCGCGAGCGAACAGGAAGCCGAACTAAGCCGCCTGAAGCGCGCCAACGAGGCGCTGCGCGCCAGTGCCCGCGCGATCCGCCGCGCGGTTGAGGATGGCGGCCTGGATGCGGGCCTCATCAACCAGGCCATGGAGGCCGAGTTGGAGGCAACGCGGGCGGCCCAGGCCACCGACCGCGCCGAGCTGGACGCGATTCTGGCCGAATTGACCCCGTTGATCGAGGAGGGCGCCAATGTCTGAGGTTCAAATCCGCGTGGGCGGGCGCCCCTTCACCGTCGCCTGTCAGCCGGGCGAAGAGGAGTTCCTCGAAAACGCCGCCATGCTTTTGGATGCCGAGGCCGAAACGCTGGTCGACCAGCTGGGCCGCATCCCCGAAAACCAGATGCTGCTGATGGCGGGCCTGATGCTGGCCGACAAGATGGCGGCGGGCGGTAAAGGCGGCAAGCCCGTCAAGGTCAAACCGATCAGCGATGCGATGATGACGAAGCTGACTAAGCTTGCCGACCGGGCTGAAGAACTGGCCGAGACGCTTGAGGCAAAGGCGGGCTAAACGCCCGGCCGTCAGGCGTCAGGCATTCGCGGCCCGGATCTTTTCGGCGGCCTCTTTATCGTAAGCGACGCCCTTGTCATCGAACAATTGGTCCAGCTCGCCCGACAGGGTCATCTCGGTCACGATATCGCAGCCGCCGACGAATTCGCCCTTCACGTAAAGCTGCGGAATGGTGGGCCAGTCCGAGTAATCCTTGATGCCTTGCCGGATGCCGTCATCGGCCAGCACGTTCACATCGGCGAACTCAACGCCCATGTAATTCAGCACCCCCGCCACCTTTGACGAAAACCCGCATTGCGGCATCGACTTGGTGCCCTTCATGAAGAGAACCACGTCATTCGAGGTGACGGTATCTTTGATTTGTGCTTCGGCTGACATATCTGGTTCCCTTGGCTTTCAGTGCTTCGGTACGAGAGATAGGGCCAATGCAGGGAAAGTTCTAGAGCAAGTCCCAATCGATCTGAAACCGCGCGCTCTCTGGTACCCGAAACACCTCCTGCACCACCCACCTTGCAAACCGTTCATGCTCTTCGCGGGAGGAGAAATAGAGATCAATCGCTCCGATCCCTCTACTTTCCAAAGGCTCTGGCAGCAAGCCCCGCCGAACCGCTTCAGTCTCCACAGCATCGACATACTCACGGGGCCAATCGATAAGGGGAAAATCAAACCTATAGTCCCTCGAACCATCGGGTGCTCTGTCGACACGGATCTGAACGAACTCATTTGATCCAGCCATTGCTGACACCAGGAAGTTTGCATTGTCGCGGGTGTCGAGGTCTTCGATCTTATCGAAGTAAGCCGAGAGGGGGCCGTTAAAGCTGCCTTTTGAAGGTCGCGATGAGGTGGAAGACGATGATCTTCGCGACATTAGCAATTTCAACGCGAGCGCTGCCAAGACCAGCGCGGCGACAAGCCCAAATCCTTCGATCATCTATGTGCTTCCCAAAAGTAAGACGACTATCACTTTTTCACAGAACCAATATCAGCGCAGGCGAGCGCGTTGCTCACGGATCGTCGCTCAGTCCGGCGCCTTCGTGGTCAGGGCCAGCGCGTGCAATTCTCCATGGTTGCCGTCCATCTTGCCCTTCAGAGCGGCATAGACGGCGCGTTGCTGTTGTACGCGGTTCTTGCCTTTGAACGAGGCGTCGATCACCTCGGCGGCGTAGTGGTTTCCGTCACCGGCCAGATCGGTGATGGTGATCTTGGCCTCTGGAAAGCTCTCGCGCAGAAGCTCTTCGATTTCGGCGGCGCGCATCGGCATGGGATGTCCTCGTCTTGGTTGGTCAAGATGTAGAGCCGCCGGAGGGGCTCTGCAAGGCGGGGCGGGGGTCGGTGTCTAGAAGGGCGTAGAGGGCCAGATCGGCGTAGTCGCCTGTGCGCCGCGCCCAGGCCTGGCGCAGCGTGCCCTCGTAGACAAAGCCCGCGCGTTCATAGGCGGCGCGTGCGCGGGTATTATCGGCCGCGACATCGAGGTAGAGGCGCCGTGCGTTCAGCGGGCCGAAGGCGTGGTCTGTCAACTCCGCCAGGCACCGGCGGCCGCGCCCCTGGCCAGGGGTGGCGATGGCCAGCCGCCGCAATTCGAGGGTGCGGTCAGCATTGCCAAGGCCGCAGATCAGCACGAAGCCTTCGGGCTGGTCGTCTTCCTCCCAGATCATCAGGGCGGCCTCGGGTGACATGATGTAGCGCCGCAATGCCTCCTCGGGGTCGAAGGCCACCAGGGCGGCATAATCGGGGCGGGCCTGGAGAGCGGTGATGAAGCCCAGATCGGTTTCGGTTGCGGGGCGGAGCGGCATTGGTGGTCTCGTTCAATCCGGCTTTGACGGGCGCGAGGAGAGGGGCGGCAGAAACAGCCGGTAGGTCACGAAGAGCACCGCCAGGACAATGCTCAGCATCATGTAGCCGGGGATTGCCTCGATCTGGTCCATCCATAGGGGCAATTCGGGCCATTCTACAAAGAGCGGTTTGCCGCCTTCGGCCTCGCCCGCCATGGTCGAAAACAGCCCCGCCTCGCACATGCGCACGAATTCCAGATCGCGGGCCAGATCGACCGCGAAGATCGAGAGGGTGACCAGCGCAAGCGCCGCGAAGGGCAGGCCCGCAAAGCTGCGTCGCCCTGTCTGCCGGGCGCGCCAGAGCGCGAGGGCCGTCGGGACAGCCATCGGGATGGCCATGAAGAAGAGGATGCGACCGGACTCAATTGCGCTGTCAAGAACCAGATTGTCAGATCGGCAGGCCTTGGGTCCGAGGCCCAGATCGCTCCAATCGATGCCCCCGAAAAGCACGTAAAGGTAAAGCCCCGCGACATAGGCCGCAGCCATCAGGGCCACATAGCCCGCCGCCAAACCGACCCTTGCGATCATTCCACAGCCTGGGCGAAAGCGCTGCGGTAGAGCGCCGAGAGGCCTTCCAGCGTCGCCTCGGACCCGCCCAGTTTGATGCTGTCGCCGCCGAAGCGGCCGACATAGGTGAGGGCGACGCCGGCCCCATTGGCGGCGATATTCAAAGCCTCGGCCTGATCCATCGAGCAGGCGACCAGATAGCGCGCCTGATCCTCACCGAAGAGCGTTTCGGTATCGCCCGCATCCAGCGTCACGCCAAGGCCCGCGGCCTCGGCCATCTCAAACGCGGCCAGCGCCAGGCCACCGTCGGAGAGGTCGGTGGCGGCGGCGACAAGCGTGCGGTTGGCGCGCAGGAACTCACCATTGCGGCGCTCGGCCGCCAGATCGACGGGCGGGGGGTCGCCGTCTTCGCGGCCGAACATCTCGGCCAGAAGGGCGGATTGGCCCAGATGGCCATGGGTCTCGCCGATGACCAGCGCGATCATGCCATCCTCAGGCTGACCCGCGATAAGCTGGTCGGGCGCGGCCAGAAGGCCCACCGCGCCGATGGTCGGCGTGGGCAGGATGCCACTGCCGTCGGTCTCGTTGTAAAGCGACACATTGCCCGAGACGATGGGCATGTCGAGCGCCCGGCAGGCCTCGCCAATGCCTTTGATGGCGCCGACCAGCTGGCCCATTATCTGCGGCTTTTCGGGGTTGCCGAAGTTCAGATTGTCGGTCGTGGCAAGGGGCAGGGCGCCCATGGCGGTCAGGTTGCGGTACGCTTCGGCCACCGCCTGCTTGCCGCCCTCGATGGGGTTGGCCTTGACATAGCGGGGCGTCACATCCGCCGTGAAGGCCAGCATCTTGTCGGTGCCGTGCACCCGCACGACGCCCGCGGGCAGGCCGGGGGTGACGACGGTATCGGCCATGACCTGGCTGTCATATTGCTCCCACACCCAGGCCTTGTGCGCGTAGCTGGGCGAGGAAATCAGGGCGGTCAGGCCCGCGATCGGGTCGATGGCGGGGATGTCGCCAAGCGGCTCGGGCCGGGGTGTCTCGACCCAGGGGCGATCATATTCCGGCGCGCTTGAGGCCAGTTGCGACAGCGGCAGATCGGCTTTCACCGTATTGCCGTGTAGGATCAGAAAACGGTCTTCGGCGATGGTTTCGCCCACCACTGCGAAGTCGAGGTCCCATTTGTCGAAGATCGCCTTCGCCTCGGCCTCGCGCTCGGGCTTGAGGACCATCAGCATCCGCTCCTGGGACTCAGAGAGCATCATCTCATAGGCCGTCATGCCCTCTTCGCGGCAGGGCACGCGGTCAAGCTCTAGCTTGATGCCAAGCTTGCCCTTGTCGCCCATCTCAACCGCGCTGCAGGTCAGGCCAGCCGCACCCATGTCCTGAATCGAGATCACCGCGCCGCTCGCCATCAGTTCCAGGCAGGCCTCAAGAAGGCGCTTTTCGGTGAAGGGGTCGCCGACCTGCACGGTGGGGCGCTTATCCTCGATCGTGTCGTCGAATTCGGCCGAGGCCATTGTGGCGCCGCCGACGCCGTCGCGGCCGGTCTTGGCCCCAAGATACACGACCGGCATGCCCACACCCGAGGCGGCCGAGTAAAAGATCTGGTCCGCCTCGGCCAGCCCGGCCGCAAAGGCATTGACCAGGCAATTGCCGTTATAGCTGCGGTGAAACCGCACCTCGCCGCCCACGGTCGGCACACCGAAGGCGTTGCCATAAGCGCCGATCCCCTCAACCACGCCCTTGACCAGATGCGAGGTTTTGGGGTGCGAGGGTTCACCGAACGACAGCGCATTCATCGCCGCGATAGGCCGCGCGCCCATGGTGAAGACGTCGCGCAGGATGCCGCCCACACCGGTGCCCGCGCCCTGATGCGGCTCGATATACGAGGGGTGGTTGTGGCTCTCCATCTTGAAGATCACCGCCTGATCGTCGCCTATATCGACGACACCGGCATTCTCGCCCGGGCCGCAGATCACCTGGGGGCCGTCGGTCGGCAGGGTGCGCAGCCATTTCTTCGACGACTTGTAGGAACAATGCTCGTTCCACATGGCCGAGAAGATACCAAGCTCGGTGAAGGACGGCTCACGCCCCACGATCTCAAGCACGCGGGCATATTCATCGGGCTTCAGCCCATGCGCTGCCACCAGGTCATCGGTGATCTTCGGTTCGTCCATTTCCGTCCCCCGGGGCTTTGAATGCGCCTGTCATAGAAGATGCTCCCGCAGGGGGAAAGGGGCGGCCCGAGGGCTTTGGGCGAAGTTTTTTCGCCCGCGATGTCGAAATCGGCGCATCCCGTTCGTCCTTGGGTCACGAAACCAATGATGAGGGACTGAAAGATGACCTTTCCGATTACAACCGGCTATGCCATCGCGCTTGCCATTCTGATGCTGATGCTCTGGATCAATGTGACCCGCACGCGCGGCGCCCTGAAGATTTCCATCGGGGATGGCGATCAGGTGGTGCTGCATGAGCGGATGCGTCGGCATGGCAATTTCATCGAATGGGTGCCGTTCGCGGTTCTGCTGATGATGCTGGCCGAGGCGGCGGGGGCGGGGGCGGCCTGGCTGCATGCGGCAGGCGCGATCCTCTTGGTCTCGCGCCTGTTGCACCCGTTTGGCCTGCACGCCGACAACCCCACCCATCCCCTGCGGATCATCGGCAATTCCGGGTCGATCCTGGCGCTTGCGATCACTCTGATCGCGCTCGGCTGGGCGACATATGGCGGCTGACCCCTTGCCTCAAACGCCGCTTGGGCGGCACAATTCTCAGCAACGAAGGAGAAGACAAATGAAATACATGATTTTGCTTTATGGCAGCGGCGAGGGCGGACCACAGCCGGGAAGCCCTGAATTCGGGCAGATGATGGCGGGCTATCAGGCGTTCAATGACCGTCTGGACGCCGATGGCATCGACTGGGCGGGAGAGGCGCTTGAGGATGTCTCGGCGGCCACGTCGATCACGCGGCGGAGCGGCAAGGTGGAAACCATGGACGGCCCTTTTGCCGAGACCAAGGAGCAATTGGGCGGCTATTACATCGTCGATGTGCCGGACCTGGACACGGCGCTGAGATACGCCGCGATGATCCCGGCCGTCGATTACGGCACGATTGAGGTGCGGCCCGTGATGGATGTCGGCCCGATGCTGGATATGGCCGAGTGACAGCCCTGGCCCGCCCCGACCTTGCACACACGCTCCACAGCGTGATTGCTGAGGATCGGGGCCGGCTTTTATCGGCCCTGATCCGCGAGCTGCGCGACTTTCAGCTGGCCGAGGATTGCCTGCAGGATGCGGCCGAGGCGGCGCTTCTACATTGGCGCAAGAATGGCGTTCCTGCGCGTCCTGAAGCCTGGCTTTTGCGTGTGGCCCGGCGAAAGGCCATTGATCGGTTTCGTCGGGCCAGGCGATTTCGCGACCGCGAGGCTGATCTGGCGATCCTGGCCCGCGCGGATGAGGTCGCCGCATCGGACCCGCCGCCAGACATTCCCGACCAACGCCTCCGCCTGATCTTCACCTGCTGTCATCCAGCGCTTGAACCCAAGACCCAGGTGGCGCTGACGCTGCGCGCCCTGGGCGGGCTGACAACACCGCAAATCGCGCGCGCCTTTCTGGATACCGACATCGCGATGGGCCAGCGGCTGAGCCGGGCCAAGGCCAAGATCCGCAAGGCGGGCATTCCCTACGCCGTGCCGGGGCCCGAGGCCTGGGCCGAGCGGTTGAATTCGGTTCTGAACGTGATCTATCTGATCTTCAACGAAGGATATGGCGCCGACGATGCGGGGGCTGGCGCCACGCAGGTGGATCTCTGCGGCGAGGCGATCTATCTGGCGCGGCTGGTCAACCGGCTCCGCCCCAATCAGGCCGAGGTTCTGGGACTTCTGGCCTTGCTGCTGCTGACCCATGCGCGGCATCCTGCGCGCCGCGATGGAACGGGGGCCATGGTGCCGCTCGACGCCCAGGATCGCAATCTCTGGGACAAAGCGCTGATCACCGAAGGGCTTGCGGCGCTGGACCACGCGATGGCGCTGCGCGTGCCGGGACCGTTCCAGATCAAGGCGGCGATGTCCGCTTTGCATGCCGAGGCGCCCGATTACGGCGTGACGGACTGGCGGCAAATGCTGATGCTCTATGATGCGCTTTACCGGATGGAGCCGACGCCCGTCGTGCAACTGAACCGCGCGATCGTCCTGGCGGAAACCGGTGCGGTCACGGCGGCGCTGTCCGCGGTCGACATGCTGGCGTCCGAGCTTGCCGCCTATCAGCCCTATCATGCGGCGCGGGCCGATCTTCTGGTGCGGGCGGGTCGCCTGGATTTGGCAGAGGCGGCCTATGACAAGGCCATTGGCCTCAGCCGGAATGCCCTTGATGCAGAGTTCCTGAAGGCCCGCAAAAAGGCGCTTGGGCAAAAAAAAGGCCGAGCTAAGCTCGGCCAAAGTCCAACAGGGAGGTATGAGGCCTAACGGGCGAGCCCGCCAATAACCTCATGCTCCAATTATGAGCAGTCTGAAAACCGTTCAAGCAAAAAGGCGCCGTTTTGTGAGCATGGCCGCCATGCGTTGCGCGCAAGCCTCACATTTGGGGTTCAATCAGAGGTTGCGCTGGCTTCACGCTGTCTTTTTCGGCGTGCAAAGATCTCTTCGCTGACGAAATCGCGGAAGGCCGAGATGCGTTTCGACTGCCTAAGCTCTTCTGGATACGCCAGGAATACTGGAATCTCGCCCGATTCGGCCTCGGGCAGGACCCGCACGATGGCCGGAAAGTCCTCGATCACGTAATCTGGCAGCACGCCGATGCCCAAGCCCGCAAGCACGCTTTGAAGCACGCCGAAGTAGTTGTTGACCGTCAGCGTTGACGGCACGTCATAGGTCAGCAATTCGCGCACGAAATTCGCCCCGGCCGAGACCTGGGCCGAGGTCACGCTTTGGCAGATCAGCCGGTGCTTTGACAGCTCTTCCAGACGTTCGGGCGTGCCGTGCTGCGCCAGGTAATCCGGCGAGGCGTAAAGGCGCATGTTGACCGCCATCAGACGGCGGCGGATCAGGTCGGCCTGGCTGGGCTCTTTCATGCGGATCGCCACATCGGCCTCGCGCATCGGCAGGTCGAGGACGTTTTCATCCAAGATCAGGTCGATCTTCAGATCGGGGTATTTGTCAAAAAGCGCAGGCAAGCGGGGCGCCAGCCATAGCGACCCGAAGGCCACCGTGGTCGTCACGCGCAATTCGCCGAACACCTCTTCCTCGCTGTCGCGGATGCGGGCCGAAGCGGTTTCTAGGCGCTTGGACATGGCCGAGGTCGCGTCGAACAAAAGCTCGCCCTGTTCGGTCAGAATCAGTCCCCGCGCATGGCGGTGGAAAAGCGTGGCATTCAGGCTTTCCTCAAGCCCGCGGATCTGCCGGCTGACGGCTGATTGCGACAGGTGGAGTTGCTCGCCCGCATGGGTCAAACTGCCCGCATCGGCAACTGCATGAAAGATTCGCAATTTATCCCAGTCCATCCAAGCAATTCCGTTCAACTTTTCGGGCGCTAACAGGGCCAGACACTACCCTTTGGATTGCTGCGTTTGCAAACGGAGACTTGATGCAGATTTCGGTTTGTAGGTCAGGAGGTGTGACCTATACTTGTGCTATTGTAAAGCAAAGCTCGGGGAGGGCGCGCGATGACCTTGCAGGATGTGTCACTGAAGGACCGGTTCGATCTGACGAAAAGCCCGGTCCTGCTGAACGGCACCCAAGCGCTGGTCAGGCTGATGCTGATGCAAAAGGTGCGCGACGTGGCGGCGGGGCTGAACACGGCGGGCTACGTGACAGGCTATCGCGGCTCGCCGTTGGGCGCGGTCGATCTGCAGATGGCGCGCGCCAAGCGTGAGCTTGAGGCCGCCGATGTGCTGTTTCAGGCCGGTCTGAACGAGGATCTGGCGGCCACCGCGATCTGGGGTTCGCAACAGGCTGAGCTGCGCGGTGAGGGCAAGTATGACGGCGTCTTCGCGCTCTGGTACGGCAAGGGGCCGGGGGTTGACCGGTCGGGCGACGTGATGCGCCACGGCAATATGGCGGGCTCGTCGCGCCATGGCGGCGTGCTGATGGCGATGGGCGACGATCATACCGGCGAAAGCTCAACCACGCTGCATCAATCCGATTGGGCGATGGTCGATGCCTATATGCCGGTGGTTTCGCCCGCCGGTGTGCAAGAGATCCTGGATTATGGGCTCTATGGCTGGGCGCTCAGCCGGTTCGCGGGCGTCTGGGTCGGCCTCAAGACGATGAAGGACACGGTCGAGGCGACCTCGGTCGTCGATGGCCGCCCCGACCGGATGCAGTTCGTGCTGCCGGAGTTTCAGATGCCCGAGGGGGGCCTCAACATCCGGCTGGTCGACACCCCCGTCGCGCAGGAAGCGCGGATGATCGATTACAAGAGATTTGCGGCCGAAGCCTTTGCCAAGGCAAACAAAATGGACAAGCGCGTCTGGGGCAAGCCGGGCGCGAAGATCGGCTTCGTCGCGGCGGGCAAGAACTGGCTGGACCTCGTCCACGCGCTGTCCTTGCTGGGGATCGACGAGGCCGAGGCTGAGCGGCTGGGTATCACCACCTACAAGGTCGGCCAGGTCTTTCCCTTGGATATGGATTCGTTTCACGACTGGGCGGCGGGCCTGGACCTGATCGTGGTGGTCGAGGAAAAGCGCAAGCTGATCGAGGTGCAGGTCAAGGAGGCGATCTTCGACGACCGCGATGGCCGCCGCGTCTATGGCTGGCACAAGGGCGACAGCTATGAAAACGGCCGCCGGCTGGAACTGTTCCCGACCCGTTACGCGCTGGATCCGATCATGATCGCCGAGAAGATCGGTGGCATCCTGATCGAGGAGGGACGCGAGACCGACCGCATCAAAGCCGGGCTGCAAATGCTTGACGAGGCGCGCAAAGCCGACAACGCCAAGGAGCTGGCCTCGCGGCTGCCCTATTTCTGCTCGGGCTGCCCGCACAACTCGTCAACCAAGGTGCCCGAGGGCAGCCGCGCCTATGCCGGGATCGGCTGCCATTACATGGTGCAGTGGATGGACCGTGACACGGTCGGCTTCACCCAGATGGGCGGTGAAGGCGCGAACTGGATCGGCGAGGCGCCATTCTCGAACACGGCCCATGTGTTCCAGAACCTCGGCGACGGCACCTACAACCATTCCGGCGTGCAGGCGATCCGCGCGGCCCTGGCCGCGAACACCACCATAACCTACAAGATCCTCTTCAATGACGCCGTGGCGATGACGGGCGGCCAGAAGAACGAAGGCGGGCTCTCGGCCGATCAAATCGTGCGCGAGGTTCAGGCGATGGGCGTGAACCATGTCGCCGTGGTCTATGACCAGAAGGAAGAACCCGATTGGTCGGATTTTCCCAAGGGGATTGAGCGGCATGAGCGGGCCGAGATGGACGCGGTGCAGAAAAAGTTCCGCGAGATCAGGGGTGTCTCGGTCATCGTTTATGTCCAGACCTGTGCCGCCGAAAAGCGCCGCCGCCGCAAGCGCGGCCAGTTTCCCGACCCCGACACCCGTGTCTTCATCAACACGGATGTCTGCGAGGGCTGCGGCGATTGCGGGGTGCAGTCGAACTGCGTGTCGCTGGTGCCGGTCGAGACGGAACTGGGGCGCAAGCGCGCCATCGATCAGTCGTCGTGCAACAAGGATCTCTCGTGCCTCAAAGGCTTCTGCCCGTCTTTCGTGACGGTGGCGGGCGCCAAACCAAAGAAGGCCGCGACACAGGAGGTCGACATCCCCGATCTGCCGCTGCCCGATCTGCCGGTGATCAAGGGCACCCACAACGTCGTCATCACCGGGGTCGGCGGCACCGGCGTGGTGACGGTGGGCGCGATCATGGCGCAGGCGGCACAGCTTGATGGCAAGGGTGCAGGCATGATGGAGATGGCAGGATTGGCCCAGAAGGGCGGTGCGGTGCATATCCATTGCCGTTTGGCGAACGCCCCTCAGGACATCAGCGCGATCCGCGTGGCGACTGGCGAGGCCGATGTGGTCATCGGCGGCGATCTGGTGGTGACGGCGGGCGCCAAGACGATGGGGCTGATGCGCACCGGCAAGACCGGGGCGGTGGTGAACGCCCATGAGATCATCACCGGTGAGTTCACCAAGAATACCGAATTTCGCATTCCCTCCAGTGACTTGCAGCTTGCCCTCAAGGCCCGTCTGCGCGAGCGGTTGCTGACTTTCGATGCCTCGGCCCTGGCCAAGGCGCTGATGGGCGACACGATCTTTTCCAACATGATCATTCTTGGCGCGGCCTGGCAAAAGGGGTGGGTACCGCTCAGCCTTGAGGCGATCGTGAAGGCCATCGAATTGAACGGCGCGGCGGTTGAGCGCAACCAGCAGGCGTTCAAGATCGGCCGCTGGGCCGCCCAGATGCCCGAGGCGGCAGCGCAGGTGCTGGTGCCCGGAATTGTCAAAAAGCCGAGGACTCTTGACCAAAAGATCGCCTTCCGTGCCGATCATCTGGCGGCCTACCAGTCGCGCGGGCTGGCCAAGCGGTACTACAAGATGGTCGATGCGGTCTCGGACCCGCGCGTCAAGGAGGCCGTCGCCAAGGGGTACCATAAGCTCTTGGCCTACAAGGACGAATACGAGGTCGCCCGATTGCTGCGGACGAGTGCCGACAAGGCGCGCGCTGAATTCGATGGCGACCTGAAGCTGAGCTATCACCTGGCGCCGCCGCTTCTGGCGCGCAAGGGTGCTGACGGTCGACCGAAGAAGATCGTGTTCGGCGCGTGGATCGGCTGGCTTTATGGGCCTCTGGCCTGGCTGAAAATCCTGCGCGGCACCGCGCTTGACCCGTTCGGGTATACGGCCGAGCGCAAGATGGAGCGCGCGCTGATCAAACAATACGAGGCCGACATGGCCGAGGTTTTGCCCAAGCTGACCCGCGAGACCAAGGATCCCATCGTCGCCCTGGCCGAACTGCCCCTGCAGATCCGCGGCTTCGGCCCGGTGAAGGAGGCCCATGCCCGGGCCGCGGCCAAACGGCGCAAGGAATTGCTGGCCGTGATCCGCGCGGGCGGGTCACAACTGCGTCAGGCGGCCGAATGATGCACGCTTCTCGTCGCGGAAATGTCATACTGACCGGCGAAACTGTTGGTGATGTACGATCAAGGCGCGGGTCCGGGGGCGTTGGCGCAGATGAGCAAAAGCCAGATTGCACGCGAGATCAGCTATGCGTCCTCCGCCGCCACAAAACGCGGGCAACTGCTCGTCCGGGTGCTTGAGAACGCGACTGGCCGCCTGCGGCTGATCAAACGCGCCGATGGCTACGAGCGTGACGTGGCCCAGGGCCGCGATTTCTGGGATGTAATGACGGACCGCTACGGTCTGAGCCTGGAGATTGCCGGCGGCAGCCTGTCGAACATTCCCACCGATGGGCCGCTGATCGTGATCGCCAATCACCCCTACGGCATCCTTGATGGCCTGATGATGGGGCGCATTCTGGCCCATGTCCGTGGCGATTTCCGCATCCTCGCCAATTCCGTCTTCCGCAAGGCCGAAGACCTAAACCGCGTCGTGCTGCCTGTGTCTTTCGATGGCACGAAGGACGCGGTGCAACTGAATATAAACACGCGCAAAATCGCCGTCGATTATCTGGTGCAAGGCGGGGCGATCGGGGTGTTTCCGGGCGGCACCGTCTCGACCGCGGCCAGGCCCTTCGGCCCGCCCATGGACCCCGGCTGGCGCAACTTCACCGCCAAGATGATCGCCAAGTCAGGCGCCACGGTCGTGCCGATCTATTTCGATGGCCACAACTCGCGCCTATTTCAACTGGCCAGCCATTTGCATCAGACGCTGCGGCTGGCCCTGCTGATCAAGGAATTCCGTGCCCGCGTGGATGAACCGGTGCGCGTCGTGGTGGGCCAGCCGATCGACCCGACCCGCCTTGCCGCGCTGAAGACCGATCCGAAACGCATGATGGATTTCCTGCGCCGCGCCACGTATGAGCTATCGCCAAGCCCGTGCAAGTCGTATGAATACGGCTACGAGTTCGAGGCGCGATACAAGGCGTGAGGCGATGGCGGTTGGCATTTTCGATTCGGGGCTGGGTGGCCTGACGGTTTACGACGCCGTGACCAAGCGGTTGCCCGAGGTGCCATTCGTCTATTTCGGTGACAACGCGAATACGCCCTACGGCGTGCGCACCGCCGACGACATCTACGATCTGACTTGCGCGGGGGTTGAACGGCTGTGGGATGAAGGCTGCGACCTGGTGATCCTCGCCTGCAACACGGCCTCTGCCGCGGCGCTCCGCCGCATGCAGGAGGGGTGGGTGCCGCCGGACAAGCGGGTGTTGGGCGTCTTCGTACCGCTGATCGAGGCGTTGACCGAACGGCAATGGGGCGACAACTCGCCCCCGCGCGAGGTGGCCGTCAAACACGTGGCCTTGTTCGCGACGCCCGCCACCGTATCAAGCCGCGCGTTCCAGCGTGAACTGGCCTTCCGGGCCGTCGGCGTGGATGTCGAGGCGCAGCCCTGTGGCGGCGTGGTCGACGCGATCGAGGCGGGCGACATGATCCTGGCCGAGGCACTGGTGCGCAGCCATGTCGAGGCGCTGCAGCGGCGGATGCCAAGCCCTGAAGCCGCGATCCTCGGCTGCACCCATTACCCCCTGATGCAGGACGTGTTTCAGGACGCGCTGGGCCTGGAAGTGCGGGTTTACTCGCAAGCGCAGCTTGTCGCCGAAAGCCTGGCTGACTATCTGCATCGGAGGCCCGAGATGGTTGGGCCGGGGCAGGCGGCCAAGCTGCTGACCACAGGCGATCCAAAGAAGGTCGGCGCCAAGGCCACGCAATTCCTGCGCCGCCAGATGACCTATGAAGCGGCGTTTGACGACGATTAGAACCGGGGCGAGACGACGATGAGAGGGCTGAAGAAGAAACGCCGCATTCAGGTGATCGCGCTGGCCGCGATCGCGCTGGCCGTGTCGACCGCGCTGATCGGCTATGCGATGCGCGACGGCATCAATTTCTTCCGCGCGCCGAGCCAGGTTATGGCCGAACCGCCCGGCCCGACCGAGACGTTTCGCATTGGCGGTCTGGTCGAGGAGGGCAGTCTGATCCGCGGCCAGGGCGAGACGATCACCTTCCGCGTGACCGATGGCGGCGCCTCGGTGCCGGTCGCCTATACCGGCGTCTTGCCCGATCTCTTTGGCGAGGGGGAAGGCATGGTCGGCACGGGCCGCTACATTGACGGTGTCTTCCAAGCCACTGAGATTCTTGCCAGACATGATGAGACCTACATGCCTAAAGAGGTCATCGATGCGCTGAAGGATCAGGGCGTCTACGTCGATCCCGATGCGGGCGTCGACGGGTAGCGTACGCTCTCTTCCGACAATTTTAAGCACATCTGAGGAATTCTCCCCCCGCGATCCAAGGGGGACCAGATGCGCAGCGTTTCTGATATTGCAGATGAGATCATTGCCCGCGAGGGCGGCTATGTGAACGATCCCGATGATCCGGGCGGCCCCACGAAATACGGGGTCACGATCCACACGATGCGGCGCCTCGGGCTGGATCTGACGGGCGACGGCAAGGTCAACGCGGCCGATGTGCGGCGTCTGACGCGCGAGGCGGCGCGCGACATCTATGTCGAGCATTACTTTCACCGTCCCGGCTTGTCGAAATTGCCCGATGCCCTGCAAGCCACGGTGTTTGACATGTATGTCAATGCCGGTGCCAACGCGATCCGCATTTTGCAGCGCCTTCTCAATCAGATGGGCGAAGCTCTTGAGGTTGATGGCGCGCTGGGTCCCCTGACCTTGGCCGCGGCCGAGCGCGCGGCCCGATCGGCGCCGAACCACATCGCCGATGCCTATGGCATCGCGCGGCGCGACTATTACTACGCCCTGGCCGACAGGCGCCCGGCCAGCCGCAAATATGCCCGTCGGCGCGACGGCGGCAAGGGTGGCTGGATCAAGCGCGCCGAGGAATTCATCTCGCCCCGGTTTCACCTGACCGCGGCCGAACATCGCGCAAAGGTGGCATCATGGGGCTGATCGGACGCATCCTGGGCGGCCCCGCCGCCACGACCGCGCTGGCCTCGGCCGCGACTGATGTGGCCGAGGTCTTCGTGCCCAACGCCACACGGCGGATGGAGCTGAGCCACGAGGCCTACAAGGCCGCGCTCGACGAGCATGGGGAAGAGTTCAAGCATATCCGCCCCGGCCTCTTTGATCGCTTCGTCAACGGTCTGAACCGCCTGCCGCGTCCGATGCTGGCGCTGGGGACATTGGGTCTCTTCGTCTACGCGATGGTCGACCCGACGCATTTCGCGCAGCGCATGGTGGGCCTGGCCTATGTGCCCGAACCGCTCTGGTGGCTTCTGGGCGCCATCGTCAGCTTCTATTTCGGCGCGCGCGAGGCGCATTACTTCCGCACGCGCAGCGACAGGGCGCTGCCGGTCAGCATTACGGTGCGCCCCGAACCCTCGCAAAACGCCGCCCTCGACGAATGGCGCGCGCAGTCGGGCGGGTAGGCCAGCCCCCTTCCTTCTGACAAAAATATCCCACGGGGGTGCGGGGGTGTGAAACCCCCGCTTTCGCGCAGGCCAATCAGGCCCCCCGCGACAGGCGCGCGCACCCCATTGGAACGGGTTTGAAAGCAGGCTACTATCTGGCTCATGATTGTAGAGCTTGGCCATTTCGCCCTGATCCTCGCCTTCGCCGTCGCCATTGTGCAGATGGTCGTGCCCTTTGTCGGTGCGCATAAGGGCTGGAATGGCTGGATGGCGGTGGCCGATCCTGCGGCGACGGTGCAGTTTCTGCTGGTCGCGTTCTCCTTCGCGGCGCTGACCTACGCTTTCGTCACGTCGGATTTCTCGCTGCAACTGGTGGTGCTGAATTCGCATACCGCCAAGCCGCTCATCTACAAGATCACCGGCGTGTGGGGGAATCACGAAGGCTCTCTGCTGCTCTGGGTGCTGATCCTCACCCTCTTCGGGGCCTGCGCGTCATGGTTCGGCGGCAACCTGCCGCCCACATTGCGCGCCCGCGTCCTCGCGGTGCAGGCCAGCGTGGCGGTGGCCTTCTTCGCTTTCATCCTGCTCACCTCGAACCCGTTCCTGCGGCTGGCCGTGCCGCCCTTTGACGGGCAGGACCTGAACCCGCTTCTGCAGGACCCGGGCCTCGCCTTCCACCCGCCGTTCCTCTACCTCGGCTATGTCGGCCTTTCGATGAGCTTCTCCTTCGCCGTCGCCGCCCTGATCGAGGGCCGGGTCGACGCCGCCTGGGGCCGCTGGGTGCGCCCCTGGACGCTAGCGGCCTGGCTCTTCCTGACCATCGGCATCGCGCTTGGCTCCTGGTGGGCCTATTACGAGCTTGGTTGGGGCGGCTTCTGGTTCTGGGACCCGGTCGAGAATGCCAGCTTCATGCCCTGGCTGATCGCCGCGGCGCTGCTGCACTCGGCCATCGTGGTCGAAAAGCGCGAGGCGCTGAAGGCCTGGACGATCCTTCTGGCGATCCTGGCCTTCGGCTTTTCGCTCATCGGCGCGTTCATCGTGCGCTCGGGCGTGCTGACCAGCGTTCACGCTTTCGCTAATGACCCTGAGCGCGGGGTCTATCTTCTGGCGATCACCGGCATCTTCATGGGCGGCGCGCTGACCTTGTTTGCCTTCCGCGCCGGCGCGATGGAGGCCAAGGGCGTCTTCTCGACCGTCAGCCGCGAGACCGGGATCGTGGCCAACAACATCCTTCTGTCGGTCTCGTGCTTCGTGGTTTTCGTCGGCACGATCTGGCCGCTGGTGGCTGAGATGGCGTTTGACCGCAAGCTGTCGGTCGGCCCGCCGTTTTTCAACGCAGCCTTTTCGCCCTTCATGGTGGCCATCGCGGTCGTGATGCCCATCGCGGCGCTTCTGCCGTGGAAGCGCGCGACTCTGGCTCGTGCGATGCGCCCGCTTTGGGGCGTTCTGGCGCTGTCGCTGGCGGTGGCCTTGCTGGTCTGGGCGATGCAAACCGGTCGTTCGGCGCTGGGGCCGGTAGGTGTCGCGCTGGGGCTTTGGGTTGTGCTGGGATCGGCCGTCGATCTATGGAGCCGCGCCGGGCGTGGCGATATCGGCGCAAAGCTTCGCCGCCTGACGCGTCTGCCACGGGCCGATTGGGGCAAGGCCGTGGCCCATGCCGGCATGGGCATCACCATCTTCGCCGTCGCCGCCCTTTTGGCCTGGGAGAGCGAGGATATCCGCGTCGCGCGCGAGGGCGACCGCTACGATGTGGCCGGGTTCGGGATCGAACTGCGTGAGGTGCGCAACCTGGAAGGGCCCAATTACCTCAGCACCATGGCCGAGATCGGGGTCTATCGCGGCGACCGCGAGGTCACGACGCTTTTCCCCGAAAAGCGGGACTATCCCGTGGCGCAGATGCCCACGACCGAGGCCGCCATCCGCAACGGCGTCTTGCAGGATATCTACGTGGTGATCGGCGATCCGCAGGTAGGCGGTGGCTGGGCCGTGCGCACCTATATCAAGCCGTTTGCGAACTGGATCTGGGGCGGCTGCATCATCATGGCGCTTGGCGGCGCGCTCAGCCTGTCTGACCGGCGCTACCGTGTGGCGGCCGGCGCCCGCAAAGCGGCGCGGCCCGTGGGCGCGGTGCCGGCGGAATGAAGCTGCTGGCGCTGATCCTGCTGCTGCTGGCGGCCCCGGCCTTCGCCGTGCAGCCCGATGAGGTTCTGGACGATCCCGCCCTTGAGGCCCGCGCCCGGGATATCTCGGAAGGGCTGCGCTGCCTCGTCTGCCGCAATGAGAGCATCGACGAATCAAACGCCGATCTGGCGCGCGACCTGCGCCTTCTGGTGCGTGAGCGTCTGACCGAGGGCGACAGCGACGAAGAGGTCGTGGCCTTCGTTGTCGACCGTTATGGCGAATACGTGCTGCTGAACCCCACGCTGACGGGATCGAACCTGATCCTCTGGATTGCGGGGCCTCTGATGCTGCTGGCGGCGCTTGGCATTGCGGGGGCCTATGTGATGCGCCGCAAAGATGCGCCGGAACCCGCGGCGGGAGAGCTCTCCGAGGCCGAGAAGGCGCGGCTTGACCAGATCATGCGCGGCTGAGTAGAAGGCGCGCACGGTCTGCAGTTCACCGAGGCGCCGCCACCCCGCATGGGGGCTGAACCTGCCACGTGTCACATCATGGATTTTCCGACAGGCGCAGCCATAGCGCCCGAAGGGCGGCCAGGGCACCCCCATAGGGGCCAAGGGTTTGCGCATGGAGGATGACATGACGCGACAGACGATTTCACTGACCATCAGCGATGTCTCGGGCTTTGCCCGCGCGCTGAGGGGCCAGTTGCCGGGTGACGAGGCGGGACACCAGACCTGGCTGAACCGCATCGCCCGCGCCGCCGGGTTTCGCAACTTTCAACACCTGAGCGCGGCCCGCAAGGATGCCGAGCCCCCGGCCGATATGGCCAAGGTCGCCCGCGCGCGCCGGTGGTTCGACGATCAGGGCCGTTTCGCGCGCTGGCCCGCCCGGCGCGGGGTGCGCGAGCTCTGCCTCTGGGCGATCTGGGCGCGGCTGCCGCCGGAGACCGAATGGCATGAGCGGCAGATCTCGGCCCTGATCGACGATCTGACCGCGCTGAAGGATGCCGCCCAGATCCGCCGCGGGCTGGTCGAGATGGGGCTTCTGACCCGACAGGTCGACGGCACCGGCTATCGCCGCATCGAACGCCGCCCGCCGCCCGAGGCGCGCGCCCTGATCGCGGCCCTGGCGGGGAAATCTGCTTTGTGACGCATGGTTGCCCTTTCCCTCGGGGCCTGCTTGCCTATGCTCGCCCGAAACAGGGCCCGAGGGAGCGAGATGATGGACTACCAAGCAATCACCCTGACCGTCGCCGATGACGTGGCGGTCCTGCGGCTGAACCGGCCCGACGTGATGAACGCGCTGAACACCCAGATGCGAGCCGAAATTCTTTATGCGGTGAAAGAGGCGCCGAAGATGGCCCGCGTTCTGGTCATGACGGGCGAGGGGCGGGCCTTCTGCTCGGGCCAGGACCTCGCCGATCGGGGCAACGCGGCCAATATCGATCTGGAGCGGACGCTGCGCGACGAATACGAGCCGATGTTGAAGGCCATCTTCGATTGCCCGATCCCTGTCATCGCGGCCGTGAACGGCGCGGCGGCGGGGGCCGGGGCCAATCTGGCGCTGGCCGCCGATGTGGTGATCGCGGCGGAAAGCGCCAACTTCATCCAGGCCTTCACCCGGATCGGCCTGATCCCCGATGCCGGCGGCACCTATTGGCTGCCCCGTCAGGTGGGGTTCGCGCGGGCGATGGGGGCGATGCTTTTCGCCGACAAGATCACCGCCAAACAGGCCGCCGATTGGGGCATGATCTGGGAAGCCGTGGCCGATGCCGATTTCGCCGACCATTGGCAGGCCCGTGCGGCGCATCTGGCCAAGGGGCCGACGGCGGCCTATGGCCATCTGAAAAGCGCGCTCCGCCAAAGCTTTGCCAATGACCTGGACGGTCAGCTGAAGCTTGAGGCACATTTGCAGGGCGCGTGTGGGCAGACACGCGATTTCCGCGAAGGCGTGATTGCCTTCATCGAAAAGCGCCCCGCCAGGTTTGAGGGGCGCTAAAAGGGAGCCGAAGGTAGGGAATCGGTTACTCGACCTAAGGGAGAGCTTTGCGTTACCTTGCGGCAGCTAAGGAACGTCGGGGGACAGATCAATGCCGCAGATTATGCGGAACGAGGCCGTAAAATCATTCTATCGCATGCGCCAGGCGCTGGGTGTGCTGGGGCTGATGCTGCCATTGGCGCTGATCGTGGGTGGGTTCATGTGGCTGGATGGCATGCGCCCGTCGATCTCGGATTACTACCACACCGCCTTGCGCGACGTCCTTGTGGGCACGCTTTGTGCGATTGCCATGTTCCTCATCTTCTATCGCGGCCATGCCCGTGGCGAGGGCGAGCGTCTGTCGGATGATTGCGTCTCGACCGTGGGTGGCATCGCGGCGCTTGGCGTGGCGTTTCTGCCCAATGCCAGCACTGATCCCGAGGTTGGGGTGGCCTCATTCTCGCAGATGGTGGTCGGCATGCAGGCCGCCGCCATCGGACATTACTTGTCGGCGATCGTGTTTCTGGGCTGTTTGGCCTACCTCAACATCATGAAATTCGCCAAATCGGCAAATCCCGCGCGGCGGCGCATCTACCTTTGGTGCGGATGGCTGATTGCGGTGATGACACTGGCCACCATCATCGCGTCAGCCTTCAAGGTGATGGGCCCCGAGGGGCCGCAGAGGATCGTCAACCAATACATGCTGGTCCTGTGGTTCGAGGCGATCGCGATCTGGGCCTTCGCGGTCTCGTGGCTGACCAAGGGGCGTGCGGATGTGGCCCTTGTGTCGCTGGTGAAAAGCGTGCAGCCCGACGCGGCCGAGAAGGGCGCGCGCCCCGATGCGGATGAGGATGAAGCCCGCGCCTGATCCTTTTCGCGGTTCCGGCTGCTGTCTGAAACCACGGCGTCCCGGGCTTAACCCAGGGCCCCCTGCGGTCCCGTCCTAAAATCCGGCAACCGGGCTGCACCACTGGTGGCGACCCAAAAAAAATGAACCATCCGGGTCGACCTCGCGACATGTCCTTGTAACGGACAATCGCAGAGGACCGATCATGAAACTGATTTCACCCCCCACCGCCATCGCAGCCATCGGCCTGGCCTTGGGTTTGACATTGGGCGCGGCGTTTGCGGCCAACGCATCGGTCAGCGTTACGGATTTTCGAACCGATCTTGCACATACCCACCGATAACGCGGTCAAGCGTGGCCAGGGCGGCAGGGTCTGTCAGATTGGCCCCATCCAGCTGCGTGGCGGGCAGGCACAGAGTGCCCCAATACGGCATCGTCAGCAGAATGCGCCGACTGCCACGCACGAAGTAAACGTCGCGGATCTGATAACGTTCGCCAAGTGTACGAAGCGCGAGATGGGCGTCATCACACCGAAACCCGCGACTTTCGTTGAAAAGCTGTGCCATGATCGCGCGGCGATCCTCTTCCGGCAGGGTGCGCACCGACGCGCTGCGACAGTCCATTTCCGAGAGGGCTTTCACCATCCGGAACACGACCGGATCGGTCCCGCCAACCTTCAGGCCCAAAGGTATGACCTGGCCATTCCGCTGCACCGTCAGACGCAGTGTGTCGCCAGAGCGCATTGCGTCGAACGTGGCGGCGCGGCGTGCATCATCGGCCGCGGGCGCCCCGTTTAAGGTGAGAATAATGTCATCGATGCGTAACCCCGCCGTCTCGGCCGCGCCATCGCGATGTACATGGGTCAGGCGCAACCCGGCCTCACCCCGCCGATACTGGATGCCAAGCCATGTTTCTTGCGAGGTGAGGTCTGCCAAAAGGGCGTCATTGTCCAGCCATTCAGGGGACCCCAGATCATAGAGGGTTATGGGGATAGGGCAGGGGGCGCCTGCTTTTGCCGCCATTGGTGCCAGCGCAAGCAAAGCCGCGCAAACCAGCTGCCGCATGTTCAGATACCTGTCTTGGTCGGCCGGCTGTCGGGCAGGGTGATCTTGGCGACCTGTTCGGCAATCGGATCGACCGACAGGGGGTGGGTCTGATTGCTGTGGTCGTCCGGGTCGCCGATATCCTGCCAGCGGCCGCCCTTGTAGATCTCGACCGCCGAGAACCGCGCCTTGTAGCCCATCTTGGCCGAGCCCGGCACCCAATAGCCCAGATAGACGTAAGGCAGGCCGGCCGCGCGGGCGATCTCGATATGGTCGAGGATGATGTAGGTGCCGACGCTGTCACGCTCACGTTCGGGGTCGTAGAACGAATAGACCATCGAGACGCCGTCTTCCAGCACATCGGTCAGGCACACGGCCGCCAGCGGGCGGCGGCGTTCGCCGTCTTCGGGGTCGGCCGTGTATTCGACCACGCGGCTTTTCACCGGCGTCTCTTCGATCATCGCGGCGAATTCGAAGATATCCATATCGGCCATCCCGCCATCGGCATGGCGGCTGTCGAGGTAGCGACGGAAAAGGGCATATTGCTCTTCCGTGGCCCAGGGCGAGGTCGCCTCGCGGGTCAGATGCCGGTTCTTGCGCAAGGCGCGCTTCTGGCTTTTGGTCGCCTCAAAATCGGCCACACGGATGCGGGCCGACAGGCAGGCCTGGCAATCGGCGCAGGACGGGCGGTAGAGCACGTTCTGCGATCGACGAAAGCCCTGCTGAGACAGGGTGTCGTTCAGCTTTTCGGCAACGTCGCCTTGCAGCGATGTGAACAGCTTGCGCTCCATCCGGCCCGGCAGGTACGGGCAGGGCTGGGGCGCTGTCACATAGAATTGTGGCGCGATGGGAAGTGTGTGGCGCATAGTCGTCTGTGTTGATCCGGTTCAAGGCCAACGCTAGCAAGGCCGTTGCCGTCTGTGAACCCCCTTGCGCCACACTTGGCTAATAGGCCGCGGCGCGGTTGATGGCCACGGTGCCCAGAAGGTGGTCGCCCAGGCTCTGCTTGCGGGGCGAGATCAGGATCAGCGCCACCGAAAGCGCCTGCAACAGGAACGTTCCCATCGACACCGAATAGATCAGCGTATGGATCAGCGCGGTGGTCGAGGACATGTGGCTGCCGTCGTGTTCGCGGAATTCGATCGCCACAAGGCGCATGCCCCAGGTGGCCGAGCGGTTGGACAATGTCACCCAGCGGTAGAGAAAGCCCACGACCAGCCAGAGAAGCGGAAAGAAAAACAGCCCGATAAACGCCGTGAAGGGCAGGGCCACAATGCAGATCGCAAAGATCGCCATGGCGTCGACCACCCAGGCCAGAAGGCGCTTGACCGGGATATCAGCGTAGAAATCGGCCTGCGAGACCGGATCGGGAAGAGCGTATGTCATCAGCGTCACATGGGAATTCTGAGGGGGAAATAAAGAGGCGCCGCAGATCGGGCGCCTCGTTGTCGTCTTGAGGCCGGTTTCAGGCCGCTTCGGGTTCGTCACCGCCAGCGTTGCGGGCATTTTTGGCCCGGTCTTCCATGAACTGATCGAATTCCGACTTGTCCTTGGCATCGCGCAGACGCTGCAGGAAGGATTCGAACGCTTCCTGTTCCTCTTCCAGGCGGCGCAGCGTTTCGGCCTTGTAGCTGTCGAACGCGGTATTGCCCGAACTTTTGAAGGCGTGAAGGCTGCGATGGGTGCGCCGGACGGCGCAAGATCCGTTGAACATGCGTTTGCTCCAAATCATATAGGCCAGAAGGGCAAGGCCCGCGGGCCAGAAGAAGATAAAGCCCAAGATCATAGCGGCGATCCAGGCTCCCTTGCCGCGCTGGTCAAGCCAAGTTTCGGCGCGTGTGGGCCATGAGGCGACAGTCCCAGTGCTCATCGAGGTGCTCCAATTAAGAGTTTCGGGTCTATGTGAATGTGTTTCACATGACAAAGATGGGGGCTGCCGCGGCCGCTTCAAGAGTTTATGTGAAAGAAATTTACATCCGACGTTTTAATCAATGAAATCAGCGGGAACAGGGCCTGTAATGCGCGCCAGATCGCCTGGGGCGATGGGAAAGATGTGCCGCGGCGTGCCGGCTGCGGCCCAGATTTCCGCAAAATCCATCAGCCGCGGGTCAAGGAAGGTGGGCACCTGCGTCAGAAGACCGATCGGGGCCACGCCGCCGATGGCGAAGCCCGTCTCGCGCCGCACCAGATCGGCATCCGCCCGTCCAAGCGGCTCGCCCGCCAGGGCCGAGGCCTTGTCGGCCGAGACGCGGTTGCCGCCGGCGGTCAGAAACAGACGCACATGGCCCGTCGCCTCGCCGCGGAAGATGATGGATTTGGCGATTTGGTCCAGCGCGCACCCTGCCGCATCCGCGGCCTGTTGGGCGGTCCGCGTCTCGGCGGCCATCTCGACCACCTGCACGTCAAGCCCCGCTTCCGCGAGGGCGCGTTTGACGCGGGCCAGGCTTTTGCTCATTTTTGGTCCTCCGCGTAGGTCTTCAGAGCCGCGCGATCCGCTCGGTCAGCAAGCTGAAGAACCCCGTATCGTCCACATCGCGCATGAAATGCGCATTGGCATCGCGGCCCGAGACGCGCCACCAATCGGCGACTGTCATGCCGGTGGTAAAGCGGCCCTCGGTTTCAACCACCACGTTGATATGGCGGCCTGCAAAAAGGTCAGGCCGGATCAGATAGGCGATCACGCACGGGTCATGCAGCGGCGCGCCGAGCGATCCGTATTTCTCCTTGTCGAAGCGTTCGAAAAAGTCGGTCCATTCGGCCACCGCCTTGCCCACCGGCGTGCCGATGGCACGAAATGCCTCAACCCGCTCGCGGCTGGTCAGCGCCTTGTGGGTCAGATCCAGCGGCATGACCGTCAGCTTGCAGCCCGCGCGAAAGACGATGTCGGCTGCGTCGGGGTCGACATAGATGTTGAACTCGGCCGAGGGGGTGATGTTGCCCACCTCGAAGTAGGCGCCGCCCATCAGCACGATCTCGGCCACGCGGGCGATGATATCGGGGGCTTGGCGAAAGGCGGTTGCAATATTGGTCAGCGGCCCGAGGGGGCAGAGCGTGACCGTGCCGGGGGTCTCGCGGCGCAGGGTTTCGACGATGAAGTCGACGGCATGGGTGTCTTGCAGCGGCATCGTGGGGTCCGGCAGGGTGGGTCCGTCGAGGCCGGTCTTGCCATGCACATGCTCGGCCGTGACCAGCGTGCGGTTCATCGGCGCCTCGCAGCCCGCGAAGACCGGGATATCCGTGCGGCCCGCCAGTTCGCAGACCATGCGCGTATTCTTGGCGGTCAGCGCCAGCGGCACGTTGCCGGCCACGGCCGTCAGGCCCAGCAGCTCGATATCTGCTGGGCTGGCGAGCGCCAGAAGAATCGCCACCGCATCGTCCTGGCCCGGGTCAGTATCGATGATGATCTTGCGCGCCATGTTGCCTCTCTTCTGCTGGCGGGCCGAGACTGGCCCGAGGGCGCGGTGATGTCCAGTTGCCGACGTAAGGGAGTTTTGGAGAGACATCATTAATATCGCTGTGCTACTCGAAATGAGATGTGAGTCGGTGCTATAGTCCGGCGGTAACGTGTAAGACATGGTTTGAGAAAGGTTTCTGGCATGCGCCGTATTTCAAAGTTGGCCGTATTGGCCGTTCTGACAATCCTGCTGGCGGCATGTTCCAGTACCTACAGAACCTACTACGCGAACCCGATCGATCCTGGGGTGGCGCGCAGTTGGCGTGTGACGGATGTGGTTGTGAATGTGCCCGATACGCTGAGTGTCTCGGAGGCGAAGGTGATCCTGCCGCAGGCCGACATTGTCTGGCGCGAGGACCCCATGGGCGACAGGCGGGCCCAGGTAGCGCGTCTGATGCGCGAGGCGGCGCGGCGCGGTGTATCGGGCCTGCGCGGGTCGCGGCCCGTGCGGCTGCAGATCGACATGACGCGCTTTCACGCCCTGACGTTTGAGGCTGAAGCCCGGCTGAACGAATCCGGCGTGCACAACATCGATTTCGTCGCAACGGTTCTGGACGCGCGCACCGGCGCCGTTCTTGCGGGCCCTGAGGTCATCCAAGCCGAAACACCGGCCTTCTCGGGCCCGAATGCCGTTGCCGCCCGCGCTGCCGGTCAGACACAACGCTCGGTCATCACCAATCACGTGGCCGCAACACTTGCCGGCTGGGTCGGCACCGGCCCCGATCAGCGGCGCGAATTCACCCGTTTGGGCGACTGAGAAAGCGGCTCCGCAGCTTGCAAGACGTCCGACTCGGGCGCGGCGCGGCGGGTAATCGCCGCGCCTTAGCCAAGCGCGACAAGTGCCGTATTTGGATTAAAGCGAGTTCACCGGAATGATGTTGGTGGCCGATGTAATCAACACATCGGCGACTCCCTGGGCGCGATAGCGTAACCTCCGGCTGTCTGACTGGCCGCCGGTGATATGGCAATTCATTTTGCGATATACATGTCGCCCGAGGGCACCCGCAGGCGGGCCGCAAGTCAATCCGCCGCGTCAGGGGTGTCCCCCATCAGATAGCGCGGGCCGGCCCCTTTGGCGGCGGCGCTATCCTTGGCATTGTAAAGCGCACATCGGTCGAGCGACAGGCAGCCGCAGCCGATGCAGCCATCCAGCTTGCGGCGCAGAAGCTCCAGCGCCTCGATCCGCGCATCGATGCTGGCGCCAAACCCAGCCGAGATGCGGCCCCAATCGGCGCGTGTGGGCGCGCGATGCGCGGGCAAATCGGCCAGGTGGCCGGCAATCTCGGCCAGCGAAAACCCCAAACGCTGTGAGATCATCGCAAACGACAGCCGCCGGATATCGGCCCGGTCATAGCGCCGGTGCCCGCCCGCATTGCGCAAGGGCGTCACGATGCCATGCGTCTCGTAGAAGCGGATCGCCGAGACGGCCAAACCCGTCCGCCGCGCCAGATCGCCGATCGTCAGCCCACCCTCGGCCATGAAAATCTCCGCTTGATCTAAAGTGCACTTGAGAAATTACACCTGAGTCGCAGCGAAAACCAGAGGAGACTTCGCCATGACATCACAACGCTACTGCGCCAGCCGCGATGTAATCGCCTTGTTGGAACATGATGGGCTGGGATGGGGCCACGACATCGAGTGCGGTGCTCTTTAGCTGACCTCAGAGCCCCGAAAGCCCGGCCTCCTGCGCCGCCTGCTGGGAAGGAGATGACAATGGCCCAACTGGAACATGTGAACGTCACCGTGGCCGACCCGAAGGCGACGGCCGATATGCTCTGCGCGCTCTTTGACTGGGAAATCCGCTGGCAGGGCGACGCCAAGGGCAACGGCCACACCGTTCATGTGGGCAGCGACAGCAGCTACATCGCCGTCTATACCGGCCCCCACGGCGCGCCACAGCGCGACGCCGACGACAGCTACAGCACGAAAGGCGGGCTGAACCATATCGGTGTCACGGTCGATGACCTTGATGCGACCGAGGCCAAGGTGCGGGCGGCGGGCTACACACCGCATTCGCACGCCGATTACGAGCCCGGCCGCCGCTTTTACTTCCACGAGGAAAACGGGGTTGAGATCGAGGTGGTAAGCTACGCCTGACACCCCGAAAGGGGCGAGCAGGGCTTGGCGGGGCCACCAAAGCCCGCTATGCTCGCCCCATGAACGGCACCTGCATCATCTGCATCTGCATTACCATCTGACTTCGTCAGGCGGGCCGTTCTTCTGTTTCCATTGAAATCCGAAGTTGCTAAGCCCGCCGCGGGACCGCGTATGAGGGCTTTATGACCAAGATCCGCCTCTACAATACCAAGACGCGCGCGAAAGAGGATTTCGCGCCGCTCGATCCGCAAAACGTGCGGATGTATGTCTGCGGCCCCACGGTCTATGACCGGGCGCATCTGGGCAATGCGCGCCCGGTGCTGGTGTTCGACGTGCTCTACCGGCTGCTCCGCCACGTCTATGGGCCCGACCACGTCACCTATGTGCGCAACTTCACTGACGTTGAAGACAAGATCAACGCCCGCGCCGCCGAGACGGGCCGGGCGATTTCCGACATCACGGAAGAGACGATCGGCTGGTATCACGACGACATGGATGCGCTGGGCGCGCTCAGGCCCACGCAAGAACCGCGCGCGACCGATTATATCGGTCAGATGGTGGCGATGATCGAAAGACTTACGCAGCCTGACGAAACCGGGAAAAAGCACGCTTACGTCGAGCAAGGACATGTCCTTTTTGCGGTCGAGAGTTACGCAGATTACGGCAAACTCTCAGGTCGCACGGTCGAGGACATGATCGCTGGCGCCCGGGTCGAGGTCGCGCCCTACAAACGCAACCCGATGGATTTCGTGCTGTGGAAGCCCTCGACCCCCGACCTTCCGGGATGGGAGAGCCCCTGGGGCCGCGGCCGCCCCGGCTGGCACATTGAATGCTCGGCCATGGCAGATGCAATTCTCATGAAGGACCTACCCGAGGACAAGAAGTCTTTCGACATTCACGGCGGCGGCATCGATCTGCAATTTCCCCACCACGAGAACGAGATCGCCCAGAGCATGTGCGCCCACCCCGAGGGCGATTTTTCCAAGGTCTGGATGCATAACGAGATGCTGCAGGTCGAGGGCAAGAAGATGTCCAAGAGCTTGGGCAACTTCTTCACCGTGCGAGATCTGTTGGACCAGGGCATGCCGGGCGAGGTGATCCGGTTTGTGATGCTGTCGACGCATTACCGCAAGCCGATGGATTGGACGGTGGAGAAGGCTGAGGAAGCTCGCAAACGGCTGGCTCAGTGGTTTCGGCGGACAGATGGGGTAAAGGCCGCCGATATTGTTTCGTCTCGCTTTGAAGCTGCCTTGGCCGATGATCTGAATACTCATCTGGCACTCACAGAGATGGGGACCATGAGTGCCCCGCAGCTGAAGGCCAGTATGCGATTACTTGGATTGCCCGACGCTGAAGATGTGGATTGGTTTCGTCAGTTGGACAAAGTCCTGAACGGTGTTGCGTCTGCCTACGGCCACAACCTTGAACAACCACTCCTGTGCGAACTCATGGAAAGATGGCATTCGCTCAGAACCTCGAAAAGGTATGCTGATGCGGATCAGTTGAAAGCCGCTGTCGAATCGGCGGGTGTTGCGCTGCAAGCCGGGCCAGACGGACCACAGGCCGATCTCCAGAAAGACTTCGACCCCTCCAAGCTGGAGGCCCTGAAATGACCCCGCGGTCCCGAGCGCACCGGAGGCTTGCGCCCGGCACGCGGGGTGGGCGCATTTGCGCCCGCCCCGGGGGGGCGGGTCGGGCGCAAGCCGGCTCGCAGGCGAACCGGCAAGAGGGTGAATATCGGCGCGCCGTGGGGAGGGGTGATCTATGAAAGACCGCCTCTTCCTCTTCGACACCACTCTCCGCGACGGGCAGCAGACACAAGGCGTCCAATTCTCCACGCCCGAGAAGCTGCAAATCACCCAGGCGCTCGATGCGCTGGGCCTCGACTATATCGAGGGCGGCTGGCCGGGCGCGAACCCGACTGACAGCGAGTTCTTCGGCCAGCGCCCCGAGACGAAAGCCACCTTCACGGCCTTCGGGATGACTAAACGCTCGGGCCGCTCGGCGGAGAACGACGATGTTCTGGCCGCCGTCGTCAATGCGAACACGCCCGCCATCTGCCTCGTCGGCAAGGCGCATGAGTTCCATGTGACGACCGCGCTGAACATCCCGCTGGACGAAAATATCCAGAACCTGCATGCCTCCTTCGCCCATCTGGTGGCCCTGGGCCGCGAGGCTCTGTTCGATGCGGAACACTTCTTCGATGGCTACAAGGCGAACCCCGGCTATGCGCTGGAATGCCTCCACGCGGCCCACAAGGCCGGCGCCCGCTGGATCGTGCTTTGCGATACCAATGGCGGCACGTTGCCTGCCGAGATCGGGCGCATCACAGCCGCGGTCATCGCCAGCGGCATCCCCGGCACCCATGTGGCGATCCATACCCATGACGATACCGGCAACGCGGTGGCGGGCAGCCTGGCGGCCGTCGATGCCGGGGCGCGGCAGATCCAGGGCACGCTGAATGGCCTCGGAGAGCGCTGCGGCAATGCCAACCTCACCACGCTGATCCCGACGCTGCTGCTGAAGGAGCCCTACGCGTCGAGATATGAGACCGGCATCACCAAGGGCGCGCTGGCCAGGCTGACCCGCACCAGCCGGATGCTCGACGATATCCTGAACCGCGTGCCGCTGCGTCCGGCGCCTTATGTCGGCGCCTCGGCCTTCGCCCATAAGGCGGGCCTCCATGCCTCCGCGATCCTGAAGGACCCCACGACTTACGAACATGTCGACCCCGCCCTTGTCGGCAATGCGCGCATCATCCCGATGTCGAACCAGGCGGGCCAATCGAACCTGCGCAAACGCCTGGCCGATGCGGGTGTTGAGGTCGACGCGAAGGACCCGCGCCTGGCCCGCATCCTGGAAGTCGTGAAGGAGCGGGAGGATCAAGGCTACAGCTATGACACCGCTCAGGCCAGTTTTGAGCTGGTGGCGCGGGCCGAGCTGGGCCTTCTGCCGCAATTTTTCGAGGTCAAGCGCTACCGCGTGACGGTCGAGCGGCGCAAGAACAAGTACAACCGCATGGTCAGCCTGTCCGAGGCCGTGGTGGTGGTGAAGATCGGGGAGGCCAAGATGCTGTCGGTCTCTGAGTCCATGGACGAGACCGGCAGCGACCGGGGGCCGGTGAATGCTCTGGCCAAGGCGCTGGCCAAGGATCTCGGCCCCTATCAGAGCTATATCGACGATATCAAACTGGTCGATTTCAAGGTGCGCATCACCCAGGGCGGGACTGAGGCGGTGACCCGCGTGGTGATCGACAGCGAGGACGGGCAGGGGCGGCGGTGGAGCACGGTGGGCGTGTCGCCCAACATCGTCGATGCCTCGTTCGAAGCGCTGCTGGATGCGGTGACCTGGAAGCTGATCCGCGATGTCGGCGATACCCCCCGGCGTAGCGCGGCCGAATGACACCGGGCAACCTGGCAGAGACCCTGCGGCGGGGCGATCCCGATCGCTTTCTGGCGCTGATGGCAGCGCCGGTCGGGGCGCGGGCTAAGCTGCTGCCGCTTTATGCCTTCAATCTTGAGGTTGCCCGCGCCCCCTGGCTGACGGCCGAGCCGATGATCGCAGAGATGCGCCTGCAATGGTGGCGCGATGCGGTGGACGAGATCGGGCAGGGGGCCCAGCCCCGCGCGCATGAGGTGGTGCTGCCTCTGGCCGATTTGGTCCCGCCGGTGCCGCCCGCGCTTCTCGACGATCTGATCGAGGCGCGGCGGTGGGACATCTACAAGGAACCGTTCGCTGACCATGCGGCCTTTCTGGCCCATCTGGACCGCACCGGTGGCAACCTGATGTGGGCGGCGGCCTTGGCTCTGGGCGCGCCACCGGAGGCAGAGGCACCTGTGCGCGACATTGCCCGGGCAGGCGCCCTGGCCGCCTGGCTGCGCGCGGTGCCCGAGCTTGAGGCGCGCGGCCGCTACCCGCTGCCCGATGGCCGCCCCGAGGCCATCGCCGCCCTGGCGCGCGAGGGGCTGGGCTGGGTCGCCAAGGCCCGCAAAGCGCGGGCCGCCTTGCCCCGCGAGGTTGTCCCTGCGCTCTACCCGGCCTGGCAGGCCGCGCCCCTTCTGAACCAAGCGGCAGCCGAGCCGATGCGCGTGGCCGACGGTGCCCTCGGCCAGTCGGAATTTGCCCGGCGCGCGCGGCTGTTATGGCAGGCTGTAACCGGGCGTTGGTAGAGGAACCAGTGGTCGTCGACGTAGGGTGCAGACACGACGGACACAAGGGCTCAGCGCAGCTTGGCCATGCTGGCGGCAAAGCCTGACAGGCCGATTTCAAGTTGCAGGGCACCACCGCCGCTGCGGACGGCGTTGATCGCAAGGCGCTGGCCAAAGCGCAATTTGCCTTCAACCTCGGGGGTCAGATCAAGCGCGGCGACGACGCCGCCCGCCTGCGAGGTGACGAAGGGCGCAGGGGCCAGATCAGCACCGTCAACGGCCAAAGAAAGCCCTTCGGCCAACGACAACCCGTGGGGCAGCAGGATCTGCATGACGGCGGGGTCGCCATTGATCACGAAGATCTGGGCCAGCGCCTGGTTGGTGTCGGCGACCACCAGGCTTTTCGAGGCGCTGCAGTCCAAAGCACCCTCGGCGCCGGTGGCCGCGCAGGTGACCTGCCAAGGCGTTTCCTGCGCTGCGATATTCTGATCGGCCGCCGCCTGAGCATGGGTGATGGCAGGTGCCATGGTCAAAGCGGTGATGGCTGCACAAATGAAACTTTTGAAAAATGTCATAGCCGAAAATCCTCTTTCCCTACAGGGCAGCACGATGTGCGCAGCCCCGCCCTCACTGTCAGCCCGCTTGTCGTAGCACCGCAGATACGTGCAAGCCAAGGTCAGGATGACCTGACCACCCGGGGATGTCAGATATGGCAATCTTCGCAAACTGCCCAAAAATGCTGCGCAGACCCGCTTGACTGCCCAGAAATTTGCGCTCTCATAAACCCATGCAAAAGCTCGACCCCGACTTTGTTCGTGCGCAATTCCCAGCATTTCAGGAGCCAACGCTCCGCGATCAGGCGTTTTTCGAGAACGCGGGCGGGTCCTATGTCTGCCGTTATGTGATCTGGCGTCTGCATCGCTTCTATCGCGAGCGGAAGGTGCAGCCCTATGCGCCTTACGCGGCCTCGCAGGCCGGCGGAGAGGAGATGGATCAGGCGCGCGAACGCTTGGCGCGGGTTCTGGGGGTGGCGACCGACGAGGTCAGCTTTGGGCCATCGACCACCGCCAATACCTACGTTCTGGCCAATGCCTTTCGCCAGATGTTGCGCGGCAAGCCCGGCGCCATCGTCGTGACCGATCAGGACCACGAGGCCAATTCCGGCCCATGGCGATGCTTGGCCGAAGACGGCGTTGAGATACGCGTCTGGCCGATCGACCCGGAGACGGGACATCTTGACCCCGACGACCTCAAGCCCCTTCTGGATGACAAGGTGCGGCTGGTCTGCTTTCCCCATTGTTCGAACGTTGTGGGCGAGATCAATGATGTCGCGCGGATCACCCGGATGGTGCATCAGGCGGGCGCGTTCGTCTGTGTCGACGGGGTCAGCTATGCGCCGCACGGGCTGCCGAATGTCGGTAAGCTGGGGGCTGATATCTATCTGTTCTCGGCCTACAAAACCTATGGGCCGCATCAGGGTGTCATGGTGATCCGCCACAGGCTGGGGGATTACCTGCCGAACCAGGGGCATTATTTCAACGCCGATGCGCTTTACAAACGGTTCACGCCGGCGGGCCCGGATCATGCGCAGATCGCGGCCTCTGCCGGGATGGCCGATTACATCGATGCGCTCTATGCGCACCATGCCCGCGCTGGCCGCGACCAGACGGCGCGCGCCGAGGTCGTGCATGAGATGATGCGCGCCCATGAAGAGGCGCTGCTGGCGCCGCTGATGGAATATCTGGCCGGCCGCAACGATATCCGCATCATCGGTCCGCGCCACGCCAAGGGGCGGGCGCCCACGGTCGCGGTTGAACTCGATCGTCCGGGGGAAGAGGCCGCCACGGCCCTGGCCGCCCATGGCATCATGGCCGGCGGCGGTGATTTCTATGCGGTACGCGCCCTTGAGGCGATGGGGATCGACCCCGAAAAAGGGGTGCTGCGCCTGTCTTTTGTGCATTACACGACCGCGGATGAGGTTGACCGGCTGATCCACGCGCTAGATCAGGTGCTATAGGCGGACATCAGATCCGCACGGAACGGACGAGCATGGGCGACACCTCACCGATTATTCTCTGGTTTCGGCGTGATCTGCGGCTGTCGGATCATCCGGCCTTGCATGAGGCGGCGGGAAGCGGGCGGCCCGTGATCCCGGTCTTCGTGCATGACGAGGTTGTCGAAGGCTACGCTGCGGCACCGAAATGGCGTTTGGGCCTGGGCGTTGCGCATTTTGCCGAACGGTTGCAGGGGATCGGTGCGCGGCTGATCCTGCGCCGAGGACAAGTTCTGGAAAGCTTGCGCGATCTGGTCCGCGAAACCGGGGCGGGGGCCGTCTGGTGGACCCACGCCTATGACCCCGATGCCTTGCGGCGCGACGATCAGGTGAAGGCCGGGCTGGAAGACGATGGACTTGAGGCGCGCCGGTTTCGCGGCCATCTGCTGTTCGAACCCTGGACGGTCGAGACCGGGCAGGGCAGCTTTTACAAGGTCTATACCCCCTATTGGAACGCTGTGAAGACGCGCGATGTGGGCACGCCGTACGCGGCGCCATCGGCATTGGAGGCCCCCGGCGATTGGCCCATGAGCGAGGATATCGCTGACTGGCAGATGGGTGCGGCGATGAACCGGGGCGCTGAGATCGTGGCCGCTCATGTCAATGTCGGCGAAGAGGCGGCGCGCGGGCGGCTGGCGGCCTTCACCGGCCACAAGATCGCCGATTACAAGAACGCGCGCGATATCCTGGGCGAAAACGGTACCTCGCGCCTGTCGGAAAACCTCACCTATGGCGAGATCAGCATCCGCGCCTGCTGGCATGCGGGCCAGCGTGCGCGAGAGGAAGGCAAGGCAGGGGCCGAGACCTTCCTGAAAGAGCTCGTCTGGCGCGACTTCGCCTATCATCTGGTCCACCACACGCCGCATATCACCGAAGACAGCTGGCGCGAGGAATGGCAGAGCTTTCCCTGGAATGAGGATGAGCGCCTGAAAGAGGTGCGCGACTGGAAACGCGGCCGCACCGGCATCGAACTGGTCGATGCGGCGATGCGCGAGATGTATGTCACCGGCACCATGCACAATCGTGGGCGGATGATCGTCGCCTCGTACCTGACCAAGCACCTGCGCACCCATTGGCGTGTCGGCATGAAGTGGTTCGAGGATTGCCTGATCGATTGGGACCCCGCCTCGAACGCCATGGGCTGGCAATGGTCGGCAGGCTCGGGCCCCGATGCGACGCCCTATTTCCGCGTGTTCAACCCCGAGACGCAGGCCGAAAAGTTCGACGCGGATCGCACCTATCGCCGTGCGTGGATCGCGGAGGGGCAGGGAAATCCGCCTCAGACAGCCCTGTCGTATTTCAGGGCCATTCCGTGCCATTGGGCGCTGGAGGCCGACGACGCTTATCCCGATCCGATCGTGCCTGTCGACCGCGGGCGCAAGCGTGCGCTGGCGGCCTATGAGGATTGGAAGAGCTGAAAGACCAAGGGCTTGCGGTCGGTCAGATGATCTGACTAACCTACGTCCGTGATGAGGGGATGTGTATGGACATTTTGACGTCGACCAAGGGCCAGGATGGTCTGCCGCGCTATTTTGCGGCTGTGTTCGACATGGGCAAAGACCTGCAAAACGGGCGGATCGATACGGTCTTGCCAGACGGTCGCCGGTTTCGCGCCGAGGGCAAGAACCCTGGCCCCGTGGCCGAGCTGCATGTGCATGACCCCGACATCTTCGCGCGCCTGATCCGCGAGGGCGATCTGGGCTTTTCCGAGGCCTATATCGAGGGCGGCTGGTCGACACCGGATCTGCAGGCCTTCATGGACTTCCTCGCGGCCGATAACGAGCATATCTATGACGGCTTCCCGGGCCGTGGCCTTCTGCGTATTTTTGAGAGCTTCCGCCATTGGCTGCGCTCGAACTCCCGCGGTCAGGCCAGAAAGAACATCGCGCATCACTACGATTTGGGCAATGATTTCTATAGCTTGTGGCTGGATGAGACGATGACCTACTCCTCGGCGCTCTTCCTGACGGGGCAAGAGCCGACAGAACTCGCGCAAAAGCAGAAATATGCCAGCATGGTCGATCAGATGGGGGCCGAACAGGGCGATCACGTGCTGGAAATCGGCTGCGGCTGGGGCGGTTTTGCCGAATATGCCGCGCGCGAGCGTGGCCTGAAGGTCACAGCGCTGACCATCAGCCAGGCCCAGCATGATTACGCCGTCGCGCGTATCGCGCGGGCCGGTTTGTCGGACCAGGTTGAGATCCGCCTGCAGGATTACCGCGACGAACGCGGGCTTTATGACGGCATCGCCAGCATCGAAATGTTCGAGGCCGTGGGCGAGAAATACTGGCCCACCTATTTCGATACGCTGCGCGCCCGTCTCAAGCCCGGAAAACATGCGACTTTGCAGATTATAACGGTGCAGGACCGCCGTTGGGAGGTCTACAAACGCGGGGTGGATTTCATCCAGAAATACATCTTTCCGGGCGGTATGCTGCCTTCGCCCTCGGCCCTGAAACGCGAGGTCGAGAGGGCTGGCCTGGCGCTGCGCGGGTCGATGGAATTCGGCGAAAGCTACAGCCAGACACTTCGCCGCTGGCATGAGATGTTCAATGCCCGATGGGACGAAATCGCGCGTCTGGGGTTTGACGAAAATTTCCGCCGGATGTGGAACTTCTATCTTACCTCTTGCGCTGCAAGCTTTCACCACGGAAACTGCGATGTGACACAGATTACCGTCACGAGGCCCGTGCACTGATATGCCTACCGCCGCCAAGCTCTTCGCCGCGTTCGCGTTTCTCCTCGTCGGCTTTTTCACGGCCGAGGTCATGGTTCCCTATTTTCCCGAAGGGGCCAATCTGGGGTACTTCACCGCGATCTGTGCTGCGATAGGCGCCTTTGCTGGCTGGCGTGTCCTTGGGCGCAATCCGCCATTTAGCCAATTCAGTGCAATGGGGGCGGGTTTGAAAACGTCTTTCGTCCTGGCCGTCTGGTGCATCCTTACTTTCGGCATCTACGAGATGATCAGCAATGCTCTCGACAGGCGCTATCGGACTGTCATGGATGCGATTGAGGGGCTTTTTGTCGTCATGCTGGATTTCGCGACATTCCTGGTGCAATCGCCGACACCGATGTTCGTCCTGATCATCGGTGGCGTGCTGGGCGGTATGTTTGCCAGCTGGGCGGCTGTGCGCTGGCCCTGATCTGGTGGGTGATATCCGGTGCTTTTTCTACGGAACGCTTTGTCACGGGCCACTTCTTGAGGTGGTGTTGGGGCGTGCCGCACGCGTGAGCCCCGCGCAGTTGGCCGGTCATGCAGTCTGCTGGGCGGACGGTCAGAGTTTTCCGATCCTCACACGCCAAAGCAAAGAGACGGCCCAAGGCGTGCTGACCGAACCTCTCACCGACGAGGACGCCGCGCGCCTTGATTTCTACGAGGGCGGTTTCGACTATGGCATCCGCGACGTGACGGTTGAGGCCGGTGGAAAACCAGTGCCGGCCCGGGTCTACATGCCGGGGCAGAAGCAATGGCAGCCGGGTGCCCGGTGGGACCTGGCCGCGTGGCGCGCCCTTTGGGGCGATGTCGTCACGCAGACCGCGCGCGATTTCATGGCGCTCTATGGCCAGCGCGACCCCGGCGAGATTTTGGCACGCTATCCGCAGATGCTGGTGCGCGGCGCCTCGGCATTGCGGGCGGGCGCGGGCGGTCCTGCGACCTTGCGGCGGGCGGCGGGGCAGGGCGATGTCACGGTCGCCCGGCGCACCCAGCCTTATGCCCATTTCTTCAGTGTCGAGGAATATGATCTCAATTTCCGCCGCTTCGATGGAAGCTTCAGCGACACAGTCAATCGCGCGGTTTTCGTTTCGGGCGATGCAGCGACTGTTCTGCCCTACGATCCAATGCGCGATTGCGTGCTGGTCATCGAACAGTTCCGCCCGGGCCCCTTCGCGCGGGGCGACGGCCAGCCTTGGCTTCTGGAACCCATCGCAGGTCGCGTGGACGCCGATGAGACGCCCGAGGCGGCGGCCCGCCGAGAGGCGTCCGAAGAGGCGGGCCTGACGATAGAGACGCTCTTGCCGATCGCAAGCTATTATCCGTCACCGGCCGCCAAGGCCGAGTACCTCTATTCGTTTCTGGGCCTCGCCGATCTGCCCGACACGCTCTCGGGTGGCGTCAGCGGGGTTGCTGGCGAGCATGAGGATATCCGCACCCATATCATCCCCTTTGACCGCCTCATGCAGCTGGTGGAAATCGGCGAGGCCGAGAATGGGCCATTGCTGCTTTCGGCGCTGTTTCTTGCCCGTCATCGCAACAGGCTGCGCAGCCCCGCTTGAGTTCGCCCCGGCCCCGGCCTAGGAAGGTGAAACATCAGGGGAGGCCGCCCATGCGCGTTGCAACAGATCTGGCAGATGCCGTCGGCAAGACACCGTTGATCCGCCTGCGCAAGGCATCCGAGGCGACGGGGTGCGAGATCCTGGGCAAGGCCGAGTTCCTGAACCCCGGGCAATCGGTCAAGGACCGCGCGGCACTTTACATCATCAAGGATGCCGTGGCGCGCGGCGATCTGCGCCCCGGCGGCACCATCGTTGAGGGGACGGCGGGCAATACCGGCATCGGCCTTGCCCTGGTCGGCGCATCCATGGGCTTTCGCACCGTCATCGTCATCCCCGAGACGCAGAGCCAGGAAAAGAAGGACATGCTGCGCCTGGCCGGGGCCGAATTGGTGCAGGTGCCCGCGGCCCCCTACAAAAACCCCAACAACTACGTGCGCTATTCCGGCCGGCTGGCCCAGCGTCTGGCGCAATCCGAACCCAACGGCGCGATCTGGGCCAACCAGTTCGACAATGTCGCGAACCGTCAGGCTCATATCGAGACGACCGGCCCCGAGATTTGGGAGCAGACCGCTGGCAAGGTTGATGGCTTCATCTGCGCTGTGGGCTCGGGCGGCACGCTGGCGGGTGTCGCGGCCGCGCTGCAACCCAAGGGCGTCAAGATCGGCCTGGCCGATCCCGAAGGCGCGGGGCTTTACAGCTATTACACCACAGGAGAGTTCGCCTCGCCCGGATCGTCGATCACCGAAGGGATCGGGCAGGGGCGCATCACCGCCAATCTTGAAGGCTTCACGCCCGACCATGCCTGGCGCATTCCCGATGCCGAGGCCCTGCCGATCGTCTTTGATCTGCTGGCGGAAGAGGGGCTCTGCCTTGGCGGATCGTCGGGCATCAACATCGCAGGCGCGATGCGGCTGGCGCGCGAATTGGGGCCGGGCCATACCATCGTGACAATCCTTTGCGATTACGGGACGCGGTACCAGTCCAAGCTCTTCAACCCCGCTTTCCTGAAGGAAAAGGGGCTGCCGGTTCCCGATTGGCTTGACGCTGATGCGCGCAGCCTTCCGCCGGTTTTCGAGGACGTATGACACGGGCCGCGCCCCTCCTGGCGGCGCTGCTCGCGCTAGTGCTTCTTGCCAGTGGCGCGCAGGCACAGGTCTCGGCCTGGTGGCTTGGGGGCGATGAAGCGCCACCTCGGCCGGTTCAGGCCAGTCAGACAATCGGTTGGTGGCTTGGCAATAGTGGTGAGGCCGAGGCCGGGGATACCGCAGACGAGCCTACAGGCCCGCAAGCCGATGACGCGGGCGGGCCGAACTATGACGCGTGGGAAGTGTTCGAACAGCGCGCGCGCACGGCCATCAGCGACCCCGAGACGCCCAATCTTGAGCTCGAGACTTTGCGCAATCAGCTGGCTGCCTGGCGTGAACGGTTCCTCAGCGCCCAAAGCGCCAATCGCACCCGGATCGACACGATCCGCAACCAGATCTCGGCCCTTGGCCCGTCGCCCGCCGACGGCGAGAGCGAGCCTGAGGATATCGCCAATCGCCGTGCCGCCTTAAACGAACAGCTGGCCACATTGCAGGCCCCGGGCATCGCCGCCGAAGAGGCGTATCTCGGGGCAGACGGCATGATCCGCGAGATCGACGTGATCTTGCGCGAACGCCAGGCCAACGAATTGCTGGAACTGGCGCCATCGCCCCTGGTGCCGGTGAACTGGCCGCCGGCCTTCGCGGCGCTGTCGGATGTGGTGACCGGCATCTGGGCGGAGGTACAGGGCAACTGGCAAAGCACCACCTCGCGCGCCGCCGCGCGCGAAAGCCTGCCCCTCACACTTGTCCTGATCGCGATCGGTATCGGCCTGATGTGGCGCGCCCGCCATTGGAGCGAGGTCTTCGCGCTGCGTCTGATGGCTGGCACGGGCCGGCGTGCCAAGCGGGTGATCCTCTCGCTTCTCGTCTCGCTGGGCCAGGTCGTGCTGCCATTTCTCGGCATGGTCCTGCTTGTGACGGCGGCGCTCCTGACGGGGTTCGTCGGGCCGCGCGGTGAGGCCCTGCTGCAACCCTTACCGACGATTGCTCTGGTCATCTTCGCCGCGCGGTGGCTTGGCCAACAGGTCTTCGCGCGATCGGAAGAAGCCGCCCTGCTTGAAGGGCTGACGCCCGAACGCCGCGCGGAGGGGCGGTTCTACGCCACGCTTCTGGGCGTCCTTCTGGGCCTGGCGGGCCTTCTGACGGCGCTCGTGCCGTACGAGGGGGAAACGCAAACGGCTCGCGTCGTACTTGGCTTCCCGGTCCTTCTGCTGGGGGGCCTCATTCTAGTGCGCCTCGGCCAGATCCTGATCGGCGCGGCCCGATCCGAGGACCAGGGGCCCGCAACACCGACGCGCGACCGTTTCCTCAGCCTCATCGGCCGAGCTGCGATCCTCCTCGGGGTGGTCGGCCCGGCCTTAGCGGCCATCGGCTACTATACCGCGGGCCGGTTCATGGTCTTTCCGGGCGCGCTTTCGCTGGCCCTGATGGCGATTGTCGTGCTTTTGCAGCGCATCGTCTCGGACCTTTATGCCCTGGCGACCGGGCGCGGCGATGACGACGAAGAATCCCTTGTGCCGGTCCTTGTCGGGTTTGCGCTGGCGCTGTGCGCGCTGCCGCTTTTCGCGCTGATCTGGGGCGCGCGCGTCGCCGATCTGACCGAGCTTTGGACCCGCGTGCGCGAGGGGTTCGTCTTTGGCGAGACCCGGATCGCGCCGGGTGATTTCGTGACCTTCGGCCTGATCTTTGCCGTGGGCTTCCTGGCCACCCGGCTGCTTCAGGGCACCTTGCGCAGCTCGGTCCTGCCGAAAACCAAGATCGATATCGGCGGGCAGAATGCGCTGGTCTCGGGCGTCGGCTATCTGGGCGTCTTCCTGGCGGCAATCATCGCCATCACGTCCGCCGGGATCGATCTGTCCTCCCTGGCGATCGTCGCGGGCGCCCTGTCGGTCGGCATCGGCTTCGGCCTGCAGAACATCGTGTCGAACTTCATCTCGGGCATCATCCTTCTGGTCGAGCGGCCGATCTCGGAAGGCGACTGGATCGATGTGAACGGCCAGATGGGCTATGTGCGCGACATCTCGGTCCGCTCGACCCGGATCGAGACGTTCGATAAGACCGATGTGATCGTGCCCAACTCCGATCTGATCTCGGGCATTGTCACGAACTACACCCGCGGCAATCAGACAGGCCGCATCATCGTGCATGTGGGCGTGGCCTATGGCACCGACACCAAGCGCGTCGAAGCGGTGCTGCGTGAGGTGGCCGAGGCGCACCCCCTGGTCACGCTGAACCCCAAGCCCGCGATCCTCTTCATGGGCTTTGGCGCCGACGCGCTGGAGTTTGAGATCCGCGCGATCTTGCGGGATGTGAATTTCTCGCTGGCCACGAAATCCGACATGAACCACGAGATCGCGCGCCGCTTTGCCGAAGAGGGCTTTGAAATTCCGTTCGCGCAGCGTGACATCTGGCTGCGCAACCCCGAGACGCTGGGCGGCACCAAGCCCGAGCCGCCGCCCAAGCCCGAACCGTCCGAGCCGAAAGAGCCAGAGACCGAGCCGATGCACCCCGCGCTGCTCGACACGCCCGCCGCCCCTGTTGATGGCGATGAGGGTGAGAAATAGGAGACGCCGGTTGGCATCTCTACCGAAGCTGTCCCGGGCTTGACCCGGGGCCTCCCCCGGCGCGCCGCGGGGCCAATCACAAGCGTTTCGCGAAACGCCTCAATGCTCGGCCAAGGGTGCCCTGGCGTCTAGCTCGCCCATCGCCTCGGCGGTGGCTTCCTCCGGCAAACCCTCGCGGGAGAGCAATACCGCCAGTGGGCGCAGGGCCTGGATCTCCGAACAGATAATCATCGCCGCCACCATGATGGGCACCGACAAGAACATCCCCGGAACGCCCCAGACCGCGCCCCAGAAGGCCAGGGAGATGATGATGCCGAAAGATGACAAGCGCAGCGCGCGGCCCATCAGCATCGGGTCGATCAGATTGCCGGTCACGAACTGGATCATGCCGCAGATCACGAAAATGGCGGCCGAGGCCCCTGGATCGCCGCTCTGGATATAGGCGACGAGCCCGATCATGACCGTGGCCACGATGGACCCGACCGAGGGGATGAAATTCAAAACGAAGGTCAGAATTGCCAGCGCCATGGCCAGCTCAAGCCCGAAAAGCCGGGCGACGCCGTAGACCATTGCGCCCGTCGCAGCACTGACGATGGTCTTGACCAGCAGATAGCGGTTCACGCGGTGAATAATGGTGGCGATGATCCGCCCCACACGCTCGGCCCGCTCGGGGTCGCCGTAAAGCCCGTTCAGCTTGGCGCGGAACCAGATCCGCTCGACAAACAAGAACGTCACGAAAATGATGATCAGGATGGTCGCCGACAAGAGGCTGCCCGCCTGGCCCGCCGCGGTGCGCAGATAGGCGGTGATATCGACATTCTGCATCGAGGCGAAGACGGCTTCCTCAACCCCTTCGCCCATCCAGCCGAAGAGCGAAGCCAGCGCGCGTTGCGACTGGTCGGCATAGGCGATGGCGGTGATGACGATGGTGTTCACCTGGCTGAGGATGATCGCCGACAGCGTCAAGAGCAGCGCCGAGACCAGCGCGAGGGCCGCGAGGCTGGCCAGCCAGTTCGGGATGCGCAAGGGGCCCACCCTGACGCGCCCGATCGTGTTGATCGCATCGCTCATCAGCGAAAAGAGGATGATCGCGGTTGCCAGCGAGATCATCAGGAACCGGGCCTGAACCAGCAGGAACAGGACCACCGCAAAGGCGATGATCACCAGCGCCACCGCCTGCACCTGCGAGGGGTCGGGCCGGATCGACTGGAAAACGGTGTTACGCTGTGGCGGCGGGCTTGTATTCATTCGGCTACGCTTGGATCACTCTTATACAGCAGCCCCATGCTGCCCATCAATCTGCCGACTATGCCGGACTGGCCCTCAAGCTGCAACTGCGGCGTCACCGGGCCTCTTGCAATACGCGCATCGCGCGGGTTAGACAGCCGCCGACGGAGCGGTGGCCGAGTGGTCGAAGGCGCACGCCTGGAAAGTGTGTAGGCGGGAAACCGTCTCGAGGGTTCGAATCCCTCTCGCTCCGCCAATAACTGTAAGCTGAGCGCCACGCGCGAACTTGATCTAATAGTCGAAGTGTAGGCGAAGCGGATGTCAAAGGTCGCGCTCAGTCGGCGTCGAGACGGCGTTTGTCATCCTCCACCGAAAAAGTCTTCGCCAAATCAGAGTGGTGTTGGTGAAGCTCCCAAGCTGGTATCGCCTTTAACGAGACGCCTTGGGCGGCCTCCTCGGTGCAAAATGGTGGGTAGGCGTGTATCAGATATCCCTCGGGTAAATCTTCCGTCTCTTCCGTGAGTTGCAAAAGCGGATGCATCGAGAGGAACTCGACAGGATCGGCATTTGCTTCTTTCAGAAAATTCTCCAGCGATAGGCCCATCTCTTCAATGTCGGCTGTTTCCGCAGAGAGCCGGAGAACCTCGCTGTTTCTCAAGAGAAACTGGTCTCCAACACAGTCTTCCGCGAAAGGGATCCAGTCTGGGCTGACTGAGGGAAAGAGCTTGTGGATTGCCCCGGGGCCACGCCAGGCACGACGTAAGGAGTGCCACTCTGGCTCCCAGCAAGCACCGCGTACATGTAAGCCGCCGCCAAACTGAACGAAGCCATTCAGCGAGGTCAAGAGAGACTGCAAGCTCTCCGGCACTTGGGTCAGCACCTCGCGATCATCCAATGCCGGTCCTCGGTAGGTTATGTGTTTAAGGTCCATGCTGCCAGACTAACCCCTTGTGGTTGAACAGCCAACGCCATCACAGATCCGGACATTTACGGCGCTATCCTCAGGCAATTGTTGTCAGCGTAGCTCGGGCCGCGCCCCATAGAAGGTCCCAGTAAAGTGACTGGAGCGCGGAAAAGACGATCAGCGCGGCCAGGCCGTAGCGTTTGAGCAGCCAGAGCCCGGCCAGGGCCATTGTGAAGGTCTGTGCAGCCAGAACGGCCGATGGCATTCCTGAGACCAGGGCGTCCAGCAGCATGGCCGTCAGAGCCGCCAGAACAAGGGCCGGCCATGCGCGTCGGACCAGGATGTATGCGAGGGTCAGCGGCGCGAGGCCGGTCAGGGCCATTGTAACGACCATGGCTGCGGCGTGAAACGGCAGGGCCGCGGGCCATGTGATCTCTGGTGGCGGGGGGTGGAGGCCGGGTGCGATGAAACTGACAACGATCATGGGGGCTGTGAGCAGCGTGGCCCAGAGCGCGGCCCAGCCCACACCATGCGCGCTTTGTTCGGCGGGAAAGAACCCCTCAACCCGCAAGAGCCACAGCGCGCCTGTGCCGGTGACCGTGGCCAGCGCCAACGCCAGAAGGGGTGGGGCGCCGAAGGACCTGTCGGCAAAGACCTCTTGCGCGGTGTCTGGCAGAAAGCTGACGGCCGTCGCCGCCGCAAAGCAGAGCGCGAGGAACCCAGCCTCGCGCCGCCAGGGCGCCATGCTCACCCCCGCCGCCTGCGCCGCCCGCCGCCTCCTTCGCCGCCGCTGCCGGTATTGAACGACACATGCGGAAGCGACACGATCGCCGCCAATTCGGGAAACGGATCGGTCGCATGGGGGATCGCGTTGGCGTTGACGAAATGCTCCTGAAAGCGCGGCTCGATGGCGGTTTCCACCTTGTGGATCTGGCCGACCGTCGCCTCGATCTCGGCCCGGGCCGCGACGTTCAAGAGCGCGATCCGCGCGCCTGTACCCGCGGCATTGCCGGCCGAGGTCACCTTACCCAGCATCGCGTCGGGGATCATCCCCAGTACCATGGCGTGTTTCGGGCTGATATGGGCGCCAAAGGCACCGGCCAGCACCACGCGGTCGACCTTGTCGACGCCCATCTCGTCCATCAACAGCCGCGCCCCGGCATAAAGCGCCGATTTCGCAAGCTGGATCGCGCGGATGTCGCCCTGCGTCACACTGATCAGCGGCCCGCCCTCGGCTGTGCCATCATGCAGCACATAGGCATGCGTGCGCCCCTCGGGCACCAATCGCGGCGTGCCGGCCTGCTCGGCCGACCCGATCAGCCCCTTCGCATCAACCAGCCCGGCCATGCGCATCTCGGCCACAGCCTCAATGATGCCCGACCCGCAGATGCCGGTCACACCGGTCACCGCGACGGCCTCGGCAAAGCCCGGATCGGTCGACCAGAGGTCGGACCCGATCACCTTGAAGCGCGGCTCTTTTGTTTCCGGGTCGATCTCAACCCGCTCAATCGCGCCGGGGGCCGCGCGCTGGCCCGAGCTGATCTGCGCGCCCTCGAAGGCCGGCCCGGTGGGCGAGGAGCAGGCGAGCACGCGGGTCTCGTTGCCCAGAAGGATCTCGGCATTGGTGCCCACATCCACAACCAGCACTAAGTCCTTCGATTTGTTGGGCGCCTCCGATAAGGCCACGGCAGCGGCATCGGCGCCCACATGGCCTGCGATGCAGGGCAGCATATAGATGCGCGCGCGCGGGTGGATTGCGGTCAAGTCCAGCTCGGATGCCGCGAAACTCAAACTGCCCGACGTCGCCAGCGCGAAGGGCGCCTGGCCCAGCTCGACCGGGTCGATCCCCAAGAGCAGATGGTGCATGACCGGATTGCACACGAACACCGTCTCGACAATCAGGCGCGGGTCAATCGAGGCCTCGGTCGCCACAGCCTGCGCCACGCCGTTCAGCGCGGTGCGCACGGCAGAGGTCATCTCAACATCGCCGCCGGGGTTCATCATCACATAGCTCACCCGGCTCATCAGGTCCTCGCCGAACCGGATTTGCGGGTTCATCACACCGGACGAAGCCAGAACCGTGCCGTCGGACAGATCGCAAAGATGCGCGGCAATGGTGGTTGATCCAAGATCGATGGCCATGCCGTAAAGGCGCCCGTCGAAAAAGCCGGGCCAGATGTCCAGCACGCGGTGCTGGGCCTCATCATGGCCCTTGTGCAGCGCCACGGTGACTTTCCACGCGCCCTTGCGCAGGGTCGGTTGCAGCTTGCGCATGACCTCAAGATCGGCCGTGATCCCGTTGATGTCCCATTGCTCTTTCAGTGCCTTGCCCAGCCGTTCAAAATCGCCAGAGGGTTCGTGCATGTCAGGCTCTGTCACCTCGACATAATAGAGCCGGGTCGCGGGATCCATCACGATGGCGCGGGCCTCGGCGCGCTTGCGCACGACCTGGCGATGCACCTGGCTTTCGGGCGGCACGTCGATCACCACATCGCCCATTACCTTGGCCTGACAGCCCAGGCGCCGGCCCTCGGCCAGCCCGCGCTTCGATTTATAGCGCTCTTCCACCGCGTTCCAGTCCGACAGCGCATCGAGTGCCACCGTGACGCCGTGCTTCGAGAATTCGCCGAAACCCGGGCTGACCTGGCATTTTGAGCAGATGCCCCGCCCGCCGCAGACCGAATCGAGGTCGACCCCGAGCTGCCGGGCCGCCGTCAGAACCGGCGTGCCCACCGAAAACCGCCCGCGTTTGCCCGAAGGGGTAAAAATGACAAGGGGGTCGCTGCTCATGTCTCTGCACCATTTGCTTTTGGCGCACTCTACCCATCGCGCGCGCAAGCGAAAGGCCATAGGCGCCACGTTCTGGTGCGCGGGCGGCATGAAGCTTGCGAAATCGCTGGTCGAATGGCGCAGTCCTTCCCAATAGGTGCGGCGATATGCGCAGCCCAAACCGATCGGCCGATATCTGGCGGTCTCAGCTTTGCCCGGCCGCCAAAGCCTCAAGAATGGTTCGCGTGGCCACGTCGGCGGGAAACATCAGTTCGATCTTCATCTCGGACAGGGCCACCTCTTCCGCGGTGCCGAACTGCGCATAGGTCGAGAAGAGCGAGAGGCGCAGATCGCCCGCGCGGTAGATCGTGGGCAGCACGGCGCCCGGGTTTTCCACTTGGGTGAAACCGGCAATGGCGGGGTCACGCGCCAGGGCCGCGGCGGCCCGATCCAGCGCCGCGATGCCGCCGGCGCGGGCGCTCTCGGCGCGCAGGCGCAGCATCGTGTGATGGCCGACCTCGTCCCAGTTTTCCACGAAGTGCGCCAGGCCGCCTTCGGCCATCGCGTCCAACAGGCTGTCTCCCGCACCCAAACCAGTCGGGGCGAAGAGGAGTTGCGCCGGATCATTCAGCGCGATCAGCCGCCAGAGTCTGTCCATGACCACCGCCGGGTAGGGCGCGTGGCGGCTAATTGTCCAATCCATCGCCGCGCGTACGGGTGCCATGGCGGCATCGTCCAGCGGCAAGGCGGGGTAATGTGGCGCGAACCCCGCCGCCCCCAGCATTGCGTTCCGTTCCGGCCGGGGCACCTCAAGCACGTCGGCCAGCCGCAACACCATCTCGCGCGAGGGGCGCGCGCGGCGTGTTTCGATGAACGCGATGTGGCGCGCCGAGACGCCGGCCTCGAGCGCCAGGGCCATCTGGCTCAGTCGCCGCGTCTGGCGCCAATCCTTCAAGACGCTTGCATAATCGCGCATCGATTGCTCCTCCGTCCGAGCAGTCTAGACCGCCCGCGGCGAGAAAACACTTACCTCCGAGGTCATTGTTCGGCAGCGCAGCCTTGGCCAAACTCGGCCCCATGCAACGTGATGGAGGACGATATGAAACTGACGGCTCAGCAAAAATGGCTGCGGCTTGGCGCCGGTCTGGCGATGGGGGCGGGCGTGATGATCGCGCTGGCCGCACATCCGGCGATGGCCTGGCCCACAGCGATCCTGACCGACCTGATCTTCTGGCCCGTCAATGGTGCCGAAACGCTGGCATCGCCCGAGGCGCGGCTGCTCTCGGCGATCAGCGGCGGGGTGCTGGTGGGCTGGGGCTGGGCGCTGTGGCTTCTGGCGGGCGAGGGGCTGGCCCAGGCGCCAGCGCTGTCGCGGCGTATCATCCTGGGCTCGGCCACCGCGTGGTTCGTTGTCGACAGTACGGCGTCGATCATCGCAGGGGCGCATTGGAACGTACTGGGAAATCTGGTTTTTCTGGCGCTTTTCACACTGCCGTTGCTGCGTGGCCCGCAACCCGCCACCGTCTGATCCAATTTGGTAAGCGGGGCGCGCGACGCAAGTCTAGCCCTCCTCCAGCCAGGCCAAAATCGCCTCCCGATCTTCGTCCAGTGCCGAGGCTTGGGGGCGGCTGTCGATCTCGGGCAGGGTGCTGATCTTGATCGGGTTTCCGGCGGCGGTGAAGGCGGGCCCACCAGCGCGTGGCGCGACGGGCAGCACCATGTTGCGCGCCAGAACCTGCGGGTCTTCCAGCGCCTCGACCATGTTCTGCACGCGGCCCGTGGGCACGCCGTTCGCCTCCAAGGCCGCAATCCAGTGATCGCGCGGATGCTCCAGCGTCACCGCCTCGATCAGACGTTTCAGGAGGTGGACGTTTTCGCACCGGGCCTTGTTAGTCGCGAATTTCGGATCGTCGGCCAGCGCCGGCAGGTCGAGGGAGGTGCAAAGCTTGCGAAACAGCGCATCGTTTCCGGCAGCGATCACGAAAAAGCCGTCAGACGCGCGGAAGGTCGAGAACGGAGTGATCGTCGGATGCCGCGCGCCAGTGGGGCCAGGGGCGCGGGCGGTCGCGGTGGCAATGGCCACGGCGTGCTCCAGAATGGCGATCTGCGCGTCCAGCATCGCGATGTCGACCTTGGCGCCTTGCCCCGTGCGCTCGCGCTGATAGAGCGCCGCCAGCACACCCTCGGTCAGGTACATCCCCGCCACGATGTCGCCGATCGAGGCGCCGACGCGCACCGGCGGACCGCCTTCCTCGCCGGTGATGCTCATCACTCCGCCGCGGGCCTGCACGACCATATCATAGGCCGGTTTGCCCGCCTCAGGCCCAGTATGGCCAAAACCCGAAACGGCGCCATAGATCAACCGGGGATAGCGCTTGCGCAGATCGTCCCAGCCATAGCCAAGCTTGTCCATCGCGCCGGGGCGGAAGTTTTCCAGCACGATATCGGCCCGCGCCAGCAGCCGGTCAAAGATCGCGCGATCGGTGTCGGTTTTCAGATCCAGCGCGATGGATTTCTTGCCGTGGTTCAATGTCGCGTAGTAGGCGCTTTCGCCCTCGACAAAAGGCGGAAAGGCGCGGGTGTCGTCGCCGGTGCCGGGCCGCTCCACCTTGATCACGCGCGCGCCCAGATCGGCCAGAGTGGCCGAGGCGAAGGGGCCCGCCAGAACATGGGTCAGATCGAGGATGGTGATGTCGTCAAGGGGGGCTGTCATCGGCGCGCTCCATTGGAAACCGGCGCAACTCTGCCGCGCGGGCCGGAAAGGTGCAAACCCCTTCTGCGGCCGTTACAAAATCTTCAGATCAAAGGCCCAGATCGCCAGCGGCACCGGCGCGACGGCCAGGGCGATGGCGATTGCGGTGGCCAGCGGGCGGAAGAGGCCCGACAGGCCCGCCACCATCATGATGCCACCGCCGCCGCCCAGAAGCCAGTTGCCGGGTACGTTCAGAACCGCCGCCAGGATGAGATACCGCCAGCCAAGGGCCAGATGGGCGAGGCGGCCGGGCAGCCGCTCACGCAGCATCGCGATACGCTCAACCGGCGACAGAGGCGCGATGCGGTCGATCAGGCTGACCGGCCCGCGCAGGCCCAGATCGGCAAAGAACCCGCGCAAAAAGGCCTCCGGCAGGAACCGGCCGGCCAGATAGGCCGCCATCAGCCCGGTGAGGGTGGCCAGATAGACCGCCGGTGCGGCCACCGGGCCCTGCATCATCAAGATGGCCAGCCCGATCTCGATCCCCGGGACAAAGGGCACCGCGATCAGCGCCGCGTAGGCGATCAGCATGAGGGCCAGGATCAGCAGGTAGGTCCCGTTGTCGGCGGCGCCATGCGATTGCGCATCGACCCAGGCCAGCAGGCGCACCGCGCCAAAGGCCAGCGCCAGAATGACGGCGATCCGCAACAGCACCCGGGCGGCCCGCCGGGCGGACTGAGGCATCATGCGCCGCTGCCGCGAAAGCCAGTGGCCACCACGAATTTTTCCGAACTGTCGGCCCGGCTGGCGGGTGGCTTGACGTTGGCGACCTTCTTGAATCGCTGTTTCAGCGTGGCCTGCAGCGTGCCCTCGGCGCCGCCGGCCAGCACCTTGGCGACAAAGGTTCCGCCCTCTTCCAGCACGTCGAAAGCCAGCTCGGCCGCCGCTTCGCAAAGGGCCACGATGCGCAGATGGTCGGTCTGCTTGTGGCCCGAGGCCGAGGCCGCCATGTCGGACATCACGACGTCGGCCTTGCCGCCCAGCCAGGCCTTCACCTTGTCGTCGGCGCCGTCCTCCATGAAATCCAGCTGGTGGATCTCGGCCCCCGGGATCGGCTCGACCTCCTGCAGATCGATGCCCAGCACAAAGCCCACCGCCTTACCCTGCTTTTCGCCCAGAGCATTGACGCGCCGCACCGCCACCTGAGCCCATCCGCCAGGCGCACAGCCCAGATCGACCACCCGCGCGCCGGGCACCAGAAAGCGATATTTGTCGTCCAATTCCAATATTTTGAAAGCCGCCCGCCCGCGGTACCCTTCCTTTTTGGCACGCGCCACGTAAGGATCGTTCAACTGCCGCTCAAGCCAGCGGGTCGATGACAGCTTGCGCCCCTTCGCGGTCTTCACGCGCACCCGCAAATCCCGCTGCCCGCGCCCGCTATTCTTGGTCGACCGCTTCGCCATGCTCCGCCATTCCTTTTGATCGCTTTGCTGACTAGCTGAAACCGCGCTGGCATGCGAGCTTTCTCTATATCGTCAGTTCAGTGCCTGGGACAGGCCAAACCCGCGCAATCCCTTGGATGCGCGGGCCCGATCGTGGCAACAAATTTTTCGAGATCTAGTTTAAAGCGTTTCGACTTTATGCCTAAACGCAAAGCGTTGCCATTCGCCAAGGCTCACACGCGCTTTGCGTCTTGTGGTGGTTCAACTGAAAGTCGAAACGCTATAGTCTTCAAAACACGAAATCGACCGCGTCGAGGTCGGCCAGGGTGACGCCTTCCAGGGTGATCGTGTTGCCGCCGCCGGCGTTGATCACGACGTCGCTGCCCACCTGGCTCAGGTGGTTGGCCGTCAGGTCGGCGAAGTCGGTGATGCTGGCCACGCCCGATAGATCGATCCGCTCAAAATCGTTCGTCGCGGCGAAATCGGTGATCACATCGGCCCCGAACGCGCCCGCGAAGACGAAGGTGTCGGCGTTGAACGACCCCGTCAGCGTATCGTTGCCCAGGCCTCCGGTCAGCGTGTCGAACCCGACCCCGCCCACGATCTCATCATTGCCGGTGCCGCCGCCGACCTCATCATTGCCCGCACCCGCAAAGATCCGGTCATCGCCATCATCGCCGCGCACCGTGTCGTCGCCCTGGCCGGCAAAGAACACGTCATTGCCCGCCCCGCCAGAGGCCAGGTCATTGCCCGCACCGGCAAAGAGCCGGTCAGCGCCGTCCTCGCCCGAAAGCGTGTCGTCGCCCAGACGGCCATAGAGGTTGTCAGCCTGGCCACCGCCTGCCAGCACGTCATTGCCGTCGCCGCCATCGAGGTGGTCAAAACCGCCATCCCCGAACAGCCGGTCATTGCCAGCCTCGCCCAGCAAGCGGTCGTCCTGACTGCCGCCCCGCAAAACATCCGCCCCATCGCCGCCGAACAAGCGATCATTGCCGGTGCCGCCGAATAGCCTGTCATTGTCGTCGCCACCAAGGATGTTGTCAGCTCCCGCATCGCCCGAGATGACATCATTGCCAGTGCCGCCAGACAGCAGATCGGCCTGATCCCCGCCATAAAGCGTATCGGCGCCACCATCCCCAAGCAATGTGTCAAAGCCCGCATCGCCGTAAAGCAGATCATCTCCGAAAGAGCCGATAATTGAGTCCTCACCGTCCCCGGCATGAACCTCATCATTTTCGAACGAGCCCCGAATCGTGTCATCTCCGCTGAGCTGGAACGTGCTTGTGCCCTGAACGATTGTGGGCGTGTCCTCAAAAGAAATCGCGATGAATAGACCAGACGCCATGATGTCGGACAAAAAACCTTCCGCATCAAACGTAAAACTGGTCGCGAACTCAATCGGACCATTTAATGTATAGGCAGTCACATTAACGTAGTCAGAAAAATTCACCTCAAGATCGTCGAAATCCAGATCCCAGATAGTATCCAGAAATGTTGGGCTATTTTGATCTTGATCGACATAAGCAAGGTTTGCTGAATTGATCGTGCCAGAATTGCTTGCGACGCTGAATGGGCCGGACAGGGTAAAAGTAAAATAGCGCTCGGGGTTTGCCTCAATTTGCTGCCAGACTCCCAAGTTTGACTGCATCAAGGGGATTGCAGTGGAAATTTTGGACAGGTAGGCGTTTAGCGCATCGGCCATGTTGCCTGTGACGTTCAGGGTTGCCATCCGTTACCTCTTCAGTCGATGGGGATATTGATTCACGACATTCAAAATATTTACCAAAACTAGACAAACTAAGCCTAGGTCTGGGTGCGGATCAAGCTCTGACAATCGAGTTATAGATAACCGATGTTGATCTGCATCTATGCGATCAGTTTCTTTAAAAAAAAAGCGTAATTGTGCAAGATTTGGAAACAGTAAGTTTAGGCTTGGGGCAAAATATGAGATTCAGAGGTGCCGTCAGGTATGATGAGTTTATCCAGCACATTTATCAGTGATACTCAAATATCCTAGCTCTCCGGATTTGATCGCGAGCCAGATAATCAGAGGTTCTATCAAATAGCCACATTGGCATGAGGCAACGAATTAGAACGGCCCGTCCTCGAGCACGCCATCGGCGGACATCTGGGCATAGAGCAGCCCCTCGCGCAAGCCGCGGTCGGCGACCGACAGGCGGTCGGTGGGCCAGACCCGCATCAGGGCTTGCAGGATCGCGGCGCCCGACATGATCAGGGAATGTCGGTCACGTCCGATGCGCGGGTCGGTGCGGCGGCCCTCGGGGCCGAGCAGCAGGTATTCGCGGATCACCCGGTCGATCTGGTCCGAGGTCATACGCAGCCCGTCGACCTTGTTGCGGTCATAGCGCTTGAGGCCGAGGAACGAGGCCGCCACCGTGGTGATCGTGCCGCTGGTCCCGATGATCTGGAACCCTTCGCGCGCCTGTTCGGCGGCGTAGGGTGAGAAATCGGCCAGGTTTTCCTCAAAAAACCAGCTCATCAGGGCAAAGCGGGCGGCGTCATCCTCAACATCGCGGAACTGGTCTTTCAGGGTCGCCACGCCCAGCGGCACGCTGATCCAATCGACCACCTTGGCCGCCGCAAACGGGCTTTCGGCGGGATGAAAACCCGCATGGAGCCGCATGATCGCGCGGGGGCGCTCAAGCGCGGGCACGCTGGACAGATCGATCCAGACCAGCTCGGTCGATCCGCCGCCGATATCGACGACCAGCAGCTGTTCGGTCTTGGTCGAGACCAGCGGCGCGCAGGACACGACCGCTAGGCGCGCCTCTTCCTCGGGCTCGATGATGGTCAGCGTCATACCCGTCTCGCGGGTAACCATCTTCATGAAATCATTGCCGTTCTTGGCGCGGCGGCAGGCCTCGGTCGCGACCAGGCGCATCCGCTTCACGCCGTGCTTTTCGATCTTCTTGCGGCAGATATGCATGGCCTGCACCGTGCGCGCCATCGATTGCCGCGACAGCCGCCCCGACGCCTCAAGCCCCGCGCCAAGCTGTACCGATTTCGAGAAACTGTCGACCACATGGAACTGGCTGCCCTTGGGTTGGGCAATCAGCATACGACAACTATTCGTACCCAGATCCAACGCCGCATAGAGCGCGGCGGGATCCGGCTTGACCGGTGCGGGTGGCTCGACCGCCCTGGGGAACGCGCCCGCACCTCGGGGACGCCTGGGCGCCATCTATACGCCCTCCAACTGTGGTTGGGTATGAAGGTAGTCACGTTCAGGGCGTTTCGCAAGCGGAGGCACGCGCCTTGCGCGCCTCCGCCGCAGGGGTTCAGCAGAATTTCAGCGAAATCCCCAGGATCACGGCCGCGGCCTGATAGGCGGCCTTCTCGCCCCGTGAACAGCGGTCGCGGATCACACAGCGCCAGATCTTCCAGGCGCTGAGGCCCACATAGACTGCGATGATGACGATCTTCCACCAGGGCAGGTTGTCGCGATTGCCGCGGTCCTCCGACCGGCGCGCCTCATCAAGGTCTTTCAGTTTGCCGCCCAGCCACTCGCCGATGTTCTGACCTTCGGCGATGGCTTTGGCGGCCTCGTCATAGACTTCCTCGATACGGGTGACGTCCTTTGCCTTCAGCTCGCTATCGGCGATCAGCAGCATGAATTCCTCGCGGAACCCGGCCAGGGCCTCGGCGCCGGCACGGGCTGACGGGCGCCGGTCAAGCGCGCTGACTTCGCCGGCCATCCCATCCGCCACCCCCATCGCGCGACCCAGATAGTCCAGCCCGCGTTCCTGATGGCGCATGCTGTAATCGGCATGGGCCTCGGCGCGCTTGCGGTCGCCCGCGCGGACCAGACGGTCATTCGTGCGGTCATAAAGCTCGCACAGCCCAAATTGGGCCGTAAAAGCGCCGGCCAGATCGGCAAGCCGATCGGCCGACGGAAGCTCTGGATCGCCACTGACCGCATCAAGCCACGGCCCGTCGAGATCGAAAAATTCCTTCACACGTAAATTTTCGGCAGAATTGAACATTGAAAAAGGGCTCCTGAAAAAATGTGCCCCGAAACGGGGCAAAAAGGTTTTGAAATCAACCAGATCGAAAATGCGAACCGGCCTTGGGTTAAATGACCCGACGTCAAAGTTGCAGGGTGCATGGATTCTGGAAAGTCAGGAATTCCTGACCTCAAAGGGTCCTAGAACAGCATATCCTCATCGCCCTCCAGAGTTGAGTTGATGAAGCCCATCGGATCGCTGCAAAACGCCCGGTAGAGCCTGAAATGCGCGGTGTCGCGAAAGTCGACCCGGCGCAGGCCGCCTCGGTTGACCTCCAAAAGCGTGGCGTCGGGCACGCCCATCAGTAAGGGGGAATGGGTCGCCATGATCACCTGCGCCCGGGCGGTTTGCTGGATCTCGTCCAAAAGACGGAAGAGGTCCAATTGACGCCGCGGCGACAGCGCGCTTTCAGGCTCGTCCAGGAAGTAGATGCCCTGGCGCCGGACACGCTCATCAAAGAACCGCAGGAAGCCTTCGCCGTGGGAATGCGACAGGAAATCAGGCGGCGCACCACCGCCCTCTCGGGCGGCATCGTCGAGATACCGCGCCACGCTGAAAAAGGATTCCGCGCGGAAAAACCAGCCATCCGTCACCTTGGGCAGCCAACTGCCCCTCAGCGCGTCGGCCAACCCCGCGCCGCTTTTGTCCAGCGCCTTCGAATGGTCGACGGGCCTGTAGCCTTTGCCACCGCCGGCCTCATCGTAACCGGCAAGGGCCGCGATGGCCTCGATCAGGGTTGATTTCCCGGTGCCGTTTTCGCCCACGATAATCGTGACGGCCGTGTCGAAGCTCATTTCGAAGTCATCGCCAAGCCAGGGCAGATTGAAGGGGTAGGTCGCGCTGTCAGCAACCCGGTCGGGCAGCAAAACCAACCGTCGCAGAAACGGGGCGGGCAAGGTGGTTGCGGTCTTGCGGCGGGCCATGGGTCACGTCCAGGATGAAGTATCGGCACTCTGTCTGCCGCCTTTCATGATCTTCATGAACAGATTTCACGCAAGGCCCTGTGGCCTGCCGCGCGGCAATCGCTTAATCGGATAAGGTCGCTCCGCGCCGCTGTGATGTCGAAAAATGGCGTCGGTGGCGCGTACGCTGTGCGTATTGAGGGGAAGGAGAGGGAATCGCTCATGGCCGATATCACCATCGTCTACTGGCGGGACATTCCGGCGCAGATCATTGCCGGGAAAGGCCGCCGTGGCACCAAGGTGCAACTGACCGAGCGGTTTGAGCAGGCCATCGATCGCGCCGCGATGAAAACCGGGGCGGCTGGCACGGACGATTACCTGGCCGAATGGCGCAAAGCCCCCCCCTATGAGGTCGCGGGCGACGATGCCGAGGCTGCCGCGGCCGAGGCCGCCCGGATTGAAGCCGAATATGACACCGCGCGCCTCAAGGCGCTGATCGACAATGACGGTTGGGCGTGATGCCCGAACCATGTGGGAGGCTTTGATGGCGCTTTTGAAATTCCGCCGCGACGATGCGCCGAGGCTGGTCTCGCCCGAGGTCGAGGCCTTTCTCGACGGCTATTCGATCGAGGTCATGCCCCGCACCGCTGAAAAGATCGAAAGCTTCCGCGATCTTTTGCCCCGCGGCACCCGCGTCTACATCGCCCATATCGAGGGCACGCCGATTGAGGACATGGTCGCCACCGCCGCCCGCCTGGCGCGTGAGGGCTATCCGGTGATGCCGCATTTCCCGGCGCGGATCATCCGCGACAAAGCCATGCTGACCGATTGGATCGCGCGCTATCAGGGCGAGGCGGGCGTCGATCAGGCGCTTTTGCTGGCCGGTGGCGTGGCCCAGCCGCATGGCGCGTTCCACTCCTCCATGCAATTGATGGAAACCGGCGCTTTTGACGGGTTCAAGCGTCTGCATGTGGCGGGCCACCCCGAGGGGAACCGCGACATCGATCCGAACGGGGGCGATGCCGCCGTGATGGAGGCGTTGCGTTGGAAGCAGGCCTTTTCCGAACGCTCCGACGCGGACATGGCCATCGCCACGCAATTCGCGTTCGAGGCCAAGCCGATCATCGCCTGGGCCGACCGGCTGGCCGCCGAGGGCATCCACCTGCCGATCCATATCGGCATCGCGGGCCCCGCCAAATTGCAGACCCTACTGAAATTCGCCATCGCCTGCGGCGTGGGCCCCAGCCTGCGCGTTCTGCAAAAGCGCGCGCGCGATGTGACCAAGCTGGTCCTGCCGTTCGAGCCGACCGAACTGGTCGTCGATCTGGCCCGCCACAAGGCCGCCAACCCCGATTTCCTGGTCGAACGCGTGCATGTCTTCCCGCTTGGCGGTATCAAGACCTCGGCCGACTGGGCCATCGCCAATGGCGGCCGCTCGGGCGCCCCTGCAAGCCAGACCGAAGGATAAAGAATGACTCGTACCGTCCTCGAATCAAAGTCGAAAACCGTTGTCATCGGCTTTGATGAGCCGTTTTGCGTCATCGGCGAGCGCATCAACCCGACCGGCCGCAGGAAGCTGGCCGCCGAGCTGGAGGCGGGCGATTTCTCCACCGTCGAACGCGACGCGCTTGAGCAGGTGGCCTGTGGCGCGATGGTGTTGGATGTGAATTCCGGCGCCGTTTTCACCAACAAGATGGCCGAAGACCCGCGCTACGCCGACAACAACTTCGTCGAACCGATGCTGATGAAAGAGCTGATCGCGCGGGTGCAGGCCATTGTCGATGTGCCGCTTTGCATCGATAGCTCGGTGCCCGGCGCGTTGGAGAATGGCCTTGAGATGGCCGAGGGCCGGCCACTGTTGAATTCGGTGACGGGCGAGGAAGAGCGGCTGGAACTGGTCCTGCCGCTGGTCAAGAAGTACAACGTGCCGGTCGTGGCGATCTCGAACGACGACACGGGCATCAGCGAAGACCCCGAAGTGCGGTTTGCCGTGGCCAAGAAGATTGTCGAACGGGCGGCCGATTTCGGCATTCCGGCGCATGATATTGTCGTTGACCCCCTGGTCATGCCGATCGGCGCCATGGCCACCGCGGGTGAACAGGTCTTTACCCTGGTGCGGCGCCTGCGTGATGAACTGGGCGTCAACACCACCTGCGGCGCCTCGAATATCTCGTTCGGCCTGCCGCAGCGCCACGGGATCAACGCCGCCTTCCTGCCGATGGCCATCTGCGCCGGGATGACGAGTGCGATCATGAACCCGATCCGCCTGCAGGAGATGGAGGCGATCCGAGCCGCGAATTTCCTGATGAACCATGACCCGAATGGTAGTGAATGGATCAAGTTCAGCCGGGTGGTTGATGCCGTGAATGGCGGGCAAGGCTTTGCCGAGGCCTCGGCCGCCGCAACGGCGGGTGGCGCGCGCAGTGACGGGCGCCGCCGCCGCCGGGGTTAGTGGAGTATTAACCAAGCGGATGCGAGAAGGCATGTATGAACATGCCGATACGCCACACCCCGCCCGATGACTGGATCAGAGCCATATTTTCGGCAAATGCCGTCCTGAAAGGCGGTGTCGTGCGTCGGCAGGTCAGCTGGGTCGAACGCGAAATCGGCCGTGAGCGGTTTGAACTGGAAGTGCGGCGTCGGGGATATCGTCTTCTGGAATGTGGCGGCCAATATGTCGTGATCTGCAATTCCGATCCGGTTCGTATGATCTGCTAGCGGCGATTTTTCTGCGAAAGATCACCGGTTGTAGGATTTTTCGCAGAAAAATCGATTGGCCTGGATCTTTCGCAGAAAGATCGTGCCTGTTAGGCTGTGAAAAACAATCACCAAGGCCGATGAGCAGCTTCATTCGCATATGTGCTTTCGCAATGGCGCTTGTCCTGGCGCTTCCCTTGCGTGCCGAGATGCTTTCGGGTCTGGCGCGGCTGGATCTGTCACAATCCGCGATCGTCGATGCTAAGGGCGGGCCTGATCTGACCCTCGCATTGTCTCAACCCGTGCCCTGGCGCGCATTTACCCTCGCCGACCCACCACGTTTGGTACTGGACTTCCGCGAGGTTGATTGGCGCGGTGTTCCGGCGTGGGACCTTCTGCAAACCACCCATGCCACCGGTCTGCGCATGGGGGCGTTTCGTCCTGGATGGTCACGTCTGGTTGTCGATCTGGCCGGGCCTTATGCGATTTCCTCTGCGTCTATGCAGACAGGTAGCTTGACCGGCGCTGCGGTGGTGCGGGTCTCATTAAACCCGACGGATGAGGCAAGCTTTCAGGCCCAGGCCGGGGCGCCGGACGGGGCCGAGTGGGGGGCTTTGGAACAGTCTTCACCTCCGCCACCACCGAATGGCGACAGGTTCACTATCGTACTGGATCCTGGCCATGGCGGCATCGACCCCGGTGCGCAGAGCGGTGACATCACCGAAGCCGCCCTGATGCTGACCTTCGCGCGTGAGCTCAAAGACGTGCTTTTGCGCCGAACCGATTTCGACGTCGTTCTGACCCGGAACGCCGATATCTTCGTGCCGCTTGACGGCCGGATCACTTTGGCGCGGGCGGCCGGGGCGGATGTGTTTTTGTCGCTCCATGCCGACGCGGTTTCCGCCGGACGCGCGACCGGCGCCACGATCTACACGCTGTCGGAAACAGCCTCGGACGAAGCGGCCGCAGCCCTGGCCGAACGCCATGACCGCGCTGATCTTCTGGCCGGCGTTGATCTGTCCGATCAGGACGATGTGGTGGCTGGCGTTTTGATGGATATCGCGCGGCTTGATACCGATCCGCGCTCGTCCGCGCTGGCCGATGCCTTGGCGCAGGGCATTGGCAACACGGTCGGCGGCCTGCACAAACGGCCGCGCCAATCCGCAGGCTTTTCGGTTTTGCGGGCACCGGATGTGCCCTCTGCGCTGATTGAGCTTGGATTTCTATCTTCTGACGTCGATCGCGACCGCCTGACATCGCCGGAATGGCGCGCCAAGGTGGCCGAGGGCATCGTGTCGGCCTTGCAGATATGGGCCGCCGAGGATACCGCCCGCGCCGGGCTGCTGCGGCGTTGATCCGATTGGCCCGCCCGGGCTGACGCAGATGCACATCACCGCGCGACAAGCCGCCTAAAATCGGCGCCTTTGCTTTGACCCCGGTCGGGGCAGGGCGTATATGTTAGAGACTCCACGCAGGATAAGCCCATGCTTCGTTTCATCGCCTCCGCCCTAGGGGCCGTCTTTACCCTCATCACGTTGGGGCTGTTTTTTGCCGCCCTCACCGTCGGGGGCATCTTCTATTACTACGGGCGCGATCTGCCGAACCATGAGCAATTGGCTCAGTATTCGCCGCCCACGATCAGCCGCATCTATTCCGGCGAAGGCCGGATGATCGATGAATTCGCTCAGGAGCGGCGCCTATTCGTCTCGTCGGCCGAAATCCCGGATCTGGTCAAACAGGCCTTCATCTCGGCCGAGGACAAGAATTTCTACAATCACCGGGGCTATGACCCGCTCAGCATGATGTCGGCCGCGCGGGATGCCTTGCAGGGCGGGGCGCTTCGCGGTGCGTCGACCATCACCCAGCAGGTAATGAAGAACTTCCTTCTGTCTTCTGACAGAACGGCCGAGCGCAAGATCAAAGAGCTTATCTTGGCCGCACGGGTCGAGGGCGCCTTGTCGAAGGACAAGATTCTCGAGCTTTATCTGAACGAGATCTATCTGGGCCAAAACTCCTATGGCGTGGCTGCTGCCGCCCAGACCTACTTTAACAAGTCCCTGTCTGAATTGTCTGTGGCCGAGGCGGCCTATCTCGGCGCCTTGCCGCAGCGCCCGGCGCGTCTGCACCCGGTCAACAACCACGACGCGGCCATTGCGCGCCGGAACTACGTGCTGGGCGAAATGCTGGACAACCGCTATATCGACCGCGCGACGTATGAAGCGGCCAAGGCCGAGCCCCTGCGCACCGTCCAGTCCGGCGATTTTGAACCCTTCCGCGATGCCTTGCCGCCGCGGGATTACTTCACCGACGAAATCCGCCGGCAATTGTCGTCGACCTTCGGCCAGCAGGAATTCTTTGGCGGAGGTCTGACGATCCGCGCCACCGTTGACCCTGAATTGCAGGAGGTCGCCGCGCTGGCCCTCCGTGAGGGGCTTGAGAAGTATGACCGGAACCTGGGCATCTGGCGGGGCACGCTGAAGACCATCCCCGAAGACCAGTTGGGCGACGAGACATCCTGGCGCACCGCCCTGGCCGCGGTCGATGTGCCGCGCGATGTGGCTGGCTGGTTTCCCGCCGTTGTCCTTGAGGTTGGCGAGACCCATGCGCGCATCGGTATCGAAGGGGTCGAAGAGGACGAGGACGGCCATTTCATTCCGCCCGAAGACGTGACCTGGGCGCGCAAGCGTCAGGCCGATGGTCGCCTCGGGCGTCAGGCCCGTGTTGCAGGCGACCTGCTTGCTGTCGGGGATGTCGTGCATGTGCGCGCCATGACCAAGGACAGCGACGGGTCGTTCATCCGCTGGACGCTGCGCCAGATCCCCGAGGTCCAGGGCGGCTTCATGGCGATGGATGTCAATTCCGGCCGCGTTTTGGCGATGCAGGGCGGCTTCTCTTACCAGGAATCCGAGCTGAACCGCGCCACCCAGGCCCAGCGCCAGCCTGGCTCAAGCTTCAAGCCGTTTGTCTATGCGGCGGCCCTCGACAGCGGCTTCACACCCGCCTCGATCATCATCGACGCGCCGATTGAGATCAACACGCCCGAGGGCGTCTGGCGGCCGAAAAACGCCTCGAACCGGTTTTACGGCCCCGCGCCCGTGCGCACCGGGATCGAACAATCGCGTAACCTGATGACGATCCGTCTGGCCGAAGAGGTCTCGATGTATACGGTCGCGGGCTATGCCGAGCGGTTCGGCGTCTATGACCGGATGTTTCCGTATCTGGCCAATGCTCTCGGCAGCCAGGAATCCACGCTTTACCGCATGGTTGCGGCCTATGCGATGTTCGCCAACGGGGGTGAGCGGGTTGAACCGACCCTGGTCGACCGTGTGCAGGACCGCTGGGGCCGCACCATTTACCGCCATGACCAGCGCACCTGTGTCGATTGCCAGCTGGCCTCGCTTGATCCCGGCGCTGCCCCGCGCATCGATTCCAAACGCGACCGCGTGATCGACGCCATCACTGCCTATCAGCTGACCTCGATGCTGCAGGGCGTCGTGCAGCGCGGTACCGCCCGCCGTATCAACCTGCCGGTGCCGATCGCCGGCAAGACCGGAACGACCAATGACGCCAAGGATGTTTGGTTCGTGGGCTACTCGTCCTCGATCGCCGCGGGCTGCTATATCGGCTACGATCAGCCCCGCTCGCTCGGGCGCGGGGCCTCCGGCGGCGGCATGTGCGGGCCGGTCTTCCAGCGCTTCATGGAAGAGGCGATCCAGAAGTATGGCGGCGGCAAGTTCCAGGTCCCGCCGGGCGGATACTTCCTCAAGATCGACCGATTCTCGGGCATGCGCCTGCCCGATGGCGCCTCGGGCGACAATGTCGTGGCCGAGTATTTCCGCGAGGGGGATGAGCCGATCTTCGGCCTGGCCTTCGATGGCGGCTTCGGCATGGGCTCGAACCTGCCGCTTTTCGCGGCCGGCGAAAGCGATGTCGGATCGGGCCGGCAGATCACCACCTCAACCGGCGACCGCGCGGTCATTCCGCCTCGCGCCAATTTCGGCACGGTGTCCTCGGGCGGGCTTTACTGAAGCCCGCTCACCCAGCCTTGCGGGCCATCGCGGCCTCGTCTATCACCCCAGACCGATCGTCATCCAACCTCCCGGGGGCAGCCTGTTATGCGCGCCGAAACCGAAGCCAATGTCGAAGCGATCCGCAAATCGCTCGACCTCCTGTCCAAGCGAATGGACCGCCCGACGGCGGATCACAGGCTTGAGGAGTTCAACGCGCGCACCGAGGACCCCGATCTGTGGAACGACCCCGAGCGCGCGCAAAAGCTGATGCGCGAGCGTCAGATGCTGGTCGACAAGATCGAAGCCCATGACGGCATTGCGCGCGACCTGAACGACAACATGGAACTGATCGAGATGGGCGAGGCCGAGGGCGACGCCGATGTGGTGGCCGAGGCCGAGGCCGCGCTGAAAACCTTGCGTGAGGTGGCGGCCGCGAAAGAGGTCGAGGCGCTTCTGGACGGCGAAGCCGATGGCAATGACACATTTCTTGAGATCAATGCCGGCGCGGGCGGGACCGAAAGCTGCGATTGGGCCCGGATGCTGGCGCGCATGTATGTCCGCTGGGCCGAAAAGCAGGGCTACGATGTTGAGCTTCTGTCGGAAAGCCCGGGCGACGAGGCCGGCATCAAATCGGCCGCCTACCGGATATCGGGCCCCAACGCCTATGGTTGGCTGAAATCCGAAAGCGGCGTGCACAGGCTGGTGCGCATCTCGCCCTACGATTCCGCGGCCAAGCGGCACACCTCGTTCTCATCGGTCTGGGTCTATCCGGTGGTCGACGAGAATATCGAGATTGAGGTGCCGCCGAACGAGATCCGCATCGATACCTACCGCTCGTCAGGGGCTGGTGGCCAGCACGTGAACACGACGGATTCGGCCGTGCGGATCACCCATATCCCCACCGGCATCGTCGTGACCTCGTCGGAAAAGTCGCAGCACCAGAACCGCGCCAATGCCATGGCGGCGCTCAAAGCGCGCCTCTATCAGATGGAGCTCGACCGCCGGAATTCCGCCATTCAGGAGGCGCATGAGAACAAAGGCGATGCCGGCTGGGGCAACCAGATCCGGTCCTACGTTCTGCAGCCCTACCAGATGGTCAAGGACCTGCGCACCAGCCACGAGACCTCCGATACGCAAGGCGTGCTTGACGGTGATCTGGATGGTTTCATGGCCGCAACGCTGGCGATGAACGCATCGGGCAAAAAACGCGATGAGATGGACGACGCCGACGCCTGACACCGCGCCAAAAGCGCGTCCTCTCCGGATCCTTCGCAGAAGGATCGCCACCCCCAGATTTTCGCAGAAAATCTGACCTCTCCAAGCGTCGCGCTTGAAGCGAGAGGGGGCTATCGATTAACCTTGCAGCAAGAGCCCCGCGAGGAACCAAGTCATGTCCGACGCCGCCGCCCCTCCACCGCCCTCCGTCATTCCCGATGTCCATGCGGCTTCGGTCGCCGATATCAAGGCAGCCCTTGCCGCCGGCTGGGCCGATTTCCGCAAGGCGCCCGCCTTCGGCCTGTTCTTCGCGGGCGCCTACGTGGCGGGCGGGCTTTTCCTCTATTGGGTGCTGGTTGTCTCTGATCAGGTCTGGTGGACCATTCCGATCACCCTTGGCTTTCCACTGCTCGGGCCCTTTGCGGCGGTCGGCCTCTACGAGGTCTCGCGCCGGATCGAGGCCGGCGAACCGCTTGATTGGCCCGGCGTCCTTGGTGTGATCTTTCGCCAGAAAGATCGTCAGATCCCCTCCATGGCGGCGATCATCGTGATTTTCTTCCTGTTCTGGAATTTTCTCGGCCACATGATTTTCGCCCTCTTTCTGGGCCTGCGCGCAATGACCAATATCTCAAGCTCGTTCGAGGTGTTTTTCACCGTGCATGGGCTGGCCATGCTGGCCGTGGGCAGCGCGGTGGGGGCGGTCTTCGCGTTGATCCTCTATGCGACCAACGTGATCAGCCTGCCGCTGCTTCTCGATCGCGAGGTTGATTTCGTGACCGCCATGATCACCTCGGTCAAGGCGGTCTCGGCCAGCCCCGGGCCGATGCTGGGCTGGGCCGCCTTCATCGCCATCGCGCTCTTTCTGGGGATGTTGCCGGCCTTCCTGGGGCTTTTCCTGGTCTTGCCGATCCTGGGGCATGCCAGTTGGCACCTTTACCGCATCATCCTGCCCGAGACGGGGCAGGGCGGCTGAGACCGAACCAGGCGATGCAAGATGACAAAGCTGCCAGTGCGGCTGTCACCCAGGCGACGGCGGCAAAGGCCGCATTCCCTGCACCGATATGGCCCTCTGCCTCCGATACGGCCCCGAAGCTCGCCGGTCCGCCGGCCGCGCCATAGGTTGCGGCCGCGAGGCTGCCCAAGGCCGCCACCGCCACGAGGCCCGCGATCCGCGACAGGGCGTTGTTGATGCCAGAGGCCGCGCCGGTGTCATCTTCGTCCACCGCGGCCATGACAGCGACTGACAAAGGCGCCACGACCGCCGACATTCCAAAACCCATCACCACCATGGCGGGGAAAACATGGCCCCAAAAGTTCTGATGGGGTGCAGCCAGGGCCAAAGCCGCGAATGACAGCGCTACCAGCGCCGACCCAGCGGCGATCAGACGGCCCGCCCCAACCCGGTCTGCCAGGGCGCCTGTGCGTGAGGACAAAGCCCCGATGAACACCGACAGAGGCACGAAGGCCAGTGTGACTTCGATCTCGCTGACGCCCCACCCGGCGATGGCGGTCATCGGCAGAAAGAACAAGATGCCGGACAGTGCGAAGTAAAGGCAGAAGGTCGCCGTGTTCGCGGCCGAAAAGCTGCGATCGCGAAAGAGGCCCATCCGCACCATCGGATGGGGCGCGCGCAGCTCCCAGAGCACGAAGATCACCAGGGCCGCCAGGCCGGCCGCACCCAGACCCAGCGCGCGCAGATCACCCGCTTCGCCATGCTCGGCCCCGGTCAGGGCCCAGGCGATCAGCCCCAGGGCCAGCGTTGCCAGAACGGCGCCTAGGTAATCGACCCCCTGGCCGGGATGGCCCGGGTCGCGTTCGATCCGCGTGGCCAAGAGCCACAAAACATAGGCGCCAAGGGGCAGGTTGACAGCAAAGATCCACCGCCAGATCTCGTCTCCGCCCAGGGTCAGCAACACACCGCCCGCGATCGGCCCCAGCGCTGTCGTCACGGCGGAGGCAGCGGCCCAGATGCCGATGGCGCGCCCGCGTTCGGCCTTGGGGTAGGCCCGCGCGATGATCGCCAGCGACCCCGGCACCATGAAGGCCGCGCCCACCCCCTTGACCGCGCGCGCCACGATCAAAAGATCGGCGGTCGGTGCCACGGCGCAGGCGATCGAGCCGATGATGAAGATCGCGATCCCACCACCAAAGATCCGGGCCACGCCAAAGCGGTCGCCCATGGCACCCCCCACCAGGATCAGCGCCGAGAGCGTCAGCATGTAAGCGTTTGAGATCCATTGCGCCTGCGCCAGTGTTGCGCCCAGGCTTTCGCGCATGGCGGGCAGGGCGATGGCCACGATCGAGCCGTCGATGAACCCCAGGGCCGAGGCCAGGATCGCGGCGACCAGCACCCATTTGCGGTTCGCCTCGGCACAAAAGCCCGGAACGGAAACGGGCGCCGAAGATCGCTCCGACGCCCGCCCGTAATCTGTCATGCCGCCCGGCCTTTAGCTTTTGGCGCTTTCGGCCTGCTTGCTGGGCGGTGCGATCGCCTTTGAGGATCCGCCCGAGATCGGGTCGTCCTGACGCTGGACCGAGCCCTCGAAATGGGCGCCCGATTCAATGGCGATGGTCTTGTGAATGATGTCGCCCTCGACCCGCGCGGACGAGGTCAGACGGACCTTCAGGCCACGCACGCGGCCGATGATGCGGCCGTTGACCACGATATCGTCGGCGATGATCTCGCCCTTGACGGTGGCGCCTTCGCCGACGGTCAGCAGATGGGCACGGATATCGCCCTCGACCACACCTTCCACCTGGATATCGCCCGAGGTCTTCAGGTTGCCGGTCACGGTCAGGTCTGACGACAGGACCGATGGCGCGGGCTTGGCCTTGGGGGTGGTTGCGGGCACGCCTTCACTTGGCGACTTTGGAGCTACTGCTGTATCTGGCATCTTCGGTTTCTCCGCCTGAGGAGCCGCCTTCGGGCCGGGCTCATTGATTTTTGATTTAGAAAACATCTCTCGCCGCCCTGATATAAGTCATTGGATTGGTGGCCGTTCCGTTGACCCGCACTTCGTAATGCAGGTGCGTTCCTGTCGATCGGCCGGAACTTCCCATATCACCGATACGCTCGCCGCGCGAGACCCTATCGCCCACATTCACGCGGATTTGCGACAGGTGGGCGTAAAGCGTCTCGATCCCGAAGGAATGGCGGATCTTGACCATCCGGCCATAGCCGCCCTGCCACCCGGCATGGATCACCGTGCCGTCGCCGGTGGCGTAGATCGGGGTGCCATGGGCGCTGGCAAAGTCGGTGCCCTGATGCATCCGCGTGCCGGCGCCCTTGGGGTCGCGGCGATAGCCGAAGCCGCTGGTAAAGCGGAACGCTGCCTTGACCGGCGTATCGAACGGCGCCTTTTCGGCCGCGATGCGATAAAGGTTCATCTCGTCCAGGCGGCGCAGGATATCATTGGCGCGCAAGGCGTCAGGTTCGGGCGCCGAGCCCTTGGTAGACATCGAAATCGGCATCAGCGGGCCGCCCTGGCCGGAATAGCCGCGGCGCACCTCTTCGATGATGCGATCGGGCGGCAGGCCGGCGGCGCGGAACATCTCGTCCAGCGGCTCCAGCGAGACGGCGACAGCCTCCTCCAGCTGGCCGAAGATACGATCGTTGCGCTCTTCGATCAGGCGCAATTCCAAGGCCAGATCATCGGCCTGGGATTTCGTGGCCTGGGCGGCCTCGGCGATCATCTCGCGTTGGCCGGCGGTGTCTTTCAAGGCGTCGGTCAGGAAGGCCACGGTGGCGGCCAGTTCCTGGGCATCCGCACCGGTCACCTGATCAGGGCGGGCTTCACCGGCGGCGGCGGCGACCAATTGCTCGGCCTCCTGCCGGGCGCTGTCACGCTCCTGCATGGTGCGGCGCAGCGTCGACTGGATCACCTCGATCCCGGTCTCCAATTCGCGGCGGCGATCTTCCGAGGCCAAAAGCCGCTCCTGCATCGCCGAGACTTCCGACAGCGCGAGGTTAAAGCGCTCCTGCGCGGCGTGCGCTTCGGCGGCGCGGGCATCGCGGGCCGAGGCCAGCACATTCAGCCGCGCCTCGTAGGTGGCCTGCTGACGCGCGGCCTGATCGCGGACACTGCCCGAGCCGATGGAATCCATCAGCAGAACGGCGGTGGCGATGATCGTCCATCCGATCACCAGCGTGGTGCCCCCGATGGCCAAGGCCTGCGATGCGGGACGCAGCCGGATAAACCGCGTCTCGCTGTCAGATTTCAGAAAAAGCCGACGTTCCGGCAAATAGCGCTCAAGCGCTACGTTGAGCTTGTGAGTAAATCGCGACTGCAATGGTTCGGTGCCCCGTGTTCCCTGCCATCGGATGTCGACGAGCCCCCTTCGCGTCACCCAAGATGGTGCTACCCCAGGAGCCGTAACATCCGCAACGACTTTAGTTTCGCGGCGTGGTTAATCGCCGATCGTGGCAGAATTCCGCCGATTAATTGGCATTTTCTTCGGCTAAAGGCCAGTAAAAATCCGGGGGAATTCCGGCCTCTGCGCGCTTTTCTTCATTAAACGGGGGCTTCAGCGCGCCGTGAAAGTACTGTCGCACCAGCGTATGAAATGCCTCTTTTGGGTCTTCATTGTTGCGACCGCAGAGAAAGTTGAACCATTTTGAGCCATAGGCGACATGCCCGACCTCTTCGGCATAGATCGTCTCAAGCGCTGAAACCGCGCCCGTCGCCTTGGCCTTGCGAAAGATCTCGATCATGCCGGGCGTCACGTCCAGGCCGCGGGCTTCCAGCACCATCGGCACCACGGCCAGCCGCGCCAGAAGGTCCTGCGCGGTGTCTTCCGCGGCGCGCCACATATAGGCATGGGCGGGCAGGGCGCCGTAATGGCTGCCCTCGGCCTCAAGGCAATCGGCCAGCAGGTTGAAGTGCCTGGATTCCTCATCGGCCGCCTTGACCCAATCGTCGTAAAACCCCATCGGCATGGGCGTCTCGGTGAAGCGCGCGATGATGTCCCAATGCAGGTCGACCGCGTTCAATTCGATATGCGCCACGGCATGCAGCAGCGCGATGCGCCCCTCGGGTGAGCCCGGTCGGCGGCGCGGCACGTCGCGGGGCGGCAGCAATTCCGGCCGGTCGGGTCGCGCGGGCCGGTCGGGCGGGGTCGCCCGACCTACCGCCATGCCTTCGCCCTTGCGCGCCTCGACCCACGCCGCCGCGTGCGCCCGCGACAGCGCCGCCTTGGCCCGCGCATCGGCCGTGCTCAGCACCTCAACGGCGCGTTCGGCCAGAGTGTCTGCACCCATTTTTGGTCTTCCCAACGTGTCAGAGAGCCTTGACCGCCTCAAGCACCGCATCGGCGTGGCCGGGCACTTTCACCTTGCGCCAGACCTCGCGCACCGTGCCGGACCCGTCGATCAGGAAGGTCGCGCGCTCAACCCCCATGTATTTCTTGCCATACATGTTTTTCTCAACCCAGACGCCGTATTTCTCGCACACGTCGGACTCTTCATCCGAGGCCAAGATCACGCCCAGCGAATGCTTTTTCACGAACTTGTCGTGGCTGGCCACGCTGTCTTTCGAGATGCCGACAACCACGGCGCCGGCGGCTTCGAAGGCGGCCGCCTCTTCGGTGAAGGCGATGGCCTCTTTCGTGCAGCCGGGCGTATCGTCGCGCGGATAAAAGTAGAGGACCACCGCTTTGGGGCGCAACGCCGACAAGGTGACATCGCCGCCGCCATCGCGGGGCAAGGTGAAATCGGGGGCGGTCTGGCCGGTCTCGGTCATCTTGGTTTCCTCGGCTGATGAAGTTCCGCTTCAATTCTAGGGCGGGACGCGCGAAGATAAAGCCCGGCAATGGCATCGGGGCACAATGGCAAGGCAGGCGGATCAGAAACAGACACGTCGCAAGGGCCGGTTCGGGCCCTTGATGCTTGTGTCTCTGGCCCTGGCGCTGGGGTTGGCCTGGGGCGCGCTGACGCTGGCCTCGGGGCGGGCGCTGGTGGCGCCTGACTGGCTGACGGACGAGGTTGAGGCGCGCGCCACCAAAGCCCTGGGCGCCCCCGGCCGGATTGAGCTGGGCGGGATCGTCGCCGTTCTGGGCGAGGGGCGGGTGCCGCGTATCGTGATGCGGGACCTGCGGCTTCTGAACGCCGTCGGCGCCGAGGTGGCCCGCGTGCCGGAACTGCGCGCGCGCTTTTCTGCCCGCGCATTGCTGCGGGGCGAGATTGCGCTGACCCGTCTGACCGTGGTTGGCGCCGAGCTGACGATGCGGCGCGACCGGTTCGGGCGGTTCGACCTGGCCTTCGGCGGCACCGGCGGCGGGCTGACGGGGCTTGAGGACCTGCCCGCGATCCTTGATGCGATCGACCGCGCCTTTGCGCGGCCCGCTTTGGGGCAGCTGGACCGGATCTCGGGCGAGGCGCTGCGCCTGACCTTTCAGGATGCGCTGACGGGCCAGCTTTGGCGCGCCGAGAATGGCCGGGTGACATTGCAGCAGACGCCCGAGGATCGCCGGTTGTCGCTGGGCTTTGCCTTGGCGGGCGGGGCCGGGGCAGGGCCTGCCGATATGCGCCTGTCGCTGACCTCGCCGCGCGATGGCGGCGCGCTTGAGCTGGCGATGAACGTGGCCAATGTGACCGCCGCCGATATCGCCACGCAAGTGCCCGCTTTGGCCTGGCTCAGCGCGACCGACGCGCCGCTTGCGGCCAATCTGCGCGGTCAGGTCTCGCCCGTCGGCGCCTTGCAGAGCTTCGATGGTACGCTTGAGATCGGCGCGGGCGCGATCCGCCCGCCGGGCGCGGCGAAGCCCATCCCATTCGATGGCGCGAAGATGTATCTGTCGTTCGATCCCGCCGCCGCGCGGATCGATTTCAGCGATATCACCGCCAGCACGCCCGAGGCGCGGTTCAGCGCCGGCGGGCACGCCTATCTGCGGGGCGTCGATCCGGCCTCGGGGCTGCCCGCGCAGCTTTTGGTGCAGCTGGATTTGTCCCAGATCGTGCTGAACCCGGCGGGCGAATTGGTCGAACCCGCCCGCTTTGACGCAGGCGCCGCCGATATGCGCCTGACGCTGGCGCCCCTGAAGCTGGAGGTGGGCCAGATCGCGCTGACGGGGGGCGGGCGCACCTTTCGCGCGGGGGGCGTGGTTGAGGCCAAGGCCGAAGGCTGGGACGTGTCGCTGGACCTGGCGCTTGACCGGATCAGGCATGATCGCCTCTTTGCCCTCTGGCCTGTGCGGGTCGTGCCGAAAACCCGGCTCTGGCTGACCGAGAACGTGACCGAGGGGCTGCTTTACGATGTGAACGCCGCACTTCGCCTCAGCCCCGGATCTGAACCGCGGCTGGCGCTGGATTATGAGTTCCGCAACGGTAAAGTCCGCTTCATGCGCACCCTGCCGCCCATCGAAAACGGGGCCGGGCACGCCTCGATCATCGGTACGCAGTATACGATGGCGGTTCAGACCGGCCAGTTGACCGCGCCGAACGGCGAGACGGTCGATGCCGGCGGGTCGGTCTTTATCGTGCGCGACATCACCCAGCGCCCCGCCACGGCCGAGATCCGGCTTGAGACCGACAGCACGATCCCGGCGGCCCTGGCGATCCTCGACCAGCCGCCGTTTGAGTTTCTGACGAAGGCCGGGCGCGACACCGATATCGCCACGGGCCGGGCGCGGATGTCGGCGGTGATGGAATTGCCGCTGCGCCGTGGTGTGCGCCTGCCCGACATGGTGCTGGATGTAACCGGTCAGCTGACCGATCTGCGATCCGAGACGCTGATCCCCGGCAAGGTGCTGACCGCGCGCGCTATGACGCTGACGGCCGACAATGACGGCCTGCAGATCACGGGCGCGGGGCAGGTGGGGCAGGCCCGCTTTCAGGCGGCGTGGAACCAGCCCTTCGCGCCTGATCAGCGCGATACCAGCCGGGTCGAGGGGCGTGTCGTGCTGAACCAGGCCTTTCTGGATGAATTCAATATCGGCCTGCCGCGCGGCACGGTCTCGGGCGCGGGCGCGGGCGAGTTTGCCTTGCAGATCGCGCGTGGCCAGCCGGTGACTTTCAGTCTGACATCCGATCTGAACCGCCTGGGCCTGTCGGTGCCGGCGCTGGGATGGTCGAAGGGGCGCTCGGCAACCGGCGAGTTGCAGGTGGCGGGCGCCCTTGGCCGTCCGGTCCGTGTCGACACGCTGACGCTGAGCGCGCCTGGCCTGCTGGCCGAAGGGCGGGTCGTACTGAACGCCGATAACAGCCTCGATCGCGTGCAGCTTTCGCGCCTGCGCGCGGGCGGTTGGCTGGACGCGCCGGTGACGCTGACGGGCCGGGGCGCGGGCCGCGCGCCTGCTGTGGCGGTCCGGGGCGGCACGATCGATCTCCGCCGCATCCAGGTCGGTGGGCAAGGCGGTGGCGGCGGAGGCGGGCCGATCACCCTGGCGCTGGACCGGCTGATCGTCAGCGAGGGGATCGTGCTGAACGGTTTGAACGCAGAGCTGTCGACCGCGAACGGGCTGAGCGGCCGGTTCAACGGGCGTCTGGCCGGGCAGGCGCCGCTGCAAGGCGTGCTGGCGCCCTCGCGCGAGGGGACGGCGGTGCGCATCCAGGCCGCCGATGCGGGCGCTGTCTTGCGCGCCTCTGGCCTTTTGCAAAGCGCGCGGCGCGGCCAGCTGGACCTGACGCTGGTGCCGCTGCCGGGCGAGGGCCGCTATGACGGGCGCGTGGCGGTCAGCAACCTGCAGATCCGCGGCGCGCCGGCGCTGGCCGATCTTCTGGGGGCGATCAGCGTGGTCGGCCTGATCGAGCAGCTGAACGGCCAGGGCATCGTCTTTGGCGAGGTGACGGGCGAGTTCACGCTGGAGCCGCGCGGCATCACGCTCCGCCGTGGCAGTGCGGTCGGCCCGTCGCTGGGCGTGTCGATGTCGGGCATCTACGATCTGCGCTCGAAGGTCATGGACATGCGCGGCACCGTCTCGCCCATCTATCTGCTGAACGGCATCGGCGAGATTTTTGGCCGCCGGGGCGAGGGGCTGTTTGGGTTCAACTACCGCCTTGCCGGGCCCGTCTCGCAACCGCGGACCGAAGTGAACCCCCTGTCGATCCTGACGCCCGGCATGTTCCGCGAAATCTTCCGCACCGCACCCCCACAGCTGACGCAATAGCGCCGCCACGAGACCAGCATGACCACCGCAGCCGCCACATTTGCTGCAGGTCGGCGAAGGTCCGCTCTTCCCGCCCCGAGCCGCCAAAGAGTTAACACAATTGGCGATTATTGGAAGTTTTGATTTGATCAGGAGTTTGTCATGATCCGTAATTTTTTCGTCCTCCCTGCGCTATGCGCGGGTTATTTTGCGTGCTCTGTAGCTGCTGTTGCACAAACCGATCCAGAAGACATTCGCAGCCGCCTGTTGGCCGCCGCTGCTGAGGATTCTGAGATCCGTGATTACCTGCGTCGCACCGAAGCCATCCTTTCACGGAACGGTAAAGGGCAGGCTATGAGGCGGATACTTGCCTTGTTGTTTCAGGTATCTCCCCGGGGTGAAGTTTCGATCGGCGATATAACCAGACAACTGGAACAAGAGAGGGCCGCCCGCAGGGCCGGACACATATCGTCCGTGCTGTCCTGGGATCTCGACGGTGATGGCGCTCTGCAAAAAGCTGAACGGGACCAAATCATCGGAGCAGCGCGCGTCCAGATTGAGAGTCTCATTGCGGACGCTGACAGCAACGGCGACGAACAATTGTCCTTCGAGGAATTGCTTGCGGTCGCGGACGAGGCTGCATCTGCCAACACGAGCCACCAATACTCAATGCTGATGGTGTTCGATGTCGACCAGGATGGCACAGTCGTCGTATCGGAGGTCTCGGACACGCTTGATGTGCTTGGCGCGTTGCCGCTCGATCTCGGCCAACGCGCTAACCGCCCGCAGAGCCAGCCTCGTGCGAATTGTGATGCACCCAAGCCCGCCGAGACCGACCAGGTCGTCGTGCTGAGCGGTTATGATGGCTCGGCCTTGTCGACCGTCACGATAGCTGGGCCGGACGCGGTCACCCAGGTTGCACGGCTGCGTATTGAAGAAGGCGAGCAGCCGATATACCTGTTCGTGACCGCGCATTCGAATGTTATCTGGGACGTTTCCGGTGCAACCGGAAGGCTGAAGACGATGGTGGTGCAGGCTCGGAGCGCTGGCAATGGGATCGCTGGCGGTGTCATTGGCATGCCAAGCGAAAAGGTGCACTTTGTTCGAGATCAGAGCTGCATGCTGTCCTACGCCCCAATTGAAAGTCAGGAAGGAAGCCGCGCCCTCCAGCAGATAACTGGTGGGCTGGGCCGCGCGCCGGACCTGATGCTTTCGTTCTATACGATCGGTCAACTCGATCTGCCCTCAGGTACGGGAACGACTGGTCAGGGCGAAGGCCGTGACATCATAGTCTACGGTGATCGGCGCTACCAATTCACGCCGGACGGCCCACGGGCAATTGATGAGGCTGAGGGCCAGCTTCCAGACAAGTACCCCTTCGGAGCAAGCATCGTCTACACTTCACTGCTTCGGTTCCATCCAGACGGTGTTCGCACAATCGATCCCGACAGCGTCGTTTCACCGATCGATCCGCAGAACTATGACGTCCTTCCGCAGGAGGCGGGCCTTTTGCAGTTGGTGCTGGACGGGCGCTTGAGGCGGGAACGAACCGGACCATTTACGATTGTCGCGCCAATCGAAAGGTTTCCCGCAGGCCTTAACGGTGCACATAGAGTGGACTTCGTACTTAGTCAGGACGTGCCGATGCCCGCGGGTTCACCGGGACATTCCTCTGTGTCCTCGGCAGAAACCGGAGAATGCCTTGCAGGTTTTTGCCGATAGAGGATCCGCGAGATCTTACGCACCGCCCTGCCACGGCTGGCGCAATAGCGCCGCTTAGCGCCGCCTGCGCGATAGCCCGTACCATCGGCGCACCAGATCCAGCCAGAGCCCATAGGGCCGCCCTGAGATCAGCATGATCACCGCAGCCCCCGCGCTGGCATGCAGTACTTCTGGCCCAGCCGCCCCGCTCGACCACACGATGGCTGCGTAGAGCGGAACCTGGAAGCTGAGCAGGGCAAGGGTGTCAAACCAGAATGCCCGCATTGCTCCGCAATGTGTTGCGCCCGAGCGATCCATGACCCAGTAGCGCCAGAGGCCGTAGGGCCGTGCCGTCAGAACCATCAACGGCGCGCCGATCAGCCGCGCCTTGGCAACCTCGGACCAGTCCATTCCGGCGACATACCTCTCGTTGAGCATACCGGTCAGTGTGAAAAAGACGACCAGCGCCGTCGTGTCGGCTAGGAAGTTTCGCATGATCTGTCGCCTGAATTAATATGTGCGGCACATATAATAGAAAGATTGAACTATGTGCGCAACACACATATGTTGAGATTATGACATCTATACATCCTGAGAATGTGGTGGGCGCTCTGGCGCTGACGCTCTCTGATCAGATCGTCGCGACGGCTGATACCTTTCTGCCGCGTCATGAACCCGCCAAAGCGATTGCCTTCATCGGTCGCGAAGCTGGGATCACCATCCAGCGGCTGAGTGATCAGATGCGCCTCTCCCATGCCGCGACGCTGCGGATGGTTGATCGGTTGGTGCAGGACGGAATGGTTTGCCGGTCTGCCTCTGCCGAAGACCGGCGGGCTGTTCTGCTTTCGCTGACGGAAGAGGGGCGTCGTATCTATGCCGACATTCTTGTCGCACGATCCGCATGTATCGCTGAGGCGCTGGATGCCCTTACAAAGGCCGAGCGTGCGCAGTTTGGCCAGCTTGCAAGCAAGATCCTCGCCGCGCTTGCGACGACGCCCGATCAGGCCGCGCAAAGCTGTCGGTTCTGTGATGTTCCCGCTTGCAAGAATTGCCCGGTCGACGCCTGACCACCATACCCTCACCCCTCTCTGGCAGGATGTTTTGGGGTTGCCTTCGCTGCCAGTTTTTGCGCATGCCAGCCCCATGAAACTGTCGGATTTCGATTTTGATCTGCCCGAGGGGCGCATCGCCACGCGGCCTGCGCGGCCCCGGTCGTCGGCCAAGCTGCTGGTCGCCGTAAATGGCGGCATTGCCGATCATATCGTGCGTGATCTGCCGCAGATCCTGCGCCCTGGTGACCGGCTGGTTCTGAACGACACCAAGGTGATACCCGCGCGTCTGACCGGCACGCGATCCCGGGCCACCACCTCGGGCGATGGCGTGGCGAAGATCGAGGTGACGTTGCTCGAGCCGCAGGCCGATGGCAGCTGGGCGGCCCTGGCCAAGCCACTGCGCAAGTTGCGCATGGGCGAGGAGGTGGTGTTCTCGGACCACCTCTCGGCCGAGGTTGCAGCCTTGGCCGAAGGGCAGGTCCTGTTGCGCTTCAATCTGACGGGCGAGGATTTCGATGCCGCCCTGGCCGAGGCGGGCGCCATGCCGCTGCCGCCCTATATCGAGCGGCTCCGCGCCCCCGACGCGGCCGATCGCGAGGATTATCAGACCGTCTGGGCCCGCCAGCCCGGCGCCGTCGCCGCGCCCACCGCCTCGCTGCATTTCGATGCGCCGCTTCTGGCGGCCCTGAAAGAGGCCAGCGTTCAGTTCACCCATGTCACCCTGCATGTCGGTGCGGGCACTTTTCTGCCGGTGAAGGTCGACGACGTGACCACCCACAAGATGCATGCCGAGAGGGGCGAGATCACCGCCGAAGCGGCCGCCCAGATCAACGCCACCCGCGCGGCCGGCGGGCGTGTCATCCCCGTCGGCACCACGGCCTTGCGCCTGATCGAAAGTGCTGCAGCGAAGGACGGCACGCTTCAGGCCTGGCAGGGCGAGACGGATATCTTCATCTATCCCGGCTACCGGTTTCGCATCACCGACGGGCTGATGACCAATTTCCATCTGCCGAAATCGACGCTTCTGATGCTGGTCTCCGCCCTGATGGGACAGGACCGGATTCGCGATATTTACGATCATGCAATCAATCACGATTACAGGTTTTTCAGTTATGGCGATGCGTCGCTTCTGATTCCCGCGCCGTAAGCGGACCCCAGGCTGTCGCGGGTGGGCTATACGCGGGCCGGAAGGCGCGATACCGAAGCCACAACTTTCCGCTGAAAGGCGCATCTGATGTTTGGCGTGCTGCGAACCACCTGGCCCCTCTTTTTGGGGCTTTTGTTCCTGATGCTGGGCAACGGCATGCAGGGCACCCTCCTGGGCGTGCGCGGCGATTACGAGGGGTTTTCCACCGGCCAGATGTCGCTGATCATGTCGGCCTATTTCGCGGGGTTCCTCGTCTCCAGCAAGGTCGCGCCCGAGCTAATCCGCAAGGTCGGACATGTGCGGGTCTTCGCGGCACTTGGCTCGTTCATTTCGGCGATCCTGATTCTCTTCCCGACGGTGACCGAGGTCTGGGCCTGGATCGCGCTGAGGGCGCTTATGGGGTTTTGCTTTTGCGGCGTCTATATCGTGGTCGAAAGCTGGCTGAATGACAGCGCCACCAACGAGACGCGCGGCCGGTCGATGTCGCTTTACCTGATCGTGCAGATGACAGGCGTGATCGCGGCCCAGGGCATCATGAATGTGGGCGATCCGCGTGAATACATCCTCTTCGTGATCCCCTCGATCCTGGTGTCGATCTCCTTCGCGCCGATCCTTTTGTCGGCCAACCCCGCGCCGTCCTTCAGCACCACCAAGAGGATGAGCCTCGGCACCCTCTTCCAGACCTCGCCGCTCGGCTGCGTTTCGGTCTTTCTGCTGGGCGGCGTCTTCTCGGCCATCTTCGGCATGGCCTCGGTCTTCGGCACGCAGGCCGACCTCAGCGTGCGAGACATCTCGATCTTCATCGCGGTGATCTACACCGGTGGATTGCTCTGCCAATACCCTATCGGCTGGTTTTCCGATCGCATGGACCGCCGGTTGCTGATCCTGGCGCTGGCGGCATTTGGCGCGGTATCGCTGTTGCTGGGCGTTTTCTTTTGGAACAATTACACCGTGCTTCTGGTGGCGGGCTTCATCATCGGAGGGGCCGCCAACCCGCTTTATTCGCTGGCCATCGCCTATACCAATGACCACGTCGATAACGATGATATGGCCGCGGCCTCGGCGGGGCTTTTGTTCATAAACGGGGTGGGCGCTATTGGCGGGCCGCTGGCCGTCGGCTGGATGATGGGCCTTGTCGGCCCGGGCGGATTCTTCTTGTTCAACGCGGTGCTTCTGGCGGTCATGGCGGGCTACGCTGCCTGGCGGATGACACGGCGCCCGACGCCTGTCTCTTATGAGGCGGGCGCCTATGTGCCGATCGCACCCACCTCGACCACAATCGCGACAGAGGCCACGATCGAGGCAGGATATGACGATTTCGAAACCGATCGCGAAGCCGCTAAATCATAGCGCGTAGGGTGCGGGCTCTGCGTCGTCCTGGGGCGCCGCAAGGCACCTTTCTACAACGCAACAATGTGATTGTCCCAGGCGCAATCCTGACGCGCCAGAACTGTCGGTCCGTTCCGCCCGATGGCGATCAGGCCGCCCAGCCCGTCGCTGGCCAGATATCCGTCTTTCCGCGTCGCGAGGCCGCAGATGTCGGACCGGGACACTGCACTGAGGAATGTTCCGCCATCCGAAAAGCGGTGCAACCGCCCGCCGCGTGGCGAGGTGATGGCCAGTTCCGATCCGTCGCCACTGAATGCCACGCTGCCCGCATAGCCTTGCATCGCCAGTTCGTCCGCCAGCGGCGCCTCGGCCAGAACGGGCGCGCGGCCCATGCGATGCAGGCCCAACAGCGGCACGGCCGCGCCCGGATCGCCTTCCCATTGCATCGCAAAACCCACCAGACCATCGGCGCGGATTGCCAGATGGCGGATCGAGTTCTGGTGTAGGTCGGCCTCCAGTTCCAGCCGGTCCTGCCGCGTGCCGTCCAGTGACAGATAACTCAAATTCGGACGCATCGTCTCCAGGTTCAGCTTGCGGCGGTCGGCAGGGTCCGTGGCGATGCCGCCATTGGCGACGACCAGGGTTTGACCATCAGGCATCAGGCGCAGATCGTGCGGCCCGATGCCACCGCTTTCGATGGCGCCGATGCGCCGATAGCCAGCCTCAACATCCCAAAGGCCGATCATGCCGACGCTGCTATCGCTTTTCTGCTCGCTGGTCAGCAGCAGCGCGCCGCCTTCGGCAAAGACGCCGTGTCCGCTCAGGTGGTGCCCGCCCGGCGGTGACAGATTGTGCAGAATGTCACCGGTGGCGCAGTCGATCACCAGAGCGAACGTGCCAGGGCGGCGGGCAAAGGCGACGGCTTCGGCGCGGCGCGGGTGACGGGCGCCGGCATGGCCCCGCGCGGGCAGGGGCACATGGAAGGTGGGCCTGCTGCTTTCGGACAAGCCAAAAAGTGCAAAGCCTCGGTCAGGGGTCCTGGCGGCTGCCAGGTAGGCGGGGTTGCCGACCGACGCCCAGCCAAAATGCGGCGCGGTTCCGGCGGCCAGCAACGATGCGAGGAAGCCCCGGCGCGTGGTCATGGGTCAATCTCCGTCCAGCGCGTTAAAGCCCGGTTCAATGCCATATTCTGCGCCGATTTCAACCTCGATCGTCTGACGCAGGTCGGCCACGGCCTGTTGCAAGACCTCGGCGCGCAATCGGCCCTGAGGGGCGGCCACATCCTGAAAGGCGGGGTCTTCGATCCGCTCGGCGGCCAGCCGGACCCTCCCAAGGGCAGCGTCCGTTTCGGGCAGGTCCCAATCGGCCAGGGCCGCTGCCAGATCATGCGCGGCCTCGGCGGCCAGCACCACGTTGCGCAAGCTCCGCCTGGACCGGCGCGCTTCGGCCAGGGTGGGGCGCGGGCGGTCGAAACTGCCCATCGGCTGCCCCAGGCGGCGGTCGGTGGTGAATTCCACCGATGACAGGATCTGCGTGTAGAGGGCTCGCAGGGCTTCGTCCGGGGAAAGGTAGGTCGCGTTCCCGGCGTCGCCCGCGCTGCGGAGTGTTTGCGCGAAGTCGGTCTGCCAGGCCCTGTCCAACGCGGCCGCCTGATGGCCCAGATCGGCGGCAATCGTCGTGACCAGATCGCAGGTGTAGCTGCCGGGTGCATAGTCCGCGAAGGCCGCATCGTAGAGCAGCATTTCCAGCGCGAAGAGGCCCCGCGCGGCGATTGAGACCTCGGCGTAATCCTGCGGATTGAGGGCGACGGGATCCTCCTCGGCGATGAAGCGCGCAAGGGTGCGCTGGGTGGCGCCGCGCGGGTCGGGCCAGAAGGCCACCGACAACGCACCGGTCTCGGACGGCCCAAGGCGCAGGTCGGCCACTGGCATCCAGGCGTCGAAGGCGGCCTGATAGGCCGGGCGTACGGCCTCGGGCCGACAATCGAGCGCGGCGGTCTGGGCCAGTGCATCGGCCCTGTCGGCAAAGGCCGCGAAGGCGGGCAGGATATGCCGATCGAGCGCTGTCTCAACATCCGCCGATGCGGGCAAGGCCAAGCCAAACGTTAGCGCAAGGATCGGCAGCGCCCTCATAGGCTTTCCAGAAAGCGGATCAGGGCATCGCGATCAGCGGGCGGCATCTCGGCAACGCGGTCGCGGGCGGCCTGCCCCTCGCCACCATGCCAGAGGATCGCCTCCAGCAGGGACCGCGCGCGCCCATCATGCAGGAAATAGGTATGGCCCGACACGGTTTCAGTCATCCCAATCCCCCAAAGCGGGGCGGTGCGCCATTCCCGCCCATCGGCACGGCCCTCGGGGCGGTTATCAGCGAGGCCCGGCCCCATGTCATGAAGCAGAAGGTCGGTGTAGGGCCAGATCAATTGAAAGCTGGCCGGGTCGTCGCCCGTCAGTCGGTGGGTGACATAATTCGGCCGATGGCAATCAGCGCAGCCGGTATCGAAGAACACCGCGCGCCCGCGCAAAACCTCTGGGTCATCGACGTCGCGCCGGGCGGGAACGGCCAGCGTCTGGCTGTAGAATGTCACCAGGTCGAGGCCCACCTGATCGATCTCAAGCCCGCCCTGTTCCGCATCGTCACCGTGCAGGGCTGCGATGCAGTCTACTTGCGCCTTCGTGCAGTCGCCGGAACCCGCCCGGTGGATCGGGTTGGAAATGCCGATATCGCCCGCGAAGGCCCCGGCGGTCTGTTCCAGAACGGTCGGGTTGCCGGCCTTCAGGCCAAAGCGGCCCAGCATTGGGCGATCGTGCACGTGTGACCAGACGATCTGCGGCTTGCCCGAGATGCCGTCGCCATCGGCATCGTCGGGATCGGCCCAGGCCAAAATGTCCTCAGCCGGGATCGCCTCAAGAAGGCCCATGCCGATCATCTGAGGGGCGACACGCGGCGACAGCATCGCCTCGTCGTGCAGCGGACCGTAACCCAGATCGGCGGCCCTATAGGTCGGCGCGCGCAGGGTGACGATCTGGCCACCCGACAGCTCGACCTCGGTCTCGGTATAGTCGATCTGCAACCGATATTCCGAGGCGTGACCCGGCAGGCTGAAATCCTGCAACTGGGTGCCATAGGTCGGATCGGGCGCGGTGGGTTGGGTGCCCGCGATATAGGTGGCGACGGCCTTCGGATCCGGCTCTTGTGCGGGAATGGATATGCGCAGAAACATTGAGACTGTGCCGTCGTCGGGCCCCTCGGGCGGATGGCCGCGCCCGTCCTTCAGGTGACAGCGCTGACAGGACCGCGCGTTGTACAGCGGGCCCAGCCCGTCCGACGCGATGGTCGAGGCGGGGGCAGAGACCCAGAGACGCCGAAACAAGCCGTTGCCAACGCGAAAATCCAGCTCTTGTTCGAATGTCAGGTTGTTCGCGGGCTGCGAAAAGGCGTCCGATGTCGGCCTCGCCCGCACGGTCTGGGCGCCGGCTACATTCTCCTCAAAGGCCCAGGCCGCCGAGAAATCGGTGGGCATCGCGGTGACCGCGGCGATGCGGGCGCGCTCCTCCTCGGTGCGGGGTACGATATCGAGATGCACATCCTCAAGACCCATCCATGGCAGGCTGCTGACCTCTTGCGCGGCGGCAAGCGGCGGGATGATCAAGGCGGCCAAAAGGGGGGCGAGGATACGGGTCATCATGGGCCGGGAAGAGGCGGGGGTCGCCGCACCTCTCCGCAGGGTCACTGGAAAACGGCAGAGGGATTGTCGAGGCTGTCGGACCCCTCGATCTTGATCCCGCCGAGGTCCAGCGCGGCGACAACCCGTTCGATCGACCGGGTCTGCGCGATCAGCCCTTCGACGCCGCCCATGATCAGTGCCTCACCGCCTTCATTGCCGCGCCTTAGCATCTCGTCATAGGCAAAGCCCGCCTCGGCGGCGGTCTTGATCCGGCCCAGGGCCAGCACGGCCGCGGAGAGCCGCGTGCGCATTTCCATGTCCAGCCCCGGGTCGTTAGCGGCGACGAGGTTGGACAGCGACGGGCCGCTGACCATCGTGCCGTCAACGCGCACATATTGGCCCAGATAGACGCTCTGAATGCCTATGCCGTTGTAATAATGGTCATTATGGGTGTTGTCGGCAAAGCATGAATGCTCTTCCTCGGGATCGTTCAGCATCAGGCCAAGGCGCATGCGCTCGCCCGCGGTCTCGCCGTAAGAGAGGCTGCCCATGCCGGTCAGGATCGCCGACAGACCGGCCTTCTCATCGGCCATCAGCGCCGTACGCGCCGCGCCGCCTTCGGCCCATTGCGCGGTGATCCAGTCCAGATCGGACACCAGTAGATCGGTCGCGACATTCAGGTAAGCGGCCCGCCGGTCGCAATTGCCGTTCGTGCAGGCGTCACCTTCTGCATAATCGCTCCACGGGCGGTCGCCCGCACCATCGCCGTGGCCGTTCAGGTCCTGCCCCCAGAGCAGGAATTCGATGGAGTGATACCCGGTCGCGACATTGGCCTCGATCCCGTCCGCCTCATGCAGCGCCTCCCTCAGAAGATCCGGCGTGATCTCGGTGGCGTCGATCTCGGTGCCCGACAGGGTAAAGGTCGGGTTGGCGATGACGTTGAGCGCGGCAAGCTGGTTTGCATCGGTCGGGCCGCCATAGGTGCTGTCGACATAATCGATCAGGCCTTCGTCCAGCGGCCAGGCGTTGACCTGCCCTTCCCAGTCGTCGACGATCGGGTTGCCGAAGCGGAAGACTTCGGTCTGCTGATAGGGCACGCGCGCTTCCAGCCAGGCCTGGCGTGCGGCGGTCATCGTTGCGGCCGAGGGGGTTTCGGTCAGCGCGGTCACGGCGTCTTTCAGCGCCTCTGCCGTGCGCAGGCTGTCAGCATATTTCGCCTCGGCGATGTCAGCATAGGTTTCAAGCACATCGGCGGCGGTTTGCGCCTGCGCGGCATTGGCCATCAGAGCCACGACCATTGCGGTCGTCAGGGAAGTGCGGAGCATGTCTTTGTCCTGTTTTGGTATTGCGACGGTGCGCGCCTGGCAGCGCGTGAAGGTAAGCGACGTGACCCGCGATGCCGAGGCCCGACAAGAGCGGGCGGCGATCGTAGGCATCGAGCGTTCCTGAACTTGCTGCGGTCATTCCGACCTCTTCGCCGAATCTATCACGATCGGTTAAAAGTTGACTGATTATGTCGGAATTATCAATACCTGACTTTTATACTTGGGATTGTGGGGCAGGGTGCAGCTCCAGCCGCGTCGTCGGTCCGGTGAGGTGCAGGAGGATGAAACGGCTGGAGATTGGCAACGCCTTCCCGGCATCCTTCCCGGCCAGGTCTTTTCGGATGGTTGACTTTCGCCACCATCCTGCAATCGTCCCCTGGCAACGGGCTGTGAGGGCACTGCGAGAACAGCAGCCCGGCCCCGACACGGGAGGATATCAAATGACAACGATCACCAGACGGGCTCTTGGACTTGCCGCCTCGGCGCTGGCGCTTTTGGGCGCAACCGGTGCCATGGCGCAGGACTACACCTTCAAGCTGCATCAGTTTCTGGGGGCCCAGGCCCCGGCGCAGACCCAGATGCTCGAGCCCTGGGCGCGCGCGGTTGAGGAAAACTCCGGCGGGCGCGTGAAGATTGAGATCTTTCCGGCAATGTCGCTGGGCGGGCGGCCGCCGGAGCTGATCAATCAGGTGCGCGATGGCGTGGTCGATCTGGTCTGGACGGTGAACGGCTATACGCCGGGCCTTTTCCCGCGCACCGAAGTGATCGAGCTGCCGGGGGTGTATGAGAACGACCCGCGCGCGGCGAACCTGGCGCTCTACGACATGCTGCAATCGGGCGATATTGCCGACGATTATGCGGGCGTTGAGGTGATGTTCCTGCACGTCCATGCCGGGCAGGGGCTGCACACCACCGAAAAGGCCGTGCGCACACCGGCCGATGCAGCGGGTCTGAAACTGCGCGTGCCGACCCGCACCGGCGCCTGGATCATCGAGGCGCTGGGGGCCGCCCCGGTCGCGATGCCGGTGCCCGAACTGCCCTCGTCGCTGCAAAAGGGTGTGGTCGACGGCGCCTTCATCCCGTGGGAGATCATCCCGGCGCTGAAAATTCAGGAACAGACGCGATATCAGATCGAAGGCGCCGACAAGTGGCGCTTTGGCACGACGACCTTCCAGGTGTCGATGAACCAGGCCCGCTGGGACGGCTTGCCTAAGGACATCCAAGCCGCGTTCCGCGATGCCTCAGGCCCCGACTGGCTGGCCGAGGTCGGCGATATCTGGCGCGGCACCGAGGAGTTCGGCATTCAGATGGCCATCGATAGCGGCAATGAGCATATCACCCTGACCGAGGCCGAAACCCAAGCCTTCCGCGACGCGCTTGAGCCGGTGGTCGAGCGCTGGGTCGAAGAGGTGACCGGCAAGGGCATCGATGGGGCCGGGCTGGTCGAGAAGGCCCGCGCGGCAATCGCCACCCATTCCCAGGCGATGTGAGGGATGGAAGCGCCCCCCGAGGCCCAAAATCGCACGGGCTTCTTCGGTGCGGTCACCCGGATCACGGTGATCTGGGCGCTTTTGGGGGGCGTCGTGCTGACGGCGGTTGTTCTGGTGAATGTCGCGACCGTGCTGGGCGGTATCGTGGGCGTGCCCTTTCCGGGTGATTTCGAGTTGACCGAGATCGGCGTGGCGGTGGCGGCCTTCATGTTCCTGCCCTACTGCCAGATCACCGGCGCCAATGTGACGGCCGATATCTTTACCGCCCGCGCGGGGCCCCGAACCCTGGCCGCCTTTGCGCTTCTGGCGTCGCTTGTGGCCTTGGGCTTCAGCCTGCTTTTGCTCTGGCGGATGCAGGCGGGCATGGCTGACCAACGCGCCTACGGCTATGAAACCGCCATTTTGCAGGTGCAGATCTGGTGGGGCTTCGTGCCGATCCTGGTGTCCCTGGCGCTGTTGGCCGCCGCCTCGGCGGTGACGCTGGTTGAGGCCGCCCGCGGCATCGGACGGCGCGCATGACCGATCCGGTGACGCTGGGCCTTTTGGCCCTGGCCATTCTGGTGGGCCTGATCGCCATTCGCATGCCCATTGCCTATGCGATGATCCTTGTGGGGGGCGTGGGGGTCATGCTGGTGAACGGCCCCGCCCTGGTGCTGAGCCAGCTCAAGACCCTCGCCTATGGCCAGTTCGCGATCTACGACCTGTCGGTCGTGCCGATGTTCGTGCTGATGGGGGCGCTGGCCTCGAAAACCGGGCTGTCGCAGGCGCTGTTCCGGGCGGCCAATTCCTGGCTTGGCTGGATGCGCGGCGGCACGGCGATGGCTGCCATCGCGGCCTGCGCGGGGTTCGGGGCGGTCTGCGGGTCATCACTCGCCACGGCCTCGACCATGGGCAAGGTCGCGCTGCCGGAACTGCGCCGCTACAGATATTCCGGCGCGCTGGCGACAGGGTCGCTGGCGGCAGGCGGCGTGCTGGGCATCCTGATCCCGCCCTCGGTCGTTCTGATCATCTATGCGATCCTGGTCGAGGCGAATATCGTTACCATGTTCGCCGCCGCGATGATTCCCGGCGCGCTGGCGGTGATCTTGTTCATCCTGACCATCGCGATCTACGTGCTGATCCGGCCCGAGGCGGGGCCGCGCGGCACGCCCGAAACACGCGCCGAGTTCATCGCCGCCACCATCGGCATGCTGCCGGTTCTGGTGATCTTCGGTATCGTTCTGGGCGGCATCTATGCGGGCTTTTACAACCCCACGCCGGCGGCGGCCGTGGGTGTCGCACTGGTCTGGCTCTACGGGCTTTTGCGCCGCTCGCTCAGCATCGCGGGCACGATTGAGGCGTTCAAGGAGACGGCCAGCACAACCGGCATGATCTATCTGATCCTGCTCGGTGCAGAGCTGATGAAGATCTTCATGTCGCGCATCGGTCTGCCGCAGCAGGCCGCCGCCTGGATCGGCAGTTCGGGGATGGAGCCGATGACGGTTCTGATCTTGTTGCTGCTGGCGCTGATCCTGCTCGGCTGCCTGATGGATTCCCTGTCGATGATCCTTCTGGTGATCCCCTTCTTCTGGCCCGTGCTGGTTGAGCTGAACGGGGGTCTTTTCCAGGGCGCCGAAGGCGCGGGCTTCGGCATGTCGACGGACGATCTGAAGATCTGGTTCGGCATTCTCGCACTTGTGGTGGTTGAGCTGGGCCTGATCACGCCGCCTGTCGGCATGAACGTCTTCGTAATCTCGGCCATGGCCAAGGACACGCCGATGATCGAGACCTTCAAGGGCGTGATGCCGTTTTTCGGGGCCGAGTTGGTGCGGGTGGGCCTGTTGCTGGCCTTCCCGGCGCTGACGCTGTGGCTGCCTTCGGTGCTGTCATGACCGACTTCACGGCTGGTGGCGCGATCTTTCCCCGGCTGAAGGCGCTGGGCGTCGATTTCGTGTTCTGCAATTCCGGCACTGATTTCCCGCCGATCATCGAAGGTCTGGCCCAGGCCGCGGCCGAGGGTCAGGACCTGCCGCAGGCGATCGTCGTGCCGCATGAACATGCCGCGATGGGCATGGCCCACGGGGCCTATCTGGTCAGCGGCCGGGGCCAGGCGGTGATGCTGCACACCAATGTGGGGCTGGCCAACGGCGCCATCGGGGCGCTGAACGCGGCCTCGGCCAATGTGCCCGTCTTGATGATGTCGGGGCGCACGCCCGTGACGGAGAGCGGCCGTTTTGGCACCCGGACCGTGCCCATCGCCTGGGGTCAGGAGATGCGCGATCAGGCGGCGCTGGTGCGCGAGGCTTGCAAGTGGGAGTACGAACTGCGCTATCCCGAACAGATCGGCCCGGTCCTCGACCGCGCCCACGCCATTGCGAATTCAACGCCGAAGGGCCCGGTCTACCTGTCTCTGCCGCGTGAGGTTCTGTGCGAGGCGTATCCGGGTGACGTCTCCGCACCGCCAAGCCTGGCCCCGGTCACCGGAGCGCCAAATCTGGCCGACATCGCCGCGGCCGCCCAGCTTCTGGCGGCGGCGGAGGCCCCGCTGGTCATCGCGCAGCGCGGCGCGGGCGACGCGGCAAGTTTTGCGGCCTTTGCCGAATGGGCCGAGGCTTGGGCGATGCCGGTGTCCTCCTGGTGGGCCACGCATCTGGCCATCCCGACAAATCATCCCTGCCATATCGGCGCCGATCCCGGGCCCTGGCTGGCCGAGGCGGATGTGGTTTTGGTGATCGATAGTCTGGCGCCCTGGTGGCCCGACAAGCATCCGTTGAAAACCGACGCAAAGGTGATCCATCTCGGCCCCGACCCGCTGTTTTCCCGCACGCCGATACGCGGCTTTCCCGCCCATCTGGCGATTGCCGGCGAAACCGCGCTGGCCCTGCCGGCGCTGATCGACGCGATGCAGGATCTGCCCCGCAACGCGGCCGGGATTGACGGCCGCAGGGCACGCATCGCGGGCGAGGCCGCCAAAATCCGCGCCAAGGCGAAAGCTGGTGCGATGGGATCAAAAGGCAAAGGTCTGACCAAGGCCTGGGTCTCGCTCTGTCTGGGCGAGGCGTTGCGGGCCCGAACCTCGTCGGTCTTCTCCGAATTGGGAACGGCTCTCGGAACGCTTGAGCGGACCGAACATAATAGCTGGTTTCAGGAACCGCATTCGGGCGGCCTCGGCTGGTCCTTTCCATCCGCTCTTGGGGCCAGTCTGGCCGATCCCGCACGCCTCTCTGTCGCCACGATGGGCGATGGCAGCTATATCTTCGCCAACCCGGTGGCCTGCCATCAGATCGCCGAAAGCCTGGGCCTCGCGCCGCTTGTCATCGTGTTGAACAATGCCGAATGGGGCGCCGTGCGCGGCTCGGTGACGGGGCTCTATCCCGATGGACAGGCCGTAAAGTCAAATCGGATGCCGTTGACGGATTTGGGCCCGAGCCCCGATTTCGCAGCCATCGCCAAGGCAAGCCGCGCTTGGGCAACGACCGTCGTCTCGCCGGACGAATTGCCCAAGGTGATTGAGGCGGCGCTGGGTGTGATTGAACGGGAAGGGCGGCTTGCTCTTCTGGACGTAAAGGTCGTGCCAGACGTGCCGCCGGGGGGATGACCCGCGCGCTGGAACAACGCGCGAGCCACGAGGTCACGAGTCGAGTTCGGCCAGCATCTCGTCGTAGTAAGCGCAAGCCTCTCCCAGATTGCTGCCATCCTGAAAGCGGGTCGCGGCTTCCTGCATCTTGGGCATCAGGTCGGCCATCTTGGCCGGATCGGTTGCTGCAAGCGCCTGGATCTTGGTGCTGACTTCCATGGCCTTTGTCTGAACCGTCTCGGCGGTGCAGTCCTCGGCAAAGGCGGGGGCGGCCGCGAGGCCCAGAATGGCGGTTGCAGTAAAAAGAACGCGTTTCACGATAATCTCCTTCAAGAGTGTCGTTAATGTCGATGTGTCTCCAGCGGCGCGACACTCGGAAAAAAGCACTCAATTTAAACCGCTTAAGCACAGGGCTGTGAGCTAACGGGTGCCTCGCGCGGCCACAAGCGGGGTCTTCGTTATGGTGGGGTGCATAGGCGGAAAATTGCTGTCTGATCGGCTAGCCATATTGCTGAAGAAGCGCTTCGAGGTCGGCCAGCGTGTTGGCCTCCTCCACCGGCTTGTCCTCGCGCCAGCGCAGCATCCGGGGAAATCGCAGGGCGACGCCCGACTTGTGGCGCGTGCTGGCTTGGATACCTTCAAAGGCGATCTCGAACACATGCCGGGGCGTCACACGCCTGACCGGCCCGAACCGCTCAAGAGTATTTTTGCGCACCCAGGCGGTGATGCGGTTGAACTCGGCATCTGTCAGTCCGGAATAGGCCTTGGTGAACGGCACAAGGTCGGGCCCGTCCCAAACCGCGAAGGTAAAATCGGTGTAAAGGTTCGCGCGCCGTCCATGCCCGGCCTGCGCATAGATCATTACCGCATCGATGGTCAGCGGGTCGACCTTCCATTTCCACCAATCCCCCTTCCTGCGGCCCGACAGGTAAGGAGCCGCGCGGCGTTTGAGCATCAGGCCTTCGACACCCGCCTCGCGCGACCCTTCGCGTTGGGTCGCAAGGCCGGTCCAGTCCGTAAAGGCGGCCTCGGGTGACAGGCGGATCGGGGCCTCTGGGGGCAGGTCTTCGACAAGCCGCGTCAGACGGGCGCGACGCTCGCCAAAGGGTATCTCGCGGATGTCCTGGCCGCCCTCTTCCAAGAGGTCATAGGCCATCAGCACAACCGGCGCTTCGGCCAGCACCTTTTTGGGAACGGTCTTGCGGCCGATGCGGCGTTGCAGGGCAGCGAAGGGCAGGGGGTGCCCGTCGGCAAATGCCAGGATCTCACCGTCCATCACCGTGCCATCGGGCAACCAATCCCGCGCCGCGGCCAGTTCGGGAAACCGGTCGGTCATCAGCTCCTCGCCGCGCGACCAGAGGAAATGCTCGCCCCCGCGGCAGATCAGCTGGCCCCGTATCCCGTCCCACTTCCACTCGGCGAACCAATCGTCGGGCGGGCCCAGATCTTCGGCCGCGCCCTCGATCTGATAGGCCAGGTAGAACGGATAGGGCCGCGACAGGCGGGCGGTCGGGTCGTCCGTCAGGATCAGCGCCTCCCAGGAGGTCGCCTCGGCCGACCAATCGCCCATCAGGCGGTGGGCCAGATCGGGCTCCGAGATGCCAGTGGCCTTCGACAGGGCGCGCGTCATCAGCGTCTGGCTGACACCCATACGGAAGCCGCCCGTCAGAAGCTTGTTGTAAAGAAACCGCTCGGTTCCGCCGAGGGCCTCCCATGCGGCCAGGATGCGGGGCTTCTTGGCGACCTCGTCCAAAGCCGCCAGTTGCCGCACCTCGGCAATCCAGTGTGACAGCGGCAGATCAACCTCCTCGGCTGGGGGCGGCAGGATCAGCGCGATCGTCTCGGCCAGATCGCCAACGATCGTATAGCTTTCCTCGAAAAGCCACAGCGGCAGCCCGGCCCGCTCGGCCGCCCATTCCCGCAGCCGCGTCGCTGTCACCGCGCGCTTCGGGCGCCGCCCCGACAGGATCGCCACGGTCCAGAGCCGGTCGGCCTCGGGCGCGCGATCGAAGTACTCGGCCAGTGCCGCGACCTTGGCGTTGGTCCGCGTCGTCTGATCAAGCGCGGTGAAGAGGCGGGCAAACTCCCTCATCTGGCGGTTGCGTTGAATGCCTGGGCCAGAAACGCGCCCATCCGCGCCACGGCCCGGTCCGCCGTCGCACTCCAACCGGCGTTCAGCTGCCAGACATGGGCCACATCATCGAAGCGTTCCAGCACCACCTGGCCGCCCCCCGCCCGCAGCCGCTCGGCAATGGCGAGGCCCTGGGGCTCCAGCATCTCATCGGTCGCGATATGGATGCAGGTGGGCGGCGCCTGATCAAGCTGGCCATGGAGGGGCGAGGCGACCGGATCGGCCGGGTCGCAATCGGCGAGGTAACACCGGACCGCCCGCTTGACCCAGGTCTGCGGCAACAGCCGGTCGGGTTTCGCGGGCTTTGGCTGCGCGTCCAGAGCCAGATCGACGACTGGTGACAGCAGCCCCAAAGCCGCCGGACGCGGCAACCCCTCGGCGGTGATGCGATGCAGCAGCGACAACGCCAGGCAGCCTCCGGCGCTGTCCCCGGCTATGGCGATCTGATCGGCCGAGATGCCCTGCTCCAACAGCGCCCGATAGGCGACCAGCACGTCGTCAGGGGCGGCCGGGAAGGGGTGTTCGGGCGCCAGCCGATATTCCACGAAGAGCGCCCGTGCCCCTGCAGCTTGCGCCAGCCGGGCCGAGAGGTGGCGGTGGGTCGCAAAGCCACCGATGGTGAAGCCGCCGCCATGCAGATAGATCAACACCGGCGCCTCTTCGGCCACACCGGGCGGGCGTTGCCAGATCGCGCTGACCTTAGTGCCTTCAGGCCCCAGCATGACCTTCTCAACCGCGACACCCCACAGCGGCCGCGCGGTCAGCCAGAGTTGCAGCGCGAAAGCCCGGCGGAGCAGTTTTTGCGGCCTGATCGCATAGAGCGCGGGCTTTTGTACTGCGGTGGCCAGCAGGTTGAACGCGCGGTCAGCAAAAATCATTCGACCACATCCTCTTCCGGCGCATCGAGGCTTTCGCCTTCGTATTGCGTGGTGATGACGCCGGCCTCATAGCCCTGATCCTCCAGCCAGCGTCGGAAGACGGAGGTATAGCCATGGGTCGCGATCACGCGGGTCGCGCCGGTCTCAGTGATCGCCTGACCGAGGCCCGCCCAATCGGCATGGTCCGAAATCACGAACCCCCGATCCGCCGCGCGCCGGCGCCTGACACCGCGCAGCGCCATCCAGCCGCTGGCAAAGGCAGTCGAGGCCTGCCCGAACCGTTTCATCCATGGGCCGCCCATGGCCGAGGGCGTGGCGATGACCAAGGCGCCGGGATGCTCTTTCAGATCGATCTCGGGCGTGACGCGGAGCGTGTCGGGCAGGGGCAACCCCTGGCCGCGCAGCACGTCGTTCACGTTCTCGACCGCGCCGTGGGTCAGGATCGGCCCTTGGCTACTGTCGATCCCGGCCAGCAGGCGCTGCGCCTTGCCAAGCGCATAGGCCCCGAGGACGGAAAACCGCCCCTCAGCCCGGTTCTTGGCCCACCAGGCATCGATCTCGGCCATCGCCTCGGCCTCGGCCTGCCAGCGAAAGATCGGCAGGCCGAAGGTGCATTCGGTGATGAAGGTGTCGCAGCGCACAGGCTCAAACGGTTCAGACAGGCGGTCGGGGGCGACCTTGTAATCGCCCGAGGCCACCCAGACCTCACCCTTGTGCTCAACCCGGATCTGGGCCGAGCCTGGCACATGGCCCGCAGGATGGAAGCTGACATTCGTCGACCCGATCCGGCGCTCTTCTCCGTAACGGATCGTCTCCACGGCCACGCCCAGACGGTAGCGAATAACAGGAGCCGCAGCCTCGGTCGCGAGATAACGCGCATGTCCCGGCCGCGCGTGATCGGCATGGCCATGGGTGATCAACGCCCGGTCAACCGGACGCCAGGGGTCGATGTAAAAATCACCTGCGGCGCAGTAGATACCGGCCTCGGCGACGGTGAGCAGATCGGGCTTTGCCATGGGATGAAAGCCTAGCACATTGTCTTGCAGCGGCCAGTGCCGCCGCTATTCTCCGGGTCCTTTCCGAGACAGATGCCAGGAGGCGCCGCTGCTGGACGGCCAGAGGTCTGTAATGAGCCCAATTCGACCTATCGGACGACCATCTCTGTACGCACGTGAAACTCCGTTCGTCCATGGATGTCTTCCATCGCGTAGGGTTCACTTATATCAATGACTATGCCTCTAACTGAGGTCGAAACGACTTTACACTCTAGATCAACGTCGATCGGAAGGATGGTTTCTCCTTCCACGTAGTCTACTCCGATGACTGGAAGTTTTTCATGGATGACGACGACTTCCCCCGATAAGTCAGCGAACTCAAAAGATCCAAAGAACGGGAAACTGTGGTCGACAATTCTTGTGAGCGATACTCTGATGATCGCCATAGTGATCCCTCCGGTCAGCAGGTTGACAGGAGGATCCGCTCTTTCATGTACTCGCGCAAGGCGGATATGTTCCTGGAAAAATTCTCTACGGCAGCTTCGTCTCGCATAGCGGGTGCAAAGGCACGTGCGAAAACACTCGCCCCGCGCCCATGTTCGACACACGGGTTGCGCCTTTGGGGGCGGGCGACCTATGTGTTTGGCAAATGAATGAAAGAGGTCTCCTTATGCTGCACCAATGGTCCTGTCCCGTCTTCGATGCCAATGCTTCCGCGGGGGGCGATTTCGGCGATCTGCCGGAATGGGACCTGACCGACCTCTATGCCGCGCCCGACGCACCGGAAGTGGCCCGTGATATGGACTGGCTGGAAGGGGCCTGCGCCGATTTTGCGGCAAAGTACGAGGGCAATCTGGCAGGCCTTGAGGCGGCCCAGATGCTGGACTGCGTGCTGGCCTATGAGAAGATCGAGGCGATTGCCGGGCGCCTCATGTCCTATGCGGGCCTGCGCTATTATCAGAACACGCTGGACCCCGAACGCGCCAAGTTCATGTCCGATTGTCAGGACCGGGTGACGGTGGCGACCACGCCTTTGGTGTTCTTTTCGCTGGAGGTGAACCGGATCGAGGATGCGCGCATCGAGGCTCTGTTCGCCGCCGATGCCGATCTGGCAAGGTTCAAACCGGTCTTTGACCGCCTGCGCGCGATGCGGCCGCATCAGTTGTCGGACGAGCTTGAGAAATTCCTGCACGATCAATCGACCGTTGGCGCCTCGGCCTGGAACAAGCTTTTTGATGAGACGATGGCGGGCCTGGGGTTCGAGGTGCAGGGCGAGGCGCTGAACCTGGAGGGCACGCTGAACCTTCTGACCGATACCGACCGCGCCAGGCGCGAGGCGGCGGCGCGGGAATTGGCACAGGTCTTCGGCACCAATATCAAGCTGTTCGCGCGGGTCCACAACACGCTGGCGAAAGAGAAAGAAATCGAGGATCGTTGGCGCAAGATGCCCACGGCCATGCATGGGCGCCACCTGGCGAACCATGTTGAACCCGAGGTGGTCGAGGCGCTGCGCAATGCCGTGGTCGCGGCCTACCCGAAACTCTCGCACCGCTATTATGCGTTGAAAGCCAAATGGATGGGTCTGGACAAGCTTGAGGTCTGGGACCGGAACGCGCCCCTGCCGATGGAGGAAAAGCGCATCGTCGGCTGGGACGACGCGCGCGAGACAGTGCTGTCGGCCTATGCCGGGTTCGACCCCAAGATGGCCGATCTGGCGCAGCCGTTTTTCGAAAAGGGCTGGATCGATGCGGGCGTGAAGCCCGGCAAGGCGCCCGGCGCCTTCGCCCATCCGACGGTGACGGATGTGCACCCTTACGTGATGCTGAACTACCTCGGCAAACCGCGCGACGTGATGACGCTGGCGCACGAGCTGGGGCATGGCGTGCATCAGGTGCTGGCCGCAGATCAAGGCGAGCTCTTGTCGTCGACCCCGCTGACCCTGGCCGAGACCGCCAGCGTCTTCGGCGAGATGCTGACCTTCCGCAAGCTTCTGGACGGCGCGGCCAGCCCCGAGCAGAAGAAGGTTCTGCTGGCCGGCAAGGTCGAGGACATGATCAACACGGTCGTCCGCCAGATCGCGTTCTACGATTTCGAGGTCAAGCTGCACGCCGCCCGCCGCCAGGGCGAGTTGACGCCCGATGACATCAACGATCTCTGGATGTCCGTGCAGGGCGAAAGCCTCGGCCCTGTCTTCACCTTCATGGAGGGGTACGAGACCTTCTGGGCCTATATCCCGCATTTCGTGCACTCGCCGTTCTACGTCTACGCCTATGCGTTCGGTGACGGTCTGGTGAACGCGCTTTATGCCGTCTACGCCGAGGGTGACCCGGGCTTTCAGGAGAAGTATTTCGAGATGCTGAAAGCCGGCGGATCAAAGCACCACAAAGAGCTTCTGGCCCCCTTCGGCCTCGACGCCTCCGACCCCGCCTTCTGGGATAAGGGCCTTTCCATGATCTCGGGCTTCATTGATGAGCTGGAGGCGATGGAGGGGTAGGGTATTCCCCACTTCACAGGCCTTATCTGATCACGGGTTATTGAACGGGGCGGCAAACTCCATACGTTTTTATCCCAGGGGGGCATGGATTTTCCATGGCCCTGTCTGGGCAAACGATGGAGATTGCCCTTGCCCCTTTTCCTACACGCTTTGCCTTTATCCTTTCAGACTTTCTGGCGTTATCTGCTTTTACTCCCATTTCTCGCAATCGCGGCTTTCCTGATGTCGCTGGCCAGCATTATCCCCGTGGTCGGCCTTGTCGTGCCGGGCACCGTCAGCGCCTTTTGCCTTATCGTTGGCCTGCGCTGCGCATTGGCGGCCCGGGGCTACGCGAATGAGCCCGATTTCGGACAGCTTTTGCGGGTGAGCCTTGTCTTTTGCATCATCAACATCATCGCGACCTATCTGATTGAGCTTGTGGCCGGCCTCGGGTTTCGGGGGATCATGCTGGCGCTGACGGAAACCGGCGCTATGTCGGACGGCGCACCGGGCTCTGCCCTTCTCTGGCTGGGGGGTGGCACGCTTTTGGTGTATTCCATTCTTCTGGCTCTTTACGCCAGCGCAATCGCCGTACCGATGACCAGCGCGGCCGCGGCGGCTTCTACGAAGGGCTATGGTGACGGGGCGTTCTTCGGCTTCGGCGTCGGCCTTTTCAGCCTGACCGTGGTGATGTTGGTCTGGGTGTTCGGTGGGCATATCTTTGCCATCTTCGGCGAGGTCTGGACGATGTTCGCCATGGTGGCCAGCGCACTCTTTGCCTTAGCGAGCGGCAATGAAATCCCGTGGCGCTGGAGTGGAAGTCTCACATCGCTGATGGGCGGCACGCTTTTCATGACATGGGCGTCCAGCTGGTTCTTCGCCACCGCCGTTCTGGCCTGGGAGAAGGCAGGCGAGCGCCGCAAAGCGGCTGCTTCCGCGGCGACCAGCGTGCAGCGCGTCAGCAGCACAGATATCCGCGCGCTGCGCGAGCAACGCTCACGATCCGACGCTAGTTGACCTTGGCGCTAGGTGGGGCGCTAGTCCCCCCACTTTCCCCATGGGAACGGCTTTTCCTCGCTGACACCGGTCAGAAACCGTGTGGCGCCGGCCATCCAACGGGACAGGCTTTTGCCGAAATCGGTGACGTTGTCGTTCTTCTCCTTGGCAAAAGCCATCCAGAGGAACTGGATCAATGCGGCGATCATCAAGATCCAGAGGGCCACGTAGAACAGCCCGCCGATCACCAGCATCCAGAGCCCGCGCATCCAGGGGATCTCGCGGTCATCCTCGTCCCAATCGTCGTCATCCTCATCATCGTCCCGGTCATCTTTGCGCGCGGCCTCACGCTTGGGGCGTGATCTGGCCGGCGGGGTGGGGCGCTCAGGCTCGTCCAGCGCGACGGGATCGTCGTCGACCTCTTCGGCTTTGCTTTTGCGCGAGGTGGTGTTTCGGGGCTTGGTGGCCATGCTCAGAGCGCTCCCTGCGGCGGTGTTTCGGTGGTGTCGGGCAAAAGGTTAACGCGCGCCGTCCGGCATGTCACGGGGGGTCAGGCCGACACCTCGCCCGCGAAGGCCATGTCGAGCATGCGTTGCGTGCCCTTGGCCTGCTCCAGCGGCCAGATGTAATCGTCACCGCTCCGCGCAGACCGGCAAAAGGCCTCAACCTGCAAGACATAATGATTGGCCGCGGGAAACCGCTCAACCGTCGTGGTCATGCCGCGATGCAACTCAACCCGGGCCTCGCCGAAAACGCCTGCATTGAAGGGCGCGGTCAGCCGCAGCACGCCGTCTGCGCCGTGAAAGGTCATCTCCTGGCGGGGATGCATCCGCATCGAGGTGGTGGCCGAAAAGGTGAAGCCGGGGAACTGCGCATCGACATGGGCGGTGACATCGACACCATTTTCCCACGTGATGCGCGAGGACACCTCGGTCGGCTCCTGCCCCGTCGCAAAGCGTGCCGCGCCGCAGGTATAGACCCCGATATCGGGCAGGCTGCCGCCGCCGGTCTCGGGCTTGTTGCGGATATTGCCGGGGTCGGCGCTGTTGTCATAGCTGAAAAACCCGTCGACATGCAGCAATTCGCCCACCGCGCCGTCTGCCAGAAGCTTGCGCGCATGCTGCCATTGCGGATGGTGCACGATCATATAGGCCTCGGCCGCCAGAAGGCCCGAGGCGTCACGGGCCGCGATCAGACGGTCGATCTGATCGGCCTGCATGGCGATCGGCTTTTCGCACAGCACATGCTTGCCGGCCGCAAGTGCCTTTTCGGTCCACGCCACATGCAGGTGGTTGGGCAGGGGGATATAGACGGCATCGATGCCGGGGTCGTCCAGCAAGGCCTCATAGCTGTCGTGCACATTCAGACCGGGGCAGAAAGTCTGAAACCCGGCGGCCTTCTGGCGCGCGGATGTGGCCAGCGCGGCCAGCTCTGCCCCTTCGGCGGCATGAATAGCCCGGGCCATATGGTCGCGCGCGAACTTTGCCGCGCCAAGGATGCCCCAGCGGACCCGGCCGGGCGCCATGGTCTCAGCCTGCTTTCCGCAAGGCCAGGAAGGTCATCATCCGCAGCGGCGGCAAGATGTGCTCCTCCTCGACCGAAAGCGAGGGCTCGCCCAGAACGCGGGATTTGTCGAAATCGGAATGCCAGCCCAGCGTGTTGGCGAAGGGGGCCGTGACTTTCTCGACCGAGGCCAAGAGGCCGGTCTCGCGGGCGAAGTGATTGGTGATCACGACATGCCCGCCCGGTTTGCAGACGCGCGCAATCTCGGCCATCACACGCTCAGGTTCGGGCACGACCGACAGGATATGCATCGCGACGACGGTATCGAAACTGGCATCGGCAAAATCGAGGCTGCGCGCGTCCATCTGGCGGAGCGATTTGACATGGGTCAGCTTTGCCTCCGACACCTTCTCGCGCGCCTTGTCCAGCATGTCCTCGCTGAAATCGATGCCGCTCACCTGCAAGGCCGGGTCATAAAGCGGCAGGGCCAGCCCGGTGCCGACGCCGACCTCCAGCACCGACCCGCCTTGCGTGTTGACATAGGCCACCGCGTATTTCCGCGCGGCGTTGGTGAGGATGCCGAAAGTCTTGTCATAGATCGGCGCCCAGCGGGCATAAGAGCTTTTGACAGCCTGCAATTCCATGTCTACTCCTGTGGTTCTTCGGTCGGCTCGCGGGTGCGCCAGGCCCAGATCAGCGCGACAATATAGGCAATGTCCAAGGCCACAAGTGTGGCCCACGGATATGTCAACAAGGCTGCGACCAAGGCCACGAAGCCGATCACGACGAATTTGATCTGTTCTGCATAGAATTTGGCCGCTTTCAGCGATGGCGTGGGCATCCGGCTGATCATCAGAAGGCCGATCAGCACCATGTAGGCCGCGATCACCAGTTCGGGCATCGGGTGCAAGGCCGGCAAGAGGAAGGCCAGGTAGAGCGGCAGCATCACCAGCATCGCACCGGCCGGTGCGGGCACGCCGACGAAAGAGGCCGGGTCGAGCTTGGCCGCCTCGCTGCGATTGCCGACGTTGAAGCGGGCCAGACGCAAGACGCAGCAGATCGCGAAGATCAAGACGGCGATCCAGCCGGCGCTGCGCGCCTCCTGCAAGGCCCAAAGATACATCACCAGGCCGGGTGTTACCCCGAAATTCACGAAATCGGCCAGCGAATCCAGTTCCGCCCCGATCTCGCTTTCGCTTTTCAAGAGGCGCGCTAACCGGCCATCCATGCCGTCGAGGGCGGCGGCCAGCACGATCAGGGCGGCCGACATCTCAAAATTGCCCTGGAACGCAAAGCGGATCGCCGTCAGGCCTGCGCAGATCGCACCCACGGTGACGAGGTTCGGCAGGATTTGCAGCAGCGAAAACTGGCGCGGAGGTTTTCGCGGGGTCTCGGCCATCGCTCAGGCTACCTTGCCGGTGCGGGCGGGCTCATCCGAGGTCAGATCGGCCAGCACCGTTTCACCGGCCACCATGTTTTGCCCCAGCACCACCATCGGCGCCACGCCATCGGGCAGATAGACATCCACGCGCGAGCCGAAACGGATCAGCCCGAAACGCTCGCCCGTTTCCAGCATGTCGCCCTCTTTCACGAAGCACACGATCCGCCGCGCCACGAGGCCCGCGATCTGCACCACCGCGATGCGGCGCCCATCGGCGATCTCGATGCTGAGGCTGTTGCGCTCATTATCGCTGCTGGCCTTGTCGAGCGAGGCATTCAGGAACGCGCCGGGACGGTAGGCGATCGCGGCCACCTTGCCCGCGATGGGCGTCCGGTTCACGTGGCAGTTGAAGACGTTCATGAAAACGCTGACCCGGGTCAGCGCCTCGGGGCCCATGCCCAGTTCTTCTGGCGGCACGGCGGGTTCGATCAGCGACACCACGCCATCGGCGGGGCTGACCAGCAGCCCCTCGCGCTGAGGGACGGCGCGCTTGGGGTCGCGGAAGAAGTAATAGCACCAGATCGTCAGCCCCGTGCCGATCCATCCCAGCGGCTCCCACACCCAAAACAGCACCAGTGTCACACCCGCGAAGATCGCCACGAAGCGAATGCCTTCGCGGTGCATCGGTTTTAGGAAGGTGTCGAGCATGGTCTGCGTCACTCCCGAGGGTCTTTGTCGCCCCTTCCCTAGAGGCCTGTGGCGCAGGTTTCAATGGCGCGCAGCAGTGGCCCAGTTATTGAAATTGCTTGGCGGCTCTGCGGATGAGCTCAAGCGATTCTGCATAACCTTGTGCATAGGTGCTGTCCCACTGAGTTGCTTCGCCTTGGGCCTTTCGCTGATCACATCGGTCGGCCGCATGCTGGGCTTCGGCTTCGAAGTCTTGCAAGATTGTGCGGGGGTCAGCGCCATAGTCCAACAAGAGGCGCACTTTCTTTGTGTTGTATCCGGCCGCCAGCAACATTGGGCATGTGGCCGCACATCCCGGTGTGTCTGCTTCAACCGGCGGCGCATTCGGATCAGCGCCGTTGCGCAAAAGCGCCTCCACCTCCACCTCGTCACCTTCAAAGACGGCGCGATAAAGTGGGGTCCAACCCCAATGCGTGCGGGCCTCGATCTGGGCGCCATGAGTGACAAGACACTCAACGATCGCTGACAATACCTCAAGCGGCGGATTGGGATAGTTGGTGTCGGCAATCTGTTGGAGGGCATTGTACCCCTCAGATGTCGTATACTGGGCATCCGCTCCTGCAGAAATCAGGCGCTGAACCGTTTCGGCATTTCGCCCTTCGGCCCGCAAAGCCCAGAAAAGTGGGGACGATCCGAATTTGTCCGTGAATCCGTTCAGGTCCACGCCCTCGGCCAATACCCGGTCCAGCGCGTCGAGATCCCCGTCTTCGATCGCGTCCCGCAGAGTGTCATAAGGCGGTGGCAGAGTTTCAGGCCGATATTCGGGCGGCAAGATTGTTTCGGAGTTTGCCCGTTGTTCCGCCCAGGCCTGCTCAAGCTGCGCTTCAAGTTGGGCAACTCGATCCGTATCGCCAGCCAGTTCGGCTAATCGCACCTCTTCAACAAGCGCAGCCGAGCGCATCTGTAGCGCTTGAAGGCGGTCGATCGATCCGGCTAATTCATCAAGCTTTGGAAGCAGCTCGGTCATCTCGGCATTTGATCCTGAATGCTTGCCGACGATTTCACGGGCGCCGGAGAGCAGGTCTTTCAATCCGCCCATGTCCTCCCGACCGAGGTTCTCGAGCATCAGTTTCTGAAGCTTTTCGACATCGTCATTCAAAAGACCACTCCCAATAAAAAAACCGGGTTCACGAGGAACCCGGCCAATATGCTCGATATTCAGAATATGGGAAAGGGTCAGGCCGGGGCGGGGATGCCGCGGTCCTTGGCCAGTTCGCGCATGCGCTTTTGCAGCTTTTCGAAGGCGCGCACCTCGATCTGGCGGATGCGTTCGCGGCTGACGTCGTATTGGCCTGACAGCTCTTCCAAGGTGACCGGGTTTTCCTCAAGCCGGCGCTGCATCAGAATGTCCTTCTCGCGGTCGTTCAGCACATCCATGGCCTGCACCAGCAACGCGCGACGCGCCTCAAGCTCGTCCTGTTCGGCATAGGCCTCGGCCTGGTTGGCGTCTTCATCTTCAAGCCAGTCCTGCCACTGCGCCGTCGCATCGCCATCGGCCGATCCGACGGTCGCGTTCAGTGATGCATCGCCGCCCGACAGGCGCCGGTTCATCGAGATCACCTCTTCCTCGGTGACGTTCAGGTCATGGGCGATCTTGGCGACGTTCTCGGGCCGCAGGTCACCATCCTCCAGTGCGCCGATACGGGCCTTGGCCTTGCGCAGGTTGAAGAACAGCTTCTTCTGGGCGCTGGTCGTGCCCAGCTTCACCAGACTCCACGAGCGCAGGATGTATTCCTGGATCGAGGCGCGGATCCACCACATAGCGTAGGTGGCCAGACGGAAGCCCTTTTCAGGGTCAAACCGCTTGACGGCCTGCATCAGGCCTACATTCGCCTCGGAAATCACCTCGGCCTGCGGCAGCCCATAGCCGCGATAGCCCATGGCGATCTTGGCGGCCAGCCGCAGGTGGCTGGTCACCATCTGGTGGGCGGCCTCGGTATCCTGATGATCGACCCAACGCTTGGCCAGCATGTATTCCTGCTCGGGCTCAAGCATCGGAAACTTGCGGATTTCCTGCAAGTATCGGTTCATCCCCTGTTCGGGGGACGGTGCCGGTAGATTTGTATAAGTGCTCATCGTTTTATGCCTCCCGATCGGTCCGCGCGCGGCGGTCAGATGTCTATATAGCGAACTAAACCGATCAGTTCAAGTTTTGATCTGTCTCTCTATCACGTCGCAGTATGGCCGCAAATCGCATCTGGGGAAGCCAGATGTCAGCCGTATCACGTCGATGTGCATATTTTGTTAACGTCTCAGCGCCCGGATCAGATCCGCCATGTCGTCGGGAAGGGGCGCCTCGAAGGACAGCTTTTCGCCGGTGATCGGGTGTGAAAACCCCAAAGTGGCCGCATGCAGCGCCTGCCTGGGAAAGGCAGCGGCAAGGGCGGCAGCGCCCGTGCCAACCGCCTTTTCGGCAAGCTTGCGGCGCCCGCCATAGGTGGCATCGCCGATCAGGCCGTGCCCGATATGGGCCATGTGGACGCGGATCTGATGGGTGCGTCCGGTCTCAAGCCGGCATTCCACCAGCGCGGCCACGACAGGCTGACCGAAGGTCTCAAGGCTGCGCACCCGCGTCACCGCATGCCGCCCGCCATGAAACAGCACCGCCTGGCGCTGTCGGTCGGTCTTGTGGCGGGCCAGTTGCGTCGTGATGCGCAAGACGCCGCCGGCTTCGAAATGGGTGCCCTTCACGCCACGCAGGCGCGGATCGCCCGGATCCGGCGCGCCGTAGCACAGCGCCAGATACCGCCGCTCAACACTGTGCTTCTCGAATTGCAGGGCCAGCCCGTGATGGGCCCGGTCCGACTTGGCCACCACCAGCAACCCCGAGGTATCCTTGTCGATCCGGTGCACGATGCCTGGGCGCCGTTCGCCGCCGATGCCCGACAGCGTGTCACCGCAATGGTGCAAAAGCGCGTTGACCAGCGTGCCCGAGGGCGAGCCCGGGGCAGGGTGCACCACCAGCCCCGCGGGCTTGTTCACCACGATCAGATCGTCGTCTTCCCAGACAACCTCAAGCGGGATGTCTTGGGCCTGCGTTTCGGTTTCAACGACGGCGGGCAGCGTGATCTCAATCATCTCGCCCTCGGCCACCTTCGCCTTCGCATCGCTCAGCACCATGCCGCCCCGCCGCACGCAGCCCTCGGCGATCAGCTTTGCCAGGCGCGAGCGCGACAGCTCGGCCGCCTCTGGCACGTCGCGCGAAAGCGCCTTATCAAGGCGCGAGGGCGGATCGGCTGCGATTTGCACAATCAGACTGCGCGAAGGGTCGTCGGACATGGATGAGGCTCCGCCGCCGGAAGGGTTCGAACCGGCCAATATCAGGTTTCTCAGGCGGCTGGTCACTCTGCTGACCGCCACGATGATCGCAGGCCTTCTAGCCATCGTGGCGCTGATTGTCATCCGTTTCTCCGCCGCGCCGGATTTGGTGTTGCCCGACGCGCTGACACTGCCCGACGGCGCCCAGGCCCTGGCCTTCACGCAGGGGGCCGACTGGTACGCAGTTGTGACCGATGACGAGATCCTGATCTACGACCGCGCGACAGGCCAGCTGAGGCAGACAGTGCGGATCGAGCGGTAGGTGGCCTGGTTCGGAACGCCGCCGGGCTTTTCTTCGGTCGGCAAGACTTCGGAAAAAGCAGCGCCGTTCTTCGGCTTAATCTGACCTAGTTCTAGTCATTTCTGGTCCAATTTCGGCAGTGCGGGACTCTGGTCCAATTTCGGCAGTGCGGACGAAGCGGACACTAGTTGATTTCAAAATCCTCAATCAAACGGCCTACTTCTGATCGAAGCGCGGGTATCTCTAGAATTTCTTCTTTCCATTTGCTGAGGTCGGCATTTGCCAAATGAGCTTCAAAAGTGCTCTTGAATTTTGAAACTCGGCCTTTAGGGAAAATAGCCTCGGCTACGATTGTGTCGCCTTGCATTCTGCCCACGACATGAGACCCATCCCAGCCGATACTTGGGTTCTTATTATTGCGGTTTGCAGTCCATTCATCAAATTGATTAGGGAACTTGATACGTCCGTTCAGCAAGGGACGCGCTCCAACATGCCAAGTCAGCAACTGTGCACGCCAGTACGGGCAGTCGATTGAAAAAATCGAATCCACCCAGCCTTGGAGTTCCTTGTCTCCGATCAAGCGAAGACAGACTACAAGCGACGCGGCAAGGTCGCCGCTCACGTTCGCCCAACCCCACCGTTTCGCGGGGTTATTGTTCGACGGATAAAGAATGTTACCAACGACTATCTTGCCGTCCTTCCATCGATTTTCAGCCATTATGACTTGCCCGAGCGTGCTAAGAACTTCATCGCCGTCATACGCATTCCGACCCCTGTGACTGGTCGCAAGATCAACTTGCAAGAAGGCGCTACACAGGCTTTCGAACAGCCAATCTACAATGCGTTCGTGGCATCGCGGCACAACTCTCGGCAACAGATGGCGGAACCAAACCTCCCATTCTTCATGAAGGCTAAAGGCGCTCGCGCCGCCTGCGATTTCTTGTAGCACTTCCTGCAAGTATTCAGTTGATACGGTCTCAGAATCATCGCTTAGCTCGGTGAACATTTTTCGTGTTTCACCCATAAACCAAGCCTCACCCATCAGAATGTCTGGTTGCGGCGCTCCCTTGCGCATTGAAGCAAGCGCTGTCTCGCAAGGGCCTACGCCCGGTGTCCAGTTAAATCCCAAGTGCTTGCTCCGAATTGGTGATCGATTAGAAAACCTACTCGCACTTCAAAATCAGTCTAGTCAAAAAATGAACCGTCTGACGCCCGTAGGTTTGGGCTCGCACAGCGTTCATTTCCCGCAACCGCAACTTGGCGCTTTGGGTCACGTCAGGACATGAAGATCAAAGTTGTTCGACGTCGCGCAGCTAGCAGGCGGTCGAGACTTGAGCGTCCCAGGCATGCCCGTTATCGAACATCGCAGTGATCGCGTCGAAGAACCGGGCGCGGATCTCGGGCGTTTCCATCAGGATTTCATGTTCGCTGCCGGGATAGGTTTCGAAAACCCCGCCCTGCCAGCGGGCCATGACGGCGCGCATTTCATTGGCATCGACGATGCGCTCGGCGCCGCCGACGGCGCAATATCCCGGGATCTTCGGCAAGGGCATTGCGCGGAGCGCGCGAAGCTCCTTCAGAGCCTCGTGAACCCATGTCAGGCTGGGCCCGCCCAGGGCCAGTTCGGGATGGGCGCGCAGCTGGCGCTGCATATAGTCGTACATGTCCCGGTCGCGGGTCAGCTTGTTGCCCTCAAACGGTTCGGCCAGAACGTAGGTCTGCGCCTCGGTGCCCGGTGCGTATTTGTGGCCGAACCCGAAATTGCCGGCCGCCCCCGTCACCGCCCGCGCAAAGGGCCGCATGAACGGCTTGATGATGATCCCCCACATCGGGGCCGAAAATGCCGCCGTTTCAAACGGGGCCCCCTCAACGACCGCGCGCAGGCCGATGGCGCCGCCCATGGAATGGCCGGCCAGATGAAAAGGCTTCGGTAGCGAAAGGGCGTCGGCCGCGGCCAGAACCGCGTGAACATCAAGCTGATATTCGGTGAAATCGTTCACATGACCTGACGAGCGGTCGGGCAGGGGCCTGTCGGCCAGGCCCTGGCCGCGCCAGTCAACCGCGACAGAGGCATAACCGCGCGCCGCCATATCGGCGGCCGCGCGGCCATATTTCTCAACATATTCGGTGCGGCCGGGGAAAAACAGTACGGTTCCCCGCGCGTCTTCGGGCATCCAGGCGCCCATGCGGACGCGCACGCCGTCACTCGCTGTCAACCACCAGGCGGCCCCCCCGTCGGGACCATCGGCAACCTCTGCAAAAAACGGCGCGCTCTCCATGGCTCAGCTCAGAACGGCGCCCAGGCGCATGGCAGCACCCATATCGCCGTCAACGCTCAGCTTCTGGGTCATGAACGCGGTCGTCGGGTTCAGTTCGCCGTCCAGAATGGCGCGAAAGGTTTCGGTGTCAGCCGACATGGTCACATCCGCCTCCTCATCGCCCGCGCGGGCGCCATTGCTGTCGATCATGATCGCGCCTTCGTCTTCGATGACGAATTTTGCCACGCCATCGAAACCGCCCGACATTTTCTCGTTCAATGCCGCTACGGCGGCCGTAATCACTTCGCTCATCCCAAGTCTCTCCAGTTTGTGAGCAACAACCACTCGATTTCGTCGAAACTCACGTTACACTGGTAATGGTTATGAGCTTACACACGTCAATTTCCAATCGTATCGTTGCGGCACTGGTGCTAGGAGTATGGTTTTCCTTACCCTGGTGGAATTCCGCCGACGCCCAGACCGCCGAGCTGGACCAGCTGTTTGAGCGGTTGCAGGAGCCTGTCTTGCCCGAATGGCAGCGGGTTGAGGACGATATCTGGCGTGAGTGGTCGCGCTCGGGCTCGCCCGCGATGGACCTTTTACTGCAGCGCGGGCGCGAGGCGATGGAGGAGGGCGATATCGAGGCCGCGATCGAACATCTGACCGCGCTGACCGATCATGCACCCGACTTCGCCGAGGGCTGGAATGCGCGCGCCACCGCGTATTTCAATGCCGGTCTCTTCGGCCCGTCCCTGGCCGATATCCAACGCACATTGGCGCTGAACCCGCGCCATTTCGGGGCCATGGGCGGCCTGGCCCTGATTCTGGAAGAGATCGGCCAGCCCGACAAGGCGCTTGAGGCGTGGCAGGCCGCGCAAGCTATACATCCTCATCGCCCCGGCATAAACGAGGCCATCGACAGGCTCGAACGGCAAGTCTCGGGCACCGACCTGTAAAAGGCAGCCCCATGGCGGAACGCGCGCGGGTGGTGGCCGTTCTCGGCCCCACCAATACCGGCAAGACCCATTACGCAATCGAACGCATGTTGGCCCACCGCACCGGTGTGATCGGCCTGCCGCTGCGCCTTTTGGCGCGCGAGGTCTATGACCGGATCGTGGGCCTGCGCGGCCCCTCGGTGGTGGCGCTGGTCACGGGCGAGGAGCGAATCGTTCCCGACCGCGCGCAATATTGGGTCTGCACGGTTGAGGCGATGCCGCAGGAGATTGGCGCCGATTTCGTGGCGGTGGACGAGATCCAGCTTTGCGCTGACCCTGAGCGGGGGCATGTCTTCACCGACCGGCTCTTGCATGCGCGCGGCCTGCACGAGACGCTGCTTCTGGGTTCCGACACCATGCGCGGGGCCATCGCGGCCCAGGTGCCGGGGGCGCAATTCATGCGACGCGAGCGGTTTTCGGAACTCAGCTATACCGGCCAGAAAAAGCTCAGCCGAATGCCCGCGCGGTCGGCCATCGTCGGGTTCTCGGTGGAAAACGTCTATGCGATCGCCGAGGTGATCCGCCGCCAGAAGGGCGGCTGCGCTGTGGTCATGGGGGCCCTGTCGCCGCGCACCCGCAATGCCCAGGTCGACCTCTATCAGAACGGCGACGTCGATTACCTGGTGGCGACCGATGCCATCGGCATGGGGCTGAACCTGGATGTGGGCCATGTGGCGTTCTCGGCGCTGTCGAAATTCGATGGCCGACGGATGCGGCCCCTCATGCCCAACGAGCTGGCGCAGATTGCAGGCCGCGCCGGGCGCTACATGACGCCCGGCACCTTTGGCGTGACCGGCGAGGCGCGGCCTCTGGACGAAGAGGTGGTGGGCGCCATCACCGACCATCGCTTTACGCCGATCAAGCGGCTGGAATGGCGCAACACACGGCTTGATTTCGGATCGGCCGAGCGTCTGGTCGCCTCGCTTGAGGCGCCGGCGCAAGACGAATGGCTGGGCCGGGCGCGCGAGGCAGATGACCTGACCGCCCTGAAAACCCTGATGGCAGAGGCCGAGGTTCGCACCCGATTGCGCGACGCGCGCGATGTGGCGCTGCTTTGGGATGTCTGCCGCATCCCCGATTTCCGCGGCATCTCGCCCACCGAACATGCGGGCCTTCTGACCCAGCTTTACGGCTTTTTGCACGATGGCGGCGCCGTGCCAACCGATTGGTTCGCGCGCCAGATCGCGCGGATCGACCGCACCGATGGCGATATCGACACCCTGTCGAAACGGCTGGCTTACATCCGCACCTGGACTTACGTCGCGCAACGCAAAGGCTGGGTTATGGAGGAAAGCCATTGGCGTGGCGAGACTCGCGCGGTAGAAGACCGCCTGTCGGATGCGCTGCACGGCGCGCTGACGCAACGATTTGTGGACCGGCGGACCAGCGTGCTGCTTCGCCGGCTCAACGCGAAGGAGAGCCTGGTGGCTGAGGTGAACGACAAGGGCGAAGTGACGGTTGAGGGCGAATTCGTCGGCCGTCTGGAAGGATTTCGCTTTCAGCAGGACAAATCCGGCAGCCCCGATGAGGCCAAGACGCTCAGGCAAGCCAGCCTGCAGGCGCTGCGGCCCGAGCTGCATCTGCGCGCCGACAGGTTCTACAACGCGCCCGATACCGAGATGGATTACACCGAACAGGGCGGCCTGATGTGGGGCAATTTCGCCATCGGCAAGCTGGTGGCCGGTGCCGACCCGCTGAAGCCGCAGGTGCAGGCCTTTGTCGATGAGGAAGCAGGCGAAGAGGTGGCCGAAAAAGTGCGCCGCCGCCTTCAGCACTTCATCGACCGCAAGATCGCCACCCTGTTCGAGCCGCTTCTGGCGATGAGCCGGGATGAGACATTGGCCGGTCTGGCGCGCGGTTTCGCCTTCCAGATGGTCGAGGCGATGGGCATCATTCCGCGTGACAAAGTGGCCGATGACGTCAAGGCGCTGGATCAGGAGGCGCGCGGTGCGCTGCGCAAACATGGCATCCGGTTCGGGCAATACACGATCTTTCTGCCGCTTTTGCTGAAACCCGCGCCGACGCGGCTGCGCCTTGTGCTCTGGTCGCTGGCCAAGGGGCTGCAGGAGTTTCCCGAAAGCCCGCCGCCGGGCCTTGTGACCATCCCGAACGTTCAGGGGGTCGACGCCGAATTCTATGGCCTCGCCGGGTATCGCCCCGCCGGTGATCGCGCGATCCGCATCGATATGCTTGAACGTCTGGCCGATCTGGTACGCAACATGGATGGCCGCTCGGGGTTCGAGGCGACCGCCGACATGTTGTCGATCACCGGCATGACGCTGGAGCAATTCTCGGGCCTGATGCAGGGCTTGGGCTATGCCGCCGAGCGTGGCGAGCGTGAGAAGAAGAAGGCCGCCCCCGTCGACGCGCCGAAAGCGGTCGCTGAGAGTCCTGCGTCGGAGGATGCAAGTGTCGCCGACGCGCAGCCCGAGGCCGACACCCCGCCTGTGGTCGACCCTGGCGGCGATGGCGCAAGCGAGGCCGAGGCGCAGCCTGATGCGCCTGGTGAGGTGGTCGCCACGCCCGAGATTGAGGAGACGTCCCCGACCGAGGAGGCATCCTCGACTGACGAACCCAAGGCGCACGCATCCGAGGCAGAGACGCCTGCGCCAGAGGCATCCGATGCCACGCCAGAGGCGCCCGAGATCGAGGTGTTCTATACCTTCACCTGGGCCCCGCGCCGGGCGCCCCGCAGCGATCGCCCGCGCGGGCAGAAACCGGGCCAGCGCGCCGAAGGCGGCAAGCCGCGCCGTGACGACAAGCGCGGGGCCAAAGGCAAGGGCAAAGGCAAACCGCAGGGCGGTGACCGCCAGAAAAGCTTTGAGGCGCGCCCGGCCAGGAAAGACAAGATCGACCCAGACAACCCCTTCGCCGCCGCGCTGGCGGGGTTCAAACCCAAGGAATAGGGCGCGGTGCCGGGCAAGACACCGCGCGAAACGATCCGTCTCGACAAATGGCTGTGGCACGCACGGTTCTTCAAGACCCGCAGCTTGGCCGCACGCGTGGTCGCCGACGGCAAGGTCCGGGTGAATACCGAACGCACCGACAAACCCGCCCGCGCGGTGGGGCAGGGCGATGTGCTGACCTTTCAGCAGGGTCGCGCGGTGCGGGTGGTGCGCGTTCTGGCGCCGGGTACCCGACGCGGCCCGGCGCCTGAGGCCGCCGCCCTCTACGACGATCTGACGCCCGAGGCGCCAGCCACACACCCGCGCGAGGGGCCGCGCCCCACCAAGCGCGATCGTCGCGTCATGGAACAATGGCGTCGCACCCCGCTTGAATGATCGCGCGCGCTCGTCTAGCTAACCTTACGAACGTCGAAGGGGTGAACCGATGACCTATGTCGTCACCGACAATTGCATTGCCTGCAAATATACCGATTGCGTGGAAGTCTGCCCGGTGGACTGCTTCTACGAGGGCGAGAATATGCTGGTCATCCATCCCGATGAATGCATCGATTGCGGCGTCTGCGAACCCGAATGCCCCGCCGACGCGATCCGCCCCGATACCGAGCCGGATATGGAGAAGTGGGTTGAGTTCAACCGTAAGTATTCCGAGGCCTGGCCGGTGATCATCACCAAGAAGGATCCGCTGCCCGCCGCCGAAGACCGCGACGGCGAGGCGGGAAAGCTAGAGAAATACTTTTCCGAGAATGCCGGCGAAGGCGGCTGAGCGAACCGATTCGCCCCTCAGCGCCCGGGTTGCGTGCCCGAGATGTCGCAAAGCCTTGATTCCCATGGGAATCATAACCACATACCCAATCAGGCGCAGCCCTTTCAAAATGGCCCGATTTTTGATACAGTGCTGGTACAAATACCACGTGAGCAACAGCAGATAACGTGATCATAACCGCCCTATCGCAGCGCTTTTGGCCTGCGTGGGATATTTCTGCGGCAGATGAGGCCTTGTGCGAAAACACTTGTGTTTTCGACGGCTTTTTTGTCGCTTCGCACTGGGGAAACTGTCGAGGTACGTCGTATGGCAAAAGATAAGAAACTGGATTTCCGCCCGAACGAGTTCGTGGTTTACCCCGCGCACGGCGTTGGCCGCATCGTGTCAATCGAAGAGCAGGAGGTTGCCGGCATTAACATGGAGCTGTTCGTGATCTCGTTCGAGAAAGACAAGATGACGCTCAGGGTTCCGACCAACCGGGCGACGCAGGTGGGCATGCGCTCGCTCTCGACGCCGGATGTCGTGTCGAAGGCGATGTCGACGCTGAAAGGCAAGGCCAAAGTCAAGCGCGCCATGTGGTCGCGCCGGGCGCAGGAATACGAGCAAAAGATCAATTCCGGCGACCTGATCGCCATCGCCGAGGTCGTGCGCGATCTGCACCGTGCCGATGACCAGCGCGAGCAGAGCTATTCCGAACGTCAGCTTTATGAAGCCGCGCTGGAACGCCTGACCCGCGAAGTCGCGGCTGTCAGCGGCACCGACGAGCTTCTGGCCGCCAAGCAGGTCGACGAGGTGCTGATCGGGCGCGCGGCCTAAGAATATTTAAACGGGCTCTGGAAAGGCTGTAGCGATGCTGCAGCCTTTCTTTTTTGGCCAGAGCGAACTGGATTAGTCTTTCAGTATGATCGGCCCCATAGCTGGGGCAATGGTGCCGGCCGCTGGGGCAATCGCCCTTGCCGCGTGGACGATCCTGAGGGCTGCGGCGATCCCGGCTGCGTTGTTGAGAGGCCCACCCGCAAACCAGAGCGCAGGTATGAAATCATCCAGCAGAACAAGAGTGATAAGCGCGCCAGCGGCAACGTAAGCGCCGACCAGGCGCCAGTTTATGTCATCATTGACAGGGTCGGGCCGCGAGGACGGTGCGGGTATGAAAACGGGTAGACCTGGCGGTGGCGGCAGGTGAATGGGAAGGTCATCGGCGCGCGGCTCGACCTCGATCACAATCTTGACCTGCTTGGCGCCGTAGACCCAGTCGCCGAGACTGCCTTTAAGCTCTGGGTAGTGGATTTCGCCGGTCATCTTGCCGGTTCTCTGTTCCGAGTCCCACTTGAAACCGAAGGCAACTTTGGGAGATCGCGCATGGTTGCTTCTGACGATCATCATGTTCTTATAGGTCGCCTTTCCCAGTTTTCGATCGATCGAGAAACTGGTGCTGCTGGTCAGCGTGAAAAAGGCGCCTTCCGCCTCGCGCTGAAGCTTTGCGGCAAATCCATCGGTCCCGATGTAAACCGGCGGAATGTATTGCTTGGTGCTGAGGATCACCGTGCCCTGTAGCTTGATCGTGGCCTTGTATCCCGGGCCGAATAGGACGATGGGCGGAGAATCTTCTAGCTTAACACCGTAGGTGAAAGAGATTGAATTGTCGGTCTGCTCCTCGGCCAAAGGGCCGATCGGGGGGTCGCGTTGCGGAAGGTTGGTAGGAACAGGCTCGCCCTCGATCACGGGCAGTCGGATGATGTCTCCGGGATAGATCTCATCGGGGTTGGTGATCTTTTTCCCGCCCAGTTTCACGATATTCGGGCGGTTGTTGAACCTGAAAATGCGAGGCCACTCAGCGCCCGACCCTAGATGTTTCTGCGCAATACTCCAAAGCGTATCGCCTTTTTGCACGACATAGGTTTTTCCCTGTAGGATCAATTCCATACCCCCTTCGTCTAAATATGATCTCTCTATCAGGCGTTCTTAACGCGGGTGTGACGCGGGCCGGGGCGCTGACTAAGCTGCGGGGTCCGGGGCTGCGCCGTCAGATCGCAAGCTCAAGCCAGACGGGCACGTGGTCGGACGGCTTTTCGCGGGCGCGGACATCGCGTTCTATCCAGCAACCCGCCATCAGATCGGCGGCTTGCGGTGTCAGCAGATGGTGGTCAATGCGGATGCCGTCGTCGCGGTCCCAGGCGCCGGCCTGGTAGTCCCAGAATGAGTAATGGCCCGGGCCAGCCGTCCGGGCACGGAAGGCCTCGGTCAGGCCTAGATGCAAGAGCCGGCGATAGGCCGCGCGGGTCTCGGGCCGGAACAGGGCATCCTCGCGCCAGGCATCGGGGCGTTTCGCGTCTTCGGCCTGCGGGATGACGTTGTAATCGCCCGCGAAGACAGCCGGCATCTCTTCGGCGAGAATGTCCTGCACGCGAGCCTTCATGCGGCCCATCCACGCCAGTTTGTAATCGTATTTTGGACCGGGCGTAGGGTTGCCGTTGGGCAGGTAGAGGCAACATAGCCTGACCGCTTGGTCGCCCACGACAATCGCCTCGATCCAGCGGGCCTGCTCATCACTGTCGTCACCGGGTAGGCCCCGGGTCACATCCTCCAGCGGCAGGCGAGAGAGGATCGCGACGCCGTTAAAGCCCTTTTGCCCGTGTGTTTCGACATTATAGCCGCGTTCTTCGAACAGCTCCCGAGGGAAGCCTTCATCGACGGATTTGATTTCCTGCAGGAGGGCGACATCGGGTTTGGCCTCGTCCAGCCAGGCCAGCAGAGTTTCGATCCGCGCCTTGACACCGTTGATGTTGAATGTCGCGATTTTCATCTGCTGGCCTCCGGCCGTTATCTTGCCGGGATCGGGGGGGATGCACAAGCGCCCGCCTCTCGCTTGTGTGACTTGCGTGGGCGCGCGCGATACGGCAACGGGGGGACGCAGCGAAGGGAGAGTGCCGATGCTGGACGGGATGATGCGCAAGGTGATTGACCCCACGCTGAATCAGTGGGGGCGCAGCTTGGCCCGCAAGGGATATGGCGCGGATCATGTGACCTTGGCCGGTCTGGCCGTCGGCCTGTTAGCGGCGGCGTTCATCGCATTTGGCTGGACCTGGATGGCTTTGGTGCCGCTTTTGGCATCGCGCCTTGCCGATGGGTTGGACGGCGCCGTGGCGCGAGCAACCAAGCGGACGGATTTCGGCGGGTATCTGGATATCGCGTCGGATTTTCTGTTCTACGGTGCTGTGCCGTTTGGCTTCGTGCTGATGGACCCAGCGGCGAATGGCATTGCCGGGGCGTTTCTTATCTTTTCGTTCTATGTGAACGGCGCGACCTTTCTGGGCTTTGCAATCCTGGCCGAGAAGCGCGAGATGAAAACCTCGGCGCGCGGCACCAAGTCGCTCTACTTCACAGGCGGTTTGCTTGAGGGCACCGAGACGATCGTGTTCTTCGTGCTGATCTGCCTCTGGCCCGCCGCTTTTCCTGTTTTAGCCTGGATATTCGGCGCCTTGTGTTTCGTCACGGCCGTCAGCCGCGTTCTGCTGGCCCGCAAGGTCTTTCCGTAAGCGTCCAATTCGCGTCTCTCGGAAGAAAGCTATGCCGCCTGAGCGCTGCTCCGCCGTGCGATTTCCGTGCCGGCAGCAAAGCCTGAGGACCATGCCCACTGGAAGTTGTACCCGCCCAGCCAACCGGTGACATCCACAACCTCGCCGATGAAGAACAGGCCCTGGACCGACAGGGATTCCATCGTGCGCGGGTTCAGACCGGCCGTCGATACGCCGCCCACCGTCACTTCGGCGGTGCGATACCCCTCGGACCCCGTCGGGCGCAGGCGCCAGGCCGTCAGTTGATCGCAAAGCGCGCGGAGGCGCGTATCGGACATGTCGCCCAAATTGCAGTTCAGGCCCGTCGCGGTCACGATATCGGCCGCCAGGCGTGCGGCCAGGATGCTGGCCAGCGCATTGCCCATCGATTTCTTGCCAGCCTCGGTGCGAAGGGCGCGCAACTGCTGATAGGGGTCGGCACTGGGCGCAAGATTGATCTCAATCTCGCTACCCTCGCGCCAATAGGATGAGATCTGCAGGATCGACGGACCCGAAAGCCCGCGATGGGTAAAGAGCATGCCTTCTTCAAAACTGATGCCACCGCCCGTCACCTTTGCCGGCAGGCTGACGCCGGCCAGTTTGCCGAAGCGGTCGATCATGCGCGGCTCAAACGTCAGCGGGACGAGGCCGGGCCGGGTTTCGGTAACGCGATGGCCAAAATCCTCGGCCACGCGGTAGCCCACCCCGCTTGCGCCCATTTTGGGGATCGATTTGCCGCCCGTGGCCACGATCAGGTTTCTGGTGCGCGCCACGGCGCCGTCGGACAGCGCCACCTCAAACCCGTCATGGCGCCGGTCAATTGAGGTGGCCGAGGTGCCAAGCCGCAACTCGGCAGGCCGCATCTCGGCCAACAGCATCGAGATGATCTCTTTCGAGGAGCCGTCACAGAACAGCTGGCCCAGCGTCTTCTCGTGAAAGGCAATGCCGTGCCGTTTCATCAGATTGATGAAATCCCATTCGCTGTAGCGCGAGAGCGCCGATTTGGCGAAATGGGGGTTTTCCGAAATGAACTGGGCAGGCGTGGTGTTCAGATTGGTGAAATTGCACTTTCCGCCGCCTGAGATGCGGATTTTTTCCCCGGGTGCGCGCGCATGATCGACAACGATCACCCGGCCGCCGCCCCGTGCCGCGAAGGCCGCCGCTTGCAAACCCGCAGCACCAGCGCCCAGGATTAACGCGTGACAATTCAACACTTGCGCCATGTCAGTTCGTTCCGTTTTTGCCTTCTGGCCCGCCATGACGGCCATTCATACAAATCCCACCTTAGGCGGACTTGGCCTAGCAAAGCCTTAACCTGAATAGCTTGTTTCGGATTTTAACGAAATGACCGCGACAGGCGCAATCACGACCCTTTTTCGGCCTTTTTCACATTGAGAAACTGGTGCCGCAACCGCAAGATGAGCTGGCATTGGGGTTCTCAATTGTGAACCGCGCGCCGATCAACTCTTCGGAAAAATCGATCACGGCATTGGCCAGAAACGGCAGCGAGACCGAATCGACCAGCACTTTCTGGCCATCCTTTTCCAGCACCAGATCGTCGTCCGCTGGGTCATCGAGCCGGATATCGTACTGAAATCCAGAACAGCCGCCGCCCTCGACGGCCACGCGCAGTGCCTTGCCCTCACCGGTATCGGCGTTGATCTCGGCCAGCCGGGCAAAGGCCCGGTCGGTCACTTTGGGGGGAAGGGTCAGGTCCATCAGGTGCGCCCATGTCAATTTGGCTGTGCTTGACATATATGATGCCGCAAAACGCACGACAAGAACAGGCAGACCGATATGCTGGCCCCTTATGCGTGCCAACCGGGCGAAAGCCGCGGGCGGCTCTACCCCGAAAAGGTCTCGACCTTCCGCTCGCCGTTTCAGCGCGATCGCGACCGGATCATCCATGCCTCGGCCTTCCGGCGGCTGAAACACAAGACCCAGGTCTTCGTCGAGCATGAGGGTGACTATTATCGCACCCGCCTGACCCATACGATCGAGGTGGCGCAGGTCGCGCGCACGATTGCGGGGGCGCTGGGCCTGAATGTCGAACTGGCCGAGGCGGTGGCACTGGCGCACGATCTGGGCCATCCGCCCTTCGGCCATACGGGCGAGGATGCGCTGCATGGGCTGATGGCCCCCTTCGGCGGGTTTGATCACAACGCCCAGGCCATCCGCATCGTGACCGCGCTCGAGCGTCACTACGCCGATTTCGACGGGCTGAACCTGACGTGGGAGGCGCTTGAGGGCATCGCCAAGCATAACGGCCCGGTCGAGCCGCCGCTGCCCCATGCCCTGGCCGCCTACAATGCCCGTCATGATCTGGAACTGCACACCTATGCCAGCGCCGAGGCACAGGTGGCCGCCATTGCCGATGACGTGGCCTACAACCACCACGACCTGCATGACGGCCTGCGCGCGGGCCTCTTTACCGAGGCCGATCTGATGGAGCTTCCGGTGACGGGCCCGGCCTTTGCCGAGGTCGACGCCCTCTACCCCGGTCTTGACCCGATGCGGCGGCGCCATGAGGCGCTTCGCCGGGTGTTTGGCGTGATGGTCGAGGATGTGATCGCGGTGGCCGAGGCCCGTCTGGGCGCGGCCGAACCCCAAAGTGCGGATGAGATCCGCGCCATGGGCACGACGATCATCCGGTTTTCGAAAAAGCTCTATCAGGAGCTGAAGGCAATCCGGTCGTTCCTGTTCCACCACATGTACCGCGCGCCCTCGGTGATGGACGAACGGGCGCGGGTCACGGCAGTGGTCAATGACCTCTTCCCGATGTTTCTGGCCGATCCCACCGTGCTACCGACGGATTGGCAGCCCGACATCGCCGCGGCCACCGATGAAACGGCGTTGGCCCGCGTGATCTGCGACTACATCTCGGGCATGACCGACCGCTTCGCCCTGCAGGAGCATGCCCGTTTGGTGGGCTGACATATTGGTGGGCTGACATACGCTAGGTCACGGTTTCTGACTGCATAGGGGGCAGGAAGGGCCGGTTCCAGGTGACAAAGAGCCAGGCTGAGGCCACGACCATCATTGGCGCGATGAGAAAGCCAACCGCCCATGCCAGCACGGCGATCAGCGCCACACCGGGGTTGAAAATGCCATTTCGCACGGCTTCCAAGGCCCTGAATGGCGAGGAGGCGAAGATGTTCAACGCTTCCGCAAGGGTCGGGATCAACATCACCAGAAACAATCCGCCCGCAATCCACCAATCTCGGCGTCGCGAAGCGCCTTGGTGATGCAGGCCGGCCAAAACACCAAGGATCAGAATGCCGGCAGCAGGGTGTGCCAAGTGTCTAAGCGGCACATTGCCCAGAACAGCTTCCAAAACGGCATGTAGGCGCTGGGTCGGTGCCATGATTGCAAGCGCCTCAACCAGATAGGGCAGATGAAAGGCGATCCAGGGCAGGACCCAGTAGACAAGAAGAAAAATCAGCCAGGGCAGGCTTTGACCGGGCAGCCGTTTCCGACGCCAAAGATAGCCCGCCAGAACCGAGATGAGGAGGATTGCCACGGCGTTGGGATAAAACCGTCCCAGACCCGCCCCGTGCAGGGCAAACAATCCCGCAAGGATCACCACCACGGCCAACCCGATCGCGCGGCCCGTGCGTGACGCCATCCTTAGGGTCAGCGCCAGGGCAAGTGCCAGAAGTGATAGGACATCCAGCACCTTGATCATGCCGAGTAGGAGGGTGTTCTCAAAGCTGCTCATGAAAAGCGCACCGCTGGTTGCCCACATGATCCAACCGATCATCAACAGCGCAGCGCCACTTGCGACGCCTGCGGCAAGGCGGGCTGTCTTCCCGGCCGTTGGGGGCAAGGCTGCAAGAAACAGGAACGGCAGCACGGCCATCAGAGTTATACTCTGGCCGAATGTGACGCTCTGGTATGCCCATAACGCCATGCCGTCGCGTAGTCCGTCGACTGCCAGAAAGAAGCTGGATGGTATCGTGACGATCAAAAGCGTCAGAACCGACGCCACGAATGTCAGAAAAAGGGCTGTGGTCACCGCGCGGCCATCGGCCCAGTTGTTCTGCTCCATCCCAAATCCTCAATCCAAACATTGACGTTCTATCCAGCCATGTTAGTCGGGGGCGGAACCAGAATGGAAGACGTGCTGTGAACCTCTTTGCCGATATCCGTGGGCTTGTGCTGTCGTGTCTTGAGGCATTGACGGCTGATGGCCTGCTTCCCGATGGCCTCGATTTTGCGAATGTCGCGGTTGAGCCGCCGCGCGATGCCTCGCACGGCGATATGGCCACGAATGCCGCGATGGTGCTGGCCAAGCCTGCAGGGCTGCCACCGCGCCAGATTGCCGAGGCTCTGGCGCCCCGCCTGATGGCCGACCCGCGGGTTGAGACGGCCGAGGTTGCCGGCCCGGGCTTTCTGAACCTCAGACTGGCGGCGGGCGTCTGGCAGGACCTTGTGCAGGTGGCGTTGCAGCAGGGGCAGGCCTATGGCCGCTCGGATCTGGGCAAAGGCCAACGCGTCAACGTGGAATTCGTCTCGGCCAACCCCACTGGCCCGATGCATGTGGGCCATGTGCGCGGCGCGGTTTTCGGCGACGCATTGGCCGCGCTTCTGGCCTATGCGGGCCATGAGGTGACGCGCGAATACTATATCAACGATGGCGGCGGGCAGGTCGACGTGCTGGCGCGGTCCGCCTATGAGCGGTATCGCGAGGCCCACGGCCTGTCGCCCGAAATCGCCGAGGGGCTCTATCCCGGCGATTACCTCAAGCCCGTGGGCGAGGCGATGAAGGCCAAGTTCGGCGACACGTTCCTGGACAAGGGCGAACAATACTGGCTGGCCGAAGTGCGCGACTTTGCTACCGAGGCCATGATGACGATGATCCGCGAGGATCTGGCCGCTTTGGGCGTGACGATGGATGTCTATTCGTCTGAAAAAGCGCTCTACGGCACGGGCAAGATCGAAGCCGCGATCGACCGGCTACGCGATATGGACCTGATCTATGAGGGCGTGCTGGAACCGCCCAAGGGCAAGACCCCCGAGGATTGGGAGCCGCGCGAGCAGACGCTCTTCCGCTCGACCGCGCATGGCGACGATGTCGATCGCCCGGTCAAGAAATCCGATGGCAGCTGGACCTATTTCGCGCCTGATATCGCCTATCATTACGACAAGGTGACACGCGGCTTCGATTTGCTGATCGACGTTCTGGGCGCCGATCACGGCGGCTATGTGAAACGGCTCAAGGCCGTCGTCGCGGCCCTGTCGGAAAACCGCGTGCCGCTGGACGTCAAGCTGATCCAGCTGGTGAAGCTCTGGAAAAAGGGCGAACCGTTCAAGATGTCGAAACGTGCGGGCACCTTCGTGACGCTGCGCGATGTGGTCGATGAGGTGGGCGCCGACGTAACCCGCTTTGTCATGCTGACCCGCAAGAACGACGCGCCCTTGGATTTCGACTTCGACAAGGTGCTGGAGCAATCCAAGGACAACCCGGTCTTCTACGTGCAATACGCCCATGCGCGCATCCGCTCGGTCCTGCGCAAGGCCGAGGAGGCGGGGCTGGACGTGTCCGATGCCGCCCTGGCTAAGGCCGATCTGGCCCAGCTGGCGCACGAGGCCGAGCTGGCCGTGGCCAAGAAGCTGGCCGAATGGCCGCGTCTGGTAGAAATCGCCGCCAAAGGCAACGAACCCCACCGGGTGGCCTTTTACCTCTATGATCTGGCGTCCGAGTTCCATTCGCTGTGGAATCGGGGCAACGATTTGCCTCATTTGCGCTTTTTGCAAGAGGATGAGGCCGCCTCGACGGCAAAAATCGCCCTCGCACGTGCCACGGGCGTTGTGATTTCCGCAGGTCTTGGTATTCTAGGCGTGACCCCGGTTGAGGAAATGCGCTGAGCAACGGCGCCCCGTCCGGGATCGAGCAGTAAGAAAAGCCCCGCATAAGACGGGCGCGGACGAGGCAGAAATGGCGGATCTCGATTATGACGGGTTCGGCCCCGGTGAGGCCGATGACGTATATTACCCTGCACGCGCAAGTCGCGTTGGGCGGGTTGTGAATTTATTGGGCGCGGTGATGTCGCTGGCGCTGGTGGTGGGTGTGGCCGTCTGGGGCTACAAGCTGCTGGTGCGCGATGTCACGGGCATCCCAGTAGTGCAGGCGATGGCCGGGCCGATGCGGGTGCAGCCCGATGACCCCGGCGGCGACCGTGCCGCCCATCAGGGCCTGGCGGTCAACCGCATCGCCGCGTTGGGCGAGGCCGCGCCGCCGCCGGACGAGATCGTTCTGGCCCCGCGCTCGGCCGATCTTGAGGCGGAAGACATGGCCCAGGGCGCCTTGCGGACCCAGCCACAGATCCAGCCCGCCGTTCTGCGCGAAGCGCCCGAAACACCGGTCGAGGCCGCTGTGCTGGAAGCCACGACCCAGGTCATGACGGCCGAGGTCGACCTGGCCGAAGAGCCGACGATCGAGGTGATCCCGGCCTCGGTGCCCGGCCCCTCGCGGTCGCTGCGCCCGCGTTTGCGCCCCGCGTCGTTCGTGACGCGCGTGGCAGCGCCGGCGCCTGCCGCGGCGCCTGCGGATGTGGCCGAAGTGGATGTCACCACCTTGCCCGCAGGCACGCGCCTTGTGCAGTTCGGCGCCTATGACAACGCCGCCGATGCGCGCGCGGCCTGGGGCAGGCTTGCCGACCAGTTCGGCGGGCTGCTGCAAGACAAGGAGCGCGTGATCGAAGAGGCGACGACCGGTGGGCGCGTGTTCTTCCGCCTGCGCGCCATGGGCTTTGCTGATCTGGCCGATGCGCGCCGTTTCTGCGCCGCCTTCGTAGCCGAAAACGCCGATTGCATCCCGGTCGTCACCCGGTGAGTGCCCCCGGGGCCGTCATTCTGGGCTGCGAGGGGTTGACGCTCAGCGCCGATGAGCGTGCGTTCTTCCGGGCCGCGAACCCCTGGGGCTTCATCCTTTTTGCCCGCAACCTGAAAAAGCGCAGCCAGATCCGCAAGCTGACCCAGGCCCTGCGCGAGGCCGTTGGCCGCGAGGCGCCGATCTTCATCGACCAAGAGGGCGGGCGTGTGCAGCGCCTAGGCCCCCCGCGCTGGCGGGGCTGGATGGCGCCGCTCGACCAGATGCAGGCCGCGGGCGACAACGCCGCACGCGCCATGTGGCTGCGCTATCGCCTGATCGCGGACGAGCTGCGGGCGATCGGCATCGACGGCAATTGCGCGCCCATGGCCGACATCGCCGAAGAGGCGACCCATCCGTTTCTGAAAAACCGCTGCTACGGCACTGATCCGGCCATCGTTGCCGAGGCGGCGGGCGCGGTGGCCGATGGCCTTCTGGCAGGCGGCGTGCTGCCGGTTCTCAAGCACATTCCGGGCCATGGCCGGGCCGTGGCCGACAGCCATCTAGACCTGCCGCATCTCGACGCCGCCCGCGCCGATCTGGCGGGCCATGACTTCGCGCCGTTCCGGCACCTGGCCGACCTGCCTCTGGCGATGACGGCGCATATCGTCTACCGCGCGATTGACCTCAAACACCCCGCCACGCTCAGCCGGGCGGTGATCCGCGCCATCCGCGACGATATCGGATTTGCGGGCCTTCTGATGACCGACGATATCTCGATGAAGGCGCTGACCGGCTCTTTGGCCGATCTCAGCCGCGCCTCGCTGGCGGCTGGCTGCGATGTGATCCTGCATTGCAACGGCGATCTGGCCGAGATGGAGGAGGTCGTTGCCGCCTCAGGCCGCCTGTCTGCCGCGGGCCAGCAAAGGGCTGACGCAGCGCTCGCCCGCCGCAAGCGCCCCGAATCCGTTGACATCCCTGCCCTGGAAGCCGAGCTTGAGGCGCTTCTGGCAGGACATGGGAATGGCTGAAGACACTTGGGATGATGCAGAGGATGACGTCTCGGCCCGCCTCGCGGCGGAGGCGCTGATCGTCGATGTCGACGGGTTCGAGGGGCCGCTGGATCTGCTCCTGACGCTGTCGCGCACCCAAAAGGTCGATCTGCGCCGGATCAGCGTGTTGCAACTGGCCGAGCAATATCTGCTTTTCGTCGAAAAGGCGCGGGTGCTGCGCATTGAACTGGCCGCCGATTATCTGGTGATGGCCGCCTGGCTGGCCTTCCTCAAATCGCGCCTGCTGCTGCCGCCCGACCCGACCGAAGAGGGCCCCTCGGGCGAAGAACTGGCCGCCCATCTGGCATTTCAGCTGGAACGGCTTGAGGCGATGCGCGAGGCCGCCGCCCGCCTGATGGGCCGCGACCAGCGGGGCCGTGATTTCTTCGTGCGTGGCGTGCCCGAGGATGTGGCCCGGATCCGCACGGTCAAGTACACCGCCACGCTTCTGGACCTGATGCAGGGCTACGCGCGCATCCGCACCCGCGACGAATTCCGCCCCTATGCGTTCGACCGGACGAACGTCTTCACGATGGAGCAGGCGCTGGAGCGTCTGCGCGGCCTTATCGGCTATGCGGGCGATTGGGCGGGGCTTGAGACCTTTTTGCCCGATGGCTGGCATGCCGACCCCGCGCGCCGCCGTTCGGCCACGGCGGCCACCTTCGCGGCCACGCTTGAGCTTGCCAAGGAGGGGCGGCTGGAACTACGTCAGGGCGAAACCTTCGCGCCGATCCAGATCAGACGGAAAGACCAGTGACCGAAACCGACCCCTCTCTCTTCGCGGCGCCGCCCATCGCCGAGCAGGAACGCATGGTCGAGGCCATCCTCTTCGCCACGGCCGAACCCGTGACGGTGACCGAGCTTGCCGCCCGCATGCCCCATGGCTCGGACCCCGCCGAGGCGCTGGTGCATCTGCGCAAGCGCTATGAGGGGCGCGGCGTGCGCGTGGTCAAGGTGGGCGATGCCTGGGCGATCCGCACCGCGCCTGATCTGGGCTTTTTGATGCAGAAGGAAACGGTCGAGACGCGGAAATTGTCGCGTGCGGCCATCGAGACCCTGGCGATCATCGCTTATCACCAGCCCGTCACCCGCGCCGAGATCGAAGAGATCCGCGGCGTGTCCGTCTCACGCGGGACGGTCGATCAACTGCTCGAGCAGGACTGGATCCGCTTCGGCCGCCGCCGGATGACGCCCGGGCGCCCGGTGACCTATGTGGTGACGCAGGAATTCCTCGATCAGTTCGGGCTGGAAAGCGCCCGCGACCTGCCGGGCCTGAAGGAGCTGCGCGCGGCCGGCCTTCTGGACAATCGCCCGCCGCCCGGCATCGGTGGTCTGCCGGGTGGAGACCAGGAAGACGAGGACGAGACCGAAGAGGGTCAGAGCGAATTGTTCGAAGACTGACCGCCTTGCCCGCGTGAGGCGCTGCCTCTGGCCCGGGTGATCGCAGGCTCCAAAGCGGCCATCAGAACGATCATGCCCGCGATCCATCCCGCCGCCGCAAAGCCCCAGAGCTCGACAATCGGGCGGAAGGCCAGCGCGGCGATGGCGGCCGCCAGATACGTGACCGCAGAGTTCAGCCCCATGACAGCGCCACGCCGCGTCGGATCAAGCGCGGTCAGCCGCCCGACGGCCAGATTTAGGGCCAGATGGTTGGCCATGCCCCACCCGAACGCCGCCGCAAGGATGAGGGGGTAGGAAGACGCCCCCGTGCCCAGCGTGACAAGAACCAACGCCACCGCGCAAAAGACCCACGGCGCCAGCCTGGCATAGCCCAGCCGGTCGATCAGCGGATCGAGGCGCGAGGCAAGCCCGAAACCCGTTCCATAGGCCAGAACGGGTAGGGCGGCAGCGGTGGCCGACAGGCCCAACGTCTGGGTCAGATGTGGGCCCAGATAGGTGTAGGGCCCATAAAACGACAGCATCAGGACGGCGACCACGAATAAACCCCGGGCTATGCCGGGCACGGCCAAGGCGCTCAGCGAAGATCGCGCGCCGGTCGGTCGCGGCGCAGGCGCCTCGATGCGCGCCAGGGCAAGCGCAATCAGCCCGGCAGTGGCGGCGAGCAGGCCGAAAACCATGCGCCAATGGATCAGATCGGTGATCAGCGCGGACAGAGTAACACCGAAGACCAGGCTGATGGTCCAGCCCGTCAGGACACGGCCCAAGACGCGGCCCTGCTGGCCGGGTGGCGCGATTTCGGCCGCCAGCCCGTAGGCGGCGGGCAGTGCCACACCCGCGGCCAGCCCGGCCAGGGCTTGCGATCCGATCAGGATGGCAAGGGCAGGGGCCGCCGCGCTGCAGGCCAAAGCGATGGCAAGACCGACCAACGATATCGCCAGACACCGCGCCGCGCCGAACCGGTCGGTCAGATGCGCAAGCCCGATCGCCGAGATCGCCGTGCCCAAACCATAGGCCGCGGTGGCTGTCATCACGTCTGAGGCGATGACATCCGGAAATGTGCCTGCGACCGCACCTGCAATTGGCGGGAGGGCCAGTGAATTGGCGCCGATGACACCGACAGCAGCGGTCAGCATGGCAACGATATTGCGTGACATCTCCGCATTCCCCGAATAACATTCCGATACCTGGCTATTTCGCTTAATCAAGATCGGCAAGATACTCTGCCGGTTAATGCGGCAAATACAGATGGCATTCGGTGGAGATGGCGCATGACCCGCCCGGTAGACGATGCGGACAGAAGAATATTAGGCGCCTTGGCGCGCGATGCCGGGCTCAGCTACGCAGCCCTCGGTGCCGAAGTGGGCCTGTCGGCGCCCGCGGTTCATGAAAGGGTCAGGCGTCTGCGGGCCGCGGGCGTCATTCAAAGGACGGTTGCCGTACTGGACGGGGCGGCTTGCGGCAAGCCGCTTCTGGCGTTTGTGCATGTCGATACCAGTGGCTGGGGCAAGACCCGGGCGCTGACGGCATTGGCCGATTTGCCGGAATTGGAGGAGATCCATTCGGTCACGGGCGATTCCTGCCTGATCCTGAAAGTCAGGGTCGCCTCGACCGACGCATTGGAGGGGTTTCTGGCCAAGGTCTACGATCTGCCGGGCGTGCGCGGAACGAAGACCTATATGTCGCTCTCGACATATCTTGAGCGGACGCCGCAGGCCGAGATCACGGATGCGCTGGCCGAGGGACAGCACATCCGATGAGGCCTTAGTAGCTGCGGATCAGCCCGACCAGACGGCCCTGAACCTTGACCTGGTCCGAGCGCAGCATCCGCGTCTCATAGGCCGTATTGGCCGCCTCAAGCGCGATCATGTCGCCCCGGCGGCGAAACCGTTTCAGCGTCGCCTCATGCCCTTCCACCAGGGCCACGACGATATCCCCGTTCTCGGCCGTCGTCTGCTCGCGGATCACGACGACATCGCCATCGTTGATCCCGGCATCGATCATCGAGTCGCCCTTGACCTCAAGCGCGTAATGCTGACCGCTGCCACCCAGCATGCTGCCCGGCACGGCGACGGTGTGCGAGACCTCGCTGATCGCCTCGATCGGCGTACCGGCGGCGATGCGGCCCATCACCGGCAATTCCATCGCGTCGACCGAGGCCACGGGCAGGGCCTCCCGCGGGCGATCCGCCCGGTCGCCTTCGATCACACGCGGACTAAAGCCCTTTTTCTCCATCGCGTCGGGCAGCTTGACGATCTCGATCGCGCGCGCCCGATGCGCCAGACGCCGGATGAACCCACGCTCCTCCAAAGCCGTGATCAGCCGGTGGATGCCGGATTTCGACCGCAGATCCAGCGCTTCCTTCATCTCGTCGAACGAGGGCGGTACGCCGTCACGCTGCACACGTTTATGAATGAACTCAAGAAGATCGAGCTGCTTTCGTGTCAGCATGGGGTCCTCCACCATGGAAATTCGTTCACGAACGTTCTACGCACGTTCCCGTTTTGTGTCAACGCATTTGTCAAGATGGCAACGGCCTGGTCCGTAGGGCGCGCGCGCTGTGCGGCCGGAAACCTCTGCCGGCCGGTTATCGCCCCTTGATCTCGACGGAAAAACTGCGCCGGGCGCCAGGAGGGGGAGGCGGGAAGGGGCCTGCGTTCCGCACCACCTGCAGGGCGGCCTGATCCAGTTGTGCATTCCCGGAAGATCGCGCGATGCCCACAGCGGCCAAGGCCCCGTTTTCAGCGATGGACAGCCGGACGATGGCCGCCCCGCGCGCTGTCACACGCGGCGGTCGGACCCGCGCGATCTGGCGCAGGACGAGGCCGGGGTAACTCGATGCGGCGGCATTTGCCCGCTGGGTCGTCTGAGGCGCGGATCGCGGGGCGGCTTTTACGGCCGTGGCGTCGGGTGTGCCGTCGCTGGCGCCCCGCGTCGCTGCGCTTTCGGCATTGCCCGCAGGGCGGGACGCCAGCGCCTGCGGTGGCGCCCGGGGCCGTGGGCGGGGCGAGATATCGGGTGCGGACAGCGCCTCGGGCAGGGCCGCAAGCCTCTCTCCGGGCGCCATCGGCTGCAGTGTTTCGAGGGGCGTTGCCGCGCGCGCGGTTTCAGGCGGCAGAGGCGCCACCGGGGCAATTTGCGAAGGGACCGGTTCGACGGCGGCGGAAGGGTCCGGAGGATTGTTGGGCATCGCGTCGGGCCGCACCGGGTCCAGTTCCAGATCGGCAGGCTGCGGGGTCAGTTCACCTTGCACCATGTCGGCGAAACTGTCGCCCAGCCTGGCGACCGGCTGGGCCGCGCCGCCTGCGATTTCTGGTGCCTCCTCGGCGTGGCGAAGACTCAACCCCGCGCCGTGGAGCGCCAGAGACAGACCAAACGCCAGCGCCGCGATCACCAGGCTTGAGCGGATCATTTCACCCCCCGCTCGGTCACGATCATCACGCGGGCGGCCCCCGCGCGCCGCATGTCGGACGCGATCGCGACCAATGCGGTGGCGGGTAGCGCCCTGTCGGGCACAAGGCGCGCCACGAGGGTTTCTCCAGTCAGCGTGGCCACGTAGTCCTCGGCACTGTCCAACGGCTCGCCCCGGTAGAGCAGGGTGCCATCGGCGGTGATGACCAGCGCATCAGGGGCCGGGCTGCCTTGCAGAAGATGGGTGTCGATCAGCCGGACCTCTGGGGCGAGCGGCGGCGCGAGAGTGCCCGCGACCATGAAGAAGATCAGCATCAGAAAGACGATGTTGATCAGTGCAATGGTGGGCTCGCGGTTGGCGCGTGGGCGGGCGCGACGCATCAGGCTGACCCCAGGACGATGACCGGCAGATCGGGAAACGGGGCCAGGGTGACAAGCAGATCGCTGAGCCGCTGCGCGCTGGTCCCGGCTGCAAGACTGACGACAAGCCGGGCGCCGTCCGCCCGCCCGCGCAATGTCTCGGGCAAGGTCGCAAGCTTTGCGGCCTGGCCGTTCAGCGTCAGGTCGGTTTCGCCAAGTTGCAGGAACAAGGTCTCCTGCTCGGCCGCAATGCCGCCTGCGCCACCGGCGCTGAGCTCAATCTCGGCGAACCGGGTGAAGGTCGAGGACAGCATGAAAAAGAGCAACAAGAGAAAGATGGCATCGATCAGCGACGTCATCGACAAACGGCGTTTGCGGCGCAGGGTCTTACGCGACATCGGCCATTCCGGCCTGCGGCGCCTCGCCGCCGGGGGCCAGGATCGTCGTGATCGCACGGTCGGCAAAGACCCGCTCTGCCTCCATCCGGCCCTCGAACCACGACAGGACCATGGCGGTCGGCATGGCAACGCCCAGCCCCACGGCGGTGGTCAGAAGCGCAACCCAGATGCCGCCCGCCAGAAGCGACGGATCGACCGCGTCGCCGGCCTGTTGCAATGCCTGAAACGCCTCGATCATGCCCAGAACAGTGCCGAACAACCCCAAAAGCGGGGCGATTTGTGCCACCGTATCAAGAAACCGCAACCCCCGCTCAAGCCGCAGGAACCGCGTCTCAGCCTCGGCACGCAGGCGGTCGGGCAGGTCCCGCGCCCCACCGCCTGCCACCGCCAGCGCGACGACGCCTGCCAGATAGCTGCGCGCGCGGGCCAGATCACGCTGGGTCTGGGCGGCGTCGCCCCGGTCCCATGCCGCTATCGCGGCGGCCAATGCCTGATGGCGGCCCACGCCTGCGGCCCGAAACTGCCAGATTTTGTAGAAGATCACGGCGCCCGTGACGACCGATACCGCCAGCAGCAGCGCGACGACCGGACCGCCCAGGTCGAGGACCGAGATCAGATTGGACAGATCGATCATGGGCTACCCCCTCATCTCGATCGCGACGCGGCTGGAGGTGGTCAGACCATCCCGGCAGATATCGGCCTCGGTCCCGCCGACGCGGCAGCTTTCCGCGCCGTTGATCAGAACCATGCCCAACCGGTCGCACGACACGTCGGGGATCTGGAACTGGCGCACGCGCGGCAGGCCGGCGGGCAGGTCTCCGAAATCAAAGAGCGTCATCAGGGTCACCCGCCCCTCATCCGAGAAGAGGACGGTTTCGAACACAGCCTCGTCCACCGGCGCGTCGGTGCCATTCGTGATCACGAAGGTCAGCCGGCAACTATCCCCGATCGTGTCGATGGCATTCAGTTCCAGCCCGATCTGCGCGGGCGTTTCGGCCGAGGCGCTGCCTGACCAGAGGCAAAGCGCAAGGGCGGCGGTCATGTGGCGGTAGGGCTGCATGTGATCCTCCCCCATCAGAAGCTTTTGGCAAGCGTCAGCTTGAAATTGCGCCCTGCGGCCGGACGGGTGGACAGGCGCGGTGTGTAGGTCTTGTCGAAGAGGTTTTCGACGCCAAAGCGCACCTCGGCGCCGTCCAGTACCGCGGGTTTCCATGTTGTGCGCAGATTGTGCACGACAAACCCGGGGCTGACCGTACCGCCTTCGTCATAGCGGCGGTTGGCGACGGCCTCCCAACTCAGGTCCAGCTCTTCACCAAATCTGCGTCCGAAGGTGGCCCGTAGGCTGTCGGCAGGGTTCTCCGACCAATCGACCGTCGTGCCATCCTCGCGCAGCGCCTCACCGGTTGAGATCGTGGCGTTGAGGTCCATGTAGACGCCGTTTTCCAGGGTATAGGCGGCCTCAAGCTCCAACCCCCGGCGATCGACCTCGATCACTCCGGTGCCGGGCGACATGCTGCCATAGGATGTCGCGTCCCAGAGGCGGGTGTCATAGGCCACGGCCTTGAGGGCCAGGCTGTCACCGCCGGTGAACACATCAAGCGCGTCGTAAGAAACACCCAGTTCAAGCGTGCGTGCTTTTTCGCTTTGCTCCATCAGATCCGGATTGCCCAGATCGTCGATGATCGGCAGGTTCTCGGTATAGGCGGCACTTCCGAAAACCGCCCAGCCGCCTTGGAAGGCGTAGCGCACGGACAGACCGCCCATCAGGGCGGAATTGTCAAACTCTCCGTCATTGGGGGCGGTCGATCCCTCGATATCCGATGTCTCAAACCGGATGGCGGGGGTGATCGTCCAGGCCTGCCCGAGGGCCATCTCGTTCACCGCATAGACGGCCACCCTGTTATCGGTGCCGCCGGGGGCCGCAAAAGCGTCAAGGCGGTCGCGGCGGATGAATTCAATCCCGGTCCTCAAGCTGTGCTCGATCGCGCCGGTTTGAAACAGGGCCGTGTTGCGAAAGCGAAGCGTCGTCGTTTCATAGCGGTGGTCCGCGTCCAAAAGCGGCGAGCCGGGGGTGATCGGATCGTTCGTGACCTCTTCGTCGGCATATGCCAGTTCGACTGTCAGATCGATCAGGTCGTTTCCCACGGGGTTGTAATTGTACCGCAACGTCGCTGTCCGGTTCTGAATGAAGCGATCGACATTGCCGAAATCGGCCAGACCGAAGCTGTCATACGGCACGTCACGCTGATCCGATTGCGTGTCGGTCAGGCTGAATGTCAGCGACTGATCGCGATTGTTGCCAAAGGTATAGCGGGCTTTCAGAAGCCATGACGGGTCATCCAGATCGCCAGCGGCGGGATTGATCGGATTGCCATCGCCATCGTCTTGCGTGTCCAGCGTGCGGCGGGTGTAATTGGCAAGAAACTCAAGGTTCTCCGAGGGCTGCCAGGCCAGAATGGTCGAACTGGTGATGCCTTCGCCGTTTGAGCTGAACTCAAGGGTCTGGCGCCCGGCGAACCCGACCTCTCCGCCGGTGAAATCGGCCGCATCCTTCGTCTCAAGGCGCACTACGCCGCCCACAACGCCCGAGCCGTATTCGAAACTGCCCACCGTGCCGCGCAGCACCTCGACCTCGCGGTAGAGAAACGGATCGGTGAACAGCTGGGTGCCGATCCGGTAAAGCTCCTCGCTACCCTTGGTGGCCCCGTCGATCTGGATCAGGATCTTCTGGTCGGTGCCGAAAGTGCCGTTCGCACCGAACCCCCGCAGGTTGATCCCCGATCCGGCTGCCGTCGCCCCGTTGACCAGCGTCACGCCGGGGACCGTATCGATCAGTTCGGCGACGGTTCCGGCCTGCCGGTCTTCGATTTCATCCTGATCGACGATGGTTTGCGGTGTTGCGGTGTCGGTTTGAACCTCGCGCTTGCTTTCGCCCAGAAAGATCGTGCCGAGGAAATCGTCTTCTTGCGTCTGGGCCTGCACCGCGCCGGTCCAGCCGCACACAAAGCACACGGCGCCCGTGCGCACCATATCAAGGCGTCTTGCCACCATTTCGTTCCCCTATTTTCAGCTTTGCTGAACCCGGGCTTGCGAAAGGCTGGCGCGGTTTGTCGTGATATTGATTTTTGATCGTCGCAATCGACGCATTGATTTTGTAGCGAATCCCTACTAAAACTGTCAACAATGATTTGGGCAGCCGTCGCCCAACACGAAGCCACGCCTGCCAAGCAGGGCGCAGCCACTCCCCCGAAAACCAAATGACTGTCAGAAGGGAACGCCATGAGTGTGCAGGCCGTCCTTGCCCCGTCCGATATCCGCGCCTATCGCGCAGATCGCATCAAGATGCGTGAACGCGATCTGGCCGAGGCGCTGTCAATCTCCGAAGCGCAGCTGGTCGCCGCCCATAGCGGGCATGGTGTGACGCATATTCCGGCCCATCCCGATCAGGTGATGGAGATCGCCCAGACCCTGGGCGAGGTGATGGCGCTGACGCGCAACCTGTCCTGTGTGCACGAAAAGGTGGGCGTCTACGACAATTATCATTCCGGCGCGCATGCCACGATGATCCTGAACGAAGAGATCGACCTGCGTATGTTCCCGCGCCACTGGCGCCACGCCTTCATGGTCGAGAAAGAGACCGAGGCCGGACTGCGGCGCAGCCTGCAGGTTTTCGATGCAGCTGGCGACGCGGTGCACAAGATTTTCCTGCGCGATGCCTCGAACTTGGCGGCCTGGGATACGGCCAAGGCGCGTGTCGCGCTTGCGGCCCAGCCCGACCGTATCGAGGTTGCCGCCCGCGCGCCGGTCGAGGCACCCAAGGCCGACCCGTCCAAGGCCGATCTTCTGCGCGCCGAATGGAAGAAGATGACCGACACGCATCAATTCCTGCGCCTTTGCTCGAAGCTCAAGATGAACCGTCTGGGGGCCTACCGGATCGCCGGTGCCCCCTTCGTGCGTCCGCTGGCCCCTGCCGCCGTCGATACGATGCTGCACAAGCTGGCGGCAGAGGGCACGCCGGTGATGATCTTCGTCGGCAATCCCGGCTGCATCCAGATCCATAGCGGCCCGGTGAAAACGCTGAAACCCATGGGGCCCTGGCAGAATGTGATGGATCCGGGCTTCAATCTGCATCTGAGGCTTGATCACGTGGCCGAGGTCTGGGCGGTCGACAAGCCGACACAGCGGGGGCCTGCGCTGTCGGTCGAGGCCTTCGACGCCGAGGGTGGCCTCATCTTTCAGATCTTCGGGATCGGCAAGGACGGCATGGACAGCCGCCCTGACTGGCGCCGCCTTGTCGAGGCCCTGCCCGAAGCGGAGGACGCCCGATGCTGACCCGCCGCACCTTTGGTTTAGCCGTCACTACCGCCTGTCTGGCCCCGGCTTTGGGACGGGCGGCGCCCTCGCGCGTTCTGTCGATCGGCGGGGCGGTGACCGAAACCGTCTATGCGCTGGGCGAGGGGCACCGCCTGGTCGCGCGCGATACCACATCGACCTTCCCCGCCGAGGCCAATGACCTGCCCGATGTGGGATATGCCCGGGCCCTGGCCCCGGAAGGCGTGCTGAGTGTGAACCCCGAACTGATCCTGGCCGAAGAAGGCGCGGGCCCCGCCGAGACCATCGACATCCTGCGCGCGGCCGCCATCCCGTTTGTCATCGCGCCGGACGGCTATACCGGGGCGGGCGTGGCCGAAAAGATCCGCGTTGTCGGCGATGCGCTGGGCGTGCCCGACCGGGCCGAGGCGCTGGCCGCGACCGTGACAGAGGACATCGCGGCAGCGCAGGCGCTGGCTCCTGAAACGGGCCGTAAGCGGGTTCTGTTCGTGCTTTCAACGCAAGGCGGGCGCATCCTGGCCTCTGGCACCGATACGGCGGCCGACGGGATGATCGCCTTGGCAGGGGGCACCAACGCCATTACCGGCTTTACGGGCTACAAGCAGTTGAGCGACGAGGCCGTGGCCGCCGCCGCGCCCGATGTCATCTTGATGATGGACCGGGGCGGCGATCACGGCGCGCCTGACGAGGTTCTGCTGCGGATGCCCGCGATCCTTCCGACACCGGCCGCGCGCGACGGGGCTGTGATCCGAATGAACGGTCTTTACCTGTTGGGGTTCGGGCCGCGGACCGGGCAGGCGGTGCGCGATCTGAACGCGGCGCTTTACCAACAGACCTGATGGTTGCAATCTCCGATACGGGGCCGCGCCGCGACCGGCGCCAGACGGCCCGCGCGGCGCATTTCTGGCTGCTGATCCTTCTGGCACTCAGCATGGTCGCCAGCCTGGCTATCGGGGCGTCGGGCGTCTCGCTTTGGGCTGTGCTGGGCAAGCTTGCCACCGCGCAGCCCCTTGATCTGGCTGAACATGTGGTGTTGTTCGACATCCGCCTGCCGCGTCTGCTGACGGGCATCGTTGTCGGCGCGGCGCTGGCGGTGTCTGGGGCGCTGATGCAAGGCCTTTTCCGCAATCCGCTGGCCGACCCCGGCATCGTCGGCGTCAGCGCGGGCGCGGGGCTGGGCGCGGTGGTGGCGATCGTGCTGGGCCCGGTTCTGCCGATCGCCGTGCTTGGGGCTGCCCTGTTGCCGCTGGCCGCGTTCATCGGCGCCTGGGCCTCGATGCTGATCCTCTACCGCGTGGCCACGCGGGCCGGGCGCACATCGGTGGCCACCATGCTGCTGGCGGGGATTGCGCTGGCCGCGCTGGCAGGGGCTGCCTCTGGCCTTCTGGTCTATCACGCGGATGACGATCAGCTGCGCGATCTGACTTTTTGGCAACTCGGCTCGCTGACCGGGGCGTCCTGGGCCAAGATGGCGATTGCGGGGCCGGTTATTCTAGGCGCCCTTCTGATTGCGCTGACATTGGGGCGCGGGTTGAACGGCCTGGCCCTGGGCGAGGCCGCCGCCCATCACATCGGCATCCCGGTGCAGCGCACCAAGACCACCGCCATCCTCTGCGTCGCCGCCGCCACCGGGGCGGCGGTGGCGATTTCGGGCGGCATCGGGTTCATCGGCATCGTGGTGCCGCATCTTCTGCGGCTTGCCACCGGCCCCGATCATCGCATGCTTCTTCTGAACTCGGCGCTGCTGGGGGCCAGCCTGCTGCTTTTGGCCGATGTGATCAGCCGCGTTGTGATCGCGCCTGCCGAACTGCCCATCGGTATCGTCACCGCGGTACTGGGGGCGCCTGTCTTCATCTGGATCCTCCTCAGGCAGCGCGGCGTGGTGGATCTGTGAACCTGTCCGCCCGGAACATCACGGTCTCGCTGGGCCGCAAAACCGTTCTGCACGATGTCGATATCGATGTGCGGGCCGGTCAGGTCAGCGCGATTGTCGGCCCCAACGGGTCGGGCAAGACGACGCTTTTGCGCGCGATCTGCGGGGATGTGGCGCATGAGGGCCAGGTCCTGCTGAACGGGCGCGATGTGGGCACCCTGAAACCCTGGGAGCTGGCGGCGATGCGGGCGGTGCTGCCGCAGGCCTCGACCCTTGCTTTCCCGTTCCAGGTGATCGAAATCGTCCGACTTGGGCTGCAATCGAGCAGCGAGGCCGAGAGTGATGAGATTGCCCATGCCGCGTTGTCCCGCGTGGGGCTCGGTGGTTATGGCTATCGCTTTTATCAGGAATTGTCCGGGGGCGAACAGCAGCGCGCGCAATTGGCCCGCGCGCTTTGCCAGGTCTGGCACCCGGTGTCAGGTGGTCAGCCGCGTTGGCTGCTCTTGGATGAACCGGTCTCAAGCCTGGACATCGCGCACCAATTGCAAGTGATGGAGATCGTTCGCGATTTTGCCGCGGCGGGCGGTGGGGTTCTGGCGGTGATGCATGATCTGAACCTGACCGCCCGGTTTGCCGATGCCCTTATCTTGGTGAAGAGTGGTCGAATTTTGTCGCAGGGCGCGCTGAGCCACGTTCTGACCGATGAAAACCTGTCCCATGCCTACGGCTATCAATTGCGCGCCAATCAACCGCCGCGCGATGGCGGCTGGTTCCTTCTGCCGCAGACAATCTGATCTGCGACGGACGAGCGCCCGCAGGGCGATCCTGGCTGTCAGAGGGGCAGGTATGGCACGTCGCGCCCCCGGGTAATCGGGCCATCGGCGGGTTGGCGGATCAGAAGGGCATTTGCCTCGGACAGGATCGACAGAAGCGAGCTGTCCTGACGGTCAAAGGGTGTGATCGTGCCGTCCACAAGCCTGGCGCGCATGTAGTGGGCGCGGGGGCCGTTGGCCGGCAGGTCGGTGCCTAGTGTGGCTGTCAGTGGCGCGGCGATCGGGTCGGGCAGGCCCTGCATCGCGCGCAGCATCGGCATCAGAAAAACCTTGCCGCAGACCAGCGCCGAGACCGGGTTGCCCGGCAGGCCCAGCATCGCGGTCTTGCCCATGCGACCCGACATCAGCGGCTTTCCCGGGCGCATCGCCACCTTGTGGAACGCCATCTCAACGCCGAGGCTTTGGGCGACGCCCGCCACCAGATCATGCTCGCCCACCGAGGCGCCGCCGATTGTCACCACCAGATCGGCGCCCTCGGCCAGCGCGAAAGTGGCCTTCAGCGAGGCGTTGGTGTCGCGCGCGATGGGTAGAAGGCGGGCGCGGCCGCCCTCGGCCTCGATCATCGCCTTCAGGCCAAAGAGGTTCGAGGCCACGATCTGGTCAGGGCCGGGGGCGGTGCCGGGCATCACCAGCTCATCGCCCGTGCCGATGATGGCGACCTCCGGGCGCCTGATCACGGTCAGCGTGGCGACATTCATCGCCGCGATCAGCGCCAGGTCCGACGGGCGCAGGCGCCGTGGCGCCGTGACGCGGTCGCCTGCGCCGAAATCGCCGCCTTTGGGCCGAATGTTCGTACCCTGGCCGAGGGTCGGCAAAAGCGTGATCCGGTCGCCGTCGCGGGCCACATCCTCTTGAATGACGACATGGTCGGCGCCCTCCGGCACGGGCGCGCCCGTGAAGATGCGCACGGCCTGGCCCGCGCCGAGTGTGCCGGAAAACCCCGCGCCGGCGGCCGCTTCGCCGATGACGTCAAAGCTGGCACCCGCCGCAACCTCGGCCCCGCGCAAGGCGTAGCCATCCATGGCCGAGGCATCGAAGGGCGGCTGCGCGCGGGTGGCGACGGCGTCTTCGGCCAGCACCCGGCCTGCGGCGTCGGCCAGCGGGACCGCCTCGGTGGGCAAGGGGGCCGCCAGCGCCAGAACGCGGGCCAGCGCCTCGCTGACCGAAATCATCAAGCGCCCTCGTAGCGGCCCGATTTGCCGCCGTCTTTCAGAACCACGCGGATGGCACCGATTTCCATCGCCTTGTCGGCGGCCTTGACCATGTCGTAAATGGTCAGCGCGGTGATGCTGACCGCACTCAGCGCCTCCATCTCGACCCCGGTCTGGCCGGTGGTCTTGACCGTCGCCTCGATCTGCACGCCGGGCAGGGCGGGATCGGGTGTCAGATCGACCGTGACCTTGGTGATCGGCAGGGGATGGCAAAGCGGGATCAGGGCCGAGGTCTGCTTGGCGCCCATGATCCCGGCAAGGCGCGCCACGCCCAGAACGTCACCCTTACCGGCGCGGCCTTCGACAATCAGATCAAGGGTTTCGGGCGCCATCCTGACCTGGCCGCGCGCCACGGCGACCCGCGCCGTGACGGCCTTGTCGGAGACGTCGACCATCTGTGCCTGACCGCCTTCGTCGAAATGGGTGAGCTTGGGCATCACTGGGTTCCGGCGGTCAGCGGGCTGGACAAGAGGCGCCGCGTGGCGGCGGCGACATCGTCCTGCCGCATCAGGCTTTCGCCGATCAGGAAGGCGCGGGCGCCGTAACGGGCCAGATCGGCAAGGTCATCGGGGGTGGAAAGGCCGCTTTCGGCCACGATGGTCCGATCGGCCGGAACCAGCCGCGACAATTTCCGTGTTACTTCAAGGTCTGTCACGAACGTATTGAGATCACGATTGTTTATGCCGATGAGGCAGGATTTCAGCAGGGCAGCGCGCTCAAGCTCGGCCTCGTTGTGCACCTCGATCAGCGCGTCCATGCCCCAGTCCATGGCGGCGGCCTCAAGCTCGGCGGCCTGGGCATCATCGACCGAGGCCATGATGATCAGGATGCAATCGGCATGCAGCGCGCGGGCCTCGGCCACCTGATAGGGATCGTAGAGGAAATCCTTGCGGAGCGCGGGCAGGTCGACCGCCTCGCGCGCGTCGGTCAGGAAGGTGTCGTCGCCCTGAAACGAGGGGCCGTCGGTCAGCACCGACAGGCAGGTCGCGCCACCTTCGGCATAGGCCTTGGCCAAAGCGGGCGGGTCGAAATCGGCGCGGATCAGGCCTTTCGACGGGCTGGCCTTCTTGATCTCGGCGATCAGGCCATACCCCTCGCGGGTCGCGTCGATCAGCCGATCAGCGAAACCACGCGGCGGCGGCGCGGCCTTGGCGGCGGCCTCAACCTCGGCCAGCGGATGCGCGGCCTTGCGGGCGGCGACCTCGTCCAGCTTGTAGGTCTTGATGCGGTCGAGGATGGTGCTCATGACGCCTCCGAGGTGATCCGGGCCAACGCCTCGATCTTGGATTTCGCTTTACCGCTATCGATGCTTTCAGCGGCGATTTCAACGCCTTCGGGCAAGGTCTTCGCCTTGCCCGCCAAGACCAAAGCGGCGCTGGCGTTCAGCAAGACCGCATCGCGATAGGCTCCGGCTGCCCCGTCCAGAAGGGCGCGGAAGGCCACGCCGTTTTCCGCAGGCGTGCCGCCGAGAATCGCCTCGAACGGATGCACGGGCAGGCCGGCCTCTTCGGGGTGCACCTCACGCTCGGTCACCGTGCCGTCCGCCAGGGCCGCCACATAGCTGACACCGGCGATCGACAGCTCATCCGTGCCGTCGCCGCCATGGACGATCCAGGCGGCCTCGGACCCGAGCGCGCCCAGCGTTTCGGCCATCGGCTGGATCAGATCGCGCGAGAAGGCGCCGGTCAGCTGGCGCTTGACACCCGCGGGGTTGGTGAGTGGCCCGAGGATATTGAAGATCGTGCGCGTGCCCAACTCGGCCCGCGTCGGCATCACATGGGCGATGGCGGGGTGATGCATCGGCGCCATCATGAAGCCGATCCCGGCCTCTTTCAGCGCCTTTTCAACCACATCCGCGCCGACCATCACCTTGATGCCAAGCTCTCCCAAAGCGTCAGCCGCCCCTGATTTTGAGCTGAGGTTGCGGTTACCATGCTTGGCCACGGGCACGCCGGCGCCGGCCACCACAAAGGCCGTGGCGGTTGAGATATTCAGCGTGCCCTTGCCGTCACCCCCGGTGCCGACGATATCCATGGCACCTTCGGGCGCCCGCACGGCCCGGCATTTGGCGCGCATCACGGCGGCGGCGGCGGCATATTCCTCAACCGTCTCACCACGGGTGCGCAAAGCCATCAACAGGCCGCCGATCTGGCTGGGCGTGGCTTCCCCCTCGAACAGGATGCCAAAGGCCTTTTCGGCCTCGGCGCGCGTCAGCGGGCGGTCGGCGGCGGCGCCGATCAGGGGTTTCAGCGCATCGCTCATGCCGGTTCTTTCACTTGATCCAGGAATGCCCTTAGCATGGCGTGCCCGTGTTCGGATGCAATGCTTTCGGGGTGAAATTGCACGCCCTCGATGGGCAGGTCGCGGTGCCTGAGGCCCATGATGGTGCCATCCTCCGTCCGGGCGGTGATCTCCAGCACGTCCGGCACGCTGCCCGGATCGATGGTCAGCGAGTGATAGCGCGTCGCTTTCAGGGGCGAGGGCAGGCCCGCGAAAACGCCCTTGCCCTCATGCACGATATCCCAGGTCTTGCCATGCACGATTTCAGCTGCGCGCACCACGTGCCCGCCGAAGGTCTGGCCGATCGTCTGATGTCCCAGGCAAACGCCGAAAAGCGGTGTGCGGGTTTCCGCCGCCGCCTGGGTCAGCGCCAGACAGATGCCTGCCTGGTCAGGGTCGCAGGGGCCCGGTGACAGCACGATCCCCGCGGGCCTAAGCGCCATCGCCGCCTGCACATCCAGCGCGTCGTTGCGATACACCTCGACATCGGCACCCAACTCGCCCAGATAATGAACGAGGTTGAACGTGAAGCTGTCGTAATTGTCGATCAGTAGCAGCATGACGGCATCGGCGCTTATGTTGATGAAAGATAAGGGGTGAACCCCGGGCGCAGTCGCGGTATACATGCGTTGAGCAGTATGACGGGGTCAAGGGCCGATGGCAGCGGCACGCACCCCTAGGCAAGGAGGACGGGTCCCATGTTCAGGGGTCTTTTGGGCGGAGTATTCTGGGGCGGCCTGCTAGGGGCCGTCATTCTGGTGATCGGGTCGCTTGTGGCCCCCTTACCGGCCGACAGGCTGGGCAACGGGCAGGCGGATGCCGGCACCATGCCCGAGGGTGATCGTGTTGAGACGACCGATCCGGTCACGCCGGAGCCCGCTATTCCTGAGGTAGCCGAGGCCCCCATGGTGGACGAGCCCGCCATCGACCCCGCACCACCGGTCGTCGCCGAGGCGCCTGCAACCGAAGGCCTTGTGGCGCCCGAGATTGGCGAGGCGCCCGACGCATTGCCCGAAGCTGACCCGGTTGCCGTGCCGGACGTCGTGGTTGCCGTGGCCCCTGAGGCCGCGCAGGCCCCTGAGACACCGCAAACCCCCGATGTCGCGGAGACGACCGCACCGCCTCCGCCGGTCACGCCCGAGCCCGAGGTCGAGATCACCGAGGCTGTCGAGAATGAAGCGCCGGCCTTGCCTGAGGCAGAAGACCTGGCCCAGCCGGTCGTGCCTGAGACGGCCGACCCGGAGCCCACACAAGATGTTGAAGTCGCGGACGATGCAAGCCCGGCAGACGAATCGACCATGACCGAGGAGGTTGCCGAGACCGACGTGCCGGCCGCGCCCCTGGCCCCGGTGACCGAGGACGTCGCGACAGCACCCGAAGCAGTCGCGTCCGAGCCTGAGCTTGAGATCGCCGCGGTCCCCTCCGTGCCCGAGCAGGCGGAAGAGGCGCCAAGCACACCGCAGATCATCCAGATTCAGGATCGCGCGCCGGACATCACGACGGATGCACCAACGGGCATTGGCCAACCTGTTACAGGCATCGGTCAGCCTGCGGGTTTCGGCAACGCCGAGGGTGTCCGCGTGAACCGTCTGCCCCGGATCGGCGATGCCCCCGCGGCGGCCGAGCCCGAGCAGCAGGCGGCCGAGGCGGACCCGTCTGACGAGACGCTGCCTGCGCTTGAAAGGTTCGCGATCGCGTTCGAGAATGCCGATGCGCTGCCGCTCTTTTCCGTGATCGTGCTGGACCTTGGCGCGGATAATGGCGGTCTTGAGCGCAGCGCGCTCAGCACCTTCCCGTTTCCGGTGACGTTTGCCATCCCGGCTGATCGTGATGACGCAACCGAGGCCGCGCAAGCCTATCGCGACGCAGGGTTCGAGGTGGTCATGATGGCCGGCGAGCTGCCGCAGCGGGCCACGCCCAGCGACCTGGAAGTGGCGTTTGGGGTCTTCCAGAGCGCGGTTCCCGAGGCGGTCGCCGTTCTCGACCCGCCGAATGACGGGTTCCAGGCGAACCGGACCCAGGCGGCGCAGGTCGTGGAGATCCTAGGCGCGGCCGGCTATGGCCTTCTGTCGGTCGAGCGCGGCCTGAACAACGCCCAGCAGATCGCCGAGCGTGAGGGCGTGCCCTCTGCCCTGATCTTCCGCGACCTCGACGAGGCCCAGGGCGACCCCGACCTGATCAGCCGCACGCTGGACCGCGCGGCCTTCCGCGCCGGGCAGGACGGCAATGTGATCGTCATGGCCAGCTCACGCCCCCAAACAGTCGCGGCCCTTTTCGCCTGGGCGCTTGAAGGCCGAGCAGAGGGCGTCGCACTCGCCCCGGTGTCAGCGGTTCTGCAGGGGCAATAGACGTCTTTATCTCATGAGTTCAAGGAGTGGCCCCGGAGGGAGCCATTCCTGTTCTCCCCGATTCCTCAATGCGGTTGTCTGGTTTGAGCTCATTTTGCCAAATGCTGCAATTCTAATGAACAACTGCTGTGTGCGTTTTTTTTTGGTATGCGTATGGCGATCTACTGCCTACAATCCGCGATATTACGGCTCACCGGAATTTCTTGACGCCAAAATTCAACTCGTCGAGTGTCGAAATTTACAAAAACTCCGCCGTTTGCCCAACTCCAAGTGCCTTCACCAAGTGTTTCGCTAAAGGCGTCGCAAGACTTGCCAAGGTATAGCACTTCGATTTGCGTGACACTCCGTGAAAGAGCACCTTTACCTACAAACCTTGTAACCGGAAAATTCGAAGTTAATACAGCGCCGTGTTCATTTAGCTGGTGCGCATACTGATGGCCTTCCGAGGAAGAAAATGTGCGCTGTTGGGCTACTGCCATTTGTGAAGTCAGACACGCCACTAAGACAACAAAAAGCTTCTTCATAGGATCCCGCGAATCCTTCTTGTTCGAACGGTCTAATCATGGATCAAACAATATGCCAAAAACTTCAAGGTCCGGCATGATCTTCGACAACTCCGACTCAATTGTGTACTGCAAAGTCGTGAAGCGGCATTTTGGGCAGTACCGTGGCATAGCAGCCATTAGGCTAGACATTGCGAATGGCGGCTCCGTCCCGCAAAGCGGACCTGAGCAGCGTGACGACGTGTGCCTCTTGGCCACTCGGGGCGAGGCTGCGGGCGGGCCTAGTCTTCGCGCCTCACCCGCGCGGACCGGCCGCCGCGGCGCTTTTTCAGTAGGGGCGCTCGGGTGGGGAGGGTGGCCATGATGTCGGCGCGGGTCTGGGGCGACATTTTGCTCCAGGCCGTGATTTCATCGATCGTGCGCAGGCAGCCGATGCAGATGCGGGCCTCGGGGTGGATACTGCAGAGCTTGATGCACGGGCTCTCCACCTCGTCGCGGTTCCAGATGTCGCCTGTCATGACTGCCTCGCGATATGCGCCAGCCGGTCCAGCGCGCCTTGCAAGATATAGCTGGCCGCGACCTTATCAATCACCTCATTGCGACGTGCGCGTGACGTATCCGCCTCAAGCAGCGCGCGTTCGGCCGCGACGCTGGACAGACGCTCGTCCCAAAAGGTGATCGGCAGATCGGTCAGCCGGCTGAGGTTGCGGGCGAAGGCGCGGGTGGATTGCACGCGGGGGCCTTCCGAGCCGTCCATGTTCAACGGCAGACCCAGAACCAACCCGCCGATCTCGCGCGCCGTCAGGATCTCGATGAGACGGGCGGCATCGGCGGTGAATTTCGTGCGCCGGATGGTCTCGAGCGGGGTGGCGACGCTGCGCATCCGGTCGGACACGGCGACCCCGATGGTCTTGGTGCCCAGATCGAGGCCCGCCAGGGCGCGGGCCGGGGGCATGTCTGCCGCGAAATCGGCGATATCCTCGTGGATCACTCGACCAGACCCGCATCGCGGGCGGCGGCGTCGATCTCGGCCAGCGCGGCGCTGTTGCCTGCAAAGACGCGCCGCGCTTCGGCCACGACGGGGGCGACACGCTCGGCCTCGCCCAGAATGCCGTAGGCCCGGATCAGCTGCGCCCATTCCGCGGGCGGGCCACCCTCATTGGCCAGACGTTCGGCCAAGCCCGAGACCATGCCGCGGATCATCTCGGCCTGCGCTTCGGGGTCCATGTCGCGGACGGCCTCCATCTGCTCGGGCGTCGGGCCGCGTGTCGGGGCCGCCACGGGTGGCAGGCGGAAATTGTGCTGGCCCGCGCGCAGGGCGATCTCTTCGATCTGCAGGCGGATCGGGCCGATCCAGGGGGCATCGGGCGGCCCTTCGGCCAGAAGCGCCCGCCAGAACCGGAACGCCAGATCGGGCCGCCCGGTTTGCGCGAAGAGAAGGCCGGTGTAATACCGCGCGGCGCCGTTTCGCGGATCGCGCGCCAGGGCGGCCGAAAGCGCCTCTTCCGCCTCGGGCGAGACATAGCCGCCGGCCGCCAGAATGCGCATCTCGGCCAGATCGGCGTAATCGGCCGCGTTCGCCTCGGCGCCCTTCACCGCGACCAGCCGGGCCTGTGCCGAATGGGCGGCGGCGAAATTGCCCAGGTTCGCCTCGTTCCGCGCCAGCAGAGCCAGCCCCTGGACATCATTCGGCCGCTCGGCCACGACTGCGCGCAGGCGTGTCATCAGCTCAAGATATTCTGTATTGAGGTCCGGGCTGGTGCGCGGGGCCCCAAGCCCGCTTTCGGCGTCGGCTTGGGCCGGGCGGTTCGCACGGGCCGCCTCGGCCATCTCGATCCGATCTTGCAACGGCAGATCGGGATAGCCCGGCGCGCCGATCCGGGTGTAGAGCCACGTCGCGCCCACGACGACACAGGCCGCTGACAAAGCGCCCACCGCCAAAGTCGCCATCCGCGGCGCCTCGGCCACGGCGCGCCCTTCCGACAGGGCGCGGTCGGCCTCCAATATCCGGCGCGAGATCTCGACCCGGGCCCGCTCGGCATCCTCGGCCGAGAGAATCCCGCGCGCCACGTCCTTGTCGACCTCGCGTAGCTGATCGCGATAGACCTGCAGGTCAAAGGCCGCCGCATCTGCCGCGCTTTCACGGCCGCGCCGGAAGGCCAGCAGCAGAAAGACCGCGACCAGACCGGCCAACGCGAATGCGACACTCCAAAAGGTCATCGGTCCTCCACCCTGCTCATCCCCCATGTAAAGGCCTCGGCGCCCGGGCAAAAGAGGCAATCCACCGCACCCTTTTGCGCCCCATGTCGCATTTTGCCCGATTGTGCCGCTGGCGGTGGCGGGGTTAGATGGTGGCCGTTCCATCAACGTCCCGGAATGCCCGGGGGAGGCTTGGCCCATGAAACGCTATTCGGTCTTTGCCATCGCGCGTGAGGCGGCCCGCTACCATGCCGGGTGGGAACGCGCCTGGGCCGCGCCCGAGCCGAAAGAGCGGTACGATGTGATCATCGTGGGGGCAGGCGGCCATGGCCTGGCGACGGCGTATTATCTGGGCAAGAATTTTGGCATCACCAATGTCGCGGTGATCGAGAAGGGCTGGCTGGGCGGCGGCAATACCGGCCGCAACACCACGATCATCCGCTCAAACTACCTGCAAGACCCCTCGGCCGCGATCTACGAGAAGGCGCGCAGCCTTTATGAGACGCTGTCACAGGACCTGAATTACAACGTCATGTTCTCCCCCCGGGGCGTGATGATGCTGGCCCAGACCCAACATGAGGTGCGCGGCTACAAGCGCACCGAGGCGGCGAATGCCCTGCAAGGCGTGCAGACCGAGTTCATTGATCCTCAGCGGGTGAAAGAGCTCTGCCCGATCATCAATATCGACGGGCCGCGCTACCCCGTGCTGGGTGCGCTCTGGCAGGCGCGGGGCGGCACCGCGCGCCATGATGCGGTGGCCTGGGGCTATGCGCGCGCCTGCAGCGATATGGGCATGCACATCCTGCAAAATACCGAGGTGACAGCCGTGCGGCAGGTGGCCGGCACGGTGACGGGCGTTCAGACGACAAGGGGCGAGATCGGGTGCGAAAAGCTCGCCATCGTTGTCGCGGGCAATTCCGGCGTTCTGGCCGAGATGGCGGGCTTTCGCCTGCCGATCGAATCGACCGCTTTGCAGGCGCTGGTGTCCGAGCCCATCAAGCCTTGCATGGATGTCGTCGTTATGGCCAACACCGTGCATGGCTATATGAGCCAGTCCGACAAGGGCGAGATGGTGATCGGTGGCGGCGCCGACAGCCACAACAACTACACCCAGCGCGGGTCGTTCCACCATGTCGAAGAAACCGTGCGCGCCCTGGTCGAGACCTTCCCGATCATCTCGCGCCTCAAGATGCTGCGCTGGTGGGGCGGGGTCGTCGACATGACGGGCGACCGCTCACCCATCCTGTCGAAGACGCCCTTGGGCAATTGCTTCGTCAATTGCGGCTGGGGGACGGGCGGGTTCAAGGCGATCCCGGGGAGCGGCTGGGCCATGGCCGAACTGGTCGCCAAGGGCGAGCCCGGCCCCCTGGCCGCCGAATTCGGCCTCAACCGCTTCCGCGAGGGCCGGTTCATCGACGAGAGCGTCGCGGCGGGGGTGGCGCATTGACTTGGGCTTATGTCTATTTCCCGCAGGAACTGGCCGGTTTCCTGAAAAGCTCGCAATTGTCATGGAAAGAGGTTTGGAACCCGCTAGAAGCGGCCGCGAAAAATGGCGAAAGAGGGTATTTCCATTCGAAGGTCATGCATTTTGAGTATGACCCCGAAAAAGATAAGTACTTGGTCAGTTGCGAGATAGGCGAGACCGAGGGCGTTTGGCTCACTGACAAAGAATTCAAGCAAGAAGTCAGCAAGTATACAAAAGGTGCTCCAGCATGATCATCCTAACTTCCCAATACTGTGCGGCCAATGAAAGGTCTTCAAAGAGGGCGGCGCGTTGATGATTGGGGTTGATCTAGACGCCCGCTATAAAGGCATCTCCCAGACGACAGAATGCTTGCTTCAAGAAGCGGACCGGATAGGGTCCGCTCCATTTGTCTTCTGGCTTGGTGCGCTCGCTGTGACGAAGATCAAAAAAAATCAGAAGCGAAAAGAATGTGAAAAGCCCGATTGTGACGGCAATTACGACAATAGCTGGGTCGGAAGATACGGTGTCGGCACAACTCATAATCTAGAAATGTGTGCCAGAGCCCCGATGTTCAAGTGCCGCTACAGTAAGGCAAACACATTCTCTTGGTACAAGTGCAGTAGAGATTCATTCTGTTTCGGCCCTCATGGCGCCGTCTGCTGGAAAGGGTCGGGCGCGGCCCGGGCTGGTCGCCCTGGCCGGGGCGTGAGTTGGGCGGCGTCGATTGCCATATCAACGAGAATGGGAGGCATCGCATGCCCCTCTTGAGCTATTCCGCGCGCGCGATAACCGCCCCCACCGTCTGTATGGCGCGGCTTTCCGCCCATCTGACCGGCGGGGCCCTGCCGACGGCAAGGGAGCGCTCATTGCGCCGTCGCACTGGCCTTCCCACGTCTTTCAGACCGAAGCAAACGGCTGAAAGGACCCAAGATCTATGGGAAGCAACACTGTCTGGATCATCATCGGCGTCGTCGCCATCGTTGCGGTCGGCGCCTGGTATTTCATGTCCGGCGACCCCGGCACGGTTCCGGCAACCGACCCCGCCGCAATCGAGGCACCGGCGGAGAATGCCCCTGCTGTTGAGCCTGCCGCGCCCGAAGCCCCGGCAGAGGGCGGCACGACCGGCAACTGAGGCCACCGGTACCCATAGGGGCGGGGAGGTGTGCACATGCTCCTCCTGACCTGCCCCTATTGCGGCGTTGCTGCCGAGGAAACGGAACTCGCCGCCGGTGGTGAGGCGCATCTCAAGCGCTTCGGGCCCGGTTCGGGCGATGAGGCGTTCGAGGGCTATCTGTTCCTCCGCAAGAACGTCCGTGGCGTGCATTTTGAGCGCTGGCGCCATGCCATGGGCTGCGGCAAGTGGTTTCTGGCCGCGCGCGATACGATCACGCTGGAGGTCTTCGGCACCTATCCGGCCCAGACCACCGAGCCTCCGAAGGCGCTTGTAGCCGCGATCGGGAAGAAGCGTCCGGGCTGGGAGGGGCCGAAATGAGCCAGCTTCACCGAGACAAGGCGACGTCGTTGTACACCCGGCGCGGAGTCGAGGCCGAAGGCCGCCGCGCCATCGACGGGCCGCCCCCTCGGCCCGGCGATTGGCAGCCACCTGCGCTGACCTCGGACGTCGCGCGGGACTGCACCATAAAGCACACTCGAACCGCCGTCGGATCGCCGGACCGCGGCCCGTCGATGGCGCGGCTTCCGGCTAGGGCGACAGCTGCAGGTGCCGGGTGCGGTTTCAATCCGGTCGCGGGGGACATCCGATGAGCACCCGTCTGACCAAAGGCGGCCGCCTGATCGACCGGGGCGCCGCGCAGGATTTCACCTTCAACGGCACCAAGATGAGGGGCTATCGGGGTGACACGCTGGCCGCCGCCCTTCTGGCCAATGACCAGATGCTGGTCGGCCGGTCGTTCAAGTATCACCGCCCGCGCGGCATCGTCGCCAGCGGTGCGGAAGAGCCGAACGCGCTGGTCAACCTCGGTGCGGGCGCGCGGTTCGAGCCCAATGCGCGCGCCACCACGACAGAGCTGTTCGCGGGCCTTGAGGCGCGCAGCCAGAACCATTGGCCAAGCCTCGACTACGATATCGGCGTGGTAAACAATTATGCCGCCCGCGTCTTGCCGGCGGGCTTTTACTACAAGACGTTCATCCACCCGCGCCCCTTCTGGAAGCATGTGTTCGAGCCGATCATCCGCAAATCCGCGGGCCTCGGCCAGGCCCCGACCGAGGGCGATGCCGATCGGTACGAACAGCTCTACGCGTTCTGCGATGTGCTGATCGTCGGCGGCGGAATTGCCGGGCTGCAGGCGGCCTTGTCGGCGGGCAGCGCAGGCGCACGGGTGATCGTGGTCGAGCAGAGCGCCCATTGGGGTGGCCGCGCGCCAGTCGATGGGGTCGAGATCGGCGGCAAGCTCGCTGAGGACTGGATCGATGCAACGGTTCAAGCCCTTGAGAAGATGGAGAATGTCACGCTCCGGCTGCGGACTATGGGGGCAGGGGTCTACGACCACGGCTATGTCCTGGCCCATGAGCGGATCGCCGATCACACCCCCGGTGATGGCCGCCCGCGCCACCGCCTCTGGCGCATTCGCGCGGGCTGCGTGATCACCGCGACGGGTACCATCGAACGGCCGCTCAGTTTCGCGGGCAATGATGTGCCGGGCGTCATGTTGGCCTCGGCTGTGCGCGATTACGTGGTGAATTATGCCGTCAGCCCCGGCGACCGCACGGTGATCGTCACCAATAACGACGATGCCTACCGCACCGCGATTGCGCTGCATGAGGCGGGTCTTGGTGTTCCGGTGGTCGTCGATGCGCGCGCCACCGCCACAGGCGCGCTGCCGAAGATGGCGCGCGCCCTCGGGATTCGGGTTGAGACGGGCACGGCCATCGCCAAGGTCCATGGCGGCAAGCGGGTGACGGGCGTGGCCCTTTGTGCCCAGGCGGGCGAGGGCAATGCCGTGACCGAGGAGGTCGCCTGCGAGGCGGTCGCCATGTCGGGCGGCTGGTCGCCCGTCGTGCATCTGTGGAGCCATTGCGGCGGCAAGCTGACATGGGATGAGGCGGGCGCGATGTTCCGCCCTGATGCAAACCGCGCGCCCACCAGCCATGACGGCGCGGCCTTCGTGATCGCGGCGGGGGCGGCCAATGGGCAGCTCTTGGCCAAGGCGACATTGAAAGACGGCGAGGGGGCAGGACGCGCCGCGGCGGCGCAGATGGGCCATGGCTCAAAGCCTGCGAAACTGCCCAAAGTCGCGGTGGCGGAGGAAAACCCACTTGAGCCGATCTGGGTCATGCCGCAGGGCGCAGGCGTGCGGCTGCGGGCAAAAATGTGGCTCGATTATCAGAACGACGTGAAGGTGTCGGACGTGCAGCTGGCCGCGCGCGAGGGGTATGAAAGCGTCGAGCACGCCAAGCGCTATACCACCTTGGGCATGGCGACCGACCAAGGGAAGCTGAGCAATATCAACGGCCTGGCGATATTGGCCGAGGCGCGTGACGCGCCGATCCCGCAGGTCGGCACCACCACCTTCCGCCCGCCCTATACGCCGATCTCGATGGGCTCCATCGCCGGTGAGGCGCGGGGCGAGACCTTCCAGCCTATACGCCGCACCGCGATCCATGAGTGGCACGCGGCGCGCGGGGCCTATTGGGAGCCGGTGGGCCTCTGGCGGCGGCCCTATTGCTATCCGTGGGGCGGGGAAAGCCACGCTCAGGCGGTGGATCGCGAGGTCAAGACAGTGCGCCAGGCGGTCGGGCTGCTCGATGCCTCGACGCTGGGCAAGATCGTTGTCAAAGGGCCCGATGCGGGACGGTTCCTGGACATGCTCTACACCAACATGATGAGCAATCTGAAGGTCGGCAAATGCCGCTACGGCCTGATGTGCAACGAAAACGGCTTTCTGATGGATGACGGTGTGGTGGCGCGCCTGGATAACGAGACGTTCCTCTGCCACACGACCAGCGGTGGGGCCGACCGCATCCATGCCTGGATGGAGGATTGGCTGCAATGCGAGTGGTGGGACTGGAAGGTCTACACCGCCAACCTGACCGAGCAATATGCGCAGATCGCCATTGTCGGCCCGAAGGCGCGGCGGGTGCTGGAAAAGCTCGGCGGCATGGATGTCTCGCGCGAAGGCTTGCCCTTCATGGACTGGCGCGAGGGCGATCTTGGTGGCATTCGTGCGCGGGTGTTCCGGATCAGCTTTTCGGGCGAGTTGAGCTACGAGATTGCCGTGCCGACCTCAAAAGGCTTGGCGCTTTGGGAGCGGCTGATGGAGGCGGGTGATGCGTTCAGCATCACACCCTACGGCACCGAGGCTTTGCATGTGATGCGCGCCGAGAAGGGCTTTATCATGATCGGGGACGAAACCGACGGCACGGTCATCCCGCAGGATCTGGGCCTGGGTTGGGCGATCTCGAAGAAGAAGGACGACTACCTGGGCAAACGCGCGCAGGAGCGTATCGAGATGACGCGCGAGAGCCGCTGGAAGCTGGTCGGCCTTGAAACCCTTGCGGGCGCCGTTCTGCCCGAGGGCGCCTATGCGCTGGGCGAGGGGACGAATGAGAACGGCCAGAAGCGCACGATCGGGCGGGTGACGTCGACCTATCATTCGCCGACGCTGGGCCGGGGGATCGCGATGGGGCTGATCGAGCATGGCCCTGAGCGGATGGGCGAGGTCGTATCATTCGCGGGCGGGCAGGGTGGCACCATCGACGCCAAGATCGTGAGCCCGGTCTTCTATGACCCTGACGGGGAGAAGTAGAATGTCTGAGGCAATCAGCGCCCTGCAAGGGGCAGCGTTTGAGGGCTATGTCCGCGTGTCCGAGGCGGGCCTGCGCGGCATGATCAGCCTGCGGGGCGATCTGTCGGCGGCCAAGGTGAAAGCGGCGGTGAAAAAGGTGACGGGCCTTGCCATACCCGACCAGCGCCAGATCGTGTTCGCGGGCGAGAAGGGCTTGGGCTGGATGTCGCCGGACGAATTGCTGGTCCTTGTGCCTTATGATGATGCTGGCGCCACCGTCGAGGCGCTACAGGTTGCCCTGGCGGGTGTGCATCACCTGACCCGCGATGTATCGGACGCGCGCGCAATCTTCCGGGTCGAGGGCGATCGCGCGCGCGAGGTGCTGGCCAAGCTGTCACCCACCGATCTGCATCCCGACCGTTTCCGCGAAGGCGAACTGAGGCGCACCCGGTTGGCCCAGGTGCCGGCGGCCTTCTGGATCGAAGACGGCGGGATAACGGTGGTCGCGTTCCGATCGGTCGCGCAATACGTGTTCGATCTGCTGAAGACATCGGCAGAGCCCGGCGGGGAAGTGAACCTGTGGTGAGGTGCGCTGCATCCGCCGTCTGAAAACGCCGTTTCAGAACAACTCGATCCGCGCGCGGGCCATTGAGAAGCCGCGGCCGTCGATGCGCTCACATGTCAGGCCGGTGCGTTCCGACATGCAGCGGAACGGGCCTTCTTGCCAAAAATTTCCGTATTTCAGCACGGGGCCCGAGCAGCAGCCGGCCTCGTCAATCTCACTGATCACCCGCACCACGCCGCGCGGGCCCAGCGAGAGGACGGCATAGGCCGGCTGCACACGGTCGCAGGTCAGTTGTGGCCCCCGCTCAAACGGGTCGCGTTGCAGGATGCGGTCGGGGGCGTAGGTGCAGGCGATATTGCCCGAGGGCAGGCGGAAGGTCACAACACCTTCGGCATCGGGCGCAAAGCTCTGCTCTGCCGCGAAAAGCGGTGTCGCTATCAGGGCAAAGACAAGCGCCAGGCTGCGCATGGAAACCTCAAAGCTATCCGAGTTGCCCTGAATTCTAGCCTTTCAGCCCTGTCTTGCAAGCATTCCTGCGCCCCTGCGACGATCACAACAGTGTCAATCCTGCGGGACCGGGGCAGGGGGCGGCTCTGCGGTTTTGAGTTCATTGGTGGGGTCAAGCTTGGCAAAGAACGTCGCATCCTCGCCCGCCGTACGCACCAACTCGCTGAAAACGCGGGCGTAATCGTCATCCTGCCGCAGGCGCAGAATGCGCGATTTGTGCCAGAGCACGGCATCGTTGTGTAGCGCAGCCAGGTGTTCGTCGGCCATCAAAGCCGCCAGCTCTTCGTTCATGCGGGGCAGCATGGTGTGGATGCGGGTGTCTTCCTCGGTGATGTAGTTGCGCCGCTGCCAGTAATAGACGCCCTGATCCTGATCGGTATGGTTGATCCGGCCCCGGTCGCGCTTGACCAGGTAGCTTTCGGCCGAGCGAAGCGCGTAATGGTTCAGCGAGGCCAGCCGGTAGCCGTAGATCGGCCGCACCGTGCGCCAGCCCTTTTCGATCAGCCGTTTCGGCATCACCCGGCCCGACCCGTTGACCCAGCGCACCTCGCCCTCGCGCCCCTCGGCCATCTTGGCCGGACGGTGGACCCCCAGCTTCTTGAACTGGCAGGTGCGGCGGTTGAACATGGTCTTGAAGCCCCAGGCGAGGCCCGGGTCGGGCAGCATCTCGGGCGCGCAGCGGGTGAATTGCTCGATGATGGGGCGGTCCTGATAATCGATCACGCCGCCATTGCCGAAAAACCGCCAGGTCAGCGAGATCGCATTGGGGTAATTCGACGCGCGGAACAGGTCATGCAAGGTGCCGTCGCCGATATGCACGGCGATGAATTCGTCCAGATCGATGGTGATGATCCAGTCGGATTTGCGGTAGACCTGCTGCTTGACCGCATCCTTCAGCGCGGCGTGCTGCGGTTTGACCTTGCCGCCGGGCTCGTACGGGTTCTGCAGGCGGGTCACCAGACCATGCTCGGCCAGACGATCGAGGATCTCGTTCGTGTTGTCCGAGCAATCGTTGGTGTAGACGAGGAAATGGTCCACCCCGATGGCGCGATTATAGGCGATCCATTCCAGGATGAACGGCGCCTCGTTCTTCATCGCGGTGACGACCAGGATGCGTTCCTTGCCCGGCTCTTTCTTGGGGGGCGCCAGCCAGGGGCCGCGGGCCGTCAGCACGGCCTCAAGTCCGTCGGACAGGCGGCGGAACTTGCGCGAGGCATGGACGGACCGGCGGATCGGCAGTTCCGACATGGCCGGTGGCGGTGTGTCCTGTACCTCATCGGCGGCCAGGTCGACCACGTCGCGCATCAGCGCGGCGGGTACGGCGCGGGCCGTTTCTGCCAGCGGGGGCGGTAGTTCGGCCCCGGCAGCCGCCGCTTCGGCGGCGGCCTTTTCGCGCGCGGCCACGACCGAGGCGGGCGGGATATCGGGGATTGGCGCGACCGCGCAATTGATGCCATGGCGCGTCACCGCCTGACCCACGAAGCTGTCGGGGTGCGGCACGCCGTTGTGATGCGTCACCAGACGCCGGCGGAGGCGCCGGTTCCACAGATGCACGCCATAACAGGCATCTCCGCCCAGACGGTTGGTGATATCGATGTCAGGCGCCAGCATGTCGCGGCGGAATTTGAACGGGATCGGGTAGAAGGCCTGCTGCGGCAGGGCATGTTCAACCTCGCCCGTCTCGCGCAGGAACCACGTCACCGCCGCGGGCCCCCAGACGCCCCAGGGCAGGTCGGACACATGGACCGGGTTGCCATCGGCCTTGGCCGCTTCAAGCTTTGCCCGGTCCTCGTCCGAGGCCCAGGGCGGGATCGGGTATTCGTCGGCGCAGAACGCGTTCAGCGCGGCCAGGGTGGGCGAGTCCTTGGGCAGACCCAGAACCGCGTTGCAGATGACCTTCTTCGGCTTCTCCCACCCCACCACATGCGCGCCCGGCATCGTCCAGGGCTGCATGCAGAGCACATCGACATCGACCCAGGTCAGCCCGGTCTCGGCGATCATCCGATAGCGGAACGCATCGGCATGCACCGCGGGGCTGCCGCTGGCGCGGTGCACGATGAAGCTGTCGGCGGGGTAGACGGCATTGGCATCGGCGATGATCGTGCCTTTGGGCGCATTCGTCACACACTCATAGGCATAAAGGGTGAATTCATGGCCATGGTCGAGGAAGGATTGGATGCAAAGCTGCTCAAGCCAGCTGAGATTGCCGCCGATCCAAAGGGACCCCAGTCTGACCAGATCGCCACTACCTTGCATCTTTACCCGTAAACTCTCTGCCGCATGGCCTAGCGTTCTAACGCAAGCACCGCGCGCTGCCTACCCGATCCTCGCGGAATTGGTAAGCGGCGCACGGCGCAAGGGGTCTCACCAGGCTCTAGTACTTGATCTCGGGTTGTTCGATCTCAATCGGCGTGCTGATATGGAGGCGAACGTTGTAGATATCGGTATGGTTGTGGTCGACCTGTATGCCAAAGCGCGGAAAGCCCGTTTCGCTTGCTGCTGCCCAGGCCCGGATCTCTCTGCCGTCAACTGACCAATAGGCTTCTGCATCTTCGACATAACCCAGCCCGGCCGCCTCGGCGCCGTAATGGGCGATGATGTCGCCGATGTCATCGGCGCGGGCGCGCAGGCGGACCTCTTGCGTGACGGTCTTGTAGGGGCCGAAAAAGTCATCTTCGACCGACATGGTGCTTTCGCCATCAATCGTTGGATAGACCGTAAAGCCATAGAGCATAGCATCGCCTGCGCCCAAGGTTCGCTCCTCGATCTCGCCGGTCTCCAGCAGGTAGTTCCCGATGATCTGCCCCTCGCCCGAAGCAAGGGCTGGCAGACCACAAACAAGCCCCGCGCTGAGCAGGATGGCCATAAGTCCATATTTCATCTGTGTCTCTCCGATTTGCCTGCTGGGATGTTGTCGAAATCATCCCAAATCCTTCATGGGTCGGTCAAACCTGGAAACCGGTTCAAATTCGTCGCTCTCGTGCGATCACCGCACAGAAAACGGTGCCCTTCAGCGAAACCTTTGGCCGTGCCATGGCGTTTGACCGGCGGAAGGGCCCGTGATCTTGCGTACCGGCCCTTGACCTTGCGACATCAGAGGCTCTTTATCCCTCATGTCTGACTGAAACATCCGACCGAAAGGTACGAAATCATGGCTTTCGAACTTCCCGACCTTCCCTATGCCCACGACGCGCTGGCCGATCATGGCATGTCGAAGGAGACGCTGGAATATCACCACGACCTTCACCACAAGGCCTATGTCGACAACGGCAACAAGCTGATCGCCGGCACGCCCTGGGAAGACAAGTCGCTGGAAGAGATCATCACCGGCACGTATGAGCCCGGCGCAGTGGCCCAATCGGGGATTTTCAACAATATCAGCCAGCTCTGGAACCATAACCAGTTCTGGGAAATGATGGGCCCCGGTGACAGCAAGATGCCGGGCGAACTGGAAAGCGCGCTGACCGAGGCATTCGGGTCGGTCGACAAGTTCAAGGAAGAGTTCTCGGCCGCCGGTGCCGGTCAGTTCGGCTCGGGCTGGGCCTGGCTGGTGAAGGACACCGACGGCGGCTTGAAGGTCACCAAGACCGAAAACGGCGTGAACCCCGTCTGCTTCGGCCAGACCGCTCTTCTGGGCTGCGATGTGTGGGAGCACAGCTACTACATCGACTTCCGCAACAAGCGCCCCGCCTACCTGTCGAACTTCCTCGACAAGCTGGTCAATTGGGAAAACGTCGCCTCGCGCCTCTGAGGTGAGCGCGTTGCGCAGGCATTTGGACAGGTCCGCCCGGTTCGCCCGGGCGGGCCTTTTTGTTCTCTGGGCCCTTGCCGCCCTGTCTTTGTGCGTCTTGCCATCTGTCAGCCGGGCGCAACCATGGTTTTCTGCCGAAGCCTGTCGCGTAGACGCGGCAGAGGTCGACCCCCGCGTATTGCCGCCCAAGGAAGAGGCGGCGCTGCGCGTGGCGGCGCGGGATATCGTCAACGGGACGGGTCGCTTCTGGCGGATCACAAGCCCGGATGGCGCGGTCTCGCACCTCTGGGGCAGCCTGCATTCCTCGGATCGGCTGATCCTGGATCTTCCGGCCGAGGTTCGTGGCGCCATTGCAGGGGCGCGGGTTGTCGCCCTCGAGTACAACCCCGTGGCCGCTGACCGCGCGGCCCTCGAGCAGCAGCAATATCCGCCGCAGATGTGGCGGTCGGAGTGGCTTCCCCCCGATATGCGCACGGATTTCCCAGCCGATATACGCAGCTGGATCGAGATGCGGCTGGAGTACATGGGTTGGGGTGCCGATATTCTGGGCGAACTCAGTGATGCAGGGCTGGCCCAGATTGTTTTATCCGACCCTTGCGAGGATTTCGCGAGCGGCGTGATCCCGTTTCAAGACAATTATATCGGCACATTGGCCCATATCGCCGGCATTCCTATCGTCGGGCTGGAGCCCGCCGATGCGTTTGTCAGTGATCTGGCCAGCCCCGAAAACCAAGAGCGCGCGCGGGCCATGGTGCAGGTATTCGCCGCCTATCTGGCCCCTTGGGACGGGCCGTCGGGGCGCGCAACCTGGTTTGCGCTCTATCGCCAGGGCCGTATCGCCGAGATGATGGTCTGGGACAACGCGTATCTTGCCTCGATCCTGGGCGAGGATCAGGCCGAGCGTCTGGCGCGGCTTACCTACGGGTATCTTCTGGACACCCGCAATCACCGCTTTGTCGAGACGGCCCGCCCGCTGCTGGACGAGGGCGGCCTATTCATCGTCGCGGGCAGTTTTCACCTGCCGGGTGACGCCGGGCTGGTCGCACTTCTCCGTCAGGCGGGGTACGATGTGGTCCGGATCAGCCTGCCCGGCGAGGCGCCGTGACAGAGGCTACGCGCGGCATTCTGGCCATGGTGCTGGCTTGCACGATCTGGGGCTTGTCGCCGCTCTATTACAACCTCTTGGCCCATGTGCCGCCGCTTGAGGTGCTGGCGCATCGGACGCTTTGGTCGCTGGTCTTCTTCGGGGTTGTCCTGACGCTGCAACGGCGCCTTGGCGCGGTGCTGAGCCTGATGGCAGGGCGCCAGGTGATCGTGGTGTTCCTCAGCGCGCTTGTCATATCGGTGAACTGGTTTCTCTTCATCTTCTCGGTGCAAGCCGGCCATGTGATGGAGGCGAGCCTGGGGTATTACATCTTCCCGCTCTTTGCAGTGGCTCTTGGCGCGATCGTCTTTGGCGAACGTCTGGGCCGGGTGCAAAAGGCCGCCGTCACTATGGCGGTGTTGGCGGTCGTGCTGCTGACATGGGGCTTGGGCGTGGCGCCCTGGATTGCACTGGCGCTCGGCGCGACATTCGCCTTCTACGGTGTCGCGAAAAAGCGACTTGCGGCGGGGCCCGTCGTTAGTGTGACGGCCGAGGTCGCCTTGCTTGCGCCGTTCGCGCTGATCTGGCTTGCGGTCTTGCACACCGGCACCGGCGGGGCCTTCGCGTCGGACCCCATGACAAGCGGCCTCCTGGCGCTGTCGGGCGTTCTGACGGCGGGGCCGTTGATCCTTTTTTCCTACGCCTCGCGCCGGGTCACGATGGCGACGCTGGGCCTGACGCAATACCTGAACCCGACATTGCAGTTTCTCTGCGCTACACTGGTTTTTGGCGAAGCATTCACCCCATGGCACATGGCGGCGTTCGCTCTGATCTGGACGGCGCTGGCCCTTTATTCCGCCGCCGCCTGGCGTCAGGAGAAAGCCTCGCGCAGGACGGCCTCCAGCGTGTCCACATCGGCGACCCGGCCGACATAGCCCAAGAGGCTCTCTTCGGCGAAACCCTCGGCCACGACATGGTCAAGAAGCCCGGTCAGCGGCTGCCAGAACCCTTCGGTATCCAAAAGCAGGATCGGTTTGGCATGCAGGCCAAGCTGTCGCCAGGTCAGCACCTCGAAGAACTCGTCCAGAGACCCCGCGCCGCCCGGCAGCACCACGATCGCGTCCGAGTTCATATACATGACCTTCTTGCGCTCATGCATGTTCTCGGTCACCACAAAGCGCGCCAGATCGCGGCGGCCCTGTTCGCGGGCCAAGAGGTGGATCGGGATCACCCCCATCGTATCGCCGCCCTCGGCCATGGCGGCGCGCGCAACCTCGCCCATCAGGCCGACATCGCCCGCCCCGTAGACCAGGCGCCAGCCGTTCCTGGCCAGCATCGCACCGGTCGCGGCGGCGGCCGCGGCATAGGCCGGTCGTGCGCCCGGCCGCGCGCCGCAAAACACACACACGGATCTGTCGGTCATGCTCTGATAACGCTCCTTGAGGCGGGATTTCTTGTTCCCTGATAGCGAGGTTGCTATGCTGGCTCAAGCGCGCCCGGCCAAACGGGGCCGCATCGGGGGAGCTGGAATGACAGGATGGGCCGATCTTGGGCTGAACACGCGGCGTGCGATCATCGTCGGGATTTCGGCTATTTCCGGTGCGATCGCGCTTTGGATCGGGTTTTCGCAGGTCCCGCCCGCTGAGTCGCCGGAGGAACCGGCCGTCAGCACACCCGCCGCGCCGCCGGAGGCGCCAGAGCCTCCGGTGCGGGACCAATCCAGCGTCACGCCTTTGCCCGCCGAAGAGGGGCCGGAGGCCACCGATGAGGCGGCTTTGCCCGAGGGGGGCGAGGGCGCTGCCGAAACTGCCGATCCGCCCCAGGAGGCCGCAGAGAGCACCCCGCAGCCCGAAGATGCGGCGGCCGCAGTGCCGGATATGCCCGCGCCGGACGTCGCTGACCCAACCACGCCCGCACTTGCCCCGCCAGCCATCGATATCGTGCGCATCACGCCCGAGGGCGACGCCTTGGTTGCCGGTCAGGCTGCGGCCGGATCGGTGGTTGCGGTGCTGATCGACGGGGTCGAGGTCGCCAATACCGTGGCGGGCAATAGCGGTGAGTTCGCCAGCCTCTTCAGCCTTCCGCCATCGCAAAACCCGCGCCTGCTGACGCTGCGGATGACGGCCGGTGATGCCGACCCGATCGAGAGCGCCGATAATGCCATCGTGGCGCCGATCTTGGCGCCCCCGGCCGTGGCGGCCCTGCCCGAGGCCGCACCGGACGCCCAAACCGCGGCGCCAGACCCTCAAACCTCGCAAGAGACCACCGCACCCGCCGCAGCGCCCACGATCATCATCGCCAACGAGGCCGGCGCGCGGGTGATGCAATCCGGCAATGAAGCGCCGGACGCACCATCGGGCATCATGATCGACACGATTTCCACCGACCCCGACGGCAATATCTCGGTCTCGGGCCGGGCGGATGGCCCCGGATTTGCCCGGATCTATGCCGACAATGCCGAGGTCACGACCGTGATGATCGCCGAGGGCGGTTGGAGCGCGCAATTGCCCCTCGATCCGCCTGATCGCTATGCGTTGCGTGTCGATCAACTGGACGCCGAGGGCGCCGTCATCTCGCGCGCCGAAACCGAGGTTACCCGCGAGACGCGCGAGGATCTGGCCGGATTGCTGGTGGAAGAGGTCCGCGCCGACGGCGCCACCGGGACCGTCGTGGTCACCGTGCAGGAGGGTTTTACCCTCTGGGCCATCGCACGTGAGGAATATGGCGACGGGCGCCTTTATGTGAAGGTGTTCGAGGCCAACCGCGACCTGATCCGCGACCCCGATCTGATCTATCCCGGTCAAGTTTTCTCGGTACCGCTGCCCGAGACCGATCCCGGCTGAACCGGCCTGGCCCTGCGGCCAGGATGCTCATGCCAGGTGAACCGTCGCCGTCGGCCGGGCGGCGTCTTGACCCATATTCCCGTCACCGCTGGCCTTTTGCGTCCGTGCGTCCTAGCTTTCGGTTTCGCAGACCTCAAAGATACAGGGGCGTAATGGTAGACACGATCGAGTCAGACGAGCGGCGCAGCGGGCTCCGCACGATGCGCAAGGTGGCGCCCTATCTTTGGCCCGAGGGGCAGGGATGGGTGAAGCGGCGCGTTGTGGCCGCCCTGGCCGCGCTTGTGCTGGCCAAGGTGATCGGCGTCAGCGTGCCCTACCTTTTCAAACTGGCCGTGGATACGCTGGGCGGCGATGCGCCCGAGGCCGCCTGGGCGCTGGGCGCGGGGGCGGTCGGCCTGACCCTGGCCTACGGCTTTGCGCGGCTGATGAATGTGGGCTTTCAGCAATTGCGCGACGCGGTTTTCGCCCGTGTCGGCCAGCGCGCGCTGCGCATGCTGGCGCTGGAGACGTTCCAGCATATTCACCGTTTGTCGATGCGCTATCACATCACCCGCAAGACCGGCGGGCTTTCCCGCGTGATCGAACGCGGTGTGAAGGGCGTCGATTTCCTTCTGCGCTTCATGCTGTTTTCCGTGGGCCCGCTGATCCTTGAGCTGACGATGGTCGCGATCATCTTCTTCGTGCTCTTCGATGTCTGGTATCTGGCGGTCGTCGTGGTGACGATCTGGCTTTATGTCTGGTTCACCTTCCGCGTCACCGAATGGCGCGTGCGCATCCGCAAAGAGATGAACGATCAGGACAACGATGCCAACCAGAAGGCCATCGACAGCCTTCTGAATTTTGAGACGGTCAAGTATTTCGGTGCCGAGGCCCGCGAGGCTGCGCGCTATGACGCCGCGATGGAAGGCTATGAGCGCGCCGCGATCAAGACGAACTATACGCTGGCTTTCCTGAATTTCGGGCAATCCCTGCTGATCACCGGCGGCCTTGTCGCGGTGATGGTGCTGGCGGCAATGGGTGTGCAATCGGGCCAGCTGACCGTGGGTGATTTCGTGATGGTCAACGCCTACATGATCCAGATCACCATGCCCTTGAACTTCCTCGGCACGGTCTATCGCGAGATCCGGCAGGCGTTGGTCGATATGGGCGAGATGTTCGATCTGCTGGAACAGCCGCGCGAGGTGACCGACCGTGACGGCGCACCGGCGCTGGCGGTGGGTGGCGGCGAGGTTGTGCTGCAGGATGTGACCTTTGGCTATGACGCCGCCAGACCCATCCTGAAAGGCGTGTCGCTGACGGTCGCGCCGGGGGAAAGGGTGGCGATTGTCGGCCCCTCAGGCTCGGGCAAATCCACCATCGGGCGGCTTTTGTTCCGGTTCTACGACGTGACCGGCGGCAGCCTGAAGATTGACGGTCAGGATGTGCGCGAGATCACGCAAGACAGCCTGCACGCCCAAATCGGCGTGGTGCCGCAAGATACCGTGCTTTTCAATGACACGATCCTTTACAACATCGCCTATGGCCGCCCCGAGGCCAGCCGGGCCGAGATCGAGGCCGCGGCCCGCGCGGCCCGCATCCATGATTTCGTGATGGAGCTGCCCGAGGGGTACGACACGATGGTTGGCGAACGGGGCCTGAAGCTGTCGGGTGGTGAAAAGCAGCGGGTGGGCATCGCGCGGACGCTTTTGAAGAACCCGCCGATCCTGCTGCTGGACGAGGCGACGAGCGCGCTCGATACCGAGACCGAGCGCGACATTCAGGAATCCTTGCGCGCCATGGGCGAGGGGCGCACGGTGATCACCATCGCGCACAGGCTCTCGACCATCGCCGATGCGGACATGATCGTGGTGTTGGAGAATGGCCAGATCGTTGAGCGCGGCACCCATGATGAACTTCTGTCTAAGGCGGCGCGCTATGCCACGCTCTGGCACCGTCAGCAGGCCGAGGAGGCCGAGGCCGCATGAGCATCAGGCTGCGTCTCGCGCTAATCGTCGGCGTGGTTGTTCTGGGGCTGGCTCTGATGGCCGGTTTCACACTGCTGCGGGGCGTCATCGCGCCGCTCGACACTGGCCCGCGCGCTGCAAGCGACCGCCATCAGGCCCTCGCCCACAGCCATCTTGAGCGTATCTTCGGCGGGCGCCTTGCCGATGCGCCCATGGCCGAGATGCAGGAACTGAAGAGCGCCTATACAAGCGATCTTTTCCTTCTTGCCCCTGTGTCGGTGGCGACGTTTGGAGACGGGTTTGAGTGGCAGAACGGCGATGCCGCAAGCAAAAGCAAATTGGCCTGGATCAGCGCAAGTTTCCCCGATTTCGCCGAAAACCCCGAGGCAGCGCATGCTTATGCGTCTGATTTCCTTTCGGAAAGCAGCGTTGAGGCGATGATTTTCACCTTTGAAAACCCAGCCCGCGCCTATCTGCTTATGACCGATTTCTGACAGACTGCTGATGGCGCGCCAGGCGGCCGGTCACGCCGGTTGTCCGTCAAAGACAGCCGCGAGCAATCTGGCGGCCTCATCGGAACAAGGCGTCAGCCCGCTGCGGTCTTCGCCGGGAAAGAACCGCGCCCTGACGGCCGTGGGCATCGGCGCCGGTACTTCGATCAGAACCCTTGGCCCGGTCTTGACGGTTTCGGCCTGCCATGACCGCGCCAGGGCGATCTGAGCCGCTTTCGTCGCGCCGTAGGCGCCGAAGAATTTCTCGCCGGCCCGCGGATCGTCGAAAAAGAGCGCCGTTCCGTGGTCGGCAGCTCTCAGAAGCGGTTCGACATAGGGAATAAGAAGACCCGTCGCGCGGGCATTGATCGCCAGCGATTTTTCCCAATCGCCAAGGTCCAGATGCCCCGTCGGCGCCAGCGGGGCGGCATGGATCGCGGCATGGGCCCAGAGGTCGACGCGCCCCCAGCGGTCGTAGATGCTACGGCAGAGCGTCTGCATGGCGGCATCGTTGGCGATGTCCATCGGGGCCAGCGTGGCGCTGTCGCCTGCGGCTTGGATACGGTCATCCAGCTCCTCCAGGGCGCCGGTCGTGCGGGCCACGGCGACCACGTGCCAGCCGGACGCCGCCAGATGCTCGGCGATGGCGGCGCCGAGGCCGCGAGAGGCGCCTGTGACCAGCGCGATGTTCTGTGCCGTGTCTATCATGGGCTCCCTTTCGCATTTGCCCAGATGACGCGCAAGGGTGGGCCGACTTGACTTTCCGGCGGGTAGAGCGAAAAACGGAGGGCGACAGAAACCCGTTGATCGGAGACCTTCTCGATGACCTCGACCCTCACGCTTTCCGCCGCCCTTCTGGGCCAACAGACACTGCTCAAGCGGGTGCTGATGGTGCTGGGCGGATCGCTCGCCATTGCGCTGGCCGCGCAGGTCAGCGTGCCGATGCTGCCGGTCCCGATGACCTTGCAGACCCTGGCGATCCTCATGGTCGGGCTGACCTTCGGGGCGCGCATGGGGGCGGCGACGTTGCTGGTCTATCTCGGGCAAGGCGCGATGGGCTTGCCTGTTTTTGCCAATGGCGGGGCCGGATTGCCATATATGATGGGCCCGACGGGCGGCTTTTTGCTGGGCTTCGTCGCGATGGCCTGGATCGCCGGGTTTGCGTCCGACCGCGGCTGGACCCGCAGTGTGGTCGGGGCCGTGGCGACGGCGTTGATCGCATCGGCTGTCATCTACCTGCCCGGCCTTGCTTGGCCCGCCATTGCGCTGGGCAAATCGGTGCCCGAGCTGGTGTCCGGCTGGATGCTGCCGTTTCTCGCCGGTGATGCGGTGAAATCGGTCCTGGCGGCGTTGATCGTGACCGGTGCCTGGGCTGCGATTGGGCGCCGCAAAGGCTGACTTTCACGTCCAGAAGCGAACTTTCTGCGAAAGTTCGGCGCAAGCAATTCTTCTGCGAAGAATTTTCCACAGGTTGGGATTCTTCGCAGAAGAATCGCCGTTTCCGGCTTTTTCGCAGAAAAAGCGTTACTCGGCTGCTTTCAACTGGAAGCCGTTTTCAATCATGTCCGATGGCGCCACGGGGTATTCGCCCGAGAAACAGGCGTCGCAGTAAGCCGGGCTTTTGGCGTCGCGCCCATTGGCTTCACCCGCTGCGCGGTAAAGCCCGTCGAGGGAAATGAACCGCAGCGAATCGACCCCCAGATGGCTGCGCATTTCTTCCTCGCTCATCGTTGCGGCCAGCAGTTTTTCACGCTGCGGCGTGTCGACGCCATAGAAACAGGGCCAAGCCGTGGGGGGCGAGGCGATGCGGAAATGCACGGCCGCGGCGCCTGCATCGAGGATCATCTCTTTGATCTTGCGGCTCGTCGTGCCACGCACAACGCTGTCATCGACCAGCACGATCCGCTTGCCCGCCACGAGCGCGCGATTGATGTTCAGCTTCAGCCGCACACCCATATTGCGGATATGGTCGGTCGGCTCGATGAAGGTACGGCCCACATATTGGTTGCGGATGATGCCCATCGCGTAAGGGATGCCGGATTCCTGGCTGTACCCGATCGCGGCCGGCGTCCCCGAATCGGGGACCGGGCAGACCAGATCGGCCTCGACCGGGGCCTCGCGGGCCAGTTCCACGCCGATCTGGCGGCGGGTCTCATAGACCGAGCGGCCACCGAGGATGCTGTCGGGGCGCGAGAAATAGACATGCTCGAAGATGCAGAAGCGTGGCTTGACCCGTTCGAAAGGATGATAGCTTTGCAGGCCGTCCTTTTCCGAGATCACGACCATCTCGCCCGGCTCGACCTCGCGCAGGAACTCCGCCCCGATGATGTCCAGCGCGCAGGTCTCGGACGACAGAACCCAGCCCTCGCCGACGCGGCCCAGCACCAGGGGGCGCACGCCCAAGGGGTCGCGCACGCCGATCAGCTTGGTCCGCGTCATCGCCACGATCGAGAAGGCGCCTTCCACCCGGCGCAGCGCATCCTTCATCCGCTCGGGGATATTGCGCTGGAGCGAGCGGGCCATGAGGTGGATGATGCATTCGCTGTCCGAGGACGATTGAAAAATCGACCCCCGATCGATCAGCTCGCGGCGGAGCGCCGTGGCATTGGTGATGTTGCCGTTATGCGCGATCGCCGCGCCGCCCATCGAAAACTCGCCGAAAAAGGGCTGCACGTCGCGGATGGCCGTCTGACCTTTGGATCCGGCCGTGGAATAGCGCACATGGCCGATCCCGAGAGACCCGGGCAGGGTGGCCATGATGTCGGGCGAGGTGAAATTGTCGCGCACATAGCCAAAGCGGCGGGCCGAGTTGAAGCCGGTTGTCGGATCATGCGTGACGATGCCGCCCGCCTCTTGCCCCCGATGTTGCAGCGCATGCAGGCCAAGGGCCACGAATTGTGCGGCATCAGCCACGCCAACCACACCGAAAACGCCGCATTCCTCGCGCAACTTGTCGTCGTCAAACGGATGGGCGGGTGGCAGGTTGCGCATATGAGAGCTCCGAATCCCGTAGCAGCTTTCGGAGCCCTGCTTAGTCGCTTGCGGCTGGTCTGTCACCCGCTTGTCATGCGGCGTAGTGGCTCCGCCGATCAGTTGCCGGTGGGCGCCGCGTCATCCGCAGGGGCAATCGCCGGTGCCGGTGCCGGGCGTCCGCCTTCGCACTGGCCCAGAAGCTCTTCATAACGCTGGGTGATCCAGCCCGGCGCCTCTTCCGGGATCTGTTCGCTCAGCTGAATCTGCAGGTTGGCGAAGATTTCAGCAGACTGGCTCTGATCGACCATCGGGATGCCTTCGCCGGTGATCACACGGCCATAGACGATGAAGGCGATCGCCACCAACAGCAGCCCGCGCAGAACGCCGAAGAGAAAGCCGAGCGCCTGATCGACACCGCCCACCGACGAGCGCTGGACGACGGACGAAAAGAGCGGCGTGAAGATCGACATGACGATCAGGCCAAGGGCGAAGACCGCCGCAAAGGCGGTGATCATCGATATTTCGCAGCTTCCGGCGATGACATCGGCCAGGATCGGCACTTCCTTCATCAACGGTTCAACCTGTGGCGCGAAGATGTAGGCCACGATTGCCGCGGCAACCCAACCGACAATGGCGAGCACTTCGCGCACCAACCCACGTGAATAGGCAAGGATCGCCGAGACGACGATAACCACTGCGACAACCGCATCGATGATTGTGAAATCCATGCTTTCGCTCCAACAGGGCCTTAGTCCGCCCCGAACATGTCCCCGACAAAGGCGGTCAAGTCCGGCATCTGGCGCACCGTCATTCCCGTCTCCGCCCCAATCTTGCTGCGCGATGGCGCAACGACGCCTGTAAAACCAAGTTTTTGCGCTTCTTTCAACCTGTTTTCGGTTTGGCCCACCGGTCTGAGCGCGCCCGACAGGCTGACCTCACCGAAGATTACAACGTCTGGTGGTACGGCGATATCTTCTCTCGCCGAGAGCAGCGCGGCAGCGACGGCTAGGTCGGCGGCGGGCTCATTCACGCGCAATCCGCCTGCAACATTGAGATAAACGTCAAACCCGGTGAACGGGATGCCGCACCGCGCCTCGAGCACGGCGAGGATCATCGACAGCCGCCCGCCGTCCAGCCCGACCACCGTGCGCCGGGGTTGCGATAGTGGCGAAGGTGCAACAAGTGCCTGCAATTCCGCCAGAACCGGCCGCGTCCCCTCAATCCCGGCGAAAACCACCGATCCAGGCGCGGGTTGGTCACGCTCAGACAAAAACAGCGCCGAGGGATTCAGAACCTGGGCCAGGCCGTCGCCGGTCATCTCGAACACGCCGATCTCGTCCGCCGGGCCGAACCGGTTCTTGACCGCGCGCAGGATACGGAACTGATGGCCACGCTCGCCCTCGAAGTAGAGCACCGTGTCGACCATGTGTTCCACCACGCGGGGGCCAGCGATCTGGCCCTCTTTGGTCACGTGACCCACCAAGACCACCGCCGTGCCGCGCTTTTTGGCGAAACTGACCAGCTCATGGGCGGCCGCGCGGACCTGGGCCACTGATCCGGGCGCTGATTCGACCGTGTCCAGCCACATCGTCTGGATCGAATCGATTACCGCGATATCGGGGCGTTCGGCGTCGAGCGTGGTCAGGATATCGCGCAGATTGGTCTCGGCCGCCAGGCGCACCGGCGCATCGGCCAGGCCCAGCCGCTGGGCGCGCATGCGCACCTGGGCCGAGGCCTCTTCGCCCGAGACATAGATCGCCGACAAGCCGGCCCGCGCGAAACTGGCCGCGCCTTGCAGCAAAAGGGTCGATTTGCCGATGCCGGGATCGCCGCCCACCAGAATGGCCGAGGCGGGCACCAAGCCACCGCCAAGGACGCGGTCGAACTCGTCCAGGCCCGATTTCGTACGGGGCGGCGGCGCCTCGGCGCTGCTGAGATCGCTGAGCACGACACCCTTGCCGCGCTTTTTCCCAAGGGCTTTCGCGCCGGGGCCCGATGACAGGGGCGCCTCCTCGACAATGGTGTTCCACGCGCCGCAGGCATCGCAACGGCCCGACCATTTCGAGTGGACCGCGCCACAAGCGGTGCAGGTGAAGGACGCCGAGGGTTTTGCCATGGGCGCTAGATCGCCCGACAAGGGCGCGAGCGCAAGCTAAAGTAGCGCACCCGAACCGGCCTCTGCCAAGAAATGCGTCGTCACGAAGAAATAGCCGAAGATCAAAAAGACCGCCGCGATCGGGACTTGCAGCAGCCAGGCGGGCCCGACGGCGGCCATCCTGGCCAGCCGCGACAGCCCGATCCACATCACAACCCCGATCAGACCGATGAAAAGCGACAGGCCGGTTGCCGAGCCCGCACCCAAAAGGCCGCCTTGGGTCATCGCGATGGAGGCATACATCCACACGAGCACAACCGGCACCAGGCCGATCAGCCCGATCAGAGGCTGGCCGCGTGACCCCATCAGGTAGAACGAATGCGCGACCAGCGGCAGGACCATGGTCAGGATCGTGGCGGTAAAGCTGTCAATCAGGGTCATCCTAGCGTCGCGCCTTTTCTGTCAGGATCGAAATAGTCAGCGAGGCTAGGATACAGGCGGTGAAAAGGTAAAGCCCCCAAGCCGTTTCAATGCGCCCAAGCCCCACGCCCTTGACCACCACGATATAGAGCGCGACGAGGAAAATATCGGCCATCGCCAGCTTGCCCATGATGTGCAGCGTCGGCAAAAGCCGGGGCGAGGCCAGGCGGAAATGCACCAGCGCCAGACCGATTGTTTTCAGATAGGGCGCGAAAAGCGCAAAGACCGTCACCAAAAGCGCCAGAAACACATCCGACTGCCAAAGGGCCTGCAAGCCCGAGATCACCGAGATCTCCGACAATCCGAACAACGGCAAAAGCCCCGCGCGCATCAGTGGCGCGAACCAGGCCAGCGGAAAGAGGATCAGAAGGGCGAGGTTGGCGAATTTAAGCAATGAAGACGTCCGGGTTTAAGCGTTGTGCCAGGCAAGAAGACCCACACCTATCAATATCACCGACAGAATACTAAGAAAGACATGACGATAATTTCCGCCCTCTCCTTCGCCCGCCAGAGAGACCATAAAGCAGAAGAAGAAGCCGATAACAGAGATCACCACGACCGGCTCGGCATAAAGGGGTATCAGGGGCGGTTCGGGAAAATCCGCAACCAAGATCAGCACGCCGTAGCCGAGGTGAACGGCCAGCAACAGGTCCACCACCCGAAACCAGAACAACCGTCTGAGATTGGGTTTGGTGCCGTCTGCCCCGTAGATTGCGCGCTTTATCAGAAAGGTTACGCCTTCGACCAAGGCCTGAAACGCCGCCTCGAGAAGACCGTAGAGAAACCGAAATAAAAGCTCGACGATCTCTCCCACCGCTGCTCTGCCGCCTCTTCCATACAGTTTTTCCATCGTCCGTTTGCCGTCGTCATCTCCGTAAACGGCCCTTAACGCTACTCATAAATGCACCGACCGTCGCAGGAGCGGGCGACGAGGTCAATCTGACCGAGGATGCCGTCATTGAAAGCTGTCAGATCTTCGGCCGGCACCCAAAGCTCGCCAGCTCTGCTGAATAGCGTGCGACATTGGCGGCGTCGACATCACGAAAGAACAGCGATGGACGCAAGGAGCGAAATAGCGACTGCTGTGGGATTGGCGCTCACCTCTTCACCTCTTTCGATCGCCTGCTCGCCGATCCCCTAAGATCACCCCAAGCTTGCAGGTCTTTGCGAACAGTTCGAAGCGCCGGCGTTTCACTTCGTTTCAAACCCAACGGCGGACATATCGGGGGCCTAGCGACGTGAGAATTTCATACCCGATCGTGCCTGCGGCCTCGGCCAGGTCGTCAACGCCCTGATGGGCTCCCAGAATGTCGAGAGTCTGCGGCACCTCATCAAGATGGCTGACATCGACCGTGATCAGATCCATTGAGACGCGGCCCGCGATGGGGCAGGGGGTGTCGCCCGCCCACAGCATCGCGCGATTGCCCATGGCCCGGATCAGCCCATCTGCGTAACCGCCCGAGACGGTGGCGATCCTGGCGGGCTGGTCGGCGGCCCAGGTCCCGCCATAGCCCACCGTTTCACCGGCCTCGACCGCGCGCACCTGCACGACCGGCAGTGACAGGCGCACCGTCGGCTGGGCCTCTTCAAAGGGCAGACCGCCATAAAGGCCGATGCCGGGGCGCGTCAGATCGAAGTGGTAGTCCGACCCCAGCAAGATACCGCCCGTCGCCGCCAGCGAGCGTGGCACATCCGCCCCGTCTGTCATCGCCACAAAGGCCTCAAGCTGGGCCGCATTCATCGCATCGCCCGGATCGTCGGCCGAGGCGAGGTGGCTCATCAACAAGGTCGGGCCCGCCTGCAGAACGATATCGCGCACGGCGGCCCATTCGGCGGGCTCCATGCCCAGACGGTTCATGCCGCTGTCGAGCTGCACCCCGAAAGGATGGCCCGGCAGCCCCTCAAGATGGCGGGTCAACTGCTCAACCGAGTTCAGCATCGGTGTCAGCGACAGATCGCGGATCGTGTCGGCATCGCCTGCCATATGGCCCGAGAAGACACCGATCTCAGGCCCGGGGCCCAAGGCCTGGCGGATCGCGGCGCCTTCCTCGGCCACCGCCACGAAGAACCGCCGCGCGCCCGCCCGCGCCAGCGCCCGCGCCACGCGCGCCGCGCCCAGGCCATAGCCATCGGCCTTGACCACGGCCGCCGTCTGGCAAGCCGCGCCCGTCTTGGCATCAAGCGCGCGCCAATTGGCGGCCACGGCCTCAAGATTGATTGTCAGCGTTCCGGTTGCCATGGCCCCCGCATTGCGACAGGTCGGGTATGAGGTCAAGACGTCAAACGATATCGAGGGCCGGGGGGCGCCTTACGGCACATCCCAGTTGCCACGGTTGCGCTGCCAGATCTTCTCGCCGATCAGACAATCAAAGCGTGGCCCGCCAGCGGCCTCTGCGCGTTTCAAGCCGTCATCGGCCAGCCCCGAGATCTCAAGCACCATCTTGCGCCGCACGGCCTCGGCGAAATGGCCCCATTCGTGCACGGCGACCAGAAAGGCGCCGGGGCCGCCGATGACACAATCGCGGTAATAGAGGTCAAGCCCGTCGATATGCCAGACCACGTCCACCTCGGGCTGCGCCATCAGCGGCAGACCGTTGATCGTGATCCCGCGGGCCAAGACCTCATCGCGGGCGGTGGTGATGGGGATGCCCTGGTTGTTCGGGCCGTCGCCCGAGATATCGATGACCTGCCGATGGGCGGTGAAGGGCGAGGCGTCAAACCGGCCGGCGGCAAAGATCAGCCCCTCCGAGATCGAGGTCCGGCGCAAGGTGCCGCCAGTGCCCGCCACGATCAGGGCGGCGACCGCTTCGGCATCCGCCGCGCTTTCGATCACGCTCCAGTCGACGACGACACGCTGCCAGCCGGTGCCCGCCCATTCCACGTAAGTGACGGCGATCCGGCCCAGAAAACCGCCCTGAATAGCGTCGAGCACGGTGGCGCTGGTCAGAGCCTCGGCATAGCCGCGCCGCTGGATCGCCAGATCGGCCGCCGACATCGACCGCGACACATCGACCGCCAGCACCAGTTCAAGATCTACCTCGATCTCGGCCGCAGCCGGTTGCGAAAGCACCACGATCACTAGAAGCCAACGAAAAAATCGCATCCGCACATGCTGCCAGCACCGGCGCATCCTGTCCAATCACGAAACTTGCGGTTCGGGCGGAGCCATCTTTACGGACGCGATGCTGTCTGACGGCCCGGCGTATCGGCTTTGGGTTTACCGGCGGCGCATAAGACGACCTTTACGCCCGGTTCGACAACAAATCCGGTCCTCGGATAAAGCCGGCCTTATGGATCGAGAGCCAGACTAAGCCTGCGAAAGAGCCTCTCCGTAGCGATTGCCCTTTCCTCGTCGGTCAATCCGATTGTCGCCATCGCGTCCGATTGCATCAGGCTCGCAAGACCATGAAGGGCCGACCAGATGAAGATCGCGTCGTGTCTTTCGGGGTCAGGCGGGGCGCCGCCTGGATCACGCAGATCCATCGACGCAAGCCTGTCCTTCAAAAGTGAAAAGGCGTGCCGAGACTTTGCCAGCATATCGCCGTGACTGTCCAATGGCGGCAAGGGCGTGTTGAACATCAGCCGATATTGCAAAGGATGAGACGCCGCGAAATTCAGGTAGGCCAGCCCCATATTGCGAAGGTCATCCGTTGGCGTTTGGCCTTTCGGCCTGGCATTCAGGTGCTCTGCGAAGTTCTCAAAACACCGCGCAACCGCCGCTGCCAGAATATGGTCGCGTGATGCGAAATGCTTGTAGGGGGCTTGATGCGAAACGCCGAGGCGACGCGCGATTTCGCGAAAGCTTAAGTGCTCCACCCCTTTTTCTTCAATGACAGCAAAGGCCTCATCGACGATGGCTTCCTTCAGGTTGTCAGGCTTTTTGGGCTGCATTTCGGTGTTTTGTCATTTCCGTCATCACATTGGTAAGTATCGAACTCCGCAAGCGCCGCGGCAAGGTACCAAGTCCATATCCAAGTATCTTCGACTTCAGGCCAGGGCGCGTCGTTCTGGTCCGCCCGAGGGCAGCAAGTGTCGCATCGGCCACGCGCGCGGCTGTCGCAGCACCGGTCATCTGCATATCCGCGCGCGTCGAAAACCCGGTTGCGACCGGGCCGGGCGCGCTGGCGAGAATATCGACATTGAAGGGCGCCAGTTCAATCGCCAGACCTTCGGCCAGACTTTGCACATAGGCCTTGCTGGCGGCGTAATTCGCAGAATTGCCGACACCCTGAAACGCGACGATGGAGCTCATGAATATCATCCCGCCTCTTCGCCGCTGGCGCATGGCCCGCGCCAGAGGGTGGGCGATGGCAGCCAGGGCCTTGCAATTCACATCGATCATGTTGAGCTCGGTCTGCGCCGCATTGTCGGCAAAATGGCCTGCAGTGCCAAATCCGGCGCAGGCAACGTAAAGTCCGATGTCGAGAGATTGAGCCTTCTCCAGCACCTGTGCAAGACCGGCATTCGTGCCCAGATCCGCGATGACGGCCTCCGCATCAATCCCATATTCCGTCGAGATAGACCGGGAAAGGGCGCCCAGCTTTTCGGCCCGTCTTGCCACCAACAAGACGTTCAGCTTCTCGGCGGCAAGCTTTTTGGTTATGGCCTCTCCGATCCCGTCTGATGCGCCGGTCACCAGCGCCCATGGTCCGTATTTCTGGTGGAATGGGTCTGTTGGAACGGTCATGGCGATCCCCGTGGTTGACATTGTCAACTTGGTATTCGATAAGGTAGACGCCGTCAACCTTCAGGGTGAATGCCGTGGATGACTTTATCTATGTTTCCATCACTGGACTGAGGCTCAGGCGTTTTCGGTATGCGCCTGTGTTCTGGTGGTACGCGGTTGCCTCGATGAACCAAGCGCGCAAGGCGCCTGGATGTCTGTCCGCCGAGGCCCGCACGATCAACGGCATTCATCACACGCGCAGTGCCTGGAAATCGCGCGAGGAGATGCAGACCTACCTGATCGCAGGCTCGCATCTGAAGGCCATGAAGGCATTCAGGAAAATCGCCACGGGGAAAACCTATGGTTTCGAGACAAAAGAGATGCCTGAATGGCGCGATGTTCACCAAATCTGGCGCGACAAGGGGAGGATTGCCTAGCATCTGACACACAAAGGTACCTTCCCCCCGGTCAGACGCTACTTTCTCTCCGCCCCCAGTTTGCGTCGTCTTATTGTGATCAGGGGAAAAGGCCCGGCTGTTCCATTTGCCTCGCCCCTCACGACGGCTGTGATGTCTGGCAAGGCCCAATCGAAACGCGGCATATCGCGGGCAGACGTCGTGCGCAGATACGCGAAGTTGGACTTTGTCTTGCGACAGGGCCCGATCAGAAACTGTCCGTTCCGCCCTGCTGCCAGGCTTTCACGAGGTTGCCAAAGCGAGTGAAGCGGCCTTCGAAGGACAGATCGACCGATCCGATGGGGCCGTGGCGCTGTTTGCCGATGATGACTTCGGCCTTGCCGTGCAGGGCCTCCATCTCGGCCTGCCACTGGGCCATCTTCTCAAGCTCGTGGTCGCCGGGTTTCTCGCGTTCCTTGTAGTATTCCTCGCGGAAGACGAACATCACCACATCGGCGTCCTGCTCGATCGACCCGGATTCGCGCAAATCGCTCAGCTGCGGGCGCTTGTCGTCGCGGCTTTCCACCTGGCGCGACAGCTGCGACAGCGCCACGACGGGGATATCCAGCTCTTTCGCGATGGCTTTCAGGCCTTGGGTGATCTCGGACACCTCGTTCACCCGGCTGTCCTTGGCCGAGGCGGGGCGGACCAGTTGCAGGTAGTCGACGATCAGAACATCCAGATTGTGCTCGCGCTTCAACCGCCTGGCGCGGGCGGCCAGCTGGCTGATCGGCAGAGCGGGCGTGTCGTCGATGAAAAGCGGACAGGCCTCAAGCTCTTTCGCGGCCTCGACGAAGCGGCGGAATTCGGCCTCGGTCATGTCGCCGCGGCGGATCTGTTCGGACGGCACTTCAGAAGCTTCCGACAGAACCCGCGCGGCCAGCTGCTCGGCCGACATCTCAAGGCTGAAAAAGCCCACCACGCCGCCATCCACGGCCCCTTCGCTGCCATCGGGCCTGCGGCCGCGCTTGTAGGCCTTGGCGATGTTGAAGGCGATGTTGGTGGCCAGCGAGGTCTTGCCCATCGACGGGCGCCCGGCCAGGATCAGAAGGTCGGATTTGTGCAGGCCGCCCAGCTTGCGATCCAGATCCATCAGCCCAGTCGACAGGCCTGCCAGCCCGCCCTCGCGCTGATAGGCGGCATTGGCCACGTTCACCGCGTCCGTCACCGCCTTCAGGAACGACTGGAACCCCGTCTCCATATTGCCCGCCTGAACCAGCGAGTAGAGCTCCTTCTCGGCTTCTACGATCTGGTCCGACGGCTCGCTGTCGGAGCTGACCGAGGCCGCGCGCGCGGTGATCTCGCGCCCGATGCCGATCAGCTTCCGCCGCAGCGCCAGATCGTGGATCATCTGGGCGTAATCCTTGGCCGCAAAGGACGAGATCGCAGCCCCCGCCAGCCGCACCAGATAGGCCGGGCCGCCAAGGGCTTGCAGGCCTTCCTCATGTTCCAGAAACGGCTTCAGCGTGACGGGCGAGGCCAAGGCGTTCTTCTGGATGCGGCCGACAGCAACCTCCCAGATCTTCTGGTGGACCGGATCGAAGAAATCCTCCTGCCGGATGATCTGTGCGACGCGGTCGAAGAGGTCGTTATTGGTCAAGATCGCGCCCAGCAATTGCTGCTCGGCCTCGATGTTATGCGGGATTGTTTCCGCGTCATCGCTCTGGGTGCCCGCCTGATCGCCCGATTGGGGCTGCCGCAGGGGTGCGACGTCGTTCATCGCCTGCCTCTTTCTTTTCGCCTCGAAGCCGCTCGTTTAGCCCTGTCGGACCGTGGGCCGAAAGGGGAATTGTTCTGGGGATAACCGGCCTTCATGGCTGGGCATATCCTGTGGATTTCGATTCTGCTCGTCTTGTCTATACCACATTTTGTAGGCGGCTGCCCGGTGCGGGCATCAGCTTGCGATTCCGGTTTTGGGCTTTTGGAATCTGTCCAGACGCGTCCACAGGAAGCATCCACAAGAATCTGGCACCCCGGTCAGCCCTCGCGCGCCGCCCGCCAGGCGGCAGGGTCGTTCAGAAATTGCTCCACCTCCGCCAGGGTCGCGGCGTCGAATATGCCTTGCGCCTTGGCCTCGGCCAGCACGTCCCACCAGGTGCACAGGTGATGCAGCGTGACGCCGTGGTCACCCAGGGTCTTTTCGGTGTTCGGAAAGATGCCATAATAGAAGATCACGGCGGTATGCGCGCAGGTCGCGCCCGTCTCGCGGATCGCGTCGACGAAGGACAGTTTCGATCCGCCATCGGTGGTCAGATCCTCGACCAGCAGCACGCGCTGCCCTTCTTTCATCACGCCCTCGATCCGGGCATTGCGGCCGTATCCCTTTGGTTTCTTGCGCACATAGGTCATCGGCAAGGCCATACGTTCGGCCACCAGCGCGCCGAAGGGAATACCCGCCGTCTCGCCGCCCGCCACGTTGTCAAACGCTTCAAGCCCGGCCTCGCGCATCACGGTGCAGGTCAGGAAATCCATCAGCGTCGACCGGATACGCGGAAAGCTGATCAGCTTGCGGCAATCGATATATGTGGGGCCCTGCAAACCGGACGCATAGGTGAAGGGCACGTCGGCGTTGAACAGCACCGCCTCGATCTCCAGAAGCATCCGTGCCGTCAGGCGGGCGATTTCCTCTTTCGGCGGATAGGCGGTGGGGATCATCAGAGGCCTCCTGTCTTCATTCTGTCTCAAATACCTCGGGGGTCTGGGGCAGGGCCCCCAGCCGTCAGTCAACCCTCCAATGCAATGGCATCATCGGGTCGAAGACGGTCACCGGCCCCGCGCCGGTCTCGATTTTTTCAGGGTAGGTCAACGGCGGCCCCTTCGTCAGGGTGACACGCGCCTCATTCGGCGGCAGACCGTAGAAAGCCGGTCCATGCAGCGCGGTGAACCCCTCCAGCCGGTCCAGCGCGCCGTCTTGCTCAAACACCTCGGCCAGGATCGACATGGTGTTCGTCGCGGTAAAGCAGCCGGCGCAGCCGCAGGCATGCTCTTTCAACGCATCCACATGGGGCGCGCTGTCGGTGCCCAGAAAGAACCGCACATCGCCCGAGGTTGCCGCCTGGCGCAGCGCCAGGCGATGTTCCTCGCGCTTGGCAACCGGCAGGCAGTAATAATGCGGCTTGATGCCGCCCACCAGAATGTCGTTGCGGTTGATGATCAGGTGGTGCGTGGTGATCGTGGCGCCGAGGTCGCTGTCGGCCGAGCGGACGTAATCGACGCCCTGAGCGGTGGTGATATGCTCCATCACCACCCGCAGCCCCGGCGTGGCGCGGCGGATCGGGTCAAACACGCGGTCGATGAACACCGCCTCGCGGTCGAAGATGTCCACCTCCGGGTCGGTCACTTCGCCATGGACACAAAGTGGCAGGCCGATCTCGGCCATCCGCTCCAAGACGCCGCGCACCTTGTCGAAATCGCGCACGCCCGAGGCCGAGTTCGTCGTGGCCCCCGCCGGGTAGAGCTTGACTGCCGTCACAATCCCGTCGGCATGGGCGCGGGCAACGTCGTCCGGATCGGTCTCCTCGGTCAGGTAGAGCGTCATCAGCGGCGTGAACGCCATGTCAGCGGGCAAGGCGGCCAGTATCCGCTCGCGATAGGCGGCGGCCTCGGCGCCGGTGACGACGGGGGGCACCAGGTTCGGCATGATGATCGCGCGGGCGAAATGGCGCGCGCTTTCGGGCAGCACACCATGCAGCATCGCGCCATCGCGCAGATGCAGGTGCCAGTCATCGGGGCGGCGGATGGTTAGCGTTTCGGTCATGGTGCCTTCGCTACAGTGTTGTGCCCGCCGATGCCAGTGGCAGTCACTCGCACAGCAGCGCGTTCAGCGCGCGCTCATCCCCGGCTGCGTTCTCCGCCGCGATCAGGGCGGGCAGGGCGGCGTGGGCTGTCGGCAGCATAGCGCGCAGGTCCTCATGGATGGCATCCCGGTCCTCGGCGCTGGCCCGGTCCAGCACGGCTAGGTTGGGGGCGATGGTCTCGTCCCAAAGTCGCTCCAGCTCCTCCTCCGACGCCGGTGCTTCCGGCCAGGTGACGGCATCGGTCGTCGTGCCAACCTCGCTGCGGAGCAGTCTCATCATCTCGCTGGCCGCGACCTGGTGCAGTGCCAGCGCCCGGTAGGTCTGGGCGTCGCCGTCGGGCAAATCTTGGAAAGTCATCGTTCCGTTCTTGGTCAGGCGCTCTATGCCGTCGCTCAAGTTGAGGACCTCGTGCGAGAGTTGGGCCAGGTGCAGCAAGGCGCGGTCCTGTCCGTCCGGCGCGCCCTCGTCCTTCAGAAGCCGTGCGTGATGGCCCGTTATGGCACACTCCCCATGCAGCGTGAGCGACACCTCCAGATAGAGGATCAGCGCCATCGCCGCGTCGAAATCCGCCTGACGGAACGGCAGATAGCGCCAGTCGCCGCCGGGCTTTTCCACCCGCAGGGTGCCGTCTTCGATCCTTGCGCTGACCTCGCCCGCAACCCCGAGAAGGGTGTTCGCGCGCACCAGCCCCTCCATCTCGGCCCGATCGACGACCACTCCGGTGTGCTTCAGCCCGCTGGTCACGATGCGGCCGTTCTGCAGGCTGTAGGTGCCTTCCTGGAAAACGGCACGGCGCGACAGATGTTCACAGGGCCAGGGAACCTCGCAAGCCTCGAGCATCATGATCTGTCCGGCGGCGGCGAAGCCATCGAAGATGCGGCCGTCCTCAAACCGCACGGTCGAGACCATCCCGACGATAAGCCCGCTATGTGCCGCGCTTGGCAGGCGGTCGCGCACCCAGATCGTGCCGGGCGCCTCTAAAGTCGGGACGTCTAGCGCTTGAGCTCCGGCTGGCGGGCAAAATGGTATGAAAAGCAGCGCCGCGATGGCGGAAAGACAGTGTCTGAACATAATTGAGTCCCTGCGATCTTCCGAAAATATGGCCGCACCATCTCTGCCCTAGGGGCCGATGGCAAGTACGGGGCGATGCGCATAATTTTTGGGCGCCTTGCGTGCAAATTGCGCGATAAGGGCGCCGAAATGTTCGGCAGGCGTTGAAGCGCGGCGCGAGAGGCGCTTAGCCTGCCAGGGATGCTGGACGACACGACATTGCGAACGGGCCTGCAACGCACGACGGGCGTGGCCAGCGTGCGGCTTGGCGCGCGCGGGATTGAGCATTTGCGTCAACAGGGGTCGGCCAAGGCTTTTCTTCCGAAGGTCCATCGCGCTGTGCCAGAAGTGGTTTTCCTCAACACGGCCGGTGGCCTGACCGGCGGCGACCGGTTGGATTATGCGCTGACGCTGGCGCCCGACACGAAGGCGCTCGCCACCACGCAGACGGCCGAACGTGCCTATCGGTCGATCTCGGGCAAGGCAGAGGTTTCGGTGACGCTTGAGGTGGGTCGCGGCGCCGATCTGGCCTGGCTGCCGCAGGAGACGATCCTGTTCGACGGCGCCGCCCTTTCCCGTCGCACGCGGATTGACCTGCAAGGCACAGCCCGGGTGGTGATGTGCGAGATGGTGGTGCTAGGCCGCGAGGCGATGGGCGAGAGGGTGACGCGCCTTGACCTGACCGACCACCGCGAGGTGCGGCGCGACAATATCCCGGTTCTGGCAGAGCCGCTTCGCCTGACTGACGCGACACTGGCCCGGGCCGCGGGCCCGGCTGTTTTGCAAGGCGCGCGCGCCATGGCGACCGTGGCATTGGTGGCCCCCGGCGCCGAGGATGCCGTGGCCGCCTTGCGGGCTGTTCTGCCCGAGATGGCGGGCGCATCGGGATGGGATGGCAAATGCGTGGCCCGCATCCTGGCGCCGGGCGCGCGCGAGGTACGGCAGGCGGTGGCGGCCGCCCTAACGGTCTTGCATAACCGGCCGCTGCCACGGGTATGGGCGATGGGAGGGATCTAGATGCAATTGACACCGCGCGAGAAGGACAAGCTGCTGGTCAGCCTGGCCGCCATGGTCGCCCGGGGGCGGCTTGAGCGGGGCGTCAAGCTGAACCACCCCGAAGCGATCGCCCTGATCACCGATTACGTGGTCGAGGGCGCGCGCGACGGCCGCAGCGTCGCCGACCTGATGGAGGCGGGCGCCCATGTGGTCACACGCGCGCAATGCATGGAGGGCATCCCTGAGATGATCCACGACGTGCAGGTCGAGGCGACCTTTCCCGATGGCACCAAGCTGGTGACCGTCCATCACCCGATCCGATAGGAGACGACATGACCCGAATGATCCTGATCGCACTTGCAACGCTTCCCACGGCCGCCTGGGCGCATGAGGGGTTGCACCACCACCCCCATGGCATCGAATACGGCTGGATCATCGCCGCTCTGCTCGGCTTCGGCGGCGGTGCGCTGGCTATGGCGCTGATCCGGGGGCGGGGGCGGTGATCCCCGGCGAGGTTCAGACGGCGCCAGGCGACATCCTCCTGAACGAGGGGCGCGCGGCGCTGGTGCTGGAGGTCTCGAATACCGGCGACAGGCCGGTACAGGTGGGCAGCCATTACCATTTTGCCGAAACCAACGCCGCCTTGTCGTTCGACCGCGCGGCGGCACGCGGCCATCGGCTGGATATCGCCGCAGGCACCGCGGTGCGGTTTGAACCCGGCCAGACGCGCGAGGTACACTTGGTGCCATATGCAGGCGCGCGAACGGTTTATGGCTTCAATCAGGACGTCATGGGGCCTTTGCCATGAGGAGCAGATCATGCGGTACAAGACGGCAGTGGATATCGGACGCGAGGCGGTGAACCTCTGGATGCTCTGGGGCGAGACCCAGGCGGTCATGGGCTATCGCATGATGGGTATGGCGGGGCTCTGGAACATCGCGCCCTCCGAGCGCAGGCTGATGGTGGCCGAAAAGCCCGAGGCGATGGTGCGCTCAGCCACAGCGGCGGCCCGGGCCATGGCCAAGGGTCAGGCCCCGCATCAGATCGTGGCGGCGGCGTCCAAGCCGCTGCGGTCGAAAACGCGGGCCAATGCGGCGCGGCTGGCAAAACGCGGGCCGGGGCGGGGTTAGGTTATTTGCGCAAGCCCGGCTATGGTGGGGTGGCCGAAAGGCCGGACCAAAGGGAGGACGGAATATGTGTAATGCCTGTGTCATCGAAAGCGTGAAGGCGCGGATGCTGTCGCGCCGCGATATGTTCAAGGCGGGTGCGGCCGGTCTGGCGGCTGCGGGCCTCGGCGGCCTTGTGGCGGCACCCCCGGCCCTGGCTGCGGGCCATGGCGGCGTGGTCGACATGACCCACAAGCTGTCGCCCGAATTTCCGACCTTCTTCGGCGAGCCCGGCATCTCGATGGAACAGGCCTTCAACTTTGCCGATCACGGTTTCAACCTGATGCAGCTGTCGGTCAACGAACATACCGCGACCCATCTGGACGCGCCGCTGCATTTCTCGGCCGATGGCGCCAGTGTCGATGAGATCCCGGTCAGCGACCTCGTGATCCCGCTTTGCGTGATCCACATCCACGAGAAGGCGGCAAACGACCCCGACGCACAGGTCACGCCCGACGATCTGCGCGGCTGGATCGACGCCAATGGCCCAATCCCCGACCGTGCCTGCATCGCAATGCATTCCGGCTGGGGCGCCAAGACCGCCGACCCGGCCTATCGCGGGGTCGATGATGCAGGGGTGATGCATTTCCCCGGCTTCCACATCGAGGCCGCGCAGATGCTGCTGGAGGAGACGACCGCCGCAGCCATGGCCGTCGATACCCTGTCGCTTGATCATGGGCCGAGCCAGGATTTCGCGACGCACTACGCCTGGCTACCGGCGGGCCGCTATGGCATCGAAAACCTGGCCGGTCTCACCGATGTGCCCGCCGCTGGTGCGACCCTGGTCGTCGGCGCGCCGAACCATGTGGGGGGCACCGGCGGCCCTGCGCGCATCTTCGCGATGGTCTGATGGCGACGGTTCCGCTTTTGTCTGACGAGGCCGCGGGCGCGGAGGCGCGCGCGGTCTTTGACGAAATCCGCGCCGCGCGCGGCACCGACTACGTCAACAATTTCTGGCGCGCTCTGGCCCATGATCCGGCCTTGTTGCGCGCCACATGGGACCGGCTGCGCGACGTGATGGCGCCGGGCGCGCTGGACCCGCTGGTGAAGGAGATGCTCTATGTCGCCGTCTCCGCCGCCAATGGCTGCAGCTACTGCGTGCATTCTCACACGGCCGCCGCCAAGGCCAAGGGCATGACGCCCGAGATGCAGGGCGAACTCATGGCCGTCATCGGCATGGCCATGCAGACCAACGGGTTGGCCACGGCCCTCCAGGTTGAGGTCGACGATGCCTTCAAGGCCTGAGCCATGAGGGAGCACACCTACCACGCCGCCTGCCTCTGCGGCACGGTGCGCTATGCGGTCGACGCGATCCCGCGCCTGGCGACGCCATGCATCTGTGCCCGCTGCCGGGGGCAGGGTGTGCGGATGGTGCACGTGAACCGCGACGATTTCACCCTGCTTGTGGGCGAAGACATGCTGACCGAACAGATGGAGGGCGCCCGCCAACCGCACCACTTCTTCTGTCGTCGCTGCGGAGAGGTGGTGTTCGGGTTCCTCGGCGGCGGCGCGCAGGTGACGGTGAACGTCGCTTGCCTCGGCCGCGGCGACGTCGAGACCCTGGCCGTGCCCGGGCGCGCCATCCGGCGGAAGAAGGAGTGGGAGGCGTGAGGCTGTCAGAGAGGCTGTCAGAGAGGCTGTCAGAGAGGCTGGTAGAAGGCTTTCGTCGCTGGTGGGGACGGCCCAATCCGGCTCCGAACATCGGCATGATGGGCGATGGTGACGAGGTCGATGCCGTCGAAGAGATCGAAAGACATTTCGAGGTGCAGCTGCCTAATGAGGAGCTCGAGCGTATGGAGACCATCGGGGAGCTCTTCGAAATGGTTTGTAAGAGAAGATCTGACTTGGAACGTGATTTCATCTGGGCGGCCTTCACCCGGATACTCAGCGACAACTCGGGAACGCCGCCAGAGAAAATGCAGCCGCACATGATGTTTTTCGACAGAATTTATGACTAGTATTGAGATCCCAGTTACCAAGGCACAGCCGCATCCGCGCGCAAATCCTAGCAAGAAGAAACTTCAGCGCATGCGTTACGAGATTGATAGATGACCGCGCCGGAAACCCAAGCTTATCAGGAATTTATCGACGGGCTTTTAAGTCAAGTGCGGGCCAAACATGCAGCGTCCGATCAGCAGGCGCTTCCCGATGCCATATCCGCACCTGAGCTGCGGTCGCTTCTGCCCGCGTCTGGCCCCCATGTTCGGTTTGCGCGGTCGCTTTCGGTTGAGCAGCAAGTCGCTCTTGCGCGTCTTCTGGAAGATACCGAACGGCGCATTGGTCACGATATCTGTGCCTGGCTGGACTGGGAGACGTCCTGCAACGGGTTGTCGTTTCAGTGGAACGGCGTGTCTTTTTCCGAAAGCCCCCACGCCAGTTGGCATTATGACTTCACTTGCCGTTGGGAAGGCGACGATTGGCCTGACAATGGCACTGGTGAGCAAACGGCATGATGTGGTGCCACGGTAGGCGGCTCGGGCAATGTGCAGCGCTGAGCCAACGAGCGAGGGTTAGCGGGTGAGTTGGTACTTTCTCGCCTTTGGAATCGCTTATGGAATTCTGCAGTTCAATCGGCGCGTTTTTTGGGTGCATCTTTTTTGGGCGAAAGTCCTTTCACTGAGCCTTGTCCAAGCGCTTCGGTGGGAATTGTTCGATGCTGAGAGTATTTCGGGATGGCTGCTGTTTGCATACTTAGTTGGGGCGACTTTGCTGCCGCTCGCGATCTTGGCTCGTGGTGCTATGAAGGCGCGCGCGCAAATCGCAGCCGAGACACCTGTATAGGGAGATCAAACATTGCCCACCCAAATCCCCCGCGCTGCTTATGCAGACATGTACGGTCCCACCACGGGCGACAAGGTTCGCCTGGCCGATACCGAGCTTTGGATCGAGGTCGAGCGGGACCTGACTATCTATGGCGAAGAGGTGAAATTCGGCGGCGGCAAGGTGATCCGCGACGGAATGGGGCAGTCGCAGCGGACGCGGGCCGAGGGCGCGGTGGACACCGTCATCACCAACGCTCTGATCGTCGATCATACCGGCATCTACAAGGCCGATGTGGGCCTGCGCGACGGGCGCATTCACAAGATCGGCAAGGCGGGTAACCCCGATGTGCAGCCGGGCGTCGATATCGTGGTCGGGCCGGGGACCGAGGCGATCGCGGGCGAGGGGCGCATCCTGACGGCGGGCGGGTTCGACGCGCATATCCACTTCATCTGCCCCCAGCAGATCGACGATGCGCTCCATTCCGGCGTCACCACGCTTCTGGGCGGCGGCACCGGCCCGGCGCATGGCACACTGGCGACCACCTGCACGCCGGGGCCCTGGCATATCGGGCGGATGCTGCAATCTTTTGACGCGTTCCCGGTGAACCTGGCGCTGTCGGCCAAGGGCAATGCCTCGCTCCCCGCCGCTCTGGAGGAGATGGTGACGGCAGGCGCCTCGGCCATGAAGCTGCACGAGGATTGGGGCACGACCCCGGCGGCCATCGATTGCTGTCTGAGCGTGGCCGATGCGATGGACGTTCAGGTGATGATCCACACCGATACGCTGAACGAGTCCGGGTTCGTCGAGAACACTCTGGCCGCGATCAAGGGCCGCACGATCCATGCCTTCCATACCGAGGGCGCGGGCGGCGGCCATGCGCCCGACATCATGAAGGTGGTGGGCAGCCCGAACGTGATCCCGTCCTCGACCAACCCGACGATGCCCTACACGGTCAATACGCTGGAAGAGCATCTGGACATGCTGATGGTCTGCCATCACCTCGACAAGTCAATCCCCGAGGATGTGGCTTTCGCCGAGTCGAGGATCCGCCGCGAAACCATTGCGGCGGAAGACATTTTGCACGACATGGGTGCCTTCAGCATCATCGCCTCCGACAGCCAGGCGATGGGCCGCGTGGGTGAGGTGATCCTGCGCACCTGGCAGACGGCGCATAAGATGAAGGTCCAGCGCGGGCGGCTGGAGGGCGAGACGGGCGAGAACGACAACCTGCGCGTCCGGCGCTATGTGGCGAAATACACGATCAACCCCGCGATCACCCATGGCATGTCGGCTCATATCGGCAGCATCGAGGAAGGAAAGCGCGCCGATCTGGTGCTGTGGAGCCCCGCCTTCTTCGGCGTGAAGCCCGAGATGGTGCTGGTGGGTGGCACCATCGCCGTGGCGCAGATGGGCGACCCGAACGCCTCGATCCCCACGCCCCAGCCAGTCTACACACGGCCGATGTGGGGCGCCTATGGCGGGTCGCTGCATCGCGGATCGGTCACCTTCGTGTCGGCGGCCGCGCAGTCCGACGGCATCGGTGCGGCGCTGGGCCTGGCCAAGGACACACTGGCGGTGGAAAACACGCGGACGATCGGCAAGAAAGACATGATCCTGAACGACTTCACCCCCGAGGTTGAGGTTGACCCCGAAACCTACGAGGTCCGCGCCGATGGCGAGCTTCTGACCTGTGAACCGGCCAAGGAGTTGCCTATGGCGCAGCGGTATTTTCTTTATTGACCCAAGGATGCGTATTCGGCCTGCGTCATAAGGAGACGTTGAAACACTTTCGGAGGCCAGAATGAATATCCGCGTGTCCGCCATCGCCGTGATACTGTCGCTAACGGCTTTTTCGCCAGCGCAGGCTTTGTCCTGCTTGAACCCCAGTATCATGACCCTGACCGAGCACTCCAAAAGCCAGGAAGATATGGTGATCGTCTACGGCCAGCTTGGCGCCGATGCTGTGTTCACTGGGGTTGAGATGCGCCCGGGCGCGCCCGATCTGGCGGTCAGCTTCACCGTGCCCGAGATACAAACCCGCCCTCATATGGGCTGGATTGCGGGGCCCGCGGCGCCGATCCGCGGCCCGGTTTCGCCGATGCCGCTGGACACGCCTTTTGTCGGGCCGGTCTTCGGAGCAAGCCTGGACTCGCGCGCCTTCAGCCTGGGCGTCTGTTCTCCCGACTATATCACCAACCCGGCGCCGGACCTCATCGCCAAAATCCGCGCTTGTCTGGACGATGGGCAATGCGCCGATGGCTGACAGGCTTGGTGCCATAGGGTTGCTGAGCGCCTGATGGTAAAGTGCCGGAAATACCATGTGGAGGAGCGTTGATGCGGCTGTTTTCATTCACGTTTTGCTTTGCCCTGGCGCTTGCGCTTCCGGGCCTTGCTCAGAACGCTCTGTCTGAACGACTGGCTGACCCGACGACGCAGGACGAGCTTACCGATGCGGTTAAGCAAGCCCTTATCGACGAGGCGAACTACACGTCTGCAGTTCGCCCTGAACTGTTTCGGATAAGGTTCGCCGATGCCAAATGCCTGGAGATTTATGAAGAAATGTCCGATGCGACTGTCGGAACATGCCTGCTTCAGGCCGGGGGATGGCAGATGTTTTCGGTCTTCGCGGTGAACTTTCCCGATGATCTGGACGGTGCTTTCGGTTTGCATCCGCTGACCATCATCATTGAGTGAGCATGCCGCTGGCCCCCCGGCTCCTGACCATGTCGCCAATCAGATACGCTTTACGACAAAGCCCCCCGGAAGGTTTTGAACCGGCCGGCCGTTTCATGCGACAAGACCTTGTCGGCATGCCGGGCGGAAAAAGGGGGTATATGATGATCAGAACGGTTTTTGGCGTGATATGCGCCTGTCTGGCGGCGCCTGCGGCGCTGGCCGCTTGTCCGACGCCGGATGACCTGGCGGGCGGGATTCGACTGGCCTATGACGACGACACGTCCAGCGTTTTCACCCGGAACGCGGACGGCGATATCGTCGAGGACGCCTTTGATGAGACGGGCGCGCTGTTCTACCGCTTTGTCTTTCACCGGGGATTGTTCGAAACCCAATATGTCGAATTCGACGAAAGCGGCAGATCGCGTGTTTTCACCTCGTACTTTAGCTATGATTTTTCCTTCGACGATCTTTTCCCGCTGCAAGAGGGGCAGATTGTTGAAGGTATTCAGACCGATCGCACCAAGGGCTACGGGACTGAAACCGCCGGTTACAAGCTCAGTCTTGGGCCGATGAAAAGCTGGACGCTTGGGGAATGTGCCTACGACACGATACCGGTGGCGGTGGAATACGACTTCTCCGAGGGGCTTGAGCTGAACGAATTGCTCTATATCCCCGAGCTTGAGATTGCCATCGCGATCGGTGTGCGGGACAGCGAAGGGTCCGATGTGTTCCGCCCGATCAGCCTTGCGCCGGTGCGCTGAGTTTCGCCGCCAAAGGTCCACCGGGCTTGCAATAGCAGCGGATCCGCCACCATTCTGACGGGAAGACCGCGTAGAAAGGCCTATTGAAATGAAGCTGAAACCAATCCTTGCTCTCCTCGTTCTGGCGGCCTGTACCGATGATCCGGGCTTTACCGGCGTGGCGGGTGTGCGTGAGATCACGACGGCCGAGGCGCAATCGTGCAGTTACATCGCCGATATCCGCGCGCGGCCCGGTGTCTATGGCCCCTTGGCGCAGCAGGGCCTTGAATATGCGCGCAATCAGGTCATGGCCGACGCCAAGGCGGGCGGCGCGAACGCGGTGGTCTTCGCGCCCGTCTCACCCGGTGTGCCAGTTTATGAACTACGGGCGACGGCCTATCGCTGCCCCTAGGGGGCCAAAGCTTGACGAAAAGCGCGGTGACATAAGGCCCCCCGGCTGCCCGCTGAATGCAAGGCAGACATGCAGACACTGCGCTGGTATGGTCAGCGTCACTGTCCTATATTATGCCACAGGGAGGAAACCTGACCGAGCAGAAAGAGGTTTCCGATGGCAACCACACATTTTGAGACAAACACCGCCCGTGATCGCAGTATCAGAGGCCAGATCGACGCGTTCTTCGCCGGGATCGGCATGGGCTTCAACGCCTATCTGGAACGGCGCGGTCGGTTCGATGAAATCGAACGCCTGAATGCAAAAACCGATGCAGAATTGGCCGCGATGGGTATTTCGCGCGACCGGATCGTGCATTACGTGTTTCGCGACAAGATGGGATTTTGACGCCTTTCGCATGTCTGCGAATGCGCGCTATGGTCCTCCGGTCAGATCTTGCCGGAGGACCTTCCCATGACAGACCTTCCCCGCGCCGCAAAAGTTGCCGGGCCGGGACAGTGGCGTGACGCCGCTGACCGGGTGGTTCTGGATTACGAGGGCCGCTTTCTGCGCCGCAAGCGTCTGCGGGGCGAAAAGGGGACGGAGTTTCTGGTCGATCTGGCGGAAACGGCCAGCCTTGAAGACGGGATGGCCTTCGCGCTGGACGATGGCCGGTTTGTCGAGGTCGCCGCGGCCGATGAGCCGCTTTATGCCCTCTCGGGCGACCTGCCGCGCCTGGCCTGGCACATCGGCAATCGCCATACGCCCTGTCAGATCGGCGCAGACCATCTGATCATCCGGCAAGATCACGTGCTGAAAGCCATGCTTGAGGGCCTAGGCGCCCAGATCACCGAAGAAACAGGGCCGTTTCGCCCCGAAGGGGGCGCCTATGGCCATGGCCGCACGATGGGCCATGCCCATGTGCATCACCATGGCGCCCATCATCACCTGTCCGACGACGATACGCCCGCCGACGACCCATGAGCGATGCGGCCCTTCTGACGCTGACGCAATGGCTGTCGCCGGCCTTCCCCTTGGGCAGTTTTGCCTATTCCCACGGGCTTGAGCAGGCGATCGCGGCGGGCAATGTGGGTGATGCTGCAACGCTGCGGACCTGGCTGGAAGACGTGATCGCCCATGGTGCGGGCCGCAGCGATGCGATCCTTCTGGCGCACGCGCTGCGGCCCGGGGCGGATATCCCGGCCTTGGCCGCGTTCGCCCGGGCCCTGGCGCCCTCGGCCGAACGGCTGCACGAAACCGAGGCGCAGGGCGCCGCGCTGATTGCCACGACGAACGCGCTGACCGGCCAGACGCTTGAACCCTTGCCGTTTCCCGTCGCGCTCGGCGCCGCGGCCCGCGGGTTGGACCTGGCCACAGAGCGGATCATCGCGCTGGCCTTGCAGGCCTTTGCGTCGAACCTGGTGCTGGTAGGGGTGCGCTTCGTGCCGCTCGGCCAGACCGAAGGGCAGGGGGTTCTGGCAGCTTTGCACCCGCTGATCGAACAGGTCGCGTCCGAGGCCGCCGGTGCCGAGCTGTCGCAGATCGGTACTGCCGCACTGGGCGCGGATATCGCCTCGATGCGGCATGAAACCATGGATGTGAGGATTTTCAGGACATGAGCACATTGGAGACGGGCCGGCAATTGTCGGAAGAGCTGAACCCGGGGCTCGAGGCAGCGATCGAGGCGCGCTATGGCCATCTGCTGCCGGGCATGGCCGAGGGCCTGGTCGATTTCGCCTATGGCCGGCACTACGCCCGCCCCGGCCTGCCGCTGCGCGAGCGCTACATCGCCACCATCGCGGCGCTGACCGCGTTGGGCGGCCAGACCCGGCCGCAGCTGAAGGTGAACATCGCCAGCGGTCGCAAGGCAGGCCTTGCCCGCGAGGAAATCGCCGAGACGATCTGGCAGATGGCGCTCTACGGCGGGATGCCCGCCGCGATCAACGGCTTGAACGCAGCGCTTGAGGTTTTCGCGGAAGAGGAAGAGGCGGCATGAGCACCGTCATTTCAACGGCGCTTTGCGTGGTCCTTCTAGTGATATCCGCCCTGCATGCGCTCTGGGCGGCTCGCATCTGGTGGCCGATCCGCGATGAAGTTGCGCTGGCCCGCGCCGTGGTGGGGCAGCACGGCATCACCCAAATGCCGAGCGCAACGGCATGCGCGGCTGTTGCAGCGGCGCTTTGCGCAGCAGCCTTCTGGCCGTTTCTGCCGAGTGGCCTTCTGCAGACACTGGGCCTTTTGGCGCTGACAGCGGTGTTTCTGGGTCGTGGGGCGGTGGCCTATGCACCCTTTTGGCAAGCGCGTGTGCCGGAAGAGCCGTTTGCGACGAACGACCGTCGCCTCTATGGCCCACTCTGTCTTGCCATTGGCGTGGGCTTCGGGGCATTGCTGTTGGGAGGTGTGGAATGAACAACCGTAACGGCCCCCTCCGCGTCGGGATCGGCGGCCCGGTTGGCGCGGGCAAAACCACGCTGACCGAACAGCTTTGCCGCGCGCTGAGCCCGCGCTATTCGGTGGCCGTGATCACCAACGATATCTACACCCGCGAAGATGCCGAGTACCTGATGCGCGTGCAGGCCCTGCCGCTTGAGCGGATCATGGGGGTCGAAACCGGCGGCTGCCCGCATACCGCGATCCGCGAGGATGCCTCGATCAACCTGGCCGCCGTGGCCGAGCTGAAGGCGCGCATCGCCGATCTGGACGTCATCCTGATCGAAAGCGGCGGCGACAATCTGGCGGCGACTTTTTCCCCCGAACTAGCCGACCTGACGATCTACGTGATCGACACGGCGGCGGGCCAGGACATCCCCAGAAAGCGCGGCCCCGGCCTGACCCGGTCGGACTTGCTGGTGATCAACAAGGTCGACCTGGCCCCGCATGTGGGCGTTGACGTGGCGCTGCTGGAAAGCGACGCAAAGGCCGCCCGCGAGACGCTCCCCTTCGTGCTGGCGGCGTTGAAATCGGGGCAAGGGGTCGATGAGATCGCGGCCTTCATCGAACGCGAGGGCGGTTTGTAGCGTATTCTCAACGCGCTTCGCCGACCGGATCGGTCAATCACTTTCTGCATGCGTCTACGGAACTTCGCCAAACTCTGTGTTTCGAGTGTCCGCCACCGCGGCCATCGGTACCGATCGCGATGTACCTTAAAACGATATCGAGTGATGTCGTGTGACTTGGCGACTGGCCGGTTCCGGGAAAACGCGCTACTTCTGTCAGTCTGGTAGCAACCTCGTAAGGGACAAACACGTGATCAGACGGACGGCGATCTTTTTCTATCTTGTCATTGCAAGCTTGCTGGTTCCTGTTGTCGCAGCTGCTCAAGATGTGGTTCACGACAACGCTGATCTTGAAGCGTGTCAGACGAATTCAGGGGTTCCAGGCGCCCTCTTCGTGGGCCTTTTCGGAACATTGGAGGGACCTGAAGGCTTTGCCTCCGTCGCGGTGGGGCCGTCTGATGGCACGGAATATGCCAATCTCACGTCAAGTAATGAAGATATCACTTTATTTGCCGATATCCGGTTCGAACGCCAGATCCTTGCATTTGCGGCGGTAGATGCTGATGAGCCGACAAGAGTTGAATTTCGGGATGATCTCGGCGGTGTGTTGCAATCCTGCCTGATCAGTTTTGCCACCTTCGACCCCTCTATTCATGACTTTTCGCAAATAAGTGTCGGGTTTTGCGAGTTTGGTGACCAGGGCGACATTCTGGAGTTGGAAGTGGGGGTGGCGGAGATTTTTGAACTGCCTGAAAAATATCGAGAAGGTGTAACTTCTCCGCGCAGCGTTCTGGATCATCGGCCCGAGGTAGGCGCGATGCAGGTCAAGCTTACCGGAGGCACAGCCGGTTATGCGATCTTTGCGTGGTTGGGGGATGACGCTGGGAACGGAATGCTAAAGGGCCTTTGCCCTGTTGTAGTTTCGGGTGGGTCTTGAGAGCAAGATTTGCAGACCCTAAGCAAAGATGAATAGCCGGGAAACCCGCATCACAGGTTTCCCGGTAAAGCTCAGTTGCGGCAGATGCCGTTATTGTAGCTGCCGACGCTGCGCAGGACTTGGCCGCCCGAGGCCTCGATCCGGCGGCCGCTGAGTTCGGACCGCAGGACGCGGGTCATCAGGTTGGTCAGGCGGGTGACGCGGTAGCATGAGACGGTCGGCTCGGCATGGGCGTTTCCGACACCGCTGTCGTCGGTCAGAAAGAGGTACCGGCCTGCCGTCTGCAACGCGGCCTGGCGCATCAGATATTCCGATTCCTCTGCCACCCCGCTGGCGCCAAGCCCGAAGATCTGCACGTTGTTCTGCGCGGCTTTGCGCACCGCCGTCAGATAGGCCCGCGCATCGCGGGTATGCGGGGGCGCATCGGCGATGTGGAACATCAGACGCTCGCCCTGGCCCCGGCGCCAGTCGAGGTTCGCGGCCGTCTGCATCGCCGCGGCCGCCGCCTCAGGGTAATCGCCACCGCCCGCCGCGCTTTGGGCGCGCAGCCAGCCCACCATCTGCGATTGACTGCCGGTAAAGCCATAATTCCGCACCACATATTCATCGCCCTGGTCACGATAGACGATCAGCGCATAGCGGATGCTGACCCCCGGCGCCGCCCGCCGCGCCGCGCCGACGATGCCGCGCAATTCGCGGGTCAGCCAGGCAAGCTCATCGGCCATGCTGCCGGTCGTGTCGACAACGAAGGCGAGGTCGAGGAATTGCGGGCGCCATTCACCCCCGAACGGCAGCATGACACGGGCGTGGCCGCCTGAGGTGGACAGAGTCTGAACCATGGGCTGGCCGTTGGCTTGCGGAAAGGCCCGCAACTCGACCCGGTTCAGCCGCGTGATGCCATAATTGCCGGGAAAGACGGTGACGAGGCCGTTCACGCCGGAATAACCGGAATAGAACGGATCGGCCGCGCCAGGGCGGCGGAGTGTGACGCGGATACCGGGGGCAGGGCGCCCATCGGGGCCAATCAGCTGCGCCATGGCCGGGTTGGCGGTGTTCAGCTGCGGCAGCCGCGTCTCACGTGCGGCCTCGGCCAGATACCGCGTGAAGGCCCCGAAATTCAGCGTGTCGTCGATATCACCGGCCGTCAGTACACCGCGCCGAGGCCGTGAGGCATAGCGTGAGGGCGCAGCGGGCGCAGGTTCGGCGACCATGGGTTCAAAGAGAGGCGGCGCCTCCTCGATCACCGGGGCAGGTCCATCGGCTGTGGTGCCCGTGGGCTCGCAGGCCGACAGGAGGGCAGCGCAGAGGCAAAACACGCCCAGGCGTCCGGTGATGCGGGGGTGAAAGGGTAAGGGAATCATCTCAGCTCTCCATAAATGTGTAAATTGCACATATTCAGATTGTGATTGTCCCGTCAATATAAATGTGCATATTGCACATTATGATGGATATCCTGGATGCTCTCTTCGCGCCTCTGGCCCGGTTCCTCGTGGCGCGGGGGGTGCTGTTCACCGATTTCGCCGAGCGCATGAAATCGCATTATGTTCAGGCCGCGCGGTCGCTGACCGATGGCAAGATCACCGATAGCCGGCTGTCGGTGATGACCGGCCTGCAACGGCGCGACATCACGCGGCTGAAAGCAATCGCGCCGCATGAGGCGCGGCCGAACCACCTGGCGCGGCTGGTGGCGTTATGGCTGAACGACCCCGCCTATACGGAAGACGGGCAGCCGAGGGCGCTGCCCAAGAACGGCCCCGCACCGTCTCTCGAGGCGCTGGCACGCGAGGTGCGCCGCGACGTGCATGCGCGCACCATGCTCGACACTTTGCTTGAGACGGGCACGGTCGCGCTTGACCCCGAGGCGCAGATCGTGCGTCTTTTGCAGCATTCGTATCAGCCGCTGGCAGGGTCCGAGGAGCAGATCGATTATCTGACGCGCAATATGGGCGACCATCTGCGCGCGGCGACCGAGAATGTGCTGGGCCGTGCCGACCCGCATTTTGAGCGGGCGGTGCATTACAGCGGGCTGAGCGCGGCGGATGTCGCGGCCCTTGAGGCGGAATATCGGGAGGGGCAGATGGCCCTGTTTGAAGAGATCAGCCGCAAGGCGGCGGCGCTGAAGAAAGCCGCGCCGGGGGGGCACCGGTTCCGCGTGGGCGGGTATTTCTACCAGACAGACGAGGGCCAGGAATGATGCGCGCCGGGCTGTGGATCTGGATCGCGGCGGGCCTGATCGCGATGTCGGGCTGTGCGCCCGAGCCCATGATGGAACCGGCGCCAGTCCTCGAAGAGCCCTTCAGCGGGCTCTCGGACGAGCGCTGCGATGTGGCCATGCCGGGCGAGGGCGATGGCATTGGCGGCACGGGTTGCGGCATCGACTAAGCCAAAATCATTCGGCGGCCTGGGGGAGGTCCCGGGTCAAGCCCGGGACGGCTTGGCGCTAGGGGTCGGGCGACGCTGCGGGGAGTTGCGTGGTTTTGTGCTCTGCCCTATGTCTGCGCCTCGGTCTGAAGGGGACGGCGAATGGCACAAAGCGTTTTCATCGATGGCGAGGCGGGCACGACGGGCCTGCAGATCCGCGAGCGGTTAGAGAGCCGTGCCGATATCCGACTGGTCAGCATCGATCCCGAAAAACGCAAGGACCCCGCCGCGCGGCGGGCGGCCTATGCTGAGGCGGATGTGGCGATCCTTTGTCTGCCGGATGCCGCGGTGCATGAGATCGTGCCCGAAATTGCGGATCTCGGCACGCGGCTGATCGACGCCAGCACCGCCCACCGGGTGCATCCCGATTGGGTCTTCGGGTTTGCCGAGCTGTCGGCCGACCGGCGCGCCTGGATCGCGGCGGCGCAATATATATCGAACCCGGGCTGCTATTCGACCGGGGCCATCGCCCTGATCCACCCTTTTGTGAAAGCTGGCCTCATCGCGCCGGACGAGGCGCTGAGCATCGCGGCCGTCAGCGGCTATACCGGCGGCGGCAAGGCGATGATCGCCGAGTTCGAGGCTGGTACCGCCCCGGATCACTTCGCCTACGGGTTGGGGCAGCGGCACAAGCATCTGCCTGAAATCATGGAATATACCGGGCTGACGACGCGACCGATCTTCATGCCCGCAGTCGGTAATTTCGCGCAAGGCATGCTGGTCCAGGTGCCGTTGCATCTGGCCGGGCAGACCGACATCGCGGGCCTGCGACAGGCTCTGGCCGAGCATTATGCAGGGGCCAATTTCGTCTCGGTGGCCAAGGTGGCTGCCGATGAAAGCCGCCTCGATCCGACGCGGCTGAACGGCACCAACCGGATCGAGCTGTCGGTGCATGGCGACGATACCACGGGCTGCGCCACGCTGGTGGCGATGCTGGACAATCTTGGAAAAGGCGCCTCGGGCGCGGCAGTGCAGAACCTCAACATCATGCTGGGGCTGGATGAGGCGACCGGGCTGTGACCGATCCGCTGGCCTTTGCGGCCGACTGGCAGGCGGCCTGGAACAGCCATAACCTGGATCGCATCCTTGCCCATTACCGCGAGGATATCGTGTTTCGGTCGCGCAAGGCCGTGCCGCTGATGGGCACCGGCGTGATCGAGGGGGTCGAGGCGCTGCGTAGCTATTGGGCAGCAGCTTTGGCGCGGCAGCCCGGCTTGCACTTTGAGGTAACGCGCGTCTTCGCAGGCCATCAGATGATGGTGATTGAGTACCGTAACCATCGTGGTGTCATTGCGGCAGAAACACTGCGGTTCGATGATGCAGGCCGTGTGGTTGAAGCATCGGCTTGTCATGAACTTACTAGCTAACGTGATTTTAAGCTTGATACGATATTGCAAAGCAACGCGGGGATGGTCTGCGGTTGCGACTGCCTGGATTACAGAACGTGCAACCTAGCTTGCCTTTCTTGAATACAATTTTTGAGTGTTTTGATCTGGAAGAATCACTTTTTAGGTGATAGGAAGCAGGTCTTCATTTTAGAAGTTATATTTTAGGAGAATGAATTATGGCATTTAATCCCAATCAATCCACGCTGGCGGCCTGCATCGAAGAGTTGCGTGAACTTCAGCGTGAGATGGATCTGGACATGGGAAAGATCATCACGTCCCGCGATCCTATCGTTGAGAAGATGGCCTATTCGAAACTGGCTGTGCGCAACGTGCCTGATGGATTCACGAAAACGCGATTGCCAGTTTTTTTCGATAAGGAAACAACGCTTTACGTATCATCTGCAGCGCCGGGTGCGCAGGCGCCGAAGCACAGTCATGATGAGGGTGACGGGATCCGTGTCATGGTCAGCGGCTCGATCCGCTATGGTGACGCCGAACTGACCGAGGGTGATTGGATGTTCGTACCAAAAGGTGTGCCGTACGAATTCGAAGTGGGCCCACGCGGCGCGACAATGTTTTATTGCTATAGCTGCTGCTGCGCGTAATTCTCGTGTTTTAGGCGGTAGTATTTCGCGCAAATATTGACTGAATTGGAAAGGTCATTGTGCCCGGACATTATCCGGGCACAATAGGGTTTTCTATCACATACCCAAGCTGGCCTTGTAGAGCGCGATTTGCTGCTCGCGGCCGATCTGGTCTGTGATCCGCTCCCAGGCGGCAGCGATGGCATCGGCGGTTTCCTGGGCGCTGCCGTATTGCCCGGCAAAGCCTTTGGCCAATTCGTCTTCCGCGACCGAGTAGTATTGGAAGATGCCAGGGATGCGCGGTTCGATCGCCGAGTTGGGGTGGTTGTAGCTGTCGGCGTTCGAGCCGAGGTAGTCCTCGACAAAGGCGCGGTCATAGCCCGCTTCCTCCCACTCTTCGAACTGGAAGTGCGAGTTGCGGTAGGGCTGGAACCCTGACGGATAGGCCGAGGTCCAGAGCGACAGGTCGCGCCCGCCCAGATGCGCCGCGGCCGACCAGGCGGCCTTGTGCTTTTTCTCATCCCCGTCGACACGGGCCATGACGTAGATGCCCCAGCCGATATAGGCCATGTTCGGCGCCTCGTTCGGGCCGCTATCCAGCGTGTCCCATTCGCCGGTGGCGTGGTTCCAGACATCGTCCGACCCAGGCAGATGCCGGAAGCCCACCACGTCGCCCACGACAGACCCGTCAGAGGTGCGCGCCGAGGATCCCACATCGCCCCACCAGCTGATCATGCTGCCGGTGCCGGCCAGGAATTGCTGGAAGGCGGTGGTGCCCGGATCGGCGTTGATCTGGTCGGCGGGCTGAGTGTCCATCACGTCCATCACGTCCTGGATGGCGCGGACGAAAGCGGCGTTGTTGACGCGCGGTTTCATCGTCTCGGGGTCAAACAGCCAGGCGGGATCGTCGGGATGCTTGGCATAGGCCGTCGCGCGGCTTTCCAGGAAGTAGAAGCCAAACCCGCCCCAGCCCTTCAGCGGGTCGAGATAGCCGTGCGCGGCCAGCCCCGTCAGCGGGTCGGTCTTGCCGGCCAGGAACTTGGTATGGGCCTGCACCTGCTGCCAGGTCTCGGGCGGCGCCCAGGGCGTTCCGTCGCCCTCGCTGGCCCAGGCGGTCGCGAACTCCTCGTTCTCGTAGTAATCCTTGCGATAGGCAAAGGTATGCGCGTCGCCATCGATCGAGACGCGGTAGGTCTTGCCATCCCAGGTGCCGACCGGGGCCTGAAGGTAGCCCACGTAATCATCCATATCGATGAGGTCTTTCACCCAATCGGGCATTTCCGAGGCCAGGCCCCGGCCGCAAACGTCGCCCTCGAACGGGGCGCCCATTTCGATGATGTCGAAATCCACCGTGCCTGTGGCAATCGACTGCTGGAGGCGCGCGTTGTAATCGGCCTGCGCAAGGTCGATCCAGTTGATCGTGGCGCCGGTATAGGCCTCCCAGGGTTTCAGGAACCCGCGGAACAGGAAGTTGTGCAGGTTCTGGTTGTTGAGCCCCATGAAGGTCAGCTCGACCCCCTCAAACTCGCCCTCGGCCACCGTCTCCATCGTCGGCCCAAGGCACATCTCGCCGACCCTTTGCCAATCGGCATCGGTGGGCGAGCCCTGGCCGACACCGGGGATCTTGAGGATCTCGGCGCGCACATTGCCATGGCCTGCCGCCAGCGCAGCGCGCGGTTTAAGCCCCATGGCCGAGGCCGCGCCCAACGCGGCGGTGCCCTGCAACAGGCGGCGGCGGGTCATGCCGCTTTTCACGGCATACTCGTAGAGTTCGGTTTTCAAAGCGTATCCTCCCTGGTGTATCGGTTGCGGGGGCGGGGCCTTCGGCCTCTCTTTCCCCGGGGTCATCTTGCCCCACGATCCACGTCAAGGGACGGGCTGTCAAGTTTCTAACATGTTAGTATGGTCAGGGCGTGGACAGGCCGGATTTGCTCGGCTACCTCTAGGGAAACACGAAGGGGGAGGCGCATGGGGCAGGTCACGATACGCGAGCTGCGCAAAAGCTATGGATCGGTCGAGGTGATCCACGGCCTGTCGCTGGATGTGGCCGATGGCGAGTTCGTGGTTCTGGTCGGCCCCTCGGGCTGCGGCAAGTCCACGCTGCTCAGGATGATCGCGGGGCTTGAGGGGATCACCAGCGGCACGATCGCGATCGGCGACAGGGTGGTCAACAACCTGCCCCCGGCCGAGCGTGACATCGCGATGGTGTTCCAGAATTACGCGCTTTATCCGCACAAGACGGTGGCGGCGAATATGGGTTTTTCGCTGAAGCTGAAGGGGATGAGCAAGCAAGACGTGCGCGCCAAGGTCGAACGCGCGGCCGAGGTGCTGGGTCTGACGCCGTATCTCGACCGGCACCCACGCGCGCTGTCGGGCGGTCAACGGCAACGCGTGGCGATGGGCCGCGCCATCGTGCGTGATCCTGAGGTGTTCCTGTTCGATGAGCCTCTCTCAAACCTCGACGCCAAGCTGCGTGTCCAGATGCGCACCGAAATTCGTGAGTTGCATCAAAGGCTTGCCACCACGACCGTCTATGTCACCCATGACCAGATCGAGGCGATGACGATGGCCGACAAGATCGTGGTGATGCAGGGCGGCCATATCGAACAGATGGGCGCGCCGCTGGACCTCTATGACCGGCCCGCGAATGTCTTCGTGGCAGGCTTCATCGGCAGCCCCGCGATGAACCTGATCGAGGGGCGGGTGACGGATGGCGCGGTTGAGGCGCTGAGCACGCGTCTGCCACTGCCCGCAAAGGCCGAAGAGGGGCGCGAGGTAATCTACGGCGTGCGGCCCGAGCATCTGGTATTGGCCGAGACGGGTATCGCGGCCAGCGTCGCCGTGGTGGAACCGACCGGGTCCGAGACCCATGTGGTGATGCGCGCGGGCGACCAGGAGCTGATCGGTCTTTTCCGCGAGCGCCACGGGTTCCGCCCCGGACAGGAGGTTGTGCTGGCCCCCGATCCGAACGCGGTTCACCTATTCGACAAAGCCACCGGGGCGCGGATCTGATGCGGCATGTGCTGGTCTATGGCGACAGCAACAGCCATGGCTCGGCACCTTTGCCCGATCTGCAGACCCGCGGGCGCTACGGCCCGACCGAACGCTGGCCGGGTGTGATGGCCGCAGCTTTGGGCGACGGTTGGACCGTGATTGAGGAGGCCTTGCCCGGCCGGACGACGGTGCATCCCGATCCGGTTTCGGGCCTGCACAAGAATGGCCTCATGGTCCTGCCTGCGGTTCTGGAAAGCCACGCGCCGCTGGATCTGGTCATTTTGATGCTGGGCACCAATGACCTGAAGGCCCGCTTCAACGTGCCGCCGGTTGAGGTGGCCGAGGGCGTTGCGCATCTGGTTCGCCTGGTGGGCCAAAGTGCCGCCGGGCCGGATGGCGGGCCGCCCCGCGTGATGCTGATCGCCCCGCCTGCGGTGGACGAGGCCGGATGCCTGGCCGAGATTTTCCAGGGCGCGACCGAGAAATCGCGCCGCCTTGGCCCGCACTACGCCGATATTGCCGCACGTCACGGTGCGGCGTTTCTGGATGCGGGGGCCCTGATCGCGCCCTCGCCGGTGGACGGCGTGCATCTGGCGGTGCAGGATCACGCCAAGCTGGGGGCGGCTGTGGCCGACGCCGTCTTGGCGATGGAGTTCGATGGGGAGGAGAACAATGCTCAAAGGGATTGACCCGCGCCTGAACGCAGATGTGCTTTATGCCTTGCGCGCGATGGGACATGGCGATGCGCTCATCATTGCCGACACGAATTTTCCCTCCGACAGCGTGGCCCGCGAGACCGTGCTGGGCGAGCTGCTGAGGATGGAGAACCTCACCTGCGCCGAAGCGGTTCAGGCGGTTCTGTCGGTGATGCCGCTCGATACCTTTGTCGACGATTTTGCCGGACGGATGCAGGTGGTCGATGCCCCCGATGACGTGCCCCCTGTTCAGGCTGAAGTGCAGCAGGTGATCGACAAGGCCGAAGGCCGCGCGCGTCCGATGATCGGCATCGAACGGTTCGATTTCTACGATCACGCGCGGAGGGCCTATGCCGTCATACAGACGGGCGAGCGCCGCTTTTACGGCTGCTTTCTGCTGCGCAAGGGCGTGATCGGGCCGGAGGAGTGACCCCATGAGCATCGTGATCCTCGGTGTCTTCGTGGCCGACACCGCCTACCGCGCCGACCGCCAGCCCAAGATGGGCGAGACGATCCTCGGCCGCAGTTTCGCGCTGGGGCCGGGCGGCAAGGGATCGAACCAGGCGGTGGCGGCGGCCATGGCGGGGGGTGACGTGCATTTCATCACCCGGCTCGGTCGCGACGCCTTCGCCGACATGGCGCGTGCCACATGGGACAAGGCGGGCGTCACGCCTGAAATCACGGAAGACCCCGACAGCTACACAGGCGCCGCCTACATCTTCATCGAAGAGGCCAGCGGCAACAACGCCATCATCATCGCCCCCGGCGCCGCCGGCCGGATCTCGGCTGACGATGTCGAGGCGCGTGCGGATCTGATCGGCAAGGCTCAGATCTTCATGACCCAGTTGGAACAACCGATGGAGGCCGCTTTGCGCGGGCTGCAGATCGCCCAGGATGCGGGGGTCCGGACCATCCTGAACCCCGCGCCCGCCGCGCCTTTGGATGGTGCGATGCTGGCGCTTTGCGATATCATCACCCCGAATGAGACCGAGGCCGAGGGGATCACCGGCATCGCGGTCCACGATGTCGCCTCGGCCGAGGCTGCCGCCAAGGCCCTGCGCGACCGTGGCGTCGGCACGGCCATTATCACGCTGGGCGAAAACGGCGCCCTACTGCATCAGAATGGTCAGTCCACACATGTTTCGGCCTTGAATGCCGGCCCCGTAGTTGAAACCACGGGCGCCGGCGACGCCTTCAACGGTGCGCTGGCCGTGGCCCTGGCCGAAGGCCGGGGGCTGGAGGACGCGGTCCGCTTCGGCTGCGCCACGGCTGCCATCTCGGTCACCCGCCCCGGAACCGCCCCCGCCATGCCACCGCGCGCTGAGATCGACGCCCTGCTGGCCAAGGGCTGAGCGATCGCCGAGCCCCTAAATCGGGGATGTCTCAGGAAAGCTGGATATTCAGATTGGTCTTTCGAGCGGCATGGTGTGAGTTATCATGCTGCACGGGCGATTTTACTCCCGATCAGCTCTGGCCGTCAATCGCCGATAACAGCAGCCTCAACGCGTGGTCCCGGGCGGCGCGGCGGACCTCGTTGCGGCCCATGGCGCCAAACTCGACCGTCTCGACCTGTGTCTCCTGACCCGTCCGCGCCAGGCCAAAGCAGACCCGGCCTTCGGGCTTGTGCTCTGACCCGCCGGGGCCGGCAATGCCCGTGACCGAGACGGCAAAGGTGGACTGCGACCGGGTCAACGCGCCCTCGGCCATCTCAAGAACGACATGTTCGGACACCGCGCCATGGGCTGCGAGGGTCTCGGGGCAGACCCCGAGCATCGCGACTTTTGCGGCGTTCGAATAGGTGATGAACCCGCGGTCGAACATGGCTGACGAGCCCGCGATATCGGTGATCGCCGCCCCAATCATGCCACCGGTACAGCTTTCGGCCGTAGCAATCAGGGCGCCGGTTTCCGTTGCCTTTTCAACAAGATCGGCGGCGAGGCTCATACCCCGAGCACTCCGTGCGCCATCCAGGCCCCAAGGGCCACGACGATCGCCGCCATGATGCCTGCGATGATATCATCCAGCATCACGCCCAAGGCGCCGTGCTGGCGGTCGGCCCAGCCGACGGGGCCGGGCTTCCAGATGTCGAACAGGCGGAACAGGACAAAGGCCGCAACCCAGCCCGGCCAGGGAAAGACCCACGCCTCGGCGCCCGCATGCCAGAGGCCAAGCGACAGGGGCCAAAGCGCGATCCACTGGCCTGCGACCTCGTCGATGACGATCTCGGAAGGGTCCGGGTCATCACCCTTGGCGATTTCCCGTGCGGTGGCCCAGGTGCCGAGCGCGCAGACCAGAAGGGTCGCCACGGCCAAAGCGGGAAAGCCGCCCAACCCGTGCAATACCCAGGCCGCGGGCAGGGCGGCCAGTGAGCCCCAGGTGCCGGGCGCCGGGCGCAAGAGGCCCACGTAGAAGAAGGTGGTGATCGCCCGGGTCATTGGGCCACCAGCGTGACACTGGCCAGCGCCGCAATGCCCTCTTCGCGGCCGGTAAAGCCCAGACGCTCGGACGTGGTGGCCTTGACGCTGATCCGCGCGACCTCGATCTGCAAAAGCTCCGCCAATTTCCCCCGCATTTCAACGCTGTGTGGGCTGATCTTAGGGTGCTCGCAGATCAGCGTGAGATCGCAATTGCCGATCCGATACCCGTGCTCGCGGGCCAGCCCGGCGGCATGGCTGAGAAAGATATGCGACGCGGCCCCCTTCCATTGCGGGTCCGAGGGCGGGAAATGCTGGCCGATATCGCCCTCGGCCAGGGCGCCGTAGATCGCGTCGGTCAGGGCGTGCAGGCCCACATCGGCATCGGAATGGCCCGCCAGCCCGCGCCCATGGGGCACCTTGATACCGCACAGCGTGACATGGTCACCGGGCCCGAAGGCGTGCACGTCAAAGCCCTGTCCAACACGGATATCCATCGCGTCCTCCATCAGGCGTGCGGCGCGGGCGAAATCCTCGGCCTGCGTGATTTTGATGTTGCGGGCGTCCCCCGGCACGATGGCCACGATGTGGCCCGCGTCGCGCGCAACCGCGACATCGTCAGCCGCGCCGCCCGGATGGGCGCGGTGCGCAGCAAGAATGATCTGATAGTCAAAGCCTTGCGGCGTCTGGGCGGCATAAAGCCCGGTGCGGTCGGCCAGCCCCGTCACCACGCCGCCATCGCCATGCCAGAGCGCGTCGGTCACGGCCAGAGCCGGGGCGGCGGCGGGCGCGTCCTGAAGCGCGGCCAGAACGTCGGCGATCAGCGTCGGCGTGACCAGAGGCCGCGCGCCGTCATGGATCAGAACGCGGGCAATGTCCTGCCCCTCAAGGCTGTCCAGCGCCGCGCGCACCGACGCATCACGGGTGGCACCGCCTTCGACCAGAGCGATGTCATCGCCCAGAGCAGCGGCCTGTTGCAGATCGTCGGGATGATGGACCAGAACGATGCGGTCAATGCCCGTCGCCGCGCGGAACGCCCCGATCGCATGGGCCACAACCGGCTTGCCGCGCAGGCTCTGCCATTGCTTCGGCTGGGCCCCGCCAGCCCGGGTGCCGCGCCCGGCGGCGACGATAATGGCGACATTTGTCATGGGCTGATCTTTAGGCTTTGGCGCTTGGGGTGACAACGGGGGATATCTCGGGCGGAGTATCGCCTAAATTTTACGCAAGTTGTGTATCGGGGGTGACCAAGGGGTGGCAAACATTGCATCACCCATCAGGGGCTTGTAGCCAAATGGTATGAGCGCACAAGGATTGGGCATTTGAGTATTCGACTGGCAGATATCGTGATCGATCCGCCCGTGGCGCTTGCGCCATTGGCCGGTATCACCGATTTGCCGTTCCGGCGGCTGGTGGCGCGCTTTGGCGCAGGCCTGGTCGTGTCCGAGATGGTGGCAAGCCAAGAGGTGGTGCAGGCCAAACCCCTGGCGCGGGCACGGGCCGAACTGGGCCTCGGCGATGCCGCGACAAGCGTCCAGATCGCGGGGCGCGAGCCTTATTGGATGGCCGAGGCTGCGAAACTGGTCGAAGGCATGGGCGCGCGGATCATCGATATCAACATGGGCTGCCCCGCCAAGAAGGTGACAAACGGCTGGTCCGGCTCGGCCCTTCTGCGCGATTTGCCCCATGCGTTGCGTCTGATCGAGGCGGTGGTGACTGCGGTGAAGGTGCCGGTGACGCTGAAGACGCGGCTCGGCTGGGACGAAGGGTGCCTGAATGCCGCTGACTTGGCCAGACAGGCCGAGGCGGCGGGCGTGCGGATGATCACCATCCATGGCCGCACCCGGCAGCAATTCTACAAGGGCCAGGCCGATTGGGCCGCGATCCGGGCCGTGAAGGACGCGGTGTGTATCCCGGTCCTGGCCAATGGCGACATCGTCTGCCCGAAGACCGCCAGGGCGGCCCTGGCGGCCTCGGGCGCGGACGGCGTGATGGTGGGCCGTGGCGCGCAAGGCCGCCCCTGGCAGCCCGCGCTGATTGCCCATCACCTCTTCGGCGCGCCGATGCCGCGCATCCCCCAGGGCGCGGCCCTGGCCCAGATGGTGGCCGGGCACTATCAGGCGATGCTGTCCTTTTACGGCGCCGATCTGGGCCTGCGCGTCGCGCGCAAGCATCTGGGCTGGTACATGGACGAAGCGGGCACGCCCAGGGCGCTCCGCCGCGAGATCCTGACCGCGCCCACGCCCGAGGGCGTGCTGACCCGGCTGCACACCGCGTTCACCGAGACGGCGGTGGCCGCATGATCCTCGACGCCGAAACCCTCTGGGCCTCGCTGCCGCTGCCGGCCATGGTGATCGACGGCGACGACCGGATCGAAGAGACCAATACGGCGGGCGAGCAATTCATGAATGCCTCGGCCAAGGCGCTGAAGGGCCAGCCCGTCTGGGACCGGCTGCTGGTCGATGCGCCGCTGGACGGGGCGCTGGGGCGGGTGCGCGAAAACCGCGCGCTCTTGTTCGTGAACGACGTCGATGTGACCGCGGGCAACCGGCCCCCCTTCCATTGCAGCCTGCAGATCGCGCCGGTGTCCGACGATCCGGCCCGCGTCCTTCTGATGATCACCTCGCGTGAGATCGCCGACAGGCTCGAACGCTCGCATTCCGTCAAATCCGCCGCGAAATCCGCGATCGGCATGGCCGAGATGCTGGCGCATGAAATCAAGAACCCGCTGGCCGGCATCACCGGCGCGGCGCAGCTTTTGTCGATGTCGCTGGTCGAAAGCGACCGCGAGCTGACCGACCTGATCGTTGAGGAAAGCCGCCGGGTGGTGAAACTGCTGGAACAGGTAGAGCAATTCGGCAACCTCAGCGCGCCCGAGAAGGCGCCCGTCAATATCCACGACCTTCTGGACCGCGCGCGCAAATCCGCGCTGGTGGGCTTTGCCGCCCATATGCGCATCGTTGAGGATTACGACCCCTCGCTGCCGCCCACCTGGGCCGATGGCGACCAGATGTTGCAGGTCTTTCTGAACCTTCTGAAAAACGCGGCCGAGGCCAATCCGAAGGGCGGCACGATCCGCTTGCATACCTATTACGACCTGACGCTGCGCCTGCGCCGGGCGGACGGGCAGGGGGTGTCGCTGCCGCTGGTGGTCGAGTTCATCGATGACGGCCCCGGCCTGCCGCCGGCCATTGCCGCCGACATTTTCGACCCCTTCGTCTCGGGGCGCGAGAACGGCACCGGGCTGGGCCTGGCGCTGGTCTCGAAGATCGTGTCCGAGCATGACGGCTGGATCACGGTCGACAGCGTGCCGGGCCGCACAATATTCCGCATTTCCCTTCCCATGGCGCCGAAATCGGCGCTGAATACCGAGGAGCAGACCTGATGGACGGCACCGTACTTGTCGCCGATGACGACCGCACGATCCGCACCGTATTGACCCAGGCGCTGACCCGCGCGGGCTGCAAGGTCCATGCGACCTCATCCATGGTCACGTTGATGCGCTGGGTGGAAGAGGGCAAGGGCGATCTGGTGATCTCGGACGTGGTGATGCCCGACGGAAACGGGCTGGACGCGCTGCCCAAGATCGGTGAGCAGCGCCCGGGCCTGCCGGTCATCGTGATCTCGGCCCAGAACACCATCATGACGGCCATCCAGGCGGCCGAAAAGGACGCCTACGATTATCTGCCCAAGCCCTTCGATCTGCCCGACCTGATGAAACGCGCTTCACGCGCGTTGGACGTCAAGCGCCGGGTGCCCATGCGCAATGCGCAGGCGGCTGAGCCGCAATCGGGCAGCGATCTGCCTCTGGTCGGGCGGACGCCTGCGATGCAGGCGCTCTACCGGCTGGTGGCGCGGGTGATGAATACCGAGATGTCTGTGCTGATCACTGGCGAATCCGGCACCGGCAAATCGCTGATCGCGCGCGCGATCCACGATTTCTCCGACCGGCGCACCTTGCCGTTCATCGTGGCGCAGGCCGGTGATCTGGCGGGCATGGACGGCCCCTCGGCCGTTCTGGCACGCGCCAAGGGCGGCACGCTTCTTTTCGACGAGGTGGGCGATTTCGATGCCGAGACGCAGGCCAAGATCGTGCGCATGCTGGACGCCTTCACCGACACCGCCCCGCGCGTCATGGCCACCTCGCAATCGGACCTCGTGCAGCGGATGGAGGCGGGAGAGTTCCGCCAGGACCTCTATTACCGCCTGGGCGGCGTGACCCTGGCCGTGCCGTCGCTGCGTGAGCGGGTTGAGGATATTCCGCTGCTGACCGAACACTTTCTGGGCCGCGCCGATCCGATGGGTCCGACCCGGCGGCTCAAGCCCGATGCGATGGACATGATCCGCACCTATTCCTGGCCCGGTAATGTGCGCCAGCTTGAAAACACCGTGCGCCGCCTGGTGGTGACCAGCCCGGAAGAGGAGATCGGGCGCGCCGAGGTTGAGGCCGTGTTGGGCAACCAGCCCGCGATGGAGCCGCTCAGCGGGGTGGGCGAGGGCGACAAGCTTTCGGCCTCAGTCGGCAAGCATCTGCGCCGCTATTTCGACCTGCATGGCGGGGTGCTGCCGCCGCCGGGCCTCTATCAACGCATTCTACGCGAGGTTGAAATGCCCCTTATTGAGATCGCGCTGGATGCCACGGGCGGCAACCAGGCCAAATGCGCCGATCTTCTGGGGATCAACCGAAATACCCTCAGAAAGAAGATCACCGAGCTCGATATCCGCGTGACACGACGCCGAAAGTTGATGTAAAAGCGCAACAGAAGCGTGGCCTGGGCGCGTCAGCCCCAAAAGTGAGTCGCGCCATGTGGCGGTAGCTGCCTTTGGCGGCACAACATCGTGAGGCATCTGTGGCGAGCCCTGCAAGCGGCACCACTTGGGACAGGCTGAACCGCCTTCGGCGGCAGCGACGGGTGCAGAACCTGGCCACGTTGGGCCTGGTTGTGCTGGGCCCGGTGCTGGCTGTGGCGACGTTCCTGATGCTGGGCCCGCTGGACAGTGGCGGCTCGTCGCGCGGGCTGCGCCTGATCCTCTTGGTCGATCTGGTCTATGTCCTGGCCGTGGCGGGCCTTGTGGCCGTGCGCGTGACGCGGATGATCGCGGCGCGGCGGGCGAAATCTGCCGGATCGCGGCTGCACCTGCGGCTGACCGGCGTCTTTACCGCCGTGGCGCTGGGGCCGACGATTCTGGTGGCCGTTTTCGCCGCGATCTCGATCAATTTCGGGCTTGAGGGCTGGTTTTCCGACCGGGTGCGCGACGTGGTCGGCAATTCGCTGGCTGCGGCCGAGGCCTATGAGGACGAACATCGCCGCAATCTGGCCACCGATGCCGAGGCGCTGGCGGGGTATCTGATCGAGGCCAAGCAGGAAGAGCCCTTGATAGGCGACGGTGCGCTGCGCCAGCTTTTGACCGAGTTGCAGGGCCGGGTGCAGCGCGGCCTGAAAGAAGCCTATGTCATCGATGGCGCGGGCGAGATCCGGGCCCGTGGCGCGCGCTCGTACCTCTTTGATTTCGAACAGCCCTCGGACGATGCGCTGACCCGCGCCAAGGACGGCGAGACGGTGATCATCGAGGATTGGGACATCAACGAATTCCGGGCGCTGATGCCGCTGCAAGGCTATGTCGACCGGTTCCTCTATGTCAGTCGTGAGGTCGATGGCGATATCCTGTCGCTCTTGGATGAAACGCAAGAGACCGTGAACCTCTACGAGCAGCTGGAATCCGATCGTGGGCGGCTTTTGCTGGATTTCGGGCTGCTCTATCTGGGCTTTGCGCTGATCCTGATCCTGGCGGCGATCTGGCTGGGCCTGTGGTTCGCCGAACGTCTGGCGCGGCCTGTGGGGCGGCTGGCCGGTGCGGCCGAGCGTGTGGGCGGCGGCGATCTGGACGTGCAGGTGCGCGAGGAAGAGGGCGAGGACGAGATCGCCATGCTGGGGCGCCTCTTCAACCAGATGACCCGCCAGCTGAAGGGCCAGCGCGACGCCCTGATCGCCACCCACCGCGAGACCGAGGCGCGGCGGCGTCAGTTCGATTCGGTCCTGTCCTCGGTCACCGCGGGCGTGATCGGCCTTGATGCCGAAGGTCGGGTCGATTTCATGAACCGGTCCGCCTGCCGGTTGCTTGGGCTGATCGAAAGCGTGGTCAACGGCATACCGCTTGGCCAGGTGGTGCCGGAATTCGACGGACTTTTCAATCGGTTGCGCGAAGGGCCAGGCGAGACGCAGCAAGAGGAGATCCGGCTGACGCGCACCGGCAAACAGGAAAACCTGCTGGTCCGCATGGCGCTCAGACGCAATTCCGATGGGCGGCTTGAGGGCTATGTGGTGGCCTTTGACGACGTCACCGATCTGGTCAGCGCCCAGCGGATGGCGGCCTGGGGGGACGTGGCCCGCCGCATCGCGCACGAGATCAAGAACCCGCTGACGCCTATCCAGCTTTCGGCCGAGCGTATCCGGCGCAAGTTCAACCCCTTGGTCGGCGATGAGGCCGAAAGCCTTGAGGCGATGACCGAAGTGATCGTCCGCCAGACCGGCGATCTGCGCCGCATCGTTGACGAATTCTCGAAATTCGCCCGCATGCCCGAGCCTGAGCGCAAGGACGAAGACCTGACCCGCCTGGTCCGCGATGCGGTGCTGTTGCAGGAGGGCGCGCTGGGTGACACGCGGCTTGTCTCAGACATCGCCGACACCGTGCTGCTGGCCGATATCGATGCGACGATGATCGGGCAGGCCCTGACGAACCTCATCAAGAATGCCGGTGAAGCCATTGAAACCTTGCAGGAAAAAGGGGCGCCCGACGGGCATGTGCCCGAGGTTCGCGTCAGCATCAGTGATGAGAGCGGCCAGGCCGTGATCCGCATCGCGGACAATGGCATCGGCCTGCCAGAAGACCGTGCGCGACTGTTTGAGCCCTACGTGACCACGCGCGAGAAGGGCACCGGCCTTGGCCTGTCCATCGTCAAGAAGATCATCGAGGAGCATGGCGGCACGCTGGCGCTGAACGATGCGCCCGAATTCGACCCCGGCGCCCATCGTGGGGCCATGGCGGAAATCCGGCTGCCCCTGCGCACAGCGCAACCGGCCATCGCAGAAAAAGAAGCAGTATAAAAGACTTATGGAGGTATATTCATGGCAGACATACTGATCACCGATGATGAGCGCGACATCCGCGAACTGATCTCGGACATCCTGAAGGACGAAGGCTACTCGACCCGGCTGGCCGCCAATTCCGAGGAATGCATGGCCGCCATCAATGCCGAGCCACCGGCGCTGATGATCCTCGATATCTGGCTGAAGGACAGCCAGATGGACGGCATCGACATCCTGAAAACCGTGCGCCGCGACAATCCCGATGTGCCGGTCGTCATCATCTCGGGCCATGGCAATATCGAAATCGCGGTGGCCGCGATCAAGCAGGGCGCCTACGATTTCATCGAAAAACCCTTCAATATCGACCAGCTTCTGGTGGTGATCAGCCGCGCCATGGAAACCTCGCGCCTGCGCCGCGAGAATTCGGACCTGCGCCGCAAGGATGTGGCCACGGGCGAGATGATCGGGTCCTGCGCGTCGTTCAAGGGGCTGAAATCGAACCTCGACAAGGTGACGAAATCGAACGGGCGGGTCATGCTGACCGGTGCGCCCGGGTCGGGCAAGGAAGTGGCCGCGCGCTATATCCATGCGCAATCCAACCGCTCTGGCGGGCGGTTCGTGACGGTCAATTGCGCCGCGGTAGAGCCTGAAAAGATGGAAGAAGTCCTCTTCGGCCGTGAAAGCGCGGGTCGTGGGGTTGAGCCTGGTCTGCTCGAACAGGCCCATGGCGGCGTGATCTATTTCGACGAGGTGGCCGACATGCCCCCCGGCACCCAATCGAAGATCCTGCGCGTGCTTGTCGAACAGCAGTTCCAGCGCGCGGGTGGCGCAGACAAGGTGCGCGTCGACCTGCGCGTGATCTCGTCCACCACGCGCGATCTTGAGGCCGAGATTGCGGCCGGCCGGTTCCGCGAAGAGCTCTATCACCGGCTGAACGTGGTGCCGATCCCCGTGCCCTCGCTGGAAGAACGGCGCGAGGATATCCCCGAACTCGCGCGCCACTTCATCGAAAGCTTCAACCAGAGCCAGGGTCTGCCCTTGCGCGAATTGGCCGATGAGGCTGCGGCCATGCTGCAGACCATGCCGTGGCCCGGCAATATCCGCCAATTGCGCAACGTGATCGAGCGGGTGCTGATCCTGGGCGAGGGCAGCGGCCCGATCACGGCGCGCGAATTGCCCAATTCCGGCCCCGCGCCCGAGGCCGAGGGCAAGGTCGTGCTGACCGGCGCGCTGGCCACGCTGCCCTTGCGTGAGGCGCGCGAATTGTTCGAACGGGAATATCTGCTGACCCAGATCAACCGGTTCGGCGGCAATATCAGCCGGACGGCGAATTTTGTGGGCATGGAGCGCTCGGCCCTGCACCGCAAGCTGAAATCGCTGGGCGTGGGCACCACGACGAAGGGCGGCGCCCGCGTGGCCTATCTGGAGGGCGAATTGGAAGAGGCGGGCGCGGCGGGCGATTGACCGCTGCGCGGGCCTCTGGCATGTCTCTCCCTCGTGCCAGACCGGGAATGTAAACGATGAAGGTTATCATCTGTGGGGCCGGTCAGGTGGGCTGGCAAATCGCCCGCCACCTTGCGGGCGAAAAGAACGACGTGACGGTCGTCGACAACAATCCCGAGCTTGTGCGCCGCGCCACCGATGCGCTGGACGTGCAGGGCGTGGCGGGTTTTGCCTCGTACCCCGATATCCTCGACCGGGCCGGGGCCCGCGATGCCGACATGATCATCGCCGCGACCCATTCCGATGAGGTCAACATGGTCACCTGCCAGGTGGCCCATTCGATCTTCGGCATTCCGCGCAAGATCGCGCGCCTGCGCAGCGCAAGCTACCAAAATGCAATCTATTCAGACCTTTATCGTCGCGAACACATGCCGATCGACGTGGTGATCAGCCCCGAGCGTGAGGTGGCCGAGGCGGCGCTGCAACGGCTGGCGGCCCCCGCGGCCTTCGATACCGAAAGCTTCATGGGCGGTCAGGCCCAGCTTCTGGGGATCGCGCTGGATGAGGATTGCCCGGTCCTGAACACGCCGCTCAGGCAATTGACCGACCTCTTCTCGACCCTGCGCGCCATTGTCGTAGGCGTGCGCCGCGACGATACGCTCTTTGCGCCGGAACCGGGCGATCAGCTGTTCGCGGGCGACCAGATCTATGTCATGGCGCATTTCAAGGACGTGAACAGAACGTTGGAAATCTTTGGAAAGACGACCAAAAAGCAGGAGCGCATCGTCATCATCGGCGGCGGCAATGTGGGCCTGTCGGTGGCGCGCGCCCTGGAAAACCGTGTCGACCGCATCCGCGCCAAGATGATTGAGCGCAATCGCGCCCAGGCCGAACGCGCCGCCGACGCGCTGGAACGCACGATCGTGCTGAACGGCGACGGCCTCGACGTCAATCTGCTGGCCGAGGCGAATATCCAGCGCGCTGACGCCGTCTTGTGCGTAACCGATGATGACAAGGTGAACCTTCTGGCCGCCGTGCGCGCCAAGTCCGAGGGTTGCCCTATGGCCATCGCGCTGGTCAATGACCCCAGCCTGGTGCCGCTAATGGGGCCCTTGGATATCGACGCCTACATCAACCCCCGCGCCACCACCGTCAGTTCGATCCTGCGCCATATCCGCCATGGCCGGGTCCGCACGGTCTATTCCATCGGCGATGCCGAGGCCGAGGTGATCGAGGCGCAGGTTCTGTCGACCTCGCCCCTTGCCGGGCGTCAGATCAAGGAGATCGAGTTTCCCGAAGGTGTGCTGGTCGGCGCAGTGATGAAGGGCGACAAGGTGATCAAACCCTTGGGCGAAACCCGGATCGAGGATGGCGATGTGATCGCCTTGTTCGCCATGGCAGACGACGTGCCCGAGGTCGAGAGGCTGCTTCAGGTCTCGATCGACTTCTTCTAGGCGATGCGCCGGATCCTCGACCTTCCGTTGCTGGTGATCCTGATGGGGATCGGATCGCTGGCAATGCTGGTGCCGGCGATGCATGCCTATGCCGTGCGCGATCTGCATGTGGCGCGGGCTTTCTTTTACGGCGGTATCCTGTTCTCGATCCTGACGCTGCTTCTGGCGATCGCGACACAGACGATCCGCCCCAGGCGGGTGGCGCGCGGTCAGCTGATCTCGCTGGTGGGGGCTTATCTGGTGCTGCCCATCATGCTGGCCGTGCCGTTTCAGGAGGGGTTGCGCGCGACGACCTTCCTGAATGCCTGGTTTGAGATGGTGTCGTGTTTCACCACCACGGGGGCGACGGTCTACGACGATGCCGGGCGGCTGACCTCATCACTGCATCTCTGGCGCGGGATCGTGGGCTGGCTGGGCGGCTTTTTCACATGGGTGATCGCGGTCGCGCTGCTGGCACCGATGAACCTGGGCGGGTTCGAGGTCAGCTCGGGCGACGGGGCGGGGCAGGGTGCGGCCATGTCGGGGGGCTTGGGGGATCGCCCGCGCGATACCGGCGTCAAACTGGCCTCGGTCGCGATCGCGCTCTTTCCGATTTATGCCTGGCTGACAGCGGTTTTGTGGCTGGTCTTGATCCTGCTGGGCTCAGGGCCGACGCCGGCCTTGATCCATGCCATGTCCACCTTATCGACCTCGGGCATCTCGGATGGTGGGGTCGGGGCGGGGGCGTTGGCTGCGGCCGGGGCAGGCATCTGGGGCGAGATCGCGATTGCTGCGGGCCTCATCTTTGCGCTGTCGCGCACGACCTTTACCGGCGTGATCCAACCCGGCCTTGCGGGGCGGCTGCGCAGCGATCACGAATTGCGTCTGGGTCTGCTGATCGTCATCACGGTGCCCATCCTTTTGTTCGCGCGCCACTGGATCGGCGCGGTCGAGACGGGGGAGGAGGCGCAGGTCATCCTGGCACTGCGGGCCCTGTGGGGGGCATTTTTCACCGTCTTGTCGTTTCTCACAACCACCGGCTTCGTCTCGGCCGATTGGGCCGAGGCGCGCAGTTGGTCGGGGCTGGCGACGCCCGGCATCCTGCTCATCGGCCTGGCGGTTGTCGGCGGTGGGGTGGCCACCACGGCGGGCGGCGTCAAGCTTCTGCGGGTCTGGGCGCTCTACACCCATTCGGCGCGCGAGATGGCGCGCCTGGTGCACCCCTCCTCCATCGGCGGCTCGGGCGAGGCCGCGCGCCGGTTGCGGCGCCAGGGTGCTGAAATTGCGTGGATCTTCTTCATGCTCTTTGCGATGTCGATCGCGCTGGTCTCGGGCGCTTTGGCCCTGACCGGCCTTGATTTCGAGACGGCCATGGTGCTGACCACGGCCGCGCTGTCCACCACCGGGCCGCTGATGCAGATCGCGGCCGAGGTGCCGATATCGCTGGCCGATCTTGGGGATACTGCCAAAAGCATCATCATGGCGGCCATGGTGCTGGGGCGGCTTGAAACGCTGGCGCTGATCGCGCTTCTCAACCCCGATTTCTGGCGCGGCTGAGGCGCGATCCCGCCGATAGGTCCGTAACGGACTGATTTTCGGGGTGGAATCTTCACAAAGCCCGCGACATACTTGCACTTGGCTTCGGCCAAAACCCGTTCCGTGGGGGTGCGGGGGCAAGAAAAAAGGCTGCACTCAATGGCTGGCGATAAACAGAATTTACAAGACGCCTTTCTGAACCATGTCCGTAAAACGAAGGTTCCTGTCACGATTTTCCTGATCAACGGTGTGAAATTGCAGGGTGTGATCACCTGGTTCGACAATTTCTGCGTGTTGTTGCGCCGCGACGGACAGTCGCAGCTTGTCTACAAGCACGCGATTTCGACCATCATGCCATCGCAGCCCATCAGCCTCTATGAGGGCGAAGACTGAGCGCCCAGCATGATCATAGCCCGCGCACGACCCGTGCCTGGGTATTGCATCCCGACCTGACATCACTCCGGGACAGACGCGCGGCAGGGCCCGCCCTGGCGGAGGCCGTGTCTCTGGCCGGGGCACTGCCGGGGCTTGAGGTTGCGGGCGCCGAAATCGTGCCTTTGCCGAAAGTGCGGGCGGGGTATCTCTTCGGGTCGGGCAAGACGGGCGAGCTGAAAGCGCGGTTCGAGGCGGCCGAGGTTGAGCTGGTGCTGGTCGACGGCCCGGTCACGCCCGTGCAGCAGCGCAATCTTGAGCGGGCCTGGGACGTCAAGCTGCTGGATCGGACCGGCCTGATCCTTGAGATCTTCGCCGACCGGGCGCGCACCCGCGAAGGTGTCCTGCAGGTTGAACTGGCAGCGCTCAGCTACCAGCGCACACGGCTGGTGCGCGCCTGGACCCACCTTGAGCGTCAGCGCGGCGGCCTGGGCTTTGTCGGTGGTCCCGGCGAGACGCAGATCGAGGCCGACCGGCGCGCGATCGACGAGCAGATCGTCAAGCTGAAGCGGCAATTGGCCAAGGTGGGCAAGACCCGTGAATTGCACCGCGTCGCCCGGCGGCGCGTGCCGTTTCCCGTGGTCGCGCTGGTGGGCTATACCAATGCGGGGAAATCCACGCTTTTCAATCGATTGACGGGCGCCGAGGTGATGGCAAAGGACATGCTTTTCGCCACCCTTGACCCGACCATGCGGGCGGTGACGTTGCCGGGCGGGCAGCGGGCCATCTTGTCGGACACGGTCGGTTTCATATCGGATCTTCCCACCCAACTGGTCGCGGCCTTCCGCGCGACACTGGAAGAGGTGCTCGAGGCCGATCTGATCGTGCATGTGCGCGATATCTCTCACCCCGATACGGACGCGCAGGCCGCCGATGTGATGGGTATCCTCGATGATCTGGGCGTGGGCGACGGGACACCGATGCTTGAGGTCTGGAACAAGATCGATCTGCTGGCCGCGGATCAGCGCGCGGCGCTGGCAACCCAGGCCAATCGTCGTGCGGATATCTTCACGATCTCGGCGCTGACGGGCGAGGGGCTGGCCCCGCTGATGCAGGTCGTCGCCGACATGCTGGAAACTGAACGCGCCCAGACAGAGTTGCTTGTGCCCTTCGCCGATGGCCGCGCGCGGGCCTGGCTGCATGGCGAGGGTGTGGTGACGGACGAGACCGAGACCGAAGCGGGCCATCGAATTTCGGTGCGGTGGACGGCCAGGCAAAAGGCCCGCTTCGAAAGCCTGTAGGGCGCGCGGGTTGATGACGGGCCAAATTTTCGGCGAAAATTCGTCTCCAACACAAATTTTCGACGAAAATTTGGGCGCTTCACTTCGGGTGTTGTGTCTGGGGTCAGGCCGGGTGCTCAAGGGCGAAATAGACGCTGTCGCACCATTCATCGCCCAGTTTTACGGTCCGCACGGCGCGGCCCGTTTCTTGAAATCCAAGGCTTGTCAGCAGGGTGATCGAGGCCGCATTCCGCGGGTCGACATCGGCCGTGATGTGCTTTAGCCCGCGTGTGGTGAAGAGATGTCCGATCACCGCCTCTATCGCCTCGCGGGCCAGGCCTTGCCGCCAATAGTCCGGGTGCAGGATGAAGCCGATCTCGGGCTCTTCCCACATGCCCGCCTTGCCGATCACGCGGCCCTCATAGTCCAGCACGAAATCGTCCGCCTGATGCGGATGGCCCGCGATGGTGGCTGCGATCCAGTCGCGGGTCTCGGCCTCGGTCTGGTGCGGCATGGTCGACCAGTACTGCATCGCCCTGGGATCTGTGAAGATCGCGTGCATATCCTCGAAATCCGTCTCGCGCACCCGGCGCAGTATCAGGCGCTTGGTGCGCAGGGTATCATCCATCGGACGGCACCAGCTCGGTCACGCCGACGGCACCTGCGCGGGCCAGTTCGGGGTCGAGCGACATCGGGATGTATTCGCCCCGGCGCCAGCGTTCGCCCAGATCGTCGTAATGGCGTGACAGGGGGTGGCCCGACTGCCCGGTCGAGATCACGAAGACCGAGCTTTCAGGGTCGGTGAAGTCATAGACGCCGCGATACCCCGCGCCATGGACGTTCAGAAACGGCCTTTCGCCATCGCCGCTGGTCCGTCCGCGCATCAGAGTGTGGTCACCTCCGGACGTGGATTGCCGGATATTGACGAACCATCTGAGCGCGGCCACTTCGCCAAGTGTGGGGTGATCGTGGGTCGCCTCATGCGCGTCGCCCCAGCGCAGGCTTTCGAGTGTGCCGGGATGCGCCTCGCTGATCCAGAGCAGCGCATCGTCCAGTGCCAGGCGCGCGATGTCGGTGCAGGTCTCGACCACGGTCGAGCGGATGATGTCGCACCAGATACCGGCGCCGTCGACATCTCGGAAGACGCGTTCGATGAAAATCGGCTCAACATGGGTGAAGGAGGCTGCCAGCCCGCCCAACTCGTCGCGGATCAGGCGCTCCTGCAGGGCGCGCATCCAGGCGGAATAGAGCAGCGGCTCGGGCATATGCTCGTTCATCTCGCCGTTCCAGGCGGCGAGCAGTTCCAGTACCCTCTGGCGGCGGCGCTCGGGCGTGCCGTCAGGCGCCGCCTCGCCGGTGAACCACAGATCGCGCGCAACCAGCGGCAGAAGCGCTCGGGCATCAGGGGCGACGGTGTCAAGCTGCGCCTCGATGAAGCTGTCGCGGGTATGGACCTCACGCGCCTGCATCAGCCGGCGCCAGCGCTGAACACGCTGCGTGTCGCCCCATTCGAAGCTGACATGCAGCGGAAAGGGGCGATCGACGATCTTGTTGTTGGTATTGCCCAGAATGCCGCCCTCGGGGTCGATGAAGCGCGGGTTGGCATCGTAGGGCAGGCGGCCTTGCCAGCGGTTTTCGGGCCGCCATCCGGGGGCGGGCAGGCGCCCCTGGCTCTGGTGGCGGGCGTCGCGGCGCGGCATGGCGCCGACGGTGATCATGGCGACGCCGCTCGCATCCGCAAGGGTCACGTTCTGCGCAGGGGCGATCCCCAGGATGCCCGAGCGGATGGCCATCTCGATCGTGTCGGCGCGCATCAGGCGCATGGCATAGCTGACCGAGGTGTCCTGCCGCGACAGCGCCGTCCAGCCCAGCGACATCACGTGGCCAGGGGGCGTGATGCTGGCCAGATCGTAATAGCTGCCGGGGATGACGGGGCCGTTTTGCGTCCATTGCAGGCTGAGCGTGACCGGTTCGGCGTCCTTCACGCGGATCGTGGTGGGCCGTGTCTCAAACGCCTCCCATCCGCGTTCGGTGCGGTATTCGGTGGGCGAGGCGGGGTTCAGCTCTTCCAGGAACAGGTCCTGATCGTCGACATAGGCCGAGGTGAGGCCCCAGGCCAGCCGGTCGCTGCGGCCGACCAGCACGGCGGGCAAGCCTGGGATCGTGCCGCCGATTACGCCACCCGAGGCCAGTTCAAGCCGGGCCAGGTACCAGATCGACGGCGCGGTAAAGCCCAGATGCGGGTCATTGGCCAAAAGCGAGCCGCCCGAGGCCGAACGTGACGGTGCGGCGGCCCAGGCGTTCGACGCACCGGCAAAGGGGCGCGGTTGCACGGGGCTGAGCGGGTCGCGCGCGCCTGTGAGGGCCGCAAAATTCGGGGTCAGGCCGGGGGCCAGATCGGCATATCTGGGCAGGACGGCCACGCCGGGCCCGGGCGTGTCGGGCAGAATGTCGCGCAGGCGCTCATCCGGCAGGATCAGCGACATGCGCGCGCGCAGGACCTCGTTCTCGATATGGCCCGACAATTGCAGCGCGATCAGCTTGGCCACAGCCAGGGAATCGGCCGTCTGCCACGGCGCGATCTCATTGGAAAACAGAAAGAATTCGGGCGCGCCACGGCCCAAAGCATCTTCATTGACGCGGGCAATCCAGGCGTTCACGCCACGTGCATAGGCCTCAAGCGCCGCCTTGGTCGGCGCGTCCTGAATGGCCACCGAATCCGCTGCGGCGCCATAAAGGTCGAACCGGCGCAAAAGCTCGTCGATCTGCACCGTCCGCGTCCCGAACAACTCCGAGAGCCGTCCTTGGGCCGTGCGGCGCAGCATGGTCATCTGCCAAAGCCGGTCCTGCGCATGGGCAAAGCCCAGGCCGAAGAACACGTCCTCATCGCTTTGCCCGAAGATGTGGGGCACATTGGCATTGTCGCGCACGATCTCAACCGGCGCGCCGATCCCTGCCACGTCGTGGCGCGCGTCGTAATCGGGCAGCGACCGTGTGGCGAAGTAATACGCCCCGAACAGCGCAAGGGCGGCAAGGACCAAAGCGGCGGTGAACAGGCGCAGAAGCCAGCGGAACAGCGTGACCATAATGCTCCCGGTGTGGTTGACGGCTATGACAGGTCCGTTAGTTACAGTCGAAAGCAGCAAGATGCAAAGCGCGAAGGCGCGGGGGGAAATATGGCCAAGGTTACATTTCTGGGATTGGGCGTGATGGGGTTTCCCATGGCGGGACATCTGGTGGCCAAGGGGCACGACGTGACGGTCTATAACCGCACCGTGGCCAAGGCCGAGAAATGGGTCACCCAACATGGCGGCGCCCATGGGACGACACCCGCCGAGGCGGCCGAGGGCGCGGATTTCGTGATGGCCTGTGTTGGCAATGACGACGATCTGCGCGCGGTCTGCCTGGGTGAGGGCGGCGCCTTTGGCGCGATGCGCAAGGGCGCGATCTTTGTTGACCATACCACCGTGTCGGCGGCGATCACCCGGACACTTTCGGCCGAGGCCAAGCGCAAGGGCATCGGCTATGTCGATGCGCCCGTCTCGGGCGGGCAGGCGGGGGCCGAGAACGGCGTGCTGTCGATCATGTGCGGCGGTGATGAGGGCGACTACGCCCGCGCCGAGCCAGTGATGGCCGCCTATGCCCGCATCTGCAAGCGCCTCGGCGAAAGCGGCGCGGGGCAGCTGGCCAAGATGGTCAACCAGATCTGCATCGCGGGGCTGCTGCAGGGGCTGTCAGAGGGGCTGCGCTTTGCCGAGAAGGCAGGGCTGGACGGCCGCGCGGTGGTTGAGGTGATCAGCCAGGGCGCGGCCGGATCCTGGCAGATGGTCAACCGGCACGAGACGATGATCGACGGCGAATTCGACCACGGCTTTGCCATCGACTGGATGCGCAAGGACCTCGGCATCTGCCTGAAAACCGCCGACGAGATCGGCGCGCCCCTGCCGGTCACCGCCTTGATTGACCAGTTCTACAAGGACGTGCAGGCCATGGGCGGCAATCGCTGGGACACCTCGGCACTTATTGAGCGGTTGCGCAAGTTGGGTGAGTAGGCGGAACCTGATTGACGAGTGATGGGTAAGCGGCCCGGCCGATGGCCGCTGTGCGGGACTTTGCTGCCGTTGAGGCTTTACCTGCCAATTAGGTTTGGCACATCGAAAACAGCGAAGGCGTCATCCTTTGGCTCATATCCCAAACGCCGTTTGGTCTCGGTCAAATCCATGCGCCTGAAGCGATTGTCCGAAATACCGTAACCGATGAAATGCCCCTCGATTTCAGCTTCCAAAGCTCGCTCGATCAAACTTGCGGCGTCACGATGACTGAGCCACGCAGATAGATCGCGTGCGTTTGCTACGCCGTCGCTGCCTTTCGGCTCAAACGCCCCAATCCTCAGGGAAACACAGGACATGCGGCTCGTCTGAGCATGATACGCGCAAAGCGCCGCGCCATAGCACTTCGTTACCCCATATATGTTTGCCGGTCTGGGATAGGCGGTTGAAGGAATTTGAATATCAACAGGATAGCCTTCAATGGTCTGTGCACTGCTGGCGAAAACGAACCGGCTGCATCCTCCCTTCGACGCAGCCTCCAACAGGTAGGTCGTTGCGAGCATGTTGGCCGGAAGGAGGTCGTCAAATTTGGCATCCGGGTCGGGTTTTCCTGCCAGATGGACGATAGCCTCCTGACCTGCTGCGAGGCTCTTGGCGGTGTCGGAATTGCTTAGATCGGCCTGAATGAATCGATCCCCTTGTGCCAAGTCAAATCTTGGGGCGGTTCGGTCGCACAGAGTGATGCGGTAGTGACCCTGCCAAGTTTTATAGAAAACGCTGCCGATGCGCCCGGATGCGCCTGTGAGAAGTATTCTTTTCATGTTTCCTTCTAGACCATTCGGGTAGTAGCGCCAACTCCAGCTTTGTTGGGTTTGGACTCACTACCGTCGTTAGACCGATCGCAGCATGTTTGGCTTCTTGGCCACGCAGCCCCGCCAAGGACGACCCTTTGCTGCCTTTGACCACTGGTTGGCGATGCCGCGGTGCGGCACGTCAGTGGAGACATTCGCCGCTTGTGCAAAATTGGATGAAAATTGTAGGTCAGGACTGCGGACCTTGCTGCCATCTTGGAGCTGCTATTAATATCCGCTGTCTCGCCCGTTCAGCGTTGCTTTGAATGATATCGGTTTGGTTAAGGCACCTAACCGACCGCGCGGACTCCAGATTTGATGAGCGTTTCGATCATGGGGCGCCTGTCCAGCAAGCGGCGTGCGATTGATGTGTCCAGTGTAAGACCAGTGTCGGTTGAGGCGAGGCAATGCTCCGTTTTTTCGAACGGTGTGGGGTAGTCCACAGTTGCGGCGAACGGACCGAAGCCTGCGCGCGATAAAATGATCGCCCCGAGCATTGTATCCGCTTCGGCGGCCGGATATTCGCCATTGCCTTCGCGGGATTGACGGGCCAGAGCGCCCATGAGGACCGGCGCTTCCGCGCGGGGATAGGCCACCATGGGCTTGCGCGCCAAGGGATCGGGATCGCCATCGAACAACGCCATGGGTGTTGACAGCAGGAAGGTTTCGGACAGATCGGGCGCATGCAGTGGCGGATGGAGGAATGCCACGTCAATCATGCCTTGCTCCAGGCGCTTTTCGAGGCCCGCGGTCGTTCCCTCGTAGAGTTTGACACGGGCATGCGGATGATGCTTTCGGAACGCAACCAATGTCGGGATAACGATCTGATAGGCGGCGACCTGCGTCATGCCGATACGCAGCGTTTGACCCAGGCCCGCTTGCGCATTGCGCGCCGATTGTGCCGTTTCTTCGGCTGCGGTAATCACCCGTTCCGCGCCCTCGACGAATTGCTCGCCCGCTGGCGTCACACTGACCCCACCCCGATCCCGATCAAACAACCGAACGCCAAGTTCTTCTTCAATCCTGCGCAGGCGAGACGACAGCGCCGGTTGGGTAACGTTCAGGCGACGTGCGGCGCGGCCGAAATGCGCCTCTTCGGCAATGGCGATCACACTTTCATAGTCGGTCAACCCAAACACTTTGATAACTCCTGTTTATCAAATTTATCGGCAAGCAATATCGTAAGCCACTCCTATTGATCCAATTTATGCTGTGACCAACGCAGATCAAGCGTACGCAAAACACGATAAAGGAGATCAATGTGAAGACCCTACTTACCACCCTCGCTGTTTCGACAGCTTTGACGGCCCCCGCTTTCGCGCAAGAAGCGGGATCACGGGACGCGCGTGGCCAACTGCACTTTGAAGGTCGCTATCTGATCTCGGTCCAAGACTCAGACATGGTTTCCTCGGCTTATGTGAACGGCCAGCTAGGGCCGCGGGAGGCTTCCGACACGCTCGCGGTTATTGCGCTCGACGGTGATCCGCTCGATCCCGGCAACACGCAGCTTTTCAAGACCGAGCATTCCGTTCCCGTCGCCCGAGGTGCGCATTCGATGGTCATCGCACGCTAAGTCAACAAGCGCGCCCTACATCGGGGCGCGCTTTTTCAGGAGATATGACCATGCCCACCCGCCGCGAGACACTCGCTCTGTTCACCGGGGCTGCCGTGACCCTTGTCGCCCCGTTGCCTGCTTGGGCCCATCACGGTTTCACGGGGCGCTACGACGATGCGCGCCCGATCTACGTCGAAGGCATTGTGCGCTCTGCCAGCTTTCGTCGCCCGCACCCGATCATCGAGATGCAAGTTGATGCCGATCTGACCACGCCGAGTGATCTGCCCGAAGGCGAAGAGTTTGCAGACTTCGTCGAGGTGCGCGAAGCCGACCGAGGCCGCATCATCGACGTCGAGTATCCCCCTGTCGGATTGTTTTTCGGCCTTGAGGGGCGGATCGCGCCGGGCGACCGCATCGCAACAATTGTCTTTCAGAACTGCCGTCCGCCGCACCAGTTGCGCGGCCAGTGGATCAGATTGCACGATGGCGAGGCTGTGGTTCGGCGCGGCAGGATGCAGACCGAGGAGCCGGGATGTTCGAGCTGACGCCCCTCTTGACGGCGTTGGAGACCTCCGCGCTCGCCGATTGGGTCGGGGGACCGATCTATCCGCTTATCTCGGCCCTGCACATCCTGGCCCTTGCGTTCGTGATTGCCCCGGTCCTGATGGCCGACGTTCGCATCCTAAAAACCGGTGTCATCGATGATCAAGTCGCACGTCTGACGCGCGTAGCCTTATTCGCGTTCGCGGCTGCTGCGCTGACGGGCGTCTTGCTTTTGTCGGTGCAAGCGACAGGCTATGTGGAAAACGTGGCGATGTATTGGAAGTTGGGACTTTTGGCTGTTGCAGGGGTGAACGCTTTGCTGTTTTACAGATTTGAGCGATTTCACAGGGTCTTTGCAGCTGCCTCAGCCCTTGTTTGGTTCGGCATCCTCCTGTCCGGTCGCTGGATTGCTTTCGCAGCCTAGCGGCGACCATGTTGGCAAGCATCCAGAATTTACGACCGCTAAAAGCGGCCATTCATACATCGTGCAGCATCGGTTCTTGTGGGCTCAAACCAGGCGTTTCCGTGGGTGTATCATTGCATCTCCAGTCAGCCGTTGACGTTGGGGTTCAGGGCAATGGCGTTCGACACGGTCAGATTGACAGCCGTTGATGTGTTGCGATACGTGATTGGATATTCGCCGGCTTCAGGATCTGATTTATTTCAAAGGCTTACCCGTGAAATCTGATCCTCTACGCTTTGTAAGTTTTCCGTCCTGGTTCGGGACTTGGTACACTGATCGCTTTCGCGTTCTGGAAAAGACCGACCTGCGCCTGGTGCTTTGCGGACGGGATCATACACTTGGGCCGTTGATCGTGGCGGTTGTGACCATACCGCTCGTTCTTGGTGTTTGCCTCTATCTGACGGGAGTGGTGCAGGGGGCTGACAGACAATTCGTCATGACCGTATTCACGTTCGGCATGGCGATTTTCCTTGTCTTGGCAACCCTTTGGATCGCTTCGAAGCCTTACCGCTTTCTGGCCTTCGATGTGACAGAGAATGCGATCACTGAAAAGGTGGTGCGGCTGTTTCCACGCCGTGTCGATATCCGGACCCTCAGGTTCTCGGACGTCACAGCGGTCGAGGCGCGGCAGGAGATTATGTGGCGACCAAAGCAACCCCAGGTTCATCTGGTCGCCGTTTTCATCCAGTTGGGGTCCGACCGACTTGCCTTTCAGACCGCCAAGCAAGCCGAGCAGACATTAGCCCATGTCGATTGGATCCGCGGCGCCGCCCGCCGTGCGCGGCGCTATGCCTATCCGTACTGAGGCTGTCAGCGCCGCCGCTTCTGCGCGGCCATCGCGGCGCGGGTGGCGTCATCCACGCGCTTGCGGATCTCGCGCAATAGGGGGTGGCGGTCGGTTTGGGTCACACCGTAGCCCAGGTTGAACGCATAGTCGAAATCCGCCGCGTTTCGGCCTGCGATGTGCTGCAGCATCGTCTCAAGCTTGTCGAACCCCTTGGCCAGGACGGCCTCGGGGGTGCGGGCGGCGGCGTATTCGTCCCAGAGCGCGATCATCTCGGCCCGTAGATCGGCGGGTAGCGGCGTGCAAAGCGTTACCAGATCGGCCCGCTCGCGCGCCTGCCGGTCATCGGTGGGGTCCTGATGGATCGCGGGCACGTCGCCCGAGATCGCCTCGCCCAGATCATGCACAACGCACAGCTTCATAAGCTGCAGCAGGTCGACCCCTTCGACCTCGACGGCAAACAGCATCGCCATCAGGCAGAGCCGCCAGCTATGCTCGGCCGTGCTCTCAGACCGGCCTTGTGCCGTCCGGCCAGAGCGGAGCGTGTCTTTCAGCGCCTCGGAGGCCTGCAAAAAGGTGATGATCCGGTCCAGCCGCTCTGCATCCATACCCGTGCCCTCCTCAGCGGCAGCATAGGCCACCCGGCCGTGCGGCGCATGAATACCTTATGCAGGCGCCTGCCGTGCGCCGTCGCTGATCAGCCGCGCGAAACCGCCCTCTGACAGGGGCAGGCGGGCGTAGCGGATCACGCCCGCGCGGATCGTCAGCTCAGCGAAATCGGCGCGCTCGGTATACACTTCCACATCCTCCGGCGCGGGTTCATACCAGCCTCGTGCGGCAAGCTGCGCTTCGCCCTCGGCAATCCCGTCCGATGCAAACCGCCAGAGCGGGGTGCCCAGCAGATCCTCGACCGGCGCGCGCCAGGTCGCGGCCCGCGCGGGCGAGGCCGCGAGCAGGCGATGTGTCAGGTCGCAGATCAGATGCACCGGCTCGGCCGATCCGCGCACCAGACGCAGCAAAGCGCGGTCAGCGGCCGAACCGGCGCGCGCTGTCAGAAGCGCCATGACAGCACTTGCGTGCCGCCCCTCGGGCCGTGCGAGCCCCGCTTCCCAGCGCGAGATCATGGCCTGCGAAACGCCCAGATCGGCGGCCAATGCGGCCTGCTTCACCCGGTTCAACGTGCGCCAGCGGCGGAGCGACGGGCCCAGCCGGGCGGGCAGGGGCGGCCGCGTGATCATGCGGGGCAGGGGGCGCAGGCCCAGTCCACCTGGGTGCACTCGGCCAGGCGGGCGAACCGCTCCAGCTCGGCCTCAAGCTTGGCCTGCCGGGCGGGTGTCCACCGCACGCGTGGCTCGGCCCAGAGCTGGCTGACGCAGAGCGTGCCGCGTTTGCGGTCGGCCTTGGCCTCAATCCGGCCGACGAACCGGTCGCCTTCCAGCAGGGGAAAGACGTAATAGCCCCAGATGCGCTGCGCCGCAGGGACAAAAATCTCGTTGCGGTAATCGAACCCGAAAAGCCGTTGCAGCCGATTGCGGTCGCGCACGGCGGGGTCGAAGGGGTTCAGGATGCGCAGGCGGGTGGTGGGCGCGGGGGCTTCTGCCAGACGCGCCTCGATATCAGGCGAGGCCAGCGCGCGGGTCACGCTGCGGTCGGCGCCCTCAACCTCAACCTCGACCAGATCGGGCGTGCGCGCGACCCAATCGGCCACCTCGCGTACCTCGGTCGCCTCCCAAAAGCGGCGGATATCGCCCTGGCTGCCGAAGCCCAGCCTGTCGAGCGCGCTGTGGCAGAGCCGGTCGATCTGCTCCTCGTCGCCAAGGCGCTCGTCGCGATAGACTTTTGGGATCACCCGCTCGGTCAGGTCGTAATACTTGGTGAAGTTCCGCCGGTGCGCTGTCGCCAACTCGCCCACATGCCACATGTAGTCCAGCGCCACCTTGTGCGGCGGGCGCTCCCACATGGCCCGCGGCCCCGTCTCGCCGCTGGTGAAGGCACTGGTGCAAAGCGGGCCTTCCGCGGCAATCCGCGCCTTCAGCCGGGCGCGGAGGTCGGGATCCATCGCGGCCTTGTACCAGCCCTTGCTCTGAAACCGCTCGCGATGGCGGCGGAATTGGCGTGTCCAGACCGGGTAGAACTCGACCGGCAGGACCGAGGCGTCGTGGGTGAAATGCTCGAAAACAGCGCGATCCTTCGCCAATAGTTGGTCGAGTTTTCTCTCACGATAATTCTGATTGCGGCTCCAGAGGATATGGTGATGCGCGCGGGCGACGATCTGGATCGAATCGAGCTGCACGAAGCCCAGGCGCCGGATCGTGCCCAGCACATCCAAGGGCCCCGTCGGCGTCGCGGCCAGCCCATGGGAGGCCAGCCAAAGCCGCCGCGCATCGCGGTTTCCGATCCTGAGCGCTGTCATGTTGGTCGCCATGGCGGCAGGCTAGAACGCATGCGGAACATCCGCAAGATGCAGACTGGAGCGGACGAAACCTCAGTCCTTGCTCAGACAGCGATAGGTAAAGCCTCGCTCGGTCTGTGCGATCGGTGGCTGCAGGCCCGTACACGCATCGCCCGCGCAAGTCTGAAACGCCCCTTTCCGCAGATTGAAGAAAACAATCGCGTCCAGATAGAGGTCGGCGTCGGGCACTTCTGCAAGGGCTATCGGGATGCACGACAACGTTACCCGCATCTGCGCGGCGTCATAGCCGGACGGCAACTTGAAGCGATTTCTCCAAGTCTGGCGATAGCCCGCGCGCGCGGACAGATTGTAGGTCAGCGTCGCCCAATGCTTAATCGGGGTAGAGCGGTCGCGGGGTGAGCGCAGGATGAAGGGGGGTTCTTGGTGGAAGGTCCAATCTTTCTGCGTTTCGCTAAATTCCCCGGTATGGCGCTGACTGGTGTCGCCGATCTCGACCGTGGTTTGCCACTCGCTTTCCAACACGGTTAGGCCATCCAGGGACAGGCAGGCCGTGACATTCCCCTCAATCGCCAGTGAGGCGCCCTCTTTCCCGATCGTCCTCCATGTGTCGGCAGGAGACGGTTCAGACGTGTCGCGGCAAGGTATTTCAGCTCGAAGCCACTCGCCCGCCGCCGATCGCTGCCGCACGTAGCAGGTCGTCTCGCGCTGGAACACTTCAACATCGCCTTGATTAATATCGAGGTGATCTAGCGGCTCCTCACGGTAGTTCTCAGGCCGGGGCCGGACGTCGTAAATCCGAAACCCGATATCGTCTGCTGACAACGTGGTGCGAAACGCGATCTGATCGGGGGCGTTGCATTCGGGATGGTCGGGGATCGCCTCGTAGGGTGCGTAAAAGAGGTTTCCCGGGTAGTCCTCGTAGACCCTTACGGATTCCGCGCTGAGCGCTGTTGCAAAGAATACCAATGACAAAGCGGTGATGAGCGTTGTGCGTTCAATCTGCATCCAAAACTCCAAATTATTTCAATATCCTTTATATATAGGTAATAATTACTGACATATAAGGGTTCGCTCACCTACCGCGCCTAGCATTCCCGTGAATGCTCAAGTAGACGTAACATCATTTCAGGGCGCAGGATGGTGGGCATATCTTTATATTTATCAAAGATATAGAGCCGCCTTTTCCAGTTCTTCTCGGCCGCTACCCCGCCTTCAAACCCCGCGCGACATCGGGGGCGAAATAGGTCAAGATGCCGTCGCAGCCGGCGCGTTTGAAGGCCAGAAGGCTCTCCCACATGGCTTTTTCGCCGTCGATCCAGCCGTTTGCTGCCGCGGCCTTGATCATCGCGTATTCGCCGGACACCTGGTAGGCGTAAGTGGGCGCGCCGAAGGTGTCTTTCACCCGGCGGCAGATATCGAGATAGGGCATGCCCGGCTTGACCATCACCATATCCGCGCCTTCGCCCAAATCGCGGGCCACACAGCGCAATGCCTCATCGGAATTGGCGGGGTCCATCTGATAGGTCTTCTTGTCGCCTTTCAGTGCGCCCGAGGCCCCCACCGCATCGCGGAACGGGCCGTAAAAGGCCGAGGCATATTTGGCTGCGTAGGAAAGTATCGCGACGTTCTTGTGTCCGGCCTCCTCCAGCGCCGCCCGCATCGCGCCGATCCGCCCGTCCATCATGTCGGAGGGGCCGAGGATATCCGCCCCCGCCTCTGCCTGGGCCAAGGCCATCTTCACCAGGGCCGCGACGGAGGCGTCGTTGATGATCTGGCCGTCGACCACGATGCCGTCATGGCCGTGGATGTTATAGGGGTCGAGCGCGATGTCGGTCATCACCGCGATCTCGATCCGCTGGTCGCGGATCGCGCGGATCGCCCGGTTGGTCAGATTCTCGGGGTTCCAGGCCTCCTCGCAGCCAGCGGTCTTGTGCGCCGGGTCGGTGTAGGGAAAAAGGCAGATCGCGGGGATGCCCAGGTCCGCCGCCTCGGCCGCGGCCCCCACCACGCGGTCCAGTGACAGGCGGTTCACCCCTGGCATCGAGGCCACGGGTTCGACCAGGCTGTCGCCCTCGCGCAGGAAGACGGGCCAGATCAGATCATCGACCGACAATGTGTTTTCGCGCGCCAGCGCCCGAAGCCCCGCATGCCCGCGCATGCGACGCAGCCGGGCCATGGGGAAGGGGGGAACGATCGGTGCCATTTGGGGTGCCTCCGCAGTTTTTCGTTGCGTGGCATGGATCGTCGCCTATCACAAGTATATGTAGCAAGGTGGCGCCGGTGGGGCGTCGGAAGACCGAATGGAATTCTGATTTGGATATTGATTTCTTGGGAACGGTCTTCGAAGTCCTTGACCTGCGGTCGTTCTCGAACCTCTGGTACTGGCTGGCGCTGGCCGTGGTCTGGTCGTCGGCTAGCCATTTCATTCTGGGTGTGCCGTTTGACATGCTGATCCGCGCCCGCCGTCGCGGTGGCCAGGCCGAGCGGGATTTTGAGGACATGGTGCGCATCAATGTAAACCGGATCACCTTTATCGACGGGGTCGCTGGGATGTGGGTCATGGGGCTTCTGGCCTTCCTCCTGACGATGCTGGCGACCCTGGGATTCTATTACTGGATCGAATTCGCGCAGGCCGTGTTTCTGATCGCGGCCCCCCTCAGCATTGTCGGCGCGATGAGTGTCAGGGCCGCGCACATGATCTCGCAAGATCCCAAGACGGGCGAGGCTTTGCGCAAGCAGCTCGTGCGCCACCGGTTCTGGATCCAGGTGCTGGGCATGGTCTCGATCTTCATCACATCGATGTGGGGCATGTACCAGAACATGGTTCTGGGCGGCCTCTACGGTTGACACCACCGCCTCAGAGGGTAGCTGAGCGCCCATGACACGAGGTGACCACATCACGCTGTCGGGCGCCCCTGAGGGGTTTGACGCCCGCGCTCTGGTGCAGGAACTGGCCCGGGGGCGGCCGGTCGTGCATATCGCGCGCGACGACAAGCGGATGGCGGCGATGCGCGACGCCCTGGCGTTCTTCGCGCCAGAGGCCGTGGTTCTTAGCTTTCCGGCCTGGGATTGTCTGCCCTATGACCGTATCTCGCCCGCGCCAGAGATCTCGGCGGCGCGCATGGCGACGCTGGCCGCCCTGGCTACGGGCATGCCGGGCCCGTTCATCTTGCTCACCACGCTGAACGCCGCGACCCAAAAGGTGCCCGCGAAAGAGGTGGTCGCGGCATCCTCGTTCACCGCCAAGGTCGGCGGGCGGCTTGATGAAAAGGCGCTGCGTAACTTTCTGGTCCGCATGGGGTTTTCGCAATCGGCCACGGTGATGGAACCCGGCGATTACGCGGTGCGCGGCGGGATCATCGATATCTACCCGCCGGGCGATGGCGGGCCGGTGCGCCTGGATCTTTTCGGCGACGTTCTGGACGGCGCGCGGCGGTTTGATCCGGCCACCCAGCGCACTACCGAAAAGCTGAGCGCGGTGGAGTTCGCACCCGTCTCGGAAGTGATCCTCGATGAGGCCGCGATCACGCGGTTTCGCCAGAATTACCGGATCGAGTTCGGCGCTGCCGGCACGGACGACCCGCTTTACGAGGCGGTCAGTGCGGGCCGCAAGCATCAGGGGATCGAGCATTGGCTGCCGTTCTTTCATGAGCGGCTTGAGTCCCTCTTCGATTACCTGCCCGACGCTTCCGTCATGCTGGATGACCAGACCGAGCCCGCCCGCCTGGCCCGGTGGGAGATGATCGACGACCAATATGATGCGCGGCGCGAGGCGATGGGGGCCAAAAGCCGCCTCGATACCGTCTACAAGCCGGTGCCGCCGGGGCTGCTCTACCTCGATGGCGCGGCCTGGGATGCCAGCGTGGCCGGGCACCGCGTGGTCCAGCTGCGCGTTCTACCGATGCCGACCGGGCCCGGCGTGCTGGACGCGGGCGCGCGGATCGGGCGTAATTTCGCGCCAGAACGTCAGCAGGAAAAGATCAGCCTTTTCGATGCGTTGGTCGACCATGTTCGTGCGAAGCTGGGCGACGGGCCGGTCGTCATCGCGTCCTGGTCAGAGGGCGCGCGAGAGCGGTTGAAGGGCCTTCTGGAAGATCATGACATGGCCGGAGCGGGCGAGATCGCCGATATCCGTGCCATGGGCGCGCGCGGCGTCCACCTGGCCGTCTGGCCGCTTGAGACGGGGTTCGAGGCACCGGGCCTGACCGTGATTTCCGAGCAGGACGTTTTGGGCGACCGACTAATCCGCGGCGCGAAAAAACGCAGGCGGGCCGAGAACTTTCTCAGCGAAGCGCAATCACTGTCGCCCGGCGATCTAGTCGTCCATGTCGACCATGGGGTGGGCCGCTACAAGGGGCTTGAGGTGGTCACCGCCCTTGGCGCGGCGCATGAGTGCCTGCTGATCGAATATGCCGGCGGCGACAAGCTGTACCTGCCGGTGGAAAACATCGAACTGCTCAGCCGGTTCGGCCATGAGGAGGGGCTGCTCGATAAGCTGGGCGGCGGCGCGTGGCAGGCCAAGAAGGCCCGCCTGAAAGAGCGGATCCGCCAGATCGCCGACCGCCTGATGCGCACGGCCGCCGAACGCGCCTTGCGCACCGCCCCGGTGCTTGAGCCTCAACATGGGCTTTGGGAGGATTTCTCGGCCCGCTTCCCCTATACCGAGACCGACGATCAGCTGTCCTCGATCGAGGATGTGCTGACCGACATGGCATCGGGCCAGCCGATGGACCGGCTGATCTGCGGCGATGTGGGCTTCGGCAAGACCGAGGTCGCGATGCGCGCGGCCTTTGTCGCGGCGATGTCCGGCCGACAGGTCGCCGTCATCGCGCCGACAACCCTTCTGGCGCGCCAGCACGCGAAAAGCTTTGCCGAGCGGTTTCGCGGATTTCCTTTCAAGATCGGGCGTTTGTCGCGCTTTGTTCCAGCGCGCGAGGCCGATGAGACGCGCAAAGGCCTGACCGATGGATCGGTCGATATCGTCATCGGAACCCATGCGCTTTTGACCAAAGGGATCAAGTTTAAGAACCTGGGTCTTCTCATTATCGACGAGGAACAGCATTTCGGCGTGACGCACAAGGAACGCCTGAAAGAGATGCGCACAGATATCCATGTGCTGACGCTGACGGCCACGCCCATCCCGCGCACGCTGCAACTGGCGCTGGCAGGGGTGCGTGAGCTGTCGATCATCGCCACCCCGCCTATCGACCGCCTGTCGATCCGCACCTATGTGAGTGCCTTCGACAAGCTGACGATCCGCGAGGCGCTTTTGCGCGAGCATTATCGCGGCGGGCAGAGCTTTTACGTGGTCCCGCGCATCAGCGATATCCCCGATATCGAGGATTTCCTGAAATCCGAGGTGCCGGAGGTGAGTTATGTCGTGGCCCACGGCCAGATGGCGGCGGGCGAGCTGGATGATCGCATGAACGCCTTCTATGACGGCAAGTATGACGTGCTTTTGGCCACCACGATCGTGGAATCGGGCCTCGATATCCCGACGGCCAACACCATGGTCGTGCACCGGGCCGATATGTTCGGCCTGGCGCAGCTTTACCAGATCCGCGGGCGGGTGGGGCGCTCGAAAACCCGGGCCTACGCCTTCCTGACCACCAAGCCTCGCGTCAAGCTGACCGACACGGCCGAAAAACGCCTGCGCGTTCTGGCCAGCCTCGACACGCTGGGGGCCGGGTTCACGCTGGCGAGCCAGGACCTGGATATCCGCGGCGCGGGCAACCTGATCGGCGAAGAGCAATCGGGCCAGATGCGCGAAGTGGGCTACGAGCTTTACCAGCAGATGCTGGAGGAGGCGATCGCGCGGATCAAATCGGGCGAGCTGGAAGGGCCGGTCGACGATGGCGAATGGTCGCCCACGATCAATCTGGGCGTGCCGGTCCTGATCCCCGAGGCTTATGTGCCCGATCTGGACGTACGCCTTGGCCTCTACCGGCGCCTGTCGGAGCTGACCACGAAGGTCGAGCTGGAAGGCTTCGCGGCCGAGCTGATCGACCGCTTCGGCAAGCTGCCGCGCGAGGTGAACACCCTGCTTCTGGTGGTGCGTATCAAGGCGGAATGCAAAAAGGCGGGCATCGCGCGCCTCGATGCCGGGCCAAAGGGCGCGACGGTACAGTTTCACAACGACAAATTCGCCAATCCGGCGGGGCTGGTCGACTACATCCAGGCCGAGCGCGGGATGGCCAAGGTGAAAGACAACAAGATCGTCATCCGCCGCGACTGGACGAAAGACAGCGACAAGATCAAAGGCGCCTTCGCCATCGCCCGCGATCTGGCGCAGCACGCGGTGAAACCGAAACGGGAGAAGGCCTAGCGCGCATTGATGTGCGACACTGTCTGCGGAAAGATTGAAAATACCGGCCTCATGGCGGGTTTTCCACCATTGTAAGGCGCGTATCGGCTGTTAAGATGACCCGTATTTTAAGAACCAAAGTTGTGATGCCGATCAGATGACGTCGAACCGCGAGGCCATGCCATTTCAAGGACATCGCGATGGCGGTGGGATGGGGTATCAGAGCAATCCGGGCGTGGCCTTGTACACTGTCGAGACGATCACCGGGATCGACCCTCTGGACGGCCAGTTCGCCGACGACACCGCAAAGACAATTCCCGACAAGATCCGGGACGCCTTCTTCGCCCAGCCCGAGCCGCGGGAGGACGACGTGCAGGCGTTCGGCGGAGAGGTCGAGCGTGTTCCGCCCCTGCGAACCTACGCGGTGCTTGACGCGGCCCGGGTGCTCAACCTGGCCGAATTGCTGGAAACCTCCGGGCTGGAACACCGCTGCCTCTTCAAAGGCGAGGCCTATGATGAGTTGAAGGATGTCGCGCCCTGGCTCGTCGCCCTTGAAGAGGGTAACGCCTTCACGCGCCATCTGTTTACCGCAGGGACAACGCCGTGGTGTCTTTGGGACCAGGCGCCGGGCATCTACGCCCGCTCGCGCGCGCCGCTTGACCTGATCTGGCGCCATTTCCGCAAATTCACCCGCGTGAAGGACGATCAGGGCAAGTGGTACTATTTCCGCTTCTGGGAATCGACTTACGCGAAACCCTACTTCGTGCCGGTTCTCGATAATCAGGAGCGCCGCCAGCGGTGGTTCCATATCGACGCGCAGCACCAGCTTTCGGTCATGTTGCTCAACCCTGACGAGGGGGCGCTGACGATCTGCAAGGTCGATCCGCAGGACAGATCCGACGTGCCAAACGCACCCTTCGAACTGGGCCCGTTTGAGCGCGAGATCTTCGCGGCCGAGAAAAGGCGCCAGTTTTCCGAGCGTCTTGGCGCCTATCTGGCAGAGCAGGACACATCGTTTCAGGCGTTGTCCGACACGCAGAGAAGTGATTTCCTGACGCGCGTGATCTCTGCGGCCTATGAGTTTGATATCAAGGTGGAAAAGGCTGTCGCCGACTTTGCGTTGGCTTACGTGCTTTTGGGGCGTTCACCGGCGAATGACCCGTCTTTGTTGAAGGCTCTGCAAGCGCCGCGGCATCAATTGGATCGCGCGCGACTGGTATTAGAAGAAACACGGGCGCGCATGCGCCGATAGGAAAGGGTTGACCCTGATGAATGCATTTTCTGAAACACAAGGCGCCGACGATTATTGCGAGCCATGCCAGCAGGCGAACCTGTTCTACCTCGGCACACCGCCTCCGCAATGCCAGATCGATGTGACGGGCCGGGTGAACGGTCTGATGACACCCATGCTGCCCGTGGGCCAGATCTACCCGTTGCCCAACACGCAGCCTGGCACCACCAATCGGCTGGAACTGATGATCAGCGGCCGAAATTGCGTGATCTGCGAGAACATCTCGGATATCGGGCCGATTGCCCGCCCGGAAGACCTGAAAGTGGCCATCGGAACGGCACAGATGCCCACGCCCACGCCGCGCGTCGTCAACCCCGGTATCGTTACGGCCGCCAACGGACAGCCCATCGTGGTGCCGCCAAGGCGCATGATGCCCATCGGCCGCGTATCCTCGGCGCGCATGCGGGGCGAGATGGGCAATGTCCAAGCCGGGCATGAGCGTAGTGCGCTGGACGTCATGTCTGATACGGCCCATATCCACAGCGGCGGCGACATGGACCATCCTGTAGCCGAGCAGGAACGTCTGCTCACATCGATCCAGGCGCATCCCGAAATCGGAGCACCCCCTTTCTCGGGTGAGAAAAGCATCGCAGATCTGACGCCGGAGGAGGAGGAATGGCTGGTTCGCGCTGCTCTGGCCGTGATGGGTCCGATCGAATGGGTCGATCAGGTCACCGGCATCGCTTACCTGGCCGATACGACGGGAGCCGACATGTCGCTTTCCGGAACCAACTTGCCGGGGGTTTTGGTGGAAGCCGTTGAAATCCTTTTGTCAGGCGACAAGCGCCGCTTTTTGCGCGAAATGTTTGGCGTGAGGATTAGCAAGATTTGGACGACGGCGAATGGCCACGTCATGGTTTCCTTCAAAGGACATAGCGGGTTGCGAAGCGTTGTTACCAGGCCTTCGTATAACGCAGCGAATGCCAAGGTCAGCCTGATCGAAACGGCGGCACGTACACGTATGAACGCAGCATCCGCCGCAAAAGCGGTGGGTTCGAAGGCCGGGGTGATCTCAATCGGCTTTGTCGTTTTCTTCGATGTTGCCGAGTGGTTGGCTGATCCTGCAAGTGAAAGGGATGTCAACGAGCTTGTGGCGACCCTTCTGTGGGATGTCGGCGCGGTTGTCGTATCGATCATCGCAGGGGCATTGGCGGCTGCCGCGCTATTGGCGCTGTCGACAGCCGGCGTCGCTGTCGGCGTTTTGGTGGCTGTCGCCATTGGTGTGGGGGTTGTCGTTGGGTTGGCGCTCGACGTGCTTGAAAATGCGTTTGGCCTCAAGAGCAAGATCAGAGAAGCATTGGAAAATGCCACGATCAATGATCTGGACCCGACCTTCTATAACGAGATGATGACAGCCCCATGAGCGACAGGGCTCAGCGCATCGTTCTTGCGCCAAGAGCGGAAAATGGGGTCAGCCTTTGGGTGATGTGGTTAAGCGCTGCCTTTCTGGCGCTTTTCATACATGTCCCGATGTTGCTGCTAATCACCAAATACAGTGATTTCAATATCTTCCTGATCTGGTTCGCTGGTATTGAGGGCGCACGGCTTGCGCTGTTCTACCTCCTTTCCATTCGTCAGCGGTCACCGTACTTCATGTTGACCTTGCGTGACATCACGCTGAGCCCGCGCCTTTTGTTGCCCGCGGCGATGGTGTCTTTCGCTTTCTCCGAGCCTCCGGTTTTGGTCTATGTCGTGATAATTGCGCTCTGGGTCGGGCTGGAACTCTGGGCGAAAAGGGCGGCCGATAAGATCACAACGAACGCGGCCTTTGGGGTGCTCAAGCGCAATAAGGCGCTTGTGCAGGAAGATCTTGGCACGTGGCTCTACAGGCTGGATAGCGGATATTCCAATCTGCTGGACAAGACCAGCACGTCCGGAACCTTCATGGGGCGCAGTCTGAAGGTTGGTATGCCTCTTGTTTTGATTGGCCCGGTCCTGTTTCTGGTGAGCCAGCGGGCGGGTCAGAATTTTGAGTTTCGGACTTTCCTTGTCGGGTGTATCTGCCTTTTCATCGGGTATTTCCTGATGCCGACGCTGATCCATTCCCGCATTTCGCGGCGAACCCTGCGGGCGCTTGAGCGGGGGGAATTGGGCTGATCTCAGCCGAGGCCGGCCTCGCCGTGTTTCAGGATGATCGGCACGATCAGATCTTCCTCATCCGTCAGATGTCTCTCAAGAAAGTGCTCTAATCTCTTGAGGGTCTTCAAAAAGCTGCCACTGGCTTCGCGTATCTGCTCGGCTCCAATAACGCGGTTCGCGTGTTTGGTGAAGTCGTCGAGATGCAGGTCGAGGGCCTGATGGTCGCGGTCGAGAATCTCAAAGCCCCGCGCGATCGGCGGTTCGGTTCGCGCGAGGACGGGAAAGTAATGTGCATCTTCGATATGGTGGTGGCCATGCAACTCGGTCACGAAGGTTGACCCGTACCGCGCCAGGCGGCGGGCGAAATCCTGCGGGTCGAGTTTGCGCTCGATCAGCCCCTCGCTATCGGTCTGCATGGCGGCTATCAGGCGGCGGAACATGACGTGGCGCTCAAGCCAGAACTGCACAAGGCCAGAAAAATTCGGATTGGCCTGCCAAGCCTCGCGCGGATACTCGGCCAACAGGACCCGCAAGGCCTCGGGCAGGGCATCGCGCGCCTCCAGTGGATAGAGATCCGTCACCCCAGCACCTTCATGCCGCGGGTCAGCCCCTCCAGCGTCATCGGCACCATGCGCTCCTCAAAAATCGTGCGGATCATGCCGATCGAATGCGTATAGCCCCAATGCCCCTCGGGCACCGGGTTGATCCAGAGGTGCGATGGCCATTGCTGGCGCGCGCGGGTCAGCCAGATATGGCCGGGCTCGGCGTTCCAATGTTCATTCGCGCCGCCGGGATGGGTGATCTCATAGGGGCTCATGCTGGCATCGCCGACGAAGATCGCCTTCCAGCCGGGGCCATAGGTGCGCAACACCTCATCGGTGGGCATCTGCGCGTCCCAGCGGCGGCGATTGTCGCGCCAGACGCCCTCATAGAGGCAATTGTGGAAGTAGAAATGCTCGAGATGGCGGAATTCGGCTCGCGAGGCCGAGAAGAGTTCCTCGACCACGCGGACATGGGCGTCCATCGAGCCGCCCACGTCGAGAAACAGGAGCACCTTGACCGCATTGCGCCGCTCTGGCCGGGTCTGCACGTCAAGCCAGCCATGCTCGGCCGTGGCGCGGATCGTGCCGGGCAGGTCAAGCTCTTCGGCGGCGCCATCGCGGGCCCATTGGCGCAGGCGGCGGAGCGCCACCTTGATCGCCCGCGTGCCCAGTTCAACATCGTCGTCGAAGTCCTTGAATTCGCGTTTGTCCCAGACCTTCACTGCCCGTTGGTGCCGGCTTTCTTTCTGGCCGATCCGCACGCCCTCGGGGTTGTAGCCGTACGCCCCAAAAGGTGAGGTGCCGGCGGTGCCGATCCATTTCGACCCGCCCTGATGGCGGCCCTGTTGTTCGGCCAGCCGCTCCTTCAGGGTCTCCATCAGCTTCTCAAACCCGCCAAGCGCCTCGATCTCGGCGCGTTCCTCAGCGGTCAGATGTTTTTCGGCCAGCTTTTCCAGCCAATCTGCGGGCAGGTCCAGCGCGCTTAGAACCTCCTCCGGGCCGATCTGTTCCAGCCCCGCGAAGGATTGGGCGAAGGCGCGGTCGAACCGGTCGATATGGCGTTCATCCTTGACCATCGCGGTGCGCGCGAGATGATAGAAGCCGTCGACATCATAGGTGACCAGCCCGCGCTTCATGCCTTCGAGAAAGGCCAGAAACTCACGCAGGGTCACCGGCACGCCGAAGCTGCGCAGGGTTTGGAAAAAGCCAAGGAACATCGCGTGGGGTCCGATCCGGGACGGAGAAGGCTAGAGCATACGCTCCATGATCACGGTCGCAAAGAGGCCGAGAATGGCAAACGCGATGGCGAAGGCGGCGGCGTATTGCAGCACGTCAAGCGTGTTACCCTTGCGGCGGCGGGCGAGATACGTGCCCCAAGCCGCCCCGGCCAGAAAACATATGATCACGATCATTGCCCGCCCTCCACATTGGTCAATCTAGGGCGGAGCGCGCCGATTTCACGGGCCCGGGCGCGGACCTCGGCATCGGGGCCAAAGCCGTAGCGGGCCCAGCCCAGGCTGTCGCGCCGGACGGCCTCGGCCTGTTGCGGGCGGCCGAGGGCTTCAAGCGCCTCGGCCTTGACCAGAAGGAAGGTCGCCAGAAGGGCCGCGTTTTCGGCCCGCAAGGCGACGGGCGCATTGGTGTCGGCAATTTCAATCGCCACCTCGGGCCGCCCGGAGGACAAGGCAAAGGCCGCCAACTGCATGGCGACATGGGCGCGCTGCACCTCGGTGCCACGGGCGGAATAGAGGGCGGCCGCCTCCATATACGACGACAGCGCCAGATCGAATTCCCGCGCCAAGGCCACGCGGCCCATGGTGAAATGCGAAAACGCCAGACGCGGGTCGGTCCAGCCCTGGCTTTGCGCGATGCCAAGCGCGCGGCCCGCAGCCTGACGGCGCAGAGTGGGCGACGACCGGGGCGAAAGCGCATCCTCGATCGCGTCGATCCAGGCGCGGTTTTCGCGGGCAGGGCGCCCGGATGCGCGTACGCCCCGTGGGTTCAGCCGTGCCAGCAGGTTTGGCAGGCGCGCGGCCACTTCGGCCTCGCTCATCCCCGACGACAGCTCGGGCGAATAGGTCATGCGCAGGATCAGCATGTCGAACCCGGTCAGGACGGTGTGGAAATTGTCGTCGTTGAAGACGCTGTCGGGCAGGCGGTAGAGATCGTTCAGGGGCCCTAGCGCCTGGGCCACTTCCTCATGCAGGCAATCGCGGATTTCCTGCGGGGGCACGTCGGACGGGATGAAGATGGTCACCGCCTGGCGGGGCGTGGTGACGGCCCAATCCGATGAGCCTCGGCGCCGACCCCGGCGGAACTCGGCAAAGGTTTCGGCGCGGGGGACGACGAAACAGGCGGCCAGCGGCACGGTGCGCTGCAACCGGGCGCGCGGCAGAAACTCCAGCGTCAGATTGGCAGGCTCGCCCGCGCCGGCCCGCGCGATGTCAATGCGCGCCTCGCTGCGGAGCCGCGCGATCAGCCGGTCGAGATCGGCGCGCGCTGTGCCCGGAACGGGGCCGCGGAGGGCCACGCGCACCGGCCCCTCGAACCGGGTGAGGGCCGGCAGAACCCGGCCGCTTTCCATGCGAAATGTCAGCTCGATAAAGTCGCGCGCGATATCGGCATTGGGGCGCGATGGCGGCGTGACCCGGGTGGCCGCGAAGGTTTTCATGGCCGGCAGCGCGCCCAGATTGCCCGCGCGGCGGTCGGGCGGCCCCTCGACCGGGGTGCAGGCGGCCAGCGTTATCGCCAGAACCAGTGAGATCATCTTACGCATCATCGGGGCCTGTCATAGCGGATAAACGGGGTCTTGGTGCCGACCTGATCATAGAGCATGCGGCCGGCATAGTTGAACTCCTGCGTCAGCCAGTAGACCGAGGGACAGCCGGCCTTGTCAGCGGCGGCGTAGACCGCCTCGATCAGCTTGCGCCCGATGCCTTGCCCGCGCACATCAGGATCGGCAAACAAGTCCTGGAGATAGCACGTATTCTCAATCCGCCAGCAATGGCGGTGAAAGATGTAGTGTACAAGGCCCACCGCATCCCCGCCTGAGGTCGCGATCAGCCCGCGCGGTTCGGAGCTGTCATCGCTGAGGAGGCGGGCAAAGGTGCTGGCATAGATGTTTTCCGGCAGGTCTGTCTTGTAATAGGCCAGATAGCCCGTCCAGAGGCGGCGCCAATCGGCTTCATCGCTGGCTGCGATGGGACGGATGATCAGGCTGTCGTCTTGCATGCGCGCCCCTTGGCTGCCTTGTGGATAACTTAGCGGCGTTGCGCGGGGGCTGCTAGCCGAAAGGGGCCGTTAAGGTCTTGAGTGTGGCCAGGGGGTCATCCGTGGCCCAGATTTCCTCGCCTATGGCGAAGAAATCGGTCACCGGCGCCAGATCGGCGATCGTGGCGACATCAAGCGCGCCTTCGGCCACGATGGGCAGCTCAATCACCTCGGACCACCATTCGAAAATCTCGCGCGGGGCTTGCGTGCCGTCGCCAAGGGCCGTGGTGCCAACCGGGCCAAACGACACGTAATCCGCGCCCGCTTCGCCCGCATTCAGCCCGTCATGGCGTGAGGCACGGGCGAAAGCGCCGACGATGGCGTCGTCGCCAAGCGCCTTACGCGCCGCGCGGACGTTGCGCGCGCCGTCAGGCAGATGCACCCCGTCCAGACCCAGACGTTCGACCAGCCCTAGATGGGTATCGATTACAATGGGCACATCGCGTGCATGGGCGATCTCGCGCAAAGTGTCGGCTGCGCGCGAGATCTGGTCTTCGTCGCGGCTGGCAAGAGCCAGACGCAGACAGGCAATCTCGGTCGCATCCAACACGGCGGATAGACGTGCGCTGAAGTCCGACAATTCGAAAGCCGGCGGCGTGATGAGATATATCTGCGGACGATCGACGTCTGCCATGGCGCGTTCCTCACTCTATCCGGCGGGTTTAGCTCGGTTTTTCGGGCTTGGCCATGGCGGCAGGCGGCCTCACTTCAATTCGCTCACCGTGAAGTCACGCTTGATATGCCGCGTCTCAAGGCCCCAATCCGAGGCCTTAGTCCGCGCCTGATGCGCTTCAAAGGCCGCGCGGTCGGCAAAGGCCTCATCCAGCTCGTAGGCATGGGGGATCGTTTCCGACGGCACGACATCGAATTTCAGGCACCCCGGTTCGGCCCGGCTGAGGCGGATATGCTCCGGCAGCAGTCGCTCGATCAACTCGGAATCTTCTGGCTTTGCAAGTAGATAGCCAGTGACGCTGATAATAGCCATGGCTTGCCCCCCGGTTATTGGTGCCTACTCGATCGAGGCCACGTTGCGCTTAAGAAAGAACAGCCAGACATCGATGTTCTTGTTTGGCTTGCGTGCCTTGACGAAGCGCATCGAGATGTCCATGCCAAACCACATCGTCAGCACATATGGCAAAACGATCGGACGAACCCCGAAGGGATCCATCTCGGACGCGTTGCGCGGCCCATGGTTTTCGGTGTGCTCCAAAACGACAAAACCGCCATCCCTCGTCTGGTTCAGCCAGGCTGCCAAAGCGGCGCGGGGGTTCCATCCCTGATCATGCGAGTTCGAATACACGAAGTCGAACGCGCCCACCCATTCGGGATTCACATCGTGAAAATCCCATTGAACAGTTCTGTCGAAATCGGCGGCCGTTTTTGATATGTCAGTCCCAATAGCATCAAAGCCCGTCAGACTTGAAATGAACTTCTGTTCAAAGCCATTTCGGCTGCCGTGACAAAGGCCACGGATCAGGCGATCATCCCCAAAAGCCGAGCGCAACTCGTCACACATCAACGTCAATGTCTCTTCGTCGGCCCAGACATCATTGATTTTGCGGATATTGTGGAATTCCTGCGTCTGCCGGTAATGCTCATAATCACGATAGTCATGCAGATAAAAATCAACGAGATCCTTGCTGCGGACGATCTCACGGCCTGTCGGTTTCAATACTTTGTTCAGCAGGCGTCTTGCAGAAGGCATGTGGGACCCAACCTCGACAGATCTGTAGTGCACCGCCAATGTGCCTAGTGCTGAGAGCAGATGAAGTAAAGCTCTATATGGAGGCTTCCGAGCTTAATCCCCATCAGGTTATTGCGCTCTAAAATATATATATAACAGTATTTTATTGGCGCAGTCTCATGCAAGACTCATCTCTGTTAAGACATAACAGATGCCATGGTCACGGTGCCTGACGCCCTGGTTCAAGCGGTCTTCAGGGGCTGCCACAACTCAACCGTCTGCGGGTAGTGTTCGTGGCAATAGGCGTAGGTCTCGGCGTAAAAATCCGCGCAGCGCTTTCGCAGATCAAGCGGCAGAGGGATGTCCCAAGACTGATTGACCTTTACAGAGACGTGGCTTGCGTTGAACGGCACCGTGAGGAACTCTGAAAGACGTCTCAGCGGCGCCTCGTTGAACATCTCCTCGTAGATACCGACGTAGACCGCATCGGGCGAGAAGACCTCATTCAGCGCCTTGATGGTGTTTTCATAACGCGTGCGAAGTTCGGATTGCCGACCGATGAAGGATTCCACAAACAGGGAAAAAATCTGTTCGTCTGTCATGTCGACGCCGTGGCCTTTCAGGGTTTGCGTATGCATCCTTGTCGCGCTCCAGCAGCGATCAACAGGATCTCTCATCAGCAAGACGGCTTTGACCTGGAAACCGACGGATACCAGTTTGTCCCTGACACGGGCCAATTGCGGAACACTGAGCGCGCTGTACGACGGCGTCAGATCACCGGTGATCCGCACCTTGTCGCTGATCAGGTCACGGAAGTATTGTTCGTAGACGCCAGCTCTGTTTTGCATGAAGCGCCGCATCGCGTTCGCGGCGCTTTCGCCCTTCTTGGGCTTCGCCACGAAGCCCTTGAACATACCAGGCCGGTATCTTGCATCCCAGATGTGATACTCTTTCTGGAATCCCATATCCACCATCGGATTTTGTTCCAGGTAGCTATGCAACCAGGATGTGCCGGCTTTCTGGGCACCCACGCCCAACAAAAAGAGCGGTTTTTCGGTGTCGTCCATTTCCTTGCCGCTCCTATTGTCTGACAGGGCTGTTCACTTGTGACATTGCAAAATCTACTCCCACTCGATCGTGCCCGGCGGTTTTGAGGTGATGTCATAGGTCACGCGGTTGATGCCCGGCACTTCGTTGATGATGCGGGTCGCGGTTTCGCCGAGGAATTCATGGGTGAAAGGGTAGTAATCGGCGGTCATCCCGTCGACCGAGGTCACCGCACGCAGCGCGCAGGCGTAGTCATAGGTGCGGTAATCGCCCATGACGCCCACGGTGCGGACCGGCAGGATGGCGACGAAGGCCTGCCAGATCTCATCGTAGAGCCCGTGTTTGCGGATCTGATCGATATAGACCGCGTCTGCCGCGCGCAGGATATCAAGCTTTTCGCGGGTGATCTCTCCGGGGCAGCGGATCGCCAGGCCCGGCCCGGGAAAGGGGTGACGGCCGATGAAATGGTCTGGCAGGCCCAATTCGCGCCCCAAGGCGCGCACCTCGTCCTTGAAGAGCTCGCGCAAGGGCTCGACCAGCTTCATGCCCATCTTTTCGGGCAGGCCGCCCACGTTGTGGTGGCTCTTGATCGTCACCGAGGGGCCGCCCGAGAAGCTGACGCTTTCGATGACATCGGGGTAAAGCGTGCCTTGGGCCAGAAAATCCGCGCCGCCGATCTCTTTCGCGTGCTTTTCGAACACCTCGATGAAGAGGCCGCCGATGATCTTGCGCTTGGTTTCGGGGTCCGAGACGCCCTCAAGCTTGCCCAGGAACAGATCGCTTTCATCAGCATGGATCAGCGGCAGATTGTAATGCTCGCGGAACATGCCTGTGACCTGCTCGCTTTCGCCCAGCCGCATCAGGCCGTGATCGACATAGACGCAGGTCAGCTGATCGCCGATCGCCTCGTGGATCAAAACGGCCGCCACGGACGAATCGACGCCGCCCGAGAGCGCGCAGATCACCCTGCCGTCACCCACCTGATCGCGGATCTTGCGGATCGCCTCTTCGCGGTAGGCGCCCATGGTCCAGTCGCCGGTAAAGCCCGCCAGACGAACGAAATTCTCGTAGAGCTTCGCGCCCTTCGGCGTGTGATGCACTTCAGGGTGGAATTGCACGGCGTAGAAATTGCGCGCGGTGTCGGCGGTGATAGCGAAGGGGGCGTTGGGCGAGGTGCCGTAAACCTCAAAACCCGGCGCCAGTTTCGAGACATGGTCGCCGTGAGACATCCAGACCTGCTCGCGCCCCTCACCAAACCAGCCGTCGAGCAGGGGCAGGCGGTCTTCGGACGGCGTGACATAGGCCCGGCCGAACTCGGCGGTGTTGTGGCCGCGTTCGACCGTGCCGCCCAGGCAGTGCATCATCACCTGCTGGCCGTAGCAGATGCCCAGAATCGGCACGCCCCTGTCGAAAACCGAAGCCGGCGGCATCGGCGCGCCTGTCGCAAAGACCGAGGCCGGCCCGCCGGAAAAGATCACCGCTTTCGGGGCGAAGTCATCGAGGAAGGCGTCGGTGACATTCTGGTAGGGGTGAATCTCGCAATAAACATTCAACTCACGCAAGCGGCGCGCGATCAGCTGCGTCACCTGGCTGCCGAAATCGATGATCAGAAGGCGGTCGTGCTGTGTGTCTGTCATGGCCGATGCCTAAGGCGGTGTGCAAACGGGTGCAAGAGGGGCTGACGCCGAGGGGGCTGTCTGCCCCCGCTTGCGGTGCCCGCAAGCCCCCCCGAGGATATTTTGAAACAGGAAAGAGGGAGCGGCGCGGCGGGGGAATGTCGCTTTCCGCGTGGAAGCGCCGCAAATTCTTGGCGCGAGCGGTCTTTCAGAGGGTATTTCGAGAGGGCGGACAGCGGGGAGGCATGGATATGAGTGACGGGGTTGCAGGGCGGCGGGCGCGCGGCGGCGGGGGCGCGGCACGGCGGGCCGAGCGGACGGCGGTGCGGATCGAGGCGGCGCGCTTTATCGAACGCAACATCCCCAACCTCGAGATCCTGAACGAGGAAGCGCTGCAGATCATCGAGGCCAATGCCGAGACAGTGCTGGCCGAGATCGGCGTGAACTTCGTCGACAGCCCTGAGGCATTGGAGCGCTGGCGCGACGCGGGCGCCGATGTGGATGGCGAGCGGGTGCGCCTGCCCAAGGGGTTGGCCCGAAAGCTGTGTGCGACCGCGCCATCCTCTTACATCCAACACGCGCGCAACCCCGAACGCAATGTCGAGGTGGGCGGGAAAAACCTTGTTCTGGCGCCGGTTTACGGCCCACCCTTCGTGCGCGATGCCGCCGGGGGCCGCCGTTACGCGACGATGGAAGATTTCCGCAAGTTCGTGAAGCTGGGCTATATGTCGAAATGGCTGCACCATTCCGGCGGCACGGTCTGCGAGCCGACGGATGTGGCGGTCAACAAGCGCCATCTGGACATGCTGCTGGCGCATATGACGCTGTCGGACAAACCTTACATGGGCTCGGTCACCGAACCCTCGCGGGCCGCAGATTCGGTGGCGATGTCGAAGATCCTCTTCGGCGACGACTTCGTCGATCAGAACACGGTGATGACCTCGCTTGTCAACATCAACTCGCCGCTGACCTTCGATTCGACCATGATGGGGGCTTTGGAGGTCTATGCCAAAGCGAACCAGGCCTGCATCATCTCGCCCTTCATCGTGGGCGGCGCGATGGCGCCGGTGACGGTGGCCGGCACGCTGACGCAGGTGATGGCCGAGGTGATGGCGGGCGTGGCCTACAGCCAGATGATCCGCCCCGGTGCGCCGGTGATCTTCGGCGCGTTCGTCACTTCGATCGACATGAATTCCGGCGCGCCCACCTTCGGCACGCCCGAGGCCGCGCAGATCACCTACGGCGCGGGGCAATTGGCGCGGCGGATGGGGTTGCCCTACCGCTCGGCGGGGTCGTTCTGCGGCTCGAAGCTGCCCGATGCGCAAGCGGCCTACGAGACGGCGAATTCGCTGAATATGGGGCTGTTGTCTGGCGTGAACTTCATGCTGCATGCCTGCGGCTGGCTGGAAGGCGGGCTGGTCAGTTCTTTTGAGAAATTCGTGATGGATGCCGATCAACTGGGCGCGCTGCACCAATTGGCCAAGGGCGTCGACCTCAGTGAAAACGGCCAGGCGATGGACGCGATCCGCGAGGTGGGGCCGGGCGGGCATTATCTGGGTTGCGCCCATACCCAGGCGAATTTCAAGGACGCCTTCTGGCGCAGCAACCTCTTTGACTACAAACCGTTCGAGACCTGGGACGAGGAGGGCGCGCGCGATACCGTGGCGCTGGCCTCGGACCGGGTGGCCAAGCTTCTGGCCGATTACCAGAAACCCGCGCTGGATCCGGGTGTGGAAGAGGCTTTGACGGCCTTCGTGGCCGAGCGCAAGGCCGCGGAACCCGACGCATTCGCGTAAACGTGCGCGTCGGGCAAAAGCTTAGACCGCCTGCTGGCGGTTGATCAGGCGCATCTCGGCCAGAATTGCGATCATCACATCGACGTGGCGCGACACGCTGTAGCTGGCGCCGCCGTCTTTTCGGGCCACCTCCAGCGCCTCCTCCTGATCGATCAGGCGGGTCATGGCGACCTGTGGCGACGGGGCCGGGCCGTTCAGAAGGCGCTTGAGATCGCGGTTGCGGTTATACTCCGTCGTGCCGTGGTGAGCGGCCCTGATCAGCAGACGCGGGCGCTTGAGCTTGGCGAGAACTTGCGAAAAATCGGTCATGGTACAACTCCGGCAAAGTGACCCGCCCTGTATAACTCAACCTAAGCGGGCGTTGCCTAAGTGCCGGAGGACCGTACGCACCTTTCAGAAAAGTTTATGAATTCCATCGAATGCTGTGGATCGACGCGGTTGTTAACACCCAGGTAACCCCGTCAATCACAGGTTGTAGCCGCGTTCATGTGATTGATAGGCGACGAAGGACATGGAGTATGCAGAGCTGTGTGGGGGTAGAGCGTTTTGTAAAGGGTTTTCCCAAATGGGTCCCTGTTGAGGCGCGACACTACCTGCTGCACACCGAGACAGGGGTTTCGATCCGTGCGCTGGCGCGCGGCGAGGGATGTCATGCCTCAACCGTTCTGCGGCAGGTGCGGCGGGTGGAAAATCGCCGCGAAGACCCCCTGGTCGATGAGGCGCTGCGCCGCCTGATCGCTGAAAACCTGTCCGATACACCCCCCTCCGGCCGCTGTGAACACAAGGACGATGACCCCATGAGTGTACAACCCCGCAATTTGAAAACGCCCGTGCCTTCAAAGCCCGATGCCATCACGATCGATCGCGAGGCCCGCCGGATCTTGCGCCGTCTCTCGGAAACCGGGGCCGTTCTGGCCGTCGCGGCCGAACTGGACCGCGCGGTGGTGCTGCGCGACATGCCCGATGGGCGCCAGACGCGCATCGCGGTGATGGACCGCGCCGTCGCACAGGCCTTTGCGCTGAAGGACTGGATCGTGCGCAAGGGCCTGGCGGGCCGTGTTGCCACCTATGAGATCACGGCTGCCGGCCGCGCCGCGCTGAAGCGGCTTCTGGCGGAAGATCAGGCCAGTCGCGAGGGCTTTGCCGAAGCACCGGGCCGGTTTTCCGAACAACACCGCGAATGGGATGAAAAGCAGGTCGGCGATAAGGGCGAGGCGCCACGGCGTGTCCGCTACAATGTGGCGGAAAACCCGCTGGCCGCTTTGGCCCGGCGGCGCGAGAAGGATGGCAAGCCGTTTCTGGCGCCCGAACTGGTCGCCGCGGGAGAGCGTCTGCGCGAGGATTTTGAACTGGCGCAGATGGGCCCGCGCGTGGCGCAGAACTGGGACCGGTTCTTGACGGCAGGCTCTGATCGGGGCGCATTTCGCAATGATGCGGGCCGCGCCGAGGGGCCCGAGGCCGCCCGGGGCCGCGTGGCCGCCGCCTTGCACGATCTGGGTCCTGGCTTGGGCGATATGGTACTGCGGGTCTGTTGTTTCCTGGAAGGGTTGGAGGCGGCCGAAAAGCGCATGGGCTGGTCGGCGCGGTCGGGCAAGATCGTCTTGCGGATCGCTCTGCAGCGTTTGCGGCGCCATTATGACGAGACCGAGGGGCGCTACGGGGCGATGATCGGCTGAGGGGCAGGGGGGCGCTCCCGCCCCCGTCCGGCGCGGGCAAGCCGCTTGTCCGGCGTTGGGCCGGGCGCCGCGCCAAGGCGCGGCGCAGCCCGGGTGCCGGCGGCGCGGATAAATTGACATCCCGCGGCGCGCCTTTAAGGTCTCGATCTTGTCTGTTTGGAGGCCGCCCATGCCGCTTGATCTCTGGATTGCTTTCGTTCTGGCCTCGGCTGTCTTGCTGGCCATACCCGGGCCGACGATTCTGCTGGTCGTCTCATATTCGTTGACGCAGGGACGGCGCGTGGCCATGCGCATGGCCGCAGGCGTTGCCTTGGGCGATCTGATCGCGATGACAGCCTCGCTGGCCGGTCTTGGGGCGCTGGTGTTGGCCTCGGCGACCCTGTTCACATTGCTGAAATGGGTCGGGGCGGCCTATCTGGTCTATCTGGGGGTTCGGCTGCTTAGGTCGCCGCCCGCGCTGCCTGAGGCCCAGGTGGCGGATATCGTCGATCGGCAGGTCTTCTGGCACGCCGTCACGGTAACGGCCCTGAACCCCAAATCCATCGCCTTCTTCATCGCCTTCGTGCCGCAATTCATCCAACCGGACATGGCTTTGATGCCCCAATTCACCATTCTGATCGCGACATTTGTAGCGCTGGCGGCCTTGAACGCCCTGGCCTATGCCCTCTTGGCCGACCGTCTGCGCGCCCGCATCCGCAGGCCTGCGACGCTGACCTGGATGAACCGGGCCGGCGGTGGGGCCTTGGTGGGCATGGGGGCGTTGACGGCGACATTGCAACGCGCGTGAGAGGCCCTGAGCCTGCCCCACCAGCAGGATTGCGTCAGGCGCAAGGCTGCCTGCCGGGGCGGCCTTGCCCTTGGACAAGCCTTGCGGGATGACCTATGTGAAGGGCAAGGCAGGAGAATGACCCCATGAGCCCGCGTGACCTGAAAATCCCCGGCGAACGCCACCCCGAAAAGGCGCATCGCCCCGATAACGCCCAGCCAAAAAAGCCCGACTGGATTCGCGTGAAGGCGCCGACCTCGGCCGGCTACAAGGCCACCCGCGATATCATGCGCGAGCATAAGCTGGTCACCGTCTGCGAAGAGGCGGGCTGCCCCAATGTCGGCGAATGCTGGAGCCAGGGCCACGCCACGATGATGATCATGGGCGAGGTCTGCACCCGCGCCTGCACGTTTTGCAACATCGCCACCGGCAAGCCGCCCGAAGCCCTGGACGTGTTCGAGCCGGGGCGCGTCGCCGATGCGGTCAAAAAGCTGGGGCTGAACCATGTGGTGATCACCAGCGTCGACCGCGACGATGTCGAGGATGGCGGGGCCGAGCATTTCGCCCAGACGATCCGCGCCATCCGCCGTCAGGCGCCGGGCACGACGATTGAGATCCTGACGCCCGATTTCATCAAATGCGGGCCCGAGGCTTTGGAAGTGGTCGTGGCGGCGCGCCCGGACGTCTTCAACCACAACCTTGAAACGGTGCCCGGCCTTTACCCCGAAGTGCGCCCCGGCGCGCGCTATTTCCACTCGCTGAGGCTGTTGCAGCGGGTGAAAGAGATCGACCCCTCGATGTTCACCAAATCCGGCATCATGGTGGGCCTTGGCGAAGACCGCCAGGCGGTGTTGCAGGTGATGGATGACATGCGCGCGGCAGATATCGATTTTCTGACCATCGGCCAGTACTTGCAGCCGACGCCCAAGCATCACCGCGTCGACCGGTTCGTGACGCCCGAGGAATTCGGCGGCTATGAAAAAGCGGCCTATGGCAAGGGGTTCCTCATGGTCTCGGCCACGCCGCTGACACGGTCATCCTACCACGCAGGTGACGATTTCGCCCGCCTGCGCGCGGCACGCCTGCAAAAGCTGGGGCGCGCCTGAGCGGCGTTACCCTGCCGGAGACCGCCACGACAATGCCAGGCAGGCCCGCTTGATCGCAGAAAGCCGCTTCCGGTTTTGCGCCGAGCGCTCTAGGATCGTTCCGCGGGCAGGCGATGGCGTCGCCAGCGCAGGGCGTGACCCCCGCAATTCCCATCCTGAACGCCGGGACTTTCTTTGCCGCGTCGCGGTTTGGGAGAGGCCCGCCCTCCCGGATCCGGCGCGGTTTCGGACCGAAGGAGCCATGCGATGGATCGCCCAGAATTCTACCGCTTTCATCAGGGCCAAAAGACACTGCCCTTCGCGGACGACGAATATGCGGGACGTCTGACCACCCTGCGCGCGGAAATGCAGGCCCGCGGCGTGGATGCGGCGGTTTTCACCTCGATGCACTGCATCGCCTACTATAGCGGTTTTCTCTATTGCGCGTTTGGCAGGCCTTATGCCCTGGTTGTCACCGCCGAGGACAACGTAACGATCAGTGCCGGGATCGATGCGGCGCAACCTTGGCGGCGCTGTTATGGCGACAACATCACCTACACCGATTGGCAGCGGAACAATTACTGGCGGGCTATCCGGTCGGTGACCGGCACGGGCCAAAAGGTTGGCTATGAGGCAGACCACATCACGCTTGCCCAGAAGGCGCTGTTGGACGCGTTTCTGACGCCCGCCGCCACCGTTGATCTGGCCGCTGTTGCGATGCGCCAGAGGATGCGGAAATCCGACGCGGAAATCGCACTGATCAGGGCCGGGGCTGAGGTTGCCGATGTCGGCGGCTACGCGATGAGAGAAGCCATCAAGCCGGGCCTGCGCGAGATCGATGTGGCCATGGCGGGGCGTGATGAGATGGAGCTTGAAATCGCAAAGCGGTTTCCGAAGGCCGAGTATCGCGACACCTGGGTCTGGTTCCAGTCCGGCATCAACACGGACGGGGCGCATAATCCGGTGACAAGCCGCAAGCTGGAGGCGGGGGATATTCTGAGCCTGAATGCCTTCCCGATGATCAATGGCTACTACACAGCCCTGGAACGCACCTTGTTCGTGGAAAACGTGGATGAGGCCAGTCTTGCGCTATGGCAGGCCAATGTTGCCGCCCATGAATACGGGATGAGCTTGCTGAAGCCGGGCGCCAACTGTGCCGATGTGACCCGGCGGATCAATGCGTTTCTGGCCGATCGCGATCTGCTGCAGTATCGCACCTTTGGATACGGCCATTCCTTCGGCGTGCTTTCGCATTACTACGGGCGCGAGGCAGGGTTGGAATTGCGCGAAGACATCGACACGGTGCTGGAACCGGGCATGGTCATCTCGATGGAGCCCATGTTGACCGTCCCCGAAGGCAAACCGGGCGCCGGTGGCTACCGCGAGCATGACATCCTGATCATCACCGAGGAGGGCAACGAGAATATCACGGGATATCCCTACGGTCCGGACTTCAACATCGTCTGAGCGCAGTCTAACGTGACACCCCGAAAATCTGCGTTGCAGATTTTCCGGATGCCGCTCTAGAATTTCCAGCCGAGCGACACGTCGTAGATCGTGCCGACCGATCGGCCGTCAAGCACGCCGATCTGGCCATAGGCGCCGATGGGCCATTCGTATTCCAGGCTGAGGCCATAGACATCGATGACATTGGTGTTCAGCGCCGTGGCCGTCACCGTGATCTCCTCGGTCGGCAGATAGCTGAACCAGGCATCCGTTCCGTCGGCGTCAAGGCCGCTGCGGTGGAAGTAGAACAGCCCCCCTTGCCAGCGGCCCCAGTCGGATTCGCCTCCGATGCGCATCGTCTCAACGTCGGACCCGCCATCATCGACGATCTCGTAATCGGCCATCAGAACGAAGGGTTGAAACACCTTGTAGCTTGCCGCCAGCCCAAACGCGTCGGCATCGATATCGTCGAAGCGGTGATAGGAGGCCGCAACCGCGACATTTCCATAATCCCCGTCATAACGCAGCCCGTAGGGTGCATCGTCATCCGACAGCAGATAGATCGCATCGACGAGGTTCTTGTTCAGCACCGCCAGTTCCAGATCGAACAGACGGCTGCCACCAAGCGCGGGGCGATTGTCCAGCGACCCGTAGGCGCCGCGCGGGATACCGATCGAGAATTTCGAGGGGCCGAACGAGTAGGTCAGTGCGGCGTAGATCGCCTCATTCCCGTCATCGCCGTCGGTCACGAATTCCATCCCAAGATCGAAGCCAAGACCAGGCGCTGCGGCAAAAAGGCCCCGGCCCGTGCTGAGCGTCACATCCCCCAATAGAAACGTATCGTCGCTGATGTCGCCGCTGAGATGCTCCAGCTCGACATAACCGGAAAACGTCAGGCCGGCCGCGCTGTCCTGCGCGAAGCCCGCTTGCGCGACAACGATGCCGGCGGCTGCAACACAAAGACCCGTCTTCCAGTTCATTGGCATCATCATACTCCAAAACGACATGTTGTGGATAACGTCTAGTCTTCGACTATACAGCAAACAATCGAGATTTGGGCTTAATATCCGGTAAAAGGCCCGCCGACGCATCAATGCAACAGCTTTTCTGGCCGATCCAAGGGGCAAGCGCGCCTCTGGCGGTATCGTCGCTGCCGGTCAGGTCATTCGGGAAATCTGACCTTGCCGATATAGGGCAGGTTGCGATTTCGTTGGGCGAAGTCGATGCCGTAGCCGACCACGAATTCGTCGGGTATCTCAAACCCTGTCCAGGTCGCGCGGATCGGCACTTCGCGGCGGGTGGGCTTGTCAAGGAGTGCACAAACCTCAAGCCGGGCGGGCCCCCGACTTTGCAGCAGGTTCACGACATGATGCAGGGTGAAGCCTGTATCGACGATATCCTCGACCACCAGCACGTCCCGCCCGGCAATCTCGCCGCGCAAGTCCTTGAGAATACGCACTTCGCGTGAGCTTTCCATGGCGTCGCCGTAAGAGGAGGCCTCGAGAAAATCCACCTCGACCGGCAAATCGATCTCGCGCACCAGATCGGCGATGAAGACGAAGGACCCCCTGAGAAGCCCAACGACGACCAGCTTGTCGGTGCCCGCGAAATGGTCCGAGATTTCTCTCGCCAGCTCCTCGACCCGGGCGGCAATCGCCTTGGCCGAGATCATCTCATCGACGACATATGGACGCGCAACCATGACCACCCCTTGATTTCCCCGCCATACTCTACGAAATGGCGCACCATTGTCACGGGGCGAAACGACGGAGGGCGCATGCCCACGCATCGGGAAAAGCGGGTGCTGCCATATACGGTGCAGCAAATGTACGATCTGGTGGCCGATATCGGCAGCTATCCGGAGTTTCTGCCGTGGACCTCGGCCGCGCGCATCCGCTCGCGCACAGATCATGGCGATCACGAGGTGATCGAGGCCGATCTGGTGATCTCGTTCAAGGTCTTCCGCGAACGGTTCGGCAGCCGCGTCACGCTCTGGCCCGAGAAACGCAAGATCGACACCGAATATATCGACGGGCCGTTCCGCTATATGGAATCCACTTGGGCGTTTCACGAGGCCGAGGACGGCTGCGAGGTTGAGTTTTTCGTCGATTTCGAATTCAAGAACGCCATCCTGCAAGGCATCATCGGGGTCGTCTTCAACGATGCGATCAGACGGATCGTTCGCGCGTTTGAGCGTCGCGCGGCCGATCTTTACAGCCCTGTCCAGAAGGCGCGAGGCGGATAGACATCCCGCCGGCATTTTCCGCGAGGTAAGCAAGCAAAAGGCATGCTGGCGTCCCTTTCGGGGGAGTCGGGATGCTGCCAACGCTGTTTGCCATGCAAACCGTTGCCGTCGAACGGCAACGGAAAAAGGTCGAGCCTACTGCGCGTCAAACTGGCGCCCGCCGATCCCTCCATCATCCTCCAGAAATACATTGATGCCCTGACCGACAAGATGTCGGGTGATTTGGAAAAGGAGATGGATAAAGCCAATGGCGGTGGAGGAACCCGCGGGCGGCGCCACGGGATGACCACGGGCCCGACCCTATCTTCCTGGCCGCCAGGGCAAGATCAGGTGTATATAGAGCCTGAGGCTCACTTTACGGACGAAACTGCCGTTCGCGATTGACACGCCAATGACCGCTTTCATCGCCTTCCAGAGTAGAGCATCCTCATGCAGCCGCTGGATGCAAAGCTTTAAGCGACTTCCAGTCTAATGCCATTTTGTTGGCCGTTTGGACATTCAAGCATGGACGTGCGGGTTGCGGCTCCCGCGCCGTCTGCATCATCGCAAAACGCAACTCCCGGCGCTTGGCCCGTTCCAGACACCCAAGAGCCATAGGACCCAACAGGAGCGACTCCGTCCGGCAATTCTCTGCTACGACAACCGCGTGATGATCCAGCACGAAGTGGTGCCAGGTGATCTTCCGTTTGCCGCGCATAAACCGGATACCGGGCAAGCAGGTGAGAGCCTTTGCCGGGACGAATACCTCTGATGTGCTGAACCCTTCCAACTGGCCGGATAAACCTGCGACGATGCGGTGATACGATCATGTCCCGCGATGGACGACCGGCGCCCAAAGCACCGACCTTGATCAGAACCGGGCGCGCGTCTGAGTCAGGAGCATCCAACGGCACTTCCGCAGCATCAGTCCATATGATGGGCATGGCACCGTTGTCGATGGTCGTGACCAAATCGCCTGCCCGCAGGGTTTCCACATCACGCAGACCAAATGGCGTTTCAATAAGCGTGCCCGCTGCAAAGCACGGAATGGTTCCCCGGTTTGGTGCGCTTTGCGCATAGTAGCTCGCCCCATCATCCGTTGTCTCGAACGTCTCGCCACTGTTCAAGAAGCCGAGGCTGGTACTGGTTTCACCCGCCGCCGGTCCGGTTGTCGGGGAGACGGTTTTTCCCTCGAAAGAGACGAACTGCACGACTGTGCCCGTATCATCGATTAGGGCAATCGCTTCGCTGGCTCCGTATTCCACGCCGCCTGGGGTGAATTCGTCGAATGTATAGACGTCCTGGCCGTAAAGGGTCGCATCGGGTGCGGGGAACGCCATTGTTGTCTGCAGCACCCCGGATGCGTTATAAATTGCGATCGAATAACCCGAGACGTCTGTCCCGGCAGGAACGGCAACCTCGAAGAAATTTTGAGGCGCGTCCTGGTATCCAACTTCCGAGAAGTATGCTGCCATGATCCGAACCTGACTCCCTCCAGCCTTAAATCAGGTCTTTGTTGCCATTCTCTTAAGTTGGCCGGGATAAGGCCTGTGGAAGAGACGGCTAGATTGGTTGGATGCTCTCAATCATGATCTGCTTGGGGATGTGGGAAGGGTCAGGCGCCAAGACGCAATAAACCGCCATGCACGGCATCGCAGCAGATCGGGCTCGAAGCAAATTTGCGGCAAAGCAACAGGCTGGAACCGCGAATTTTTGGGTTTTGAGGGTCTGTTTTCTGGGTCTACAACCGTTCACACGGAATGACCCCACCTCGAGGCACCACGCCGGCGACGGTGGGGCTATTCCAGAAACTCACTCGGATCGAGGGTCTCGAACCCGCGGCGGACCTCGAACCGGATGAAGGCGGGGTTGCCTGCGCGGACCTTGCCGATGGTTTGTCCGCGCGAGACGCGGGCGCCGCGTTCGACCGTGATGCCCTCGAGGTTCGCATAAACAGTGAGGATCGGCTCGGACGACCCGAACCGCGACCCGTCATGGCGGATGATCACGATCGAGACGTTCTCGGTGCTGCGGGTCACGGCCGCCACGGTGCCGGCCTCGGCGGCCGAGACGTCGGCGCCGGCTGTGGCCGAGATGTCGATCCCCTCATTCCGGCCGGCCGCATAGGCGCGGATGATCGACCCGCGCACGGGCATGGCCAGCCTTGCGCTGGCCGAGGCGGCGGTGCGCTCGGCCTCCAGATTGGGCGAGGGCGGGGTGGCCTCGGGGCGGGCGGTGGTTTCGTTTTGCGCAGGCAATGGGGCGGCGGCCGAGGGCGGCACCGGAGTGGTTGAGCCCTGGCCGGGGCGCGCAGTCTCGCCCGACGGCGCGCTGGCGCCGGCTTGCGGGATGATCAGGTAAGACCCCTCGCGCACCGCCAGATCGGGGCCAAGGCCGTTCCAATCGGCCAGCGCGCGCACCGAAACGCCGTAGAGCCGGGCGATGGAATAGGCGGTCTCGCCGCGCACGACTTGGTGGCGCACAGGCTCATCCGTGCCGCGCGGCGGGGCGATGGTGCCCGCAGGCGTGGGCGTGCCGCCGGCCCGCTCAATCGCATTGCCGGCCAAGGTGGTGACGTCGACAGTGCCGCCACCGGCTGAGTTCAACTGACCGCCGGCAAAGCCTTGCGGCGGTTCGCTGACGCGGCGGGGCAGGGCGATGATCTCGCCATTTCTGAGCGGAACATTCGCCTCGATCCCGTTGAACTGGGCCAGTTCGGCCGCATCGAGGCCCACGCGCCCTGCTACATCGGCCACGGTATCGCCACGGCGGGCGACAGCAACCTGATAGGTCGGGTACGAGATCACGCCGCGCGTGTCGGGTTCCGGCCGGTTGGCCACGGGTTGGCCAACCGCATCGGCCGTTCCGAAGCCGCCGGTCCTGTCGCGCAGGTCGAGGTCAAAGCCGCCTTCGCAGGCCGCAAGGGCCAATACGCTGGCGCCCGCGACCAAAAAACGGGTCAGGGAAGACTTGCGGCGAAACATCTGCTCACTCCTCAATATCGGTCGCCCCTTGTTGCCGGGGCCTCAATTCAATCCTGCGCGATCCCTTCCAGAAGCGGCACGAAACGCACCGCCCGAAGCTCGTCATACTCATATCCCGAGGGGCCGCGCCTGACCTTGATCAGGCTTTGCACATGGTCCGACTGCCCCACCGGCACAACCATGATACCCCCGATCCTGAGTTGCGCCAATAGGGGGCCTGGCGGGTCTTCGGCGGCGGCCGTGACCAGGATCTTGTCGAAGGGCGCCTGTTCGGGCAGGCCGAACGACCCGTCGACGACACGCGCGGTGATATTGGGCAGGCCAAGCTCGCGAAAGATGGCCTCGGCCTCGCGCACCAGCATCCGGTGCCGGTCGACCGTATAGACGCGCCGGGCCAGCACCGACAGGATCGCGGCCTGATAGCCCGACCCTGTGCCGACCTCGAGCACCTTGTCCCGCGGCCCGATATCCAGCGCCTGCGTCATCAGCCCCACGACCGAGGGCTGGCTGATCGTCTGGCCGCAGGCGATAGGCAGCGGCACATCCTCATACGCGCGTTCGGCGAAGATGCCGGTCACGAAAGCGCCCCGGTCGATCTTTTCCATCGCCGTCAGAACACGCTTGTCGGTCACCCCTTTTGAGCGCAGCGCATAGAGAAAGCGCATCTTGCGTTCGGCCTGATCGGGGTCGTCTGAATTCATTCGAAGCGGCTCTCCAGATGGGCGAGGGGGGCCAGTGCGTCATGGGCCGTCAGATCGGCGCGCATCGGCGTGACCGAGATATAGCCCTGCAGATTGGCGGTGCCGTCGGTGCCCTCGCCGCTGTCGATATCCTGCCGCCCGCCGCGCACCCAGAGAAACTTGCGCCCCGAGGGCGACAGATGCGGCTCGACCCCGAATGTGATGCCGCGTCGGAAGCCTTGTTTGACCACGCGCAGGCCTTTGACATCGGCGCCCGCGATGGGCGGGAAGTTGACGTTGTAGAACAGCCGGTAATCCTCGCCGTCCCAGAGGCCATGGTCCAGAAGCGTGCGGATCGTGGCCGCGCCATGGCGCGCGGCGGCATCAAAGGGATCGTCGAGCGAGACATTGCCGGGGCCGTAGAACTGGCTGAGTGCGATGGCCGGCAGGCCCTGAAGTGCCGCCTCCATCGCGCCGCCGATCGTGCCGGAATAGAGCGTGTTCTCAGCGGCGTTGTTGCCGCGATTGACGCCCGACAGGACCAGATCGGGCCGGGCATCGGCCATAACATCGTAGAGCCCCGCCAAGACGCAATCGGCGGGCGAGCCTTCGGCGGCAAAGCGGCGGGGCCCCAGTTCCGCGATCATGGTGGGATGGGTGTACGAGATGGCATGGCCCACACCCGATTGCTCGAAGGCGGGGGCGACGACCCACACCTCGCCCGTGGGCCCGGCGATGTCGGCAGCAATTGCTTCCAGCACTTTCAGGCCTGGGGCGTTGATACCGTCGTCATTGGTGATGAGAATGCGCATGCTCGCTGCCCGCCTTTTGTCTTTGCCCCTGACTAGCCGAGCCGGGGCAGGGCGTAAAGCGCGAGCGGTGCCTGTTCTTCTGCGAAGAACAGGAAAGGGGGCAATTCTTCTGCGAAGAATTCGGGCCGGTGGCTGATCTTTCGCAGAAAGATCGTGTTGTTCCTGATCCTTCGCAGAAGGATCGTGTCAGCCGTGCCGCCCGCGGGCCACAAAGCGCGGCAGCATGGCCGAAAAATCCTTGCCCGCGCCGCCTTCGGCCTCGACGAATTGTTCGTAAAGACCTGTCGCGGCCTGGCCAAGCGGTGTATCGGCGTCCACGGCTTCCGCGGCTTGCTGGCTGAGACGCAGGTCCTTCAGCATCAATTCGGCGGCAAATCCCGGTTTGTAATCGTTGTCAGCCGGCGATTTGGGCCCGACGCCGGTGGCCGGGCAATAGGTATTCATGCTCCACGATTGTCCTGATGAGGTCGAAACCACATCAAACATCTTCTGCCGGTCGAGGCCCAGCTTGTCGGCCAAAGCGAAGGCCTCGCAGGTGGCAATCATCGTGATCCCGAGGATCATGTTGTTGCAGATCTTGGCCGCCTGACCCGCGCCTGCATCGCCGCAATGCACGGCCTTCTGCCCCATCACGTCGAACAAGGGCGCCACTTTAGCAAAAGCCGCGTCCGGGCCACCCGCCATGAAGGTCAGCGTGCCGGCATCGGCCCCGCCCGTGCCGCCGGACACCGGCGCATCAACGGCCATGCACCCGGCCGCCTCGGCCATCGTTGCCACCGCGCGGGCGCTTTCCACATCGACTGTCGAGCAATCCAGTAGCACCGCGCCCGGCTGCATCGCGGGAATGACCTCGGCGGCAACGGCGCGCAGGATGGCGCCGTTGGGCAGCATGGTCAGCACCACATCGGCGCCCTTGGCCGCCTCGGCTGCACTTGCGGCTTCCAGAACACCTGCCGGGCAGGGGGCGACGGTGTCAAAGCCCGCCACGTCATGACCTGCCGCCGCCAGATTGCGCGCCATCGGCGCGCCCATGTTTCCAAGTCCGATAAACCCGATCTTCATCCTGTCTCCTCCTCCTCAAACCGCAACGCCTCGGCGCCAAGCGGCATCAGCATTTTCGAGACATCGATCGAGGGCACGGCCTCGGGGCCCAAATGTCGCCATTTCGGCGCCCGGTCCTTGTCGATGATCGCGGCGCGGATGCCTTCCAGAAAATCGCCATGCTCCATCGCGCGGTGGGTAAAGCGATACTCCATCTCAAGCGCCTGGCGGATGCCGCCGCTGCCGCGCAGACGGTGGATCATCTCAACCGCCGCCGCCATCGAGAGCGGCGCATTGCGCTGGATCTGCTTGAAGGCGCCTGCCGCGAAATCGGTCTTGTCGGCTTTCAGCGCGCGCGCAATATCGCCAAGACGCTCTCCCGCAAAGCAACGCTCGATATCGGCCTGAAGCGTTTTCAAAGCGCCGTCCGGCGGCGGCATCGCGGCTTGCGAGATCGGGCTTGTATCCTCCGATGCGCAAAGCGCTTTTTTCAACGCCTCCCAACCGGCTTCAGGTACGAAGAGATCGGCAAAGCCCGCGAAGATCGCGTCTGTCGGCCCCAAACGCGTGGTGGTCAACGCCAGATATTCGCCCGTCCGCCCCGGAGCTTTCGCCAGTATTAGCGAGCCGCCCACATCGGGCACCAGGCCGATGCCGCATTCCGGCATCGCCACCTGAGCCGTTTCGCCCACGATGCGGTGGCGCGCATGACAGCCGATGCCGACACCGCCGCCCATGGTGAAGCCCTGCAAGAAGCTGACGATCGGTTTGGGATACTCAAAAAGCTTGGCATTCAGCCGGTATTCGTCACGCCAAAACTTGCGGCCATAGCCGTAATCCCCGGCCATTCCGGTGGCATACATCTCGGCAATATCGCCACCGGCGGAAAAGGCGCGCTCGCCCATCGCATCGATCACGATGCGCGTGATGCCGTCATCCGCGCGCCAGGCCTCCAGCGCCTTTTCTATTTCAAGACACATCGCATGGGTGACGGCGTTCAGCGCCTGCGGGCGGTTCAGCGTGATCCGCCCCGCGCATCCCTCTTGCCGGATGACGACGTCCATCAGGCGCGCTCGGCCAGCAAAGCGCGGGCGGTGATCAGGCGCATGATCTCGTTCGTGCCCTCAAGGATCTGGTGCACGCGCAGATCGCGCACGGTTTTCTCGATCCCGTAATCGGCCAGATAGCCGTAGCCGCCGTGAAGCTGCAGGCATTGATCGGCCACGCGGCTGCCGGCTTCGGTCACGAATTTCTTGGCCATGGCGCAGAACTTGGTGGCGTCCGGCGCGCCATTGTCCAGCTTCCAGGCGGCCTGGCGCAGAAAGGTGCGGGCGGCCTGCATCTCAATCTCCATGTCCGCCAGGCGGAATTGCAGAGCCTGGAACTGATCGATGGGTTTGCCGAAGGCCTGACGCTCGCCCATATAGGCCAGCGTCGCGTCCAGCGCCGATTGCGCCGCCCCCAGCGAACAGGCCGCGATATTCAGCCGCCCGCCGTCGAGGCCCGCCATGGCGTAGGCAAAACCGCGGTCCTCTTCGCCCAGAAGGTTCTCGGCCGGGATCTGGCAGGCATCAAGCTGCACCTGGCGCGTGGGCTGGCTGCGCCATCCCATCTTGTCCTCAAGCCCCCCGAACGACAGGCCCGGCGCGCCGTCCTCGACCATAAGGGCCGAGATGCCGCGCGGGCCATCCTCCCCGGTGCGGGCCATGACGATATAGGCATCCGAATAGCCGCCGCCCGAGATGAAGGCCTTGGTGCCGGTCAGCTCGTAGCCTTCATTCGTGCGGGTCGCGCGGGTCTTGAGGGCCGCCGCGTCCGAGCCTGAGGCGGGTTCGGTCAGACAATAGGACAGCACGATTTTCATCGTCAGGGCGTCGGGCAGCACGCGGGCTTTCATCTGATCCGAGCCGAAGCTGTCGATCATCTTGGCGCACATGTTGTGGATCGAGAGGAACGCCGCGACCGAGGGGCAGGCGTGGCTGAGTGCCTCGAAGACCAGCGTCGCGTCCAGACGGCTGAGCCCCGATCCGCCGGTCTCCTCGCTGACATAAAGCCCGCCGAAACCCAACTCGGCCAGTTTCGGCCAGAGATCCCTGGGGATCGTGCCCTCGCCCTCCCATTTCCGCGCGAAGGGGGCGATGTGTTCGGCCCCAAAGGCCCGCGCCATGTCAAAAATGGCGTCCTGCTCCTCCGACAGTGCAAAATCCATCGCCACGGCCCTCCCCAGCCGCTCGTCACTCACCACATGCGGCGCAGTGCCCGCTCAGATCGAGCCGCACCCCGGCCAATGATAATGTCCTATCCGCTTGGTAGACCAAACGCAAAATGCTTTAGGCCGGGAATGTTTCACGGGTGTTTCGCGTCGAGCGCAGCCACGAAAAAGGCGGCCCCGATTAAGGGGCCGCCGAATTCAGAGGAGAAAGAAGGCTTCTCTACTGCCCTGCAGCGCCCAAAGCCTCGAAGCTGCCGATGCCGGTGATACGGGTCAGATAGACCTCGTCAGAGCCCTGATTGTCACCCTCGCCGAACTGCAATCTGAAATCGCCAAGATCGACAAGGCTGACATTGTTCATCGCGTTCAGAAACCGCTCCCGCGTGACGCGGGGGCCTGCATTGCGCAGGGCTTCGATCGCATAACGGCCGACCAGATAGCCCTCAAGCGAGACAAACCCCAGATCGGCGCCCATGCCCTGCTTGATCAACGCTTGCTGATAATCGGCCACAGCCTTGATCGACCCGTTCAGCGGGAAGGGAACGACCTGGCTGACGATCACGCCTTCGCCGTCCGGCCCAAGCTCACGCAGAAGCGACATCGAGCCGACGAACGAGATGTTGACGAAGGTCGGGTTGAAGTCTTGCGCGCGGGCTTGCTTGATGAAGGCGGCAATGGGGGCGTAGGCGCCCACCATCACGACGGCCTGGGGGTTCGCGGCCTTGATGGTTTCCAGGGCTTCCTCAACCTCAAGGGTGTTGCGCGTGTAGGTGCCCGAGGCGACCAGAGACATGCCGCGGCGTTCCAAGGCTGCCTCGACGCCCGCCAGGCCCACGTAACCGAACCCGTCATCCTGATAGAGGATCGCGATATCCGTCAGACCTTCTTCATCGACAAGGTGCTGCATCCAGGCCTCGGTTTCGGCGTCATAGGAGGCGCGGATGTTGAAGATGTTTCCGTGGCTCGCATCGCGCAGGAAGCCCGCGCCGGTGAAGGCACCGATAAAGGGCATACCCGCCTCGGTCGCGATGGGTTGGGTGACCAGCGTGGTCGGCGTGCCGACCGGGCCGATAAAGCCGATATACTTGCCGCTTTCGATCGCGGCTGTGACCTGAGCGGCCGATTTATCGGGCTCATAGCCGTCATCGAAGGATTCAAGCATCAGCTTGCGCCCGTAGACCCCTCCTTCGGCATTCACCTCTTCGAAGGCCGCCTGGATGCCGGCCCGCATTTTCAGGCCCAGTTCGGCAGCAGGTCCTTCCAGTGCCGCGACCTGCGCAAAGGTTACGGAAACGTCGGTAATGCCCTCTTGCGCGTGGCTGGACGTCGCCATCAGCAGCCCGGCGGCCGCGGCGATCAGCGTCTTGCCTACGTGTTTCATCGTGCTTTCTCCGAATCTTGGGGTTTTCATTTGGGTGCACGGGTGCGCCAACAAACGTAAATAATTGTGACCTAAACGTGTCGCTTGTCTGACGATCTCAGAATCAATGCCAAGCATGAACAAGCTACCTGTGGTTGAGTCGTGTCATCTTTCCAATAGCGCTGTTCGCAGCTTTTGTGAAAGGCGTTTTGAAAAGGTTAACAAAAATGAAATTGTAGACCATGTCGTGAGCATACATGCATGGCGTGCGAAGACGCGTGGATATGTCCCGTAAATACTCAAAGCCCTTCGTGAAATTCATCAATCAGGTGGCGAACCACCTTGCGCATCGCCTCCGCCTGGTCCGCGCCGCCCGATTGCGCGTCGGCGAGAACCTGCCGCTGTCGCTGGGCGCTGGTGCCGGACTGGGCGATATCGCGGGCCCGCTCGGCCTCGGTGGTGGCGCGCAGCACGCCCAGATCTTCGCCCAGCAGGCTGAGAAGTTCGTCGATCAGCTCGGGCATGGGCACGATCTCGCGCCGGCCGAAATCGATCAGCCCCTCGGTGATGCCATAACGCTGGGCGCGCCAACGGTTCTCGGCCACCAGGAACCGGTCATAAATGCGCCAGCGCTGGTTCTTCTGCGACAGCCGCCACAGCATGCGCACGATGGCCTGGGTCAGCGCGGCCAGCGTCAGCGTGTCTTCCAGACGGGGCGCGACGTCACAGATCCTTGATTCGATTGTCGGAAATTTCGACGAGGGCCTGAGATCCCACCAGATTTTCGAGGCGTCCTCGATCAACTCCAGCTCGGTCAGCACGCCGACCGAGCGTTCGAATTCGCCCCAGCTGCCCAAACGTGGCGGCAAGCCGGTGCGCGGCAGATTGTCGAACACCGTCAGCCGGTATGAGGACAGGCCCGTATCCTCGCCCTGCCAGAACGGTGACGAGCATGACAGCGCTAACAGATGTGGCAGGAAATAGATCATCTGGTTGGCCAGATCGATCCGTGTCTCCTTGTCGTCGATGCCGACATGCACATGCATCCCGCAGATCAGCATCCGCCGCGCGACGCCCCCCAGATCACGGGCCAGGCCGTCATACCGGTCTTTCGGCGTGTGATGCTGGTCTTTCCAGTCCGAAAACGGGTGGCACGACGCCGCTATCGGCGCCAAACCATGCTTGGTCGATACCTCGGCCACACAGGCGCGCAGGCGGCGCAGATCCTCGCGCGCCTCACCGATGGTAGCGCAAACACGGGTGCCGACCTCGATCTGGCATTGCAGGAATTCGGGGCTGACCTGATCTTCCAACGCCTCGCGGCATTCGTCCATCAGGGCCTCGGGCGCCTCGGCCAATTCGCCGGTCTCGGGATCGACCAGAAGGTATTCCTCTTCGATTCCGATGGTGAAGTCCGGTTCTCTGGTCATATCGGCCCTCCCTGCACTTGCGCGTTATCGAACATGGAAGCAGAGAGGGATGCCTGGGGCAATCGCTATTGTCAGATCCCCGTCACATGCGCAGGATCGGCAGACACAAACCCCGGGGGGAACGACAAGATGAGCGAGGCGCAATCAGATCTGCTGGGATGGGCGGTTGTCGCCAACATTTCCGACCATCTGCGCGGCGGCACCGAGCCCGACAAGTACTACCAGGGCACCCGCAGCTTTTCGCCCGGCACGCGCGTCTATCTGGGCGAGGCTTATTGGGGAATGGGCGGTCAGAACATCCATGTCGTGGGCCTCAGACGCGTCTCGCGCCAGTTCATCAATTGCGCTGTCCATATCGGTACGATCGAGGCCTTGCGCGTGACATCGCTCTATTCCCCCAAGCTGTTGCGGATGTTGCACAAATTGCGGGGGCAGGTCTTTGAGGATGAGGCTGGCGCCGAGGCGTATCTTCAGCGCGTCTCCCGGGCCTGGCAGGAAGACCGGCCGCCAAAGCTGAAGCCATTCAAGCGATCCGGGCCGTGGGGGCCCTTTTCGGCAGAGGCCTATCGGATCGCCCGAAAGAAGCCTTTCTAAGCACTATTCTGCGCCCGAAGGCTCGTAAAGCACCCGCACGCGGTTCGTATAAAGCCGCTTCGACGCGAGTCTGTCCGGGCTCTCGCCCTTCAAAACCGTATCGCGCCAGATCTCATTATGGCGGAACCAAGTGCCGCCCTCACGGGTGAAGCGGCCGTTTTTCTCATAGATATGATAGCGATGGGGCAGGGCGGCTTCTGCGCGCAGCGCCCCGTTGATCAGCGTTTCCGTCAGCCAGAGGCGCAGTTGGAATGTTGTCTCGGTAGGGTTGTATAGCCAAAGGTCGATGTAATTGTAAAACAGCGCCGCGCCTGTGCCATAGGGAATGACGCGGCCCTGATCGGGAAAGGGGTCAAAGCTGTGGCTGGCGCGCTGGGTAACCTGCAAGGGCGAATGAAGCGCCAGCCAATGGATCAGGTTCGACATCTGGCACAGCCCGCCCCCGATGCCGCCGCGCGCCCGGCCCAGATGCAGCTCCATCCCCTCGCGAAAGCCGCGCGCCTCCGATGGCCGCCCGACCAACCGCCAGAACGAAAACGTCTGACCGGGGCGGATTAGCACGCCGTCCAGATGCGGGATCGCCAGAGCGTGGTTGTGGACCTTGTTGTCCTGCCAGAGCGCCTCTTGCGGATCGTCGGTATAAAGGCGCCGCAGCTTCGACTGATGCCGGTACACCTTGTGGGGCAGGGCCTCTGCCTGCCCGGTGCCGGCAAAACGCTCAGCCCCGAATGACCACCTGAGCCGGCGAAACGCCTGCCTTTGCGCCACACGCGCGGCATAGAGCGCGGGGTGATACGAACTAAGTGGGCGGCGCGGCATAGGGGCTGACTGATACTCCTGAAAAATCAATAAAGGTTTTGCCCCTTCCTTTCGGCAAAAATATCCCACGGGGGGGTGCGGGGGGTGTGAAACCCCCCGCCGCCTGCAACTCAATCCATCTGCTTGAAATGAAACTCGCCGCCCTCTTTCAGGCCCGAGGGCCAGCGCGAGGTGACGGTCTTGGTGCGGGTGTAGAAGCGGAACGCATCCGGCCCATGCTGATTCAGATCGCCGAAGCCCGATTTCTTCCAGCCGCCGAAGGTATGATAGGCCAGAGGCACCGGGATCGGCACGTTGATGCCCACCATGCCGATATTGACCCGCGCGGCGAAATCGCGCGCGGTGTCACCATCGCGCGTGAAGATCGCGGTGCCGTTGCCGTATTCGTGGTCCATGGCCAGGCCGATCGCCTCTTCATAGCTTTTGGCGCGTACGGTGGACAGCACGGGGCCGAAAATCTCCTGCTTGTAGATGTCCATATCGGTCGTGACATGATCAAAAAGATGCGGGCCGACGAAGAACCCGTCCTCATAGCCCTGCATGTTGAAATCGCGCCCGTCGACCACCAGCTTAGCGCCTTGTTCGACGCCGGATGCGACCAGACCCAGCACACGCTCCTTCGCCTGCGCCGTGACCAGAGGACCGTAATCTACATCGTCGCCCGCGGTGTAAGGCCCCACTTTCAGCTTTTCGATGCGCGGCACCAGCTTTTCGATCAGCCGGTCGGCGGTCTCGTCGCCCACCGGCACGGCCACCGAAATCGCCATGCAGCGTTCGCCCGCAGCCCCGTAGCCCGCGCCCACCAGCGCGTCGGCGGCCTGGTCCATATCGGCGTCGGGCATCACGATCATGTGGTTCTTGGCGCCGCCGAAGCACTGCACGCGCTTGCCGTTCGAACAGCCGCGCCCGTAGATATATTCGGCAATCGGCGTCGAGCCCACAAAGCCCACAGCCTGGATCGTCTCATTATCAAGGATCGCGTCGACGGCCTCCTTGTCGCCGTTGACCACCTGCAGGACGCCGTCGGGCAGGCCCGCCTCTTGCAACAATTCGGCCAGCATCAACGGCACCGAGGGGTCACGCTCGGACGGTTTCAGGATGAAGGCGTTGCCGCAGGAAAGCGCTGGGCCCATCTTCCACAGCGGGATCATCGCCGGGAAATTGAAGGGCGTGATGCCGGCTGCCACGCCCAGGGGCTGACGCATGGAATACATGTCGATGCCGGGGCCCGCGCTGTCGGTGAATTCGCCCTTCAAAAGCTGGGGCGCGCCGATGCAATACTCGATCACCTCAAGCCCGCGCTGCACATCGCCCTTGGCATCGGGGACGGTCTTGCCGTGCTCGCGCGACAGCGCCTCGGCCAGCTTCTCCATATCGCGGTTGATCAGCCCGACGAAGGCCATCATCACCCGCGCGCGCTTTTGCGGGTTGGTGGCACCCCAGGCGACCTGCGCGCGGGCGGCCGAGGCGACGGCGGCATCCAACTCGGCCTTGCTGGCCAGCGGCACTTTGGCCTGCACCTCGCCGGTCGCGGGGTTAAAGACATCGGCAAAGCGGCCCGATGTGCCCTTGACGTGCTTGCCATCGATCCAGTGGCTCAGTTCCATCCTATCCTCCCTCGATTTGGCGCTACCCTAATGTTGCCAATGCGGGGTTGGAAGGCCCTCTTTGAGGCAAGGCGTAGGCGCGGGCCTGCCTTGGGCGAGAACCGGCAGGGTCGCGGAAACCGGTGCTTGACAGAGGCGCCTTCCGGGGGTGACGCTGCGTTAAACAACTCAACCGGGAGAACGTGCCATGCAAGTCCACCAGATCCTGCGTTCGAAATCCGATGACGGGGTGGTGACCATCACGCCCGGGTCGACCCTGGCCGAGGCGACCGAAACGCTGTCGGCTCGGCGGATCGGCGCGCTGGTGGTCTCGCCCGACGGCAAGCGGGTTTCGGGCATCCTGTCCGAGCGCGATATCGTACGCGAGATGGGCAAGCGCGGCGCGTCATGCATGTCCGACAAGGTCGACGCGGTGATGACCAAGGCCATCATCGGCTGCCACCGCGACGACAATGCCGAGGCCGTGTTGCAAAAAATGACCGATGGCCGGTTCCGCCATATGCCGGTGATGGAGAACGACGAGATGGTCGGCCTGATCTCGATCGGCGATGTGGTCAAGGCGCGGCTGGCCGAACTGGCGATGGAAAAGGACGCTCTGGAAGGCATGATCAAGGGGTTCTGATCCTCTCGCCCCCCGCGTCCTCAGGGCGGCTTGCCCGACCGGGCGGCGCCGGTCTAGGCTTTCGGACATGGATGAGGATGGTCCCGAAGACGGAAACAGACGTGGTCTTCTGACGGCCGCGACCATCGGCATGGGGGCCGTGGCCCTCGGCAGTGGCCTTTGGGGCCTGGCCAGCGCGATGGCCCCCTCGGCCGATGTCACCTATCTGTCGCCCTATAGCGTCGATCTGAAAGATATCCCGGCGGGCGGACAGAAGGCGATCCGCTTCGGTCGCTGGCCCGCTTTCATTCGGCATCGCACACCCGACCAGATCGCTCTGGCCGAGGCTGGCGATATTGATCGGCATTTCGATCCGTTCGCGCGTAACGCAAATCTGCCGCGCGCGGCCGAGGCCAGCGATGCCAACCGCAGGGCCACGCCGGATGGGCGGTTCATCATCGTTCTGGGCTATTGCACGAAGGAAGGATGCGTGACCCTTTTCGATGAAGGCGATTTCGGGGGCTGGTTCTGCCCGTGCTGTGCGACGCATTACGACCTGGCGGGCCGTTTCAGACGGGGAATTGCACCGGAGAACATGGCCATTCCACACTATAGTATCACACGCCAGATGCAGGTTGAGCTTATTCCCAAGGGCCAGCGGGCGCTCAGCCCAGACGACCTTGATCGGCTGATTTACGGCGACCGGAGCCGGGCCGGGTAATCATCACCTCCATTCGGCGGAACTATTCGCCCTTGCAATGCTGCGCGCAATATTGTTGCTTTGCCCCTGTGAGGAGCAGGGGGAATTTATGCGCGTCGGCCTTTACCCAGGCACATTCGACCCCCTGACTCTGGGGCATCTCGATATTATCCGTCGTGCGGCCGTGCTAGTCGACAGGCTGGTCATCGGCATTGCGATCAATCGCGACAAGGGCCCGCTTTTCTCGCTGGAAGAGCGGCAGGATATGATCGAGGCCGAGTGCGAACATTTGCGCATGGAGACGGGTATCGAGATTGTCGTGCACCCGTTCGAGAACCTGCTGATCGATTGCGCCCGCGATGTCGGCGCCGGTGTTATCATCCGCGGTCTGCGCGCCGTGGCTGACTTCGAATATGAATTCCAGATGGTTGGCATGAACCGAAAGCTGGACGATTCAATTGAGACAGTGTTCCTCATGGCCGAGGCCGAGCATCAGGCCATTGCCTCGAAGCTTGTGAAGGAAATCGCGCGGCTTGGCGGCGATATCTCAAAATTCGTGACCCCGCCGGTCAAGGCCGCGCTCGACACGCGGTTTCCCAAAAGATAGCCGCGCGCGGATGCGGCGGCTTGCACGGATAGCCTTGACCTTGCTGGTGCTCTACCTCGGCTACGGGGCGCTGATGGTTTGGGCGCATCCGACGTTCCTTTACCCCTTCCGCACCGACCCCGATCTGCCCGCGGGTTTCGTGCGTCAGGACGTGCCCGGTGCGTCGGTCAGCGTTGTGACGGCTGGCGAGGCCGATGGGCCGGTCGTCCTGTTTTTCATGGGCAATGCGGGGGCGGTCAGCCTCTTTGACCCGTGGCTGGACCTCTACCGCCAGTCGGACCGCCATATCGTTGCGATGGAGTATCGCGGCGGCGGTGGGCGCACGGGCCAGCCGTCCGAGGCACAGCTGAAGGCCGACGCTCTGGCGACCTATGATTGGCTGACCCGGACGACCGGCAAGCCCGTGGTGGTGCACGGCTTTTCGTTGGGCTCAGGCCTGGCGGTGCATGTGGCCGCGCGGCGCGACGTGGCGGGTGTGGTTTTGGAGGCGCCGTTTGCGCGGCTCTGCGATCTGATGGCCCGCGCGTCGCTTTTGCCGGCCTGCCTGTTGCCGGTGCAAAGATGGGACAATCTGGCGGATCTGGACGAGATCACGGCGCCTGTCCTGATCCTGCACGGCGCGGCGGACCGCCAGATCCCGATCAGCGAGGCCGAGCGGATCGTTGACCATCTGGGCGAGGCCGGACGCGGGCCGACCTTCCAGAAGTTCCCGGACGGTCGGCACAACGATCTTTTCCGGCAAAGCCGCTACGGCGCACTGATCGGCCAGATGCTGGACGCGGCTCAGGCGCCGTAGACGGCCTGACGCGCGATCCGGCGGGCGTCGCCGCGATAGATATCGAGGTCCAGCGCGACGTCGAGTGGCAGCTTTTGCAGCTCGGCGGCCGTGCGGCGATACTTGATCCAGGCGCGCAGCTGGTTTTCAAAACGGGTGAACATGGTCATCTCAGGTGCCCTCCTGTGGCGTTGGGGTTGGTCCTTGCGCCTAAGATGGGCGTATTGTTAGCGCTCGCAATCCCCATGAGGGGAAAGCCGCTATGCATGTTCTGCAAAGGTCATGCAGGGTCTGCTTATGTGATGTGCAAAGCCGTCCGGAGCCGTTCAATGTCTGTGCGACCCGTGGTGTCAGCCCGGTTCGCGGAACCGATCGTCGGGGATCACGGCGATGGCCTGAAGCTCAACCAGAAGCCCCGGAAAAACCAGGGCGGTAATCTGATAGGAGGTTGAGGCGGGGCCGGTGGCCTTCTCAAAAGCCGCCGCCCGCGCCGCATTGATGGCCGGGATATCATCGGCCGAGACATAGAGCGTGGTCAGCGAGACAATATCGGCCAGCGTCCCGCCGATCGGCGCGAGGATTTTCGCGATATTGTTCAGCGCGACCTCGGTCTGGCGCTTGGCGTCGCCCGCGCCGATGATGTTCATATCCGCGTCCCAGGCGACCTGGCCCGTTATGTGAACCCGCCGTCCGGCAGGCTCAACCACCGCCTGGTTGAACGGATACCCGACCGAATTCCACACATCGGCCGGGTTCACATTGATCCGCTGGGTCAAATAAGCTTGCCCATCGCCACGGCGGTGTCGGCCATGCGGTTCGAAAAGCCCCATTCATTGTCGTACCAGGTCAGAATGCGGCACATGCTGCCTTCCATCACCTTGGTCTGATCCATGTGGAATATCGACGAATGCGGATCGTGGTTGAAATCCATCGAGACCAGCTTTTCATCCGTATAGCCCAACACGCCCTTCATCGGGCCATCGGCGGCGACTTTGATGGCGGCGTTGATCTCGTCAACTGAGGTGTCGCGCGTGGATTCGAAGGTCAGGTCGACGACCGAGACGTTCGGCGTCGGCACGCGGATCGCCACACCATCCAGCTTGCCATTCAACTCAGGCAGAACCAGGCCCACGGCCTTGGCCGCGCCGGTTGAGGTGGGGATCATCGACAAAGCCGCGGCGCGGGCGCGGTAGAGGTCCTTGTGCATCGTGTCCAGCGTCGGCTGGTCGCCGGTATAGCTGTGGATCGTCGTCATGAAGCCGCGCTTGATGCCGATGGCGTCGTTCAGCACCTTGGCCACGGGGGCCAGGCAGTTCGTGGTGCACGACGCGTTCGAGACGACGATATGGTCCTTGGTCAGCACGTCATGGTTCACGCCGTAGACGATGGTCGCATCGGCCTCTTTGCCCGGCGCCGAGATCAGCACCCGTTTCGAGCCGTTTTCAAGATGCGCCTGGCAGGCCTCTTTCGAGGTGAAGATGCCGGTGCATTCCAGCACGATATCCACGTCGCCCCAGGGCAGATCGGCGGGGTTGCGGATCGCCGTCACCTCCATCGGTCCACGGCCCACATCGATGGTCGTCTCGGTCGTGGTGACCTTGGCGGGAAAGCGGCCATGCACGCTGTCATAGCGCAAAAGGTGTGCGTTGGTCTCAACCGGGCCCAGATCGTTGATCGACACGACCTCGATATCCTTGCGGTCCGATTCGATGATCGCGCGCAGGATGTTCCGCCCGATGCGTCCGAACCCGTTGATCGCTACCTTTACGGCCATGCTGTGCACTCCCTTGTTTTGCGCGCGCCCCCCCGCGAGAGGCCTTTCGCTACGTCAATTATAACCGTGAGGCCAGACCTGCAAGCCGGGGCGGCTTAGATCTGCTCAACGGTCACTTTGTCGGGGTAGAAGGCGAGGTGTCCGGCAATGCGCGCCACCCCCTCCTTGGGGTTTTCGTAGGACCAGGCGGCATTGGCGATGGTCGTGCTTTTGGTCACGATCGAATAATGCGTGGCGTTGCCTTTATGTGGGCAGTGGCTGGTATGGTCTGAGGTGTCGAGGAAGGCCATCGCGATATCCTCGCGCGGGAAATAGATGACCGGCGGATAGCTGCCCTCGGTCAATTCCAGCGCGTTGGTGCTTTCGCCCAGCACCGCGCCACCGGCCCGCACCACCCAGGTGCCATCGGCCTTGTGGATCTTGATATGGTCCGCCATTCTGACATCCCTCCCCATGTTTTCATGTTGGCGCTAAACCTAACCCGGCGCGTGTGACAGGTCCATGACCCTTCGCGGCATCAGACCGGCGCGGTCGCGGCCTCAAGCCAGGTGCGCGGGCTGTCCGAGACACGCGGCCCGATCAGGCGCGCAACATCGGCGTGGTAGGCGTTGAGCCATGCTTTTTCCTCGGTGCTCAGCCGGTCGGCCAGAACCAGGCGCCGATCGATGGGCACGTAGGTGAGGGTGCGAAAGGCCAGCATTTCGCGCGCATCGGCGCCGGCAAGCTCTGGCGCGGGGTCGACCACGATCAGGTTCTCGATCCGGATGCCGAAGGCGCCCTCGCGGTAATAGCCCGGCTCATTCGACAAGATCATGCCGGGCTCCAAAGGCACGTCCGAGATCTTGCTGAGCCGTTGCGGCCCCTCATGCACGCTGAGGTAGACGCCCACGCCATGCCCCGTGCCGTGGTCGAAATCCTGCCCCGCCAGCCACAGCGGATAGCGCGCCAGCGCATCCAGATGCATCCCCGCCAGCCCCTTGGGCCAGCGCAGGCGGCTAATCGCAATGACGCCCTGCAACACACGGGTGAAGCTGGATTTTTCGTCTTCTCCGACCTCGCCCACCGCAATTGTGCGGGTGATGTCGGTGGTCCCGTCGATATATTGCCCGCCGGAATCGACCAGCAGCAATTCGCCGGGCTTCACCGGGCGGTTCGTGTCTTCGGTCACACGGTAATGCACGATGGCGCCATGGGGGCCGGCGCCGCAGATCGTCTCGAAGCTGATTTCGCGCAGCGCATTGGTGGCGCGGCGGAAGCCTTCCAGCTTCTTGACCACGTCGATCTCGGTCAACCCACCCCCTGGAGCCTCCGCATCCAGCCAGGCCAGGAATTCGACCATCGCCGCGCCGTCACGCAGATGCGCCTCGGCGGTGGCGGCGATCTCGGCCTCGGTCTTGCGGGCCTTGGGCAGGATCGTGGGGTCGGGTGCCCAGGCCACCTCGGCCCCGCAGGCGGTGACGATGGACGACACGGCCAGAGGCGCGGTGGCCGGATCGACGCGGACCTTGCCGCTCAGCTTGGCCAGGGCAGGGGCGAAATCCTCGGGCGCGGCGATGGTCACATCGGCGCCCAAATGGTCACGCACCTCCGCGCCAAGCTTGCTGTCGGCGATAAAGAGGATCACCCGGCCGTCATCGTGCAGCAGGGCATTGGCCTGCGCGATCGGGTTGCGGGGGATATCCGCGCCGCGGATGTTCAACAACCAGTTGATGCCATCGGGCAAGGTCAAAACGGCGGCCTTGTGGCCCGCCTCGGCCAGCTTGGCGGCGCAAGCGTTGCGCTTTTCCTCGGCCGTGAGGCCCGCGATCTCGGCGGGAAAGATATCGACCGGCGCATCCGGCGGGGCGGGCCGATCCTCCCAAATCAGATCGACATAATTCTCGCCTGCTGAAAGGGTTATGTCGCTGCCCTCAAGCGATTTCTCAAGTTTTTCGATCTCATCTTTCGTGTGCAGCCATGGGTCATAGGCCACGATGCTGCCCTTTGGCAGCGCCTCGCGCAGCCAGTCGCCGGGCTTGGTTTCGGGCCAGTTGACCGGGGTGAAGACCTCCGTATCGACCTGGTTTTTGACCTGCACCCGATAGCGCCCGTCAACGAACACGCCGGCGCGGTCGGTCAGCGCGATGCAAAAGCCCGCCGACCCGGTGAAGCCCGTCAGCCAGGCCAGACGCTCATCCCGGGCCGCGACATACTCGCCCTGATGGGCATCGGCGCGGGGCACCAGAAAGCCGTCATAGCCGACACTTGCCAGTTCCTTGCGCAGAGCGTCCAGCCGGGGCGGGCCCTGATCGGGGGTCGTGGTCGGTTCGAACGTCTGAAACATCAGCTGGCAGCCCTTCTGATACCTGCGAAGCGGGCGCGCGCACGCGGATCGGTGTCGAAGAGGCTGGCCAGCTGCTCGGTCATCGCGCCGGCCAGTTGTTCGACATCGGTGATCGTCACCGCGCGCTCATAGTAGCGGGTCACGTCATGCCCGATGCCAATGGCGATCAGCTCCACCGCGCGGCGTTTTTCGACCATGGCGATCACATCGCGCAGGTGTTTTTCCAGGTAATTCGCGGGGTTGACGGACAAAGTTGAGTCGTCCACCGGCGCGCCGTCCGAGATCACCATCAAGATCCGCCGCGCCTCGGGCCGGCCCAGCATCCGGCGATGCGCCCATTCCAGTGCCTCGCCATCGATGTTTTCCTTCAACAGCCCCTCTTTCATCATCAGGCCCAGATTATTGCGCACCCGCCGCCAGGGCGCATCGGCGGCCTTGTAGATGATGTGGCGCAGGTCGTTCAGCCGCCCCGGCTGCTGCGGGCGCCCGGCTGCCAGCCAGCCCTCGCGCGCCTGGCCGCCTTTCCAGGCGCGGGTGGTAAAGCCCAGGATTTCGACCTTCACATCGCAGCGTTCCAGTGTGCGGGCCAGCACGTCGGCACAAATCGCCGCGATGCTGATCGGGCGCCCCCGCATCGAACCCGAATTGTCCAGAAGCAGCGTCACCACCGTATCGCGAAACTCGGTATCCTTCTCGACTTTGAACGACAGCGGCGTGGTCGGGTTCGCCACCACACGCGCCAGACGGCCCGCATCCAGCGTGCCTTCCTCCAGATCGAACTCCCACGAGCGGTTCTGCTGCGCCTGCAGGCGGCGCTGCAACTTGTTGGCCAACCGCCCGACGGCGCCTTTCAACGGCTCCAGCTGCTGGTCGAGATAGGCGCGCAGGCGTTCAAGCTCGGCCGCTTCGGCCAGCTCCTCGGCGCCGATTTCCTCATCGAATTCCGTGGTATAGACGGTATAGTTCGGGTCGGCATCCGAATGCGGGGCGGGCGGTGGCGGCTCATAGGGCGCATCGCCCTCGGGCATCTCGGCCTCCTCCGACATCTCGGCATCGGCCATCTCGTCTAAGCTTACCTGCGCCTGGCTCGTGTCCTGGCTGGCCTCGCTTTCATCGGGCTGGCTGTCGCTGTCGTCGGTGTCGCTGTCATCCTCGCCGGTGGAATCGGGGGCCTCTTCATCTTCCTCGGCATTCTCGGCCTCGCCCTCATCCTCTTCGCCATCGGGGTCATCGCCCAACTGGTCGCCGTAGCCCAGATCGGTGATCACCTGCCGCGCGAGGCGGGCAAAGGCGGCCTGGTCTGCCAGAGTGTCGCCCACGCTGTCCAGCGCGTCCGAGGCCGCGCCTTCGATGAAATCGCGCCAGAGCGTCATCACATTGGCCGCGCCGGGCGGCAGGTCGCGCCCCGTCGCCAGATGGCGCACCAGATAGCCCGCCGCCTGCGCCAGCGGCGCGTCGCTGCGTTCGCGGATCTGGCCATAGCCCTTGCGGTCGGCCTCGGCCGCGATCTTGGCGTCGATATTGCCCGCCGTGCCCGGCATCTCACGCGCGCCCATCGCCTCGCAGCGCGCGGTTTCCATCGCCTCGTAGAGGTCGCGCGCGATCTGGCCCTGGGGCATGTAGCGGGCGCTGGTCTTGGCGTCGTGGAACTTGTGCTTGAGGGCAAAGGCATCCGCCGTCCCCCGCGCCACCAACACCTCATCCCGCGTCATCCGCCGGCTGACCTGCGGCAAACGCACCGCGTCATTCGTCATGCCGGGAGGGTCGACCGAATAGGTCACCGCCAGATCGGGGTCGTCGGCCATAACCTTGGTCGCCTCGGCCAAGGCCTTCTTGAACGGATCAGCAGGGTTATCGGTAGGCTTGGTCATTGCGGTACCGTACCTGCCTTGTGAGCAATCTCTATTGCCCAGCTCAAAGTAGTGTCGGTAAGCTCGCAGAGATCCTGAAGGCTAACCGGTTCATAGTCCACCCCAAGCTCACGCTCCAGGCTATCGCGATCATGGAAAGAAATGGACAGGCGCCCGTCCGAATGGCGACGCCAATTTCCGTGGCAAACGCGATCTCGCCACCGCGCGCGATCAACAAACTTTGCTTTCGCTTCCGCGATCCAGCACTTCGTTTCATCGTCAGGGGAAAGTGCGTTCAAAGCGGAAACGAATGAATCAAAACGTCCCTTTAGTGTGCCTTTGATAATCTTTAATACGCTGGCGTCGATTGGACCCGAAGAATTCTGCCTAGCCGCTTCCGCACGGAGCCAAAGTGCCGCGCGCGCAAGTTCGTGCTCCAGAACCGTGTACGACCAGACAAGTTTGCCGATTGCCGCAAACTCATCGTCAGAAAAGTCGTTCTCGATTCCGACAATCACCGCATCGCCTGCGCCGCCGCACTCTCGGGCAGTTCTTCGTCAAAGCAGCGTTGGTAGAATTCGGCGACCGTCTGACGCTCAAGCTCGTCGCATTTGTTCAGGAAGGTCAGCCGGAAAGCATAGCCGACATCGCGGAAGATCTCGGCGTTCTGGGCCCAGGTGATGACCGTCCGCGGGCTCATCACCGTCGACAGGTCGCCGTTCATGAAGGCCGTGCGCGTCAGGTCGGCCACGGTGACCATCTGGGCGATCTGCTTGCGGCCCTTCTCGGTGTTGTAATGCGGCGTCTTGGCCAGAACGATGGCAGCCTCAGCGTCATGGCTGAGGTAATTCAGCGTGGCGACAAGGCTCCACCGGTCCATCTGCGCCTGGTTGATCTGCTGGACCCCGTGGTAGAGGCCGGTCGTATCGCCCAGCCCCACGGTGTTGGCCGTGGCAAAGAGGCGAAAGTTCGGGTTGGGCGTGATGATCTCGTTCTGGTCCAGAAGCGTCAGCTTGCCGTCATGCTCCAAGACCCGCTGGATCACGAACATCACGTCCGGGCGGCCGGCATCGTATTCGTCAAAGACGATGGCCACGGGGTTGCGCAAGGCCCAGGGCAGGATGCCCTCGTGAAACTCGGTCACCTGCTTGCCGTCGCGCAGCTTGATCGCGTCCTTGCCGATCAGATCGATCCGGCTGATATGGCTATCCAGATTCACCCGCACGCAGGGCCAGTTCAGCCGGGCGGCGACCTGCTCGATATGCGTCGATTTGCCGGTGCCGTGATAGCCCTGCACCATCACGCGGCGGTTGTAGGCAAAGCCTGCAAGGATCGCGAGCGTGGTGTCGGGGTCGAACTTGTAAGTCGGGTCGATCTCGGGCACGCGGTCGGCACGCTCGGCAAAACCCTTCACCTTCATCGCGGTCTCGATGCCGAAAACATCGCGGACCGAGATCTCCTCGGTGGGTTTCATGCTTGCGTCCATACCGCCATCCGCCATCACGTGCCTCATGCTTGTTTGCGCGCCCCGGGGCAGGCGCGGCTTCAACTCGGGTTTACTGGAACATATCGCGCGCTGGTGCAAGGGAAAGCCGGGCGTCAAAAGAGGCGGGCAGGGCACGCCTCTGCAAGAAACCTCCCGGGCTTGTGATTCCGCGCTCGGCGCCCGCCATGTTAAGGCGGGGCAGGGGTAAAGGAGACGACATGAACCGCAGAGATTTCGTTTTGACCGGTCTGGCCACGCTGGCCTCGGCCACCGCGCTGAATGCCGCGGGGGCCGGGTTCGAGGTGACGCGCAGCGATGCCGAGTGGCGCGCGATGCTGAGCGACATGGAGTACCGCGTGATGCGGCAAGAGGCGACCGAGCGCGCCTTCTCCAGCCCCCTCGACAAGAATTATGCGCCCGGCCTTTACAATTGCCGGGGCTGCGACCTGCCGCTTTATTCGTCTGAGGCGAAATACGACAGCGGCACCGGCTGGCCCAGCTTCTGGCAATCGCTCCCGAATGCGATCGGCACCAAGGCGGATCGCCGGCTGCTGCGGGTCCGGACCGAATGCCATTGCCGCCGCTGCGGCAGCCATCTGGGCCACATCTTCGGCGACGGCCCGGCGCCCACAGGCAAGCGGCACTGCCTGAACGGCGTTAGCCTGGTCTTCCGCGCCGCGTAAAGGCCGCCCCCTTCCTTCTGACGAAAATATCCCGGGGGGTGCGGGGGGCTGGCCCCCCGCGTCACCTTCATTCCCGAAAGTTGCGGCTGTCCTTGATCTGGTCCCAGGCCCAGACGACCTCTTGCAGACGGTCTTCATCGTCGCGGTTGCCACCGTTCATGTCAGGATGAAGATCCTTCACCAAGCTTTTGTATTGCTTGCGGATATCACCGCGGCTCCAATGGTCGCGGGCGTCGAGGATATCCAGCGCCTTGCGCTCGGTCGGGGGCAGGCGGCGGGTGCCGGTCGTGGCGCGGCCGGGGTTGCGGGTGGCGTTTTCGCCCAGGATCTGATGCGGGTCCTCAACGCCCAGACGCGCCCAGGCGCGGTCTTCCTCGGTCGCCTTCTTGAACGGCTTGGTGGGGCGATCCCAGACGCGGGCATCGTCGATACTTTTCTGAAACTCCTCATCGGTCTGCCCCGCAAAGAAGTTCCACTTCAGATTATACTCGCGCACGTGGTCACGGCAAAACCACCAGTAATCGTCCAGAATGTCGGGCGATTTCGGCGCGCGGTACTGCCCGGCCTCTTCGCAGCCCGGATGATCGCAGATGCGGGTTGAGGTTTCGAACGCGCCGGACATGCCACGCCGCCCGCGGGTGCGGCGCTTTTTGTCGGACGACACGCGCATGTCGAACTCGAACGGAGATTTCTGCGACATGAGGGGACCTACCTTTCCGACTCGGACGCACGAGTTTAGTGTTCCTGGCCGAAGATTGAAGGGGGTAGATTGAAAAGATGTCAGTTGCGCAGGAAATTGAGAGCCGTCTGGCGGCCGCTTTTGCCCCAAAGGCGCTGGCGGTGGAAAATCAGAGCCATCTCCACAGTGGCCATGCGGGGGATGACGGGTCTGGCGAGAGCCATTTCCACGTCGCCATCACCGCGCCCGCTTTCGGGCCGATGACGCGGGTTGAGCGGCACCGCGCCGTGCATGCGGCGCTCGGCCCGGATTTGATCGGGCGCATTCATGCCTTGTCTTTGGATATTGGGGCGTAACGCCTATTCGGCGGCCAGGTCCGGACTGTCGGCGCGCGGCAGAGTATTGCCGTTCGCCGCGTCGGCCGACCGCGACGGGCTGCGGTCGGGCACGGCGCGCAGGGCGGGTGTGCTGCCGCGCCCGCGGCCCGAAAGCGTATCTGCAAGGCGCTGCGCAACCAACCCGCGCGCCCGCGTACCGGTTTCCTGGGTGTCGCTGTCCGACGTGTCTGCCTCTACCGGCTTGGCCACGTCTTCAACGGGCTGCACGGCGTCCAGCGCATCCTCATCGGTCGCGGGTTGATCGGCAGTCACCTCTTCGGACACAGCCGTAACCTCAGGCGCCGCATCCGCCTCAACAGGCAATTCGCGCCGAAACACCAGCATGTTCTGGAACTGGGTCCGCTTGCCGGTCAGGCCGACACGCTCCTGACAGGGCAGGGTGTCGGTGCGCTGATATTCCCAGCCGTCGCGGCCCATCTCGTTCATGATCTCCATCAGGGCATGGGCGAAACGTGCCTCGGTGGTCTTCGCACCTTTGACTTTCACGCCCTTCTGGGGTGCCGGCAGCACCTTGTATTCGTAACGAGTCATTCTGGACGGCCCTTCCGGTCGGTTCGGGTCAGATTAACGCGAGAATGCGCGCTGTCCAAGCGGATAGCCGCTCAACTCTCATGTTTCAACCGCCGCGTGTGCGCAAGGGTCGGCCCATGGCCAGTTGACGGCAGGCGACATCGGCGGGCCAGTCGATGATGCGCCGGGCCAGGCGCAAGCCGGATCCATCGCTGGAAAAGCGCAAGTATAGGGGCTTCCAGCCCATGGCGAGACCGACCAGGTTGCGCGAATTGACTGACCCGCAGACGGCCCAGCCGCCATCGGACAACCGAAATGACACAATCCGCCGAAAATTCGCAGTGTTCGGGGCGCCCAGCGTTTCGCGCACCAGCTCTTCGCTGAGTTCCAGCAGCCCGTCCGGAGGATCGGCGGGAATGCCGGTGGGGCCGGCATGTGCAGGCGCAACAGCCAAGGTCAGACAAAGGGCGAGCATGGCGCGGATCAAAGCAAAAGGCCTCCACAGGGGAGGCCAAATTCGCCGGACAAGGTTAACGAAGTATTGACAGGAGAGGCAGGATCAGCCGCCCCAGGTGCGGATCGGGCCGCAATCCATATGCACGAAGTTTGAGCGCGAATACTTGCCGACGCCCCCCGCGGCACAGGCCGAGGCGGCGCGTGCCATCTGCGTCACGCTGCGCGAGGACAGCCGCAGATCGGCGGCCTGACCCTTGATATGCAGGGAGTTACGCGCCACCCCACGCGAGTTCGAGCGGAGCATCGCATTGGTCTGGGCGCTGCGGTAGCCGGACAGAAGCATGTAGGGTTCGGTCACGTCCAACAGGTTGTGCGAGGCAGCCATGATATCGATCGTGCGATTGTCGATATTGGTCGACTGGCCGTTGCGCCAATCGCGCATGAAGTGGTTGATCTCGCGCAGGGCTTCTTTGATGTATTTGCCTTCGATCCAGTAGATCGTATCGATGCTTTCGCCGGTGCGGCCGGAATACATTTTGATCCGGCGAATATCGCCTGCCCCGCGAAGGAACCCGAAAGCGTTGGAATACGTTGGGGTTGCGATGACGGCTGTTGCGGCGAATGCACCAAGAAGGCCCCGGCGCGTCATGCCGACGGAATTAGATTTCGTCATGTGATTTCTGCCTGTCCCGTACCAGTTGGGGCCGCTGCCACGACCCTTCGTTCCATGTCCTACATCCCCACACACGAGTTTATGTCACAAAGTGATGCGCGGCTGAACCCCATCGTAATGTTTCTGAAAGAAAGTTGCATCTCTGCGCGAAAATCTGCCGATTCCCATGGGTCAGTCTGCGCGGCATTTTGCGTTGCAATGGGGGAACACCTCGCCGCGCATCGCCCGCTTTTTGTGGACAAGTCACTGAGAATCGGTGGAACATTTTGTTCTTTGAGGGAGTTACACCCCGAGTCTGCCGAGGTTTTAGATGTCTTTTGCTGCCCCCCTGACGCGCTTTTCTGCGGCGCTGACCCTTTCCATTGCGCTCTGCGTATCGCCCGTATCGGCCACATCGCTGACCGGTTTCATGCAATCCGTGGCCGAACAGGCATCCGATGATGCTGAAATTGCTTCATTTTATCGTGGCAACGGGTATCAGCCCATCTGGACCGGCGATGATGCCGCGCCCCGGCGGCAGGCGCTGTTGCGCGCCCTGATGCAGGCGGATGCGCATGGTCTGCCCTCGGCGCGCTACATGCCTGCCGAAATCGCAAATGCCTTCCGCTCGGCCCGCGGCGAGCGTGAGATCGGGGCGCTGGAGGTGGCGACCACCCGGGCCTTCTTGTCATATGCGCAGGATTTGCAGTCGGGCGCGCTTGAGCCGCGTCAGATCATGCCGGGTGAAATAAAGCGTGATCTGCCGCGCCGTGACCGGACTGAATTGCTGGCGGCCTTCGCTGCGGCCGAGAACCCGTCGGCCTATCTGCGCTCGCTCGCGCCCGGCTCGGCGCAATATGCGTTGCTGATGCGCGAGAAGGCCCGACTTGAGCAGCTGATCGCGCGCGGCGGATGGGGCGCCGACGTGCCCGCCCGCGCGCTGGAGCCTGGTCAGCGCGGGGCCGAAGTTGTGGCCTTGCGCAACCGGATGATGGCGATGGGCTATCTGCCCCGATCGGCGGCGGCCAGCTATGACGCGGCGCTGACATCGGCGGTGCGTGATTTCCAGTCCGACCACGGGATTGAACCCGACGGTGTGGCCGGCCGGTCAACCATGGCCGAGATCAACCGGGGCCCCGAGGATCGGCTGAAATCGGTTCTGGTCGCGCTGGAGCGTGAGCGGTGGATGAATATTGAGGGCGGCTTGGGCGCGCGCCATGTCTGGGTGAACCTGACCGATTTCCATGCCCGGATCGTGGATGATGGCATCGTGACGTTCCAGACCCGTGCTGTGGTCGGTGAACGCAAGGTCGACAAGCGCACCTACGAATTCTCGGACGAGATGGAGTATATGGAGGTCAACCCGGATTGGACCGTGCCACGGTCGATTCTGGGCCGGGATTATCTGCCGCGCATGCGCAACAATCCCAACGCGGCGAGCTACTTGCAGATCATCGACCGTCGCGGCCGCGTGGTGCCGCGGTCAGCCATCGATTTCACGCAATATACAGCGCGCAACTTCCCCTTCACCGTGCGCCAGCCGCCTGGTGGCCGGAATGCGTTGGGGCGGGTGAAGTTCATGTTCCCGAATGCGCATGCGATCTATCTGCATGATACGCCGCAGAAAAACCTCTTCGCGCGCGAGGTTCGGGATTACTCGTCTGGCTGTATCCGTCTGAACGACCCGTTTGAGTTCGCCTACCATCTGCTGGAACGGCAAATGGACGATCCCAAGCCCTATTTCGATGGGCTGGTACGGAGTGGCCGTCAGACGAAGGTCGATCTGGAAGAGCATGTGCCGGTGCATCTGGTCTATTTCACGGCCTTCACCAGCGCCACGGGCGAGATGCAGTATCGCCGCGATATCTACGACCGCGATGCCCGCCTCTTCCGCGCGCTGGCCGATGCCGGGGTGGTGTTTCCCGGCCGCGAGGGGTAAATCGGCCCCCGGCTGGCTATTGCCTGATCGGGAGAGTGCTGGATGACATATTCGGTTGCCGAAATCGCGGCGGCCCTTGGCGCCCGCGCCGAGGGTGATACCAGCTTGACCATCACCGGCGCCGCCGAACCCGCCCACGCCACGCCCGATACGATCGCCCTGGCGATGGACCCGAAATATGCCGATGGATTGGCCAAGGGCGCGGCCCGCGTGGCGGTGCTTTGGGAGGGGGCTGAGTGGAGGGACCTTGGGCTTAAGGCGGCGATCTTCGTGGGGCGGCCGCGTTTGGCCATGTCGGCGCTGACCGCGATGATGGATCTCGGGCCGGGGGTGAATAATGGCATCCATCCCATGGCCGTCGTCGACCCTTCCGCCGAGATCGGAGAGAACACCGCTATCGGCCCCTTCGTCGTGATCGGCAAGGGCGTGCAGATTGGCCCGAACGCGGTCATCGCAGCCCATGTCAGCATCGGCAATGAGGCGCAGATCGGGGCGGATGCCCTTCTGCATGCAGGCGCGCGCATCGGCGCCCGGGTGCAGATCGGTGACCGCTTCATCGCGCAACCCGGTGCGGTGATCGGGGCGGATGGATTTTCCTTCGTGACCGAACAGAAATCCGGCGTCGAGGAGATCCGCGAGACGCTGGGCACCCGCGATGAGGTGCGCGCGCAATCCTGGCTACGCATCCATTCTCTGGGCGGAATTGAGATCGGCGATGATGTCGAGGTGGGCGCCAATGCCTGCATCGATCGCGGCACGATCCGCGCGACAACCATCGGGCGGGGGACGAAGCTCGATAACCTTGTCCATATCGGCCATAACGTGCAGGTGGGTGAGGATTGCCTGCTCTGCGGGCAGGTGGGCATTGCCGGCTCGGCGCGGATCGGCAACCGGGTGGTTCTGGGCGGCCAATGCGGCGTGAACGACAACATTTTCGTGGGCGACGACGTGATCGCAGGGGGTGCCACCAAGATCTTCACCAACGCGCCCGCGGGCCGCGTGTTGCTGGGCTATCCGGCGGTGAAGATGGAAACCCATGTCGAGATGCAAAAGGCGCTCCGCCGTCTGCCGCGTCTGGCCGACAAGGTCGCCGCCTTGCAAAAAGCGGTTTCAAAGGACAGCGGCAATGACTAAATCTGCCTCAGGAGTACGGGCAGGGCAGGGCGCATGACCGGCAGCATCAAGGATCAGGTGATCGGCATCATCGCAGAACAGGCGGTGCTTGAGGTGGATGACGTCAAGATGACCTCGACACTGGAAGATCTGGGCATCGACAGCCTGGGCCTGGTAGAATCTATCTTTGCCATCGAAGAGGCGTTCGACATTCAGGTGCCGTTCAACGCCAACAATCCCGGCGAGGGCGCGTTTGATATCTCGTCGGTCGCGGCCATTGTCGCGGCGGTGGAAAAACTGGTGGCCGAACAGCATTCATGAAACGGGTCGTCATCACCGGTGCGGGCACGATCAACGCGCTCGGCCACGATGTGCCAAGCACGTTCGAGGCATTTCGCGAGGGCCGCTGCGGGATCACCGATTTGGATATCCAGGATGTCGACCGTCTGGCCATCAAGATCGGCGGGCAGGTCCATGGCTGGGACCCCGAGGCGCATTTCAACCGCCAGCAAATCTCGCTCTATGACAAGTTCACGCAATTCACCCTTCTGGCGGCCAAGCAGGCGATCGGGCAGGCGGGACTGAGTTTTGAGGGGCAGCTGGCCGCCAGCTCCGGTGTCGTGCTGGGCACGGCAGGCGGTGGCGTAAACACCTGGGACGAGAATTACCGCACCGTCTATGAAGAGGGGAAGAACCGCGTTCACCCCTTCGTGGTCCCGAAGCTCATGAACAACGCCGCCGCCAGCCATGTGAGCATGGAGTGGAACCTCAAAGGGCCGTCCTTCACCGTGGCCACGGCTTGCGCCAGTTCGAACCACGCGATGGGGCAGGCGTTCTGGCTGGTCCGCTCGGGCGCGGCGCAGGTGATGATCACCGGTGGGTCTGAAAGCATGCTCTGCTTCGGCGGCGTGAAGGCCTGGGAAGGCCTGCGTGTGATGTCGAAGGACGCCTGCCGCCCGTTTTCGGCCAACCGTAACGGAATGGTCCAGGGCGAGGGCGCGGCGGTCTTCGTCTTCGAGGAGTATCAGCACGCCAAGGCGCGCGGTGCCGAGATCCTGGCAGAAGTCATAGGCTTCGCCATGACCTCGGATGCGGGCGATATCGTGATGCCGTCCGCCCAGGGCGCCGAACGCGCGATCACCGGCGCACTGCGGGACGCGCGGCTCAATGCCGATGAGGTGGGCTATATCAACGCCCATGGCACGGGCACGGCGGCCAACGACAAGACCGAATGCAGTGCCGTCGCCCATGCCTTCGGCCACCATGCGGATCGGTTGATGATGTCCTCGACCAAATCGATGCACGGCCATCTGATCGGCGGCACCGGCGCGGTTGAGCTGTTGGCCTGCATCATGGCGCTGAAAGACGGCGTGATCGCGCCCACGATCGGCTATGAGGAGCCCGATCCGGAATGCGCCCTGGACGTCGTTCCGAATGTGGCTCGCGAGGCAAAGGTTCAGGCGGTGCTGTCGAACGCCTTCGCCTTTGGCGGCTTGAATGCCGTGATCGCGTTGAAGCAGGCATAGCGCTGACAGGGCGGGACGAAGCCCCGCCCTGCGCTTTGATCAGTTGGTGTGCAGCGGAACGCCCGCATCGCTCAGGATCGCCTCGAGCTGAGCGTCGACCGCCTCGTCAAGTTCTTCGACATTGCTCCACCAGGCCACAAGCTGCTCCTGATAGCCTTCGTTTCCAACGGGCGCGGCAAGAAGCTCCTGCCCCTGTGCCTCGGCACTGGTCCAGCCCTCGGCAAACGCCGCGACGGCCTGGGCCTGGGGCTCGGTCAACTCCATGGCCTGAAGTTGGGCGACATAGAACGTGATCTGTTCGCTGTCCTCGGCAAATTCTTCGATCGCATCGCCCCGGGCCTCTTCCGGCAGGCCGGGGGTCGTGGCCAGGAACAGTGCGGCGGCGGCTTCGGCGACGTTGGCTTCAAGTTTCGACATCGCGGCGACTGCAGATAGCGTGTCGGCCTGGGCCGCAGCGACATTTGGCAGAAGAAGTGCCAGCGCCGCGGCGCCGGTCAGAACTGAAGTGGTTCGCATGATTACCCTCACAGGTTGGATACGCCGGGCGGGAAGTCCCCGGCGCGGCCAACATGTGAAGCTTTTCCGCGTGGCGCAACCTGGGCGGGATCACCCTAGCGCAAGCTCGCCTATCTGTGCGAATTGTCGCAGACGGCATCGCGGAAAACCGCATGTGGCTGGCGGGCAAACCGGCGTTTGCCCGCCTGAAAGCAACATCCTACTCCTGCGCCGGCGGGTTCAAAGCCAGCAGGGCGTCATACCCCGCCGTGAAGCCTGCCAGTGAGACCGTTAGGTTGATACGCTGATCCGGGGCCACGACCGGTACAATCGAGATGGCGGCCGTCGCGCCGCGCTTGAAGCTGTCAATGTCAGCTTGGCTAAAGCCGACGCGAGCGAAACACCCCGTCTGATTGCAGAATGTAAACGGGTAACGCCGCGCGTTCGCCCCATCGATCGTCAAAGTCACCGCCTGGGTCAGCATGGTTTCCAACGGCGTGATAATGGTCCCGCCAGCGATAGCTTCGCCCTGCGGTGTCGGCAGTGGGAAGAGCGCAAATTCGGCCACGGGGTTGCCGTCTTCCCCATTCAGCAACTGATAAAGCTGGCAGGGATCATTGCCGGGTTCTTCGGTGCGGATGCAGCGGATATCCCAATCGCCATGCTCTTCGCTGACATAGGGGGATCCGAGCGGGTTCCCATCCGGCGCCACGGCGACACCCATGGACAGGCCGCCAGGCTCTGCCGGAGCCTCTTCGGCTGTGGTTTCGTCAGCCTCGGGCTCGGCTGGGGTGTCCTGCGCCAGGCCGGGTGTGGCCAGGGCAAGAAAGGCAAGGAAGGATAAGGTGGTGCGCATGATGCTCAATCAGTCTCTCGGTTGTTCTTATCAGCTTGCCATATCACGCGGTTCCGATGGTGTCAGGCCCGGAAATGTGACTTTGCGGTGGAAACAGGCGGGGCTTTGCCGGTGCGCGCGGGGGCGTCTTCGGCCAAAGAAAAAGGGCCTTGAAAAAGGCCCTTTCCCCAATCGTTTCTCCCCGTCGGACTGGCCGACTTAGTTATTGCCCGGACGCTACGAATATTGCTCGCATGCGTCAACATGGAATTTTGGGTAGTGTCCCAGATTTGATCAATAGGGAGAGAGAGCCGGATTTCCGTTTGCGGGTCATTTCGCCGGCGGTCTCAAGCAATACACCTTCATCCGCGGACAATGCCAATGATATGGGGGTCATAAAAAGGCCGCGCTTGGGGGCCCGGCCAGTCAACAGGGAGGATTATCTGCAAAGCCATGCCCAAAGCGCGGCCGCAGACCCGTTCGACACTGGCAGAGATTGGTTAAGACTGTATTGTCACCACAAAGAACGAGGGAGTTTCGCATGAGTGACCGGATTTTTGTGGGCGGTGGCGCTGAAGAATACGGGGTGCCGCAGCATCTGCTTTTGAAGTATGGTAACCGTCACGGGCTGGTGGCAGGCGCCACAGGCACGGGCAAGACGGTCACCCTGCAGATCCTGGCCGAGGGGTTTTCGGCCGCCGGCGTGCCGGTGATCCTATCCGACGTGAAGGGCGATCTGTCCGGTCTGGCCATGGCCGGCAGCGAAAGCCACAAGCTGCATGGCGCCTTCATGAAGCGCGCGGGCACCATTGGCCTCGATCTCGCCTACCAGGCGTTTCCGGTGGTCTTCTGGGACCTCTTCGGCGAACAGGGCCACCCGATCCGCACCACGGTGGCCGAGATGGGGCCTTTGCTGATCTCGCGCCTTCTGGAACTGAGTGAGGCGCAGGAAGGCGTGGTCAACATCGCCTTCCGCGTGGCCGATGAAGAAGGGATGCCGCTTCTCGATCTGAAGGATCTGCAGGCGCTTCTGGTCTGGGTCGGCGAGAATGCCGACCAGCTGACCCTGCGCTATGGAAATGTCTCGCCCAATTCGATCGGCACGATCCAGCGCCGCCTCCTGGTGCTGGAAAATCAGGGCGGGGCCGAGTTCTTTGGCGAACCCGCCCTTGATCTGACGGATCTGATGCAGGTGGGTGCCGACGGGCGCGGCCGGATCAACATTCTGGCAGCGGACAAGCTGATGTCCTCGCCACGGCTCTATGCGACCTTCCTCCTCTGGGTCTTGTCGGAATTGTTCGAGGAATTGCCCGAGGTGGGCGACCCCGACAAGCCAAAGCTCGTCTTCTTCTTCGACGAGGCGCATTTGTTGTTCGACGACGCGCCGAAAGCACTGGTCGACAAGGTCGAACAGGTGGCCCGCCTGATCCGCTCAAAAGGGGTGGGGGTCTATTTCATCACCCAGAACCCCGCCGATGTGCCCGAGGATATTCTGGGCCAGCTCGGCAACCGGGTGCAGCATGCGCTCCGCGCCTTCACCGCGCGCGACCAGAAGAACCTGCGCCGCGCCGCCGATACCTACCGCGACAATCCCCGCTTCGATACCGAAGACGCGATCAAGCAAGTCGGCGTGGGCGAGGCGGTGACCTCGTTTCTCGAGGCGAAGGGCGCGCCGGGCATCGTTGAGTGCACGCTGATCCGCCCGCCATCCTCGCAATTGGGGCCGATCACGGCGGACCAGCGGAAGGCGGTGATTGCGGGCTCACCAGTCATGGGCAGATATGAGCAGGCCGTCGATCGCGAAAGCGCCTTCGAGATGCTGCGCAAAAAGGCCGAGATCGCGGCGAAAGCCGCCGAGGAGGCCGAGATGGCCGAGGAAAGGCAGAAAGAGGAAGACCGCGCGTTCCAGAAGGCGCGCCGCTACGATGGCGGGCGCGCCAGCGCGGGCCGCAGCCGGTCCAGCAGCGATCAGGGCTTTGGCGCGGCCCTCGGCAAGACGGTGATGAAGGAACTCACCGGCACGACTGGCCGCCGCATCGTCCGCGGTATCCTGGGCAGTCTCTTCAAAGCCAGGTAAGCGCGCCCGGCTCCTTCATTCTGTCAAAAATACCTCCGCCGGAGGCACGCCGCCGAAGGCGGCGCCCGGCCCAACCGCAAGGCGCGGATCTTCGATCCGCAACGGCGGGCGGGAGGGGCCCTTACAGCGTTATGCGAAAAACCTATAGCGTTTCGAGATAAACCTGAATCGAAAATACCCTGCCATGCTTCGCATTCTCGGGACATTTTCGATGCGAGATGTGTCAGGTGTATCCTGAAACGCTATAGGTTTTTCGTCAAACGCTGCAGCCTCAAAGCGGGCGGATCTTCAGCTTGGTGATCCGGTTGTCCTTGCGCGTCACAACCTCGAACCGGAAGCCATGGAAGGAAAACACCTGCCCCTCATTGGGGATCATCTGCGCCTCGTGGATCACGAGGCCCGCAATCGTGTTGGCTTCCTCATCGGGCAATTGCCAGTCGGCGGCGCGGTTCAGGTCGCGGATCGTGGCCGCGCCATCGACCAGATACTGGCCATCCTCGCTGCGGCGGAACGGCTGTTCGGCGCTTTCATCGAATTCGTCGGTGATCTCGCCCACGATCTCTTCGATGATGTCCTCCAGCGTGATCAGCCCGCGCAGGGCGCCGTATTCATCGACGACCAGCGCGAAATGGGTGTGGCGCACCAGGAATTGCCGCATCTGCTCGTCCAGCGGTGTGCTGTCGGGCACGAAATAGGGCGGCATCGCCACGTCCATCAGCTTGAGGTCCTTCAGCGAGGCCAGCCCCCCCTGATCGCCCCGGATCAGCTTGTCGACCGCGCGCAACAGGTCCTTGGCGTGGATCACACCGACGATATTTTCCTTGTCGCCCTTGAAGACGGGCAGGCGCGTATGGGGTGACGCCAGACATTGCGACAAGATCGCCTCGGGGTCGTCATCGGCATCGATCATCTCGATCTGGCTGCGGTGGCGCATGATCTCTTCCACCGTGCGGTCTGACAGATCCAGCGCGCCCAGCAGACGGTCGCGGTGTTCTTTCTCGACCACGCCCTCGGAATGGCCGATGGCCAGCGCGCCGACGATCTCCTCATGCACCGACAGAACCTGGCTGTCAGGGTCGGTCCGCACGCCGAAGAGCGCCAAAATCATGCGCACGAAAAACCGCACCGCCGTCACGATGGGCGAGAGGACCAGGATCACCAGACGGATGATCGGCGAGACGCGAGAGGCCACGGTTTCGGCATTTGTGATCGAGTAGGTCTTGGGCAGCACCTCGGCGAAGACAAGCACCAGCGCGGTCATCACCAGCGTGGCCAGGGCGACACCGGATTCGCCGAAGGCGCGCGTGAAAAGCGCCGTGGCCAGCGACGCGGCCAGAATGTTCACCACGTTATTGCCCAGAAGGATCGCGCCGATCAGACGCTCGTTATCCTCGGTCAGCTTCAACGCCGTCGCCGCCCCCGCCGACCCCCGGTCAGCCTGATTGCGCAGCTTGCCGCGCGAAGCGGCTGTCAGGGCCGTTTCGCTGCCCGAGAAGAAGGCCGACAGCACCAGAAGGCACAAGATCGCCGCCGCCGTGCCCCAGAATGCCGTATCAAGAAATGTCGCCGTGCCGTCCATGATTGCCCCCTTGAGCGTGGCTCACGTTATGGGGGTGCGGGGCCTTGCGTTCAAGGCCGGGTGTCATCTGGCCCCGTGCGATGCTGTCTGGGCCATCCCGGTCACCCTCGCTCTCTCGCCTGTCAGCGCGGCAACGCCACGCATCCGGCCTGTCGCGGGGGCAGGGCGTCCGGGGCCCGGCGCGCCTCACGGCGCGCCGGTGTCCTCAGGCTCTTCGGCGATCTTGCCGTATTGGGTGACCATGTCTGAGAGGCCGGGGAAGGACATCGATGTGCTCATCGCCGTCTCGGAACAGCTGTAGCGCATCGTGATCACCCCGGCGCCGGGCACGGGGACAGGTCCTGATATCGTGGTGCGCGGGGTTGTGACCGTCACGGTTCCCGAGACACCGCCCGCATCCTGGCAGATCGTCATCTGCCCATCCTCGGCCGACCAGCGGCCGAAGGCGGCGGTCGCAAACCCTTCGCCCCGCGCGATCGTGTCGTCATCGCGGATCTCGATGCCGATCTCCAGGGGCTCAGTGCCATAGGCGCCGTCCGAGCGGAAGGTGACGACCCGCGGGCCTTCGCGCACATTGGTCAGCGGCAGGCCCTGGCTGCGCATCCATTCCACAGGGCCACCGCCGGTTACCTGCCACGTGCCGTTCAGGCAGGCATCGACCCGGTCGGTGGTACCGCATGGCGTGCAGGCGCGGCGGCGTTCGACCCGGATGCGCAAGGTCTGCGCGCTGTCACCGGTATGCATCGCGGCCAGACGATACTCGCCCGGGCGGCCCTCGCGCGTGTCGATCTCTTCCGGCCAGGGGGCCCAGTCGCGCCCGGCGGCGGTGCGGGCCGCGATATTGGCGTTGTCGGGCGTCAGGGTGTTGCCCCAGGTGCCGCAGTCATAATTCGCCTGACCGACGAGGATCGCGAAGGGCTGCAAGGTCAGCCTCTGGGTGCCGGGGCGGCGGATGTTCCGCGTCTCGGCGATGCTGGGCGACAAGGCCAGGCTGCCGCCCTGGGGATGGGCGATGTCGGCATCCACATAGGCCTGGGCAAAGCGCAGCCATTCGTCATCCGAAAGCGCGCCGCGCATGGCGGCCCGCTGCGCACCCGCGCCGCTGCTGCCGGCCATGCCGCGCTGAAACGGCACCAGAGCCGAGGGGCCGCTGGACTGCGCCAACCAGAAGAAGAAAGGGGAGGCGTTATGGCCCATCTCGTTCAAGGCCGTGCCCCCGCTGACCGCGGCATCGAAAGCGGCCCCGCGATCGGTAAAGGGCCCCGAACCCGCGACCGCGAAGGCCGAGAAATACTCGGCCGCGCCCTCGATCCACCAGGTCCCGCCAGCGCCATAGGTGCCCATCTGGCCGGCGGAGAGGCTGGCGAATTGCAGGCAATGGAAAATCTCATGCGCCGTGGTCACCGCGATTTCATCCGGCGTCGATCCGGCCGAGAGCGCGTAAAGCGTGACCAGGCATTCGCCGGGCCGGCTGCCTGCCGGATCTCGTCGCCCATCGGTAATCGCCAGGACTTCGGGCGACTCTCCAAAGCCGTGGACATCGTCGAGGAGCAGCAATGTCACGTCGTCGATCGCATAGGATCCCAAAGCCCCCATCGCGGCCGCGGCCTCGCGCGCGCCCCGCTCAACGCCTGCAACCAGCGTCGGTGGCGCGGCCCAGCCCGCGGCCACATCCGAGATCGCGCGCATCTGCCGCTCGCCCTCGGGCGTGGCATAGGCAAAGCGAAAATGCTCGACGCAAAGCAGCCCGGCGGCGGAGGGTGCCCCGGGAAAACGGGCCAGATAGTCTGCCGCGGTGCAGTCGTCGAAATCGGCATGGGCCAGGCCCGCGGTCAGAAACAGGGCGGCGAAGGCGGCGGCCAGACGGATCATGAAATGTGCTCCAGAAGCAAAGGTGACCCAGCGTCATGCGGCTTCGGCGCCCTGTCAAGCGCCCCATAGCATTCACCGTTGCGGCGCGCGCACCAAGCCGCTATAGACGCGAGTATCTAGGCACCCGTAGCTCAGCTGGATAGAGCGCTGCCCTCCGAAGGCGGATGTCAAGTTTGGCGATGGCTGAGGGGACCGGAAGAAAGAGTTGACGAAACAATGGCTTGGGCGGATGTCGGAACCGCTGTTCAAACAAGCCAATGTTTCGAGTAAGCACTGCGTAAGCAGTAGGAAGAAATAGAGCACCCGTAGCTCAGCTGGATAGAGTGTCGGCCTCCGAAGCCGAAGGTCACAGGTTCGAATCCTGTCGGGTGCGCCATTTCTCTTAATAAATCAATATCTTAGAAATTGGCACTTCGAAACTTTGCTGCTTACGCAGTGCTTACGCGGCGATTTTGCGTAGGCAAACAGGCCATCGTGGTGTGCTGGAGCGATGTCACCAACTAACTTGATCGGCTGTGCCGTAAGTTCGAATCTCACGTGCCCCACTACGAGAAAAATGGTTCGCTGCCGTGCGACTGAGTACGCCTTGATGCGAGATGACCACTGCAGGTTCGATTACCACCCGGCGGGCCACGCGAGACGAAAATGCGAACTATTCTTTCGCTATCGCGCTACGCTAGCACGCGCTGTATTGCGGCGAACCTAGCGCCGCACCTCACTTCGCCACTTTCCCGGTGTTGTGCCGAGCACGCGGCGGAACGTATCCGTCATGTGGCTCTGGGACGCGAAGCCGGTGGCGTAGGCGATTTCGGCGAGGGGCATGTCGCCAAGGCGCAGGAGTTCGCAGGCTTTGTCTAGACGCTTGCCGGTGACGTAAGCGTGTGGCGTGTCGCCTGTCGTGGTTTTGAAGGCATCGGCGAAGGTCCATCGGGGCATGTCGAGTGCACGGGCGAGGTCCTCGACAGTGAGCCGTTCGGCAAGCCGGTGCTCGACCAGCGTGTCGATGCGTGTGATCTCGGCGGGGCTGAGCGGCAGGATCGGCTGCGGGCGGCGGAGCGCGCCTGCCTTGTCGAGCAGCCGCGCGATCAGGACTTGGGTCAGCCCGTCCATTAGCAGGTCGCTGGTGCCACCGGTGCGCGCGCTCTCGGTCCACATCTGCATGGCGGTGCGGCGGAGGGTTTCGTCGCGGAAGAGCGTTGCGCTGGTCAAGATATCAAAATCAGACAGCCTCCCCGCACCATAGTGTTCCAACGCGGTGCTCAACTCAGCTTCCGGAAAAATGACGTCAATCAACTCGTGCTCACCATAGCACCGAAACTCTGTCGCAGTGTTTGGTGGCGCAAGGCAAAGATAACCGCCCCGGCATGTGATTTCGTTCGTCAGGCCATCTCCTACATCCCAGCGAAACGGCATGTTTGCGCGCGTCACGAGTATAAGAGCGAGTTCCGGCACTGCTGGGTCTGTGGCTTCAAATGCTGTCTGCTCCACTCGCATCAACGTGACCGGCATCGACCCGCCCGAGCGATGCTGTTGCGGGAAGGCCGCGTAAGGCGAGGTCGGATCGCGATAGAACTCCGCCAGCGACGATGCGGTCTGCTGTGTCATGTCCACCGCCTCCTTTCGCGCGCGGGGTTTGAGAACTTTCCGCAAACATATAGCACAGACAGAGGAAGTATTCCGTAATCGTAGAGAAATTCCGCATCTCGCAGGGCAATGCCCGACGATCATGGAATACATAGGCTTCCGCCTTATGCGACGATCAGAGGATGGTCTCACACCGATCCGAGCAGCAACCGACGGTCAGCCCAGGCGGCACGTCGCGCCGCGCGCTGATGGCCGGGACCATCCGCTATGTAATCCTGGCCAAGGATGACAGCGTGGAGACGAAGGCCGATCCAGAGATATTCCTGCGGGTAGCCGGGCGCGGTCGGATCGCATGGCGGGGGCACACCGGGCGAGATCGATCCGGCGCGGCGATCCTTCTCCCCCCGCGCTCCGGGTTAACCATCAGCGGGCATCTGAGGGCGCTCAGGGTGGCTTTTCCCGGGCTTCCTGTGTCGGTGCCGGTCGGTCCGGTTTCCGACGTACTGGTCAATCTGCTCTGCTCACGTGCTTGGCGCAGTTCTGATGCGATCGCAGAGACGTCGCTGGCGTTGGTCCGGCTGTTGATCCTCGAAGAAGTGGCCGCACGGGCTCCGTGTGACAGCGAGGATGCCGAGCCAGGTTGACACTTTGTCGAAATCGTTGAGCGTTCCGTATTTGCAAACATTGAAAAGACTTTGGCCCGGAATACGGACATGGGCGAATTTGCTTTTTATTCAGAATGAACCGACCAACATTCGACCTTGAAGACGGACAAGACAGAGCAGAGGATCAGCGTCTGCGCCTGATAACAGTTAAGCGCGGAGATGCTTGGCCCGAGCGCAAGTGCTGCGAACTGATTTTGGTCGTAAGCTGTTGGTCGAGTGGATTTAAAATGACGGAATTGGATGGTCGGATCGGTGTCGGTGAGTTGGCTTTGTTGCCGCTCGGTAACCGCTTGGTCGCGAGTGCCAGTGGAAGGGTTCTGAGTGCGCGCGTGGAAAACCTAAGCGCGCCTAGCAATCCCCAACGTCTTCGCGATCGCTTAATAGCTCTTCTGTTGAAGCGCGCTTGGGCGTCACGTTCTACTTCTTCCAATATTGTCGAACCAACGCTTCGCTTCATTGAAGCTCTTGCCGCATCAAAAGTCCGCGAACACCAAGAGCATCTTGATTTTCTGGAAAGCCTCGATCCACGGATCGCCGCGGTACTTGACCATATTGAAGCTCAATATGGCGGCGACCTCACCGTCGCCAAATTGGCCGCCATCGCCAATCTCTCGCCCAGCCATTTTTCCCGCGCGTTCAAGGCGGCGATGGGCGATCCGGTTTGGTCCTATCTCCAGCGTCGGAGATGTGAGAGGGCAAGAGAAATGCTGCTGACGACAGATCTTCCCAACGTCGAAATCGCCTATCGCTGCGGCTTCGCCTCGCAAGCGCATTTCACTACCACCTTCCGGAAAGCTTTTGGTGTAACGCCGGGTAGTCTGCGTCGAGACAATGACCTTCAGATCAAAACACATATTAAGACTTCACACACAGCTTTCAGTGCTGCGACTGCCAACCGGCAAGGCATGGGTGGATCGAACAGCCATCAAAAACGAGAATACTGAGAACGGCTTCGCTGACTTTTGTCCAAGCGGCTCCGAAACTGATATCAACTCGTACCGGTGAATCTTTCGATCAAGATCAAAGAGCGGAAGCAGAAACGAGGGTAGCGACATGCTGCGCCACTTCGCCATCCCGATTAGCGAGATCGCTTTCGAATGCGGTTTCGCCACCCAGAATCATATCACGAGCTTGGCAAGGCGACATCTCGGCGTAAAGCCAGGACGCATCAGCTCCACACGCTAGCGCAAACCGTCTTCGCAGCTTCATTGTGCTAAAGCTAGCGCGAATTGCGAAAGACGGGCGCGCTCTCGATCTCCAGACTTCTTGGTAGAAAGACCCTCGGCGGCATTGGCTATGAACGGCTTATTCGCCTGACGAATAAGTACTTGGTGCGTTCGAATTGGCGCGTTTGGAAGCGCGTCGTCATCTTGGGTCCATCAGAAAGTAACCCAAGGAGACACACCATGACCAAATCAATTTCAGACAAAGTCGTCCTCGTAACTGGCGCATCGTCCGGCTTCGGCAAGGAACTAGCGGCGCAACTGCTGAGAAAGGGCGCAAAGGTCGCCGCGACGTTCCGCAAGCAGGATCAAGCGGACGCGTTTACCGCATCACACGCGGACAATGCTCTCGGGGTCGTCATGGATATCACCGACACGAACGCCATCGAAAGCGGTGTCGCCAGTGTGATCGAGCGCTTCGGCAGCATTGATATCCTCGCCAACAATGCCGGTGTCGGCACAGTCGGCGCGGTGGAAGAGACCTCGGATGCGGAAGCGCGGCGCATCTTCGATGTGAATTTCTTCGGTGCGCTCGCGGTCAATCGCGCTGTGTTGCCGATCATGCGCGCGCAGAAATCGGGCCACATCTTTCAGTATTCTGCGATTGGCGGTTTCATCGGATATCCGGGACTGGGTGTCTACGCAGCAGCCAAAGGCGCGACCGATATCGTCGGCGAGGCGATGGCGGCGGAGGTCAAACCGCTCGGCATCGATGTCACCGTGCTGACCATCGGCATCTTCGAAACCGAGTTCGCGGGATCGTCGATCCAGCATACCGACAAGACGATCGAGGACTACGCCGATACGCCCGCTGGCAAGACGAAAGATATGTTCTCGGGATTGCAGGGCAACCAGCCCAACGTGCCGGAGAAAGGGGCAACTGCGATCATCGCGTTGATGGAAGCGGATGAACCGCCGGTCCATGCCGCGCTTGGCGGTGATGCCATGGGCGGAATGCGCAAGAAGATGGGCGACATCGAAGCCGAACTCTCGACTTGGGAAGCGAACGCCGCATCGACTGCCCGTGACGCCGAAGCGGCATAGCTGACCAACACCCCGGGGCTTCTCCCCTCCCGTCCCCAACCTGAGCCCCGGGGTCCTTCTTTAACTTGCTATATTGGAGCACGGCATGGCCGATCAAAACACACGCGCGCCTCTTAACGGTAAGACAGCCCTGATTACAGGCGCATCGCGCGGTCTCGGAAAGGTCATCGCGCTGCGTCTAGCGGCAGATGGCGCTCAAGTGGTCGTCAATTATCGATCCGGTGAAGCTGAAGCCCGTGAGGTTGTGCACGAGGTCGAAGCAGCTGGTGGAAAGGCGATCGCCGTTCAGGCCGATGTCGTTGATTCCAAAGCCGTGGCTGACCTCTTTGATCAAGCAGAAACGGTATTCGGCGGCGTCGATATTGTCGTCGCCAATGCGGGCGTGGAGTTGATCGATACGCCGATCACCGAGATCGACGATGAGGCGCACGACCGGGTCACCCGCATCAACGTCTACGGCACATTCTACACGCTCAGGGAAGCCGCTGCGCATGTCCGTGATGGAGGGCGCGTTATCGTGATTTCGTCGACCACGACGATCCACACCAATGGCGGTTTCACGGCCTACGCCGGATCCAAAGCCGCAGGGAAAACCTATGTGGAATGCCTGGCCCAAGAACTGGGCTCACGCGACATCACGGTGAACAGCGTCATTCCAGGTCCCTTGGGCGATGCTGGTGTGCTGCTCGATGCACCGGACGACGCAAAGGCCGAGATGTCGGCCCTCTCTCCCTTTGGACGCATGGGCCGTTCGGAAGATATCGACGGCGTGGTGGCGTTCGTTGCCGGACCGAATGCAGGCTGGATTTCCGGCCAGCACATCACCGCCAACGGCGCAGCGAAGATTTAGGCTTATTCAGATGCGGGGTCGTGATCCAAAATGACAGGAGTTGATCGAAGACAAGTCGTCGCTGGGATGACCGTTGGAGGGATTGCAATCGCAGCGGGCCCTGCATTCAGCCAGACTATATCGAACAGATACGATGTGGTTATCGTCGGCGGGGGATCGGCGGGCTGTGTTCTGGCATCCGTTTTAAGCGAAGACCCATCGCGCCGTGTGTTGTTGCTCGAAGCTGGACCAGACTATTTTCCGGGAACAACACCCGACGACCTTCTGGACCCGACTGGTGTTCCCACGTCTCATGCCTGGGTCCGCGAGACCAAGCCCGGATATCTTGGACGCCCGGTGGATCTGCTTGCGGGCAAAGTGACCGGAGGGTCATCCGCCATGAACGCCTGCGTCGCCGCACGCGGTCTGCCGTCGGACTATGATGAATGGGCAGAGATCACGGGTTCCGATTTCTGGCGTTTCGAGAATGTCCTGCCGACATTCAAAGCGCTCGAAAGCGACAGCCTCGGCGATGTGTCCATGCATGGTCGAGATGGACCGGTTCCGATTACCCGATATGGCTTGGATCAGGCAACGCCGTTTCAAACTGCATTCTATCAAGCTGCCCATGCGTCAGGTTTTCCAGCACCCGATGACGTCAACGGTAGCAATCCAAGCGGCATTAATCTCTACAAGTTCAATATTGCGGACAACGAACGGCAGTCCGCTGCGCTGTGCTTTTTGACCGAGGACGTCCGGTCGCGATCAAATCTGGATATCCTGCCCGATCGGCTGGTCGACAGGGTGCAGATCGTTGATGGAACGGCGAATGGCGTTGTTCTGGTCGACGGTGAAGAAATCAAGGCTGGGGAAGTCGTCTTGTCCGCCGGGAGTTATGCGAGTCCCGCGATATTGATGCGGTCAGGCCTCGGTCCGGCTGATGACCTCGGCTCCTTGGGAATTCCAACCATCGCGGACCTTCCGGTCGGTCGGTTTTTGCAGGACCATCCACATTTCTGGATGCAATATGCCGCCGACCCGGATCGGCTCGGTCCGACTGCACCGGCGCTGCAATCCTTCCTATGGACATCGAGCGAACGCGCGGAGCCAGGCCTGCTCGACCTGCACCTGACGGCCAGTCACTTCTTCGATCCTTCCTCAAGCCCGACCAATGCCGGTTTCGTTATCGCTGTTGGGGTCGTGAAGCCGAAGGCCGTTGGAAGTCTACGCCTTCGGTCCTCGGACCCTCGCACAGATCCGATCATAGACGCGGCCCTCTTGGCTCATGAAGAAGACCGCGAGAGAATGGTCGAGGGCATACGCCTCGCCCGACGTTTGGCAGCGACACCATACTTGTCCGCCCTAATTAGCGAAGAGCTAATGCCCGGTAGTGACAACCTGGCGGAGCAGGACCTCGTCGAAGCGCTGCGCGCGAATGTGGGGTCATACCACCACCCGATCGGAACCGTTCGCATGGGTCGGGAGGACGATAAGTCCGCTTGCGTGCGCGAAGACGGGCGCGTTCTTGGGATCAAGAGTCTCCGTGTCATTGATGCCTCGATCATGCCGAGCATTCCCTCATCAGCGACTAATCTGACAACGATGATGATGGCCCATCGACTGGCGCGCGCAATGTCGTGAGAGAAGTCTGGCTCTCCCGAAGGGGAGAAATATCGAAGGTAATCAAGCCCATCTGCCTGGAAACCCCGACAAATCGCGAACGCCGAATTCTAGAGACCGAAAACGAGAAAACATCGAAACCACCAAGGAGCACCATCATGGCCATCGCTTTTGTACTCAATGGAACCCCGGTGGAGTTGGACATCGATCCCGACACACCGCTTCTTTGGGCTTTGCGTGACGACCTCGAACTCACGGGAACAAAATATGGGTGCGGCATTGCACAATGCGGTGCCTGCCGGGTTTTGATTGACGGTGTTCTGACGCCAGCCTGCGTAACCAACGTGGGCTCGCTCGAAGGGGCATTTGTACAGACGATCGAAGGGCTGTCGCCCGATCGCAGCCATCCGGTTCAGCAGGCTTGGGCAGAAATCGACGTGCCGCAATGCGGTTACTGCCAATCCGGCCAGATCATGTCAGCCGTTGCGCTGCTCGCGGAAACGCCCAACCCGACGGACGACGACATCGATGCCGTCATGGAGCGCAATCTTTGCCGCTGCGGCACGTATCCCCGCATTCGCGCCGCTATCAAGCGCGCAGCCCAAATCTCGCAAGCTCAGTAAGGAGGACTGTCATGACACTCGAACTCAATCGTCGTAGGTTTCTCGCTTCCGCAGGCGTGGCTCTGGTCGTTCCCATCGCGATCCCGCACGTCTCGTTCGCACAATCTGTCGCGACGCAATTCAATCCGTATCTGCGCCTTGAGCCAGACGGCATCGTAACTCTGTTCTCGCCTGTTTCCGAAATGGGGCAAGGAACGCACACCGGACATGCCCAGATCGTTGCAGATGAACTCGGTGTTGATATCTCCACAATCCGCATCTCGGTCCCGGAACAGCCCGCAGAACCCTATCGTCTAATCTTCGGTCAAATGAGAAGCGTTGGCAGTTTTGGCATTCGCTCGTGGATCGAACCTCTCCGGCTGGCATCAGCGCAGGCCCGAACTGTGCTCATCGAAGCCGCCGCCCAGGATTGGGGCGTGGACGCCGCAACGCTCGACACGGAGAACGGCCTCGTGCGCAGCAGCGACGGCGCTCGCGGCGCATCCTTCGCTGAGCTTCTCGCGAGCGCATCGGAGCTTCGACTCCCAAACGCGCCGACCTTGCGCGGTTTCGAGGGGCGGCGTTACGTTGGAGAGGCCGTCCCACGGATCGATACGCCTCAAAAGTTGGACGGCAGTGCCGTTTTTGGTATCGACGTGCGGCTTCCGGACATGCTCTTCGGCGCGGTGCGCCTATCGCCGACCTTCGGAGCGGAGGTTGCAAGAATTGACCCGTCGACGGCTTCCGATGCGCGGGCATTGGTCGAGGTTCCCGGTGGCGCGGTCGTTGTCGCGGACCGGTGGTGGACCGCAAAACAAATGGCGGACGGGCTCGATATCGAGTGGGGCTCGTCTCCTCATGCGAATGTGTCATCCGCAGACTTGACGGCCGCGATGCGTGCTGGACTGGACCAGCCCGAAGCCCCCGCCGCTGCCTCGCGCGGTGATGCGACGGGCGCGCTCGAAGCTTCGGCGCAAGTGGTCGAAGCAGATTACGAGGTTCCATTTCTCGCCCATGCCGCGCTGGAACCCATCGCCTGTGTCGGTCAGCTTCGCGATGGACGCTGCGATGTCTGGATGTCGACGCAGGGCCACGACGTGGTTCGGGTGGCTCTTGAAGAGGCAACGGGACTGCCCGCGAGCGCGATCTACATCCACACCACCTTTCTTGGTGGCGCGTTCGGCCGCAAGACCCATGGAGAAGTCGCCGTCGAGGCTGTCCTTGCGTCCAAAGCGGTTGAGGGCCGACCCGTCAAGGTGGTCTGGGCACGAGAAGACGATATGCGCCAAGGCCAGTATCGACCGGCAATGACTGCGCGCATGCGCGCCGCATTGTCTACGGACGGAAGCGTCGAAGCGATGCACATCCGGCTGTCGGGGCCGATGATGGGTCGCGAATACAGCCACATCACCATCGAAGACGGTGTCGACTTTTTCTCCCACGCCGTTCTGCTGGATCAGCCCTATTGCGAAACGAACTTTCTTCTCGACCATCATGAGGTGACGGTTCCGCCCTCCACGTGCCCCTGGCGCGCCGTGTCCAGCAGTCAAAACGGCTTCTTCCTGGAAGCGTTTGCCGATGAACTGGCGGCGGCGGCCGGACAGGATCCGATCGAATGGCGTCGCGCGCAATTGGCGGATCGACCGAGCCACATTGCGGTGCTGGATTCCGTGGCCCGGCGTTCGAACTGGTCTTCACCCTTGCCGGGTCCAAACTGGGGACGCGGTGTCGCGATTGTCGAGAGCTACAACTCGCGCGTTGCCCAGGTCGTCGAAGTGGAAATGCTCGATGACATCCCTGTCGTCCGCCGCGTGACGCTCGCGATCGACTGCGGAGAGGCAATCAATCCGGGCCAGGTTCGTGCGCAGATGGAGGGCTCGATCATCGACGGGCTCGGGCCGGCGTTGCGCTGCCAGATCACCCTCCAGAACGGCGGGACAGTCCAAGGGAATTACGACGATTACCCCATTCTTCGTATTCCGGAGACGCCCGAGATCGACATCGAAATCGTCAATACGGGAGCGCCTATCGGCGGCGTCGGTGAGCCGGGTATCCCGCCTCTGGCACCCGCCGTTGCAAATGCCGTGTTCGCGGCGACCGGCCAGCGCAGGCGTGTTCTCCCGCTTGCACCGGATACGTGAGGAAATGATCATGAAACGACCCTTCATCAGACCAATTGCGATCGGCGCATTGCTTTTTTCCATCGCCATTTCTGGTGGCGCTCCAACAGCAATGGCTCAGGCTCCACAAACAACGCTCGTCACCGATCCGGCAGGGACCGTCGAGGAGCGACTTCAAGCGTTGATCGATCGCGAGGAGATCGGCCGGATCGTCATCGCACTCGGCCACTCGTACGATACGCGCGACTGGGCCCTGCACCGGTCCATGTTCGCTGACGAAATCCAGATGGATTTCTCCGCCTCTATCGGCAGCGGTCTGACCACCATGCAGGCCGATGAATGGGTTGCGGCAGTAACGCCCTTTTTCGAGTCCCTCGACGCCACGCAGCATATCGGCATGCCGCTTTCGATCATGATCGACGGTGACCGTGCCGAAGTTGTCTCCATGCTTCACGCGCAGCACTTCTTAAAAGAAGCCCGAGGTGAACCGGTGCAGCGCATGATCGGTAGCTACGATATCTCGCTCATCCGATCGGATACAGGTTGGAAGATCGTCAAGATCGTCCAGCACATAGATTGGAACGAAGGCAATTGGTACGTCTTCAATAAGGCTGCCGGGATCAGCGAATGAGGCGTTTATCTCATGCAGCAGCCTTCCTGTTCATTGGTGGAGTGGCGCAGTTATTCTTAGCTGAGCATGCTTATGCCCAAGAGGCGGACCTGGTGGTTCCAGCCCCCGCCACCCGAGGGCCGCCGACGCCGTTGCCTTCGAAGACTGCGTTGCAATTCCACATGAACCACGTTGCGCTTCGGGTCGCCAACTTTGAAGAAAGCGTCGATTGGTGGACGCGCGCTCTTGGAGCGGTCGAAGTTCGCCGATCCCGGATCGACGCGATCAATGAAGGTGCCGAGATCGCGCTGATGCATATCAATCAGAGCTTCCATGTTGAGCTGATTGGTGGCGGCGAGGTGGAAACCCTGCCCGGCCTGCCGCCGACTGACATTGCCGCGGATTACCGCCTCGCCGGTTGGAAGCATGTCGGTCTCTACGCAGCCGATGCGGATTCGCTGATCGCTCATCTCGCACAACAGAATGTCGACGTCGCATACTATGTTCTCAATGAGGGCTACGACGTGCGGATCATCCAGTTCCTGGATCAACCCGATCGCGATCCGCTAGAGCCATGTTAGCTGGAAATCTCCCTCAAGATTATCAGGTAGGACTTCAGGCTGTTCGACCCATTCTCGCCCCGCCAAGCCGCAGCGATCTCGATGGAATTGTCAAAGCCTCCAACCGGAATGCCTGTCAGGCCGTCCGGGAGTGGTTCAACAATGTAGGAAGCCACGAGATAGGCCCCTGTGCGATCGCGGGCCATTTTGAGACCGGTCTGCACCTGCTTGGTCTCAAAAACGATGATTGGGGACACCCCAGCCTCATCAAACCGCGTCATCCAGCTTGCGTGCAACGCGGGATTGAGTGCCTTTTCGAAGAATATCAGCGGTTCTCCGTCGAGATGCGACAGCGGCAATGTCTCGTAGTCCGCGAAGGGATGATCGTTCGGCACGACGACCAACCACTGACCGCGCGCAACGGTCTTGGCAATCAGATTGTCGCCCATCACCGGGACAACGCCGAAGCCGACATCGATTGTGCGCTCGACAAGACCGGCCCAAATCTCGGCCGTCTGCAGCTCTGTTTGCTGCACATCGATATCAGGGTGCGTTTGCCGCAACCGGGCGATCGACTGCACGATGACGTCGAGATTGAGATAATCGACAAAACCAACGCGCAAGCTTTGTGGTTCCGCACCTGCGTGCGCGCGCACGTCGCTGAGCGCTTTGTCCGCCGCTTCCAGTATCGTGGTTGCGCGTTCCAGCAGCAGAGCTCCCGCCGGGGTCAGCGCGACTCCGCGCCGGTCCCGATCGAGCAGGGTCGTGCCGACCTCCTCCTCGATATTCTTGATTTGATGGCTGAGTGCAGGCTGGCTCAGATTAAGCCGCCGCGCGGCGCGCTGAAAGTGCAGCTCTTCGGCGACTGCTTTGAAATATCTGAACTGTTTCAACTCCATGAGACGCATTCTAGCAAGTACATCTTATTCGCGCCACGAATAAGTCTGCGGTCACGTTCGATTGGAGCACTGCGGACATCATCCGTATCTTTACCTCAACACATTGACGCGAAGGAGAATACCAATGGCAAGCTCACAAAAGACGATCTTCATTACTGGCGCTTCGAGTGGCTTCGGTCGCGAACTCGCCACTCAAGCCGTTGCACGCGGTGACAACGTGGTTGCCACGGCACGCCGCCCTGAAGAACTTGAAGGCCTCGCGAACTCGGCCCCCGAGCGCGTCCTCGCGCTGCGCCTCGACGTTACTTCGAAGGCGGAGATCAAACAGGCCGTTCGGGATGCCTTGGCGCGGTTTGGACAGATCGACGTCCTCATCAATAACGCCGGCTATGGCCTGATGGGTGCGCTTGAAGAGGCAAGTGATGCTGACATCCGTCGCCAGATCGACACGAACCTTGTGGGCCTGATCGACATGACGCGTGCCATGCTGCCAGCCATGCGTGAAGCGCGATCCGGGCATATTATCAACATCAGTTCCATCGCGGGTCTCGTAGGCCTGCCGGGGGTATCCCTCTACAACGCGACCAAGTTCGCCGTTGCTGGACTGTCAGAGGCATTGGCGAAGGAGACGGAGCATCTCGGTATTCGTGTAACATCCGTGGAACCGGGTTCATTCCGGACAGACTTCAACGGCCGTTCGCTCGATACGCCCTCGTCTCAAATCGATGACTATGCTGCTTCAGCGGGTGAGCGGGTGCGTTGGCTGGAAGAGATGGACGGCGAGCAGCCAGGCGATCCCGTCAAAGCGGTGAGGGCCATCTTGGATTTGACGACCGCAAGCGAACCACCCGTGCATCTTGTTCTCGGGGAAGATGCACTCGACATGGTGCGCGAGAGGAATGCCTGGTTCATGCAAGAGCTTGATCTGAATGCATCTATATCTAAGGCCATGTATCTGGATGATGCAGCGTAGCCATGGCCATCCCAGAGCTCGATAAAGCCTCGCTGAAACGCATGGCCGCAAGCTGGATCGTCGCTTTTCCAACGGTCATGGTTTTGCTGTTGTTGCTTGGCCCCGTGATGACCGACTGGCCACTGATCGCCCGGACCTTCGTACTCGTTTCGCTGATCGTTCCGATTATGAGCATCGCAACTCCGGCGCTTCTCTCCCGTCTTGAAGGCTCCAGCCGGGATTGCGCTGCAAAAAAATGAAAAGGATAAGAAATGTTTAAATTACCACTCACGGCGACTGCGCTAGCTGCGACCCTGATGGCAGCCCCGATCGCCGCCCAGACCGTCCCCGCCGCCCAGACCGAAATGACGAGCGAAGAGATCCGAGAGGTCGCGGTCGGCAAAACGACGTTCGGGACCTTTGCCGATCGGCCTCTGTCCTATGCCGTCTTCGTCGCCCCGGATGGGCGTTTGATCGGCAAGCTTATGGATGGCGAAAGTGAGCAGATCGAAACAGGGATCTGGAAGATCGAAAACAACCGTCTGATCGGCCAGTGGGACAACTTGAAAGACGGGGAGGCCAATGCGTTCGCCTACGTCCGTGTGGGTGAGAATGTGCACGCGATACGTGATGACGGAAGCCTGGATCGCGTCCAGTTCTTCGTCGAAGGTGATCCTTTGGGATTGTCAGCGGGAGGCGCGCCGCGAGATGCCGCGGCGTCAGTACAGGCCTTCGTCTCTGAGTGGTCCAACGCATGGAGCCCCGGGGATGCGGCTGAGAACTGGAGCTATGAAGACACGGTTGGACCGCTCTATTCAGATAACGTTTTAGCATTCGACCTGACCGAAGATGTCACCGTGATCCGAGGCAAAGCTGATCATCGCGAGATATGGCAGCCTTTCATGCGTGGCTTCGACCGTTGGCGCTTTACCGCTCTCCCGCACAGCGTCGACATCGACGTCGTCGAAGACGCGGCCTTCGTCACGCTCTTCGTCAATATCGAAGGTCTTCGCGCCAACGGTGAGCGTTTCTCCACGCCCGCTCAGGCGACCCTCTTTCTAACTGAGAACGACAACAGCTGGCAGATCGAACACGAGCATATCTCCCTTCCTCGCAAGGAATAGACGAGCGAGACGCTCGACAGCCAAATCGCATCGATATCTTCAAAAGGAGCAATAACCGTGACTACGCAAGAAGCCGAGCTTCTGACCTTGACCCAGAACTGGTTCGACTGTTGGAGAACCGAGCCGGGCAGTCCGTTTGATGTCGAACGCCTTCGGCCACTGTTCGACGACGGCGAAATCCTTGTCGTCGATAATTTCGATGACAAGGTCGTGGTTCTAAAAAGCTTCGATGAATACGCCCAGACGTGGAACTTGTCCGGGTTCAGTGAATGGAAGATCGCGCCGGTTGAGACGCCGTCGGTTCTGATCTCGGGTGACCTCGCGGTGATCACATTCGTGTTCGTAGGGCAAGGTCGATCCTTGAAGGGCGAGAGACGCGCCGCAGCACAACATGGAACTCACGTTTGGCGGAAACGATCAAGTGGATGGCGTATTGTCCACGAGCATCTGACGACGGACGATGCGGCTAAATTCCTAAACACTCGTGCCTGATTGGCTAGAGAGTTCGTAATGCAACGCACACCGGCTCCTATTGCAATTTTCAGGCGAACACGCGTTTCAAGAGCAGTATGCAAACGGAAGCCCTTCAGAACGCCTCCATACTGCTTCGCTAGGGCGAAACAGGGGGTTAGATGACGAGTGGTTTCAGTAGAATTTCGACGTATGATTTGGAGGTGTTGAATGCTGTTGCGGAGACCGGCAGTTTTCACCGAGCGGCCAAGCGGTTGCACGTCGGACAATCCGCTGTTTCCAGACGCGTTCAAAATCTAGAGAATTTGCTCGGTGTTTCGTTGTTCGAACGAAGCACGAAGGGAGCTACGCTCACGGTTGCAGGTAGGCGCTTTGCGAGGTCTTCGAGAACAGTTCTCGAGGAGATAGACCGGGCCGTCTCAGAAGCCCAGTCTGCCGGTATTGGTCTGAACGGCTGCCTTCGCATCGGCTCGACGCTGTCATTTTCGAATGGGGCGGAACGTCGATTGGTGCAGAATTTCTTGCGCAAGCACCCCGAAACCGATTTGAGTTTTCTTGAAGCAACGCGGCGTGAACTTTTGACTATGCTCAGCCATCGGGAAGTCGATGTTCTCTTTTCTTCGTGCGCCCCGATTGATGAAAATGGCGATGGTCTCGTTTTAGATCACGAAGAGATGGTTCTGGCGGTGCCGTGTGACTCTGCTTTCGCACAAGAAAAGCGAGTGGCTTGGAAAAAGATTGGTGACGAGACGTTTCTCGTATCTAAGCGGGACTCCGGACCGGACATATTCAGGTTTCTGTCCGCGAAGCTCAGAAAGAATGGCGCGCTTGCGCATATGCGCCATGTGGATCTCAGTCGTGAGGCCCTGATGGTTCTGGTTGGTCTCGGAGAAGGTGTGAGTGTGGTCGGGGCACATGCGAGAGGAGTTCAATACCCAAATGTCAAATTCATTCCCGTGGGAAACGCTGACGAACGCATTCCGTTTTCCCTCACGTGGCGTCCAGGAAACGATAATCCATCGCTGCGCCGTTTCGTCAGTCTTGCTCGGATTGAGGCAAGGCGGAACGGCGCTCTTTCCTAAGCTTTGCAAATCCGCGATCGGTTTTCATGAACCGCTCCAGCATCGGTGCAATGAGTTTGGCAGGTTGGAGCGTCTGTCCTTTCTCTGCTCCGAGTATATCGGCATAGGCGACGAGATCCCGATGCACCTGGGCCGGCAGTTCGACCGACAATTTGATCGGCTTGTCGTCGCGGATGTCGCCCAGTTTCAGTTTGCTCATCGCGCATCTCCCTGTGGCTCGAGAACCAGATCGCGCGTGACCATCACACGCACCGGAAATCCTGGACGGATCGTGAGTGTCGGTGGGATACCGAGTTGGCGTTGGACGATGGTTTCGCCTGAGCGTCCGATGGTGTCCTGAGTGCCGTCGCGGATGGCCTCGGCGATTTCGTCGCCATCGTCTTCACCGCTTTCGAGACCGATATTGAGAATCGTAGCCAGACCTGCGGCGAGAAAGACTGATCCCCAATGATTGTCGACGCCATCTTCGAGACCCGCATAGCCTGCCCCATCCGTACCGGATTCGCGTTCTAGGACGATCGAGTGCCCATCCGGCAGAATGAGCCGTGTCCAGGCGAGCAGGAGGCGGCGCTGGCCTGTCGCGACACGGCTGTCATATTCTCCGAGGAGCCGCGCTCCTTGCGGGATAAGGAGGAACTGTCCGGTCGGGCTGTCATAGACATTGGCGGTAACCTGGGCGCTGATTTGGCCCGG